>OY970243.1:0-3594748 GCA_963715435.1 Vulcanimicrobiota bacterium
ACCTTGAGCGGCACGAAGGCGTCGTCACCCAGCTTGTCCCGGGCCTCGAATAGCACGTGACTGGTCTGGCATTCGTTCGGCTTCCGGATGTTGCCCGAGTCGTCGGTAATGAGGCTCAGGTATTCCTTAGCAGGGAGCACACCGAACCACGCCTCCGTGCCCCCCTCAATCTCTGGCAACAAGACCTTCGTACCGAACGCGAATTCGACCGTGAAGTTGTTCTTCGAGCGCTGGTACGCGGCCTGCAACGTCGGCCGCCCCCATCGGCTCGAACGGACCTCGTGGAACAGCCCTGTGTCCATGAGCCGCTTGCGGTGGACCTCCACCTTCGCGGAGATGTGCTCGTCGTCCCGCCATGTGCCTGTCGTGACGAATGCCAAGTGCACGACCGGCCGCTGCCGCTTGAACTTGACGCTGCGCTGGTACGTCCACGCCATGATCTCGCGCGCCTGCTCGATGCGGTCGTTCGTCGGGAGCGTGGGTGCCTCCGCGAAGACCCCGCACGACGAACCTGCACCACTGGATGAGCAGCCCGAACTCGTCTGGGTCAACACCGTCGGCGGCAGGGACTCGAACCGCGCCAACGCCGGCGGCACCCCGGCACAACTGAGACTAAAACTGAGACTGAAGCAAAAACCTGGGCGGAAGCTGTGAGGACGCCCGTGCGGGCTGCAGCTCTGCAGCCCAGCGAATACGGGCGTTGCATTGGCGGTGGCGGTGGGATTCGAACCCACGGTGGAGTTACCCCCACACACGCTTTCGAGGCGTGCTCCTTTGGCCGCTCGGACACGCCACCGCGACGAGCTTACCGGCCGACGCGCTGACCTGCCCGGGACCGGTCCCGGTGACGTAGACCGCCGGCGCCGACGCCGCGACCGTGTTCGGTTGCTGGACGGTCGGGTAGCGCGCGGGCTCGGCCAGCCGCCGGCCGTCCCAGTGGAACGCGGCCAGCTGGTCGGCGGCGGTCAGCGTCGCCCAGACGGTCCGGGTCGACCCGGTCGACGGCCAGCCCGTAGGGCGTTCCGGCCAGCGGCAGCCGAAGACCTGCCGCAGCGGGGACGTCGTGTAGACGAGCAGCGCGTTGCCGCGGGTGTCGGCGACGACAACCGTCGTTGGGTCCAGCGCGTCGAGGTGGGTCGGGCCGGCGCCGGCGTCCGCGATCGACAGCCGCCTGCCGGTCGCCACGTCGAAGACGGCGACGGTGTAGGCAAGGACGTCGACCGATGCGACCAGCGAGCGGCCAGCGGGGTGACGCCGCCGGGCTGTTCGGTGCCGCGCACCGTTCGCACCACCCGGGTGCCGGACACGACGGACAGCGCCTTGCCGAACTCGTCGCCGACGACGTCGTCGCCGCAGACCGCCTGAGTGGCGTCGTGCGGCTGCTTGCCGACCCGGGTGGTCGAAACGACGGCGCCGGACTGCGGCGTCCACCACGACGAACGTGTCGGCGTCCTCGCACGGCACCAGGATCCGGCCGCCGAACGCCTGCAGGTGCCGGGCGTGCCCGGGCAGCCCACGGTGTGCCGTACCGCCAGCGACACCGGGTCCAGCAGCTGCAGCCGGTCGGGGTCACGCACGGCGACCGCCACCACGCCGGTCGACCGGGTCGACGGCGATGCCTTCCGGTGCGGTGCCGACCGCGGCGACCGTCCCCGCGGCCGCGCGCCGACGGCGCCGGCGCGGCCGCCGGCTCCCCGGCCGCGTGCGGCGCAGGCGGCGCGGCGCGGACGTTGCGCCGCCGCGAGCCGCAACCAGGACCGTGCAGCCGGATCAGGACGCGACCGGAGCCGGCCTGGGGTCACATCCGCGCCCAGCGCGAGGAAGTGGCCTGCCGTCCACATCCACCGTTCCTGCGGCCGCAATCCGGCGCGCGACGCGCACGCCAGCACGCCCGAGGCCCGACCACCGACCAGCCGAAGAGCCGCGCCGTCCTCGAGCCGAGCCGTCGACGCGGAACCGGACCCGCATCCGCCGTTCGGCGCCGGCGTCGGGCGTCGACCTCGACGATCAGCGTCGCCGTCCGGCGCGAGCAGCGCCGCCGCGCGGGTCAGCAGCCGGTCGACGTCACCGCCGATGCCGATGTTGCCGTCGAGCAGCAGCACCGTCGCCCACCGGCCCTCGACCGGCAGCTCGTCGAAGACGTCGTGCTGCAGCGCCGGGCCGCCGCGCGCGTTCGACAGCGCCACCGCCTCCCGCGCGACGTCGACGCCGAGCGCGGCGATACCGCGGGCGTAGCAGGCGCGCACCATCCGGCCGGGGCCGCACCCGACGTCGAGCACCGGCTCGGCGCACCGGTCGAGCACCGACCGGTCGGCTCGGTCGGGGTCGTCCAACCAGCGGGCGACGTCGAAGGCGCAGCGACCGCCCGTCGCGAGGCGACCAGCTCCAGCGCGCCCGCCGGCTCAGCGCGTCGCGCGTACGGCGGCCGCGGTGGCCCACATCAGCGCACCGCCGCGGCTGTCGACGACGTCGAGCTCGGCGCAAGCACGCGCGGCGAACCACGTGTGCGGCGCCGCGGCGGCCACGGCCCGGGCGGTCGCCTGCGTCGTCGACGTCGGTCAGCGCGGTCGAGCATCCGCACCCGCAGCCCGGCCGCGCGCAGCCGGGCGAGCTGGTCGGCGCCCGTGTCGGCGCGTCGACATCGGCAACGCCCGGCAGCACGCCGGCCGCCTGGCGCGGGATCGGCGAAGCCGATCGCCCAGAACCCGCCGTCCTCGGCCAGGCCGAGACAGGCGTCGAACGTGCCGTCGAAGTCCGGCAGCTGCCCGGCGTCGAACTGCGGGGTGTCCATCCCGACGAGCACGCGCCGGGCCGTCGGCCGCGACCGCAGCGAACGCCGGCGGCGAGCCGCACGTCGAGCCCGCCGGCCGACCTGCGGCGACGACGTGCCAGCCCGGCGGCAGCCCAGCCGGTCGGCGTCGCCGTCGAAGACCAGCGACCCGGCTGCGCCGCCGGCACGCCGCCGCGACCGCGGCCATCGTGTCGCGCCAGCGCCGCCGCGGCCAGCGCGGCCGCCTCGCTCGGGCGTGAACGGCGGGACGCAGCCGGGTCTTCACCCGGCCGGGCACCGGCTCCTTGGCGATCACCAGCAGCGTGCCGATCGACGGTGCGCTCGGTCATCGCGCCAGCACCGCGCTCATGTCCTGCACCGCGTGCCAGGTGCCGCGCCAGGTGCCGGTGACCTTCGACCGGCCCGAGCGCGGGCGGTAGGCGACGTCGACCTGCGCGATCCGCCAGCCCGGCGTCGGCGGCCCGCACCACCGTCTCCAGCGGATAGCCGCTGCGCCGGTCGCGCAGGTCGAGCGCCAGCAGCGCCCGCGCCGGCGCGACCCGCATCGGACCCAGGTCGTGCAGCGGCATGCCGGTCCGGCGCCGCACCCGGCGGGCGAGCTCGGCGTTGGCCAGCCGCAGCGTGCAGCGGCCAGGCGCGCGCGGCCGACCGGGCGGCGCCGGCCGAGCGACCAGGTCCGCCGTCCCGTCGCGCGACCGGCCGGCCAGTCGGCGCGAGCAGCGGCCGGGTCGAGCGAGGCGTCGCAGTCGCAGAAGCGCGACCAGCGTCGGCCGTGGCCGCGAGCAGCCCGGCGTGGCAGGCGGCGCCGTAGCCCGCGCTGCGCACAGTGCACGACCCTCGCGCCGAGTCGCGCGGCGAGCTCGCGCCGAGCCGTCGCGTCGAGCCGTTGTCGACGACGATCGCGCGGTGCCCGGCGGGCAGGCGCGCCAGCACCCACGGCAGCGCCTCGGCCTCGTCGAGGCAGGGCAGCACAACATCCAGATCGGTCAGGGTCGTCGCCTCCTTCGCGGCGGAGCGCGGCAAGCCACGCAAGATCACGTCTACCGGAAAGTTCGACGGAACGGCACCGAACGGTTCCCGATTGCATGTGTTTGGGTGAGCGGATGCGGATCCTGCTGACCGGCGGTGCCGGCTTCATCGGGACCGCGGTGCGCCGCGCAGTTGCACCGGCGCGGGCACGACGTCGTGGTGCTCGATTCGCTGCGCCCGGACGTGCACCGCGATCCGGTCCGCACCGCGGCCGCGATCGCCGGGCTGGTCGTCGCGGACGTCCGGGACCGCGATGCGCTGGACGACGCCCTCGACGGAGCGGACGCGGTCTGCCATCTGGCGGCGAAGGTCGGGCTCGGCGTCGACGTGCAGGACCTGCCCGACTACGCCGACAGCAACGTGCTCGGCACCGCGGTGCTGCTCGCCGGCGATGGCCCGCGCCGGGGTCGGCCGGCTGTCGCTGGCCAGCTCGATGGTCGTGTACGGCGAGGGCCTGCTGCGACTGCCCCGAGCACGGCGCGGTCGCGCCCGGCCCCGCGGCCGCGCGCCGCAGCTGGAGCGCCGGCCGAGTTCGAACCGCCCTGCCCGCGCTGCGGCCGGCCGCTGGCGCCCGGCGCTGGTCGAGCGAGGACGCGCCGCTCGACCCGCGCAACGCCTACGCGGCGACGCAAGGTCGCGCAGGAGCACCTGGCCGCAGTCTGGGCGCGGGCGACCGGCGGCTCGGTGGCCGCGCTGCGCTACCACAACGTCTACGGGCCCGGGCATGCCGCGGGACACCCCGTACGCCGGCGTCGCGGCGATCTTCGCTGTCCGCGCTGCGCCGGGGCGAGCCGCCGCGGGTGTTCGAGGACGGCGGCCAGCGGCGCGACTTCGTCCACGTCGCCGACGTCGCCGCCGCGACCGTCGACGCCGCTCGAGCAGCACGGTCGGCGGGCGTGCGCGGCGTTCAACGTCGGCTCCGGCACCCCGCGCACGGTCGGCGAGATGGCGGCCGCCCTGGCCGGCGCGCTCGGCGGGCCCGCGCCGGTGGTCACCGGCGAGTTCCGGCTGGGCGACGTCCGGCACATCACCGCCGACTCCGGCCGGCTGCGCCGCGAACTGGGCTGGGCGCCGCGGGTCGAGTTCGACGCCGGCATGGCCGAACTCGCGCAATTGCTGGGGCGGTGAGCGACTCCCGCGTCCGCACCCGGTGGTGGGCGGTCGCCGTCGGCGCCGGGCTGCTCGCCGCGCAGGCCTGGCTGATCGTGCACTACACCCGCGACGCCAGCATTCCGCACCGGGTGATCCGGTTGGAGGGCTATAGCACCGCGCTGTACCTGCTCGCGGTGCTGCTGCTGGCGATCAGCCGGCTTCCCGCCCGGCGGGCATGGTCGGCGTCCTGGTCGCCGGGGCGGTACTGCAGGGCTGCGCCATCCAGAACGCCCCGGTCAGCAGCGACGACGACTTCCGCTACCTGTGGGACGCGACGGTGCAGCTGCACGGCGTCGACCCCTACCGCTACCCGCCGAGCGCGCCGGAACTGGCCGGGCTGCGGACCGGGTTCCTGTTCCCGCCGCCCGGCGCGCACTGCACCAACCGGTTCCCCGGCGGGTGCACCCTGATCAACCGCCCGACCGGTCGCACCATCTATCCCGCCGGTCGCGCAGCTGGCCTTCGACGCGATCTACCTGCTGTCCTTCGGCGGGCGCGGCCACCACGTGCCGCTGCAGGTCGCCGCCGCGTCGGGGTGCGGTCGCGATCGGGTTGCTGCGGTGGGCCGCCGCGCGGCCACCGTGGCGGGTGGCGCTCTGGGCGTGGTGCCCGGTGACCGTCGTCGAGTTGGGCAACAACGCCCACATCGACTGGCTGGGCGTGCTGTTCGCCGTGCTCGCGCTGCAGGCCGGCGCCGCCCGGCGACCGGGCTGGGCCGGTGTCCTCGTCGGCGCCGCGCGGCGGTCAAGATCTATCCCGCGCTCGTCGGCGCCGCTCTGCTGCGCCGTCGCCCGCTGGGTCGTCGGCGCGGCCGTCGCGGTGGTGGCGCTGTCCTACGTTCCGCACGTGCTCGCCGTGGGCGGGAAGGTGCTGGGATACCTGCCGACGTATCTGCAGGAGGAGGCCTACGGCTCCGGTGGCCGATTCCTGCTGTTCCACGGGTGGTGGTCGGCGGCCACGACGCAGCGGGTCGTCATCGCGCTGCTGGTGCTGGTCGCGCTCGGCGTGGTGCTGCGCTCGGATCCCGACCGTCCCGAGCGCGGCGCCACCGTGTTGGCCGCCGCGGCGTTCGCATTGGTGTCGCCCGACCAGAGCTGGTACTACCTGCTGCTGTTGGCCCTGATCGTCATGACCGGATGGGTCGAACTGCTGCCCTTCGTGCTGGTCGGCACACTGGTCTATCTGCACAATGCCGATTTCGGCCTCGACCTGGCGCTGAGCGCCCAGTACTTCCGTTACGCGTCGGTGCTGTTCGCGCTCGGACTACTCGTGCGACTGACGGTGCGCCGATCGCGTAGTACGCGAACGGCGTAAGCGGCGGCGGCGGTGGCCGCGATCAGGACGGTCAGCAGCAGACCGCCGCGCAGGTAGTCCTCGGTGAGCAGGGCATTGCCCGGTGCGCTGTGGCCGTGCCGGTGGTTGAGCACGAGCGCGAGCAGCGCGACGAAGCCGGCCACGACCAGCCCACCCTGCAGATAGGCCCGGGCGCGCCCCGGCACCGCGCGGGCCAGCACCCAGCCCAGCCCGGTGACCAGCGGTACCAGGATCGCGTCGTGCAGGATCAGCGCCGCGACCAGCCACTCGAGCAGCGAGACCGGCTTGGACATCTGCGGGAACTGCAGCAGCCGCACGACGCCGTAGCCCAGCATCGCGACGCCGAGCACACCGAGCGCGATCCGCAGCCGGGTCACGTCAGCACCCGGATCTCGGTGAGCCACTTGGTGTTCAGGACTCCCGCGCGGTCGGGCGCGATGAACCGGATCGGATAGCCGTGGTCGAGGCTCAGTCGCTGGCCGTTGAGGTGGGTGGCGACCAGCCCGGCGTGCAGGTGGGGTCCTTCGACCAGCGACGTGGCGAACGCGCCGCTTCGCTCCAGCGAGCCGAGCCGCACCGTCGAATCCGCCGTCCCGCCGGCGCGGCGGACCAGATCGAGCAGCCGCGGCCCGCTCCAGTCGCCCCCGGCGCTCCAGCCCTCGACGCAGGCGATCGGCAAGCCGCCGTGCGACGCGGGCAGCGCCTCGATCGCGGCGAGGTCGAGCTCGTACGACGTCGGACCGACGACGCGAAGGCGGTAGCCCGCGCCGGCCGGGGTCACCCGGGCCTGGGCGGCGGTGCGGTTGATCGGGATGCCGTTGGGGGCCCGTTCGGGCTGGCGCACCCGCAGCGCGCCGATTCCGCGCAGCGCCGGCACCGACTGCCCCACGGTGGCCAGCCCCACGACGGCGAACCCGGCGCCGGCGGTGACGAGCACACCGCGGCGGCTGATCCCGGACGCAGCAGCCGCCTCGACCGGAGTCCGGCCCGGCGCGTCGTCGGGCGGGTCCGGCGCGTCGACCGGCTCGTTGAGCCCGCGCCGGATCGCCGGCAGCTGGACGGCGATGTGCAGGACGATCGAGCCCGCCACGACCCACGCCAACCAGTAGTGGACGTTGATGAACGACCACGGCCACGGATACCAGTTCAGGACGTTGAGATAGCCGGTAGCGACCTCGACCAGCGCGCTGGAGACCAGCACGGCGACACTGAGCCGCTCGAGGCCGTGCACCAGCCCCCGCACCGGTGGCCAGACGAACAGCCGCGGAAAGACCGACCACAACTTGACCAGCAGCAGCGGGATCAGCGCGATCCCGGTGATCACGTGCACGCCCTGGGTCACCCGGTAACCCCACGAAGGCGCCGCCGAGATCGGCAGCCAGGACTTCGGTCCGTACTGGTAGTGGCTCAGCAGCCCGGTGAGAAAGCAGATCGCGAAGCACAGCCCGACCAGGCTGCCCACCCGGGCGGTGAGGCCGACTCCGCGTGCCGAACCGCGAAACCGCGGCCAGAGCACCGGCGGCTCCGCCGGAATCACTCTGCGGAGCGTCACGCGGGTCACTGTGACATGTTCGGCGTGGCTGCGTGCTCGGTTCCGCTCAACCGCTGCCGATCGTCACCGCCGCCGATCGTCGCCGCCGCCGATCGTCACCGCCGCTGGGCGAAGAACCCGTCGAGCAGGGCCGCGCACTGTTGCGCGGCGATCCCGGACACCACCTCGGGGCGGGAGTTCAGCCGCCGGTCGCGCACCACGTCCCACAGAGAGCCGACCGCACCGGCCTTCGGGTCCCAGGCGCCGAACACCAGCCGGGAGATCCGGGCCTGGATGACGGCGCCGGCGCACATCGTGCACGGCTCGAGGGTGACGGCCAGGGTGTGGCCGGTCAGGTTCCACGTCCCGGCGACGGCACCGGCGCGGCGCAGGGCGATGATCTCCGCGTGCCCGGTCGGGTCGGTGCGCCGCTCGTTGTGGCCGGAGGCGACGAGCGTGCCGTGCGGGTCGAGCACCACCGCACCGACCGGCACCTCGCCGGCCGCGGCGGCGCTCGCCGCGACGGCTCAGCGCCGCCGCCATGGCTGCGTCGTTCGCCGGTGAGCTCACGCCCGAACGGACTCGAAGGCCTCGCCGGCGCCGGCCTTCTCCGCGACGGCGACGATCAGGTCGATCGGCAGCGTGCTCGGCGAGGCGCACAGACCGAGCAGGTCGGCCGCCGACGTCCCGAGGTCCTCGGCGACACCGGCGTCGCCGTAGGGAGCACTGTCGTGCGCGGGCGGGACGTCGTCGTCGTCGTCGAGCTGGTCGGCGCCGATCTCGTCCACCTCGTCGGCCACCGTCGCAGCGATCGGGTAGTCGTCGGCGGCGTGCCCGTCGGACAGGAAGACCCGCGGGTCCTCCTCCACGCCGTCGACGCTGTCGGCCCGCAGCAGGATCGCGTACTGGTCGTCCTGCTCGATCGACCAGCAGCCGGACCTCGCCGGGCACGTCGCGGGCGACGTCGGCAAGGTCGTCGAGGCTCTCGCAGTCCACGACGTCGACCTCGGCGGCGCGCCAGCGGTCGGCGGTGCGCGCGAGCACCACGGCGAAGGCGCTCACCGCACGGCGCGCGCCGATTCCGCGGCGCGGTTCCAGGCGTCGGCCAGGCCGATCCGTCGACGACGCCGTCGAGCATCTCGTCGGGATAGGCGTCGAGGTCGTCGAGCAGCGTGCTCCATCTCGTCCTCGCTAGGCCCAGGTCGCTGAAGAGGTCGAGGTCGCCGATCGGCCAGACCTCGTCGAGTTCGTCGTCCTCCGGCGGGTCCTCGCCGAGCCGCTGGAGCACCTGCTCGGCCAGCGGGTACTCCACCGCCGCCGTGAGGTCGGACAGCAGCAGCGAGATCCGGGCACCGTCTGCCGCGCGATCGAGGAAGAACTCGTCGTCCACATTCGCCACCACGAACGGCCCGCCCTCCGGCGGCTGGGAGCGCAGCGCGCTGCAGCAGCACACGAGATCACCCAGCACGGCCGGCGGCAGCGGCTCGCACCGCCACGCCCCGCCTCGCGGAACGCCGCGATCGCGAACCCGCGCTCGGCCATGCCGCGGGACTCCGATCCTGGGCACCGCCGACGCGTCGGCGGTCGCGGAAGCGTCCGCACGGATGCGGTCGTTGAGAGACTGTCGCTCGTGACGCGCGCGTCGCCATCCCCGACTGCCGACTTCGACCGGGTCGCCGTTCTCGGCCTCGGGCCTGATCGGCGGCTCGCTGCTGCAGGCGCTGCGCGCGGCCGGCCTGCGACGTCGTCGGGTTCGACGCCGAACCCGACACCGCCGCGCGCCGCCGGCGCCGCGGGTTACCAGGTCGCCGACTCCGCCGACGAGGCGGTCGCCGACGCCGAGCTGGTCGTGCTGGCCATGCCGCTGCCGGAGCTGCCTGCCGGCGCTCGACGCCGTCGGCGCCCGCGTCTGCGTGCCGGACGCGGTCGCTCACCGACGTCGGCACGCTGAAGCAGCCGGTGCTGGCGGCGGTGCGCGACGGCTGCCCGACGTGCGGTTCGTCGGCGGCCACCCGCTGGCCGGCACGGAGGACTGTCCGGCTGGGACGCCGCGGACCCGCTGCTGTTCCGCGACGCGCCGTGGGCGCTGGACCTGGAAGCCGACACCGACCTCGACGCGTGGCTGGCGCGTCGCCGAGCTGGTCTGCGACCTCGGTGCGCATCCGGTGCCCGCCACAGCGGCCGACCAGGACGCCGCCGTGGCCCGGGTGATCGGGCTGCCGCACGTGCTGGCCGAGGCGCTGGCGCTGACCGGGCTGGCCGGGGGCCCGCTCGGGCTCTCGCTGGCCGCCGGCTCCTACACGCTCCGGCAGCCGGGTGGCCCGCACCCGTCCGCGAGCTGGTCGCGACCTGGTGCGACGGCAACCCGGCGCTGGTCGACGCACTCGACGACGTCCTGGCCCGGCTCACGCCGACCCGCGACGCGCTGGTCGGCCGGCGGCTCGGTGCTCGAGCTGGCCCGCGGCCGGGCACCGGCGCGCGGATGAACTGGGAGGAGCGCCGGGTCAAGCCGTCGACGTCGCCGCCGAGTGCGGAGGCGTTGCGCGCGCACGGGGCCGCCGGGGGCTGGATCACCGCCGTGCACCGCAGCGAGGCCGGTGCATCGCTGCTCGGCATGCTGCCGGCATGGTCGGGAGGGCACGCGTGAACGCCGATCCCGTCCTGGTCGAGGTGGTGCGCGGGCAGCTGGTGGAGAGCGTCTCACCGCGGTTCGGTGGTCGTGCTGGCCGCCGACGGCAGCATCGAGCAGACGCTCGGGACGCGTCGACGCGCGCGATGTACCCGCGCTCGTGCGACAAGCCGCTGCAGGCCGGCGGGCTGCACCGGCTGGGTTTCGACGGCCCGCGGCGTGGCTGGCGCTGTCGGCGGCGTCGCACTCCGGCGAGCCGCTGCACGTCGACCTGGTGCGGCGAGGTGCTGGCCTCGGCCGGGCTGTCGGAGGACGCGCTGCAGTGCCCGCCCGATCTGCCGCTGCGACCGCCCGCTGCGGCGCCGCCGGCCCGCCCCGGATCGAGATGAACTGCTCTGGCAAGCACGCCGCGATGCTCGCCACCTGCGCCGGCAGGGCTGGCCGGTCGAGACGTATCTCGATCCCGAGCACCCGCTGCAGCTGCGAACTGCGCCGGGCGGTGGGCGAGCTCGCCGGCGAACCGGTCCTCGGCGTCACCGTCGACGGCTG
The DNA here is from genome assembly GCA_963715435.1 of Vulcanimicrobiota bacterium. Lineage (GTDB taxonomy): Bacteria > Vulcanimicrobiota > Vulcanimicrobiia > Vulcanimicrobiales > Vulcanimicrobiaceae > JAFAHZ01. The sequence goes on from OY970243.1 coordinate 10,996, forward strand.
CGGTGCGCCGCTGTTCGCAGCTCACGCTGACCGGACTGGCCCGCGCGGCGCAGCGCATCGACCCCGGCGGTCGCCGCCGCGATGGCGGCGCATCCCGAGCTGGTCGGCGGCACCGGGCGGCCGGGTCACCGCCGCTGATGCAGGCGGCACCCGGGCTGGTGGCCAAGGACGGCGCAGAGGGCGTCTATGTCGCCGCGCTGCCCGACGGCCGGCCGTCGCGCTGAAGATCGACGACGGCGCGCTGCGCGCGGCGGACGTGGCGATCGCGGCGCTGCTGCGCCGGCTCGGCCTGCAGGTGCCGGTGGAGCTTCCCGTGCTGGGCGGCGGCCGTCCGGTCGGCGTGGTCCGCCCCGCGGCGAGCCTGGCCTAGCCGCGAGCTCGGACCAGGCGCCGGCGCTCAGAGCTGGCAGGTCGTGTCCGCGGCCGACAGCCCGCCCGGCGTCGTCGATCCGGCCGGCGTCGGCGGGGTGTCGCAGCGCCGCTCAACCCGCCCGCGGGCGCCGAGCTCGTCGCCGGCGCCGGCGCCGCCGCGTCGGCGATGATCGAGTCGTAGAGCAGCCGACCGGCGTTGTCGATCGAGCAGCACGCGCCCGGTCATCGTCGGTGCCCGGCGGGGAGTAGTTCGCGTCCTTGATCGGGGCGGTGTAGAAGATCACCTGCGCCGGGTTCAGGCCCTGCAGCGCGGACGTCAGCGTGCGCAGGTCGCCGAAGGACGTGCCGTTGTCGACGGTGATCGCCTTGGTCGCGGCGTCGAGGAACGACGTCAGCTGCGCCGGGTCGCGAGCAGGTGGCCGCTCAGCGCCTGCCGCAGGACCGCGCCGAGGAACAGCTGCTGCCGCTTGATCCGGCCGAGGTCCGAGCCGTCGCCGAGCGTCTCGCGCGCCCGGACGTAGGCCAGCGCCTGGTCGCCGTTGAGCTGGTTCATGCCCCGGCTGAAGCCGCAGGCCGCTGCCGGGGTCGTCGACCGCCTGCGGGCTGCAGATCGACACCGTGCCCAGCGCGTTGACCATCGACTTGAAGCCGACGAAGTCGACCTCGACGTAGTGGGTGACCTCGATGCCGGTCAGCTGCTGCACCAGCGCGATCGTGCAGGCGGCGCCGCCCTCGGTGAACGCCGAGTTGAACATGTCCGGTGGGCGGGATGGACCTGGCCGCTGCTGTCGGTGCACTGCGGGATGGTGACCCAGGAGTCGCGCGGGAAGCTGACGACGATGGCGTGCGTTCAGGTCGCGCGACAGGTGGACGCAGGATCGTCGTGTCCGAGCGCTCGCCCGCGACGTCCTGGCCGTAACGGCGTCCGCGCCGGCGCGGGTGTCGGAGCCGATGATCAGGAAGTTCTGCGGCGTCGAGCTGCGCCGGCGCGTTGCGGATCGTCGGTCGTGCGGGCTGCAGCACGGCCACGCGCTTGATCTGGCGTTGAGGTGCTGGTACTCAGCACCCGCGAGCGCGATCGCCGACCACCGCGAGCAGCACGCGTGAACGACGCGGCGGTGACGAACGCCCGGCGCAGCAGACCGGCAGGCGGCGTCGACGGCGTGTCGTCCGGCGGCGCGGCCGTTGACCGCCATGCTGCGATTGGGCCTCTGCCGCGATCAGGTCCGCAGCGGGCACGGCCTGCGGTCGGCATCGCGGGGCACGGCACACGTCCCTTCGGCAGGCGCAGAGCTTTCCATGGTAACGGGTTCGTCACGAGGCGCCCGGCTGCTGCCGATTTACCTAGTCGCCGCTATGCTGAGTCACGTCTCCACGCGGAGCTAGCATGAAGCGGTTCGCCGCCCTCATCGTCTAGAGGCCCAGGACGCCGCCCTTTCAAGGCGGTAGCACGGGTTCGAATCCCGTTGGGGGCACGCAGTACGCATCAGGCCACCGGTCGCAGTCACTAAGGCCCCGTAGCGCAGTTGGTTAGCGTGCCGCCCTGTCACGGCGGAGGTCGCGGGTTCAAGTCCCGTCGGGGTCGCCATGCATGACCGGCGCAGCACGTCTGCTGGTGGTCGCCCACGGCACCGCATCGGCCGCCGGGATCGGCCACCACCGCCGAGCTGCTCGTCGCGGTCGCGCGCCGCCCGCCCCGACGTCCCCGTCGAGCTCGTGCTTCCTCGACGTGGCGTCGCCCGCGCTGGCCGACTGCGCTCGACGACCGCCCGGCGCCGCGGTCGTCGTGCCGCTGCTGCTGTCGACCGGCTACCACGTGCAGTCCGACATCCCGGCCGCCGTCGGCGGCCGGACCGGACACGCGCGGTCGCGCGGCACCTCGGCCCGCATCCGCTGCTCGACGACGCGCTGGTCGACCGGCTGCCGAGCCGGCGCCGGCGCCGCGGTCCGACCGTCCTGGTCGGCGCCGGGTCGAGCCGGCCGGGGCGCGCGGCCGACTCGAGCCACTGGCCGGCTGCTCGGCCGACCGGCTCGGCGCCGCCGGTCGACGGTGCGCCGGCCGACGACCTCGGCGACCGCGATCGCGGCTCGGCGGCGCCCGGTGCGGGTCGCGACCTACCTGCTGGCCGAGGGCGTGTTCGCCGACACGCTGCGGCGCGGCCGCCGACGGGCCGGCGCGGTCGGTCGCCGACCCGCTCGGCGTGCACCCGGCGCTGGTCGAGCTGGTCTGGCCGCGCTACGACGAGGCGCCGCCGCGGTCCGGTAGGCTCGCCGGGTCGCCGGTATCCGCGACGGGCACGGCCAGGTAGCTCAGTTGGTACGAGCGACCGCCTGAAAAGCGGTAGGTCGGCGGTTCGACCCCGCCCCTGGCCACCGTCCGATCCACCGCCGCTACGGCGTTAGAAGCCCGGCACCGCCGCGTTCGTCGTCTCCACCGTGTTCTCATCGCCCAGCGCGGCCGTCGTTCGGGCCCGGGCCCCCTGCACCGCCGAGTTGTGCGACGACGTCTGCGCGGCATTAAGGTGGTGCTCGCGCGCCGCGGACAGCGCGCCGGCCAGGTCGCCGGCGCCGTTGACGTTGCCGAACGCCCCGGCCGAAGGGGCCACACCGCTCAACGTGCCGGCGGCGCGACCGGCGGCGTCCGACGCGGTCACCGCCTCGGCGCCGCCCTCGCGGATGGTGTCGCTGTTGTAGCGCATCTCAGTCACGGCAGCTCACCCCTCGCCCAGCACCGGGTCCGCGGCGTCCGGTGTGCCGGCACCCCACAGGTCGTCCTCGTCGAGCCAGTCCGGGCGGTCCCGGTTGCCCTTCGACCGTGTCGATCCACCCGATGCGCCACCCGGCAGGTAGCCGGGGCGGGCACCGGCGTAGCGCGCACCGGCGGCCTGCTCCTCAGCCGCGGCGTCGGCACCGCCTCCAGCGGCCGCGCGGGCCGCGCGGGCCGCCGAACCCTGCGCGCCGCCGGCTGCCGGGGCGCTGCTGAACAGCCGGCCGGTACCGGAGCCCGCCGCGGCCTCGTCGCCTTCCAACAGCGCACCTGCACTGCCGGTGCGGTACCTCCCGCCGCCCGCCGTGCTTCCGGCAGTTCCGGCACTTCCGGCACCGCCTGCACCGCCTGCACCGCCTGCACCGCCTGCACTGCCGGCACCGGCGCTCGTCAACAGCGGAGCGACTTCCTCCGCCGGATCGGCCCCGCCGAGGACGCCGACCCCTCGCGTCCCGCCGAGGCCGGCTGCCCGGCGGGCGGTCGTCGCGGCGGACAGTGCCTCCGCCTCGTTCTGCTGCGCCAGCAGTGCCGCGGCGCGTTCCCGGGCCGCCGCGCTCCGGCCGCCGGCGCTGGCGAACAGCGCCCGCTCCTCCTCGCTGGCATCGAGGAACCCACGCCGCGCCGTCGCAGGCGCACTCGACACCGCAGCCGAGCCGGTCTGCATCGACGGCATGTACGGCCGTCCTTGCCGCAGCGCTTCCTCGCGGCCCAACAGGTCGCGGGCCACGGCGGCCTTGACCGCGGCGGCCGACTGGGCCTGCTGCATGAGCAGCGGAGACGCCGAGCGCTCGGCCAGGCTCGGCGGCGCGGTGCCACCGTAGGCCCGGGTGACCGCACTGAGACTCCCGGCGAACAACGCCTCGACCGCGACACCGGCGGCACCGGTCTCACCGAGCAGCCCACCGGTGAGCCCGCCGGCGGCACCGCCCGCTCCGGCGCCTGCTGCACCGAGCTCTCCGGCCACGCCCCCGGCGGACAGCAATCCGCCGCTGGTGGATGCACCACCCAGTCCTTCAAGCCGGGACGCGTAGTGCGTGACGTCGCCGAACGGCTGCCCGGTCACCGGGTCGACCCAGCGCGAGGAGGCCGGATCGAACTCCCGGCCGGTCTGCGGATCCACCCAATAGCCGGTCCGGGGATCCTTGAACCAGCCGCTGAAGTCCTCGCCGCCCTCCGGCCCGACCGTGATGCTGCCCGGGCCGCCGGGGGTGATCGCCACCTCACCGTTCGGCCCGGTCCCGGTCGTGCCGTACGGGCCGCTCACCAGGACCCCACCGGTCCCGACCGCGCTCCCCTCACCGCCCGGGCCTGGGCCCCGCCGGTACCGGTTCCGCCCACTGAACCACCGGCGCCACCCGGACCGCCGGCGCCAACCGTGCCACCGGCGCCGCCACCGCCGCCGGCGATGATCGGTTGCTCGCCTCCTGCGCCGGCACCGGAGCCCGATCCCGGACTGGTCGACCCGCCCGGCCCGCCGCTGCCGCCGCTACCGGTCGCGCCGGGCACCGGTGGCAGGTCGGGCGCCTTGATGCTGCCGTACGCCGCCGACCAATCGCTGATCGCCGAGTTCATCCGGGCTGAGCCGCTCTGCACCGTGTGGATCACCGCCATGTCCTGCGCGCCGCCGGCTCCGGCGACACTGTCCCGCGCCGCGGCCTGCCGGTACTCGGCATACGCGGTGCTCGCGGTGGCCTGGCTGGTGTGCCCGACCTGCGACACGTGGTCGAGCTTGTCGGCGAACGTCGACGAGGATGTCGACACCTGATCGAACCACTGGGCGCGCTGTTCGGCCTGCTGTTGTGCCGCAACGGCCGGATCACCGCCGGTCGAGCCCGCGGCCGCGCCCTGCTGCCGCATCTGAGCCGCCATGCCAGAGGCCAGCGCCGAGAGGTTGCGCCACGCCGCCGCGCTGGACCCGATCTGGCCGGGCGAGGCCGACATCAACATCGAGTGCGCCTCTTCGAAGCCGTAACTCGGCATCAGCGCGGGCCTTCCGTACCGTCTGTCGTCGAGCTGCCCGACGAACCGAACAGGCCGCCAAACCCATACCCGATATTGGCCTCGGCCGTCGTCACCGCCTGCATCACGTCGGCCATGTCCGACGCCTCGGTGAGCCGCTGCGCCAGATCGGTGACAGACACGTCTGCCTGCTGCATCGCGGCGAGATGAGCTTGAAGCGCTTCGGTCATCGCGCTGTAAGCACCGTTCGCGTTCGGGAGCCGGCCAAGAGCACCGGCCGGCACGGCGGCGCTCATCAGATGCATTCTGGCCTGCATGAACGACGGCTTCGTCACTCCGAGGCCGCGGCCGGCCGCTGCCAGCTGATCGGCGTCGACCTTGACCGAGTAGCCGCCGTTGGACGAATAGATCGTGACTGTCGGGTCCTGCTCGTTGTCACTCATGTCCGCGCCTCCATGTCCATATCTCTGCGTCACTCAAGGCAGCTGGCCGAACCATCGTCGGCGAATTGTTCGGCCTGGGAGTTCATCTGTACGTAAAGCTTGGGCAGCGCTGCGATGTCCCTCCGGGCACCGATGGCAGCCAGCTGGTCGAGACTTCGGCCCAGTGCGGTGAGATCGGAAAACACCGGGTAGTCGGCCGGGTAACCCGCAGCCCGATAGTTTGCCGCTGTCGCACTGATCGACTGCTTGAGATGTGGGACTTCCTGCCGTGCTATGCCGGCGAGATTGTCACGGACGACGTCATCGGTCGGAACGATGAGCAGGTCCCGCAGGAAGGCAGTCAGCGCTCCTAGTTCGGTCGGACCGTCACATGCGGCACCGTGCAAGGGCTGCAGGCCGGCCGGAACCGGGACGTCGCGCGAGGTGGCCGTCGACGTCGGCGTCGGCACTCCCGGCACGACACCGTCGGCTCCCACCGACGCCGCCGAGGACGGCGGCGACGAACTCGAGGAAGGCGGCGCGGAGGAGGTAACGGTCGGACTCGGCGCCGGCTGTGCCGCACTCGAACCGCAGGCCGACAGCCCGACGGCGCCCAGGCCGGCGACGATCACGATCAGGACGGGATACACCCGACGCCGAGTCGCCCGTCCTGCCCCGGCGCAGGCATCCCGAGCGGGGAGTACGTCCGCCCGTTGGGCGGCGGAAGCATGATGTCCGCCGACATCCGGATCGGCTCGACCGGCAGGAACGCGGCGATCAGCCGGGCATCCGGCATCGTTTGCGAACTTCTCGCCACTGTCGGTCGACACCGTCACCATCGGACCGCCGGTCATCGGTCCTGCCCTGGAGCCGGCATTCCCTGTCGCGAGTAGTACGGCCCGATGCCCGGCGTGTCGGTCAACATCCTGATCGTCTCGACCAATTGCCAGCGACCGTCGATCTCCGCGAGGTACAGCCACCACTGCCCGTTCATGGACCGCGAGGTGTCGTCGAAGACATTCGTCTCCAGTCCCGAGACGCTGTACACGGTCAACACCTCTGACCTCGTCCGCTGAGCGTCCGGGTCGAATCGCGGCTCCGCCCGCGATCCGACGAGCCGGTAGTCGTGCAGCGTGTTAGTGAGCCCCGCCCAGGTAACCAGGTGGTGGCGCCGCTGGTCGAATGGGTCGACCGCCGCGCGGTTGTCGATGTTATTGACGTACGCCGGATTGCGCCGGTAGAAGTCCGCACTATCGCCCGAGCGAATCTCGGCCATGACCGCGTTCGCGCCCTGCTGTGCCGAGTCGTAACCCAGCGACCGGTCCGGCATGCGCACCCACACCACGACCGTGGCGACCAACGCTGCCGCGACGACGACCGCGACGACGACCAGCACGCGATGGCGAACCCACCAAGCAGGTCCCTTCGCGTCCTCGGGCGTCTCAACGGAGGAATCGCCTCCGTCAAGCGTCGACGGGCCGCGCCCGCCGGTCATCACTGTTCTCCCTCGTCTACCAGCGTGGGCATTCCGGCGCCTACCGGCGCGCAGTCATGGCCGACCGCCACGCCCGGACGCGTCGTCGTCTCGTCCATCGGAGCAGCCACCGTCGGCACCGTCATGAGATGCCCGCAATCACGTAGATCTTGGCCGGGTCGTCGGGGTAGTCCACCTCCGGCATGTACGAGATCTTCCAGCGGTCGCCGCCGTAGAGCATCGATCGTGCGTCGTCGGAGCTGTCCCAGCCATGATCGTCGATGCCGGGCACCTTCGCTCGGTCGTCGATGTAGGTCGCTGGCGCATAACTGCTGTAGGCCTGGTTATACGCGTCGGGGCTGACGCCCTTCGACTGCAGATCCTGCAGGGCATTGTCGAGGTCCACCTGCTGCCAAGGCTTGTTGGCGCCGAGTTCGGATTCGGGAACCAGGTCGGCACCAGACATGATTCCCGGATTCGGTGCGGTCACGCCCGCAGCGGTGGCCGCCGACACGATGAGATAATCCCGGTGCGGGGTGTACACAGCAGCCTGGTACTGCACCTGTTGGTTCGTCGCGCCCGGCAATTCCGGTTGCGGGGGTGCACCTGGACCGGTGAGGTGGTTGACCAGCTCATTGATGCTCGTGGCACCGAGTGAGGCCAGCACCCCGCCCGTCCCGCCGGTGGCAGCACCGATCGTGGCCGCCGTTGCGCCGGTGAGCAGGTGCGTGGCTATCTGGATACCCGCGGCACGGTCTTGGTCGGCGGCGTACTGCGCCTTCGCCTGGTCATCGGCGTTGGCGACGCCGTCGAGCCGGCTCTGCATATCCGCGGTAGTCAGGGCGCCGTCGAGTGCACCGGCACGCTGCACCATCGACCCGATCGCGTCGTGGCTACCTGTTCGGAACGCTGCCGTCAATTGCTGCTGCGACCAGGCGGACGCGGCCGCCTGAAGCTTCACCGAGTTCGCCGGATCGTGCATGACATATTCGAGGAAGCGGCTGGAATCGTCACGGTCGAGGACCAGCCCGACGAACGAACCGCCGCTGATTCCCGGAATCGACTGGTCTACCGCGGAGTGCTGCAGTTTCGCATCCACCGGATAGGCGAAGGCGTCGATGTACTGGTTCGTCATGTCGAGCACCGCAGCGTTGACCCCCGGCGTCACGTGCGCCCGGTAGGCCCCGCGGTCACCGCCGAGTTCTTTGATGACCGCGAGCGCAGCAGTGGCGTGCAATGCCTGGGCCTGCGTCGACGCGACGTTACGGTCGGTTCCGCCGGTCACGATCGACCCCGCCCCGGACTGCGCGGCATCCCAGTTCAGCCCCAGAATCGCCTGCCGGTCGTGCGTGTCGAGCAACACCAGCGCACTGGCGTCCTCGTTACGGCCGACGACCGAGAGCATCGTCCCGACACCGGCGTCACCGGTGGCCTGCTGGAGCTGCTGCAGCAACTGCTTGGTTGTCGTCGGGTGGCTGGGGTCGGCGCTGTACGACAGGCCGCCGCCGTAGCGCAGCGCGTGCACCTCGTCCGCGGCGACCGTATTGAGCTGTTGCTTGACCGAGATGGCTCCGTCGGCGAGCTGCTTGGTGAAGTCGGTGCCGCCGGTGACGCTCGAGGCGGCCATCAGCGCGGCGAAGCCGTTGTACTGGTCGAGGCCGTCGACCGACATGCCGGAGTAGTGATCGGTGTGCCCGGGCACGGCGTTCGCGTTGGCCCAGACGAGTGGTCCGTCGTCGTCGTTCTGGTAACCCAGCCTCGGGCTCGCCAGTGCGGTCACGACGGCGGGCACGTGAGCCTTACCGTCGGCGTTGCCCTCGGGCCGGGAGAGGTTCATGATCGCGTCGGCGACCGGGGTGACCACCGAAGTTCCGGCACCGGAGTCCGCGCCGAGCTTCGGCAGCCCGGACAGGCCCTGCGGACCGAGCTCGGTGAGGAACCGGTCGAGGTATACCTGCTCGGCCGCGGTCAGCCGCCCGCCCGCCTTGACCTTGGCATCGAGCAGCGCGACGGTCTGCTCGGCGTTCTGCGCGGCGGCCTCGGCACTCGGCCCGCCATCCCGCTCGGCTCTGCGGATGGCATCGGCGTCCGATGTGGCTTGTTCGGAAGACAGCCCGACGTCGCCGGGGAAGTCGTCGAGCGAGGCCGGCGGGGTGTAGCCCAGGTCGCTCAGCGTCTTCAGTTGCCGGGCGAGGGTCGTCTCGTAGTCCGTGAGCAAAGCGTCGATCCGCTTGCCGGTCGACCCGACTGCGTCGACTGCCTGCTGCAGAAATCCTTGGCGGGCGGCGTCCTGGTCGTCAGGCGGCAGATGGTGCCCGATCTGCTGCACGAACGACGTCCACTCGGCATTGATCCGAGCGAGCGCGCCGTCGAGGCCGGTGATTTCCCCGGCCGCTCTGGTCGTGGCGGTATCGAGCTCGTCAGCCACCGCGACCAGCAGGCGGCCGATCCTCGGTAGATGGTCGCTCGAATTGCCCAGCGACGCCTGCACGCGGGCGACCTCGGCGGAGTCGTTCACCGGCGATCCGCCGTCGGTCGAGTAGCCCGCAGCGACGTACCGCTGCGCGGATCGTGCCGAGGCCTGCGCCTCGGCAGCCTGGCCACCGGCCTGGTAGAACGCGCTGGCCAGGGAGTCGATCTCGGCAGGACTGCCGGCGGCCAGCTGGGCGTGCAGCTTCCAGGGGTCGACCCCGGCGAGATCGGCCAGCTGCTCGTTGGAGAAAGCCACGTCGAACGTTCCCTCCTCGGTGCGCAGGGGACGGTCCGCGAGCGGCTCGCGGACCGTCCCCCCCGCGACGTGGTCGGGCGCCCGTCCGGCGCTATCCGGCGATCGTGCGGGTCATCGCCGAGTTGGTCTCGTCGGCGGTGTTGGCGACCTTGTGCACGGAGTTCGCCTGCATCAACAGCTGCTCGGTGTACATCTGGGTCTTGCGGTGGTACTCGGCGGTGCGCTGGTCCAGGGAGCCGCCGGGCTCGCGGGACAGCGCCTCAGCCGCCACGTTCGAGAGGTTCGAGCGCACGTGGTTCCAGATCGCGTCCCACTGCTCCTGGTGGCCCTGGGTCGCAGTGCCGATGGACTGCAGGTCAGTGATCTTGAAGTCGATTGTCGACATGAGAGGCTCCCTACCTACATTCCGGCCGTGACGGAGGCGGCGCCACCGGTGAAACCGGCCTGCGCCTGGGACGTGGCCACTGACGAGCCCTGCTCGGCCTGCTGAAGCATCTTGCCGAGGTCGACCTGCAGCTGGTTCAGAACCTCGCCCAGCGCCCGGCCGGCGCCGCTGGCCTCGTCGTAGTTACCGGCCATCACGGCACCGGCGGGCGCAGTTGCTGCCGTCTGCGCCGCCTGGCCCGACATGCGCAGCTTCGCCGTCAGCGCGTTCATCTCGTCGATGCCGTTCTGGACGACCCGCTGTGCCGCCTGCACGTCTTCGGGCCTGATCAACATCTCGTCAGCCACGATTCACCACCTCGCCTTCCGATGTCACCGGATCGCCGGCAACCCCGGCGAACTGATCATTCTTAGACTTATCACAGGCCGCGGGAACTCACCATCCGAAGCTATGCGCGGGCGCACCGGCTTTACCCAACGCTGACGAAGCCCGAATCCCGCACCAGCTGGACCGGCACCGTGCCGAACCGGCGGTGAACCAATGTCCCGCGCCCCGCGGGCAGCTGACTGGGCCGGACGCCGAATAGGGTGCCCTCGTCGCGTGGGCCGCTCAGCACCACCGCCGGTGACGCCAGCTCCCGCGCCCGGCCGATGACCGGGTCGACCAGCGCGCGCGACGCGCCGCCGGCGCGGCGGCACACGTACAGGTGCAGGCCGATGTCGCGGGCCTGCGGCAGGAACTCGACCAGCGGCAGCAGCGGGTTGCCGGCCGGCGGCGACCAGGTCGTAGTCGTCCACGAGCAGGTAGATCTCGGCGCCGTGCCACCAGCTGCGGGCCGCGCAGCTGCTCGGGGGTGACGTCCGGGCCCGGGCAGCCGCTCGCGGAAGCCTTCGACGAGCCCGGCGACGGTGTCGATTCGGCGCTGCTCGGCGGCGCGCGTACGACAGCACGCCGTCGCCGGCGAACTCGCCGAGCATGCTGCGGCGGTAGTCGACGACGATGACGCTGGCCTGGCTGGGGTCCGAGCGGGCGAAGCACCTGGCGCGGCGATCGCGCGCAGGAACGAGGTCTTGCCCGACTCGGCGTCGCCGAGCACCACGAGGTGCTGGTCCTGCCGTCGAAGTCGAGCACGACCGGCTGCCAGGTCGCCCTCCTCGATGCCGATCGAACAGCGCCGTTGCTCCGGTCGACGAGGCGCGGCAGGTCCTCGACGGCGGACGCTGCGTCGGCAGCAGCCGCACCGGCGGCGCCGGCGGTCCGTGCCACGACGCGCGCCGACGCTGCGCGACCAGCTGCTGCGACGCCCGACGGCGAGTCGTCGGCCGTCGGACCGGCCGTCGATGCGCGGCAGCGCGGCCAGCGAAGTGCAGCCCGTCGGCGGTGACCCCGCGTCCCGGCGGCCGCGCGGGCACCGCCGGCTGCGGCGCGGCGGTCGATCTCGGAGTCCAGCGGCGTCGCCGAGCTGCAGCTCCAGCGGGTGCCGAGCAGGTCGCGCAGCGCCCGGCCGCATCTCGATCCAGCGGTTTGCCGGTCACCACCACGTGCACGCCGAAGCGTCAGCGCGCGCGCGGCCAGGGCGGTGACGCCGGCCTCGAGCGTCCTCGAATTCCTGCCGCAGGACCGCACCAGCCGTCGACGACGCAGGAACACGTCGCCGTACGGGTCGTCGGCGACCGCGCCGGTCGCACGCGGCGCCGCCGGTACGCGGCCATCGAGTCGATGCCGAGCTCGCGGAAGCGCGGCTCGCGCCGGTCGAGCAGCGCGGTCGACCTCGGCGACGATGCGGCGCACCACGTCGGGCGTCCTGCCGGCCGGCCACCCCGCCGACGTGCGGCAGCTCGCCGAGCGCGAACAGCCCGCCGCCGCCGAAGTCGAGGCAGTAGAACTGCACCTCGGCCGGGGTGTGCGTGCAGCGCGAGCGAGCAGACGAGCGCTGCGCAGCAGCGTCGACTTTTGCCGAGCTGCGGACCGCCGACGATCGCGACGTGGCCGCCGGAGCCGGACGAGGTCGACCCACAGCGGGTCGCGGCGCTGCTCGAACGGCCGGTCGACCACGCCGACCGGGACCCGCAGCGGCGGGCGCTCGCCGGGTCCGCGGTCCGAACCCGCGTCCGCGGGCCGGCGCGCCGAGCGGCGGGCAGCAGCTGGTCGAGCGGGGCGGCTCGTCCAGCGGCGGCAGCCAGACCTGGTGCGCCGGCGGGCCCTGCCCGACCAGCTGCCGCGACCATCGACGTCGAGCACGGTCGTCCTCCGGCGAGCCGCTGCCCGGCGTCGTCGACCGCCGTCCGGCTCCGTTCGGCCGGCGCGCGTCGACGCCGGGAGCCGCGGCGACCGTGCCGGCCTGGTACGGCGCGGTGAACCGGCGCACCTCGGCGCCGGCCTGGACGCCGCGGCCGTCCGCGGTCGCGCGCGGCGGTACGGCGCCGGACACGTAGGCGGCCTTGAACCGGCGCAGCGCGCGGTGTCGGCCTTGAGGTAGCCGTGGCCGGGCGCGGCCGGCAGCTCGTAGGCGTCGGGCACGCCGAGCACCGCGCGCGACTCCGCCGCGGAGAACGTGCGCAGCCCGATCCGGTAGGACAGGTGGTGTCCAGGCCGCGCAGCCGGCCCTCCTCCAGCCGCTGCGAGGCGAGCAGCAGGTGCACGCCGAGCGAGCGGCCGAGCCGGCCGATCTGCACGAACAGCTCGGTGAAGTCGGGCTTGCTGGCTGAGCAGCTCGCTGAACTCGTCGACGACGACGAACAGCGACGGCAGCGGCTGCCAGCGGCGCACCTGCCTCGCGGGCCCGCTCGTAGTCGCGCACCGAGGCGTAGTTGCCGGCGTCGCGCAGCAGCTCCTGGCGGCGGTTCATCTCGCCCGTGCAGCGCGTCGCTGCATGCGGTCGACCAGCGTCAGGTCGTCGGCCAGGTTGGTGATCACCGCCGACGTGTGCGGCAGCTCGTCCAGCCCGGCGAACGTCGCGCCGCCCTTGAAGTCGACCAGGACGAAGTTCAGCGGTCTCGGGCGAGTGCGTGATCGCCAGGCCGAGCACCAGCGTGCGCAGCAGCTCGGACTTGCCCGAGCCGGTCGCCCCGATGACCAGCCCGTGCGGGCCCATGCCGCCCTGCGCGGACTCCTTGATGTCGAGCGTCGACCGGTGCGCCGTCGCGCCGACGCCGATCGGCATGCGCAGCCGGTCGCGGACGGCGCGCGGGCGCCACGAGCCGGTCGAGGTCCAGCGCGGCCGGGTCGCGCGACGCCGAGCAGGTCGGGCAGGCCGAGGTCGGCGGTCGAGCGGTCCTCGGTCTGCGCGGCGGCGGTGTCCAGCGCGCAGCGGGGCGAGCTGGCGGGCCAGCGCGTCGGCCTGGCCGGGACGCTGAGCGCGTCGGCGCTGCCGAGCAGCCGGGCTCGTCGCCGACGCCGCTGCGCCGAGCTGCCGTCCGTCGACGGCGAGCTCGCATGCCGCGCCGGCGCCGTCGAGCCGGCCGGCGCGAGCCGGCCAGGTCGAGGACGGTCACCGCCGTCGCAGCCCGTCGCCGTCGCAGCAGCGAGTCGGCGCCGTCGGCGCGCCGCCGTCGTCGAGCACGACCACGAGGTGCGGCGACGCTCGCGGTCGGGCTCGGCGTCGCGGGTGAACCGCGGCCGGCGCCGGCGAGCTCGTCGCCGAGCAGCTCCTCCAGCGCCGCCAGGTCGCGGCGACCAGCCGCGCCGGCCCGACCGCGTCGCGTCGCGTCGGGCATGCAGCGCGTGCGGCAGCCACTTGACCCACTCCCAGCTCGGCGGTGCGTCCGGGTCGCGGGTGCAGACGACGATCCGCAGGTCGTCGGGCGCGTGGAAGCGTCGCGAGCTGGCGCGACGATCGGCGCGGGCCAGGCCGCGGGCGCGCCTCGCGGCTCGCCGGACAGCCGGATCCGCGGCCAAGCCGCGCGGCCGCCACCGGCAGCGGGCGCGGCCGGGACGCGTCGCCGTGGGTGACGACGAACCGGCGCAGCGCGGTGGCGCACAGCGGGTCGAGCTCCTCGATCGGCTCGGTCTCGCGGCGTGACCAGCGGCGTCGCCAGGCGCTGCGTCGCCGACGCCGACGCGCACGCAGGCCGAAGTCGGCGTCGCCGGGCCGCCGCTCCCACAGCCGGGTGCCGGCCGCGATGGACCACAGCTGGTCGGGCGCCGGGCTGGCGCCAGCAGCGCGAGCTCGCTGCTGCGCGGCGGCGATCCGCGCGACCTCGCGCCGGACCTGCGCCGCAGGTAGCGCAGGTAGTCGCGCCGCGACCTGGTCCGCGTTGCCCTTCGTGCTGAGTCCGCGAGCGCAGCACGCTGCCGCCGACCATCGCCAGCGAGGAGAACAGGAACATCGACCCGGCGACATAGGTGATCGGGTTCGCCGGGGCCGGCGAACATGTAGGCGACCGAGCCGAGCCCCGACAGTGCGGGCAGTGCGGTCAGCCAGGGTGTTGCCGGCGTCGGGCCGCGGGCAGCTCCGGCGGCGGCTGCAGGACGACGTCCGCGCTGGGGACGGTCGGCGACGGCATGCGCGGCGGCCGGCGGAACGTCGCGACCGTCACCGTGCCGAGCCTCCCGCCGATCCCCGCTTGGAAGCCGCTTGATCTTCCGTCGGCGCATACCCTACGGGCGGACGCGCGTGGGCGCGCCGCAGAACGAGCACCACCAGCCGCGTGAGGAGGAGACGGTGAGCGCGCCCAGCCAGCTGCGGGGGTTCTCGCGGGTGACGATCGCGACGGCCTCCACGCGGGCGGACCTGGCCGTCCCCAACGCCGTCCCGGTCGCCGCGGTGCTGCCGGTCCTGCTGCGCCAGGTCCGCGACAGCGCGGTGGACGGCGTCGGTGGCTCCGGCGGCCCCGGCACTGCGGCCGCCGACGGGCACGGCTGGCAGCTACGGCACCTCGACGGCCGGCTGATCGACCCGGCACGCAGCCTGGATTCCAACGAGGTGCGCGACGGTGACGTCCTTGTGCTCTCGCCGCTCACCGAGAGTGTCGCCGGAGCCGCTCTACGACGACGTCGTCGAGCTCATGGCCGACCAGCGCGGGGCGCCGCGGTGGGGCGTTGCCGAGCGCCGCGCGACGGCCGGCGCGCTCGGCGTCGTCAGCGCGGCGGCGCTGCTGCTGACGCTGGTACGGGCACCGCACCACGGGTTGCTCGTGCCGGTGCTCATCGTCGCGGGCGCCGCGCTGCTGCTGGTCGGCGGTGCGGCGCTGTCCCGGGCCGCCGGTGACCTGGCCGCCGGTGGGTTGGCCGGGGCGATCGCGGTGCCCTACGCCGCGGTCGGGGCGGCCAGCTTCCTGTCCGGCTCCCCCGGACGGTTCAGCGTGCTGCTCGGCGCCGCCGCCGCCCTGCTCGTCTGCGCCCTGATCCCCGCTTTCGTCGGCGGCCTGGAGCCCGTGGCCGCCGGATGTGCCGTCCTCGCGCTGTTCACCGGGCTCGGGGCGTTGATCGTCGTCCTCGCCGACAGCAGCACCGGGCAGGCCGCCGCGGTCATGGCACCGCTCGCGCTGGCCGCGACGACGTTGCTGCCCACCGCGGCGCTGCGGCTGTCACGGCTGCCGCGCCCGCAGCTGGCGCTCAACGCCGCCGACCTGGCCGAGCTGCCCGCCGAGATCGACCTACGCCGCACCCAGGCCCGGGTGACGGCCGCGCGGTCGCTGCTCAGCGGGCTGAGCGCAGGCTGCTTCGCCGTCACCGCCGCGGGCGCCGGGATCCTGATGACCGACCGCGACGGCTGGGCGCGCGCGCTGGCCACCGTCCTGCTCGCGCTGGTACTCCTGCGGGCCCGGTTGTTCGTCCTGCGAAGCCAGGTGTTGCTGCCGGTGGTGGCGGTCATCGCCGCGACGGTCGCGGTCCTGCTCGTGCTGGTCTTCGACGTCAGCCGCCGGCTGCTGCTGCCGGTCCTGGCGCCGACCGCCGCGGGGCTGACGATCGTCTGCCTCGTGGCCGGCGCCAGCGCCGGTCGGGTCGCCGCCTCGCCGCGGCAACGCCGGCTCGTCGACATCGCCGAGGCGTTGCTGTTGGTGGCGGTCACGCCGTTGGCGCTGGGTGTCTGGCACGTCTACAGCACCTTGTTCGGCCTGCGGTCGTGAGCGCGCTGCGCCGCCTCGTGCCCGCCGCGGCCGCGGCGTCGGTGCTCGCGGTGTGCTCTGTGCTGACGGTGCTGACGGTGCCGGTGCTGACGGTGCCCGAGCCGACGGCGTTCGCCGCCGCGACGTCCTGTCCCCAGGCGCCGCAACCCGGCGTCGCCCTGCCGGCCACGGCGCCGCGCGACCCGCTGCTGGACGTGCTCGGCCTGGACTCGGCCTGGGCGCTGTCACCGGCGCCGGGGTGACCGTCGGCGTGGTGGACTCCGGAGTGAACCCCGGGCCCAAGCTGGCACCGGCGGTCCAGCGCGGCGAGTCGCTCAGCACCGTGTCGACGCCGGCGGTCTTCCAGGTCAGCCCGGGCGCGGTGCCCGACTGTTCCGGCCACGGGACCGAGGTCGCCTCGATCATCGCCGCGCGCCGCCAGGTCGGCGACGACCGGGTGTCCGGCATCGCACCGGCGGCGTCGATCTACCCGGTGGCCGTCCAGGGCGACATCAGCCAGGCGCCGGCGGCGATGATCGCCCAGGCGATCCGCGACGCCGCCACCCACGCCTCGGTGCTGAACCTGTCGTTCGCCCGGCCGGTCGACGACCCGGAGGTCGCCGCCGCGGTCGCCTACGCGCAGAGTCGGAACGTCCTGGTCGTCGCCGCTGCCGGTAACGAGAGCGGCTCGGGGCAGGGCGGCCAGCCGGGCCAACGCTGGTACCCGGCGGCCTACCCCGGCGTGGTGGCCGTGGCCGCGACAAGCGACGCCGGGGCCCCGCTGGACCAGTCCAACACCGGCTCGTGGATCTCGGTGGCGGCTCCGGGCGACGCGCTGACCGCCGAGCCACCCGGCGGCAGGTTCGTCACCGTCAGCGGCACCAGTTTCGCCGCCGCCGTCGTGTCCGGGCAGGCGGCGCTGATCCGGGCGCGATACCCGAAGCTGAGCGCCGCGCAGGTCGCGCAGCGCATCGTCGGCACCGCCGTGCCTCCCGGCGACGGCTCGCGCGACGACACCGTCGGAGCCGGGATGGTGGACCTCTACACGTCCCTGACCGCGCTGAGCCCGCGCTCGTCCGTTGCCTCCGGTGCAGCCGCTGCCGGCGCGGTCCCGGTTCTGCCCTCAGGGTCCGGGCCGGGTCGGCCGCGTTCACCGACGGCGGAGGTCGCCGCCGCGATCACCGCCGCCGCCGCGGTGCTGGCGCTTCTCACCACGATCAGCGTGCGCGCCGGCAGGCGTCGCGGGTGGCGGGTCGGACGCCGGCGCCCGGGCCAGCACGCCGCCCGGCGCCGCCGCGGGTCATCGCCGCGTCCGAACAGGAACTGGTCTGAGCTCAGGCCGCCGTCACTAGCCGCCGGATCCCGTGGTCACGACCGAGCTCGGCGTCGGGGCAGGGCTGCCGCCCGCCGCGCCGGCGTACTCGGCCGCGGCCGCCCGGGGATCGAGCGCCGGGCCCGCCGGAAGCAGGTCGAGGAACGGCAACGGCAGCCGCTCCGCGCTCGGCGCGCTCAGGCCCAGCCGGCCGACCGCGTCGGAGGTCGGCACCGGATAGGCGATGCCGGCGTCGGTGACCAGCGTGTAGACGCCGAGCACTCCACCGGTGGCGGTCGCCCGCACCAGCGCACCGTGGCCGGGAGCGATCGCGACACCGGTCGCCACCGTCGGCAGCGTGCCCGAGGTC
Organism: Vulcanimicrobiota bacterium; assembly: GCA_963715435.1. Taxonomy (GTDB): domain Bacteria; phylum Vulcanimicrobiota; class Vulcanimicrobiia; order Vulcanimicrobiales; family Vulcanimicrobiaceae; genus JAFAHZ01. The sequence goes on from OY970243.1 coordinate 28,835, forward strand.
GGTGCGACGAAGCGGGCACCGGCGGGTACTGGCGCACTGGCCGGCAGCCCGAGCTGCATCGGCCAGGCCGCCGAGCCCGGGTCGAGTCCCGGCGCGTAGGACAGGCACAGCGGCGCGCCGGGGTCCGGACGCGACAGCGTCGGCGCCTCGTGCGGCCAGGTCGCCGGCACCAGGGCGTCCGGCGCCGCGACCGTCGGCACCTGCGCCAGTTTCGCCGGCGAGACGGAGAGGTTGCGGGACGCCTGACCGGCGAGCAGTTCGTAGGCGAACGGGTCGACCGAGGCGAGCCCGGTGGACAGAACGACGTAGCGGTTCGGTAGACCGGTCGCGCGCACGACGTCGCCGACAGCGGCAGTGAACGGCAGCCGGACCGAGGGTGCCGCGCCCGATCCGGGTACGGCCGGCACCGCCAGCGGCCGGCCCTCCGGGAGCAGGTCGAGCACCTCGAACTGGAGGTGGATCGCCGGTACCTGCGCCAGGCCCAGCAGCGCGGCCACCGGCCGGCTCACCGCGTAGCGCGAGCCGTCGACGAGCAGCCAGGTCGCCCCAGACGGGTCGAGGGCCACGACGCCGCGCCCGAGGGGCAGCGCCTTCGCCAGGCCGACGCCGACCGAGACGGTGACCACCGGGCGGGCGGAGGAGGCGCGCGGATCGGTGCTGCACACCGTCCAGCGGCCGGCGACCAGCGAGCCCTGGGTCGGCAGCGAGTCCGGCGCCTCCGGGATGCCGATCGGCAGTCCCCGCGGCAGCGCGGCGAGCGCCTCGGCCGAGACCGTCGTGGGCGCCTTGCCGCCGACCAGCAGCGCGGAGGCCAGGTTCAACGCCGGGTGGGCGACCTTGTCGATGACCACGTAGCGCCCGCCGGTGCCGGCGACGATGACCGCGCCGTTGTCCGGGACGGAAGAGGAGCCCGAACCGGACAGCAGGCCGGCCACCCCGACACCGGCGAGGGCGAGCACGCCGACCACCAGCCCGGCGATGAGCGAGCGGTTCAGGCGGCGGCGGGGGTCGAGCGGGGAGCGTTCTTCGCCGTGCAGCAGCGCCGCCACCTGGCGGCGGGTCTCGAAGCCGTAGGCCTCGACCTGCTCGCGCAGCGTCGCCACGGCACCTCCCTTTCGCACCGGCCGGGTGCCGTCGGCACCTACGATGTCGCCGCCCGGTGTGGGCACTCAGCATAGGAAGATCGGCTCGGCGCCGCCGCCGCGCGCCGAGCGCATTCGAGGAGGACACGCATGGCCGCAGCCGCGACCCGCTCGCGTGTCCTCGCCGGCCGGGCGGTCGCCGTCGAGGCCGCCGTACTCGTCGCCGTGGGCGGCGCGGCGCTGCGAACCGGGTCGGCTACGTCGCCGCCGGGATCGCCGTGCTCGTCCTGGTCCTGGCGCTGCTGCGCCGCGGCGGGCGCTGGCTGCTGCCGCCGCCGGTCCGAGCCCGCCCGCGCCGAACACCGGCACGCAGGTTCTCGCCGGTCGCAGCCGCAGCAGCGGGCCGGTCGGGGTGGTCGTCGACGGTCACGGCCTGGCCGCCGCGCTCGAGTTGGCGCCGGTCGACGTCCTCGACCTCGACGTCGGCGCCCTGGCGCAGGCGCTCGGGCAGGACGCCAGTGAGCCCAGCGTGTTGCAGATCCGGGTGGTCGACGCCGCGCCACCGCTGCCGGCCGCGCGGCGCCGGGCCCGCCCGGTGACCGCCTACCGCGGCACCATCGGCCCGGCCGCGGTGCACCGGCGGGTGCAGCTGCTGCTGCGGATCGACCCCCTGCGCGCCGAGGACGTCGTCGCTCGCCACGGCGGCGGCATCACCGGTGCGCAGTCGGCCCTGATCGCCGCGCTGGACCGCCTGGCGGCTCTCCTGCGCGCGGCGCAGCTGCCGAGCCGCGTCCTCGACGCGGAGGCGTTGACCAGGCTGCTGGCGGAGGACGACGCCCTACCGGTGCGCGAATATCTCGACGCCAGCCGGCCGCGGCCGCAGGAGGTCATGGAGCTGGTCGGCGCGGTCACCGCCAGCGGCTGCGACCGTTCGGTCACCTCGATCCAGCTGGCACTGCGGGACCGGGCCGCCCGTCCGGAGGTGACGATCCTGCTGGCCGCCACCGGCGGTGACGTGCTGGCCGAGATCGTGCCCGCCCTGCTCGGCCGCGCCGGTCTGACCCGCACCGACCCCGCCCGCGCCGCGCTGGCTGCCCGGCGGGTGGCGCCGCTGGCGGCCGGCGGCGGCACCGAGTCGACGCAGATCCTCCCGCTGCTCACCCTGGCCGGCGGATGACCAGATCGCGCGGCGGTGCCACCGGCATCGGGACACCGCCGGACAGTTCCGACGGCCGGACGCTGCGCTGGCAGCTGAGCGTCCCGGCGCCGGGCGTGGTGCTCGGTGTCGACGACCACGGCCGCCCCGCCGCGGTGGGCCTGCTCGGTCCCGAGCCCGTCCGGGTCGGCGTCGTCGCGTCGCTGTGGGTGGGTCAGTTCCTCGCCGCGCGGCTGGTCGGCGTCGGTTGCGAGCTCACCGTCGTCACCGGCCGGCCGCAACGGTGGGAGCGGTTACGGCGCTGGACGCCCGACATCCCGGTCACCGTCGTCGACCGGATCTCACGCTGGCCGTCGGAGGGCTCGGTCGCGCCGCGCGCACTGCTGATCGATCTGCCCGACCCGCCGTCGTTCGGGCTCGGACGGGCGCCGTGGAGCACTGTCGTCCACCTGCCGCCGACCTCGGCGGTGCCGCTGCTCGGCCCCGTGGCGGCCGGGGCGCCGGTGCCCTCGTCGTGGTGGCAGGGCACCGACGTCCTCATCGCCGGCCGCGACGTCCTGCGCCCGGACGGTCCGCTGCGCAGCCGCATCCCGCTCACCACTGCCGCGCGGATGAGCGCGCAGGCACTCGCCGTCGACAGCGCGGCGGGCCTGAGAGTGATCACCCTCAGGCCCGCCGCACACGAAACAGTCGTCCTGGACGCCGGCTGACGACCGGCGCCCGGATTACCCCCGCCGGCTCGGTGTCAGCGGGGTGTCGAGCTGGTCCTCGGACTCGTCGGGCTCCTCGGACTCCTCGGGCTCCGGTCGGGCGTGCCGGCCGCCGGCCGGAACCGCGGAGGCGGACTCGGTGCCCGTCGCGATCTCCGGCGGGACCGGAGCGGCAGCGGCGCCGCTGGCCTCGCTCTGCGCGGCCTGCAGCCCGGACAGGCGCCGCAGCGGCACCTCCTTCAGCAGCACCGACAGCACGACGGCGAGCACCAGGACGATCGCGCCGACCAGGAACACCATGTCCATCGCGCTGGCTGAAGCCGACCAGGATCGGGTGCTTGACCGCATTCGGCAGCGCACCCAGCCCGGCGGTGTCGTTCAGGCTGAACCCGGAGTTGGCGGGCAGCCGCTGGCCTGCGGCGGCGAGCTGGCCGGCGATGTTCGTGCTGGCCTGCGAGAACAGGATGGACAGGAAGATCGCGGTGCCGAGCGAGCCGCCGACCTGCCGGAAGAACGTCGTCGACGAGGTCGCCACGCCCATGTCCCGCGGCGTCGACGGCGTTCTGCATGGCCAGCACGATCGTCTGCATGTTCAGGCCGAGGCCGGCGCCGAAGACGACCATGTAGAGGTCGGTCTGCCACAGCGGGGTGTCGGCGCCGATGCGGGTCAGCAGCAGCAGCCCGACGACGAGCAGCGACCGACCCGATCGATCGGGAAGATCTTGTACCGGCCGGTGCGCGAGGTGAGCTGACCGGCGACCAGCGACGCGACCATGATGCCGGCGACCAGCGGCAGGATCAGCAGGCCCGGCCTTGGTCGGCGACGCGCCCTTGACGATCTGCAGGTACAGCGGGATCGACGGCGATGCCGCCGAACATGCCCATGCCGATGACGAGCGACTGCGCGCGAGCCGACGCGCGAAGACGCAGTTGCGGAACAGCCGCAGCGGCAGCAGCGCGTCGTCGCCCATCGCGCGCTCGACCAGGACGAACGCCGACCAGCCCGGCGGCGCCGACGAGGTAGCAGGCGAACGCGCCGCGCCGAGCCCCAGCCCCAGGTGCGGCCCTGCTCGGCGACGATCAGCAGCGGCACCAGGCCGACGACCAGCGCGACCGCGCCGCCACCAGTCGATGCGGTGCGTCGCGCCGGTGGTGGTCGAGCTGCAGCACCGCGATGACGACGACCAGCGCGAAGATGCCGATCGGCACGTTGATGTAGAAGATCCAGCGCCAGCCGGTGATGCCGAAGATGGTGGTCTGGCCGGCGAAGAAGCCGCCGATCACCGGGCCGAGCACGCGACGAGGTCGCGAAGACGGCCATGAAGTAGCCCTGGTACCTCGCCCGCTCCCGCGGCGGGATGATGTCGCCGATGATCGCCAGCGCGAGCGGCATCAGGCCGCCGGCGCCGATGCCCTGGAACGCGCGGAACGCCGGCGAGCATGTACATCGACTGCGACAGCCCGCACAGCGCCGAGCCGAGGATGAAGATCGCGATCGCGAACATGAACAGCGGCTTGCGGCCGTAGATGTCGGACAGCTTGCCGTACAGCGGCGTCGAGATCGTCGAGGTGATCAGGAACGCGGTCGTCACCCACGCCTGGGCCGACAGCCCGTGCAGGTCGTCGCCGATCGTGCGGATCGCCGTCGAGACGATCGTCTGGTCGAGCGCGGCGAGGAACATGCCGAGCAGCAGGCCCGGACAGGATCGTCATGATCTGCCGGTGGGTCAGCGCGCCGTCCGGCGGGCCGGCGCGTCGGCGGCCGCGCCGGTCTGGTCGGGTCGGTGGCCATCAGGTCGTCCTCTCCGGCGGCCGCGGCACGCGCTGCGGCCCGCTCGGTGATCCAGTCGTGGTTTGCGCGTCGTCGTAGGCGGCGGTGAAGCGTGCGAGCAGGGCGGCGAAGCGGCGCAGGTCGCGCGTCGCGTCCAGTCGTCGAGCATCTGCGGCGAAGTGCTGCATTCGGAGCCGGTCGTGGTCGGCGAGCACGGCGCGCGGCCTTGTCGGTGAGCACCAGCAGGCTGGCCCGGCCGTCGTCCGGGTCGGCGCGGCGCTCGAGCAGGCCGTCCTTGACCAGCGCGGCGACCTGCCGGCTGACCGTGGACGGGTCGGAGTGCAGGCATTCGGCCAGCGCGCCGGCGCGCATCGGCCCCTCGTGCTGCAGGATCTTGAGCAGCAGGTGCGCGGACCACTCGACGTCGTGCTGCGGCCGCGGCGAGCAACCGGGCCCGGGCCTTGCCGAACGAGCGCATCAGCGCGGCACGAGGTGTCGGCGACGGCGGCGACCTGCTCGGCGGTGGCGACGCTCGGACGCCGCGGGTCGCGACCGTCTCGGTCGGCGAGCTCGGCATCGCGCCACGTCACTTCGCGTCCTTGCTTGACGCACACAACTAGTTGCTGCGATACAAGCATCTACCCGGGACGCCGACGCGAGTCAACCGCTCGCGACACCGCTCTCAACCGGATCACGAGCGTGGCTCAGGCGTGCTGGACGGCGGCCGCGACTCGCAGGCCCGAGGATGTCGATCGGCCGCCTCGCGCATCTGGACCTTGCGGACCTTGCCGGTGACCGTCATCGGGAACTCGTCGACGACGTGGACGTAGCGCGGGATCTTGTAGTGCGCGAGCTGGCCGCGGCAGAACTCGCGCAGCGTCCTCGGCGTCAGCGGCTCGGCGCCGTCGCGCAGCCGGACCCAGGCCATCAGCTCCTCGCCGTACTGCTCGTCCGGGACGCCGATCGACCTGCGCGTCGACGATCGTCCGGGTGGGTGTAGAGGAACTCCTCGATCTCGCGCGGGTAGACGTTCTCGCCGCCGCGGATGACCATGTCCTTGATCCGGCCGACGATGTTGACGTAGCCCTCGTCGTCCATCGTCGCGAGGTCGCCGGTGTGCATCCAGCCGTTGCCGCAGCACCTCGGCGGTCTTCTCCGGCTCGTCCCAGTAGCCGAGCATCACCGAGTACGCCGCGGGTGCACAGCTCGCCCGGCTGCGCCGCGCGGCACGGGCAGGTCGGTCTCCGGGTCGACGACCATGACCTCGACGTGCGGATGCACCCGGCCGACGGTGGACGGTGCGGCGGTCGAGCGAGTCGTCCTTGCGGGTCTGCGTCGACACCGGCGAGGTCTCGGTCATGCCGTAGGCGATCGTCACCTCGGCCATGTTCATCTCGGTGATGACCCGCTTCATCACCTCGACCGGGCACGGCGAGCCGGCCATGCAGCCGGTGCGCAGGCGAGCGACAGGTCGTAGCTCGGCGAAGTCCGGCAGCGCGAGCTCGGCGATGAACATCGTCGGGACGCCGTAGAGCGAGGTGCAGCGCTCGTCCTGCGACCGCCTGCAGCGTCGCGGCCGGGTCGAAGCCGGGCGCCGGGATGACGACGCACGCGCCGTGCGAGGTCGCGGCGAGATTGCCCATGACCATGCCGAAGCAGTGGTAGAAGGGCACCGGCACGCAGATCCGGTCGTGCTCGGTGTAGCTCAGCCGCTCGCCGACGAAGTAGCCGTTGTTGAGGATGTTGTGGTGCGCTGAGCGTCGCGCCCTTGGGGAACCCGTCGTGCCGGACGTGTACTGGATGTTGATCGGGTCGTCGAAGGTCAGCTGCGCCGCGCGCTCGGCGACCTGCGTCGGCGGCGACCGCGCGTCGCCGTCGGCGAGCAGCGCGTCCCAGCGTCGGCGTCGCCGATGTAGACGACGTCGCGCAGCGTGCTCGAGCAGCCGGGCGCGACCTCGTCGATCATCGCCGCGGTAGTCGCTGGTCTTGAACGCGACGGCCGAGACCAGCGTGCCGACTGACCGGCCTGGCGCAGCACGAACTCGAGCTCGTGCGTGCGGTAGGCGGGGTTGATGTTGACCAGGATCGCGCCGATGCGCGCCGTGGCGTACTGGGTCAGGAACCACTCGACGCAGTTCGGGCGCCCAGATGCCGACCCGGTCGCCCTTGCGCGACGCCGCGCGCGAGCAGGCCGCGGGCGAGCTCGTCGACCGCGGCGTCGAGCTCGGCGTAGGTCAGCCGGCGGCCGGCGGCGACGTCGACGAGCGCCTCGCGGTCGGGGAAGCGGGCGACGGCGCGGCGCAGGTTGGCGTCGATCGTCTCGCCGAGCAGCGGCGTCGTCGACGTGCCGCTGGCGTAGGACAGGGCACGGGCTGCATGCATGCCGACTCAGGTGCGGCGGCGGTCGTCACGCCGGACCGTACGTGTCCGGCGACACGCGCACGCGATGCAGCGCCGAGCCGCGGTCCGGCCGCGGTCGGGCGCCGGGCTGCAGGACGGTCAGGCGTCGACTGGCGCGGTGTTGCCTTCGAGCAGCGAGCGGACCTCGGACTCGCGGTAGCGGCGGTGACCGCCGAGCGTGCGGATCGAGGTGAGCTTGCCGGCCTTCGCCCAGCGCGTGACGGTCTTCGGGTCGACGCGGAACAGCGTCGCGACCTCGGACGGCGTGAGCAGGGCCTCGGACTCCGGACGATGGCGGACGTCGTCATCGTGGTGCCACCTTTCTGGGGAATCGTCACGCGGAGTCCTGTTCCGCGCGAACGACGCCAAGTATGCATACCGGTTGAAGCGCTGCTGCCATAGCTGCAGCGCTCAACTGTCCACTCTGTGCCAGCATGGCAGAGAGTCCGACGTGTTCACCCGGACTTGTCAAACGGCACTAAATCGGACAGCTTGCGGACCAGCGCACGCGGCACCCGCCGGTGCCGGCGCAGCGTGCGCCGCGATGCCGCGCGGTACGCTGCGTCGCACGACATGACAACTTCCCCGGCGCGGCGCCGCTCGCCCTGCACGAGCGATCGCCCGCCGGATGAGCGCGTGAGCGAGGGGGTCGAGCCATGGGGCGCGGCCGTGCGAAGGCCAAGCAGCAAAAAGTGGCCCGGGAGCTGAAGTACAACATCCCATTTCACCGACCTCGACGCGCTGCAGCGCGAACTCGGGACTCCGGCTCGGGCGAGCCGCGACCCGGCGCGAGGCGGACGACGCTCGACGACGAGTACGAGGACTGGACCGGCACCGAGCGATCGACGCGCTGACGCCGACCGCGGCTGGCCACCGGCCGCTGGCGCGACAGCCGCTGCGCACCGGTCCGCTGCACGCCACGCGCCCGCTGGATCGCTACCGGCACGCTGACGCCTCGGCGCGACGCCGGTGCTCGGCGTCAGCCGGTCAGCCGGCGGCGTCCCGCGTAGTCGCCGGCCAGCTGCACCGCGGTCGTGCCGCTGCGTCGGCGCGCGACCTCGCCGAGCACGCCACGCCGGCACGCCGCGCGCGGCCGAGCAGCTGCCAGCGCGTCGTCGGCGCGCGTCGGCCGGCGACGACCGCGACCATGCCGACGCCGAGGTTGAACGTCAGCTCCAGCTCGGCGCGGGCGACCGCGCCGGTCGCGCGCGATCAGGTCGAAGATCGGCTGCGGCGCCCAGGTCGCGCGGTCGACCACGGCGCGCGACGCCCGGCGGGCAGCACCCGCGCCAGGTTGCCGGCCAGCCCGCCGCCGGTGATGTGGGCGAAGGCGTGCGCGCCGCACGTCGGCGGCCAGCGCCAGGCAGTCCAGGGCGTAGATGCGGGTCGGGGTCGAGCAGCTCGTCGCCCAGCGTGCGGCCGCCGAGCGCCGGCGGTCGCGTCGAGCGCCAGGCCGGCCCGCTCGAGCAGCACGTGCCGCACCAGCGAGTAGCCGTTGGAGTGCAGGCCGGACGAGCCCATGCGCGATCAGCGACGTCGCCGGCGCGCACCCGCTCGGGGCCGAGCACCGCGTCGGCGTTCGACGACGCCGACGCCGGTGCCGGAGATGTCGTAGTCGTCGGCGCGCCATGACGCCGGGGTGCTCGGCGGTCTCGCCGCCGACCAGCGCGCAGCCGGCCTGCACGCAGCCCTCGGCGATGCCGCCGACGATCGCCGCGATCTTCTCCGGGACGACCTTGCCGGTGGCGATGTAGTCGGTGAGGAACAGCGGCTCGGCGCCGACCACGACGAGGTCGTCGACGACCATCGCCACCAGGTCGATGCCGATCGTGTCGTGCCGGTCGAGCGCCTGCGCGATCGCGATCTTGGTGCCGACGCCGTCGGTGGAGCTGGCCAGCACCGGCTGCGGGTAGCGGGCCAGGTCGAGCTGGAACAGCCCGGCGAACCCGCCGAGGCCGCCGAGCGACCTCGGGCCGGTCGGTGCGCGCGACCGCGGCCTTCATCAGCTCGACGGCGCGGTCGCCGGCCTCGATGTCGACGCCGGCGGCGGCGTAGCTGGTCGCCGGCGCCGGCGTCGGCGCGTCACGGGCGGGTGAGCGCGTCCGTCGGCGGCCGTAGGCCGAGCGTGCTCGCGGCTCGCGGCCGGTCGACTGCACGCGACTTCTCGATGCCCTCGAGCACGTGCTTGCCGACGCACGCTCGGGCAGCGCGATCGGGTAGTCGCCGTCGAAGCAGGCGCGGCACAGCCGGGTGCTGCGGCTGCTCGGTGGCGGCGACCAGCCCGTCGAGCGAGACGTAGCCGAGCGAGTCGGCGCCGATCGAGGCGCGGATGCCCTCGACGTCCAGGCCGTTGGCGATCAGCTCGGCGCGCGAGGCGAAGTCGATGCCGTAGAAGCACGGCCACTTCACCGGCGGCGCGGAGATGCGCACGTGCACCTCGACGCGCGCCGGCCTCGCGCAGCATCCGGACCAGCGCGCGCTGGGTGTTGCCGCGCACGATCGAGTCGTCGACGACGACCAGCCGCTTGCCGCGGATGACGTCGCGCAGCGGGTTGAGCTTGAGCCGGATGCCGAGCTGGCGGATCGTCTGCGACGGCTGGATGAACGTGCGCCCGACGTAGGAGTTCTTGACCAGGCCGAGGCCGTACGGGATGCCGGACTCCTCGGCGTAGCCGATCGCGGCCGGCGTGCCGGACTCGGGCACCGGGATGACCAGGTCGGCCTCGACCGGGTGCTCGCGGGCCAGCCGGCGGCCGACCTCGACCCGGGTCGGCGTGCACGCTGCGCCCGGCGATCGTGGTGTCGGGCCGGGCGAGGTAGACGTACTCGAACAGGCAGCCCTTGGGCTCCGGCGCGGCGAAGTGCTGCGAGCGCAGGCCGTCCTCGTCGATCGCGATCAGCTCGCCGGGCTCGATCTCGCGCACGAAGCTGGCGCCGACGATGTCGAGCGCCGCGGTCTCGGAGGTGACCACCCAGCCGCGCTCGAGCCGGCCGAGCACCAGCGGGCGCACGCCCTGCGGGTCGCGGGCGGCGTAGAGGGTGTGCTCGTCCATGAAGACCAGCGAGAACGCGCCGCGCAGCTTCGGCAGCACCTCCATCGCGGCCTGCTCGACGACTGACGTCCGGGCGGGCGGCGAGCAGCGCGGTGAGCAGGTCGGAGTCGGTGGTGGCGCCGATGCCGCGTCGCGCGATGCCGGCCGCCGCGCGCCTCGGCGGCCAGCTCGGCGGTGTTGACCAGGTTGCCGTTGTGGCCCGAGCGCGAGGCCGGTGCCGGCGCGGCGTGGTGCGGAAGCTCGGCTGCGCGTTCTCCCACGTGGTCGAGCCGGTGGTCGAGTAGCGGGTGTGGCCGACCGCGATGTGGCCCTGCAGGGTGGCCAGCGTCGCCTCGTCGAAGACCTGGCTGACCAGGCCGAGGTCCTTGTAGACGACCAGCGAGGCTGCCGTCGCTGACCGCGATGCCGGCGGCTTCCTGGCCGCGGTGCTGCAGCGCGTAGAGGCCGAAGTAGGTGAGCTTGGCGACCTGCTCGCCGGGCGCCCAGACGCCGAAGACGCCGCAGGCGTCCTGCGGGCCCTTCGTCGCCGGGGAGCGAGGTCGTGGGTGAGCTTGCCGTCGCCGCGCGCCACGTCGGCCGAGTCTACGGGTGCGACGGTGCGCGTCGACCGGCCTCAGCGTCGGCGACACGCGCGTCAGTGCAGCAGCGGCAGGTAGCGGTCAGGTCGGCGCGGTTGCCGCTGGCCCGGACCGCGCCGGCGGCGACGGCGTCGGCGCAGCGACGTGCGCGCCGGTGGCCAGGCGCAGCCAGGTACGGGTCGGTCTCGACGACGTTGGGCGGCGTGCCGCGGGTGTGCCGCGGGCCGGGGATCGCCTGCACCGCGACGAACGGCGGCACCCGCACCTCGACCGAGCGGCCCGGGCGCCTGCGCGGCGAGGATGCTCGGCCAGCGTCCGGTCGGCGGCGCTCAGCGCCGGCGCGCGGCAGCGGGACCGGCGCGGCGCTCGGGCAGCGAGCGGGACAGGTCGTCGCAGTGCACGACGAGGTCGAGCGACGCGGCTCGCGACGCCAAGTCGCCGGCGCGGGGGGCCGCGCGGCCGCCGGCCAGCACGGCTCGTGCGCGGGCACGCGGCGGCAACGCCGGGGCGGTCGCCAGCGCGGCCGCCAGCGTCGCGACGAGCTCGCGATGCCCGCCGCGCTGCGCCGCCAGCGTGCGGGTCGGCTCGATCTGCGTCGACGTCGCGGCGGTACGCGCGCACGTAGTCCGCCAGCGGCAGCGCCGGCCCGTCGCGCCGGCGCTCGCAGCGCAGCCGGCTCGGTGCACGCCTCCGGCGGTCACGACGAGGTGCGCCGACCAGGGTCCGCACGTCCCAGCCCGGCAGCACGGACGCGACGCGCGAACCGCTCGGCCGGCGTCGAGCTCGTCGAGCCAGTCGGCGAGCGGCGGTGCACTGCGCGCGCGTACGCGTCAGCCGGCAGTGAACACGACCTTCCAGGTCGCCGTCGGTGTCCTTGCGCAGCACGACGTCGGAGGGGTAGTCGTGCGGGCTCGCACGGCCAGCGCCGGGATCGTCGCGTCGGAGTCCGACGTGAGGTCGATGCTGGCTCGGCGTCGTCGACGGCGAACTCGGCGTCCTGGTCCTTCGCGGTCGGCGCTCGCATCAGTTCGACGTTGCAGCAGCTGCTGACGTGCGTTGTTCTTCTGCAGGAGCTGCTTGCAGGTCGGTCGGGTCCCACAGCTGGCAGAAGACCGACGGCTGGCCGGCGGCCAGCGCGTGCAGGAATCGTCGCATTCGTGGCGATCGTGACCTGGTCGGCCGTCGCGTGCCGCGGTCCCGGCGGGGCTGCTGGACGGCGTGTCGGTCGGGGTGCCGGTAGGGAAACGCCGACGTCGGACCCGACCGGGCCACCGGGAACAGAGAAGGACGGGATCGTGAACAACGGCGCGCGAGATGGACGGGAACGACGGGACCGCCGGCCCGGTCGGCCTGGCGAAGCCACCCGGCATTCGGCGCTGCTGCACGGCGAGCGCGATGGCACCGACCAGCGCCGCCCGACCAGGACGAGGGCCGGCAGCGAGCGGCGATCGGCCGGTGCGCGACGCAGGCCGGCCGCGGGCCGCGCGATCGACGCGGCGATGGCGCCGCGGTCGGCGCACGCTGCCGCGACCGGCCCGTAGGGCGCCGTGGACACGCGACGGGCCGTACGGCGCCGCCGTAGGGTGCCTGCCCGTACGGCTGACTACGCCGTACGGGCTGCTGCCCGTAGGGCTGCTGCCCGTAGGGCGGGCTGAGCCGGGAACTGCTCGATCGGGCGGCTGCTGCGTACGGCACATCCGTCGGGGTGCCGCCATGTCCGGCGGCGGCGGCCGTGTACGGCCGGCGCTACCCGGTGCTCCGTGATCGAACAGCGGCTGGCTCACGGGTAGTCCGACCTCGACGCGGCTCAGGGAAGTCAGCGTAGCAGCCGTTCAGCGGCACGGTCCCTGCGCGGCCCGGGCGCCGGTCCGGCCGATCAGGCGTGATCCGCCGGTCAGTCGAACAGCGCCGGCAGCGTGCCGGTCGACGCGGCGCGCAGCTCGCGCAGCGGCACGGGGAACTGGCCCTGCACCTCGAGCTCGCGCGCTGCGGACGTCGACGACGCCGATGCGCGCGTGCGGCAGGCCGCGGGCCGTGCACAGGTCGGTGAAGCGGACCTCCTCCGCTGCGCGGCACCGCGACGAGCGCCCGGCCGGCCGACTCGCTGAACAGCGCGACGAACGGGTCGAGCGCCCTCGGGCAGCACGATCGCGCGCGCCCGGCGCCGCCGCCGCAGGCAGCGACTCGACCAGCGCCTGCGCCAGGCCGCCGTCGGACAGGTCGTGCGCGGAGTCGATCAGCCCGTCGCGCGAGCGCGTCGACCAGGACGTCGGCGAGCAGCCGCTCGCGGCGAGGTCGACCGCCGGCGGGCGGCCGCCGAGGTAGCCGTGCACGACGTGCGCCCACTCCGAGCCGCCGAACTCGTCGCGGGTGTCGCCGAGCAGGTAGATCAGCGTCGCCGTCGGTGCGCGAAGCCGCTGCGGCGTCCGCCGGGCGACGTCGTCGATCACGCCGAGCACGCCGATCACCGGCGTCGGGCAGGATCGGCGGTCGCGCCGGTCTGGTTGTAGAAGCTGACGTTGCCGCCGGTGACCGGGATGCCGAGCGTCGCGGCAGCCGTCGGCCAGCCCGCGGACCGCCTCGGCGAACTGCCACATGACGCCGGGGTCCTCGGGCGAGCCGAAGTTGAGGCAGTCGGTGACCGCGAGCGGGCGCGCGCCGGTGGCGGCGACGTTGCGGTAGGCCTCGGCCAGCGCGAGCTGCGCGCCGGCGTACGGGTCGAGCCGGGCGTAGCGGCCGTTGCCGTCGAGCGGCGAGCGCGATGCCGCGGCCGGTCGTCCTCGTCGAGGCGGATCATGCCGGCGTCCTCGGGCTGCGCCAGCACGGTGTTGCCGAGGACGTAGCGGTCGTACTGGTCGGTGACCCAGCGACTTGTCGGCCAGGTTCGGCGACGGCGACGAGCCGCAGCAGCGTGTCGCGCAGCTCGTCGCCGGTGCGCGGGCGCGGCAGCCGCGACGCCGTGTCGGCGCTGCAGCGCGTCCTGGTCGACCGGGCGCTCGATCGGGCGGTCGTAGACCGGCCCCTCGTGCGGCGAGCGGTGCGCGGCGGCACGTCGACGATCGGCTCGCCGTGCCAGCGATCATCGCAGCCGGCCGGTGTCGGTGACCGTGCCGATGACGGTGGCCAGCGACGTCCCACTTGCGCGGCAGATCGGCGAGGAACGTCGTCGAGCTTGTCCGGCGTCGACGACCGCCATCATGCGTTCCTGCGACTCGCTCATCAGGATCTCTTCGGGCGCCAGCGCGGCGTCGCGCAGCGGCACGAGGTCGAGGTCGACGTCCATGCCGCCGGCGCCGGCGGCGGCGAGCTCGGTGGTCGCGCAGGACAGCCCGGCGGCGCCGAGGTCCTGGATGCCGTCGACGAGGTCGGCGGCGAAGATCTCCAGGCAGCACTCGATGAGCACCTTCTCGGCGAACGGGTCGCCGACCTGCACGCTCGGGCGCTTGGCCGGCGCCGTCGTCGTCGAAGGTCGCGCTGGCCAGCACCGACGCCCCGCCGATGCCGTCGCCGCCGGTCGCGCGCCGAACAGCACGACCTGGTTGCCGGCGCCGTCGGCCTTGGCCAGCTTGATGCCGTCGGCGCGCAGGACGCCGACGCACAGCGCGTTGACCAGCGGGTTGCCGGGGTAGGTCGCGTCGAAGACGACCTCGCCGCCGATGTTGGGCAGGCCCAGGCAGTTGCCGTAGCCGCCGACGCCGGCGACGACGCCGGGCAGCACGCGCGCGGTGTCCGGGGCGTCGGCGGCGCCGAAGCGCAGCGCTGTCCATCACCGCGATCGGCCGGGCGCCCATGGTGAGGATGTCGCGGACGATGCCGCCGACGCCGGTCGCCGCGCCCTGGTACGGCTCGACGTAGGACGGGTGGTTGTGCGACTCGATCTTGAACGTGACGGCCCAGCCGTCGCCGACGTCGACGACGCCGGCGTTCTCGCCCATGCCGACCAGCAGCGCGTCGCGTCTTCGGGCGGCCTTGTCGCCGAACTGCCGCAGGTGCACCTTGCGAGGACTTGTAGGAGCAGTGCTCGCTCCACATCACCGAGTACATCGCGAGCTCGGCGGCGGTCGGGCGGCGGCCGAGGATCTCGCGGATCCGCGGCGTACTCGTCGTCCGTGAGCCCGAGCTCCGCGTACGGCTGCGGCTGCTCGGGCGTCCGCGGCGGCGCTGTCGACGGTGTCGACGGTGTGCCGGTGCCGATCGCGTCGGTCACGCGGCGTCACGCCGGCGACGCCGAGCAGACGAGGTGAAGAAGCCGAGGCCGTCGGTGCTCGGGCCGGTGAGCGCCTCGACGGCGTGCTCGGGGTGCGGCATCAGGCCGACGACGTTGCCGGCCTCGTTGCGTGATGCCGGCGATGTCGCGGTAGCTGCCGTTCGGGTTGCCGCCGACGGTAGCGGACGACGACCCGGCCCTCGGCCTCGAGCTCGTCGAGGGTGCGCTGCGTCGGCGACGTAGCCGCCCTCGCCGTTCTTCAGCGGGATCGACGATCTCCTGCGCCGGCGCGGAAGCCGACGGTCCAGGCGGTCGCGGCGTTCTCGACGCGCAGCAGCTGGTCGCGGCAGACGAACGTGCGGCTGGCGTTGCGGATCAGCGCGCCGGGCAGCAGGTGGGCCTCGCACAGCACCTGGAAGCCGTTGCAGATGCCGAGCACCGGCAGCCCGTCGCGCGCCGCGGCGATCGATCGACGTCCATCACCGGGGAGAACCGGGCGATCGCGCCGCAGCGCAGGTAGTCGCCGTAGGAGAAGCCGCCGGGCAGGACGACCGCGTCGACGCCGTGCAGGTCCGGGTCGGCGTGCCAGAGCGGGACCGGCTCGGCGCCGGCGAGCCGCACCGCGCGCGCGGCGTCGCGGTCGTCGAGGCTGCCCGGGAAAGGTGACGACACCGATCCGCACGGTGCCAAGGCTACCGTCGCCGGTCACCGCCGGATGGTGAACGTCCTCGATCACCGGGTTGGCCAGCAGCGTGTCGGCGACGCGCTGCGACGGTGGCGTCGTCGACGCTCGTCGTCGACGTCGAGCTCGAAGTGCTTGCCCTGGCGGACGTCGGTGACGCCGGCGATGCCCAGCCGGCCGAGCGCACCGACGATCGCCTGCCCCTGCGGGTCGAGGATCTCCGGCTTGAGCACGACGTCGACGACCACCTTCGCCACGGCTGGCAGCCTATCCGCAGCCATGATCGGCCACGCACCGGATCTTGACCGATCCGAACATTCGTCGGTGACACTCGAGGCCATGAGCAGCCCGCTGACCGGTCGCGCGCTGGCCGCGCGCCTGGTCCGGCGCACCGGGTTCGGCGCCACCGGCGCCGAGGTGGACGCGGTGCTCGCCGCGGGCATTCCCGCGGCGGTCGACGCGCTGCTCGCCGCCGACCCGGCCCGCGATCCCGGCGCGGTGGCGACTCCGCCGCCGGCGGCGCTGCCCGACCCCGGCAAGGACGCCGCCCGGCGCGCCCAGCAGCGAAGTGAGCTGACCGCGTGGTGGCTGCGCCGGATGGCGGCGGTGCAGCAGCCGTTCGGGGAGAAGCTCACCTCGGTCTGGCACGGCCACTTCGCGACCTCGCTCCAGAAGGTGCGCTCCGCGGCGGAGATGCTCGCCCAGAACGAACGGCTGCGCAGCCTCGGGCGCGGCGACTTCCGCACGCTGGCCTACGCCATGCTCACCGACGCGGCCACGCTGCGCTGGCTCGACGGCGAGAAGAACACCGTCAAGGGCGCCGAACGAGAACCTGTCCCGCGAGTTCATGGAGATCTTCGCGCTCGGGCACGGCGACGGCTACACCGAGCAGCGACGTGCGCGAGGGCGCCCGGGCGCTGACCGGCTGGCGGATCGACCCGCGACGGCGTCGCCGTCGCTGCGCCCGCGCCTGCACGACAACGGCACCAAGACGCGTGCTCGGCGTGCACCGGCGACCTCGACGCCGACGGGTACTGCGACGCGGTGCTGGCCCGGCCGGCTCGCCGCGGTACGTCGCCGGCCGGCTGTGGGCGGCAGTTCGTGTCCGACACGCCGCCGTCGGCCGCCGACCTCGCGCCGGCTGCGTCGCCGCCTACGGCGCCGGAGCGCGACCTGCGCGCGCTGCTGCACGCGATGTTCACCGACCCGGCTTCGCCGCGGCCGGCGGCACGTCGTCGATCGGCCGGTGGAGTGGCTGGTCGGCGCGGTCCGGGCGTTGCGGATGCCGCTCGACGACGACGCCACGATGCAGAACGCTGCTCGGCGGTGCTCACGCGCTCGGCCAGCTGCCGTTCTACCCGCCGAGCGTCGGCGGCTGGCCGTCCGGGCAGGCGTGGCTGTCGACCGCGGCGGCCGACCTGCGGCTGCAGGCCGCGGCAGTCCTGGCCCGGCGCGCCGACCTGTCGGCGATCACCGGGTCGACCACGCGACCGGCTCGAGGCGCGTCGCTCACCTGCTCGGCGTCGCCGGCCTGGTCCGACCGCACGGCTGGCGCGTGCTGCAAGCGGCCTGGCCGGCGACCCCGCCGCGCTGGTCGCCGTCGCCCTGAACACCGCCCGAGATACCTCGTCCACTGACTCGCACGAGAGCCGAACCGATGGACACCGCTCACCCGCCGCCGCTTCCTGCATCGCCTCCGGCGTCACCGGCGCGGCCGCGCTGGCCGCCGGCGCGGCCGGTCGTCACCTGCAGCGCGCTGCACGCACCGCGGCGGTCACCGACCCGCTGCCCGCCGGCGCCGGCGTGCTGGTCGTCGTCACCCTCTACGGCGGCAACGACGGGCTCAACACCGTGGTCCCGTACGCCGACGCCGCGTACCACGACGCCCGGCCGGAGCTGGCCTACACCGCCGAGCGAGGTGCTGCACCTCGACGACCAGCTCGGGCTGAACCCGGCGCTGACCGGGCTGGCGGCGCTGTGGAAGCAGCAAGCCGGCTCGCGATCGTGCGCGGCGTCGGCTACCCGAAGCCCGACCACAGCCACTTCCGCTCGATGGACATCTGGCAGACCGCGTCGCCGGACGACGCCGGTGCAGCACCGGCTGGATCGGCCGCTGGCTCGACGCGACCGGCGACGACCCGGTGCGGGCGGTGAACATCGGTCGGTGCTGCCGCCGCTGGCGGTCGGCGCCAAGTGCACGGCGGCCGCGCTGACCGTCGGGCGGTCGAGCCCGCTGCCCGCCGCGCTGGCCGGCGCGGTGACCGGGCTGGGCGCCGACGACCGGGCGACGCGGTCGCGCGGCGCACGGGTCTGCGCGTCCTACCGCAACGAGCGGCAGGTCGGCGCCACGTTCGGCCGCGTGCTGGACGCCGAGCGCCGCCGACGCGGGTCCGTCGGCCGGCGGCCGCCGGCGGCCAGTCGGCGAACGCACTGACCAGCCAGCTGGACTTGGTCGGCGCGCTGCGTGAAGGCCGGCGTGCCGACGCGCGTCTACACGGTCAGCCTCGGCGGGTTCGACACCCACGCCGACGAGAAGGGCACCCAGCAGGCGCTGCTCGGCCAGCCTCGACAGCGCGCGTCGCCGACGTTCCTGACCGACATGGCCGGCGACCCGCGCGGGCGCAACGTCGTCGCTGCTGGCCTACTCGGAGTTCGGCCGCCGGGTGCGTGCCAACGCCTCGCAGGGCACCGACCACGGCACCGCCGGGCCGGTGTTCGTCGCCGGCGTCGCCGGTGCGCGGCGGCTTCTACGGCGACCAGCCGTCCTGACCGACCTCGACGACGGCGACCTGAAGGCGACCGTCGACTTCCGCGCCGTCTACGGCGAGCTGCTCGCCGGGGTGCTCGGCACCGACCCCGCGCGGGTGCTCGGCGCCGACCGGCCACGGCTGGGTTTCCTGCCCGCGTAGCCCTTGCTCGGGGCGCTCGCCGGCGCCTCAGCCGGGCCAGTCGGCGAAGCGCAGCCCGGTCAGCCGCTCGTAGGCCTCGACGTAGCGCGCGCGGGTCGCGCGCGACGACGTCGTCGGGCAGCGGCGGCGGCGGCTCGCCGGACGCCGCGGTCCCAGCCGGAGGCCGGCGACAGCAGCCAGTCGCGCACGTACTGCTTGTCGAAGCTCGGCTGCGCGCGCCCGGCTGCCACTCGTCGGCCGGCCAGAACCGCGACGAGTCCGGGGTGAGCACCTCGTCGCCGAGCACCAGCGTCGCCCGGTCGCCGGTCGCGGCCGAACTCGAACTTGGTGTCGGCGAGCAGGATGCCGCGCTCGGCGGCGAGCTCCGCGGCCGCGCGCGGTAGATGCGCCAGCGTCAGCTCGCGCAGCTGCCGGCGCCGTCTCGCGCGCCGACGGTCGCCGCGACCGCCGGCGTAGCCGACGTTCTCGTCGTGCTCGCCGAGCGCGGCCTTCGTCGCCGGCGTGAAGATCGGCTCGGGCAGCCGGTCGCCGTCGACGCAGGCCCGGGCGGCAGCGGGACGCCGCACACCGCGCCGGTGGCGCGGTAGTCGAGCAGCCCCGAGCCGGTGAGGTAGCCGCGGGCGACCGCCTCGACCGGCACCATCTCCAGCGGCCGGCACACCATCGCCCGGCCGCGCCACTGCCGGCGGGAGCAGCCGGGTCGTCGAGCGCGAGCAGGTGGTTGGGCACGAGGTCGGCGAGCTGGTCGAACCACCACACCGTCATCGCGGTGAGGATGCGGCCCTTGTCCGGGATCGTGCGTCGCAGCACGTAGTCGAAGGCCGAGATGCGGTCGCTGGCGACCATGACCAGCCGGTGTGTCGTACCGTCCGCGGTGCGGTAGAGGTCACGGACCTTGCCGCTGCCGAGCAGCGTCAGCTCGTCGCTCACGAGCCGAGCAGCCTCTCGACCCGCTCCACCTTGCCGGTGAGCTCGCCGCTGTGACCGGGACGGATGTCGGCCTTGAGCACCAGCGAGACCCGGTCGCCGTACTTGCCGACCGCCTCGGTGGCCCGGCGCACGACGTCCATGCACTCGTCCCACTCGCCCTCGATGGTGGTGAACATCGCGTCGGTGGTGTTCGGCAGGCCGGACTCGCGCACCACCCGGACGGCGTCAGCCACCGCCTGTGACACCGAGGACGAGCCGCGTCCGGACGGGGCGACGGAGAAGGCGACGAGCACGGTTCGACCCTAGGGCCCTACTTCGGTGATCAACAGCAGCGGGCGGTCGAAGTTCGACCGCCCGCTGCTGTTGATCACCGGGCTCAGGCGGGGAGGGGCCGCGGCGTGTTGCGGCCGCCGGCGCGGTACAGCGAGGAGGGCAGGTCGTGCCCGACGCGCGCTCGGTGACCGCCGCCGCGGCGAGCACCGCGTCAAGGTCGAGCCCGGTGCGCACGCCGGACTCCTCGAGCATGTAGACGAGTTCCTCGGTGGCGATGTTGCCGCTGGCGCCGGGGGCGAACGGGCAGCCGCCGAGGCCGCCGACCGAGGCGTCGAGCTGGGTGACGCCGGCCTGCACAGCGGCCAGCGCATTGGCGAGCCGGTGCCGCGGGTGTTGTGGAAGTGCACGCCGAGCGCAACGCCGGGGCGACGCGGCGCACGGCGTCGAGCAGCTCGACCACCCGCACCGGCGTGGTCGTGCCGATCGTGTCGCCGAGACACAGCTGGTCGGCGCCGCGCGCGACCGCCTCGCGGGCGACCGCGACAGTGCGTTCGACCGGCGTGCGCCCGTCGAACGGGCAGTCCCAGGCGGTGGCGATGATGACCTCCAGCGCCCGCCGGCGTCGTGGGCGGTGCCGGCCAGTCGGCCACCGCGGCGACCGCCTCGGCGGTGGGGCGCCCGGCGTTGGCCCGGCTGTGGCCGTCGGCGGCGGACACGACGTACTCGAGATCGTCATGCCGGCCGCGACCGCACGCGCGGCGCCGTTCGGGGGAGGCCACCAGGGCCGACCAGAGCAGGTCGGGCCAGCGCCGACGGCGCCGGCGACCTGCTCGGCGTCGGCCATGCTGGGTACCGCCCTCGGCGAGACGAACGAGGTGGCCTCGATCCGGCGCACGCCGGTGGCCGCCAGCGCCTCGAGCATCGCCAGCTTGTCGGCGAACGGCACCGGCGCCTCGATCTGCAGGCCGTCGCGCGGGCCGACCTCGCGGATGTCGACGGCGTCCGGAAGCTGGAGCACGCGCCGAACGTACCGCGCACCGGCGGTCACGCGGTGCCCGCCGAACGACGCCTGATCAACAGCAGCGGGCGGTCGAAGTTCGACCGCCCGCTGCTGTTGATCACCGAAGGTGGCGGGGTGCTGCTCAGCTCCCCGAGATCGACGGTGCCTGGCTGACGTGCTCGTTCGGCACGGAGTGGGTCATCGTCAGGCCCTCGACGTCCCGCGGGCCGTTCTTGCCCAGGTTCGTCAGGCGCTGCAGCTCGTCCTCGGTGAGGGTCTGGCTGCAGCGGCGGCAGGTCCCGCACGTCGTCGGCGCAGATGCCGAGCCCCTCGCCGACGCGACGCCCGAGCTCGTCCTCGCACAGGTAGAAGTGCCAGACCATCCGCTCCTGGATCGGGCCGGTCGCACTGCGGACAGGGCGACGAAGGTTCGGCACCAGGTCGTCCTTCTCCCACGGCTCGATCAGCAGGTAGCGCTCGCCGGCCTGCTGTGTAGTCGTTCGTGCGCGGGATCCGCTTGCGGGTGAGCCGCCCGGTGATCTCCGGGCCCTGCTCGTCGTGGGTCGGGGTCGGTGCCTCCCGCAGGCCGCCGAGTGATCGACGGCTCGTAGTTGACGTGCGGGTTCTGCCCCGCGACCTGTCGACGCTGGTAGGCCATCTGGCCGTCGCGCTGGTTGGTGCGCACCTGCGGCGTTCTTCGGCTGGTTGACCGGCAGCTGCAGGTAGTTCGGGCCGACGCGGTAGCGCTGGGTGTCGCTGTAGGAGAACGTCCGGCCGACCAGCATCTTGTCGTCGGAGAAGTCGAGCCCGTCGACGAGCACGCCGGTGCCGAAGGCGATCTGCTCGTTCTCGGCGAAGAAGTTCTCCGGCGTTGCGGTTCAGCACCATCGTGCCCGACCGTTGCGCAGCGGGAACTCGTTCTCCGGCCACATCTTGGTGTCGTCGAGCGGGTCGAAGTCGAGCTCCGGGTGCTCGTCGTCGTCCATCATCTGGACGTGCAGCTCCCACTCCGGGTAGTCGCCGCGCTCGATCGCGTCGTAGAGGTCCTTGGTGTGGTAGCCGAGCTCGCTGGCCTGCACGTCGGCGGCGTCGTCCGCGGTGAAGCGACTTGACGCCCTGCTTCGGGCATCCAGTGGTACTTGACCAGCTTGGTCTCGCCCTCGGCGTTCACCCACTTGTAGGTGTTGACGCCGAAGCCCTGCTGGTGCGGTAGCTCGCGGGGATGCCGCGCGGGCTGAACACGATGGTCACCATGTGCATGGCCTCGGGCGTCTGGCTGACAGAAGTCGAAGACGCGGTTCGGCGACCTGCCGCTCGAAGGTCACCGGGTCCGGCTTCTGCGAGTGGATGACGTCGGGGAACTTGATCGCGTCGCGGATGAAGAAGACGGCGAGGTTGTTGCCGACGAGGTCCCAGTTGCCGTCCTCGGTGTAGAACTTCACCGCGAAGCCGCGCGGGTCGCGGGCCAGCTCGGAGGAGTCGCGGCCGCCGGCGACGGTGGAGAAGCGGATGGCGACGTCGGTGCGCTTGCCCTTCTCCTGGAACAGCTTGGCGCGGGTGTACTTGGCGATCGGCTCGTCGCCGACCGTGCCGGTCGCCTCGAAGTAGCCGAACGCGGTGGCGCCGCGCGCGTGCACGACCCGCTCCGGGATGCGCTCGCGGTCGAAGTGGCTGATCTTCTCGAGGAAGTGGTAGTTCTCGAGCGTCGCCGGGCCGCGGGCGCCGACCGTGCGCTGGTTCTGGTTGTCGTAGACCGGGTGGCCCTGCCGGTTGGTCAGCACGGGACGGTCGTCCCCTCGGTCGGGACTCCTGCGATGCGACGTCGGTCATAGGCTGGTCCTCTCTCTTTTGGTCTGTTCGGGCTCTTCCGACCATATCCCCACGCTCTGCGCGGAACGCACGCCCGCTCAGAGGATCGGGCGCGGGCGGTAAGCCGCGGCGCCCGGATCGCCGGCCAGCACGGCGTCGACCGCGGCCGACCACCGCCGCGACCTGCGCGCGGGCGGCGCCGGTGAACGACAGCGGGTCGGCCAGCAGCGCGTCGAGACGGTCCGCGCCCAGCCCGAGCCGCGAGTCGGCGGCCAGCCGGGCCAGCAGGTCGTTGCCGCTCGGCGCCCTTCTCGCGCATCTCCAGCGCGACGGCGACCGCGTGCTCCTTGATCGCCTCGTGCGCGGTCTCCCGGCCGACCCCGGCGCGCACCGCGGCCATCAGCACCTTGGTGGTGGCCAGGAACGGCAGGTAGCGGTCGAGCTCGCGGGCGATGACCGCCGGGAACGCGCCGAAGTCGTCGAGCACGGTCAGGACGGTCTCGAGCAGCCCGTCCAGGGCGAAGAACGCGTCCGGCAGCGCGACCCGGCGCACCACCGAGCAGGACACGTCGCCCTCGTTCCACTGGTCGCCGGCCAGCTCGCCGACCATCGACGCGTAGCCGCGCAGGATGACCGCGAAGCCGTTGATCCGCTCGGCAGCGAGCGGGTGTTCATCTTGTGCGGCATCGCCGACGAGCCGACCTGGCCCGGGCTTGAAGCCCTCGGTGACCAGCTCGTGGCCGGCCATCAGCCGGATCGTCGTGGCCAGCGACGACGGGCGCGGCGGCCAGCTGGACCAGCGCGGACAGCACGTCGTAGTCCAGCGAGCGCGGGTAGACCTGCCCGACGCTGGTGAGCACGCGCTCGAAGCCGAGGTGCGCGGCGACCCGCGCGCTCCAGCTCGGCCAGCTTGCCGGCGTCGCCGCCGAGCAGGTCGAGCATGTCCTGCGCGGTGCCGACCGGGCCCTTGATGCCGCGCAGCGGGTAGCGGGCGAGCAGCTCGTCCAGCCGGTCGCAGCGCGACGAGCAGCTCGTCGGCGACGGTGGCGAACCGCTTGCCGAGCGTCGTGGCCTGCGCGGCGACGTTGTGCGAGCGCCCGGCCATCACCAGCGCGTCGTACTCGGCGGCCCGCCGGGCCAGCCGGGCCAGCACGGCGAGCACCTTGTGCCGCACCAGCTTCAGCGACGCGCGGACCTGCAGCTGCTCGACGTTCTCGGTCAGGTCGCGGCTGGTCATGCCCTTGTGGATCTGCTCGTGCCCGGCCAGCGCGGCGAACTCCTCGATGCGCGCCTTGACGTCGTGCCGGGTGACCCGCTCGCGGGCGGCGATGGAGGCGAGGTCGACCGCGCGTCCGAGCGACGCGCCTCGTAGGCCTCGACCGCGCCGTCGGGCACGTCGACGCCGAGTCGCGCTGGGCCTGCAGCACGGCCAGCCACAGCTGCCGTTCGAGCACGACCTTGTGCTCCGGCGACCAGAGCGCGGCCATCGCCGGCGAGGCGTAGCGGCCGGCCAGGACGTTGGGGATCGGTCACCGCTCCAGTGTCCGGCAGGCGCCGCGCTCACCCGGCCACGTCGCGGTCAGCGGCGCGAGCGTCGCGCCAGCCAGTGCCGCGGCTGGCCGACCGGCGCCGTCGCCGTCGTCGCCGACCGACAGCTCGACGGTGAACACGCCAGCCGTCGCGCTCGTCGGCGACGGTCGTCAGCGACCGGGCCGGCACCGGGCGTGCGGGTACACCGCAGCGGCGTCGGCTGCGCGCGGCCGCGGCGCGACCGCCGAGACGCGCCACGGTGACGCCGTGGCCGAGCAACCTCCTGGCCGAGCTCGCCGAGCAGCGTACCGCTCGGGTGCGTGATGACGCGCGCGCCGGCGTAGATCGGCCGGCCGCAGTTCCGAGCTGCGCCAGGTAGCGGCCGGCCGGTCCGCGTCGAGCCGCCGGCGATGCAGCTCGGTGCGGGCACATGGCCATCACCTGCAGGCGTCGAACGCCGGTCGAGCCAGCCGGCGCGGTCGCCGTGGAGCGGTCGCGTGGTCGCCGTCGCGGACCGGCGACGGTGACGGGCGCGGCATGCGGACCGAGCGCCCGGTGAGTACGAGCGCGATGGCCCGGCGACCGAGACGGCGCGCCGCGAGCGACGCCGGGCACCGACATCGCTGCGCCGCGGCGCGACGCAGCCGCGGCCACGGCACGGGGGCCGGGCGGGT
This sequence comes from Vulcanimicrobiota bacterium, assembly GCA_963715435.1. Classification (GTDB taxonomy): domain Bacteria; phylum Vulcanimicrobiota; class Vulcanimicrobiia; order Vulcanimicrobiales; family Vulcanimicrobiaceae; genus JAFAHZ01. The sequence continues at coordinate 53,599 of OY970243.1, forward strand.
CGGCGGGTCGTCGCCGGCGCACCGAAGTCGACCAGCTCGATCGCGGCGGCCGTCGCCCGCTCAGCGCGTCAGCGCGGGTCGCCGGCCAGCTCGGCCCGCGTGCGGCGGTGAGGTCGGGCAGCCGTGCGCGGCCGGCTCGACGCCGCGGTCGTCCGGTGTCGCCGCGCGTGCGACGTCGACGAACGGTCGACGGTCGACCCAGCCGTCGCCGGCGCTGCGCACGGGTCGACGGTGGGCGACCGGCCGCCCGATCTGTGAGCAGCCGGTGAGCGGCCGGCGGATCGCCCGCTGCGGGCACGACGCGTAGACGTCGACGGTGATCCCGCCCGTCAGGACGACATGTCCGCAGCCGGCCGCGCACCGGCCGCAGCGGGTCGACGACGGTCGCCGCCGCTGAGCACGTGCTGCGGCCAACCGATCGGGAGCGAGGTAGCGGCGCAGCGTCCGGGCGGCAGCGCCGGCGCGGTGCGAGTGCGTGCGCCGGGCACACTGCCCGCCGCGGCTGCCGTGGCACACGGCGAGGACGGTCGGGTAGCGCGGCACCGCCGGGCGGACAGGCACCGCCGGCGCGACCGCCGGCAGCGCCAGCGGGCCGGTGCGCAGACGGCGGCAGGCGCGACGCGCGAGCGCCGCGACGGCCAAGCGCGGCGAGCCGCGCGCGCCGGCAGCGGCCGGTACCGGCCGGACCGGCCGACGTGCGACGGCGGCCGCGCCGCCGGCGAGCCCGGCGGCGGTCGGTCGTCAGCTCGACGAAGTCCACCGGCGCCGCGAGGTGCACACCCTCCAGGGTGCACACCGGGCGGCATGCAGCCGTGCGCCTACCTGGTCCGCGCGGCCGCCCGCGGCGATGTCGCTGCGGTACTGGCCGCCGGGCAGCTCGATGCCGGCGCAGCAGCGCGTAGGCGCGCGCGCGGGCGTCGGCCAGGTCGTCGCCGACCGCGGTGACCGACAGCACCCGCCCGCCGCTGGAGACGACGGCGCCGTCGTCGCGGCGGCGGGTGCCGGCGTGCAGCACGCCCGGCTGCGTCGGCGCCGGTGATCACGTCGCCGGTGCGCGGCGTCGCCGGGGTAGCCGGCGGCGGCGAGCACGACGGTGACGGCCGCGCCGTCGCGCCAGCGCAGCGGCGGGTGCTCGGCGAGCCGGCCGGTGGCGGCCGCGTGCAGCAGCGCCGCGAGCGGCGTCTCCAGCAGGGCCAGCACGACCTGGGTCTCGGGGTCGCCGAAGCGGGCGTTGAACTCGACGACCCGCGGCCCGTCGGCGGTCAGCGCCAGCCCGATGTAGAGCAGGCCGGCGAACGGCGTGCCGCGCCGGCGCCATCTCGGCCGACCGTCGGCCGCGCGACCGTCGCGCACGACCTCGTCGACGGCGCCGGCCGGCAGCCACGGCAGCGGCGCGTAGGCGCCCATGCCGCCGGTGTTCGGCCCGGTGTCGCCGTCGCCGAGCGCGCTTGAAGTCCTGCGCCGGCAGCAGCGGCACGCACGGTCGTCGCCGTCGGTGAGGCAGAACAGCGACACCTCCGGGCCGTCCAGGTACTCCTCGACGACCACCCGGCCGCAGGCCGGCGGCGTGCGCCAGCGCCGCGTCGCGGTCGGCGGTGACGACGACGCCCTTGCCGGCGGCCAGCCCGTCGTCCTTGACGACGTAGGGCGGCCCGAACTCGTCGAGCGCGGCCGCCACGCTCGGCGGCGTCGGTGCACGACCCGCGCCGCCGCGGTCGGCACGCCGGCGGCGGCCATCACGTCCTTGGCGAACGCCTTGCTGCCCTCGAGCTGCGCGGCGGCCGCGGACGGCCCGAAGCAGGCGATGCCCGCCGCGCGCACGGCGTCGGCGACGCCGGCGACCAGCGGCGCCTCGGGCCCGACGACGACCAGGTCGGCGCCGACCTCGCGCGGCCAGCGCGGCGACGGCGGCCGGGTCGGCGGGGTCGACCGCCGCGCTGCTCGGCCACCGCGGCGGTGCCGGCGTTGCCCGGCGCGCAGACCAGCGCGGTGACCGCCGGGTCGGCGGCCAGCGCCAGGCACAGCGCGTGCTCGCGGGCGCCGGAGCCGAGGACGAGGACGCGCACGGCGGGCGAGCCTAGCGGCAGCGCTGGCGCCGGTCACGGCTACGACGCGCGACGACGGTGAGCCCGGTCGAGCGGTCGGGCACGAGCACGATCGCGCGCCGGACACGGCCGGGCGTCGCGAAGCGGCTCGACGGCGCCGACCGCGACCTGGCGCCAGCACCGCGCCCGGTGCCCGGGTCGAGGCGTGCAGCACGCCCGCGTCAGGGTCGAGCGCCCACACCCGGCCGCCGCCGACGACGGGCGAGCCGGCGATCGACCGGCGGCGTGCCACAGCACGTGCATCCGGCCGGCGGCGTCGATGCGCACGGCCCGCGACGCCGTCGGTGCACGGGCACGTAGACGATCGTCGCCGTCGACGGCCGTGCCGCCGAAGGACCGGCACACGGCGCCTGGCTGACCTGGCCGCCGATGCCGCCGAGGTGCGCCGGCGCGCAGCACGTACGCCGGTGCCGGACTTGCCGGCGATGAACACCCACGGTGCCGACGAGCGCCGGGCCCTGCGAGCCGAGGTCGTGGTCGGCGTCGTTGTCGGTGGGCCAGGTGGTCGGCGAGAACGAGTCGAGCGAGCCGCGCGCCGGGTCGATCTCGAGCGATCGAGTCGCTGTGGTCGTACGGCTCGCCGGGGTCGGATGCGCCGTTGCCGACCGCCACGAACAGGTGCGCCGGCGGCGTCGACCGACGGGCCCGGGCGGCGTCCAGATGCCCGCCCTCGCGGCGCGGTCGGCACGGTGTAGGAGACCAGCGCCGCGCCCGCCCGGTCAGCGGCACGCCGACGACGCGGCCCTTGTAGTCGCCGCAGTCGCCGGCCAGCCCGCCGAACGGCACCCAGACCCGGCCGCCGGCGATGGTCAGCGCGCCGCGTTCCTGCATGCGCCTTGGCGTCGACGCCGGGCAGGTCGAGCTGACGCCGCCAGCGCACCGCGCCGGTCGCAGCGTCGAGCGCGACCAGCTCGTGGCTGACCGGCGCGGCCGCAGTTCGGCGACGACGAACACCACGCCGGTCGCCGTGTCGTACACCGGCGTGCCGGTGATGCCGAGCGGGTCGATGTTGCCGCACGGCGCGCTCGGGCTGCGGCGCACGGGCGTGCCGAGATGGCGTCTGCCACACTCTGGCCGCGTGGCCGGTCGAGGGCGTAGACGGTGTCGTTCTCGGTCGCGACGACGATCGTGCCGCCGACGATCGGCGAGGCGTACACCGCGCCGTCGAGCCGCACCTTCGCGGTGACCCGGATCGCGCGAGGCGTCGCCGTCCCGGCAGCCACCCCGGTGCGGGCGGCGTCGTGGGCGTAGGCGGGCCAATCCGAGCCGGTCGCCGGGTTGCCAGAGGCTGTCGGGCTCGCCACCGAGGTCGCCGTGCTTGCCGGCGCGGTCGCCGTGGCCGGCGGCGTGGCGGCCGGCCGGGAGGTCCCGCCGCACCCGGCCAGCAGGACCAGCCCGACGGCCGAGACAGCGGCGGCGGCTCTCATGCGCACCCAGTGAACACGCCGACTCAGCGCCGGGCCGCCTGAACGGCGACACAGAACTGCGCTGCGGCGTCGAGTTCGCGATCGAGCGGCTCGAGCACGCTGCGCTGGGCGACCGTGCGCACGCCGGCATCGAGCGAACGCCGCGCCCGAGCCCGTCGGTGTCCCGCCCCGGCCGCGACGAACGGCCGGCTGACCAACGTCAGCAGCAGTCCGAGCAGCAGCCCGCCGATGAGCAGGACGGTCGGCACCGGCGCGCGGCCGAGGTGCACCGTGGGCCTCGGCAGCCGCAGGTAGGCCAACCCGGCCAGCACGGCCAGCCACAGCGCGCCGCCGACGGCCACCGCCAGGAACAGCCCTGACCGGCGCGGACCGCCGCCCACCAGCGGGGCCGCCCGGGCGGCGCGAGATCCGCAGCGCGCACCGCCTGCTCCATCTCGACGGCGAGAACGCCCTGCTGCGCCTCGACGACGCGGCACGGCGCGCCGCCACGGCGCTGCAGCTCAGCGGTGCGCTCGGCGACGAGCTGACGCAACGCGTTGGACACCTCGGCGCGCTGGTGCGCGCCGGTCGGCATCGACAGCGGTCCGGACGTGCCGGGGCCAGATGGATCCGGCGCAGCGGATCCGGGCGGACCCGGGCCAGCCAGCGGGTCGGCGGCCAGCCGACCGCGGCGCGGGCCCGCCGCCGGTAGACGGCGCGGCGGCGTCGGCGACGGTGGCCGACGCCCGCGGCGTCCGGCAACGCGGCGAGCAACCGCCCGTCCGCGCCGCGGGTGCGCCACCGGCTCGCCGTCCGGGCAGAGTCCGGCCAGGGTGCCGACGACCGCGTCGAGGTCTGCGCCGCAGCCGCTGGTCGGCCGCTGCCCGGCTGCGGGCGCGCCCGGCGAGCATGCGCGCGCAGCTCGGCCAGCCCGTCACCGCGGGGCGCCGACGCGGCGAGCACCGGGACGCCACGAGCCCGTCCGTGGTCGAGCAGTGCAGCCAGGTGCCGCAGGCAGGCCTGGACGCGTCGGGCCGAGGCGGTCCGCCTGGTTGAGCGCGACGAGCATGACGTCGCGGTGGGTCGCCAGCGGGCGCAAGTACCGCTCGTGCAGGGCCGCGTCGGCGTACTTCTGCGGGTCGAGCACCCACACCAGCAGGTCGACGACGCCGGTGAGCCGCTCGGCCTCCAGCCGGTGCTCGGTGCGGTGGAGTCGAAGTCGGGCAGGTCGATCAGGACCAGCCCGGGCAGCTCGGCGTCGGGCGGCGCGCCGTCGGCCGGGGCGAGCTGGTGCCGGTCGCGCACGTCCAGCCAGTCCGAGCAGCGGCGCCAGCTCGTCGGCGCCGGGCCAGATCGCCGCTCGGGCCCGGCTGGTCGTCGGCCGGCGCACGCCGGTCGGGGCGAGGTTGGTCACCGGTGACCGCGTTGAACAGCGTGGACTTGCCGCTGCCGGTGCCGCCGGCCAGCGCGACCACCGTGCCGCTCCGGCGCCAGCCGGCGCCGGGCGGACGCCCGGGCGAGCAGCTCGCGCGCCGGCGGCAGCAGCTCCGGCTCCAGCGCCGCGGCCTGCAGTTCCACCGCGCGGGCCAGCGCGTCCAGCCGGGCGTCGAGGTCCGGCCGGGCGGCACGCAGCAGCGGGCTCACCGGCGGCCCCGCCCGGGTGCACGCTCGCGCGCCGTCCGGACCCTCCGCGCGGCATCCCGCACCCGTCCGGAGCTGCCGGCGACGGGCGCCCGGTGGTGACCAGCGCGCGGAAGCGGTCGGCGTCGGCGCCGAGCAGCGCCTCGACGCGGCGCCAGCAGCGGGTCGCGGGCCGGCCCGGCGAGTGGCCGCACGGCCTGGTCGCCGAAGATCGCCTCGAGCAGCTTCTGGCTGACCACCGCGGTGCCGCCGGCGATCGGCGACCTCGCCGCCGGTCAGCCCGCCGGTCTGGGCGAACAGCGCGACGATCAGCACCGACCCGGCGCCGTTGACGCCGTAGGAGGCGAGTTGGCGACCTGACGCCGGTCGCCGCCCTGCGCGCGGACCAGGTCGAGGACCTCGCCCTGCCAGGCGCGGACTCCGCCGGCGACCGCGCTCACGTCGGCGTCGGCGCGGGCGAGGTCCGGACCTCCGGCAGCGAGGAGGGCGCTGCCGTCGGGCGGGCGCCGCCAGGCCGGCCGTGTCGGCGGCGGCCCGCTCCACCGCGTCGCGCAGCAGCGCCTCGAGGTTGCTTCTCCAGCGGCGTCCTCGACCGGCCGGCCGCGGTGGGGCGGCCCGTGACCGCCGCGGCGACGCGGTCGCGCAGCCGGCCGATGCCGGACTCCAGGGTGCGCATCAGCTCGCCGGTGCCGATCAACTCCTGCCAGCGGGCGAGCACCTCGCCGCGCAGCAGTGCTGCCGTCGCTGAGTTCCTCGGGCGACCTGCGCGCGAGCGTGGTCGTAGCCGCCGTCGACGGCGCAGATTGAGGTCCCACGCGGCGCGCTCCTGCGCGTGCACCGCCTCGGCCAGCGCCGCCGCCGCGGACGCTGCAGGCTGCGCACCGCGCCGGTCCAGGGTTGTGCGGATCGACCGCGGCGCGGGCGCTGGCGTCGGAGGCCAGCGCGGCGATCCAGTCCCGGACGGGCGCGACGGCCGCGTCGGGCAGCCGGCCCTGCTCCAGTGCCAGCTTCCGGCACCGACCAGCAGCGGCGCCTGCGGCAGCCCGCCGGCGTCGAGCAGGTCCGCAGGTGGCTGTCGACCTCGCCGCGCGCTTCGGCCGGCACCCGGTCGAGGACGACGGCGAGGGCGGTCGCCCGGTCGCGGGCGGTCCGCAACAGGTCCCACGGCACCGCGTCGGCGTAGCGGGCCGCGGTGGTCACGAACAGCCACAGGTCGGCCGCCGCCAGCAGCTGGACGGCCAGCTCCCGGTTCGCTGGCGACGACGGAGTCGATGTCGGGCGCGTCGAGCAACGCCAGCCCCGCCGACACCGCGGCGGTGCTGACCGAGCCGCAGCGCGCGGCCGCTGTCGTCGGCGCTGGCACCGGGCGTTGCGCCCGGTGACGCGGACCAGGCCGGGCAGGATCCGGTCGCCGCTGAACCACTGCTCGTCGGCCGGCGAGTGACCAGGACCGGCGCGCTGGTGGTGGGACGCAGCACTCCGGCGCGGCTGACCTGCTGGCGGACGAGCGTGTTCACCAGCGTCGACTTGCCCGCGCCGGTCGAGCCGCCGATGACCACCAGCAGCGGCGCCTCCTGCTCGGTCAGGCGCGGGATGAGGTAGTCGTCGAGCTGGGCCACCAACTGGTCACGCACCTCGCGCGCCGCCTCGACGCCGGGCGTCTGCAGCATCAGGGCGAGGCCTGCGGTGGCGTCGCGGAAGGCGTGCAGCGCCGGCAGCAGCTGCGCCGGGGGCGGTGGCGCGTGCGACATGGCGACGACCTTCGAGTTGGCGGCGGGGAGACAGGCGATTTCCGGGTCGGACGACCCTCTCTCGTCCCTACCTACCCATTCGGCGGCCGCGGCTTAGTGCAGAAGCTCGCGCGCTCAGTCCAGCAGGTCGCGCACGACGATCGGACTCCTCGCGGCCCGGGCCGACGCCGATCGACCGAGATCGGCGCGCCGATCATCGCCTCGAGCGCGTCGACGTAGTCGCGGGCGTTGCGCGGCAGGTCGTCCAGCGCGCGGGCCTTCGAGATGTCCTCGTCCCAGCCCGGGAAGGTCTCGTAGATCGGCACCGCGCGGGGGAACTCGGTCTGCGTCATCGGCACCTCGTCGTGCCGCACGCCGTCGACCTCGTAGGCGACGCAGACCGGCACCTCGCTCCATGCCGGTCAGCACGTCGAGCTTGGTCAGGACGAAGTCGGTGACGCCGTTGACCCGGGCGGCGTAGCGGGCGATCGACCGCGTCGAACCAGCCGCAGCGCCGCGGCCGGCCGGTGGTGGTGCCGAACTCGGCGCCGGCCTCGCGCAGCCGCTCGCCCTTGTCGTCGAGCAGCTCGGTCGGGAACGGGCCCTCGCCGACCCGGGTCGTGTACGCCTTGACGACCGCGATCACCCGGTCGATCCGGGTCGGCGGGATGCCGCTGCCGGTGCAGGCGCCGCCCGCCGTCGCGTTCGACGAGGTGACGAACGGGTAGGTGCCGTGGTCGACGTCGAGCAGCGTCGCCTGCCCGGCCTCGAGCACGACCGTCGTCGCCGCGCGTCGAGCAGCCTGGTGCGAGCAGCAGCGACGTGTCGGCCACCATCGGGCGCAGCCGCTCGGCGTAGCCGAGCAGCTCGTCGACGACGTCGTCGACGGCGACCGCCCGGCGGTTGTAGACCTTGACCAGCAGCTGGTTCTTCAGCTCGAGCGCGCCCTGCGACCTTCGGCGCGCAGGATGTCCTCGTCGAACAGGTCCTGGACCCGGATGCCGACCCGCGCCATCTTGTCGGCGTACGTCGGGCCGATGCCGCGCCCGGTCGTGCCGATGCGCCGGTTGCCGAGGAACCGCTCGGTGACCTTGTCCAGCGTGCGGTTGTACGGCGGGATGACGTGCGCGTTGGCGCTGACCACCAGCCGCGAGGTGTCGACGCCGCGGGCCTCGAGGCCGTCGATCTCCTCGAACAGCACGCCGAGGTCGACGACGACGCCGTTGCCGATGACCGGCGCGGCAGCCCGGGGTGAGGATGCCGGAGGGCAGCAGGTGCAGCGCGTACTTCTCGCCGCTCGACGACGATCGTGTGGCCGGCGTTGTTGCCGCCGTTGAACTTCACGACGGCGTCGACCCGGCTGCCGAGCAGGTCGGTGGCCTTGCCCTTGCCCTCGTCGCCCCACTGGGCGCCGACGAGCACGATCGCGGGCATGTGCGCGCAGGCTAGCAACCGGCCGGTCGTCAGGGTGCGGCCCATGACAGCGCCCGTGCCGACCAAGATCCTTCTGGACGAGGCCGAGCTGCCGACCCGCTGGTACAACGTGCTGGCCGATCTGCCGACGCCGCCGCCGCCCGTGCTGCACCCGGGCACCCTGCAGCCGGTCGGCCCGGACGACCTGGCGCCGCTGTTCCCGATGGACCTCATCGCGCAGGAGGTCACGCACCGAGCAGTACATCGACATCCCCGGCGCGGTGCTCGACGTGTACCGGCTGTGGCGGCCGTCCCCGCTCTACCGGGCGCACCGGCTGGAGCGGGCGCTGCAGACCCCGGCGCGGATCTACTACAAGTACGAGGGCGTCTCGCCGGCCGGCTCGCACAAGCCGAACACCGCCGTGCCGCAGGCGTACTACAACAAGCAGGCCGGGGTGCGCCGGCTCACCACCGAGACCGGCGCCGGGCAGTGGGGCACCGCGCTGGCCTTCGCCTGCGCCCAGTACGGCCTGGACTGCGAGGTCTGGCAGGTGCGGGCGTCCTACGACCAGAAGCCGTACCGCCGCATCGATGATCGAGACGTTCGGCGGCGTGGTCCACCCGTCCCCGTCGACGCTGCACCGAGGCCGGACGGCGCGATCCTCGCCGAGCACCCGGACTCGCCCGGGTCGCTGGGCATCGCGATCAGCGAGGCGGTGGAGGTCGCCGCGCAGGATGCCGACACCAACTACGCGCTGGGCAGCGTGCTCAACCACGTCCTGCTGCACCAGACGATCATCGGCGAGGAGACGCTGCTGCAGCTGGCCAAGGTCGGCGAGACGCCCGACGTCATCGTCGGCTGCACCGGCGGCGGGTCGAACTTCGGCGGGCTGGTGTTCCCGTTCCTGCGCGAGAAGCTCGCCGGGCGGATGGCGCCGCTGATCCGCGCGGTGGAGCCGGCCGCGTGCCCGTCACTGACCCGCGGCGTCTACGCCTACGACTTCGGCGACACCGCCGGCATGACGCCGCTGATGAAGATGCACACCCTCGGCCACGACTTCGTGCCCGACCCGATCCACGCCGGTGGGCTGCGCTACCACGGCATGAGCCCGCTGATCAGCCACTGTACGAGCAGAAGCTGATCGAGGCGGTGGCCAAGCCGCAGCAGGAGTGCTTCGCCGCCGGGGTGCAGTTCGCCCGGACCGAGGGCATCGTGCCCGCGCCGGAGCCGACGCACGCCGTCGCCGAGGCGATCGCCGAGGCGCTGCGCTGCCGGGAGAGCGGCGAGTCGAAGGTGATCCTCACCGCGCTGTGCGGACACGGGCACCTCGATCTGCCCGCCTACGACGCCTACCTGTCCGGCGCGATGCAGGACGCGTGCGCTGGACGACGCCGAACTGCGCGCCGCGATCGACGCGCTGCCGGCCGTCCCCGCCTGAGGGCGCCGTCCGGGGCGCCTTCCGTGCAGTACCCCGGTGATCAACGCAGCTGTCGGGCTGCTATGCGACCGCATCGCTTCGTTGATCACCGGCGGGCGGCGACAGCACCGGCGGGCGGTCTGCCGTCGAGCGCGTCGGCCGCGGCCGGGTCGCTGTCGCGCAGGAACGCGCGCGCAGCGCTCGCGCCTCGTCCTGCTCGCCGATCGCGCCGCGGCCGCGACCGAAGCGCGTGCAGCGCGCGCAGGAAGCCGCGGTTGGGCTCGTGCGACCACGGCACCGGGCCGTTGCCCTTCCAGCCGGCGCGGCGCAGCGCGTCCAGGCCGCGGTGGTAGCCGGTGCGGGCGTAGGCGTAGGCCTCGACGACCGCGGCGCCGCCGGCGGCGAGCGCCGCCTCGGCCAGCGCCGCCCACGCAGCGCTGGAGGCCGGGTGTGCGCGCGGCGACCTCGGCCGGCGCGGTGCCGCCGGCGAGCTCGGCGCACCGGCCGGGTCGGCTCGGGCAGGCGGGTCGGCGAGCCGAGCAGGTTCGGGTGCGTCATCAGCGTCCGCCGTCAGGCTGCGTGCCGGCCGACTGCGAGGTCCTCGCAGGCCTCGCACGCACCCGGGCGGCCATGCCGGTCTCGGCGAGCTTCAGGTAGGTGCGCGGGTCGTAGGCCTTCTTGTTGCCGACCTCGCCGTCGACCTTCAGCACGCCGTCGTAGTTGCTGAACATGTGGCCGGCGATCGGCGCGGGTGAACGCGTACTGGGTGTCGGTGTCGACGTTCATCTTGACCACGCCGTAGGACAGCGCCTCGCGGATCTCGCGCCAGCTCCGAGCCCGAGCCGCCGTGGAAGACCAGGTCGAACGGCTTGGTCCCTCGGCCGGCCTTCTCGCGCGACGGCGTCCTGGATCTCCTTGAGCATCTCCGGGCGCAGCTTGACGTTGCCCGGCTTGTAGACGCCGTGCACGTTGCCGAAGGTGGCGGCCAGCAGGTAGCGGCCCTTCTCGCCGGTGCCGAGCACCTCGGCCGGTGCGCAGCGCGTCGCCGGGGGTGGTGTAGAGCTTCTCGTTGATCTCGTTGGCGACGCCGTCCTCCTCGCCGCCGACGACGCCGATCTCGAGCTCGAGGACGATGTGCGCGCGCGGCGGCCTTCGCCAGCAGCTCCGCGGCGATCTGCAGGTTCTCCTCGAGCGTCGACGGCCGAGCCGTCCCACATGTGCGACTGGAACAGCGGCGTCCTGCCCGCGCTCGACGCGCTCCTGGCGAGATCGCGAGCAGCGGGCGGACGTAGCCGTCGAGCTTGTCCTTCGGGCAGTGGTCGGTGTGCAGCGCGACGTTGATCGGGTACTTCGGTCGGCGACGACGTGGGCGAACTCGGCCAGCGCCACCGCCCCGGTGACCATGTCCTTCACCGGGTGCCGGACACGAACTCCGCGCCGCCGGTGGAGACCTGGACGATGCCGTCGCTGCCGGCCTCGGCGAAGCCCTGCGAGCGCGGCGTTGAGCGTCTCGGAGGACGTGCAGTTGATCGCCGGGTAGGCGAAGCCGCCGGCCTTGGCGCGGTCGAGCATCTCGGCGTAGACCTCGGGCGTGGCGATCGGCATGGCCGCAGTATTCCCCACACCGGATTCCCCGGACCCGCATCGGTGACGCGGGCGCGGGAATGCCGCACGACCGGGCCCGGTTGGGCCGGCATGGTCCGTGCGAGCTGGAACGGCGAGGTCATCGCCGAGAGCGACGACACCGTCGTCGTCGAGGGCAATCACTACTTCCCGCGTCGGCGGTCCGCGCCGACGTGCTGCCGACTCGGCGACGCACAGCGGTGTGCCCGTGGAAGGGCACCGCGTCCTACTACTCGGTGTCGTCGACGGGCAGACGAACCCCGACGCGGCCTGGTACTACCCGCAGCCCAAGGCGGCCGCGGCCGAGATCACCGACCGCGATCGCGTTCTGGAAGGGCGTCACCGTCGAGCAGACGTGACAGCCGTCTGAGTCGAGGACGCCGCGCTTCAGCCGGTCGGGTCCGTAGGCTGCCGGAGTGCGACCGGTCCCTGGCCAGCATCCTGAGCACGCCAGACGCTCGTCGGGCTACGGCGTGCGTCGCCCTGGCGATGGTGCTGTTCGCCGAGTGCGGGCGTGCTGCTCGGGTTCTTCCTGCCCGGCGACACCCTGCTGTTCAGCGCCGGGCTGCTGCTCGGCACCGGCAAGGCGCACTCGCCGCTGGCGGTGTGGCTGATCGTCGCTGCCGCTGGCCGCGATCCTCGGCAACGTGCTCGGCTACTGGGTCGGGTACAAGGGCGGGCCGGCGGTGTTCAACCGGCCCCGTTCGAAGATCTTCCGGCCCGAGTACGTCGACCGCACCCAGGCGTTCTTCGACCGCTTCGGCCGGCCGACGATCATCGTCGCCCGGTTCGTGCCGATGGTGCGCACGCGTCGCCACGGTGATGGCCGGCGTCGGCCGGATGCGGTTCGGCGTGTACCTGCTGTACTCGGTGATCGGCGGCGATCATCTGGACCGACGGGATGTTCCTGCTCGGCTACGGGCTGGCGCACAACGCGTTCGTCGCGCAGACAAGATCGCCCCGCGCATCGACCTGCATCATCATCGGCGCCGTGCTGCTCTCGGTCTTCCCGCTCGTCCTGGCACTTCCTGCGCATCCGCCGGGCCGACCGCGCCTCCCGCGGCGGCGGCCGCCGAGCGCAGCGACTGAGCCCGCGCAGGCTAGCTTCGGGCAGCGATCCGGCGGGACCGTCAGCGCTGATCCCGAAGACGCTCGCCGAGCAGTCTGTGCCGGTCGACGCTGATCCGCGACCGCTCGCGTCGAAGAACACGCACCGCCAGCGCGACCGCGACCACCACGGCATCACGAGCTTGATCACGCAGCCGGCGCAGCGAGCATCAGCGCGATGCACGGCCAACGCCACGAACGACGAGCCCTGGCACCGAGGGTGTAGCCGCGAGCCTCGTCGAGGGTGATCAGCCACAGTGGCCATGCCGGTCAGCCTGCCCGTATCGGTGCGCCATCGCCTAGCGTTGCGAGGCCATGGCCGTGTCTGCACTCCGAGCTCCCGCCGGAGCTTGCCCCCGGCGGCGTGCGCATCGTCGCCCTCGGCGGCATCCAGGAGATCGGCCGGAACATGACGGTGTTCGAGCATCGCCGCCGGCGGAGGGCCGAGCCGGCTGCTCATCGTCGACTGCGGCATGTTGCTGGGCAAGACCAACTCCCCCGGCGTCGACCTCACCCTGCCGGACTGGTCGCACTTCCGCGACCGGCTCGCCGACATCGACGCCGTCGTGCTCACCCACGGCCACGAGGACCACATCGGCGCGCTGCCGTACCTGCTGCGCGAGCGGCCGACATCCCGGTGTATCGGCTCCCGGCTGACGCTGGCGCTGGTCGCGGCCAAGCTGGACCAGCACCGCATCAAGCCCGACCTGCGCGCAGGTGCGCGAGGGCGAGCGACCTGCCGTCGGCCGTTGGGACCTGCGAGTTCTTCGCGGTCAACCACTCGATCCCCGACGCGCTCGCGGTCGGCTATCCGGGTCGGCGGCCAGACGCTGCTGCACACCGGTGACTTCAAGATGGACCAGACGCCGCTGGACGGCCGGCTCACCGACCTGCCCGGGTTCTCCCGGCTCGGCGACGAGGGCGTCGACCTGCTGCTGGCCGACTCGACCAACGCCGAGGTGCCGCGGTTTCATCCCGTCCGAGCGCGACGTCGGCAAGGTGCGTCAGGACGTCATCGCGCAAGGCCACCGGCCGGGTGATCGTCGCCTGCTTCGCCTCGCACGTGCACCGGGTGCAGCAGGTGCTCGACGCCGCGGCGCGACCGAGCGGGCAGGTCGCCCTGGTCGGCCGCTCGATGGTGCGCAACATGGGCATCGCCCGCGACCTGGGCCTGCTGCACGGTGCCGGACGGCCTGCTGGTCGACCTGCGCGAGGCCGAGCAGCTGCCGTCGCGGCGGGTCCTGCTGATCTCGACCGGCTCGCAGGGCGAGCCGCTGTCGGCGCTGTCCCGGATGGCCAACCGCGAGCACCCGACGATCCGGTCGTCCAGGACGACACCATCGTGCTGGCGTCCTCGCTCATCCCCGGCAACGAGAACGCGGTCGGCCGGGTGATCAACGGGCTGTCCCGGCTCGGCGCCACCGTCGTGCACAAGTCCACCGCGCTGGTGCACGTGTCCGGGCCACGCGCCGGCCGGTGAGCTGCGCTACCTGCTCAACGCGGTGCGCCCGACGCAACCTCATGCCGGTGCACGGCGAGTGGCGGCACCTGCGCGCCCACGCCGCGATCGGCCGCGTCGATGGGGCTGCCCGACGAGCGGATCATGCTGGCCGAGGACGGCACGGTGGTCGACCTGGTCGACGGGCTGGCGTCGATCGTCGGGCGCGATCCCGGTCGGCTACGTCTACGTCGACGGGCTGGCGGTCGGCGACATCGGCGACGCGGCGCTGAAGGACCGGCGCATCCTCGGCGAGGAGGGCTTCCTGTCGATCCTCGTCGCGGTCGACTTCCAGGCCGGCAAGGTGGTGCTACGGGCCGGAGATCACCGCGCGCGGCTTCAGCGACAACCGCGCCGCGCTCGACCCGATCCGCGCCGAGCTGATCGCGACGGTCGGAAGTCGCTATCGCCGACGGCGTGCGCGACGCCGACGCGCTGGCGCACATCGTGCGCCGCACGGTCGGCCGGTGGGTCGACCACGACCTACCGCCGGCGGCCGATGCTGCGTGCCCGATGGTCGTCGAGGTCTGAGCGCTGTTGCTGCGCGCGGCTTGATCAACGAAGGTTGCCCGTCGAATACCGACCTGCAGGCTCCGTTGATCACGCCGGCGGAAGCCCGAGTTCCCGAGCCCGGGCAGCCAGTGCCTGCACGATGCCCTCCGCCCACCGCTGCCCACCGGCACGCACCACCGACGGCGCGTGATGCTCGACCGCGTATCCGAGCCGAGTCAGCGCGGGCGTCGCCGCGGCCATGGTGGCCTTCCAGTCGCGCTCGCTGAAGTGGTGTGTCGCGACTGTCGATCTCGCCCGGATGTAGCGCAGCGCGACGCCAGACGAAGGTCCGCGACCGCGATCAGGCCGGCCGGTCGGCGTCGCGCCAGCTCCGCGTTGAGTCTGCGAACGGCGGAGCATGGACGCGCGGTCAACGTCCTGCACCGCCTCAGGCCTCGTGCCACCGAACGCACGCCGAGCTCGACGTCGAGCCGCGCGCGCCGCGAGCAGGGCGCTGCCCGTTGCCGCGGGCATGCGTGCCACCTCGTCGCGCAGGTCCGCCGATGTGCACAGCCCGCGCTGGATGACGCCGGTGACCAACTCGCGCACCCGGTCCGAGTGACCGGCTCGGCAGCGCCGCGTCCGCCACGGCTCGCGCCGGCGCGGTGACCACGACCCCGGCAAGGACGTCGTCGCCGAACGAGGTCGCGTGCAGCCTGCGAGTTGCCGCGTCGATCGGCGCACGAGCACCGGACCGATCCGGCGATCGCCGCCCCGGCGGACCAGCGACCGGATTGCCTGGTGCGCCGGTGACCGGCGCACCGACGTCCCTGGTCGGGCGGCGGCATCCCGATCGCGCTGAGCACCGCCGATGGCGCCCGCCGCCTTCAGTCCGGCCAGCGCCCAGCTCGCGCCACTTGTCGGGTGTCCGGGACGGGTGAGGAACAGCCCTGGCGCCGCCGTCGTCCACCGGCCGTTGCGCAGCTCGGTGCGGATCCCGCTGTCAGTGACACCGAGCGTCGCGGCGCCTGCACGGAGGTGACGACGGCGGGCAGCACTGTCCGCATCCTCTGCGTGCATCGCCGCGGTCGAAAGCGATCCACGGCCGGTTCGTGGACGGCGCGCAGGGGCTGCGGACGCCTGCGCCGCGACGCTCGATGATCCACGTCGGCGATCGGTGAGCGGCTCCGCGTGCGAGGCTGGGACAATCGGAAGAGTGACCACGATCGCCCAGGGCGTGGTGTCGCCGCGCCGCGCGGTGCCGCCGCCAGATCGCGCGGCCGCACTACGTCACGCGACCCCGGCGCGCCGCGCCGACCACGACGACCCGATGGTCAAGGACGCCGACACCGATCGCCCGGATGCGGGCGCCGGCCGCGATCGCCGCGCGCCGCGCGCGAGAGTCGGCGCGCACGTCGCGCCCGGCATCACCACCGACGAGCTCGACCGGATCGGCCACGAGTTCCTGGTCGAGCACGGCGCCTACCCGTCCACGCTCGGCTACAAGGGCTTCCCGAAGTCGCTGTGCGCCAGCGTCAACGAGGTCATCTGCCACGGCATCCCGGACTCCCGCCCGCTCGACGACGGCGACATCGTCAAGATCGACATCACCGCGTTCATCGACGGCGTGCACGGTGACACCTGCGCGCACTTACTTCGCCGGCGAGCCGGCGCCGGAGGTCCGCGACGCTCGGCGAGCGCACCCACGAGGCGATGCTGCGCGGGCATCACGGCGGTCCAGCCGGGCCGGCCGATCAGCGTCATCGGCCGGGTGATCGAGTCCTACGCGCAAGCGGTTCGGCTACGGCGTGGTGCGCGACTACACCGGCCACGGCGTCGGGCCGTAGCTTCCACACCAGGCCGACGATCCTGCACTACGACGAGCCGCGGTCGACCACGGTGCTGGAGCCGGGCATGACGTTCACCATCGAGCCGATGCTCACCCTCGGCGGCTACGACTGGGTCATGTGGGACGACGACTGGACGGTGCTCACCAAGGACGGCTCGCTGGGCGGCGCAGTGGGAGCACACCATCGTCGTCACCGACGACGGCGCCGAGATCCTGACCCTGCCGAGCGCGCTGTAGCGCGACACGATCGGCGTATCTGCGGAATCTGCGGTAATCGCTAGACAGCCGGATACAGTCCGATCGTGGACCCGGTCCGCAATCCGTACGCCCCCGGCGCCGGCCAGCGCCCGCCCGAGCTGGCCGGCCGCGACGCGCGAGCTGCGCGGCGTTCGACGTCGTGCTGGAGCGGGTCACCCGCGGCCGCCCGGAGCGCTCGGTGGTGCTCACCGGGCTGCGCGGCGTCGGCAAGACGGTGCTGCTCAACGCCATGCGCTCGCGCGGCGGTGCGCGCGGGCTGGGGCACCGGCAAGCTCGAGGCCCGGCCGGACCAGGCGCTGCGCCAGCCGCTGGCCGCGGCGCTGCACCTGGCGGTGCGCGAGCTCGGCGCGCCGCACCGAGACGAGGCGCGGCACGTGCTCGGCGTCCTCAAGGCCTTCGCGCAGCGCGGTCGACGAGCCGAGCGAGCAAGAGCGCGACCGGTGGCAGCCGGGCATCGACGTGCCGGCCGTGACCGGGCGGGCCGACTCCGGCGACATCGAGATCGACCTGGTCGAGCTGCTCACCGACGTCGGCGGGCTGGCCGCCGACACCGGGCACGGCGTCGCGCATGTTCATCGACGAGATGCAGGACCTCGGCCCCGACGACGTCTCGCGCGCTGTGCGCCGCCTGCCACGAGATCCGCCAGCAGCGGCCTGCCGCTGGTCGTCGTCGGCGCCGGGCTGCCGCACCTGCCGGCGGTGCTGTCGGCGAGCAAGTCCTACAGCGAGCGGCTGTTCCGCTACGCCCGCATCGACCGGCTCGACCGGGCCGCCGCCGACGCCGCGCTGCGGCTGCCCGGCCCGCGACGAGGGCGCCGACTTCACCGACGACGCGCTGGCCGCGATGTACGACGCGACCGGCGGCTACCCGTACTTCGTCCAGGCCTACGGCAAGGCGGCCTGGGACGTCGCGCCGCGCTCGCCGATCACCGACGCCGACGTCGCGGTGGCCGCGCCGGAGGCCGAGGCCGAGCTGGCGGTCGGCTTCTTCGGCTCGCGCTACGAGCGGGCGACGCCGGCCGAGCGGGAGTACCTGCGGGCGATGGCCGAGCGCCGGCGACGACGCGCGGCGACGGACGCCGGTGCCCACGGCGCGCGGTGGCCGAGCTGCTCGGCCGCAAGCCGCAGTCGCTGTCACCGGCGCGCGACGCGCTGCTCAAGAAGGGGCTGGTCTACTCCGGCCAGCGCGGGCGGATCGCGTTCACGGTGCCGCACTTCGGCCGCTACCTGCGCGCAGGCAGGACTCGAGCGACTACTCGCGGCCAGGCTGCGGCGCGCGCGTGCTGGCGGATCCAGGCGTGCATGGCGATGCCCGGCCGCGACGCCGGCGTTGATCGAGCGGGTCGAGCCGAACTGCGCGATCGAGCAGACCACGCGCGGCCGCGCCGGGCGCCGTCGCGACAGCCCGGTCGCCTCCTGCCCGAACAGCAGCACGCACCGGCGCGGGCAGCGCGACGGTCTCCAGCGGCACCGACGCCGGGCAGGTTGTCGATGCCGACCACGTGTCGCGGCCCGTCCGCGTACGTCGACCAGCTCGGCGACCGACGGCGACGTGCCGGACGTGCTGGTACCGGTCGGTCACCATCGCCCCGCGCCGGTTCCACCGCCGGTTGCCGACGATGATCACCTCGCGCGGCCAGGAACGCGTTGGCGGTGCGCACGACCGTCCCGATGTTCAGGTCGTGCTGCCAGTTCTCGATGGCGACGGCGAACGCGTGCCGGCGGGTGTCGAGGTCGGCGACGATCGCCTCGAGCCGCCAGTAGCGGTAGCGGTCGACGACGTTGCGCCGGTCGCCGTCGGCGCAGCAGCTCGGGGTCGAGGCGCGGGTCGTCCGGCCACGGCCGCGGGTGCGGGCCGACGCCGACGCGGTCCGACGCGTCGGCGGCCGTCGGACGGCCGGTCGCCGGCGTCCGGCCGACCGTGCCGGTCGCGTCAGGCCAGGCCGAGGTCGGCCAGCGTGTACGCCGCGCGGTAGTCCAGGCCGGCGGCCCGCGACCGCGTCGCCGGCGCCGCGGTCGACGATCACGGCGACCCCGACGACCTCGGCGCCCGTCCTCGCGCAGCGCCTCGACCGCGGTGAGCGCCGAGCCGCCGGTGGTCGAGGTGTCCTCGACCGCGAGCACCCGCCGCCCGGCGACGTCCGGGCCCTCGATGCGCCGCTGCAGGCCGTGCTGCTTCTCGCTCTTGCGGACGACGAAGGCGTCCAGCCGCGCCGCCGGACGGCGTGCAGCATCGCGGTGGCGACCGGGTCGGCGCCGAGCGTCAGCCCACCGACCGCGTCGTAGTCCCAGTCGGCGGTGAGCTCGAGCATGCACCCGGCCGACCAGCGGGGCGGCCCGGTGGTGCAGGGTGATCCGGCGCAGGTCGACGTAGTAGTCGGCCTCGCGCCCGGAGGACAGCGTGACCCGGCCGTGCACGACGGCGAGCTCCCTGATCAGCGCGCAGCAGTTCGTCGCGGGCGCTCACCGGCTCGACCCTAGCCGTCCGGGCGGCCGAGCCGCGGCGGGCCATGATCGGCGCAGCAGCGGCGCGCGGCATCGCCGGGCCGGCGCCGACGAGCGCCTTGTACCGCGGCGTCCGGCACGCTCAGCGAGCTTGCCGCGCGGCGGCGTCGGCGAGCGCCGTCGCGCACCACCGGCTCGGCGCTCGCAGCCACAGCGCTCGGGCACGTGCGCATGTCGGCGCCGGCGCGCTGGTGGAACTCGGTGCGGGTGAAGCCCGGGCAGACCGCGGTGACCGTGACGCCGGTGCCGGCGCAGCTGCAGCGGCCAGCGCCTCGTGACATCGCGATGACCCAGGCCTTGCTGGCCCCGTAGGTGGCGGTCTCGCCGCGCGGCACGAAGCCGGCGACCGACGCGACGTTGACGATCCGGCCCGCGCCGCGCGGCCGCATCGCCGGCACGGCCGCATGGCGACAGCCGCAGCACCGCGCGGACGTTGAGGTCGAGCATGCGCTCTTCCTCGGCCAGCGCGAGCGTCGACCGAACCGGCCGGTACACGCCCGATGCCCGGCGTTGTTGACCAGGACGTCGACGGCGCGGCTCGGCGGCGAGCCGGGCGGCGACCGCGTCGCAGCCGGCATCGGTGGTGAGGTCGGCGGGCAGCACCTCGACCGCGACTGCCGTAGCGCTCGGCCAGCTCCTCGCGGCGCGCCTCCAGCCGCGCCGCGTCGCGGGCGACGAGCACCAGGTCGTGGCCCTGCGCGGCCAGCTGCCGGGCGAACTGCGGCCCCGAGCCCGGCGCGTCGCGCCGGTGATCAACGCGGTACCGCTCCACTGACCGACCGGCCGACCGACCGCGGGCCCGGCGGTCACGAACGGCGCGACTTCGCGCTGCCCTTGCCACGCGCGGCCGGGCGGTTGGAATCGGGCTTGCCGCCGCGGGAGGCCGTCGCGGACGTGGCTCCGGCGGTCCCGGCGGCCGCCGTAGACCGGCGGCCCTTCGGCTCCGCCCGCGAGGACGTGGTGTTCGACCTAGACCGGGCGGGCGTCGACCCCGGTGTCGCGCCGGCGCGGGCCGGCCGAACAATCCGCCGCCGACAGGACGCCCGCCGGGACCCGTACGCCCGGTGGTGCCGGTGCGCGCCTGGCGCGGGCCGAACAGCCCACCGCGTCCGGCGACGGGCGCCGGCCGGCCGAAGGCCAGCCACACCGCGCTGCGACCGCATGTTGATGCAGCACCAGCGAACCCAGGAAGGCGAGGGCGCCGAGAGAAGGTCGGGACCTTGAAGACGAGCGGTTCGGACGACACCACCGAGACGATGGACCCGATGCCGACGAAGCTGCCGCTGATCGTCGCCAGCACGTACAGGCCGAGCACCGCCCAGCGCACCCAGTACCGTCCGCGCCAGGCGAGCAGCGCCACCAGGCACAGCATCAACGCGCTGATCACGCGCGACGATCAGCTGCGAGGTCGCCAGGCTCGACGGCGTGGGGATCTTGGTGCCGGCTTTCGCCGTCTTGGCGGCGGTGTCGATACTGCTCTGCAGCCAGTCCTTGACGGTGAACAGCGACGCCGCGGCGAGAACGACGAAGACCGCCGCGACCACCAGCAGACCGACGGCCACCTTGACCAGTTGGGGCCGCGGCGGACGGCCTGCGGTGCGGCAGTCTCGCGGGGGCGGGTGCTGGGTCACGCCGGGCAGTCTACGGTCGGGCGCCCTGCCGGCCCCGCCGGCCCGGCTAGGCTGGGCGGCCACGGTAGCCGGATAGCCTGAACCCCTGAGGTCCCGACGGAGGAGCCTCGTGAGCCAGCCTACGGGCGACACCGGCGGCGAGCGCGACCCCTGGGCGCGACCGCAGGCGCCGTCGGGTGAGCCCGAGCTGGACCCGAACGACCCGTACCGCTTCGGCCGCCCGGATCCCGACCCCGACGATCCTGCGATTCGGGCCGCCGCAGCACCCGCCGTAGCCGCCTCGGCAGCCGGCCCAGCCACCGGTTCAGCCGCCGCGGCGTCCCGCAGTATCCGGGCCAGCCGTACTCCCAGCAGCCCTACGGACCGCCGGGCTATCCGGGGCAGGCCCCGGGACAGCACCCGTGGCAGTACCCCCCGGGCCAGTTCCCCGGTCAGCCGCCGTATCCGTCCCAGTACTCGCCGTATCCGCAGCCGGGCAACCGCAACGGGCTGGCGATCGCCGGCACTGGTGCTCGGGGTGTTGGGCCTGGTGTTAGCTGGATGCCCATGTTCGGGGCGATCCTCGGCGTGCTCGGAGTCATCTTCGGGGCGGTCGGGTTGCGTGCCGCCGCTCGCACGGGCGGAGCCGGACGCGGCCTGGCGCTGGCGGGGGTGATCTGCGGCGCGATCGGCACCGTCATCTGCGTGATCTGGTCCGTCGTGATCATCACCCGGGTCTCCAACTGCAGCCAGTACAGCGCCGATACACCCTCGTACGACCTCTGCATCCGTAATGGCTGAGCCGTACGGCATACCGATAGATCCCAATCCAGTACTGCCGCCCGGCGCCATCCCGCCGGGGTACGGCCTCTTCCCCGGTTACCCGGGCTATCCCGACTACCCCGGCTACCCCGGGTATCCCGGCTACCCGCCGGTCGCCGGACCCGGTGCCGGCCCGACCCGTCCCCCGATCGTGCTGGCCGCCGCGATCCTGGGCTACGTCGTGGCCGGGTTGCTCGTCACCGCCGGGCTGCTGCTGGCCGCGGGAGTCTCCCTGGCGGCCAGCCTGGTCGACGACACCGGCCCGATCGACGCCGGCGCCGTCGTCGCGCTGCTGCTCGCCGGCGCTGTCGATCTCATCAGCGGCACGCTCCTGCTGGCCGGCGGGATGTTGCTGACCGCGCGGCGCGCCGTCGGACGGGTGTTGTTCACCGTCGGCGGTGCGATGTTCGTCGTCGCCGGGATCGTCTGGCTGGCCCGGGTGCAGGACAGCGGCGTGCTGCCGTACGACGTGGTGTTCACCGTGCCGACGGTGGTCGGGCTCGGTCTGGTCTGGGCGGCGCCGGTGACGCGCTGGCTGGCCGCGCCGCCGCGCGCCTGAAGCTCAGCTCGGCCGGAGCGCAGCGCCGACCGGCAGGTTGCGCAGCACCGTGAACGCCACGGCGGCGATGATCAGCAGCACCGTCAGCCCGCGGCGGACGGCCGGTCGCGTGCCGCCGCGATCGCCGCGGCGCAGCCACAGCACCCAGAACCCGAGCATTAGCGGCAACCCCGCGACGGAGAACACGTTGTCCCGCAGGGCCGCCCCGAGGTGCAGCCGGGTCAGGTCGTGCACCGCGCGCAGGCTGCCGCACAGCGGGCAGTCCAAGCCCGGTCACGGCATGGAACGGACACAGCGGGACGTGCGTGGTGTGCGGGTTGACGACCGCGAGCAGCGCGATGCCTGTCGCGGCCAGGGCCGCCACCCGCAGCGGCGCCGTCCGGGACGACTCGGTCCGGACGGCGCCGCTGGCGGGACTCATCGCCCTATTTGGCGGTGACGACGACGTCGTTGGCGGCCATGTCGTGCCAGCCCCGGTTGCGCTTGGACCCGTCGAACAGCGGGGACAAGAAGCCCAGGAAGCAGATCGAGCCGGTGATCGCGAGGACGAGGTACCGCAGAAGCGCACGGCCGATCCCGATCGGCTGACCGGTCGACACGTCCTGTACCCGGATGCCGACGATGCGCTGGCCGAGCGTCGCGCCGCGCACGCCGATGAAGTAGCCGAAGTACGCGAACCCGACGACGGCTGCGAGCAGGTCGACGAGCACGCCGACTCCGGAGGTGCTGGAGGTGCAGCGGTAAGTCCCGAACGCGTCGGTCGAGCAGCTGGTTCCGCCCGTCGCAGCCAGGACGGCGATCACGATGATGAGCAGGGGAACGCCGACGAACAGCACGTCGAGCAGGTAGCCGCCGAGCCGTGGCCCGAGACCGGCGATGCTGCCCGGGCCACTCGGCGCGAAGTTCCCGCCGGACTGCGGGTACCCGCCGTACGGCTGGCCGTACTGCGGCTGGCCGTACTGCTGCTGGCCGTACTGCGCTGGCCGTACTGCTGCTGGCCGTACTGCGGCTGCCCGTACTGCGGCTGGCCGTACTGGGCTGTTGGCCGTAGGGCTGTTGGCCGTACGGCTGCTGGTGGTACGGCTCCTGGCCGTAGGGCTGCTGCGGCGGGGCGGACCACGGTGCGGCCCCCGCCGGCGAGGCACCGGAGGATCCGGGTGACTCGGACTGGCCTGCGGGATTGTCCTGACTACCGGGACCCGCGGGGTTCCACGACGACATGTCTCTCCTCGGCGCGCACGTGACGACCGGCACCGGAGGCGCTCCGGGCGGCGCGAGCATTCTGGGGCCTGGTCGGCGGCGACGCCAACCAGTCGCGTCCAGCCGCCCGGAGAGACAGGAGCCGACCGGCGAGCCGGTGATACGTCGCGGGTGCGGATCCGCCGGTGAGACGTCTACCGGTCGCCGTCCGTCATTGCCGCAGATGCCGCATCCAGTCCTCGGGCACCCGTCCGGCCGGGCCGGGCGCCGGCTGGTCGGCCGGGTGTGCCGTCGGCGCCGCGAGTTCCGGTCCGTCGGCCATCACCTCGCTGCCGAAACTCCAGTACCAGTCCTCGCCCGGCTCGTAGCTCTGGATGATGTCGTGCCCGGTCTGGCGGAAATGGGCGGTGGCGTGCTGGGACGGGGAGGAGTCGCAGCAGCCGATGTGGCCGCAGGCCGCGCAGCGGCGCAGGTGGAACCACCACCCGCCCGCCTCGCTGCACTCGACGCACCCGGGCCCGCTCGGCGGGACGGCGGGATCGATCGCTGACGCGGAGGTCATGCCGGAAGGCTAGAACCGTCACCCCGTACAGACCACGGGTGCGGAACGAGCTCTCACCCGTCCCGCACCCGGCGGTCGTCTCCGCTCAGCGGCTGGCGATGTCCAGCGCCGAGCGGTCCGGGCGCACGTCGACCGTCACGGTCTGGCCGTCGCGGATCTCGCCGGCCAGCAGCGCGCGGGCCAGCGGGTCGCCGATCGCGGTCTGCACCAGCCGGCGCAGCGGCCGGGCGCCGTACAGCGGGTCGAAGCCGTTGAGCGCCAGCCACTCCCGCGCGCGCGTCGGTGACCTCGAGGCGTCAGCCGCCGGTCGGCCAGCCGGCGCGCCAGCGCGCGCGACCTGGATGTCGACGATGCGGGTCGAGCTCCTCGGTGCGTCAGCGCGTCGAACACCACGATGTCGTCGAGCCGGTTGAGGAACTCCGGCTTGAAGTGGCTCGCGCACGACCGCCAGCACCGCGTCGCTGCTTGCGCCTCGTCGGGCAGCGTCGGGTCGACGAGCACGTGCGAACCCGAGGTTGGACGTCAGGATCAGGATCGCGTTGCGGAAGTCGACCGTGCGGCCCTGACCGTCGGTCAGCCGGCCGTCGTCGAGCACCTGCAGCAGGACGTCGAACACGTCCGGGTGGGCCTTCTCGACCTCGTCGAGCAGGACGACGCGAGTACGGGCCGGCGGCGCACCGCCTCGGTCAGCTGGCCGCCCTCCTCGTAGCCGACGTAGCCGGGCGGGGCGCCGACCAGCCGGGCGACCGAGTGCTTCTCGGCGTACTCGCTCATGTCGATGCGGACCATCGCCCGCTCGTCGTCGAACAGGAAGTCGGCCAGCGCCTTGGCCAGCTCGGTCTTGCCGACGCCGGTCGGGCCGAGGAACAGGAACGAGCCGGTCGGCCGGTCCGGGTCGGCGATGCCGGCCCGGGCGCGGCGCACCGCGTCGGACACCGCCTGCGACCGCCGCGCGTCTGGCCGATCGACCCGGTCGCCGAGCTCGTCCTCCATCCGCAGCAGCTTGGCGGTCTCGCCCTCGAGCAGCCGGCCGGCCGGGATGCCGGTCCAGGCGCCGACGACCTCGGCGATGTCGTCGGCGCCGACCTCCTCCTTGACCATCGACGTCGCTGCGGTCGGCCTCGGCGGCCGCTGGCCTCGGCGAGCTCCTGCTCGCGCGGCCGGGATCTCGGCGTACAGCAGCCGGGACGCGGTCTCGAAGTCGCCGTCGCGCTGGGCCCGCTCGGCCTGGCCGCGCAGGTCGTCGAGGCGCTCCTTGAGCTCGCCGACCCGGTTCAGGCCGGACTTCTCCCGCTCCCAGCGGGCGTTGAGCGCGTCGAGCTGCTCGCTGCTGGTCGGCCAGCTCGGCGCGCAGCCGCGCCAGCCGCTCGACGCGAGGCGGCGTCGGTCTCCTTGCGCCAGCGCCAGCTCCTCCATCTGCAGCCGGTCGACCGCGCGCTGCAGCTCGTCGATCTCGACCGGGCGGGAGTCGATCTCCATCCGCAGCCGGGACGCGGCCTCGTCGACGAGGTCGATCGCCTTGTCGGGCAGGAAGCGCGAGGTGATGTAGCGGTCGGACAGCGTGGCCGCGGCGACCAGCGCGGCGTCGCTGATCTGCACCTTGTGGTGCGCCTCGTAGCGGCCCTTGAGCCCGCGCAGGATCGCGATGGTGTCCTCGACGCGTCGGCTCGCCGACCAGCACCTGCTGGAAGCGCCGCTCCAGCGCCGGGTCCTTCTCGATGTGCTCGCGGTACTCGTCGAGCGTGGTCGCGCCGACCATCCGCAGCTCGCCGCGGGCCAGCATCGGCTTGAGCATGTTGCCGGCGTCCATCGCGCCCTCGCCGGTCGCGCCGGCGCCGACGACGGTGTGCAGCTCGTCGATGAAGGTGACGACCTGGCCGTCGGAGTCCTTGATCTCGGTCGAGGACGGCCTTGAGCCGCTCCTCGAACTCGCCGCGGTACTTCGCGCCGGCGACCATCGCGCCGAGGTCGAGCGACGATCAGCCGCTTGCCGCGCAGGGACTCCGGCACGTCGCCGGCGACGATGCGCTGGGCCAGGCCCTCGACGACGGCGGTCTTGCCGACGCCGGGCTCGCCGATCAGCACGGGGTTGTTCTTGGTGCGCCGCGACAGCACCTGGACGACGCGGCGGATCTCGGCGTCGCGGCCGATGACCGGGTCGAGCTTGCCGTCGCGGGCGGCGCTGCGGTGAGGTCGACGCCGTACTTCTCCAGCGCCTGGAAGGTGCCCTCGGGGTCCGGCGCTGGTGACCCGCGGCGAGCCGCGCACCGGCTCGCAGCGCGTCGGCCAGCGCCGTCGGCGTGGCGCCGTGCGGCCTGCAGCACGTCGGCGACCGTCGCCGTCCTGCGCGGCCAGGGCGAGCAGCAGGTGCTCGGTCGAGACGTACTCGTCGCCGCGGTCGCGGGCCTCGCGCTCGGCGGCGTTGAGGACGGCGAGCAGCGCCGCGGCAGGCTGCGGCGCGGCGACGGTGGCGCCGCTGGCGCGCGGGCAGCGCGTCGACCAGCGCGCTGGCGCGTCGGCGCGCACGGCCAGCGGGTCGGCGCCGACGGCCTGCAGCAGCGGGCGGGTCAGGCCCTCGGTGTCGTCGAGCAGGGCGACGGCGCAGGTGGGCCGGCTCGACGGCGGGGTTGCCGCGCTCGGCGGCGGCCTTGACGGCGGCCGAGACCGCCTGCTGGCTGCGGGTGGTGAGGTCCATGGGAGTGCTCCTCGAGTCGGTGCGATCGCGGGCGTTCACCTGTCTGAAGCAACGCCACCGAAGTTGAGTCTGTTCCGCTCAAGTCAACTGAGTCAAATGCTGGATCACCCGTCGCGTCGCCGCGATGATCACCAGTGAGGTGCCCCGGGTCGGTCGCCGGAAGAAGCCACTGGTGATCACGCCACGTACCGGCCGCGCCGGAGCCCGCGCCCCTGGAAGTCTGAGGCGACTGGAGGTCTGAGCCGCTGGACCTGCGCGGCTCAGGTGAGGTCGATCACCGCGTCGGCGGCCTCGATCAGGACGGGGTCGTGGGTGGCGGCGAGCACGGCGGTCCCGTCGGCGGCGGCACGGGCCAGGGCCGCGGTGACCTACTCGGCGTGTGCCTCGTCCTGCTGGGAGGTCGGCTCGTCGAGCACGACCAGCGGCCGTTCGGCGACCAGACACCGGGCGAGAGCCACCCGCTGCCGTTCACCGCCGGACAGCACCGCCACCGCGCGGCCGCGCACGGCGTCAGACCGAGCTCGGCGAGCACCCGGGCGACACCTGTGTGGACGGGGGGCAGGCCGCGGGCGGTGCGGGCCAGCGCGAGGTTCTCCTCGACGTCGAGCGGCTCGGCCAGCGCGCCGCCCTGCAGGGCGACGGCGCGCGCGCCCGGCGCAGTCGGCGCGGCGGGCCGGTCGAGCCCCGCCAGCCCCGTCCCGGCGAGCTCTACAGTGCCGCGTCGGGGTCGGCCAGCCCCAGCAGGATGCGCAGCAGCTGGTCTTGCCGGATCCTGAGGGCCCGCGCACGACCGTCAGCGCGCCGGCGCGAGACGTCGGCGGCGATGCCCGGCGAGGACGTCGCGCCCGCCGTAGCGCACCTGCAGGTCGTATGCGCAGACGACCGCCGCGCCGGGCGTGCGAGCCGGCACCGCCGTCCAGCGGCGCGCGGCTCGGGCCCGGCGTTCGGCGACGGCGGACAGCACGATCCGGTCGCCCTGCTCGACGGCCCGCACCCCGCCGGCGCGCCGGTGCGCTGGCGCAGGTGCTCCGGCAGCCGGACCCAGCCGCGGTCGTCGACGACGAGGATCTCCTGCTCGGGTGCGGCCGGCGCCCACTGCTCGGACAGCCGGCCGTCGCGGATCCGGACGACCCGGTCGGCGACCGGGCGGCGCGGGCGTCGTGGCTGACCACCAGCAGCGTGGCGCCGGCGCGGGTCGCCGCGCCGGCGAGCAGGTCGTACACCGCGTCGGCGGCCGACGCGTCGAGGTCGCCGGTGGGTTCGTCGGCCAGGACGACGGCGGGGCGGTGCGCCAGCGCCGCGCAGACCGCGATCCGCTGCGCCTCGCCGCCGGAGAGCGTGGACGGCGCGCGCTCGGCGAGCTCACCGAGCCGGACCGAGTCGAGGAGCTCACCCGCGGCGCGCCGTGCGGCGTTGCGCCGGGTGCCGGCGAGGCGCAACTGCAGCGCGACGTTGTCCAGGACGTCGAGCTCCGGCCGCAGCGCGCGCGCCGGAGTGCTGGTCGACGATGCCCAGGCCGGTGCGGCGCAGCCGGGCTCGGGTGCGTTCGTCGGCGCCGGCGAGGTCGACGCCGGCCACCTCGACCGAGCCCGCGCTGGGGGCCTGCTCGCCCATCAGGACCTTCAGCAGCGTCGTCTTGCCCGAGCCGTTGGGCCCGTGTACGACCAGCCGCTCGCCGCGCCGGGACGGACAACGACAGCCCGCGTAGCGCCGTGACGGTCCGGCCGGCAACGGGTAGAGGCAGAAGAGGTCGCGGGCGGTGATCACCGCAGGTCGACCTCGGGACGGCGCGGCAGCCGCTCGCGCAGCGACCGGCTGGCGGCCAGCCAGCGCCAGCGCACCGCCGCCGCCAATGCGCAGGCGAGCACCACGGCGGTCCAGGCCGGACCGAGCGAGTCGACAGCGGCGGCTGCGGCGCGTTGCCCGCGCGCGTCGACCGCGATCAGGCCGGCGCCGACGCGGGTCAGGATCACGCCGGTGATCAGCCCGGCGGGGACGGCGACCGCGACGACCGAGAGCGCGGCCGGAGCACGAGCGCGCGGCGCAGGGTGGCCGCCCGGACGCCGTCGGCCTCCCAGGCGTAGAGCTCACCGGCGGCGTCCTGCCGCTCGCCGACCACGAGCAGGACGATTGCGGCCGCCGCGACCAGCAGCGCCAGCACCGCCGCGAGCGCCAGCAGGGTGCGGGAGCCGCGTGCTGACCGGGTCGGTGACGATGGCGCGCTCGGCGGCGGGCGCAGTTGCACGTCGAGCCTGCGCGAACGGGGCCGGGCGAGGACCGTGCCCAGGTCGGAGCGCTGCGAGGCGAGCCAGAGCTCGCCGACCGCGCCGGTGCCGGGTTGCTGCCGGTCGAGCAGCTGCGCCAGCGCTGCACGGTCGACGAGCAGGAACGAAGCGCCGGTGACCGTGGGCAGCCGCGGCATCGTCGCGACGATCTGCGCCGGGACGGTCGCCGAGCCGAGGACGACGACCAGCCGGCCGCCGGTGTCCGCGGCGGCCGCGGTGGCGGGGTCGGTGACGACCGGCGTGACCGGCGGGGCGGCCGGGCCGGGCGCGACGACGACCGGCGCGCCGAGCAGCTGGTAGGTGGCGGTCAGGCCGGCGGGCGTGGCGGTGACCGCGGCCGGCGCCGACGTCCACGGCGACCAGTCCCAGCTGATGCGAGCGCCCGTCGGCGGTGACCGCCGGAGAGCGTCAGCGCGCCGGTGACGACGGGTTGGTCCGTGGTGCCCTCACCGACGTTGTGCTCGTGGCGGGTGGCGTAGGCCGGATCCTCGCGCAGCGCGATGCCGACCACCCGGGCCGGGCCGCCGACATCGGGCAGCGGGCCGGTGAGCGCGCCGCCGGCCGACGGTGCAGCGTCACTCCGCGTTCGAGGCCGTGCGGCCCGGCCACGGACAGCGTGAGCTGCGCGTTCGGCGACCGCGAAGGCCGCGCCTCGATGCGGATCTGGCCGGGCCGCCGGCGGGCAGCGTCGGCGCGCCGGCGGGCGCGGGGACGGTCAGCCGCCCGGCCACCGGGCGGCGCGGTCGCCGAGCCGGTGGTGCGGTCCAGCGGGCCGCCTGGGCAGGGCGGCGGGGTCGACGCCGACGATCGGAATGCTGTTTGCGCTGCCGTCGCGGGAGCGCACGATGCCGGCACTGCGGGTGACCCCGTAGGCGGTGATCGCCGTTGGGCAGCGCCGCGGCCGTGGTCACCGGTTGCACCAGGCTGTTCCCGGTGGTCAGCCGGGCGTCCAGCGGGATGGCATACGCGGCCTCGTCCGCGGCGCCGGCCAACAGGGTGGCCCGGTATCCGCCGGCGAACACGACGGCGGCCACCGCCGCGGCCAGCAGCGCGACCGTGGTCACCGGCCGCAACGGGCGCCGCACCCCGCCGAGCAGGCCGAGCCGGCCGGCCAGCGAGCGGCGCGGGGAGGAGCCGCTCGACGAGCCGGACGGCCGGCACCCACAGCCGGGCGGCGATGATGCCGCCGGCGACCGACGAGCAGAACCGGCAGCGCGATCACCAGCGGGTCGGAGCCGCGCGGACAGGTCGGTGCTGCCCCGGTCGGCGGCCAGCACCGCGGCGAGGATGCATGCCACCGCGATCACGTCCAGGGCCTGCCGGACGGGCCGTCCCGCGTCGGGCGGGCAGAGCAGGACCGCCACCGCGATCGCGGCCGCGGCGACCATCAGCACCGCGCAGCCCGCGGCGGCCGCGGCCAGCGCGTGCCCGGCGGTGCGTGCCGCGGGGATGTCCGCCCCGACGGCCAGAACCTGCCACGATCGACGCACCCAGCGCGCAGCCGAGCAGCGCCGCCGAGCACGGCGGCGACACCGGACTGCACCGCGGTGAGCACGCCGATCTGCGCCCGGGTCGGCACCGCGCCGGCGTAGCACGGTGACGAGCAGCCGGTGGCCGCGGCGCAGGCTGACCGCGGCCAGCGCCGCGAAGCCGAGCAGCAGCACCGCGGCGGACCCGCCGAGCAGCCCGAAGCGGCGGGTCGAGAGTCCGGCGCGGGTGTTCTGGGCCTGCAGCGCGCTGTCCGGCCGGAACACCGACGTGCTCGGCACCTGCGCGGTGATGGCGTCCGCGACCTGTCCGGACAGCGCGATGTAACCCGGGACACCGCTGGCGAGCACCCGGTCGGCGTCCAGCGCCACGACCCAGGCGTAGGTGCGGCCGAACAGCTGCAGGGCGGCCAACTGCGACAGCCCGTTCACGTCCCCGGCCAGCAGCAGGGGGACGCCGCCGGTATCGAAGGGGCCGCTCACCACGTGCGGGTCGCTGCGTTCGGCCCGGCCCACCACGACCACGCCGAGCGTGGCGGCGGCCGGTGCCAGTCCGGCGCCGCCGCCGAGCTGGACGACCTCGCAGCGCTGCGGCGTGCAGGTGCTGCGGCAGGCGTCCCGACGCGAGCCGCACGCCGGTGCCCAGCCGGTCGGCACCGGCCAGGAAGAACTCGCTGCCCTGGACCGTCAGCTCGCGGAAGACGACCTCGCGCCGGACGGGCGCCGAAGAGACCCGGCCCAGCTGGCGCTGCACCAGCGCGGTCGGGTCGGCGGCGCCGTGCGGCCGCTGCTGGGTCACGGTGATCGCCCGGTCGGCCGGCTGCAGCGAGCCGAACGCCCGCCGCAGCGTCTGTGCCGCGACCGTCGTCGCGGCGCCCGAGGCGGCCACCGGGATCGCCAGCGCGAGCGCCACCCCGACCGCGAGCAGCAGCCAGCCACCCGGGCGGTAGCGCATCGCGCGCCCGGCCAGCGCGAGGACGAAACGCACGGCGCCTCCCCCCGTCCCGCGCTAACCACTTCGGGCTGCGATCCGGTTAGCCTAGGGCAATGAGCAGCCACCTGGTGGAGGGCCGGCGGCTGCCCGACCAGATCGCCGGTGACCCGGCGCTGGAACTGTGCAACACCGTCGCCGGCTGGGGCACTGCCACGCCGAGGGACTACCTCGTCGATCCCTGGGTGCTGGCGCTGTGGGCCCGGGAGACGGGTCTGCTCGACGCGGCGCCGCGGGCCACCGATGACGCGGCGCTGGTCGCCGCTCGGGCTGCGCGGCGCCCTGTATGCCGTGCTGACCGCCCGGGATGCCGCGGCGCTGGCCGAGGTGCACCGGTACCTGGCCGCGGCGAGGACCCGGGCAAGCTGGCGGTTCGCCGGCGACGCCGTCCGGGTGGAGATCGGCGCGGGACCGCTGGCGGCGGTCGACGCGGCGGCCCTGGCCGCGGGCCGGCTGCTCGAAGGCGCCGGCCCCTCGACGGTCGGACGCTGCGACGGGGCGGGCTGCGGCTGGCTGTTCGTCGGGGCGGGACGGCGGCGGTGGTGCGACATGGCGGTGCGCGGCAACCGCGCCAAAGACCGCCGGTTCGCCGAACGCCGAAGGACGGCCAGCGCCGTTGCCGGTACCCGCGGTTACGCCTGAGTTGACGAGCGACACCGGCGTGTCGCCGTCAACTCAGGCGTAACCGCGGGTGTCGGTGCGCGGTTACTGTGGGCGGACGTGCACACCGGTGGCTGGCTGCGGCGGCTGACCGGCTACTGCCTGCGCCACCGCCGCGACTTCGATCGCCGCGTTCGCCGCCGCGCTGGTCGGCGCGCTGGTCAGCGCCGCCGTCCCGCTGATCATCCGGCAGGTCGATCGACGATGTCACCGCCCGACAGCCAGCAGAGCGTCGACGCCGTTCGTCGTGGGCGCTGATCGCCCTCGCGGCTGCTGTCCATACCTGCTCACCTTCGCCCGCCGCTACAGCGCCGGCCGGCTGTCGCTCGACGTGCAGTACGACATGCGCGCCGACGTCTTCGCCGCGCCTGTCGCGGCTGGACGGCGCCGCCCAGGACGAGCTCGAGACCGGCCAGGTCGTCAGCCGCTCGATCACCGACATCGGCCTCGTGCAGGGCCTGCTGTCGTTCCTGCCGATGCTGTCGAGCAACGTCGCTGCTGTTCGTCGTCTCGCTGGTGATCATGGCGGTGCTCTCGCCGCTGCTGACCCTGGTCGCCCTCGCCGTCGCGCCGGCGCTGTGGTTCGTCGCCGCCCGCTCGCGCACGCGACCTGTTCCCGGCCAACTGGGACGCCCAGCAGCAGGCCGGCGGTGCTGGTCGGCCAGGTCGAGGCGGCCGTCACCGGCGTGCGCGTGGTGAAGGGCTTCGGGCAGGAGCGCCGCGAGCTCGACCGAGCTCGAGGCGCAGGCGCGCGCCGGCTGTTCGCCAGCCGGATGCGGGTCGTGCGGCTGCAGGCGCAGCTACGCCCCGGCGCTGCAGGCCATCCCCGCGCTCGGCCAGGTCGGCGTGCTGCTGCTCGGCGGCTGGCTGGCGCTGCACGGCCACATCACCCTCGGCACGTTCCTCGCCTTCTAGCACCTACCTCGGCCCAGCTGGTCGGGCCGGTCCGCCAGCTCACCGCGCTGCTGACCATCGGCCAGCAGGCCCGGGCCGGCGTCGAGCGGGTGCTCGACGTCGTCGACGCCGCCCCGGCCATCGTCGACGCGCCGGACGCGGTCGATCTGCCCGACGGGCCGGTCGGCGTCGAGCTCGACGACGTCCGCTTCGGCTACACGCGCGAGCCGGCCGGTGCTGCACGACGTCTCGCTGCGCGTCGCGCCCGGGCGAGACCCTCGCGCTGGTCGGCGGCGCCGGCTCGGGCAAGTCGACGGTCGCGCTGCTGCTGCCGCGCTTCTACGACGTGCACGCCGGCGCGGTGCGGGTCGGCGGCGTCGACGTGCGCGACGCCGCGGCTGGCCTCGCTGCGATCGCGGCTCGGCGTGGTGTTCGAGGACAGCTTCCTGTTCTCCGACACGGTCGCGGCCAACATCGCCTACGGCCGGCCCGGACGCCACCGACGAGCGAGGTCGCACGCCGCGGCCCGGGCCGCCGAGGCCGACGAGTTCATCCGCGCGCTGCCCGAGGGCTACGACACCGTCGTCGGCGAGCGCGGGCTGACCCTGTCCGGCGGCCAGCGCCAGCGCATCGCGCTGGCCCGGGCGCTGCTGCCCGACCCGCGGGTGCTGGTCCTGGACGACGCCACGTCGCGCGGTCGACCCGCGCGTCGAGGCCGAGATCAACGCGACCCTGCGCCAGCGTCGACGCGCGGCCGCACCACGCTGCTGGTCGCGCACCGCCGCTCCACGCCTCGACGCTGGCCGACCGGATCGCGGTGCTCGACGGCGGCCGGGTGGTCGACGTCGGCACCTACGGCCGAGCTGGAGGAGCGCTGCCCGCTGTTCCGGCTGCTGCTGTCGGGCCCGGGCGAGGACGCCGAGGGCGTCGACGCCGGCCGGCTGGCCGAGCGCGCATCGACGCCGACCCGTGGGCGTCGCGCCGCGCCGCTGGCGGCGCACGGCGCCGACGGCGTCGGCCACGGCCAGCGCGGCGCGCCGTCGGCGCGGCGGCCGCGAGCCGCGCGGCGCGGCGGCCGGACGCGGCGGCGGTGAGGCGCTGCTCGCGGCCGTTCCGGCCACCGACGCGAGCTGCTGGCGCAGGTCGCCGCGCTGCCGCCGGCCACCGACGAGCCGCGACATCCCGGACGCGCTCGCCGCAGCGGCCGGATCCCGCAGTTCGGGCTGCGGCGCCTGGTGCGCCCGCTGCGGCTGGGTCCTGCTGGTCGGCCTGGTGCTGGTCGGGCTCGACGCCGTGGCGCAGCTGGTGCGTGCCGGCGCTGGTCCGCACCGGCATCGACCACGGCGTCAGCCGCGCATCGGCGCGCACGCTGCTGACGGTGTCTCGGCGGTCGCCCTGGTCGTCGCTGCTGGCCGACTGGGTCGATCAGCATCGGCCGGCGCAGCGGGTCACCGGCCGCACCGGCGAACGGCTGCTCTACCTGCTGCGGGTCAAGACGTTCGCGCATCTGCAGCGGCTGGGCCTGGACTACTACGAGCGCGAGCTCGGCGGCCGGATCATGACCCGGATGACGACCGACGTCGACGCGCTGTCGAACTTCCTGCAGACCGGGCTGGTCGACGGCGCTGGTCAGCCTGCTGACCATCGTCGGCGTGCTGGTCGCGCTGCTGCTGCTCGACGCCGGGCTGGCGCTGGTGCTGGTCGCGATGCTGCCGGTGCTGTCGCGGCCACCTGCTGTTCCGGCGCGCTGGCGGTGCCGGCCTACATCGAGGCCCGCGAGCGGGTCAGCGCGGTCAACGCCCAGCTCCAGGAGAACGTCGCCGGCGTGCGGG
Organism: Vulcanimicrobiota bacterium; assembly: GCA_963715435.1. Taxonomy (GTDB): domain Bacteria; phylum Vulcanimicrobiota; class Vulcanimicrobiia; order Vulcanimicrobiales; family Vulcanimicrobiaceae; genus JAFAHZ01. The sequence goes on from OY970243.1 coordinate 88,241, forward strand.
TCACCCAGGCGTTCGGCCGCGAGGGCGCGCAACGCCGACGACAGTTCTCGCGTCCCGCAGTGCGCTACCGCGATTCCCGGCTGCGGGCGCAGCGCTACATCGCGACCTACTTCCCGTTCGTGCAGTTCCTGTCGCGATGTCGCCGGCGGCGCTGGTGCTCGGCTTCGGCGCCGTCGCGGCTGCGCGACGGCACGCTGTCAGCGCCGGCGTCGCTGATCGCCTTCTTCCTCTACCTGGACGCGTTCTTCTCCCCGGTGCAGCAGCTGTCGCAGGTGTTCGACGGCTACCAGCAGGCGACGGTCGGGCCTGCGCCGGCTGCGCGACCTGCTGCGCACGCCCGACCTCGACGCCGCTGGCCGAGCGACCCGCTGCCGGTGGCGGCAGCTGCGCGGGCGCGATCGCGCTTGCGCGACGTGCACTTCGCCTACGCCGGCGCGACCGACCGAGGCGCTGCGCGGCGTCGACCTGCGCGGTCGCGCCGGGCGAGACGGTGGCGCTGGTCGGCGAGACCGGCGCCGGCAAGTCGACGCGTCGTCAAGCTGGTCGCCCGGTTCTACGACCCGACCTCCGGCGCGGTCTGCGTCGACGGGCAGCGACCTGCGCGACCTCGACCTCGCGGCGTACCGGCACCGGCTCGGGCGTCGTGCCGCAGGAGGCCTACCTGTCGCCGGGCACGGTGCGCGACGCGATCGCCTACGGCCGGCCCGACGCCACCGACGCCGAGGTCGAGGCGGCGGCCCGCGCGGTCGGCGCGCACGACGATGATCGCCGGCGCTGGCCGGCGGCTACCTGCACCGAGGTCGGCGAGCGCGGCGCGCAACCTGTCGGCCGGGCAGCGGCAGCTGATCGCGCTGGCCCGCGCCGAGCTGGTCGACCCGGACATCCTGCTGCTCGACGAGGCGACCGCCGCGCTCGACCTGGCCAGCGAGGCGGCGGTCACCGAGGCGACCGCGCGGCTGACCCGGCGGCGCACCACGCTGGTGGTCGCGCACCGGCTGACGACCGCGGCGCGGGCCGACCGCATCGTCGTGCTCGACGCCGGCCGGGTCGTGCGAGGTCGGCACGCACGACGAGCTGGTGCGCGCCGAAGGCATCTACGCCCTGCTGTGGCGGGCTTACACGGGAGCACTGCCGCAGCCGCCGTGAACGTCCGCTCACATCGTGGCGGCCGTGAACAATGCAGGCCGTGACGAGCGTCCGGCACGCCAGTGCCAGCGCCGTGGTCAAGCCGGTGCTGCGTTCGGCGACCCGGTTCGACCGGGCGGGGACTGGACCCGGCCGCCGGGGTGCGCTTCGCGCCGTCGTGACGGGTCCGCTGGTCCTCGGGGTCGCGACCGGGCAGGCCTGGCCGGCATGGTCGCCGCATGGGCGCGCTCAATATGGCGCTGGCCGAGGGCGTCGGCCGCTACTCCAGCCGGGCGGTCACGCTCTGGCGGTGTGGGCGGCTGCGCGGTGGGCGTCGCGCTGGGCACGTCGGCGGCCGCGGCCGGTTGGTGGAGCGTCCCGTCGCTGTTCGGTTGGGTCGCTGCTCGCGGCGTACGCGGGCGTGGTCGGCCCGGTGGTCGAGCGGGCCGGTTGGTTCGCGGCGATCATGTTCGTCATCGGCCTGGGCCTGCCCGCGCCGGGACGCCGTCCACGCCGGCCGCTACGCCGGCTTCGTGGCGCTCGGCGGGGCGTGGGTGATCGTCGTCGTGGTGGCGCTATGGCCGTTCGACGCCCACCGGCCGGTCCGGCGCGCGCTGGCCCGCGACGTCGCCGCGGTCGGTGACCTGCTGCGGCTGGCCGCCGCCGGAGCCCCCGCCTCGGACGTCGAGCGGGCTGTCTCGCACGCCGAGACGGTCGGGCACGAGGCCGGTGCCATGACCTACTGGCGCGCTGTGCGGCAGCACGGACCGCCCGCGGTGCCGGGACGCTGGACACGGCTGCGGGGCTCTGGGCATCGCCGCTGAACGGGCCCGCAGTGCCGCGATCGCGCTGGCCGGCACGGCGTGCCCGACGACGGCGTCCGCGAACAGGTGCACGCAGCTCGCCACCGCTTACACGAAGGCCGGTGCGGCCATCCAGCGCCGCCGCCGGGCGCTTCGCGGCGCGGATGCCGGGATTGCACCAGCGGTCACCGACGCCGGTCCCGAGCCGGCCGGATCCCTACTGGTCACCCTCGTCGGAATCCTGCGACGTCATCCTCACCGGGCGCACCGCGCAGGTTGCCGAGTGGGCCAGCACCAGCTCGGCTGCAGCGGCAGCCCGGGCTGGCACGTCCTCGAGAACCTGCGCGCCAACCTGGACCCGTCGTCGTTCTGGCTGCGGTATTCGCTTCGGTTCGCCCTGGCCGCCGCGGCCGGGCTGGCGCTGGCCCGCGGTCTCGGGCTGGACAAGGGCTACTGGGTGGTGGTCACGTCGCGATCGTCGTCAAGCCTCAGCTCGCGCTGTCGGCGACGTCGGTGGTGCTGCGGATCGCGGGCACGGTCATCGGCGTGTTGCTCGGGGCCGTGATCGTCGATCGCCGTCGCCCGCGTCCTGGTGCCTGGTCGTCGCCGCCGGCGTGGTCGGCGCCCTGCGCCATCGCGCTGATCCGGGTCAATTACGGACTGGCGGTCGCGTTCATCACCCCGCTCATGCTGCTGATGCTCAACATCCCCCACCCGGGCGACTGGCATCTGGCTGAAGCCCGCCTGCTGGACACCCTCCTCGGTGCGGCGTGGGCCTGCTCGCGGGCCTGCGGTCCGCGGCAGCGAACGCGCCCTGGTCGTCGCCGCGGCGCCACCGTCCTGGCCGGGACGCAGCGTTCCTCCGCGCCCTCGGCCACGACGGGCTACCAGCCCGCCAAGCCGCGCGGTCGCCGCCCGGGTGGCGACGGACAACCTGCTACCCTCGTCGACCAGGTGATGACCGAGCTGTTCCCACCGCGGGGCGCGACGCTGCCCGCCGTCGACGCAGTGGGCGCGGCCGCCGTCGAACTGTGGAACCGCGCCGCCGAGCTGAGCTTCGCCGTCCCGGTCGGGGCAGTCGAGGCGCCCGACGACACGCTGCGGCGGCGCACCGAGGCCGCGGCAACCACACTGCTCCGCGCGGAACGCGCGCTGTCGGGCGCGGCGCCGGGCGACGCCATGCAGCGGGCGAACCGCGCCTTGACCGACGCCGGCCGCATCCTGTCCCCGTGACCGGTCGTCGCGACGACGGTCGGCCGCGCCCGCCGACCCGCGGCTATCGCGGATTGCGCGGCTGCCAGACCACCAGGGCGGTGGACGGGCGGCGGTGCCGCGTCGAGCTCGGCGTAGCGCCTGCTCGAGCTCGGGGCGCAGCTCGGCGACCCGCGCGCGCAGCGCGTCGACCTGCGACTCGAGCTCGATGATGCGCTTGATGCCGGCGAGGTTGACGCCCTCGTCCTGGCTGAGCCGCTGCACCTCGCGCAGCAGGGCGACGTCGCGGGCGGAGTAGCGCCGCCCGCCGCCGCACGGTCCGGCCGGGCGTGACCAGCCCGAGCCGGTCGTACTGGCGCAGCGTCTGCGCGTGCATGCCGGCCAGCTGCGCGGCCACCGAGATGACGAAGACCGGCGCGTCCTCGGGCACGTCGTGGGGCGGACGTCGGCATCAGCCATCGGCTCGCCCCTGCCGCGCGCCGGCTGGGTCGAGCGCGGCGGTGATCTGCGGGCGCGGGTCGTCCGGCTGCGCGGCCGCGTACTTCTCCAGCGCCTCGCGGGCCTCGCCGCGTCAGCTGCTGCGGCACCGCCACCTCGACGGTGACGAGCAGGTCGCCGGTGCCGCCGCTCGCGCTTGGGCACGCCGCGGCCGCGCACCCGCAGCGTGCGCCCGGACGGCGTGCCCGGCGCGGAACCTTCAGCGACACGCTGCCGTCGAGGGTCGGCACCCGCAGCGTCGTGCCGAGCGCCGCCTCGGGGAAGGTGACCGGCACGGTCAGCGTCAGGTCGTCGCCGCTGCGGCCGAACAGCTCGTGCGGGCGGACGTGCACGCTTGACGAACAGGTCGCCGGCCGGGCCGCCGCGCGGCCCGGGCGTGCCCTTGCCGCGCGATGCGCAGCGTGCGCGCCGTCGCGGACGCCGGCCGGGACCCGGACGGTGATGGTGCGGGTCTGCGTGGTGACGCCGCTGCCGGCGCAGTCCGGGCACGGGTCGTCGATGAGCTGGCCGGTGCCGCGGCAGTCGCGGCACGGCTCGCTGAACCCGAACGCGCCCTGGTTGCGGCTGACGAACCCGGAGCCGCCGCAGGTCGGGCAGCGTGCGCGGCGACGTGCCCGGGCGGGCGCCGCTGCCGTGGCAGGTGCTGGCAGGTGCCCGGGCCGGACAGCTGCAGCGGCAGCGTCGCCGCCGCGCACCGCCTCGTCGAAGTCGAGCGTCAGCTCGGCCTCGACGTCCTGCCCGCGCGCGGGCCGGCGTGCCGCGGCCGCGGCCGGTGCCGCGCCGCCGCCGCCGCCGAACAGGCCGCCGAACAGGTCGCCGAGCCCGCCGTCGCCGACCCGCCGCGCCGGCGCCGCCGAACAGGTCGGACATGTCGAACGTCGCCACCGCCGCGGCGAGCCGCCGGCACCGAACCCGCCGCCGGGAAGCCGCCGCCGCGACGCCGCCGCCGGCGAACAGCGCGCGCGCCTCGTCGTACTCCTTGCGCTTGGTCTCGTCCGAGAGCACGTCGTAGGCCTCGGAGACCTCCTTGAACCGCGCCTCGGCCTTGGCGTCGCCGGGGTTCTTGTCCGGGTGCAGCTCGCGGGCCAGCTTGCGGTACGGCCTTCTTGATCGTCCGGCGCGTCGGCGTCCTTGGCGACGCCCAGCGCCGCGTAGTAGTCCTTCTCGAGCCAGTCCTTCGTGCTCATCGCTCGACGTCACCTCCTTCGTGCTGCGTCGTCAGGGCGGTCGGCGGTCTCGACTGCGTCGGGCGTCGGCTGACTCGGCGGGTCCGGCCGCATCGCCGTGCGCTCGTCGGCGTCGCTCGCGGCGTCGTGTCGGCGCTCGGCGTCGCCGACTGTCGCCTCGCTCGGCGTCGCTGCGTCGGCCGGCTCGCCGGCGTCGGCCGTCGCTGGCGGCGGCGACGGCCGTCGGGTCGCTGACGCCGACCATCGCCGGGCGCAGCAGGCGCTCGCCGTGCCGGTAGCCCGGGCGCATGACCGTCGTCGCGTCGGCACCGTCGACGTCGGCGCTCTCGTCGTGCAGTGACCGCCTCGTGGATGCGTCGGGTCGAACGGGTCGCCGACCTCGCCGAACGCGCTCGAGACCGAGCTTGGTCAGGACCGCGTCGAGCTGGTCGGCGACCGCCTTGAACGCGCCGGTCAGGTCGCCGTGCGCGCGGGCCCGGTCGATGTCGTCGAGCACCGGCAGCAGCTCGGCCAGCACCCGGCCGACGGCGAGCTCGCCGGCGGCGAGCCGGTCGCGGTCGGCGCGCTTGCGGTAGTTGGCGTACTCGGCCTGCAGCCGCTGCAGGTCGGCGGTGCGCTCGGCGAGCAGCGCGCGTCGTCCTCCGGCGCGTCCGCGCTCGGCCGTCCGGCTGCTGCCGGCTCGGCCGTGCCCGGCGCTGCCGGTCCGCCGAGCCGGCGGCCGGCTCGCCGGTGACGCCGGCCTCGCTCGTCGGTCGATCTTGCGCTTGTCGCGGATCGACGACCCGCTCGGCGGTCGTCGGCTCGGGCTCGCGGGCCGGCGTCGCGTCACTGGCGTCGCTGCGCGTCCTCGGCCGGGCCCTCGTCGACGACCTCGGCGTCGACGACACCGTCGTCGCCGTCAGCGGCCGTCGGCCCGGCGCCAGTCCGGCGCCGCGCACCGGCGCCGCACCGGCCGCGTCGCCCGCACCGGCTGCCTGCGCCGCGGCGTACATCGCGCCGCCGGCCTCCTGCGAGACCCGCGAGAGCTTCTCCTGCGCCGACTTGATCGCGTCGATAGTCGGCGCCGCTCGAGCGCCGTCTTCAGCTCGCTCGAGCGCCGTCTCGAGCTCGGCCTTCTTGTCGGCCGGGATCTTGTCGCCGTTCTCGGCGAGGAACTTCTCGGTCGTGTACTGCAGCGACTCGGCCGGGTTGCGGATCTCGGCCTCCTCGCGGCGGCTGCGGTCCTCCTCGGCGTGCGCCTCGGCGTCGTTCATCATCCGGTCGATCTCGTCCTTGGTCAGGCCCGAGCCGCCGGTGATCGTCATGCCCTGTTCCTTGTTGGTGGCCAGGTCCTTGGCCGAGACGTGCACGATGCCGTTGGCGTCGATGTCGAAGGTGACCTCGATCTGCGGCACGCCGCGCGGCGCCGGCGGCAGGCCGGTCAGCTCGAACATGCCGAGCTTCTTGTTGTAGGCCGCGATCTCGCGCTCGCCCTGGTAGACCTGGATCTGCACGCTGGGCTGGTTGTCGTCGGCGGTCGTGAAGATCTCCGACCGCTTGGTCGGGATCGTGGTGTTGCGCTCGATGAGCTTGGTCATGATGCCGCCCTTGGTCTCGATGCCCAGCGACAGCGGGGTGACGTCGAGCAGCAGGACGTCCTTGACCTCGCCCTTGAGCACGCCGGCCTGCAGCGCGGCGCCGACGGCGACGACCTCGTCCGGGTTGACGCCCTTGTTCGGCTCCTTGCCGCCGGTCAGCTCGCGGACCAGGTCGGTGACGGCCGGCATGCGGGTCGAGCCACCGACCAGCACGACGTGGTCGATCTGGCCGACGCTGATGCCGGCGTCCTTGATGACGTTCTGGAACGGCGCCTTGGTGCGGTCGAGCAGGTCGCTGGTGATCTGCTGGAACTCCGCGCGGGTGAGCGTCTCGTCGAGGAACAGCGGGTTCTTCTCGGCGTCCGCGGTGATGTAGGGCAGGTTGATGCTGGTCTGCTGCGAGGCCGACAGCTCGATCTTGGCCTTCTCGGCGGCCTCGCGCAGCCGCTGCATCGCCATCTTGTCCTTGGTCAGGTCGATGCCGTGCGCGGCGCTTGAACTTGTCGACCAGCCAGTCGATGATCCGCTGGTCCCAGTCGTCGCCACCGAGGTGGTTGTCGCCGCTGGTGGCCTTGACCTCGATGACGCCGTCGCCGATCTCGAGCAGCGACACGTCGAACGTGCCACCACCGAGGTCGAAGACCAGGATCGTCTGCTCCTTGCTCGCCCTTGTCCAGGCCGTAGGCCAGCGCGGCCGCGGTCGGCTCGTTGATGATGCGCAGGACGTTGAGGCCCGGCGATCGTGCCGGCCTCCTTGGTGGCCTGCCGCTGGGCGTCGTTGAAGTACGCCGGGACGGTGATGACCGCGTCGGTGACGTCCTCGCCGAGGTAGGCCTCGGCGTCGCGCTTGAGCTTCTGCAGCACGCGCGCGCTGATCTCCTGCGGCGGTGTAGTTCTTGCCGTCGATGTCGACCTTCCAGTGCCGTCGCCCATGTGCCGCTTGACCGAGCGGATCGTGCGGTCGACGTTGGTGACGGCCTGGCGCTTGGCGACCTCGCCGACGAGCACCTCGCCGTTCTTGGCGAAGGCGACGACGGTGGGCGTGGTGCGCGAGCCCTCGGCGTTCGCGATGACCTCCGGCTCGCCACCGGTCAGGACGGCGACGACGGAGTTGGTGGTGCCGAGGTCGATGCCGACCGCTCGTGCCATGAATGCTCCTCGTTGTGCAGCGTAGTGTCTGGTCAGTTGCTCGCCCTCCATGATGGAAGTCGACGCGAGCCACTGTCAAAGGAACTGAGTCCTGCTGGCTCAACTTCCGGGCCGTGCAGTGATCTGCGTCACCAGCAGCCTGCGTCTATGCTGTCGCCGACTCCGTACCGCTGTGAGGCGAACTGCCATGACCGACGCGGCGTTCCGTTCGGACCCGACCTCGCCGTTGCTGGGCCGGGCGGTGCTCGACGGTGAGGCCAAAACGCTCGGCCGGATCACCGCTGTCTACCTTGATCCGGCCACCGACCATGCCACCTGGGCCCGGGTCTCGGCCGCGGCTCGCGACGCGGTGATTCCACTGGGCTCCGGCGCCGCCGGGGCCGGCGACGTGCGGTTGTCGCTACAGCGCTCGACGGTCGAGGACGCACCGCTGCCCGACGAGCTGTCCCGGATCGACACGGAGGACGACCGGCGGCTGCGGCTGCACTACGGCACCGACGATGGCACCGACGATGGCACCGACGATGGCACCGACCACGGGATCGCCGAAGGCGTCGGCGATGGGTTCGAGGACACCTGGCGCGGTGCCGGCAGCAGTCGACTCGACGGACTGCCGAGCGACCGGGTCGAGGACCCTTTTGACGACCTCGACTCGTCCTGAGGACGGCGTGGCCCCGGCACCGCCGGTCGGGGGCTCGCAGCGCGCGGTCCGGATCGGCGCACTGCTGCAGACGATCGAGGGCATCGCAGCGGACCCCGACGCATCGGTGTCCTACGGCCGCATCGTGCAGGTCCGCCGGATCGCGCTCAACGAGCCGAGCCTGGCCGAGCGTGCCCGCACCGCGGAGCGGACGCTGCTGCAGCGGTTCCAGGAAACCGAAGGCCGGATCCTCAATCACTACGACTGCAGCCACACGATGGGCGGCTGCGCGCTGGTCCGCGCGCACGACTCCGGTGTCCGGCTGGAGAGCATCCTCAACACCGCGGACCCGCGCCTGGCCGCGCTCGAGGCGGCGTGCCTGGAGGTGCGCGACGACCTGCTCGAACTGCCCGGTGACGGGCCGGCGCCGCGGGCGGTTCGCGACGCGATGCAGGCGTTGTACGCGGTGCTCACCGACGTCCTCGCGATGGCCGACCGGGTCGCGCGCACCGCGAGGGATCGCGAGCGGGCGGCGCAGGACGCCGCACTCATCGCCACCGGCATCGGCGTCGCCCAGGACAAGCTCACCGCCGCCCGGCGCCGGGTCGACGCCGTTCAGCAGCGCTGGGCGCGGGGGGTGTATCTGTCCGGAGCACTACTCGGCACGCTGCTGACCCTGGCGGTCGTCGCAGCCGTCGGAGCCGCCTGCGCCGCCTTCTGGTCGGCGTTCCTGCCGACTGCGCCGCTGGTGATGGCGACGGTGTTCGGTGCGTTCGGCGCAGTGGTCAGCGTGGTGCAGCGGATGTCCACCGGGCGGCTGGTCCTCGACAATTCCGCCTCGGAGGGACAGCTGCGGGCGTTCGCCCTGCTCCGGCCGGCGGTCGGCGCGGTCAGCGCCGCGGTCGCGCAGTTCGCCCTCGGCAGCGGGATCCTGGCCGCGGACGGGGTGCACGTCAACGCCGCCGTGCTCGGGCCCTACGCCGTCATCGGGTTCGCGGCGGGGTTCTCCGAGCGGTTCGCGGTCGACATGATCGAGCGCGCGGGGCGGGTCCTGGCCGGCGACTCCACACCGGTCCCGCCCGGTGCGAGCGCCGCGCCGACGACGGGCACGGTAACCGGCACGGCCGGCGGGGCGTACGGGGCCGACGGGGCGCACGGGGCGGACGGGAAGGCCCCGGAGCGGTGAGGCTGCGCCGGGGTGCCCGGTCGATTCCGACACCATCGACACCATCGGCGCCGTCGACTGTCGCCGACCTTCCGCCGGCAGCCTTCGGCCTCGACGCCGCCATGCCCTACATCGGCCGCCAAGTCGACGCCCTCGCCCGCGAACGCCTGCGCGCTGGGGGCACCCTCCTTATCGTCGGCGACCCGCTCAGTGGCGCGAGCCGCACCTGCTTCGAGGCGCTGCGCGCGGTCTGGGGCAGAGCCGTGCTTCTCGGATCGGAAGAGTCGGAGCCGGCAAGTGCCGAGCTCAGCGCGCTCTGGCTGGACGACCTGGGCTCCCGATTGCCGCACGCCCCCATCGTCGACCGGCTCGACGCCCTCGCGCACAGGACGAGGTTGCGGATCGCCGCGACCATCACCGCCGTGGACCACGCCCTGTGGTCCCCGCTGCTCCCCGAGCTGTTCACACGACTCGGGCCCCCGGTGCGGCTCTCCCGCCTGCTGGCACCGGACGAGGCCAACCGAGCCGCCACCCTGCTTCCCGACCGGGACCTCTCCCACGGGATCCCCGCCGCACTGGGAGCGCCGGCCGAGGCGCTGCAACGGTGGTCGAGGACTGCGGACTGCCCGTTCGAGCCGACCGGCATCGCGTGCCGGCTCGGCGAGGCCGTTCGACGGGCCTGCCTGGAGCTGGCGGCCATGGGCGTGGCCGGTCCGATTCCGCTCGACGCCGTCCGCGTCCTGGCGCTCGGCAGCGGACGCCGGGTCCCCGGACGGTCAGCCGCACCTGGCCGCCGTGCTCCGCGCTCTTCCCGGCGCCGATGACGTCGCCGTGACGCTCGACCCGGAAATCGTCCGGGCGCTGGTCGATCCGACGGCACGGATTCCGGGTGCGCGGTGGGCGGCGGTGCTGGACGTCCTGGCTGGCCGCCTCACGCCGGCGACAACCGCCCGGATGGCGCACCGCGCGGACCTGCAGGGACACCGCGAGCTGGCCGAGCGGCTCGGTCCTGCGGCGCCGCCGCAGGAGTACGACCTGCTGCGGCGGCGGCAGGACGCCCGCCGCGACCGATTGAGCGCCCTGATCCAGGCGGCGAGCGATCTCGACGTCCAGCGCGCCGGGGACCCGGACGTCGAAAGCCTGGACGAACAGATCCGTCGCTGGGACGCCTGCGTGCAGGATCCCGATTCGACCGCGGTTACCTCCAACCGGAGCTGACCGGCTACGGCTTCTACCGGTGCGGTGTCCTGCACCTGATCCGCTACCGACCTGACGGCGACGAACTGCCGGACCTGCGGCACCGGGCCGACCTGCCGGTCGCCATCGCCCGGCTGACCAGGGCTGTCGCCCTCGTCCCGGAACGCCTCCGCGACGCTGCGCGCATCTCGTGAGCGACGCCCACAGCGACCAGTTCCAGCTCACCAGCCGCCCGACGGACCTCGACCACGTCGTCGAGCTGGAGCGAGCCGGCACCCAGGAACCCTCGAGCGCCGACTGGCACGCCACCGGCTGGCGAAAGCGCTCTGGGAGCGCTTCGGCTGGTGTCGGAACATGGCCGATCTCGACGAGTGCATCGAGCTGCTGCGACCGCTCGGCGACCGGTTCAACCTGCTCGCGCGTTTGGCCGAGCGGGTCGACTACGGCGGCCGGCCCGGGGACGCGGAGGAGCTCCTGGCGCTGGCCGACGACGTCGAGCGCGGGCTTCACCAGAGCGGTGACGACGCGCCCGCGACGTACCGGGAGCTCAGCACCGTCTACCTGCGGGCCTGGCAGCGCTCGGACTACAGCGACGACGCCCTGCGCGAGCGTGCCCTGGACGCCGCGCGCCGCGGGCTGGGGCCCGCCGGATCGGATCCGGGCGCGATGGCCTGGTCGCAGTACGGGGTGACCTGCGACATGGTGGCGAAGCGAACAGGTGACCCGAAGGACCTGAAGGCAACCGTCCGGGCGTTCGAGAACGCCCTCTCGGCCGCCGAGCGGGCAGAGCAGATGACCGGCGGCCATCAGGTCTTCGGTGGTGCCCCGCAGCTTGCCGGCGCTCGGGTGCAGCTGGCCCGGGCGCTGGTGCACCGAGGCGCCCCGGAGATGCCGCCCGCGCCGACGAGCTGCTGGCCGGCCTACCCGAGCTGCTCACCGCATACGACCCGCAGTCCGCCAGTACGGCCGCGCACATCTGGGCGCAGCTGGAAGCTGACCGAGGCCGCTGGAAACACGCCCGCCGCGCGTACGAGCTGTCGCTGGCCGCCGACGAGGAAATGATCGCCGGGCAGACGACCCTTGAGCACAGCCTGGCCAGCCTCGGCCACTTCGGGGAGACCGCCGCGGCGGCGGCGTTCTGCCTGGCCCGCGTCGGCGCGACCAAGCAGGCGGTCGAGGTCGTCGAGTCCGGCCGGGCCCGCACGCTGGCCGATGCCCTCGACGACCGGCAGCTTGAACTCGCCGCCGAGCACGACCCGGAGCTGGCCGCCCTACTGGTGCGCTACGGCCGGGCACGGGAGGCGGTGGGCGCCGCGCGCACCCTCACGCCCCCCAGTGCGTGAAACCGGCCCACGACTCGATCGACGCGAACGGCCGCCGCTGGGGGTCAACTCCGCGCAGGCGCCGCTCGACGTACTCGGCCAGCTGCGGCGCCGACTGCGCGGTCTCGCCGATCCGCACCCGCAGCTGCGCCGCCGTGCTGTCCCGGAGCCCGGCTTGCGCGCCGGCCAGCGCGGCGCCCGGATCTCCGTCGCCCCCCGCGGCCGTCCAGCGGGCGTAGAACTCGGACATGACGAGGGCGCTGGCCAGGTCGGCGACCAGCCACAGGGACGCGATGACCCCCGCCGCGCCGGCTTGCAACAGCCCCGTCGGCAAGGCCAGCACCTCATCCGGCGCGGCCCGCCCGGGCACCGACGACTCGCAGGCCGAGAGCACCGCGAGACGCAGGTGCGTTCGCGCGGCCATCAACTGTTCCAGCCGCAACGGCCGGTCCGCGGCGAGGAAGACGCCGCTGCGTAGCGGGAAGTCGGGGTCGGCCTGGCCATGACAGGCCGCATGCAGCACGTCTGCGTGTTGGAGCGCCGCGAGCACGTTGCCGGCGGTGGCCTGGCCGGCGCGTAGGTGCAGCCGCCGGTCGGGCGGGAAGCTGCTCAGGACGGCCGTCGCCTCCGCCGCCGCCGCGGGAAGCTGCGGCAATCGGGTCGGCTGCGGCTCGGACACCACAAGCACCGCGTCGCCGCAGTGCCGCCCGGCTGCCGCCAGGGCGGTGCCCCAGGCGCGGATGCTCGGCGCGTAACTCAGCCGGATCGAGTCCGCGGCGTAGCGCCGGCCGGTCGGCGTCTCCGGGTCGGGCGTCCATGCCGCATGCCAGGCGACCGAGGACAGCATCCCGCCGGCGATCACCACCGCCGCCGGAATCTCCGGCAACGCGTCGAGCAGCGGGCCCATCACCCGGTCCCACGCCCACCGGCCCAGCTCGTCCAGGCTGTCGCTCCACCGGCGGTATCCGGTGCGCGGGTCGGCGCGGAAGTCGCTGTAGGCGCGGTGGTGCCGCGTGATCCGCTCGAAGGCGTCGAGGTGGGTCAGCCCGGGCAGCGGCAGGTGCGTCACCGCCCGGCCGGTCACGACCAGCGCCATCCCGCCGTGTGCCGTCACCGCGAGATGGACGACCGGCCGGCCACCGGCGCAGACGATCCGGGCGATCTCGGCGAACGGCAGCTGGGCGCGGAACCGCTCGAAACCGGGCTGCGCCCGGATGCGGCCGATCACCTCGGCGAGCTCGGCATGCGCCGGACCAGTCACCCGGACCTCCCCGCCGCCAGCCCACCACTCTTGCCGGCGCGAGCTGACCAGCGCAGGCTAGCCGCCATGACGCTCACCCGCTTGCTCGACCGGCTGTTGCGTCGCCGCCAGGCCGCCGGCGCCGTGCCCCTCTCGCCACGACGTCGAGGTGGCGAGGACGACGGCGGCGACTCCGTGCGTGAGCCGCGCACGCCGATGCCGCCACCGCGCAGCGGATCCGGCGCCGCCGTGCCGCCCCCGCCGCCGCAGTCGATCCGGCTGTCCGACGCGCGCCACGACCGATCAGGACGCCGGTCGGGACGACTGTGACTGAGACCGCGTCTTGATCGAGCAATCCGGCTAGGGTGCCGGCCATGCAGGTCGAGCTCCGGCACAACCCGTCGTCCACGGTCGCGCGTTGCCACCTGGCTCCTGGTGAGCCGTTGCGGGTGGAGGGCGGCGCGATGATCGCCCACAGCGCCGGCGTCGCGCTGCGAGCCCGCTCCGAGGGCAGGGGTCAAGAAGGGCCTCAAGCGATCGGTCCTCGGTGGCGGCTCGTTCTTCGTCACCACCTACACCGCGCCGGCACAGGGCGGCTGGATCGACGTCGCCGGGGTGCTGCCGGGCGACCTGCTGCCGATCGAGATCACGCCGGACCGGCCGTTCTTCCTGCGCCGCGGCAGCTGGATCGCCAACTCCACGGCGTGGAGATCGACACCCAGCGGGGCGGGTTGGCGAACCTGTTCTGAGGTGAGGGCGGTTCGGTCACCGCGCGCGCGTGGCCAGGGGCAGGCGCTGGTGAGCATCTATGGCGTGCCGACACACGATCGAGCTGCCGCCCGGTGAGATCGTCACGATCGACTCCGGATGGCGTGATGTCATACTCCGACCTGGCGAATCGATTTACGATAGCTCCGGGCTGTCGAAGGCCCCGGTGAGCGCTGAGACCGGCGAGGGCTGGGATGTTCGATTTCGCCGGGCCCGGGCGGGTGCTGCTGCAGTCGCGCAACCTGGAGATGTTCGCCGCATACTCGCCGAGGAGATCCCCGACCGCTACCGCGCGAGGGCATCGGCGGGATCGGCGGCGGCTGTTCGACAACCGAGCCGGCGCGCAGCCAGCGCCGCAGCACCGGCCACCAGGCCAGCCCGATCGCCACGCACAGCGCGTGCCCGGTGGCCGTCATGCCCGGACTCACCGCCAGCGGGACCAGCACGGCGAGGGCGACCGCGGCGGACCGAGCGGCAGCCGCCACCGCCGCGGCGCGAGGAGCAGGGCGGCGCCGGCCGCCGTCCAGATCAGGTAGCTCACGCCGACATCGAGCTGGTGGGCCTCGCTGCGGGGCAGTGCGCCGGCGGCGATGGCCGTCGCGACCCCGCCCTCGGTGACGAGGGTGGCCAGGACGTGGCCGGACACCGCGATCCCGGCGGCAGCGCAGCGCGCCGAACCGGCGCTCCAGCGGGACCAGTGTCGCGGCGATCGCTCCGGCATAGGGCAGCCATACCCCGCCCGGCAGGAACAGGGCGCTGGCCACCAGCGAGCCGAGCGGCCGTGCGGCGAGGTTGTCGACGTTCGTGCTCGCCCAGCGCAGCAGCGGGTCCTCGTCGGTCACGAAATGCCGCAAGGCGATGGTCGTGCCCAGCAGCACGATTGCGAACGCTGTGGCCAGCGGCGCACGGCGCACGAACCGCGCCGCCGCGCCGCCGCGCGCCGCAGCGTGACCCGCGACAGCGGATGCGCCAGAGCGAGCGTCATGGCCTCAGCATTCCCAACGGTCGCGTTGCGAACCGTGCACGGGCTGTGCGTCACCTGTGAACCGCGCCGACTGCCTGCGTGAGCAGACCCCCGACATCACCGAGGCGGTGCCGTCCGGCGCGGACGACCACCTGGCCGTCGACGACGACGGTGTCGACATCGGCGGCGCCCGCGGCGAGCAGCGGCCTGCCGGTTCCGCGCCCGCGGTGCGGACGGTGTCGAGCCGGACGGCGACCAGGTCGGCCCGCGCGCCCGGGACCAGCGCGCCGGCGTCGGGCCAGCCCAGGCTGGCGTGCCCGGTCAGCGCGGCGGACAGCTCCGCGGGGCGGAAGATGGCCGCGGCTCCGGTGGCCAGCCGCTCGTCCATCTCCAGCGCGCGCGCCTCCTCGAACGGGTCGATGACGGCGTGCTGGTCGGTGCCCAGGGTGAGCGCGGCACCCGGCGTCGACCAGTCGCCGGGCGGGCCCGATCCCGTCGGCGAGGTCTCGCTCCGTGGTCGGGCAGACGCTGATCGCGACGCCGGCGTCGCCGAGCAGGCCGATGTCGGCGTCGCTGAGGTGGGTGGCGTGTACCGCGGTCGTCGTCGGGCCCAGCGCGCCCGCGCCGGCCGAGCAGCGCGGTCGGGCGTCAGCCGTAGGCGCGCGGCGCAGGCTCGTTCTCGGCCGGCTGCTCGGACAGGTGCACGTGCAGCGGCCGGCCGTCGGCGGCCGCCACCACGGCAGGCGATGTCGTCGCGCGGCACCGCGCGCACGCTGTGCACCGCCACGCCGATCCGGGCGTGCGTCGAGCGGGCGGCAACTCGGCGACGCGGGCCGCCCAGCTCGGCGCGTGCCGTCGCTGAAGCGCGGCTGCTCCGGGCGAAGCGGTCCTGGCCGATGCCACCGGCGAGGTAGCAGGCGTCCAGCAGGGTGATCCGCAGACCCGCCTCGGCGGCCGCGGCGACCAGCGCCTCGCCCATCGCGTTCGGCGCCGACCGCGCCGTCGTGCAGGTAGTGGAACTCACCGACGCAGGTGATCCCGGCCAGCACCATCTCGGCGTAGACGGCTCGGGCGAGCGGCGAAGTAGGTGTCGGGGTCAGGCGGGTCGGCCAGCGCGTACATCGCCTCCCGCCAGGTCCAGAACGACCCGCCGCCGGCGTGACGTGCGGCCGCGCAGCGCGCGGTGGAAGGCGTGGCTGTGGGTGTTGGCGAAGCCGGGCAGCACGAGGCCGGGCAGCGGCACGTCGCCGGGCTGCGCCGGCGCCGTGGTCGACGGCGGCGATCCGCCCGTCGCTCGACCGAGATCCGCACGTCGGCGCGCGCCTGCCGTCGACCCAGGCGTACCGGGCGGCGTAGACGGTCATCGATCGGTTGTCTGGCGGTGTCTAGGCGGACGGAAGAGAGGGCAGACAAGGTCATCGGCCAGCACGGCGGCAGCGCGTCGACCCCGGCCAGGCAGTCGTCTCGGTCGGCGAACTCGGCCGGCGAGTGCGAGACGCCGGTCGGGTTGCGGACGAACAGCATGACGGCCGGGATGCCGGCGGCGGCCAGGATGCCGGCGTCGTGGCCGGCGCCGGTCGCCAGCACAGGGGCGTCGCCGAGCAGCGCCGCGCCGTCCCGCACAGAGCGGCGTCGAAGTCGGTCGCGCCGGTCCAGGACTCCTCGGTGAGGGTCCGCCGGCCTCGTCGGCGAGCGCCGGCGAGTTCGGCGACGACGGCGCGGACGGTGGCGTCGTCGGCAGCGCGGGCGTCCAACCAGCCGGTGACATGGGAGGCGATGGCGTTGACGCCGTTGGGCTCGACGCGCACCTTGCCGCAGGTGGCGAGCGCAGTCGTGCCGGTCGGCGGCGTCGCGGGCGGCGAGCACGAGCCGGGCGTAGGCGAGCATCGGGTCGCGGCGGTCGTCCAGACGCGGTGGTGCCGGCGTGGTTGGCGTTGCCGGGCAGCTCGGCGCGCCACCGCCCGTGCGGCCAGATGCCGCTGCCGACGCCGACGGCCGCGCCCGGCCGGGCCAGGCCGCGGCCCTGCTCGACGTGCAGCTCGACGAAGCACGCCGATCCGGCGCAGCGGTCTCGGGATCCGGGCCGAGTCGGCCGGCCGGCGCGACGCCGAGGCCTCCGCCAGCGCCGTGCCGTCGGCGTCGCGCAGCGCCAGCGCCCGCTCGGCCGGCAACGCGCCGGTGAGCAGTCGGGAGCCGGCGCAGGCGACACCGAACCGGGCACCCTCCTCGTCGCCGAAGTTGACGATGGCCAGCGGGCGCGCCGGCTCGACGCCCGCCGCCCGCAGCTCGTCGAGCGCGCAGAACGCCGACACCACGCCGAGCGGGCCGTCGAAGGCGCCGCCGTCGGGCACCGAGTCCAGGTGCGAACCGGTGGCGACGGCCGGCCCGCCGGCGCCCGGCGGCACCCACCACGCCCACTGGTTGCCGGCCCGGTCGAGCTGGACGTCGAGGCCCCGGGCGCCGGCCTCGCCGGCGAACCACTCCCGCAGCTGCGCGTCCTCGCCGGGTCCAGGCGAAGCGGCGGTACCCGCCGGACGTCGACCGGCCGATCGGCTCGAGAGCGGACCAGAGCCGGTCGAACGTCGCGGCGGAGCCGAGTCACGCGCTCAGGGCGCCGGCTTGGCCAGGTCGGCGATCGACGTCAGGCTGTACTTGCTGGCGGTCGTCCTTGGTGACCACGATCGCGTCCTTGTCCTGCGCGGCCGCCTGGTCGAGCACGGTCAGCGTTCGACGGCAGCGGCCGTCTGCAGCGCGGCGTAGACGTCGTCGGACGAGGTCGCGGTGGCGCTCTTGTCGAGGTACTGCAGCAGCGTCGCCGGTGTACTCCGGGATCAGGTCGATCGAGCCGTCCTTGAGCGCCGGGATGTAGATCTCGCGGCTGCCGATGTTGAGCTTGGTCGTACGGTGGCGCCCTGGGCCTTCAGCGCCTCGGCGTAGATCTCGGCGAGCAGGACGTTCTCGGGGAAGTTCGCCGACCCGACGGTCAGCGAGACGCCCTTGGCCGGTGCCGCGGCCGGCGGTCGAGCCCGTGACTGGCAGCCACGTCGTCGGCGACCGCGTCGGGTCCTGCTTGTCGTTGATGACCTTGTCGTGCAGCGACGATCAGCGTCGTCGGTGGTCGAGCTTGGCGGAGATCGCGTTGAGACCTGCCTGCACGCCGGCGGTCGCCTTCGCCTTGTTGATCAGCGGCAGCGACGTTCTGCGCCGCGAAGTTGCTCTTCGGGTCCTGCAGGACGACGAAGTTGTTCGCCGCGATGCTCGGGTCGGTGGTGAAGAGGTCGGCCGCGTCGATCTGGCCGTTCTTCAGCGCGTTGACGGTGAGCGGGCCGCCGGTGTCGAGCGGCGTTGAAGCTTGCTTGAAGGTCGACGCCGTAGTTCTTCTGCAGGCCGGGGATGCCGTCGACGCGGGTCTTGAACTCCGGCGGGCCGCCGAAGACGAGCTTGCTGGCGACGGTGCGCTCGCCGCCGGGCGCGCCGCCGAGCCGCTCGTGCCGGCCGCCGCCGGCTCGGCTGCTGCCGCTGCTGCCGCAGGCGGCCAGCGTCAGCGCGCCGCGGTCGCGAGCGCCGCGACGGCGCGAGCGCGGATGCGACTTCATGATGTCTCCTCGAGTCGGGTGGATCGTGCCGTCGTGACGGGTCAGGTCGGACGAGCGCCTGCCGTGGCGGTCGGACGTGCGTCGGCCGGTCGGCCGCGCTCCGCTCGGCAGTCGGCGCGGCGTCGGCGTCGCCGCGTGCGCTGCGGAACCGGCCGGACACGCCGCGCGAGACGGTGTAGCGCTGGACGAGCGCGAGCACGAGGTCGGCGAGCGAGGCCAGCAGCGGCGACGAGCACGCCGCCGCCGATCATCTGCGGGAAGTCCTGCTGGGCCAGGCCGTCGTAGATGAAGCGGCCGAGGCCGCCGAGCGCCGACGTAGGCGGCGATGGTGGCGGTGGCGATGACCTGCAGCGTCGCGCTGCGCAGCCCGGAGAAGATCAGCGGCAGCGCGTTCGGGCAGCTCGACCTGGCGCAGCACCTGCGCGCCGGTCATGCCCATGCCGCGCGCGGCGTCGCGGACGGCCGGGTCGACGTTCTGCACGCCGGCGTAGGTGTTCGCCAGGATCGGCGGGATCGCGAGCAGGACCAGCACGATCTCGGTCGGGATCAGGTAGCCGGCGTCGGTCCGGCCGTGGATGTGCGGCGCGATGATCACGGACGAGCAGGATCGAGCAGGCCGACCGTCGGCAGCGCGCGCAGCGCGTTGGCGACCGCGACCAGCCAGCGGCCCGGCCGGTGTGGCCGATGAGCAGCCCGAGCGGCAGCGCGATGCACCAGCGCGATGACCAGCGCGATCGAGCGAGTACTCCAGGTGCGTGCCGAGCTGGGCGCGGATGCCGGTCGTGCCGTCGTGCCGCGCCAGTTGCGCGGGTCGTTGAGCCAGCGGAAGACGTCGTGCCGATCATCGCGCCGCCACCGCCCGCCGCCACGGGCGTGAGCAGCCCGGTTGCCCAGCAGCGATCAGCGCGTCGAGCGACGAGCGCCAGCAGCGACGCACAGCACGATGCCCGAGCACGATCGGCGGGTAGTACGTCGGCGTCGACAGCTGGAAGCCGGTGGTGAACAGCTGGCCGAGCTTGGCGCACGCCGATCGTGCCGGCGACCGCGACCAGGCTGACGTTGGACACCGCGGCGACCCGCAGCCCGGCGGCGATGACCGGCACGGCGATCGGCAGCTCGACCCGGAACAGCCGCTGCAGCCGGCGTGAAGCCCATCGCGGTGGCGGCCTGCGCGACGTCCGTCCGGCACCGCGCCGAGCCCGTCGGCGACCACGCGCACCAGCAGCGCGACGCGAGTAGACGGTCAGCGCGACGGCGACGTTGATCGGGTCGAGGATCTCGGTGCCGAGCAGCCGCGGCATCAGCGACGAACAGCGCGATCGACGGGATCGTGTAGAGCAGCCCGGTGATCGTGACCATCGGCGGGTAGACCCAGCGGTAGCGGCGGGCCAGCCAGCCCAGCGGCAGCGCGATCAGCAGCCCGACGACGACCGGCAGCACCGAGAGCCAGACGTGCGTACCACAGCCAGCTGAGACTCGCTGCGGTGGTCGCTGGAAGTACGCCGAGAAGTCGCCACGGGCGACGAGCTGCGGCCGACGCCGGCCGAGCGGCTCGCGGCGGCCGTCGCTGACGGCGCCGCCGCGGTCGCGCCGCTGCTGCTCGATCCGCTGGCCGAGCGACCTCCGCGGCGCCGTGACCGTGCCGAGCAGCGCGGCCGTCGTCGTCGACGACCACCCCGCGCCCGGTCGGCGAGGACAGCGCGGCGTCGAGCGCCTCGCGCAGCGTGCCGCTCTCGGTCGCGAGCGTGCCGCCGAGGTTGAGCAGGTCGGGCGCGACGTCGCCCGGTCAGCGCGCTGTCGCGGCAGCCGGCCAGCGCGAGCCAGCCCTGCGGCCGGCGCCTGGTCGTCGACGACGAGCACCCAGCCGTCGCGGGCGGCGTCGCGCGCGCGCGCGCAGCGGCGCGCCGAGCGCGACGGTCGGCTCCTCGCTCGACCGGCAGCGCCCGGCGGCGGCGAAGCCGAGCGCGCGGTAGCCGCGGTCGCGCCCGACGAAGCCGGCGACGAAGGCGTCGGCCGGGCGCGGACAGCAGCTCGGCGGGCGTGGCGAGCTGGGCCAGCTTGCCGCCGACGCGCAGCACCGCGACCTGGTCGCCGAGCTTGATCGCCTCGTCGATGTCGTGGGTGACGAACACGATCGTCTTGCCCAGCTCGCCCTGCAGCCGCAGGAACTCGTCCTGCAGCTGCTCGCGCACGACCGGGTCGACGGCGCTGAACGGCTCGTCCATCAGCATCACCGGCGGGTCGGCGGCCAGCGCCCGGGCGACGCCGACGCGCTGCTGCTGCCCGCCGGACAGCTGCGCGGGGTAGCGCTTGGCGAAGCGCCGGCGGCAGGCCGACGCGCTCGAGCAGCTCGAGCGCCCGCGCGCGGGCCTTCTGCTTGTCCTGGCCGAGCAGCAGCGGCACGGTGGCGACGTTGTCGAGCGACGGTGCGGTGCGGGAACAGCCCGGCGTGCTGGATGACGTAGCCGATGCCGCGGCGCAGCTCGGCGGCGGGACCGATCGCGGTGTCGCGGTCGTCGAGCCAGATCCGGCCCGCCGGTCGGCTCGATCATCCGGTTGATCATCCGCAGGCTGGTCGTCTTGCCGCAGCCCGACGGGCCGACGAGCACGGTGATCTGGCCGCGACGGCGCGACGAGGCTCAGCTCGTCGACCGCGACGGTGCCGTCCGGGTAGCGCTTGGTGACCGACTCGAACGTGATCATCGTCGCCGACAGCCTCCTGCTGGGTCGGGTGCGCGACGCCGAACGAGCGCCGACAGCGCCTGCGGCTTCGCGCGCGCACGATGCGGCGCCGTAGTCGTGCATCGTCTGCCTCGTCGATGCGGTAGGTAGGGCCGAGCAGGCTGACAGCGCACCCGCGACGCCGCCGGGACGCAGGACCGGCGCGGCGATCGCGGTGACGTCGGGCTCGGCGCGGTCGCGCTCGGCGACGTAGCCCGCGTCCGGGCACGTCGCCGCGCAGCGCTGCACCGACGGCGAGGCCGGCCATCGGCACCGCCCGGCCGACCCAGCTGGTGTGCCGGACCGGGTGGGTGCCCTCGACCATCGCCACGTAGATCGCGGTGTCGCCGGGCCCGGCGCATGCGAAGGTAGGCCGACTCGCCGGTGGCGGCGACGATGCCGCTGCAGCGCCGGTTCGGCGCATGCCGACGAGCGCCTGCCGGCCGAAGCGTCGCGGCGCCGAGCTGGATCAGCCGCGGGCCGGCCGCGGAACGCAGCCGTCGCCGCCGCGGCGCGACGAAGCCGGCTGCCTCCAGGGTGCGCAGCAGCCGCAGGGCCGTGCTCGGCGGCAGGCCGGTGCGCCGCGCGCACTCGGTGAGGGTGAGCGCCTCGGCCGTGCCGACCTCGGCGAGCAGCGCGAGCGCGCGCTCGACCGTGCGGGCGGTCTGCGACATGGCGGTCACGAGGGCGCTGCCATCCTCTGGAAGTCCGTTGCCGTGCTGCGACAACCTTCAACTCAAGCACGGGGGTCTGACAACGCAAGCGCCCGGGCCGGTTTGAGTGCCGAATCGTTACCGGCCGGACCGGCGACCCGGCATCCCGCGCGGCATCGCAACGGTCGGCATCCACGCGGACTGTGTCCCGGCCACGGTCGCGGTGCTGTACTACTCCTCACAGCACGTGCAAGCTCGTTACCCGCGAGTAACTTCGCTTATGCTGCGGCGTCACGTCCTTCAGCTGCCCTCCGCCTGGAGTCCACCTGATGACCGCCGCACCCGCCGGGCCAGTCCCGCCGCCGACCGGAACGTGTTCGTGGACTGGCACTACACCGTCCGGGCGCCACTGCGCTGGGCGTTCGCGCTGGTGATGCTGGTCGTCACCGCCGCGATCGCCGGTACGCCGGGTGCTGTGGCTGGTGCGGCTGATCCGCTCCGGGCGGCCGGCCCCGGGCCGCACCGACGACCTCGGCGAGCGGCTGCGAGCGAGCTGACCGAGGTCTTCGGGCAGCGCAAGCTGCTGAAGTGGATCGGTGCCGGGCATCGCGCACTTCTTCACGTTCTGGGGCTTCGTCATCCTGGGCCTGACGATCGTCGAGGCCTACGGCGCGCTGGTGATCAGCCAGGACTTCGCGCTTCCCGCTCGTTCGGGCGCGCGCGCTGGCTCGGGCTTCCTCGAGGACTTCTTCGCCGTCGCGGTGCTGCTCGGCATCGTCTACTTCGCGATCAACCGGCTGCGCAACGCGCCCGAGCGCGAGCAGCGGGCCAGCCGCTTCTACGGCTCGCACACCGGGCCGGCGTGGGTCGTCCTCGGCATGATCGCGCTGGTCGTCGTCACGCTGCTGCGTCTACCGCGGCGCGCAGAGGAACACCGGCCACTTCCCGTTCGGCCAGTCGAAGTGGGCGTTCGCGTCCTACCTGGTCGCCAAGGCGCTGCGGCCCGGGCGCCTACAACCAGGGCATCGAGACGATCTTCCTGCTCGCTGCAGATGGCCGTCATCTTCGGCTTCCCGGTGCTGGTCGACCTACTCCAAGCACCTGCACATCGCGACTGCGCCGCTCAACGTCGTCGACCAAGCGGCAGCCCGACGGCGCTCGGCCCGCTGCTGCCGGTCACCGACGCCGACGGCGCGCCGATCGACTTCGAGGACGTCGAGAACCTGTCCGAGGACACCGTCTTCGGCAAGGGCAAGATCGAGGACTTCACCTGGAAGGGCAAGCTCGACTTCGCGACCTGCACCGAGTGCGGCCGCTGCCAGTCGCCAGTGCCCGGCGTGGAACACCGACAAGCCGCTGTCGCCCAAGCTGCGTGATCATGGACCTGCGCGACCACCTGTTCGCGAAGGCGCCGTACCTCATCGGCGGCAGACGGTGCCGGACGAGCGCGCGCCGACGCCGAGCTGTCCGACGAGGGCGGCGAGGCACGGCCACGACGTGCCCGAGTCCGGCTTCGCCGCGCATCGAGGGCTCCGGCGTCGGCGCAGGCGCAGCGGCCGCTGGTCGGCGACCGCCGAGCAGGGCGGCGTCATCGACCCCGACGTGCTGTGGTCGTGCACCACCTGCGGCGCCTGCGTCGAGCAGTGCCCGGTCGACATCGAGCACATCGACCACATCCTCGACATGCGCCGCTACCAGGTGCTGATCGAGTCGGCGTTCCCGTCCGAGGCCGGCGTCGATGCTGCGCAACCTCGAGAACAACGGCAACCCGTGGGGCCTGTCCGAACGCGAGCCGCGAGGAGTGGATGCGAGGACGCTCGGCCTTCGAGGTCCGCCGGGCCGTGCCGGGCGAGCCAAGCTCGAGCCGACGTCGAGTACCTGTTCTGGGTCGGCTGCGCCGGCGCGCTCGAGGACCGGGCGAAGAAGGTCACCCGGGCGTTCGCCGAGCTGCTGCACATCGCCGGCGTCGAGTTCGCCGTCCTCGGCGCCGGGCGAGACCTGCACCGGCGACCCGGCCCGCCGCCTCGGCAACGAGTTCCTGTTCCAGATGCTGGCGCAAGCAGAACGTCGAGACGCTGAACTCGATCACCCGCGCGCGCGCCGCTGAAGATCGTCGCGACCTGCCCGCACTGCTTCAACACCCTCGGCCGCGAGTACCCGCAGCTCGGCGGCCACTACGAGGTCGTCCACCACACCCAGCTGCTCGGCCAGCTCGTCGAGGAGGGCCGGCTGACCCCGGTCGAGCCGGTGGACAAGAAGGTCACCTACCACGACCCGTGCTACCTCGGCCGGCACAACAAGGTCTACACACCGCCGCGCGAGGTGCTCGGCGCGATCCCGGCGCTGCGTCAGCAGGAGATGCACCGCTGCAAGGAGCGCGGCTTCTGCTGCGGCGCCGGCGGCGCGCGGATCTGGATGGAGGAGAAGATCGGCAAGCGGATCAACGTCGAGCGCACCGACGAGGCGCTCGGCCTGGACCCCGACCTGATCTCCACCGCCTGCCCGTTCTGCATGGTCATGCTGTCCGACGCGGTCACCGCCAAGAAGGCCGACGGCGCGGCCCGCGAGGACGTCGAGGTGCTCGACGTCGCCCAGATCCTGCAGCAGTCGCTCACCGAGGCCGCCGCACCGGGTTCGGAGCCGGAACCGGCCGCCACCGCGTAGGACGGCCGCCGGTGGCCTGACGGATCCCGCCGATCAGGGAGAAGGCGGGCTACCGGCGTGTCAGTGACCGATCGGCCAAGTCAACCGATCGGCAAGCTCAACGGCTGGTCACGGGCTTGCGCCGAGGTCGTCGAGAGCTGAGGCGCGGGTGATTCCGTGCTGTGTCAGACCTCGGCGGATCTCGTCCCCGGTGGCCGGAAACTTGATGTCGGTGAGCACCGCGTCGGCGTCCGAACCACGGATCCCGAGGCGGGACAGCATCGCCGCCACCTGATCTCGGGACAGTTGCGCCGCGCCGGTGTCCGCATCAGTGGCTGGGCAACCGGCCGGTGTCCCATGACGAGTCGGTCACGAGCTGAGCTGGGCGCTCAGCACGCGAGGCGCCTCGGCGAGGCTCGGCCCGTACCAGGTGAGGTGGCGGCCGCTGACCAGGCGCACCTGCTGCCCGTCGAACGCCTCCGGCCCGTCCGACGGGGAGAACGGGTACGGCTCGATCGGGCAGGACGTCCAGCGTCGGCCTTGCGGGTGTCCGCCGGGCTGAACGCGTGGATACCGTTCGGCTGCACCACTGAGGACGTTGTCGACGCCGAGCGGCGCCAGCAGGATGCCGGCGAAGGTGTCGCGGCCCAGCGCCATCCACGGCCGGCGCCAGATCGGCACCACGGACGCTGCGCCGCGGCGGCGTCGGCCGTCCGCGACGCCGGCCCAGGCCCGGCGGGCGTCGGCCAGCCAGGCCGGACGCGCGAGGCCGCAACCGTCGACCAGCAGCCGCGTCCAGCTGAGTCGAACGCCTCGGCGAGCTCGCGCACCTCGCGTCACCCAGACCGACAGCCCGGCCGCGCGCAGGGCGGCGATGTCGGCGGGACGGTTCTCCTCCTCGTTGGCCAGCACCAGGTCCGGGTGCAGCGCCGCGATCGCCGCGATGTCGGGGTTCTTGGTGCCGCCGATCCGGGTCACGTCCAGGGACGGCCGGGTGGCTGCACCAGTCGGTCGCGCCGACCAACCGGCCGCCGCTGAGCGCCACCGCCTCGGTCAGGGACGGCACGAGCGAGACGACACGGCGCACACCCACGAGTGTGGATCGCCGTCGTACGCTGTGGGATGAGGCCGCGCGACGTCGTCGACTACGCGCTGCAGCGGCGGGCAAAGCTCGCCGACGCTGCAGTGCGGTCGGGCGTCGCTGCTCGAGGCGTGCGACGCCCATCCGCACCTGAAGACGGCCGCCCGGCATTACGGCGAGCCGGTGCGCGGCGCCTGCCCGGTGTGCGGCCTGCCCGCGCTTCGGGCGGTGCACTTCGTCTACGGCGACAACCTCGGCCGCATCGCCGGTCAGGCCAAATCGCGACTCGATCTGGCACGGATGGCGCGGTTGCGCTCGTTCACCGTCTACGCCGTCGAGGTCTGCCTGGACTGCGGCTGGAACCACCTCATCCGCTCGTTCCGGCTCGGCGCTCGGACGACGGTGCCGCACACCCCCACGCCCGGGCCGCGCGACGGATGGCCTGACCACGGGCAGAGGACCATCGATGCGCCGGTGACGGCCGCCGACCGCGCCGGGAGTACGCCGGCGCCGCCGAGCCGGCAGCGACCCGACCGTCGCCCGGGCGTGCCAGCTCGATCGGCGGACGGTGGGGACGGCACGCCGCGGCCGGGTTCTGGTGGACCCCGCTGCGCGTCCTGCTGGCACTGGCCGCGTGTCACGCTGGTGCTCGCGTACCGGAGAAGAGCCCGTGCGCGGACGGCGCAGTGGACGGCGTACAAGCAGTACACGCACGTCTGCTACTCCGACGTCGTCCCGCTGTGGAGCGCCGAGGGGCTGGACGCAGGGCCAGGTGCCCTACCGCGACCACGCGGTCGAGTACCCGGTGCTCACCGGGGCTTCATGGAGGTCACCGCCGATCGTCACCCGCGGCGTGCTCGACGCTGGAGTCCGGACTGGTCCCGGCTGACTGGTCTTCGGCGCGCTGACCTGCTCTGCTGCTCGCGGTCTGCGGGCTGTTCACGGTCGCCGCGCACCGCCGGCGCGGCCGGGCCGAAGACCCTACGACGCCGCGATCGTCGCCCTGTCGCCGCTGCTGGTCTTCCACGCCTTCTCGAACTGGGACCTGCTCGCGATGGCGCTGGCCAGCGGCGCACTGTGGGCGTGGGCGCGCGACCGGCCGGTGCTGGCCGGCGCGCTGATCGGTCTCGGCACCGCGGCGAAGCTCTACCCGGCGCTGCTGCTGGTGCCGCTCGTCCTGCTCGCCGTGCGCACCCGGCGTGGTGCGGCCGGTCGCTGTCGCGGTCGCCGCGGCGGCCGTGAGCTGGCTGGCGGTCAACGTCCCGATCGCCGCTGGCCTACTACGCACGGCTGGTCGGAGTTCTACCGGTTCAGCATCGAGCGCGCCCGCCGAGGCCAGCACGGTCTGGTTCATGGGCAACTACCTGCGCCACGGTCGCTCCGCACGGCGGGGTATCCGCCGTCCTGGACGCCGCCCGGCGCCGCGGTCGCGCTGCTGTTCCTCGCCGCGCTGGCGGGGTGGCGTGGGTCGGCGCTGCTGCGCGCCGGGCCGGCCCCGCGTCGGGCCAGCTGGCCTTCCTGGCGGTGCTGGCGTTCCTGATCACCACCAAGGTGTGGAGCCCGCAGTACTCGCTGTGGCTGGTGCCGCTGGTCGCGCTCGCCCGGCCCGCGCTGGCGGCTGGCCTGATCTGGCAGGTCAGCGAGATCGTGGTCTGGATCCTGACGCTGCTGTGGCTGCTGGGCTTCAGCGTCGCCCGACCGCGGGCTGGACTACGGCTGGCTGATGCTGGTGCTGCTGGCCCGCGACGCGCTGCTGCTCGCCATCGCGGCGCTGGTCATCCGCGAGATGTGGCGTCCCGAGCTGGACGTCGTGCGCGCCAGCGGGCTGGACGACCCGGCCGGCGGCCCGTTCGACGGGCGCCGTCGCGCCGCCGGCTGATCCGCGCCGCGCGCCGGACTGCCGACCGCGCTGACAGCCGCCGCTGGACGTGCTCAGACGCGCTGACCGAGCTGCTCGCGCAGGAACGCGCATGTCGCGCGGCCTGGCCCGTCGGCGCGGGGTCTCGACCAGGACGTCGCAGCCGGCGTCGCGGGCCACCGCGGCGATCGCGGCCGGGTCGATCTGCCCGGTGCCGAAGTTGGCGTGCCGGTCGGCGCCGGAGTCGAAGGCGTCGCGGCTGTCGTTGGCGTGCACGAGGTCGATGCGCCCGGTGATGGCCAGGACCCGGTCGACGATGTCGGCCAGGTCCTCGCCGCCGGCGTAGCGCGTGGCAGGTGTCCAGGCAGAAGCCCGGGCCGAACTCGCCGATCGCGTCCCACAGCATCGGCCAGCCGGTCGAAGCGGCGGGCCATCGCGTTGTCGCCGCCGGCGGTGTTCTCGATCAGGATCGGCAGCGGGAAGCCGCCCGTCTCGCTGGCGCGGGCGAAGGTCTTGCGCCAGTTGTCGACACCCGATCGCGCGGGTCGTCGCTCGCGCCGACGTGACCGCCGTGCACGATCAGCCCCTTCGCGCCGATCGTCGGCCGCGGCCTGCGGCGTGCTGGCCGAGCATCTTGCGGCTCGGGATCCGGATCCGGTTGTTCGAGCGTGGCGACGTTCACGACGTACGGCGCGTGGACGTAGACGGCGAGGTCGCTCGCGCGGCCAGCGCGTCGGCGTGCGGGTGCGGCTCCGAGCCGGCGTCTTCCAGCCCTGCGGATCGGCCAGGAAGAACTGGACCACCTCGGCGCCGACCTGCCGCGGCGTGCCCGGCCAGGTCGCTCGGCGTGGACGTGCGCACCCAACAGGGACGGTCGGTCGGCGGCTAGCCGGCACGCTGACCAGCGTAGGCAGCCGGCAGCATCCGGTAAGCTGACGCAGGTTTGGCACGGGCCGTCCGGCCCGTCCACCCTCCTGCCGCGGACCGTCCGTGGCCGCCTCGAGTCCACAGGAGGACTGGCAGCAGCATGCGCCATTACGAAGTCATGGTCATCCTCGACCCCGATCCTCGAGGAGCGCACCATCGCCCCGTCGCTCGACACGTTCCTCAACGTCGTCAGGAACGACGGCGGCACGGTCGAGAAGGTCGACATCTGGGGCTCGCGCCGGCTGGCCTACGAGATCGACAAGCACGCCGAGGGCATCTACGCGGTCATCGACCTGCAGGCCGAGCCCGCCGCCGTCCTGGAGCTCGACCGTCAGCTCAACCTCAACGAGTCGGTGCTGCGGACCAAGGTCCTGCGCCCGGACGCGCGGTAGGCCGATGGCCGGCGAGACCGTCATCACCGTGGTCGGCAACCTGACCGCCGACCCCGAGCTGCGCTTCACCCCGTCCGGCGCGGCGGTCGCGTCGTTCACCGTCGCCTCCACCCCGCGCACGTTCGACCGCGCGAGCAACGAGTGGAAGGACGGCGAGGCGCTGTTCCTGCGCTGCTCGATCTGGCGGCAGGCGGCCGAGAACGTCGCCGAGTCGCTGCACGCGCGGCATGCGGGTCATCGTGTCCGGGCCGGCTCAAGCAGCGCAGCTTCGAGACCCGCGAGGGCGAGAAGCGCACCGTCATCGAGCTCGACGTCGACGAGGTCGGCCCGTCGCTGCGCTACGCCACGGCCAAGGTCAACCGCACCCAGCGCGGCTCGTCCGGCGGCGGCTTCGGCGGCTGGCGGCGGTCGGCTCCGGCGGCGGCGCTCGGCGACGACCCGTGGGGCTCGGCCGGCGGCTCGCCGGCGGTCCGGCGGCGGCCGACGACCCGTGCGAGCAGCGCGCCGCCGTCGAGCGGCTTCTCCGACGAGCCCCCCTTCTAGAGCCATCTCGCCTTCATCGATCGCAGGAGACACGACACATGCCCAAGCCACCGATTCGCAAGCCGAAGAAGAAGGCGAACCCGCTCGTCCGCGGCCAAGATCGAGCTACATCGACTACAAGGACACCGACCTGCTGCGCAAGTTCATCTCCGACCGCGGCAAGATCCGCGCCCGCCGGGTCACCGGCGTCAGCGCCCAGCAGCAGCGCCAGATCGCCAAGGCGGTCAAGAACGCCCGCGAGATGGCGCTGCTGCCGTACACCTCGCACGGCGCGCTGATAGGAGCACGCATGAAGCTCATCCTCACCCGGGAGGTCGCCGGCCTCGGGCTGCGCCGGCGACATCGTCGAGGTCGCCGACGGCTACGGCCGCAACTTCCTCGTCCCGCGCGGCGCGGCGATCGCGTGGACCAAGGGCGCCGAGAAGCAGATCGTCCAGATCAGGCGGGCCCGCGACGCCCGCGAGATCCGCGACCTCGGCCACGCCCGCGAGATCAAGGCCGAGCTCGAGAAGCTGACCGTCACGCTCGCCGCCCGCGCCGGCGAGGGCGGCCGGCTGTTCGGCTCGGTCACCCCGGCCGACATCGCCGCGCGCGTCAAGGCCGCCGGCGGCCCGCTGCTGGACAGCAAGCGCATCCAGCTGCCCGGCCACATCAAGACGACCGGCGCGCACGCGGTCACCGTCGACCTGCACCCCGACGTCGTCGCGTCCGTGCCGGTGACGGTCGACCTCCGGCGGTCGCTGACCCGGCACGACCGCACCGCCAGCCGTCTGCAGCGCCGACGGCCCGGCTCCGT
This sequence comes from Vulcanimicrobiota bacterium, assembly GCA_963715435.1. GTDB lineage: Bacteria > Vulcanimicrobiota > Vulcanimicrobiia > Vulcanimicrobiales > Vulcanimicrobiaceae > JAFAHZ01. Next base: position 118,298 of record OY970243.1, read on the forward strand.
CCTCGAGCGGCCGGGCCGTCGTCGTCGACGCCCGTCCGGCATCCGGGGCGTGGACCGATCGCGGCGAGATCGGCCGCGCGTGAGTCGGCGCCGGCCGCGGCCGCACCGTCGACGCGGTGCCTCAGTCGCGCGTGCACGGCGGCGCAGCTCGATCGCACGGCCGTGCGACGTGGCCGCAGGCGCGCCGCGCGCAGGCGCCGTCCACAGCGTCGCCGGCGCGTCGTCCACAGCGTGCGTCCACCGACCCGGTCCACAGGCGCCGTCGGCGTCCCCAGCACGCTTGTCACAGCGTGATCAGCCGTCGGCCGTCGACCGCAGGTCGGTCGTAGCGTCCGACCGCGTCGGCGCGTGACGTCGACGCGCGCGGCGCTCCTACGCGTCGGGCCACGACGCCGGTGCGCGAACTGTCGGACCTCGTCCGGTAGCACGAGCGTGTGCGAGTGCCGAGCCGGCGAGGAGCGGGAGGCACGCGCTGATGTCAGTCGCCGAGGACCGCGGCCGCGTCGGCAGCGTCGCCGGCGCCGGCGAGTTCGACCGCACGCCGCCGCAGGACATCGAGGCCGAGCAGTCGGTGCTCGGCGCGATGATGCTGTCCAAGGACGCGATCGCCGACGTCGTCGAGGTCGATGCGGCCGGCCGACTTCTACCGCCCGGCGCACCAGCTGGTCTACGACGCGATCCTCGACCTGTACGCCCGCGGCGAGCCGGCCGACGCGGTCACCGTCTCGGCCGAGCTGACCCGCGCCGGCCAGCTCGCGCGCGTCGGCGGCGCGCCGTACCTGCACACGCTGATCTCGCTCGTCCCGACCGCGGCCAACGCCGGCTACTACGCCGCAGATCGTCGCCGAGCGGGCCATCCTGCGCCGGCTGGTCAAGGCCGGCACCCGCATCGTGCAGATGGGCTACGACGCCGCCGTCGGGCGCGACGACATCACCGGCAGCGTCGACGACGTCGTCGACCGCGCGCAGGCCGAGATCTACGAGGTCACCGAGCGGCGCACGACCGAGGACTACGTCGCACATCGAGACGCTGCTGCAGCCCACGCTGGACGAGATCGAGCAGATCTCCGCGACCGGCGGGGTCGGCACCGGCATCCCGACCGGGTTCGCGCAGCTCGACGAGATCACCAACGGCCTGCACCCCGGCCAGATGATCACCGTCGCCGGCCGGCCCGGTTCGGGCAAGTCGACGCTGGCCCTGGACTTCGCCCGGTCGGCGGCGATCAAGCACGGCAAGCCGACCGGCGATCTTCTCCCTGGAGATGGGCCAGCTCGAGATCATGATGCGGCTGTTCTCGGCCGAGGCGACGGTCGCGCTGCCGAACATGCGCTCGGGCCACATGAGCGACCAGGACTGGACGCGGCTGGCGCGCCGCTCGGGCGAGCTGGCCGAGGCGCCGCTGTTCATCGACGACTCGCCCGAACCTGACGATGATGGAGATCCGCGCCAAGGCCCGGCGGCTGCGACAGCGCCACGACCTGCAGCTGGTCGTCATCGACTACCTGCAGCTGATGACCAGCGGCAAGCGGGTCGAGTCGCGGCAGCAGGAGGTCAGCGAGTTCTCCCGCGCGATGAAGCTGCTGGCCAAGGAGCTCGAGGTGCCGGTCGTCGCGCTGTCGCAGCTCAACCGCGGCCCCGAGCAGCGCACCGACAAGAAGCCGATGCTGTCCGACCTGCGCGAGTCCGGCTCGCATCGAGCAGGACTCCGACATGGTGCATGCTCGTGCACCGCGAGGACATGTACGAGCCGGAGACCGAGCGCGCCGGCGAGGCCGACCTGATCATCGCCAAGCACCGCAACGGCCCGACCGCCACCGTCGCGGTCGCCTTCCAGGGCCGCTACAGCCGCTTCGCCGACATGCCGAACTGACGCTGGGACAGCACCCGCCGACGGGACCGGCTCAGCCGCGGTGTGATCACCAGTGAATTCTCCCGGGTCAGAGCCCGGGCAAGTCACTGGTGATCTTGACGGGGGCGGGCCGCCGGAGATCAGCCCTGGTTGACAGGCGCTGTTGACTACGGAGATGGTCGAGCCAGTGCCGGAACCGGATCCGCTCATCAACCCCGACGAGCCGGTGCCCGACGACGCCGGCGAGCTGCTGCCCGACACACCGGACACCCTCCCGCCGCCGCCGATCGAGGCGACGCCCGACGATCCCGGCGGCGACACCGGCGGTGTCCCCGAGCCGGCCTAGGCGGACTCGGGCGACCACCCGGGATCGCGGCCGGACAGCCCGAGCAGCCGGTCGAACACCGGCGCGTCCTCCGGAACCGGGACGCGGTCGTGGAAGGCCTTGTCCGGTCCCTGGTAGTCCGATGTCAGCATCCCCGGAGCGAAGGCCAGCGACTGCTCGGCCGCCGCCCCGATCGGCGTCCAGGTCTGCCCGGTCGCGCGGGCGAGGTCCCAGCCGTGCACCTGGTACTCCCACAGGATCATGTCCAGCGCCATCGCACCGGGCATCGCGCTCTCCCCGATCCGCAGCGACCGCTCTGCCGCCCCGTCGGCCACGCCGCGGTCGAACAGCGCCGCGGCCTGCCGCACCTCGCCGGAACGGTCAGCGGCAGGCTGGTAGGCGCTCAGCTCCGGGGTGCTGGCCGTCGGGATCCACCGCACCGGCGGCAAAGGTGGTCAGCCAGCTCAGGACGTGGTCGCGGAGCTTCTCGACGTCGTACTCGGTGCACGGCGTGGGATCGTGCAGCTGGTCGTCGCGGATGTGCTCGACGACACCGGCGAGCTGGTCGAGTACCTCGTGCAGCAGCGCACCGGTCTGATTCGTGGTGGTCATGGCAAACATCTTGGCGGCAACGACGAGGAGAGTCGATTGAAGATTTCCGACATAACGATCAGCCGCACCCGAGCCGGTCGAGCGGGACACCCGCGGCATCCTCGACCCCTGGCTACTGCGTCAGCGGGTCCGGCTGACCCGTTACCCGCCCACCGAGGCGCTGGCCGGCATCGTCGACCGGTTCTGGGCGGTGCAGTGGAACCTGCCGGAGTCGACGGAGCACGTCCAGCAGGTGGTCACCATGCCCGGCGCCAACCTCAGCGTCGGGCCGCCGGACGGCCAGGACGCCGCCGGGCCGATCGAAGCCCGGCTCTACGGGGTCGCCCGCTCGGTCACCACCCGCAGGCTGGGCGGGCGCGGCTGGACGGTGGCGGCGTTGACGACCGTCGGCGGTCTCGGTGCGCTGATCGACGTCCCGGCGCAGGACTACACCGACCGCAGCGCACCGCTGGTGATGCGTTGCGCCTCGACGGCGGTCGACTGATCGAGCAGATCAGCGCACTGTCCGACGAGGCGGCGCGGGTCGCGGTGCTGGCCGGCGCCCTCGAGCAGGCGCTGCGACCGGAGCAGCTCGACGGCGCGCGCCGGGTCAGCGACGTGGCGCGGCTGGCCGAGACCGACCGCAGCGTCCGGCGGGTTGCCGAACTCGCCGAGCGGGGCGGGACCTCGCCGCGGTCGCTGGAACGGCAGTTCCGCCGGTTCGCCGGCGTCTCACCGATCTGGGTCGTGCGCCGCTACCGGCTGCTCGACGCCGCCGAGGCCGTCCGGGACGGCCCGGGCGTCGACTGGGCCGAGCTCGCGGTCGGCCTCGGCTACAGCGATCAGGCCCATCTCATCCGGGACTTCGCCGCCGCGCTCGGGCAAACCCCGGCCGAGTACGCCCGCGCGCAACAGCGCCGGTAACCGCCGGAACCGCTGCCGTCCCCGGGTCGTTTACCGGATGTGACGAGCAGCCGAGCTCGGGTCAGGGCCGCACTGGCCCTGAGCGCGCTGCTCGCGGTCGTCGCGGCGTTCGTCAGTGCCGGAGCCTGGCAGGTCGTCCGCACGGACGTCGCCCGCGCCGCCACCGTCACCACCAACATCACCGCCGAGGTCCTGACCGCGGCGCCGTCGCTCGCGCTGCCGGATGCGCACCTGGCCGCCCGGCCGTCCGCGGCGCCGGTGCGCGCCGCGGTCCCCTGGCTGCTTGCACTGGCCGTGGTCCTGGCCTGCGCCGCCCCGCTCGCATTGTGGTCGGCCCGCCGCCGCAGTCGTGGCGAGCGCGGCGGCTTCGCGCGCACTCCGGCGCAGCCGCGCGGACCGCCCGGCGTCGCGGAGCACTGCCCGGCCACTGCCGGTCCCGCTGCCTTGACCGCCTGACGCCACCTGCGTATCCGCGCCCGAGTCGCTGTCACCCGGGCCCCCTCACCGCGAGGACTCCCTCCATGCCCCTACCGGCTACCCACGCGCCCGACCGGCGCGTCGACCTGACCCCCCACCTCCCCGCTCTGCGCGCCGCGCTCAACCAACAGCGCCGGTTCCGGATCGAGCAGCTCCACGAGCTGAGCAGGCCGGACACCGTGACGGTGGCGATCGACGACCCGCACCAGCTCGTCGAGCGTGCCCTGCGCGCCGGCGCCGCCGCCGCCCTCGCGGACATCGAGTGCGCCCTGCACCGGCTCGAGGCCGGGACGCTACGGCTGCTGCGAACGCTGCGGCCGGACGATCGCCATCGAGCGGCTCGAGCTCATCACCGTCGACCGTTCTGTGCGCCCGGTGTCAGCGCACCCGGTCAACCGCAGCACCCGGGCACTGACGAGCATTACGGTGCAGCGGGCATACCTACGAACAGCGAGGTGTGATCTTGTGATGTGAGAGGCGGCGGCGGATGTCGGTACTTGTTGGTCGGGACGAGCCGTGACCGCCTCCGAACCGGGCCGGTACGCCGCGCGCGGTCTGAGCCGGGAGCGGATCGTCGACGCGGCGCTGGCGATCGTCGACGAACAGGGGCTGGCCGCCTCGACCATGCGTGCCGTCGGCGAGCGGCTGGGCGTACGGGCGATGTCGCTGTACAAGTACGTGGCCGACCGCGACGCGATGTTCGACGCTGATCGTCGAGCGGATCGTCGCGCGAGCTCGACAGCGATCCGGACGTCCAGCTGCACCCCGGGACGAGTGGCAGAAGTGGCTGGCCGGGCTGGCGCGCGGAGTGCGGCGCTACGCCCGGGCGCACCCGCACGCGTTCCCGCTGGTCGCCACCCGGCCGCCGTCCGTGCCGTGGATCAACCCGCCGCTGCGGTCGCTGCGCTGGGTCGAGACGATGCTGGCCGGCTTGCGCGAGCCGGCTTCACCGACGACCAGGTGCTGTTCGCCTACCGGGTCTTCAACAGCTTCCTGCTCGGGTACCTGCTGCTGGAGACCAGCGCGCAGACGCTGCACGACCCCAAGCCCGGCGACGGCGCGTTCACCACCGGCGACACGAGCGACGGGGGTCGCGGCGAGCCGGCCGCCTCGTCGGACCCGGTCCCGGGCGGGTTGGCACCTACCCGCTCGCCGGAGACCCGCGAGCAGATGGCCGAGGCCGATTCCTCCGCCGAACTGGTCGAGGCCGTCGGCCAGGTCGACCGGGAGAAGTACCCGACGGTGCACGACCTGGCGGCCGGCCTGGCCGAGGACAGGTGGGACACCGAGTTCGAAGCGGCGCTGCAGTCGATGCTCGAACGCATCGAGATCTTCGTCGGATACTCCCCCTGACGAAGAACCACCGCAGGCCGTACAGTCCTGACTCGTGAGGCGTACAGCCGAAGCCGACGCCGGTCGCGGCCTCGCCCACGACCAGGACGACCACCCGGACCGAGGTGTGATGGCGGAGCCCGACCTGCGCGTCGAACTCGACCGCACGGCCGATGACGTGCTGCGCCTGGCCGGCGAGTTGGACATGGCCTGCGCCGGCTACCTGCGCCAGGTCGGTGAGAGCCTTCTGCGCCGCCCGCACTGCACGCGTCTGGTATTGGACCTGTCCGAGCTGACGTTCTGCGACGCCGCCGGACTCGGCGCGATGGTCGGCTTGCGAAACCGTGCCCGCGCGCTCGGGCGCCAACTGGTCCTCCAGGGCGTTCCCGCCCGCCTGCGCCGACTGGTCGGCGTTGCCGGGCTGGCGCACCTATTGGAACCGGATGGCTGAGCGTCACCGTTCGGCGAGCTTCTCCAAACTCGCGTAGCCCAGCTGCAGGTAGTCCGAGACGGCGACGCTGGCGAAGACGGTGGCGGCAGTCTTGGTGAACTGCGGGGCGAACAGGTAACCGGTGGCGAAGGCCGTCGCGATCCACTGGGCCAGGCAGAACGGGCAGGTGAGCAGTTCGCCGACCGCGTGCTTCCAGGCCGCCGTGCTCGCGGACCTCCTCGGCGACCTCCGCGTCTCCGGTCGGCTGCGGTAAGAGGTGAACGGCGCACGGAGTCGGGGTCGTCACCGAGTCCTTCGCGAGGATCCGGGACACTTTGTGGGTAGCTAGGCCGGTGAGTAGCACGTCCCATGGGGTCACCCGTTCCGGGCCACGGCGGCCGGTGGCCGCCGCGGCGGCGGTGACGCACGCCGACGACGGCGCCGTAGACGCTCATCGCTCGCACGTAGCCGCCGAGCGGGCGCGGGTCGTCGGTGTCCCTGCGGTACGCCTCGGCCTGGGTATGCGCCCAGTTCCGCACCGAGTTTCGGCCGGCCCGGTTACCGACAGGAGATTGAGCTGACGTCACGACGTCACGATTCCCCCGCAGCCCGGGGGCGAAACGGAGGCGGAGCCTCGCGAGCGACTCGAGCGTCGTCGTGCTGACCTACAACTGCGAGGGTGGGTGCCGTCGACGCTGGAGCGGCTGGTGGAGCTCGAGCTGCCGATGATCGCGGTCGACAACGGCTCGACCGACGGCACCCGCGACGATCCTGGCCGAGTTCGCGCAGGTCGAGGTCGTCGCGCTGCCGGAGAACAGCGGCGCGGCGGGGCGCAACGCCGGCGCCGAGCGGGCGCGCACACCGACTACGTCGCTGTTCTGCGACGACGACGGGTGGTACGAGCGGGACGGGCCTCGCGCAGGCGGTCGAGCTGTTCGACCGGCACCCCGACCTGGCACTGATCAACGCTCGGATCCTGGTCGGGCGACGAGCGCTATCTCGACCCGATCTCGGTCGAGATGGCGGCGAGCCCACTGCCGGAGCGCCACGGCATTCCCGGGTGCGGTGCTGCTGAGCTTCATGGCGGGCGCGTCGATGCGTGCGCCGCGGCGCTTACCTCCAGGTCGGCGGGTACGACCGCGCGCTTCTTCATCGGCGGGGAGGAGGAGACCCTCGGCGATCAAGCTGGCCCGGCGCGGTTGGCAGATGCGCTACGCCCGGAGTTCGTCATGCACCACTACCCGAGCACGGTGAACGCGCCGAAGCTGCGGCGCTGGGGCATGCGGAACACGCTGGTGAACGCCTGGCTGCACCGGCCGCTCGGCAGCGCGCTGCGCTGGACGGCGTTCACCCTCGCCGACACCCCGAAGAACCGCGACATGGCGCCGCGGCGCTGCGCCTGGCGCGCGGGCGGTTGCCGTGGATCCTGCGCGAGCGCCGGCCGATGAGCCGGGCAGCTCGACGCCGACCTGAGCATGCTCGACCAGCGCCGGTTCGCCGGCCGCCGGCGCCTGCTGGACCTTCGCCGAGCAGGTCATCAAGGACCCGGCGGCCTGGGGCACCGGGCCGGCAGATGGTTTACCTGCGAACTTCATCCGGGTAGACCCGCGCCGACGGAAAGGGGCCCACGATGAGCGCCGGAGCCGACGTCGTCGACGTACTCACCGCCGAGCACCGCCGGCTCGCCGGGATGCTCGAAGAGGCGTTCGCCACGACGGGACGGCCCGCTACCGCGCGGTCCAGCGCCTGCGCGACGACCTCACCCGGCACCTGGGCGCCGAGCACCGGGTGCTCGACCCGGCCGTCCGCGGGAGATGGAGTGCGGACGCGACGTGCTGGCGATCCTGCGCGGCTACGAGGAGCGGGCGCGCGCGCTGTTCGGCCGCCTGGCCGCGCTGGGCGACTACGCCGAGGAGTACACCGACGTCCTGGCCGGCCTCGGAGTACTCCTGACCGGCCACGTCGCGGTCGCCGACACCGACGTCTACCCCGTCCTCCGCGACGCCCGACGCCTGCCGAGCGCCGCGGCCTCGCCGCCGAACTGGCCGACGCCGCGGCAGGCGGCCCCGCACCGGGCCGGCCGCCGGTCGTTCTGGCGGTTCGGCCCGCTGCGCCAGGCGGGCTGACGGGCGGGCCGTCAGGGACGGGTCGGGCTGTCAGGACGGGTCGGGGGTGGACGCGTCGGTGTAGCGCAGCAAGCCGGCGACGCCGTCGGGGATGTAGTCGTGGGCGTCCGGGGTGACAGCAGCGCCGCCGCGGAACCGGCCAGCGCGCGCACGAGCGCGGCGTCGAGGCGGTCCTGCTGCGGCTGCTCGACACCGAGGGCGTCGATGTCCTCCCGGCTGAGCGCCAGCTGCAGCGGCTCCGGCCCGATCCAGGCGGTCAGCGTCGAGGACGGGTCGTCGGAGAGCACCAGGGTGTCGATCTGCGCCTTGCGCAACGCCTCGACCACCGCCGCGACGCCGGTGACCGCATAGTCGTGGCGCCCCACGTCTGCTGCAGCCGTTCGAGCAGCTGCCGCCGCTCGCGCCACACCGCGCGCAGCACCGCGTCGTGCACGGCGTCGTCGAGCGCCTCCGGTGAGGACACCGGCGCCGCGGCCGCCTTCGGCGGAGTCGACGATCGTGACGTCGGAGGGCAGCGCGTGCGGCAGGTCGCGCTGAGCAGCGAGCGGGCGCGCTCGTCGCCGACCAGCGACGACCAGCTGGGCGCCGATCGCGGCGACGTGCTTGGCGACCTCGGTGGCGACGCTGTGCGCGTTGCTCCGCCCAGCTGTTCTCGACGCGGTTCTGGAAGTGCCGCTCGGACCAGTCGTTGCGCGAGGTCCGGTGCACCGGGTAGTTGCCGCCCTGCACCCTGTCCCAGTCGGCGGCAGCGCCCTGCGCGGCGGCGGAGGCGCTGACGGTCGCCAGGTCCGCGCCGGTTCGGTCGGCGACGACGAGGACGTGCGGGACCTGCGGCGCGGTGTGGGCCAGGTACGGCATCAGGTGCGGGAGCGGCGACCAGCGGCCGACCGGCTGCGCGGGGCGCCGCGGGGCCACGCGGTCGAGCAGCACCTGCCCGCCGGCGGCCACGACGAGCTGGCCGTGCTCGCCCGGGACTCGAGGTGCCCGCCGATCACCTCGTCGATCGCGGCGAGCGTCTGGTCGTCCGCACCGCCCGACCGGCCGGTCGGCCAGCCGCCCTCGCGCTCCCGCGCCGCCTGCCAGCGCAGCCGGACCTCCTCGCCGCCCTGCTCCTTGGCGCGGGTGGCGTCGAGGAAAACGGTCGCGAACGGCGGGCGCGGTGGCTGGTCGTAAAGCGCGGTGATCTCGGCGGGGATCTGCATGCCGAAGTCGTCCCCACCGCCCGCGGCGGTATAAACCGCGGGCGGTCCGGGAGGCGGCCGACACCCTGACGCGAACTCGGCGATCACACACAGGTGCACCCGAAAGATGACCGCACCGGGATGATCGAAACGCCCGGGGACGAGCGTCAGCCGGCGTGCCCGGGAGCCGCGTGGGAATCGGCGGTAAGCCCAACTGCGCCGTGCTGTGCACGGTGTCGGCGGGCCTCACCGCGGCGGCGGTCCGGGCGGCGGCACCGCGACGATTCTCGGTCGCGGTTCGAACGGGCGCCACCGGGGCGCCGAACGCCCACCTGCAGATCGTGGGCACCAACGGGGGCCATTCGACCAGACCGTCAGAACGCGCTCAGCGACATCGAGGCGTTCTGGCGGAAGCAGTTCCCCGTCGATCTCCGGCGGCGCGAGCCGCTGCCGCCGCTGACCGGCCAGCTCTACTCCGTCGACGGCGGCGCACGTCACGGCGCAGGACCGGTCTGAGCAACGCCTGCCTCTGAAGCAGCAGCCGAACTCCGATCGTCGACAACGCCTTCTACTGCAGCTCGACGACTCGATCGCCTGGGACCGCGACCCGCAGCACCTGGTGCCCGTGCTCGGCGCGCACTAGTACGGCCCTGCTCACCGCCGCTGGTGTTCGCGCACGAGTTCGGGCACGCCATCCAGGACCGGCTGCACATCTTCGACCAGAACCCGCCCGACGATCGACACCGAGTCCCAGGCCGACTGCGCCGCCGGTGCGTTCCTCGGCTGCGGTGCTGAAGGGCCAGGCGCCGCACTTCCGCGGTCACCAGCGCCGAGCTCGACAAGGTGCTGCTGGGCTACCTCGAGGTGCGCGACCCACCGCCGGCCTCGACCGCAGGACATCGACGCACGGCAACGGCTTCGACCGGCTCACCGCGCGTCGCCGACGGCATCGACAAGGGCGCGACCGTACTGCTTCGCCTCGAACTACTTCACCCGGCAAGTTCACCGAGCGGCCCTACGTCAGCCGACAGCGACTACCAGACAACGGCGGCAACGAGCCGTTCGAGCCAGGTGCTCGACGCCGACCCGCCGCAGGCCAACGGCGGCGGCGGTGGCCTGCAGCCGGACCTCAACCGGTTCTGGACAGCGCCGGCCGACGCACGATCGGCAAGAGCGTGGACCGACGTCAAGATCGCCGAGGCGGCGCATCCCGCCGTGCGCGCGGCGAGCGCGCCGACCAAGTTCGGCTACTGCCCCGACGACGAACACCGTCTACTACAGCACGGCCTACGCGCAGTCCGCCTACAACAGCCTGCCGACGATCAGATCGACAAGGCCACCGGCAACGTGACGGTGGTCAACAACGCGCCGGCGACTTCGCCCTGGGCACGCTGTTCGTCTACGGCTGGGGCATGGCCGTGCGGCACCAGCTGTTCAACGGCTCGATCGACGACAAGGCCGCGCTGCTCGCCGCCAGCTGCTACGCCGGCGCGTACTCGGCGAGCATCAACGTCGACGCCAGCCCAGCCGCGACGCGGCTTCATCCTGTCGCCGCCGGACATGGACGAGGCGACGGTCGGCGGTGCTGAACGCTGGTCGGCAGCCGCAGGCGTTCGGCGCGCGCGGCACCACCGGGCTGCAGCGCATCCAGGCCTTCGTCAAGGGCTACTTCGGCGGCCTGTCCGCAGCTGACTGACGCGCTGCGGAGCGCTCGGTCGCGCGGCCGAGTAGGTTCGGGCAGCCGTGCCCGACATCGATCCGCGCTTCCTCGCCTGCCCGCGCGCGCCGCTGGCCGACGCCGCGCTGAGCCGCGCGCCGCGAGCTGGGCGCCGAGCACGCCGACTTCCGGCTCGAACGGATCCGCACCGCCACGACTCGGCCTGCGCGACGCGGCAGCTCGAGTCCGCCGCCGACAGCGAGGACGTCGGGCTGGCGGTGCGGGTCGTGCACGACGGCGCCTGGGGCTTCGCCGCCGGCATCGACCGCACGCGCCGAGGCCGCGGCGCGACTGGCCGAGCAGGCCGTGGCGACCGCCAGGCTGAGCCGGCGTGCTCAGCGCCGACCCGGTCGAGCTGGCCGCCCGAGCCGGTCTACGCCGACGCGACCTGGGTCTCGGCCTACGAGATCGACCCGTTCGACGTCGCCGGAGAGCCGAGCGGGTCGGCCGGCTGGCCGAGCTGTCCGAGCGGCTGCTGGCCGCCGACGGCGTCGACCACGTCGACGCCGCGCTGATGCACGTGCTGGAGAACAAGTTCTACGCCGACACCGCCGGCACCATCGACCACCCAGCAGCGGGTGCGGATCGCACCCGGAGTTCACCGCCGTGCACGTCGACCGCGGCGCGGGCGCGTTCTCCTCGATGCGCACGCTCGCGCCCGCCGGCCGGCCGCGGCTGGGAGTACCTCACCGGCACCGGCTGGGACTTCGACGCCGAGATCGCCGAGCTGCCGGAGCTGCTCGCCGAGCACGTCAAGGCGCCGAGCGTCGACGCCGGGCCGCTACGACCTGGTCATCGACCCGTCCAACCTGTGGCTGACCATCCACGAGTCGATCGGGCACGCCACCGAACTCGACCGGGCGCTGGGCTACGAGGCGGCCTACGCCGGCACGTCGCTTCGCCACCCTCGACCAGCTCGGCACGCTGCAGTACGGCAGCCCGAGTCATGAACGTCACCGGCGACCGGACCGTCGAGCACGGCCTGGCCACGCATCGGCTACGACGACGAGGGCGTGGCCGGCGCAGCAGTTCGACATCGTCCGCGACGGCGTGCTGGTCGGCTACCAGCTCAACCGGCAGATGGCGCAGGCGCAACGGCTTCGGCCGCTCCAACGGCTGCGCGTTCGCCGACTCCGCCGGGCACATCCCGTTGCAGCGGATGGCGAACGTGTCGCTGCAGCCGGGCCCGGACGGGCCGTCGCACCGACGGAGCTGATCAGCGGCGTCGAGCGCGGCATCTACGTCGTCGGCGACCGCTCGCTGGTCGATCGACATGCAGCGCTACAACTTCCAGTTCACCGGCCAGCGGTTCTTCCGGATCGAGAACGGCCGGCTGGCCGGCCAGCTGCGCGACGTCGCCTACCAGGCCACCACGACCGACTTCTGGGGCTCGATGGAGGCCGTCGGCGGCCCGCAGACCTACGTGCTCGGCGGCGCGTTCAACTGCGGCAAGGGCCAGCCCGGGCCAGGTCGCGCCGGTGTCGCACGGCTGCCCGTCGGCGCTGTTCCGCGGCGTGAACGTGCTCGAACACGCGTCGCCGAGGGGCGGCGCTGATGACGCCGCAGATCCAGGAGCTGGTCGAGGCCGCGCTGGCGGCGTCCGAGCGCCGACGGCTGCATCGTGATCGTCGCCGAGCACACCGAGGCCAACCTGCGCTGGGCGGCCAACAGCCTGACCACGAACGGCCAGATGCGCACGCGGTCGGTCACCGTGATCTCGACCGTCGACGGGTCGACGGCGACGCGCGGCCGGCGTCGTCACCCGCACGGTCGACCGACCGACGACGAGCTGGCCGACCTGGTCGCGGCCAGCGAGGCCGGCCGCGCGCGAGCCGAGCCCGGCCGAGGACGCCGCGCCGCTGGTCGAGCCCGTACCCGACACGCCGACGACTGGGACGCCGACCGCGCCGGCGACCGGCGTCGAGGTGTTCGCCGACTTCGCGCCCGCGCTGGGCGCGGCGTTCGCGGCTGGCGGCGAGCGCGACGAGCTGCTGTTCGGCTTCGCCGAGCACCAGCTGACGCTCGACCTTCCTCGGCACCTCGACCGGGCTGCGGCGCCGCTTCGACCAGCCCGACGGGCGGCTCGAGCTCAACGCCAAGTCGGCCGACCTGACCCGCTCGGCCTGGGCCGGGCGTGCACACCCGCGACTTCGCCGACGTCGACGTGCCGGCGCTGACCGACGACCTGCAGCAGCGGCTGGAGTGGGCGCGCGACCCGATCGACCTGCCGGCCGGGCGGTACGAGACGATCCTGCCGCCGACCGCCGTCGCCGACCTGATGATCTACGCGTACTGGACGGCCGTCGGCCCGCGACGCCGAAGAGGGCCGCAGCGTCTTCTCCGCCGCGCGGCGGCGGCACCCGGATCGGCGAGCAGCTGGCCGCGCTGCCGCTGACGCTGCTGCTCCGACCCGGCCGCGCGCCGGGCCTGCGAATGCGCGCCGTTCGAGATCGCGACCGTCGTCCGACGGCGGGCTGCAGTCGGTGTTCGACAACGGCGCACCGATCGCGGCGCACCGACTGGATCCGCGACGGGCGCGCTGCACCGACCTGGTCCGCACCCGCGCGCTGGGCCGCCCGCACCGGCGCCGCCGCCGCGCCCGTTCGTCGACAACCTGATCCTCGACGGCGGCGGCTCGGCGCGTCGCTCGAGCGACATGATCGCCGCACCGAGCGCGGGCTGCTGCTGACCTGCCTCTGGTACATCCGCGAGGTCGACCCGCAGACGCTGCTGCTCACCGGCCTGACCCGCGACGGCGTCTACCTGGTCGAGGACGGCGCAGGTGCGCGGCGCGGTGAACAACTTCCGGTTCAACGAGTCGCCGGTCGACCTGCTGCGGCCGGGTCACCGAGGTCGGGCGCACCGAGCCGACGCTGCCGCGCGAGTGGAGCGACTACTTCACCCGGGCGGCGATGCCGGCGCTGCGGGTGCCCGACTTCAACATGTCGACGGTCAGCCCGGCGTCCTGAGCCGCTGGCGGCTGTCAGCGTTGTGAGCATGTGACGCAGCTGCGGCAGCGCCGCTGTGACGAGAGCCGCAGCCACTACGTCGCGGTCATCGGAAGCGCTCCCAGCGCTTAAAGTCGTGCGACTAGGCCAGTCCCATCGGCGCGGCACGGCAGCACGGTCGCGTCGCACGCATCGACCGGCAGTCAACGACGACTGGCACAGGAGAGTCACCCATGACCGTCGACCATCCCGGGCCTCGATCACGGCCCCGACCACCCATGCCCGGCTGCTCGCCTGGGTGCGCGAGACCGCCGAGCTGACCGCAGCCCGACCGCGTCGAGTGGGTGGACGGCTCGCCCGAGGAGTGGACGCGCATCACCGACCAGCTCGTCGCGGACGGCACGTTCGTCCGGCTCAACCCGGACAAGAAGCCGAACTCGTTCTGGTGCGCCTCCGACCCGACCGACGTCGCCCGGGTCGAGGACCGCACCTTCATCTGCAGCCGCGACCCGCAGCGACGCCGGGCGCCACCAACAACTGGATGGACCCCGACGACATGAAGGCGCATCCTCACCGAGCGCTTCCGCGGCTCGATGCGCGGCCGCACGATGTACGTCCTGCCCGTACTGCATGGGTCCGCTCGACGCCGACGAGCCGATGCTCGGCGTCGAGATCACCGACTCGCCCTACGTCGTCGCGTCGATGCACATCATGACCCGCCTCGGCACGCAAGGCGCTGGCGCTGTTCGGCGACGACGCGCGACGTTCGTGCCCGGCCTGCACTCGCGTCGGCGCGCCGCTCGAGCCCGGCCAGGCCGACGTCGCCTGGCCGTGCAACGAGACCAAGTACATCGTGCACTTCCCCGAGGAGCGGCTGATCTGGTCCTACGGCTCGGGCTACGGCGGCAACGCCCTGCTGGGCAAGAAGTGCTACTCGCTGCGCATCGCCTCGGTGAAGGCGCGCGACGAGGGCTGGCTGGCCGAGCACATGCTGATCGCCAAGCTCACCTCGCCCGAGAAGAAGGCCTACTACATCGCCGCCGCGTTCCCGTCGCGCCTGCGGCAAGACGAACCTGGCCATGCTCGAGCCGACCCTGCCGGGCTGGAAGGTCGAGACGATCGGCGACGACATCGCCTGGATCCGCATCGGCGAGGACGGCCGCTTCTACGCCGTCAACCCGGAGAACGGCTTCTTCGGCGTCGCGCCGGGCACCGACTTCCACACCAACCCGAACGCGATGCGCACCATCGCCAAGGGCAACTCGATCTTCACCAACGTCGCGCTGACCGACGACGGCGACGTCTGGTGGGAGGGCATGGGCGAGCCGCCGGCGCACCTGACCGACTGGAAGAGGCAGCGACTGGACGCCGGACAGCGGCGAGCCGTCCAGCCACCCGAACACGCCGGTACTGCACGCCGATCGAGCCAGTGCCCGACCAAGGCGCCGGAGTGGGACGACCCGAACGGCGTGCCGCTCGACGCGATCTTCTTCGGCGGCCGCCGCCGCGACACCGTCCCGCTGGTCACCGAGGCCCGCGACTGGCAGCACGGCGTCTTCATGGGCGCGACGCTGTCGTCGGAGACGACCGCCGCCGCCACCGGCGCGGTCGGCGTGGTGCGCCGCGACCCGATGGCGATGCTGCCGTTCATCGGCTACAACGCCGGCGACTACTTCGCGCACTGGATCGAGGTCGGCAAGGGCGCCGACGCCGTCAAGCTGCCGAAGATCTTCTACGTCAACTGGTTCCGCCGCGACGCCGACGGCGGCTTCCTCTGGCCGGGCTTCGGCGAGAACATCCGCGTGCTCAAGTGGGCGCTCGAGCGCATCGAGGGCACGGCCGCCGCGATCGACACCCCGATCGGCCGGGTGCCGACGCCGGAGGCGCTCGACATCGACGGCCTGGACATGACGCCGACGAGCAGGTCGAGGCGGCGCTCGCGGTCGACGTCGACGAGTGGCGGCGACGAGATCGCCGGCATCGAGGAGTGGTTCGACAAGATCGGCGACGGCGCTGCCGTCCTCGCTGCGCGACGAGCTGGACGTCGCTGAAGCTGCGCCTGGCCGAGTAGCTGCGCTGGCTATCGGCGAAAGCGGGTGGCCAGGTTCCTGGCCACCCGCTTTCGTCACTTCTCGTCGGACGCTGTCGAATCAGCCTCGCAGGACCGAGCTCGACCACGGAACCGGCCGGCGGTGGCCCGTCGCTGCCGCCACCCTCGCCCAGCACCGCCGGCGCGGTGGAGGCGTAGAGGTGACCGTTCGCGTACTCGACCGCGACCACTGCAGGCAGCGTGGCGACCACACCTGACGGCGCCACGACGCGGGACCTCGGTGATCGTTCCGCTGCCGAGCTCGGCGACGAACGCGTTGCCCCGATCGTCGAACGCGAGGTTGGTCGCGCTGTTGAAGCCGGTGGCGATCCGCTTGGTGTTGTGGTCACCGTCGATGCGGTAGATGCTGCCCGGGTTGCCGCTGTCCGGACCTCCGGGCCGCCCGGCAGGGTGGTCGCGTAAAGGGCGTCCGGGCCGCGCTCGACGTCGGTCGGAACCGGCTCGAAGCTGTAGCTGGCTCCCAAGCAGGACGCGGGGACGCCGCTCGCCTGCGCGAACGCCGAGGTGATCGTGACCGGCTGCGGCGGCAGAAGTGCGATCAGCGAGACGTTGCCGGCCTTGTCGACCTTCAGGATGTCGTTGCCGCCGGCGTCGGCGACCGCCCACGCCCCGTTCGGCAGCGCAGTGACGGCGTAGGGGTGCGTGTCCAGCTCACCGGTGTAGCTGACCGGAATGGCATTGTCCGGGTTGCTCGCATTGAACGCCTCGACCTCGGAAATGCACTGGGGCGACGCATTCATGAACCCGTAGTGATTGACTTGGTCCGGGTTGTGATTGACCTCGTAGGCATGCAGGTCGGCGACGATCGGAGCTTTACCGGGCTGAACGACCGTGAGATACGACTGGGTGTGCTCCTGGTCGTTGGTCGTGTACGCATATCCGTGCGTCTTCGGGTCGACCCCGACCGCGGCAAGCTCCATGCCCGCGGGCGCCGTGACCAACGGCGAGTTCTGGCCGACGATCGTCAACGTGCCGAGGAAGTCATCGGCTACGTAGACCTTCGAGCCGTCGACGGCGAATTGCAGCGGGCCGATCGGCGTATTCGTGATCGTCTTGACCACGGTGAGTGGCGTGAGCGGCGTCGTCTTGGGCGCCGCGTCGGCCTGCGCGGCTACCGCGAACGGCACCAGCGCCGCGCCCGCTGCCAGGCAGCCGAGCACGCGTCGTGTTCGCATGATTTCCTCCCGAGTATGGGTGGGGCGAGGATTCGGCACCCTAGCGCGGGAAAGGTCTTCCGCGTCAATACTTTGCGGCCGATTTCCCGCGTGTTGAACCGATACTCGGCACGTGCGGGCACCTGACCGCACTGCCCCACCTGGCCCTACCTGGCATCTCTGGGCGACTTGTCGGACTGATGAAAAGGCATTGAGTGCGCAGTTACCGCCTCCGGTCCGGCGACGCAGCGCGCCCACACCAATGAGCCCGGACCCTCTTTAGGGGCCCGGGCTCGTCGGCGTTCGGGAGAACTCAGAACTTCCAGCGCCACACCTGACCGGAGGTTCCCGGCAGGACCTGGCCGCTGCCCGGGTCGGCCAGGCCGGTCTCCGGCGACACCGACCAGGCGGAGACGAACACGTTGCCGCTGGCGTCGACGGCGACACCGGCCGGGAACGGCACGTCCACCGAGCGCCGGTTACCGCCGGTGGACACCTTCGTCAGCAGGCCGACGACCTGCGGGATCGGCGGCGCGGCTTCCTGAGCTTCCAACTCGCTGACGTAGAGCGTGCCGTCGTTGGCCACGCCGACACCGGTGACCGACGTGAAGCTCGTCCAGGTCTGCAGGACGTGCTGACCGGTCGGGTCGAGCTTGGTCACCCGACCGGCACCGGGAACTTCACTGCCCAGGCCGCCGACGTAGACGTTGCCGGCCCGGTCGAGGGCGAGGGAGGTCGGCACGTAGTTGCAGCCGGGCCCGTTGTCGTTGACCCCGGTGCACGGCCCGCCGGTGATGTTGGGGAATACGTGGAACTCCGACATCGCACCGTTCGGCGCCACCCGCACGACGTCGTTGCCGGCAGCGTCGGCGACCAGGTGGCTGCCGTCGCGCAGGCCGATCACCGCGTACGGGTTGGACTCGAAGCTCGGGCCCTGCCGCTGCTCCTGGAAAGCGGAAATGTTGGCGACCTGCTGCGGCCCGCGGAACCAGTTACCGGACAGCAGGTAGCCGCTCTGGGCGCCGACCGGGCCGGGCAGCACGTCCGGCGGGGCGTAGGTGATCTGGACGTAGGTCTTGCCGAACGGCCCGTCCTGCGCCACGCCGTCCGAGCCGACGGCGAACGACCCGTCGGGCCCGGCGGCCGAGAGCAGGCCGGTGACGACCCGGTGCGGCGTCTGGTCGTGCACCCTGCCCGGCGTGGCGACTCCGCTGACCGAGCCGGTGGGCCCGACGAACTGCGCGTCGTCGCCGCTGCCGACCTGGGTGGGGCCGCCCTTGCCGGCCTCGGCGATCAGCAGCAGGTTGTCCGCCGCCAGGTCGAGCTGACGCGGGTTGTTCAGATGCGATACGACCAGAACGTGCGCGGGCTGCGCGACGATAGCCGGTGCTGCCGACGCCGGCATCGCGGCGAACACCGCCATCCCGGGCAGGACGACGACCGCGGCGGACGCGGCAGCCAGAGTTCTACGCCTCATACGCGAATTCCCCCAAGAATTCGGGCGACGGCAGGGTGCACGTCGGCCGGCGGCCGGAGAATATCTGCCGGGTTGCCGTTGGCGTCAAGGAACCGTTCCGCGATGCTTTCCACCGGCGCGACAATGTGCCCTTTCGGGACACACCCGCGTTCGGTCAACCGCAATTAGTCGTGACGTGTGCACAGCAGGTGGGCGACCAGCGCCGTCCAGCCGGTCTGGTGGGTGGCGCCGAGACCCTCGCCGGTGTCGCCGTGGAAGTACTCGCTGAAGGTCGGATGTGCCGCGCCACAGCGGGTCGGTCGCGGCCTCGATGCGCGTGCCGTCGGCCGGGCCGGCGGCCGTCGGGCCGGGCCGGAACAGCGCGATCAGCCGGTCGTCGATCAGGTCGGCGGCCTGCGCCAGGCGTCAGCGGCTGCCCGAGCCGGTCGGCAGCTCGACCGTGAACGCGTCGCCGAAGTAGCCGGCCGTAGGTGCGCAGCGCGTCGGCGAGCAGCACGTTGACCGGGAACCAGACCGGCCCGCGCCAGTTGGAGTTGCCGCCGAACAGGCCGGTGCGCGACTCGCCCGGCTCGTAGTCGATGCGACAGCTGCTGGCCGCTCGACGTCGGCGGTGTACGGCGTCCGGTAGGCCGCGCGACAGCGACCGGATGCCGTACGGCGAGAGGAACTCCTCGCTCGTCGAACATCCGCTGCAGCATGCGCCGCAGCCGGTCGCGGGTCGAGCAGCGACAGCAGCATCGCGGCTCGCCGGTGCGCCGGCGCTGGCAGCACGCCGTCGAGCAGGTCGGGCCGGCGCTGCTGCAGCCAGCGCAGCCGGGCGGTGAAGTCGGGCAGCTCGTCGGCTGACCCAGGCCGGGACGTCGGCGACGCGCGAGCATCGGCAGCAGCCCGACCATCGAGCGCACCCGCAGCCGCTGCGCGCTGCCGTCCGGATGGACAGCACGTCGTAGAAGAAGCCGTCCTCCTCGTCCCACAGCGAGACGTCCTGCGAGCCGAACGGCGTTCATCGCGTCGGCGATCGCCAGGAAGTGCTCGAGGAACTTGGTCGCGACGTCGTCCCAGGCCTTGTCGTGCCGGGCCAGCTCGAGCGCGATCTGCAGCATCGTGCAGGCAGTAGAACGCCATCCAGCTGGTCGCGTCGGACTCCTCCAGCCGGTAGCCCGGGCGGCAGCGGCGCCGAGCGGTCGAACAAGCCGATGTTGTCCATGCCGAGGAAGCCGCCCTCGAACAGGTTCGAGCCGTCGGCGTCCTTGCGGTTGACCCACCAGGAGAAGTTCAGCAGCAGCTTGGTGAACACCCGGATCAGGAAGTCGCTGGTCGCGCGCGGCCGTCGATCACGGTAGACCTGCCAGGCCGCCCAGGCGTGCACCGGCGGGTTGACGTCGCCGAACGCCCACTCGTAGGCCGGCAGCTGGCCGTTCGGGTGCATCGCCCACTCCCGGCACATGCAGCACGCAGCTGCTCCTTGGCGAACGCCGGGATCGACGTGGGCCAGCGCGACGCAGTGGAAGGCGAGGTCCCAGGCCGCGAACCACGGGTACTCCCACTCGTCGGGCATGGAGATGACGTCGGCCAGCGCGAGGTGCCGCCAGCCGGCGTTGCGCCGGCCGCGGTCGCGGCCGCTGCGGCGGCGGCGGCGGCTGCGCCGGGTCGCCGTCGAGCCAGTCGGGCGACGTCGTAGCGGTAGAGCTGCTTGCCCCACAGCAGGCCGGCGAAGGCGCGCCGGGCGATCGTGCCGGTCCTCGTCCGAGCGTCCGTGCGGGATCACGGCGGCGTAGAACTCGTCGGCCTCGCGCCGCGCGGTCGGCGAGCACCGCGTCGAAGCCCGTGGCCGAAGGTGTCGCTCGTCGGGGTCGTCGCGGTCGACAGGCGCAGCCGGACCGCGCACCGTCTCGCCCGGCGCGACGGCGTCGAAGCGGTACCAGAACGCGGCCTTGGTGCCGGTGCCGTCGGGGTTGACGGCGGCGGCGTCGCCGTGCGACGACGCGGCGGTTGATGCCGTCCTTGGTGTACGCGGCGTCGGGTTGCCGGCGGCGCCGAACAGGGCCACGGCGTTGGTCTCGTTGTCGCAGACCAGCACGTCCGGGCGTGCCCTCGGCGGCCGAGCACGTAGCGGCCGAGGAAGCCGTGCTCGCACTCGACCGCGCGCGACGCCGCCGATCGCGTCAGGTCGGCGGGAGCCGCTGGACGAGCGGCGGCCTGCGGTCGTCGCGGCCCCAGGCCCAGGTGTTGCGGAACCAGACCTGCGGCAGCAGGTGCAGCGGCGCGGCGTCCGGGCCGTGGTTGGTGGCCGTCGATGACGATGCAGAGGTCGTCCGGCGCCGGCCTTGGCGTAGGTCGATCTGGACGTCGAAGAAGCGGTTGCTCGTCGAGGATGCCGGTGTCGGCCAGCTCGTACTCGCGCTCGTCCCGGCCGCGGCGCGGCGTTGGCCTCGCGCAGCTGCTGGTACGGGATACTCGGCCTGCGGGTAGCGGTAGAGCCACTGCATCCAGCGAGTGCGTGGGCGTGCCGTCCAGCGGCCCACCAGTACTCCTTGGCGTCCTCGCCGTGGTTGCCCTCGGCCGTTGGTCAGCCCGAACAGCCGTTCCTTGAGGATCGGGTCGCGGCCGTTCCACAGCGCGACGCGAGAAGTTGAGGAAGCCGAAGCGGTCGCAGATGCCGCCGAGGCCGTCCTCGCCCCAGCGGTAGGCGCGGGCGTGCGCCTGCTCGAACGGGAAGTAGGCCCAGGCGTCGCCGTCGGCCGAGTAGTCCTCGCGGACCGTGCCCCACTGCCGCCCGGACAGGTACGGACCCCACAGCCGCCACGGGCTGGTCGCCGGCGACTCGGCCAGCCGGTCTGCTCGGCGCTGCGCGCCGGTGTTCCGGCGTCGGGGTTCGCGCGCCGGGGCGATCACTTTGCCGGTCACGCCCTGCCGCGTCGCACCCCGTCCTGGAACGGCGTTAGGTCGGGCGATCTCGTGGACGTCGAGGCTGGCCGGCCGTCGCCTAGCCACGTCGTAGACGCAGCCGCACGCACCGGCAGGCCTCGACAGGGCAGGTAGGGCGAGCTGCGGATGCGTTGCGACGTCCTGGCGCAGCACGCACGCTGCTGGTCACCGACCGTGCCGAAGTCGAGGCTGTCGGGTGTCCGAGCCCGGACTCGGCCGGAAGATCGGCTGGTGCACGGCGGCGTCGGTCTGCTTGGCCATCCGGCAGTCGGTGTGCGGCACGACCACGCATCGACCCGCATCGACGCCGAGCAGGTGCACGGCGCAGCGCCGAGCGGTGCGCAGCACGTCGTCGGTGACCCGGGCGCCGGCGTTGCGGCAGAGATCTTGGCGTCACCCTTGTCAAGCCCGAGCATGCGCAGCGGGTCGATGCGCGAGTCCATGCAGGTCACGCACCGCCAGCCCGCGCATGCGCGCCCGACCCGGCCAGGTGGGGGTTCTCGAACTGGCCGGCAGAAGGCACTCGGTTCGCGCGGCAGGAGCGTCGGTCGAAGCGTCGGTCACGCCGGCCAATCTTGTCGAACCCGCTGCAGCGATGTCCCGTGGCGTGGTGGCACCGGCGACACGCCATTGCGCGGGATAACGCTGGGCCGAAGTGACCGATCCGGTGCTGGCTGGCCGAGCGGGAACACCTCGACCTCGCTCGCGCAGTGCCTGGTCACGATGCAGGCCTCGGCGCCGAGCGATCGCCGACTACGGCGTGGACGAACTGGCCAGCCAGAGCCTGGGCGGATGCGGGCCGAGCGGCTGCGCGCGCTCGACCGCCGACCCGGACGCGCCGCCGTTCTTCGGCCGCACCGACCGGCGACACCGACGAGCCGTCCGCCCGGCACCGGCGCGACGGAGGTCCTGCACATCGGCCGCCGGCACGTCCGCGACCTCGACCGGCGACCCGGTCGTCATCGACTGGCGGGCGCCGATCTCGCGGGCGTTCTACCGGGCCACGCCGGCCGACCGGATGGGCGTCGACGCTGCGCCGCCGGTTCGGCTTCGCGCGACGGCCGAGCTGACCTCGTACGAGGACGAGCACCTCGACCGCGGCGAGGGGCTCGGCCTGGACTCCGGACCTGCTGCGCGCGGAGATCGAGCGGCCCCGGGTCGGGCCGATGCGCGACATCGTCGCGACCATCCAGCCCGACCAGGACGAACTGGTCCGCGCCGACCTCGACACGTCGCTGTGCGTGCAGGGCGCGCCCGGCACCGGCAAGACCGCGGTCGGGCTGCACCGCGCGGCGTACCTGCTCTACACCTACCCCGAGCGGCTGCGGCGCACCGGCGTGCTCGTCGTCGGGCCGAACGCGGCGTTCCTGCACTACATCGCCCAGGTGCTGCCGGCGCTCGGCGAGGGCGGCATCGCGCAGGCCACGGTCGACGAACTGGTCGCGCGCCGCGTCCGGCGTCCGCGCCGAGCGACGACCGGCCGCGTCGCCGTGCTCAAGGGCGATCCCCGGATGGCCGACGTGCTCGCCCGCGCCGTCCGCTCCCACATCGCGCCGCCCGGCGGACGACGTGGTCGCCGTCATCGGCACCACGCCGCTACCGGGTCGGCGCGCACCACCTGCGCCGTTACGTCGACGACGCGCGCCGCGAGCTGGCGCGGGGCTGCGCTGGAACGCCGGCGCGCGAGCGGCTGCGGCATGCAGCTGGCCGAGGACGTCCGCCGCCAGCGCGAGGACGTCGGCGGCGCACCGACCGACGCCGAGACCGCGCAAGTGGCCCGCTCGCCGCGCGGTCCGGGCGTGCGCTCGACGCGGTCTGGCCGGCGCTCACCGCGCCGGCGCTGCTGGCCCGGCTCTACACCGACGCCGGCGTTCCTGGCCCGCTGCGCGCCGATGCTCGACCGACGACGAGCGGGCCGCGCTGCTGGCCGGCCGAGCAGGCCCGGCTCGGCGGCGCCACGCTGGACCGCCGCCGACCGCGTGCTGCTCGACGAGCTGGCCGGCCTGCTCGACGGCACCGACATCTACGTGCCACGTCGTCGTCGACGAGGCGCAGGACCTGTCGGCCATGCAGTGCCGCGCGGTGGCCCGGCGCTGCCCGCTCGGCTCGATGACCGTGCTCGGCGATCTGGCCCAGGCCACCACGCCGTGGGCGCCGGGCTCGTGGCCGCGCCACGCTGGCGCATCTGGGCCAGCCCGAGGCCGAGGTGCGGCCGCTGACCACCGGCTACCGCGTGCCGGGCGCGGTGCTCGACGTGGCCAACCGGCTGCTGCCGCACATCGCGCCGGAGCTGCCGCCGGCCACGTCGCGTGCGCGCAGGCGCCGGCGCGCTGTCGCGTACGGCGCCGACGCTGGCCGCGGCCGAGTGCGGCCGATGCTGCGCCGATCGAGGGCTCGATCGGCGTGATCGTCGCGGACGCGACGCCGCCGCGGACGCTGGCCGACGCTGCGCTCGGCCGGCGCTCGGCGCGCGTCGCACGCTCGAGCGGAGGACGCCGACCCGCGCGTCGGTCGTCGGTCGTGCCGGCCAGCGCGGCCAAGGGCCTGGAGTTCGACTCGGTGGTCGTGGTCGAGCCGGATGCGATCGTGGCCGCCGAGCCGACCCGGCTCGAACGGCCTGCGCCGGCTCTACGTCGTGCTCACCCGGGCGGTGTCCCGGCTGGTCGTCGTGCACGACGAGCCGTTGCCGATCGAACTCGCCGAGTCGGGCCAGGTCGCGGCTTGATACATCGAACATCCGAGCTCACACCCGGTATTACCCGCCGGTAACAGCACTCCTGCTTGACGGACACCACAGACGGCGGTTACCCCGCCAGAATCCAGGAGGAGCAATGTCCGTCCGTAGCACCCGCCGGCGCCTCGTCGCCACGGCCGCCACCGCGGCGGCCACCGTTCCGACCGCACTGGCATTCGGCCTGTCGGGCACTGCCAGCGCTGCGGCGCCGGCTGATCTGCCGCAGCAGCAGGTCGCGGCGGTCGCCGAGGCCGGCACCGTGTACATGAGTGGCACCTGGAGTGGCTACGTGGCCATTCCCTCCGACGGCGGCCAGGAGTGGTCGCCGTTGCTGCAGGCCAACTTCAGCTGCAGCGGTTTCGTGGCCAGCTCCGATGGCTACATCGTCACCGCCGGGCACTGCGCCGACGTCGCCGAGGGCAAGAAGGCGCTGGTCGACGAGTTCCTGGGCGAGCTGGTGCAGTCCGGTGACCTGTCGGCCAGCGACGCGCAGGCCCTGATCGCCGGCGGCGCGGAGGACGCGCTGCCGGTCGAGGGCAAGCAGGCCGGTTCACCGCCGGTGCTGACCAGCAAGATCTACCCGGCGATCGCGATCGGCGGCACCGGCAACTTCCAGGGCTATGACGCCACCGTCGTCGATGACCGGCCGCTGGCCAGGGCGACGTCGCGCTGCTCAAGATCGACCCGCCGTCGCCGCTGCCGGTGCTCAAGGTCGCCGCCGCCAGCCGCAGGCCGGGGACACCGTCGACGCGGTCGGCTACCCCGGCAACGTGACCGCGCTGGTCACCGACAGCGTGCAGCCGACCTTCGCCAAGGGCCAGGTCAGCGGCCGGCAGCAGACCGACGGCCGGCCCGTTCACCCAGGTCGGGGTCGCGATGAGCCCGGGATGAGCGGCGGCCCGGTGGTCAACGGCCAGGGTGAGGTCATCGGCACGGTCAGCTTCGGCCCCAGCGACGACACCCAGCAGCTGAACTTCGCCTCGACCGAGGACAACGTGCAGGCGCTGCTGACCCGCAACGGAGTCAAGAACACCCTGGCGGCGACCGACCAGCAGTACCGAAGGGCCTGAGGAGTTCTTCGCCGGGCAGTACCACGCCGCGCCAGCGACTTCGGCGCCGTCGTCAGCTCCGCGCCGAACCAGGCGCTGGCCCAGCAGTACAAGACCAAGGCGATCGCGAACTTCCGCGAACGAGAAGGCGGCGCCCGGCCGCGGCGGCGAAGAAGTCCAGCAGCCTGCCGGTCGTGTGGATCGCCGCCGGTGCCGGTGCGGCCTGCTCGTCGTCGGGCTCGCGCTGATCGGCTCTGGTCCTGCGCCGCCGCCGCGGTGGCACCACCCCGCGGCACGCCGGCCGGTCTCGCCGGTGCGCCCGTCTCAGCCGGTCTGCGACCACCGTGCGGCTCGCACGGCCGTCGAGCTCGGCCCCGATATCCGCACCGAGCAGCCCCGCACCGCCGCTCCGATGTGGACCGCCCCGGTCGAGCGGACCCGACCCCGGGACCGTGCGGCATGCCACCGGCTCCGACGGGCGCACGGCGGTGCTCGAGGCGCCCGCTCGAGCACCGACGGCACCACCGCCGCGACCGCGGCACGCGGTCCGGTACTGCCCGTCCTGCGGCAGCCAGCAGGCGGCGACAACCGGTTCTGCGCCGGGATGCGGCCACTCGATGGGCTGATCCGCTTCGACCAGAACCGAGTGCGCGCACGGTCACGATTCGGATGGACCGGCCGTTGCGCCTTTCGGCCCGTCTGCGCCGGCCGGCGCGGATATGGTAGGAACCACTGGATATCGGTCCGGGGATCGCCACCCCTGATCCTGGCCGAGTTGATCCGACACGCGCGGATCGGCGATCCCAGACCGCGGTGTATGAGCGAGGAGTGCCGATGACGGCACGCGTTCCCGGCCGCGACGAAGGCTCGGGCAGCTGGCGCACCGCGCCGCGTCGACAGCCGAACCGGACATGGTCCAGCTCCTGACGCCCGAGGGCGATGCGGGTCGAGCACCCCGACTACCCGCTCGACATCTCCGACGACGAGATCGCGGCGCTCTACCGCGACCTGGTCCTGGTCCGCCGGTTCGACACCGAGGCGACCGCGCTGCAGCGGCAGGGCGAGCTCGGGCTGTGGGCGTCGCTGCTCGGCCAGGAGGCCGCCCAGGTCGGCGCCGGCCGCGCGCTGCGCCAGCAGGACATGGCCTTCCCGACCTACCGCGAGCACGGCGTGGCCTGGTGCCGCGGCGTCGACCCGCTGACGCTGCTCGGGCTGTTCCGCGGCACCAACCTCGGCGGCTGGGACCCGACGCGAGCACAACTTCAACCTGTACACGATCGTCATCGGCGCGCAGACGCTGCACGCGGCCGGCTACGCGATGGGCGTGCTGCGCGACGGCGCGGTCGGCACCGGCGACCCCGACCGCGACACCGCCGTGCTGGCCTTCTTCGGCGACGGCGCGTCCAGCCAGGGCGACGTCAACGAGGCGTTCGTCTGGGCCGGCGGCCGGCAACCTGCCGGTCGTCTTCTTCTGCCAGAACAACCAGTGGGCGATCTCCGAGCCGGTCGAGCGACGCAGAGCCGGGTCCCGCTGTACCAGCGCGCGCAGCCGGCTTCGGCTTCCCCGGCGTGCGGGTCGACGGCAACGACGTGCTGGCCTGCCTGGCGGTCACCCGCAAGGCGCTGGACGACGCCCGCAGCGGGCAGGGCCCGACGCTGATCGAGGCGTTCACCTACCGGATGGGCGCGCACACCACCTCCGACGACCCGACCCGGTACCGGCTCGCCGCCGAGCTCGAGACGTGGAAGCTGCAAGGACCCGATCGAGCGGGTCCGGGCGTACCTGACCCGCAGCGCCGGCTACGACGCAGGACTTCTTCGCCGACGTCGAGGCCGAGTCGCGAGACGCTGGCCGAGCACGTCCGCAGCCGGCTGCCGCGCCCTGCCCGACCCCGACCCGCTGTCGCTGTTCGACCACGTCTACGTCGAGATGCACCGACGAGCTGGCCGAGCAGCGCGCCGCAGTTCGCCGACTACCTGGAGTCCTTCGCATGAGCGCCGCGGTCCCGACTGGTCCGGTGACGCATGGCCAAGGCGCTCAACGACGGCGCTGCGCACGGCGATGGAGGACGACCCCAAGGTCGTCGTCATGGGCGAGGACGTCGGCAAGCTCGGCGGCGTCTTCCGGGTCACCGACGGCCTGCAGAAGGACTTCGGCGAGGACCGGGTCATCGACACCCCGCTGGCCGAGTCCGGCATCATCGGCACCGCGGTCGGCCTGGCGATGCGCGGCTACCGGCCGGTGTGCGAGATCCAGTTCGACGGCTTCGTCTTCCCCGGCTTCGACCAGATCGTCAGCCAGGTGGCCAAGATGCACAACCGCTCCGCGCGGCAAGGTGCGGATGCCGATCACCATCCGCATCCCGTTCGGCGGCGGCATCGGCGCGGTCGAGCACCACTCCGAGTCGCCCGAGGCGTACTTCGCGCACACCGCCGGGCTGAAGGTCGTCGCCTGCGTCGAACCCGTCCGACGCGCTACTGGATGATCCGGCAGGCCGATCGCCGCCGACGACCCGGTCGTCTTCTTCGAGCCCAAGCGCCGGTACTGGGCCAAGGGCGAGATCGCCGACGAGCCAGGCGCCGCTGCCGCTGCACCGCGCGCGGGTCGTCCGGCAGGGCAGCGACGTCACCGTCGCCTGCCTACGGCCCGATGGTCGACGACCGCCTGGACGCGGCCGCGGCCGCCGCCGAGGAGGGCGTCGAGCTCGAGGTCATCGACCTGCGCTCGCTGTCGCCGCTCGACATCCGACGCGCTGCTCGCCTCGGTGCGCAAGACCGGCCGGCTGGTCGTCGTGCACGAGGCGCCGGTGAGCTTCGGCCTCGGCGCGGAGATCGCCGCGCGCGTGCAGGAGCAGGCGTTCTACTCGCTGGAGGCGCCGGTGCTGCGGGTCGGCGGCTTCGACACCCCGTACCCGCCGAGCCGCCTCGAGGAGGAGTGGCTGCCCAACGTCGACCGCATCCTCGACGCCGTCGACCGCTCGCTGGGGTACTGAGCCGACGCGATGCCTGCACCTCAAGGAGTTCAAGCTGCCCGACGTCGGCGAGGGCCTGACCGAGGCCGAGATCCTGCAAGTGGCACGGTCCAGCCCGGCGACACGGTCGAGCGTCAACCAGATCCTCGTCGAGGTCGAGACCGCGAAGGCCGCCGTCGAGCTGCCCTCGCCGTTCGCCGGCGTCGTCGCCGCGCTGCACGTCGAACGAGGGCGACACCGTCGAGGTCGGCCGGCCGATCATCACCATCGACGTCGACCCGTCCGGTGCCGCGGGCCGGTCGCCGAGGCACCCGGCGGCGGCGAGCCGGCCGTACCGGATCCGTCGACGTCCCGGTCGAGGCCGAGCCGAAGCGCGCAGCCGGTGCTGGTCGGGTACGGCCCGCGGCGAGCGGCGACGGCCGGCGCCGGCGCGCGCCGGAACGCGCCGACACGGCGCCGACCGGCGACGCGGCGCTCGACCGTGCCACCGCCGACCGCCGTGCGCCGGTCGCCGAGCGGGCACGCCGGTCGCCGCGAGCGACGCCGCCGGACCGGCGGACGCGTCCGGTGCTGGCCAAGCCGCCGGTGCGCAAGCTGGCGAAGGCGCTCGGCGTCGACCTCGCGCGGCATCACGCCGACCGGCCCGAACGGCGTCGATCACCCGCGCCGACGTCGAGCAGGCCGCGCCGGAACGCCGCGCCGGCGCCGCGGCCGCGCGACTCGCCGCGCGCGCGCCGGCGCTCCGGCGCGCGCGAGACGCGGATCCCGGTCAGGGGCGTCCGCAAGCACACCGCCGCGGCGATGGTGGCCTCGGCGTTCACCGCGCCGCACGTCACCGAGTTCATCACCGTCGACGTCACCGCCGATGATGGAGCTGCGCGACCGGGTCGCCGCCCGGCGCGAGTTCGCGCGGCGTCAAGGTCAGTCGCCGCTGCTGTTCGTGGCCAAGGCGGTGCATCCTGGCGGCCAAGCGGACCCCGGAGATCAACGCGACCTGGGACGAGGCCGGCGCAGCGAGATCGTCGTCAAGCACTACGTCAACCTCGGGCATCGCGGCGGCGACCGAGCGCGGGCTGGTCGTGCCGAACATCAAGGACGCCGACGCGCTGTCGCTGCTCGAGCTGGCGCGCGCGCTCGGCGAGCTGACCGACGACCGCGCGGTCCGGGCAAGACGACGCCGGCCGACATGGCCGGCGGCACGATCACGATCACCAACGTCGGCGTGTTCGGCGTCGACACCGGCACGCCGATCCTCAACCCGGGCGAGACCGGCATCCTGGCCTTCGGCGCGGTCCGCCGGATGCCGTGGGTGGTCGGACGAGCGACGATCGAGCCGCGCTGGGTCACGCAGCTGGCGGTGTCCTTCGACCACCGGGTCGTCGACGGCCAGCAGGGTTCGCAGTTCCTCGCCGACGTCGCCGCGGTGCTGGCCGACCCGGGCGATGGCGCTGCTCTAGAGCGGTCCGTCGTCGTACTACCCGGCAGCGTCCGGCGGCCGGTGCCAGTACCGGTGACCGGTGGGGTGGTGATGCAGACGCGTCCCGCAGGTCGACTGCCAACCCCAGCCGAGGCCTGCTTGGCGTAGTTGCAGGCGGCACACAGTCCTTGGCCGTTGGCGATGGTGGTCGGGCCGCCGTGCTCGGCCGGGACGACGTGGTCGGCGTGCCGGATCGGCGCCTCGCACCAGGGTGTGCGGCAGTCCGGTCGCGCAGCCGCAGGAACGGCGCTGGTCGTGGTGAAGATGGCGACGTCGGCTGTCCATGGCGGCGAGTTGGCCGGTTCCGGGTCGCGGTAGAGCCGGCGCAGCCAGGTCGGGGTGTCTCGGGCCGGTCGAGCAGCGACGCGGCGCGCCCAGTCGGCCGGCACCGGCCCGTAACCCACCAGTTCCGCCGGCTCGTCGCGCCCGGTGTCCCGGGCTTGGCGAGCAGGGACCGGTCGGTCATGACAATTCGACCTCGACCGGGACGGCGCTGCGCTCGCTTGGCCTGTCACCCGTTCGACCAGGTGTCGGCCATCAGCTGGCTGCGGCTGCGCGTGTCACCGGTGGCGATGCCGGCCTCGGCTGCGTGCTGCAGCGCGGCATAGCGCGGCGACGCCCTGCGCGACGGGAGCAGGGCGCGCAGCCAGACCATCGTTTCCGGTGCCGGTCGCAGGGTGACGCGGCGGTCGGACTCCGCCTTCGGCGGTGTGCTCACGTAGCCGGACTGGTCGCGCTGGAGCGCCCGAGCCGGTGCGTCTCGGCGGCGACCTGCCCGTCGCCCATGGCGTCCAACCGCGGCCCGATCTCGTGCGTCGACGCCATGCCGATCGTCGCGGGACAGCCAGCCGGTCTCGCGGGCCACCAGCATCGTGCGCCACTGGGTGGTACGCCCCTCTCGCAGCGCGCTGAACGTCGACGGCAACTCGGTCGTCAGCACGCGTGCCCAGCCGGTGAATCGCTGCGCGGCCGACGGCGAGCACTGCAGCGCCAGACCCACCTGGCTGGGATCGCCTCGTCCCGACCCGCGGCAGGCACACCTGCAGCCGACCTGCTCGGCCCGCTGCGAGTCCGCGAATCCGACGGCCTCGACCGCCTGCGCGGCAGCGACCGCTGCGGCCATCTGCTGCAGCAGTCCGCAGCCGGACGATGCGCTCGGAATCGTCGGTGGCCGGCGTCAGCGTCCGCACCGCGCGCGACGGCGTCGCGCAGAACCGCAGTCCCGAGCACCTCCTCCATTGTCGAGTCTCAGGACTTCGCTGACGGATTGATGTCTCGGGACATCGCTGACACCTGAGGTGCTGTGGGCTGTTGTTCATGGCCTGGAAGGTGACCGCGATGGATGTGCGGATGGCGGCTGCGCTGGCGCAGGGCGTCGACGACGTGGCGGGGTTCTGCCGGGCGCAGAGGATCTCCCGGCAGACCTACTACAAGTGGAAGCGGCGGTTCGAGCGCGAGGGCTTGGACGGGCTGCGGGACCGCTCGCGGCGGCCGAGCTCGGTCCCGGTCGCGACGCCGGCCGAGGTCGAGGACGCGATCGTGCGGGCCCGCAAGGAGCTCGCCGACGCCGGCGAGTTCAACGGCCCGTTCAGCATCGCGACGCGGCTGGCCGGCGAGGGAGTGTCGCCGGTGCCCTCGCGGGCGACGATCGCCCGGATCCTGGCCCGCCGCGGGCAGGTGCGCCCGCAGCCGCGCAAACGGCCCCGCAGCTCCTATCGCCGGTTCCAGGCGGGCCGGCCGAATGAGATGTGGCAGTCGGACTGGACCGAGTGGCGGCTGTCCGACGGCCGGCCGGTCGCGATCGCCGCCACCCTCGATGATCACTCCCGGCTGCTGGTCGGTATCCGCGCCGGCTCCGGCGACGGCACCGGCGAGCTGGTCTGGGCGGTCATGGCCGCCGCGATCGGCGCCTACGGCGTGCCGATGAGCTCGCTGACCGACAACGGCCTGTGTTACTCCACCCAGCACCGCGGCGCGGACATGCGCCCGGCCGCGTTCGAGGCCAACCTCGCCGCCCTGGGCTGCCAGTCGATCGCCTCCACCCCCTATCACCCGCAGACCTGCGGCAAGATCGAACGACTCTGGCAGACGCTGAAGAAGTGGCTGCGCGCCCGCGAAACCAGCCACGGCGCCTACCGGACCCTCGCCGCGCTCAACCACGACCTGGCCCTGTTCGCCGAGCACTACAACACCCGGCGCCCGCACCGCGCCCACCACGGCCGAACCCCGGCCACCGTCTTCGCCGCGACCGTCAAAGCCCGTCCCGCTGACCGTCCCCTGCCGGCGGTCACCCGCTTCTACCGCACCCACGTCAGCACCGGCGGCACGGTCACCGTCAGCGCCCCGCGCGGCGCCGTCCGCAGCCAAATGCACGTCCACGTCGGCGGCCGCCACAAACAGCTGCCCGTCACCGTCCTGCAAGACGGCGACCGCGTCGCGATCTTCACCGGCAACAAGCTCATCCGCGCCCTCGACCTCGACCCGACCAAGACCTACCAACCACTGGGCACTCCGACTAGACACACCACCACCCAAGACATGATCATGTCAGCGATGTCCTGAGACCAACCGTGTCAGCAGTGTCCCGAGACACGACACGGCGCCTCCTCCATATCTCGATAATAGAACATATGTTCGATCGAGACAAGGTCAGGCGCCTGCTAAACATCCTGATGGACGGCCTCCGCCCCAGACCCTGGCCCAGTCGAGCGCACACCAGTCGCTAGGTCCGGAATTGGGTTACCGGCACGTCGCGACCGAGGAATGCAGCCAGCCGGACGATCGCGGGGGCGCCGTCGGCGACGGGCCGCGGCGGGCTGAAGCAGCCGCCGCCGGGACGAACCGCTCGCCCATCCGCGCGGGCGAAAGCCAGCGACTCCTCCGCGGCATCCTCCGGCAGGTCCGCCGGTCGTCCGAGCGCCTGGGCGAGGTCCCAGCCGTGAGCCAGCAGGTCGTACATGCGAATCTTCAGCCGCTCGACACCAGTAGCGGCACCAAGAGGGCCCTGATAGGAGCGCTCGAGAACGCCGGGCTGCCCGAACGCGTCGAGCAACGCGGCAGCCGATTCACGGTAGGCGCCGGCGAGCTGGTCGCTCGGCATCCCGTCACCTCGCTGCGGTATCGGTTGCGCAGCGAGCACCGCGCTGAACACGAGATTCTTGCCGACCAGATGCTCGACGAGACGGTGCACGGTCCAGTCCAGGCACGGAGTCGGCACGGACCACTCACCAGGCTGAATCGCATCGATCAGCTCGCCCACCGCGGCGAACGAACGAGCGAGTCGGTCGAGCTGTACTTCGTTGTCTACGGCCATTGAGGCCACCTCTCACAGGTGGCGCCGCCGGGGTAAGCCGACCGTCGGTCAGCAGGCTCCAGGAGGCGCGGAAACGGTCATCGACACGGAACGTCGCACCTCCTTCCAGCTCGAACGGTCGACGGTGAGTGTGGCACATCGGCCGTGCGATCGGTCCG
The DNA here is from genome assembly GCA_963715435.1 of Vulcanimicrobiota bacterium. Classification (GTDB taxonomy): domain Bacteria; phylum Vulcanimicrobiota; class Vulcanimicrobiia; order Vulcanimicrobiales; family Vulcanimicrobiaceae; genus JAFAHZ01. The sequence goes on from OY970243.1 coordinate 151,571, forward strand.
GATTTTTTCGACCGTTGGAACAGCACGCAGCGGGCACCGGTTGACTGAGAACATGAGAAGCCCACGGGTGCGCGCGCCGGAACTGACCGCGCCGGGCGGCAGCTGGGTGCAAGGCGGCCCGCTGACGCTGGCGGGCTGCGCGGCCGGTTCGTCCTGCTCGACTTCTGGACCTCCGGCTGCGGCAACTGCCTGCACGTGATCGACGAGCTGCGCCCGCTCGAGACGCAAGTACGCGCGACGTGCTGACTGTCATCGGCGTCCACTCGCCGAAGTTCGCCCACGAGGCGCGACCCGGCGCGGTGCGGGCCGCCGTCGACCGGTACGAGGTCGCACATCCCGTGCTGAGCGATCCCGGCGATGTACCTGTGGCGGCAGTACGCCGTCCGGGCGTGGCCGACGCTCGTGCTCGTCGACCCCGAGGGATACGTCGTCGCGCAGGCCGCCGGCGAGGGTCAGGTCAGCGGGCTCGACGCGATGCTCGCCGAGCTGCTGCCGCAGCTACGACCGTTGCAGCGCGCGCGGGACGACCCTAGGCCGCCGGCGCCGTCCGTCGAGCCGGCGTCCTGCGCTTCCCGGCCAAGGCGATCCGGCTACGACGACGGACTTGCTGGTCGCCGACGCCGGACATCACCAGGTCGTCGAGCTGGAGCGCGACGGCGCGACGGTACGGCGCCGGATCGGCGCCGGACGCGGCGCGCCGTTCACCGAGCCCGGCGGCCTGGCGCTGCTGCCGGACGGCCGGCGTCGACTCGTGGTCGCCGACACCGGCAACCACGTGCTGCGCGGCTCGATTCGGACGGCCGAGGTGTCGCGGCACCGTCGACCTGCCCGCGCTGCTCGCCGGCACGACCACGGTCACCGGACCGATCCCGGCCGTGCTGTCGCCCGTGGGACGTCGCGTGGTGGCCGGCGGTCGGACCGCGTCGTCGTCGCCGCCGCCGGCGTGCACCTGCTGCTGGCGTGGGATCCGCGCCCGACCGGCGCCGTGGACGTCCTCGCCGGCACGACCGTCGAGGGGCTCAAGGACGGCCCGGCGCTGCGACGGCTGGCTCGCCCAGCCGTCCGGCCTCGCCGTCGACGGTGACCGCCTGTGGTTCGTCGACGCCGAGACCTCGGCGCTGCGCTATCTGACGTCGGCGGCGACCTGCACACCGCGGTCGGCGAGGGGTTGTTCGACTTCGGCCACGTCGACGGCCCGGCCGCGACGGCCCGCCTGCAGCACCCGCTCGGCGTGACCTGCTGCCCGACGGGTCGGTGGCCGTCCTCGACACCTACAACGGCGCGGTGCGCCGCTACGACCGGACGGCGGCCGGTCACGACGCTGGCCGACCGGGCTGGCCGAGCCGCAGCGGCGCGGTGGTGGTCGGCGGCGACGCTGCTGGTCGTCGAGTCGGCGGCGCACCGGCTGGTCCGGCCGGTCGCCGGCGCAGCGAGCCGACGTCGACTCCGGCGACCGAGCGGACCCAGCGTCCGGTCACGCCGCTCGCGGCCGGGGCGGTGCGATCTCGACGTCGCGTTCACGCCGCCGCCGGGGCGCAAGCTCGACGACCGCGACGGGCCCGGCGACCCGGCTGTCGGTGAGCGCGTCACCGCCGGCGCTGCTGACCGCGGGCGCCGGCGAGGGCACCGACCTGCGCCGCGACGCTCGACGCTGGCGCCCGGCGACCGGCGTCCTGCACGTCACGGCCCAGGCCGCCGCCTGCGACGACGACCCGGCGTCGAGCACCCGGCCTGCTACCTCAGCCGGCAGGACTGGGGGGTGCCCGTTCGGGTCGGGTCGGACGGAGGGGACGCGCTGGCGCTGGTGCTGCTCGGCTGAGCGGGGGACACTTCGGCGCGTGCGGGTGGACATCGACGCGTCCCGGTGCCAGGGGCACGGGCGCTGCTACGAGCTGGCGCCGCGGGTGTTCGGGGAGGACGACGAAGGCTACGGCGTCGTGCGCGTCCACGAGGTCGGCGCCGACCAGCAGAGCGACGTCCGGCTGGCCGACCTGAACTGTCCGGAAGGCGCGGTCCTCATCACCGCGGACGCGCCATGACCGAGACGGGCATCGGCCGGTACAGCGAGGTCACGACCGCGCCGGTCACCGACTGGGCGAGCGATTTCAACCACCTCGACCCGGCGTGGACGACCGACCCGTACCCGATCCTGGACGACCTGCGGCAGCGGTGCCCGGTCGCGCACACCGAACGGTTCGGCGGGGTCTGGCTGCCCACCCGGTACGAGGACGTAGCAGCCGTCGCCCACGACACCGACACCGTTTTCGTCCCGGTCCGTCGTGGTGAGCAACGTGCCGGCCGGCCCGCGGCCATCGCGCCGGTCGGCCCGATCCCGCCGATCTCGTCCGACCCGCCCTTTCACTCGCGGGCCCGCAAACTGCTGCTGCCCGGTTTCACGCGGGCGGCGGCCGCGCGGTTGGAGCCGGCCACCCGGCCTATTGCCACGAGCTGCTCGACGGACTGCTGGACGGCCGGCCCGTCGTCGACGCCGCCACCGAGTACGCGCAGCACATCCCGACCAGGGTGATCGCCGACCTGCTCGGGTTCCCGCAGGCGGACGCCCCCCGGTTCCGCGAGTTCGTCGAGACCACGCTCGAGGTCGTCAACGTGCCGCCCGAACAGCGGCTCGCACGGCTGGCGGACCTGTTCGACTACATCGACCGGCGGGTCAGCGAGCACCTCGTGCAGCCCCGCGAGGACCTGACGTCCTACCTGCTGTCGGCGGAGCTCGACGGACAGCCGCTGACCGCGCCGCACATCGGCGGGACGCTCGCGCTCATCCTCGTCGCCGGCATCGACACCACCTGGGGCGCGATCGGGGCGTCGCTGTGGCACCTGGCCGGTGTCGAGGCCGACCGCCGCCGCCTGGTTGCCGAGCCCCACCTCCTGCCGACCGCGATGGAGGAGATGCTGCGCGCCTACGCGCCGGTCACCATGGCCCGCCTCGTCCGCCGCGACTGCACGTGGCGCAATGCGGAGCTCAAGGCCGACGACTGGATGCTGCTGTCCTTCCCGGCTGCCAACCGCGACCCGGCCGCCTTCGACCGGGCCGACGAGGTCGTCATCGACCGCGAGGTGAACCGGCACGCCGCGTTCGGCCTCGGCATCCACCGGTGTCTCGGCTCGCATCTGGCCCGGATGGAACTGCGCACCGCGGTGGGCGTCTGGCTGGAGCGCGTGCCGGAATTCACGCTGGCCGACGCCGGTGCGGTCGGCTGGGCGCCGGGCCAGGTCCGCGGGCCGCGGACCCTGCCGGTGCGCGTGGGCTAGTCGGTGCCGGAAGTCACCGACACCGTCATCGTCGGCGCGGGGGGTGGTCGGCTGCTCGGTGGCCCTGGAGCTGGCCCGGGCGGGCCGGTCGGTCACCGTCGGTCGACCGCGGCCCGACCGCCGGTGCCGGCTCGACCAGCGCCTCGTCGGCGATCGTGCGTTTCAACTACTCGACCCTCGAAGGCGTCGCGGTCGCCTGGGACTCCGCATTCGCCTGGCAGGCGGTGGGCCGATCATCTCGAGCTACCAGAGCCGGGGTCGGCGCGATTCCTGCGCACCGGTGGGCTGACGCTCAGACGCCCCCGGACACGACCCCGAACGCGGTCCTCAACCGGTTCGCCGAAATCGGAATACCGTTCGAAGTCTGGGATGCAGCGACGATCCGCGCCCGGCTGCCGGCCCTCGACCCCGGCCGGTATTACCCGCCGAAAGCTCTCACTGATCCGGCATTCTTCGCCGACGCGGCCGGCGAGCTCGACGGCTACTGGACACCCGACGCCGGATTCATCGACGACCCGCAGCTGGCCGCCCAGAACCTCGCCGAGGCCGCACGGCGGCACGGCGCGGTCTTCCGGTTCCGGACCACCGTCACCGGTGTGGAGCGCGGTGCCGGACGGGTGACCGGCGTCCGGCTCGCCGACGGCGCGCTGCTGGCAGCACCGGTCGTCGTCAACGCCGCCGGCCCGTGGTCGCACCGGCTCAACGAGTTGGCCGACGTCCTGCAGGACTTCGCCGTCGACACCCGGCCGCTGCGCCAGGAGGTGCATGCGTTGGCCGCGCCGCCGGGATTCTCCGTCGCGCCCGGCACTCCCGGACCGTTCGTCGCCGACCTCGACTTCGGCAGCTACCTGCGCGGCGCACCCGGCGGCGGCATGGTCGTCGGCGGGATCGAGGCCGACTGCGACCCGCTGGACTGGGTGGACGACCCGGACGCCCTCGACGTCAACCCGACCAAACCCGTGCACGACGTGCAGGTGCTCCGAGCGGCTCGGCGGATGCCGGAACTGGCGGTGCCGGATCGCCCGCGCGGTATTGCCGGGCTCTACGACGTGACCGACGACTGGATTCCGATCTACGACCGCACCAGCCTGCCCGGCTATTACGTGGCGATCGGCACGAGCGGCAACCAGTTCAAGAACGCACCATCCATCGGGCTGATCATGGCGGCGGTGATCGCCGCCGGTGAGGACGGTCGCGATCCCGGCGCGCTGTCACTGCCCTACACCGGCCGGCGGATCGACCTGGCGCACTACGGCCGGCGGCGGGCGGTGCACCTCGGCAGCAGCTTCACGGTGCTGGGCTGAGCAGGGCCTTGCGCAGCGCGGCGGCGTCCTGGTCGGTCCAGCCGTGCGCGCGCAGCCAGGCCGCACGCCCCGCCGAAGCGCCTCGTCGACCGCGTCGAGCAACGCTCCATCGTCACCGCCCGCGGCCGGTGGTCGACGCCTGCTACCGTCGATGTCGTCGGCGTAGGTCGTCGAGCCGCGCAGCCGGGCGAAGATCGCCTCGATGCGTTCGGCGCTGGCGGCGTAGTCGGCGACGATCGCCTCGCGGGTGACGCCGACCTCGGCCAGCGCCAGCGCGACGACCACGCCGGTGCGGTCCTTGCCGGCCGCGCAGTGCACGAGCGTCGCGCCGTCCGGTGGGCGATCACCCGCAGCGCCGCGACCACCGAGTCGGCCCGGTCGTCGCAGGTAGCGCAGGTAGACCTCGGCCGCCGTGCGCCGCGGCCGTCGGCGCTCGCCGGCGTCGCGGTTCTGCCACGGCAGCATCACCGGGTCGTCCTCGTCGAGGCCGCGGCGTCGGTGTTGTGCCCGGACTCCGGGAACAGCGACAGGTGGTGGATCGTCGACCGCGGCTCGTCGCACCATCGGCCCGGCGCCCTCGCTGGGCGACCTCGACGTCGGTGCGCAGATCGGCGACCGCGCGCACGTCGTGGTCGTCGACGAGCCGGCGCACGTCCGCCTCGGTCAGCGCCCTGCAGGTTGTCCGAGCGGATCAGCCGGTCGCGGCCGGGTGCAGCCGGCCGTCGTTGGTCGGGCAAGTCCGCCCAGGTCGCGGGCGTTGGCGGTGCCCTCCAGCTCGATCCAGCGCGTCGTCACGATCGACCCTACCGACGGCCGTACCGGCCGGCCCTCAGAAGCGCCTCCGGCGAGGTCCATCAGCGCGTTGTCGGTGGCCTCGGCGACCTGGCGGCGCGGCGGCCAGCTCGCGGCAGCACGGTGGCGCGAAGAACCGCGCGACGGCCGGCTTGCCCTCGTAGAAGGCGCGGTCCGCCGGCCGAGACGCCGTTGCCGTCCAGCTTGGTCAGCGCGACCGCGGCCTGCCGCAGCAGCAGGTAGCCGACCATCAGGTCGCCGGCCGCCATCAGCAGCCGGGTGGTGTTCTGGCCGACCTTGTAGACGTTGCGCGACGTCGTCCTGCGCGGCTCGATCAGCTGCGCCGATCATCGCGCCGACCATGCCGCCGACGTCCTCGAGCGCCGTCTGCAGCGCGGCGCGCTCCTCCTTCAGCCGGCCCTCGTCCGCGATCGAGGTCGAGGAACTCGGCGATCTCGGCCGAGAGCGCGCCGAGCGCCGCGCCCTGGTTCCGGACGATCTTGCGGAAGAAGAAGTCCTGGCCCTGGATCGCGGTGGTGCCCTCGTACAGGGTGTCGATCTTGGCGTCGCGGATGTACTGCTCGAGCGGGTAGTCCTGCAGGTAGCCGGAGCCGCCGAAGATCTGCAGCGCCTGCGCCAGCTGGTCGTAGGACCGCTCGGAGCCGACGCCCTTGACGATCGGCAGCAGCAGGTCGTTGATCGCCTCGTCGAGCGTCGGCGTCGCGTGCCGTCGTGCTCGCCGACGACGATCGCGGTCCTGCACCGCGGCGGTGTAGAGACCAGCGCGCGCAGGCCCTCGGCGTAGGCCTTGTTCAGCATCAGCAGCGGCGCACGTCCGGGTGGTGGATGATCGTCACCCGCGGCGCGGTCTTGTCCGCGGCCCGGGTCAGGTCGGCGCGACTGCACCCGGGTCTTGGCGTACTCCAGCGCGTTGAGGTAGCCGGTCGACAGCGTGGCGATCGCCTTGGTGCCGACCATCATCCGGGCGTGCTCGATGACCTGGAACATCTGCGCGATGCCGTCGTGCACGTCGCCGACCAGCCAGCCGACGGCCGGGCGTGCCGTTCTCGCCGAAGCGCAGCTCGCAGGTGGTGGAGACCTTGAGGCCCATCTTGTGCTCGACGTTGGTGACGTAGGCGCCGTTGCGCTCGCCGAGCTCGCCGGTCTCGAGGTCGAAGTGGAACTTCGGGCACGACGAACAGCGACAGGCCCTTGGTGCCCGGGCCGGCGCCCTCGGGGCGGGCCAGCACCAGGTGGACGATGTTCTCGGTCATGTCGTGCTCGGCCGAGGTGATGAAGCGCTTGACGCCCTCGATGTGCCAGCGTGCCGTCGGGCTGCTCGATCGCCTTGGTGCGGCCGGCGCCGACGTCGGAGCCGGCGTCGGGCTCGGTGAGCACCATGGTGGCGCCCCAGCCGCGGTCGATCATGCAGCTGGGCGATCTGCTTCTGCGTCGGCGTTGCCGTTGCGCGTAGAGGATGCCGGCGAACGGCGCGCCGCGCCATGTACATGTGCAGCGCCGGGTTGGCGCCGAGGACCTGCTCGGCGACCGCCCAGCACGAGCGCGCGCGGGGCCGAGCTGGCCGCCGAGCTCGGGCAGCGTCTCCAGGCGCCACCACTCGCCGTCGTGCAGCGTCTGGTAGGACTTCTTGAACGACTCGGGCAGCGTCACCGAGTTGGTCGCCGGGTCGAACACCGGCGGGTTGCGGTCGGCGTCGGCGAAGGACTCGGCCAGCGGGCCCTCGGCCAGCTTGGCGACCTCGGCGAGCGATGCCGCGGGCGGTGTCCTCGTCGAGCTCGGCGAACGGGCCGCGTGCCGCAGCGTCCGCGTCGGTGCCGAAGACCTCGAACAGGTTGAACTCGATGTCGCGGACGTTGCTCTTGTAGTGGCCCATCGGCCGCGCTCCTCGACGTCGTGGCATACGTTACTGGCCGGTAACTCGAGGCATATTACTCGCCAGTAACCAGCGTAACTCGCCGGCGACACTTAGCATCGCAGTGGTCGACTCGGCCGTGTCAGCGCCGACGACGCAGTCATGGTCGAGCGTGCACGCCGGCGACGCATCGGGCGACGGGCGCGTCAGAAGATGACGCGCAGGCGGATCGTCTCGGGCAGCGCCGCGGATCTGGTCGACGATCGCCTGCGGTGGTGCCGCTGGCGCTGTCGGTGACCACGTAGCCGAGCTCGCCGCGGGTGCCGAGCAGCTGGGCCTCGACGTTGACCTCGTGCTCGGCGAAGCACGCCGTTGACCGTGGCCAGCACGCCCGGGCACGTTGCGGTGCATGAGGATCAGCCGGAGCGTGTCCGGCGGCGCGCGGCAGCGCGAGCCCGGGCAGGTTGACGCTCATCGAGGTCGACGCCGTCGCGGACGAAGTCGCGGAACTTGCCGGCGACGAACCGGCCGATGTCCTGCTGCGCCTCCTCGGTCGACCCGCCGATGTGCGGGGTGAGGATGACGTTGGGCAGCCCGCGCAGCTCGGAGACGAACTCGTCGCCGCGGCCCTTCGGCTCGACCGGGAACACGTCGACGGCGGCGCCGGCGATGTGCGCCGGACTCGATGTGCGCGCGCAGCGCGGCGTAGTCGACGACGAAGCCGCGCGAGAGGTTGAGGAACAGCGCGCCCGGCTTCATCGCGCGCGAACTCGGCCTCGCCGAAGAAGTTCGTCGTTGGACGGCGCGGCCGTCGACGTGCAGCGTGACGACGTCGGACTCGGCGAGCAGGTCCTGCAGCGGTCGCGCAGCGGCGGGCGTTGCCCAGCGCGAGCCGGTCGGCGGTGTCGTAGAAGAGCACCCGCATGCCGAGGTTCTCGGCCAGCACCGACAGCTGGGTGCCGATGTTGCCGTAGCCGACGATGCCCAGCGTGCGGCCGCGGACCTCGTGCGCGCCGTCGGCGGACTTGTCCCACACGCCGGCGTGCATCAGCGCGTTCTTCTCGGTGAGCCGGCGCGTCAGCGCGATGATCTCGGCGATCGCCAGCTCGACGACGCAGCGGGTGTTGGAGAACGGCGCGTTGAACACGGTGACGCCGCGCTCGGACGGCGGCCGTCGAGGTCGATCTGGTTGGTGCCGATGCAGAACGCGCCGATCGGCGACGAGCTTGCGGCGCGGCGTCGAGCACGCGGGCGGTGACGTGGGTCTTGGACCGGATGCCGAGCAGCGTCGACGTCGCGCGATGCGCGTCGATCAGCTCGTCCTCGTCCAGCGCCCGCGTCGAGCGATCTCGACCTCGAAGCCGGCCGAGCGCAGCAGATCGCCTCGGCGTCGGGGTGGATCTGCTCGAGCAGCAGGGCGCGGGGGGCGTGTCGGATGCACCTGGACGATTCTACGGACGCACTCGACGCCAATGCGCCCCGGCCGCGAGCCGCCGGTGCACGCGGGGCGTCGCGTCGACGGCGCAGGCGGGTCAGGCTGCGCAGGCATGCCGGTCCGCGGCGACTGCGCCCGCTGACCGCGCGGTAGATCAGCAGCGCGATGACCGCGCCGATGATCGAGCCGATGCAGGCCGGACGGCTGGAAGAACCCGTGCTTGGCGTCCTGGTGGAAGAGCACGTAGCCGAGGAAGCCGCCGATGAACGAGCCGACGATGCCCAGCAGGATCGTGCCGCGGATGCCCATCGGGTCCTTGCCCGGCACGAGCAGCCGGGCCAGGGCGCCGGCGATGAGGCCGACGACGGCATGATGATGATCAGTCCGAGCATGTGCAGTTCCTCCTACTTACCGGCTGTTGCCGAAGAGGTACCCGCGCCCGTTTTGGACGTAACTGCGCTTGTTGGACGCTCATTGGACCGATGCGGGCCGGCTGACGCCGATGCCGCCCGGCGTGTCGGCGCCGTAGCGCTCGATCTCGCGGGCCAGGTCGAGCGGACGGATCGCGGTCCGGCCGGCCGAGCGCTGCGTCGTCGAGCCGATCGGCGGGCACGATCCAGGCGATCTCGAACTCCAGCCCGTCCGGGTCGTGGCCGTAGAGCGACTTGGTGGTGCTGTGGTCGGACGCGCCGACCAGCGCGCCGGCCTCGGCCAGCCGGCCGGCCAGCGCCTCCAGATCGCGCAGCGTGTCGACCTCCCAGGCCAGGTGGTAGAGCCCGACGCGTGCCGCGGCCGGCGCCGGACGCGCCGGCCGCGTCGCCGATCTGGAACAGGCCCGAGGTCGTGGTCGTTGGTCGATCCGGGCGCGCGCAGGAACGCCGCGCCCGGCATCGCGCCAGCTCGCGTCGACGACCTCGAAGCCGAGCACGTCGCGGTAGAACGCGCACGCTGCGCGCGACGTCGCGGACGTAGAGCACGGCGTGGTTCAGCCGGTGGATCGCCATGGCGTCTCGACGCCTATCGCATGTCGAGTTGAGACGTTCAACTCAGTTGAACGTGCGATAGGATTGTCGACTGAGCACCGTGGCCCGGACCCGCGTGGCTCAGCCGCCGCCGAGCAGCGCGCGTGGCGCGCCTACCTCGAGGCGACGACGCTGCTCTTCGACGCGCTGGACCGCCAGCTGCAGCGCGATGCCGGCATGCCGCACGCGCTACTACGAGATCCTCGTCCGGCTGTCCGAGGCCGGACGACCGCACGATGCGGATGAGCGAGCTGGCCGACGCCACCCGGTCCTCGCGCAGCCGGCTCTCGCACGCCGTCGCCCGGCTCGAGGAGCGCGGCTGGGTCCGCCGCAGGACTGCGCGACCGACCGGCGCGGCCAGCTCGCCCGGCTCACCGACGCCGGCTTCGCCGCGCTCGCGCGGCCGCGCCCGGCCACGTCGCCGCCGTGCGCGCGCACGTCATCGACCGGCTCACCCCCGAGCAGATCAGTCAGCTGGGGAGATCGGCCAGGCAGATCATCGACGGCGCCAGCGAGGCGAGCGCGCCGCCCGAACGGCTCACCGCCTCCTCATCGGGCTGATCAGGCGCGGGTCCGGCCCGAGGCGTCCTCCGGCGGCTTGAGCGGGTCGTGGCCGAGGTTCATCAGTCGGTGGCGCCAGCTCGGCTGACCTGCGGTGGGCTCCAGGTCGTCGCGCCGCTCACTGAGCACCCGGTCGACGACGTTGCGCATCACGCGGACGTCGTCCTCGGTCAGATCGGTGCGCCGCTTGCCCAGGATGTGCAGGACGTGCTGACCGGTCTGGGTGCCCGCCTGGTCGGGGAGCTCCTCGGTGTCCTCCTGCGCCGACTGTTCCCGCAGCCAGTCGCCGAGCTCCCGGGACGTCATGTCCACCACGCGGTGGAACTCGTTCCACAACTCGTCGTCGATCTCGGCCATGACCTCCCTATACCCGTCGCCCGATCGCTCCTGCCGGTCGGGGCAGAAAGGACGGCGACGGGCGGAATGCCCTGTGCCGGCACCGCGTTACACCACATGTCCGGCCGGGCCCGATGTCCCCGGGTCTCAACAACAAGGCCGCCGCGGACGATGGCCCGCTCCGCCCACTCCCCCCGGGCGGGCAGGCGCAAGCCGCGGTGTGCGTATCGCCGCGAGGCGACTCGGCTCGGCCGGACCTTTGCGCTATCCGATCGGCTCCCCAGTCAGTTCACGCACCGCCCGGCGCGGAACAGCGGCGCCAGCGGACTGACCCGGGCCACGACCCGGTACGTGCCGCTGCGCGGCAGGCTGAGCGTCGCCCAACCACCGTCGTCGCGAAGGCACGCTCCCCTCGCGGGATCCCCGCGCACCGTCTCCACGGTCAGGTACGCAGTCCAGCGCACGCGCAGGCGCACCGTCGCCGCGGCATCCGCACTGAGCGTCACACCCGAGGCGTCCACCGCGTTCACCCGGGCACCGTCGGCCAGCGGAGCGGGATCGGCGACCCGGTAGAGCGTCCAGTCCGGGCTGCTCCAGACCGCGTCGAGGTAGGGCAGGCCCCGCGCGATGAGGGCCGCCTCGGCCACCGCGGCGTAGTCGTGCTTCACGTTCGGCACCGCGACCCAGGACACCGCCAACTGCCGCAGCCACTGCCGGTAGCTGTCGGCGGTGAGAGCGCCGGGCCGGTAGAAGATCGGGTTGTCGGCGGCGTCGGCCTGCCGGTCCCAGCCGCGCGCCAACGCCGGCGCCTGGGGCAGGTACGCCACCGCCCAGTGGTCGCCGGAGTCGACGATCTCCAGCCGCTGCCCTGACGCCGGGTCCGCCCCGGCGTCCTCCAGCGCGCCCGACAGCGGCGCGTAGAACTCGGCGGCCGCGGACGGGCTTTCCGCGCGGCTGATCTGGCGGACCAGGTCTGCGACCGGCCAGATCGCCAGCGCCAGCGCGAGGACGACCGCCGGCACAGCGCGCAGCCGGCACCAGGCCAGGACCAGCGCCGCGGCGGCCACCCAGGTGATGCGGGTGATGTTCGTGCCGACCGCGCTGGGGACGGCGAGCAGCACGAGCGACATCGCGAGGACCAGTGCCGCACCGGCGCGAACGGTGCGGTTGGAGCACAGCAACAGCACGCCCAGGCTGCCGAGGCCGGCGGGGATGATGTCGGTCGGGTGGAACGGCATCACGCCGGTCGACGGGAACAGCACCGCCGAGCCCGCGGCGAGCACCACCAGCACGCCCGCGCCGACGAGCGCGGCCCCGCGCCGCTGCCGGTCGGTCACGACCACCGCGACGAGCGCCAGGCCGAGGAACAGCCCGGCAAGCGGACTGGCCAGGTAGGTGAGGACGGAACCGACCAGGACCAGCACCTGCCGCCAGCGCCGGGCGTCGCCACCGGCGGCGGGCAGGTCGCGCAGGGCGAACGCCGTCCACGCCCCGGTCGCCAGCCCGATCGCGAACGTGATCCGCCCGTCGACGACGTCGGCCAGGCTCGCCACCGCGAACGCCGCCGCCGCCGCGCGGGGGCGCAGCGAGCGCTCGCTGAGCCGGGCGAAGGCGAGCGCGCCGGCCACCGCGGCCAGCACGCCGGCCCCGCGCACGCCGAGCACGGCCATCAACCACGGCCCGATGACGCTGTAGTCCGGCAGCGTCACGCCGCCGAACCATCCCGTCCACCACGGCGTCACCCCGACCTGGTCCACCAACTGCGTGCGGGCCACCTGAGCGGCCAGGTCGGGGACGTGCGGCGTTGCCGCGAGCCAGAGCAGCGAACCGATCACGCTGACCAGCACGGCGATGGCCGACGGCGAGTGGAACCAGCGCCGCGGTCCGTCGGCGGCGTCGGCGGCGTCCATGGCGAGCGGGCGTTCTGCGGGGTCGACGAACAGCAGCGCAGCCATCCGTGACCGTGCGCCGCCCGTCTCCACCGCGAGCGTGCCGCGGTCCCACTCCGTCGCCATCACCGTCCATTGTGTCGTGTCCGGATCGATCCACCCGATTCCCGGGTGTGCGGTGTTGCGACACTGGCGCCATGCGCCGGTTCCCGCTGCTCGCCGCCGGCGGTGCGGTGGCCTCGGCGGCGGTGGTCGTCGGCGGCGGCCGGGTGGGCCCGGTGCCCGGGTCGCTGCGGCTGACACCGTGGTTCGGGTTGCAGGCCGCCGACACGGTGCATCCCGGCCGGACGTGGTGGCCCGGCACGGTGATGACCCTGGGCATGGCCGCGGTGGTGGTGCTCTGGTTCGTCGTGTTGCGGCAGCGGCCGGCCGACCAGCGACCGGTGTGGCGGCTGGCGGTGTGTTGGGGCGCTCCGCTGGCGCTGGGGCCGCCGCTGCTGAGCAGTGACGTCTATACCTACGCGGCGCAGGGCGTGATGACCGCGCGCGGCCTGGACCCCTACGCCGGCGGCCCGAGCGAACTCGGCTCCGTCGCCGCCACCAACGCCGTCGACCCGACCTGGCGCAGTGTCCCGAGCCCGTACGGGCCGGTCGCGACGCTGGTCGAGCACCTCGGGGTCGCCGTCGGCGGCGGCAGCCCGTTGGGGGCGGTGATCGTCCTGCGGGTGATCGCGGTGCTGAGCGTGGTGGCGATGGGGTTCTTCGCCACCCGCCTGGTCGATCCCAGCCGCCGCCCGCTGGTGCTCGCCCTGGTCGTCCTCAACCCGCTGCTGCTGTTCCAGGTGGTGTCCGCCACCCACTTCGAGGGCCTGATGGGTGCCCTGTTGCTCGCGACGCTGGTGGCGGTGCGCCGCGGCCATCCGCACCTGGCCCTGGTGCTGGGGTTCGCCGCAACCGCCGTCAAGGCGCCGGCGTTCGTGCTCGTCCTGGCCGTCGCCGCCGCGAACGTGGTCGGCCTGCGCTGGCGCGACGCGGCGCGCGACCTGCTGATCAGCGCGACGATCGTCGCGGCGTGCGCGGCGGTGATGTCGCTGGTGTTCCCGCCGGACGCCTGGGGCTGGGTGAAAGCGCTGGAGACCCCGACGCAGGGCCGCACGCCGATCGCCCCGGCGACCCTGCTCGGTGACCTGCTGGGACGCATCGTCCCGTTCGCCTCCCCCACCGACGTCTCCGCCGCGGGACGCATCGCCACGCTGGGCCTGGCCGGCTGCATCGTGCTGGCGTTGACGCTGACGGCCAACCACCGCCCGCTCGCCTCCACCGCCGGGCTGGGCCTGCTCGCCGTCGCCGTGCTCGGCCCGGTGCTCTATCCCTGGTACCTGCTGTGGGGGCTGGTGTGCCTGGCGCCGGTCGTGCGCGGTCGGCAGATCAGCTGGTTCATGGCGGCGTCCGGGTTCGGCGCCATGACCAAGCTGTGGGGGCTCACCGCCACCCAGAACGTGGTCGTCACGCTGGTGTCGCTGGTCGCCGCCGCCGTGATCTGCCTGCGCCCGGTCGCCCCGCGGCGGCGGGGACGGCGCTCGCCCGGCCGTCCGCGGGCTCGCACGTCGGTGGCATGACAGCGAGCTGGCTCAGCGGCTCAGGTAGCGGATGACGGCCAGGACGCGGCGGTGGTCGTCCTCGCTGGGCGGCAGGCCGAGCTGGTCGTAGATGTTGGACGCGTGCTGCACGACGGCCTTCTCGGTGATCTCAGTCGGTGGGCGATGGCGCCGTTGGTGCGTCCCTCGGCCATGAGCCCGAGGACCTGCTGTTGGCGTTGCGTCAGCCGCCGGATGCTGTCGTGATCGCGGTCGGCGCGGGCGAGCATCAGCGCGACGATCTCCGGGTCGAGCACTGTGCCGCCGGAGCGGACGCGGTCGAGGTCGGCGCAGAAGGTGGGGATGTCGGCGATGCGTTGTTTAAGTAGGTAGCCGACGCCGGCGGCGTTGTCGGCGAGCAGCTCGACGGCGTAACGGCGTTGCACGTGTTGGGACAGCACGACGATGGGCGTCTGCGGATGGGACGCGCGGATCCGCAGCGCGGCCCGCAGCCCCTCGTCGGTGTAGTCCGGCGGCATCCGGATGTCGGTGATCACCAGATCGGGTAGGCGTTCGTCGACGTGCCGGATCAACTCGCCGGCGTCGGCGGCGGTGCCGACACGGTGTGCCCGGCGTGCTCGAGGACGTGGGTGAGGCCCTGACGCAGCAGCGATTCGTCCTCGCCGAGAACTATGCGCACGGCAGGTCCACCAGGATCCGGGTGCCGTCGCCGAGCGGGCTGTGAACCTGCAGACCGGCCGCCGAGGGTGTCGACGCGGTCGGTCAGGCCGCGCAGTCCTGACCCGCCGTCGTACTGGGCGCCGCCGCGGCCGTCGTCGCTGACCTCGATCCGCAGGTGCCCGTCGAGTTGGATCAGCCGCACCGTCATCGCCGTCGGCTCCGCGTGTTTCAGGGCATTGGTCAGTGCCTCGGCGACGACGAAGTAGGCGGTGCTCTCCACCGCCGCCGGCAGGCTGCCGTCGACGACGTTCATCTCCAGCCGGGTCGGCACGGGCAGGTGGTCGACGAGGTCCTCGGTGGCCGAGCACAGGCCCCGTTCGATCAGGGCGGCCGGCAGGACGGCGTGGACCAGGCGGCGCAGTTCCTCCGCGGCGCTGTCGATGCCGATCCGCAGGGCGACGGTGGCGTCGCGGGTGCGCTCCGGAGTGCCCGGGACGTCGGCGGCCTGCTGGGCCTGGATCGCCAGCAGCACCATCCGCATCTGCACCCCGTCGTGCAGGTCGCGGGCGATCCGCCGGCGCTCCCGGTCGCCGGCCTCGACGATCCGGGCCGCCGACAGGCGCAGCTCCTGCTGGCTGGCGCGCAGCTCCGCGGTCACCCGCTCGTGCTCGACGGCCAGCGCCACGACCCGGCCGGCCGCGCGGACCGGCTCGGGGTCGGGGTTGAGGGTCGCGTCGAACTCGATCGCGCCGATCCGGCGACCGGACAGCGTCGATCTCGACCATCCCGCGCCCGGCACCGCCCGCCCGCTCCGCGCGATCGCCGTGACTGTCGACGTAGATGCCGCGGTCGGGCACCCAGAACACCAGGCGCAGGGACTGGTCGCCCAGCGCGTGGGCCAGCGCCGACATCAGCGGGCTCCGGCCGGTGCCGGCGGTGCTCAACCAGGCGCCGAGCTCGTCCAACTCGCCGGTCCGGGCGAAACCGCCACGCAGCAGGCTCGAGGTGAAGGCGACGGGGACGCCGGCCAAGGCGACGATCTGCAGGCCGGACACGGCATCGGGTGACGTCCCGAACCAGGGCGGCAGCACGTTGGCGCTGAGCGGGATGAACAGCACCGCCAGGATCCCGTAGCCGTAGAGCGGGGCGAGCACGCGACGTCGCGCGGGCTCGGCGCGACGAAGCCGCGCGGCAAGGAGCACGGTCGTGGCGAGCATGACCGCGCTGCCCGCACCGGTCTGGACATGGTGACCCAGCTGAGCCAGGTCAGGGCGATCGGCCACGACCAGCAGGTCGTACGGATGCGGTTCGGCGGTGAACAGGTAGATCGGCGCCTGCAGCGCCAGGCAGACGACATATCCGGCCAGGACGGTCAGCCGTGACGCTCGCGAGCGCAGGCGACCCGACGGGAAGGCGTGCAGCACGTGCACGACCACCGCCAGCGGAACAGTGGCGAGCAGCTGACTGACCGCGACCAGCGCCGGATCGGCGCAGACGTCGAGGCCGCCGGCGAGCACGATCAGTCCACCCGCGGACAGGATGGCGCCGAGGCGGTTACCGGGCCGGCGCGACCAGGCCAGCACTCCGCCGGCGACGTAGAGCAGGCCGAGGCCGACCAGCAGCACCCGCACCCAGGTGGGACCGGACGCGGCGTCGGAGTACGCGAAGGCGATCTCGACCCCGCCGACAATGAGCGCGGCGACGACCAGCTGCGCCAGTGCGGTGCGGAGGGGGCGCCGCGTCCCGGTCGGGCCCCCGGTCACCCCGATCGCACCGGCCACCCCGGCAGTCTGCGCGGCCCGGGAGGTCTACGCCATGGACCTAGACCCCTTGCCGCCCCGTTGCCGGCCCCTTGCCGCGATTGACCGGCGGGCACATATCGCCGACCTAGGTGCGGTCCGGAAGACTCGTCCGGGTGGGCGGTGCGATGGTCTCCATGGTCCGCGCCCGGGCGCGATCGGTCCGCAACCGGCTGCGCGACCGGGGCACGGCGGCGCTGGCGCGCGGTCTGCGGCTCACCGGCGCGGCGGTCGCGTCGTACCTGGTCGCGCTCGCGCTGCTGTCCGACCCCCGACCGGTGACCGCGGCGCTGACCGCATTGCTCGTCGTGCAGGTGACGCTGGTCGGGACGGTGACCGACACCATGCTGCGGATCGTCAGCGTGGTGGTCGGTGTCGGCGTGGCGATCGCCTTCGCCGACGTCGCCCCGTTCAGCTGGTGGAGCCTGGCGCTGATCATCGCGCTGTCGATCGGGCTCGGGCAGCTGCTGCGCCTCGGGCCGCACCTGCTCGAAGTGCCGATCAGCGCCATGCTCATCCTCGCCGTCGGCGGGGCCGGGCTGCAGGCCCTCGACCGGGTCGAGGAGACGGTGATCGGCGCCGTGGTGGGCCTGCTGGCCAACATTCTGTTTCCGCCGGCGGTCCAGCAGCGCACCGCTGGCGATGCCGTGGAGCGGTTCGCCGAACGGGTCGCCCGTCTGCTCGACCGGGTGGCCGAGGAGATCGGCACCGGCGACGCCACCCGCGACGACGTCGCGCAGCTGGCTGGCCGAAGCCCGCGAGATCACCACGAAACTCGACCAGGTCGACCAGGCGCTCAGCGAAGCCGACCGCAGCCGCCGGCTGAACCCGCGCGCGATGGGGGTGGCCGATACCACGCCGTACCTGCGCGACGGCCTGGACGCACTGGAGCACTCGGCGGTCGCGCTGCGCGCGGTGTTCCGGTCGGTGGCCGACCGGGTGGAGGCGGAGACGAGCAGCCAGGACGGCGCGGTACCGCTGGAGGACACCGAGCTCATCGACGACGACCTGCGGGTGGCGTTCGCGACGCTGATGGCCGACCTGGCGCAGGCGGTGCGCTGCTACGGGGCGTTGGTCCGGGCGGAGGTGGACGCCGCCGACGAGCCGCACACCGACGAGCTCGCGCAGGCGCTGGACTCGGTGCGCGAGGCCCGGGTGCGGCTGACCGAACTGCTGCTCGTCGACCCGGAGGAGTCCCCCGGGCTCTGGCAGCTGCACGGGTCCCTGCTGGCCGGGGTCGAGCGCGTCCTGGCCGAACTGGACGTCGAGGAGCGGATGCGGCGGCGGGAGCGGCGGCGGCGCGAGCTCGCCGATCGCCGGTCCGGCACCCAGATGGCTCAGGTCGTGCAGGCCGCCGACCGGCTGCGGCAGACGACCCGGCGCGCGGTGCAGGAGCGTCCGGCCCTGCCGCGCCGGGCGGGCCGGCGCGCTCGCTAGGGTCCGAAGCATGGCCCTGTCCACCTCGGTGACCGAGCTGGTGCTGGTCCGCCACGGTGAGAGCACCGGCAACGTCGCGCACGCCGAGGCCTACGCGGCCGGCGCCGAGGTGATCGACATCGCCGAGCGCGATCCCGACGTCCCCCTGTCCGACCTCGGCCGGCAGCAGGCAGCCGGTCTCGGCGCCCGGCTGGCCGAAGCGCCGCCGGACTCGGTGTGGTGCTCGACCTACCTGCGCGCGCAGCAGACCGCCGAAATCGCGCTCGCATCGGCGGGGCTGACACTGCGCCCACGGGTCGACGAGCGCCTGCGCGACCGGGAGCTCGGCGTCCTCGACCGGCTGACCGGCCGCGGCATCCGGGCGCGCTACCCCGAGGAGGCCGACCGCCGCCGGCGGTGGGGGAAGTTCTACTACCGCGCGCCGGGCGGCGAGTCGTGGGCCGACGTGGCGCTCCGGCTGCGCAGCGTGCTGGCCGACGTCGAGGCCAGCTGCTCCGGACGGGTGTTGCTGGTCTGCCACGATGCGGTCGTGCTGCTGATCCGCTACATCTGCGAGGAGATGGACGAGGCCACCGTGCTCGGGATCAGCGCGTCGACCGCCGTCGCCAACGCCTCGGTCACCCGGCTGGTGGCCACCCCGGAGGGCTGGCGGATGGCCGACTTCAACGACACCGACCACCTCGACCCGGCCGAGCAAACCGAGCACCCGGGAAAGGCCAATGTCCTCCCGTCCTGAGGTCGTCACGCCGAGTGCCTTGCGCGACTGGCCGCTGCCGCAACCGGGCTCGTCGAAGCACAGCCGCGGCGACATCCTGGTGATCGGCGGGGCGCGCGGCACACCGGGCGCGGCGATGCTCGCCGGGGTCGCGGCGCTGCGGGTCGGCGCCGGCGTGCTCATGTTGGCCGTCGCCGACTCGGTGGCCGGCGCGGTCGCGGTCGCCATCCCGGAGTCCGGCGTCACGGGGCTGCCCGAGTCGGATTCCGGCAGCGTGCTCGGACGGTCGGTCGACACGCTGTTCGGGCGGCTCGAGCGGGCGGACGCGATCCTCGTCGGCCCCGGTCTGGACGACCCCGACGAGACCGGTGAGTTGATGCGGCGCCTGCACGAGGCCGAGGCGGTGGCGGGCGTGCCGCTGGTCGCCGACGCCTACGGGCTGTCCGTGCTGCCGGGTTTACCGGACGGTGCGTTCACCGGCTCGCTGGTGCTCACCCCCAACGTCGCTGAAGGCGCTCGGCTGCTCGGCTGCTCGGCTGACGACATCGACGACGTGCCAGCTGCGGCCGGTCAGATCGCGCGCAAGTACGGCGCGGTGGTGACGATGCAGAGCGCCGTCGCCGACGGCGAGACGGTGTGGACGGTGCCCTCGGGCCACTCCGGTCTCGGCACATCGGGCAGCGGCGACGTCCTGGCCGGTGCGGTCGCGGGCCTGCTCGCCCGCGGCGCGGACCGTGCGCAGGCCGCCTGCTGGGCCACCTACCTGCACGCGGCCGCCGGTGACCGGCTTGCCGCGCGGGTCGGTCGGCTGGGATTCCTGGCCCGCGAGCTGACCGACGAGCTGCCCCAGGTGCTCACCGAGCTGCTGGCCTGATTGCTCTCCTATCCGCGCCTGGCCTTCCGGGCGTGGCCGACGTCGAGTGGGCAGTTTTCGGACGAGGTTGCAATTAATCACCGTTCCGGCGCGGGCGATTTTCCGCCGCGGATCCGGTCGAGGCGTGATCTGATAAGCCGCGATCCGAGCGCGCTTCGGATCAGCGACGATCAGGAGGCCGAAACCGATGCCCACTGTCACGATCAATCAGCCCGACTTCACGGTCGACGAGGCGGTGACGCGCCTGAAGTCGCGGCTTGGTTCGGGCTACACCGTCGAGCCCCGCGACCGGCCCGACCATCTCAAGGTGGCCAAGGGCGCGATGACCTACGCCAACGTGCACTTGAGCCGCGATGCCACCGCGACCCAGGTGCACGTCCACGGCGGCGGGTTCATGATCGGCCGGCTGATCAACGAGTTCACGATCGCCCGCGCCGTCGCCGGCGCGCTGCGCGACGGGGCCTGAGCAAGCAGGCGGCCCGACTAAGGAGCCAGCCTGAGTACGACGGTGCACCGTCCGCGGTCACTGCTGCGGCAGGCCGTCGGGTTCGCCTCACCCGCCGCGCGCGTCGCCGGGACGGTCGCACTCGATCGGCAGGCCCGCCAGCGGGTTGACCGCCTGGCCCAGGTGGCGGCCGATGCCACTCGTGAGCGGCGGCGGCCGAGTCGCGGCCGGATGCGGTCGCTCGTGCTGGGTCACGGCGGGCAGCTGCGGTGGCGGGACGTCGCCGCCCCGGCGCCGCCCGGCCCGCACGCCGCGGTCGTCGCTCCGTTGGCCACGGCCACCTGCGACCTCGACCGTCCGATCGGATTGGGTGCCGCCCCGTTCCCGTGGCCGTTGCATTTCGGGCACGAGTGCGTGGCCGAGGTCGTGTCGGTCGGCAGCGACGTCCGGGCGGTACGCCCCGGCGACCGGGTCGTCGTGCCGTTCCAGATCAGCTGCGGGAATTGCGCGGCCTGCCGGGTCGGGCTCACCGGGAACTGCCGTGCGGTGCCGCCGCTGTCGATGTACGGCTTCGGCGTCGCCGGCGGGGCCTGGGGCGGGGTGATCGCCGACCAGGTGGCGGTCCCCTACGCCGACGCGATGCTCGTCCCGGTGCCACCCGGCATCGCGACCGCCGCGGTGGCGAGCGCGGCCGACACGCTCAGCGACGCCTACCGGCACCTGGCACCGCACATCGACCTTCTGCGTACGCACCCGGACGGCCCGCGGATCACCGTGCTCGGGGCCCTACGGGCGGATACCCCGTTCAGCGCCAGCATGCCGCTCTACGCCGGCCTCATCGCGCGGGCGCTGCTGCCGGAGGCGTCCGTGACGGTGGCCGACGTCCGGCCCGCGATTCGCGAGCACGCCGACCGGCTCGGACTGCAGGTCAGCGAGCCGGCCGGGCTGCGCTCCGGGTCGGCACCGCTGGTCATCGATTCGAGCGCCGACCGCCGGGGGCTCGCACTCGCGGTGCGGACCACAGCACCGGACGGGATCTGCAGCTGCGCCGGCACCCTGCACGCGGGCGTCCGCATTCCGGCGTCGCTCATGTTCGGCCGCAACGTCACCCTCACCGTTGCGCGCAGCCACATCCGCACCGCGATCCCGGCAGTGCTCGAGCTGGTCGCCGCCGGCCGCCTCGACCCGACGCCAGTGACGACGACGGTGGCAGCGCTGGACGACGCGCCCGAGGCCTTGCGCGCGCATCTGCTCACCGCCGATACGAAGACTGTTCTAATGCGCTGACGCGCTCCCTACCCGCCGGGCGGCGGTCCCGTCGACCCCCGGACGACCAGCTGGGGTGCCAGCACGATCTCCCGGTCGGTGACCGCCTGGGCGGTGACCCGCGCGACACTGCGCTCGACGGCCAGCCGGGCGAGGGCGTCGGCGTCCTGCCGCACGGTGGTCAGGTTCAGGTGCGGCAGGCGGGCCATCGGCGTGTCGTCCCAGCCGATCACGGAGACATCTTCGGGGACCCGCACACCCGCGCGGACGAGGGTGTCGTGCAGCCCCGCTGCGACGTCGTCGTTGAACGCGATCACCGCGGTGGGCACAGCGGGCTCCTGCAGCAGGAGCCGGGCGGCGGCGACACCGTCCTCCTGCAGCACGCCGGCGGCCAGGACGCGAGCCTCGCCGTCCAGGCCGCGGTCTCGCATCGCTGCCTCGTAGGCGCGGCGCCGGGCGGTCGAAATGACGTCGGCGCCGCCGTCGACGTGCACGATTCTCCGGTGCCCTAGCGCGACCAGGTGGTCGACGGCGCGGCGCATGCCCTCGGCATCGGAGCTGCGGACCACGTCGACCGCCGGATCGGCGACCGACCAGCCGACCGCCACCACCGGCAGGCGCCCGGCCAGCACCGGAGTCCCCGTGCCCGGTGCGAGTTGGATGACGGCCTCGCACCGGAAGTCGAGGACGGTCTCGACCGCGCGCTGTTCATCCCGGCTCGGGGTCAGCGCACTGAGCAGCAGTTCGTATCCGGCGGCGTCCGCAGCTCGATACAGCGCGTCGAGGACTTCGAGATGGAACCGGCCGGCCATGAGGAACACGACACCGATCTGGCGCGACGACCCGCTGGCGAGCAGACGGGCCCGCGCGTCCGGCCGATAACCGATCTCGGCAGCGGCCGCGAGGACGCGCTGCCGGGACTCGTCGCTGGCCCCGGGAACCCCCCGCAGCACGATGGAGACCAGGGCTCGTGACACGCCCGCTCGCGCGGCGACGTCCTCGAGGGTCGGACGCCGTCGTGCCGGGACCTCCTGGCTCTCGCCCATCGCGCGATCCTCCCGCGTCGGTGCCCGCCGAACCTTGACGTGACCGGGCGGGTTCCTCCACACTAGAGCCGCTCGACTACGAGCGCTCTAGTCGCTCGAGGAGATGCCTTGACGGTCGCTTCCGACCTCCGGTACGACCCGTTCGCGCCGGACTTCTACACCTCCGACCCGTTCGAGGTGTACCGCCGGATGCGGAACGAGGCGCCGGTCTTCCGCAGCGAGCAATGGGGCTGGTGGGCGCTGACCCGGTTCGACGACGTGCGCAGCGCGATCCTGGATGCGGACACCTTCCGCAGCTTCGAGGGCATGGACATCGACGACAGTGCTCTGGAGCAGGCGCCGCCGGGATCGCTGCCGAACATGGACAACCCCCGTCATGACGAGGTCCGGCAGGATCGTCCAGCCGTACTTCCTGCCGCGCCGGGTCGCCGACCTCGGAGAGCGGGATCCGGTCGGTGGTCCGCAGACCTGGTCGACGTCCTGGCGCGACCGCGGCGCGGTCGACCTCGCCGAGGAGCTGGCCTGGCCGATGCCGTTCGACGTGTTCTTCCACGTCATGGGTCTGCCGAGCCGGCAGGAGCAGGATCCCGAGCTGCTCGCCCGGCGCGACCAGCTCGAGCGGTGGACCCACGAGTTGAAGGACCGGGTGCCCGGCACGCCGCACCTCACGCCGGTCGCCCGGGCGGCCACGGCGGGAGTGCAGCAGTACTTCATCGACCTGCTGGAGGAGCGCCGCAGGCAAGGCCGAGACGACCTGGTCACGCACTTCGTCCGCAGCGACATCGACGGCGTGCCGTTCGTGTCGCAGCAGGTCACGCCGACCTCCGAGGTCAGCGGACTGATGCTGGTGCTGTACCTCGGCGGCGTGGAGTCCACGGCTGGGTTGACCGGCACGCTGTTCAAATTGCTGGCCGAGAACCCGGAGCAGCGCGCACTGCTGCAGCACGACCCGACGCTGATCCCGGCGGCCATCGAGGAAGCGCTGCGACTGATCACCCCGTTGCAGCTGACGGCTCGAAGCGACGTCCCGCGAGGTGACGCTTGCACGGCGTCACCATTCCCGCCGGGGACCGGGTCGTGCTGGTCCCCGGCGCTGCCAACCGCGACGAGCGGCAGTTCCCGGACCCGGACCGGTTCGACATCACCCGGCGCGCGGACCGGCACGTCGGCTTCGGCGAGGGCGTGCACGGCTGCCTCGGCGCGCCGCTGGCCCGGCTCGAGGCACGGATCGCACTGGAGGAGGCGCTGCCGGTGCTGGGCGACTACGAACTCGCCGGCACCCCGACGTTCTATCCCAGCTCGCCGAACATGTACGTCTGGAAGAGGCTGCCGGTCGAGCGTTCGCCAGCGGGAGCCCGACGGCGGGGCCCGGCGGCCAGCCGTCCCACGTCGAGGAGGTGCCGACACCGGACGACGAGCGTGACGCTGGCGACCGCGGAGTTCGAGGCCAGGCGCGCGTCGAGGCCAAGCGCGAGCGTCGCCGACGGGGTCGTGAGCTCGCGCTGGCCGACCTCGGACGGACTCCGCCTGCCGCCTGGCAGCCCGGAGCCCACGTCGACCTGATCCTGGACGCGGCGCCGACCCGGCAGTACTCGCTGTGCGGTGACCCGGCCGACACCCACGAGTACCGGCTCGGGCATCCTGCGCGACCCGAACGGCCGCGGCGGCTCCACGGTACGTGCACGACCGGCTGCGGAGGGAGACATGGTCCGGATCCGCGGCCCGCGCAACAACTTCGCCGCTCGCTGGCATCGCCCCGGTACCTGTTCATCGCCGGCGGCATCGGCATCACCCCATTGCTGCCGATGATCCGAGACCGTGGAGGCCGCAGGCGCCGACTGGCGGCTGGTCTACGGCGGCCGGCAGCGCGCGTCGATGGCCTTCCTCGACGAGCTGGCGGCGTACGGCGACCGGGTACAGCGTCCGGCCGCAGGACGAGACGGGGCTGCTGACCTCGCAGCCCTGCTCGGGACCCTGCAACCGGAGACGCCGTCTACTGCTGCGGCCCCGAGCCACTGCTGGCGGCGGTCGAGCAGCGCTTCGCCGACTGGCCGTCCGGCGCGCTGCACATCGAGCGGTTCGCCCCGCAAGCCTCAGGCCGAACGCCGTGCGCACGGAGGCGTTCGAGGTGGTCCTGCAGCGAAGCGAGTTGACGCTCACCGTGCCGCCCAGACCGCTCCATCCTGTCCGTCGTCGAGGAAGCGGGTATCGGCGTGCTGTCCTCCTGCGCGGAGGGGACGTGCGGGACCTGCGAGGCGCCGTCCTCGCCGGCGAGCCGGAGCACCGCGATTCCGTGCTCAACGAGGCAGGAGCGGGAGGCAACGACTGCATGATGATCTGCGTCTCCCGCTCCTGCGGCCCGCGACTGGTCCTCGACCTCTGACCGAGCGCGCACAACGAAGGAGATCTCACCATGCAGTACCGCACTTTTCCCGCCACCGGTGACCAGCTCAGCGTGCTCGGTTTCGGCGCGATGGGCTTCGCCGGCTGGTTCGGGACGTCGACGACCGCGACGCGATCCGTGCGCTGCACACCGCCCTGGACCTCGGCGTCAACGTCGTCGACACCGCCCGTGCCTACGGCCGCAGCGAGGAGGTCGTCGGCAAAGCGCTCAAGCGAATGGACCGGGCCAGCGCCCGTTCGTCGCAACCAAGATCAAGCCGATCGGCCCGCAGAGCCAGTTCGGCATTCCGCCGGCGGTCGAGGAGGTCTTCCCGAAGGGCTGGGTGACCGAGAGCTGCGAGACGTCGCTGCGCGAACTGGGCCTGGACGCCGTCGACCTGATGCAGCTGCACCTGTACTGGCCGACCTGGGGTCACGACGGCTACTGGATGGACGAGCTGCAGGCGCTGAAACAGTCCGGCAAGGCCCGCTCGGTCGGCATCTCGATTCCGGACCACCGGCACGACAGCGCGATCTCGCTCGTGGAGAGCGGCCTGATCGACTCGGTGCAGACGATCCTGCACATCTTCGGCAGCGAGCCGCTCGACACCCTGATCCCGATCTGCCGGCGGAACAACGTCGCGGTCATCGCCCGCTGCATTCTCGACGAAGGTGGACTGACCGGGGCGCTCACCGCGGACAGTGAGTTCCCGCCGGGTGATTTCCGGCACGGCTACTTCGACTGGACCGTGCCCCGCAGGCGTACCTCGCCAAGGTCGATGCGCTGCGTCAATACGTTCCCGAGCACGCCTCCTCGCTGGCCGCGCTGGCGATCAAGTTCGCCATCTACCGACCCGGGCGTCACCACCGCTATCACGTCCATGCACGTCGAGGAGTACGCCCGGATGAACATCGCCGCCGTCGACGAACCGCCGTTGTCGGAGGACTTGATGCTGGACGCTGCGTACGTCCCACCGGTTCGAGGTCAACCTCAGCAACCGCGACGCCTGGCCGGTCGCGGCGCGAGAGCAGGTCGCGGCGATCGGCGCCGGTGCGGGGCGATGACGACACGGGCACGCGGGGCCGGCGACGGTTCGGTGGGAGCTGCAGCCGGAGGAGTTCCTGCGCCGCCTCGCCGAACGCCCGGTCGCGTACCTGCCGATGGGGATGTGCGAACCGCACGGTCATGGGGCCGCGTTCGGCCTCGACATGATCAAAGCGGACTACATCTGTGACGAGGCGGCGCGGCGTTTCGGCGGCATTGTCGTCCCGTCGCAGGGCTACCACATTCACGAGACCGGCTTCCACGGCACGTGGCTCGACGAGGTGGTCGGAGACGTCAATCCGCGGCTGGGTGCGCTGCCACCGGACGTCGTGATGCGCTCGCTGTTGTTCCAGTTGCGGACTATGCGTCAACGCCGGTTTCCGCGCCGTGATGGTGGTGTCCGGCCAGAACGGCGCGCAAGGCGATCTGCGGCTGGTCGCCGACGAGTTCATGTCGATCGTGCCGGTGCCGGTCGTCGTGCAGAGCGACCCCGAACTGGTGCGCGGGACGTTTCCCGGCGACCACGCGGGCAGGTACGAACTGAGCCAGCTGCTGCACATCCGGCCCGACCTCGTCGACCTGAGCCGGCTCGACCGGGTCGTCCACCGACCCGCTGGGCAGGTTCGCCCAGAACCCGGACGCGCACGAGGCGAGTGCGCGAGTACGGCGAACAGATCATCGAGGCGGCGATCGCCCGCGTCGGCGAACTCGTGGACGAGGCGGGCACCGGCCCGGCCGACATCGCGATTCCTGTCCTTCGACGACGTCGAACCCGCCTGGGCGGCCGTCGAGCGGCAGCGGGCGTCGTGGGTCAGCTACGGGTCGATCTCCGGCTGAGCTGTGGAGCGGGTGACGGGAATCGAACCCGCACTGTCAGCTTGGGAAGCTGATGTTCTGCCATTGAACTACACCCGCGAACCCGCCGAATCCTACACGCGACACCGCACGGCTCAGCGGCCGTGGAACGTCGCCGGCCGGCGCTCCAGGAAGGCGGCGACGCCCTCGGCCTGGTCGGCGGTGCCGTGCAGCATCGCGACCGCCTCGGTCGACCAGGCGTAGCCGTCGTCGTTGCCGCGCTGCAGGATCCGCTTGGCGACAGCGATGGCGAGCGGCGCCTTGCCGGCGATGATCCGGGCCAGCCGCTCGGCCTCGGCGACGTGACCGCCGGGCTCGGTGAGCACCGTGACCAGCCCGGCCGTGCGGGCGTCGGCCGCGGACAGGCGCTCGCCGGTGAAGGCCAGGTACTTCATCCAGTGCAGCCCGGCGTGCGCCCGCCCGCGCACGACGCCCAGGCCCGGGAACAGCCCGACGCTGGCCTCCGGCGTGGCGAACACGGCCGTCTCGTCGGCCACGACGATGTCGGACACCATCGTCAGCTCACAGCCTCCGCCGAAGGCGTAGCCGTGCACCGCAGCGATCGTCGGGATCGGGATCTCCTCGAACGCGCGCAGGGTCTGCAGGCACTCCTCGCTGAACGCCCGCCGCGCCCCGGCGTCGTCGAGCCCGGCGAAGGTGGAGATGTCACCGCCGACCGAGAAGCACTTGCCCGCGCCGTGCACGACCATCGCCCGCACCGCCGGGTCGGCACCGGCCTCGCGCGACGATCTCGCGCAGCTCGACCCAGAACGCGCGGTCCATCGCGTTGAGCTTGTCGGCCCGGTTGAGCAGCACCCACGCGACCTGGTCGCGGACGTCGTAATCGAGCACCCGAAGCTCCCTGTGTGATTGTCAGACTCCGTAACCGCCGTCGACGTCGAGCTTCTGCCCACTGATGTAGGCCGCCCGGTCGGAGGCGAGGAAGCAGACGCTCTCGGCCACGTCGGCGGTCGAGCCGAGCCGGCGCAGCGGGATCATCGCCTGGGTCGCCTCCTTCACCGCCTCGGTGAAGTCGCCCTCGTCCATCAGCCGCTGCGGTCATGCCGTCGGCCATGATCCCGGGCCCGACGCAGTTGGCCCGCACGCCGAAGCGGCCCTCTTCCAGCGCGATCGCGCGCACCAGCGCCTCGACCGCGCCCTTGGGCGCGGAGGACAGCGAGTCCCGCGGGGGGTAGCGGACGGTGGCCACGGTGGTCACGGCGACGAGACTGCCCTTGCTGGCGCGCAGGTGCGGCAGCGCCGGCTGCGACGACGTTGAAGCAGCCGACGGCGTCGTCGAGCATCTGCTGGCGGAACTGCGCCGGTGAGATGGTCGAGACGTACCGCATCGGCACGTGCGGGCCGGCGGCGTACACGACCGTGTGCAGGCCGGAATGTGCCTCGGCGGCGGAATCGACCACCTGCGCAGCACCGCTCGGCATCGTTGAGGTCGAGCTGGTAGCGACGACGTGCCCGCACGCTCGGCAGAGCTGCGTCACCCGCGGCGACGGGCGCCGATACGTCATGGCGACCCGGCTGCCGCGCTCGAGCAGCAGCGTCGCGATCGCCGCACCCATCCCGCCGCTGGCTCCGACGACCAGCGCCGCACCCGGGCGGCCGGCGAAGTCGGTCAACGCTGCGGTGCGGGCGCCGTACCGGGCGGCGACGGGCTGCGCGGCGGTCACGCCGGTCAGCTGGAGGGCGACCTGCTCGACGACGGACTCGGCATACCGATCGCAGCGTCTGGTCGTCCTTCGACGACACCGGGTGCGGCACGACGGCGCAGTGGTAGCCGGGCATGCCCATCGCGGCGGCGAAGGACGCGATGTTGCCGATGAACACGTCACTGATCAGCACCGTCGACGGGACGCCGGCGACCTCCATCTTCATCGCGTCGCCGAGGCTGCACGCCGAACACGCGCCGCAGTCACCGAGACCGGTGACGACCGCGTCGGCGGACTTGGCGATCGAGGCCGACCTCGTCCTCGTCGATGACCCGCGAGGCGGAGCCCTTGAAGAACAGGTCGACCGACCCGATCGGGAACCGCGTCCGGAGCCCCTCAGCGATCATGCTGATCAGTTCCTTGGCCTTCGGCTTGCCGTTGTCGATCAGGACGATCCGGGCGCCGTCACCCAGCGGGCGGCGCTCGGCGAGCGTCATCCCGGCCGGCGGCGGCGCATCCGTGATCTCCGGCACCATGATCTCGATCGTCGTCACGAGGAATCTCCTGGCGTGCCGTTGGCGAACTCTTCGACCAACCATGTCACTTCGCAGCCGTCCGGGCCGCAGTCGGGCAGCGCCTCACCGGCCGGGCGCACGCGGCGGGTGACCGAGCGCGGAGTGCTGGGCCGGCGCCCACGACGGGATCAGCGCCGACCAGCCCGACCCGGCGCCGCCGGCGGTGATGAGCACGATGTCGTCCGGGCCGGCGACGACGGGCAGCTTGCCGTCCGGTCCGGGGGTCATGTCGTGCTGGGCGCCGCGCTCGACGTGGATGCCGCCCGCCTCGAGCTCCTCCGGCGTGATGCGGCTGTGCTCGACCAGGAACTCGACCGCCTGCTGCTTGGTCCAGCCCGCCTGGCGGACGGCGAGCTCGTGTTCGTGGCCGAGCACGACGATCCACCTGGCCGCGCTTGCCGGCGATGAAGTTCGACGGCGTCTTCATCGCCGCGGCGAAGGACAGCAGCACGCCCTCGGGGGTCTCGTTGAGGTGGTTCGCGACCTGCCGCGGACCCTCGGTCGCCATGATCGTGACGGTGGTGTCCTCGGGCAGGTAGCCCTTCTCGACCTGCAGCGGCTGCCACGGTGCGGCGGGCGGCCGTTCGGCGAAGCAGAAGGTGTACTTGCCCGGGTGTCCGACCGAGCTGGCGTCGAGCTTGCCGGTCTTCGCGCCGAGGGCGTTGGCCACGGTGAGCCGCACCGCCCGGCCGATCGTCGCGTTGGCCCGGTTGCCGGTGCCCAGCGCGTTGTGCCGGCCGTTCATGCCGACCTCGTCGGCCATCGGGCCGCTGACCATCACGCAGATGGCCGCGCCGCCGGTGCTGGTGGCGACGGTGTTGACGTTGAACGTCGGGTCGAGCACCGCCTCCAGCGCGCCGACGACGATCGGGAAGTACTCGGGTTTGCAGCCGGCCATCACCGCGTTGATCGCGACGATCTGCGCGTCGATCGTGCGCCGGCGGGCGGGGACCGAGCCGAGCACCTCGTCGGCGTCGCGGCCGGCACCGGCGAGCATCGCCGCGACCTTGTCCGGCGTCGGGGGGACGACCGGCAGGCCGTCGGTCCAGCCCTTGTCGAACATGAGCTCCATGACGTCGGATTCCGCCACCTGAAGCACGTCGGTCATGCCACCACCCACTCGTCAGCCCTCTCACAGTCGACCAAACGGTCGGTCAGATAGTCAAGGCGGTCGCGACCGCCCGCGCGGCTCAGTACCGCACCGTGTCGGCGAAGGCGGGCAGCCGCCGGCCCAGCACCGCTTCGGCGGTGGAGATGCCCGCGCGCGCGGCCTTGTCGACGCCGATGCCGCGCGCCCGGATCGTGTCACCGGTCAGCCACAGGCCCTCGACCCCGCGCACCCGCGTGTCCGGCCGCATCGCCCCGACCATCCCCGGTTTGCAGATGACGCCGTAGGTGGTGACGGTGTGCGGCTTCTTCCACAGTGCGCCGCGCGCGGCCGGCATCATGTCCTCGATGTCGGCCCACAGCTCGGCGAACTTGCGGTCGTACCAGGCCTTGTCGCCGTAGTGCTGGGCGGCGTCGAAGGATGCGCCGACGCAGGTGAGGTACTCGCCCTCGGGTGAGACGCCGGCGTCGTAGCCGGTGAAGTTCAGGGTGAAGCCGGGCAGCCCGCAGCGCGGGGTCGACATGAACGAGGCCATCTCGCGCTCGGTCATGGCGATCACCGGTTCCTTCGCCGCGATCCAGTAGCCGATCCAGCAGGCGCGGTTGCGGTTGTCGGCCAGGAACCGGATCCGGCCGAGCAGGTCCCAGGGCAGATCGCCCTCGTCGAACAGTTTCGGCAGGTCCCACACCGGGGTGCTGACGACGACCTGGTCGGCCTCGATCAGCTCACCGGTCGCGGCGCCGGCTTCCGGACGCAGCGCCACCCCGGTGACCGCGCCGTTGTCCACGACGACCCGCGACACCGCGGCGTTGCGGCGCAGTTCACCACCGCGGGCGGTGAACGCCGCGGCCATGGCATTCCACAGCCGGTCCCAGCCGCCCATCGGCCAGAACGAATAGCCGGCGGTGCGCTTGGTCGAGTAATGCAGCTTGCGGGCGTACAGGTTCTCCGACGCCGAGTGCTCCCACCACTCGGTGGTGATCTGCTCCAGGACGGAGATGGCCTCCCACACCAGGAAAGCGCCCTCGGCGTCGGTGTAGCGCGACATCCACTCCCGCATCGACAGGTGGTCCAGTGCGTCGAGATCGGAGTAATCCAATTCCAGCAGGGCATTGATGCAGCGCTTCAGGCCGGCCTTGCCCTCCTGGCCGTAGTGGTCCTGGATGTGCTGCCAACGGCCGTTGTCCCAGAACGGCATCGAGTCGCTGCGCTCGCTGTGCACCAGGGACACCCCGACCTGCTCGCACACCCGCGTCAGGCTGTCGCCCGGGATCCTCGACCAGGTGCGAGCCGAGCCCGAGCTGGTGGCCCTTGTAGCGGCGCTCCATGGCCCGGCCGCCCAGGTGGCCCTGCTTCTCCAGCAGGACGACCCGCTGCCCCTGCTCGGCCAGCAGGCACGCGCACGCCAACCCGGCGGCGCCTGCGCCTATTACGACGACGTCGTACCGATCGCTCACGTGCGCGCCATTTCCGCCGGCAGGCCCTCGAGGCGCGTCCAGCTGCTCGTCCCATTCCGCCCGCGACCGGCACTGCGGTGTCAGCAGGATGTGTTCCACGCCCAGCTCCGCGTAGGCGTGCAGGGTGCTGAGCAGGCCGTCGCGGGTGCCGTCGGCCACGTCCCGCTCGCCGTAGCCGTCGCCTTCCCGCGACCAGCACCCCGGCCGGCAGCTGCTCACCGATGCGGACTTCCAGATGCATCGAGACGGTGACGTCGGCGCGGCTGCGGCCGAGCCGGTCGATCTCGGCGTGCAGCGTGTCGAGGTGGCGGCGGAACACCTCGATCGGCGCCCAGGTCGGGTGCCACCCGTCGTTGGCCGCGGCCCGCCGGATCGCGCCGGCGGACGAGCCGCCCACCCACACCGGGATCGGGGTGCGGGCTGCGGCCGGACCCGGACGTCGCGGAAGGTGAAGAACTCGCTGTCGAACTCGGTGCCGCCGGCCCAGAGCACCCGCCAGCCGGCGATGTAGTCGTCGAGCCGCTGGCCTTTGCGGGCCGGGTCGACTCCGCAGGCCTCGAACTCCGCGGCCAGCCAACCGGCGCCCGACGCCGAGGATGGTGCGGTCCGGCGCCAGCCAGTCCAGCGTCGCCCACTGCTTGGCGAACTGCATCGGGTTGCGGTACGCCGCGATGATCACGCTGGTGCCGAGGCCGACCCGGTCGGTGTGCCCGGCGGCCAGCGACAGCAGCGGCACCGGTTCGGGGAAGAAGCTGGGCGTGCCGGTCATGGTCGTCGGCACGGCGATGTGGTCGGAGGCCCACACGTCGCTGAAGCCCATCTGCTCGGCCCGCACGGCGATGTCGACGAGAGTGCGCGGCGAGGCCGATCGGCCGAACTGCGGCAGGTGCATCCCGAGCCTCACGGCTGCACCACCACCCGCAGCGCGCCGCTGGCCTTGTCCGCGGCGGCGTCGAACCCCTTGTCGATGTCGTCCAGGCTCATCCGGTGGGTGATCAGCCCGGCCGAGGACGTCCTGACTGCGGACCAGCAGGTCGAGGGCGAGCTCGAAGTCGGTGACCCCGTCCAGCGAGCTGTAGGTGACCGGGAAGAACATCCGGATCTCGCGGAAGACGGCCTTGCGGGCGTCGAAGGTCTGCGGCTGGTCGAACAGGCCGAGCACGACCAGCTCGCCGCCCCGGCCCAGCGCGGTCAGCGCGGTGGCGAAGGTGTCGGCGCGGCCGCCGACGGCTTCGAGCACCACGTCGGCGCGCAGCGTCCGGGCCGCCTGCGGGTCAGCGCGGGTCGAGGACGGCGTCCGCCCCGAGCGCGGTGGCCACCAGCGCCTGGTGCTGGTGGCGGGCCACGACCGTGACCCGCTCGGCGCCCAGGTCGCGGGCCGCCAGCACAGCCAGCAGGCCGGCGACCCCCGCGCCGACGATCGCGACGTGCCGCCCGGCCAGGCCGGAGGTGGTGGCCGTCCACGACTGGCGCAGCGCATGCACCGCGCACGCCAGCGGCTCGGCCAGGGTGAGGACGTCGGCCGGGACGGGCGCCGGCGGTGCCAGCAGGCTGCGGGCCGGGACGACCATCGGCGTCGGCGAAACCCCAGCACGCGACGTCGGCCTGCTCGCGGCAGAACCAGGCCCGGCCTGCGGTGCACGCCGTGCACTGCCCGCAGCCGGTGGCCAGGTTCGGTTCCAGGCAGACCAGCTGAGCCGACCTGCAGGGACTGGACGTCGGGCCCGAGCTCGACGACCTCGCCGGCGACCTCGTGCCCGGCGGCGCCGGGCTGAGCCGAGCCCGTCGCGTTGGATCGTCAGCTCCGGGTGCGCCCAGGCGTGCAGGTTCGACCCGCAGATCCCGCACGCCCGCACCGCGATCCGCGCCTGCCCCGGGCCGGGCGCTGGCAGTTCGAGCGGCGCGACGACGGTCGTGCGCGCGGACTCGATCCTGGCGGCGCGCATCAGAAGCGGTAGCGCGGCTCGGGCGGGTTCATCGAGTATTCGACGCAGCCGTAGCCGCGCTCGCCGGTCTCCAGGACCTCGAAGTCGAAGAACGGCTCGTAACAGTCCAGCCGCGCCTCGGCGTCGTTCTCGTCGCGCATCAGGCCGTTGCGGGTCTGCGCGTGCTTGCGCCCGGTCGCCACGGTGAGGACCTCGCCGTCGAGCAGCTCGAAGCGCATGAGGAACGACATCGCGGTGCGGCCGTCGTCCTCGAAGCGCGCATCGCAGCTGGCCGACCGGATCGAGCGCGCACCGGCGGCGTCGGCGATCCAGCCGCCCGAGCGCGGCACGTCAGTGGCAATCGGGTGCTCGGGATTGATCCAGCCGAAGGCGTTGAGGTGCCGCTGCGGCAGCTGGATGGACGGCCAGAAATGGCCCAGCGAGCGGGTGAGCGTGCGTGCGTGTTTCGGCTCCCACGAGGAGGGCTGGGTGAACCGGTGGGTCCACGAGTGGTCGCGGTGCGCCCAGGAGTCGATCCGCCGCCGCTCCCCGGCGCGCGGGCCGCCGCGCGCCTCGAACCAGCCGGTGCAGGTGTAGGCCTGCTCGAAGTGGCCGCCGTAGTCCTCGAAGGCGGCCAGCGGGTTGCCGCCGATGCAGTCGTGGTAGTCGAACGGGGCGAACCGGGCCTGATAGTCCAGTTCGAAACCGAACTTCGGGCCGTCGAACTCCCAGCGCACGCGCTGGAACGGTTCGACGACCCGGTAGGTGAGGCGGTTGTCGCCCGAGGGAGTCGAACTTGGTGTCGACCGCGAGCGGCTGACGCGAGGCCCACTGCTGGTGCACGCCGTCGATGACGTAGAACGCGCTGGCCCGCAGGTACCCGTGGCTGCGGGAGGCGTGGATGTGGTTCACGCCGAAGACGTCGGCCTCGGTGTCGACGACGTCGAACCAGAAGTTGTCGCTCCACAGCCCCTCGTTGCCGGGCGGCGGGTCGTGCAGGTACTCGTCGTCCGGGGTCAACGCCACGCGCGCCACCCTAGAGCTCGCCGGAATACCAATCAACCATTTGTTTGGTTCATCGCAGCCGTGAGCACCTCGAGCGCCGGTCGGTCGTCCACCGATCCGCTGCGGGCCAGCGGCGCCAGAGCGCGGACCAGCGCCGGCCCCGCGTCGTCGGCCTCGCCGGTCAGCGCGGCCTCGACCTCCCGGCGCGAGTCCGGCGGCAGCGCGGCGGACCGCAGTCGGGCGCCAGCGTCCGGCGCGTCTGCTCGTCCAGCGCGGGCAGGTCGCGGGCGTCAAGTTCGCCGAGGTCGGGCCCCCAGTCCGCGGGCAACGGGGCCAGCGGGCCGTCGGCCAGCCAGGCGACGAGCTCGGCCATCCCGCGCTCACCGGCGGCACCGATGTCGAGCAACCGGGAGTCGTCCGAGCGGCCGTCGCGGAAGGCCTGCGCGCCGAGCATGGAGGAGGTGTAGGACCGCACCCGCTCGAAGCGCAGCCCGTAGGGGATCCGCCGCTCGTCGACGGCCGGTCCGGCCTGCTCGTACACCGCGACCGCCGGGCCGTCGACGGCGCACCAGCCCGAGTAGAGCCGGGTGAAGGCCACCTCCGCGGCCGGGTCGCCGCACCACGCCCGTTCCCAGTCCAGCACCGCGCCGAGCTCGCCCGGTGCGGTCCAGGTGAGGTTGCCGAACCGGTAGTCGCCGTGACAGAACGCCGGCGGGTCGCTGACCTGCGGCAGGTTGGTCAGCAACCACCGCAGCGCTATCTCGAAACCCGGGCGCGGCCAGCGCGCGGCGCGGCGGTAGCGCTCGGCGACCTTGGCCAGCTCGTCCCGCAGGGCCTCGGTGACGGTGCGGGCGGGGCCCAGTGCCGACGGGTCGCCGTCGCGGTTCAGCACGCCCAGGGCGCGGGCAAAGGCGGTGCGGTAGGCCGCCCGCTCGCCGGCGTCGCCGACCTGCGACAGCCGCAGCACCTCACCGCGGGCGGCGGACTCGATCAGGTACGGGGCGCCGAACGGGCCGCCCTCGCGCACGACAGCCAGCACGGCCGGGGCCGGCACGGCGCCGCGCGCCGCCTGCAGGGCGCGCGCCTCGACCTGCGGGTCGTACGGTTCGAGCGTGCCGCCGGGCGGCGCGATCCGCAGCACGACCGCGCTCGCGTCGGCGCCGCTGACCCGGTAGGTGCGCCAGGAGTACCCGCCGGCCAGCCGGGTGGTCGTCACCGGGCCGGTGAGCGCGATGCCCGCCTCCTGCAGCGCCGTCTCGACCGACTCCGGCGACAGCTGCGTCGAAGTCGGCGGCACGGACGTATTCTACCGATCGTTTGGTCGGAAGGAGCCCGCGATGGCCGACGGTTCGCCCTACCCGCTGCTGTTCAGCCCGCTGCAGGTCGGGCCGGTCCAGCTGCGCAACCGGCTGCTGCTCTCACCGATGACCACCGGCTTCGGGTTTCCCGGCGGCGGACCCGACGAGCGCGCACTGGCGTACTTCACCGAGCGCTCCCGCGACGTGGCGATGGTGGTCGTCCCGTTCGGCGCGGTCTCGCCGGAGGGCCGGGTCGAGGACCAGATCGCCTGGATGTACCGGCCGGACGCTGCCGAGGCGATGCGCCCGCTGGCCGACGCGATCGCCGGCGCCGGGGCGCTGCCCTGCCTGCAGCTGGGCCACGGCGGTCGGCAGGTGTCGCCCCGGGTCATCGGCGCCCCGCCGGTGGCCCCGTCTCCGCTGCCGCCGGCGGTGCACACCGACGTCGCGCCGCGGGCGCTGTCGATCGGGGAGGTCGAGGACATCGTCGCCGCGTTCGGCCGCGCCGCGCACCGCGCCGCCCGGGCCGGGTTCGCCGCGGTGGAGATCCACGGCGCCCACGGCTACCTCGTCCAGCAGTTCCTGTCCCCGCAGAGCAACGAGCGCACCGACAGGTACGGCGGCCACACCGTCGAACAGCG
This sequence comes from Vulcanimicrobiota bacterium, assembly GCA_963715435.1. GTDB lineage: Bacteria > Vulcanimicrobiota > Vulcanimicrobiia > Vulcanimicrobiales > Vulcanimicrobiaceae > JAFAHZ01. The sequence goes on from OY970243.1 coordinate 187,848, forward strand.
CGCCCGGTTCGGTGCCGATGTCATCGCCGAGGTCCGGCGAAGCGCCCCCGAGCTGCTGGTGTCGATCCGGATCAACGGCTCCGACGTCGTGCCCGGCGGCCTGACCCCGAGCGACGCCGCGCGCGCCGCGCAGGTGTTCGTCGCCGCCGGGGCGCAGATGCTGGTCGTCTCGGCCGGCATCTACGGCTCGGTGCCGTACACGATCCCGCTGCTCGACGACCAGGAGGCGACCTTCCTCGACGAGTGCGCCTTCGTCCGATCGGCCGTCGACGTCCCGGTGGTCGCGGTCGGCCGGTTCAGCCTGCCGGCCACCGCGGAGGCGGCGCTGCGCAGCGGCCAGTGCTCGGCGGTGGCGATCGGGCGCGGGCTGCTGGCCGACCCGCAGTGGGCCGCCAAGGCCCGCGACGGGCGCAGCGCCGACATCCGCCCCTGCATCGCCACCGTGCAGGGCTGCGCCGGCATGTTGCAGCACGGCGGTGAGATCTCCTGCGCGGTGAACCCGTCGGTCGGCCGGGAAGGGCGCGCGCCGCTTCAGCTCGGCCGGCCGCGGTCGATGGTCGTGATCGGCGCCGGCGCGGCCGGGCTGGAGGCGGCGCGCCGCGGCGCCGAGCTCGGCCACCGCGTGGTGCTGCACGAGGCGCGCCCGCGGGTCGGCGGGGCGGTGGCGCTGGCCGCGGAGACGCCGGTGTTGGCGCACCTGCGCCGGCTGGTCACCTGGTACGAGCGTCAGCTGGGGCAGCTGGGCGTCGACGTCCGCCTCGCTTCGCCGGTCGCGGAGGCGCGCGCCGACGACGCGGACCTGGTCGTCGTCGCCGCCGGCGCCGCGACCGTCGCGCCGATGATCGACGGCTACGACGCGCTGCCGGCCTGGACGCTGGAGGACCTGCTCACCGGCGGCGCATCGACGCTGGGCACCTCCACCGTCCCGGCGCACCCGGTCGTGCTCGGCGGTGGCACCGCGGGCGCTGAGCGCGGCGCTGTGGCTGTCCCGCGCCGGCGCCGAGCCGACCGTCCTCAGCGCCGGGCGCCTGGGCACCGACACCAGCGGCCTGGCCCGCCGGGCACTGCTCAGCCGGATCCACCACCGCGGGATCGGCGCTGGTGCAGGGCACGATCACCGCGCTGCAGCCGGGCGGCGTGCAGTGGTCCGATGCCGCCGGCGCGGCCGCACTGCTCGACGCCGACGGGCTGGTGGTGTGCGAGCCGCTGGCCCCGAACCGGGTGCCGGCGCCGGGCGGGGAGGACCGCGTCGTGCGGATCGGCGACGCCCGGCGGGTCGGCGACATCTCGACGGCGATCGCCGATGCCCGCGACGTCGTCGACGCCTTCACCCGGGAGGGCACCCCGGCAGTGGCGTGACCCTGTGCGTCGGGCTCAGGCGCGCTGGTTGAACGACCGGCCCAGGTACTCCGAGACGATCCGGGTGCGCTGGATGGTCGGGGTGCCGCCGCCGAGCGCCCAGCCGTGCGCGTCGCGGTGGAAACGTTCGATGCCGTACTCCTCGGAGTAGCCGTAACCGCCGTGCAGGCCCATCGCCAGGTCGGACACCTTCTTCGCCATCTCGTTGGCGAAGCACTTGGCCAGGGATGCCTCCAGCGAGGCCGGCGCGCCGCGTCCGGCTTTCTCCGCGGCGCGGCGGATGAGCAGCCGGGTCGCCTCGACCTGCAGCACCATGTCGGCGAGCATCGTCTGCACCGACTGGAATTCCACGATCGGTTTGCCGAACTGGTGCCGTTCCTGGACGTAGCGCGCGGTGCGGTCGAGGCAGGCCTGGCCGATCGCCAGGCTCATCGTCGAATTGCCCAGCCGCTCGATGGAGAATGCCGTGAACAGTTGTTTGAAGCCCTTCACGATGAGGTTGTCCGCCGGGACGCGCACCTCGTCGAAGAACATGTCCGCCGACGGGATGCCGTGAAAGCCCATCAGGCGTTCCTGCGGACCGAAACTCAGTCCCGGCGCTGTCGCCGTCGACGACCAGGGCACCGATACCCGCGGGCCCCGGGCTCGTCGTCGATGCGGGCGTAGACCAGATACTGCTCGGCGTGCCCGCCGCCGGAACACCACCGCTTGGTCCCGGTGATGACGTACTCGTCGCCGTCGCGGCGGGCCGCGGTGGTGATGTCGGTGGCGGCGGAGCCCGCGTCCGGCTCGGAGATCGACACCGCGAGCGTGACGTCGCCGGCGATGATCGGCGGCAGCAGCCGGGCTTTCTGCTCCGCGGAGCCGAACAGGTCGATCACCCGGGCCGGACCGGTGTTCGCCTCGAACACCTGGAACGCGGCGAGTTGGCATTCTTTCGCCAATTCCTCGATGACCACCAGCACGTCCATCAGCGGCGCATTGCCGCCGCCGTACTCCTCGGGCAACCCGATGCCGAGGAAACCGAGCCCGGCCAGGCGCTTGCGTTCCGCGTCGGGCAGGAACGTGCGCTCGCGGTCCCATTCCAGGGTCTTCGGCGCGTACACCTCGCGCGCCAGCCGGCGCGCGCTGTCGCGCAGCATCAGCTGCTCCTCGGACAGACCGTCTTCGCTCATCGATCTTCCTCCGACGTCAGGGCGCGCACGACGCGCACCGTGGCGAGCATCCGCTCGCGACCGAACACGACACCGCTCAGAACCGAGTCCGCCTCGCCGGACGGGCCACCGTAGGCGAACTCCAACGCCTGCTCGGCGGTGCCGAACCACAGGCAGTCCACCAGGTCGGCCACCGGCGCGGGCCGGCCGGCGTGCAACTGCGGCGAGGGGACGAGCTGCTGGTGCCGTCCGGCGCCGGCCGCACGCGCCAGCTCGGCGTAGCGACCGCCGGTCGCGTCGAGCACGTCGCTCACCTGCGCCGCCGGGTGCACCCGCATCAGCGTCACCAGCTTGACGCCGTCGGTGTCGGCCATGTCCGCGTGCAGCACCGATCGGTGGCACAACAGCAGCGAGAACCGCGGCTTGTCGATCAGGCTGTCCTCGTCGGCGCGCACGTCGCGCTGGTAGACCGGCGAGCCGAAGCCGGCGTCCATGCTCGCAAGATCGGCGAAGGCGATCTCGGAGCAGGCGTCGAAGCCGGGATGCGGCAGCACCGGACGGCCGCGCGCATCGAGGACGCTGTGGTTCTGCAGGTACGCCCGAAGCCCCGGGATGCCGGAGGCCACCGAGGCGTGCTCCTCGCGCCAGTGGCGCTGGAACTCGGCCACCGACGTGCCGATCCGGCGCGGCGCGAGCCCGACCCGCCAGATCACGTCGCTTCCACCTCCGCAATCGGCGTGCCGATCGGGACCGACGTCCGGGTCTGGGTGAACAGCACCCCGATCAGGACCAGCGCGGCGCCGATCCACGCGACCACGCCGGGCGCCTGGTGCAGGATCAGCCAGGAGAACACCATCGCGAACAGCGGGATGGCGTACATGTACGCCGCCACGCTGTTGGCCGGCAGCGTATTCAGGCTCCAGTACCAGACCAGGTACGGCACCAGCGAGCCGCCGAGGGCGAGGAAAACGATCCATCCCCAGTCGCCCGCGGACAGCGACGGCAGGACCCGCGCGGTCTCCACCGTGAACGGCAGCAGCGCCACCGTGCCGACCGTCAAACACAGGCCGACCGCGCCGACGGCGGCGTAGCGGGCGGCCAGCGGGCGGGACAGCACGGTGTAGAGCGACCACGAGATCGGGGTGATCACGGCGAGCAGCGCCGGCCCGGTGAAGCTCGGATGCCCGATGCCGGCGGAGCTGCCGGCGCCGAACACGACGATGAACGCCACCCCGCACAGCGCGATGGCCGAACCGAGCAGCCGGGTCAGCGGTCAGCCGCTCGGACAGCATGGCGGCGGCGAACAGGGCGGTGAGCACCGGTGACACGGCCACGACCAGGGAGGCGAGTTGCGGCGTGAGATACCGCTGGGTCTCGACCAGCACCAACTGCGCCCCGGGAACAGCCAGCAACCCGCACACGACCAGCCGGATCCAGTCCGCCCGCCGGCGCGGCAGCACCCGCAGGCGCGGCACCAGCGCGAAGATCACCAGGAACGCCACGCTGATCATGACGAATCGGATCGTCACCAGCTGCACCGCCGACATCACCGGCAGCAGCTCGTGGATCCCGACGTAGACCAACCCCCAGATTGCCGCGCAGGCAGCCAGGCTGGCGTGCACGGCGGCGACGGGTGCGGCCACCTCAGCGCGGCCCGGCAGCGGCCGCGAACAGAGGCAGAAGCATGCGCGGAGCCTAGACCTTCTACCAAACGTCCGGTAGATATATCGGAGCAGGAGGTGACCGTGACCTACTCGGGCGAGTGGACGATCGGGGCGATCGTCAGCCGCCGCGCCGGCGACGCGCCGGACCGGCCGGCGGTGCGCTTCGAGAGCGGCGCGGTCAGCTATGCAGCCTGGGACTCGAGCGCCAACCGGGTGGCGAATGCCCTGCTGGCACACGGTGTGCAGCCCGGCGCCCGGGTCGCGGTGATGCTCACCAACCGCCCGGAATACCTGTTCGCCTGGGTGGGGGTGGCCCGCGCCGGCGGCGTCGAGGTGCCGGTCAACACCGCGTACAAAGGCGATCTGCTCGCCTACCTGCTCGAGCACGCGCAGTGCGAAGCGCTGATCGTGGAACGGCAGTGGCTGGAACGGCTCGCCGCGGTGGTGGCCGCCGTCACCTCGCTGCGCACGGTCGTCGTGGTGGACGACGCGAGCGGGCCGGAAGGCGCCGAACCCAGCAGCTCGGTCCCCGGTGTGACGACGCTCGGCTGGTCGCAGTTCCTCGCCGCCGGCAGGTGCACCGCGCCCGAGGTGACCGTGACCGCCGAGGACGTGTCGGCCATCCTCTACACCTCGGGCACGACCGGGCCGTCGAAGGGCGTCGTGCTGACCCACGCGGCGAACTTCTATCTCGCGCGCAACGTCGTCGAGCTGATGGCCTACACCGGCTCCGACGTCGTCTACAACGCGTTCCCGCTGTTCCACGTCAACGCCCGCTACTCCGGCATCCTGCCGGTGATGTACGCCGACGGCGAATCGGTCATCCATTCCCGTTTCAGCGCCAGCTCGTTCTGGGACACCTGCCGCGCCGAGGGCGTCACGGCGTTCAACTACATGGGCGCGCTGTTGATGATGCTGTACAAGCAGCCGGCGCGGCCCGACGACGCCGACAACCCGGTGCGCCGGGCGTACGGCGCACCGGCGCCGGTCACCATCTACTCCGAGTTCGAACGACGCTTCGACATGCAGCTGGTCGAGGTGTACGGCTCGACCGAGGCCGGCACGGTCACGATGAACACCGTCGACAGCTTCCGGGTCGGCTCCTGCGGCCGGCCGGTGCCGTACTACGACGTACGCATCCACGACGAGCACGACCGCCCACTGCCGCCCGGCGAGGTCGGGGAGATCGTGGTGCGCCCGCGCGAGCCGCATGCGCTGTTCGAGCGCTATCACGCGATGCCGGAGGAGAGCCTCACCGCGTTCCGCAATCTGTGGTTCCACACCGGCGACCGCGGGCGGACCGACGACGAGGGCTACTTCTACTACGTCGACCGGATGAAGGACGCGATCCGCCGGCGCGGGGAGAACATCTCGTCGTGGGAGGTCGAGAAGGTCGTCACCGCGCACGAGCAGGTCGCCGAGGCGGCGGCCATCGGCGTGCCGTCCGAACTGAGCGAGGAAGAGGTCCTGATCGTGGTCGTCCCCAAACCCGGCTGCGTCGTCGACCCGGTCGACCTGCTCGACCTGTGCCAGCAGCGGCTGCCGCACTACGCCGTGCCGCGCTACGTGCGGGTGGTCGAGGAACTGCCGAAGACCCCGTCGCAGCGCATCGAGAAGTACCGCCTGCGCGAGGACGGCGTGACTGCGGACACCTGGGACCGCGAGACGCACGGATACCAGGTACGCCGGTGACGGCACCGGACACCCTCGGCGCGTGGGTGCGCGAGCGTGCTGCCAAGTACGGCGACCGGCCCGCGCTGGAGGTGGCCGGCGTGGTGCGCAGCTACGCCGAGATCGACCGCTACAGCGACCGGATGGCCGTCGGCCTGGCCCAACTCGGGCTGGGCGTCGGCGCACACGCCTGTTCGATGATGAAGAACAGCGCCGACAGCGTCGACGTGTGGTTCGCGCTGTGCAAGCTCGGCGCCGTCGAGGTGCCGATCAACACCGCCAACCGCGGCCCGCTGCTGCAATACCTGATCAGCCAGTCCGATTCACGCGCAATCGTCATCGACGAGGAATACCTCGATCGGCTCGTGCCGATCGCCGACCAGCTGCCCAACCTGACCGACGTCATCGTCCACCGGGAGGGCCGCGGGGTCGAGGTGGCGCTGCCGGAGCGGATCAGCGTGCGCGACCTCGACACCGTCTACCAGGACGGCCAGCCGCCGCAGCCGAGCATCGACAGCTACGACCCGAACGTCATCATGTACACCTCCGGCACCACCGGCCCGTCCAAGGGCGTGGTGCTGAGCCACGAGGCGAACCTCAACCTGGCCCGGCACACCGTCGTCGCTGATGGGCTACACCGACTCCGACGTCCTCTACACCGCGTTCCCGCTGTTCCACATCAACGCGCGGTACACCAGCGTGATGGCCGCGATGGAATGCGGCGGGCGGCTGGTGCTCGACCAGCGCTTCTCGGTGAGCAAGTTCTGGGCGATCTGCCGCGAGAAGGGCGTGACGGCGTTCAACTTCCAGGGCGCGCTGCTGCTCATGCTGTTCAAGCAGCCACCGGCCCCGGACGACGCCGAGCACGGCGTCCGCCTCGGTTTCGGTGCGCCGATACCGGCCGAGATCTGCGAGCCGTTCATGCAACGCTTCGGCGTCCGCCTGGCCGAGGTCTACGGCATGACCGAGATCGCGATCGCGATCGAGAACCGGATGGACGAGACGTTCCGCGTCGGCGCCGCCGGCCGCGGAATCGGCCAACTTCCAGGTGCGCGTCGTCGACGAGCGCGACCGCGTCGTGCCGCCCGGCGTCGCCGGGGAGATCGTGGTGCGGCCGAAGAAGCCGGGCATCATGATCCTGGAGTACTACAAGATGCCCGAGGCGACGGTGCGGGCATTCCGCAACCTGTGGTTCCACACCGGCGACCGCGGCCGTTTCGACGAGGACGGCTACCTGTACTTCCTCGACCGGATGAAGGATGCCATCCGGCGCCGGGGGGAGAACATCTCGTCCTGGGAGGTCGAGGCCACCGTCAGCGCGCATCCGGCAGTGCTCGAGGCAGCGGCCTACGGCGTGCCGTCGGAGTTCTCCGAGGACGAGGTGATGATCGCGGTCGTCCCCCGCCCCGGGCAGAGTCTCGAACCGGTGGAGCTGCTGGAATACTGCGTCGACTCGATGGCGCACTTCGCCGTGCCGCGCTACGTCCGGTTCATGACCGAACTACCCAAGACCCCGTCGCAGCGCATCGAGAAATACCGGCTGCGCGCCGAGGCCGTCACCGCCGACACCTGGGACCGGGAGGCGCACGGCTTCATCGTGCGCCGCTGACCAACGCCTTGCCGACGATGTCCTTCATCACCTCGTTCGCTCCGCCGTAGATCCGCTGCATCCGCGAATCGCGCCACAGCCGCGCGATCGGGTATTCCTCCATGTAGCCGTACCCGCCGAACAACTGCAGGCACTGATCGACGACCTGCCACTGCAGGTCCGTCGCCCAGTACTTCACGCCGGCGGCGTCCTGCGCGGACAGCTCGCCGTCGTTGAGGGCGAGCACGCAGCGATCGATGTAGGACTGCCCCATCTGAACCTGGGTGTGCATCTCGGCCAGCGCGAACCGGACGGACTGCAGCGAGCTCAGCGGGGCGCCGAAGGCGTGCCGCTCGGTGGTGTAGCGCAGTGCCAGATCAGCGCCGTCCGCGCCGCGGCCACGCCAGACGGCGATGGACAGCCGCTCGCGCGCGAGCCGCTGGCGCACCGCGGCGAAGCCGCGACCGGGCTCGCCGAGCACGTTGTCGACGCGGCACCCGGCAGTCGTGGAAGAACAGCTCGGCGGTGTCCTGCCCGCGGCGGCCGATCTTGTGCATGGTGACGGCCGCGGTCGAAGCCTTCGGTGCCGTCCTCGACGACGAGCAGCGAGATGCCGCGGCCGTCGTTCTCCGCCGGTGCGGACCGAGCACGACCGCCAGGTCGCAGGACGAGCCGTTGGTGATGAACGTCTTGCTGCCGTTGATCACTAGCTGTCGCCGTCGAGCGCCGCGGTGGTCCGGATCGCCGCGACGTCGGAGCCGGCGCCGGGCTCGGACATCGCCAGCGCGGTGACCATCGAGCCGTCGGTGAACCGCGGCAGCCAGCGCGCCTTCTGCTCGTCGTCGGTGAGGCTCGAGCAGGTAGGGCGTGACGATGTCGTTGTGCATGACGAAGGTGTCACCGGCGATGCCGCTGGCCGCCACCTCCTCGGTCATGACGGCGTTGAAGCGGAAGTCCTCGCAGCCCCTGACCGCCGTACTCCTCCGGCACTTCGAAGCCGAGGAAGCCCTGCTCGCCGGCCGGCGGAAGAACGCCCGGTCGACCATGCCGGCGCGCTCCCAGTCCTCGACGTACGGCACCGCCTCGGCGTGCAGGAATGCCCGGAACGCCGAGCGCAGCGCCTCGTGCTCGGCGTCGTAGATGGTGCGCTTCACCGCCGGTCCTCCCTCCGGCGCGACCCGCCCGCGGTTGCCCCACGCGATCTCGATCGAGCGCACGATGACCTGCCGGGTCTCGGCCGGGTCGATGACGTCGTCGAGGTGGAAGTTCGCCGCGGATTCCCACGGCGCGGACTCGTCGGCCCATTCCCGCATCAGGTCGGCGATCAGCTGCCTCGCGCGCCTGCGCGCCGCCGCTCCTCGAACGCCGCGTCGAGCCGGCGCCGGTGCACCATCGACAGGCCGGTCTCCGGCGCCATGAAGCTCATCTCCGCACTCGGCCACGCGAACAGGAAGTCCGGGTGGGTCGGCCGGCCGCCGAGGGCGAAGTGGCCGCCGCCATAGGCCTTGCGGAGCACCACGGCCACCTTCGGCACCCGGGCGCGGGCGATCTGCGCGGCGACGTTCTCGTAGCGCGTGCAGGATGCCGCCGCGTTCGGCCTCGGTGCCGATCAGCAGGCCCGGCACGTCCTGCAGGAACACGAGCGGCAGGTTGAACGTGTCGCACAGCTCGACGAACGGCGCGTTCCTTGTGCAGCGCCGCGGGGTCGAGCGCGCCGGCACCGACGATCGGCTGGCTGGCGACCACGCCGACCGGGGCTCCGTCCAGGCGCGCCAGGCTGGTGAGCACGCTGGGTCCCCAGTCGTCGCCCCAGGGCAGCACCGAGTAGCGCGTCGACGACGCTGCGGATCGACCTCGCGCATGTCGTAGCCGCGACGCGACTCGCTCGGCACAACGTCGCCGATCCGCGCCGGGTCGAGCTCCGGCTCCGCGGCCGGGGCCAGCGGCGCCGGCAGCTGCGAGTGCGCGGGCAGGTAGGACAGGAACGCCGCGATGCGCCTCGAACGCGTCGTCCTCGCTGGCTCGACCACCAGATGCGCGTTGCCGACCGCGCTGCGCCTGCTGCGGACCGCCGAGGCCGGCGTGGTCGACGTCCTCGCCGATCGCCTTGTCGACCACCGTCGGGCCGGACAGCGCCAGCGCCGGCGTCTGCGTCATGACGACGAAGTGCGCGGTGGAGGCGTGCAGCGCCGAGTCGCCGTAGCTGGGGCCGAGCACGGCGGCCGCGCGGGGAACGGTGTACTGGCCGGGCGCCGGTCTGGAGGAAGGTCGTGAAGTCCAGCGGCAGGCCGGAGAACCGCCAGCCCATGACGTCGGGCATCCGCCCGCCGTCGGCGTCGCAGCAGCAGCACGATCGGCATCCCGACCCGCTGCGCGGTGTCGATCAGGCGCCCCTGCTTGCGCATGCTCGCCGGTGCGGTGGTGCCGGCGACGATGCTGGAGTCGATGCCGATGACGCGCGACCTGACGGCCGTCGATCCGGCCGTAGCCGGTCACGCACCGCGTCGCCGGGCACGGCTTGTTCCGCCGCATGCTCGGGCTCGGCCAGCAGGCCGACCTCGAACCAGGAGTCCGGGTCGAGCAGCCGCTCGAGCCGCTCGCGAACGGTCAACCGGCCCGACGCGTGATGCTTCGCGATGCCGTCGGGACCGCCCATCGCCAGCGCCTCGGCGCGGCGCGCGCGTCGAGCTCGGCGCAGCAGCTCGTGCTGGCATGGCAGTAGTCAAGTGCCGGCCTCCTTATTTACTATCCGTATAGTAAACGAGGCCGGGCGCCGGATGGCAACCGTGACCGACGAGGAGCCGCCTGCTCGACGTCAGTCCTGATCGCCAACCGCGGCGAGATCGCGGTCCGGATCGCCCGCGCCTGCCGCGACCTCGGCATCCGCTCGATCGCCGTCTACAGCGACGCCGACAGCGACGCCGAGCACGTCCGCGTCGCCGACGAGGCCGTACCTGCTCGGCCCGGCCGAGCGTGCGCGAGTCCTACCTGTCGATCGACCGCCTGCTCGAGCGTCGGCCGCGCGCACGCGGCGCCGCGGCGGTCCATCCCGGGTACGGCTTGCTGTCGGAGAACGCCGAGTTCGCTGCGCGGGTGCAGGCGGCCGGGCTCGTCTTCATCGGCCCGTCCGCGCGGGGTGATCGAGCTGCTCGGGCGACAAGCGCAGCGCCCGCGGAGCAGGCCGAAGCGGTGCCGGGCTGGCGGTGCTGCCCGCGCGCGCGGTGGTCGACGAGCCGGCGACGCCACGGCGGCGGTCGCGGAGCAGATCGGGTATCCGCTGCTGGTCAAGGCCGCCTTCGGCGGCGGCGGGCGCGGCATGCGGATGGTCGACCGACCCGACGCGCGCTGACCGAGGCGCTGTCCGCAGGCCGCAGCGAGAACCGGCCGCCTTCGGGCGCGCCGACGTCTACCTCGAGCGCTACCTGCCGCGCGCGCGGCACGTCGAGGTGCAGGTGCTGGGCGACGCGCACGGCGCCGTGCGTGCACCTCGGCACCCGCGACTGCACCATCCAGCGCCGCAACCAGAAGCTGATCGAGGAGGCGCCCGCACCTCGACGCTCGCCCGAGGCGCTGCGCGGCGCAGGCGCTGGACGCCGCCGTGCGGCTGGCGCACGCCGGTCGGCTACAACGGCGCCGCGACGGTGCGAGTTCCTCGTCGACCCGCGACTCGCGGCGAGCTGTACTTCCTCGAGGTGAACACCCGGGTGCAGGTCGAGCACACCGTCACCGAAGATGGTCACCGGCATCGACATCGTCGGCGACGCAGCTGGCCATCGCCGGCGGGGCGCCGCTGCCGTTCAGCCAGGACGAGGTGCGGGTGCGCGGGCACGCGATCGAGGCGCGGATCAACGCCGAGGACCCGCGGCGGGCTTCCTGCCGCAGACCGGCGACCTGGCCGCGGTCCGCTGCCCGGCGGCCCGTGGATCCGCGTCGACGCCGGGCATCCGCGGCGGACGGTGATCACCCCGTTCTACGACTCGCTGCTGGCCAAGGTCACCGCCTGGGGCCCGGACCGCGAGACCGCCTGCGGCGGCTCGTCCGCGCGCTCGGGCGAGACGGTGGTGACCGGCGTCCCGACCACCACCGGCGTTCCTGACCCGGGTCCTGGCCGGCGAGCAGTTCGTGCAGGTCGGCCACTGGACCGGGATGATCGACGCCGGCCGTGTCGACCTTCGACCTGCCGGGCGCCGGCCGGCGACCGGGCCGGGCGGCGCCCGCGCCCGCGCGCGGAGATCATTCGCCAGCGCGCCAGCCGCATCCGCCTGCCCGCCGGTGAGCATCCTGCTCGTCGTCGCCGCTGCACGCCGCGATGCCGGCACCGCTGCCGTGCGGACGGGCACCGCCGCGACTCGAGCGCGCCGGACGCAGCGACCAGCGGCAACGACCCGCCGGCGGGATGGCACCGATGGACGCCGTGCTGGTGCGGCACGCCGTCGCCGTCGGTGACGCGGTGGACGAGAGCACCACCGTCGCCGTCGTCGAGTCGATGAAGATGGAGACCCACGTGGCCAGCGGCGTGCGCGGGGCGTGAGCGCGATTACACGGCGCCGCGGGTGACTCGGTGCGCCGCGGCCAGCTGCTGGTCACCGTCGAGGCGGAGCCGGCATGAGCGGCGCGGTCAAGGAACCCGCCCCGCGGCGGGCGGAGCTGCTCGACGTGGCGACGCAGCCTGTTCTACGAGAAGGGCTACGCGCACACCACGCTGCAGGACATCGCCGACCGGATGGGATTCACCAAGGCCGCGATCTACTACTACGCGAAGAACAAGGAGGAACTGCTCGTCGAGATCTACAGCTCGATCGTCGCAACCGGCGATCAGCCGCGCCCGGGCGATGGCCCCGGCCCGCCACGACGGCGCGACCCAGTTCGTCGCCCTGATCGAGCAGCACCTCGAGACGTTCCTCACAACGTCGAGGCGAACGCGGTGTTCGAGGTGCAGAACTGTGTCGCTGTCCGAGACCGCGCGCAACCGCATCCAAGCGCTGGCCGGGACTACACGACGATGCTGCGCGCGGTCTACGACGCGCGGCATCAGCCGACGGCTCGATGCCGGGCCGGTCAACTCGGCGATCGCGGTGAACGCGGTGATCGGCATGTGCAACTCCGCCCACCGCTGGTACCGGCCCGGTGGCAAGGTCAAGGTCGAGCAGGTGACCGATGAGCTGCTCGCCATCGTCGATTGCGGCATCCGCGCGCGCGGGGCCGGATCCGGTTCGGAGGACGGCCATGCTCGCACCCTTCTATCACGTCGGACTCGTCGTTCCCGAACTCGGCGCGGCCCAGCGCGAGCTCGAGTCCACGCTCGGGCTCACCTGGGCGAAGGAGCAGCGCCGCACGCATGCCCATGCGTCGTCGACGGGCAGACCGGTCGAGCGCGACATGAGCTTCGTGTATTCGCTCGAGGGCCCGCCGCACGTCGAGCTGATCGGCGCGAACGAGGCGCCGTGGGAGCGCAGGACGGCCTGCACCACATCGGCGTCTGGACCGAGGACGTCGTGCGCGGACATGGCCGCGCTGCTGGCGCAGGACTACACGCTGGCCGCGACCGGGACGAACCGCGACGGACGGCGCTCGCGGTTTCGCCTATCTGACCAGCCCGACCGGGTCTGCTCGTCGAGCTCGTCGACACCCGCAGCAAGCCGGCGTTCTCGCGGTGGATGGCCGGCGGGGAGTATGCCTGATGGCCAATGCCTGATCCGGCGCCGACCGCGTACTGGCATCCGACGGTGGTGCGGTACCTCGAGGTCGACGCGCAGAACGTCGTCTTCAACATGTGGTACCTCGGCTGGTTCGACGAGGCGATGAGCGGGTTCCTCGACGCGCGCGGCTATTCCTATCCCGACGCTGATCGCCGACGGGGTGGACATGCAGCTGGTGCACACCGAACTCGACTGGTCCGGCCCCGCGCGGTGGGGCGACGACGTGCGGGTCGGCGTCCTGCCGGTCCGGCTCGGCAGCACCAGTTTCACGCTGCAGTTCGACGTGCGGGCCAACGACCGCCGGATCTGCCTCGGGCAGACGGTGTACGTGGTGATCGCAACCGACGGCAGCGGCAAGATCCCCATCCCCGACCGGCTGCGCGCCGTGTTGTCCTGACAGCCGCGAGGAAATCGTGATGGAGTCGATCGCACCGCTGGCCGCGAGCCTGCGCCGCTACTGCTTCGCCTACACCGCATCCCACGATCCATCGGTGTGCGACGACATCATGGTCGAGGACTACACGCTGCACATGGGCGAGTTCGAGATCCCGGCCGCGACGACAACTACAAGCCCGCAGCGCTGAAGCAGTACCGGCAGTTCCCCGGACTGGGGATGTCCGTCCACGACCTGCTGGTCATCGACGAGCGCGCGGCGCTGCATTTCAGCGAGTACGGGCGGTCGGTGCTGACCGGTACGGTCGCCGCCTGGACCGGCATCAGCATGTACCACTGGGACGGTGATCGGCTGACCGACTGCCGCGTCGAGCAGGACTACCACGCCCGGCGCACGCAGTTGAGGTCCGGGCGGCCGAACGCCGTCGAGTCAACCGGCGCACGACCCGTGGCGGTGCCGGTCGAGGACGCCGACCCGAGCGTCGAGCGGGCCACCCGCGAGTGGCTGCAGGCCGGGGCGTGTCCGGGTTGCCCGCCGGGTGCACTGGACGACGAGCCGGTCGCGACGCCGGCGCGCATCGTCCTCGACGAGCCGGCGTGGACGTGCTGGACTGCTTCGCCGGCGCCTCCCGGGCGGCGCTTCCACGACCGCGGCCGCCGGCACCGTTCGGCGCCTGGCCCGGCGCGCCCGACCGGACGGTGCTCGGGCGACCCGCGCTGGTCTACTACGCCGGCATCGCGCAGGTCGCCGACGGGCAGGTGACCGGCGCGCGGGTGATCTCCGACCGGCTGGCCGTCGAACGCCGCATCGCCGCCGGCTGATTCCGGCCGGGTGGGCGCCTACCGGTGCGCCGTCTGCTCGGCGAGTCCAGCGGCCTCCGTCGGCGAGGACCCCGGCCAGCACGTCCGCCGGGAGGGCGCCGAAGTCGAGGCGCCGCAGCCCGTGCGGGTCGACCTCGTCAGCGCCGCCGGCTCCTCGGCGCTCGGTCCTCGTGGACGGCCGGCGGACGACGCGGCCAGCTCGAACCCGACCTGCGGCGCGGACGTCGTCGCACCGACGTGCCCTCGGCCAGCCCGGCGATGCGCCAGCCGCCGGCCGCGTCGAAGTCCAGCTCGCCGGTCGGCGACAGCAGCAGCCGCGGGACACCGGCAGGCCGGCGCGGTGCCCGAGACGAAGTCGACCACCGGGACGAGCCGGCGCGTCGACAGCTCCGGGACGAAGTACCAGACCGTCGAGGAGGAGTGGTTGTTGTCCGGCAGGCCGCGGCTGCCGGGCAGTGCCACCGCGGGGCGCCCGGCGTCGCCGCCGATGCCCGACAGGTTCAGCGCCGCCGCGCGCGTCGACCTGCGCGGGCGTGACCACGACGCCGACGCGCCCGCGCGCCAGCGCCATGAACGTCTCCGCGGACGTCGAGCGCGGCGAGTCCTGCATGCCGAGCGCGAACTCGCCACAGGTCACCGCCGGCCGGGGCGACACGTCGAGCCGGCCGAAGCCGCCGGCGAGGGCCAGCCGCGGCGCGCCCGATGCGCTGCGCGAGCAGGGCCGCGACCGTCGAGACCGTGCGAGGTCGATCGCGAAGACGCGCAGGCCGCGCTCGCGGGTCGGCCCGCACGATGTCGCGCGCGAGCAGGACGGTGAGCAGGTCCGCGGCGTCGGTCATCGGCGCGGCCCGGCGAGCACGCGACAGTCGCCCTTGCTGCGCACCCATTCCTGCAGCGCCGCGGGATCGACGCGCGGCGACGCGGATAGCAGCCGGTCGGCCACGACGCCGCCCGGCGCGGACGACCACCTCGTCGACCCAGATCCGCGAGATGCGACGCCTCGCCCGCCGGGCGCTCGGCGACCCGGTCGGCCGAGACGACGACCGCTCTCGAGGCGCACGCGGTGATCGGCGTCGAACCCGGCGTCACCGTCGATGAACAGATCGCCCGCCGCCGACGCCTCGGCGACGTGCAGCAGCGCGACGTCGGGCGCCAGGGCGCGTGCGTGCACGACCGGCCGCCGGTGAACGGGTCGGCGGCGACGGCAGAGCCAGTCGTTCGCGCCGACGACGTCGGAGTCCGGCGAGGTCGCGCAGCCGCAACGACGGCAGCCCGCGCGCCGCGGCGTCCAGCGCGGCGTGCAGCGACCCCTCGGACCACTCGACGACGCGCACCGTCCCGCTCTGGCGGGCGCTGCGGTAGCGCGGCGCCATGCCGACACCGTCGATCGCGACTCCGGCGGTGTGCACCTCCGCGACGCAGCCGGCGGCGATCAGGTAGTCGACGTCGACGCTGCCCAGCGCCGACACCACGCGCAGGTCACGGACGCCCGCCTCGACCAGCGCGCGGATCAGCGCCATCGGCTTGCGCGACGTCCCGATCCCGCCGAGCGCGACCAGCGCGCCGTCCGGCACGCGGGCCCGGGCATCGACGGCATCGAAGGCGTCGAGCCACGGCGGCGCGCCGGCCGGACCGCTCACTTCGCGCCGGCGCGCTTCGCGGGTTCGCGATGATCGGCTGGCCGTTGTGGCCCAGGGTGATGTACGGCGGGATCTTGCCCAGCTGGCTGCGGTGTTTGGTCTTGTGCTCGGCGTGGTCGCAGGCCAGCCCGGCCAGCGCGAAGTCGGCGAACTGGCGGCCGATCTGCGCGGCGTCCAGCTCGCCGTCGGCCTGTACCACTGGTAGGTCCAGTTCATCATGCCGAGCATCGGCGAGGGTGGTCGAGCTTGGGGTCGACGTCCTTGCAGATCTGGCCCTCGCGCTGGCCGCGCACGATCAGCTCGCGCAGGAAGGCGTCGTAGCTGTCGCGCTCGCTGCACGATGTAGGCGTGCCGTTCGGGGTCGAGCGAACGGAAGTCGTGGAAGAACACCGTCGCCTTCACCAGGTTGTCGGCGACGTGCTTGACGTGGCTCTCGATGAACAGCCGGATGAGGGTGAGCGGGTCCTCGTCGATGCTGCTGGATCTTCTCCATGTTGGCGAGCGCGGACTCGTGCACCTCCTGGATCGCCGCGAACAGCAGATCTTCTTTGGAGTCGATGTAGTAGTAGACGCTGCCCTTGAGGATGCCGAGCGCGTCGGCGACGTCCTGGATGGACGCGGCCTCGTAGCCCTTGTCCTGGAAGATCTTGGCAGCGGCGTCGATGAGCTCCTGCCGCCGGCGCTGCGACTTGCCGTTCGTCTCGGCACCGCGCGCGACGCCGTTCGACGCCGGCCGCTGCACGGGTCGCGCTTCCGTCTTAGCCATCAGTCGATCCCACCAATTTCTCGAGAAAGCTAACATCGGACATCATGCCCTGCGCAGCTCGTTCGGCCCGGATCGAGCGGGGATCGAGCTCGGTGATCGACCATTGTCTCGGCTGCCGAGGGCATCGGCGTCGGCGACCGGGCGGCGTCGCCGCCAGCTCGAACCCGGTCGCCGCCCGCACCTGCTCCTCGCCGCCCAGGGATGGACGCTGCGCAGGACCGGCACGCCACCGGTGAACTCGATGACCGCGAGCTCGGTGACCAGCACGGTGACGCCGGCCGTGCGCGGTTCGTGCGGCCACCCGCGCCCACTGCCGGTGACGCAGGCGACCTTCGCTCGGGCAGGCCGCGCGGCGAGTGGACCGGCAGGTAGACGACCAGTCGCGGCAGCAGCGTGGGCACGTCCGCGGTCGCGAGGCCGCCCGGGAAGCGGACGGCCGGCCGGACGCGGGTCACCGATGCGGCTCGTGTTCAGGTTGCCGTCGCCGTCGATCTGCGCCGGCCGCAGGATCTGCACCGTCATCCGCCGGCTCTCGGCCATCCCCATCGTCTCGAGGTGCGGCACGTACCCGGCGGTGTGGCCCGCCATCGCCGCGGGGCCGCCGAGCACCGTCGCGAAGTCGGCGTCCGGGTCGACCGCGCCGCCGACGAGCAGGTGGGCCCGCGGCGCGTGCACGCGGCGGGCGAGCAGACCGGCCATCACCGCCAGCGGCGTGCCCAGTCCGACGCCGAGCAGGTCACCGTCGTGGATCTCGCGGGCGAGCGCGCGGCCATGACGTCGGCGACCGTGCCCGGCGCGGCCTCGAGCGCCACGGACGGCGCCCCGACCGGCGGCGAGCCGGACCGCGCGTACGTGCTCGACGGCCGCGGCGTCGGTCGGCGGCCGAGGCCGGCGGGCACGCCGTCGGCCACGACACCGCCCGGCGCGTGCACCAGCATGTCGACCTCGAAGCCGAACAGCCGGGTGAGCTCGCTGCGCGCGGCGATCTCCGCTGCGCCGACGATCTCCTCGACGGTGACGATGACGTACCGGGCCGCGCGGGCGGCCAGGACGTCGACGTCCCACAGGTGCTCCGGCGGCCACGCGAACTGCACGTCGCCGTCCTGCGGCGCGCGCCAGGCATGGATGACCGCGACGTCCAGCCGCAGCGGCGGGACGGCGAGGTAGTTCACGCCGGTGTAGGGGTCGACGACCGCTGCCAGGCCGAGCGCGTCGACGACGTCGGAGTGCTCGCCGGCGCGGGTCGGCAGGAACGGCAGGCCGTCCGCCGCGGCGCGGATGCCTTGCAGCATCGTCCATTCCGAGTACTCGACGTCGTCGAGCGTGCCGGACTTGACCGCCGCGGTGAAGTTGGGCGCGAAGCCGTGGCGGCCCATCCCGACGTAGGCGGTGCGCACGGCGCCGGGCGCAGCCCGGCGCGCGACAGCAGGTCGACGTCGAGCGACCCGGCGAACGCGACGATGTCGAGATTGCGCCGTCCGGCGGCGGCCAGCGCGCGGCACACCGCCACCGGCCGGCGGTTGAGCACGGCGCCGCCGAGGTAGACGACGGCGCGTCGTGGATGGCGGCCACCGCAGCGTCCAGCCCACCGCCGAGCGCACCGCCGAGCACGACACCGCTCACCGGCTAGGTCGGTTCGCTCGGGGACATGGCGGGCATCAGCTGCTCGGCTGTCCGGCGGGCTCGAAGCACTCGACGTCGGTGATCTCCCCCGCGCGCTCGGACTGCCAGCGGGCTTTCACCCGCAGCCCGACCGTCAGCGTGTCGTCGGCGGCCGCGATCCGGTGCAGCAGCGCGTTGTCGGCGCCGTCGAGCTGCACCAACCCGAACGTACGTTGCGCCGTCGGCGCCGGCCCGCACGGTCCACCCCTCCAGCGTGCCGGTGTCGGGCAGGTCGACGAACTGCTCCAGGCGGGACGCGCACTGCGGGCAGAACGGCCGCGCCGGTGCCAGGACGAGATCGCACTTGTCGCACCGCGACCCGCGCAACACGCCGTCGGCCAGACCGTGAGCGCCGCGCGTTGGGCGGCACCGGCGGTGTAGCGGTAGGGCAGGCGGATGCGCTGGTGGAAAACCATCTGCTCGGTCATGCCGCGTCCCCTGCGGTGCGGAAGTACTGGATGTCGGCCATCGAGCCGACCCGGTCGTCGCGGAAGACGGCTTCGACGCCCATGCCGACGCTGATCCGGTCGTGCTGGGATTCCTCGAGGAAGTGGTAGATGTTCGTATCCGCCCCGGTGAGCTTGATGAACGCGAAACCGTAGGGCACCGGCCGCTGCGTGCCGGTCATCGGGTCGATGAACGGGATCTCCACCACGGTGAACCCGGTGATCGTGCCGGTCGGGCCCACCTCGACCCAGTCGCCGGTCGGGGCGGCGCAGATCCCGCACACCGGCCGCGGCGGGACGAGCACCCGCTCGCACACCGTGCACCGGGTGCCGAACAGCTTCGCGTTGTCCCGCAGCTCGGTCATGAACCGCGACGCGTACTTGCCCGCCGCGTAGTCGAACTGGAAATTGGCCTCGTATTCCAGGCGGATCACGTCCGTCGGCGCAGTCATGGCCGGTCGCCTTTCAGGATCATTCCCTCGGTCCAGGCGTTGCCGCCGTAGCCGGTCGCCAGCGCCGTGCGGACACCGTCGATCTGGTGCTCGCCGGCCTCGTTCATCACCTGCAGCGCGGCCTCCGCGACCCGCACGAGCGCGGTGGCCCCGACGGCGTTGGTGGACAGCACCCCGCCGGACGGGTTGACCGGCAGCCGGCCGTCCATCTCGGTGACGCCGCTGTCCATCAGCGCGCCGCCCTGGCCCTTCGGGCAGAACCACAGGTTCTCGTACATCGCGAGCTCGGCGTAAGTGGCCGGCTCGTAGACCTCGGCGACGTCGAGGTCGGCGACCGGGTCCTTGACACCGGCCTGCGCGTACAGCGAGGTGGCGATCGTCTGCAGGCTGCGCATGTCGGCCAGCCGGCGCGGGCTGTCACCCATGAACTGTTGCTCGTGGGCGGTCGCGGTCGCCGCGACCCACGCCGGTCGTCGGTGTCATCCGCCGCGCCTCGTCGTCGGCGGCGAACAGCACCGCGCAGGCGCCGTCGCTGGTCGGGCACATGTCGAGTTGACGGACCGGCAGGGCGAGCACCCGGGAATTCACCACCTTCTCGACGGTCAGGTCGGCGATCTTCAAGTGGGCGTGCGGATTCAGGCAGGCGTTGCGGCGCGCCTTGACCGCGACCTTCGCCGCCTGTTCCGGCGTCACGCCGCTCTCGTTGACGTAGGTGGACGCCATGACCGCGAAGTTGCCGATCGCCCCGGCCATCACCGAGCGTTCCCAGATCGGGTCGCCGACGGTGGTGATGGCCGACTGGCTCTCGCCCTCGGACTGTTTCTCGTATCCGATGCCCAGTACGCGCTCGTACATTCCGGAGGAGACCAGGTAGTAGCACATGACCGCGACGCTGGCGCCGACCGTGCCGCCGGTGTTCACCTTGAAGACCGGCAGCCCCGCCGCGCCGAGGGCGTCGATCCAGAGCATCTCCGGGGGGTTGACGCCCTCGAACAGCTCCATGTTGCCGACGACGACGGCATCGACCTGGCTCAGGTCGATGTCCTTGGACTGCAGGCAGCGGTCGACCGCCTCGCGCACCATCTCCGGAATCGAGACGTCGAGCCGGCGGGCGACGAAATCGGTCTGCCCGGTGGCGACGATCGCGGTGGGGCGGCCCATCACCGGTCTCCTTCGAGTGCGACGACGACGTGGGACTGCGCCGCGAGCCCGGCGGTGCCGTGCGCCAGGGCGCGGGAGGCGTCGGGGACCTGCCGGCCGTCGGCGCGACCGCGGAGCTGGGTGACGCATTCGGCGACCCGGGACAGCCCGGACACCACTATCGGATTTCCCGCCATGCGGCCTCCGGAGACGTTGACCCGCGACGGGTCGAGCCGGTCGGCGCCGAGCGCGCCGGCGAACTGCAGTAGTTGGAAACCGTACTGTGCGCTGTACTCGAGCAGGTCGGGCTCGTCCTGGCCCCAGCCAGCCATGCCGCGCGCCCGGCCGGCCGCCTGTTCCAGCGCCGGCACGCCGGCCAGGTCGCGATCGACCCAGTAGGGCTCGGTGGCGGTGGCGACGCCGGTGACCCACACCGGTGAGTCCGACAGCTCCCGGGCCAGGTCCTCGACGGCGACCACCAGCGCGCACGACCCGTCGGCCAGCGGCGCCTTGTCCAGTTCGCGCAGCGGCGAGGACAGCTCGGGCGAGGCCAGGACCGCGGCCTCATCGACCTCGGCCAGCGCGGTGAGCTTCGGGTGCCCGGCCGCGCGGCGCCGGGCGGCGACGATCTCCCGCGCGGCGTCCTGCGGCGTCGTGCCCGACGCGGCGTAATAGCGCTGCGCGGCCAGCCCGGCGACGACGTCACCGTCGGCGCCCAGGCGACGCTGCACATACGGGTCGAACGCGGCGTTCTCGATGTCGTGCGGGCGGCCCTCGGACTCCTTGCAGTGCGCCACCACCAGGCCGAGCCGGAAACCGCCGGCCATGATCCGCGCCGCCTCGTACTGCAGAGCCTGGATGCCGTCGTTGCAGACCCGGGCCTCGGACTTCAGGTACGAGCCGACGACCTCGCTGATCGCCATGCTGGCGATGGTGCGGCCGTCCCAGAAATCCAGGCTCGCCGTGACGGCGTTGTCGATGTCGGACAGCCCGACGCCGGCGTCGGCCAAGGCCTCGCTGATCGATTCCAACGCCAACTCGCCGTGGGCGACGTCGTCGCGGCGCGGCGCGTGCACGCTCTGCCCGACACCGACAATTGCCACGCGCGGCACGGCGGCTGCGGCTTGTGTCACCTCGGAGGCCTCTTCCTCTACCAACCGATCGTTAGAATCAGTATCGTATGAACCGGCGAGACAGTGTCAAGCAGGGGGTGTGCGCGTGCCGCTGAAAGCCGGCATCACCGCTGACATCGTCGAGGCCGAGTTCGTGCTGCCCGCGGCCCGGCAGCGGCGCGGCAAGAACAGCGTCGCGGCGGCCGCCTACGACGAGGACACCGTCACCTTGGCGGCCGAGGCTGCGCTCGCGGTCACCGCTCGGGCACCCGCCCCGCCGGCCGCGCTGCTCCTGGCGACGGTGTCCGCACCGCTCACCGAGGGCGGCGCGGCGCAGCTGATCGCCGAGATCGCCGGGCTGTCCGGCGCCCGGCTGCACGTGCAGGAGCACGGCGGCACACGGCCGCCGGCGGATCTGCGCTGGTGAGCGGCGCCGCCCTGGTCGCCGCCGGGATCGACCCGGTGCTCGTCGTCGCCGCCGACACCCGCCGCGACGCCGACGGGATCGCCTACGGCGACGGCGCGGTGGCACTGCTGCTCACCGCGCCCGGTACGGCCGCGCACGCCGTCGGCAGCCTCGAGCATCTCGGCTCGGCCGCCGAGGCGTTCCCCGACCGCTGGCGCTCGGCCGACGAGGACGAGGTCCAGGCCGGCGACGACTCGCTGCTTCCGTTCGGGCCGCAGGTGACCCACCGGGCCGAACTGGTCCCGGACACCGACGTCACCGTCGTCGGTGTCACCGCGCCCCGCGTGCAACGGGCCGGCGTCCTCGGGTGCGCGGCGCTGCCCGCGGCGTTGCTGCTCGGCGTCGGCCGGCGCCGGCCCGCGAACGGTGCTGAGCTCGGCCGGTGGCGTCAGCCACGCCTTCCGCTTCGTCCCGGGTCCGGCGTTCGGCGCGGCCGCGGGCGGCAACTGCCGCGCTGCGCGGCGGGGTCGACGCGGCACCGGCGCGACTGCAGGAGCTGCGCGGCTTCGCGCCGTACACGTCGGCCGCCCGGTCGTGGCGCGACCGGCACCAGGACCTGGCGCTGGAGGGGGTGCGCTGCCGGAGCTGCGGCGCAGTGTTGTTCCCCGCGCCGCCGGTCTGCCCGAACGACGGGCCCGACGCGACGCTGGAGCCGTACCGGCTCGCCCGGCACGGCAGCGTGCTGACCTGCACCCGCGACCACCTGTTCCCGCGCGGGACGCCGATCACCATGGCCGTCGTCGACCTCGACGGCGGCGGCCGCTTCTACGGCCAGGCGCCGGCGGCGAGACCGCTGGCGATCGGCGACGCAGGTCGAGCTGGTGCCGCGGCTGCTGCACGAGGGCGGCGGCCGGCCGCAGTACTTCTGGAAGGTCCGCCCGGTCCGGCAGGTTGCCCAGGACGGCGCCGACGAGATCCCGGAGGCCTGAGATGCCCATCGCCGGAGAAGTCGCCGATCGTCGGCGTCGACGCGACGAAGTTCGGTGTGCTGCACGACCGGTCCTACCTCTCGCTGCTGGCCGAGGCGGCGGTCAACGCGACGGTGGCGACGCCGGGCTGACCATCGCCGACGTCGAGGCGGCCTGGCTCGCGACGGCCGAGCCACTGCTCGCCGGCCTGGTCGGCGACTCCGGGGCGGCGCTGGCCGAGGCGATCGGGTTCGCGCCGCGGCCGGTGACGCGGGTGTCGAACTTCTGCACCTCGGGGATGGAAGCGGTGCGCGGCGCGGCGATGGCGGTCGCCGCCGGCGAGTACGAGGTCGTGCCTGGCGGTCGGGCGCGGAAAAGATGCGCGACGTCGCCCCGCGCGAGTCGCTGCTGGCCAAGACCGCGAACCACACCCATCCGACGCTTGTCGAAGGGCCGCACCGCGCCGGGCCAGTTCGCGCTGGTCGCCAACCGCTACCTGTCGACGTACGGCTACGAGCCGTCGCTGCTGGCGCAGGTCGCGGTGAAGAACCACGAGCACGCGACTGCGCAACCCGAAGGCGCACTACCGCAAGCCGGTCACCGTCGAGCAGGTGATGGCGCGCCGCGCGGGTCGCCGAGCCGCTCGGCGTGCTCGACTCGACGCCGACCACCGACGGCGCCGCCGCGGTGATCGTCGCCTCCCGCGAGTGGGCCGAGCAGCACGCCCGGCGCTACGCCGTCATCGAGGGCGTCGGGCTGGCCGTCACCGACGGCTACTTCGCCGCGCACTACCGCGAGACGTCGGACTTCCTCGGGTTCGCCTCGACCCGGCACGCCGCCGCAGACCGCCTACGCGCAGGCCGGCATCACCGACCCGCGCGCGCAGCTCGACCTCGTCGAATGCCACGACTGCTTCACGATCACCGAGATCGTCAACTACCGAGGACCTCGGCCTGGTCGGCCGCGGCGAGGGCGGCAAGCTGCTGCTGTCGCGGCGCGACGGCCGCCGGCGGCGACATCCCGGTGAACATCTCCGGCGGCCTGCAGTCGTGTGGGCACCCGGTCGGGGCCACCGGCGTGCGCATGATCGCCGAGATCACCAACCAGGTCACCGGCGCAGCGGGCGAACGTCAGGTCGCCGGCGCCCGTCGCGGCCTGGCCCACACCCTCGGCGGTCCCGGCGTCATCTCTTGCGTGATGGTGCTCGGGCGCCGAGCGCCGGGGCAGTCGCGGTAGTAGGCCGTGTCGAAGTTCGGCGGCCGCTTCTCGAGGAACGCGGTGAAGCCCTCGATCGCGTCCGGGCTGGCCAGTGCCTCGATCACGGCTTCGCGTTCGACGGCCAGCCCGCGGACGAGGTCGCCGTCGACCCCGTCGTTGAGCGCTCGCTTGATCAGCCGGGCGGCGGTCGGCGACTGACCGGCCAGCTGCGCGCGCCAGTCCCCGGCCCTCGGCCAACGCCGCGTCGGCATCGGCGCACGAACGGGTCACGAGGCCGAGGCGACGGGCCTCGTCGGCGTCGACGCGCGCGCCGAGCAGCAGCATCTCGGTGGCCGCGGCCCGTCCGATCAGGCGGGCCAGCCGCTGGGTGCCGCCGCCGCCGGGCACGATGCCCAGGTTGATCTCGGGCAGCCCGATGCGCGGCCGGCCTTGGGCCATCACGCGAAAGTCCATGCACAGCGACAGCTCGCAGCCGCCGCCGAGTGCGTGGCCGGCGATGCACCACGACCGTCGGCTTGGCCAGCCGCTGGATTCGCAAGAAGGTGGCGTGCACGGTGTCGACCTTGCGGGCGCTGGCGCCGCGCCGCCGGTCGTAGTGCTGCATCTGCGGCGATGTCGGCGCCGGACACGAACACCGTCGGGTGCGCGCTGCGGAACAGCACCGCGCGCACGCGTGTCGTCACTGTCGAGCCGCTCGCCGACATGCGTGAGCTGCTCGTACATCGCGTAGTCGAGCGTGTTCATCGGCGGCCGGTCGATGACCACCTCGGCGACGCCGTCGGCGACCTCGACGCGCAGGAACTCGGTCGTAGGTCGGTCAAGAAGGGAACCTGAAGACGTTCAACGCGGCGCCGCGCAGCAGCATCTCCTTGGCCTCAGGCTTGAGGTCGAGCTGGTCGATCTGGCCCAGGCTCTCGTCGTGCTGGATCAGCGGGTAGTCGGTGCCCCACATGACCTTGCCGATGCCGCGCCGGCGGGCGTTGAGGAACTGGACCAGCTTCGGGTCCCAGTACTTGCGGCGCGTGCCCGCTGACGCCGATGTAGACGTTCGGGTGCTTCCAGGCCATCGCGATCAGTTCCTCGGTCCACGGCCAGCCGGTGTGCGCGCCGATCAGCTTGAGCTCGGGGAAGTAGATCGCGATGTCGTCGAGCAGGATCGGCCGGCCGTGCGCCGAGGGCATGAACTCGGCCGAGTGGCCCGGACTGGAACAGCACCGGCACGTCGAGCTCGGCGCACTTGGTGTACGCCGGGAAGAACCGGTAGTCGTTCATCGGGGTGTTGAACCCGAACGGGTGCACGTGGCCGGCGACGAAACCGTAGTTCGTCACCGCGTTCTCGAGCTCCTTGACGCCCTTGAGCCCGGCCCACGGGTCGATGCCGAACGAGCCCGGAGATGCGGTCGGGGTACTTCTCGATGAGCTTGGCGATCGTCTGCCAGGAGATGCTGATCAGCTCTCGCGCGTGCGGTACAGCATCATCTTGATCGACGGGATGATGACCCGCTCGACGCCCTGCTCGTCCATCCGCGCGATGAACTCCTCGGGCTCGTAGGCCACCATGAGGTGGTCACGGCCCCACTGATCGCCCATGCTGAACGAGACTTCCGGGTTCTCGGTGAAGACCTTGCGGATTCCCTCGTCGGTGAACAGGTTGCACCAGACGTCGATGGCACCGCTCATGGCGTTCATCCCTTCTGCGCTGGCGGCGGGGAAATCTCGATCAACTGCTGCTTCTTCTCGGTGCGCGGCAGGGTGCCCGCGGGCACCAGCTCGACCTCGGGGCGGATCGTGAGCCGCGAGTGCATGGCCGCCACGATCGAGCTGCGCAGGTTCTCCTGCTCGTGGGAATCCAGCCCGGTGCGGTATTCGACCCGCAGCCGCAGCGGCGGGATCACCCGCGGCGGGCGCTGGCTGAGCACGATGCGCATCTCTCCGGTGGCCTGCGGGCACGAAACCGTTGACCAGGTTCTTCACCGCGGCCGGGATAGATCTTGACGCCCTTGACGATGAGCAGGTCGTCGACCCGGCCGAGCACCTTGACCCGCAGGCCCGGCCGCCCGCACGGGCACGCCTCGGTGAACACCTGGTAGACGTCGCCGACCGAATAGCGCAGCGGCGGCTGCGCCTCCCACTCGATGGAGGTCTTCACCCGCTCGCCGATGACGCCGTCGACGACGTCGAGCGGCTCGCCGGAGGTCGGGTCGACCAGGTGGGTCGAGACCGAGTAGTCGTTGCCGAGCACGTGCATGCCCTGGTATTCGGGATATCCGCACGAGGCGTTCATGATTCCGTGCGCGCCGCCGAGCATGTCGAAGACCTGGGCGCCCCAGCCTTCCTCCAGCTTGCGCCGCACCTCGGGCAGTCCGGCGCCCGGTTCACCGGCGCAGATGATCACCTCGACGCCGAGGTCGCGGGCCGACATGCCCAGCACGTCGGGCACCCGTTCGAGCAGGTGCTCGGCGTAGCTCGGCGTGCAGGCGAGGACCCGCGGACGCACCAGCCGGGCCATCCGCAGCAGTTTCTCCGCACCGGCCTCGGCGCCGATCGGGACCGGACGGGCCCCCATGCGTTCGAGCGCCCGCACGAGCGGGATGCCGGCGAGATACATCGACAGGCCGAAACCCTGCAGGACGCAGTCACCGGGATGCGACGCCGACGAAACGCAGCGCGCGCTGCCAGAGCCGGTCGGTGACCGCGACGTCGTGCGGCGGTGAACGCGTAGAGCGTCGGCACGCCGGTCGTCCCGGACGTCGAGCTGACCGCGATGACGTCCTCCAGCGGCGCAGCCAGGTAGGTCCCGAACGGGTGACCGTCGCGCTCGATCGCTGGCCTCCTGCGCGACCCGGTGCACCTCCGGGGTGACCAGGACGGGCATCCGGCGCACGTCCTCCAGGGTGCGCAGCGCGCCCGGGTCGATCGAGTGCCGCTCGAACAGCTCGGCGTAGAACGGGGTGGCCGCGCAGTAGGCGATCTGGCGGCGCAGCCGTTCCTGCGTGGCCTCGTCGTCCTGGGTCGGAACCTCGACCGTCGGCGCGCTCATCAGGACATCACCCGGTTGTCGACGAGAACCGGCGCGTCGCCGAGGTCACCGCTGCCCAGTAGTTCGATCTCGGCGCTCAATCGCGTGCCCTCCTTGATCAGCGCGGCGGCGCGCTCGGCGAGCTGGCCTCGATCACCGCCAGGCGCGGACTGCTCGATCCGCACGCAGAGGGTGTCCTGCGTCCCGGGCCGGTCGACCACGAGCTGGAAGCGACCGAGCTCGGGGATCGGCTGCAACGCCCGCTGGACCTGGGCGGGAATGAGGAACAGGCCCTTCACCCGGGCGATGTCACCGACCCGGCCGAGGATCCGGCCCATCCGCGGCGTCGTCCGCCCGCACTCGCACGGTGTGCTGTCCAGACCCGCGGTGATGTCGCCGGTCCAGTACCGCAGCATCGGATAGGCGACCCGCTCGGTCTCGGTGGCGATGATGACCCCGGGCTCACCCGGGCCGACGGGTTGCTTGGTGGTGGCGTCGACGACCTCGACGAGGAAGTCGGGATTCAGGTGCATCCCGCCGCCCTCGGCGCACTGCGCGGCGACGAAGGGCATCTCGGCGCCACCGTAGATCTCGCGGACCGTGATGCCCCAGAACTCCTCCATGCGCTGTTGCAGGTCGCTGCTGCGCATCTCGCCGGCGATCGTCGCCAACCGCAGATCCGGCAGGTCGCGGGTCGGAACGATGCCCGCCTGCTCGGCCTTGCCGGCCAGCTCCTCGAGGAACGTCGGGAATGCGAACAGCCCGCTCACCTTGAGCAGCGCCATGTTGGCCAGGTGCTCGGCGCCCATGCCGATGCCACCGGGCAGCACCGCACAACCGATCGCGCGGTAGGCCTCGTCCATCAGCGTGCCGGCGATCACCCAGTGGTACATGATCGTAACGTCGACGACGTCGCTGGCCCGGAAGCCGTTGGTGGCGAAGGCCCAGCTGCCGTGCGCGACGGTGGCGGCCAGATCCTGCTGGGTGAAGAACGTGACCTGCGGACCGGGGCCGACGTAGAGCCGCACCAGCTCGGCCGGATCGGCACCGAGCAGCGAGCCGTACGGCGGGTGCGCGGCCTGGTCGGCGATGATCTGCGACTTGGTGACCGGCGCGATCCGGCGCAGGACGTCGAGGTCGGTGATCTCGTCCGGAGCCACCCCCGCGTCACTCAGCCGCGCCCGCACCGCCGGTGAGTGCTCGGACAGCCGGCCCAGTTGCGCGCGTAGCCGACCCAGCACGACGCCGGCGCGCTGCTCGGGGTCAGCGGTCTCCGCCTCGCCCTTCCACATCGTGCGCTGCTGCATCCCTCACCCCTGTTCGCCGGCTCGTGCACGGAAGGTTAGCCAACCAACCGTTTGGTGAAAAGGCCAGCGGGTCAGTTTGTCCGCCGGGACCGCAGCGAGGCCGACGCCGCCGCGGACAGCTTGTCGATGTCGTGCGAGATCGTGCCGACCGGGGTCACCTCGAAGATGACCCGGCCCGGCGAGTCGAGGAACGAGGTGAACTTGGCCTGCCGGCGCTCGTTGCCGGGGAAGATCGCCGCGGCCAGCGCCGGGTAGAACCACCGCTTGGTCTCGTCGTCCTCGACGACCCGGCAGCGACCCTTGAGGGTCACCGTCTTGCCGGCACCGATCGGCGTTCCGATCCCGGACACGATGATCGACACCCGGTCGTCGCGCTGCACGGCGGCCACCCGCTTGCGCTGCCGGCTCGAGGTGAGCCAGACCCGCCCGTCCCGCCAGACGAAGCTCATGATCACCCCGACGGGCCACCCGTCCTTGGTCGACCACACGAACGAGCACTCGTTCTGGCTGGCGAGCAGCTCGCCCATCCGGTCGTCGTCGAGGGTGAATTCCCGGACGTCCTCGTAATCGGACAGGGTCACCGGTCAGGCCTTCGCCCGCGCACCGCTGAGGAACCCGGCGACCGCCTTCTTGTGGTCCTCGGTGGTGAACAGCAGCGCCGTGGCCTCGATCGATTCGGCGAAGCCGGCCGTGGTGCCGCGGTTGACCAGCTGCTTGCCGACCGCAGTGGCGATACGCGGTTGCTGCGCGATCCGCGCGGCCAACGCCGTCGCCTCCGGCAGCAGCCGGTCGGCGGTGACGACCTCCTGCACCAGCCCGATCTGGCGGGCCTTGTGCGCGTCGATGATCTCTCCGGCGAGTGCCAGCCGCCGCGTCCACGCCCGCCCGATCACCTCGGGGGCGCGGATGACGCCCCAGCCGGGAGTCAGGCCCATGGTGACCTCGCGGAAGCCGAAGCGGGCCTGCTCGGAGGCGAAGACGTAGTCGCAGGCCAGGGTCAGCTCGGTGCCGCCACCGAAGGCCAGGCCGTTGACGGCACCGATCACGGCGATGCGGGCGGTCTCGACGGCGGAGAAGGCGTCGAAGACCAGCTTGAGGTGCTTGCGATAGGCGTGGTGGTCGGTGAGCCGGGAGAACGACTCGATGTCCCCGCCGGCGGAGAAGGCACGGCCCGCGCCGGTGAGGACGGCGGCGCCGATGCTCACGGTCGGCGTCGAGCTCGGCCAGAACCTGCGGCAGGGCGGCGAAGAACTCCACGGACATCGCATTCAACTTGTCCGGCCGGTTCATGACGATGGTCGCGACGCCGTCCGGCCCGCGCGACACGTCGAGAACGTCAGCGCCCACGTTGTTCCCTTCACTACCGCAGGTATAGGTTTCTACCATACGATTGGTTGAATGGACCGGGTGGATGCGCGATCGGATCACGGCCCTCGCTGATGCCCTGGCACTGATCGACGACGGTGCTCTGGTCGGCAGCGGCGGCTCGCTGCTCAAGCGCAAACCGGTCGCCTTCCTGGCGGCGCTAGCCGCGGCGGGACGTCGCGACCTGCGGCTGGTGAGTTTCCTGGCCTCCCTGGACGCCGAGTTGCTCGCCGCTTACGGCTGCGTGCGCGAGCTGCACTGCGGTTACATCGGATTCGAGCAGCTGGGCTTCGCGCCCGCCGTCGATGCCGCCACCGTCGCCGAGACCATCACCCGGGTGGACTACTCGGAGATGATCTTCGCCGCCGGGCTGCGCGCGTCGCTGAGCGGGCTGCCGTTCCTGCCCACCCGCTCCGGTGTGGGCAGCGACGTCATCGCCGAGCTGAACGTCCGGACGGTGACCTGCCCGTACACCGGGACGGAGCTGTTGGCCGCGCCGGCGATCCGGCCGGACGTCACCGTCCTGCACGCCGAGGCCGCCGACCGCGAGGGCAACGTCCTCGGGCCCGTGCACGCCGACTTCCTGTTCGACATGGACGCCAACCTCGCCAGGGCCTCCGAGCGCACGGTGGTCTGCGTCGAGCGGATCGCCGAGCGCGAGGAGGTCACCGCGGCGAACCGGCGCACGTTGCTGTTCGGTTTCGAGGTCGACGCGGTGGTGCTGCTGCCCGACGGCGCGCGGCCGTCGGCGCTGCCCGGTTGCTACGACGCCGACCTCGGCGCGATCACCCGCTACCTCAGCGCCGCGCGCGCCGATCCCGGTCGCCCCGATCGGGCGATGGACGAGTTGGTGCAGCGGTGAGTGGGCTGGTGGAACGGTGAGTGAGCTCGCCGTCGCCGACCGGCTGGTGTGGCGGCTGGCCAACCAGTGCCGCAACGACGACGTGCTCATCGTCGGGGTGGCAACCCCGATCGCCGCGGCGGCCGGCCTGCTCGCCCGCGAACTGCTGGTGCCGGAGCTGACGGTGCTGGTCGCGGCATCGGTCCAGCCGGCCATCCACGACGTCGCGCGGCCGTTGCTGGAACCGGATTTCGTCGCCCGGCGCTCGGTGGGGTCCTTCGGCCAGGCCGACGTGCTCGACCTGCTCGCCCGCGGCGGGGTGACCCTGCAGTTCGTCGCCCCGGCACAGGTCGACGCGCGCGGCCGCCTCAACGCCAGCTGGGTGCGCCGGCCGGACGGCAGCAGGCTGCGTTTCCCGGGCCCGCTCGCGCTTCCCGATGTGTCCTGCCTCGTCGGCCGGCTGGTGGCTTACCGGGCCGGGCATTCGCGCCGTTTCCTCGTCCCGGCGGTGGACGCCGTCACCGGCCTCGGATCGGCCGACCTCGACGCGCGCCGGGCCGCCGGGCTGACCGGACGCGGACTGCTGGCGGTGGTCACCGAGCTGGCCGTGCTGCGCTTCTGTCCCCGAGCGGGCCGGCGTCGGCGTCGAGTCGGTGGCACCCGGCGTCGAGCTGCGCACCGTCGTCGACGGGTGCGGTTTCCCGGTGGAAGCCGACCCCGAGCAGGTGGTGCGGGAAGAGCCGGTGCCCCGTGAGGCGATCGAGTTGCTCGACGAGGTGATCGACCCGCTCGGCATCCGCGGCATGGAGGTGCCGGCCACCCGACCGGCGGCGCGGGCGCGGCTGGACCAGCTCGGTTCCGCGCAGGACGTCCTGCGGTGAGCCGGCCCGAGGTGCGGATCGACGCCGAGACCGTCACCGCGCTGCTCGCCCGGCACGTCGACCCGGCGTTGGTCTGCGTCCGCGTGGCACGCTCGGCCGTGGGCAACGGCCAGGAGACCTGGCTGATCGACGCCGAGGCGCCGGGCGGCGGCGAGCGCCGGTTCGTGCTGCGGCGCAGCGCCGAACGCGGCGTGCTGGACGACACCGACCGCGAGCACGAGTTCCGGACGCTGCAGGCGGTGCACGGCGCCGGCCTGCCCACCCCGCGGGTGCACTGGCTGGAAACCGCGCCGTCCGCGCTGGGTCGCGCGTTCTTCGTGATGGACCGGCTGCCCGGCCGACCCCCGGCGCCGTCGAACCCGCAGGACAGCGCCGCGGTGGCCCGCGATCTCGGCCGCCGGCTCGCCGAGCTGCACGCCGCCGACCTCCCGGTGCCGGGCGCAATCGACGTCCGCAGCGCCACCGCCCAGCGAGATCGCGCGGTGGCGGGCACGCTATCTGGCCACGCGGCGCGCGCCGGTGCCCATCCTCGGCGCCCTGCTCGCCTGGCTGGAGGCCAACCTGCCGCCGGCCGACGTGCCGGCGCGGCTGCTGTGGGGCGACGCGGGCCCGCACAACGTCCTCGTCGAAGGCACCACCATCTCCGCGATGCTCGACTGGGAACTGAGCCACGTCGGCCACCCGATGGAGGATCTGGGCGCCGCGGTGTGGGCCTGCCTCGGGTCGCTATCCGCAGGACGAGGTCGTCGCCGGATACCAGGACCGGGCCGGGACCGGAGTCGACCGGTCGCTGGTGCGGCTACTTCGCCGTCCTCGGCTGCGTCAGCCGGACGGTGATGCAGCTGGCCGGGGTCGCGGCCTTCGTCGACGGAGGGACGACCGCGCTGAATTACGCCGGGCTCGGACTGACCCTCGCGGTGACGAACCTGCGCCGCGCCGCCGGATATGCCGGCTGGCCGGTGCCGGAGGCGGCTGGCCCGCGTGCCGTCACCGCGGCGGAACCCGATGAGCTGCGGTTGCGTCCGGATCCCGCGGAGACCCTGGCCGGCATCTGCCGCTTCCTCGTCGAGGACGTGCTGCCGGCGACGGAATCGGCGCACGCGCGGCGGGGGCTGAAGACCGCTGTCGGCCTGCTGCGGGCCACCTCCCGGCGGATCACCGACGACCCGCCGCTGGCCGCGGAACTCGATGCCAGGACCGAGCTGATGTTCGACCGGCTGGAGCGGGCCGGCGTCTCACCGGCCGGCGGGCCGCGCAGCGCAGCGGCACTCGAGGCGAGCGCGGAGCTGCTGGAATCGCGAAGCGAGCAGCCGGCGCAGCTCGCCGCGGTGCGCACCGACCTGCGGCGCACCCTGCTCGAGCAGCTGCTGGTCCGCGCGGAACCGCTCGCGGCGTTGCGCGCCCTGTACGGGCGCGACGTCGATGCCGGCCCGCCCCTCAGCGACTGAGGCAGCCACGCGCGTCGCGGAGCTCGAGCCGATCGCCGCCGGTCTGGCAGGCTGACCGCTATGCAGCAGGCGTTCGGGATGGCCGTGCCCGAGACGGTCGAGGAGATGTGCCGTCCGCCCGGTAGCGCGGTGCTGGTGTACGACGCGCAGGTCGGCATCATGCCGCACGTCCAGGACCGCGCCGCGCTGACCGACCGGATCGGGCAGGTGCTCACCGCTGCCCGCTCGGCGGGGGTGCCGGTGTTCTACACCCGCCACGTCTCGGTGCCACCGGCGCAGATGGGCGTGGCCGCGCTGCGCACGGCGATGGCCTGGCAACGCCTCGACCGCGCCGATGCGGTCACCGCCGCGTTCCCGCCGCAGGCCGCGCACACCGCGCTGGTGCCGGAGTTGGCGCCCGGGCCGCAGGAGGCGGTACTCGACAAGCTGGGCATGTCCGCCTTCGTCGGGACGCCGCTGGAGCAGCCTGCTGCGCGACCGCGGCATCAACTGCGTCGTCCTCGTCGGCGCCGTGTTGGAGATCGGCATCGAGCCGACCGCGCGCCACGCCGCCGATCTCGGGTTCCTGCCGGTCGTCGTCGAGGACGCCTGCGGGGTGGTCGAGACCGCAGCAGCCCAGCGGGCGCTGGACAGCCTGGACTACACCCTGATGTCGTACCGGTGCAGCACCGAGCAGTACCTGGCCGCGCTGGCCGGCGAGCGCACCGAAGGGTCCCAATAGCGCTAGTAGCGCCAGCCGTCGCCGAAGGTCGCCAGGCGCCGGCCGAGGTAGTCCTCCACCACGGTCAGCGCCGCCCGCGCGGCGCGGTCGGTGCCGACGCCGCGGCTGCGGAACGTCTCGCTGGCGAAATACAGCCCCTCGACGTTCGGCGCGCGCCAGTGCGGGCGGTACATCCCGACCAGCCCGGGCTTCTGGATGACGCCGAACGCCGGGTCGAACACGAGGTGCCGGCGCCGCCAAACCGCCTTCTCGAACCCGGGCCACATCTGCCTGTACTCCGGCTTCGAACTTCTCGAACGTGTCCCGCAGATAGCGCCGATCCCGTCCTTTCGCCCCGGGATGACACCACCCATCACCGACAGGTGCGTCCCGGCCGGTGACGACTCCGGATCCATCGCGGTCTGGTCGAACATGAAGCCCGGCAGTCCCGCGCCCGGGTCGTGCAGCCAGGTCGCCAGCTCCCGCGGGTCGTACATGGTGACCGGTTCCTCGGTGGCCAGGTACAGCCCGATCCACGCCACCCGGAAGCGGTCCTGCGCCAGGTAGCGGATCTGGCCGGCGTACCAGTCGGGCAGTTCCTGCTCGTCCACGACGTTCAACACGCTGCCACACCGGCAGCGTCGAGATGACGCAGTCGGCCTCGACGAACTCACTCTCGAAGATCTCGTTCGGGATGACCCGCGGTTGGCGCGGGATGAGCACGCCCTTCACGACTGGTGGTTCTCGATGACGACCTGCTCGATGGAGGTACCCAGCCGCAGTTCGCCGCCGTGCTCGACGATGGCGTCGCGCAGGTCGGCCCACATCCGGTCCCAGCCGCCTTCGGGCCAGCACGAATAGGCGGCGGTGCGCCGTCTCGGCGAAGTGCATCTTGCGGACGTAGAGGTTGTCGCTGGCCGAGTGGTCCCACCATTCGTCGGTGAGGCACTCGAGCACGGAGATGAACTCGAACAGGTCGATGACGCCCTGGTCGGTGGTGTACTGGGTGATCCACTCGCGCAGGTTGCGGTCGTCCCAGCGGTCGAGTTCTTCGTAGGAGGTCTCGTCCAGCGCCTTGATGACCTTCTTCAGCTCGCTCTTGTCACCGGCGTAACGGTCGCGGATCGAGCCCCAGGACGTACGTCTCGTGGTTCCAGACCGGCATTTCCTTCGAGACCTCGCCGTGCACCAACTGCTTGCCGACGTGCTCGAACACCTTGGTCAGGCCCGAGCCGGGATCCTCGATGAGGTGCCCGCCGATGTTGATCCGGAAGCCCTCGTCGGGGACCTGCATCGCCCGGCCGCCCAGTTCCCGGTCGCGGTCGACGACCAGGACTTTCTTGCCCTCCTTGGCCAGCAGGGCTCCGGCGCTCAGGCCGGCAGCGCCGGCACCGATGACGACGACATCGACCTTGGCCACGACGCTCTCCGTCCGAGGGCTGGTAACAGCAGTGCGCCGGACTATAGTGATTCCACCAAGCGTTCGGTAGAACTCGGAGGACGCGGCGTGAGCTACGTCCCCGTCCCGGGTGCCCGCCTGTGGGTCGAGGAGCACGGCAGTGGGCTGCCGCTGGTGTTCCTGCACGGCGGCACCGGCACTGCCGCCTACGACTGGGGTCCGGTCCTGCCGGCGCTGCAGAGCCGCTACCGGGTCGTCACGATGGACATGCGCGGGCACGGCTCGTCCTACGACCCGGACGTCGAGCTCGGCATCGACCGGTTCGGCCTCGACCTGGTGCACGTCATGCGGGCCCTCGGCATTCCCCGCGCCGTCCTCGTCGGCTTCAGCGTCGGGGCGAACTCCCTGCTCAAACTCGTCCCGCAGCGGCCCGATCTCGCGCTGGGGCTGATCACGATCGGGGCGTCGGTCGCCGGCGACGCCAGCCGGGTCCCGCAGCTGCTGGCCGGGCCCTGGCCGGCCGAGCTGATCAACCTGGAACACCGCGTCGGCGACGGGCCGGACTACTGGCAGCGGCTGCGCACCGCGCTGGCCCACGACTGGGCGAACAACCTGGCCCTCACCGACGACCTGCTGCGCCGCATCACCTGCCCGACGCTGGTCTGCCACGGCGACCGCGACCGGGTCGCCGCGCTGAGCGAAGCACTGCAGATCCACCGGGCCATCGCCGGCAGCCAGCTGTTCGTCGCGCCGGGATCGGGTCACCAGGTGCAGATGGAGCAGCCGGCGATGTTCGTCCAGGCCGTCGACAGCTTCGTGGCCCGCTTGCAGCGGCGACGTCTGGCCCGTACCGCGTGACCAGCGGGCGGGACGCCTGGCGCCGCCGGGTCGAGCTGTCCGCCGACAAGCCATTTCTGCACGCGTCGGGCCGGAGGTGGACCTACGCCGAGCTGGACGCCGAGGCCGCCCGCTACGCCGGCACGTTGGCCGGACTCGGTGTCGGCCTCGGCACCCGGGTGTTGGTGGGGCTGTCGAACCGGCCCGAGAACGTGGTGCTCATGGTCGCGCTGCTGCGGCTCGGCGCCGTCGAGGTGCCGCTGCAGGGCGGGCTCACCTTCGACGAGCTGGCGTATCAGATCGGCCACAGCGAGGCCGAGATCCTGATCGCCGACGACCCGGTCGCTGCCACCGTGCTGCCCCGGCTGGCCGAGCTGCCCGGCATCACGACCGTGGTCAGCGACCGGTGGCCCGGGGCCTGCGGCTTGGGTGAACTCGGCGCCGGGCCGGCACTGCCGTGGCCCAGCCTGCCCGGGCATACCGACCGCTCGCCGGCGCTCATCCTGTACACCTCCGGCAGCACCGGCCGGCCGAAGGGCGTCGTGCTGCCCGCCGGCGCGTTCGCCTCGGCCGGCGCCGCCTTCGACGCCCGGTTCGGCTTCGGACCGGACGACACGTACTTCCTGCCGCTGACGATGGCGCACGCCCTCGGCATCGTCACCGCGCCGGCGATGGCGGTGATGGCCGGCGGGGCGCTCAGCCTCGTCGACCGGTTCAGCCCGTCGCAGTTCTGGGATCAGGTGATCGCGTCCCGGGCGACGGTCGCCATCCTGTTCCCCGCGCACATCAACCTGCTGATGGAGACCGCGCGCACCGCGCCGCCGGCCGAGCAGAATCCGCTGCGCCTGGTGATCACGCACAACTGGGCCCAGACGTTCGCCGACCGGTTCGGCGTCGAACTGGCGCTGGTGTGGGGCATGACCGAGACCGGGGCGATGTGCACCGGCGGTCATCCCGGCGAGCGGGTCGGCGACGGCTTCGTCGGCACCCCGATGGACGGCGTGTCCATCGAGATCCGCGACGTCTACGGCGCCCCGGTCGGCCCCGGCGTCGACGGCGAGATCTGGCTGCACCATCCGCACGCGATGCTCGGCTACCTCAAGGACGAGCAGGCCACCGCTGGCAGCCTCGTCGACGGCTGGGTGCGCTCCGGTGACCTCGGGACCCTCGACGAGAACGGTCGCGCTGTTCTACCGCGGCCGGATCAAGAACATGATCAAACGGTCCGGGGAGAACATCAGCGCCGAGGAGGTCGAGAACGCCGTCGCCGCGCTGCCGGGAGTCAGCGAGTGCCTGGTCTTCGGCGTGCCCGACCCGATCCGCACCGAGGAGGTCGCGCTGGTGGCCACCGTGACCGACCCGGTCAGCGCCGCGGAACTACTCGATGGGGCGGCGCGCACGCTGGTGCGCTGGAAACTGCCCCGCTACGTCGTCACCGTCGACGAGCCACTGCCCCGGCTGGCCAACGGCAAACTCGACCGGCCGGCGGTGCAGCGGGCGTTCCGCGCCGCCGACGCCTTCGACCGCGACCGCGACGCCGACCGAGCCTGATCCGTGCCTGATCCGTGCCTGATCCGCGCCGGTTCAGAGCTGGACGGGAGCCACCTCGACGACCAGGCCGTCCATCCGGGACGAGGCCGGCAGCTGGCAGGACAGCCGGCTCGTCGGCCGGCGCGGCTCGGCGGTGAAATCCAGGGTGGCGTCCTCGTCGAGGCTGACCGGCGGCAGGTCGTCGAGGCGGTCCGGGTCGACGAACACGTGGCACGTTCCGCAGATCATCTGCCCGCCGCACTCCGCGAGAATGCCGTCCACCCCGCCCTTCACCGCCGCCTGCATCAGGCTCGTCCCGGTCGGCACGTCGCACACCGTGCGCTGTCCGTCGGCGGACACGTAGGTGATCGACACCATCGCTAGACCGACACAGTGACAGCGGACATGGCCCGCGAGGCGAACGAGGGCTGGTAGGCGACCTCCTCCAGCGCGAGCCCCGGCAGGCGGTCGAGAATGCGCGGCAGCGCGATCCGCGCCTCCAGGCGGGCCAACTGGGACCCCATGCAGCCGTGAATGCCGCGGCCGAACCCGATGTGCAGGGGCTGCGTCGGGCGCCGGATGTCGAAGACGTCCGGATCGGCGAACACCTCGCCGTCGCGGTTCGCCGCGGGCAGGGCGAGCAGCACGCGCTGCCCGGCCGCCACACGACGCCCGTTGAGCTCGGTGTCCTCACTCACCCAGCGGGTGAGGATCTTGACCGGGCCGTCGTAGCGCAGGACCTCCTCGACGGCGCCGTTGGTCAGCGACGGGTCGCCGCGCAGGAGCTCGAGCTGCTCGGGATGCCGGCACAACGTCACGACCGCGCTGCAGAGCAGGTTGGTCGTCGTCTCGTGCCCGGCGAGCAGGATGAGCGCGCACAGGGCGCTCACCTCGTCGTCGCTGAGCGAGTCGCCGTCGGTCTGGTCGCGCACCAGCAGGCTGACCATGTCCGCGCCGGGGTGGCGCCGGCAGCGCTCGACCAGTCCGTGCAGGTACGCGTCCATCTCCTGCAGCCCGGCCAGCGCGCGGGCGTGCCGATCGTCGCGGTCGGCGCCGCCGGCACCGAAGGCGACCAGCCCCAGTTCCTCGGACCACTCGCTGAACTTCGGAATGTCCGGCTCGGGCACGCCCATCATCCGGCAGATCGTGTTCGCCGGCAGCGGCAGCGCGAAGCGGTTGAGGAAGTCTCCGGTGCCGGAGTCGACGAGGTCGTCGAGCAGCTCGTCGACCACCTCGGTGATCCACTCGCCCATCGCCGCGACCCGCTGCCGGCGGAACGCCGCGTTCGCCAGCGTGCGCAGGCGGGTGTGGACCGGCGGATCGTTGACCACCATCCACCGGCTGAGCAGCTCGAGCACCGGCCCCATCACCGCGCGCCGCTGCGCCGGCAGCGCGTCGAGCAGCGAGAACGCCCGCGCCGAGGACAGCCGGGGGTCGAAGAACGCCGCGCTGACGTCGGCGTACCGGGTGACGAGCCAGCCCTTGCCAGGCTCGTTCCAGTGCACCGGCGCGCTTTCCCGCAACTGCCGGAAGTACTCGAACGGGTCGCGCGTCAGCTCGGGGGAAAGCAGGTCCTCCGACGCCGCGGCAACGGCGGGGAGCTGATCGGCGCGGGCATGTTCCCACCGTACGAATCTACTTGTCGCCCGTCAAGGAAGCGCGACGGTCGCGGTTCCGGCCAGCGCCCGCGCTCCCCCGGTGACGTCGAGCCAGACGTCGCAGTCGGCCAGCCGCTGGCCGTCCACCTCGCGAAGCGCGGTCACCACGCCGCCGGCCTCGACCCGGTCGCCGTCGAAGACGTTGGCCATGAATCGCAGGGTGAGCGCGCGCAGCCGGGTCGGGTCGTTGCCGACCCAGGCGACGAGCATGTTCATGACGTAGGCCATGTTGATCGGCCCCTGATTGACCGTGCGGTCGCCCATGCCCAGCGCGCTGATCGAGTCGGGGTCCCAGTGGATCGGGTTGGGGTCCTGCAGCAGCGCGGCCATCGTCTTCATCTCGGCGATGTCGACCCGCTCGACGACGCAAGTGGGCAGTTCGGTTCCGACCTGGACGTCCATCAGCCCCTCCGGGGGAAAATGAAGGAACTGCGGGTGACGGCGACGAGCTCATCCGGATCGGACTCGGCCGCAGACCTGAGCTCGAATTGGATGATGTCGAAGACGCCGGTCTTCTTGCCGGTCTTGCGGGGACGCCGGTGATGCCGCCGCTGACACGTGTAGTCGTGCCGACCTGGACGCGGCGACACGACCTGCATGCCCCACTCGCCGAGCATCGGTCCGTCCTCGGAATTTGCCCAGTGAACAGGGTGAACAGCTCTTCCAGGCTCAGACCCATCCGGCCTGGGTGGCCATGTAGACCATCAGCGGGTGGGCCGACGCGACTGTGGCCAGCTCGGGCGCCAGCACGCAGTCGCAGGTCAGCCAGTTGAAATAGGGATCGACGGTGAACTCCCGCCGGGGAACGTGTTCCCACCAGCGCGTTGAGCTCGTCCTCGGTGACCACTCGGTTCTCCTCGTCGAGGTCGGTGCGGTCAGCTGATGCGCGGGATGACGTCGGCGCCGAAGCGGCGGATCGCCTCGAGCGTCTCCGCGTGTGACGGCCCGCCGGGGTGACGCATGCCGCAGAGCGACGTAGTCGGCGCCGGTGATCTCGCCCCAGTCCTGCAGCGTGTCGACACCTCGTCCGGCGTTGCCGTAGAGGAACCGTCCCGGGGCGAGCCGGTCGAGGGTGAAATCGGCGCGGGCCTTGACCTCGTCGACCCACGGCTCGAACTTTTTGGTGTAGACGCCGACGTTGTAGTAAAGCCGGTGGATCGCCAGCGCGTGCGGCGCCCAGACGCCGTTCGCAGTCCGCGCGCGACTCACCCACCCAGCCCTCGCGGAACAGCGCCACCTTCGGGGTTCCGGCCGGCCTCCTCGGCGGCGGCGCGGTACTTGGCGGCCAGCTGGGCCACGACCTCGACGCTGCGCTCGGGATCGCAGATCCACCGGTCGGCCAACCGGCCGGCGCGGCGCAGGCCGGCGTCGGAGTGCGAGCCCATCCAGATCGGTGGACGCGGGTCGGTGAACGGCGCGGGTGATCTTGCGCCGAGATGGTGAAGTGCGCGCCGTTGACGTGAACGGCTCGCCGCAGAAGCACTTCTCGAGGATCGCGATGGTCTCTTCGGTGATCGCGGCGCGGGCGCTGCGGTCGACGCCGAAAGCCTCGAAATCGGGCACCTGGTGGCCGATGCCGAGGCCGAGGATGACCCGGCCGCGGGTGATCCAGTCGAGCATGATCATGTCCTCGGCCAGCCGCACCGGGTGGTGCAGCGGCGTGGCCAGCACGGCCGAGCCGAAGCTGATCGTCGGCTGGTGCCCTGCAGCAGCCCGGCGCCGAGCAGCAGCGGTGAGACCAACGCTCCGCCGTGGGCCTGGTGGAACTCCGGCAGGAAGACCGCGTCGAAACCGGCGCTCTCGGCCTCGGCGACCTCTTCGCGCAGCTCCTCCCACAGCTGGGCCAGATCGCAGCCCAGGGACTGGATCGGCAGGATCATGCCGAGTTTCATGCCACCACCTCGGGTTTGGGTGCGCTGAACATGCCGGTGCGCAGCAGGCCGGCCTCCCGGTCGATCTGCCAGCGCAGGAAGTCCCGCACCGCGCGCGTCGAGCTCGGGATCGGGTGCTTCGGCCAGTGCGCGTTGCAGTTCCTGCAGCGCCCGCAGGTGCCGGTCACGCGCCGCCACCAGTTCGGCGTTGCCCCACCCCGGCGCCGGTTCCGGTGCGGCGAGGACGGCCGAGCGCAGCTCACCGGCCGGCAACGGCACCCCGCCGCGCTGGAGGACCGGCGCGCACCTGGCCGATCACCTCGAGCAGCTGGTCGCAGCGCCACTCGACGCGGGTCGACAGGTTGCGCATGATCTCGGCGACCGGCCGCGATCTGCGTCTGCAGGTACGGGTCGGTGAGCGCGGGGCCGACGATGTTGCGCAGCGTGTGGTCGAGCCCCTCGAAGATCCGCTCCAGCGAGTTCTGCATCAGGCCGCGGTGCTTCAGTCCGAGCTCGTTGGCCAGGTGCCGGACACGAACTGCACCTGGTGGCCCATCGCGGCCAGCCGCAGGTCGTCGCCCCGGCCGTCCTCGAACGCCCGGCTGCCGCGCACGTGCGAAGCCGCCTGCCTTGACCAGGCCGAGGACGGTCCAGAAGTGAAAGACCTCCGGGTCGACGGCAGCCCGGTCGATCGACTCGTAGTAGCGCTCGAAGTATTCCTCGCGGTCGAGCAACGGCCGGACAGCATCGGGTTGCGGCCGCGGAACAGCGGCAAGCCGCTGTAGGCGATGTCCTCGACCGGGTCACCGACGTGCGCCAGCTCCCAGTCGAAGACCGAGACGATGCGGCCGTCGACGATCATGAAGTTGCCGATGCGGTAGTCGCCGTGCACCAGCGCGATCCGCGGTGAATAGGCGAGGTTGCGCGCAGCCAGGACACGCGCATAGTCGAGGGTCGGGATCGGGACGATCGCCGAGTTCTCGAAG
The DNA here is from genome assembly GCA_963715435.1 of Vulcanimicrobiota bacterium. Lineage (GTDB taxonomy): Bacteria > Vulcanimicrobiota > Vulcanimicrobiia > Vulcanimicrobiales > Vulcanimicrobiaceae > JAFAHZ01. The sequence goes on from OY970243.1 coordinate 229,850, forward strand.
TAGGCCGCCCAGTGCTCGACCTGGGCGCAGCGCGTTGACGGTGCGGGTCGTGCGACGACCCCGAAGTGCCCGACAGCCACGTCACCGCTGCAGGTCGATGCGCGTGGATCGCGGCCAGCACGTCGACGAAGTCGATGGCCGATCGCGGTGCGGACGCTGCTCGGGGTCGGGAACATCTCCGGGTCCTTGGGCCGCCACTGCACGGGCACCTGTCCGCTCGACCCGTTCCATCACGTAGAACGGCATGCCCGAGCACCGAACGGGTCCTTCTCGAGCCAGAACAGTCTCGGCATCGGGACGCCCGGCTGGCTGCCGCGACCGCTGCGTGCAGGGCGAACTGCCCGTCGATGTCGTAGGGCGCGAGCAGTCCGTCGGTGGGTTCGACCCGCACGGCGAATCCCTGCTCCTGCGCCGCCCGGCGGCGTCGGACCAGCGGGCGAGCATGGTGTAGGTCTGCCACGAGAAGCCCTCGGTGTGCCGGCGCAGCTGCGCTCAGCTCGACGCGCCCGGCCTCCAGCCGGGCCGCGAACCACGGCGCCAGCGCAAGCTCCAGCAGCGGGTCAGTCACGTCCGCGACGCCGAGCGCTGCGCGCCGCTCGACGATCCCGCTCACCGACCAGCTGCTTGCCGATCTCGAGCACGCCCGCGCCCCGCTGACCGGTCTCCTCGAGGGTGTAGTCGCAGAAGATCTGCACGTCCTGGTAGACCTTCGACTGTGCTCCTTCGAGCGCGCGTCGAGATAGAGCCGCCCGTAGTCGGCCGACGCGATGTGCGCGATCAGCGTGGCCACCTGGCCGCCGACGGTGGTGAGCCGGTAGCGCACGTCGCGATCGAGCACCGGCAGCGGTTCGTCGCCTCGTCGAGCCAGTAGGCGTCCGAGCTGTCGATCTCGATCGACGGCGTCGTTGCCGCGCGGCGGTCGAGAACCAGCCGCCGACCTTCGGGCCGTGCGGGTAGTAGTCCTCCTGCATCTTCGCGCCTTCGAGGAAGCGGTCGTCGAAGGAGGCGCAGATCCAGTGGTGGTGGTTGAACGTGAGGTCGTCGCGCCAGCCCCACGAGTGGTCGCGGTTGGCGTAGCCCGAGACCTCGATCGCTCCGGCCGTGCCTGCGGACCGGCCTTGACCTTGATGACGCCCTCGTGCAGCAAGCCCCTGCTCCATGTGGTGGAACGGGAAGACCGTCACGGCCGATGTCGCCGAGCATCGACTCACTCGGGCGCCATGGGCGCGTCTCGAAGTCCCAGGCGGGGAAGCGCGCCGTGTAACGTGATGTCGGCGTCGAGCTCGTCGCTGCGGTACAGGAGCCGGAACTCCGCCGCCGGCTCGACGATCGTGAAGGTCGATCTTCTCGTTCTGTACCGGACGGAACGTCGATCAGGTCGCGCGGGACGGGCTGCGCCCGACGTAGCGGTGCTCCCAGCCGTCGATGGCGAACTTGGCGGTGAAGATCCCTTCGCCCAGTCCCGGCCGCAGCGAGAAGTGGAACAGCGACGCGACCCGGTTGACGGGTGTCGATCGCCGGGAAGACCCAGTTCTCCTTCCACATCATGAACGCCTGCGGCGGGACCGGATGCGGGATAGTCGTCCTCGGGACCGAACATGGAGGTTTCCTTCGCGTAGTTAGATCGACGGGCCGTGGCGCGTGGCCAGTTGGCGGAATTCCGGGTTGCGGAGGTAATCGAGCTCGAGCGTCGCGGTGACGACGTCCTCGGGCATGTCGGGCCATTCACCGTGCCGGCGAACGTGCTCGAAGTGCGGGTGGCCGGCGCGGTCGGTGGCCGGCAGCAGGCAGTCGGCGCCCGGGACGAACTCGACGCGCCGGTAGCCCTTCCGGTCGCACAGCCCGGAATCCAGGCTGGCGTCGACCCGCTGCCACTGACCTGCCAGCCGCACGGTGGTGTAGCCGTGCGGGTCGAGTTCCTGGCTGCCGATGTGCGCGGCCAGTCGCGGCGGGATCTTGGCGTCCTGCACGACCTCCATGCCGACCCCGGCCGCGATACCCCGGCAGCGCAGCAGCGTGGCGAGCAGGACCGCCTTCTGCTGGCAGAACCCGTATCCGCGTTCGAGCGTGCGGGAGGCGGTCCAGTCCGCCCGCTCGGACAGGATTGGTCCCATGTCGTACCGGATGTCGTCGCGGACGAAGTCGAACAATGCCCGCGCGGCTTCGACCTCGTCGGCGGCGTGCGCGGTCAACTCCTCGACGGTGCGGCGGATCGCGGGATGCTCGCAGTCCATCACGTCGGTCGGCCCGAGGCACTCGTCAGCCGTGACCTGCGCGCCTCCCGCGACGTCGGTCACTGGAACTCGCGCAGGCGGGCCGATGTCGGATCGATTTCGTGCCGCAGCAGGTCGAGGGTGCGCTCGTCGGGCAGCGCGGTGACGGGCAGGTCCTCGGTGGCCGGGTCGACCGGGAAGCCGGTGCTGTCGCGGACCTGCTCCAGCGTGACGCCCGGATGCAGCGAGCGCACCCGCATGGCGTGGGTGTCCGGCGCGAAGTCGAACACGCAGAGGTTCGTGACGCACAGCCGCGGACCGCCGGGCAGTCCGAGGCGGCGGCGGTGGTCGCCGCCGTCGCCCCAGCCGATGCCCGAGCGGAAGTCGAGCTTGTCGACGAACGTGCGCCGGTCGTGCGTGCTGCTCCAGAGGTAGATGTTGGGGATCATGCAGCCGAGGTCGGCCATGCCACCGCCGCCGGGCAGGCGCACCTTCGGGTTGTCGTACGGGCCGATCACGGTGTTGTTGACGTTGCCGAAGCGGTCCATCTGCGCGCCGCGGAACGCGAAGGTGTTGTAGGCCCCGGACTGGGCGTAGGACCAGAAGTCGAACACCGAGTTGGACAGCATCGTGGCCCCGTGCCACAGCGCGTCGGACAGCGTCGACTGCGGGATGCTGCTCGGGGCGGCGTCGATAGCGATCGAGCTGGCCGCCCACACCAACTCCGGTGCGTGCGTGCGCGCGGGCCAGCAGGTAGGCGCACACCGGGACGAAGGACACCGCGCCGTTGAACGCCCGGGTCTCGTTGGTGAACTCGCCGGCGAGCGTGGTGATCATCAGCTCGTCGACGGAGACCGCCGCATCCACCGGGTCGCCGCGCTCATGCGGTCCGCCGGGCCAGCCCGACGAGCAGTCCGGCGCCGCCGTTGGCGTCGAGGAACGCGCCCTGGCCGTCGGGTTCGACGACCCGCTCGTTCCAGAAGGACTTCCACCGCTGCGGGTCGCGCCGCCGCGGCCGAGTAGGCCTCGAGGAACGCGGCGTCGTAGCCGTATTCCGGCAGGCAGGAGGTCGGGTACGCGCCCCACGGAGCGGGCGCGACGGCGTCGACGGCGAAACGCGGGTACGTCGTGGCCCCGGGTTCGGCCCGGAAGCTGGCGGTCGGCACGATCCGCTCGGCGGTGACGATGGTGGCGGCGGCGGCCTTCACCAGCTCGGCGTCCATCCAGACCAGCTTGGGATCCATCCGCGCGTTGCCTTCGGTCGTCGGCCTCGTTGACGTGCACGACGGCGAGGTCGATCGACAGCGGCGTGCAGGCGACGTACTGCTCACCGGTGGCCGGGTCGGTCTCGACGCCGGGTGGTGTCGGGGTGCAGTCCGACCATGTCGGTGCCCAGGCCGGCGCGGGTGGGGACGAACGGCAGCCGGTAGGCCGTCGCCTGCAGCCGGCAGATCAGCGTGTGTTCGCTGTACTCGTCCATGATCACGTCGCCGCGCTGCACCGCGGCGCGGTGCAGCGGAGCCAGTCCGAAGCCCTCGAGGCTGACCAGCCCGGACACCACCCGGCGCACGCAGCCGCCGGCGACCAGCCAGTCGATCGGCAGCCCGGCGACGACCGAGACGACGGTGAGGTCCTTGACCTCCCGGCGCACCAGCTCGCGGACGAACGCCATCGGCGCGCCGTTCAGCGACAGCCCGCCGAGCGCGATCGTGGCGCCGTCGGGCACGATCGCCGCGGCCTGCGCCAGCGTCCGCAATTTCGTCACGCCATCGTCCCCTGTCAGCGGTGTCAGCCGGTCAGCCCTGTCAGCCGGACTGGCTCGTGGCCAGCTCGCTGCGGTACATGTCCTCGATCATGTCGGCGAAGCGCCGGCGATACGACGTCGCGCTTGATCTTGCGGGTCGGGCGTCACCTCGTCCTCGTCCGGATCGAGTTCGCGCAACAGCAGCCGGTGCTGCTCGACGCGCTTCTCCGGCGGAAGGAAGACGTTGGCCTTCGCGACCTCGTCGTCGATGCAGCTCGACGACGGCCGGGTTCTCGGCCAGCGAGCGGAACGTGGTGAAGGCAGGTTCGCCGCTGCGCCCACTCGGCGACGGTCTCGTACTCGATCTGGACCAGCGCGGCCAGGTACGGCCGTCCCTCACCGATCACCATCGCGTCGCTGATGTACGGGCTGAGCCGCAGTTGGTTCTCGATCTCCGACGGCGACAGGTCACCGGTGCCGCCGGAACTGATCACATGCTTCTGACGGTCGGTGATCATCAGCCGCCCGGCCTCGTCGTACCGGGCGATGTCGCCGGTGCGGTACCACCCGTCGGGCAGCAGCGCCTCGCGGCGTGCGCTCGGGATCCTGGTAGTAGCCGGCGAAGATGCCGTGCCCGCGCAGCTGCAGTTCACCGTCGTCGGTGATGCGCGCCTCCAGGCACGGCATGATCCACCCGGCGGTCCCGAGGTCTTTCGAGCTCCTTCTGGGAGAAGGCGACGCCGCTGGTCTCGGACTGGCCGTACGTCTCGTAGGTCGGCACGCCGAGGGACCAGAAGAACTTCAGCAGCTCGGGCGATACCGACGCCCCGCCGACGGAGGCGTAGATGATGCTGCCGAGCCCGAGCTTGTCCAGCAGCCACCGGCCGACCAGCGAGTGCGCCGCGGATCGCAGCACCGGGTCGTAAACCGGCGCTGACCGGCCAGCGAGCGCTCCAGCACCCGTTCCTGGGTCCGTCGTGACCACCCGTAGGCCTTGCGCTTGATCCACGCGGCCCGGTTGACGCGGATCTCGACGTCGGCCTTCATCACCTCGTAGACCCGGGGCGTGCCGAGGAAGAAGTCGGCGCCAGCTCGACGATGTCGGTGCTGACCGTCTCCGGGGACTCGGGGAAGTTCACCGAGTTGCCGGCGACCAGGGAGACGTACGCATCCATCACCCGAACGGCGGGATGGCAGAGCGGGAAGTGGCACAGGTCGCGGTGTTTGGGGCCGAGCTTGGTCGAGCTTGACGAACTCCGTCGCCATCGCGACCTGGTCGCGGTGGCGCAGCAGCGCACCCTTCGGCTTGCCGGTGGTGCCCGAGGTGTAGCCGACGAATTGCGACGTCGTCGGGCTTGATCCTGCGCATGAGATCGAGGAACAGTTCGGGCTGCTCGGCGTGCACCGTGTCGCCCAGAGCCCGGAACTGATCGAACGACATGATCATGGGGTCGCGGTATTCGGCGACGCCCTTCATGTCGAAAACGACGATCTTCTCCAGCGCCGGGAGGGATGCGGTGTTGTCCCGGATTTTGTCGACCTGCTCCTGGTCGCCGCAGAAGATCACCCGGACGGCGGCATGCGACATCACGTAGGTGATATCGGAGGCGATCTGCGTCGGGTAAGCCGCCACCGACATCGCGCCGATCGCCTGTGCGCCGAGATCGGCGAACAGCCACGACGGCTCGTTCTCGGCGATCACGCCCACCCGGTCACCGGCGCGGATGCCGAGCGCGTGCAACGCCAGGCCGACGCGAGCGGATCGCGGCGAAGTATTGCGCCCACGTCGTCGACTGCCAGATGCCGAAGTCCTTCTTGCGCAGCGCGACGCCGTCCGGTCGTTGCAGCGACTGTTGGTAGACCAGGCCCGGCAGCGTGCCCTGCGCCGGCGCGTCCTGCTGGCCAGCCGGGTTCGGAGTGCTCATCGTCGTCCCGACCCTTCCCTGTGCGCACCGACTCCGGCAGCGGCACGCGGGCCTGCTTCGACGCCACCGGCGTCCTGTTCGTCGGTTTCGGTGCCGCCGAGTTCCACCGGCTCACCGGGCGGCGGCGGCAGACCCTCCGCCGAGCCGAGGTAGGCGCTGATCACCGCAGGGTCGTTGGCGATCTCGCGCGGCAGCCCCTCAGCGATCTTGCGGCCGAAGTCGAGGACCACGATGCGGGTGGCGATGTCCATCACGACGCCCATGTCGTGCTCGACCAGCACGATCGTGGTGGACAGCTCCTCGCGCACGTCGAGGACGAACCGCGACATGTCCTCCTTCTCCTCGGCGGTCATGCCGGCCATCGGCTCGTCGAGCAGCAGCAGCTTCGGTTCCTGGGCGAGGGCGCGCGCCCAGCTCGACCCGCTTCTGCACGCCGTAGGGCAGGTCGCGGGCCAGCTCGTGGCGGTATCGGGCGATCTCCAGCAGGTCGATGATCTCCTCGACCCGCCGGCGTTCGCGGACCTCCTCCCGCGAGGTCCGGAAGGCGTACACCAGGCCGCCGAGCATGCCCGTGCGGCCGTGGGCGTACCGGCCGACGAGCAGGTTGTCCAGCACACTGAGTCCGCCGAACAGCGCCAGGTTCTGGAAGGTCCGCGCGATTCCGAGCCGGGCGATGCGATGTTGCGGCAGCCGGTTGATGGCCACCCCGCCCTGGTAGATGACCTCGCCGGACGTCGGCCGGTAGATGCCGCTCATGCAGTTGAACAGGCTCGTCTTGCCGGCACCGTTCGGCCCGATGATCGCCAGCAGCTCCTGCGGGCGGACCTCGAGCGAGACGTCGCTGAGCGCCCGCACGCCACCGAAGCGGACGTTGAGGTCGCGCACCTCGAGCACCGGCGCGCCGGCGCTGCCCTCGCTCGGCACGCTCGCCGCAGTCGCCGGGCTCACTGCATCCACCGCTTGCGCCGCTTGTAATGCTTGATGGAGGCGTAACTGCGGGCGGAGTCCTCGCTGCTGACGCCCAGGTAGAACTCCTGCACGTCGGCGTTGTTCAGCAGGGACTGCGCCGGCCCGTCGAGCACGATGCGCCCGTTCTCCATGATGTAGGCGTAATCGCTGAATTCCAGCGCGAGTTTGGCGTTCTGCTCGACCATGAGCATCGCGGTGTCGAGCTCGGCGCGCACCGCGCGCAGCCGGCTGAAGATCGTCTCGATGACCTGCGGCGCCAGGCCGAGCGACAGCTCGTCGAGCAGGAGCAGCTTCGGCCGGGCCATCAGCGCGCGCCCGACCGCGACCATCTGCTGCTCGCCGCCGGACATCCAGCCGGCCTCGGCCCGGCGCCGCTCGGCCAGCCGGGGGAACAACTCGTAGATCGTCTCCAGCGACTGCTTCATGTTGTGCTCGCGCGACGCCGACGCGCCGACCCGCAGGTTCTCCTCGACGGTCAGGTGCCCGAACACCTGCCGTCCTTCGGGTACCTGGGCGATGCCGCGTTTGACCAGGGTGTGCGGCGCGAGCTTGGTGACCGTCTCGCCCTCGAACCTGATGTCGCCCTCGCGCACCCGGCCGTCGTGGATGCCGAGCAGGCCGGAGATCGCGCGGATCGTCGTCGTCTTGCCCGCGCCGTTGGCCCCGAGCAGGGCGACCACTGACGACTTCGGCACCGACAGTGAAATGCCGCGTACGGCCAGCGAGATCTCGTTGTAGACGACCTCGACGTTGCGCAGCGCGAGGATGTCCTCGGTCTGGCGCGCCGGGCGGGGATTCGACCGGGCGGGTCGCGGCGGTAGTCATGACGTGTACGGCCACCTGACGAAGAAGCGCTTGATGGACACCCAGATGCCGTTGAGGCCCTCAGGTTTGAAGATGACGATCAGGATGATCAGCACCCCCAGAATGATGTCGTCCACCTGCGGTGCGTTGGTAGTCAACACCTTGCCGACGATCGGCGCGTCCGGCCCGATGTTGCTGGACAGCGTCTTGATGGCCTGGGGCAGCAGCGAGTAGAGCAGGGCACCGAGCACGGCGCCGTTGACCGAACCGAGTCCGCCGATGATGATCATCGCGACGAACGAGATCGCGAAGGCGATCGAGAAGATGTCCGATTCCGCCACGCCGAGATACCAGCTGTACAGGGTGCCGGCGACGGTGATGACGGCCGAGGTCAATGCAAAGACCTGGACCTTGACCATCGGCACGTTGATGCCGGTCGAGGCGGCCGCGATGTCCTGGTCGCGTACCGCGACCAGCGCCCGGCCTTGGCGGGTGCGCAGCAGGTTGAGCGCGCCGATGACCATCGAGCGCGACGAGGACGAGCAGGAAGAAGTACCAGCGGGTGTCGGTGGTGAGGTCCCAGGAGCCGATGACGGTCGGCGGCGGTGAACGTCGCGCCGATGTCGCCGAAGTTGTGCTTCTGGTAGGTCAGGAAGACATAGGTGGCGACCTGTTGGAACGCCAGCGTCGCCAGCAACAGATAAAGCCCGCGTACCCGCAGCGACGGCAGTCCGACGACGGCGCCCACCACCGCGCCGGCGATCGCGGAATACAGCAGCACGAGCAGGAACGGCTGGCCGTGCTGGACGTTGAAGAACGCCGCCATCCCCGCGCCGAGGGCGAAGAAGCCGGCGTTGCCGACCGAGATCAGGCCGGTGTAGCCGGTCAGCACGTTCAGCGCCACCGCGGCGATGATCGCTGATCAGCGCGACGTTGATCTGGCTCAGGCTCAGACCCGATGATCGCGTTGTCGCTGAGCGGCAGCCCGAACAGGTCACGCTGCACCAGCATGTGCGGGAGATAGAGCAGGAACGCGACGAACACCGACGAGCCAGAACCACCGGGCGGTGCTCTGGATCAGCCGGGCGTCCTTGCGGTATGTGGCGTTGAACTTCGCGCGCGCCATCAGTGGACCCCGCTCACACTCGCACGATCTGTCGTTGCCCGAACAAGCCGTACGGTCGGATCATGAGCACCACGAAGAGGACCAGGTAGACGATCACCGTCTGGGCGTCTGAGCTGATGTAGCCGGCCGCCAGGCTCTGGATGATCCCGACGGCCAGACCGCCGACGACCGCGCCGGGAATGCTCTCCAGGCCGCCGATGACGATCGCCGGGAAGGCCAGGAACGCGATGTCGCTGAGCGAGATCGACAGCAGGTTCGTGGTGGCCAGCAACATGCCGCCGATCGCGGCCATGCCGGTGCCGATCGCCAAAGCGGTGGCGAACACCCGGTCGGCGTTGACCCCGGACAGCGACGCCGCCTCGAAGTTCTCGGCGGTGGCGCGCATCTGCAGGCCCAGCGGGGACTTGCGGAAGAACACCGCGAAGGCGATGACGCAGACCGCGGCGATCCGATGATGATCAGGTCGAGCGTGGAGATCCGGACGCCGCCCCAGTTCAGGACGTGGGTCGGCAGGACGTTCGGGTAGGTCGAGACCGATCGAGCCGTAGGCGATCACCAGCACCGCGTTGATGATCAGCGCCAGGCCGATCGTCGCCATGATGATCGACAGCACCGGCTTGCCGAGCATGGGTTTGAACAGCGAGTAGTGCAGCACGATGCCGATCACCGCGGCGGCCAGCACGGCGAAGACCGCGCCGAGCACGGCCGGCAGCCCCGCGTCCTGGATGAACGTGTAGCCCAGGTAGGCGCCGACGACCATCAGATTGCCCTGGGCGAAGTTGAAGACCTCGGTGGCCTTGAAGACCAGGACGAACCCGACCGAGACGATCGCGTAGATGCTGCCGACGGACAATCCGGTGATGAGCAGCTGCAGCGAACTGGGTCACCACGTCCTGCTCGCCGTCCTCTCAGATGACGGCCTGGTGGTCAGACGAAATCAGCGGTGCGGGACCGAGGACGTCAGGTCCCGGCCGCGCTCCGCCGCGAACTCAGGTCGTCCGGACTGATGCAGTTGACGTTGAACTTGTCGATGTTGCCGTTCTGGAACTCGTTGCGAGTTGCAGCCGGCGTAGTGCGTCGAAGGTGCCCTCGGATCTCCCACACCGCTCGTCGTGTAGTTGTACTTGAACGGGGCCACCGAGTTGACGCCCGACCGAGTTGTTCGCGCCGAACGTGATGTTCGGTGACAGGCCGCCGGTGTCGAAGTTGCTGATCGTCGGCATCACGTCGTTCAGCGAGGCCCGGGTCGAGCTTGTCGCCGGCCTTGGTGCATCGCCTTGATGACCAGCAGGCCGTTGACGTAGCCGTTGGTGAAGTCGGTGGAGTTGTAGATCGTCCGCGGCGTAGCCCGCCGCCTTGCGCGTCGGCGATCATCTGCGGCACCCCGGGACGTGGTGCTCTTCGCGTTCTGGAAGCAGTTCACCGCGTAGTAGTTCTTGCCGACCGCCGTCGACGCCTGCGCGATCGGGTCGGTCTCCTGGGCGAAGATGCCGATCGTCAGCGTGCTGGTGACGCCGAACTTCTCCAGCGACTTGAACGCCGTGACGTTCTGCGCGGTGCCGCCGTGGGTGAAGATGACCATCGGCTTCTTGGCCGCGATCTCCTGCGCCTGCTGGTCCATGTTCGGCGCGCCGTAGGTCGTACTGCACCGTCTCCTGGTAGGTCGCCGCCGATCTTCTGCACGCGCTCCTTGATCTGGTTCGAGGTAGGCGTCCGCCGAGGCGACGTTGCCGCCCAGCCCGACTGCGGTGAAGTTCGTCGTGCCCAGCTTCTTGGCCGCATAGGCGACCGCGACGTCAGCCTGGTTCGGGTAGGTGCACTCCGTCGCCCAGACGTACCGGGGAACGGGTTGACGATGCCCTTGCTGGTCGACTCCGGGCCGATGACCGGGAGCTTGGCCTGCCTGCACCAGCGGCAGGCCGGCCGCCTGGAACGAGGAGTTGTTCAGACCCGGTCAGCCCGACGACCGGGTTGGTGCTGATCATGTCCTTCAGGCACGCGACCGCCGGCGCGACCTGGTACTTCTCGTCGCACGCGGTCGACGTTGATCTTGCGGCCGAGCATGCCGCCCTTGGCGTTCGACCGCCTTGATCGCCGACTGGAACCCGTCACCGAACGGCACCTGGGTGGACGCGGTCGCGCCGGTCTGGTCGTAGATCAGCCCGTAGTTGATCGACGTCGTCGTCACCCCGGACGAGGCGTCGGAGAACGTGCCGCCTTCGCCGCACTGCGAGCCGCCGCCGCCACTGCTGCCGGAACTGCTGCTCTTGCAGCTGCCGCCACAGCCGCACGCGGCCACCGATCAGCGCCGTGCAGCTGCGGCGATCGCTGTCACCGACGATCTTTAGACCGACATTCTCACTGGCTTCTCCTTCAGGGAGCCCGGGTGCGGTTACGCCAGCCGCGTGGCGGGAAACTACCAATCGTTTGGTAGTCGGGTCAACGATGACTCAGGACACGATTTGGATATGCGGTTCGCTGAGTGCTCAGCGCGCCCGCAGGAGCGTCCTTGATCTGCTTCAGCGCCCGGAAGGAGAAGCCGGCCAGGTCCGGGTCGCCGAACGCTGTGATGTTCCAGAGGATCAGGTGGCGCAGGCCTGCGTGGTACTGCTCCTCGATCTGGTCGACGATCTGCTCCGGGGTGCCGCAGAAGGCGTAGTAGTCGACCACTTCGGCGGGATGGCGTCGACGATGCGTAGCGCCTCCTCGCGCGGAACGGCGGTGGGGATGAAGTCGTGGAAGCCCGAACCGGCCGCTGCCAGCGGCGGTTCGACGCCCAGGCTGCGGAACACTTCGGCCGGTAGCAGCACGCACAGCGCCCGCACCAGCGGCCTGCTGCTTCAGCCGCTCGACGGTCTGCCTCGTCCGGCCCGACCAGCACGTAGGCGAGCAGTCCGGGAGTGATCGCGGCCGGGTCGCGGCCGGCATCCTTCGCGCTGCGCCGGATGGTGTCGAGACAGCCGCCGTACTCCTCGGCGCTCATCTTCGTCGGCATCCAGCCGTCGGACTTGCGCCCGGTGAGGTCGAGCATGCGCGGGCCGTGCGCGGCGGTCCAGATCGGCGGGCTGGTCGTCGCCGTACGGCGACATGCCCGAGCACCGCGTTCTCCAGGCGGTGGAACCGGCCCTCGAAGTTCACCGGCTTGCCGTCGGACTCCCACAGCAGCCGCAGGATGTCGATGCCCTCCGACAGCCGCGCCGACCGGCTTGTCGAACGGCATGCCGTAGGGCTCGATGTTGAGCCGCTCGCCCGAGCCCAGGCCGAGGATGGCCCGGCCCTGGGTGAGGTGGTCGATGGTGAGCATCGTCTGGGCCAGCACCGCCGGGATTGCGCCGGATCAGGTCCGTCACGACGACGCCGACGCGGGCCTTTGTCATCTGCGCGCCGGCCACGCCCATCATCATCAGCGGGTCGACGTGCACGTGCGGGTTCGGCTGCGAGCGCGCCAGCGGGGTGAGGTCCTCGGTCCACAGCGAGTCCGGGAACCAGCCCATCAGGTGGTCCGGCCACCACACCGCGTCGAATCCGTCCGGCCTCGTTACGCAGCGCGTTCGCGATCGCACGGTCGACCGGCGGCATGATCTGCCCGGGCATGCCGAGTTCGATGTCCACGTGTCTCCTCTGCGGTGTGTTGGGCCGGACAGTCAGCTCAGCGCTGACCGAACTCGCGCTTGCGCATACCGTCGGGATCGATCACCTCGCGGATGAGCCGGACCTGTTCGCGCGGTCGGCACCGGGGTCTCGGGCGACGCCGTCCTCGGGCAGGGCCAGCTCGAACCCGGTCGCCGCCTGCACCTGCTCCACGGTCACCCCGGGATGCACCGACTTGACCCGCATGCGCTTGGACGGCCGGGTGGAAGTCCAGGACGGCCAGGTTGGTGACCACCAGTTCGGGGCCGCCGGACAGGCCTCGAGGTCGGCCCGCTCGTCACCGCCGCCCAGGTATCCCGCGCAGGAGACGAAGTCGACCTTCTCGACCAGCGCGCGCGGGTTGTGGTTGGGGTTCCAGTAGTAGAGCGTCTTGCCGATCGAGCCCATGTCCCCGAGGCCCGCGGTGCCGGGCAGCCGGACCTGGGGGCGGTGGTAGTCGGTGCCGATCACCGAGTTGTTGGCGTTGCCGTACTGCGTCGAGCTGCGCGGCGCCGACGCAGAACTTCTGCAGCCAGCGGCCGTTGCAGCGCGTAGGTCCAGAAGTCGCCGTACTGCTCGAGGTACATCACCGAGTCGCTCCACAGCTGCGACTCCAGCGTCGAGGCCGGCACCTTGTGCCGGCCGGGGCTCGAGTCCGGCGGCGCCGGCCAGCCAGACCAGGTCCGGGCGCGTGGGTGAGCCGGGCGAGCATGAACGCCGAGACCGGCAGGAACGAGGCCATGCCGTTGCACGCCTGGTCACCGTCGCTGAAGCAGGAGGCGAGGTAGGCGATCATCAACTCGTCGACCGCGTAGTCCTCGGCCGGTGGGCTGGTGCGCCAGTCTCGTCCACCGGCTGCGCTGTCGGCGGTGTCCGCTGGGATGTCGCGGTCATCCCCGCACCGCCTCGACCAGCGCGAGCAGCGTCGTGGCGCCGCCGGCGGCGTCGAGGTACTCGACCTGGTCGGCCGGTTCGACGACGTACCGCTCGAGGAAGTCCGCCGCGCCGGCCGTCGTCGCGCGCGGCCGCCGCCCAGTCCAGGTGCATCCGCGGTGTCGTAGGTGTAGCGCGGATAGAAGGAGGTCGGGTGGGCGCCGTAGGGCACCTCGACGACGGCATCCACGATGAAGCCGGGCAGCACGCGTGCGGTCGGGGTTGCGGCGCAGCACGTCGGTGTCGACGATCTCCTCGACCGTCACGATCACCTTGCGCGCGGCCTTCGGCATGATCCCGGCGTCGGGCCAGCGGATCGTCGGATCGAGTGCGATGTTGCCCGCGCGGTCGGCGCGATGGGCGTGCACCAGCGCGACGTCGGGCACCAGCGCGCGGCAGGCGACGACCGGCGGGCCGCCGAACGGGTCGTCGATCAGCGACGAGGTTGTCGGGGTCGATGCCGATCAGGTCGGTGCCGATCAGCCCGCGCGTCGGCAGGAACGGCAGGTTGCGCGCGCCGGCGCCGAGCCGGCGAGTTCAGCGCCGTCTCGGACAGTTCCTCGACCCGGATGGCGCCGCTCTCGACCGCGCTGCGGTACTGCTGGCACAGGCCGAACTGCTCCATCGACACCGCGGCGCCGATGAACCCGGACAGGCAGCCGGCCGCGGCGAGCCAGTCGACGGCCATCCCGGCGACCAGCGCGACGACGCGTCAGGTCGCGGCGCTCCTGCCGGATCAGCTCGCGCACCAGCGCCATCGGCGCGGCCTGGGTCGCCATGTTCTGCAGCGCGACGACGTCGCCGTCGTGGACCAGCGCGGCCGCCTCGGGCAGCGAGACCACTTTGTCGACAGCCACGCAGGGTCCCTTCAGACGATGGAGATGATTTCGAGGCCGCCGTGCAACTCGATCACCTGCCCGGTGAGGTAGTCCGAGTGGGGCGCCGCACAGGAACGCCGCGAGGGAGGCGACGTCGTCGGGCGGTGCCGGCGCGCCCGATCGGGATCTTGCTGACGACGACCGGGATCATGTCCGCGGGCATGCCCATGGTGTCGCCCTCGCCGCGCGCCCGGGTGAGGCGGGTGCCCTCGATGTAGCCCGGGGCAATGGCGTTGACGTTGATGTGCTGCGGCCCCCACTCGCGCGCCAGGGACTTGGTCAGGCCGATGAGGCCGGCCTTCGCCGCGGAGTAGTTGGCGTTGCCGGCCACCCCGTAGACGCCGTTGATCGAGGTGATGTTGACGACCTTGCGGTGGTGAGGCGGCTGCACCACCGCGCGACACCCGGAGCAGTCGCGCCGCCGACCGGCAGGTGTTGAACGTGCCGCGCAGGACCACGTCGAAGACGAGGTCCCAGTCCGCGTCGCTCATCCGGTGCAGCGTCGCGTCGTGGGTGAGACCGGCGTTGTTCACCAGCAGGTCGAGGCCACCGAACTGCCGCTCGGCGACCTCGACCATGGCATCGGTCACCTCGGGCTCGGCCACCGAGCCCGAGGCGGCCACCGGCTGCACCGCCGGCCGCGACGATCTCCTCGGCGACCGCCTTGGCGACCGACTCGTCGAGGTCCTGCACGACGACCACGCGCGCCCGCCGCCGGCCAGGCCGCAGCGCGATGGCCCGCCCGATGCCGCGCCCGGCTCCGGTGACCAACGCGCTGCGCTCGGTCGAAGTCGGCCACGGCTCAGAACGACCGCGGAAGGCCGATGGCCCTCCGCGATGGAGTTCTTGGCCATCTCGTTGGTGATCGGGCCGATGCGGAACAGCCGGCTGTCGCGCCAGTACCGCTGGGCGTCGGTCTCGGCCGCGTAGCCCATGCCGCCGAGGAACTGGATGCCGAGGTCGGCGGACTTGTTCGCGTACTCGGAGGTGATGATCTTGGCCATGTTCGCCTCGATGCCGCACGGCTTGCCGTTGGACTGCAGGTGCGCGGCGTAGAACGTGATCAGCTCGGCCTGCTTCTGCATCATCGCGATCTCGGCGATGTAGTGCTGCATCGACTGGAAGGAGCCGATCGTGCTTGCCGAACGCCTCGCGCTGCTTCACGTACGCCAGCGCGTCCTCGAGGACGCCGTCGATGATGCCGCAGCACAGCGCCGCGAGCATGATCCGCTCGTTGTTCAGCGTGCCGAGCAGCATGTACCAGGCCTTGCCGGGCTCGCCGAGCACGAGGTCGTCGGGCACGAAGACGTCGTCGAGGAAGATCTCGCACGAGCCGACGCCGCGCATGCCGAGCTTCGGGATCTGGCGGGTGGTGACGCCCTCGGCGTTGGCCGGGACAGGAACAGCGTGGTGCCCTGCGTCTTCTTGGTGACGTCCTTGTCGGAGCGGGCCAGCAGCAGCAGGTAGTCGGCGACGTGCGCCGCGGTGGACCAGATCTTCTGGCCGGTGATCCGCCAGCCGCCGTCGACCTTGGTGCCGGTCGTCTTCATCGCACCGAGCAGGTCGGTGCCGCCGGAGGGCTCGGTGAAGGCGATCGAGAACTTGAGCTTGCCCTCGGCCAGCTCGGGCAGGAAGCGCTGCTTCTGCTCCTCGTTGCCGTAGAGGCCGATCGACTTGGCGCCGGCGAAGGAGGAGATGCCCCAGGTCCAGGTCAGCCCGGCCAGCGAGCGCGACAGCTCGCGCGCCAGGATCATCTGGGTGACCTCGGTGCCGCCCGGCGCCGCCGTACTGCTCGTCGATGCCGATCGCGTGGAACCCGGCCTGGCTCATCTTGTCGAACAGCTCGTGCGGGTAGTTGAACTCGTCGGCCTCGAGCTCGCGTGCCATTGCGCTTGGGGATCTCCCGCTCGACCCAGTCGTGCACGGACTTGCGGAACAGCTCCTGCTCTTCGCTGAACCCGAAATCCATGACTGCTCCTTCTGATCCTTCCGAGGCACCGTGTCGCTCACGGTGCGGTCGTGTGCTGGTAGGCGTTGGTAGGCACTGGTGGACGCCCGGAACACCGGGCTGCTGAGGGTCTCGGCGACGCCGCGCGATTCGGCGGCCAGGCCGTCGGCGAGGGTGCGGGCGGCGTTGTCGTCGATGAGCCGCCGGATGACGCTCAGCGCGGTGCGGTCCTTCGCGGCGAGCTGGGCGGCGAGCGCCCGCGCGGCCGCGCGCAGCCCTGCCTCGGGCACCACCTGCGCGACCATCCCGATGGCCAGCGCCTGCTCGGCCGGGATCGGCTCGCCGAGCAGCAGTTGCCGCCGGGCGTGCTGCACGCCGACCAGCCGCGGGAGCAGCACCGTGCCGCCGAGGTCCGGTGAGATGCCGCGGTCGACGTAGGACTGGCAGAACACCGCGGAGTCAGCCGCGACGACCAGGTCGGCGGCGAGCGCGAGGTTGGCACCGCCGCCGTAGGCCGCCCCGTGCACGGCGCAGACCGTCGGGACGTCGATGCTGCGCATGAGCCGCACGACCTGCTGCCAGCCGGTGTCGAGGTAGGTCCGGATCTGTTCGGCGTCGGAGAAGTCGAGCACGCCGCCGATGAGGGCCAGGTCGGCGCCGGCGCAGAACGCGCGGCCCTCGCCGGCGATGACGACGCAGCGCCAGGGCCCGCGCGGTACAGCCTCGTAGATGGCGAGGAACTCCCGCAGCATCCGGTCGGTCATCGCGTTGAGCCGCTCGGGGCGGTTCAGCACGACCCAGAGCAGGTCACCGTCGGGCCGCACCGACAGCTGCTCGAAGTCGACATCGCCGAAGACGTCGCTGCCGCGAGGAGCGTCGGAACCGTCGTGGCTGGCGCCCGGCGCCGGTTCCACAGACGAGATCACGATCCGGCGACTCCCGTCATCCAGCCAAACGCTCGGTTGGTTAGCGGGACTGTACCGAGCTGAGCTGACAGGTCAAGCGGCATTCGGCGCCGTTCTCAACCGGGTACCAGCGCTCGGCCGGCGCATCGCGCTCGACCCGGACCCGGCCACCGGCCTGGCCGACCAGCAGGTGCGCCAGCGTCTCACCCGCGGCGCTGCGGCGCAGGAACGGCGGGATGGTCGGCCACGGCCGGCCCAGGTCAGGCGCTGCGCCACCTCCCAGGCCGTGACGCCCGGATGCGCCGCCACCAGCGCGAGGACGTCGGCCAGGCGGGTGTCGTGGTGCTCGCGCAGCTGCTCCACCCGCGCGCCGAGATCGGCGAAGCGGTACTCGTGCGCCGGCAGCACCTCGTCGACGTCGAAGTCGGCCACCTTGCGCAGTGAGTCCAGGAAATCGGCGAGCGGGCTCGGGCGCTGCTGCGGGTGCACGGTCACCGCCGGGCTGATCCGCGGCAGGACGTGGTCGCCGGACAGCAGCATCCGCCGTTCGGGCTCGAAGAAGCAGAGGTGGCCCGGGCGAGTGGCCCGGCGTCCAGACCGCCCGCAGGTCCCAGCCGGCGATGTCGACCCGGTCGCCGTCCTCGAGCAGGACGTCGACCTCGGCCAGCCGGATGAGGTTGCGGATTCCCATCGAGGCTCGCTGAGCTCGGTCGACCGATCTCGTCGGGAACGCCGCAGCGGATCAGGTGCGTCTTGGTCAGCGCGACCAGGCGCGGCCATCTCGGCCGTCGTCGTAGCGGTCGCGCAGCAGCGCCTCGTCGCTTGGGATGCAGCGCCACCCACGCGCCGCGAGGCCTCCTGCACCCGCCCGGCCAGGCCGTAATGATCGGGATGGATGTGGGTGACCAGCACGCCCTGGACGTCGGTGATCGCGTAGCCGGCCAGCGCCAGGCCCGCCGACCAGCGCCGACCAGGCCTCCTCGGTGTTCCAGCCGGCGTCGACCAGCACGACGCCGTCGCGGACCTCGAGCGGGTAGACCAGCACGTAGCGCAGCGGGTTGTCGGGCATCGGCACCGGGATCGACCACATGTCGGGCCGGATGCTGTTCGACCGGGGGCATGACCTTGTCGATCCAGGCCTGCTTCTGCAGCGGTGCCGGTGATCCCGGATACCGCTCAGGCCGGTCACGGCGCCGGCGCCGCCGCTGGACCTCGCACCGCGAGCCCGACAGCTGCGGCATGCCGGTGAGCGGCGTCGAGCTCGGCGGTGGAGATCAGGGCGTTGACCCGCGGGCAGCCCCCAGCCGTGCGGCAGCGTGGCGGTCCCGGGCAGCATCGGTCGCGTGATCTCGAGGACGGCGTCGGTCGACGCCGGCGCGCTGTCGACACCGTCACCTCGTCCCCGTCGGCAAGCTCCAGGCGGCGCGGCGTCTCGGGGTGCGAGCAGCAGCGTCGGGCGCGGACCGGGCCGGCGCTGGCTGTCGACGTCGCGCAGCGAGGAGTTCATCTGCCGCGGCAGTCGGCGGCTGATCAGCAGCAGCCGGTCACCGTGCAGCCGCTGTCGACGGCACTGTCACCGCCGCCGTGCCACTGCCGCAGCTGGCCGGCCAGTTCGGCCGGGCAGAGCTCGATCGACCCGGCGCGGCAACGCGGTCGGGCACCAGCCAGCCGCAGCCGGGGCGGCAGGGTCGAGCAGCCCGGACGGCGCCGCGCGGAGCTGCTCCCACGGGATGCGCGAGCGGGCCGGCGCCGAGGGCGAGCAGGCGGTCTTCGGCGGCGAGCGATCCGACCTCGGCCATCGCCTGGCGCACGGTGACGCTGGCAGCGGCTGCCCAGCCGCTCGGCCAGGCTCGCGAACACCCACCACATCGGCCGGCGCTGACCGCCCGGGCGGCACCGCGCGGGCGCCGTACTGGGTGAACGGGCACCGGGATAGTCGCCGTCGCCGAACAGCGGCAGGTCGGCGCGTTCGAGCTGGTGCGCGACCGGCAGCACGAGCGTGGCCAGCGCGGTGGTCTCGGTCGGCATCACGTCGAGCACGACCAGCTCGTCCAGTGGCGCGCAGCGCCCGCGCGGTGCGCGGGCGGTGTCGGGGAACGCCGTCATCGGGTTGCCGCCCAGGACGAACAGCGCGCCGCACCTCGCCGGCGAGGATCTCGTCGTTGAGCACCGCGGTCGGCAGCTCGCCGTACCAGTGAGCCGAACTGCGGCCGGCTGCACGGCGCCGGCCCGGTGACCCGCGGGCGGGCAGCGGCCCGTGCTCGGTGGGTCGCAGCACGCCCGGGTTGACCACGCATGCCGCCGGCGCGGTCGAGGCTGCCGGTGACGGCTTCAGCGCCCAGGCGAGCCATTCCGCCGCGTTCGGCGACCGAGCCCATCGAGACGCCGGTGCCGGTGACGCAGGACAACCGGCGGCGCCGCAGCACCAGCCTCGCACAGCCGCGGCCAGGTCGGGCTCGGCGACATCCGCGCGCGCCGCGGTGCGCCGCCGCGTCGAACGGCTCCACCGCGGCTCGCAGCCGTGCACGGACTCCGCGGTCGGCGCACGCGTCGAGGTAGTCCTGGTCCGGCCGGTCGTGCGAGCACCGCGCGCACCAGGTGGGCGAGGAGCGCCGACGTCGCGTGCCCGGGCGCGGGCGCAGGTGCAGGTCGGCGCGCCGCGCGGTCTCGGTCACCCGCGGGTCGACGATCACGACCTGCCCGCCGCGGCGGCTGGATCGCCCGCAGCGCCGAGACCGCGTCGGGCCGGGCGCCGACGTGGCCGTGCGACACGACCGGGTTCTGGCCGAAGAAGAGCAGCAGGTTGCGTGCGCGTCCCAGTCCGGCACCGGGAAGACGTAGGGCGAGCCGACCATCAGGTCGGGCACGATGGTCTTGTTCGGGGTGTCGATGGTGACCGAGCTGTAGATCTGGTGGGTACCGAGCGCGCGCAGGAACCGCTCCGCGCCCGCCCGGCCGTTGCAGTCGAAGGCCCAGTGCGTGCCGCGGTAGGCCGCCGACCGCCGACGGGCCGTCGTCGGCGACAGCGTCGAGCGGATCGACTCGGCCAGAGGAGTCCAGCGCCTCATCCCAGCCGACCGGGTGCAACTCGCCGTCGGCGCCGCGCCGCAGCGGCTGCTCGAGGCGGTCCGGGTGGTGCAGCATGCCCGGCAGCGAGCGTCCCTTCGAGCACGTGTAGCCGTGCGAGATCGGATGGTCGGGGTCGCCGCGCACCGACGGGACCCGGTCGCCGTCGGTGGTGACGACGATTCCGCACAGCGCGTTGCAGATGCCGGCAGAACGTGCGGACCTCGGTGCAGCGCCGGTCAGTAGTAGCGCTTGACGAGCTCGTCGCGCAGGTGCGGCGTTCTCGGCGTTGCCCGGGTGCGGCATCCACTTGTCGCCGACGGCCTGGTAGCGGGTGGCCAGCTCGATCAGGACGCCGTGCGCCTTCTCCTCGCCGATGAAGTTCCACGCCAGCCACGGCATCGTGTCCGGGCCCGCTGTTCTCCTCCAGCAGCACGGGCAGCCCGGCGTCGCGGCACTGCTCGCACCGTGTGCCCGAAGTCGTCGGACAGGAAGGCGATGTGGTGGACGAACTCCCCGCGCTTGGCCAGCACCTTGTGCACCCAGGTGTCCGGCGCGCCCGGGCGCCCACAGCTGGATCGAGCAACCCTCGGGGTCCGGGTTCTGGAACGTCGCCCAGATCATCGGCACGCCGTCGCCCTCGCCGCCGCCGCGGGTCAGGCGCATCGCGTGCTCCGGGGACAGCACGCTGAGGATGTCCGTCCAGTCGGCGATCGCCTTGTCCAGGTCGTGCACACACATGGACACGTGGTCGATATGGACTCGCGGCATCGATCGTCCTCACTTCGGCGGAGGGTCTTCCAGGGAGCGCCAAGAATAAACTACCGTTTGGTTGATTGCCTAGCCCTCACCAGGAGCTCCGTGGTGGACGTCGGTTTGGCGCTGTGGTCGATGCAGCGCACCCAGGCGGTGCCGCGTCCCGGCTGGCCGACCGCTCTACGCCGAACTGCAGTCCGACGCGCGGCTCGCCGAGGAACTCGGGTACCACTCGCTCTGGGTCGCCGAGCACCGCTTCTGGTACGACGGCTGGTGCCCGCAGACCGCTGGTCGCCGCCGCCGCCGCGCTGTCGGCCACGACCCGGCTCACCGTCGGCACGGCGATGCACCTGCTGCCCCAGCACGACCCGATGCGCTCGGCCGCCGGGTGCTACGCACCTGCACGCGCTGTTCGGCGAGCGGTTCGAGCTCGGAGTCGGTCTCGGCTACCGCGACGAGGAGTACGACGGCGTCGGCCTGGCCCGCAACGCGCCGCGGCCGGTTGATGGACGCCGCCCTGGACGAGCTGATCGACGCGCCGGTCCGGCCGGCGCGCCGCATCCCAGCGTGTGGGTCGGCGGCATGGCGCCCGGCGGCGATCGGCGGGCCGCCGCAACGCGGGCTGTCGCTGCTGCTGCCGCCGACCCTCCGCCGCGCGAGATCGTCGGCGCTGGCCGAGCAGGCGCCGCGCCGGGTCGGCCGCGCGGCGGGCAGTCGCGCCGGGCCGGGTCGGCATGGTCAAGGACGTCTGGGTCACCGACGGCACGGCGGCCGAGCGCGCCGCGCACGTCGCCCGCTCGACACGCACTACCGCGAGTACGCCGGTTCCTGGTGGTTGCTCAAGGGCGAACTCGGCTTCAGCCGCACCGGAGCTGCTGGACAAGCAGATGCAGCGCACCGCGGACACGCGCTCGTCGGCCCGCTCGAGCAAGTGCTCGAGGAGCTCGGCCGAACTCGTCGACGCCGGGGTGGACATGCTGGCGCTGAGCGTCAGCCAGCGACGTCACCCGCTAGGCCGGTACCGCGACCAGATGGGGCTCGTCGCCGCCGAGGTGCTGCCCGAGCTCGGGGTGGCCGACATGAGGTTCGGGCTGGTCCGGTCGACGCCCTCGGCCCGACGCGCCACTCGACGACCTGGCGCCCGGGCCGGGCCGCCGAGGACGTCGGCTTCGACCTCGTGTGGCTGCGCGAGTCGCCGGACGCCGGCGCCGGCGGTCGTCGCCGCGGCGCTGGCCCCGCGCACCTCTCCGTACGGGTCGGCATCGAGGTCGGCGCCGGCGTCAACCCGGTCTACCTCGCCGAGGAGGCCGCGGTCGCCGACCTGTGCCTCGGCGGCCGGCTGGTGTTCGCGGTGCGATCGCCGACGGCGGTCTGCTCGGCCGAGACCGTCGACGTCCTGCTGGCGGCGACCGCGGCGCGCCCGTTCCGGCACGACGGCGAGCGCTGGCAGATCCCGGCCAACCTGCCGGACAACGAGGTCAACCGCGAGGACCGGGTCCGGGTCACGCCGGCGACCGCCCAGCTCGAGCTGCCCATCTGGCTCACCGGCCCGCACGCGGCCGCGGTCGCCCGCGCGCGCTGCCTGACCTACGTCGGCGCGGCGGAGGACCACCGACGCGCTGGCCGCGAATGGCGGCGACAGCAAGCCCGGCTCGGCCTCGCTGCCGCCCGCCTGCGGCGGGTGGCGGTCCGCACGGTCGCTGACCGAGATGCCGGCACCTCGACGACGAGGCGGTGGTCGAGCAGCTGCGGGCCGACCAGCTCGGCCTGGGGCATGGACGTCGTGCTCTCGGCCTGCTGCCGCTCCGGCGCGCGCCCGGACGCGCGCCCTGAGCGGTGCTCGCCAGCTGGCCAGGTCATGCCGCGGGTCCAACTCGACCGGCTCCCCCCGGCCTCGAGGAGTACTGGAAGCAACGACAGGAGACGCACATGACCGCCATCGGCACACCGACGAGCGACGGCCAGACGCCCGAGGCGATCACGACGTACTTCAGCGCGATCAACGCCGAGGACTGGGACCGGCTGCGCGACGGTGTGGCGCGACGACGCCGAGCTGTCGCGGTCGGCGCCCGGCCCCGCGCGGGGCAAGGACGGATCGTGAAGTACTACCCGAAGACGCTCGCGCCCTGGACAGCAGCACCTCGACGACCCGACGCGCTTCGTCGTCGCCGGCGACACGGTCACGGTCGAGATCCACTTCAGCGGCAAGTCCGCCGACGGCATCGAGGTCGAGTTCGACGCCGTGGACGTGTTCGACCTGGTCGACGGCCGGATCCAGCGGGTGACCAACTGGTACGACATCGCCGCGGTGCGCGTCGCTGCTGCCTCCGCCGTGCCGGCCGCGGTCGCGACCGTACTTCCGCGGCGATCAACGCCGAGGACTGGGACGCCCTGCGTTCGGTCTGGGCCGACGACGCCGTGGTGCTCGCCGCCGGCGCCCGGCCGCGCCACGGCGTCGAGGACCTGATGACGCTCTACACCAAGATGTTCGACCACTGGCCCAAGCACCTCGACGTCCCCGGACGCACCTTCATCGACGGCAACACCGTCACCGTCGAGGTGCACTTCGTCGGGACGACCGACGACGGCCGTGAGCTCGAGTTCGACGCAGTCGACGTCATCGACGTCGAGAAGGGCAAGATCGCCCGGCTGACGAACTGGTACGACACGTCCAAGGTCCGGGCGATGATCGCCGGCCAGGCCGTGAGCGGACAAGGCGAGCGAACAGCTCAGCGCAGCGCCGCGGTGATCGCCGGCGCCGTGGCGACGATGCGCGGCACACCGACCAGCGGCGCGACCGCCATCACCACGCCCCAGATCTCCGCGGCCGCTGACGCCGATCGCCCGGGCGCGGTGCACGTGGGCGGACACCGACTCCTCCGGCGCGGCCAGCGCGACCATCACGCCCAGCCGGGCCAGCTCGATGGTCCGCTCGTCCAGGCCCGCTTCGGCGCTCGAGTTCCTCGCGCATCGTCCCGCAATGCGGCGACCGCGCCGGCGTCGTGGTCGATCAGTCCCTGCAATGCCGACGGCGCGACGATCGGCGTCGGTTCGTCCTCTCGGGTTCTCCCTTGATCGGAGTCTCCCATCTGACAGCGAGGCTCGCCGACGGAGGTCAACGTGCTAACACTCAACCCGTTCGACGACTATCCCTACCACCAGCACATGATGCCCAATGACGTCCCGGCGACGTCGGACCCGCACTTCAACGACGGCTACTGGTGGAGCTGGTACGCCGACGGCGTCTACTTCTTCTGCGGCCTGCGGGTGCATGCGAACAACAACGTCATGGACGGCTACGCCGGCGTCGTCAAGGACGGCGTCCAGCACAACGTCCGGGTCAGCCGGGCGCTGCGGCCCAACCCGAACACGCTGCGGGTCGGCCCGCTGGCGGTGCAGATCGTCGACCCGCTGAAGACGCAGCGGCTCACCTTGGGCGACAACCCGTCGGGCGTGACGTTCGACGTCGCAGGCGACGGTGTCCTGTCCGCTGTTCGTCGAGACGCCCTACGTGCACTACCGCTACGGCCGCGTGCTCAACCACCTGATCCGCTACAGCGGCTCGGTGCGCGCCACGGGCACCGCGACGGTCGCTGGGCGAAACGATCGCAGATCGACAACTGGTTCGGCGGCCGCGACCACTCGTGGGGCATCCGCTCGTCGATGGGTCCGCACGTGCCGATCGGCGGCGTCGGCGAGGCCGACGACGACCGCGACCGGCGCGCGCTGCGGCTATGGGTGCCGTTCGAGACCGACCGCGACTCGGGCTTCTTCCACCTGCACGAGGACCGACCGGCCGCGGTACTCGACTTCGAGGGCCGGGTCTACCGCGAGGACGGCGACGACCGTCACCCTCGCCTCGGCCCGGCACAAGCTGACCTACTACCCGGGCACCCGGCGGCTCAGCGGCGGCGCAGTTCACCCTCGTGCACCACGACGGCAGCGAGGACGTCTACTCCTTCGAGGTCGCCTGCGAACCGTCGCATCCGCAGGGCTTCGGTTACACCCGCGGATGGTCCGACGGCGGCAATCCCGGCGTGTACCGCGGCGTCGCGAGTACATCGAGACACGACACGCTTCGACGTCTCCGATCCGGCCGGGCGCGCCGGACCCGACTACATCCCGCGTCACCGCCGGCTGGGCGGGACCGAGTTCGCGACGCACTGCACCGGGCCCGACGGCGCGGGCGGCATGGCCCACGTCGAGCACATGATCTACCCGCCCTACGAGCCCGTACGGCTTCTCGGCGCATACGGACAGGAGCCGATGACCGGCGGTTCAGCGCGTCGATCACGTCGCCATCGCCGTCCGCGACCTGCGCCCGGCGGTCGCGCTGTTCCACGGCGTCTTCGGCGCGACGTTCATGCACGGCGGCGACGACCCGTCGGATCGACATCCGCACGGTGCAGCTGTCTGATGCCGCCGGGCATCAAGATCGAGCTGATGACGCCGACGGCGCCGACGTCCTACTTGCAGGCATTCATCGACAAGCAAGGGCCAGGGATTCCACCACATGACGATCATCGTCGACGACGTCGAGCAGACGATCGACGACCTGACCGGTGCCGGCTTCGAGCTGGTCGACACCGACCTGTCGCACCCGAAATGGCGCGAGACGTTCCTGCGCCCCTCGCAGGGTTTCGGGCTGCTGCAGATGGTCGACAGCGACGGCGACTGGTCGACGCCCGACGACCGAGTACACCCTCGAGGACGTCCTGGCCGGGCGGGTCGTGTGGTCCGATCACGACACGCATGCGGACTCCTGATGGCCGGTGCAGACGTGAACCGTGCGCCGACCTGCACGCCGGCAAGGCCGGAGCACCATCGGGCGGATCCTGCGCGACGGTGCGGCCGCTGGACCCGACCGGCCGGCCGTCGTCTTCCCCGACGCCGCCCGCACCTACGCCGAGCTGCTCGCCGACGCCGAGCGCGTCGCCCGAGGGCTGTATCGCGCTGGGCGTGCGGCGCGGTGACCACGTCGGCATCCTGATGCCCAACTGCATGGACATGGTCGGCGGCGTTCTTCGGGATCAGCCTGCGTCGGTGCGGTCATCACGCCGATCAACGCCCGCTACCGCGCCACCGAGCTGGCCTACGTCATCGAGAACGCCGACCTCGTCGTGCTGCTCACCACCGACGTCGTCGACGAGCACGTCGACTACGCCGACCTGCTGCACGGACCTTGCCCGAGCTCGCGGCGCAGCCCGACCCGCGCGCGCTGTCGCTTCGCCGGCGCGCCGATGCTGCGCTCGATCGTCATGCTCGGCAAGCGGTCGAGCGACGGGATGCTGGGCCGCGAGCAGTTCGAGGCGGTCGCGGCGGCCGGTGCCGGCCGCGGGCATCGACGACGCCGGGCCGCGGTCAGCCCGGCGATCGATCGGGCTGATGGTCTACACGTCCGGCACGACGGCCAACCCGAAGGGCTGCCAGCTGACCCACCGCGGACTGTCTGGGTCGCCCGCGAGGGCGGCATGCGGTTCACCGCCCGCGAGGGCGACGTGATGTGGGATCCGCTGCCGCTGTTCCACATGTCCGGCGATCCTGCCGATGACGTTCATGCTCGACGTCGGCGGGACGTTCGTGTCGCATGACGCACTTCGACCCGGCGTCCGCACTGCGCCAGATGCGCGAGATGCCACCGACGCTGATCTACCCGTGCTTCCCGCCGATCACCATGCCGCTGATCAACTCACCCGACTGGGCGGGCACCGACCTGAGCCAAGTGCGGGTCTGGCTGAACGTGGCGCCGGTCGAGACGCTGCGGCTGATGCAGCGCGCGCTGCCGCACGCCGCGCAGATCGGCAGCTACGGCATCACCGAGGGCGGCGGCATCGTCAGCTACAACGACGCCCACGAGACCCTCGAGCAGCTGCGAGCTGACCGTCGGGCCGCCGGTGCCCAGCGACCGAGGTCCGCATCGTCGACCCCGACGGCGCGGACGCTGCCGCGCCGGGAGCGCAGGGCGAGATCCTGGTCCGCGGCACCGGGCGTGATGAAGGGCTATTACAAGGATCCCGAGCGCACCGCGCGAGGTGCTCGACGCCGACGGCTGGCTGCACACCGGTGACCTGTGTTCGGTCGACGCGGACGGGCGGATCTCCTACTTCGGCCGCATCAAGGACATGCTCAAGGTCGGCGGCGAGAACGTCGCCCCGGCGGAGATCGAGTCTTACCTCAGCAAGCATCCCGCGGTCGAGCTGGTGCAGGTCATCGGCGTGCCCGACGAGCGGCTGACCGAGGTCGCCTGCGCCTACATCGAGCTGCGCGACGGGCCGACGCGCGCACGGCGGAGGAGCTCATCGAGTACTGCCGCGGGCAGATCGCCAGCTACAAGGTGCCCGCGGCACGTGCGGATCATGACCGAGTTGCCGATGTCGGCGACCAAGATCCAGCGTTACCGGCTGCGCGAGATGTTCGCCGACGAGAGCGAGACCTGACGGTGTCGACCGCACGCGCCGGACCCGATGCGCTCGCGTTACGACGGCGCCGTGGGTCTTTTCGCGGATGCTCGCCACCCAGGCCGAGCGGATGGGCGAGCGGGTCGCGTTCAGCTCGCCGCGCGGGAAGCTGACCTACGCCGAGGTGGCCACGCTCGCCGGCACGGCTGGCGCCGGCCTGATGGGCACTCGGCGGTAGGGCCCGGGCGACCGGGTGGCCACCATGCTCGACCCGACCGTCGACTACCTCG
The DNA here is from genome assembly GCA_963715435.1 of Vulcanimicrobiota bacterium. Taxonomy (GTDB): domain Bacteria; phylum Vulcanimicrobiota; class Vulcanimicrobiia; order Vulcanimicrobiales; family Vulcanimicrobiaceae; genus JAFAHZ01. The sequence continues at coordinate 257,435 of OY970243.1, forward strand.
CGGCGTGGTTCGGCTCGGCGTGGTGCCGGAGCGATCGAGGTGCCGGTGAACACCGGGCTCAAGGGCGAGCTGCTGCAGCACGTCCTGGCCGCGGCCGGCTGCCGGGTGCTGGTGCTCGACGGCCGGTTCCTGCCGCGGCTGGCCGGGCTTGAACGCTGCCCGACCTGCGGCACGTGATCGTCGGTGGGCACCGCGCAGGGCGACCCGCCGCCCGGCGTCGCCGCGCACCCGCTGGCCGAACTGCTGGCCGCGGCGCCGATGACCGCGCCGGTCGAGCGCGACGAGACCGACCTGCTCTACGTCATGTTCACCTCGGGAACAACCGGCCCTCGAAGGGCGCGATGCTGTCCAACCGCGGCGCGATGTGGAACGTGCGGTCGTGGCTCGACATCCTGCAAGCTCACCGACGCGACGTCGGGTACTCGGTGTTCCCGCTGTTCCACGTCACCGCCCGGTCGGCGGTCATCTCCTCCACGCTGTGGGCCGGCGGGCGGGTGGCCCTGCGGGAGGCGTTCAGCCTGCGCGAGTTCTGGGACGATGCCCGCGCCGAGGGCGCGACGTTCTTCGGCTACATGGGCGCGATCATCCACCTGCTCTACGCCCAGGACCACCGGATCCGCGCGACGCCGACAACCAGCTGCGCGATCGCGTTCGGCGCCGCGGCGCCGCCGGCGATCGTCGAGCGACTTCGAACGCCGCTTCGGGCTGCAGCTGGTCGAGACCTACGGCTCGACCGAGCTCGGCCCGGCGTCGGCGCTGACCCCCGACATCGCCCGAGCGCGGCACGATGGGCCGCCGTACGCCCGCACGTCACCGTGGAGATCCACGACGAGAACGACGACCCGGTGCCGACCGGGGTCGGCGGCGAGATCGTGGTGCGTCCGGCCGTCCGCGAGGGCGTCTTCCGCGGCTACTGGGGTCAGCCGGAGGAGACGCTGCACGCGTTCCGCAATCTGTGGTTCCACACCGGCGACGGCGGCCGGTTCACCGAGCAGGGCAACCTGGTGTTCACCGACCGGATCAAGGACTCGATCCGGCGGCGCGGTGAGAACATCTCCTCGTTCGAGATCGAACGAGCGATGCACCGCCATCCCGACGGTGTTGGAATGCGCGGCGTACGCGGTGCCCTCGGAATTGTCGGAGGACGAGGTGATGATCGCCGTCGTCACCCGGGCCGGGCACGAGGTGTCGGCGCCGGAGCTGTTCACCTACAGCGCGGCGGTGCTGCCCCGCTTCGCCGTCCCCCGCTACCTCCGCTTCGTCGACGCGCTGCCCAAGACGCCGAGCGAGCGGATCAAGAAATACCTGCTCCGGCAGGAGGGCGTCACCCCCGACAGCACCGACCGGGACTCCCTCGGGCTGGTCATCGCCCGGGACTGACCGGTTACTACGCGGGCCGGTCAGACTTTCGTCGCCCCGGCGTCCACCGGCAGCTCGATCCCGGTGATCAGCCGGGAGCGCGGCGAGGCCAGGAACAGTACGGCTTCGGCGATATCGCGCGGCGTCGCGATCGGCGGATCGTTCAGCAGCTGCTGGAAGCTGGCGTTGAAGCTGGGATTCTCGGTGAGGATGCGGATCGCATTCTCCTGCCGGCGGGCCATCGCGGTGTCGACGCCCCACGGGTGCACCGTGTTGACCCGAATGTTGTGCGGCGCCAGTTCGATGGCGGCCGATTTCATCAGCCCGACGACGCCGTGTTTGGCGGCGCTGTAGTGACTCATCGCGGGCAGTCCCTTAATGCCGGCGACCGAGCTGGTGATGACGATCGATCCGCCGCGGCCGTGCTCGATCATCACCGGCACCGCCGCGCGCAGCGTCTTGAACACCCCGGTGAGGTTGATGTCGATCGTCTCGTCCCAGACGCGCTCGTCCATGTCGGCGAGGGTGGCCCAGGTGTTGATGCCGGCGTTGGCCACGACGATGTCCAGGCCGCCGAACCGCTCGGCGCCGGCGCGGACCAGCTCGCTCATCTCCGGCAGGTCGCGCACGTCGGCCTCCCGGGCGAGGATGCGGCCGCCGGCGGACTCCACCAGTCGTACGGTCTCGGCCAGGTCGTCCGGAGAGGCCGGTGGGTAGGTCGTGGTGTCGACGGGCCGGCAGCTGTCCATGGCGATGATCGCAGCGCCGTGCTCGGCCAGCAGCTGGGCGTGGGCGCGCCCCTGACCGCGCGCCGCGCCGGTGACGAAGGCGACGGCGCCGTCGAGCTCGCCGGTCATGCCGGCACCGGAGCCGGCGCCGGAGCTTGTTGGGCGGCTTGCCGGGCGGCGTGCGCACCGGCGAGGAAGCCGAAGACCATCGCCGGGCCGAGCGTGCCGCCGGCGCCGCCGTAGGTCATGCCCATCGGGGAGGCCATGACGTTGCCGGCGGCGTAGAGGCCGGGGATCGGGTTGCCGTCGACGTCGAGCACCCGGGCGTGGACGTCGGTGCGCGGGCCGCCCTTGGTGCCGAGGGCGCCGGAGAACACCTGCACCGCGTAGAACGGCGCGGTGTCGAGAGGGCCGATCGTCGCCTGCGCGGTGTCGCCCTGCTGCGGGATCGCCCCACCACCGGTCGTTGCGGCTGCTGCCCCGGCCGAAGTCCGGGTCCTCGCCGCGCGGCGGCGTGGCAGTTCCAGCGGCGGACCGTGTCCTCCAGCGCGTCGGCGTGGGACGCCGATCTTGGCGGCCAGTTCCGCCGAGCGTGGGCGCCTGGGTGATCCACTCCGGGGTCGGGCCGCGCCCGCTCTTGTGCCGGGCCAGCCCGTACCTGGCGAGGTAGTGATCGTCGAACACCATCCACGCGGGATGGTTGACGTAGTCGAACCGGGTCGACGTCGAGCACGTGGAACGCCGCGCCGAGGGCGTTGTAGTTGGCCGCCTCGTTGGTGAACCGCTGACCGCGGCGGTTGACCATGATGCAGTGCGGGCGGGTCCGCTCGCCGTTCACCTGCCAGGCCACCAGTCCCTTGCCCTCGACCGGCACGTCGATGATCGGCACCCACCAGGCCTCGCGCATCGTGCCCAGGCCGGCGCCGATCCGCATCGCCATCCGCAGGCCGTCGCCGGTGTTGGTCGGCACCGACGCCGAGCGCACCAGCGGGCCGCGGACGAAGTCGCGCACCAGCGCCGGCGTCCCACTCGAACCCGCCGGTGGCCAGCACCACCGCGCCGCCGCGGACGCGCCGCGGCCCGTCCGGGGTCTCGAAGTCGCACGCCGACCACGGCGCCGTCGTTTACCACCAGCGACACCGCGCGCATCCGGGTCTGCGGCACGACACCGCGGTCCAGACACGCCTTGAGCAGCCCGCCGATCAGGCGCCTGCCCGGTGCCGCGCTCGTCGCGTTGCCGGCGCCGCGCCATCTCCGGCTTCGGCACGCCGCCGGGAGCGCCGCGGCCCAGCGCGGTCTCGCTCAGCGCGATGTTGCCCGACATCTGCGCGCCCATCGACACCCGCTCGGCCCACTCGCCGAGCTCGGCGAAGGGATACAGCGCGGTCTCGAGCGAGCGTCCGCCGTGCGCTTTCGCGCCGGGATGCTCGGGGTGGTAGTCGGGGAAGTCGTCGATGATGGCGAAGCGCAGCGGGGTGTGCGACTCCAGCCAGCTGATCAGGCCCGGCCCCGCCTCGATCAGTGCCGTCGACCAGCTCGGCGGTCGATGAGGCCCTGCGACAGCGACATCAGGTACGTCAGCGCCTCGTCGGTGCTGTCCGGGATCCCCCGCTCGGCCATGTGCGGGTTGTTCGGGATCCACACCATGCCGCCGGACCACGCGCTCGTGCCGCCGACCCGGTCGGCCTTCTCGAACAGCCCGACGCGGGCGCCGTCGTCGGCCGCTCGCACGGCGGCGGTCAGCGCCGCCGCGCCGGTACCGAGTACAACGACGTCGTAGTGATCGGGGTGCTCGGTCATGAGCTGCCTTCCCGGCCGGTGGCGGTCGTCGCGAGGAATTGCGCCCGCAGATCGGCCTTGCGGACCTTGGTGGCCGACATCGGCCACTCGGTGACGAGACGGACGTGCCGCGGCACCTTGAAGCTGGCGATGCGCGAGCTGCAGTGTGCGATGAGCTCGTCCTCACCCAGCCGCGCGCCGGGCACGAGCTCGACGAAGGCCACCGGCACCTCGGCCAGCTGCTCGTCCGGAATGCCGACGACCGCCGCGGTGGCGACCAGCGGATGGCGGCAGAGCAGGTCTTCGATCTCGGCGCAGGCGACGTTCTCGCCGCCGACCTTGAGCATGTCCTTCAGCCGGGAGACGAACCGGATCCGGCCGTCGGTGTCGAGCTCCCCGAGGTCGCCGGTGTGGAACCAGCCGTCGCCGTCGAGCACGGCGGCGGTCGCCTCGGGGTTGCGGTAGTAGCCCTCGAACAGCGAGTACCCGCGCACCAGGATCTCTCCGCGCTGGCCGGCACCGAGCGGCCGTCCGACCGGATCGACGACCCGGATCTCCAACCCCGGATACGGCCGTCCGGAATACACCGCGCGCTGTTCGGCGGTGTCGGTGAGTTCCGAGGTCGCGCACATCCCGCCGGCCTCGGTGCAGCCGTAGGGATTGACCTGGACGGCGTTCGGGAAGGCGGCCTGCACCTTCGCCACCAGCTCGGGATATCCACCGGTGTGCAGGATGCGCAGGCTCTCGAGGTCTTCCGGGGAGTAATCCGGCTGCCCGATGACGTCCATCGCCAATTTGGCGAACGCGAAGAACGCCACCGTCGCGCGCTCGTCCCGCAGCATCTGCAGACCGGCGGCGGCATCGACGCGCGGCATGCACAGAAAGGTGCAGCCGGCGCGGACGCTGCCCAGCAGCGGCAGCAGGCCCGACAGGTGGAACAGCGGCAGCGGATCCCACAGCCGGTCCTCCGGGCGCAGGAAGTACCTGGCGAGCGCGATCGCGGTCGACGTGCGCACCAGCGCCTCGTGCGAGAGCACGGCTCCCTTGGGATGCGCGGTGGTGCCCGAGGTGTAGACGATCATCGCCGGCGCCCGGACCAGCACGCGGGCCAGCATCTCCTCGAACTGCTCAGCGGTCAGGGCTTCGGCGCGGGCGTCGAGCGCCGCCCGGTCGAGCACTCCGCGTGCCGGGCTCGGGTCCAGCGACACCACGAAGCGCAGGCGGGGCACCGCCGCCAGGTCCAACCCGAGGCTGCCGTCGCAGTCGCGCAACCCGGGCACGGCCTCGAGCAGCCGCTCGAGCAGGTCGACGTCGTCGGCCGGCGCGGTGCCGACGACGAGGACGGACACGTCGGAGTCGGCCACCACGTGGGCCAGTTCGGCGGACCGGTACCGCGGATTGAACGGCACGGCCACCGCGCCGATCGAGCAGATCGCGAACAGCAGGCAGATCACGTCGGGCTCGTTGGTCATCGACAGCCCGACGTGGTCACCGCCGCGCACGCCGAGGCCCACCAGCCGTTGCGCCCACCTGTGCACCTCGGCGCTGAGCTGCCGGTAGGTCGCCCGGTAATCCGGGAAGACCACCGCCGTCCGGTCGGGGTCCCGGCACGTCGCCGCGTGCAGCAGCCCGCCGACGGTCTCCGGCGAGATCACCGGCGGCCGCTCGACAGTGACGTCACCGCCGCGCCGGCCGTGGTGCGCCGGCGGCTGCTGCCGGCCCGCGCGCCGATGCCCAGCGCCCCGCAGGCGGCGTCCAGGGCCGCGGCGCGCACGACGTCGAGGTCGTCGTCGGCGCCGACCCGGCGCAGCGCCGCATGGACCGAGCCCAGCGCCGCCCGCACCCGGACCCGGGTGGCCAGGTCGGGGTTCTCGACGCCGCCGAGCAGACGGGCCAGCCGCTGGTACAGCGTCCAGCGGTCGCCGATCACCGGCCGGTCGCCCATCGAGGGGTCCATCGCGAAGGCCTGCACCAGCTCGGCGCTGCTCATCGTCAGGTCGACGTAGCCGGCGAGCAGGAACCGCCGCTGCGCCTCGGACAGCGGGAGGTCGAGCCCGTCGATGAGCTCGCGCAGGCGGTCGAAGGCCGGCGTCACCAGGGCGTCGAGCAGGTCGTCCTTGGTGCGGAAGTGGTAGTAGAGCGCGGCTTTGGTGAAGCCGAGCCGCTCGGACAGCTCGCGGGTCGTCGTCGCCGCGAAACCCTTTTCCGTGAACAGCTCCAGCGCCGCCTCGAGGATCCGGCTGCGGGTGTCACCGCGAACCGGCAGCGCGGGTGGATCGGCCATCGTGTTCCTCGTCAGCGTCCTCGCCTCACCCTATCGACCCTGCCCCGCCGACCAGGGCGGCGTCGGGGACGCTGCGCGTGCGGGTCGACATCCTCGGTGCCTCGGTGATGCCCGCCTGTTCCAGCTCGGCCGTCAGCCGCCGTTGCAGCACGAACTTCTGGACCTTCGTCCCGGACATCGGCCACTCGGTCACGAACCGCACGTAGCGCGGGACCTTGAAGGTGGCGATCGAGCCGAGGCAGAACGTCGATGCAGCTCCTGCCTCGGTGAGCGTCGGCGCCCGGCGCCAGCTGGACGAACGCGGCGGGCACCTCGCCGTAGCGGGCGTCGGGAGCGCCGACGACCTGCGCGATCGAGACCGCCGGGTGGCCGACCAGGTAGCCCTCGATCTCGATCGCGGCGACGTTCTCGCCGCCCACCTTGAGCATGTCCTTGAGCCGGCCGCCGTAGACCAGGCTTGCCGTCCTCGTCGACGCTGGCCCGGTCGCCGGAGTGGAACCAGCCCTCGGCGTCGAAGGCCGCAGCCGTCGCCTCCGGGTCCTTGTAGTAGCCCTCGAAGCTGGAGTAGCCGCGGCAGCAGCAGCTCGCCCATCGCGCCCGCGGGCCGATCGGCTCGCCGGTCTCGGGGTCGACGATCCGCATCTCCATCCCGTCCACCGGCCGGCCGAGCGTGCTGCATCCGGATCTCGTAGCGGGTCGTCGGCAAGCGGCAGCGTGAGGTTGCGTGGCGCACTCGGTCGAGCCGTAGGAGCGACACCTGCCGCGGCCCACGGCATGCGCTCGCTCGAACTGCGCCAGCCGCTCGGGGTGCGCGATGTTCTGCATCAGCCGCACCGCGCTGAGGTCGGTCGTCGGCGAAGTCGGGATGGTCGAGCACCGCGCAGCCAGATCGTCTCGAACGCCGGGTAGAGCACCGTGCAGCGCTCGTCCTCGATCGTGCGCAGCGCCGCGGCCGGGCTCGAAGAAGCCGGCGTGGCAGTACTTGGCGCCGACGCGAGAAGCAGCCCGAGCATCGGGACGAGGCCGCCGCAGTGGAACAGCGGCAGCGGGTCCCAGAAGCGCGTCCTGGCGGTCGAGCCCGAACCGGGTGCGCGCGACCTTCTCGCCCTGCCGGGTGACGCGCCTCGTGGGTGAGCAGGCAGCCCTTCGGGCGGGCGGTCGTGCCGGAGGTGTACATCAGCAGCGCGATGTCGCGGACCCGGACGCGCTGCTGCAGCGTCTTGACCTGCGGCCGGATCGACCTGTGCGCCGGCGCGTTCGAAGTCGGCGCGGGTCAGGAAACCGGGCGCCGCGCCGGTGAGGTCGACGACGTGCCGCAGCGCCGGCGCCGCCGCGCAGGTCCAGCTCGGTGCCGGCGTCGTGGGACGCCAGCTCCGGGAACACCTCGCCGATCAGCGCGGGATAGTCGGTGCCGTTCGGGTCGGCGGCGGTGAGCAGGACCCGCGCGTCGGAGTGTCCGACGACGTGGCTGCACTCGTGCGCCTTGAACCGGCCGTTGACCGGCACCGCGACGGCGCCGAGCTTGGCGGCACCGAGCAGGGCCAGCGACGTAGTCGACCGAGTTCGGCATGAGGATGCCGACCTTGTCGCCGCGGCGCACGCCGAGACCGAGGAGATTGGCGGCGAACCGGTCCGAGGCCGCGGACAGTTGCGGGTAGGTCAACCGGTGGCCGGCCATGACCAGCGCGTCGCGGTCCGAGAGCTCGGCCTGGCGGTCGACCAGGTCGCCGACAGTGCTCACCGAGATCCACATCGCCGGCCTCCCGTCCTGGCTGCTGGGCAAACGACCGGTTGGTAGCGTACGGCCTGGCCCCGCCCGCCGCCAAGGCTCAGGGCGCGGGCAGCAGTCGCAACCGGCTGTTGTCCCAGGACATCGGCGCCGTCGTCGGCGTCAGCCGCACGATGACCTTCTCCGCGGCGTAGTAGGCCCGCGACGCCGCCGGCAACCGGTCGACCGGGACGTCGATCTCCGGCGGGTACTTCGCGCCGAGCGCCGCGACGGCGGCCTGTGATTCCGGCCCGTCGGGCAGGATCTCGGCGGTGGCGTACATCGTCACGGCCCGCAGCTCGGTCCAGCGGTGCCCGTCCTCGACCAGGAACGCCGAGCGCGCGTCGTGGGCGATCCGGGCGGCCTTGCGCATCGTCGGGTACGTCGTGAAGTAGATCCGCCGATCGAGTGCCGCGAACCACACCGGCAGCGACACCGGCCACCCGTCGCGGCGCAGCGTGGTGACGATCCCGGTGTGCGCCGCGGCGACGTAGTCCCACAGTTCGTCGTCGCTCAGCCCGATACCCACCGCCGACGCCTACCGTTCCCGCCGCGTCACCACGACGTCTCGCCGCCGTCGGCGACGAACGTCTGACCGGTGACGAAGCTGGCGTCGTCGCTGAGCAGGAACAGGATGAGGCTCGCGATCTCCTCCGGCTCGGCGATGCGGTGCTGCATGATCCGCGGCAGCGCCTTCGCCGCGCCGGCGTCGTAGTCCCCGCCGCCGCGGTCGATGTAGAGCGGCGTCGTCATCCCGGTGCGGGTGCGCCCGGGCGCCACGACGTTCACCCGGACCTCGGGCGCGACGTCGAGCGCGATCTGCCGGGAGAACGCCAGGATCGCGCCCTTCGCCGCGCCGTAGGCGAAGTTGCCGTGCTGCGCTTCCAGTGCCGCCGTCGAGGCGATGTTGACGATCGCGCCCCGCCCGGATCCGCGCAGCGCGGTGATCGCGTGCTTGCACATCAGGAACGTCCCGCCGGCATGGACGGCGAGCATCCGCTGCCACTGCGAGTACTCGTAGGTCTCGAGCCGGCCGAACACGACGTGCCCGGCCGCGTTCAGGACGCAGTCCAGGCCGCCGAGCTGCTCGAGGGTCGTGGCGACCGCCGACGCGACCGCGTCCTCGTCGGAGACGTCGGTCGGCACGGCGATCGCCCCGGGCAGGCTGTCGGCGACCTCGCGGGCGCGCTCGGCGGCGAAGTCGACCACGGCGACCCGGCCGCCCTCGGCGGTGAACCGGCGCGCGGTGGCCGCCGCGATGCCCGACCCGGCCCCGGTGGCCAGGAGGACCCTGCCGCTGAAGCGTCCGGTCTCAGTCACGCCAGCCCCTCGTTCGCCGCTCGCTCGATCGCGTGGTGACCGTAGCGATCACCGCGGAATCTAACAACCGTTTGCTTGACTAGCCGGCGCGCGCCGCGACATCATCAGCGGGTCGTCGTCGCCTCACCGAAGGACGTGCATGGCGCAAGACGCGCACACCGCTGCCCACGCAGGTGGACTGCTGACCGGCACCGGGTTCGATCTCGGGCCGCACGCGCTGCGCTATCCGGTCGCCGAACGCACTTTGCTGCGGGTGCTCGCCGACCAGGCCCGGCAACGCCCCGACCATCCGTGGCTGATCTTCGACAGCACCGACGTGCTCACCTTCGCCGACGCCTACGACCGGGTGCTGCGGGTCGCGGCGGCGCTGCGCCGTGAGGCCCGCGCGCCGGCGAACGTCGCCCTCATGCTGCGCAACCAGATCGAGTTCATGCCGGCGTTCTACGGGCCGATGGCCGCCGGCGGCGTCACCGTGCCGCTCAACGCCGAAGCACGCGGCAGCCTGCTGCACGCCTCGCTGCTGGCCGGTGACGCCGACGTCCTCATCGTGCGCACCGACCTGCTCGACCGCCTGCGCCGCTTCCCGACCTCGGCGCGGTACGCGAGATCGTCGCCGTCGGGCCGGCCGATCCCGGCGGGCTTCCGGCGGCGATCGGCGGCGTCCCGGTGGTCGCCTGGTCGGACTGGCTGCCCGCCGAGGCGGCACCGCCACCGCGCTGGCCGAGCGCTTTCGACCCCGCGCTGATCCAGTTCACCTCGGGCACCACCGGCACCTCGAAGGGCGCCGTCTACTCCCATCACTTCCTGTACCTGTACTGCGCCATGCCCGTCGACAGCCTCGGCCACCAGCCGCAGGACGTGCTCAGCACCCCGATGCCGATGTACCACGTCGCGGCCCTGCACCTGATCGCGAACTCGGCGCTGCAGGCCGGGTGCACCGCGCACCTGAAGAGCCGGTTCTCGGCTCGCGAGTTCTGGGCGCAGATCGCCGCCGACCAGGCGACGTTCACGATCATCCTCGGCCCGATGGCCGCCATCATCGACAAGACCGTCGACAGCAGCCCGCCGCACAAGCTGCGCGGGATGTTCTGCGTGCCCGCCGCCGGGCGACCGCGAGGCGTTCGAGAAGAAGTTCGCGGTGACGGTCCTGTACCAGGGCTACGGGATGACCGAGGTGTACCCGCTGCCGATGCCGGCGGTGATGCGCCCGGACATGCCGGCCGACACCATCGGCATCCCGGTGCGCTGGATGGATTACGGCGTCGTCGACGAGGACGACCAGATGCTGCCGCCCGGGCAGGAGGGCGAGCTGGTGTTCCGCCCGCGGCTGCCGTATTCGATGGTCAGCGGCTATTACAAGAACGCCGACGCGACGGTGCGGGCCTTGCGCAACTTCATGTTCCACACCGGCGACGTCGGCGTGTACGACGAGGACGGCACGCTGCACTACCGCGGGCGCAAGCAGGAGCACATCCGCCGCCGCGGCGAGAACGTCAGCGCGCCGGAACTGGAACAGGTGGCGCTGTCACATCCGCTCGTGCTCGAGGCCGCCGCCTACGGGGTGCCCTCCGAGCTCGGCGAGCACGACATCAAGCTCGACCTGGTGCTGGTCAACGATTCCGGCGGTGCACCAGACGGCGACTTCCTGGCGCAGCTGCATTCCTGGCTGCGGGACAACCTACCGCGCTACATGGTGCCCAGATATCTCGAACGCCGCTCGGCATTTCCCAAGACGCCGAGTGAGCGGATCGAGAAATACCGCCTGGCCGAGCTCGCGCTCGACCGTGCCGAGGTGTTCGACGCCGGTGCGCGATGACCGCGCTCGCGCACCGGATCTTCCTCGCGCCGCTGCGCACCGACGTCGATGCCACCACCGCGCAGCAGCATTGGACGACGGTGCACGCCGGCGTCTTCGCCGGCACGCCCGGACTGCGCGGGTACACCCAGAACCGGGCACCACGCGCGGACTGGGGCGGGCGGACCCACGTCTGCGCCGAGTCGTGGTTCGACGACCGCGACGCCGAGCGCATCGCGTTCAGCAGCGAGTACTACCTGTCGCAGGTCGCCGTTGATGAGGACCGGTTCGTGCAGCGCGACACCGCCTGGCTCGCCGCCGTGACCACCACTCGGGCGGCGCGCCGGATGCTGCGCTACCGGGTGCTCGCCTTCGGTCATTCCGACGCCACCGCTGCCGAATTCCTCGCCGCGTGGGACGGCGAGGCGGTCGACGTCATGACCCTGCACCGCGCGCCGCCGACCGGCGGGCGCAGCACGGCGCTCGGGTTGTGGACCGACGAGCTGTCCCTGGCCGCGCGCGCCGTCGCCTACTTCGGCCCGCTGTCGCTACTGACCGAGCCGGTCGCGGTCGTCGCGGCCCCGGAGCTGCCCTGGCAGAGCGCATCGGCTGCCCTCACCGACCCGGAGGTCGACCCACCGTGAACGACACCGTCCTGCATTCCATGGATCTGCGCCTGTCCTACGCCGACTGCGATCCGGCCGGCATCGTGTATTACGCGGCCTATTACCCGTGGTTCGAGCGGGTGTTCAACGAGTGGACGTATCTGAACGGTTTCCCGCCGACCAAGATGCGGGAGATGTGGGGCGCTGCGCACGTGTCGCGCGCCTCGGGCTGCGAATACCTCATTCCAGGCCGGCTGTTCGACCCGATGACGTGTTCGATGCGGCTGCGGCACGTCGGCACGACGTCGTTCTCGATGACCTTCGACATGGTGCACCGCGAGGACGGCAAGACCTACGCCAGCGGGATGATGACCTTCGTCTTCGTCGACGAGCAGTTCCCACCGCGCCCGGTCGCAGTGCCGGAAGGTTTGAAGAAAGAACTGCGCGAGCGCGGATACGAGGTCTAGGCCGGTGAAGGATAACTACGCCGACCTGCTCGCCCGCCTCGAGCACCTGGAGAACGAGCGCGGCGTGCTGGCGACGTTGCACCGCTACGGCCACGCCATCGACGCCGGCGACGAGCAGGCCTGGGTCGACTGCTTCACCGCGGACGGGACGTTCTTCGCCCAGGGCCGGCACGGGCATCACACGGCGCTCGACGTCACCGGACGTGACGCGTTACAGGCGTTCATCATCGAGCACAGCCGCCGCCCGTACGCCTACCACCTGCACTGCATCGTCGAGCCGGTCATCGTCGTCGACGGCGAGCGCGCCCGTGCGGATTCGTACTTCTTCGTCCTGATGGAGCACGAACGACGGCCGGTGTTGCGGGTCTTCGGCCGTTACCGCGACGAGCTGGTGCACGAGGCGGACGGCCGCTGGCGGTTCCGCCGACGGACCGCGACGATCGACTCGCAGGTGTCCGGGCTGCCGCCGCTGGCCGGCGGGATGGCACGGTTCCGGACCAGTTCGGCCTGATCGCGGTGGGAGACCGGCTCGCGGGCAAGGTCGCGTTCGTCACCGGGGTCGCCCGCGGCCAGGGACGCCGGCACGCGCTGCGGCTGGCCGAGGAAGGCGCGGACATCGTCGGGGTGGACCTCTGCGCGCAGATCGACACCGTCCCCTACCCGATGGCCGGTGCCGACGACCTCGCCGAGACCGTCCGACTTGTCGAGGCCGGCGGAGGCCGGATGGTCTCGCGGGTGGCCGACGTCCGCGACCCGGACTCGCTGCGGGCGGCGCTCGACGCGGGACTCGAGCGCTTCGGCCACCTCGACGTCGTCGTCGCCAACGCCGGCATCTGGAGCCACGACCGGGCGCGCGACCTGTCGCGACAGATGTGGCTCGACATGATCGACGTCAACCTGACCGGAGTCTGGAACACCTGCCAGGCGGCGCTGCCCGCCCTGATCGACGGCGGGCGCGGCGGATCGATGATTCTGGTGTCCTCCACCGCGGGGCTGCGCGGCAATTCCAACAACGTTCACTACGCCGCCGCCAAACACGGCGTCGTCGGTCTCATGCGCAGCCTCGCGCACGAACTCGCGCCGCACTCGATCCGGGTCAACACGATCCACCCGACGACGGTGGACACCGACATGATCCGCAACGAGGCGATGGTGCGGCTGTTCCGCCCGGCGACGGACAGCCCGTCGATGGACGACGCCGTGCCGGCGTTCCGCAGCATCAACCTGCTGCCGGTCCCCTGGGTGGAAACCGACGACGTCAGCAACGCGGTGATCTTCCTGGCCAGTGACGACGCCCGCTACATCACCTCCGTCGCGCTGCCCGTCGACGCCGGCGCCGCACAGCGCTGAAGCGACTATCCGGCCCGGGCCGACTAGTGACGCGGCGGTCCCGGAGGTGCACTCTGTCGGGCGGCGCAGGCCGCGCCCGGGTGGATAGCGGGGTGACTCGCGATGCGGCAGCAGCGAGGGCTTTTCAGCCAGGGCGACCGCACGACCATCGATGCCGATAGCGGGGCCGTCGTCCATCAGGTGTGGACGTTCGCCGAGCTGAACCTCAGCGTCTGGGCCGCCAACGACAACTCGAACCGCACGGCGCCCATGCCGACGACGTCGCAGACCGATTACATGTACGGGCCCTACGCCACCGGACGTCCTGGGCGGCCCAGGTCGGGCAGCTGATCGCCCCGCCGGCGCCGTAGGCCCGATCGGCCGTAATCTCTCGCCCATGCTGCTGTCCGACCGCGACATCCGCGCCGAGGTCGACGCCGGCCGGCTGCGCCTCGAGCCGTGGGACGCCGAGCTGGTGCAGCCCTCGAGCGTCGACGTGCGCCTCGACCGCTACTTCCGGGTGTTCAACAACAGCCAGTACACCCACATCGACCCGGCCCAGCAGCAGGACGACCTGACCACGCTGGTCGAGCCGAAGGAGGACGACCCGTTCGTCCTGCACCCGGGGGAGTTCGTGCTCGGCTCGACGCTGGAGATCGTCACGCTGCCCGACGACCTGGCCGGCCGGCTGGAGGGCAAGAGCTCGCTCGGCCGGCTCGGCCTGCTCACCCACTCGACCGCCGGGCTTCATCGACCCGGGGTTCACCGGGCACATCACGCTCGAGCTGTCCAACGTCGCCAACCTGCCGATCACGCTCTGGCCGGGCATGAAGATCGGTCAGCTGTGCCTGTTCCGGCTGTCCAGCGCGGCGGAGCACCCGTACGGCTCGGCCGTCTACGGCTCGCGCTACCAGGGCCAGCGCGGCCCGACGCCGAGCCGGAGCTGGGTCAACTTCCGCCGCTGGCCGACCACCTAGCCCGAAGCTCCGGGCTGTGCCGCCCGCTGGCACAGTGGCGGGATGGAGACGCTGCGTACCCCCGACGAGCGCTTCGCCGCGCTGCCGGACTTCCCGTATCCGCCGCACTACGCCGAGGTGCCCGACCCGTCGCAGTCCGCCGGTGCGACGCTGCGGATGGCGTGGGTCGAGCACGGCCCGGCCGACGGCGAACCGGTGCTGTTGCTGCACGGCGAGCCGACGTGGTCGTTCCTGTACCGGCGGATGATCCCGCCGCTGGCCGCGGCCGGACTGCGGGTGATCGCCCCGGACATGATCGGCTTCGGCCGCAGCGACAAGCCCGCCCGGATCGACGACCACTCCTACGCCCGTCACGTCGAGTGGCTTCGCGCGCTGCTGTTCGACGTCCTCGACCTGCGCGCGGTCACCGTCGTCGGGCAGGACTGGGGCGGGCTGCTCGGCCTGCGGCTGGTCGCCGAGCATCCCGGACCGGGTCGCCCGCTACGTCGCCGCGAACACCGGCCTGCCGACCGGCGACACGCCGATGCCGGCAGTGTGGTGGCGGTTCCGCGAGGCCATGACCGGCTCGGCCGAGCGTCGACATCGGCCGCTTCGTCGCAGTCCGGCTGCCGGCGCCGCCTCGACCGACGCACGAGCGCGCCGCCTACGACGCGCCGTTCCCGGACGAGAGCTACTGCGCCGGGCCGCGAGCCATGCCGCTGCTCGTCCCGACCGCCCCGGACGACCCGGCCGGTCCGGCGAACCGCGCCGCCTGGCAGACCCTGCGCGAGCTGGATCGTCCCGCGCTGGTGGCGTTCAGCGACGGTGACCCGATCACCGGCGCGATGGCGCCGGTGCTGCTGCGCCGAGCTGCCCCGCGTGGTCAACGCCCCGATCACCGGCGCCGGGCACTTCCTGCAGGAGGACCGAGGCGCCGAGCTGGCCCAGGCCATCGCCGGCTTCATACTGGCGAATCCGTAGTCTCCCCATGCTGCTGTCCGACCGGGACATCGCCCACCGCCTAGCGTCCGGGTCCGGATCCAGGTCCCCAGGTCCAGGTCCGCCGAAGATCACCAGCGACTTCTCCCGGCCGCGATCCGGTGAAACTGACTGGTGATCAAGCGCGCCGCTCGTACAGCTGCACGGTCACCTCGTCACCGGGGTGCTTGCCGAGACGAGCGCGCAGCTCGGCCTTGATCGGCAACTTGTGCCGACCGTCGCCGAGGGCCATGAACGAGCTCTCGAACGGCAGGCCGTCGACCGCGCCGCGCACCTTGACCAGACCGCGGGTGCCGAAGTACTCGGCCGATCCGGGCATGACGACGTAGGTCCATCCGCCCGGATTCGGGCTCTTCTGCAACACGGCGGTGAACTCGCGGTCGAGCAGCTGCCCGCGCTTCGCCTCGCCCGGTGGAGTGGTCATCGGCGGGTCCCTCCGACTGGCTCCTCGTCGATCAGACGTCTCGTCCGGTGCCAACTGAGCGGTGCGCCGAGGGCGGCCCTACTTCTCCGGTAGGCCCGCGACCACCTTCTCCAGCAGGTCGGCCAGCTGCGCGCTGCTCCTCGCTCGCCCAAGGCGGACAGGATGCCGCCCTCGACCACCTCGGCGTCCACGATCGCCCGCGCGGAACAGTTCCCAGCCGCGGCGCGGCGAGCACGACCTTCATCCGGGTGCGGTTGTCTGGCGTCGATGGTGCGGTTCGACCAGCCCGCGCTCGACCATCCGGTCCAGCCGGTGGGTCATCGTCGACGGCGAGACGCCCGCTGACGTCGGCCAGCTGCGACGGCGTCGACGAGCCGTTGCGGCCGCCGAGCGCCAGCGTCGGCAGCACCGTCCACTCGCCGTGCGAGATGCCGAGCTCCTGCGAGCTGGACGTTGTAGAAGTACGTCCAGCCGCTTGGACAGCCGGCTGATCGCCGTCGTCGACCCGCTGCACGCGTCTCGTGGCCGCCGGCCGAGGTGTACAGCGCGACGGCGCGCTCGTACTCGGCGTAGGGCGAGCGCCGCGGCATGCCCAGCCTAGCGATCACCGGCCGGTCCGACCCGACGGTCGCGGGAACAAACCCGGCCCGAGTAAGGTTTCGATATCGAACTTCGGAATCGAATAGTTGAGATGAAGGAGAGCACTGTGCGCGGCGACCGGCGGCCGGCTGGCCGTGCTCATCGTCGGATCGGCGCTGGCCATGGGTGGCTGGGGCGCGGTACTGCCGTACCTGTACGCCGACATCGCGTCCGCCCGCGGGCTCGGCGGCGCTGCGCCGCGGCCGGCACGTTCACCGCCTTCGCGCTCGGCTCGCTGCTCGCCGCGCCGGTCGCCGGGCGGCTGGCCGACACCCGCCGCCGGCGCCGTGGCCGCCGCGGCCCGCGCTGGTGATGGTCGCTCGCGCGTCGTCGCGCTCGCGCTCGGCCGGGCGGCCGATCGAGGTCTGGCTGGCCGCCGCGGTCGCCGGCGCCGGCTTCGCCGTCGCGCAGCCCGCCGTGCAGGTGCTGCTGCTCGACGCAGGCCCCGGCCAGCCGCGCGCCGTGACGTGTTCGCCTGGCAGTTCATCGCCAACAACGTCGGCATCGCCATCGGCGGCCTGGTCGGCGGGCTACTGGTCGTCCTGGACTCGCCCACCGGCGTGCTGCCCGGCCTACGCCATCGCCGCGGTCGCCGCGCTGGTCAGCGCCGGCGTCGTCGCGGTCGTCCGGACGGCGCGGCCGCACGAGCCGTCGCGCCGGTCGACAGGCCCGAGCCGCCGGTCGGCGCCGCCGTCGGCTACTGCGCGCGCTGCTCGCGCGCGCCCCGGTGCGCGCTGCTGCTCGGGCGTGACCGTGCTGGTGACGCTGGCCTGCTACGCGCAGTTCGACGCCGGCCTGCCGGCGTACGCGCTGACGACGCTGCACGTCGCGCCCGGCGCTGCTCGGCATCGGGGTCGCGGTGAACGCGTGCTGGTGTCGGTGCTCACCGCACCGGTCATCCGTGCCACCGCCGCATGCACGCCGGCCGACGCTGCTGGCACGCTGCGCCGGCATCTGGGTCGGCTGCTGGCTGCTGCTGCGCCGTGCCGATGGCTGCGCCACGCGTCGGCGCCGGCGCGTTCGTCGTCGCCGGACTGGCGCGCCTTCGCGTCGGCGAGACGATGCTCGCGCCGGTGCTCGCGCCCGCTGGCCGCGCAGCTGGCCCCGACGGGTGCGGCCGGACGCGCGCTCGGCGCCGTCACCGGCGCGCAGACCGCGGCCAACGCCGTCGGCCCGGCGCTGTCCGGCGTGCTGCTCGCGCTGCGACCTGCCCGGCGGGGTTCATCGCCCTGCAGGTGGCGCTGTGCTGCGTCGGTCGGCGCGTGGCTCGCGCAGCGGCTCGGCCGCTCGGTGCGCGCCGACCACGCGGGGCGACGTAGCCGCCGGCGGCGGCGACGTCGCCGACTGACCGGTGCAGTCACGGCGGACGACAGGACGCTCGCTACCTCGGCCCGCCGGACGAGCGGTGCATCCAGCCGTGCGGTGTCCGGCGCTCGCGCCCGGTCTGCAGGTCGAGCAGCGCGTCGCGCAGCTGCATGCGTCACCGGCCCGGGCTGGCCGTCGCCGACCGTCCACGACGTCGGCGGCGCTCTTGACCGCGCCGACCGGGCGTGATCACCGCCGCCGTGCCGCAGGCGAAGACCTCGGTGAGCTCGCCGGAGGCGCAGCCGGCCTCGCCAGTCGTCGGTGGAGATCTTGCCCTCCTCGGCGGCGTAGCCGAGGTCGCGCGGCCAGCGTGCAGCAGCGAGTCGCGGGTGACGCCGGGCAGCAGCGTGCCGGTCAGCGCCGGGGTGACGATGCGCGCCGACGGGCCCGGAGCCGTACACGAAGTACAGGTTCATCCCGCCCATCTCCTCGACCCAGCGGTGCTCGACCGCGTCGAGCCAGACGACCTGGTCGCAGCCCTGCTGCGGCGGCGTGGGCCTGGGCGACGAGCGACGCGGCGTAGTTGCCGGCGCACTTGGCCTCGCCGGTGCCGCCGGGCGCGGCGCGGGTGTACTCGGTCGACAGCCACACCGTCACCGGCTGCACGCCGCGCGGGAAGTAGGCGCCGGCCGGCGAGGCGATGAGCAGGTAGGTGTAGGCGTTGGACGGGCTGTCACGCCCAGCCCGACCTCGGTCGCGATCATGAACGGGCGCAGGTAGAGCGACTCCTCGCGCGTCGGTCGGGCACCCAGTCGCGGTCGACCTCGACCAGCGCGCGCAGCGACTCGACGAACAGCTCCTCCGGCAGCTCGGCCATCGCCAGCCGGCGCGCCGAGCGGGCGAACCGGCGCGGCGTTCATGCTCCGGCCGGAACGTCGCGATCGAGCCGTCGGGCTGCGCGGTAGGCCTTGAGCCCCTCGAAGATCAGCTGGCCGTAGTGCAGCGCCATCGTCGCCGGGTCGAGCGCGAGCGGCGCGTAGGGCACCACCGCGCCGTCGCCCCAGCCGCCGTCGGCGTCCAGTCGATGCGCACCATGTGGTCGGTGAAGTACCGGCCGAAGCCCGGGGCGGCCAGGATCTCGGCGCGGCGCTCGCGGTGAGGTCGGCGTCGACGTGCGCACGACGTCGAATTCCGGGATGCCCATGGTTGGTCATCCTAGTAATCCGGACGCCTGAGGCGTTAGGCGTTCGAACGGCGGTCTAACGTCGGCGCGGTGCCACGGATCAAGCAACTGTCCGGCCGGGTCGTCGCGATCACCGGCGCGGGCTCCGGAATGGGTCGCGAGCTGGCCTACGAGCTCGCCCGCCGCGGGGCGCGCCTCGCGCTGTGCGACTGGGACGAAGCCGGGCTGGCCGCGACCGTCGAACACGCCGAGGCGCTGGGCGCCGACACCCGCGGTGACCGCGTCGACGTCAGCGACCGGCAGGCGGTCGAGAGCTGGGCCGCGGCGGTGATGGAGCACTACGGCACGGTCAACGTCCTGATCAACAACGCCGGCATCGCCTTCACCGGCACCATCGAGGCCATGACGCTCGAGCAGATCGAGCGGATCGTGGCCGTCGACTTCTGGGGCGTCGTCTACGGCACCAAGGCGTTCCTGCCCCACCTGATCGCCTCCGGGCAGGGACACGTCGTCAACATGTCGAGCCTGTTCGGGCTGATGGCGATGCCGGCCCAGGGCGCCTACGTCTCGGCGAAGTTCGCCGTCCGCGGGTTCACCGAGACCCTCCGGATGGAGATGCTGGCTGCCGGCCACCCGGTCGGGGTCACGTGCGTGCACCCGGGCGGCATCAAGACCGCGATCGCGCGCAACGCCGGTGCCGTGGCGGGCGAGGACACCGCCGAGCTCGCCCGCTACTTCGACACCGCGCTGGCCCGCACCAGCGCGGCGGCAGCGGCACAGCGCATCGTCGCCGGCATCGTCGGCAACCGCCCGCGGGTGGTGATCGGCCCGGACGCGCACGCCCTGCACGCGCTGGTGCGGCTGGCCGGCGCCGGCTACCAGCGCGTCATCGCAGCAAGCGCCCGGCGCGGCCCGGCGCACACCCGGCGCGCGGTCGGCGCCGCTTGAGTTCCGACCTGCCCGCCGGCACGTCCCGGCTGAGTCTGCACCCGATCGACGAGCCGGAGGCGCGGCGGATCGCCGCTCGCGCGCCCGCCCGGGTGACGCCTGGGCGCCGGACTACCCGTTCGACGGTGACCTGGCCGCCGCGGGCAGTTTCCTGCGCGCGAGCGAGCAGCACGGCGAGCAGCGCCCGTTCGGCTACTACCAGCTCCGGCGCCGCAGCCGACGGTGTGGCCGTCGGCGGCATCGGGTTCAAGGGACGCCCCGAGGGCGGGGTCGTGGAGATCGGCTACGGCCTGGTGCCGTCCGCGCGCGGCCACGGCTACGCGGCGGAAGCGCTGCGGGCGCTGCTGGAGGTGGCCGCCGACCTGGGCGTGACCACCGTCCGCGCCGACACCGACCTGGACAACGTCGCGTCTCAGCGCACGCTCGAGCACGCCGGCTTCCGCCAGACCGACGCCGACGCCGAGCTCCGCTACTACGAGATCCGCATCGGCGGTCGGCCGGGACAGTAGCCGTCAGCGCAGCTGCAGCGCCGGCATCAGCAGCGGGCCGGCGGCGGGCAACCCCAGCGCGGCGGCCAGCCCGCGCGGCGTCGCCCCAGCCGGGCGTCCATGCGGCCACGCCGGCACGCGGGTCCTCGCTGTTGCGTGCGGTGCCCAACCGGGCGAGCACCGGCACCTGCACGGCCGGGCGCAACCGCGCCTGCGCCGGCAACCCGGCCCGCTCGCGGGCGATCGGGCTCGCGTCCCGCAGGCCGCCGAGGACGTCGACCAGGCCGCGCTCGTGCGCGTCGCGACCGGACCAGACCCGGCCGCGGGCCAGCTCGTGCACCCGTTCGCGGCTGAGGTGGCGGCCCTGGGCGACGCGGTCGACGAAGTCGTCGTAGACGGTGTCGAGCAGCCGGTCGAGGCGCGCCAGCTCGCCCTCGTCGAACGCCCGGCGGGCGGAGAACATCCGCGCATGCGCGCCGCGGGTGACAGCGCCGGTGGACAGGCCCGCCCGCTCGAGCAGCTCGCCGAGCACTGCCTTGCCGCCCAGCACGCCGATCGAGCCGGTGAGGGTCGCGGGCTGGGCGACGACGACGTCGGCAGGGCAGGCGATGTAGTAGCCGCCGGAGCCGGCCAGCGCGCCCATCGACACGACGACCGGCTTGCCGGCGTCCCGGGTCAGGCGCACCTCGCGCCAGATGGCGTCCGAGGCAACCGCCGAGCCGCCCGGTGAGTCGACGCGGAACACCACCGCGCGGACCGAGTCGTCCTCGCGTGCCGCGCGCAGCGCTGCGCCGACGGTGTCGCTGCCCAGCCGTCGCCCGCCGCGGCCACTCTGGCCGGCGACGATCTGCGCCGAGCCCTCGACGAGTGCGACGACCGGCCGGCGGTGTTCGAGCACCGCATGCACCGGCCGGCGGCGCGGTGTCCACTGCGCGGCGAACAGCAGCCGCACCTCGCCGCCCAGGCGGCGGCGCAGCTCGGCGTAGACCTCGTCGCGGTAGCCGAGCCGGTCGACCAACCCGGCCGCCAGCGCCTCGTCGGCGGTCAGCGGGCCGGCGTCGGCCAGCGTCCTGCACCGCCTGCTGCGACAGCTCCCGGCCCTCGGCGATCGCGGCGACGCACGTCCTCCCACGCCGACCGACGACCGCCGTCGAGCGGCCTCGCGGTGCGCCGGGGTGAACTCGTGCGCGTGATCCGGTCGGCGGCGTTCTTGTACTCGTAGCGCTGCTGGATCTGCGGGTCGATGCCGAGCTTGTCCAGCGTCCCGCGCAGGAACGTCGTCTCGGCGGCGATGCCCAAGAGCCCCAGGCCGCCGGACGGCTGCAGCCAGATCTCGTCGAAGCCGCTGGCGAGCAGGTAGTCGACGGTGCCGTTGCCGACGTCGCCGAGGCTCTCGGCCCATGCCACGGTGGGCTTGCCGCTGGCCGCAAACTCCCGCACGCCGGCACGCAGCTCCTGCGCGCCGGCCCAGTGAGAGCGGGCCGCCGAGCTTGGCGACCAGGCCGCCGACCCGCGGTCGGTCCCGGCCTCGTGCAGTGTCCGCAGCACCGCCCGCAGCCGCGGGCGGCCGCGGCTGGCCAACTTGGCGATCGGGTCGTCGGGTTCGTGCTCGACCAGCGGACCGGTCAGGTCCAGCTCGAGCAGCACGGGTGGGCGGCGATGCAGGACGCTCGGCACCGCCCCACCGTAGGCACCCGCGCTCAGGCGGAGGAGGCCGTCTCAGCAACGCCTACCTCGTGACTCAGTGCTTGGCGAGCTTGACGTAGCAGTACCGGGCGTCCTCCCAACACGGGATCGAGACGCTGCGTCCACCCCGGCCGGGTATTCCGATGATGCGCTCGAACCGGGTGGCGTAGGTGACGGTGAGGATCGGGAATCCCCAGTGGCGGTAGATCTCGGCGAGGGGGATGCCGAGACCGCGGTCGGTGGTGGGGTTGGTGAGCCGGGTGAGCAGCTCGGTCGACATCGGAGTCGCCGGCCGTTGCGGTAAGAGAGCCCCGGCCAGCGTGAGGAACCGTTTGCCGTAACCGAGGACGGACAGCAGGTATCTCCGCGGGTCCGGCTCGGTGGTCGACCCGGTGGCCAGCGACTGTCGTGCGTCGGTGTAGTTGGCGAACGCCTGCTGGTCGGGTGGGCATGATTGCCGGGCGCGGCCGCACTCGGAACCCCAGGCCCTGATGTTCGCGCTGGGCGCGTCGAGCATTTGCATGCCGGAGAAGAACTTCGGCAGGATTGCGCGGTAGAAGTTGGCCTGTGCCGATCGGTACGCACCCCCGGCGAAGACGCCTGCCTGGTTCGGGGTGAAATACCATGGCGTGCCCGGGGTGGCGACTTTGACTGCGTGGCCGACGCTGGTCAGCAGGCCGTAATTGGTGTAGATGATTTCGAACACGTTGCCGAAGTTGGTCAGACGGTCGTGTTGTGCGTGCGCGAGTGCGTCGACCATCCCGCCGATGGTGGTGTCCAGTTCGTAATCGGCTGGTCGCTCGGGTCTGGCGGTCAGCGATTGCAGATAGTCCAGCAGCCCGGAGATGATCTGGATCGGCACGCCGATCGTGGGCGCATTCGACAGCACACCGAACAGCAGCGACGTGATCTGTACCGGTATCGGTGTCGCATCCGGCGCATCGAGGTTGATCTGCGCCTTCTTCAACTCGATTTTGACGTTGTCCCAGGCCGCGACCAGGCCGGAGTCGGCCGTCGAGAGGGCGTTGAGGAGCTGGGTCAGCCGCTGCTCCAGAGCACGGACGTCGCCGGCGGCGTTCAATTCGGCTTGCAGCTCGTCTTTGACTGCCGTGAAGTCTGCTTTTGTAAATCCCGGGCTGGCGTCCGAGGGGTAGGACGCCGAGGTGAGCACGTGCTGCCAGCCGCTGGTAGCCCCGTCCACGTACTTGGTGCGCAGCTGCGCGCCGCAGCTGCAGAGCTGGTTACCCCACCAGCTGAACGCCAGCGCCTGGCCGGCTGATCCGGGTGCGGGCACGGGCCACGGCCGGGCGCTGGTGGCGAGGGTCAGCTCGAATGCATAGGGGTTCGCGCCGCTGCCGCCGACCTTCGGGGTCACCCACTGGTTGGTCGTCGATGGCGTGAGCAGGGCCCGGATCGGCGTAGCCGGATCGTAGTAGCCCGGCTGTAACTCCGGGCTCGCCTCGATCGGTGCCGGTCGGGCGGCGTCCGGAGCTCCGACCGTGACCACGGAGTAGTTCTCCGCGCCGGTCAGGTTGAAGATCGCATCCGGGGTGCCGCCGATCGTCTGTACTGCGGCGGCGAGTCTCACCCGGATCGCGTGGTCGGCCGGCGCAGCGCTGAGCCCGCCGTTGGTGGTCAGAACGATCAGCGCGTCGGGCCGGGTCCGCCAGGTGTTCACCGCTGCCGTCAGAAGGGTCATGTTTCGAGCGGCCTGTTCGGCACCGCCGTCGAGCCGGTAGAAGAAGTTCACCCAGGGCCGGGCGAGGCTGTTGCGGATATAGATGGCCAGATGCACGCCGGTGCCGGCACCCGGCGGTCGGGTGCGGACGCCGTCGATGGTGATGCTGCCGTCCGCGCTGACGTCAAGCTGCTGGGCTGCCAGCGACACGAAGCGGTACCGGGAGTGCGTGTCGATCACCATCTGGCCGGTCAGTCCGGCCCGTGCAGTGCGTGCCGGATCGGTGCCGGTCCGGCTGCCGACCGACCACCAGCCCTCGCCGGGCGCAGCGCCGACCACGCCGATCGCGCTGAGCGCGTCGGAGGCAAGATCCAGCGGCCGCCCGAACGAGGCCGACGTCGTGAGCTGGTCGTCGGTGAAGCCGAGCCGGCGCAGCGCGTCGACCCGGAACAGGTCTGCCGGGACGGTCGGAGCGGGACCGCTTCGATCCAGCGTGTTGAGCACGACGATCGCGTGCCCGTCGCCGCGCGTGGCGTCGGCCAACTTGGCTGTCAGCGTGGCGCGCTCGGCCGGGGTGCACAGCGGCACCATCTCTCCCTGGCCGTGCAGCGGCTGCAGCGTGACCCGGTCCAGGCCGAGGATCCACAGCGCGATGGCGCAGCCGGCGGTCGGGTGTCCGACGTAGGTCGTGCCACCAACGCGGACGCCGACCCCACCCGCTGCGTCGACGTCGGTCCGCGACGAGATGGCGGTAGCTGGTTGACCGCCGGGCGGCACCGCCGCGGGCGCGTCCTGAGCAGTCGGGGCGCTCGCGCCGGCCGCGTCGGCGGCGTTGGCCCGGGCGGCCGGGGCAGCCAGCAGGACCATCGCGGTCGCCAGGCCGGTGAACCCGGCCAGGATCCGGCGCCGAGCGGACGCAGGGCAGCCAGCCCGGAGGTCCTTCATCTGAGACCGACCTAACTGCCAGGAAGGGGAAGTGGCCGCTCAGAAATTAGGGGTGGCCGGACGGGCGGCGCATCGGGCGAACGCCCTATGCCCAGCCGCCGGGCGGCCCCGCCGATATCAGAGGTCGCCGCCCGGCGCGGCGCCGGTCGCCCACCGGATCGTGCGGACGACGCCCTCCCCGGCCAGCCGCACGACGGTGGCCTCCGCGGCCGGCAGGTACGGCAGCCGCAACGGCCAGCGCGCCCACACCGGCAGCAGGCTCACCGCGGCGGCCGCGAGCAGCCCGTAGGGCGGCCGGACCGGGGCCGGCAGCGGCGGGCGCAGCAGCATGAATCGGGCCGCCGATCGCGGGCCTCGGCGGTGCCGGCGAGCTCCGGCCGGTACGCCTCGAGCTGGCCCGCCAGCTCCGCCTCGGTCTCCGGCGGGTCCGGGATGCCCAGCTTGCGCCCGACGACGGCCAGGTCGGCGACGTATCCGTCCCGGCCGGCCTGGTCGAGCGGCTCGGCGCCGAAGCGGGTGTGCGCCCGCAGGAAGCTGTCGGCCTCCGCGACGTGCACCCAGCGCAGCAGATGCGGGTCCGCGGCCGCGTACTCACGCCCGTCCGGGGCTATCCCGCGCACCCGCTGGTGCACCGCCCGCACGCGGCGCACGGCGGCCTCGGCGTCGGCGGCCGTGCCGTAGCTGGTCACGGCCAGGAAGTAACTGGTGCGCTGCAGCCGGCCCCACGGGTCGCCGCGATAACCCGAGTGCGCGGCGACGCCGGCCATCGCCAGCGGGTGCAGCGACTGCAGCAGCAGCGCGCGCAGCCCGCCGACGAACATCGACGCGTCGGCGTGCACCGCCCGGATCGGCCGGTCCGGGGCGAACCAGCGTTCTCCGGCGGTGCCGTGGATCCGGTCCCGGGGGGCGGGTCCGTCCCGGCCGGCGACCCGCTCGAAGACGGTCGCGCCCAACTTGGCTCGGATGTCCACCGTCATGATCTCCATGGTGCCCTTCCGGGCAGATGTGCCATCCGTCCGTTACCGTCGCGGTCATGGCGGCGGGATCCCCGTCGGTCGGGCGGGACGGACGGTTCACGCGGTGGGACGCCCACCGGGTCGGTCGGCGTACCGAACTGATCGAGGCCGCGATCGACGCCGTCCGCCGCTACGGCGCCGCGGTCGGCATCGACCAGATCGCTTCCGTCGCCCGCACCAGCAAGCCGGTGATCTACCGCTACTTCACCGACCGCACCGAGCTCTACCGCGCCGTCGGCCAGCGGGTGGCCCAGGACATGCTGCGCGATTTGTCCGAGGCGGTGCGCGCGGTTGCCGACCCCCGCACCCGCCTGCACGCCGGGATCGACGCCTACCTGCGGATCCTGGAGCGCAGCCCGGACCTTTACCGCTTCGTCGTCGGCGGCGCCGACGGGGTCGGTGGCGACTTCTCGGCCAGCGTCGCCGAACTGCTCACCGCCGAGCTGGCCGCGGTGCTTCGGGCGGCGGGCCTCGATCCGGCGCGGGCCGAGCCGTGGGGCGTGGCGACGGTCGGTTTCCTGCGTGCCGCCGGGCAGTGGTGGCTCAGCCACCGCGACGCCATGACCCGTCCCGAACTCGCCGACTACCTCAGCGGCGTGCTGTGGAACGGGACCAGCGGATTCGACACGCACCGCGGCTTGACGCCGTTGTCTGGACTGATGTATCGTCCTGATACATCGAGTCGAAGTAGGGAGCGAGGAGGCATGCTCGAGATCGCCGTTCTCGGGCTGCTGCAACGAGAGCCCGATGCACGGCTACGAGCTGCGCAAGCGGCTCGCCGACGTCTGCTCGGGGCGTTCCGGGCGTTCTCCTACGGCTCGCTCTATCCGACGCTTGCGCCGGCTGTCCGAGGCCGGCTGGATCACCGAGGAGGCGCCGCTCGATGACCGGCCGACGGGCGCGGCCACGGTCGCCGGCGCGGCAAGCGGGTCTACCGGCTCACCGCCGAGGGCAAGGAGCACTTCGCCGAGCTGCTGGCCGAGGTCGGGCCGGACGCCTTCGACGACGAGGGCTTCGGCGCCCGGCTGGCGTTCTTCGCCCAGACCCGTTCCGACATCCGGCTGCAGATCCTCGAAGGACGGCGGCGCCGGGTCGAGGAGCAGCGCGACGGCATGCGCGACGCGCTGGCCGCGGCCGGCGAACGGCTCGACCGCTACACCCGCAGCTGCACGAGCACGGCCTGGAGTCGGTCGACCGCGAGGTCCGCTGGCTCAACGAACTGATCGCGACGACGAGCGAACGATCCCAGTAACGGAACACCCCCAAGCTGCATCGAACAGAAGGAGGAGCCCTGATGGGTTCGAGCACGTCGGCAAGATCCGCGTCGGCATCGTCGGCGTCGGCAACTGCGCCGCCTCGCTCGTGCAGGGCGTGCACTACTACCCCGACGCCGACCCGGCCACAAGGTGCCCGGTCTGATGCACGTCAGTTCGGCCCGTACCACGTCAGCGACATCGAGTTCGTCGCCGCGTTCGACGTCGACGCCAAGAAGGTCGGCACGCGACCTGTCCGAGGCGATCGTCGCCAGCGAGAACAACACGATCAAGATCTGCGACGTCCCGCCGCTGGGCGTCACGGTGCAGCGCGGCCACACCCTCGACGGTCTCGGCAAGTACTACCGCGAGACGATCGAGGAGTCCGACGAGGAGCCGGTCGACGTCGTCGCTGCGCTGCGCGAGGCCGAGGTCGACGTGCTGATCTGCTACCTGCCGGTCGGCTCCGAGGACGCCGCGAAGTTCTACGCCCAGTGCGCCATCGACGCCAAGGTCGCGTTCGTCAACGCGCTGCCGGTGTTCATCGCCGGCACGCCGGAGTGGGCGCAAGAAGTTCGAGGACGCCGGCGTGCCGATCGTCGGTGACGACATCAAGTCCCAGGTCGGCGCCACGATCACCCACCGCGTGCTGGCCAAGCTGTTCGAGGACCGCGGCGTCGAGCTGCAGCGCACCATGCAGCTCAACGTCGGCGGCAACATGGACTTCATGAACATGCTCGAGCGCGACCGGCTCGAGTCGAAGAAGATCAGCAAGACGCAGTCGGTCACCTCGCAGATCCCCGACCGCGACCTGGGCAAGCGCAACGTCCACATCGGCCCGTCGGACTACGTGCCGTGGCTCGACGACCGCAAGTGGGCCTACGTCCGCCTCGAGGGCAAGGCGTTCGGCGACGTCCCGCTGAACCTCGAGTACAAGCTCGAGGTCTGGGACTCGCCCGAACTCGGCCGGCGTCATCATCGACGCGCTGCGCTGCGCGAAGATCGCGCACGGACCGCGGCATCGGCGGCCCGATCCTGTCGGCGTCGAGCTACTTCATGAAGTCCCCGCCGGTGCAGTACTTCGACGACGAGGCGCGCGACGCCGTCGAGGAGTTCATCAGCGGCGAGGTCGAGCGCTGAGCCCCGTCCCGCGGTGAGCGACGCCTTCCATCCGCTTCGCCTGGTCCCGGGCGTCGACGTCTCGCCCGAGACCGCGCAGTCGACGGGGATGCAGCGCTTCGCCGCGATCAGCGGGCACAGCGTGGGGTCGTCGGCGCTGTGGATGGGCCGGACGCACGTCTCGCCCGGGGCTGCGCTCGGCCGATCACCACCACGGCGAGTCCGAGACCGCGATCTACGTCGTGTCGGGCCGGCCGGTGTTCGTGTTCCTCGAGGACGGCGTCGAACGGCGGCTGGAGACCAGCCCCGGTGACTTCGTCTTCGTCCCGCCGTGGACGCCGCACCGCGAGGAGAATCCCGACCCGGCCGAGGAGGCAGTCGTCGTGATCGCCCGCAGCACGCAGGAGGCGATCGTCGTCAACCTGCCGTCGTTACAGGGCTGACTGCTCTTCATGCGCTCACGCACGGAGTGATGACGCCGGCGACGGTCGTCGAAAGCCAGTTGAACGTACGGTTCTAGGTGCGACCAGCATCGGCAGGATCGGTGCGGCTAAACGTTGCCCGACGTAACTCCGAGCTCGTCGAGTATCTCGGCGAAACCGTGGCGCCGGGCGGCGTCGATGAGTTGGCCCTGGCATCCGGCGGAGTCTGCGGCGGCTTGTAGACCACTGTCGGTCGGCACCACAATGGCTCCTCCGGTGACCAGCACGGCATTGAGGTCACTCATTGCTGGGTCATCGGTGAACAGCCGGAATCCGCGGTAGCCGAGCACTGACGGCTCGCCCTGCTCAACGGCGCTCAGACCGGATCCCACGGCTTGCCCGACTGATGCGGCTATCGCCGCAGCCTCGACGTCGTCGAGCTGGAACACCGGATTCTCGATGCCCGAGAAGACCAGAAGTTCTGAAAGGACAGCCATCGCTTCCTGCTCCTCTGCTACGGGGTCTTCGGTCCGACGATGTGGACGGCGCTGCCGTGGCATACACAGAAGAAGCCGCAGAACTGCGTATACGGGCCTCGCGCAGCGATCGCCGGGTCGGTGATGACGTTCCCGGCCGTGTCAACGTTGGTGGCCGGAGTAGAGCCCGGCTTGTGCGACCAGGTGCCTCCGGAGTCGAGCCGGTACCAGTGATAGTCGCGGTTGGGCCAGACGACGAGCGCGACCGGATGGCAGCATCCGGTGCAGGTCGGGCCGCCTACCGCTTGAAGACCGTCGGCTGACGCACCTGCCATCGCATCCCTGCAGTCGGCCAGGCTCGCGATGGGGTGGCCCGACGCCTGCCCGGGCTGAGCGAATGTCCGGTTCGGGATGTCGGTCGCGTAATTGTAGCAATTGTCATTCTTTTGCACCGATCGTGGATTAAGGAGCTTGCCCGCGTCGGATCCGTCGTTCCAGTAGTCCGGCTCGAACACCGGTGAGCAGCGCAACGGGGTCGGCGGAGGTGGCAATCGTTCCATCGCTGCGTCGATTCGTCCCGCTATCGGAGCCGGCCACTGCGCGGAGGTAAGCAGCGGGTAGCCATCGTCCACTCGGTGTGTCGCGACGTCGAATCTGACGTACTGGTCACCAGAGAACAGGTACAGCTTCCCGTTCCCCCAGTTGACGGCGGCATCAACGCCGGACGGGAACAGTCCTGGCCAGTCGGGTGCGATTGGCCGCGGGAAGCCAGGATCGACGTGGTCGCCGGCGATGTCGTAGCTGACGTACTGGTCACCGAGGAAGAAGAACGCCTTGCCGTTTCCGACATTTACCGCAGCGTCGATCGTCGCGAACGGCATTGTGCCCCACTGCCCGAGGATGGGCAGGGGATAGCCGGGATCCATTGTGTTGTTGTTCGCCAAGGTGATGCGCGCGTACTGGGTGCCCGAGAACAGGTAGACCTGGCCGTTGCCCCAGTTCACGCCCGCGTCAACGGACGCGAACGGCAGGTTGATCCATCCGCCCGGCAGGCCGCGAGGGTAGCCGTCGTCGATCCGATCCGCATCGATGTCGTAACGGACGTAATTGGCGCCCAGGAAGAAGTACGCCTTGTGATCGCCCATTGAGCTCTCCTCGGTCTTCAACCTTTGTCAGCTTCGTCGCGAACGCGACTAACCGGCTGCGGTTCGCCTTGGCGACGCCAGCTTGTCGTCGGCAACGCTTGCTCGGCCCGGCGGCAGCCGAATCGACCGTTCTTTTGCACGGCCCGAATTCCCCCGGAGAGCGTGCCGGGAAGTACATCGCAAGTTATGCCGGTGAGGCAAGGGCGGCGCGGCGCGGCGCGTTTCGGGTCGACCGGGAGCGGGGGTGGACGAATCCGCGGAGGATGCGCGAAGCTGCCTCATCAGCTTCGGAGGCCCTCTCGCGTCCGACCCGGACGCGCCCGGGTCGGTGGACGCAGCGCGACCGCAGCAGCTTCGCGAACCAGGCTCGCGCGTAACGACGTCATCGTGGCTCCGTACGTCCGGATTCCAGGACGGGCGCGGACCTGGTTCGCCCGGTTCGTCGATGTAGCCCGGCAGCTCCTGCACATGGTGCAGGCGGTTCACAGCCGCGGTGTGCTGTTGGGCGACCTGTCGGCAGACAACGTGCTGATCGACCCGCTCAGCGGGTCGCTCTGGCTGATCGACTTCGAGAGTGCTGCGGGCATGGAGGACGACGCGGACTGGCAGCAGTACGCGGTGCGCTGGACGACGCCCGGGTTTTGTCGACCCGAACGGCTTGTTGCAACGAGGTTGTGCCCCGAGGACGACCTCTTCGCCCTCGCGATGGTCTTGTTCAACGCGCTTGCCGGAGTGGAGCGGTTGTTCGATCTCCATCCGGACGCCCGGATGACATTCCTGCGGCGCTTCACCGAGCTGGGCATCCCCCCAGAGGCGGCTCAGGTGATCGCAGCCCTGGTCAACGGCGACGCGAGCACCGCCGAGGCCATCCTCGGCGCCCGGCCAGAGAGCGTGTCGTTCGCCCTCCCGGCGGACTAGGCAAAACCAGACCCCGCTTGGGAGACGACCCGGCCGGCGACGCGGGCCGTGCACTAGGCGGCGTCGAGGAACAGGTACGAAAACGGCTGGCCGCCGGCGTGCGGTCGCAAGGTTTCGCCACGTCCCGGGACGCCCCCTCAGCCAGCGATCTACGCGGCACTTCATTCGCAAGACGAGGTCGTGACGACGTCCGCGGACGATCGGGTCGGGTGTCGTTTCCGGCGATGGAGTGACGGTGCATCTCGTGGGGCCAACGGACGTCGGGCGGCAACCGACGCGTGTCTCACCGACGAGTTGAGAATGGAGATCCGACTCACTCCGCCGCCGCGAGCGTGCAGCTTGCCGGCGCCGACGATGAGGACCACTCCCGCGACGCCGATCACCCGCGGGTCGAGAGCTATGCCCTCGAAGCCGCGCTTGGTCCGTTCCGGTGCCAGCAAGAGCAACGGCAGTGACCGCAGGCCGGCGCGGACGGTGTCGTTCTCGGCCAGGTCCTCGCCGAAGGTGTCGATCACCTGGTCGACCGCGAGCGAAGCCGGGACGATGTAGTTGGCGCGCCGGGCCCTCCGGTTGGCCCGCTCCAGCGCTGCGCGCAGCGAGTCGTTGCTCACCTTGGTCTGCAGCTCCAATTCCCGGATCGCCGTAACCGTCTCCCGGGGTGTGACCGAACGCCGTGTCGGCCGCCTGACCTGTTGCCTGATGAGGTTGCGGCGGCGCGCCAACGCGAGCCGGCGCGCGCGTGCTCGACGCTCGGCGTCCCTGCGGCTGGCCTCGCTGTCGACGCTTGCTTCGCCGTCGCTCTCACCGAAATCCTCGGAGTCCCAGGCGCCCTCGCCGAGGTCCTCGGACTCGATGTCCTCCACCCAACTGGTCATGTCCTGTCTCCTGTCCGGCGGACGTGAACCAACCGGTCGTGCCTCGGACATCACGGGGGTCCAAGCTGGGCATCGGCGGTAGGTTTGCCGGCGCAACGACTCAGGTAAGGCGGTGAGGCGGATGGCGGCGGCTGGAGGCGCCGAGCGCGGCGAAGCCGCTGTGGGATCGGTTGTCCGCGCCTTACGTCTGCCGGACGGCTTGGCCCTCCGACCGGATTCGGTGATCAGCAACCGGTGGGAGGAATCTCGAGTGGCAGCTGTTCTCGAGCAGTCGCTGTCCTCTTCCCGGCTCAAGCGTTGACCTCCTCGCCCGCTCGGCCAGCGGTCGCGCGCGGCCGGGTCGTCGTTCTGGGCTCGGCAAATATGGACGTCATCGTGCGGGTCGCGGCGCTGCCGGCTGCGGGGGAGACGGTGCTCGGCGAGGACGCGGTGCTCCGGCCAGGGGGCAAGGGCGCGAACCAGGCCGTGGCAGCCGCGCTCGGTGGCGCCGACGTCACCTTCGCCGGGTCGGTGGGCGATGACGCGCACGCCGCATCTATCCGCACCGCACTGGTGGCCGCGGGAGTGAATGACGAGCTGCTGCAGACCACGCACGACCGCAGCACCGGGATCGCGCTCGTACTCGTCACGCCGGACGGTGAAAATGCAATCGCCGTCTCCCCTGGAGCCAACCACGCCTTCCAGCCCGGTGACGTCCCGCGGCTGCGTGAGCGGCTGGCGGCCGGGGACGTGTTGCTGCTGCAGATGGAACTTCGACCCGACGTCGTCGCCCGGGGAGTGGACCTCGCGGCAGACAGCGGGGCGGTGGTGGTGCTCAACCTGGCCCCGGCTGCCGCGCTCGCCCGCTCGGTGCTCGACCGCGTCGCGGTACTGGTCGTGAACCGTTCCGAGGCCGAGTTCCTCATAGGGCACGAGCTGATCGACGACTCCGCCCTGCAGGCGGCTGCCGCCGAGCTGCGGGAACTCGGACCGGCATCCGTCGTGCTGACCGCCGGAGCCGGCGGCGCCGTGGTCAGTGACGTCGACGGCCAGCAGTACGTGCCCGCGCTCGAGGTCGACGCCGTGGACACCGCCGGGGCCGGTGACGCGTTCGTCGGGGTGCTCGCCGCAGAGCTCAGCCGCGGACGATCCCTGCGCACAGCCGTCACCGCGGCCACCGCCGCCGCGGCGGTAGCGGTGCAAACGCACGGAGCGCAGCTCACCAGCTCCTCCTTCCGCCGGAAAGACGACCAGGCCAGCGGCGACTGACGTGCGGCTGATTATCGGCACCGACCCGGGCAACGGGCGTCCGCGGCGCTGACATCGACGACGCGCTGGCGATCGCGCTCGCGCTGCGATCACTGGAACTCGCGATTCAGCGACACCGAACTGCTCGATGCCGGGCTGGCAGCGCAGTATTCGCAGGCCCCAAGCCGCCGCCTCTAAGAGGAAACGAGCAGGGCACGAATGCTCGGCTGGCGTTCGAGCCCGCGCGCAGTCCCGCATGTTCGGAATCTTTCAGCGCCGGGTCGCGGGCGACGATTGCTTCGGCGTCGACTTTAGCCGCCCTATAGACATCGATGTCGCGCACCAAATCGCCAAATCGCAGGTCGCTCCCGCCGGATTGCCCGGTTCCGGAAAACTAGCCTGGTCCGCGAAGGCGCAGGTCGTCTTCGGCAATAGCGAAGCCGTCGGTCGAGCGCGTAAGGATCTCGAGACGTTCGGTTTCGTCGGCAGTATCGGGATAGACGAGAACGCAGTACGATTGGCGCGCCGCGTCCGACGCGTCCGCGCAGCTGATGCAGCTGCGCCAGACCGTAGTGTTGCGCGTCGAGAACGACCATCACGCTGGCGTTGGCTACGTCTACGCCGACTTCGATTACCGTCGTCGCAACGAGAACGTCGAGCTCGCCGCGCACAAAGCGCGGCATGACGTCTTCTTTCTCGCGACCCGAAAGACGTCCGTGCAGCAAACCGAGACGGAGCGCGGGAAAGACGTCGCTGCGGAGCCGCTCGAACTCGGCGACCGCGCTGGTCAGCTCTGTTTCGCCTTCTTCGATGGCCGGCGCAACGATGTAGGCTTGATGGCCGAGCTCGACGTTGCGGGAGACGAACTCGTAGACGCGACCCAGCCGGCTTTCCGCACGGCAAACGTTTCGATCGGCGTGCGTCCCGGAGGCAACTCGTCGATGATCGAGAGATCGAGATCGGCATAGACCGATTGCGCGAGCGTTCGCGGAATCGGTGTCGCCGTCATGTGCAGCGTATGCGGCGAAGTTCCCTTGGCGCGCAGCCGTGCGCGCTGTTCGACGCCGAAACGGTGCTGTTCGTCGAAGATGGCCAGACCGAGACGGTCGAAGTCGACGCCTTCGGTCAGCAGCGCGTGCGTGCCCACCGCAACCGACGCTTGTCCCCTAGCGAGCTTCGCGACGGCAGCGCTGCGCGCGCGAGCGGTTTGACTGCCGAACACGGCTTCCAGAGCGATTCCGAAAGGCAGCAGCAGCGGCGCGAGTTTCGCAGCGTGCTGTGAGGCGAGAATTTCGGTCGGCGCCATCAAGGCCGATTGCATACCGTTGCGCGCGGCGAGCAGCACCGCGGCCGCCGCCACGAGCGTCTTGCCGCTGCCGACGTCGCCTTGCAGCAAGCGGTTCATCGGAACGTCGCGCGTCATATCGTCCCAAATCTCGACGATTGCGCGGCGCTGCGCGCCCGTCAGAGGGAACGGGAGTGCGTCTTGAAACTCGTCGAGGAGATTGGCCGGGACGCGCAGCGCGCGCGCCTTATGATCGCGCTCGCGATCCGCCCGGCGCAGCTGCGCCGCGGCCGCCAGCGAGAGAAACTCGGTGAAGACGAAACGCTCGCGCGCGCGCTGAGCTTCGTCGGGATCGTTCGGCGCGTGCACGCTTCGGTAAGCGTCGCGCAGGTTCGAATACTTCCGTCGCCGCGCTACGGACGGCGGTAGCGGATCGTCGGGCGCAAGGTCGAGAAGCTGCGAGAGGTTCTTCTTCACCACGGCCGCGATCTTGCGCGTCGCCAAATCTTTGCTCGCGCGATAGACCGGAACCATTTCGCCACGGTAGCTCTCACCGGGGCCAAGCTGCCCGTATTGGCTGACGTTGATCGAAGCGCCCGCGAAACTGCGTTCGACGCGACCGCGCACGAAGAGCCGCATGCCTTCGTGAAAGCGTCCGTAAACGTAGCGGTTGCGGCCGATCCACTTCGCGCCGAAGGGCGTACCGGCGTCGTCGATCAGGCGCACTTCCACGATCTCCAAACCGCGCACGCGCCGTTCTTTGACGACGGTCACGGTTCCGACGGCGTTCTCTTCGCCGCCGTTTTGGCCCAGCAGCGCGGCCGGCGTCGGAAAACGCAGATCGTCGTACCGGAACGGTAAGTATTCCAACAGCGCCTGCGCGGTATCGATGCCGAGATCGCGAAAAGCGGCGCCGTCTTAGCTCCGATGCCGGTGAGCCGGCCGATGTCGCTCAAAGATGGAGCTCCAGTTCCGTGCCCGGAACGAAGCCGAGCATTTCGTACAGTGGCCGTCCCTCGTCGCTCGTGCGCAACCGAGCCATCACGCAGCCGCGCCGGCGCATCCAATCGAGGCCGGCGAGCATGAGCTCTTTGGCAATCCCGCGCCGGCGTAACTTCGGAATTACGTACACCGAGTTCACCCAGCCGCGCGGTTTTCCGAACGCTGCAGCGCGGTATTCGTCGAGCACCGAGAACGCGGCCATGCCAACGATCTCACCGTTACGGTCGGCGTAGTAGAGTTGTGCGTCGCCGCGCGCCTGCTTATCGTGGAAGAACTGCGCGAAACCTTTGCGCCAGCCCGGGTGCTCCGTATCCCAATCTCCGTCCATCTCGCGCGCCATCACCGCACGCAGGTCTGCGGCGATGCCGATCTCATCGAGCTCGGCTGCGCGAATCACGACGCCGTCCATCATCGAGTGACCGCCGAGAGCGCGTCGTAGGCGGCGCGGACCTTCGGCACCTCGACGTTTAGGCGCTTGGCCAACTCGAGAACCGCTCCGAGAATGGGTTCGAGCTCGAGCGGACGGCTGCGTTCGAAGTCTTGGAGCATCGACGTTTTCACGTCCTCGAGCCGCGCGGCATAAGCGATGCGCGCGTCGATGTCGACGCCGGCGACCACGCCGAGTGCTTGACCCACGCTCAGCGCTTCGGTCATGAGCGCGCGTACGTCGCTGCGCGCGCAGGCGTTGGCCAGCATCGGTGCGATCGACAAACGCCGCAACACGCTGACGGCATTGAGGCCGACGTTGTTCACGAGCTTCAGCCAGACCGTTGCGCGAACGTTCGGGTCGGCTTCCGGGGTGAGGCTCGCGGCCGCAAACAAGGCGACGAGCCTCTCGCTGCGCGCATCGCTGCCGCCGCGCGGCGGTCCGAGGACATAGCGCGTTCCGCCGCTCTGCTTGATGCGTCCGGGCGCACGTATGTGGCCTGAGACGTGCACTACGCCGCCGACGACCTGCTCGTCGGGAAAGAGGTCCGCAATGCGGCCGCCCGGATCGACGCTGTCAAGCGGCTCGCCGCGGACGTACCAAAACGGCAGGCCGTTCTGCAAGGTCGCAATGGTCGTTTTCGTGCGCGAGAACGGTGCCAGCTGCGGCAGCAGTTCGGGCCACTGATGCGCCTTGAACGTGAGCAGCAAAGCGTCGAAGTGACCGAGTTCGCGCAAATCGGCGGCAGCTTCGACCCGTGCGCGCAACGTTCCGAAGTCGCTTTCCACCATGAGGCCGTCACGCCGGATCGTGGCCAGATGCTCGCCGCGCGCGACCACCGCGACGTCCGTGCCGGCGCGATTCAATGCAGCGGCTATGAAGCCGCCGATTGCTCCGGCTCCGACCACCGCTACGCGCACGGCACGACGCTCATCAGGGCAAAAGGATTGAGGGCCCCGCGTTTGCGCGGGGGGCGCGGAGCGCAAAGCGGGGAGTGCCTTTTGAAGCTATGGCGTCCCCGTTTTGCTTCAGCAAAATGGGGAAAGGCGACGGGCAGATTTGAACTGCCGATGGGGCTTTTGCAGAGCCCTGCCTTACCACTTGGCTACGTCGCCGCATCCTCACTCAGTCTTCCCGTTAGAGGCGCCTCATTGCGTTTTCGTTGCGCAAGGGCAGTCCTCTCGGCCTAGGTCCGTTACGATTAGGCCGGTCGATTCTCGGGCGCCGCCGGTCGCGCCTGCGCTCGACCAAGCGCGTTGCCGATGGTAGGTGCAGTCGCGCGCTCCAGGGTCCCATGACCTTTGAACGTTGCGCCAGGTCGATTCTTCAAGTTACGCTCGTGCGATAGGCGGTGCGTCCCGTTGAGCAACGCCGTTAATAGGAGGCCCCATCTTGAACCGCTTCCGGATCGTTGCTTCGGTCGTGCTTTTCGCATTCGCGCTCGCCGCCGTCGCCTGTTCGTCGCCCACGTCCGCACCGGTATCGTTCGTGCCCCGACAATTCCGCGCCCGAGTGCTGACGCACCACCGCGCGTCGAAGATCGTCATCGTCGGCACCGGAAAAAATTCCGTGCTGGACAGTCTTATCGTTCAATTTATGGAAAGCGCGCAGGTTCCAAATGCGCAACTCGCCGTTTCGAGCGGGGGGAAAACGATCTTCTCGCATGCGTACACGAACACACCGCTTGCAAAGTCGAAAACATCGACCACGACTATCATGCGTCTCGCCAGTAACTCCAAAGCGTGGGTGGATGCCGCGATGTATAAGCTGATCTCGGCGCATAAGGTCGATCCCCGGACGAACGTTTTTGCCTATCTCGGAATTACTAAACCGCTCCCGGCCGGAGCCGCGGTAGATCCCCGAGTCAAAGACATCACGATCGAAGATATGATCCTGCACAAATCGGGCTGGGACGATGCCGCAAGCGGCTACGACCCGACCTTCAACATGCGAACCATCGCGCTGAGTCTTGGGCTCAAAAAAGCCGTGAACCAGACGCAATACGTTCAGGCGCAACTCGCCCAACCGCTGCAAGAGAAGCCCGGCACGACCTACGCGTATTGCAACTTTTGCTATACGGTGCTGGGAATGGTCATCGCCAAAGCTTCAAAGACGACCTTTCCCAAGTACGTTGCGACGCAAATCGCCGCTCCGCTCAAGCTCCAAAACGTGCTTGAATCTCCGACGATCGGCAAGCCGCTGCCCAACGAAGTAGCGGAATATTATTCTGCCTATAGTGGACCGTCCGCTATTTTCGTGCAGTCGAGCCAACAGTATCCATTTCCCTATAGCGGCGACGGCATGATCCTTCAGATTGCCGGCGGCGCGTCGGCCATAGCGACCAATGCCGAGTCGGAGCTGACGTTCATGAACCACTACATCATCTGGGGTGTTGGAACTCCTCAACCGAATGCGGACTGGGCGCGTGAAGGATCGATGCCTGGCACGAACACGTGGGCCGAACAACTCCCCAACGGCACCCACTATTCGTTCATCGTCAACACGCGGCAATACACGTACGGCTCGAATCCGTCCGCGTTTGAAAACCTGCAAAAGCAGCTCGAACAAAAACTCGATCCGGCAATGAGGCCCAAGGACGCTCACCGTTTCACGGAATCTCCTCGTAAGGAGATCTCCCCTTAGACGGTTTAATCACTATCAAGCGAGCGGTGGAGCGGGTAGTGGGAATCGAACCCACGCATCAACCTTGGGAAGGTCGCAGGCTGCCATTACATCATACCCGCGCTGCAGCAAGCTGAGGATTCACCACCTTGCCCGGCCTTCCCGGCTTGGGTAGAGATGACCGGTGGAAGATCGGCGCGAGCTCGCGGCCCACGAACGCCCTGCCCCCGAGGAAACGCCGCTGCACTTCCTTTGGGAAAGCTTTCGCGCCCTGCTGCCGACCTTGGCGATCGACGTCGGCGGAACGACGATCGCGTACTACGCGTTAGCCCGCTTCTACCCGAGCACGAGCATTTGGCCGGTTCTTGGAGCGTCACTCGTTCCAGCGGTCTCGAACGTCGTCAATTTGATACGCCGTAGAACCGTCGACATCGTCGGATTATTGATTCTGCTTGGAATGATCTGCGGCCTCATTCCGGCCGCGTTCGGCGGAACGCAGCGGATGCTGCTCATTCGAGAGTCGTTTATCAGCGGGTTGCTGGGGTTGATTATGCTCGTTTCCAGCTTCCTCATGCGGCGGCCGATCGGTTATTACGTCATACGCGAGTTTCTGACGGCCAACGATGCGCTTCCCGAAGAGCATTTCGACGTGCTTTGGCGCACGTCGTACTTCCGGCACGGCGTTCGTGTAGTAACGATGGCGTGGGGCGCACTGCTCTTGGGAGAGCTTGTGCTGCGCGCGTTCATGGCCCTCACGATGAACGTCGGCTTGGTGGTCTCGATCTCACCGGTTATCTTTACGACGCTCATGCTGCTGGCGGGCGTCGCGACGGCAATTTGGCTGAGCGGAGCGATTTCGCGCGCCCTGCGCTAAAATAGGGGGCGTATGACCTGGATCTATGCTCTGCCGACGTGGCTCTTCTTCGTGGTGGTC
This sequence comes from Vulcanimicrobiota bacterium, assembly GCA_963715435.1. Classification (GTDB taxonomy): domain Bacteria; phylum Vulcanimicrobiota; class Vulcanimicrobiia; order Vulcanimicrobiales; family Vulcanimicrobiaceae; genus JAFAHZ01. Next base: position 296,841 of record OY970243.1, read on the forward strand.
TTGATCGCGCTCGGTCTGATCTCCGGCCTGGGCCTCTTTGTTTTCCAGCGGATCGTTCCGCAGAGCGACGAACTCGCGCACAACGACGTGGCCGGACCGATCATCGGCACGATCGGCACGATATTAGCCGTCGTTTTGTCGTTCTTGCTAATCGGCAACTGGCAAGAGTACGACGCCGCAGCCGCAACCGTCGCGCAAGAAGCCTCGGCGGTCGCCGACCTCTACCATTCGGCCGCCTATCTCCCGCCTGAGCTAGCCGCGCAAGTGCGCACCGCGTGCCGAAACTACGTCGAGGTCGTTGTCGGAACTGAATGGCCGGCCATGCGCCAAGGTCAGAGCAGTCCGGAAGCGCTCCAGGCGGCCCTGCACATTCTGCAGCTCGTCGCCGCGTATCAACCACGAACGGCCGCGCAGGAAGCGCTGCAGCAAAGCGATTTGGCGCTCGCGAATCAGGTCCTGGACGGGCGCCGCATGCGGTTGTTCGATAACGATCAAGGCATCCCGGTGATCTTCTGGGCCGGGAACTTCTTCATCGCGGCCGTGACGATCGTTTTTTGCTACTTGTTTCGCGTGCGCAGGCGATGGCTGCACGTCTTTATGACGACCTCACTGATGCTGGTGATCGCAACGCTCTTCGTTATCACGGCCGAATTCGATTATCCATTCCGGGGCGACGGCCAGCTTCAACCGTTCCCGTTCACGCAGCTACACGGCGTCATGGCCCAAACGTCATTGAATCAAGCTCACCGAACGCGCTAGCACGATTGCGACGGTAATCAGAGAGATGATCGCCTCGATCATCATGAGCGTCTTGGCCCAACGGCTTAGCGGCATGGTATCGGTGGGGCTAAACGCCGTGGAATTCGTAAACGCCACGTAAAAATAGTCGAAGAACTGCGGCTTCCATAGAGGATCGACGCACGGAATGTCCTCTCCGGCTTGCAGCGCCATTTGCATCTGCGGAAAGAGGAAGTCGGCGTTCTTGAACTCCGTCGCCGCGCCGGCGTGAGCGCGCGCGTCGGGCCCGTCCCCGTCGAGCTCCCAGAACCACAACGCGAAGACTAAAATGTTGGTGAACCAGATTTGCAGACCATGCCGCAGCAGCATTGCGGCCGATTGCAACTCGGCGGACCGCGAAGGATGAAAGAATCCATCCACCAGCAACAGCACCGAGGCGATGTTGAAAAAGTTCATGACCGCGATCAGTAAGATTCCCCAAAAGCGTATCCGCCGCGTTTCGCGGTGACGTTTGGGGGCCAAAACGGAAAGTGGAATGAGGATTGCCATTACGGCAAGCGGCGCGGCCCAGATCGGTCCGATCGTCAGCTTCGGCGGCAGCGTGATGTAAAGAACCAGTGCGGCGACGACCGCAAGCGACGCATGCCAACGCGGTTCGTGCTGGACGTAGGTCTTTTGTCCGCTCTCCATGAACGCGAGCTTCGCCCGGTTTAATCTCGATTACTTTATGCGGAGGTAACGGTGATGGGTAGGATGGTCGACTTCACGCGCCCTGACGGCGCTAAAGCGCCGGGTTATCTCGCCCAACCCGAACGCGCCGAGGGAGAGCCCGGAGTCGTAATGTTCGAGGAGTGGTGGGGCCTCAACGATCAGATCAAAGAGACCGCCGACCGTCTTGCGAACGAAGGCTTTAAGGTGCTCGTGCCCGACCTCTATCGCGGTCGTGTTGCCGAGAACCGCGAAGAGGCCGGCCACCTCATGGGCGGCTTGAACTTCGGCGATGCGGCAACGCAGGACGCGCGCGGGGCCGCAGCCTACCTACGCGATCTCGGTACGAAAAAGGTCGGCGTCACGGGATTTTGTATGGGCGGTGCGCTCGCGATGATCGCCGCGATGAAGGATCCAGAGTTCGATGCGGCGGTCGTATGGTACGGGTATCCGCCGCCGGAAGCGGGCGATCCGTCAACCATTGACATTCCCATCCAGGGGCACTGGGCCAAACATGACGAGTTCTTTAAGATCGAGGGAGTCGACGCCATCGAGCGCAAGCTGCAAGCCAAAGGAACTCGGTACGAGTTCCATCGTTACGACGCCAAGCACGCGTTTTACAACCCGGGCGGTCTCGGTAACCATCACCCCGAGCATGCCGAAAAAGCGTGGCGCCGAAGCGTTGACTTCTTTGAAAAAAATCTAAGGTAACTTATTTCTGATCGAACAGTTTGCCCGCATTGATGGGAGCGACGCGCAACGCTCCTTGGGCGAGTCCCCATTTCTTGAGCAGCCGGTCGTACGTGCCGTCGGCAACGACGGCGGCCAATGCGTGCTGAAGCTGCGTCAAAAGTTTAGCGTTCTGTTTGGCAACCGCGATTCCGTAAGGAACGACGTCGAACTGTTTGCCGACGACTTCTAGACCTTTGCCCGTCGTGCGCGCGCGCCACACGGCTACCGGATAATCGGCAACGTACACCGGCGCCTTACCGGCGAGGAACGCGGCAAATGCGTCGTCGTCGGTCTTATACGTCTGAATCGTGATAGCCGAAAGTCCGATGGCTTTACACTTTGCGGATTGCTTTTCGATGTCGGATTGATACGACGTGCCGCTTTCGACCGTTACGGCGTACCCGCAGAGCCCGTCGATTCCAAAGACGTGCGGCGGATTGCCCTGCTGAACCATCAAGCCCCCGCCGGCAACGAAATAGTCGAGAAAGTTGACGACTTTCTCCCGCTCGCTCGTATCTGACATCGCCGATATCGCTAACTCGAACTGTCCGCGCTGGACCGCCTTGAGCAGATCCTCGAACTGATGGTTGGTAATCGACGGTTGGCTTCCCATCTTCGCCGCCATTGCGTTGAGCAGATCGATGTCGAAACCGCGCGGCGTCTTTGAGTTCCCTTGGAAATACTCGAAGGGCGCTCCGGAAACGTCGGATCCCGCCGGCAATGGTGCCGCCGGCGCAGCGGCCATGAGCGATAGAGGGGCGACGATCAGGGCAGCCAGCAGCCCCGCGAGTGCAGAACGAACGCGCATGCTCCTATATTTTATGGCTCGCCGGCGGGCCTGCCTGCTTCGCCCCCGCCGGGACGCCACGGTCATTACAGCAACTCTACACTACTTGCCTGAGCTCTCGCCTCTCGCTCTTTCGATAGTACTCTTGCAGCCAACGGTCGTCGCAGTTCGCACACCGTAGCGCCGCTTTCGAGAAACCAGTTTTGCGGCACCGCACTTTCCATACACCAGCGAACGAGCGACGCGCGGAAAATCAAAACCCTCGCGCCAACAACACGAGGGTTTAATGGTGCCAAGGGCCAGAATCGAACTGGCGACACCGCGCTTTTCAGGCGCGTGCTCTACCGACTGAGCTACCTTGGCATGCTGCGCGCCAAGGGGAAAAAAATGGCGACGCTGATGGGGCTCGAACCCACGACCTCCGCCGTGACAGGGCGGCGCTCTAACCAACTGAGCTACAGCGCCAAGCCGACTTGACGCGTGACCGGGACCGCTTATTTGCAGTCTCGGCGGTTACTACCTGCCCCGGTCGTAAGACGCGGTCGGGCGGCCGGTCAGAGCGGGCCTCCGTCAAAAAATGGGCACGGCTGGGGTCGAACCAGCGGCCTCCCGCGTGTGAAGCGGATGCTCTCCCACTGAGCTACGCGCCCTCGGATGCGGTTTCTTGGAGGCAGCGGGCTCGTCACCCTTCCAACGCGAAGCGCCGGAGCATGCTGGATGGATTTCCGCTCGTCTCGCAGTTCACCGTACCGTTTGCAGACATCGATATGATGGAGCACGTGAACAACGTCGCGTACATTCGCTGGTGCGAGATGATGCGGTCCGAGTATTTCGTACAAGTGATGAACGTGCCCATCAACGGAGATCACGGCATCATTCAGGCCAATATCCACTTTACGTACGAGCGCCAGCTCCGCTATCGCGAAAGGATCGCAGTCGGCGTTCGCATTTCGCGCATCGGTACGAAATCGTGGGACTTCGAATACGAAATCTGGAGCGAAACCCAGAATCATCGTGCGGCCCACGGGACCACGACCGTCGTAGCCTACGATTTCGTGGATCAGAAGACGATGGCCGTACCCCAAGAATGGCGTGACGCGATCGCGATTTACGAAGCCGGCCCTCAGCGCTTCTTCACGTGATTCTCGCCGCAGTAACCCTGGCGGCGACGGTCACGATGCAAACCCCGATCGATCGCGGCCTCTTCCTTTACTACGCCTATGCCCGCAGCGCGTCGGCGGCGGCCTTTAGCCAGGCCGCGGCACGAACGCCGCCGCCACCGATGGCCTATTGGGGTGAAGCCCTTGCGTACGGTCCCGATCTCAACACGCCCATGACCCCCGAGAACTTCGCTCGGGGCAAATGCGCGATCCAACGCGCCGTGACGCTCGAAGCCGCCGCCACGCCGGGGGAGCGGAAATACATCGACGCGATGAGTCTGCGCTATCGGGGAACGTGGGCCGATTGGAGTCGCAACGATACCGCGTATCGCCAAGCGATGGTCGCGCTAGCCTCTTCGGCTCCAACCGATGCAAACGCGCAGGTGCTGGCCGCAGAAGCGCTGTTGGAGCACGGCGACGCATCGGCGCGCACGTTGACGCTCATCGACGGCGTGCTCGCGCGCGAGCCGGACAATCCCATGGCGAACCACCTCTGCATACACGCCTACGATAATCTTCCGGACCGTTCGCCGGCGCTGGCCTGCGCGCAGCGCCTCGACGCCATGCAACTTCCACCCGAAGCGGAACACCTCGCGCACATGCCCGCGCATTTTTGGATCGAAACGGGGGCGTATACAAAGGCGCTGGCATCGAGCGAGCGCGCTTACCAACTCATGCTGCAGCTCGATGCAACGAATCATCAGGACCTGGGTCAGCAACGGTACGCGTCGCACGACGTTTCCGTCGGTTATTCGGCTGCGATGATGCTCGGCGACTACGCGACCGCGCTGCGGTGGGCCGAGCGCATGAACGGGCTCTTCGAGGGGAAGTTCACCGCGTTGACGGCGCTGCGCTTCGGCCGCTATCAAGATGCGGCGGCGGGCGGTCCCAATGAGTTGTTCGGGCAGTGGATTGCGGGACTTGCCGACATTCACCTCGGCCGCTTGACCGATGCGAAAACAGCTGACGGGACAATTCGCAAGCAATACGGCACGCCGACGCGCGGATACATTCCTCAGCTATTCTTTGCGCGCCTTGCCGAAGCCGAGGGAAACGATCGCGACGCCGGTGCGTGGCTAGATCGGGCTCGGGACAATCAGCGGTTCGACTTTTACGCGGAGATCATTCCGCTCGTGCCCGCCGGCGAAGCATTGGGCGGATATCTGTTGCGGACGCATCGGTATACCGAAGCAGCTGCCGCGTTCGACGACTGCCTCGCGCGATATCCCAACGATCCGCGCGCCCTCTTTGGACTATCGCAAGCACTCGCCGCACAAGGGAAGACCGTCGAGGCGGCGCAGGCGCGAACACGCTTTGACGCCGCCTGGGCGGATGCCGACACGACGCTGTCGATCGGCGATCTTTAAGTTTGCGCGCGCAGCGTTTGAGCCAGCGCGGCCAACGCGTCGCTCATCGCTTGAGCACCGTCGGCGATGCGCGTGCGTACGCTCGTACTTCGTCCGCTTTCGGCAAGGCGTAAGAGCCGGCTGCGTTCGGCGGACTTGAAGGCGTCGTCACGGCGCATCCGGATCTCGGTTTCGAACCAAAGGTCCATGATTCGCCTCGTTATCGAAGTGAAGAGTGAAATGAAAAAGCTCCCGGATCGATCCTGGAGCCTTTCTGAGCGGTCGACGACGACGAAATACTACGTCGGTCCACCACGCGAAGGGCCACAAAGCCTCGATCCGCCGCCGATTTGCGGCGCGACAATCGGATTCCACAGATTCGTAGTCATCGTGCCTCCTTTCGCAGCGTGGTTTCGAAGTGACGTTTTAGGTTCGAATGAATGTATCACGCATGCATTACAAGTGTCAACGAAGAAGTGAAAATGAACCTTGAAAGCTGCCGTTTGGATTTGGGCCGGGGTCGCGTTGGCAACAGCGATCGGATGCAGCAGCACGACCCGCTGGTGGCCGCCCACGCCGGGGGTTCCGCAGGCCAACGTTGGAGCGCGCTGCAATCCGACCTTCTACCGGCCAGTCGGCGCACCGAAACCGAGCCCCATCCCGCTGCAAGGCCCGGGCATCGTGATCGGAGGCGGAGGACTCGACGTCAACGGCGAGTTCGTCTGGATTCACGATACGGTGGTCGGATCGCGCGCCCGCAGGGGCGGCGATCTCGTGGTCCTGCGCGCCACCGGCACGAACGGTTACGATCGCTACATCTACCGGCTAGCGCGTTACCATTCAGTCCGAACGCTAAAGCTGCCGACCTGTTCGTCGTCCGCTGCCATGCAGCGAGCCGCTGCAATCGTTGCTAAGTCCTCGGCGGTGTTCTTCGCGGGAGGCGATCAAGCCGATTACGTCCTTTGGAAGAACACGCCGCTTCAAGCGGCGGTGCAAGGAGTATACGACGCGGGCGGCGTGGTCGGAGGGACGAGTGCGGGAGCGGCGATTCTCGGCGAGTTCGTGTTCGACGCACGTCACGACAACCAGCGCGACGCGACGTCCCACAATGCGGTACTGCATCCGTACGAGCGGCTCATCAGCTTCACGTATGGGTTCTTGAGGTTTCCGCCGCTGCAGGATGCGATCACCGACATGCACTTCGTCACCCGCAATCGATTTGGAAGAACCGCGGTCTTCATGGCGCGCCAGATTGCCGACGGTAAAGCGCCGCGCGGCCGCGTTCTCGGCATCGGCGTAGACGAAGCCAGCGGCATCGCGATCGATAAACACGGAATTGGAACGTTACTGCTGCAGGGTTTCACCGGTTCGGTGTTTCTCATTCGCGGCGGCGCCGCCAGTCGGTTAAAGCCGGGCGAATCGTTCGTTTCGGGAAAGCTTACCGTGACGAAACTGCAGCGCAACGGCGACCGCTTCGATTTCACGACGTGGTGCGGCCGGGAACCCACCTACGACGTCAGGGTGGACGGGCGCGATACGCCGCAAGGCATTTATTCACCGCACGATCCATACGTGCCGCCGCCGGACTCTCGCATCCCGTCCTGCTAGCGCCGGAGGCACAATCGCGAGGTACTTACGTTAGGAGAGAGAGAAGCAGGGCCTCGGCTACTCTCGCGTAGGGCTTTGGCGTGCGTAAAGCGCTGTTTGGTACAGCGGCAGGCACGCAATTTGCAGATCAGCGTCGGAGTCCGGGGCACCGACGCAAATCGTCGTCCGGGCGGAAACGGGTCGTCGTTTTCCATCTCCACCGCGACCAACGTCACGATGCGAGGCGTCAACGGCAGGCGTCAACAATCGCAGGAAACGCCTCGATCACGCTACTTTGGTAACGTCGGAGGGCAGGCAGCATTCTCAAACGGTGTAGGCAGGGTCAAACGCGACGCAGGTGCAACCGTACGACGCGGCCGGGGCGGTTAGCTCAGTGGGAGAGCGCTTCCTTGACACGGAAGAGGTCACATGTTCAATCCATGTACCGCCCACCATCTCGACAGCATCGGGGCTTTTTTGTTTTTCTGAAGCTGCCCGGCTTTCGTGGATAGTTTGAGATTGGAAAGTCACGCGGCGGTTTCCCGTTTCAAACGCCCAGTCGGCGAGACTTTATCAGGCAAGTGCCTACGTCTTTCCAGCCAGAACCGGTGCGCTATGGGGATTCCGCCGGCGTGTCAACGGGGAGCCACGAAGGCGATCCTAGCAGGAGCCAAAACGGAATCCCTAAGCTATTCTACACATAAAGTCGTAGCAGTCCCCAACCGAGCCCATTGAGGACCGGATGTTCGCTTCCCGGCAGCGCGACCCAAATGCAACCGACGTGTATTCCGTCCCTTGGTCCGAGTGGTGAACGACATTTGTGGGTTGGCGCCGCTGGATCGCCATATTGAGCGCGTCGAGGACCAATTGCGTTCGCATGTGTGAACTCGTCGCCCAGCCGACGATGCGTCGGCTGAATGCGTCGAGCACGACGGTAAGAAATAGGAAACCGGCGTAAGTCGGAATGTACGTGATGTCGGCAACCCAAAGTTTGTTCGGTGCATCGGCGACGAATTCGATGCACGTCGCGGACGGGCACTGCGTTGTGTGCAACGCTAAGGCCGAGACCGGCGAGCAAGGTCAAGCGTGTTCGCGACTAACGAAGTCGACTACCGTAGCCGCTATTGACTGAGCGGCACCCCTCAAGGCGCCAAATTCGGAAGGGTAAGAGTCTATTTGACCGATCCGCGAATAAGTTCCCTTATGAATCGCACGTCGGAAGAACTCGACTGGGCCATGGAAAAACCAATAAAGATCGAGAGCGCGACGCAACGTCGTTTCCAAAGAGGCAACGTGCGGCCCGGGCACGGGCGGTGAGATGAGACGGACGTATCGATGTAAATGCGTATATGAGCGCACGTATGCAGCCTGGACGGAGCGGCATTCGTGCGGCAGAGATCATTTTTCCGGCACCGATTAATCGTCGCGTCGAGCGTCATTGGATCTTGCAAGCCGCTCCGAGTCACGCAAATAGGAGCGCCCGCTGTTAAGCGAGCGCCCAGAGTCCGGTAGTGGGTCGACCGCCTGCGGTCTTAGTGATAGCTAGGGGCGCGTGACGCGAAACAGTCGCGACAGTAGACCGGCTTGTCGCCGCGCGGCTGGAACGGAACTTCCGCCACGCCGCCGCATTGGCTGCACGTCGCCTTAAACATCTCACGCTGACCACCACCGCTGCGGTTACCCCCACCGCCGCGGTCTGCCTTGCGGGCGGCGCGGCAGTCAGTACAGCGATTAGGCTTGTTGGTGAAGCCCTTCTGTGCGTAGAACTGCTGCTCGCCGGACGTGAAGGTGAATGAGCGATTGCAGTCGACGCAGGATAGCGTTTCGTCTTGATACATGTGCGAGTCTCCTACTCGGGATTGGTGTTCGGATTCGACTCGCCAGTAACGTCAAACGTAAACCATGCGGGCCTTGAAACCTAAGTGATACCCCAGTATACCACGCCAGGGTCAGCCCACGTCTCAAGACTCGTCCGCCGCCACGGTCGGTCCGCGTGATGGGCGAAGTCGAGGATCCGATCGAGGGAACCAACGGCTACGGCGGCGTTCCCGACCGTGCTGGCCGGCTACATGGATTAGAACGGACGTCGCCGATAGGAAGAGATGACTGACCGGGCCGCTTCGGCCATCAAACTGGCGCAGCAATATCTTGGCACGGCGCGATAGCCCATTGGTTCGAGTTGTTTTGGGTTGACTTCGTGTTCCATGGATTCTCCTTTGCGCTGGCGGCTGGATCTAAGCGCCATCTCGCCCGCGAAGGGCGGTTCGTCTTGTCCAACGCCCCGAGAAGTCGGCCGGGAATCATCCCGGGGCGGTCCGAAAAGTTTATGTGTGAGGACTCCCGCTTTTGACAAGGGCGCCTCATGGCCGACGGTGCTATGCTCGCTTCGATATTCTTAACGATTCTCGTAGCGCAGGCTGAACCCATGACGACCCCGCCAGCGTCGCAAGCGACAGCGCCGCCTACCATCATCGAGGTGCACTCCAAGAATCGCCTCTGTTCCGCCCTAGAGCGCAGCATCGGCCCGAGCATCGCAGGTCTGATGCAAGACGACTCCGCGATAATGCACGGTCTCAGTATGCTAGGTGTCGGAAAGAGCCACAACCGAGCCCTGAGCATGGATATCGCCGATGTGGGGCTCGAAAACGACGTTTCCGCCATCGTACGTAATCTCGGCATGGTCGATCATCTCTTGCAACCGTCCTCCCCCGATATCGATCCGGCCTACGCCGAAACGATCGAAACGATGAAAAAGGCGCTTCGAGACGTCGCCCAGGCGCAATTGATGTCGCTCAACCTGCTCGACGGGGCGCTGGAAACGCGACAACTAGGGGAGATGTGGAATCTCAGTGACATCCCGAACTTCGCATTGCCGGAGGGCACGCACGCAGCCATGGACACCGCCTTGAAGCATGCGCCGGATGGTGTCCCCGAACCGGGACCCAAATTCCCCGCTGTTTCACGCCTGTTCATGCCGGGCGATCTCTTTCCGGAAACTCGCCAGAGCGAAGACCGCGCAAACCACATCATCGTGGGCACCGCCGCAAGCTGTACCCCCGTTAATCACCCCTTGTCGGTCGAAAAACCGTAACCCGTTCATCCGCCACCTGAGCAGCGATGAGACTCAGGAACCTCCAAGGGCTTTCAGCAGGTTTTCCCGGTACAGTTGTAAGCCGTGAGAATCTGGTTGGTGGGATTGCACGCCGTGAACTTGGCCCTGGGTGAAGCCCCTGTTAGGTTGGCCGATCCAGAGACGGGAGCAATTTCTTACGGGTGGCTCTGCGGCTGCCGCGCATCCACGGAAGATGGCTTAAACTGCACGATGACTGCCTGCAAAACCCACGCCGCGCTTTTCGGACCGTAATCCAATTCTCGAGGCGAAGGCGGTAGCGTTCTTTTATCGGCTGTGTTGCTGCCGTAGTGCGGCGACCACTTTCAGTACGCGTTCGGCTTCTGCGCGATCCGTCACCGCGGGAAGCTCGACGAGAATGCGGTTAGGACCAATACTGCGGATCGCCGGGTCGGTAACGCTCTTTGGCACAGCCGTTACGCTGGACTCGCAGGATGCCAGGCAGAGCAGTCCGGCCACAGCACCGAGCAGTTCCCTTCGGGTCATACTTCAGCGTTCTCGCGCAGGCTCAGACGACTCCCGCTTGCGCCGCATCGACCGCACTCAGCGCCGCCGAAACTCCGTGCCGAAGGAATCGCCGGGGAGAAGGACCGGAATGCGAGGCCAGAACCTAGCGAGGCAGCCTCGATCCATTCGCGCACGGCCTGAGCGGCGCAAAGTGATCGATTCGGAACGAACGGAACAGCGTTCTCGGCGCCGTTGCCCTCTTGGTCCGCTTCGACCGACGGATAGTGACGATGAGGCCCTGCTTCTCGAAGCGCAGATCGTAGACGTCGAGTGCAGCGCAGAGCGAGGCAGCGCTGCGGCGAAGCCGAGAAGAAGAATCGCGCGATCGCACTTAGCCGTGAGGCCGTTGCCGGGAGTCTCGAGTAGCATCACTCGCAGATGGTCGAGGTTGCGGCCGCTTTGCGGACTTGTGCGGCGCCTTTCGTGCGGGCTATGCCCCGAATTACCCGGCGGACGATTTCATGGCCGCACGGGCTTTCTAAGGCCCGTTCCTTGTGCATCTGCGCGATTGCCACTAAGCGACTCCGAACCGTCGCGAGCTTCGCCCGCTCGGCGAGGTGCGTCACGTACAGAACGATCGTTTGTGGCTCCGCCGGCATCGGTTCTAAGCTGCGCGGCTCGCAATACGCGAGAAAGTCTCTCCAATCGCTTGCGTATGCCCGGTGCGTGGCGTCGGCACACGCGACGCGTCGACATACTGACGCCGATCAATGGTGGCGAGCTCGTTATCGACCCTTGCGGGGTTAAGCGCCGGGGGTGATACGATAGGAGGCGTCATCGGAACCAACCTTTCCAGTGGCACGGCCGCGGATCTAACCCATCCCGGGCCTTCTTGCTGGTTGGCCATCTGGTTGGCCAACGTACCGAAAATGGTGGCTGGTATGGCGCCATCTGGTAAGGTTGGTCGTCGAAATCCTTTAGATTTAGGCTTTTCCGTGATTTTGGTAAACCGGCTTCCTCGTAGCTTCCTTGACACGGAAGAGGTCACATGGTCAATCCATGTACCGCCCACCACTCAAGACAGGGCATAGCATTGCAAGAAGCCTCCGATTGTCGGGAGGCTTCTTCTTTTGCAGTACTGGCTTAATGCCGAGGCGTGATGACGAACTTCGTCGGGGGAACATTTTTGATGCAGCCCGTGTTGACGCGGTTGAGAACGTCGAAAAATGACCTCACGATAGCGTATGCGCATGCGTTGGCCGCTGCCGACGGACTGCCGAAGGCTACGTGCGCGACGTTTGGAATGGTCACGACGGTCGCATTGCGCAGTGTTCGTGCCACATAGGGACCGAACGATGCCGCCGTTTGAGCGTCATATTGAGCCGAGATGACCAACGTTGGAATCTCGTTATGCGTCACGTCGCGCACGCGAGAAGAAACCTTCGGCACGTTCCACACGCGACAGTTCTGGCGCATGAACGGCAGGTTGGGAGCGTTTTTCCAGATGGAAAGCGAGAACATCGGAAACGCGCGACGGCCGGCGTTGACGACGGTGTCTTCGGATTCCGACGGCACCCATTCGCCGCAGGAAACGCCGTTGAAAAGGCCGTTGCTTAATACGCCGATGCCGGCGGGATCAATTTTCGGCGCGGCCCAGGTGGATGCTATCGGTCCGGGATCGCCATTAGCGAGTGCGTCGATCGACGCGGGCATCTTTGCTGCGATATGCGTCCCCGGCGACACCGCCCACTGCAGAAGCATGCCGCCGCTGATCATGACGTTCACTTTTCCGGAGTGCCCCGCCACTTTCACGTTGAAGGTTTTGGGCGACGCCTCGTACTGGTTTACGAGTTGCTGGAAAGTTCCCGCCATGTTGCCGTAGCGGTTATGGCACGGAGTCTGCGCCTCACACGCTTTGAAGACAGCATTGATTCCTTCGCCGGCGCTCCGCCACGATGCAACTCCGCCTGCCAGAGAGGGCGGAAATACGCCATCTATGCCGACCGAACGAATCCCCCTCGGATGCATCCGCATATACGTGAGCGCCAGATCGGTTCCGTACGAAATTCCGTAAATATTCCATTTCTTGACGTGCAGCGCAAGCCGCAGCGCTTCCAGGTCGTCGGCACTCTCGAGCGTGTTGTAGGCGCCCAGGTCGCTCGTGCGCGCGGCAAGTTCCTGACGACACTTGCGCGTTGCGACGGCGTACGCATGTCCGGTCGCGGCGGCATCGTACGGCATGTTCATCGTCTCGGCAGCCCAGCGGTCCACCGGGTCGCAGGTTAGTTTCGGATCGGCGGTATACGTGCCGCGCTGCGACATGAAAATCACGTCGCGGTTCTCGTTGAGCTTTCCGGCAAGGGCCAGCGGGATCTCGACGATCGCATCGTCGCCCGGGCCGCCGGCAATCCAGACGATCGGATCACTGTGTTTCTTCAACGATGCCGCTTTGATAATGGCGACCGAAAGGCTGATCGTGCGGCCGTCGGGATTCCGCCGATCTTCGGGAACCGTCAGCCGTCCGCAGCGCGCGGTTCTGAGCTCCGGAATCGGTTGTGGCGTACTCGGACAAGGACCCCGTACAAATGACAATGCCGCAGTGGGCATTGGAGAAGGTGAGGCTCCGGAGCTGCACGCTACGAACGTGCAGGCCAAAGCGACGAACGGCCCTAGCGGCTTCATTTAAATTTGCCTCCAGGCGAAGCGGCAGCGCATGCGGCGTTTACCGAGCGCGGCTGTGAGAGAAACGATTGAACAATCTGCTCCGCGCATGAGGACTGCACGATCACCCAATGACCGATGCCCTTGATCACCACATACGTCGAGTTCGGTAGCGTGCCGGCGGCGTAGCGTCCCCACTTCGCGCCGGTCTTCGCGTCGATGGCTCCCGATACGACCAAGGTTGGGATGCTGCTGCGTACGGCGTACTCGCTGCGATGCCGGTCCCTCTGGAACGTTCCAAACCTGACAAAGCTCGTGCTCGGACGGTAACTGCGGCGCATTGATCGAACGGAATCCGGGAACGTAGGGAACTCGGCTCGTCCGGCTCGGAGAATGTCCGATGGGGATCCGTACGGCACCCACTCGCGACAGATGAAACTATGGGTCATCCCAAGTGCCTGCTCCGGCACATCCGGAACGCCGGCACCGCCCGCGCGCGTCTCCAAGAACTCTTGCGGATCGCCATTGCCCAGCGTGTAAATCGCGGCCGGCAGATCTGCGGCCTTGGGTCTGTTTGCGACGAGCATGTTGACGATCGTGCCGCCGTCCAGAACGACCTTAACCGCCGGACCGCCCTGCGGCGGAGTGACTCGACGAACGATTGGGTGCGCCTCCAACCGGATAACGGTTTTAACGAACGTTCCCATAAGGTCGGGATATCTTTTTCCGCACGTGGGCTGCGCGTAGCACTGATTAAAGACTGCGCTAATGCCCTCGCGAAAGGTGCCCCACGTCCAGGGTAGATCCACGATGTTCGGCGGAACGACCGAATCGATAATGGCAGTTCGAATGCCCTGCGGATAGTCGCGAACGAGCGATAGCGTAAGATCGGTCCCATACGAATATCCGTACACGTTCCACTGACGGACACGAAGGAGGTTGCGAAGGTCGACGACATCCCGTTCGTTTTCGGTTGTGTGGTACGCACTGAGGTCGACGCCTTGCGCAACGAGGCGTCGGCGACACGCTGCAGCCGCCTTCGCTTGCAGCTGCCCGGTAGACGGCGCATCGTACACGAGGCTGATTGCGCGCGCCTCGAATCGGTTCAGCTCCGAGCAGTTCAGATCGGGCTGGCCATAAGCGTTCCGCGCTGACTCATAATGATGAGATCGCGATTGCGATTGATGCCGGCGTGCACGAGGAAAGGCGTGTCGAGAATCGCAGCCTCTCCGGGGCCGCCGGCCAAAAAGAGAATTGGATCGGGTTTCGCGGGCATCGAACGTGAGGGAACGATCGCGACCGGTAGGCGAATCGTCGGGCTGCGGACGACGGAGCGGTTTTCCGGCACGATTAAAAAGCCACAGCGCGCTGTCCGCAAATCCTCAATCGGATGCGGGGTCGTCGGGCACGGCGCCGTTTCGAATCGCGGGATTTGAGTCGTGTCAGGATTAAAAGTGGCCGGTTGTGTAGAACACGCCCCGCTCGCCAACAAAGCCGCAAGCAAGACCATGGGAATGCGACCGCGGATCATATGACTTTCCCTAACGAGCTGTCAACTCGGAGGACCCAGCAAGGACGCATTCCTTTGCGAGCTTGTCAACCTTACCGCGTCGTCTTCATCCTAAAACGTTGCACGACAAGCGCTCTGGCGTTCGCAACAATATCCTACGCGCGCGTATCTTTTCCTGCCGTCACCCGCAGATCGACGACTGGCAAAACCGAAAGGTCGACCTTGCAGAGTATCAACACGTCGCCGGCGTTACGCAATGCCACACGAGCTTCTAGGTGCAGTTCGGTAGAGCGCCCTTGGCGGCGGGGCGGTGCAGGCTCGTTAGGTTTGGTCCAGTCGAGTAAAAGCCTGGCGAAGTCTGCGGGTACGCAACGTCCCAATAGTCGCGAACGCCTTCGCGGGTCTATTCACTATCGACGGGCTTATTCGAGGGTGATTGTCGCTGGAAGAACGAGCGAGAGTACTTCGCTGGTACCAGCACGAACTTGCGGGGCTTCTGTGAAAAATTAAAAATATCTGCGATGCTCTGGGCACGCTTATCGTTACTCCTCGGAATACGCCCCAGTCCCCAGTTGTCCTCGATGAACCGTAGGATGCTGCTGAACTCATATTGCGTGTGCGAGATCGTGCCGCGCTTCACGTACGGGGAAACGACGATCATCGGCACGCGGAATCCGAGACCCCCGTAGTCGAGGTGCGGCGGAGCGACGTGATCGTACCAGCCGCCCCAATCATCCCAGACAATGATAATGACGGTCGACTTCCAATATTTACTCTCGCCAACGGAATCTACAACTTGAGCAACCCACGACGGACCAGTGTCTGATCCGCTGTCGGGATGATCGGAGTTTGGGGAATCGGGAATTACCCACGAGACGCTCGGAAGTGCTTGACTCGAGATATCGGTGAAGATTTGTTTTTCGGGCGACACAACATTCGTGGACCATTCGGGACCGTCGTGTACGGCGCGAATCGCGTCGAAAGCGTTCCAAATCGTGCCTCCAGTGATGTTTTCAGCCGGAGTATAGTACTTCCACGATAGTTCAGCGCGGTCGAGAAGATCTGCCAGCGTTCGGTAATTGAGACAGGGAAAGGGCCCCTTATCGCTTAGGTACTGCCCGGTCGCCGTTACTATTGGGGTCACGGTGCCCGGAGGCGCGTCGCAACCGAATGGCTGGCGCGACGGCCAGTCGACAAGGCTCTCGGTTGCGTTGATACGAGTGCTGCCGCGAATCAGATCCTGGTGGGCGGTGAAGCTTCCGCTGCCTTGCGTTTGAAACATGTGGTCCGCCAACGCATATTGCTTTGCCATGCTCCAATAGGGCGCGATCTGGGCTGGGTCGACGTACTGATACACATACCTGCCGCTCTGGCTACCGACGGGCACCAGATCGAACCCGTTCATCTTACCGCTTTGATAATCGGTAAGGAACGAACTATAACTATGGTTCGGATCCAGCGTACTATTTAGATCACCCTCTTGTAGACGGATCCGCCGGCCGGTGTGAACGCGGCCGTGAGTCGTGCCGTCTGCACCGGGATACGTAGCGAAAAAGTTGTCAAAGCTACGATTTTCTTGGATCATGATGACGACGTGTTTGATGATGTTCGGAGCCGCCGAGTTTGAATGTTCGGATGGACGCGAAAATCCCGACGAAACGACAAAATCGCCCGGTTTCTCCCCCAGAGTGCACCCAGCAAGCGCAGAAATCAGGACTAGTACGCAGAACCGCATAATCATAGTTTACAACCTAACGCCAGTTTTCGCGATGAGTCCGGTGCGGGCCGAATCGACCAACGCGTTAGGACTTTCCAGGGCCCCCTCGATGCCCTATTTCGGACAGCGTTGCCGCTTTGAGAGGGGTCCGTTTCACATTTTTCACGAACGGGTCCAATACGGTCGTCATTGTTGAGCATGCTTGTCAACGTCGGAAGCAGATCTCAGCGCGCGGTGAGGGCTGCGTGGGTCTTGCTCGTTGCCATTGCCGTCATCGGGGGATTGTTTCTTCAAGGGAGCTCCCCGATCGCCGACAATGCGATGTTTTCGTACGTTGGGCGGGCAATCCTACACGGACACGTTCTATACGTTGACGTCTGGGACAATAAACTGCCGGGGATCTATTACGTCAACGCGCTTTGGCAAATGCTCTTCGGCGAGCGATACTTGCTTCATGCCATTGCGGAAACTTGCGTCGCCCTCTTGTCGGGGATCCTGCTAGCGCTGGTGTTGCGAAGTTTCGGTCTGCGCGACTGGCTGCCGGCGCCCGTCGTCTTGCTACTTCTGCTCTGCCTTGTCTTACCGCTGAACGCTGCCGAAGCATACGCATTACCGTTGCTGCTTGCGTCCATTCTCGCAGTCCGCCAGCCGCTGCCCGCATTATCCGGAGTGCTGGTCGGCATCGCATCGATTTTCTGGCTTCCCTCCGTCTTGATGGTCGTGCCGCTTTCACTGCTCGTGCCGAGAAAGTTTTGGTTGACGCTTGGGCTTGGCGCTCTCGCTCCGCTACTGGCAGTTTTTGGCGCACTTGTCTGGACGCTGCATCCGAGCGGTCTTGCGATGCTACTCCGAAGCTGGACAGAGTACGTCACTAGCCCACCCATCATTGCCGTTCACCACCGGCTCCCAATTCTTAATCGCATCGCCGCATTGACGGGAGCGCTTAACAACCTTTGGTTCGGGTCTATTGCGGCAGGCGCCGCGTCGCTGATTGTGATTCTACTCGGAACGATGCATCGACCCGCCACTCAAGCCCAGCGGTTCGGGCTCTGCTGGACTGCCGCCATGCTCGCCGGTACGTTTGCCGGAACGCGATTCTACTCGCATTACTTCATTCCATCGCTCGCGGCGATGCTCTTTACGATAACTACGTTTGGCGTGAAGAAAGGCCGAAACATCGCCTTTGTCTTGGCGCTCGGCTTCGCAATGTACTTTGCGATACTCACGTTTCGAAACGTTCGTGCGATATGGATCATCACGGAAGCACGGTCGGCGCTCGTCGCGCGAGTAGCCGCGCGGATGCAGCCGATCGTCAATGGAAGACTCACCCTGGAAGTCGATTCCTATCGCCCCGACCTCTATCTCGCCTTGAACCCAAAGCTGCGAGGTCCCTATGAAATTGTAGCACCGGCGAACAGTACGTTTTTGAAAAAAACAGTCCAAACGCTTCCGCGGGCGGACATCCGCGTGAGTAACACTGGTGAGGCGGAGCCGGGGATTCGCATCTGCACCAAAACCAGCAACCCTATGCGCATATTTTCCTCCCCTGGTGTTGCGTCGCAGTTTGCAGCATGTCCATAATGTCGTCGAGCCTCGTGTTTTAGGTCCTTCGCCCCGGCACGCCTAGTGCCTAAGGTCCCTACCGAGCGGTTCGTATGCGATTCAGAATGACGATGCTATAGAGAGGCGGTTTGTTTTGCCAGGACGTCATGCGGCAATATTTATCCTCTGTGCTTACCTAGTTTTGGCAGCTTGCACGGGAAGCAACCGCTCCATTCCAGTTGTCCAACCTCAGTCGCTGGATGTTGCCTCGTACGCCTCGCCGGGTCCGGCTGGTCACATCAAGCACATCGTCATTATCGTTCAGGAAAATCGGACGTTCGATAATCTCTTTGCAGGCTTTCCGGGGGCAAATGCACCGACCTTTGGATACTTGGGCACGAAGAGAATTGCATTGAAGCCGATTGGTTTGGCTCAAGGCGGCTTCATCAATAACAAATGGGAGGCCGCTCTTGCAGCTTGGGATAAGGGAAAAATGGATGGATTCGGGAGCGGAAACTCATCCTACGGCGACCCTGCTACTTTTCCATACGCCTATGTGCCGAGAGACGAAATAGAACCATACTGGGCGCTGGCGAAGCAGTACGTCCTAGCCGATCGAATGTTTCCCACTGATTTCGGCGCCAGCTTTACTGCCCATCTCGATCTAATCGACGGCAACACGCAGCTAGAGCCACATAGGTTGTCGGAGGCCGATCCCCCATCCGGCAGTTATTGGGGATGTAACGCGGCGACGGAGACTCGAAGCTTCGTCGTCAACCGGCGTCGGGTCGAATCCGGGAACGGTCCGTTCCCCTGCTTCTCCAACTTTGTAACAATGGCGGGCAGGCTCGATGTTGCACATATTTCCTGGCGGTATTATGCGCCGGCGGTTGGGACCGAAGGCGAGGTCTGGTCAACGTTTGCGGAGATCCGGCCGGTGTACGAGGGCCCCGATTGGAGTAACGTGGTCTCTCCGGAGACGCGGGTTCTTACAGACCTGAACGCTCCCAACTTCCCTAGCGTCGCCTGGATAGTGCCGGATTATCAAAACTCGGATCATCAGGGAAACCATAGCGATACGGGCCCGTCTTGGGTGGCAAGTATCGTAAATGCCGTGGGCAAGAGCCGTTACTGGCAATCGAGTGCAATCTTTGTTCTGTGGGACGACTGGGGAGGCTTTTACGACAACGTTGCTCCTCCGCAGCTCGATTACTTAGGGTTGGGTATTCGCGTGCCGTGCATAATCATTTCACCGCACTCACGAATCGCAAAGGGACGCAAGGAAGGTTACGTTTCCCACACGACGTATGAGTTCGGCAGCATTCTGAAATTCATCGAAGATACATTTCAATTACGCCGGCTGGGAACTCAAACGGACGGATACACGGATACCCGCGCAAACAGTATTAACGACGCTTTTGACTTCCGCCATCGGCCACGCGTATTTAAAACGATTCCAGCGAAATATCCTGAATCTCGTTTTTTACACGAGACTCCTTCGCTCGAGCCGCCCGACGACAATTAGCCACCATTTCATCAAAGGCCGAAGCAGTAAACTACTCCCGGACCTTGACCGTTCCAACTCGTTACATAAACGAGCCCGTTTACCACGACGGGAGGCGTAAACAACGGTCCGGGAACCGTGGTGTGAAAAAGCAGCGCTCCGGAAGTCGCGTTATACGCGTTAAAATCCGCGGGCGCCGCGCCGCAACCGCTATTCCCGACCGGCGTGCAGCTCGAGCCCGGCCCATCTACGTAGTAAACTACTCCGTTAGCTACCGTCGGCGGCGAGGGCGGCCCATCCGGATTGTCGTTAGGGCCTACCGCAACTTGCCATGCCAGTGAGAGTCGACAGGCCGACGTGAGCGTAAAGGCGACGAGTCCATGTGTGATGGATAACGAGCTCGAGTTGCTGCCGTTATTGATGTAAATGAGATTGCGCGTGGGGTCATAAGCCGCGGTTCCCAAGTTAATCCCATACTCGGTAGTCACTCCCACCTGAACCGTCTGCACCGGGCCAGCGGAAAGATCGAACGCGTTGAAGAGGTAAAGCACCCCGTCCTTGCTCTCTGCCGCGAGAAGCATCGGTATTGCACATCCGCTTGCCGCCGCCGGTGCGAAGACGAGCGGCGTACCGCCAAAATCGTAGTCGCCGGGGAACTTCGCACCACTGGGATTGATCGAGGCGGAGTTCGTCGTCATGTTTTTGTTCAGGCGGACGATGCTATAGGGATACTGACCCGGTCCAGGAGGTGTTGGACCGTACCCCGTTCCGAAATAGATATTGTCGCTGGACGGTTTCGTCGCTTCGCGGGGCGATATGACTGCACCGCCCGGCCCCCAAACGCCCCCAAAGGTACTCGGGGGACCCCCCATGCTGTACCAATGTTTAATTGCGCCGGACGCGAGGTTATACTGTTGAACGCCCCCGTAGTTTTCGGCTCCGCAATGGGCGCCGCCCGGCACGTAGATGACGTTATGCAGCACGTCCTCGGTAAGCGCACTGTACGAGTTCGTTATGTTGAAGTTGTTGTCGCTCGCATCGTATGGCCACATTGGGCCCGCACGCAACGCCTGAGCACCCGTTGCGAGGTTGAAGCCGTATAGGTATCCCATACCGTCTACGGTATAGACGGTATTACGAGCCGGATCAGCAACCGGTGAACCGCCGATGCCGTAAACGCCGCCGGGCTGATCGAAGCATCCATGTTGAGCCGGATCCGAGCTGCTGCCGTCTATGGTCTCAGACAGCAACGACTTCGTCCAAAGCACCTGACCCGTTCCGGCATTCATTGCATAGAGGTTCGCATGTGCGTCGCCGACGTAGAGCACGTCGACTGTACCCTCGCTCGTTCCGTTGACGTTGGCGACCACCACGGGCTCGCCGGTGATTACGCCGCCCAGCTGGGTATGCCAACGCGGCTTCAGGCCGCTCACGTTCGACGCGGTCAGCGTCGTTTCGGTTGGGTTGTAGCTGTTGCGATACGGACTTTTGCCCCACGTAACCCATTGGTCTTGAGCCGTAATGAAGTATACGTTAGTGATATTGCTCGAGCTGACGCCCGGCGACGAAGCAGTTATGTGCGCGTTGAGTCCGGCGGAGCTTAGCGCACCTCCGCTATAAGTCAGCGTTACCTGTGTGGACGGAGCTTCGACGGTCGTGGTGGAGAGCTTCGTCGTTGCGGATTTGTCCGAATCCGCTAGGCCGATCGCATTATAGTATTTTCCAGGACCGACGATCGTGTTGCCGTCCGCATCTTGAGCCATGACGCTAATACCGATCGAGGCCGGCTTACCTTCGCGCGGAGGGACGCTCTGAAGGGCGAGCACGATCCGGGCAACGACGCCATCGAGCGTCATGCTAACGGTATTACTTTTTCCGGCGACGATCGTCTTCGTTACCGTAGCAGTAGACAGCACGTGTCCATTGCAGTTCAGACCGGTAAACGCTGAAACGCTGAACGTGTCGACCCCCGGCGGGGCATCGTGCGAAATCATGCACCTGAGGCCCCCGGAAACGGCCGAACATCCCGCTGTCGACGCCCTCAGGTTTACGACCAGCGGCTTTCCACCGTTGATGGCGATGGACAGTGACTGGCTTGACCTTGATACATAATGCGGCTTGCGCAATGACGACGGACGACCGGGTCGCGGTACCAAAATCTCGAACGTGATGCCGGCGCCCTTTGGCGCTTCCGCCACGGCAGCCGTCGGCGGAGCGTAGCTTGATCCGGCGCCGGCGCATCCGGACATAGCGAGGGCCAAAAGGATCAGCGGTACGTACCGCACCGAATTGGCGTGGATTCTAAGCATCATACACACTCGTAAAAAATTGCAAAAACGCATTCGTGCGTCCTATGGGTATATTTTATCACCCGAATGCAAGCTTTCGCTTACCCGGACGGCGGGAGGACTTTCGCCCCATGCCATCCGTAGCATCCGTCTCCTGTGAACCGTGCCACAAGGGAAAGGACGCTATGGCTATTCGCAACAATGCCAAGGGCATGATGGAAACGTTTCAAGCGCAAATCGACGATTGGCAGAAACGAAAAGTCGACCTCGCCGAATATCAATACGTCGTCGGCGTAACGCAATGTTACACGATGATCGAGATTCTTTATCAGCTCGAAACCTTAAACGCCAAGAGCCGGATCTGATTAACTCGCTGGCGCTCCACCGATTGGCTCCTAGTCTCGGCGCCGTCGTCGAAGGCGTCGACCTCAGCTGCGAACGGCCCGCCAAGATCAAAGATGCCATATTGGCGGCGCTGGATGAGCACTTAGTGCTCTTCTTCGAAGATCAGCGGTTGACGCCGCAACAGCAGCGCGATCTTGCCGCCGCTTTTGGGCCGCTTTACCTGCACCCGTTTTATCCCGGCATGGCCGATGCCGCCGAAGTCATGGTTCTCGAGAATGACGCGAAGCGGCCGCCTAGCGCCGACCGCTGGCATAACGACGTTACGTTCTTAGAGAAGCCCCCCAAGATCGCGGTGCTCTATTCCGAAGTGATTCCAGAGCTGGGCGGCGACACGCTCTGGGCGAACATGTACCAAGCGTTTAGCGATTTGAGCGCTCCGATGCAAGCCTTGTTACAAAGCCTTCGGGCGGAGCACTCGTTCGCCAAAAACTTCACGCCTGAGCGATTCACTTGGATCGGCATGGAAGACCGAATGACCGAACTCTATGCGAGGCATCCTCCGGTATTGCATCCGGTCGTCCGCATGAATAAGAAGACCGGCCGCTACGCGCTCTACGTGAATCAAGATTTCACAACGAAAATCCTAGGTGTTTCGCAGCGCGAGAGCGAGATGCTGCTGAAGTTCCTCTTCGAGCACATGGAACAGCCGCAGTATCAAGTTCGGTGGCGCTGGAAGCCTGAGACCCTCGTCATGTGGGATAACCGCTGGACGCAGCACTGCGCGCTCGGCGACTACTATCCGAACTACCGCCGGATGCGCCGCGCGACGGTTCTCGACGAGGAGCCGGTGTAAGCCGAGCTGCCCCGTGTTTGTATCGCCTATTGACACAAAACTATGCTTTGTGTTATATGTTGGTACAATGCATATGACTGCCTACGATCAGAATCTCGCGGTGGATGCCGTTGCCGTACTGATGGCCCTCGTTCACGCCGTTCTCGGCATTCGTTCAGGTCGTTGCGATCCGCAGTATGCGCGCGCGCACTTCACCATAGCCTTCGTTGCGCTCGCGTTCACGCTGCTGATCTTCTTCCAGATTGTGTCGCCGGTCGTCGGCTACAGCTTGGTGTGCTTGGCAGGGGCGGGTTTTCAGCTGTTTGACCTATTCCAGGACGAGCATATGCGCAAGCGCCGAGTAGCCTCGCTCGCGCCGCGTGCGGCGGCCGAAACGGTCCCGACCGTTTGGGTTGCGCTTGCCGTAGCCTGCGGACTGATGCTGGCACCCTATGTGATCCTCGACGAGCAGCGTGTTCCGGCCGTGATCGTGGCAGCCTGCGCCTTCGTCATGGCAGGCATAGCCTGGCGCATCGCGAGCGGCCCAGTCCAACTGCACGGTGACGACATTCGATCCGAGCGTCTGCGCGATCGGGCATCACGCTCCCGAAAGGCAGGCGTCACCGCCGTCGTCGGCATGGGCACCGTTATGGTCTTCATTAGCTTCATAAACTACGATCTGCCTACGGTGTTACCGTTGCAGCGCGCGCTCCTCGATCTTTCTTGGTGGACCTGGGCGCTGTCGGCCGTGTCGGTGTTCCTCTATTCGTTCTATCTCGGACGGCTCTCGAGCTGGCCGTCGTGACCGAGCTGTTTCTCGCGGTCGATCCGGATCTCGCGCCCTTCCAGCAAATCATGGATCAGTTTCGTAATCTCATCGAACGCGGCGAACTGCGCGCAGGCGATACGTTGCCCACGGTCCGGCAGCTCGCCGGCGATCTCGGCGTTGCGCCGAACACCGTAGCGCGCGCGTACGCCGAACTCCAAGAGGAAGGGCTGCTCACGAGCAACGGCCGGCGCGGTACGCGTGTGGCGCCGGACGTCCGCACGAGCGATAGACCGACCCGCGCCCGCAAGCTGCACGAAGCGATCGCGCGTTTCGCTGAAACGTTAGGGCAGCGCGGCTATTCAGAAACCGAGATTACCGCTGCACTACGACGATTTGCCAAGCCCTAGCGAGGATGTATGATTCGCCGTTTCGAGCGCTTCAGTTTTCTCAGCCACATAGAGAACGCGGTAACGAACAATGCCGCGGGTGCGAGCCCCACTATCGCATAGAGCGCTCGTAGCACCGGGCCGCCGGGTGCTCCAATGTGGACCGCATACATCGCCTTGCGAATGCGCCACGACAGCGGAAACGTTCGCGCGTCGTAAACTTGCCGTATGCGACCCGCACCGTCGACTGCGACGTAGCTATAACCGTACGGATCCGGATCGCCCGGAACGCGCTTGCGCACAACGACCGTTCCACGCCCGGGATATACGAACGTCAACTCTCCTGGCAACGCCGCATTTCCGATGCCGACGAGGCGATCGAATGAGAGGCTCTTCGCCGGTTTCGCCGGCTCGACGTTCCCGATTGGTTCGGGAGGGTCCGTCAACAATACTTGCCCGGCCGCAGTTACCGCCCACATCAACAGAAAGGCGACTGCGACGGCACCGATGATTCGATGGAGATCGTAATTCAAGCGGTATCCAAATCGGCCACGCCAAAGAAGCAGCCCGGTGCAGCCGAGAACGATTAGGCTCAACCCTGCGGCTGCGTTGACCGTCTCGCCCACGTCGCCCATAAACAGACTGCCGTGCAGGCCATAAAGGATGCCGATCGCGGTGCGCTCCCACACAACCGTTTTCAGAATCGTTCCGGTGTACGGATCGATGAGGACGTCCAGCCGGTTGGGACCGTCGTCGAAGCTCACGTCGTAGGTGCAGCCGCTAGAACACGACAGCAGAATGTGGCGATTCCGCTTGACCGGGTGTGCGCGCGCCGCTCTGGCATACACTTCGCCGATCGACAGCTTATGTGCTCGCACTGGCACGCGAAGCATCAAATAATCGCGATAACCCTCGATCTGGTTTTCCAGTAACACCAATGCGGTGCCGCTCGCGCAGATCACGACAAGGTACGCGGCAAAGACGAAACCGGTGTACTGATGCACCAGATACAGCGACCGGCGAATCCCTCGCGGCATCACCTCACGCACCTTCTCTAAGGAGGCACCGTTCCCGTCGCGCAGAAGCGCCCATCGCATGAAGCACCTTCTTCTTTTCGCCGCAATCGTCTGCTCGTCGTGCCTGCCGCTGGCGGCTGCGCCGCAAACTTGGCCAGTCGATCCGGTGCACTCGAGTGCGCAGTTCACGGCCCGCCACTTCGGCATCGTCCCGGTCATCGGAACCATTCCGATCGTCAGCGCCTCGGTGCAGCTCAACCCGCCGTCGCAGATTCCGGTCGCCGTCACCGCGCAGCTCGATGCCTCGAACGTGGACACGCATAACGATCAGCGCGACGGCGATCTCAAATCGCCTCACTTCTTCGACGTCGCCGCCTATCCCACGATCAAGTTCGTCAGCACGAAAGTTGACGGTACAGACCCCAAGCACTTTACGATTAGCGGCGATCTCACGATGCACGGTCAAACGCATCCGATCGTTCTCAACGCGCAGGTCGTCGCAGCCGGTAAGACGCCGCGCGGCCAAATGCTCGTCGCGTATTCGGCGACCGCTACGATCGATCGCACGCAATGGGGTATGTCCTACGGCCCGATGATCGTCGGCAACAACATCGACCTCTCCATCAACGCCGAAGCGGCGACTCCGTAGGAACCGCGAAACGAACGCTGCTCGCGCTTAGCGTTACCCTCGCGCCAGCGCCGAAGACATTTCGTCGATCCGGCGGTTGAGTGCCGACAGCTGATCCGATACGAGCTGCGCCTCGCCCTCGCGGCGGTCGGCGAGCAGATCCAGGGCGGTGCCGACGCCGTGGGCGAGCTCAAACAGTGCCGCCGATTCGTCCGGTGCGTAGCTTTGGCCGTCGGACTTCGGGCCGCAGACGAGCACTCCAACGAGACGCCCGCGGGACATCATCGGATACGCATATTCGCCGCTAAGGGCTGTCTCGAGCGTAACGAGATCGACCGGCTTGTGCCACGTTCGCAATGCGAGCAGCGCTCGGTCGTTTTCGCTCACGCCGGCATCCCTGAGATCATCCGCCGGCACGTAGCGACCGTTCCCGTCGGAAATTAATAGTCCAACCCTCGCCGCATTTGCATGTTCCCGAACCTCGCCGATCGTGCGGTCGATCAACGTAGTGCGATCGGTAATATACGCAGCCTCGTGCGCGAACCGGCGCAGCGCCGCTTCGTCCTCATGACGCTTTTTGAAAAAGACCTCGTCGACGAAGCGGTCCGCCCAGCGATGAATCGGACGCATCGATAAACCCAGCGCCAACGCGACCGCCATGCTGAAAATGGTTCCCGCCGTGCGGCTCGCGTTGACTAAGACTTCGTTGGCCGCCCACTCCACGATCAAAAACACGCAGACGACGATCGCCGAAACGATACCGAAGATCAGCGCACGGTTTGCGACGAAGCCGACGTCGAGCAGGCGGCGCCCGAGCGCCGCATACGTCAGACCGATAGGCGCGATGAAGAAAGCGACGTTGCGGACCGCAATCCAAAAAATCAACGCGTCATAGCTCAGCGCGCCCTGGAGATACGTCGCGATCCCGTTGGCTGCCAACAGTAGTGCCAGAGGAACGAGCGCCCACACTGCACGCTGGCGCTCTTCGCCGCGTGAGTCGCCGATCGCCAGCGCGCTGGCAACCAGGCCGAGCGCTAAAGCGAGATCGTACGGCAGGTGCCACTGCTCGCTGCGAGCGCCGTACAAATGCAGATACCCCTCGGCACTGAACCACAGCGTCGTCTCGCCGATCACCGCCGCGACGCCGATCGCAATCGACGCCGCCGCGAGACTAACGCAGAGAGATCCGACGATGCGGCGCGTGGCAGATAGCGGACGCTCGAAACAGCCGCAATAGATGGCCCACAGAATCACGGCAGCGCCCTCGAGCACGTTGATCGCCAGGAAGCAAACGATATAGAATGCGGGCGACCGGCTCGTGAAGTTCATCATCGTCACGCTGGCGGCCGTGCATATTAGCGTAAGTGAGAGCAGCCGAACGTCGTAGGACTCCGGTTTGCGCCAGACTAGTAACGCTGCAAAGGCTAGCATCCACAAGATGGCTACGGCAAAGAAGAGCACGTCGGGCCGCCGGCGGACGTTCAACCCTGTCGGTACGATCGTCGCGGTAACGGTTCGGCCGTTCCGAACGAACGGCATGGTGACGGGACTAGCGGCAATCGGCTCGTTCAGCAGCCAAAAGCGAACGATTTCAGGCTGCGATCGCACGTCGATGACATCGCCGGGACGGATTCCGGCTCGATCCGCAGACTGCCCCGGGTCGAGCGAAGTGACGACAAAGGTAAACGGTTTATCGGGAACGAGCTGCATGCCCCAGAAGCCGACGCGCGGGATTCCGCCAAAACCGAGGATGCCGCCGAATTCCGACGCAAGCAACAGCAGCGCCGCAACGACGCACAACGGCAGGATGGCGGCTCGCCAGCGGCCGCTCATCGGCCGGCTATACCGCTTGAGCTTCGGAGACGGCCTCTTCTAAGGTCATCCATTGTCCGCGATTCCATTCGCGCTCGTAGGCGGCATTGCCCAGCTCGCGGCGCAACTCGTCGGTAAGCTCGTGAAACAACGCTTGCTCCGTTACCGGCCGTGACACGCCGCGCTCGAACGATGCCTGCGCGAAACCAGCCAAGCGCGCTGCGCGTTCGTATGCCGCTCCGGCCTTGGCCAAACGCGCAAAATGATCGAAGCTGAGCGCAATCCCGAACGCGTGACCGGTAGCTCGTAACGTCCCCAGTCCCTTGCGCAGCGCGATGCGCGCCGCCATCAAATCGCCGCGCTTGACTTCGCCGAGCCCGACGTTGACGAAGCACAGCGCAGCGTACGCCGGACGAACGACATCGACGAGCGCTGCGGCTTGTCGCCACATCGCAATCGCAGTATCGATTTTGCCGTCGCGAAACTCTTCCAAGGCCGTACTGCCGTATAACGTGGCAAGCATAACGACGTCGGTGGGATCCGCGACGAGCGCCGCTTCGCGAAGCGTTTTTCGCGCCTCCTCATGGCGCCCTGCATCGGACTGCACGTATGCCAGATTACGCATCAGTCCGACGGCGAGGTGCCAATCGCGAGCGCGTTTGGCGGTCGTGACTCCGTCGATGAGCGAACGCTCGAGACCGGCGTCGATGCCGCCCCGCTCGCGCAGTTGCGCCGCGGCCGCTAGCCAAAGCGCGTACGCGGTACCCAGCTCGTCGCCGGCCGTAGCGTACAGCTGCAGCGCGCGCCGCGCAGCTCGCAGCGATTCGGCAGGTGCGCGATAGCGGCGCAGTTCCGACAATCCCATCTGAAGCCCGGCCTCGACCACATCGGGCAAGTCGCCCGAACGCACGACGCGCCGTAAGTCGTTTGCCAATTCGCTGCCGGGAGCCAGATCTAGAACCAATCCCGTCAAAGAGCGCAGTATATGGGCTGCAGCTGCTGGATTCTGGACGTCGTCGATGGCCAGGCGCAGCGCGGCGCGATAACTATCGAACTCCCGCCGCTGGGAGCGCAGCCAAGATTCGTATGGAATTTCCGCTTTACGTGACGCCGCGCGTCCGGCTAAGCTTCCGAAATAGTCAACGAAGCGCTGTTTGACCGCAGCCAGTTCGCCGGAAGCCGCGAGCACCTTACGCGTGTGCTGGCGCACCGCGGGCGGCAAGACGTAACGGTCTTCGCCGTCGCGCTCCGTACGGACGGCTAACGCTCGCTGCACCAGCACGTCGATAGCGGCACCAACGTCGCCGGCAGTAACGTCGCCGCCCGCGCATACCGACATGGCGGCAGCCGCGGCGAAGTCACCCGGAAAGATGCCGAGGCGATACGCAATGGTGCGATGGGGGGCGGGGAGGTGGTAGCAACTCCACTCGACCATCGACTCTATGTCCGGCGCCGCTTCGAGCAGCCGTTCGGGCGCGGCGGCTGCGAGTTCGATGACCAGCGGCATGCCGCCCCCCCGTTCGAACGCACCGTCGACTTTGTCGCCGGCGCGATCGGCAAACAGCTCGCGTGCTTCGGCCGGGCTGAGCGCACCGATTTCGTAGATTTTCTCTTCAGCCAAGTGCAGCGGCCGGCTCGTCGTGCACAGCACCCTGGTACCCGGTACGCGCGCGATCAAGCTCTTGGTGAGCGAAGCGCACGCGTCGGCAACGAGCGTCGAATTATCCAGGACCAGAAGTATCTCTTTCCCGCGTAAGAGTTCGGCCAGCTGCGCAGCATCGGCACCCTCTAGCTCGAGACCCGGAAAGAGCGCCACCGCAACGCTGCCGGCTACCGCGTCAGACGTCGTTACCGCCCGCAGATCGACGTAACGCACTCCGTCGGGATAGCGCGCGCCGCAACGCTGCACGAGCGCGAGCGCCGTTCGGGTCTTGCCTGCGCCCTCTTGTCCGAGCACCGTCACGATGCTGTTTTCCGCCAAGAGCTGCTCTAAGCGCTCGAGGTCCGATTGGCGCCCGATAAACGTTCGCGCATCCTGGTCGTCATGATGCTCGGCGGTCGAACGCCGCCGGGCTTCCCGTGCCTTCGAGAGATATTCCTCGGCCGCAACCCGATTGCGTCCTTCGTTTTTCGCGCGTTGCAGCTGCGCGTTCGCGGTCGCCATGATAATGCCGGGCGGCTGGCTCGCGTCGGGGACGTACGTAGCGACGCCGGCACTCACGCTCGCCGTTTTCAACGTCGAACCTTGATGCGCGATTTCGAGCGCGCGCACAGCGGTACGAATCTGCTCGGCGACCTCGATCGCGTCGGACGCCTCACAGCCGGAAAGCAGCACCCCGAACTCTTCGTCGCCGTAGCGTGCGGCGAGATCGCCCTCGCGCTTTGCGCTCGCTTCGACGATGCCGCCGATTTGCCTCAAGCACGTGTCGCCGGCAACGTGACCGTAGGTGTCGTTGAATGAGGCGAACAGGTCGACGTCGATCAAGAGCACGCTCAAAGGCTTGGCGGCGCTTCCGCACAGATTCCATTGCTCGGCGATCGCGCGATCGAAGGCGACACGATCGACGAGTCCCGTACGGCGATGCGCGGCTTGCTCTTCGTCGTACATTCTCGCACTCAGGTAGAGCGCGCACGTCTCCATCATGCCAACGTCATCTTGATCGTAAGCGGCCCGCGTCAGCGACTGCACGCTAAGCGCCCCGATGATCGTTCCACCGAACCTCACCGGCACGAAGATGCCCGAGACGGTCGACTGCGTATCGCGTCCGCCGACGCTCACGAGCTTGTTGTTCGGCCAATCCTCCTCGTCGCAAAAAAGCATCGGTTGGCCCGTTCGCAACACGCGCGCCACGATACTGTCGGTCGGTAGGATGACGTTATCCGGCCGAGCGCCGACTCCACCCTCGTAGTTATAATCCAGGCGCGCCCCCTCTTTGTCGCCGACGACGATCAGCACGCTGCTGGCGTCGACGAAGTGCGCCAGCAATCCCGAAAGCTGCGCGTACACGTCGTGCAGCGGAAGTTTGGCCGAGAACAGCAGCGCGACGCGCCGTACCAGCTCCCGCCGCCCGGGCTTCCGTTGCGCCGGGGCCGAATGCGCGATTGCGCGCGGCAAACGTTCGTCGAGCTCCTCGCCCAGTTCGATCACGCGATGGCGGACGATCGCGTAGACCATTGCAAACGGCGTGAGCGAGGACAAGAATCCCAATGCCGCTGCGTAAACGTACGGTACGTGCAGCGCGACCAGCACCACGTTTCCCATTGTGAGCAGGCTGCCCAGCGACGGTCCGGCGATCGCCCACATAAGGCGCCGACGCGCGTCCCCGCGGGAGTCGAGCAAGGTGCGGGCGAGCAGCGCGATCGCAAGCAGCGCGGGAACGTAGTAGAGCCAATTGACCAAGGCGGAAAACGATAACGACGGCCATCCGTAACATTCGCCCACGTAATGTTCGACGAATGCCAGTACGACGATGCCTAGATAGATCGAGGTGGCGCGCTCCACGACGTCGTATCCCGCGCGCCGGCGATTGTTCGGAAATCGCGCCGCAAACGCAATCAAACCGAGATATCCCACGGCAACCGCGCACGGAACGAACGCGAAGAGTGCCAAGGCGAAGGGCAGCGGCGAAGCGCGCTGGCCGACGAACTCGAGCGGCAAGATGTTCGGCTGCTCTGTAAGGATCACGAACAACGCAAAACCCCAGGTGATGAGGCTGGGGCGACGGATCACGAGCAGGCCGGCAACGAGCGCGCTTATCAGATACGTGATCAGCCGGACTTCCATGAACCACTTCGGCCGCAGCGTATCGGCGGGCGCGGCTCGCAGCAGCACTCGACGCGCAGCGGTCGCGTTCTGCACGCGGAACGAGGCCGGCTGGCCGACCGCCAAGTACCAGCCCGTGCTCAAGTTCGATTGCAGCACGAGCGTCAAACGATCGAAGGGTGAATCGACCTTGAAAATCTCGTTACCGGCCTGTAGCCCCGCGTTCGCCGCCGCGGACTTAGGCTGGACCGACGTAATGACGAGACTTCTGTCGCCGAACTCGTTATCGCGCCATGCCAGCTGCATGCCGTACGACGCATGCGGCAAGTACACCGTGACCATCGCGGCAATTGTCACCGAGCCGACGATCAAGAGCAAAATCGTCAGCGCTGCGTTGGAAGCCCAGCGGTGTTTCCGGGCGTCGCGGAGCATTCCGGAAGCCTTCGGAACCGAAGACTTCCGTCCCGCCTAAGAGTCTGCCCCTACGTAACCTTTACGGGGGTTTTGGCCTCCACGGAACCGCGCGTCACCCGCCTCGACGCTCCATCCTGAGGCAGCAGCTCGACCTTGATCCACCCCTCCTCGTGCCGGTCGAAAGACTCGTAGGCACTCAGCGCGTCGGAAATCGGCGTACGTTGCGTTAAAATTCGGGACGGCACCAGTTCGCCCGCCGCAACTTTGCGAACAGCGTCCGGCAGGTACCGCCGGTGCGGACAGTCGCCCGAACGGATCGTCAAATTTTTGCCCATCGCTTTGCCGATCGGAAACTTCATTTCCGTCGGCGGATACACTCCGATGATCGAAATGATCCCACCCTTCGCGATCGTTTCGACCGCCCAACTCAACGCTTGCGACGACTCGGGTTTGGCGTCGACGCCGACCGCGTCGAGCACGCGGTCGGGACCGATACCCATCGTTAGTTCCTTGAGCGTCTCTACAGGATCCTCGGCCTCGAAATCGATAACCTCCGCTCCTTGTGCACGCGCCATTTCCAGTCGAGATTCCACCGAATCGATCGCAAACACGCGGCCCGCACCAACCTTTAATGCCGCTGCGATTGCTAACTGACCCACCGGACCGCATCCGAAGATCGCCACCGTCTTCCCCGGCTCGACGTCGAGAATATCGATGCCGAAATACGCCGTGGGCCAAATATCCGAGAGCAAGATCGCGTCCTCGTCGCTCACCGACTCGGGGAGCTTCACCAGACCGACGTTGGCAAACGGAACGCGTGCGAACTCTGCCTGCAGCCCATCGAAGGGACCCGTCATCTCGGGACCGCCGTAGAACGCCGTCGTTTCCGGACCTTTGGGATTTGCCTTGTCGCATTTCGAGTACCAACCCGCGCGGCAGTACGAACACGTACCGCAGGCAATCGTCGACGGAATGACGACGCGGTCGCCGGCGCGCAAGTTGCGCACGCCTTTGCCGATGTCCTCGACGACGCCGATGCCCTCATGGCCCAATATCGTTCCCGGCTTCATCGGTCCCATGGTGCCGCGCGTAAAATGCAGGTCCGTCCCGCAAATCGCGCTGGCGGTGAGCCGAACGATTGCATCGTTATCCTCACGAATTTTTGGCTCCGAAACGTCGTCGAGCCGAATGTCGCCGACGCCGTGAAAAACCACTGCTCTCATTTGGTCGCCCCCTCAGGGAGGGTTCTTCCACACCGTCCCGTCGGCATAAACGACCTTGGTCACTATGCAGCGGGCCGAGCTCAAGCCGAGCGGCGAAGCGCCGGCCGGAAGGTCAAACACGTGGTTGATCGGCTTTTGGCTCTCGAACGATCCGCGATCGGTGACGGTTTCGATCGGTCCGGCGTTGCTGTCGATCTCGAAATCAATCTCGGTTGCGGTTGCCTTCGCCGTGTTCACGTACGCGATACGCAAGGGCGGCGGATCGAGCTGCGCGTGGCACGTCGTAACGGTAATATTCGACCCCGGCGTTTGTGCAGGCGGAGGCGTTGCCGGTGCCGGCGAGGCAAAGGGCCACGCCGCGACGAGCACTGGCGCGATTATAAGCGTAAGCAAGGACTCATTTTGCTAGTGCCACGCACACTTAGTACGCGGTCGTATCAGCCGAGCCCTAGGCGATTGCTAACAGGCGTCGCGCAGGCGTTTGGGCGTCATACCGATCGATCGGCGTACTGCGAGCGCCATATGACTCTGATTGGCAAAACCGGCCTGAAGCGCCACGTCGCACAGCGGTAACCGCGTGCGCGTGATCAACTCTACAGCGCGTTCCACGCGCCGGCGAACGACGTACCGGTGCACCGATATGCCGGTCGTGCGCTTGAAGAGTTCGGCGAAGCGTGACGCGCCTAAGCCGGCTTGGGCCGCAATCTCGTGCAGCGCCAAGCCATCTGCGATTCGCTCGTCGATGTACGCAAAGGTGCGTTTGAGCGTGCGTTGCGCCAATCCGCCCGGAGTTTTTTGCGAAACTGCGGTCCAGCGCCGTACGAGCTGCGACGCCAGCGCGACGCCGAGACTATCGGCGTAGACGCGGCCGAACGGCTGGTCTTGCTCGAGCTCGGCTTTGAGCGCCCAAAGCAGATATTCGATCTTCGGATCCCGGCACGTCAAGCGGTATGTAAAGTTGAGACGGTCGGGATCGGTCCCCATCTCGCCGGCCGTTTCGCGCACGAAATAGTGTTCCAATCCGACGGCCACAAAAAGACTATAGCCGCCATCGGTCCAGGCTACCGAGCTGTGAACCGGCAAAATGTCGAAGTTTCCCGGCTGCTGCACGCGTGTAGCCGATCCATCGTCGCACCTGACCGTCGTCGTCAGCGGCGAACTTACGAGCATCGTGACGTTGTGCCGCTCAAGCGCAACCGGTTGGCTGGTACCGCCCGCCACTTCTACCAATGCCGCGGAAAATCCGGACCAGCCGCGAGCCGCGGAACTGACTCGCGACAATACTTGCATCGGCCGCTCCAGCCACGTCTGATCGTTGCACGACCGCTCCATCGACCCTATAAACACGCGCCGGCAGAGAGGTGTGACGCTCATGACATTCGATGGAACCAGCCGTCGAATCGCTTCTTCCACGTTCGGCCGCCGTCGAGATCGAGCACGAAGCCCGTGTCGTCCACGAACGATTGATGCCACCGCCGGCGTCCGGCATCGTAGGCGGAAAAACCTTCGCCGATCCCCGGATCGCCGGCATCGTGATACTCTTCGTAGATCGCGCAGTTCTTCAAGCGCTTGCTCAAGTAATCGTACCCGAGCAGTTTTCCGTGCGCGTCGGTGACCCGCCAGTTACCAATCCAAAAATCGAACTGATGGTACGCCGGCGCTAGACACGCCGCGATAAGAAAAGCGATCGCAAACTGCATGCTAGCGATTCGGCGTCGCCAGGAACGCAACGAGCGTCGGATTCGAGGACGGGCACGAGCCGCTGACGAGTTTGCACGCCTGGCCGGCGATCTGGCCGGCGTCGTTGATTCCGCCGACGCTAACCATCGCTAAGTTCGGATAAGCCGCTGCAACCAACTTGGTAAAATCCGTCATCTTACCATTCTTCCAAAGGTAGACGTGGGAACTGGGGAACGAGACCCCGAGCACCACGCCATCGTTGTTGATGCTCGTCGGCTCGCTCAGCGTGTCTCCGGGAAGCGTTCCGATGATGGTCGGGGCGCTCGCGCGATCTTCCCAAATCGCCGAGATGAAGTTCGGATTCCCTTGGCGATCGGACTTTCCCGGCTTGTCTAGGAAGCCCGCGATTTGCCCACGATCGTTGATCGCGGCCGGCGTGTTCCATGCGATGCCGCCGATCGTCTTGAGTTTCGTAGCGGTACCATGAATCCACGCGACGGCGTGTCGCGCGGTAAAGCGCCCGACGGCCTGATCGCAGATGCCCGAAATGCCGACCACTTCTCGTCTGCGGTTCACCGCCGTTGCGGCGCCGTCGGGATCGGTCTTTCCCTTGACCGTAAGTGTAGGCAGCTGCTGCAGCCCCAAGGTCGATGCATTCCACGTCACCGGAACGAACTGCAGCTGCTGCGGCGCCACGCAGGTAGAGTCTTTTTTACTCGTCTCCGCCCATCCGGCGATCGTGCCGTTCTGATTCATTCCGGCGGCGTAGCCGTTGTTGCCGCCGGCCGTCGGCAGCGCAGTCATCGATCCGTTATGCCAAACGAATCCAAGGCACGTATCGCCCGAACTTCCGCCATCCGGCAGAAACGCATGACAACTCCAGCTCT
Organism: Vulcanimicrobiota bacterium; assembly: GCA_963715435.1. Classification (GTDB taxonomy): domain Bacteria; phylum Vulcanimicrobiota; class Vulcanimicrobiia; order Vulcanimicrobiales; family Vulcanimicrobiaceae; genus JAFAHZ01. Next base: position 332,453 of record OY970243.1, read on the forward strand.
TGCTTTCACCGAGCGGATCCGGCGTAGCAGTTTCCGAGATGCCCGAAGCGTATCCGCTGTCGTTGGAAACCGGCCATTCGATCGCGCTGTTCGGTCCTCCCAGCGTCTTGAGGTCGATCGGCGCATGACGCTTCCAAATCGTAGCGTGCATCGTGGCGTTGCCGGGGAGAAACGAAACGCCCATCGCCCAACCGAGACCGTTGATGCTATTGGCCGCACTGTTCGTTCCGCCGAGCGACCCGAGCACCCGAATCGTGTAACCTTGATTCGTCCGGTTCGCCGCCATCGATTGGCCGGCCGGCAGCGCTCGATTCCCTCCGGGCGACGAACAAGCCTCAAACGCTAGGACAACGCAAATCCCTAAAAGCGCGCGACGATTCATTAGAGCTACCTCCCGTTGCGTCCATCCTAGGCGCAGCCGGAGAGTCCGTCGCCCACAATCTCACTATTTTGAATACAATCCAACGTTGCGCGCTAAGATTTCATCGAACAAGACTGGGTTCACCGCATCCGGACGGCTGAAATTCATGGCTGCGCTCAATTTCGCGCCATACGCGGAGGCGACGTTGCGCGCGCGCACGTCAATCTTCGGCGAAATTACCGTATACGGGCGCAAGTCGGGCCTATCGCTAAACGCCGCATAGAGCGGGCTCGCCATAGCGTCATATTTCGAGAGGGGCGCCATCCCGAGCATCAGCTCGATCGTGCGAAGCACTGAAAGCGTCGAATAATGTTCGCTGCGCACGCCGCCGCGCGAGTACGGCGACGCGACGTAGAGCGTCGTGCGCTGGTCGCCCACGTGGTCGGGGCCGGCCTGCGCGTCGTCTTCGATGATGAAGATCGCCGTCGAGCCCCAGACGTTCGAATGCGAGATGGTATCGACGATCTGCCCGACCGCGTAATCGTTGGTAGCAACGTACGCTTCCGGAGTCATCTTGCCCGGTTTACTTGCGTAGGTGTGGTCGTTCGGCAACCACATCCACTCGAGTTGCGGCAGCGTTCCGGTGCGCACGAACGCGTCGAACTCGCGCTTCCACTCCTTTACGCGGTCGAGATCGCTATAATCCAAGTTCCACCCGACGTACCGGATATCGTACAGGCCGGCAAGGCTTGGCGCGTTCGTCGTCCCGATACCGGTCAGGTTCGGGGTATCGGTAAGCTCGCCGTAATCGCGGAAACTGACGTGCGCGCGTTGCGCCGACTCCCACATGTATCCGTTCTTCGGCTTGGCGGCGCCCGTGCCGGACGTTAAGTCGTCGACGTTGCCGCGGTCGCCGTAGTTGACCGGCCACGTCCGCTCAACGTAGTCGTTGGCAAAGGCGCCGTCGGCCCAGTTGTGACCGCTCTCGCTGACCTCGCCGCTTGCGTAGGCATTGTCGAACAGTCCAAACCGCGCCGCGAACGTATGCTGATTCGGCGTCACCTTTGCGCCGAACCACGTGAGTTTTGCATCGCCATTTCCTTGCGGCATGTCGCCGAGCACCTGATCGTACGAACGATTTTCTTTCAAAATGAACAGCACGTGCTTAATCGGGCCGTCTTTGCGAACGATCGTCGCTGCCGGCCGCGCTTGCCAACCGGTCTGCCCCTGCGGATTTGCCCCGACCGCCGGCGCGCTGAGGTTATACGCGCGAATCGATCCGTATTGAATCGCCCCGATGTAGTATAGGAAGTTGCGGTGTTTCGCATCGAAAAGCGGATTGGGCCGCGTGCCTTCACCTTTTCCGTCAACCACAAAGAGCCGGCCGGCGATCGCAACGGCCGCGGTCGGATACCAGCCGCTCTCCACTCGCCGGACGACGCGGCCGTCGCGTATTTCGGCAACGGTATTTGCGGCGCCGAGCGTAACGAAAACGGAATCGCGACCTGCGGCCAGCGAGTTGGGCGATGCACCGCTGAACGGGCCGTCGCTAACCGGGATACGGTTACGCAACCGCCCGGAGCTCGGATCGTAAACGCCGACCGAGTCGTTGTCGCTCTCGGCCACGTAAAGCAGCGGCCCTACCGTCAGCAGATCCGACGGATGCAGCCCGGTCGCAACGGCTCGCCCGGCCAGAGTGTGCGTGTCGACGAGCACGACCCGATCGCTCGACCAATCCGATGCGGCGAGGACGCGCCCACCATCGGCAAACGTGAGGCCGCCGATATGCTTTCCGATACGCACCGGCTTTGCGGAAGCGACCGTCGAGAGGGTACCGATTCTGACCGATCCGCCGGTATCGACCGCAACGGCCACGTCTTCATCGTGAGCGGCAACCGCGGTCGGATACGAACCTTTGCCCATCGGTATCGGCGCGACCGACTGCGGCTTGACCGTGACGACGAAGATCGCGTCGGCATTTGCACCCGCCACGAGGATGCGATTGCCGTCCAGCCACACCGGTCGCCCGAACGCGCCTTTGAGCGGAATCGACGCGACTTGCGTAAGATCGTTTGTCGAATAGAGGCGCAGCGTAGGCGGATTGAAACCCGACTCGACGACGGCGAGCGTCGTGCCGTCCGGCGAAGCAGCCGCACCCTGCGGCATCGTGTCGGTATACGTCATCAACCCTGGCGGTTGATGGATCTCCCAGCCGTTGGGAAGCACGATCGCTGCAATCGCAAACATCATGCCGTCAGTCGTTCGAGTCTGCGCACGATTAACCGCTGCCGGGCCGGAACCGCAGCGATCCCCTTGCTGCTGAGTCACGTGCATCCGCGCCGGCCGGTCTGCGGTTCTACCTTAAAATGCGGGAGTCGTTCCATCCCTTAGTTGGAGCTTGGTTTACCGACCGGTTTGCCAGGCCGACCGAGCCTCAAATCGAGGCATGGCCGCTCATACGAGAAGGCCGCGACGTACTCGTCTCGGCGCCGACCGGCTCCGGTAAGACGCTGGCCGCCTTCCTTATCTGTCTCGACGACCTGGTGGCCCGTGCCGCCGACGGGCGCCTCCCCGACGCGACCCTGGTCGTTTACGTCTCGCCGCTCAAAGCCCTAACCAACGACGTTCGCAAGAATCTCGAGCTGCCGTTGGCCGAACTCGTCGCGCGTTCCGTCGAAACGTTCACGCCGCTGCAGAGTATTCGCACGGCGGTGCGCACCGGCGATACTACTCCGGCCCAGCGCCAAGCAAATGCTGCGCAAGCCTCCGCACGTGCTGGTCACGACGCCGGAGTCGCTCTACATCTTACTCACCGCCGAAAGGTCGCGAGCGCTCTTCACCAACGTTTCGACCGTCGTCGTCGACGAGATTCACGCAATGGCCAACAGCAAGCGTGGATCGCATCTCTCACTCACGCTCGGACAGCTCGACGACCTCGTTACGAGCAACGGCGGTATGAAGCCGCAGCGAATTGGCCTGTCCGCGACGGTGCGTCCGCTCGAGTCCGTCGCCGAGTTCCTGAGCCCAACGGCCAAGATCGTCGACGTCGGCAGCCGCCGTCCAATGGAACTCGACGTCACCGTTCCGGGCGACGAACTGGGGGCGGTCGCCAGCGGCGAGATGTGGGCGGAGATCTACGACAGGCTGGCCGACACCGTGCTCGCGCATCGCACGACGCTCATCTTCGTGCCGACCCGCCGCATGAGCGAACGCGTCGCGTTCGCGCTGACCGAACGGCTCGGTCCCGGTCTCGTGATGCCGCACCACGGCAGCCTTGCCCGCGAAGCGCGCTTCGAGGCCGAAAACCGCTTGAAGAACGGCGAGCTGCGCGCGGTCGTGGCAACCGCGTCGCTGGAGCTGGGCATAGATATCGGCACCGTCGATCGCGTCGTGCAGCTCGGCAGCCCGCGTGCGATCGCCACGGCCCTGCAACGCATCGGGCGTTCCGGACACTGGATCGGCGCCAAGCCGCAGGGAACCATCTACGCCACCACGCGTGACGAGCTGGTCGAATGTGCGGCGCTCGTGCGCGCCATGCGCGGCGGCGGCATGGATGCGCTCGTTATTCCGACGGCTCCGCTCGACATTCTGGCCCAGCAAATCGTCGCCGCATGCGCGACGCGAGATTGGAAAGATGGCGAGCTCTTCACTCTGGTGCGCACCGCGTATCCTTACCGCGATTTACCGCGCAAAGATTTTGACGAAGTAGTGTCGATGCTCGCCGACGGTATCGCAACCTCGCGAGGGCGCAGCGGAACGTTTCTGCACTACGATCGGGTCAACGGTATGCTGCGCGCCCGTCGCGGAGCGCGGCTCGCGGCAATTACCTGCGGTGGTGCGATTCCCGAGGTAGCAAACTATCGTGTAGTGGCCGAGCCCGACGGCCATCTCGTCGGGACGCTCGACGAAGATTTCGCAATCGAAAGTTTGGCGGGAGACATCTTTTTGCTCGGCACGACGTCGTGGAAGATTCGTCGCGTCGAAGCCGGTACGGTGCGCGTCGAAGACGCACACGGTGCGCCGCCGACCGTACCGTTCTGGAACGGGGAAGGGCTAGGACGCACTATCGAGCTCTCGCACGAAGTCTCCCAGCTTCGCCGCGCGATCGACGAGCGTTCCGACGACGAAGCGCTCGCGCTGCTGCTCGACGAGTGCGGCGTCGACCGTTCGGGCGCCGAGCAGATCGTCAACTACGTGCGCGTTGGAAAGACGTCGCTCGGCGTCGTTCCCACGTGCGATACGATCGTCGCCGAACGCTTCTTCGACGAAGGCGGCGGAATGCAGCTCATCATCCACGCTCCTTTCGGTGCGCGCATAAACCGGGCGTGGGGACTCGCGCTGCGCAAGCGCTTTTGCGTCGGCTTCAACTTCGAGTTGCAAGCGGCGGCTACCGATAACGGCATCTGCATTTCGCTGTCCGAGCAGCACGCGTTTCCGCTCGAAGCCGTCTTCGAATACGTCAAAGCGGCCAGTGTCGAAAAGGTGCTCACGCAAGCCCTGCTGCCGGCGCCGATGTTCGAAGCGCGTTGGCGCTGGAATGCGATGCGGTCGCTGGCGATCTTGCGCCAGCGCGGGGGGCGCAAAGTCCCACCGCAGTTGCTGCGCATGCGCGCCGACGATTTGCTCGCATCCGTATTTCCCGATCAAGTAGCGTGCCCGGAGAATCTCACCGGACCGATTCGTATCCCCGACCACGTGCTCGTGCGCGAAACGATCGAGAACTGTCTGCACGAAGCGATGGATCTCGACGGCCTCGGCGAGGTTTTAGGCGGAATCGAGCGCGGCGCGATTCGTACCGTTACGGTCGATACCTCGGAGCCGTCGCAGTTTAGCCACGAAATTCTAAATGCTAACCCGTATGCGTATCTGGACGACGCGCCGCTGGAAGAACGCCGTACGCGCGCGGTGCAGCTGCGCCGCATCACGCGAACCGGTTTCGACGGCGCCGGCATTCTGGATTCGGCCGCCATCGCCGAGGTCGCGCAAGAATCGTGGCCGGTCGTGCGCGACGCCGAGGAACTCCACGACGCGCTGGCAACGCTCACCGTCATCCCTCCGGTCTCCGCCTGGCAGCAATGGTTCGACGAGCTCGCGGCGCAGAATCGCGCCGCTTCACTCAACGGCAAGTGGGTATGTGCCGAACGCCTCGAGCTGGCACGCAAAGTCTTTCCGGAGGCAACGCCGCAGCCGCAGATTGCAGGCGTTCCCGGCATGAACGTACCGGAGCAACCGCAAGATGCGCTCACCGAGATCGTCCGCGGCTGGCTGGAGTGCAGCGGCCCCGTAACGGTACAGGAGCTGGCACGGACGCTCGGCGTCGACGAAGAAGCCGTCGCTGCGTCGATGATCAAGCTGGAAACCGAAGGGCAAGTCCTGCGCGGGCAATTTCGCGAAGCGCGCAGTGCCGGTTCGAACGAGGAATGGTGTAATCGCCGCGTGCTGGCGCGCATCCATCGCCTCACCATCGGTCAGCTTCGCCGCGAGATCGAACCGGTTACGACCGACGTGTACGCGCGTTTTCTCTATCGCTGGCAGCACGTCGCGTCGCTGCTTCACGGCATCGACGGAACGCTGCAAGTCATCCGCCAGCTCGAAGGATACGAAATCCCCGCCGCTGCGTGGGAAACGCAGATTCTTCCGAAGCGCGTTGCAGGCTACAAATCCGAGTTTCTCGATCGGCTTTGCTATTCGGGCGAGGTGATGTGGGGACGCCTCACGCCGCATCCGGCGCTAACGCCGGTCGACGAAGACCGCAAACGGCGCGTGCGCCCGACGAAGCTCGCGCCCATATCGCTCTTCACTCGCGTCGACTCGGAGGAGCTCATCGTGCGCCGCCCGGCCGATCCCGACGGCCTCTCGCACGCCGCAATCGACGTGCTCGGCGAAATCGACCGCCGGGGCGCTCCGTTCTTCGCGGAGATCGTGCGCGGCGCGAAACGCCTCGCAGCCGAAGTCGAGGAGGCTCTGTGGCAGCTCGTCGCGGCCGGACTCGTTACCGCCGACGGTTTCGATGCGTTACGCTCCCTCATCGATGCCAAACGGCGCTTGGGCGAAAAAGGTCTGCGCGCGCGGCCGCGTTCCTCAGGCGGCCGGTGGACGCGTTTAGTCGGAACGGCCGATGCCATCGACGCCGAATCATTTGCGCGCCGTCTGCTGGCACGATGGGGCGTCGTCTTCCGCGACGTTGCGGCACGCGAGTCGATCGCACCGAGGTGGCGGGAGGTGCTGCTTGCGCTGCGTCGCTTGGAAGCGCGCGGCGAAATTCGCGGCGGCCGTTTCATCGCCTCAATCGTCGGCGAGCAGTACGCATTACCCGACGCCGTCGACGCCCTGCGCGCAGTTCGCCGCGAGAACTCGGGCGATCCGCTGCCGGAGATTTCCGCGCACGATCCGCTGACGATCGTCAACGCCTACCTGCCTGCTGCGGACGCGCCGTCGGTCGTCGACCGTCTCGCTTGACCGTTTTTACCGGCGAGGCGGAAAGAACGACGCACGAGGAGAGCCTTAGCTTCTTCTCAACCGTTTTGCAGCGTAGCACCGTCATGGTTGCCGAGATAGACCGCAACGTCGCCGGTTATTGCGCGTTTCGTCACGGCTGGCTCGAGCATCTCGACGTTCATCCAGACCACCAACGTCACGGTATCGGCGCGCAGCTGCTGAAGCAAGCGATGGTCCTCAACGAGTCGCTCCAATTGTGGGTGTTCCAGAAGAACGCCGGCGCGATTCGATTTTACGAGCGCTTCGGCTTTAAGACCGCCCCGATCGCTTAACCTAGGGAATCAATCCGCGTGAAAACAACTTGTTTGGGCTCGCTGCGGCAAACGGCCATTCCCATCAACCTTTAATACGCCAGTACAGGGCTGTCCGCGACGTCCCTGAAGAGAACCGAATGAAGACTTTAATCATCGGTATCATCTTCGCGATTCTCCCGGTAACCGGCACCGGCGTCGCGGTCGCGCAGGTCTCGCCTCAAACCTCACCGTGCGCGCCTCGCGTAACGCCGACAGAGCAAAAGCTCTACGATCGCACGATGCGCCGTCTTTCATCGCTGGGTTTGAGTGCGCAGCAGCAGAACCAAATTCAATCGCTGATCGTGCAGTTCTCACAAACGCATCCGGCCGGCTCGTCGCTCGACTTCAACGCTATGCGCCAACTCCGCCAGAGCGTCCTCGCGGTCCTGACGCCGCAACAGCGCGATACGCTACGTCAAGAAAACGAGCAACGCCAGTCCGAGGGCGGCGAGCATCAGCACTGCCAATGATTATTACTGCTGCTCGAGGTGACCGCCGAACTCGTACCGCATTGCCGAGAGCAGCTTATTCTGGAACTCGGCATTACCGCGCGAGCTGAATCGCGCGAAGAGCGCAGCGCTTAGCACTGGAGCCGGAACGGCTTCGTCGATTGCCGCCTTGATCGTCCATCGGCCCTCGCCCGAATCGGACACGCGTCCTTCGAACTGCGCCAGCTTCGGATCTTCGGTCAACGCTGCGGCGGTGAGATCGAGCAGCCACGACGCGATGACGCTGCCGCGGCGCCAAACCTCGGCAACGTCGGTAAGATTCAAATCGTATTGATAGTTTTCCGGATCGCGCAACGGCGTGGTTTCCGCATTGTAGACCTGCTTCTGCTTGCCGACGTTAGCAGATTGCAGAATGCTCAGCCCTTCGGCGTACGCGGCCATTATGCCGTATTCGATGCCGTTGTGCACCATCTTCACGAAGTGTCCCGCACCGCTCGGCCCGCAGTGCACGTATCCCATCTCGGCCGTTCCGCCGAGCTTGTCGCGTCCCGGTGTGCGATCGATCGCGCCGCGTCCGGGTGCAAGCGCCGCGAAGATCGGATCGAGCCGCTTCACCGACGCGTCCGGGCCGCCGATCATCATGCAATAACCGCGATCCAGTCCCCAGACGCCGCCGCTCGTGCCGACGTCGAGATAGTCGATGCCTTTGCCCTCCAGCGCCTTCGCGCGCCGGATATCGTCGATGTAATACGAGTTGCCGCCGTCGATGAGCGCGTCGCCTTTGGCGAGCAGCGGCGACATTTCCGCGATCGCGCTGTCGACGACGCCGGCCGGAACCATCAACCAAGCGGCACGTGGTGGCGTTAACTTCGAAACGAACTCCTCGACGGAGGCTGCGCCCTGCGCGCCTTCATCGGCCAATGCTTTGACGGCACTCGCGTCGCGGTCGTACACGACGCAGGTGTGCCCGGCACGCATCAAACGGCGCACCATGTTGGCGCCCATGCGCCCCAAACCAATCATTCCGAGCTGCATCCACGGATAATCGGCCAGCCGGTAGGCAAAACCTTCCGGCTATTTCACGTTTCACCGCCGGCTCAAGAGGCGTTGCGGATACTCGTCAACGTTCCCGGATGGCTCGCACCGAAACGCCGTTTGATTGCGGCGATCTCGTCGAAACTGCGGTGGAAAATGTCCACGAGTTCGGGATCGAACTGCGTTCCCCGCGCTGCGTCGATGTGTTCGACGGCTCTCTCTATAGTCCAAGCCTCCTTATACGGGCGTTCCGACGTTAGCGCGTCGAACACGTCGGCGATGCTGCAAAGTTGGCCGCTGAGTGGAATTTCCGCTCCCTTCAGCGCCCGTGGATAGCCCTTCCCGTCGAATCGCTCGTGATGCGTGAGCGCAATCTCGGCGGCGAGCTGCAGCATCGCCGAAGCGCTGTCCTTGAGAATCTCATAACCCGCGATCGTGTGCAGTTTCATTATTTCGAACTCGTCCGGCGTGAGCGCGCCCGGCTTGAGCAAGATCCCGTCAGGTGTCGCGACCTTCCCAATGTCGTGCATCGGTGCGGCTAAGAGAAACCTCCTGCACTCTTCTTCCGACTTAGCCACGGCTCGTGCGAGCGTCGCGCAGATGTGTCCTACGCGGATGACGTGCATTCCGGTGATGTCGTCTCGAAATTCGGCCGCTCGCGTCAGGCGTAAAATCGTTTCGATCTCGCGAGATGCAATGGCCTCGGTGGCACGCTCGACTTCGGAGCGCAGCAACGCCGCATGCTCCGCCATCTGCTTTCGCCGGTTCGCGAGCTCGAGCAAATTGCGAACCCGAGCTTGAAACTCCACCGGATCGATTGGCTTGTTGAGAAAATCGTTGACGCCGCTGGACAGCGCGCGGTGCCGAACGTCGCGCTGCGCATCGGCCGTGATCATCACGGCCAGGGTCTCCTTCGTATGCGGGTTCTGCCGAAAGCGCTCGAGGAACTCGAGGCCATTGAGCCCGGGCATGTGGTAATCGACGATCGCGAGATCGGGCGAGTATTTCCGCGCCCAGTCTAACGCGAGATGCGGCTGAGTAAACGAGACGACGCTCACCTCTTCGATACGCGAAAGAACGCTGCGGTAGACCGTGAGGTTGAGATCCGAGTCGTCCACGGCGAGAACGAGCATCTTTTACCTCGCAACCTCCCCTTTCATTTCTGCATCGAGATGATTTTGCAAGCGATCGCAGGCCGCGCTTAACGCTTTAATCGTGCCGCGAATAGCAGGCTGGCCGGCGTTCCCTTTGAGCTCTCGTTCGAGAGCTTCCGAAATCTGCGCGATCTCTGCCGCGCCGGCGTTGCCGGCAGCTCCTTTGAGCTCGTGCGCGAGTTCGATCAGCCGGTGGTCGTTCGCCGTGCTCGCGATGCGCGCGCACAGCGATTGCATCGTCAACGACGTCATCTCGAGGAAATCGCGCTCTCCGACAGCGTCGCCCGCGAAGAGCCCGGCGAGCCGCGCGCGGTCGAAGACGGGCTTAGCCGCTTTGTGCAGCCAGCGCTGCAGAACGTCCCGCAGCCTCTCCATGCTCACCGGTTTGGAGACGTAGTCGTCCATGCCCGCGGCAAAGCAGTTCTGACGGTCGCTCGACAGCGCATTGGCCGTCATGGCAATGATTGGTATGCGGCGGCCGGTTTGCGTTTCATAACGCCGAATGCGCCGCGTTGCCTCGAAGCCGTCGATCACCGGCATCTGGCAATCCATGAAGATCAGATCGAAGCGCCCCCCCTCGGCGCGCTTGACGGCTTCGGCGCCGTTGACCGCTATCTCCACATCGAATCCCAGTCGCTCGAGTTGGCGGATCGCGACTTGCTGGTTGACGGCGTTATCCTCGGCGAGCAGAATTCGCTCGCGATTGGAAGAAAACGGGACGACGTGCACGACATCGTTAACAGCCGTCGGAGCCTTGCCGAGCACGGCATTGGCAATGCTGTCGTAGAGCTGCGACTGACGGATCGGCTTTGTCAGGAAGCCGCTGAAACCCGCAGCGATGGCTTCGTTGCCCGTCGACGAGCCCTGAAACGCGGTGATCAGGATAAGCTTGGTCGCATGCAGTTCCGGATCGTCGAGAATTGCCTTGCCGAGTTCGATCCCGTCGGTTTCGGCCAGTCGAAGATCGATGATTGCTACGTCGAACGGCGCGTTGCGCCGAATCGCCGATCGCAGCGCGTAGAGCGATTGGGAGCCGGTTTCAGCCGTCGTTGCGTGGAGTCCCCATGACGCCACGTAGCGGCCAAGAACGTCGCGCGCGATGATATCGTCGTCGACGACGAGCGCCCGCAACCCATGAAGCTCTTCCCGCGGCTCCCGCCCGGCTTCGCGGGCGATCGGCAGGTTTAAAGAAAACGAGAACGTGGATCCTTTGCGCGGCTCGGTTTCAACGCTAATCGCGCCGCCCATCGCTTCGACCAGATGCTTGGTGATCGTAAGTCCTAATCCCGTGCCGCCGAAGCGGCGCGTCGTCGCGCCGTCGCCTTGCGTAAACGGCGCGAACAGATGAGGAATGAGGTCGGGCTCGATCCCGATGCCGGTATCCTTGACCGTAAACCGCACGCGCGCGCTGGCGGCTTCGCGCGACACCAGATCGGCGGAAACCACCACTCCGCCCTCTAGGGTGAACTTGATCGCATTGCCGGTGAGATTGAGAAGAATCTGGCGCAGCCGAACCGGGTCGCCGAGCAGACGCGACGGAATCGCGGGATCGACGTACGTCATCAGCGAGATGCCCTTGGCGTGTGCCTGCATGCTCAACAGGTTGCCGATGGTTTCGATCTTGCGAAGAAGATCGATTTCCACCGTCTCGAGCTCGACCTTGCCGGCTTCGATTTTGGAAAAATCCAATATGTCGTTGATGATGCCGAGCAGCGCTTGGGCCGATTCACTCGCCGTCCTCGCGTATTGACGCTGTTCTTCGTTCAGCGGCGTGTTAAGGAGCAATTCCGTCATGCCGATCACGCCGTTCATCGGCGTGCGAATCTCGTGACTCATCGTAGCGACGAACTCGCTTTTGAGCCGCGACGCTTCCAGGGCTTGTGCAAGGGCATCTCGGACGGTTCTTTCGGCCCGCCGGCGCTGGGTGATGTCGCGAATGACGCTCAACACGACGTGTTCGCCGTCGAGCTCGGCGCTCTGCATCGATACCTCGACCGGGATCACGTCGCCGTCCTTATTGCGGTGTTCGGTTTCGAGTGTGAGGTTGAATAAGCGATCCTTGGGAATCTCTTGATCGGCACGGGCTGCCGCTTCCGGCGTTCGTAAATCGTAACCGCTCATGCGCAGCAGCTCGTTGGGCGAGTAGCCGTAAAGCTCGACGGCTGCGCGGTTTGCCTCCAGAATCCGCGCATCGGAGCGCCGCAGGAAGAGGATCGCGTCCCGCGCCTGTTCGGCAAGCAGACGATAACGCGCCAGCGCGCCATTGCGTTCCTCTTCTTCGCCGAAGCTCTCGGCTTGACGAATCAGATGCGTGAGGCGTGTGGTGATTCGGCGCCCGAACCTCAACCACAGAAGCAGCGTCGCGAGGACCGCTACCAGCGCAAGCAATGCCGCATCCAGGGCACCCCATGAGGTTTGAGCGGCGAACATCGGCGGCCTTACTCGGCGACCTGCAGCAGGTCGTATCGTCGGTGCACCTTGTAGTATCTCATCACCGCTTGCTCGTGATTGCGAACGGTGAGTGTCGAGATGCCGAGTTGTGCCGCAATTTCTGCTGCGGTCCTTCCTTCACGCATCAGGCGGAAGACCTCGCGTTGACGCGGCGAGAGCGGTCGAAGGGTTTTCCGGCGCGCGGATTTGCCGGGAAGCAGACGCTGCAGCGGACCGTTCGGGTAATACCCGAACCATTCTTCGGCGCGCGCATGCCATTGCGCGTCGTGCGTCGCAGAGTACAGCAATGCCGCCAACCGTCCGGCCCGCCACGCATAGCCGATACGTGAGAAGATTTCGTACGCACTTTCCGCTTCGCGGATAGCGCACTTGCGTTTGCTGTCGAAGAACGCGAACGCGGCTGCTTCGTGCAAAAAACCGCCGAAACGTTCGTCGTGAGCGAATGCCCACGTGACGCCTATCTGTTTTTGAAACCGCACGGCTAGTTCGTACAACTCGCGCGCGCGGTCAGGGTCGCGAAGCTCGGCGGCAATCTGAGCGGCATACGGAAGGACGGAGATGGTCTCGTCGTGCACCTGTGTCCAGTCGATTGCGCCGATCGTGTCGGACGCAACCGTATACTCGGAACGTGCCGTCACCCTCTCGTTGGCGAAAATGGCGATGGCGGCGCTATCGAGCAGTGCATACGCGCGGCGAACGGGATCGTCGGTGTAGAGCGTCGCTCGCAGTAGGTGCCGCATAGCTTCGAGATACGTGCCGTTGAGCGCCAGTTTCCAGCCAAGCGCGCGCAGCAGCTGGAAACGCCAAAGTTTCAAATCGTCGGGCCAAGGAATCTCGCGCTCGAGATCTTCGAGATACTCATAGCCTTCCCACGGCAGTTCCCTAAGCAGAACGCCCGTCACGTGCGCCGCGGAAGCCAACAAGTACGTTTCGTCGGGCGCCGACTTACGCAACAATTTTGCGGCGGCGTCGCAGAGCTCGAGCTGCGTAGCCATATTGCCGCGACCGGCAGCAGCGAAACCGCGGAGAATCATGTAGCGCGCGCGCATTGCCGGTTGTGCCGGCGCGTGCGCCGTAAGCCACGTTTCCGCCGCCGCGAAATCGTTGCGATAGTACGCCGCCAACGCGATGTAAAATAAAGCCGTCGAGAGATTCTCGCCTTTGAGATCGGCGAGTTCGACGCTGCTGGAGTCGGGTAACCCTTGAGCGGCGCGCGCGGCGTTGACGATCACAGCCGCCAAGGAACGCAACGACGCATCGGGCGACCCGATCTGTTGCGCAGCGAGTGTTTCGGCTTCACCGAACTGGCGGAGCGTCAAGTAAAAGCGAGCTCGCTCGAGCGGTTCGACCTGATCCGAGGCGGATTCCAACGCCTCGCGAGCCTCGCGATACCTCCCTGCGCGCAGTAGCCCGGCCACCTTAATGGAGGTCGTGGATTCCATGCGTTAGAGTTATACGCCCGAGCGAGCTCGCCCTAGTGAGTTAACTATTACTTGGCAGAGGGCACCTGACCGCCGGAATCGGCCGGCTTCGGAGCCGAGGGTGCTTGTCCGCCGGAATCGGCCGGTTGGACGATCGCCCGAGCGGAGGGGACTTGCCCGCCGCTATCGGCTGGATGGAAGCCCGAATGCAATCCAAAAATCGCTAGAAATAGGGCAATAATCGATAGGGACATGCGAAAAGCTCCTTCGTCCGGTGAGCGTGCGCGAGTGTGGCCCGGCCCCAGGGCCATTAGGCCTCTCGAAGGGGATTCGCCACATAGTTAGAGTTGACTACCGATTCGGAAGCTGCTTTGATGGAATCACTCCAGGTCGCGAGCCGCGGTGCCCCCTGAACGCGAAGTCGGGGATCGGTACCACGGCTCGCTTGTTTATTGCGGGGCGAGCGTCAGGGTCGCGCGGGCTGCCGCGGCGACGGCGGCGGGAGTAAACGGCAGCGGTTCCATCCGGCCGGCGATCCAAGCCTTCGATTCATCGAGGTAGTGGGCCGATCCGGGCCTTCCCGACTCGCCGCTGGGGATGGCCAAACCGCCGGCGTCCCAATCGCCCACGGCCCAAACCGCCCGGAAACTCTGCGCGAAGCCGGGCTCTTGCAGGCGAATCGTGTACTCGTCACCCGCGCCCGGAAACGTTGCGCCGTTGAGAAATCCGAAATGCAGCGGCGCGAGCGGATGTTCGACGTTCACCGCACCCGCGCGGCCCCACGATTCCGTGCCGTCCCCCAGGTAATACAACTCGCCCGCGAGATCCGCATTGAGGTTCCATTCCGCACCGCCGCTGCGCAGCGCTTCCAAGGCCGCATATAACGACGGCGCGCTCGCCTGCGTACCAGCTCGTACCGCGTGCACGACCGTCGCCAAACGCGAGCTCGAGGAGAACGACCCGTTCCACCCACGCAACGCCGCTACGAGGTCCCGATTTCCGCTCGCAGCTGCAAACTCGGTCAATCGGCGCGCAAACTCGCGATCGACCGGCGAGATTTCGTCGAGCTGCATCTTCTCAAAATAGGTAACGTCGTAGCGGCTGCGCTCGTGCAGAAGCGCGGCGATGCGATATGCGCGGTACGGCGGATCGAAAAAAGCCGCCAACCGGTAAGGATAGCCGCCGCTGTAGATTTTGTTGTTTGCGGTGACAATCGCTGCATCGCGACGCGGCGCTTGAGACGGCAGATCGGCGTAGCCGATCCGCGCGAGCCTTACGCGAGGGTCTCGTGCCCGGTGAACGTAGCGTCCCCATGCGGGATCGTCGAGGACGGTTCCGGCGAGATGATACGCGACCGCACCGCTCGTGTCGGCGAAGACGAAGTTCTCGGCCGGCCCGGCGTATTGCGACAGCACCCGCGCTGCCTCGCCGGTGCTGCGCGCACGATCGAGCGACAAAAACGTTGCGATGGGACTCGTCCCATATAAATGAGCGCACCTTACGAGCACGAGCCGATTGCCGTCGTAAGGATCGTTCGCGCCGAAGAACTCGCCCTTATGGTAATACGCGCGCGTCACGGTCGCTCCAAAACGCACGCCAAACCGCTCGATATGCCAGCCGCCCGGCGCGAGTTTGCCGGCTTCGTAGACGCTCGTACTCGCCACATCGGCATTAGTCGCGCCCCAGGCAACACGCTCGTTATGTCCCAACGCGACGCCGGGCGCGCCGGGAATCGCGGCACCGGCAACGTGTATTCCCGGCGCGCGCAAGTCGACGACGTACCACAATCCGGGAATCGTCAGCTCTAAGTGCGGATCGTTGGCCAGCAGCGCTCGACCGCCGGCGCCCCGCAATGCTCCGACCGCCCACGCATTGCTGCCGATACGCGGCTTTTGCTCACGACCGTCGTTTAGTGCGGTCATCCCGCGCGCAGCAGCCGAAGGACGCGACGCCGAAGGGCGGACGCGATCGCCGGAAAGGGTGACATCGTATTTCGGATCGCTCAACGGATAGCGCTGGGCAAAGACGGCAGCGCCGTGACGCTGCCAGACGTCGTTGCGCTCGAGCACGTCGTTATAGGAATCGCCAAGTGCAATCGATACGGCGAGCGCTACCGAAAGCGAATCCTCCACGGTCCACGGCCGCGGTCGATACAGCAGCAAGCGAAACTCGACCGGCGACGGTTGACGCTCCATCGCCGCATTAACGCCTGCGGCAAAAGATTGTAAGTTCGCCCGATCGCGCGAAGACAGATGCCGCCACTGCGCCGCAGCAATGTCGCGCACGCCGTACGCGCGCTGCTCCTCGTCGATTTGCAAAGCGCGCGGGCCTAACACCTCCGCCAATGTGCCCAGCGCGTAGCGCCGCGTCAGCTCCATTTGGAACAGCCGGTCGGTGGCCTCCGCAAATCCCTGCGCGTAAAACAGGTCGCGTTCGGATGTTGCGACGATGTGAGGAACGCCGCGTCCGTCGCGCACGAGCGCGACCGGCCCCTCGAGCGCCGGCACGGCGATCGTTCCACTGTCGTGCGTCGCATCCCAGAAACCGGCTGCGACGTAGATTCCGTAAATAAGCGTCAGCGCAGCAAGGACGATCCCCAATGCCGCCGCCTCTCGCCCGAGCCGGACGGCAACCGCCTCAAACGTCGAAACGTAACGAAAAAGATCGACCGCGCTGCGCTCGCGATCGCGATTTAGCCAATGAGGATCCTTGGCGTTGCCAGCCATAGCAGTTCGCCTCGCGGCGACGTCGGGTCGCCAAACTCGACGCACGCAACCGCGCCCTTCTTCATCTCAACGCGCCCGTCTCCGATCGCGTGACCGATGACCGCGCTCATATCGGGTTCGTGGCCCACCACGATGAGGCATTGCGCATCGGCACGTTCTTTTATGATTGCACCGAGTCGTCGCAGGTCGAAACCGCCCGCCAGACGCTCGTCGTCTTGCACGCAGCCGTCCGCGCCAACCGCCTTCGCGAGGATTTCGGCAGTCTGCCGAGCGCGCACGAGCCGGCTCGTCAGGATTGCATCCGGCTCGATCTCAAGTTCGGCTAAACGCTTACCGATTGCAGCCATTTTGGCGCGCCCCTTATCGGTAAGCGGGCGCTCCGCATCCGATCCGTGCCAAGCATCGGCGTCTTCTGCTATCCCATGCCTCACAAAATATACGATCATATTACGATCATACCGTTCCTACCGCACAAGCCAGAGCCACAAGACCGTTACGCCTAAAGTCGGCGGTACGACGATTATCCCCAAGCGGAAATATTCGAGGGCGCTGACGTGCACCCCGCGCTTGCGCAGCATCGACGACCATAAAATCGTGGCGATCGAGCCGGTCATCGTTAAATTGGGGCCCAAATCGACACCGGCAATCAGCGGATACGCGACATGTTCCGGCGCGCGTGCAACGAGGTACGACGATACAATCGCCACCGGGAGATTATTGAAGAGATTAGAAAAGAATGCAGCACCGCCGGCCGCCGTCGCATCGAGCCCGATGCTTCCCCATTCTCGCGTGGCCGCCATCGCGTGCATCGACCACGCCTCGAACCCCGCACGCCCGACTGCATCGAGTAGCGCGAACAACCCAAAGAGCAGCGCGAACGTGCTGAAACTGACGTGACGCAACGCCGCGCGCGGCGCGACGCGCGCAACGGCCAGCGCGATCGCCGCGCCGGCAACCGCAACCGGCCCCAGCGGCCATCGTATTGCCAGCACGACCACGTACGCTACCGCAACCAGCGCCGCTACGGCGAGCGTTCGCAGCGCCGGCGCGCTCGGCGGCGATGCAGATAGCACTTCGTACCGGCCATGCAGGCGCGTACGGAACAACCCCAAGAAAATCACGAGGTTCAACGCAATCGCCAACACCTGCGGCGGCCCTAAATGCGCGACGTACGGCCAAAATCGTGCGTGCGGCAGAATCAAAACGTTGGCCGGATTGGCAAACGGCAACCCAAACGACGCGGTGTCGGCAACGAAGGTACAGCCAAAGAGAAACGGCATGGCGTCGCCGCCGCGCTTGGCGATCGCGCGATAGACGACCGGGGTTAGCACTACGGCGGTCGCGTCGTTCGATAGCACCAGCGTCAGCACGGCACCGGTGAGAAACAGGACCACGAAAAGGCGCCGTCGCGATCCGCCCGCGCGTTCGAGCGCGACGTCGGTCAGCCACGCAAAGGCGCCGCTCTCCTCTGCTGCGGCCGCCAAGCCCATCAACCCGAGGATGAACAGCAGCACGTTCCACTGGAGCGCGATCGCTTGCGACGCCTCGGCGAACGTTTCCGAACCCAGCGCGATAGCGGCAGCAGCGCCCAGCGCGGGCCAAATCCACGACGGAATGCGCCATGGGCGCAGCGCCACCAGCGCGACGGCTGCGGCCGCGATCGCAAAAACCACGTTGCGCTGAGCGTCTAACCCGTATGGGACAACCGCGGAATGCGGATCAGTTCGGCGTTGCATAGAAATTGCCGTCGATCCATAGCGCCAACGTTCTGCATCCCAAAACGAAAACCGCCCGGCGTAAACGCCGAGCGGTCTATTTCGCGTGAGAGTCGTGCTTACTTGACGGGCTTGATCGGCTGCGCTGCGGCTCTGACGGTCGCCTCAGTCTGCTTTTGGGTCTCAACGAGGATCTCGGCGATCTTCAGCGTGTAGGCCTTGCGGAGCTCGAGAACTTGGGTCGCAAAGTTGAACGACAGCTCGACGAGCTGGGTCGGGGTCGGGAGGTTCTCGATGGTCGGGATGGTGCCGGGCTTCTCCTGGAGCTCCTTCGAGAACGAACGGAACTCATTGAAAGCCGCAAGGCTCGCATCCTGGCTCTGCTTGAGGGTCTTGAGCCCCTCTTCCTGGAGCTTGTTGAAGTACTCGACGACGTTGACGGACATGATTGGTGCGGTTTCCTTTCAGTGCTTTGGCTTGTGCTAAGTATACCAAGCACCCTCTAAGCCTGTCAACCACCCTGCCCTCGGTCCGTTGGGCCGGGTACAACCCGCCCATGGACGAGGACATCGCTTCCGACATCGCCGACGGTGACGGCACCCCCCTAGACCCTGCCGAAGTCGTTCGCCGCGAACGTGACAAGTACGGTGATGATAGCGTCAACCCTAATCGAGACGATCAGATCGACGAGCATCACGGCGAACCCGACGACATTCCTTAGCGGCCGGCACCGTCAGTAAAGATCACGTGTCCTGAGTCCGTCGAAGGGGGTACGTTTCTGCGAACGACTGCTTCGAAGCATTGAGTTTAAGTTCGAGCTCGTCAGTCGGTGAGAAACCCAAGGATTCGTATAACGGCCGGCCTTGGACCGTTGACTGCAATCTGACCGAATCACAGTGCATCGATCGCAGCCAATCGACACATTCGCGCATCAAGCGCGATGCCACCCCACGGCGGCGAAACGCCGGCACCACGTAAACGCCTTCGATATATCCGCGAACGGCACCAAAAAACGCTTCGCCGACCTGCGCACCTGCAACGCCGGCGATTTCAACGCCCGCTTGCGCTACGTAATAGCGCTGCAATCCCTGGGCCATTCGCTTCTCTACGACGGTCATAAACATCGTTCGCCAGTTCGGATACTTTTGATCCCAATCTTCGTTCCACGCCTCTTTGACGATGGCGTTCCAGTAGTCGGCCGCAACGGGCAGCTCCCCAACGCCCGCTTGGCGTATTCTGAGCTCCGTCACTGGCAATAATGGAGGCGTGTCATGAACGCTTCATTTCTCCCAGTTTTGCGCACATCCGTTCGATGCGGCATTGGCGCGAAGCATCGGGCAAAACTTTCGGACCATGCCGTGCGTTTTCGCGGCCGACGGAAGCCGGTCTTCTTTAGCGCCTCGAGCGCTCGTGCGACGTCACACGTCGTCCCCGTGGAGCGTTGCACCGGCGATTGGAAGGTGACCGAATGAAACGACGCGTGCTCCTCGTGTGCCTTGCGCTTCTCGCCGCGATGCTTCCGGCCGCTGCGCAGACGGTCGCCGCCGATCCGAACATTCACGACTTCGATTTCGAGTTCGGTCCGACGTGGACGGCGCACTTGCGCCTGCTGGGGCACCGGCTCGTCGGCGCGCACGATTGGATCGATTTCCACGGCACGCTTTTGACGCACAAGCTTTGGAGCGGGCAAGGTAATATGAGCGAGCTCGTCGTCACCAACGGCAAAACGAACATCGTGGGCGGCGCGCTCCACCTTTATAGCCCCGCCACGCGCAAGTGGTCCGTATGGTTTGCAAATGCCATAACCGGGACTCTAGGCGTGCCCAGCGTCGGACGGTTCGAGAACGGCCGAGGAGTACTATACGATCGCGAGCCGTATAACCGGCGGATGGTATACGTGCGGCAAATCTTTTCGAACGTGTCGACACACACGTTCAACTTCGATCAAGCCTTTTCGGTCGATAATGGCAAGACTTGGGAGACGAATCTGACGATTCGTTATACGCGCTAACGGCGGATACCGGCGCCGGCCGGCTAATAAACGCCGGCATGCGGATTGGGGTCGACTGGGGCGGTACCAAAATCGAAGCCATCGCGTTGTCGGACGACGGCGCAGAACTATGGCGCCGCCGCGTTCCCACGCCGCGCGGCGATTACGCTGAATCCGTCAGAACGACCGTCGAGTTGATCGCGAGCGCGGAACACGAAACTGGCGGCTCGGGTACGGTCGGCATCGGCATACCCGGCGTCGTCGTTGAAAGCACGGGACTCGTCAAGAACGCAAACTCGACGTGGCTAAACGGAAAGCCGTTCAAAGGCGATATCGAGACGATGCTTCGTCGCGAAATACGCTGCGCGAACGATGCAAACTGCCTAGCGCTTTCAGAGGCGATCGACGGCGCCGGGGCGGGGAAACGGGTAGTCTTTGCCGTCATCTTAGGCACCGGCTGCGGGGGCGGCATAGCGATTGCGGGTGCGCTGCACGACGGCCCGCATGGCATTGCCGGCGAGTGGGGGCATAATCCCCTTCCGTGGCAGTCTGCCGACGAGTACCCAGGGCCCCAGTGTTATTGCGGTCGCCGTGGATGTATCGAAACCTGGATCTCCGGCACCTCGTTCGAGCGTCAGTATACGGGGCTCACCGGCGAACGAGTGCGCGCCCCGCTCATCGTAGAGCGCGCGCGGAGCGGCGACCCGGATGCCGCGGCTCTTCTCTCGCGCTATCAGGACCGCGTCGCACGCGCGTTGGCTCACGTCGTGAACGTACTCGACCCCGATATCATCGTTCTTGGCGGCGGCATGTCGAACGTTCGAGCGCTATATGATTCTTTGCCACAGCTAGTCGACGACCACGTATTCGGGCGCGGCGCAAACGCGACGATCGTGCATGCGATGCATGGCGATTCCAGCGGCGTGCGCGGCGCCGCCTGGCTTTGGCCGAACTAACCAGGCCGGCGAGAGTCGTGCCTTGAATGACCGTTCTAACGCAACGTCGAGGTTTTCGAATGGACCAGCTCTTGCTCTGGTCGATTGTTACGGCGGTTTTTCTTTTAACCTCCGTCATTGCTACGCTCATCCGGCGCAGCCGGTTCAAAACGCTCCTGCCTCAAGCCGCCACTCACATCCCGCCGCCTAACAGCGTCGTCTGGTACCCGCACGCTCGCCCGACCCGCGACCTCATTATCGCAGCAGTCCCAATGATTACAGCTCCGGAGTTACTCGCTCCAGACTCGTCGGGTCGCGGCTTCATTGCCGTGCCGGAACGATTTGTCGGCGAGCAACTCGCCTATCACGAAGCGATAGCCGGCGGCGATAGCGTGATGATGCCAGACGTAACCGCGCGGCAAGCCCTGGAGAACCCTCCGGATATCAGCGTCATCGGAGACGCTTCTGTTCTCGCGAGCGTCGCTGTAGGCGGCTTCCTCGGCATGAGCGTAGGGCAATTCCTTGGCGGAACTGTATTTAATCGCAGGGATAGAGCCGCACTCGTTGGTCTGTTAGCCCTCGGTGGCGCAATTCTGGGCCGAATCGTATCGACGCGAGTCAAGGTAAAACTTTTTCGAGTTGCAGTAGAAACCTATGAGACGGCGAGAGCAAGTGCCCTTAGGGACGTCGAGAATCAGCGACGGATCGCGCAGGAGGCGATAAAGCGCTTCGTCGAGGATCGCGATAAGGCGCTGGGTGACGCGATAAACCAAGAGCGCGGGAAGTTTCTAGCCGTCGCAAGAGACGGGCGAAGAAGTGCGGGCAATGAACGCCATCTTGCGTGTAAGGCATTCGCTTCCCACTTGGGCGCAATACATGAGCGGATTTGGACGGGTTTTCACGACTTCCGCGAGATGCACCAAAGCTCGATATTTACGCGTTGGCTATATCCGAAAAAGGGGGACGTGGCTGTTGACCTTGCCGGACGATGGGCTCGAGCTGCGTCCACGCGAGTTGAACAACTACGAATCTTTCTTCTCGCACTGCTTTCGTCCTCAGATGAAAACAAGTGGGAAGAGGCGGCCAGAGTCATCTCGCAGTTCATCCGAACGTTCGAATGCGATGCCGATCGGTATTATGGTGAGATCAAGGCCAATGCCGACCGACTCGCCGCAATTCAGCAGATAATCGAGAAACAGGCCGAGGTTCTTGACGATCGACTTAGATGGCTGCTTGCCGACGCTCAACGAGAAGTAGACGCTTTTGCCGATGCGACGGACGTTCGGTTGCGCGAGCGTCTTCGCGACGCCGTCAAACCGGCATTTAAAGCATTAGAACGCGTCCGGTCCGAAGGGTCTAAGCTCGGAAAGACCATTCCATGACCTGCCGCGGCAGCGCGTGCCCAGCGCCTGCCTGGTCGGAATACTATGGTGAGGGAATACTTCTTCAGCACGAAGCCAACCGAACGATTGGAGGATCTCATGAGGACTTCCGCCATTGCTGTCGCCGCGATCGTCGGGCTAGCCGTAAGTCAAGGTACATTCGCAAAAGCCGCCGATCAGACGGCATCAGTAACCATGAAGGCGCAAAGTGGTTCCGGCGAAGATGGTACCGCGACACTCACGCAGAGTGGCAGCGATTTAACGGTTACGATCTCCGTCCAGAATGCAACGACGACGCCCGAGCCCGCGCATATTCACACCGGGTCCTGCGCAAATCTCGGCGGCGTGAAGTACCCGTTGACGAACGTCGTATCCGGAAAGAGCACGACGACGTTGAAAGGCGTGACTCTCGCATCACTGCAGACGGGCGGTTTTGCGATCAACGTGCATAAGTCGACGTCGGACCTTGGCACCTATGTCTCTTGCGGAGACATTCCAAAGCCCTAACTGCTCTCATTCAACCGGGTTGCGTCGCGCTTCGTTGCGAGGGATTTGCCGCATCGCAAGCGGGACACTCGAGGCCTTCGTCAATCTGCACCCAGGCTTTGGCATCGGTCCAGGTTTCCGGGTCGCTCTCGACATACGGGGCACCGCCGCCCCACGTCGGCGGCTTGGGAGTTGTGCAGCGCGTCCTCCCTTTGTGCGGGCGCGCTTCGCAGTTCACGTTGGGGCAATCGCACGTCGTTACGGCCATTCTACTAATCCATCAGCCGCCGCCCGCAACGAAACTCCGATAAATGCGGATCAGCGCTTCTTTTTGATCGACCGATAGACGCGGATCGAGCTTGATCGCGTGTTCGACGCCGTGATGGCTCTCCTCTTTTGCCGTATCATCCAGTAAGCCGGCTTGCATGTACATCGTCTCTGCGGAGATCTGCAGGGCGTTGGCGATCTGCTTCAACACGTCGGCCGAGGGCTTATACAAGCCTCGCTCGACTTGCGATAGATACGGGTTCGAGATCTTCGCGATCTCGGCGAGCTGGCGCATCGAAAGGTTCGCAAGCTCGCGTTGTCCTCGAATGAACGCACCGAGACTGTTCCATGGGCCGTTCGTCCGATCGTTGTCCGTCATTTGCCTGCACTCGCTGCGACGCCGAAGAGCTTGCCGCTCTCGTTACGCACGTATCGCCCCGGCGCGCAATCGCCGTGCGGCAGGGTGTAGGGCGGGCGAGTTGCGCCGGCTCTGGTCTGGATCCACGTCGCCCAGTCCTCCCACCAGCTGCCCTGGTGCTTGTCGGCACTCTGCAGCCACGCATCGGCGCTTTCGCCGCGCGTAGCGTGCGAGCGCGTGTAGTGCCACGTCTTCTTTCCGCCCGGCGGGTTGACGATGCCGGCAATGTGCCCGGCGTTCGTGAGCGTATACTTCGATTCACCGCTGACGTGCTGCGTCGTCAGATACGTCGCGCGCCAGGGCGCGATGTGATCGTTCTCGGCGCCCAGCACGTAGAGCGGGGTCTGAATCAATCCGAGATCGATCGGCGTGTCGTCGATCACGAACTCGTTCGGTTTGACGATGGCGTTGTGCAGGTAGCACGCACGCAGATATTGCGAGTGCATCTCCACCGGCATGCGCGTGGAGTCGCTGTTCCACGCCAGGATGTCGAACGCCGGTGGGTTCTTGCCCTTATACCAGCGATTGACGACGTAACTCCAGATCAAGTCGTGCGAGCGCATCCAATCGAATGTCTTGGCCATCTCGTTCGACTCGAGGTAGCCTTTCTTGCGCATGCGCTCTTCGAGCCGCGCGATCGTGTCTTCGTCGGTGAACACGCCGAGATCGCCGGGAATACTGAAGTCGATCAGCGTGTTCGTCATCGTCGCGCTGTTGACGCGATCGCCTTGACCATGCTTCGCCAGGTATGCCAGCGCAACGCCGGTCATCGTGCCGCCCAAGCACAGCGATGCGAGATTGATCTTCTTCGCTCCCGTGATCTCCTGCACGGCGTCGAGCGCCGCGAGGATGCCCGAGCGCAGGTAATCGTCCATTTTCAAGTTCGCCATCGACACGTCGGGATTGCGATAGCTAATCATGAACGTCTGATGACCGTGCATGACCGCCCATTCGACAAACGAACGACCCGGCGCCAGATCCATGATGTAGTACTTATTGATCCAGGGCGGACTGCATAGCAGCGGAATCTCGTGCACTTCGGGCGTCTGCGGGTCGTAGGCGATCAGCTCGATGAGCTCGTTGCGCATCACCACGCGACCCGGCGTCGTGCCGATGTTCTTGCCTAATTCAAAAGCGGACGCATCGACTTGTCGCGGATAACCGCCATTATTTTGTACGTCGTCAAAGAGGTTTTGCATTCCCTTGACGAGGCTCATACCGCCGCTTTCCATCGCCTCTTTGACGACCCCGGGATTGAGCCACGGTACGTTGCTCGGCGCAAATGCGTCGCACATCAGCTGTATCGCAAAGCGCGCTTTTCGGCGCGTCGCTTCCGGCAAACGTGCCGAGTCGACGAGCTGCAGCGCGGCTTGCGTGCGCACGCGGTAGTCTTCGACGATGCCGGCCAGCATCGGATTACTAGTCCATTCCGGATCGGAGAAGCGCTTGTCGGCGTCGCCGAGGCCGAGCGGAGCGAGGGGCTCTTGTCCGCTCAAACGGCGCATCATATTTAGGCCGACGTTTTGTTCGGCCATCGCAAAACCCGACATCCACGTGCTCATGCGCAGCGGGTCCGCCATGGCATCGGCAATAACTGCGCGCAACGCATCGTTGAGCGACGCCGGATCGAGACCCGTCACGTCGATGCCATAGCTGAAATCGTCCGGAGACATCGCCCCGACGGGCGACCCGTTCTTGCCGTCGTACATGCCTTACATGTACCAGCCGCCGTTGACGTTGTAAACCGAGCCGGTAATATAGCCCGAGTTGTCGTCAACGAGGAAGCGCACGACATGCGCGACTTCTTCCGGCTCCCCCAGGCGACGCTTCGGCGTCTGCGCGATGGCGCTTTCGATCGCCTCGGCCGGCATCGCCTTGGTCATCTCGGTCGCAATGAACCCGGGGGCAATCGCGTTGACCGTTACGCCGCGCTTGGCGACTTCCAGCGCCACCGTCTTGGTCAGGCCGATGAGGCCGGCCTTGGCCGAGGCGTAGTTGGCCTGGCCGAAATTGCCGCTCTGACCGACCACCGAGCTGATGTTGACGATCCGCCCGAAGCCCTGCTCAACCATCGTGTCGACCACGGCTTTAATCATAAAAAACGGCCCCGAGAGATTTACTTGCAGAACCGCTTGCCATTCGTCGATCGTCATTTTACGGACCGTGTGATCGCGGGTGATTCCCGCGTTGTTCACGAGATAATCGATGCGTCCGTGTTCTTTGAGGACGTTCGCCACTGCCGACTGACACTGGTCGAACTCCCCGACGTTGCCTTCGTAGAAGTGGACGCGCGAGGCGCTTCCATTAAGGTAAGTGCGAAGTTTTTCGGTGCGTTCGCGGTCGACCGGCAGTCCCAGCACGGCGACGGTTGCCCCGTCTTCGGCAAGCAGCCGGCTGATCGCCCCGCCGATTCCGCGCGAGCCGCCGGTCACAATGCCGACGCGGCCCTGGAGAGGTAAATTGTTCACGTGCTAGATTTACCCAACGCATGTTCGGCTTACCTCTTTCAAGCGGCAGCTTGGTCTGGCCAAGCACCTGTCCGTGCCTCAGCCGGGTTGACGCGCTACATATCCAAGCCGCCGTTGACGTGAAATACTGCCCCAGTTATGTAGCTTGCGTCGTCTTCAAGCAGGAATCTCACAACGCGCGCAACTTCGTTGGGCTGTCCCAAACGGCGCTGCGGGATCTTCTCGACGACCTTCTCGAGCGCCGCCGCCGGAATCGCGGCCACCATTTCGGTTTCGATGAATCCCGGCGCCACGGTGTTCACGGTGATCCCGCGTTGCGCCATCTCGAGCGCGAGACTCTTCGTGAAGCCGAACAAACCGGCTTTCGATGCCGCGTAGTTTGCTTGTCCGATATTGCCCGTTTCGCCGATGACGGAGCTGATGTTGATAATGCGGCCCGACCCACGCTCGATCATGTGCTCGAGAACGGCCTTGGTCATGTTAAACGCGCCGGAGAGGTTCACGTCGATCACGTGCCGCCAATCGTCGGGCGTCATCTTCCGTACCGTCTTGTCGATCGTGATGCCGGCGTTGTTCACCAAATAATCGATGCGGCCGAACCGATCCATTACTTCTTTGACGACGCGGTTGCAGTCGTCAACTTCGTCGACACGGCCTTGATGCGCGGAAATCTTCGCGCCCTTCGCTTCCATTTCGCCCTTGAATTTTTCGGCGCTTTCCTTGCCTTTGCTATATCCGGCGGCCACCGACGCGCCGTTGTCGGCAAGCATCTTGGTAATCGCGGCGCCGATGCCCCGGGTACCACCCGTAACCAATGCAACGCGGCCTTCAAACACGATTGGAGCCTCCTCTAAAGCAAATGGACATGGGGCCTTCGGCCGTTCGGCGGACATTTCCGCCAGGGAGAGCTCAGCCGAGACGGCCGGTGATATAGTCTTCGGTACGCCGATCGGACGGCTTGGTAAACATCTTCGACGTTTCGCCCATTTCGACCAAGCGCCCGGCCCTGGTTTCGTCGGCCAGCATGAACGCCGCAGTAATGCGAGACGCGTGCCGCCTGCTGCATGTTGTGCGTCACGACGACGATCGTGTATTCTTGCGCGAGCTGACGTCATCAGCTCTTCGATGCTCAAGGTCGAGATCGGATCGAGCGACGAGGTCGGCTCGTCCATCAGCAGCACTTCGGGTTCCACCGCAAGGGCACGCGCGATGCATAGGCGCTGCTGCTGACCGCCCGAAACGCGGTTGCGGGACGATTGAGTTTGTCCTTTACTTCATCCCACAGCACTGCCGAACGCAGCGCTTTTTCACCCGCTGCGTCTTTCTGCGCCCGAGGCAGAGATCCGGCTCAAACCGGCAGACGACGTTACCGAAAATCGAAAGCGTCGGAAACGGATTGGGCCGCTGAAACACCATGCCGACGCGGCGGCGGAGCTCGATGACGCTCATCTCGCTTTCGTACACGTTCTCGCCGTCGAGCAAAACGTCGCCCTCGACGCGCGCGCCCGGCGCGATCTCGTGAATACGGTTGAGGCAGCGCAGCAGCGTCGTCTTTCCGCATCCCGACGGCCCCATCAGCGCCGTTACCGCACGATGCGCAAAGCGCATCGAAACGTTGCTCACCGCCAGGCGGCTGTTATTGTAGTACGCCGAAAGGTTCTTGACCTCGAGCGGCGGCTTCTACCATCGTCGCGTTCATCGGCGCCACCGCGTCGAGAGTACCACGCGCGCCAAGACGTTGAGCACGAGTACGGCCATAATGAGCACAGCGCGCCGCCCCACGCCTGCCGATGCCAGCTTTGGTAAGGCGAAATCGCGTAGTTAAACACTTGCAGCGGCAGTTGCGCCATCGGATTGGTGGGATTGAGCTTCCCAGAACTGGCTGCCGAATGCGGTGAAGAGCAGCGGTGCGGTTTCGCCGGTCACGCGTGCGATCGCGAGCAGCAATCCGGTGATGATCGCAGGTCGCGCCGCGGGCACCACGATCCGCAGCGTCGTGACGACTTCCGAAAGACCGAGCGCCAGCGCGCCTTCGCGAATCGTCCGCGGCACGCGAGCGGATCGCCTCCTCCGACGTCCGCAAGATAATCGGCAGCATCAGCAGCGCAAACGCAAACGAGGCCGACGATCGCCGAAAAATGCCGGAACGGAGCGACGAGCAGCATGTACGCGAACAAGCCGATCGCGATGCTGGGAATACCGGAAAGCACGTCGGACAAGAACCGCACGACTTCGGGAAACCAACCGCGGCCGAAGAGCGCCAAGAACAATCCGCAAAGCAGTCCGAAGGGCGTCGCAATGGCGGTCGCGACGCCGACGGTAATGAGCGCTGCCGACGATGCCGTTGGCGACGCCGCCGCCCGGTTCGCCGACCGGCACCGGCAGCTGCGTAAGAAACGACCAGGTTGACCGCGTCGAATTCCTGCGACGGCGACGTAGCCGAGAATCACCAACAGGCCAGCGCGCCGACCGAGGCGCAGAACGCAGTCATTGCCGTTCCCAGCAAAGCTCAGGCCGTGGCGAATCGCCAGATCTGTGGCTTTTGCGTTCGAACGGCGGTTGCTCGGCCATGGCCATCATGCGCGCTCGCCTCTCAAAATCGACCAGAGCAACAGTCTGGCCAGCCCGTTGACGATGAAGCTCACGATAAACAGCAGCAGGCCGAGCTCGAGCAACGCGCTGATGTACACGTCGCCGTTCGCTTCGGTAAACTCGTTAGCGATGACGCTCGCGAGCGTATATGACGGCGCGAACAGCGACGCCGCGATTTCGGGGCGATTGCCGATGACCATCGTGGTCGCAATGGTTTCGCCGATCGCGCGGCCCAGCGCAAGGATGATGGCACCGAATATGCCGACGCGAGAGGCCGGCAGCACGACGCGCGCCACGGTTTCCCACTTCGTCGCGCCCAACGACATCGAAGCTTCGCGTAAGTCGTTGCGCGATCGCTACGATCACTTCGCGGCTGATCGCGGTGACGGTCGGCAGAATCATCAGCGCTAGGACCAAACCGGCCGTCAACATCCGACGTACCGCTGATAATCGGACCGGAAAAAATCGGCAAGAAGCCGAGCGTCTTTTGCAAAAACGGTCCGAGGTCCGCCCGCACGAACGGCGCGAGCACGAAAAGACCCCATAAACCAAAGACCACGCTGAAGGAACGGCGGCGAGCAGCTCGATCACGAAGCTGAGGGGACGCGCGAGCCAGCGCGGTGCGAACTCCGCCAGATACGCCGCGGCCAAAATGCCGACAACACCGGCAAGGAAAATTGCGATGAACGAACTTACCAGTGTGCCGAAAATCAGCGGCAGCGCGCCGAACTGGTTCGTAACGGGATTCCACTGTGACGTCCACAGGAACGCGAAGCCGAACTTAGCCAGCGACGCCGACGAGCCTTTGACGAGCGACACGAAAAGCAGCGTGACGAGCAGCACGAACAGCCCGACTGCCGCGTAGACAGCTATAAGGAATAGCTTATCGATCGCGGCGATACTGGTGTAGTTGCGGCCTTTGCTTACTCGTTGCATGCTAGAGTGAATGTCATCCTGAGCGAAGCGAGCGAAGCGAGCGGAGTCGAAGGGCGAAGGACGCCTGAATACAGTATTCAGGCGTCCCTCACCTGTTAGCTCGCGAAGGTATCGTGCGGCTGTTAGACGTGCATATGCGCTAACGTCTTATCCGCCAGCTTTTGTACGTTCTCTGGCAGCGGCACATAGTCGAGCGATGCGGCGATGTCCTGGCCTTGCGAACTGACCACCCAGCGAAAGAGCTGCTGAAGCACCTTGCCGCGGACTTTGTCCTGAGGACTCTGATAGAGCATCGTCCAGCTATAGCCCGCAATCGGATAGCAGG
Organism: Vulcanimicrobiota bacterium; assembly: GCA_963715435.1. GTDB lineage: Bacteria > Vulcanimicrobiota > Vulcanimicrobiia > Vulcanimicrobiales > Vulcanimicrobiaceae > JAFAHZ01. The sequence continues at coordinate 362,355 of OY970243.1, forward strand.
CCGCGCACGAGCTATCGACGATCGAAAACGCCGTCGGACTAATGTCTGGCCGCATTGCGGCTGCCGCCCGCACCCCCGCGGGAGTTGCTTCGAGAAACTTCCCGGCCTTGTTCGCGAGAAGTGCTTGCGGGAGATGGTTCTGCAGCACGTACGCTAGTTCGACGTAACCGATCGCACCGGGGCTATTGGAAACTTGGCCTGCTACGCCTTCGTTGCCCTTACCGCCGACAGCGCTCGGTGCCGGCCAAGTAACGCTCTTACCGGTGCCGACTTTTTCTTTCCATTCAGCCGAAACGTGGCTGAGGTAGTCGGTGAAGATGAACGTCGTGCCCGATCCGTCGGAGCGATGCACGACGACGATCGCGGTATTGGGCAGCTTCGCCTTGGGGTTGAGTTTGGCGATGGCGGGATCGTTCCACGTAGTGATCTTGCCGAGATAGATGTCGGCGAGGACGTCCGGCGTCAGCCGAAGACCGGTTACTCCCGGCAAGTTATAGGCAATCGACTCGCCGCCGAGAAGCACCGGCACTTGGAGCACCGGGCCGCCGGCCGCCTCCGCCGTTTTCAGCTCGCTAGCGTTCATAGGCACGTCGCTCGCGCCGAAGTCGACCGTGCGCTGAGAAAACTGAGCGATGCCTCCGCCGCTCCCGATCGACTGGTAGTTGACCTGCACGTCCCCGTGCGACTTGCCGTACTCGTAGAAGGCCTTCGAGAAGAACGGATAATCGAACGTCGAGCCCGCACCAGTCAGCGCGGTCGACGCGGGGCTCGGCAGAGCCGTGACAAACAGCGCCGCGAACGTCAGCGCCAGCGTCTTGCGCATGAAATCTCCTATTGGCGAATGCGTAACAAACGGAAGAACCATCCCCATTCTCGCCAGCCAATGCTAAGCCCAGATTAAGGAGACATAGGCGCCCCCTTAAGGGGCCGGTTCCGAAGGGGCGGAGTCGAAGGACGACCAAAACCGCGGCTTCATGTCCGACCACCGCACGCCGCTGCCGGAGCTGCGCCACACGGCCGCCCACGTGCTCGCCTACGCCGTGCAAGACCTCTTCCCCGAGGCCAAGCCCACCATTGGGCCGGCCATCGAGAACGGCTTCTACTACGATTTCGATCGGGCCGAGCCGTTCACGCCCGAGGATCTCGAGCGGCTCGAGGCCCGCATGCGGGAGATCGTCAAAGCCGACTATCCGATGACCGGCCGCGAGGTGACGCGCGAGGCCGCAATCCAGGCGTTCGGGCGCAACCCATATAAGGTTGAAATCGCCCGCGACATCCCCGCGGGGGAGCCGATCACCCTCTACACGATCGGCCAGTTCACCGACCTCTGCCGCGGCGGCCACGCGCACAGCACCGGAGAAATCGGCGCGCTCAAATTGACCTCGGTTGCCGGCGCCTACTGGCGCGGCGACGAGCACAAGCCGATGCTGCAGCGTATTTACGGAACGGCCTGGTACGATCAAGCGGAGCTCGACGAGCACCTGCATCAAATCGAGGAAGCGCAGAAACGCGACCATCGTAAACTGGGGGTCGAGCTCGATTTGTACTCGGTTGAAGAAGCCGCGGGCGGCGGATTGATCTTTTGGCATCCCAAAGGCGCGATCGTGCGCGGCCTGATCGAAGACTTCATCCGTCAAGGATTGCGCGAACGCGGCTATCAGCCCGTCGTCACGCCGCACGTCGTCAGCGAAAAACTCTACGAAATTTCCGGCCATCTCGAAAACTACTCGCAGAACATGTTCGGTCCGCTCGAGGTGGAGGAGCAGCGCTTTCGGCTCAAGCCGATGAACTGTCCCGGGCACATTCTGATCTATCAAAGCCGGCTGCGCAGCTATCGCGATCTTCCGTTACGCTTCTCGGAGTTCGGCACGGTTTATCGCTTCGAGCGCTCCGGCGTACTGCACGGCTTGACGCGCGTGCGCGGATTCACGCAAGACGACGCACACTTATTTTGCGCTCCCGAACAGCTGCAAGGCGAGTTCGAGCAAACGCTCGACGAAGCGTTGCGCTTGATGAAAGCGTTCGACTTCACCGATTTTGAGTACGTGTTGTCGACGCGTGAAGAGCACGAGCGCACTCAGACGGACCCAATCGCCGAAGACGCCATCGTGCGGGCACTCGATCGTTACAAGCTGCCGTACAGCACCGACGCCGGCGGCGGAGCGTTTTACGGGCCCAAGCTCGACATCAACGTACGCGACGCGATCGGGCGCAAGTGGCAGCTGGGCACGGTCCAAGTCGACTTCGTGCTTCCCAAGCGCTTCGAGCTGAAATACCGCGGCAGCGACGGCGCCGACCATACGCCGGTGATGATCCACCGCGCACTTGCGGGCTCACTGGAACGTTTCTTCGGCATCGTCATCGAGCATTTCGGCGGAGCGTTCCCTGCTTGGCTTGCTCCGCTCCAGGCCATCGTGGCTCCCATCTCCGAGCACCAGGTCGAGTACGGCCGTGAGGTGGCAGCTCGCCTGCGCGGGATGGGGTTCCGAGTAGAGGTGGACGCGAGCAACGAAAAGCTCGGTTATAAGATACGGCACTGGAAAACTCAGAAAGTTCCATACGTTCTCGTGGTAGGAAAACAAGAGGCCGCTGAGGGGACGGTGAACGTCAACGAGCGCGGCATCGAGGAGAAGCGGACGGTGTCCGTAGGAACCTTCGCCGAGGAACTGCACGCAGCAATAGAGGCAAAACGGTAAACAGTGAAACTTAACTTGCTCCCCGCTTTCGCGGCGGTAGCCCTCGCATTAGCGGCGTGCCAGGGTGGACTCGACAGCGGCACCGGCGGTATGCCCGGTGACGTCGGACCGCCGGTCGGCAATCCTGGCCAGATCGGCGGGATGTCGCCCGGACCTAATGGCGATATGGAGGGTCCGGAGATCGGACCGAACGGCCAACCCGCGCTGACGGTTCCCGGCTCGACGCTCGCCCCCAATGAAGCCCAATATCCGGTGGGGCAAGGTCCCAGCGGAATGAAGTGCCCGCAGATTTCCGTGCAGATGCAGCAGTTCAACTGTACGTTGAGCTTCAACATTCCGCCACCGTCGCCGTCGCCGTCGCCGGGATCGTCACCCTCGAAGGCCACGCCGACGCCGTCACCGAGCCCCTCGCCGTCGCCCAGTTCTTCCTCCGACGATGACGACGACTCCGGCGCGACGCCGTCGCCGACGCCGCCCGGCACGATCACGGTACAGGTCGAAGCCCTGCCCAAAGACATTCCGCCGATGGCCAATCCCGACCGGCGCGCACTAAGCATCACGCCGCTGGTAGCTATCCGTCTACAGAGCGATTCGAACTTCAATTTGAGCGGCTTGGCATCGGTGCAATACGTGCTGCCGCGTCAGCAGCTTCCCAGCCGCGGATTCGCAATTCAGCTCTACAACGAAGGCGTGCTGCGCGGGAAGCGCACCGATATACTGCTGGGGGCGTACAACAAGTACGTCAACAACGATCAAATCGTGCAGTTCAACTTCCCAACGCCGAAGATCACCGTCAAACGCGGCCAAATTTGGCTGTTAGCGATGTACGGATTGACCTATCCGCCGAACGCGACGCCGACACCGTCGCCGACTCCGGCCGCATCCGGCTCGCCTTCGAGCTCAACCTTTACGCCCGGTCCATCGCCTAGCGCATCTTCGTCCGCGTCGCCATAGCACCGCGTGGATGACGCACGGCTAACGCCCGCAGCTCGCAAGACATTCCTTGCGAGCTTCTTGGGTTGGACGCTCGACGCATTCGACTTCTTTCTTCTAACGTTCGTCGTCAAAGCGATCTCCGGGGATCTCAAGGTCGATATCGTCGCGGTGACCGGTGCGATCACCCTAACGCTCGCGTGCCGTCCGCTAGGCGCATTGATCTTTGGCTGGATCGCCGACCGTTACGGTCGCCGCACGCCGCTCATGATCGATATTGCCTTTTACTCGGCGATCGAGCTGCTGACGGCGTTCTCGCCAAACTTCACCGTGTTTTTGATTCTGCGCGCTCTCTACGGCGTGGCGATGGGCGGCGAATGGGGACTGGGCGCGGCAATGGCCATGGAAGCGCTGCCCGCAAAACGTCGCGGATTCTTCAGCGGCATACTTCAGGAAGGCTATATGGTCGGGTATCTGCTTGCGGCGGCCGCCTACTTCGTCGTCTTTCATTTCGCGGATCGGTTCGGAGCCGCGCACTTTGCGTGGCGCATTCTCTTCGGCATCGGCATACTGCCGGCGCTGCTGATCTTCTACATCCGCTCCAACGTCCCCGAATCTCCCGCGTGGCTCGCCCGCCAGTCGAATGGAAATCCGAGCGCGGCGAGGCGCAACGCGCCGCGTGTAGTCGCAGGGCAGGTCTCCATCTTGCAGCACCTTCCTCTCTTCATCTATACGGTACTCTTCATGGCGGCGATGAACTTCATGTCGCACGGCACGCAAGATCTCTATGCGACGTTCCTGCAGGTGCAGCATGGTCTCCCGACTGGGACGGTCTCGTCACTATCGATAATCGCGGCAGTCGGTGCCATCGTAGGCGGGATGGGCTTCGGTTCGATTTCACAGCGCCTAGGACGCCGTCCGGCACTATTGATCGCCACCGTTCTCGGAGCACTGTGCGTGCCGCTGTGGGCGTTCAGCCACACGATCGTCTTGCTCGGGGCCGGCGCATTTTTAGTGCAGTTCATGGTGCAAGGCGCGTGGGGCGTCATTCCGGCGCACCTCAACGAGCTCTCACCGGCCGGCTCGCGTGGAACGTTCCCCGGCTTTACGTATCAGATCGGCAATCTCATCAGCGCCGGCGCCGCCCAAATGGAAGCGCGCTTCGCAACGAAGAATTTCTCGCTGCCTAACGGAACCGCCGACTACGGACGCGCCATGGCGATCCTCGCGCTCATCATGTTCGCGGCCGTCTTCGTCTTCACCGCAATTGGCTATCTCGTGAAACCCGAGAACCGCGACGTCGCCTTCGTAGCCGAACCCGAGTGATCACGGAAATCGATTGCGATCTTCTCGGTTTCGTGGAAACGCCCAAGCCCGAAGAACTCGCAAAACGCGGCGGTGCGTGGTTTGAATCTAGCGGCGTGCGCTTGCATCTCGGCGTCGATCCGGACTTTCGACCCGCAAAGAAAGCGCATCCCGCATTACGCTGCGATGATTACGAAACAATTATCGATCGCATCAGAGCCGGGGGCTACGACGTTGTCGAAGACGTCGCCCCGTTTGAAGAGCGTCCTCATTGCTACGTCAGCGATCCCTTCGGCAACCGGATCGAGCTCATCCCGGAGTAGCGATCGCGAAGCATGGCCGCAAGTATCATCGACGTCTTGATTTTAACTTTGACACCCGCGAAGACGTAAAACGCCCAAATCCCGGCTAAAACAATAGCGGTTCGCCTGGCTCGCTACGGCGTGAAAGCAACGATTTGGTTGTTTTCGCGATGGTTCGTCCAAAAGCGTGCCCCGTCGTAGGCGAGCGCGCGTGCCTTGAACGGCACCCGCGCAACGTCCTCGAACTTCGGGGCGCTCCCGTTAACGCTCGCTTTCATCAGAAAATAGTCGTCGCTCTCTTCGTCGTCGGTCGTCAGTATGTACAACGTTCCATCGACGTAACACTGGCCGCAAATCCCGCGCGGCACCTCAATCGTCCGCACGACTCTTCCTTGCTCGTCGACGCCCAAAATGCGCTTATTGTACCATTGGCTCACGTAAAGCCGAACGCCGTCGTAACTCAGCTGCGATCCGGTATCGTCCGGACACGCGATCGTCTCTTGCGATTTGAAACCATGCCCGGGAACGAGGCGCCGAATGAACCGGCTATCGTCTTCTCCTTCACCGCAGATGACGCGCAGCTCGTCGCCGACGACCGCCATGCCCCAGGGTTTTCCCGGAGCCTGGTCTTCTTCCATCACTCGCCATTGGTGCGGATCGATTGCGTACACGCGGCTCGTTTCGATCGAGCCCATCCACAACCACTCGCCGTCGAAGGCAATGGACTGCGGGCGCGGTGCCGGCGAGGGTAACCGCATTGCTTCTTTCACGTCTTGCATGCCGAAGGCTTCGAGCCGTCGCAAAGATAACCCGCTCTATCGTATGTTGGTGCTTGGGATCGAGACCTCGTGCGACGACACCGCGACTGCGCTGGTACGCGACGGCCACGACGTGCTTGCCTCCGTCTCGACGAATCAAGACGCCTTTCACGAAAAATACGGCGGTGTCGTACCCGAGATTGCCAGCCGCCAGCACGTTGCGCTGCTCTCGGCGGCGGTCGAGGATGCGCTCGGCCGGGCTGGGAAGAGTTTTGAGGACGTCGATGCGCTCGCCGTCACGCGCGGACCCGGACTCATCGGCAGCCTCGTCGTCGGCGTGGCGTCGGCAAAAGCGCTTGCGTTCGCGCTCGACAAGCCGCTGCACGGTATCAATCATCTACACGGCCACATCTTTGCGGCGTTTCTCGATCGCCCGGAGCCGCCGCCGTATCCGTTTCTCGCACTGCTCGTATCGGGGGGTCATTCCCAGCTGGTAAACGTTGAGACGGCAACGCGTCTGTCGATCGTCGGCCGCACGCACGACGACGCAGCCGGCGAAGCTTACGACAAGACGGCGCGACTGTTGGGAATTCCATATCCGGGCGGTCCTGAGCTCGACCGCATGGCGCAACGCGGCGATCCCCGTGCCTACGCATTTCCCCGACACCGGCCCGGCGGCGATTCGCTCGATTTGTCGTTTTCGGGACTCAAAACATCGGTGCGCTACTTCCTGGAATCCGATGTGGGGCGAGGCGCCAAGCCTGAAGACGTTGCGGCATCGTTTCAAGCCGCCGTCGTCGACGTGCTGATGGCGCGTTTGGAGTCTGCGTTTGCCCGCGACGCTTACAACGCCGTCGTGCTCAGCGGCGGCGTCGCAGCCAACTCGGGACTCCAGGCGGCTCTGCGCAACTGGAGCGCCCGGAACGACGTTACGGCTTTTATTCCGCCGCCGAAGTATTGCACCGACAACGCGGCGATGATCGCCGCCGCAGCGTTCCATCAGCGCGATGCGACCGGCGTCGATCCGCTGACGCTTTCGGCCGATCCAAACCTCGTTTTCGAACTCAACGCGTCGTCGTCGCTTTCGCGTTAACTGCTAGCTCTTCTTCTGCAGCAGCACGATCCCATTACGATCGCTGACGACTGCGTACCGATGCTCCGCGAGCAGTTTACGAACCATGGGCTCGTCGACGAGTCGCCATTTTTCGCTGTAATGCGTGCGGTCGAACAGAATCCATCGCTTACGTGTAAGATCGATCGATGCATTCGGATCCAGCCCCAGATGCGAGAAGATTTCATCCTCGGTCCCAATTTCGGCGCGGGCCGGCAGCGCGTCGATGGTGAGCTGCAGCTGCGCGTCGTGCGCGCCGGGGACCCGGTACAGGTAGTACCAATACTCCATGGGGCTCGCAAAGATGGCGATCGCTATCGAGAGGACGGCTGCAGCCGATGCCGCGGCGAAGCGCAAACGCACCGTCGAAAGTCGTCCGACGCCGTCGACGAACGCCGCTAAGGCGTAGCCCGACAGCAGCGCGCTATAGTGTGCGCCGGGCGCGACCGTGACCGGCTCGTGAGAGGCTAGTACCTCAACGAAGCCGGGAATGAGGAACAATCCGTACCGCGAGTTCAACGGCAGGAACGCGAGCGGTGCGACAATCTGCAGTACGTATTCTACTCGTGCGATCATCAGCTGGCCGAACGAAGAAGGCGCGGCCGCCTCGCTCCAGTTATAGAAGTGGAGCGACCCGTACGCCAAGTGCGGCTGCAAGAGGTTGCGTACGATGCCGAAATACGTCGCCGCGCCGGCACCTGCGACGAGCGCGACCGATTGTCCGAAGCGCCGCTCGAACCGATCGTCTTTAGCGAGGAAAAGCATCACTACGCCGTTGAAGGCCAGTACGACGAACTGGTCTTCTTTGGTACACGCCAGCATTACCGCCGCGACCACGCCAAGCGCGTAACGTCGTCTGTCGAAGGCATAGACCAGCGTCGCAGACAGGAACGGAACGAAGGCCATTTCGTGAAAATCGCCCACGGCGTTTGCGCACAAGATCGGATACAGGGCGCAAACGGCTACCATGCCGGCAGCCGGAAGAGGGGCAAACCGCGCGCGCGCCAAGCCCCAAATCGGAAAGAGCGTCAGTGAGATGAGAAGCGCCTGAAAAATCTCCAAACCGGCGGGACCAAAAATGCGTACGAACGGCCAGCCTAGAACGATGACGGGCGACCAATGCACGAGCAGATGATTGATCCCGCCCTCGGCGGTACTCGAAAAACCGCTGCCGATTCCCGCGACGACCTGAGTGAAGATGCCGAGGTCGACGTCGTTGCGGAAGATCAGGTATCGCCACTGCGCGATTGTGATCGTCGCAGCAGCGAAACAGATTGCGATGCAGACCACGAGCCAAAATCGGGTCTTCGCTCCAGCGGTCATCGCCTTGTCCTTACGTTGAGGCGCTTCGCGCGCCCTGTTACGACGCTCGCGGCGGCGCTGTCGTTAACGGCGCAAACGCCGCCCGTCGCGCAGCTCGGCGTGCAGTTTCCGCCTCTGGGCCGGCTCAATTACTATACCAAGGCCGCGATTGCGGACATCCGCGATAACCTCCATGCAAGCTACGTTCGCATCGGCTGGCTGCCGAACTGGGTGGCAAAATACGACAAGGTGCCGTGGGGACGCGAAGACCGCGGCATGCACCGCGTCTGCCGCACGGGCCTCAAGGTGATGATCATCACGCCGAGTTTTCGCGACGACAGCAAAGGCGAGGAGCATCTCTACACCAATATCGACGAGTTTTTCACGCGTTACCAGCAGCGTGAACCCGGCTGCATCGAGTATGCCGAGCTCGCCAACGAAGCCGATATTCCCGGCAACTCGTTCGCGAACGTCGAAGAGTACGCCCGTTACTACGAGCACGTCGCGCCCATCGTTGCGCGGCACGGCATCACGGTGGTCACCAGCGGAACCTCGGGCAAGGACTTGCCGTGGACGTACTCGCTGGCGTCGTTGCTTGCCGGCGCGTCGCCGCGTCCGCCGCTCGACGGTTTCGGCTTTCATCCCTACGGCGTGGCGCCGTCGCACATGGCCGATGCCCTCAACGCCATGCGCCAGGTCACGTCCATCTTCCCAAGCGAGCGGCATGCGAACGAGATCTACGTGACCGAGCTGGGCGAGAAGAACGCCGCGGACCTCTATACCGCCATCGTCGATCTGGCGCATGAAACACCGGCGCTGACCATTTTCGAGTACGAGCGACAGCCCGGCGACGATCCGGGCTACGGCTTAAAGGATTATCCGCCGCTCTACGACGCCGTGCTGCGCGCGTGGAAGCGCGTTACTACCCCGTAGCGCAAGCGCGTTCGTAGTCGACGGGAAGCCTTGCGGTTCCGTCGTCACCGCAGAATGCGTACTCGACGTGCAAGCCCTCGACATCGCCGCGATTGCCTGGTCGAGCGTCGGCACGATGCGAAGACGCGGTCGAGGGTGAGGACCGAAAAGGTCCGTATCAGCACCGGCTCTCCGCGATGCACGTGCGCAGAATCGGAAACGGCCAAAGCGGCTAAAGCGTACGAACCGGCGCTATTGGTCCGCTCCATTTAGAAAGGCGTTCATGGCGCTTGCGGCCGCTTCTTCCAAAAACTCCGCGGCGCGCGCCATCGCCGGCTCGGCGGGCATATCCGCCGGTGCCGTTTGGAGTACCTCAATCCCGCGTTTCCCAAGCGCCGTCTTTGCGTCGTCTTCCACCTTGCCGCCGAATGCGACGATCGGCACGCCACAAGCGCGCGCGATCTCGGCGACGCCGGAAACCGTCTTCCCGTGCAACGTCTGCATGTCGATTTTGCCTTCGCCCGTCATGCAGAGCGAAGCCCCGCGCATCATCTCCGGCAAACCGGCTTCATCCGCGATCAACCGCACGCCGCGCTGCAGCTTTGCGTTGAGAAACGCGATCAGCGCGAAGCCAAGTCCTCCAGCGGCGCCGGCACCGGGCGTGTCGCGCTCATCGTGACCCAGCACTCGCGAGGCGACGTCGGCAATGTGGCCGAGTACGGCATCCAAGCGCTCAATCTGTTCCGGAGTCGCCCCCTTTTGCTTGGCAAATGTGTGAGACGCGCCCTCTGGACCGCACAAAGGGTTGTCCACGTCGACCGCGGCGTCGATCTGAATGTTGCGGACGCGCGAATCCAGGCCTTCGATATCGATCGATGCGAGACGCTCGTACGTCAGAATGCCTTCGCGCAGCTCGTCGCCGTTGGCGTCCAGAAACCGCACTCCCAGCGCGCGTAACATGCCGGTGCCCGCATCGTTCGTTGCGCTTCCGCCGAGTCCGATGATGATTCGGCGCGCGCTCGCGCTTAGCGCAGCCGTAATCAATCCGCCGGTACCGAACGTGTCGGTCTTCGTCGGATCGTACTCGGTCGTATCCAGCAATCCCAACCCCGACGCGCTCGACATTTCGACGATCGCCGTACGGCCGTCGAGTGCAAAGACGGCTTCGACCGGTTTACCAAGCGGTCCGCGTACACGCGCTGTGATGCGCCGCGCGCCTCGGTCTAAGAATGTCTCTACCGTTCCTTCGCCGCCGTCGGCCATCGGGCACAGCTTGCACTCGGTTTCCGGCGACGCGCGCTTCACTCCGCGTTCGATCGCCTGCGCCGCTTGCATCGCCGTAAGCGAACCTTTGAACTTGTCGGGAGCAATGACGACGGCGGTCATAGACGTTCGTAAAGCCAGCGGCGGACCGCAGTTGCTACGAGATCGTGCTCGAGCGGATGCAGGCGCTGCATCACTTCGTCCTGCGTTTCACCGGCCGCTACGCGCAGCGGCTTGCGGACGAGTACCGGGCCGCGATCGGTGGCAGCAGTCACGGCGTGCACGGTCGCGCCTACCCACGGCCGCTTGTCGCGCAACGCGTCGCCGACGGCGTCCGGGCCACGATACGCCGGCATCCGCGTTCCGTCGGGCATTACGACGTCGTCGCGCGCGGGATCGAGCGGTAAGAATGCGGGATGCAGGTTCAACAACGACGGAAAGGCTTTTACGAACGGCTCGGACAGCAGATACATCCAGCCGAGCATCAGAATCAAATCCGGCTCGTCGGCGCGAACTTCGTCGAGCAGCCGCAGATCGTACTCTTCGCGCGCTTCTCCTTCTCGCTTCCATGTAACCGCGCGTATCGATGGGACACCGGCCTTTCGCGCGCGTTCGAGCGCGTAAGCCTTGGCGTTGTTCGAAACGACTGCCGCTACGTCGATCGGCAGGTCGCCGCTCCGGGCTCGCTCGAGCACCGATTGGAGATTAGTTCCGCTACCTGAGACCATCACGGTTACGCGCGGCTTGCGCGGTACGAGCGAGGTCACATCGTAGCGCTCTGCGATCTCCGCACCGGCAGTTCGGCGATACCAGTCGATCGTTTTCCGGTCTCCTACGGCAGCGATTAGGGCTTTGGAGTATCCCCGCTCGCGCAATCCGCTAAGAGCCGCGAAGAGCAGCTTCGTCCCTACCCCGTCCCGCCGATGATCTCGTGCGACGCCGATCGGGCCAAAAATTCCGACCCCCGGTTCTTGCGCCAATCGGCGCAGCCAGCGAAAGCGCATTCCTTTCGAGTCGAAGGTGGCAAAGCCGATCGGTTCGCCCGTCTCGTCCCGCGCGACGACGGTCTCACCGGCAAGCGCTTCCGAACTCCAAGATCCGCCGAACTGATCGTCAATCCAGGCTAATATTTTCTCATCCTGAGCGTGGCGCAGTGAAGGCGAAGGACAGGCGCCGCGAACGTCATGCAGCGCGGCCAAGTCCACGACGAGGTTGAAAAGCTCGCGCACTACTCGAAAAGCGGCATCAGCGCCTGCGCGCAGATTTCTAGAAACCGCCTGCCGTCGTCGTTGAACGCGTCCTTCCGATCGCTTTGGACGTCGAGCGTGCCGATGACGATTCCGGTCTCTGCGCCCAGAATCGGCACAATTGCGGTATCGCCCGACACGACGGTGCCGCGCGAAGCGATTACCTCGCCGTTCAAACCGCCTCGGGCCGAGACGTGCACCTCGACCGGTGCTTGTGCACCCGTATGGCCGATCAGCTCGACCTCGTTGTCGTCGACGTCGTAGATACCGACCCAGCGGTATTCGCGTGACTTACGCAGCGCCTCGGCGGCATGCTGCGCACGCACCTCGCGCATCTCGGTCGTGTCGAGGATGGCGCCGAGCTGCGCGACAACGTCGCCGCTCACGAACCGTTCCGGGCCGGATGGATCACTACTTGAGGGTCGCTCGCGTTACGCGCTTCGATCCAGCCGACGACCTTCGACTCGGGAACGGCCGCTAGCGCGTGCCCGGCGTCGCCCATCGAAACTACGAGCGTGTACCCGACGCCCATGTTCAGCGTACGATACCGCTCCTCGTGCGTGAGATCGCCCCGACGCACGAGCTCGCGCTGAATCGGCGGTACCTCCCAGCGTGCCGCCTCAAAGACGGCTTTGACGTTTTCGGGTAAGGTGCGCGGTACGTTCTCCAGCAGGCCGCCGCCGGTAATATGCGCCATGGTTTTCACGCGCGTTACTTTTTCGATCGAGCGCACGGGCGCGTAGTACGACGGGTGCGGCGCGAGCAGCGCGTCGCCGTACGTCACACCGTCGACGAACGCGGCGGCCCATTCATCGCTCGAAATCAGATTGCGCGCGAGCGAATATCCGTTGGTATGCAATCCGACGGCCGGCAAACCGATGATGGCATCGCCGGCAACGACGTCGTGCGGCTTGGGAACCCGATCCACGTCGACGACGCCGACGATCGTTCCGGCAAGATCGAAATCGCCGGGCGAATAGAGCCCGGGCATCTCGGCCGTCTCTCCGCCCAGCAGCGCGCAGTTGTGCTCGCGGCAAGCGTTTACGCAACCGCTTACGACCTCGGCCGCGACGTCCGGTTCCAAACGCCCAGTCGCGAAGTAGTCGAGAAAGAACAGCGGCGTCGCATTGACTACCAAGATATCGTTGACACAGTGGTTCACGAGGTCGGCGCCGACGGTACCATAGCGTTTGAGTGCGGCCGCGATGAGAATCTTCGTGCCGACGCCGTCGGTCGAGGCAACCAGCGCGCGCCGATCGTCACCGGGCATGCGGAAAAGACCGCCAAAGCCGCCGATCGCGTCAAGCTGATCGGGGTGCCGCCATTGTGCCAATACGTGCTTGTAACGAGCCACCGCCTCATTGCCGGCAGCAATATCGACGCCGGCGGCAGCGTACGCGTCGCGTGAGCGACTTTGGTCGCTACTCATGAAACCGGCCCGCAAGGCGGCTTTGGCGCTTCACTCGAAGAGACATCACCGCCCAATACTTCACCGCCCGAAAGGCTCACCATGCAAGTTCGTCTCACCAACGACGCTCCTCTCGGCGTTCGCACCGGAGCACTCGTCTTACCGGTCTTCTCCGAAGGCTCTGAAGAAGTCGCCAAAGACGTCGACGACGCTCTCGGCGGAACCATCGCCGAAGCGCTTGCGTCGGGCGAGTTTAAAGGAAAACTCGGCGAGTGCATGATGGTGCACGCGAAGGACCACGCGTTCCGTCGCATTCTGGCGGTTGGTTTGGGCGAACGGGCGAAGTTCGAGCCGATGCTGCTAGGGCGGTACGCCGGCGCAGCGGTTCGTTATCTCGGCCGCCGGCATATCGCCGACATTGCCTTCCTATTGCCGCAGCAATCCCGCGGGCTGGAAACAGCCTCCGCATCGTTTATCGCCGAAGGAGCGATCGCGGGTTCGTTCGAGACCTCGATTTACCAGGACAAGCCCGAAAAGAAAGTGTCGGTCGACAGCGTTTCGATCGTCGCATCGGGATTCGATGTTGCGGCACTCGAGCGCGGGATCGCGCGCGGCACGACGCTTGGCGAAGCGGTAAACTTCGCGCGCCGTTTGGCGATCACGCCGGCCAACGACATGACGCCGACGCATCTCGCCGATGAAGCAACGAAAATGGCCAAAGAAAACGGTCTCGACATCGACGTGCTCGACGAAGCGCGGGCGCGCGTCGAAGGCATGGGCTCGTTCCTTTCCGTGGCGGCCGGAAGCGTTCAGCCGCCGAAGTTCATCGTCATGCGCTACAACGGCGATCCGTCGAGCAAAGAGCTGTTGGGATTGGTCGGCAAGGGCATCACGTTCGACACGGGCGGTATTTCGATCAAGCCAGCCGATCGCATGGAAGAAATGAAATACGACATGTCCGGCGGCGCGGCGGTGATCGCCGCGATGAGTGCGATCGCCAAGCTCAAGCCGAAAATCAACGTGATCGGCATCGTTCCGGCAACCGAAAACATGCCGGGCGGCAAAGCCACCAAACCCGGCGATATCGTCAAGGCGATGAACGGCAAAACCATCGAGGTGATTAATACGGATGCCGAAGGCCGTCTCATTCTCGCCGACGGTCTCTGCTACGCGCGCAAAGCCGGCGCTACCAAACTGGTCGACACTGCAACGCTGACCGGCGCCTGCGTTATCGCGCTGGGCCACGCCGCAGCGGCGCTGGTCGCCAACGACGACGAGTTTGCCAAACAGTTCCTCGGCGCTGCGAAGTCGACGGGCGAGCGGTATTGGCAGATGCCGTACTACGAAGACTATTCCAATCAGATGAAGAGCGATATCGCCGATCTGAAGAATACCGGCGGCCGTGCCGCCGGAACGTTGACGGCCGCCGCGTTCTTGCGCGCGTTCGTCGAAGACACGCCGTGGTTGCATCTCGACGTCGCCGGAACCGCATACCTCGACACGGAATCGGCATGGCAAGCCAAAGGCCCGACGGGGATGCCGGTGCGTGCGCTCGTCTCGCTGGCTGAAACGTTCGCCGGAACTCCGATTACGGGCCTGCACGCAAACGGCGCCAAGGCCGTCGCATCTCCCGCCTAGTGTTGCATCGTTAACAGTGGTCCGGGCGTTCCATCAGACCAGTGGGAAACTGGGATGAAGAAAAGCGCCCACGGCTGCGGCCAGATCCGGTGATTGCTGTCGTACACGACGGGCGAGCCGTCGAGATCTGCGCCCCAGCTCGCCCCGGAGTCTGCGCCTAACGCCCGCGGGGTGTACACCATCACGTGCGGGTGCCACGCTTTGACGTGATCGTCGATGTACGCATCCTTTGACATCATGTAACCCAGCGAGCCGTTCTCGGGAAGCGGCAACCGTTTGTCGGCGATGGCCGCGCTTAGGCGCTCGTGAATAGACGCCTCGCTCGCTCCGGACAGCGCCAAGTCGGTCGCGAAGAGTGTGTAGGGCAGCACGGTTCGGGAAGCCGGCGCGTTGTAACAAACCGGCGAGCGAACCTTCGGGTTCCAGAAGTTGTCGTCGTCGAAGGCCTTAGTCCACGAACGTTCTACCAGGCAGGTAAAGCCGTTCGTTCCGCGTTCGGCCGTCACGTAACCGTGCGGCGTGAGCACGAGCACGCGTGCATGGTCCGAAATCGACGGCGGCGCGGCGCTGCGCGCCAGCGCCATTTCCGCTTTTGAATTGCCGTCCAGGTATTGGCCGAGCGGAGCCATTCGGGCATACGCGGCTCCCATAGCAAGCGTCAAAGCGAAAAGAACGAAAATGCGTGAAACGTTCAACATAATGCCTCCAGCAGTGCGCCGGCCGCCGTTTTCGCCGCCGGTATCGGGGTCGCAGCAAATCCAAAGATGAGACCGTTTATCGTGGAACGGCCGTGAAAGCAACTCGACAACGTCGTGTTGCGCGAGATGCCAAAATGGACGCAGAGTTCGCGGCTGGGACAAGACGCGCTCTCCCGCCTGCAGTTTCCCCGACAAAATGGCATCGCGGAAAACCGTCGTCAGTTGACGATGTAACGCAATCTCGGACGTGTCGTCGAGGATAATGCCTCTGTACGCTTTGGCCATCAAGCTCCAGCTTTGAGGTAGTTACTTGCTTTTATCAAGTTAGCGTCACGAAATTCGGCTCCTGCTGGTTATTTCCGTACGTCGCTAACGTTCGTAAACTATACTTAAATGCTCGTTGAGCGTCGGTTGATGCTCCGCTGTTTCAATGCCCTAGCGCACACGGTGCCGTTGCTGTGACTGCTGCCGCTTCCCAGCCGGACCCAAACTAGGACATCTTCGACTCATTACAGACATCAGAAGGGTGTAGGCATGCAACTCTCCGCAGATGTAGCTCAGAGCGACTGGCTGGCTCACCGCCTGCATCCCTTCGATCACACCGTTGCTGCGGTGGTGCCCGACGGGTTTCCCGCGTACGTCCGAATCTTGCACCCCGCACTCGGTGCAAATGAGGCCGCTCTCTCTTGGGCATCCGTTGCGGCGGCATCCGGGCGTGTCATGCATCCACTAGTGCAGTTTCATTCGATCGCCCGTGCGGCGAAGTCTGCCGAACGGGCATCGAGGTCGTGGGATGGCCAGCCGCCGAGGACGGGGAATCTGGCGCCGGAATTGTTACGCGCGCTTTGCGACGTGTTGTCGCTGCAGACCGAGACGCCGGATACGTGCTGGTTTTGCCTTTGGGAAGGCTATGGTTGGCTCGATATCGGGTCACCGGCTTGCCAATTGCACGACGCGCCGCGCGTCAAACTCCCTAATCGTAACTACCTGCTCTACTCCGGCCCGCTTTCCTTGGTGGGGACGTTGGGGTGGAGAACGGACAAAGGCGCATTTTTCCCGCAGTCGCCTAATATTTTTTGGCCTGCCGATCATGCGTGGTGCGTGGCGAGTGAAATAGATCTTTTCTGCACGCTGGTTGCCGGCTCTGAAGCACTTGCGGAGGCCGTCATGATCGATCAGCGCCTAGAGACATGGCGCGTTTCGCCGAATGCGCCGGTCACATCTGACAGCGATAGAATCAACACTTAGATGCTAAGACGGCCTCATCTGCGTTCGACGACCTGCGCCAAGGTAAAAGAAATATAAATACGGTCCGAACGTATTCGTTAATTAATGCTGATTTATAAGCATTCTTTTGCAGCAATTCGCGGAAATTGTAGCAGGTTTCGGTACGCGCGGTCGTTTAACGACTTCCCGTTGCAAGGTAATCGCATTTGCATCTTTCGCAGCGATGCCTTCAAAGCAATCACTTACCGCAGGAGGTATGAAATGATCCGGAGATCCCTCCGGCACGGCCTCACCGCAGTGATTCTCCTCGTCGCAATGCTTAGCCAGGAAACATGGGCACTGGCAGGCGTGACGGGCGGTCTCACTGGTGTGGCGGTCGATGCCGACACTTCGGCGCCGGTTGCAGGTGCAACGGTTACGGCGAGCTCGCCGTCCCAAAGCGCAACTGTAACAACCGACGCCGCCGGTCACTTCTCGTTTCTGACGTTATCGCCGGACACGTATACGGTGACCGTCACGAAGAGCGGATATCAAACGATAAGCGCCCCAGGCCAAATCGTTTTCGCCGACACGGTGCAAACGGTTACGGTGCGCCTGGTCAAAGCGCTCAAGACCATCGCTCACGTGATCTCGACGGGCGCAGGTGCGCTCGTAAAATCCGGTACTACGAACGACGTTTATTCAGTCAACGCCGCGGCAATCGGAAAGACGCAAGCACTGGGTGGTGGCGGAAGCCTCAACTCGGCGTACTCTGCGATCTCGTCGGTTCCCGGTGCGTACGTACCGCCCAACCAAATGGGTTATTACCAAACCGTGGTCATCCGTGGCGGTGACTACGACCAAGTCGGTTACGAGTTTGACGGCGTTCCCGTCAACCGTTCGTTCGACAACTATCCGTCGAGCTCGGCCTCGTCACTCGGTAACTCCGAGGTCCAGGTCTACACGGGTTCGGCCAACGCCAACGCTGAAAGCCAAGGCCTTTCCGGCTACATCAACCAGGTTATTAAGTCCGGCACGTACCCGGGTTATGCCGACGGCCAACTCGGCATCGGCACGCCCACCTACTACCACAAGGCGCAAGTCGAGACCGGTGGCGCAACCCCCGATCGTAACCTGTCGTGGTACTTCGGCGTCGCCGGGTACAACCAAGACTTCAACTACGTGACTCAAGACAACAATCAGGGCGTAGACAACTGGGCCGGTGGGCCGATGTCGCACGTTTCTGACATCAGCTACGCCGGCGGCACCTATTATCCAATGGGTGCGTTCAACTACGGTCTTCTCTCGAACGTACAGGTTCGCGACACCGTAGCGAACGTGCACATCGGCATCCCACACCACAACGATGCGGGCCGCGACGATGTGCAGCTCCTCTGGGACAGTGAGTCGATCCTCAACACCTTCTACGACACGACCAACGACATCGTCTCGACCGCCGGCGGCGGCGTCTCGTGTCCGTCCGGAATCGGCGGCGCGGCTTGTGCCAACAACATTGGGCTGGGTCAGCCGGTCTACATCGACAGCTTGCACTACACGGGACCTCCGTCGAACATCGGCTCGACGTTCACGGCAGCCGGTCTCGCTGCGCTCGCTCCCGACGTCAAGACCTACTACTTCCCCAGCAGCGTAAACCGCACGGCTGCGTTCCAGCCGATTCCCAATACTGCCAGCGACTCGATCTGGAATGACCAAGAGATCGTAAAGCTGCAGTATACCAAGAACATCGGCTCGACGTCGTTCCTGCGGTTGTACGGCTATACGTACTACAGCGACTGGCTGCAAAACGGCCCGCAGTCGACGTATGCCGACTACATCGCGGCAACTTCCCCTGATTACGAGCTGACCTCGCACACGCGCGGCGTCAGCTTGCAGTACCAGAACCAGTTCAACGCACAGAACCTGCTCTCGTTCGAGTCTTCGTTCACGACCTCGAGCACGGTTCGTGACAACAACTCGTTCTACGTCGTAGGCGGCATCGGTGCGGCTGCAGTCGTCAACGCGGCCGATCCGCTGGGCGGCTACTGCTTCACGCCGGGTTCCACCGGCGCGCAGAAGCCGGTTGCGTGCACCGGTCCCAACGGTAACTACCAGAACACGATCTCGTTCGCCACGCTGCAGAGCGGCGCGGTTCCCGCGCTGCCCTCGCAGTGCATCGATCCGACCGTGAAAACGACCAAGTGTGCGTACCTCATGACCGAAAACGGTCTGAGCCGCACGTACAACGCCGTTACCCCGCGGTTCTTCTCGGGGTCGTTGACCGACGAATTCCGACCGAGCGACCGTTGGTTGCTCAACCTCGGTCTGCGTCTCGACGATTTCACCTACATCGGCGCCAACACGCTCAGCGGCTTGTACGCCGGTGAAGGCCCGAATGCACGTCAGTTCTGGACGAACTCGTATAACCTGAACACCTGCTTCAACACGGTCACGGGGGCGCCGTACCAACGGACGACTCCGGGAGCCGCGTGCGGAGACGAACCCGGCACCACCAATCCTGGTACGCCGTCGTACTTCTCCAATGCGCAGGGCGCGTTCACGTTCCCGATCTGGCAGCCGCGCGTGAGCGGTACCTACACCGTCAATCCGGACAACGTGCTGCGCTTCTCGATGGGGCGGTACACGCAAGGCCCGGTAACGGCCTTCCAACAGTACAACCGCGCACAGGATAATATTGCAGCGCCTGACTGCGATACGTTCTGTAAGTTCGGCCGCTTCGCACCCATCGGGTCGATTCTCCCCGCGACGTCGCTCAACTACGACCTCTCGTGGGAAAGCCACCTCAAGGGTACGGATTGGTCGTTCAAGCTGACGCCGTTCCTGCGTCAAACGCAGGATCAGAACCAGGAGTTCTTCCTGGATCAGAAGACCGGCTTCGTCTCCGGTCTTGACGTCGGCGGTCAGCGCAGCCAAGGCGTGGAGTTCCAGCTTTCGAAGGGCGATTTCTCGCGCAACGGACTCTCGGGACAACTCTCCTTCGCGTACACCAACTCGTACATCAAGTACGGCACGCTTCCATCCGGCTTGTACGGCACGAGCGTGTTGACGACGATCAACCAGGCCATGTCGCAGTACAACGCCTACACGGCGGCCTGCGCTCCGGGCGGCAAGTTCGTCGGCAAGCTGGGTCCCAACCACATTCCGTTCTGCGGCGCAACCTCGACGGGCGTTGCGGCGGCTCCCTGTTACACGACCGCGGGCGCTCCCGTGTTCAAGTGTACGGCGGCCGACGTCGGCAACCCGTACTGGACCAATCCGCAATCGCTGTGGTCGCTGGACGCCAACTATCCGACCTACAGCCTCTTCCCGGGCGCAATGCAGTCCGCGAACGCGGCCTTCGGCGCTCCCTACGTAGCGACGTTGCTGCTTAACTATAAGCACGACAAGTTCGCGGTCACTCCGTCACTCCAGTTCGAGGGCGGAATGCGTTATGGTGCTCCGTTGGTCAACCCGGGTATCGACCCGGCGGCCTGCGCGAAGGTGCTCCCGGGCGTCGCCGGCTATAACGGCGGCGGCCGCTACGACTCACTGTCGTGCAGTACGATCGGCGCTGCTCCGGACGTGTATACCGGACAGTTCGATGGGTTGGGAAGCTTCGTGCAGCCCAACAACATCACCATGAACCTCCAGCTGAGCTACGACGTTAGCCCGCGCATCAACCTAACCGGCGTGCTGGCCAACATCTTCAACACTTGCTGGGGCGGATCGGTCGAGCCGTGGACGTATAACAACGGTTCGATCTGCTCGTATAACCTCGGCGGTTTCGGCGGTTCCATCCTTCCGGTTGGCAACGTCTACAATCCGCCGGGTCACAACGGCTCGATCGTTCAGCCGTTCGTGAAGTACCCGTACGGTCCGATCTTTAGCCCGTACAACCAAAACGGCAACGGGACGACCGGCAACTCGACATCGAGTCCGTTCAACTTCTTCATCACGGGCACGGTCAAGATTTAGGCCTCGACCGGATATCCAATCAAAAAATCTGTGTGGGCGGCGACACCTTATAGTCGTCGCCTACCCAGACCATCCCGATAACGCGTCGTCTGGAACCGAACCGCGGGCCGAGTGCTCAGTCGATTCTGAAGATCTTCACAAAGCGGTCGAACAGTTTTGGATCGCCCGTTAGACGCACCAGCCGTCGCTCGAGCGCCTGCTTGGGCGAGATCTCCCCTGCCAGCAGCATTCGAATGGCAGGCCCCGATTCAATGACAAGATCCGGTTTGTCGGCCGGCCCACGACCGACTGCGACCTTTCCGTTTGCCACGCGGGCGTGGACTTCGATTTCGCCCAGCCTAAGCGCGTACGTGACGCTACCCTTTCCCGCGGCTTCAGGGCGGAACGTCGAGCGGAGTGCCGACGCAATCGAGTCCTCGGTGATGATTTCACCCGGACGAGGGTCGCCCATTTGCCGCGCCCCCCAGCGGCCGAGTGCCGCTATTGGCTCCTCGAGCAAGCGTCCAGTGTCGGTCAATTCGTAAGCCACGCCCTTGCCCGGCCGGGGCACGGGGCGCCGCTCCACGATCCCGCTATCCTCTAGCTCTTTCAAGCGGGCGGTCAGAATGTTACTGGGGATTCCGGGAAGGCCCCGGTGCAGCTCCCCGAAGCGCTTTGCCCCCACGAGCAAATCGCGGAGAATCATCAGCGCCCAGCGTTCCCCGATGGCCTCTGCGGCGCGCGCGAACCCGCAGTACTGCCCATATGTCCGCCTGGTCACAGACAGATTATAGCACTCGTTAAAGACAACGGAATGCGTGAATCAACAATCTTCCTTGTTTTCCACAATTGCATTTGCTAACATGCGCTAAGGTCGGGCGGCGGCCGGGGGTTGAGGGACGATGCTAGTTGCAAACTCTCGTGAGAACTTGCTCGAATCGCCGTCCGGGTCGGGTATCAGGGCGATGCCACCGCCGTTGGCGCAGTCCCCGTGGGTGTACATTTTTGGCGCGTTCCGCCTCGATCCACAGCGGGGGCTGCTCGTGTATGGCGCGGAGATCGTTCCGTTACCGCAGCGGCTCTTCGAGATTTTGCGCGCGCTCGTCGAAGCCAACGGTGCGGTCGTTTCCCGCAAAGCGCTGAACTCGTTGATCTGGCCCGCTGGCGGCCTCCCTGACAACAATCTTTCGCAGCACGTTTACATGCTGCGGCGCGCGCTGGGGGAACGCGCCGGCGACCGGCTCTACGTCGCTACCGTGCACAACACGGGATTTCGCTTCATTGCGCCGGTAACGGTCGAGCGCGGCGACGAAGACCAGTCGGAACCGCTGGGGTCCCAAGGTCTCGACCGGCAGTTGATGCGCCCCGGCCTGGAAGTCTTCCGCCACTACAGCCGCGGATGCCGATCGCTCGAGCGCGGGTCGGCGAGCCATTTGCGCGCGGCCATCGAGCAGTTCGAATTGTCCCTAAAGATCGACCCAGATTACGTTCCAGCTCTGGTTGCATTGGCTCGGGCTCGTTTGGGATTGTCACAAGGTTGCTATGCGGCGGCCGAGCAACAGTTGCCGAAGGCAAAGATTGCCGCGATCCGAGCCCTTCAAATGGAACCTTCCAGCGCGGTCGCCCACGCCGTTCTTTCAAACGTCATTTTGTTTGGCGAGTGGAACTGGCGACAAGCCAAGCGGCGGTTCGATCGGGCTGTACGACTGAATCAGGAAAGCACGACGGTTCGCGTCAGCGGCATGTGGCTTTACGAGTGGATTGGACAACCGGAGCGCGCGGTTATCGAAGCGCAGCGGGCATTGATGGCGGAGCCGTCCTCTGCGGCACTGCAACTGCTCTTGGGAAAAGCTTTAATCTGCTCGGGCGACTACAACGGGGCACTCGACCATTTTTCTAATTTGATCGACACCTATCCGGATTACGCGGCTTCAGCTCGGTGTCACCGAGCTGAAGCGTTCCTTTTGAGCGATCGAGCGGAGCAAGCGATACTCGATTTGCAGTTCTTACCGGAAGACCGTGCGGAGGATCTAGCGTTGCGGCTTCCGCTGCTGGCCTTAGCATACGCCGATAACGGCCAAACAGAAAAGACCGAACACGTATACGATACGCTCGTCAATGCAGCTCGCACTGAGTACGTTGCCCAAACCAAATTGATCGCTCCAGCCTTGAGTGCCGGACGGCCGGATGCGGCGCTCCTGCATCTGCAGAACGCCGTTGACCGGCGGGAGACAGCCCTTCCGTTGGTGCGCCGTTGCCCGCGACTGGCGGTACTGCGAAAGTCAGATGCTTACAAGTCGCTGATTGCGGCCATGGGATCCTGAAAGCGACAACGCCGCGCAGAGCAATGCGACGAGAAGTGCGGCGGTGACGGTGTGCCTGCCGGCTTAGGCATCGTTTCACTTGCATTACTCCTTGCTTTCATTTGCAATGGTTGCCGACGATTTACGATCGTTCCCGCACATAATGAACAATCGCATCGTGCAACACGTTCGAATAAATCACGTTTAAAAGGGTGAAGGAGGCCACCGGCGCGAAGGCCGTTCCTACCGTGTATACGTCAAAATCCAGCCATCCGGCGGCGCAAAACGGCGCCGGAGAGGCGCGTCCCTACGAGCCCGAAAAGAACCCGGCGATTCGCCGTCTTACTGCCGGCGCGATCAAGCGCCGCAAAGGCAAAACGACCTTCCCGATTGCGACCGCCTACGATGCCGCGTTCGGCCGGTTCGTTGAAGAGGCCGGCATCGACGTCATCCTCGTGGGCGATAGCCTAGGCAACGTCGTGCTGGGTTACGACGAAACGACTCCGGTAACGACCGATCAGATCCTGCATCACACGCAAGCCGTCGTGCGCGGCACGTCGCGCGCGCACATCATCGCCGATATGCCGTTCGGCTCGTATCAGGTGAGCAACGAAGACGCGCTGCGCTCGGCGATACGTTTCGTCAAAGAAGGCGGTGCGTGTTCGGTCAAGCTCGAGGGCGGCGTCTACGAATCCGAACGAGTGCGCGCCATTGCGCGCAGCGGCATTCCGGTGGTCGGGCATATCGGGGTGACGCCCCAAACCGCCGGTCTCGGTCCCGGCTTCAAGATGCGCACGCACCGCGATCGCCTCATCGATGACGCTCGCGCGATCGAGCAGGCCGGTGCCTACGCGATCGTATTGGAAGTCGTCGACCACGAGATCTCGCGCGAGATCACCGAGATGCTCTCGATCCCGACCATCGGCATCGGGTCGGGCCCGCATTGCGACTCGCAAGTACTGGTGTTACACGATATTTTGGGCATGTACCCGCACTCGCCGCCGTTTGCCAAACGTTACGCGGAAGTCGGAAAACTTGCGACCGAAGCGCTAGGCGCCTACGCGCGCGACGTAAGAAAAAAAATGTTTCCGTCCGAATAGCCTCGCTGCCGGCGCGAGAACGGTGCCATACGTATGGCACAAGCCGCTGCTGCCCTACCCGTATGAGACGTCTCGTAGAGCTGTTGTGCGATATTCGCGACCTGCTGGGGGAATGCGTCGTCCGCCCTTCGGATCTGGAAGCACGCGCGGGCGAACGCGACCGCTGAGGCGTTACTCCGCGTTGACCAGTGCGCGAGATTGGTGCGTCGGCGGAACGTTGGGATAGGTGCCGGTCAGGCAACCAACGCACATTTCATCGCGCTCGCGTTTCACGGCCTTGAATAGGCCTTTGAGACTCAAGTATCCCAACGAATCGGCGCCGGTCTTGGCTCTGATCTCTTCTACGGTGTAGTTGGCGGCAATGAGCTCGTCGTAGGTCGCCATGTCCACACCCAAGTAACACGGATGCTTGATCGGCGGCGACGTGATGCGCAAATGCACCTCGCGGGCTCCGGCTTCGCGCAGCAGGGCCACGATGCGCGGCGTCGTCGTGCCGCGCACGATCGAGTCGTCAACGACGACGACGCGCTGCCCGCGTAAATTTTCCACCACGGGATTGAACTTCAAATGCACGCCGCGGGAGCGCATCTTCTGGTCGGGACTGATAAACGTCCGCCCGATGTAGCGGTTTTTGATCAAACCTTCGACGTACGGTAACCCGCTTTCCGCAGCGTAACCGATACCTCCGGGAATGGCGGAATCCGGCACGGCCATTACAACGTCGGCCGCCACCGGGTGTTCCCTGGCGAGTTGCCCGCCCATCGCGTACCGCGCCATGTAGATCGAGCGCTCGTCCAGCTTGGAGTCGGGACGCGAAAAGTAAATGTACTCGAACATGCACAGCGCCGGGATGGCGTGGTCGACCGGCATCTGGTGCGATTCCAAGCCTTTTGAAGAGATGCGCACGATCTCGCCGCGCCCGATCTCGCGCAAATACTGCGCGCCGATCGTTCCAAGCGCGCACGATTCCGAAGCGACGACGTAGCCGCCGTCGGGAAGCGTGCCCAGACAGAGCGGCCGCACCCCCCACGGATCGCGAAACGCATAGAGTTCGTCCTGCGTGCAGAGGACGATGGAGTACGCGCCTCGCGCAACCTTCAGGACGGAGGCGATGCGCTCGAGCATGGAACCTTTCGTCTCGACGATCAGCTTGGCCATCACTTCCGAATCGGAGCTGGCTTGCAGCACGGTCGTAGGTGAAAGCGTCTCGCGCAGATCGTCGGTGTTGGTGAGGTTACCATTGTGTGCGAATGCAAAGTCGCCAAGCTCGGTGCGTTCTAGCAGCGGCTGAGCGTTGACCACGATCGAGGAGCCGGTCGTCGAGTAGCGCGTATGCCCCACGGCAATGTGACCGCTCAGATCGCTTAGGACATCTTCGTCAAAAATGGCGCCGAGCAGACCCATGGCTTTGTGGGAACGGATCGTCCCACCGTCGGCTGCGGCAATGCCCGCGGACTCTTGCCCACGGTGCTGCAACGCATAGAGGGCGAAATACGCCAATCGCGCCGCATCGCGCCCCGGCGCAAAGACCCCCGTTATCCCGCACATCTAACCATAGTATAGGGGTTAATCGGAGGAACGCCTACCCCCAAAGATCTGCAGCAGGGCCAAGAAGATGTTGATCGCGTCGAGATAGATGCTCGTCGCCATGAGGACGGGCGTCAGGCCGTCTCCGCCCGCGCGAATGCGCGCGAAATCGATCAGCACCAAGCCCGAGAAGATGACGAGCGTTAGCCACGCGTACGTTTCCGGATGAATGAAGCGTACGAACATCGAGATAACGCCGACGACGACTAAGCCGAGCAGCGCAACCATGAAGATGCCCTGAAAACGGCGCAAATCCAAACCGGTCGCATACACGATCGCGGCGAGCGCGAACATCCCCAAGCCGGTCGTAAGGGCCGCGTTCACCACGACTTCCGGACCGAAGGCACGCGCATAATTCGAAACGACCGGCGCGATGCCGACCCCTTCTAAGAAAGTGAAGACATAAAACAACGTCAGCGAGAGCGCTTCGTTTTGCCACGTCGCTCGAATTGCGAACAACAGAATGAACCCGAGGATCATCGCGATCAAACCGACGCCGTATGACACGACGCCGCCGAGCAGCCAACAGGCGCCCGCGGTAATGCATAAACCGAGCGCCGTAATCCCCAGCACCTGTCCCAGCAGCGACGCCGTGGAGATCGGCCGAGCTATCGGAGCGCCGCCGTATGCTCCTTGAGGCTGAAATCGATATGCCATGACGTTCTTACTTAACCACCGTTGGGCCACAGAGTTACACTCGCCCCTTGTATCGAACATATGTTCGTATTATACTACACTACCATGCGAGGCGTCGACGTCATCGAGCAAGCCGCCCGGTCGGTGATCAATGCGGTCAAGGGCATGCCGTTCAAGTGGTCCATCAATCCCTACCGGGGCTGCTACCACCAATGCGTCTTCTGTTACGCGCGCCGGACGCATTGGTTCCTGGACGAGGACGGAGTCGATCGCTGGGGCAGCCGGATTTTCGTAAAAGTCAACGCCCCCAGTGTGGTGCGCCGCGAGCTCGCGCGGCCCGGCTGGCGCCGGGAGTACGTCGCCGTCGGCACCGTCACCGATCCGTATCAGCCGCTCGAAGGCCGCTACCGTCTCACGCGCGGCGTTCTACAGGCATGCGCCGATTACGACACGCCGGTGGGCCTCATCACGCGTTCGCCGCTGGTCGTGCGCGACGTCGACGTGCTGCAGCAGCTGGCGCGCGATGCCGGCGCGGGCGTTTCGATCAGCATTGCGACGCTCGACGAAGCGCTCGCGCGCGAAATTGAACCGACGGTCGCGCCGCCGCGACAGCGACTACGCGCCGTATCGCTGCTCGCCGCGGCCGGCATCACCGTCAACGTCGCACTCGCACCGGTGATTCCACACCTGACCGACGCACCCGAAAGCCTCAACGCCGTCGTGCGAGCGGCGCGCGAAGCGGGGGCGTCAACGGTGTGGCACAACACGCTTTATCTGCACGAGGTCACGCGTGAGGCATTTTTCGCGTACGTACGCGAACGCAAGCCGCAACTGGCCGAGCGCTACGAACGCATCTATCGCGGCAAGTACGCGTCCTATTCGGTTACTTCCATCATCGACCGAGACGTCAAAACGGCGTTGAGGGCACACCCGGCACGCAAAGGAGTTCGCATAGTGCCTCAGGGACCGCGACAAATTAGCTTGCTTTAGCCGGCTGCTGCTCGCGCTGCTCTTTTGGCTCGTCCTTTTTCCACTGCGGCAGCAGAATGGCGCACAGCGCCGCTGCCGCCGGAATCACCCCGAGCAAGCGAGGATTGATTCCGATAATTGCGGCTCCGGCCGCGGGCCCCACGATCATCGCAAGGCTGTTGACCGAATCGCTTACACCCATGACTGCGCCTCGTTCGCTAGCCTTCGCGCGAACCGAAAGCAGCGCGGTCAGGGTTGGCTCGACCATCGCCGAGCCGACGGCCCAGAAGACGAGCGTCACGCAAAACAGCGGCATATTGTCGGCGAACCAGAGCATGCCGTACGCGAGAAAGCTAAAGAACAAGCCGAGCTGCGCCACGCGTCGATCGCCGATTCGTGCCGACAACGGCGTGACGACGAACACCATAGCGGCGCCGCCGACGCCGCCGGCGAGCGCCAAAAGCCAACCTATCGCTGAAACGTTGGTGCGCAACACGTGTTCTAAGAACAAACCGAAGTTCGACAAGAAGCACACGATAGCGAGAATGGCCAGGAACTGCCGAATCAAAACCAGGCGCACGCCGGGAGCGCTCGCCGCTTTGACCGACGCTTCCACACTCGTCGGTTGGTCTTTCTTGCCGAATGACGGAATGAACGTCGCCGTAAAGGCGATGTTGGCGGCGGCCAGTCCGGAGGCGACGAAGAACGGGATCGCGTAGCCTTCGTGGGCGAGGAAGGCCGAGATCAGTGGACCGATGATGAATGCGATTCCGAAGACGGCGCCATAGAGCGCATAGGCGATGTCGCGTTGTTTCGGCTCGGTGACGTCGGCGATATACGACTGCACCGCACCCAAGCCGCCGGCACCTAGACCGGATGCGATTCGCGACGCGAAGATAATGACGAACGAGTGGGCCGTCGCGAGCACGAGATAGCCGATGAGCGTGAGCACTTGGGACCCGATGATGATCGGCTTCCTCCCGATCCGGTCGCTTACTTTGCCCCAGACCGGCGCCGCAACCGTCGAGCAAAAAGCCGGTACGCTCAGCAATGCACCGACCATCAAGTCCGAAACGTGAAACTGCTTCACGAGCGTCGGCAGCAATGGAATCATCAAGGTGTAGCCGAGCGTATCGGCCAGCGTGGTGCCGTAGATTGGAATCAGCGCGCGCGGCAGGCGAAACATGGAGGAGTAATACCCGCGCGCCCTAATGCGACACGACGATGAAGCCGCTTGGCCGACTGGCTGCTCGCTGTTCGCTCGTGCTTACGGCGCTCGCGGGCTGTGCGGGTGGGCCGTCGCCCATTGCTCCCGGACCGCCGCAATCGGTTGCCGCTGCGGAAGCGCCGGATACGGCGACGAGGATCAAGCACGTCGTCGTCATGATTCAGGAGAATCGGAGCTTCGATAACCTGTTCGCGACGTTTCCCGCCGCCGACGGCGCGCTGCAAGGAACGGCTCGCAACGGCGCGACGGTTAGGCTAGTGAAGCATAACTTGCTCATGAAGACCGACATGTTCCACGGTTACTCGGCATATTTGACCGACTACGACCGCGGGAAGATGGACGGCTTCAATGTGGCGCCGATTCCGGCGGGCGGGCTTGCCGGTTCGCTTCCCTATCAGTACGTCGCTCCCGATCAGATCGGTCCCTACTGGGCGCTTGCCAAACGGTACGTCTTGGCAGACCGCATGTTCATGACCGAGGGCAGCGACAGCTTCATCGCGCACCAAGATCTCATTGCAGGCGGCACGCAAATCGATCCCAACGACGTCGTAATCGACGCGCCGAGCGCAATGCCCTGGGGCTGCGACGCTCCAGTCGGCACCGTAACGTCGCTGGTGGAGCGTAACGGTACGCCGCTGTATGGCAAGGGCCCCTTTCCGTGCTTTAGCTATCCCACGCTCGCGCAGCTGCTCGACCGCAAGGGGATTACGTGGCGTTATTACGTCAGCGTTCCCAAAGCTAGTTGGAACGCTTTCGATGCCATCAGGGCGGTGCGATATGGTATGCATTGGCATGAGAACGTTTCCACGCCGCAGACGAACGTATTCCGCGACGTCGGTAACGGAACGCTGCCGGCAGTATCGTGGGTCATTCCCGGACCCGATTACTCTGATCATCCGGGAGAACCGCGCGACTACGGACCGGACTGGATCGGCAGCGTCGTCAACGCGATCGGTGAGAGCCGTTATTGGAACTCGACTGCGATCGTAATCGTGTGGGACGATTGGGGCGGCTTCTACGATCACGTGCCTCCGCCGCAATATGGTTTCGGCGAACTGGGGTTTCGCGTACCAGCGATTGTCATTTCCGCTTACGCGCGCGCCGGGTACGTCGCGCACCAGCAGTTCGAGTTCGGCAGCATTCTTCGCTTCATTGAAGATAACTGGTCGCTGGGAAGGCTCGGCAGCAGCGACGTGCGCGCGACCAGCATCGGCACCGTCTTTGACTTTACGCAGAAAACTCGTACCTACGTTCCCGTGAAGGTCGCGCATTCGCGCAGCTTCTTCTTGGCGTTGCCGCCGTCAAATCGGCCCCTGGACTCGCAGTAGCGTGCGCGCTGCGTTTCGTTGCTCCCTCGCGCTCGCGGCGTTTCTCGGGGCGTGCTCGGGTGGCGTAACGCCAGGGGGCCCCGGCTCGCAGCTGCCGGCAGGCGCCGGTATGGCGTCGAGCGCAAGCAAGAAGATCCAACACGTCGTCATCGTGATTCAAGAGAACCGTTCGTTCGACAATTTTTTCGCGACGTTCCGCGGCGCCGACGGCGCGACGCACGGCCGCCTTCACACCGGCGCGATCGTCGCGTTGGAGAAACGCGATCTGCTCGATCTCCGCGACGTTCCGCACGGATACTACAACTTCCAAACCGACTACGATAACGGAAAGCTCGACGGCTTCGACGTGACCGCGACCGAACAGGGGGTCCCGCCGCTGCAGCCGTACCAATACGTCGATCCAACGCAAATCGCGGTCTATTGGACGCTCGCAAAACGATATGTCCTGGCCGACCATATGTTCACGACGCAAGGCAGCGATAGCTTTACCGCGCATCAGGATCTGATTGCCGGCGGCACGGCAATCGCCCCCGACGAGAGCATCGTCGATCCCCCCAACGCGTCTCCGTGGGGCTGCGACGCACCGCCGGGGACGTATACGTCCCTGGTGAGCCGCAACGGCACACCCTCGTGGGGAAACGGTCCGTTCCCGTGTTTCACGTACGCGACCTTAGCCGAGCTTCTCGATCGCAAGAACGTCACGTGGCGCTACTACGCAACGTTCCCGAAAACCAACTGGAACGCATTTGAAGCGATTCGCTCGATCCGGTACGGAAAAGCGTGGGCGAAAAACGTTTCGACGCCGCAGAATACGATTCTCAATGACATCAGCGGCGGCGCCCTTGCAGGCGTCTCTTGGGTGATTCCGACGGCCGACTATTCCGACCATCCGGGCGAACCGCACGATTACGGCCCGGATTGGATCGGAACCATCGTCAATGCAATCGGAGCAAGTCCCTATTGGAAGTCGACGGCGATCTTCATCGTTTGGGACGATTGGGGCGGCTTTTACGATCACGTGCCGCCGCCGCGGTTATCCTTCGGCGGTTTGGGTTTCCGCGTACCGGCGATCGTGGTGTCGCCCTACGCTCGCGCAGGCTACGTCGCGCATCAACAGTTCGAGTTCGGCAGCATTTTGCGCTTCATCGAGGACAACTGGCAACTGGGACGCTTGCGAACCAGCGACGCGCGCGCAAACAGCATCGGTGTCGTCTTCAATTTCTCACGGAAACCGCGTTCGTACGTTCCGGTCAAGGTCGCGCACGATGCCAAGTTCTTCTTGTCCTTGCCGCCCTCAACGCGCCCGCTGGATTCCCAATAGTGTCGACCTAATGCTTTCGGTAGATTTCTACGCCGTCATCACTTGACAGTAAGGCATAATGATTCGTCGTAACGTAATGGCGCTCGCGAGCCTCCCAATCCCCGCTATCGCGAGCCGGATACAGTACGACGTATTCCGTAGGCTGTTCCCCGTATACCGTAGCGTTCGGATCCATACCGAGATGCGCGAAGACTTGGCAGAACGCCGTAATCGAGGAGTTTGGGGGAAGCCCCGCGATGAACGCATCGGCGCGCCGATCGGCAGCGCTCGGCGCCCGCAGATTTGCCGTCCAGCCGTTGGGGCTGGCGAACAGGTTAACGTAAGCACTCGTAATCAGCGATAACGTCACCAGCACCCCGGCCGCGCGCGGGGATCGCCTCCATAAGCGTGCCGCGCCCAACGAAAAAGCGACCAAGACGTAGGGCACCCACGTCGCAGCGTAGTGCTGACCGGTCGTATACGCGACGGGAACCCGCGAGAGCAGACATTCCGCAAGTCCCGGCAGCGCCAGCAGCATGCACTCCGACAGCAAGCACAGGCCTAGCAACGGGAGTAATACCGCAATGACGTACTGCAGCTTCGCGATGGTAAAAACGCCGGCCAACAACTGCCACGGCGTCTCGCCGCCGTAGAAGTCCCGTATCGAGGGATAGCCGTAAGCCACACCGCTCGCGTGACGCACGACCGACATGAACAACCCCAGCATTACGAGCGACACGACCGTCAGCAATGCCGAAAAACGCACCCAGGGCCGTTCACCCCGGCGCGCGAAATACACCATCCCCGCCACGCCCAAGAACGCCACGAACAGCGCTTGATCTTCTTTGATGCAGAGGCAGAGGATGCCGAAGCCCCACGCCGAGCCCATTTTGCGCGCGTCGATTGCCCACAACAGCCACGCTGCAGCGGCCGGCGCGAACGCATTCTCGCTGAAATCGGTGAACGACACGCCGCCCAACGGAGGATAGAGCGCGGCCACGATCGCTATGCCGGCGGCAACGTACGGCGGCACGCGGCGAGCGGCGATATAATAAATCGCCGGAATCGTGAGCGCGCAGGCGACTGCGGCAACGACGATCAAAACGACCGGGGACTTGAGCGTCCATAGCAGCGGCGCGATGGCATATAGGATCGGCGAAAAGTGGAAGGCAAAGTGGCTGGCGCCTTCGGGCGTGCTACGGAAGCCGTGGAACGCCGATGCAATGGTTTGCGTGAAGAGTCCGTCGTCACAGCTCGCGTGGTACGAGCTATACCGCTCGATTCCAAGCCACGAATAGACGACCGCGTATGCAAATGCCGCGATCCAGGGAACCCACTGGGGCCGCCATGTCACGCTTACAGCGTTTGCAGCGCTAGAGCCGGGTCCCTCCGGCACTCGGCGTCGACCTTGACTACGCCAAACGTTTTTTCGACGTCACCCTACGGAGCGAGCCATAAATCACGGAGGCAGCTGCCTCAATGCGTCGCCGGCACGCTGCACAGCATGTCCGAGTGGATGTTGAGGCCAACGTTGATCATGTTGTAAACGTGCTCCCCCGCGACCAGCCAGGCAATCTCGCAGATCTCGCGGTCGCTGAAGTTCGCCTTTAGGCGAGCAATCCCACCCGGTGAAATCCGTTTATCGCGCGTTAGTTCGGTCACGTAGTCGAGCGCGGCACGGTCGCGCTCGGTAAAGAGCGGGCTTTCGTTGTAACGCTCGAGTGCCGCGATCTTATCCTCGGCAACGCGCTCCTTCATGGCGAAAAACCGGCCGATGTCGATGCAAAAACTGCACGTATTGATCTGCGCGACCCGTTGTCGCACGAGAAACTGGATGTCCTGTGATAGGATGAGTTTCTTATCCAGTTGGGCGATCTTGCCCACAAAGCTGCCGAACGCTGGCGGCAATCGCACCGCCCACACTTTCAGCGGCGTCAGCACCTTCCCGAACCGCTTCCTCGTCATGGCGTAAACGACGCGCATGATCAAGCTATGCGGCTGCTCGACGGGCGCCAGGAACGGCTCGTCGGAAACGGCGTTAGCCGGGGTATTCATGCTGTATCCTTTCGAGTTTTTCCGGATTGAGCACGGAAAATATTTTGGAAATCCGATCGCCCGCAAAATCGAACGCGACCACAACCGCAATCTTCGCACCGCGCCAAAGCCCCAGCCCGGGCGAGCCGTTGACCAGCAGCCGGTGCACGGTGAGATCGCTCCAGAACTTCTGATAGACGCCGATGAAGCCGCGAATGACTTTGCCGGCGCCGACCACGGGCTCTATTGCAGCGTTGACCTTTCCGCCGCCGTCGGAAATTGCGGTGACGTCGGCGGTAAAAATCGTTTCGAGCTCCGCGACGTCGCCGTCGTGAAGCGCCTTGAGCATGCGGTCGATGAGCTCGTCGGCCTTGCGCCGATCGACCTCGATGCGCGGTCGTTCTTGACGTACTCGCACCCGCGCGCGCGACACGAGCTGACGCACTGCCTCTTCGCTTTTCCCGAGCATCGAAGCCACTTCGGCGTGCGAATAATCGAATACGTCGTGCAGCAACATCGCGGTTCGCTCTTCCGGGCGAAGCCGTTCGAGCACGTGGAGAAAACCCATCGCGAGATCGTCCGCGTACGTCACGCTTGCATAGGGATCTTCGCCGTCGGCGCGTTCGACCAGCGGCTCAGGCAGCCAGGTGCCGACATACTCCTCCCGGCGCCGGCTCAAGACACGCGCCCGGTCGATTGCAAGCCGTGCAGTTACCGTCGCCAGCCAGCCGCCCGGATTGTGCAGATCGTCGTCGCGGTGCTCTTCGTAACGGACGTACGCGTTCTGCACGACGTCTTCGGCATCGGCGATCGAGCCGAGAACCCGATAGGCGATGCCGAAAAGCCTCGGCCGGAGCGCCGATGGGTCGTCGTTCATGCGTTTGCCGCCGCGGTGGGGTGGAGCGCATGGAACACGCGCTCCGCATCTTCGGGCGGGTTCGCAAAACCGATGCTAAACCGGTTCCACGTGTTGATCATGGTAACGGCTAGCGTAAGAAACGCGATTTCACGATCGGTGAAGTGCTCTGTGAGGCGCGCGCGGACGTCTTCGACCGCGCGATGGCTGGTCGATACGAGGGTGAGCGCTTCGGTCAACTCGAGCGCAAGCCGCTCGCGTTCGCCGTACCACGGCGCCTCGCGCCACGCCGACAGTCCGACGATGCGGTCGTCGGTCTCTCCTCGCGCCCGCGCTTCGCGCGTATGCAGCGCCAAACAAAAGGCGCAACCATTAATCTGCGATGCGCGCAGCGAAACGAGAACGAGCAGATCTTGGTCGAGTCCGGATTTGGCAAGCAGCTTGCCGCCTTCTCCGAGGTACGCCACCACTTCGGGCGACGCGGATTGAACGTTGATTTGGGCAGGCATGGTTGTTTTTTTGACCTCCGCAGCATAGACGTTACGGCGCAGGTCTGCGTGACAGGCTGTTTGGAGCTACGCGCTTGCGATATCGCGCCGGTACGTCAGCGCCTCCGTGCCCAAGCGTCCCGCTAGCGTCTTGACGGCGTCGTACGCACGCGTACGCGCCGAAGGCAGGTCGTCGCCGAGCGCCGTGACCGTCAGCACGCGCCCTCCGCCAGTGGCCACCTTTTCGCCCGTAAGCACAGTGCCGCCCCAAAATGCCTGGCTGCCTGTGGGAAGCGAAACGTTCGCGCTGAGGTCGCGCAGCGGCGTATTGCTGCGCGGATAATCGCTCGTGGCAAGAACGACG
This sequence comes from Vulcanimicrobiota bacterium, assembly GCA_963715435.1. Lineage (GTDB taxonomy): Bacteria > Vulcanimicrobiota > Vulcanimicrobiia > Vulcanimicrobiales > Vulcanimicrobiaceae > JAFAHZ01. The sequence continues at coordinate 397,278 of OY970243.1, forward strand.
CCGACGCAGCTCTGCGGCGAAAACGTCGTCAGCGAAAGATCCATTGCGCCGTCGGCCGCCGATTTGAGCAGCTGCGCGAAATCGCCGCCGATGCGCGGCATCAGCACTTGCGTTTCCGGATCGCCGAAACGCGCGTTGAACTCGATGACCGAAGGACCATCTTTGGTCCACATCAAGCCGCAATACAAAACTCCGACGTACTCTTCGCCTTCGGCGAGCAGCCCTCGCAGGACCGGCGCCAGAATGCGTTCGCGCACCCGATCGTACAGATCTTCGGGAAACCCGCTCGGCGGGGAATACGCACCCATTCCGCCGGTATTGGGGCCGGTATCGCCGTCACCGGCTCGCTTATAGTCGCACGCAGCGGAAAGCGGCACCATCGCGCGTCCGTCGGCCAGCGCGAAGACGCTCACTTCGCGGCCTTCGAGCTTCTCTTCCAGCAAAACGTCGCTGCCGCCGCCGGGCAACTTGGCTCCGCGATACCAATCCGCCAAAACTGCGCGTGCCGCTTTTGCGTCGGGCGTCACCACGACGCCTTTTCCGGCTGCCAATCCGTCGGCCTTGACGACGACGCCGCCTTTCCATTCGCCGAGCGCTTTCTTTGCCGCATCGAGCGAATGGACGACCACTGCGCGCGCAGTAGGAACGCCGTGCCGCTCCATGAATCGTTTGGCAAAAACCTTGCTCGATTCCAGACGTCCCGCCGAGCGGTTTGGGCCGAACACCGAAATGGCAGCCTCGCGCAGCCGGTCGCCGACGCCGGCTGCAATCGCCGTTTCCGGTCCGAGCACGACCAAATCGACCGATTCCGCCAGACAGCGTTCGGCCAGCGCCTTTCCGTCGGTCGCCGCGATATTCCAGTTTTCACCACGCGAAGCGGTACCCGCATTTCCCGGCGCGGCGAAGATCGCGTTGCACGACGGCGAATGCGCGAGCCGCCACGAGAGCGCGTCTTCACGCGCGCCGTTTCCGACGACGAGAACTCTCACGCTATTGCCTTACTCCCACTCCACCGTCGCGGGCGGTTTCGTCGTGATGTCGTAAGCGACTCGGTTGACGCCGTGCACTTCGTTGACGATGCGCGACGAGATGCGTTCCATTAGATCGTGCGGCAGGCGCGCCCAATCGGCCGTCATACCGTCTTCACTGGTAATCGCGCGCACGGCGACGAGGTTTGCGTAGGTCCGTCCGTCGCCCATCACGCCGACGCTCTTCACCGGCGTCAACACGGCAAAGTATTGCCACGGATGCGGCTCGAGCGGCGCTTTGTCGATCTCCTCGCGCACGATTGCATCTGCTTCACGCACGACATCCAATCGATCCTGTGTGATGTCGCCGATGATCCGCACCGCCAATCCGGGTCCGGGGAACGGCTGGCGTTTTACGATATGCTCGGGTAGTCCCAGGACGCGCCCCAAATCCCGTACTTCGTCCTTGAAGAGCGCGCGCAGCGGCTCGACCAGCTTGAACGGCATCTTCTTCGGCAATCCACCGACGTTATGGTGCGACTTGATCTTATGGCCGGCTTTACTATCGGGCGTCTTCGACTCGATGACGTCCGGATAGAGCGTTCCTTGCACCAAGAATTTCGCGCCCTTGATCTTGTCGGCTTCTTCCTCGAAGATCGCAATGAACTCGTGGCCGATGATGATGCGCTTCTTTTCTGGGTCTTCCACGCCGCGCAGCTTTTTGAGAAAGCGCTTGCGCGCGTCGACCGCGACGACGTTGAGATGCATGACGTCGCGAAATGCCGCTACCACCTGGTCGGCTTCGCCCTTACGCAGCAGGCCATGGTCGACGAAGATGCACGTGAGCTGCTCTCCGATTGCCCGCGCGACCAAGGTCGCGGCAACGGCAGAATCGACCCCGCCGGAAAGCGCACAAATCACCTTGGCATCGCCGACCTTCGCGCGAATCTCTTCGGTCGCACGATCGACGAAGTTCTCCATTTTCCAGTCGTCGCTCAGTCCCACGATTTCGCGCAGGAAGTTGGCGAGAATCGTGCGGCCGTGCTGCGTATGGACCACTTCGGGATGGAACTGCGTGCCGTAAATCTTTTTGTCGGGATTGCCCATCGCCGCCACGTGACAGCGTTCCGTCGACGCCAGCGCCTGGTATCCGTGCGGCAGCTTGACGACTGAATCGCCGTGCGACATCCAGCTTCGCGATTGGTCGGGTACGCCGTCGAACAGCGGCGTATCTCGATTACCGACGACTAAGTTCGCGGGACCGTATTCGGCGTGATCGAGTTTCACGAGCTCGGCGCCCGTTTCGCGGGCGAGCAGCTGCATGCCGTAGCAAATGCCGAAGATCGGAACGCCGGATTCGAGGATCGCTTCATCCATCTCCGGTGCGCCCTCGACAAGCGTGCTTTCCGGACCGCCCGAGAGAATCAGCGCTGCGGGATTGCGCGCCGACAGCGCGCTCCACGGCGCATCGTGCGGAACGATTTCGCAATAGACCCCGAGCTCGCGAGTGCGCCGCGCGATCAACTGACTATATTGCGCCCCGAAGTCGAGAATGAAGACGGTCGGCGGGGAACCGTTGGTTTTATGCTGCGCCAACGGCTGCCTTCATCGCCGCATCGTAATCGGGTTCGCTGGTCACTTCGGGAACGATCTGCACGTAAGCAATCTTCTTATCTTTGCCGACGACGACGATCGCGCGGGCGAGCAGGCCAAGCTCGCCGATCAACAGCCCGTAGTTGAGCCCGAAGCTATGATCGCGATAATCCGACAGCATACCGAGCCTGACGCCATCCTGCGCGCCGCACCAGCGTGCTTGCGCGAAGGGCAGATCCATGCTAACGACGTATGCGGCGACATTCGCCGGAAGCTCGCCTAACCGCGCGTTGAATTTCTGCGATTCCAGCGAACAGACGCTGGTATCGAGCGACGGGACGCTGATGAACATCAGCGTTTTCCTGCCGTCGCCGTTGAGTCCGTCCAGCGACGAGACCGACAAGTCGCCGGCCGTCAGGTGGAAATTCGGGGCGGCATTGCCCGCTTTCGGCGCGGGGCCAAGGAGCGTCATCGGCTTACCTTTGAAAGTAACCGCGCCGGTACGTTCCTGCAGATTTTGCGTCGTCATATACCCTCTCCTTATTAAAATTAGGTCAACACGCTTGCGAGCCGATCGGTGTCACGCGCCATTACGACCTCCATCGCGATTCGTTCGCCCACCGAAACGTCGCGTCCCCAGCGGTAGGCCGAATACGGCGTAAAGCGGGTCCCGGGGGAGCCCGGAATCCGCAGGGAGACGTCGTAGCAGACGAACTCCTTCGGCGGCCCCGCCACGATGACGCACTGCAGCGCGAAGGGACCGATTACCCCCGGGGAGCTCGCCTCGCGCGCCGCGGCCAGGAATCGCTCGCCCATGGCAAACGCTTGCTCCAGCGTGGATTCCGTCAGCGTCGCCGCGATGTGTCCGGCCTCTTCCAGGCGCATGGGGACGTCGCGAACCGAGTCGAGCGCCGAAGGCGGAACGTTCCGAAAACCTTCGAGGTTCGTCTGCCGGCGCGTGTCGGTGCCCATCAGCTCGAGCTCCTCGAGCACCGGCGAATAAAAAAAGTTCAAGTTGATCGACGGGCCGAGTGCGTATTCCTCGATGACCGCTCTGTCGAGGCCGCCTTGATTGAGGATGCCGTTTCGGATCAAACGATCCGCGCTTCGACGGTACTCCGCGGGCGACGACGCGAGAAAAAATGCGCGCTCGAAGCTGACTTTTGCGTGCGGCGCCTTGACCATCACGAGCCTGTCGATGCCGTCGGGTTTAGCAAACTGCTTTGGATAGCGCACCCCGGCGCGTTCCAACAACGCGTACTGATTGGCGGGTTCATCGCGCTCTTCGGCGCGCAGCAGATGCCGGTTGCCGAAGAACGGCACGAGCATTCGCCGTTCGATCTCATCGTAGGTGAACTTCTGATGCAGATATACTTCGAACGACCGATTTGCGACGAACAGGGCGTTATGCGCCAGCAGACGCTCCTGTACGCCGTCATCGAGAATCTCGGTAAACGCGCCGAGCTCGAGCACTTCGTCGACGCATCCGCGCTCGGGCCCCGGTGCGCCGCGCAGGGCAAAATGCTCCGCGTAAGTGCGTTCGCGACCTTTGGCGGTGACCACGAGGTTCCGTAATCCTTGTGCGCGCGCGCCGTGCGCTACCTCGAGCGCCGAATGGCTTCCGATGGAACAAAGGGTTAGCTGCGAGCGATCGTATCGCTCGAGCGCGCGTTTGACGTAGTCGTGCACAGGACCCGGCTATTCGACGGAGACTCTGCCGGCCATGCGCCGCCAAACCGCCGTCGAGTAAATTAGGACGCCGATGCTGCCCAGAATCGTAACCGCGAGCGCGCACGAGAGCGCCGCTGCCGACGGGGCTGCGTCAAATATCGTAATCCCACCCGACGTGCCGGCGCGTGCGGGCAGCAAAAATGGATAGAGCGCCGCCGCGGCGCTGGCCAGCAAGCCCGCGACAAACGCGGACGATGCGGCAAACGCCCCGACGACGCTGCCGCGCCGGAGGGCTAGCGCTAAGGCGGCAAGCGCGGCGAGCGACAGAACGCCGAGCGCCGAGACTACGGCGAGTCCCGGCGCACTCCGCACACTGAACGTGGCAACCGTTACGGCTATGAAGAGCGCCGCAACGATCCAAAACAGCCGCGACGACACGCGTCGCGCCCGCTCGCCAGGCGTTCCTTCGATGCGCATGGCGGCAAACGACGCACCGTGCAACCCGAGTACCGCAAGCGCAAACACGCCGACGAGCGCTGCATACGGATTGAGGAGGTAGCCGAACGTCCCGCGGAAGTACCCATTGGCGTCGAGCGGAAAGCCGCGCAATACGTTTCCGAGCGCGACGCCGAAAATAAAGATCAGCAGCGCGCTGGCCAGCGTGAAGGCGCCGTCCCAAAACTCCCGCCAAATCCGCGAAGGGAAATGATGGCGCAGCTCGAGCGACATGCCCCGAAACATTAACAGCCACAGCAGCACGATGAACGGGAGATAGAATCCGGAAAACGCGGACGCGTACGCGCGGGGAAAGAGGGCAAACAGCGCGGCGCCGCCGGCGATCAGCCAGACTTCATTACCGTTCCAGAAGGGGCCGATGCTGGCCATTGCCGCGCCGCGCTCGCGATCGTCCCGCGCGATAAACGGCGCGATGGCCGCGACGCCCAAATCGTACCCGTCCAGGAGTACGTACGCCGTCAGCATGAACGCAATCACGCAGAACCCGGCCGTGCTCACGCCGGCCCCTCTGCGATCTCTCGCAACACCAAGTATAGGAACAGCACGCCGAGGATGAAGTACATTCCGGCAAAGCCGACGAGCGTAAATATCGTCTCTCCGGCGGCGACGTTGGGAGAACCGGCTTGCGCCGTACGCATCACGCCGTAGACGATCCATGGCTGGCGGCCGACTTCGGTGACCGTCCAACCGGCTTCGTTGGCGATGTAGGGAAACGGCATGAGCAGCATGAGAATCCACAGCATCGGGCGCGCCGTAAAGAGTCGCTTTCGCCACAAAAGCACGACGGCAAGACCTGCCGCCCCGACGAAGATCGTTCCGAGTCCGACCATGACGTGATAGGCATAGTACGTCAGCTCGATCGGCGGCCACAGCTCTTGTGCATATCCGGTCAGGCCTTTGACGTTCGCCGTAAAGTTGCCGTACGCGAGAAAGCTCAACACGTTGGGAACGTAAATCGGGTCGATTAGCTCGCGGGCTTTCGTATCCGGCATGCCGACGATTGCCAGCGGCGCGCCGTTGGCCGTTTCGAAAAGGCCTTCCATTGCCGCAAGCTTGATCGGCTGATAGCGCGTGACGTCGGCGCCGTTGCGATCGCCGGTGGGGAAGACGGCCAACAGCGAAAACGCCAGCGCGACGATCGACCCGTCGCGCACGAAGCGCTGTCCCAGCGCCGCTTCGCGGTCCGATAGCAGATAATACGCGCCGACGCCGGCAATGATGAAGCCGCCCGCGACCAGCGCGCCCGTGAGAACGTGCACGAACTGCCAACGTGCGAACGGCGACAGCAGCACGGCCCAGGCGTTGTCGAGCTCGAGAAGTCCGCCGGCTGCTACGTGGTAGCCGATCGGATGCTGCATCCAGGCGTCGGCAACGACGATGAAAAATCCCGAAAGCCACGAGCCGGCGCAGACCGCGATTGCCGACCAAGCGACGAATCGCGGCGGCAGTTTACGCGCGCCATAGAGCATCGCCCCTAAGAAGACCGACTCTAGGAAGAACGCGAACATGCCTTCCATGGCCAGCGGCTGACCCACGATCGATCCACTCCGCTGCGCGAAGGCCGCCCAGTTCGTGCCGAACTGAAACTCCATTGGGATACCCGTGACGACACCGACGGCAAAGTTGATCGTAAAAATCTTCGTCCAAAAGCGTGCCGCGCGAGAGGCGTCGAGATCGCCGTCGGACGCTTTCCAAGTGTACCAGGCGACGAACGGCGCCAGTCCCATCGTTGCGATAGGAAATAGATAATGGAACATGATCGTAAACGCGAATTGCAGCCGGTCCGCGAGTACGGTATCCACCGCTGCTACGTCGTGCCGTCCAGAATCTTGCGAGCCTCCGGACTGTCCTGGTACTCGATCGTAAGCACGGCCTTCATGTGCGCTGCGGTCTGTTTGGCCTGTGCGTCGTCCATACGCTGCGCGGTGGTGTAGCACCAATACAGCAGCATAGGCAGGTCTCGATCGCGCGGGTAAATTTTCTGCATGCCGTCGATGGAATCGGCTACGCCCGCCGTTTCAGTGCTCTCGCGATTTCCGTACTGATAATCCAGCATGAAGTTTATGTGCTTGAGGCGGTTCTGTATCTCGAGTACCGACATCGAGCGTTTGCCGAAGTACTCGTCGGCGGGAGCGAGCGTCGAGAGATACACGTCGTGCGGAACGGCCGTCACGGTGGCGATGACGCGAATCGGATCCACGGCTTTTACGCGAGCGATAAGCGTCGTGGCATTTTTGACGTCATCGGCGGTATAGCCCCGATCCGTCGAAGCGTTATTAGCCGCAGCGAGTAGCTCGTTACCCCAGTTCGTGGGCAGATGGGCCACCGGAAACGCGGGAAGCGCCGCCCGTTGCAGCGCTAGCGAGCGCCACGACGGATCGCGGGTCAGTAGCCATGCGCGCCAATCCGCTTCCACTTGAAGCAAAAGCGCGTCCACGTTGCTCGGGTATTCGCGCAGCGTCGCCGTAGCGTCAGTATCGGCGTAACGCGCGAGCTGTGCGGGATCGTCTTCGGCGTTGGCGCGCAGCAGCAAGGCTTGCGCCTGCGAAATGGCGTTAGGATCTTCCGAATGAGCGATGACGTATTGCGACGCTTCGCGCACCCACCAGAGGGCGCCGTCGTGATTGGTCAGCGGATTGTAGTGTAAGCTGCTTCCAATCTGCACCGTGAGATTCGCCAGCTCGCCGTACGCAGCCATCTCGGGATGCTGCAGCGAGTAGGCGCGCCCCGCATTGAGGATGCTGGCGAAGTAGATCTCCTGCGAACGGAAATCCCAGCCCGCGGCATCGCCCTTGGCGTAGGCATCCTTCATCTGTTGATACAGCGCAGCCGGATCGGCCACGAACGCCGCTCGAGCGACCGCTGTCATCCCAAGCAAAGCGAGCAGCAACGCTGCGAGCGTGGTCGAGGGACGGATGCTAGGGAACGCTCGAATCATCTAATACTAAACGCAAATTATTCGTCAGCAGTGCGTTCTTGATCTCGCGGGCAATCCGGCGCCCCGTCGACATGGGCTCGGAGTAGTTGAGATACGAGTACGGCGAACCGTCGATGAACAGATTCGTTCCCGCTACGATGCGTGCGGAGATCTCCATGATGTAGAACTGAATATCCGGCGTAATGATAGTCTCGATGCAGAACGCGCCGAACAGTCCCTTAGGACCGCAAATCTCTTGGCTGACCTTCACGACGTCCTCGCCCATGCGCAGCGCCTCGGCTAGCATCGACTCGCGCAGCGAGACGGCCGAGTTCCCAACGACGACGTACGAAGGGCTGATGTCCATGCCTTCCTGCGCCGCAGCCGGAATGCGCCCGAGCGAGTCGACGTTCGTTTCGTAACGGCGGTCCATCGACATGATCTCGAGCTTCTTGGACAGCGGCGAATAAAAGTAGTGAATGTAGAGCGGCACGCCGATGATGTACTCTTGAATTGTGTACGCTTCTTTGAGGTGCGCCGCCCGCGCTTCAAAATCGTGCGCATCGCGAATGAACATATATCCGCGCCCGCCTTGAGCGCCGTAGAGCTTGACGATGACGGGCCGGTCGATCTCTTCACCGCTCTTGAACTGCCGCGGCAATTTTAGACCGGCGCGCGATAGCCACTCGCGCTGCAGCTCGCGGCTGGCTTCCCAATCCAGCACGGCCTTGTTGCCGAAATATGGGATCTCCATCTTCTTGTGCTCGTCGAGCGACAAGTAGGCCACGAACGATCCGTGCGGCACGATAATCACTTTACGCCGCTGCAGCTCGTCGACCAGTCCCATGAACTCCGAATACGAGTTGAGCGCGATGACTTCGTCAACGAACGCGAACGAACGGTAGAGCCGTTCCGTGTCGCGGTTCGAGATCGCTAGGGTCTTGAAACCTTCATCGTGTGCGCCCTTGAGAATTTGCAGCGCAGAATGCGACCCAAGTGTCGCGATCGTGTACGGCCGGTCCATGCCGCTCCATGGTACTGACTTGTGCTTCGCGGGGCCTCCTTACGTTCCGTAGCGGCGCCGGCGACCCGCAAAATCGGCAAGCGCCGCGTGCAAGTGGGCCTCGTCGAAGTCGGGCCAGTAGGTAGGCGTCGCCCAAAACTCGGCATAGGCTGCTTGAAATAGCAGAAAGTTCGACAAACGTAGCTCGCCGCCGGTACGCACGATCAAGTCTGGATCGGGTAGTCCCGCCGTGTAGAGCCGGCTCGCAACCGCACGCTCGTCGATCGAGTCAGCATCGCGCAGTCCCGCTCGCACTTCGCGCGCGAGTTGCCGAACTGCATCGCCGATCTCCCGGCGGCCCCCGTAGTCGATTGCGAGATTCAGCGTCATCTCAGTATTGACGCCAGTCGACGAAACGAGTTCCTCGAGCGCGGTGCGCGTGCGAGCCGGCAAACGGTCCGTACGACCGCACAACCGAACGCGAACGCCTTCTCGCGCAAGCTTGCGCAGCTCGCCGTACGCCGCCCGAAACGCAAGACTCATCAACGCATCGACCTCGCTGCCCTCGCGTTGCCAGTTTTCATCCGAAAACGCGTAGGCCGTCAGCAATTGAATGCCTGCGTTGCGAGCGGCGAGCACGGTGCGCCGCAAAGCGGTCAAGCCGTAGCGATGACCGAGCGCGACCGGCAGCCCGCGCTCGCGCGCCCAGCGCCGGTTGCCGTCCATGATGATTGCAACGTGCCGCGGGCTCACGTCGTCGCTAAGTTTCCGCGGGCTGCGCTTTTGGAACGCTTCTGTACGTCGCGCACGACGGATTCGAGCTCGTCGACGTAAGCGAGAAAGCGCTGGCGACCCCTCTTGGTGATGCGATAGAGCGTCGAGGGGCGCCCGTTTCCACGCTGCTTCTCAGCTTTGATGACACTGTCTTCAGCCAGCGCGTGCAAATGACGGTTGAGATTGCCGTCGGTAAGATCGCACGCAGCCTGCAGCTCCGCAAACGTCAAGCCGTCGGGTTGCGCGATCAACGAGGTACAGATCGCTAGCCGCCCGCGCTCGTGAAAGATGCGCTCCAAGCCCGGATAGGAGAAAGGCGCGTCTCCGTTAGCCATGTTGGACGCTTCTTTCGCGCGCGAGAAGATAACCTATCGCCAGTTGTCCGGTACCGAAGCCGAGCGGCATGATCCACCATCTCAGTGCGACGTGTTCCAATGGCGTGGCGAGAAAAGCGACTGCCAGCATGCCGAATCCGACCATGATGGGTAGTGCGCTCGCCGGTATCGCTCCTCGCGACCCAAACAAACCGACAGCGTAAAACGCGAACCACGTACCGGGCAGCAGCGAGTAAAGGCCGTGCGACCACAACGCCGCGGTCAAGGCGCCGCCGAGCAGCACGCTGGGCGCGATTGAAAGTGCGGCCGTCCGAAACTGACTCTGCGCGCTGGGACGATGATTCTTCAGCAGCCAGAGCGCAACGGCGCCGTAGTTAAGCAGCAGCGCGGCGCCCAGGCACGTCATCCAAATCGTGAGGTACGTAGAGAATGCGGCAAGCGTGGCGGGATGCGGAACGCGAACGAGCTGCACGCAGCCCGCGATGAACGCGACGACCCCGCTGGCAGCCGCCGCCGGTCCCGAATACCCCTCGAAGCGCTCGGATCGCGCCAGTCTTTCACGGACTTCGGCCAAATCGGAAAGCGCCCGCTCGATCTCCACCATGGCTCTCCTCGCTTGACTTTGCACTACAAAGTTCAGTACCTTTGTATCACAAAGCTAGTGCCCGATCAAGGGCCCGAGGACCTTCTATGCTCGCGATGTGGACATTGCTCAAACGGCCTGAAGGCTTCTTTCCGCTGGCCATTTCAGGAGGATTGCTTGCGTATTTCCTAACGAGCTTGTCGCAAGGCACGCTTGCGCGCGAGCCCGATGAAGGGACCGTCGCGCACCTGTTTCAGATGTTGATGCCGCTCCAACTTGCGATTGTCGCGTTCTTCGCTATACGCTGGCTACCACCGGCATGGAAAGCGGCGCTCCAAGTGTTGGCTCTGCAATGCGGTGCGGCGATCGCCGTCCTAGCGATCGTCTACTTGAAGCACCTCTAAGGGCGGCGTGCTCGCTAAGACTTGGCTTTCCGTACAAGCTCCGCAAGATGCGCGCTCGTAACCGCATCGTGCGACGCGTGCAAAGCCGTTGAGGCATCGCGTGAGATACGCGCGAGCGCGGCCCTTGCCAACGCCGTGGCGTCAGGCGGCGTTTCCTCCGGCGGATTTGCGACCAGCTTCCGCAGCGCGTCGACGTAGCCGATCTGCAGATTGCGCGAGACCAGCGGAATAGTCCGATCGCGCAGATTGGTGAAGATGCCGTCGTGCAGCCACTCGAACAAATTGGCCAGGGTCATCGTTTGGCCGATCGACTCGGACCGATTCTCGTCGATTCGCTGCAAGACGAGCGGTTTGAGCAGATAATCGATCGCTCTTAGCTGCGCTTTGTTGATCGTTTCGACCAACGGATAGTCGTGGCGTTCGGGCGGATCGTACGCCCACAGCGGGAGATTGCCATACCCTTCCCAGCTCGTATAACCGTAGCCCGACCACTCAGAGTAGCGCAGCCGGTTGAGTAAGGTAGGGGGTATGTCGAGGGCATTAGGATTGAAGAGCGCCGCATCGAGGACGCCCATCGCTCGTCGTTCCGTTCCTAGCGGCACCGGCACGATCGGCGGCTGCGCACCGGGATCGCCGGCATGCGCCCACGACAGATATTGTCCGCCGAGGTAGTGTGCGGACACGCCGGCACAGCGCAGATACCGCCCCAGCATCGAAGCGAAAAAGGTACGCTGCTGTTCGAACGCGTTGCCGGCCTGCGGCCAATACCGGTTCAAGGCAGCGATTTGCGTCTTGTACATCTGCATCTGCACGTTGCACCACGCAATCGGATCGTTCGTCAGCATTCCTTGCTCGACGCGCGGATCGGCCGCGTGCCCGGTCGCATAGTCGACGTCTTCGTCCGATGCATAGCGCGTCCACGGGTTCGACCAGGCTTGCGCCCAGGTGCGCAAGGCCGGCACTTCTTGCTCCGGTGTCTGAGCGCCGGGAACGCTTGCATACCCCCAATGAATCGCGTAGTAATCGTACGGACCGATCGTGGTCTGAGAATATTCCCCTTGTTTGTACGGCCGTGGCCACAGGTTGATCGGCGCGTACTCCATCGCGCTCGACGTGATGCCGTGCGCTTGCGTGAACGCCACACTTTGCAACTGCTCGGCCGAATACGCTTCGTGACCGATAAAGTTATGCTGCATGCCGAGGTTGTGACCCGCCTCGTGCAAGATGGTCGCGAAGATCGCGTCGTGCAGGAACTTCGGCGGCATCGGATCGGTCACGCGTCCGTTGCGAACGGGGTCGACGAGATACTTCCACGTGAGCCGCGGGTTCATGCCGACGATGGACGAGACCAGGATACCGGTACGAAACTCTTCGCCGGTCATCGGATTGAAGAGCGTCTGTGAGTCGGCTCCGAAGCTTGGCCGCGTCTCGTCGAGCCAGCGAACCACGCTGTAGCGAAAATCATCGGGATCCCAGTTCGGATCGTTGGGCTGATCGCGGACCTCGACTCCGTTGGCGGTACCGGCCTTGCGGAGCGCCTTGTTCCACTCGAGCAAGGCGTCACGAATCGCTCCCCGATACTCCGGCGGAATACTGTTGGATAGATAGTAGACCATCGGATGACGCGCGAAATCCCACCGCACGATATAGGGCAGCATGCGCGTCTCGCGCGTATCGGTCGAGAAGTCGACGTAGATGTCGTCGTAGAAGCCGATGCGGTCGTCCATCAGGCGTTTGCGATAGTGGTCCTGCGGTATCTGCACGAAGTTGTAGACGACGCGAATCTGCAGGCGGCGAGCGTCGGGTGCGGCATCGTATACGTGCTCCTCGTCGGTGCTCCACGTCTGCGACACCCTGAAGACGTCGTTCTCTGGAAAAGCCTTCACCGAATCAAAGTACGACGTGGATGGATCGAGGCGATAACTCTTGCCGGCCGAGCTCGCCGACAAGATATTGCGCACGTCGAGATTATCGCCCAGCAGCGATGCGATATCGAAGATGACGTGGCCGTTGGACGTATTCTCCGCGGCGATCTTCCCGACACCGACGACCGAGTCGGGAAAGCTGCCGGCGACTCCGGCCGCAGCGGCCGAATTCGATCCCGTATAGGCGTACCAGTTGCGCCAGATCATCACGACGCTGTCGCCGCGCCGCTCGAAGCGCAATACTTGCGTGGGCAAATAGTCGGTATCGCCCCACCAGAGCGGTGCGTCCCCGATGCCGTTGCCTGGCACGATCGTTTCCAGAAAGTCGACGTCGAACTGATCCGGAGCCAGCTCCAAAAACGTGCCGCCGCCCTTCTGCCAAATCGGAAACAGGCCGCGCTGCTCGCTAGCGGAGGCGGTAAATGTGGCATAGTCATTGGGCGCGGGGCTCGCGCCGGCGGCACCGAGACAAAGAAGAGCGGACGCGCCCAGTACTGCCGCGACGAGGACACGTTTCAAACGCTCAATACGACACCTCTTGCTAGTAGATGGCCCTCTCGATGGCGGGATTGCAGAGCAGCGACGTAACGGCAGCATCGAGCGTGGCACGCGCCGCCGGGGCGTCGCCCGCGAACAGTCGCCAGCCGACGTAGCGTTGCGCCGGCATTCGCGCGACCGTAGCCTCGGCCCCAATCGTCTCGATCCATACTTCGCCGGGCCGCGGCTTCGGACTCGACAACACCGTAATGCGATGCTTGTTCGGATTGAAAACCGACTCATCCCGCTCGATACGCGAGCGCAACTCGGCCGGATCGGCATCGTTTTCGAAATGCACGATGTCGCTGCGCTCGACGCGCTGCACGTCGACGCCCAACCGCTGCAACGTGACCATCGCGGTGTAGGCGCTGTTGTCGGGAATCTTCAGACCGATCGCAACGACCTTATCCTTCAAGAATTCACCGCTTTCACGAAGCTCTTGAAAAGCACCGCTCCGCCGGACGGCGCGAGAACGTCCTCGCCCTCGCGCCGATCCAGGTGATTGAAGTTCCAGGCATCGCGTTCGGGGTGCGGCATGATCGCCAGCACGTTGCCCGCGCGATTCAGGAGCCCGCCGCAGTTCAACGCCGAACCGTTCGGTGACGCGTTCTGTGAGGCGGTTCCGTCGCCGTGCGCGTACACGAAAGCCAGATGTCCGCCGTCGACGATTTCTTGCAGGTGCTCCGCCGTGGCGGCGAGGCGGCCTTCACCATTTGCAGCCCACGCCGGCACGAGCGCATCTTTCGGGAGCGCCGCCGTAATCGCGCTTCGCACTGGATCGACTGAGAGCTTCAGATAGACGTGACGGCAAACAAAGTGCGGTGCCGGCGCGTTGCGCGTAAACGCCGCCGTTGGTCGCCGAACCGGTCCAGTTCCCGGAACGAGGCCGGCTTCCAGGACGATCTGCGCGCCGTTGCAGACGCCGAACACTAGCTTTCCGTTCTGCGCGCCTTCGATGACGAAGTCCATGATTCGGTCGTGGGCCGCAATCGCGCCGGCGCGAATTCGATCCTCGTACGCAAACCCGCCCGACAAAACGTACCCGTCGTATCGCCCGAGGCTTTCGGCTTGCGACCAGTGAACGAGCTCGGCGTCGCCCCCGCAGTCACGCAGCAGCTGCACGGTTTCGTCTTCGGAGTTCGTTCCCGGAAACACCGGAACCGCAATCTTGCCGCCCATCCTTATGGATAGACCACGGCGAGCGGAGCCGACCACGCGGCGTAAAGATCCTCGACGTGCAGCGACTGGCCATTGACGACGAAGTCCGCCGCTTGCGACACCGTTCCGACGCGACGCACTGCAGCATTGGCGGCAAGCTTCAAGAAAAGCCGTTCGTCGGCGACCTCGACGACAAATCCAGTTTCCTCGAAAAACGCGTCGCCGCCGAGCTCGACGCCGAGCGGACGGCCGGCATCGCGTGCGGCGAATGCCGCGCGAGCGATTGCGGCCAGCGTGCCGCCCATCCCAATCGCCGTGCACGATCGCACGACGCCTTCACGCATTGCGCTGCGAAGCGCTGCCAGCTCTGCACGCAACTCAGCGTAGTCCACCATCGGCACGTTGCCGTCGTCTGTGCCGAGCAGTTCGGCAAAGACGGTGCCGCCGAGCCCCGAGCCGACGTTTCCGACGACAAAAATCGGCGAGCCGCTACACTTGAATCCGGGCGTTATCGTTTTCGCCAAATCGTCGAGCGCTCCGACGCACGCAACGATCGGCGATGCAGCCACCGCAATCCCGGCGGTTGTTTCGTTATAGAGGCTGACGTTGCCCGAAACGAAAGCCAGTTCGAGCTCGCGCGCGGCGTGGCCCAAGCCGTCAATTGCGGCGACGAACTCGCTATATTGCTCGACCTTGCGGGGATTGCCGAAGTTCAAGCAATCCGTCAGGCCGATGGGCCGCGCGCCGGTCGCAGACACTTTACAGGCCGCTTCAACGACGGCAAGTTCCGCCGCGCGCCGCGGATCGAGGCGCCCGTAGCGTGGATTCCCGGCCACCGCGAGCGCGACGCCCAGCTTGCCGCCGCGAATCGCTGCGAAGACGCCCGCTTCACCGGCGCCGCGCGGAATCACCGTCATGCCGCGAACCACCGAGTCGTAGCGGCGGTAAAGCGGCTCGCGCGAGCAGACGGCATGATGTGCCAGCACGCGCGGCAGCAGATCGAGGATCTCGCCGGTCGAGAGCTCCGGGTGAGCGATGCTCCGATCGCGCTGGCGCGGACGCAGCTCCGAAAACGGCAGCTCGTCGCGTATGGAGCCGGTCAAGAACTCGATGTCGACGTCCATAACGATCCGGCCGCGGTGGCGCAGCACGTACTTCTTCTCTTTTGTTACGCGCCCGACGATCGTCGCGCGCGCGTTGTAGGCAATCTCGGGCAGCGTGTACTCGTCATTATAGATTTTTAGGATCTGGGGCGTTACCTGCGGCGGCAAAACCCACAGCAGACGCTCCTGAGTTTCTCCGACTGCGATCACTTCGGGCGGCATGTTTTCGATTGCGACGTTGACCTCGTCTAGGTTAATGTCGGCACCGAATCCGCCGCTGGAAACGATCTCCGCCGAACAGCCCATCACGCCCCCGGCGCCGAGATCCTTGAAACCTGCCTCGATCTTGCGCTCGCGCAGATACGCAAAGGCGCGATAACTGGCGCGCATCAGAACGTTTTTCAAGAACGGATCGGGCACCTGAACGGCGCCTTTGTTGGTTTCTTCGTCTTCGGCATCGAGCGTCAACGATGAAAACGAGGCGCCGCCGAAACCGCTGGCATCGGTCGCTTTGCCGACAAGCACGATATCCCACCCGTCGGCATGTGACGGCGCGTAGGAGTGAATGATCTCGGACTCTTTGAGGATGCCGAGCGCCACGACGTTGACGAGGCAATTGTCGTCGAAGCTTTCGTCGAAGTAGACGTCGCCGGCGAGATTTGGCACGCCGATGGCGTTGCCGTATGCAGCGATGCCGTCCACCGCCCCGACCGCAACGGAACGCTGGTGTGAATCCGGATCGTCCACGCGTCCAAACCGTAACGGATCGGCCACTGCCACGACTTCGGCGCCCATGCACAGCACGTCGCGAACGATACCGCCGATGCCGGTAGCCGCGCCCTCGAAGGGCACGACTTGCGACGGATGGTTGTGCGACTCGTGGGCGATGACGACGCCGTAGCGCTCGCCGTTATGTTCGCCGAGCGCGAGAATTCCCGAGTCTTCGGACGGCCCAAGAATGACGTCGGGTCCACTCGTCGGTAGCTTCTTGAGACGATGCCGGCTCGACTTATAGCTGCAATGTTCGCTCCACTGGGCGTCGAACGCGTGCAGCTCGACCGCCGACGGTTCGCGGCCCAAGCGCCGAGCGATGCGCTCGAGTTCGTCTTTGCGCAGCGCAACGTTCACCGGAGCCTGGTTAACCAAGCGCGGCTCCCTGCGGCAGATGCTGCGGCTGCTGAAGCGAGGCGTCGGCGTGAACGACGCTCGAACGGGCGTTGGCTTGCATCAGCAGCGTACGGCCGTACAGCACCGTATCCTCGAGCCCGAAAAGCTTGGCGCACTGCATCGTGAGTTGATGCATCGCAATGCGGCCGTCGAGCACCGGCGACGACGACGCCGCATCGAGCATCGCCCGTAAGAGATCGCTCTCGCCGGCGCTGACGAAGATGAGCCGAGCAAACGTGGCTTCCAGTTGTCCTATGAGCTGCAGAACGTAGCCGGGGGTCGTCGAGGGACTTGCCACGTGACGCACCGTCGGCAAGCCGAGTTGACCCACGGCTTGCACGATCTCGTTCGCGCGCTCGATTTGCGCGGTGGAATCGGCGATTACCGCAACCATTCCCGGGCGCATCACGGGGAACGAACCGACCAGGTCGGCGACTTTCTCGTACGCACGCTTAACTTCGGCCAGCGCTGCATCGTCGACGGTTTGCAAGTTTCGATACATCTGCTTGTCGAGCATCAGATCTTCACGACCCTGCGGCCAAATGCGCCACGAATCGTTGTCGATGACGTCGGCAATCACGAGCTGTCCCTGGTTCTCGCCTCCGGCCAATCGGCCGAACTCGATCTTGAGGTCGATCAGCAGAGTGTCGCGACGCCGCCACGCATGCGTGAGAATGTCGAACGTCAAACGCGCCATCTCGGTCATCGCGGCCACTTCGTGCGGCTGCGCGATCCCGCGAGAGATAA
This sequence comes from Vulcanimicrobiota bacterium, assembly GCA_963715435.1. Classification (GTDB taxonomy): domain Bacteria; phylum Vulcanimicrobiota; class Vulcanimicrobiia; order Vulcanimicrobiales; family Vulcanimicrobiaceae; genus JAFAHZ01. Next base: position 414,679 of record OY970243.1, read on the forward strand.
TTTCGTCGGGCGAGATCATCGGATCGTGGTTGGCGTCGTCTTTCAAAAAGAACTCGGTCAGCCGCGGCACCAGCAGCATGCCGCGCTGCACGTTGGGGTTACGCTTGACGAACGAACCGGCTGCCACGCCGCGCGTCACGACTTCGAGCGGAATCATGTTGCAGCGGCGCACGACCATTTCGTTTTGATCGTCGTCCTCGCCGCCGTTGAGATAATGCGTCGGAAGCCCGCAAAGGTTGAGCAAGCGGAAGACGCGCGCGGTCGTTTGCGCGGCGAGGCGTCCTTTACCGGAGATTTCGTTGCGGCGCGCACCGTCGCCGGCCGATATTTGATCGGTCTGCGCGACGACGAGCTGGTCCGGCTGTCCCGGATACTCGTAGAGCACCTTAGTCTTACCGCGCGCGATTTCTAGTCCTTTGTTCACTTCGTATCACCCAATGTCAACTCTACCTGTTTCGGAAACGGTTCCATGCGCTCGATCCGGTCTGCCAATAGCAGGGCGCGCTGTGGCGCGGTGCCGACGTGCTTGCCGGGATCGAGCAACCGGCGTATTTCGGCGGGGTCGATGCGCGACGTTAAATCGCCGTCGTCGGTCAAGAGTTCCGACAGCGGGTTGTCTTGGCCGCGAGCCAGCGCCTCCCACGCCTGCATCGCCGCGGCCCGGATCGTTTCGTGGACCTCCTGGCGGTCGCCGCCGGAGCGCACGGCCTCCATCATCACGGCTTCGGTCCCGGCGAACGGGCCATACGTTCGCAAGTTGTGCGCGATGCGCCGCTCGTCGACGCGCATGCCTCTAACGACTCGCATCGCTAACGAAACGATTTCGTCGGCGCACATCATCGCTTCTGGTAGAATCGTACGGCGGTTCGCACTGTCGTCGAGCGTTCGCTCCAAAAAGTTGGTGGCCGCATTTTGCCAGGCGACGTCGGCGTAACTCGCTAGGAGCCGGGCAAGCGAATCGATACGCTCGCACAGGATCGGATTACGCTTGAAGGGCATCGCAGAGCTGCCGACCTGCGACTTGCCGAACGGCTCTGCGACTTCGCCAAACTCCGGAGAGCTCAGGATGCGTATATCCGCGGCAAACTTCGAAAGCGAAGCACCCAACCCGGCCAGTGCCGTCAGCAGCAAATAATCGAGCTTGCGAGGATAGGTTTGCGTGCTGATCTCGCGAGCGCGCAGGCCGAACTTCTCTAAGACGTATGCCTCGATAGCGGCCGACTTTCCCGTTCCTTCCAGCAAGTGTTCGTACGATGCCGCCGTTCCGACCGCGCCGCGCAGCCCCTTGGTGGAGAGATTCTCGAACGCAAAACGGAGCGCCTCGTCGTCGATCGTCAGATCTTGCGCGTAGACCGCGAGCCGATAGCCCAGCGTCGTCGGTTCGGCGGGCTGCAGGTGCGTGAACGCCATGCACGTCAAGTGCGCGTACTCGCGGATCTTCTCGGCAAACGCGCGCAGCAGCTCTTGCAGCGCATCGCCGATCCACGACAGCGCCAATCGCATCCGGTACGTCTCCACCGTATCTTCAACATCCATCGAAGTCGCGCCGAGATGCAGTTTCGCGCCGCCGGCCTTGGCCTGTGACGCAAACACCCGAATCTCGGCCATCAAATCGTGATGGATCTCGCGCTCGATCTCGAGCGCCGCGTCGATGTCGACGCGATGGGCGTGCGCGCGCAGATCGGCGACCTCAGCCTCACTAACGAGCCCTTCTGCCGCCTGTGCCTCGGCCAACGAAACCCACACCGCCCGCCACAGCCGGCGACGCGTCTGCTCGGAAAAGAGCGAGCGAAGCTCGGCGCGACCGTATCTCCAGGAGAACGGTGAGGCGTACGTGGTGAAGTCCATGGAAGGGCATCGCCTTCGCCCAGGCGATGCCGTGCTCCTTACGTAACTCGGCCCCCATGAAGTACATCGCGATTGCCTGTGCGGCGCTCTTCCTTTTAGCAGGCTGCAGCCGCTCGACGATCGGGGCGGTCGGCCGGCACAATGGCACGCAGCCCGGCGTGCTGCGCGTTGCGGTGGTGTCGGAACCCAAGAGCCTCAACCCGCTCCTAGTGACCACGACGACCGATGACTTCATCGCGCGGCTCATGTTCGAGCCGCTCGTGTCGGCCGGACCCAAAGGCGATCCGATACCGATGCTCGCGGCGGAGGTTCCGACCTTAGTCAACGGCGGCATCAGCAAAGACGGGCTCACGATCACCTACCGCTTGCTCAAAGACGCCAAGTGGACCGACGGAACGCCGGTCACGTCGCAAGACGTAAAGTGGTCGTGGCAAGCGATCGTCAACCCGAACGACAACGTCATCTCGCGTCATGGCTACGATATGGTGCGCTCGATCGACACGCCGGATAAATACACGGCGATCGTGCATCTCAAGCAGCGCTTCGCACCATTCGTAAACACCTTCTTTGCCGAAAGCGACCAGCCGTACTCGCTGGCTCCCGCTCACGTCCTTGCGAAGTACCCAAACATCAATCAGCTTCCGTTCAATAACGAGCCGACGGTCAATGACGGTCCCTTCAAATTTGCATCGTGGGCGCACGGCGATCGAATCGTCTTGGACGCGAATCCGAACTTCTTTAAAGGCAAGCCGGGTCTGGATCGCGTCATCGTGCAGTTCGTTCCCGACGAGAACACCGCAATCAACTTGCTGCGCACGCACGCGATAGATTACATCTTTCAAGCCTCGATCAACACGTATCCGGCGCTGAAGAACCTGCCCAACGTGCGCCTGGTTTTCGTCGATATGAACGCTTACGAAGCGCTCGAATTCAACGTGCAGCACTCGGGTATTTCCGATCCGTTGGTGCGCCGCGCAATCGCGCACGCGCTCGACAAGCCCAGCCTCGTCGCCCGCCTGACGTACAATCAGCAGAAAATCGCCACGGCCGATCTTCCGGATTGGATGTGGGCCTTCGATCCGACGGTCAAGTCGTCTCCGTACGACATTGCCGCCGCGAGAAAGCTCGTCGCGCAAGCCGGCTGGCGCCCTGGCCCGGACGGCATCGCGCGCCGCGATGACAAACCGCTCTCGCTGCTGCTCTCAACCGATAATGAGAACGCCACGCACCGGGAAGAAAGTCTCTTGGTACAGGAAGCGCTGAAGCGAATCGGCATCGAGGTCGAGATTAAATACTATCCTCAGGATTTACTTTACGCGACGCAAGCCATGGGCGGCATCCTGCAAACCGGAAAGTTCGACCTGACGCTCGCGCCTTGGTACGCCGGCATCGATCCCGACGACTCGTCACAGTTTATCTGTGCGATGGTTCCCCCGAACGGCTACAACACCGCGCGCTATTGCAATCCCGATATGGAATCCGCGCAGCGCGCCGCGCTTACGCACTACGACACGCCGACGCGCAAGAAGGCGTACTCGCAGATCGAGCATCTGTTGTTGCGGGACAATCCGTACATCTTCTTCTGGTGGCAGCGTCAGCTGGAAGCGATCGGCATCGATTTCAAAGGATTCCAGCCCAATCCGACGGTCGAATCCTGGAACGCCTGGCAGTGGAGCATTTAGTTAGGCTTCAGCGAGCTGGTTTTGACATTCCCGAAAGTTCGACGCTGATGCGTTCGACCAAGGCCCGATGATTGTCAGGATCGTTGCCGGCTCTACCGGTGACGATTGCTTCGACACCGGCGACGGCTCGTTCGTAGGCCACTCGCGCGCGACGTTCGCCGACGCGATGCGCGAGCGGGCGCAGCACGCGTTCCCGCCACTTCGCCCGGGACGGAAGCTCGCCGCCGTCGCGCGCCAGCTCCCAGAGAAATCCGCACTCCGTCGCAAGCGCCGATAGCAAAGGAATCGCCGCCCCCCGTGGATCGCTCGAGAAGAAATCGTTCGCAATGCCGAGCGCCTCGGCGACACGCCCCTCGACGAGCGCGCTTGCGTACTTGTACGCCTTCGGATCCTCGATCGAAAGTGATTCGCGCTCCAGATCGGCGACGGAAATCTTCTTCCCCAAAAGCGCGAGCTTTTCGAGATCGTTGCGCACCGAGGCGAGAGCGGCTTCGCTGCACGCGAGCTCGTCGATCGCTCGGGGGTCCGCCTTCGCGCCAAGCCGCTCGAGCGTCTCCTCGACGAATCGCTCACGCGCTTCTTCTCCGGCAGTCGTGTCGATCCTCAATGCGGCGCGGCCGGCCTGCGCGCCGAAGGCTTTCGGACGTTCGGATCGCGGCGACAACAAGTCCATGAGAATCAAGGTGTTGCCGTCGGGCACGGCTTGCGCCGCCTCCCACAGATCGCGCCGCGGCTGCGCGCGCAACGTTTGCGCGTCGGTCACCACGACGACGCGGCGTTCGGCCAGAAACGGCATCGCCTGCACCGCTTCGCGTACGCGCGCTGCGTCGCCGACGTCGTCGGGAAGGATGCGCTCGAGATTGAGCTCGCGCACCTCGAGCGGCAGCAGCCTATCGAGCAACATCTCGAGGGCGCGATCGGCCAGGACTCGCTCCGTACCTTCCACGATGACGAGCTTTCCGATCGACGGCGCCTTGTCGACGAAGTCGTAGAACTTCATTTACCGATCGGTATCGATAACTCGCTTAACTCTCGCCGGCCGCACACTAGCGAATGGCGACGAACGGCCGCAGTTCGAGGCCCGGAATCGATTCGCCATAAGGCGGTTTAAGAATGCCGTGCTCGGTAACGAACGCGGTGATCAGTCGCCCGGGCGTCACGTCGAATGCCGGATTGTAGACCGCCGCACCGTCGGGCGCGACGCGAACGCCGCCGAAGCTCGTCACTTCGTCGGGCGAACGCTCCTCGATCGGAATCGCCTCGCCGCTTTCAATCGAGCGGTCGAACGTCGAACGCGGCGCTGCAACGTAAAACGGAATGCCGTGGTGTGCCGCAAGAATGGCAAGACCATAGGTGCCAATTTTGTTTGCGGTGTCGCCGTTGCGTACGATGCGATCGGCGCCGACGATCACCAGGTCGATGCCTTTACGCGCCATCGCGATCGCCGCCGCCGAGTCGGTCTGCAATACCGCATCCACTCCCGCCTGAGTCAGCTCGAGATAGTTCAGGCGCGAGCCTTGCAGCAACGGCCGCGTTTCGTCGACGAAGACCCGTGGTTTCTTACCGGCTCGCTGCGCCGCTATGATGACGCCCAGCGCAGTGCCCCCGCCGGCAGTTGCCAGCGGACCGGTATTGCAGTGCGTCAAGATGCGCGCGCCTTTGGGCACGATCTCGAGTCCGTACTCGGCGATCGCCGCATCGATGGCGACTTGCTCGCGCGCGATCGCATGGGCTTCTTCCAACGGATCGGCCGCAGCGACGACGCGATCGACGGCCCACGCCAAGTTTACGGCCGTCGGCCTGGCGCCGCGCAAGCGCGCTAGCGCCGCGACGCGGTCGGGCTCGCCGGCGATTGCGCGGCAGAGCAGCGCCGCACCGAAGCCGCCGAACACGCCGATGCAGGGCGCACCGCGCACCGCCAATGTTTTGATCGCACTCTCGAGTTCGTCGATAGTACGGGCGCGTTCGTAGCGTGCGTGGTGTGGAAGCAGACGCTGGTCGAGATAGACGACGGCGTCGCCGTCCCAGGCGACGGCCGCGAAAGACGTCAAACCGTTGCCGGAACCTGCGCCGAAAAGCAACTGCGGCAATAAACCGGACGATCGCCGCGCGGGCGGAACGGCACGGTCGTTTCTACGCCGCAAGCGGCGCAGACGGCCTCAAAACTGGGGCGCGGGTTGGTCCGCGGCGCGGCGGAGTCGCCGTTTTGCGAGCGACGCGCCTGCCGGCAATCGCGGCAGCGCTGCGGCTGGTTCGTGAAGCCTTTTTCGGCAAAAAACTGCTGCTCGCGCCCCGAAAACACGAACTGGTTGCCGCAATCCTTACAGGTAAGCATTTTGTCTTCCAAAGGGGGCCTCCAACAACGGGCTGAGCGGGGGTAATGCGACCTAGGTAACAGAGCTCCTGCAGCAGAACGCGTCCGGGCCCTATGCCCTTCGTGCTCGCGCTCGACCAAGGGACGACCAGCTCGCGTGCGATCGTCTTCGATGCGCAAGGCGTGGTTCGCGCCGTCGACCAGCGCGAGTTTCGGCAGTGTTTTCCGCAGAACGGCTGGGTCGAGCACGACCCGCTCGAGATTTGGCAGACGCAGCTCGCTACGGCGCAAAACGCCGTGCGATCGGCCGGCGTGGCGGCGACGGACATCGTTGCGATCGGCATTACCAACCAGCGCGAAACGACCATCGTTTGGGAGCGCGCGACGGGCGCTCCGATTGGCCCCGCAATCGTCTGGCAAGACCGCCGCACCGCGGCGCGTTGCGAAGAGCTGCGCCCAGTCGCGGCCGACGTCGCACGCAAGACCGGCCTCGTACTCGATCCCTATTTCTCCGCTACGAAGATCGCGTGGATTCTCGATAACACGCCGGGCTTGCGCCGTCGAGCCGAGCGCGGCGAGCTAGCCTTCGGCACCGTCGATTCCTGGCTGGTATGGAATCTCACCGGCGGCGCCGTGCACGCGACGGACCACACGAATGCGTCGCGCACGCTGCTATTCAATCTCGAGACGCTAGACTGGGACGCGTCGCTGCTCGACCTCTTCAACGTGCCGCGCGCGATGCTGCCGGAGATACGGACGTCGTGCGGCAGTTACGGCACGAGCGCGAGCGACCTATTCGGCGCACGCATTCCCATCGGGGGAATTGCCGGCGATCAACAAGCGGCGCTCTTTGGGCAGGCTGGTTTCCGCGCGGGTCTCGCCAAGAACACGTATGGAACCGGATCGTTCGTGGTGCTCAACACCGGCGAGGAGATCGTACGCAGTGCACGGGGCCTGCTTGCGACGGTCGCTTTCACGACGGCAGCGCAGCGCGCCTACGCGTTGGAAGGGTCGATCTTCGTTACCGGTGCAGCCGTCCAGTGGCTGCGAGACGGACTCGGAATCATCGACGACTCTCACGCGATCGAAGCGCTTGCGGCCTCGGTGCACGATAGTGCCGGCGTCTACTTCGTGCCCGCGCTTACGGGTCTGGGAGCGCCGTATTGGGATCCCTACGCACGGGGCGCCATTTTTGGATTGACGCGCGGATCGACGCGCGCACATCTCGCGCGCGCGACCTTGGAATCGATGGCCTACCAAACGCTCGACGTCGTCGACGCCATGGCGGCCGACGCAGGGCTGTCGCTGCGCGAGCTGCGCGTCGACGGCGGCGCCGCGCGCGACGACTTAGCCATGCAGTTTCAAGCCGATGTGCTCGGCGCCCCCGTCGTTCGTCCGCGCGTCGTTGAGACGACGGCGCTGGGTGCAGCCTATCTTGCCGGACTACACGCGGGATATTGGAGCGACCTCGATGCGATCGAACGGCTCTGGCAACCCGAGCGGCGTTTCGAGCCGCGCATAGATTCCGAGACGCGCGCGAAGCTCGTCGACGGCTGGCGCGCCGCCGTCGCGCGCACCCTAGGAAAGCTGGAGACGTGAATCGCGCCGCCATGCTGGCGCGCCTCGCGAACGAAACGTTCGACCTTGCGATCGTCGGAGGCGGAGCGACGGGACTGGGGTGTGCAGTCGATGCGGCGTCGCGCGGCTATCGTACGGCGCTCGTAGAGAGCGCCGACTTTGCGGCCGGCACGTCGAGCCGTTCGACCAAACTCGTGCACGGCGGCGTGCGGTACTTGGCGCGCGGCGACGTGCGTCTCGTGCGCGAAGCGCTGCACGAGCGATCGGTGCTCCTTCGCAACGCGCCGCATCTCGTCAGAAGCATCGCGTTCTTGACGCCGGCATATCGCCGTCACGAGATTCCCTATTACTTCGCCGGCTTAAAGCTCTACGACATGCTCGCAGGCCATGACGATGGATTCGCGCATAGCCGCTTCGTCGGGCGAAGGGAAGCGCTCGACCGCGTGCCTTGGCTGCGCGAACGCGGTCTGCACGGCGCCATCGAGTATCACGACGGTCAGTTCGACGACGCTCGGCTGGCGATTGCGCTCGCGCGCACGGCCGCCGACCACGGCGCCGCACTGGTAAACTATGCCCCTTGCGTCAACCTGGGCCCGCCGAAAGGCAACCTTCGCATCGCCACCATCTACGACGAAGAATCCGGCACTACGTTCGGCCTGCGCGCCAAAGTCATCGTCAATGCCTGCGGCATTTTCTCCGACGAGTTTCGCAAGCTCGAGAATGCGGCCGCGCCGCCGTTTATCGCGCTCAGTCGCGGAACGCACATCGTGATGGGGCCCAACGTCATGCGCGGCCGTGAAGCGGTCTTGATACCGCATACTGCCGACGGACGCGTCGTCTTCGCCATCCCCTGGTGTGGCCGTCTGCTCGTCGGCACCACCGACGTTCCTACCGCTGAACCGGTTTCCGATCCGCAGCCGACGGAGGCGGAGATCGGTTTTCTGCTCGAGACGATTGGCGGCTATTGCGGCGTCTCGATCGACGCTAGCGGTATCGCCGCCAACTTCGCCGGTTTGCGCCCGCTGGTTGCGCGCAAGCCGTCGTCGAGCACCGCGCGCGTCTCCCGCGAACATTTCGTCGATATCTCGCGCGACGGTCTCGTGACGATTGCGGGCGGCAAATGGACGACGTATCGCAAGATGGCGCAAGACACGATCGACGCGGCCATCGAAAACGCGGGGTTGCCGCGCGCGGCGTGCGTCACCGCAACGCTTGCGCTGCACGACACATCGAACGAGGTCGAAGCGCTCGTCACCGCCAGGCCGGAGCTCGCGCGCCGGCTGCACTCGGAGTTTCCGTATACGCTGGGTGATGCCGTCAACGGCTTTCGTAACGAGATGGCGCGCACCGTGGACGACGTGCTTTTCCGGCGCACGCGCATCGGCATGCTCGATGCACGGGCGGAGCAAGCGTGCCGAAGCGAAGTCGCGAGCGTTGCGGCGGCCGAGCGAGCGTGAGGTCAGGCGCGCTATTGCGCGGCGCCGCGTTAACCGATAGTATCTGCGGAGGTTGCCATGAGTCCGCTCGACCTGCTTGAAGAGGTTGCGCTCTTGAGCTTGCTGGTGGCGCTGGCGTTTTCGTACGTTCTCGATCGGTTGCACCTGGTCTACTACGGACGCCACGCTCGTGAAGTCGTCGCCGATTTAGAGGCGATGGAAGCTCGCTTGCGCGCAGAACACGACGCCTTTGACGACGCCGAGAGGACGATCGCGCGTTTAGCGAAGCTCGAGCAGCGCCTCACCTCAGTTTCGAAGCGTCTGATCAGGTGGCGCTCGTCACCGGTCGAGCGCGCGATCATCGGCCCTCATATCGACTCGCTGCTCTTTCAATACGAGCGCGCCGGCGCCATGACGACGCGGCTGACGTCCATGATCAGGGTACGTACGCCTCATGCAAGAGGACAGCAAGAAGCAACCGTTCCCGCGAGATCGTAAGGGCGAGATCTTCCAAGACGATCTCGGTGAAGATCACACCGCGTCTCCGCCCCTGCGCGATGACGCGGCCCACGACGTCAACGTGGACGAAGAGGTCAACTCTCAGGAAGCCGACGAGTTCATGAAGCGCCAATTCGGAGAAACTACTTCCGAAAACCGGCCCGCGCGACCCCCGAAGTAATCCGCAGTAACGTCACGGCGGCAAGCGCGGCTTCGTAGCCCTTGTCGCCGCGCTGTGGATCGGCACGTTCTTGCGCCTGCAGCGCATTCTCGGTGGTCAAGACGCCGAAGCCGATTGGGACTCCGGTTGCGAGCTGCACGTCCATGATGCCGCGCGCGCACTCGCCCGCGACAAAATCGAAATGCGGCGTTTCCCCGCGGATGACGACGCCGAGCGCGACGAGTGCGTCGTAGCGTTCGGTATCGATGAGGTTGCGGCAGGCCAGCGGCAGCTCGAAGCAGCCTGGAACGTCATACACGTCGACTTCGGCCGCACCGCAGTCGCTCAGCGCGCGCCTCGCACCATCGACCAGACAATCGGCTAACTCGGAGTAAAAACGCGCTACGATAACCGCAAAGCGCTTGCCCGGGCACTCCGGCAGCGGAGCGCCGGCTCCGTCGCGTTTCACGATACCACCGCCGTCTCTTCTTCTTCGAACATGTGCCCGAGCTTGGCGCGCTTCGTATTCATGTAGTGACGGTTGTGCGGCGTCGGCGTGGTGTAGCTTGGGACGCGCCCGACAATCTTGAGTCCGTAGCCCTCGAGACCGAAGATCTTACGCGGATTGTTGGTAATCACGTGCATCTCTTTGACGCCCAAATCGACGAGGATTTGGGAACCGATGCCGTAATCGCGCTTATCGGCGGGCAATCCCAGCGCCAGATTCGCTTCGACCGTATCGGCGCCGCGATCTTGAAGCTCGTAAGCGCGCAGCTTGTTGGCAAGACCGATGCCGCGCCCTTCTTGCCGCAAGTAGAGCAGCACGCCGCGTCCTTTGGCGGCAATTACCTCCATGGCACCGTCGCGCTGCGCGGCGCAGTCGCACCGGATCGAGTGCAGCGCGTCGCCGGTCAAGCATTCGGAGTGGACGCGCACCAGAATATCCTTGCCGTCGCCGATATCGCCCATGACCAGGGCAACGTGCGTATTGCCGTCGACGGTCGTTTCGTAGGCGACACCCTTCCACAAGCCTAGGTCCGTGGGAAGATTGAACTCCGCAATCTTCTTGACCAGCTTCTCGGTCTGCATGCGGTATGCGATCAGGTCTTTCACCGTGATCAGCTTGAGACCGTGGCGGTCGGCATACTTGCGCAAGCCGTCGCGCCGTTCCATCGAACCGTCGTCGGCCATGATTTCGCAGATGACGCCGGCGGGATACAATCCGGCCAGACGGGCAAGGTCGACCGATGCCTCCGTTTGGCCGGCGCGCACGAGTACGCCGCCGTCGCGCGCGCGCAGTGGAAACGTGTGTCCCGGACGCAGAAAATCGCCGGGCCGCGCCTCGGGATCGACCAATCTCTTGATCGTCGCGGCGCGATCGTGAGCCGAGATGCCGGTCGTTGTCAAACCGCGCGCTTCGACCGAAACGGTGAACGCCGTCTCGTGCACGGCGGTGTTATCGCTGACCATTTGCGGCAGGTGAAGCTCGTCCAAACGCCGGCCGGTCATCGGAACGCAGATCAATCCGCCCGCTTCGCGCCGCATGAAGTTGATGGCTTCGGGCGTCACCATCTGTGCGGCCATCACGAGGTCGCCTTCGTTCTCGCGGTCCTCGTCGTCGCACACAATGACCATCTTGCCGGCACGTATATCGGCGATCGCTTCATCGATGCGATCGAATACGCGTGCATCTTCGGACGGATCCGAAAGCGCGGGAAGAACGGTCGTCAGCCGCCGGAGCGTACGGTACGACGGCTCCCGGCGGCCCGAGCGCAACAAGGAGATGGCGGATTCGGTCAGTCCCGAACGCCCGGCGAGCTCGGCGGCGGAAAGGGACGCTTGGTTTAGCGCTACGTTCAGACGATCGGCAAAGGTACTCACTTGTGAAGCGTACGGCGCTTACTTTACAACTGTCAACTACTAAACCTAGAGCGGCAAGCTGCGCGGCCCTCGTACGTGGCCCAGGGCCTGGCACGGAGTCGACGTAACTACCTTAGCCTCTGCGATCGAGGAGGGGCTATGCGACGGTGGGAGATCCGGCGGTACATCGAGGAGACCAGGCCCTTCGATCTCCTGCTCTTTACGACCGTGCTGCTCGAGAAGCTCAGCGACAAGAAGATTCTCAGCGACGAAGAGATCATGGCCATGATCGAGGACCAACGCCGTCTGGCCGAACAAGCGCATTACGAGTAATGCCTCGGAATACTTGAAACAGTCGTTTCAAGTATGATACCGTGGGCGCATGTCGCCCAGGCCCCCGGACGAAGCTCATCGCGCCGAGCTCCTCGATAGAGCCGTCGATTATGTCTGCGTTCACGGCCTGAGCCGGCTCTCGCTTCGCCCCCTCGCCAAGGCCCTCGGCACCAGCCCCCGCAACCTCCTCCATTACTTCAGCTCGAAAGACGATCTCGTCGTCGAGATCATCCGGCGGGGGCGCGCTCGCCAGCAAGCCACGATGGCCAATCTAAAGATCTCGGCGGATTTGCCCGCCGGTCAGGTGTCGCGCATTCTTTGGCGTCAGTGGACCGATCCGAAGCGATTGCCGTTAATGCGCCTCTTTTTTGAAGTCTACAGCCTGGCGCTTTCCGATCCGGCACGCTTTCCCGGCTTTGCCCAACGCGCGATCGAGGAGTGGCTATCGGCGCTGGAGGGCTGCTCGACGTTACCCGGCTACTCGCGCACGCAAGCCCGCGCGCTGGCGACGATTCTTATCGCCGGTTTCCGCGGTCTCTTGCTGGACCTGGCCGCGACCGGCGATCGAGGGCGGGCCGACCGCGCCGCCGAGCTCCTCTTCTCGATGGTCGATAATCTCGCGCAAAACGTTACGTTTACCGGAGATTCAGGCAATGCAACGGCTTAACGGAACGTCGCGCAACCCGGCGATTCTCTTCATCTTCGTCACGGTTGCGATCGACATGGTCGCCGTGGGAATCATCGTGCCGGTTTTGCCGCGTTTGATCGCCAACTTCTTGCACGGCAACCTTTCGCACGCGGCCGACTTCACCGGCATCTTTGCGACCGTGTGGGCGGCGATGCAGTTCTTCTGCTCGCCCCTGCTGGGCATGCTTTCGGACCGCGTCGGCCGCCGGCCGGTCATTCTCATCTCCTGCGGCGTAACCGCGATCGACTTCGCGATCATGGCGCTCGCGCCGAACTTGTGGTGGCTCTTTGCCGGTCGGGTGCTCTCCGGAATGGCGACGGCGAACCTCACGACGGCGTACGCATACATCGCAGACGTTACGGATTCCGAGAAACGGGCGCAAGCGTACGGATTGCTCAGCTCCGCGTTTGGTCTTGGCTTTATCATCGGTCCCGCCATCGGCGGCTTGGCCGGCAACGTCGACGCACGGCTTCCGTTTTGGATCGCGTGCGGCTTCAGCGTGATCAATACGCTCTACGGCTTGTTCGTTCTGCCCGAATCGCTCGCGAAAGAGCACCGCACGTCAGCAATCGATTGGCGACGCGCCAATCCGATCGGTTCGCTGAAGCTCTTGCGCCGCCATCACGAGCTCTACGGGCTGGCGGGTTCGTCGTTTATCGCACTCTTGGCGCACGAAGCGCTTCCGGTGTTGTGGGTCCTCTATCTCATCGCGCAGTTCCGGTGGGACACGCGCGCCATCGGTCTCACCTTGGCGCTGGTCGGCGTCTGCTCTGCCATCACGGCGGCAACGTTGGTTGGACCCGTCGTCAAACGTTTCGGCGAGCGGCGAACGCTCGTGCTCGGACTGACGACGTTTTGCGTGGGGAACGTCCTGATCGGCATCGCAAACGTTCCGGTCTTCACGATCGGCATCATCGTGATGTGCTTGTCGATCTATAACTCGCCGATGCAGTCGCTGATGAGCAAGCGCGTCGGCCCTAACGAACAAGGCGAGCTGCAGGGCGCGATGGGATCGCTGCGCGGCATCGCCATGATGCTGGGGCCGCTGATCTTTGCGTGGTCGTTCTCGCAGGTCTCGGGGCCATGGCGTTCGTTCTTGCCGCTCGGAGCGCCGTTTTTCTTAGCGGCGGCGATGCTTCTCGTTGCCGTCTACGTTACGTGGCGCGTCACCACGCGAGCGGACGACGCTGTGCTTCCGATGCCCGAACCGGCACCGGTTACCCTGGTAGAAGGTTGATTACAAATGGCTGTTATCGATATCCGCGAGCTTCCGGTCGTCGAGCGCAAGCGCGGCTGGCACGGACGCTACTTCAACTCCCCCAACATGACGTTCGGCCACTACGAGTTCGACGAAGGCGCGATCATCGACGAGCACGAGCATCCGCAAGAAGAGGTCTGGCACGTTATCGACGGCCTTCTCGAGATCACTATCGACGGCAGCTCGCGCATCGCCGAGCCGGGATTTGTCGCGATCGTGCCGCCGAATACCGCACACGCCGTTCGGGCGCTGACGCACGGAAAGGCCATCGTCGTCGACCACCCGATCCGGGAAGGCTTCGCTGAAGTGTGATTTTTCCGGTGCCGCTCGCGAATCATAAGGTGTGAGCAGGCCGGCCGAAGCCCGTCAAGCGGCATTCCTAGAACTCCTCAAAGCCCACGCGGACATCTTGCAGAAGGTGGCGCGAGCGTACTGTCCGTTTTCGGCTCAGCGACCCGATGTGATTCAGGAGATGACCGTCGCGCTGTGGCGATCGTTCGAACGCTACGACCCTTCCCGGCCCTTTGCGACGTGGATGTACCGCATCGTGCTCAACGTTGCGATTTCTTTTTACCGAGCGGAGTCGCGACATGCGGATCGCTCTGCCTCGCTCGATGGCGCCGAGCGAGCCGAGGAGCCACTTTCGGGCGATTCGCGCGTCGAACGGCTGCTCGAATGCATTGACGAGCTCGGTCCGCTCGACAAAGCGCTCGTGCTCATGTATCTCGACGGCTATCCCCATTGCGACATTGCCGGCATCCTCGGAATTACACCCAGTAACGCCGCAACGAAACTGGCACGTCTCAAAGAGCGTTTGCGCTCGGCGATGACCGTACCACCGACAGGAGTGAAGCTCTAATGGAACGCGATCACGTATTGGAAGCTTGGACGTCGTTGGAAGCGCAGCTGAGCCGTACCGAGCGGCTGAACGATCTCATCGTGATCGAGTCGCTACGCGGCCGCGCACAATCGCCGTTGCAGCGGGAACGCTTCGTCCTCTGGCTGGAAGTCGGCATAAACGTTTTCGCGGTTATCGTTCTCGGCTCGTTTGCCGGCGATCGCCTGGGAAGTCTCGCAGGCATTTGCGCCGCAATCTTAGTCGCGGCATTGCTCGCATTCAACGCGGTACTAATTAGCATCGCGGTGACGTTGATGCGGCTCGATTTCGAGAATCCCGTGGTGGCGCTCCAAGCGGAGCTGGCTCGCCTCAAGCTGCGACGCGCCGCACTCGCGGCAATTACGCTGGCTGCGGCGCCGCTGCTGTGGGCGCCGCTGATGGTCGCCCTGGTTGCGGCCGCCGGAGCCGATCCGGTGCGCGCGCTCGGCGTGCCATTCATAGCGGCTAACGTTGCGTTGGGAGCGTTTATAGCAGGAGCTGCTTTGCTCTGCGTGCGCCTGTTTGGCGATCGCCTGCGTCACTCTCTACGGATGACGCGCGTCGTCGACGCGCTCTCCGGCAAGTCCTACGGCGAAGCCGCCGCCTTCCTCGACACGATCGAACGCTACCGCGAAGCTTAATTCGCCGAGTCGAGCAGCGCCGTACGCATTTTTTCTGGAAGCGCCCGGCTCTTCTTCGAGGTGCGATCGATGCATGCCACGGTAAGTGTAAACTCGGCCCCGGCTTCGCCGGTCCGTTCGTTGAACGCGACGGTCTTCCAGCGAACGCTCGAGGCGCCCACCTTCTCGAGGTGCGTGCGCAGCCGCAGCCAGTCGTTCATCAGTGCAGGCGCGTGATATTCGGCTTCGGCGCGCACCCGCGGCAGCCAAATGTCGAGCTCCTCGAAGACCCGGTCGTACGGAAAGCCGAGTTCGGAAAAGAACTGAATCTCCGCATACTCCACGAAGCGCCAGTAAGCGGCAAAATACATGATGCCGGCGATATCGACGTCGGCCCACTGTACCTGCAAGCGCGCCTCGAACGTGCGCCGCCCTTCGGGCAGCGAATCCTTAAAGCGCGTCACGAAGCGCCATCACGTATCGTGCGATCGGGTCGACCTCGACGTTCGCGCGGCTGCCCGGAAGCCGTTCGCCGAGCGTCGTTCGCACCAGCGTTTCGGGTATCAGGGCGACTTCGAACCAATCGTCGCGAACCGCCGCGATCGTCAGGCTCACCCCGTCGATCGCTACGAACGCTTTTTCGACCAGCATCGGGGCCAGCGCAGCGGGGCGCTCGAACCGGATGCGCTCCCCTTGACCCTCCGGCGTGCGCGCGATCACGCGCACGGATGCGTCGACGTGACCGTACACGTAGTGTCCGCCGATGCGGTCTCCGGCGCGCAACGCATATTCGACGTTGACGCGGTCGCCTGCGCAGCGTTCTCCGAGCGTCGAGCGAGCCAGCGTTTCCGGAACGACATCGAACGCGAGAATCTTCCCCTTTTTCGCCGTTACGGTCAAACAGACGCCGTCGATTGCGATCGAGTCTTTGGTTTTGGGTTTCTCTTGCTTGGCTCCGTCGCAGCGCACCCGCAGGGTCACGCCTCCATTTTTAAGAGGCTCGGCCGAAACGATCTCCCCACGATACGCAATTAGCCCGCCGAACACTCAAATCTCCCCGAAACGATCACATCGCAACCTATTTGCTGCACCTTTTCAACCCGCAACGATTCAGGGCTCTGGCTGAAGTCCTGGCCGACAATTACGGGAACGGCGCATGGACCTTGCAAAAGCAGTGGTGCTATCGCCCAGTGAACGCGATCGACAAGAGCACCGCCGATCAGGGTTCCTGCGAAAGTCGGGCCGCCCTCGCAGAGAACGCTATAGATCTCGCGTTCGCGCAGCGCTCGCATCGCCAGCGATAGATCGAGCCGATCGCTGGAGCCGTCGCCGATGAAAACCACGTCTGCGACTCGCGCCAGCGCGTCGAACCGTGCGCGCCATGCTGCTGGAGCCAAGACGATCGTCTTAGCGTAGCCTTCGACCGGCGAAAAGACGCGGCTTTTCTCCGGAACGGAGTCGGTCTCGCACCCGACGACCCGCACGTACGGACGCAATCTGTGATGCGGCGGACGCACGGTAAGCTGCGGATCGTCGACGCGCACCGTCCCGGCTCCAACCATCACGGCGTCGTGAGCGATTCGTAGCTCGCGCACGAACGAGCGTGTCTCTTCCGACGTCAGCCACTGAGCGGCGCCGGGACGGGAAGCGATCGCACCGTCTAGCGACATGGCCATTTTCAACGTGACGAACGGCCGGTCGGTGCGCAGCGAGCCGGCGAAGACATCGATCAGCTCTCTCGCGCGCGCGTCGTCCGACACGTCCACCTCGATGCCGCCGTCGCGCAACGCTGCAACGCCTCGGCCGTTGGTTTTCGGGTTGGGATCGACTGCACCGACTACCGCGCGCACGACGCCCGCCTCAATCAGCGCGTTGGAACACGGCGGCGTCCGTCCGGTGTGATTGCACGGCTCGAGCGATATGTATGCAGTGGCTCCGCGCGCCGCCTCGCCGGCCGCCGACAGTGCGTTACTCTCGGCATGCGGCTCACCCGCGCGATGGTGATAACCCTCACCGACGATGCGACCGCCGCGCACCAAGACCGCGCCGACCGGCGGGTTCGGCGCGGTGTTGCCGATGCCGCGAGCCGCAAGTTCGTACGCGCGCTGCAGGTAGAGTTCGTCGAGTTCGGTTACGGCCACGAGGCCGGGCTTTTCGTCGCGGCAACGACGACCGCCCCCGTCACGCGCCCTCCTGCACGGCCGATCGCAAGCACGCAATCGGTCAAGGTAGCGCCGGTCGTGCATACGTCGTCTACCAACGTACAGGCACGGCCGTTTAGAGGCAGCCGCGCTCGAAATCGATCGTGTGCCGCCAAACGCTCCTCGCGCGAACGTCCGCGCTGCGCGTCGTCGCCGCGATGCTCGAGCGTGCGAAGCACCGTCGCTTCGGCGAGCCGCGCTGCCGTTTCGGCAACGAGCGCGACGCCGTCGACACCGCGTGCGCGCAGCCGCGCGCGCGTGGTCGGCACCGGCACCAGCAGCGTTCCGCGCTCGATCGCCGGCGCGATACGCGCGCCGAGAGCTTCGGCCACGTCACGACGTCCATCTTTGAGTGCCAGAACGGCGGCGCGCAACGCCCCTTCGTACCATCCGGCCGCGACGACGCACAATCCGGGATGCGCCACGGTAAACGGTGCGAGCGCCGGAGCGCACGACGCGCACAGCGCGCTGCCTATCATGTTGCATGCGGCACATTGCGGCGGAAAGACCGCATCGAGCATCGCCCGCAGAATCACGCACTGCTATCACGATCAGAGCCGCGTCCGGCTAGTGGTATGAAATCTCGTTCGCTTGCTTGGAAACGCGAGCGGTTGCGCCTATAATGGTCTACCGCGTCGCCAACGCGGCGATTGGAGAATACCGTGGCACGGAAAGTTATCGACTGTCGCGATTTCCCGAGCGAAACCAACTGCACCGTAGCTATCGCTGCCGACACCACGGACGAGCTTCTCGACGTTGCCGTCGGGCACGCGATCGACGGCCACGGTCATGAAGACACGCCGGAGCTTCGGGAGATGCTTCGAAGCGGTATCAAGGAAGGCGTGCCGACGTAAGTCTAGCTCGCGGCGACTTCCTCGTTGGCGACGACCGCACCGTCGAGCGCCGTACCGGGCGCGACGCGATAACCACTACCGACGATAGAATCGCGCAACGTTGCGTTCGCCCCAACCGTCGCGCCGGCCCATAGAATCGTCCGCTCGATGCGCGCGTTAGGCTCGATCGTTACGCCGTCTCCCACGACGCTCGGTCCGACGATGGAGACGCCGTCGCCGATTCGCGCGCGCGCACCCACCCACATGGCACCTTCAGTTCGCACGCCTTCACCGAGGACGGCACTAGGATCAATACCGTTCGCTCGCGTGCCGGGAATGCTGAAGACGCCGCGCACCACGTCGTAGCTCGCGCGGCGATACTCGCCCGGCGTTCCGATGTCGGCCCAATACGCGCCGCGCGCATCGAACCCGTAGAACGGTTCGCCTGCGCACTGCAGCGCCGGAAACACCTGCTTGCCGAAGTCGTAAAACTCATCCGGCGGAATTCGTTCGAAAATCTCCTGGGAAAATGCGTAGATGCCGGTGTTGGCCAGTTTACTCCGTTGCGTACCTTTGGGCGGCTTCTCTTGAAAACCCACGATCTTTCCGCGCTCGTCGAGGACCACGACGCCGTATTGATCCACCTCTTCGCACTCGACCAGGCCGATCGTCGCAACGGCCCTGCGTTCGCGGTGAAACGCGGTGAGCCGGTCGAGCGGAAGATCCGTGAGATCGTCGCAGCCGACCACGACGAACGGCTCGCCGGCGAAGAACGATTGCAGTTTCTTGACGCCGCCGGCGCTGCCGAGGAGCTCGGGCTCGTACGAATACGTCAAACGTACGCCGAAACGGCTCCCGTCGCCGAGCGCGTCGACGATCGCGTCGGAGAGATAATGAACGTTGATCGCGATCTCGTCGTAGCCGTAGGCGCGCAGATACCGAATGAGATGTACGGCGTTGGGGACGCCCGCAACCGGAACGAGCGGTTTGGGGACTTGTTTTGTGAGCGGATAGAGGCGCGTCGAAAGACCGCCCGCCAGAATCATTGCTTTCACGTCGGTTGCCGCCTCAATCGAAGTCCGATCTCGTCGAGCGCCACCAGCCAGACGAAGTACGGAAGTGCTAACTGACGCCGCCAGCGATGCGGCTCTTTGATCAATCGGTAGAGCCATTCCAAGCCGAACCGGCGCAGAATAGTGGGAGCGCGTTCGATGCGGCCGCCGATCACGTCGAACGATCCGCCGACGCCGACTCCGGCGCCGCAGCCCGTTTCTCTGATATGCTCGTGCAGCCAGTACTCTTGTCGAGGGAAACCAAGTCCGGCGAACAGCAGCTTCGCCCCGCTCTTACGAATAACCGCAACGACGTCCGCCGTCTCTTCCGGCCGGAAGTACCCGTCTCGCGCACCGGCCACGGTGAGGCCGGGATGCACCGCTTCGAGAATCGCTGCAGCGTCCGCAGCCACCCCGGGAGCGCCGCCGAGGAAATACACCGGCAGATCCTCGAGCGAGCAGCGACGGCACAGTTCGCCGATAAGCTCGACGCCGGTTACGCGATCGTGCAAGGCGGCGCCGCGCCGCCGTGCGACCGCAAGTACGCCTACCGTATCGCACAGCGAGAGTGCCGAACCGTTCACGATCGCGCGAAACTTTTCATCACGCTGCGCGTAAACGACCATTTCGGTACCGAGCGTTACGATCTGCGCGCCGCTTCCCTGCCGCACGAGCGCCATGATTTGCGTGGCGGCTTCGGCGGCGTCGACAGCGTCTAATCGGCAGCCCAAGATTTCCACTCGCGCAACAGCCCTACGCTTCGACCAGCACGTCCGCACCGTCGCCGACGAAGCGCGCAAGCAGCGGCTGTAAGCGTTCTGCTATCGGTGCCGGCATGCCGTCGAGCGGTAAGCGGCACTCGCCCGCGCGGAACCCGAGCCGGCGCATCGCCCACTTTACCGGAATTGGACTCGTCGTCGCAAAAAGCGCTTCCATCAGCGGCAAAAGCGAAGCGTGGATCTCCGCGGCTTCTTCAACGCGACCGCCGCGATAGGCGTCGTACATCTTGCGATATTCGCGCGAGCAGAGATGCGACGCAACGCCGACCACGCCGTCCGCGCCGAGCGCTAGGCACGGCAAGAACAGATGATCGTCGCCCGCGAGTACGACGAACTCTTTCGAGCGGGCGCGCAAAATCGTCGCGATCTGCTTGAGATCGCCGCTGGATTCCTTGATGCCGGCGACGTTCGGATAGAGCCGAGCGAGCTCGAGCAAAGTTTCGGGCAGCATGTTCGCGCCCGTGCGTCCCGGGATGTTATACACGAGAATCGGAAGCTCTCGCGTAGCCTCGGCGATCGCCCCGAAGTGCTTGATCATTCCGCTTTGCGTCGGTTTGTTATAGTACGGCACGACGGCCAAAATAGCGTCCACTCCGGCGGCCGCCGCGTCTCGAGCGGATGTAACCGACTCTTGGGTCGAGTTGGTGCCGGCATTGGCGATGATCGTTGCGCGCTCGCCGACGGCGGCTTTGACGGCGGCCCATAGCGCCGTACGCTCGCTCTTCTCGAGCGTTTGACCTTCGCCCGTCGAACCCGCCAACACCAAGCCGTCGGTTTGCCTATCTACCAAGAACCGCGCCAGACGCTGGGCTTCGGCGATATCGAGCACACCGCGCTTGTCGAACGGCGTGATCATCGCCGTTACGATCGTCCCAAAACGCGTGCGCGCTCCTTCCTTTTTCATACCGGATCTCCTGAAGCGAGTGCAAACTGTTCGTGCACGGCGATCTCGCTGCGCGTCGCGTCGGCGGCCGGAACTAAAACCGAGATCGTCACATTGCTGTCGGTACAATGAATGATTTCGACGTTGGCTCGGGACAGCGCGTCGACCACTTGAAAAACGACGCCCGGCGCATCGCGCATGCCGCTTCCGACCACGCAGACTTTCGAACATCCCTCGCGCACTCGCACGGCGAGATTGAGGTCGCCGAGCAACCGCCGGATATCGTTTCCGCGGTCGCCTTCGACGACGAACGCCACGCCCGCTTGATTGATCGTCACCTGATCGATCGAGATGCCCTCTTCGGCCACGCGCCGAAACATTTCCAGCTCGGTTTCCATGCGGCGCGACGGGGACTCGATGTCGCCGCGGATGACGCGTACCCACGTCAGCCGCCCGGACGACGTCACCCCGGTAACGACGCGATGGTGATCGGCGCTTTCCTCGACAAGGGTGCCGCGGTCGCTGTGCAAGCCTTTGATCGAGTAGCGCGTTCCGGTACGGTTGGCATAGCCGGCCGCCTTATCGTGCATCACCTTTGCGCCGTGCTCGGCGAGTTCCGTCATTTCCGACAGCGACGCGCGCTCGATCGTGCGCGCCCCCGGAATGCGCCTCGGATCGCCGGTCATGGCGCCGCTCACGTCGGTGTAGATGTCGACGCGATCCGCATCTAGCGCATGACCGATGGCGATCGCGGAAAGATCGGTGCCGCCACGACCGAGCGTCGTCGTTACGCCGTATTCGGTGGCACCTTGAAAGCCGGCAACGACTGCAACGGCGCCGCGAGAGAGGACAGCGCGCACGAGCTGCGGCTCGACGCGCAGAATCGTCGCGTCGCCGTGACGGCCGTCGGTCACGACGCCGGCTTGTGCGCCGGTGAGCGCTTCGGCTTCGATGCCTGCCTCGATCAGCGCCTCGGCAACGACGGCCGCCGCAATCAGTTCGCCCGCAGAGAGCAGCAGGTCCGCATTCGCGGTGCCGGTGCGGCCTCCGACAAGAGCCAGCAGTGAATCCGTGGCATAGGGTTCCGGGGAACGCCCCATCGCCGATACGACGGCAACCGTCGCAAAGCCGGCGCTGCGCGCGTCGCGCACGCGCTCGATAGCGACGGCGCGCTGGTCGCTCGTCGCCACGGACGTTCCGCCAAACTTCAGAACGGCTACGCGGCCAATCATGCCGATAGAATACCCCTGGCTATCAAGAGTTCCAAGATTTGCACGGCGTTCGTCGCGGCCCCCTTACGTAACTGGTCCCCGACGCACCACAATGCAAACGTATCTCCGCGCGGCGTTTCCCGCTCGGCGCGCAAACGACCCACGTGCACGGAATCGGTGCCTTCGACTTCGCGCGGCGTGACGATGCCGTCGCGGTGAAACACGATCCCGGGCGCACGCTCGAACGCGGCCGCGAGCTCCTCGACGCTCGTCTTACGATCCGTCTCGAACCACACCGCTTCGGAATGCGCCGTGCGCACCGGAACTCGCACGCTGGTCACGCTCACCTCGAGAACCGGCAACCCGAGCATCTTGCGCGTTTCGTCGCGCACCTTGCGCTCTTCACCGGTGTAACCGGAATCGTCGAAGGAGCCTATCTGCGGCACGACGTTACGGGCTAGCCGCCTCGGAAACACTGCAGCCTCGGGCTCCGGCATGCCGAGCACGAGCGCACGCTCGCCCAGCAGAAACTCGTCGAGCCCGGCACGGCCGGCGCCGCTGGCGGCTTGGTACGTTGCAACGCGCACGGCGTGCAGACCGGCGACGTCGCGTATCGGCGCAAGCGCGGTACAGAGAATAATTGCCGTGCAGTTCGCAACCGGAAATAGCCGGTGATCGACGCGGACCGTTTGCGGGTTGACCTCCGGAAGCACCAGCGGAACGCCGTCGTGAAGACGAAACGTCGAGCTGTTGTCGATCACTACCGTGCCGCGCTCGATCAGCGCAGGAGCGTACAGTTCGCTGGCATCTTCTCCACCGGCGAAGAACACGACGTCGAATCCCTGCAGTGCCGCCCCGCTGGTAGTGCGAACGTCGAGCGCCCGGCCGCGAAAGCTCACCGCACTGCGCCGCTCGCGCGACGCGAACGGCGCGAGTTCGCCGATGGGCACGTTGCGCTCTTCCAGGACGCGGACGATGGTTTCGCCGACGGCGCCTGTCGCGCCGACGATCGCAATGTCCAGACTCACTTTTGCGTCATCTCCAGCACTTCGTCGAGTCCTACGACGAGCCCGTGCGCGTGCATGACCGCGCGAATCGAAGCGAACATTCCCGGAACGAAGCATTCGCGCGAAAACGAATCATGACGGACGCTCAGCAGCTCGCCGGTTCCGCCGAAAAGTACCTCTTGATGCGCGACCAATCCAGGCAAACGAACGCTATGAATTGCGGGACGCTTTCCGGCCGCGCGGGCGACACGATCGGCGGTGGTTGCCGCGGTCCCCGACGGCGCGTCTTTCTTATCAGCATGATGCATCTCGACGATTTCGGCGTGCGGGAAGTATCGCGACGCCTCTTCCGCAAGCCGCATCATGAGCACCGCGCCGAGCGAAAAGTTGGGCACCAGCAAACCGCCGATGCCCCGTTCGTTCAGACGAGCGTCGAGAGCGCTGCGTTCGGTCTGCGTCCAGCCGCTCGCGCCGATCACGGGACGAACGCCGTGCGCCGCGGCGGCCGTGGAAATCTCCACGGAGCCGGGTCGCGTCGACAGATCGAGCAAAACGTCGACGCCTCGATCAAAGAGCTGCTCGAGGTCGTCGGTAATGTTTTCGGATGGGTCGGCAGTGCGCGCATAACCGCCTGCGTATGCGATCGATCCTGTCGCGTTCGCGAGCGCCGCCCGTGCGACGGTTCCCATCCGCCCGAGTGCTCCGGCTACTGCGACGCGAATCATCGCGCCTCTCGCGTCATTGTTTCTGGAGAAAGTTTTGGCCAAGGTCTAGGAGACGAGGGCCGAAGTTTACTGGGACCCACGAAGTGGGGTGCGTAGTGCGAAGCACGCAGCACGTTAGAACTTCCTGGGGCCCCCGATGCGCGAAGCGCATTGGGGATAATGAGGCCCGAGTCGACAACGACATTGGGCTAAACTTTCTCCAGAGGCGCGTACTTTAACATGAGCATTTTCTGGCCGACGTTCGGAAAGTCGATCGTCACCAATCCGTCGCCGCCCGCGCCGACGACATCTTGAATCGTGCCTTCTCCCCATTTGGGATGACGCACTTTATCGCCGGCCGATAAACCGAGGTGCACGCCGGCCCCCGCCGACTCGTGGATAGAGACTTCGCGCCACCGTCCACCCGATGGGCGCGGAAGCGGAACGCTGTCGCTTTCGAGCACTTCGAGGTCTGGCATCTCTTCGATGAATCGCGATTTCGGATACGCGTAGGTATTGCCGAATAACGCTCGCCGGAACGCAAAGCTCAGGAAGAGCCGCTCGCGCGCGCGCGTCACGCCGACGTAAGCCAAACGCCGCTCTTCTTCCAATTCGTGCGTGTCGGTCAACGCGCGGCTGTGGGGGAATACGCCTTCTTCCAAGCCGGTCAAGAAGACGCTGGAAAACTCCAGCCCCTTGGCCCCGTGCATCGTCATGAGCGTTACGTACGACGCATCTTCTTCCAGTGCGTCGAGATCGCTGATGAGGGCGATGTTCGCTAGAAAACCGCCGAGCGACGGATCCGGGTCGTTCTTTTCGTACTCGCGGGCTACGCCGACGAGCTCTTGCAGATTTTCGAGCCGTGCGCGTGCATCGTGCGTGTCTTCGGTCTGCAGCTCGCGCACGTAACCGGAGTCTTCCATCACGTTGACGAGAAGATCGGCGACGCCCATCGATTCGGCACGCTTGCGGAAGTCCGCAACGAGCTCGGCAAAGCGCTCGAGTTCCTTGAGCTTCTTCGGCACCGCGGTGCGCAATAATTCGCCGTCGAAGATGGCTTCCCCGACCGATAAATGTGCCGCCGTTGCCGATTGTACCAGTGCGGCCAGCGTCTGCTGACCGATGCCGCGCCGCGGCACGTTGACGATTCGCTTGAATGCCAGCGCGTCGGACGGATTGAGAATGTAGCGAAGGTACGCGATGACGTCTTTGATCTCGGCGCGAGCGTAGAAGCCGACGCCGCCGACTACGCGATAGGGAATGCCTTCGGCCAATAACGCCTCTTCGAAGACGCGCGACTGGGCGTTCGTGCGGTACAGCACCAGGAAGTCGCGATACGCCGAGCCGTCGCGGACGAGATTCTTGACCTTTTCAACGACGTAACGCGCTTCGTCGCGCTCGGTAGCGGCGGGATACACCGTGATCGGCTCCCCTCCGCCACGCTGGGTGAAGAGCCGCTTCGCCGCGCGAGTGCGGTTATTGGCGACCAGCGCGTTGGCGGCCTCGAGAATCCGCTGCGTGCTGCGATAGTTCTCTTCGAGTTTAAAAATCGTCGCGCCCGAGAAGTCTTCTTCGAAGCGCAAGATCATGCGGTAATCGCTGCCCCGCCACGAGTAGATCGACTGATCGTCGTCGCCGACGACGGTGACGTTGCCGTGATGGGCCGCCAGCAGCGCGATCAGACGATACTGTGCGGCATTGACGTCTTGATATTCGTCGACCAGCACGTATTCGAAGCGGCGCTGATACTTCTCGCGCGTCGCTTTGTCACGTTCGAGCAGATCGATCGTTCGGACGATGAGATCGTCGAAATCGAGCGAGTTCGACTCCGCGAGGCGGCGCTGGTACTCCGTGTAGACGTTGGCCACGCGCTCGCCCAGGAACGACGTTTGTTTCTCGGCGTAGCCTTCGGGCCACATCAGCGCGTTCTTGGCTTTGCCTATCTCGGCTAAACATGCGCCGGCGGCAAGCTGGCGCTCGTCGTAGTCGAGATCGTCGAGGATCTCTTTGACGAGCTGGCGCTGATCCGTGTCGTCGATAATTGCAAAGTTCGGAGCGATACCGATGCGCGAACCGTCGCGGCGCAGAATGCGCACGCACATGGCGTGAAAAGTACCGACCCAAATGTCGCGCGCGGCCGATCCGACCATGGTCTGCAGGCGAGATTTCATTTCGCCGGCAGCTTTGTTGGTGAAGGTAACCGCCAGAATGTGGTCTGGCTCGACGCGCAGTTCGCCTAGCAGATACGCGATCCGATGGGTCAAGACGCGCGTTTTGCCGCTGCCCGCGCCGGCAAATATCAAAACCGGGCCATCGGTTTTCCGAACGGCCGCGGCTTGCGCGTCGTTGAGTATTTCCGTCTCCAGGAGCATTATTCTCTATTCGCCAGCGGCGAAATTTGTCATCCTAACGATAATTATCGCACCGCGCGCAACGTCCGAGGACGGCGCAGCGCCATCGAATAGGACCCGGCGAGCAGCGCCAGCGTCGATTCGGCGCCCATATTGCGATTAACCGCATTTTCTCCAAGCCCGTCGTAGCATCCGCCGCCGTGTGCCATCGTGATGCCGCGCGAGTTTTTGCCGTAATACCATGCCAGCGCGAGCTCCGCAGCGACCATCCGCGCCGGATCCGAGGCGGCATCGTAGGCGGCGAGCTGGGCGTCGATCGTCGCGTACGCTTCGAGCGGTTGCTGGTCGTATATCGCGCGCGGACCGCCGTGCCGGTACCATCCATCGTTGCCGATGGGGACAAAAATACCGTCTATGGTGGTCGTGCGCTCGTAAAAAGCGAGCGTCACCAACCCCAAATCTGCGTACTTCGGCTCGCTCAAAGTCTGCCCCGCGCGAATGAGCGCTTCGCATAAACGTGCGTTATCGTAGGTCATTTCCGGTTCGAACCATGTCCAATCGCCGTCGCGTGCAGAGTCGTAGCCCTCGACGAGCGTATCGGCCAGGCGCCGGAACGCCGCCGCGTACGGCACTTCGTGCAATGCGGGATACGCGTAACCTAAACCGAGCATCGCGTACGCGCGGGAGCGCGGAAACTCCAGCGCTTCAATCGCGGGCAGCGCGCGATCGAAAAGCATGCGGCAGACGCGTCGCCATGGCTCGCGTGGCGCGAATCGAATGCCGTAACCAAGTGCCCAGACGGCGCGGCCGATGCTATCTTGCGTGCCGACCTCGTCCAGCCACGAACGTTCGTACGACATGAAATTGTGAAAGCGGCCGTCCTCGAGTTGCGCGTCCTTGAGAAATGCCAGATACGCCGACGCCAAACGATCGGCAAGCTCGTCGCGCGGCGCGAGCTGCAGGGCCTGCAGCGCGACGATGAACCCCCGAGCGACGTCGTCGGTGCAATAGCCCGTCTTACGGTTGGGGACGTTCTCGGTGGCGTGCTGAATGATTCCGGCGCTGTCCGAGAGGACCGCCAGATGTTCGAGCGTTGGTAGAGACGGCATTATGCGGTCGAAACGAGCTCCAGCGATTCCGGCGGCGCCAGTTCGAGGAACAGGTTACCGTACTCGACCGCGACGTGCGGCCACGTCATTTGGCGTCCGAAGCGATAGGCACGCCGTTCGGTCGCGCGCCGCAGGGCGGGATCGTCGAGCAGCATGTTGAGCTGTCGCGCGATCGAGCCGGCGTCGCGGAACTCGCACAAGAACCCGCGGTTGTGCGCCAGCAGTTCCTTGGCGTAGAGATACGGCGTCGAGACGATCGCCTTTCCGCATCCGACGGCATATGCAAGGGTTCCGCTTACGATTTGAACCGGATTCAGATAGGGCGTCAGGTAGATGTCGGTTGCCGCCAAATACCCAACGAGCTCGTCGAAGTCGAGGTACCGGTCGACGAGCTGCACGTTGTACTGCAGCCCGTACTCACGCACCAACGAGTGCACCGACTCGCGGTACGACTCCCCTTCACGCCGGCGTACGACCGGATGCGTCTCGCCCAGGATGAGGTAGAGCACTTCCGGATGGCGCTTGACGACCGTGCGCATCGCTTCGATCGCGAACTCGAGTCCTTTACCGCGGCTGATCAAGCCGAAGGTCGAAACGACCGTACGCTGGCCGATACCGAACGACGCTTTGGCTGCGTCGGTGCTTTGGAACGGAACGTCCGGAACGCCGTGGTGGATCACGCGCAGAAGGGCCGGATCGATACCGTAAGCCGTTTCGAGCAAATCGCGTCCGGTCTGCGAAAGGACGACGACGCGCGCGACGTGCGCGCACAGCTCACGCGTGACGCGCAGCATCGTTTCGTCGGGCTCGGGCAATACCGTGTGCATGGTCAGAACGGCCGGCTTCTCGAGCGCCCGCAGAAAATCGAGCAGCCACTCGCCGCGCTCGCCGCCGAAGAGTCCGTACTCGTGCTGAACGTTGATGAGCTGCGCCCTGCTGCGATTGACGAAGCGCGCCATCTCGGCATAGCTGTAGCGCTCTTGCTCTGCTATGCGGGCAACGACTTCGGGGCCGTAGCGGCGCACTTCGCCGCCCGGTTCGTCAATGGCGATGACGTCGCTCGAGACGCCGAAGGCACGGTTGTATGCGTCAACGACGTCCTTAGTAAAGGTAGCAATTCCGCACTCGCGAGGCGGATAAGAACCTAAGAACGAGGCACGCGGCGGCAGCATAGGGATTGTTAGCTCCTCCACAGGTTGGGACTCAAAATTACCCTCCGGAGAAGGCAAATAAAACCCGCTTGCCTGTTCAGCGTTCGCTTGCCGGGCGGGCTTCGCGAGGAGCCTTTAGGTGGCCTTTGTGACGACCGGCCCCACCCGGCTGCCGGCTTCCAGGACTTGGCCCGGCTCGACGCTCACGTCGTGTCCGATGACGCTGCCCCGCCCGACTTGCGCCTTGGGCCCGATGGTGGCGCCGCTCGCAACGATGGCTTCTTCGATGGCTGCCCCGGAGCCGACGCTGACGCGTTCCCAGAGCACGGATTCGCGTACGACCGCGTTTGCACCGATGCTGCAGCCGCGACCGAGCACCACGTTGGGACCGATCTTTGCGCTCGCATCGACGACCACGTCTTCATCGGCGTGCACCGGCGGCACGACGCCGGGATGTCCCCGCAGCGCGTCCCGCCCCGATCCGCTAATGCCCGGCTCGAGCGCCAGCGGCATTGCGCCGCTGAGGACATCGCGATGGGCGGCGAGATAGTGTTCGGGCCGGCCGAGATCGATCCAATAGTCGGCCGTAGTGTATGCGTACAAGGCTTTCCCGGCCGCGATAACCTGCGGGAAGGTTTCCCGCTCGATGGAGACGTTACGGCCCGCCGGAATGAAGTCGAGTATCTCGCGTTCTAAGAGGTACGTACCGGCATTGATTTCGTTCGTCGGCTCTTTACCTTTGGGAGGCTTCTCGACGAAGGCACTCACGCGTTCGCTGTCGTCGTGCACGACGCAGCCGAACGACGACGGATCGTCGACGCGTATGAGATGCAGGGCTCCAAGGCCGCCCTTCTTGTCGTGAAATTCGAGCATCGTGCGCAAATCGAGGCTGGTCAGGACGTCGCCGTTTAGAACGAAGAAGCGTCCGGTGATGTGCTGCTCGACGTTCTTGAGGGCCCCTGCGGTGCCGAGCGGCGTCTCCTCAATCACGTAGGTAATCTTCATGTCCAGACGGGAGCCGTCGCCGAAATAGTCGACAATCGCTTGGGGCATATAACCCGCCGGAAGGATGACGTCGCGGATGCCGGCTTGGTACAAGCGCTCTATCGTCCGTGCTAGGAAGGGCACGTTCATGATCGGCACCATCGGCTTGGGGGTGCCATAGGTCAGCGGCCGCAGCCGCGTCCCTTCGCCTCCGACCAGAACGATCGCTTGCACTGCCTACTCCCTTCATTTGGTATAGACACCGATTCTAGCCTGGGACCTCCGGCCTCGTCGAGAGGACGCTCCCCCTCCAAAAATCGGCGCCGCGCCGAAACAGTGCGCCACCCAGTTGGCACACCGCTTGCTTACTATTACCCTATGGGACGGGTGTTACACGATTGGGCCGCCGTGCAGGCCTATCACGACGAGGGCCACGGCTTTGTCGAGTGCCGGCGCAAATTCGGGTTCGGGCATACCGCCTGGATCAAGGCGATTAAGACGGGCCGGCTGCGCTCCAAACCGACGCCGTTCAAGGATCGCCGGCGTAAGTACGATTGGGCTAAGGTTCAGGCTTACGTTGATGCTGGATTTACGCTTCGCGAGTGCGCGATACGCTTCGGCTTCGAAGCAGGCTCCTGGACGGACGCTAGACGCCGGGGAGAGCTTCGCGCCCGGTCGCGGGTGAAGCCGATTGAACTTATGCTCCGTAAAAAAATGACCCGAGGCTGCATCAAGCAGCGCCTACTCGAGCTCAGAATCTTCGAAGACCGCTGCAGTCTCTGTGGCATCGCGAAGTGGCGCGGTAAGAAGCTCGTAATTCATCTCGATCACGTCAACGGCATCAAGGACGATTGGAGGATCGAAAATCTACGGATGCTCTGTCCAAACTGTCACAGCCAAACGCCGACGTTTTCGGGCCGTAATCTACGGCTTCTTCGGCGTACTGCCACGGAGAAAACCGGATGAAAAAGCGATATGACTGGACCGCGATTCAAGAATACTATGACAAGGGCCACTCTTTTAGACAGTGCGTCGGTCGATTTGGCTTCGGACATGCGGCCTGGCACAAGGCACGCAAGCGAGGCGATGTCGTCGCACGACCCCAAGCCCGACCGTTGGCAGAGTTGCTCAAGACCTCTAAATCGCGAACTAATATAAAGCAACGCCTGATCCGCGCCGGACTTCTCAGCAACAAATGCGCAGAATGCGGCCTAAGCGAATGGATGGGCGGACGCTTGTGCGTACAAATCGACCATATCAATGGAGATCCCAGTGACTACAGGCTAGAGAATCTGCGCATGCTCTGCCCGAATTGCCATAGCCAAACGGAAACCTACGGCCGGCGGCCAGGCAGGTCCCAGCGGTTGCAAGACCCGGCGCAACTCGTGTAGTATTAACGGTCGCTGACATTCCCGGTTAGCTTAGCTGGTAGAGCGGCGGCCTCTGAAGTCGTTGACCCTCGTTCGAGTCGAGGACCGGGAGCCATGGCCCTATCGTCTAGAGGCCTAGGACGCCGCCCTCTCACGGCGGTAACACCGGTTCGAATCCGGTTGGGGCTAAAATGTAGAAAGAGCCACGCACAACGCGCGGCTCTTTCGTTTTCACTACGAACTCTCATCGACCGTTAGGAAAGATCGAGGCCCGCAATGCGACCTGCAGAGTTCAGCGTAAACGTTGCAGTCAAAATCCACTCTGAGAAGCGCATAAGGTACTTGTACTCTCTGGCATTGCGCGGCCCGGACGCTCCTTTGAAAACAATGGCTACGAGGGAGCCCAGCCCTTGAAGGTCGGATGCTAACGTCTTGAGGTTTTCGTCCGGATATTGCCTTGAGAGCGCGGGCGTAAGCTGCGAACGATCGATGCTTCCGTGCAAAAGCGAATGCATTATTCGCGTGAAGCGTTCGGTCTGAGCAACGTTGGCGCCAGGAGCGGCCTCATCGTACGCAAGCGTAACGAACGACGGACGGTGGTACGTCGCCGCACAGTGGCTTAGATTCAGACCGGCCGCAGACCGCGCGCGCACGAATGCGACGACGGTGGTATCGACGCAGGGCGGATAGTCGCTGTCGTGCGATGCGCCCGGAACGAGCATTTGACGTGCGTTCGGCAAATATGCGAGCGCCTCACGTCCGTACTGCGGGGGCGTCGCGGGATCGTCGCCTCCGGAAATCATCAGGATCGGAGCGTCGCTATGCACTGGGTCCGTATACGAGGCCGGCGCGGCATCGACGTTCCAGATCTTGCATGCGCGCTGCTGGGCGCGTACTCGAGCGTCGCCCTCGAAGGTGCCTTCGCTATATTTCGTAACGTCGGCTTCGGTGATGAACGGTATATCCTCGGCGCAGCTCACTGAGAGGTTTAAGCCGTTGGCTTCAACGTTCTTGAAGAAGAGCGCCATTTGCGTCACCATCTCGGCAAGCGGTTTGTAGTCACCGCGATATGCACGCTCGATGGTGACCGGAATGTAGGCGGCGCTCGGGAAGTACAACTGGTGGCGAATCGTCTCGACGAATACTTCCTTCGATAGTTGCACCTTCTGCATTTGGTTCGTCACCGCGTTTCGCACGGCGATCGTTACCGGTCCGGAATCGAAGCGGCGCACGACGGCATCGAAATGCCCCGCGAACTGCGGAAAATGCGCCGAGCAGGCCGTATCCTGGCGGCAGGCTTTCTCGAGGTTATCGATCGAGGTCTGCGCGCCGCGGGCCATCGGCAGGGGAATGACGTAAAAGTGCGGCGGAGCGACCCCTTCTAGGACGACGCTCTCGACGCGATCGGGATGACGCCGAGCATAGTCTAAGTAAAACTGCGTTCCGTAGGACCCGCCGAACAACACCAGCTTGGGATAGTGCATCGCGGCTCGTACGTCGTCCAAATCGTCGGCGGCAATGCTCGTCGTATAGAGGCTTAGGTTTGCGTTGGACGCCAGCCGATTCCGGCACGAGCGCACGAGCGAATCGGGCCAGATCTGGCGGAAATAGAGTTCCGGACGGGCTTCGGGTACGAAATCGCACTGTTGCGGAACGGATTTTCCAGTCCCGCGATTATCAACGAGCAGAATGTCGTAGCGATCGCGTAGGGTCGCAAACGCGCCCGACGTGGAATCGGCAAAATCGGCCGCGCTGTCCGTAGCAGCAGCACCCGGGCCGCCTGGATTAAAGACGACCGCACGATGCGATGGGTGCTTCGCCTCGATGTCGATGAAGTGAATGCCGATCGTGCGTCCGCTCCCCGCCGCACGGTTCTCGAAGACGGTAAGCACGCCGCAAATCGCGGGCGCGCGGCTCTGCCCGATCCGGCACCGGGAAGCCTTCAGGGATGTCCGCGGTGCCGCGGGAACCGACGAAAACGCCGGTCCCATCGCAAGCGCCGTCCAGGCTAGAAGAAACAGCCCAATCCTCATAGCGGATACCTGCGGTCGAATGTAGCTTACTTCCTTTGGGTTCAGCTAAATCACATTTCGCATTCGCAGCACGATGACGCGTTTACGGCCGTCGCGTACGATCGTCAATGCAATCGTCGACCGTCGCGGCGATGCATTTACCGTCGTGAAATCGGCGCCCGAAAAGTGCTTCGCCGAAACGCCGTCGATTGCGGAGATCGAGTCGCCCGTACGTATTCCGGCCGCAGCGGCCGGCGAACCCGCGATGACGAAACGAACGACGAAGCCTCCGGCCGGCTGTTTGGACGCAATCACGCCCGTGCGATTGTACGGCGTCGGCTCGCGCTGCAGCTCCTCGAGCCACAGCCCGCGGCGCGCGTAATCGAACGTCGATACGAAACCATCAATGAACGCTTCGCTCAAGATCGCCGCCTCGACGGTGAAGAGCTCGGCGTTCGGATCGGGTTCGTACATGACGACCTCGCGCGGGCGCACGAACGGCCCGATCGCGACCGGTGCGCGAGAAACGTACGCGCCGCTGCCGGCATACGCGCCGCGTTCCAGCTGCGATGCCACGCCGTTGCGCGTCGCCCAACGACTGGCCACGATGACCGGAGCAGCGTTGCCCGTATCGAGCATACACAAACCCGCTTTATCGGCAACGGAACATCCTGCCAGCGGCGAATCCGCGTCGAAAAGCAGCGGCACTTTCGTTCCCGCCGGCTGAGGTCGCGGCCCGTTGAGCGGGCGCAGCGTCATGGTGTGATTGCGCGGATCGAACGTTGCCGCAAAACGTTCGAAAAACTCGAGCCCGAGCCAACCCGCTTTTGCCGGCCGCGGTCCGCGCTCGAGTTTGGTAAACGAGTACGGGTTGATCTCCGCCACTTCGTCGCGCAGCACCGCGCCGCCGATTCCAATACTGCGAACACGCGCGAAACCGACCCGCGACACCATACGCTGATTTGTGCTGCTGACCGAGCCTCGTCCCGTCAATCCGGCGCGCTGCGCGGTCTCCGCGGTTACGATAAAATGTCCACCCGTATCGACGACGAACGGAAACGGCCCTTTGTCGTCGATCGTCACGTCGACGATCGGTTTGTAGCCCTCCATTACGTATGGAACGGTTATTGCGGCGACGCCTCGCGGCATCGTAATCCCCCACGTCGTCGCCGGTGGAACGAAAGCACTCGCAGCGAGCACGGGAGATGTTTGCGCGACGATACCCGAAATCGTGCGCGTTTCTACATCTTTATCCTCGGGATCGACGATCGACGTCAGGTACGGCACGGCCGTTCCGGCGACGGACCGCCAATCGGAGTAATACGTCACGACGTGGTTCTCGTCGTAGCGAACGCTCGTGTTATCGAGCAGATGTGTCGCACGGTCGACGGAGAGCCGTACGGGAGCGCCGCCGGCCGGGCGCGCAACGACTGCGTCGAGCGTCGTTCCGTTCGATCGTCGTTCCGTTCCGGCCGCCGCGTACTGGGCGCTCCCCGCGTCGCACCATCCCCTTGAGCGCACCCAGGCCTCCGTCTTCGCCAGTGCAATGGCGCTCGGCGCATCCATAACGTGCGTCGTTCCAGAGAAATCGCGCTCCCACGGTGCCCTACCGTCGTAGCCGTCTCGGGACGAAAAATCTCCGCTGTGCCAACGCGTCACGTAGCGGCCGTCGCGCGCGTCGATGAGTTGCTCGTAGGGGCCGTTGAGATTGTCGCCCCGATGGAAGCCGGAAACGGCCACCGTGCGCAGGCGTCGCCAACTCGCGCACGCGCTGCCCGAACGCAACGCCGCAATGGTTTGTGCCGCCAGGATCGCACCCACGAATAACATCTACTAAACCTTTAGTAGATGTTACGCCGAGGCAGGCTTCTTGTCAACTAATGTTATAGTAGTCGCGCACAATCGGGTTGTCGAAGATCAGTACGAGCGTCGAAGTAAGGCGGTGTCCATTGGCTTCGGGCACTCGAAGCCGGCGGGTGTGCCGCTGATTTCCTGCGCCAGGCGTAGCGGGAGCCGGCAGCCGGGTTCTTCGACGAAGTCGCTCTCACGATACTGCAACACGCCCTTCCCCGCTTGACGTTTGGCGGCTTGCTCGATGCTTGCATCGAGCTGCGCCATCATTTGCCAAAGCGACGAGTTGGAAGTGGTCGACATATACCCTCCTGTACCAGATTAAGTAGCTTTTTGGCCGTTGATAGCGCCGTTGCGCAGACTGCGCGCGAATTGAACTTGCTCGGAGATGCGTGCGGTAAGCCGCTGCAGATCTTCGATTGCGCCCGTGTCTTGCGCCGTCGGAAGCACTGCTTTGAGAGCTTCAACGCGTGCCGACGCCGCTTGCGCCGCGGCTTGCGCCGCTTCCCGTTCGGCTTTGCGCGCTGCCGCACGGGCCGCAGCTTCAGCCGCCGACCGTCCCGCGGCAGTCTCGCGCGAAGTGCATTCGCGTGCGCGCGATTCATGCAATGTGAGATCCGAAAAGACCGTCTGGGCCGAGTACTGCAGTTGGCTGAGCCTGCGCTCGAGCTCGACGATCTCGGCCTTGGCCGCATCGGCTTCGCGCCGCTTGGACTCGACGATCTGTTCGATGCTCTTGAGTTCGTTCGAGATCAAGGAATGATCGTGCAGCAGCACGTCCGCGCGCTGTTTGGCTTCGGCTTCGGCGCAAGCAGCGGCATCGGCTCTCGCCGCCGCGCTTTCCGCCGTACTCTTCGCAGCCTCGTACGCGCGCGTTGCTTGCGCGGCCGCAGCCGCGTTCTTGATCTGATCTTCGAGCGCTCGTGTTTCGGATAGCAGCGCTTCTGCAGCCTTGCGCTGATCGGCGATCAGCCGCAGCGCTTCACTCGTCGCCGGATCGACTTCGACGGCCTCCAGATGCGCCGAACTCGATTCGACGACCTCGAGTTCGACTTTCGGCGTCTCGGCCGGCATCGGAGCGGGCGCTTCTGAGATTATCGGGGAATCCGCGACGTCATGAGTCTCGCGACGCCGACCCGCCTGCGTCGCGCGTTCGCGCTCCGTCGCTTGCGCAATTCCCGCGTCGAGCTGCTGCATCAAGTTTCCAAGCTTTGAGCTGCCTTCCGGGGCCGCCTCGGCACCGATCGGTTCGTCGGCTTCATCCGGGTCGCGCCGCCGTCCCCCCAGCGACCAGAATGGCGTCTTCTGAATAAGAATGGCCGTTGTCTCCTCTAAGCAATCATGCCACCGGTCATCTTCGGAGGACAACGTTTATTTCCGAATGTTTACTCTACGTGTATTGACCGTTGACGCGTTAACGGTTTGTATTCTCGCTCTCAGGCGACGCCGCACTTAAAATAAGCCGGCTCGGCGTGCTTGAACGTCCGTCAGGCAAAACTAGAATCGCCGTAATTTGCACCGTTCGATTCGGCGCCAACTCGAGCGTAAGCGGACCGGCGTACGCGCTCGAAGCATTCGAAGGCTGCGGTCCGTCCATCGTATAGTGAATGCTGCCGTTTGGCACCACGCTCGATATCGTTATCGAAACGCTACCGGGCTTCACGGTTGCCGCGACGGTGCGAACGCTCGGCGACACGCCGGCGAAATGCAGGCTTGCGCCGCTCACCGTAAACTCTGGATTGGGAATGCGAAATTGGTAACCGTGCGCGGTCAACCACGGAAGCTGCTCTCCGAGGGCGACTTCGAAATCGCTCCACACGCGCGGCTGGGGATCGCGCCACGCAATCTCGCTTAGCGCGAACATGCGCGGCAGCAGCATATAAAAGAGATGCTGCGGCGTTGCCACGTACTCGGTCCAAAGATTTCCTTGGACGCCGACGACGTAGTGCGACTGCTCCCGCGGGAGAGCAGCCGGCACGGGTTGATAGCGATAGATCATCTCGGGGGTCGATAGGTCCCCGATCGCTTGCGGTTCGTCGTTCGGATCCCCCTGATACGCGTCGAAATACAGCGGTCCGTCCGGCGTCGTCACCACATCGTTTCCGCGACGCGCGGCCGCTACTGCGCCGTCGTCACCGTGCCACGACATGATTGCCGCTTCACGCGTGACGCCGCCGGCCAGGATATCGTCCCAGCCAATCATGCGCCGCCCGTGCGTCTCGAGAAACCTTTCGATGCGGCGATCGAAGTAGCCCTCAACGCCGGCGTACGTCGCGATGTGTTGTTCGCGCATGAGCTTTCGCACCGCGACGCTGTGCCGCCACGCTACGATTGGCACTTCGTCACCGCCGACGTGCACGTAGCGCCCCGGAAAGAGCGCCACGACTTCGCGCAAGACGTTTTCCAGAAATGAGAAGGTATACTCCGTCGGGCAATAGACGACGTCGCTGACGCCCCACGTTTCGCGCACCGCCACCGCGGAACGCCCGCATCCAAGCCGGGGGTATGCAGCAATCGCCGCCTGCGAATGGCCTGGCATCTCAATCTCGGGAACGATCGTCACGAAGCGCGACTTCGCATATGCAACCACTTGACGAATCTGCGCTTGCGTGTAGTAACCGCAGTATCGCTTACCGTCGATCTCGGTGGCATCTCCTTCCATTTCGGTACCGGCCCGGCATCCGCCGACGGTCGTCAGACGCGGGTAGCGCGCGATCGCGACGCGCCAGCCTTGATCGTCGGTCAAATGCCAATGAAAGACGTTGAGCTTGTAGCGAGCCATGACGTCGATGTAGCGCTCCACCACGCCCATTCCAAAGAAATGACGGCTCACGTCGAGATGCATGCCCCGCCAGGCGTGCGCCGGCCAATCTTCGATTGCAACGCCGCGTAGGGAGCGTTCGCCGCCCGGGGGCGGCAAGAGCTGGTCGAGCGTCTGCAATCCGTAGAAGATTCCGGCGCCGGCGCTGGCCGCGATGGAGATGCCCCCGGCGGCAACGGTCACGCGGTAACCTTCCGATCCCAGCGACGCGCCGGCCGCCGACTGCGAGAGCGTCAAGTTCGCGCCGGTTGCATGCTGGCGCAGGATGCGGCGTGCCAGCGCGACTGATTCAGACGAGACGCCCGGCGCCGAAATCGTTATCGCGTCGGGTAGTTCGTAGCGTTCGGCGGTTGTCGCGACACGTTGCGGCGTTGGGACGATGCGCTGTGCCTGCGCTACGCCGGCGCACAGGAAGAGCGCGGCCGCTGCTGCAACCGGGGCGAGCGTGGAAGCCAAGCTCGGCCGTACGTTCGAACGCGAGATCTTCGAACAGCCCGACGTCTGGGAATCGATAGCTCGATCCGATGCCGCCGCGCGGTTCGCTAGCGCGCTCGATGGAAAAATCGTGCTCGTCGGCAGCGGCAGCTCGCTCTTTGCCGCGCAGCTCGGTGCCATTGCGTTCCGGCGGCGTGGGATCGACGCCACCGCCATTGCCGCCACCGAAGCGCAGGGCGACCACCGTGCGTTCGAAGGCAGCACGATCGTTGCGCTGTCGCAAAGCGGACGTTCGACCGACGTGCTGCGCGCGCTGGACGCGCTGCGTCCCGGAAAGCTCGTCGCGCTCACGAACACGGCCCACTCACCGCTTGGCGAGCGCGCCGATGTGACGATCGACGTCGGAGCGGGACCCGAGCTTGCCGTTCCGGCCACCAAAAGCGTCTCGTCCACGATAGCGATTCTCCTTACGGCGGCGTCGCTGCGCGCGCAGGATCGCTCGCGCGATCCCGCCGTGCTTTTGGAAACCGCGCGGGCGATTCGGACGTGGCTGCGCGATTCCGCCGGCACGGTCGTTACGCCTGCGGCGCAGATCGCGCATTGCAGCGGCATCGTGATTCTCGGCACAGACTACGGAGCTCCGATCGCCCGGGAAGCGGCGTTGAAGTTCAAAGAAGCCACCTATATGCACGCAGAAGGTTTCGAAGCCGGTGAGTTTCGCCACGGGAGCGCCGCGATGGCCGACGCATCGACCGCCGCAATTGGTATCGTCGATGCCGACGGCTCGCCGATCGTGGGCGCCGCAATGCGCGATCTCGCCCCGCGCGGCGCGCTGCGCATCGCCGTGGGTAACGAGTCGCTGGGAACCGGCACGCGAATTGGACCCGTCGTCGGCGATCCTTATAATACGCTGGCGTGGTTGATTACGCTGCAGATGCTCGCGCTGCACGTCGCCCGCACGCGCGGCGTCGACAGCGATGCCCCGCGCGGGCTCACCAAGGCGATTATTACGGAGTAACGCGCGGCGCGAAAGGCCACCATCGTTCGACTCTCGCAACAACCAAAAAGACGACGATCCCAACCGCGAGCCACGCCGCCCCGAAGACGATTGCCGTCGTTCCCGTATAGAGGAACGCTAGAATCCATCCGGCCAGCGCAATCAGTGCCGGTAAAGGATAGAGCGGCATGCGAAACGGCGCCGGTCCGCGCTCCCTTCGCAGGGTCGCCAGCGCGACAATCTGCGCGACGCTCTGAATCAACACGATGCCGGCGGTCAAGACGGCGATGACGAGATCGAGCGTAAAGAAGCTCGCGACCAGCGAGAGTCCGCCGATTGCCAGCAGCGACACGAACGGAAAGTCGCCGGTGGGATGCAGTTTGCCGAAGGCAGGAATGAACGCACCGTCGCGAGCCGCCGCGTACGGAATGCGCGACGCCCCCAACAAGTTTCCATAGAGCGATGCCAACGCGGTGATGAGAACGAGGACGGTTACGGCAAACGCCGCCGGATGTCCCCACGCCTTCTCGACGATCGTCGATCCGATGTACTGCGCTTGCGGCGTGGGATTACCGTGCGCGTCGAGCAGCGAGCGCCATGGAACCGCGCCGAGAACGCCGACCTGCAGCAACACGTAGAGCGCCGCCACCGCGATCACGGCGAGCAAAATCGATAACGGTATCGTGCGATTCGGCGATTCTACTTCGTCTCCGACTAGCGCGACGGTCGAATACCCGGCGTAATCGTACATCGCGATGTAGAGTCCCGTGGAAAATCCCGCCAGAAACGCCGTATCGAACCGAAACGGCTTGTCGAGCGAGAACGCGTGGGCGGCATGCCCGTGGGTGAACGCCGCGATCGTGACGATGACGAGCGTGGCCGCCGCCGCAATGCCGAGCACCTTCCC
This sequence comes from Vulcanimicrobiota bacterium, assembly GCA_963715435.1. Classification (GTDB taxonomy): domain Bacteria; phylum Vulcanimicrobiota; class Vulcanimicrobiia; order Vulcanimicrobiales; family Vulcanimicrobiaceae; genus JAFAHZ01. The sequence goes on from OY970243.1 coordinate 454,489, forward strand.
CAGCGCCGCGACTTCGGACGTCTTCCGGTAGAGAAGCGCGATCGTGATCAAGCCGATGCCCACGGCGAGTGCGTCGCGGGCACGCGGATCGCTCGCAAAGACCGGCGCGACGTACCCCGAGTAGTTTACGACTCCGATGTATCCGGTCGCTAAGATACACGGATAAAACAGTAAGCACTGCCAGTTGAACAGGAATGCCAACGCTCGTCCCAGGCGATGCTCCCCGAATGCCGCGCGCAGGTACGCGTACGTACCGCCGGAACGCGGCAGGCGCGAAGCCAACTCAGCCCACACGAGCCCGTCGCAAAGCGCGAGCAGTGCGCCCGCAATCCACGCAGTCAGGGCAAGCGGGCCGCCGAGCGCCGAAAGCACCAGCGGAATCGTGATGAGCGGACCGATGCCGATCATCGTGATCACGTTGATCGCGACTGCACCGCGCAGTCCGATCGCTCGTTGCATGGGCGCCCGCGTTCGTGGGCGGGAGGAGACGCCCCTGGCCTGGGGAAAGGCTCCGCGTAACGTGGGTAGACTACCCACCAGCGTTCACGTGAGGGTAGCGCTCACGCCATAGCGAGGCTTCTTGACCGGTTCAGGAGGTTCTCGTGATGCTCGTACGATCGGCGATCCTCTCCCGTATTTCCAAGTCGCTCGCCTTGACCGCCGCACTTTGCATCGCGGCGAGTTCTGCCGTGCTGGCCGCCGGCGGCGTGACGGGTATCCTTCGCGGTTCGGTCGTGGACTCGAAAACGAACGCACCCATTGCCGGAGCGACCGTTTTGGTGAGCGCTGAGTCCGGACAATATCGGCGCACCACCGATTCACGCGGATCTTTCACTTTCCTCGATCTGCCTCCGGATACGTACGTCGTGAAGATCGCCGCGAACGGTTACGAAGAGGAAACTCTTACCGGCATTACGATCTTCGGCGACGAGACGCAGCAGATCGGCGCGGTGCGCATGGTCAAAGGCCTCAAGACGATCGCGACCGTGCACGCACGCGACACGACGTCTGCATTCCAGCCGCATCAAACGATCGACGAAACGACGTTCCAAGGCAATCGCGTCGACCAAGCCCTCGGCGAAGCCGGATCGACGAACTTCAATCAGCTCGTGCTTTCTGCGCCGGGCGTCATCCAGAACACGAACTATCAGCCGGGCCCTGGAAACAGCAGCAACGCGTTTACGATTCGCGGGTCCGCCAGCGTCGAGATTGGTTATCAGTTCGACGGCATCGATTATCGCGGATCGTTCTTCGATGAAAATCCAAGCCAAGGCTATCTCAACGGTGTCGGCGGCGGTGCGGGCTCGATGCAGGTCGTCAGCGGCGCCGGCGACGCGACGCAGGGCGGCATCGGCGCCGGCGTCGTCAACATCATTCCAGGCCGCGGAACGTATCCGGGCAGCGGATTTCTGAGTTTCGACGTCGGCGGCCCCTGGTACGATCATTCGGCGGCGGGCCAATACGGTATCGCAACGCAGGACGGGCGTTTCTCCGACTTCTTCTCGTTCCGCTCGACGCGCTCCGCGCCGCAATATGCACCCTACGGCGTCTCCGTTTCCGATATCGGACAGTACTACGGAACGTCCTTCAACTACGACGACGACGTTCTCAACAATTTCTACTATCGTTTCGGAAAAAACAACTCGCAACAGATTCAAGTGCTGACGGACTGGCTCGACCATCGGGCGTGGGCGAACGCCGGCGGCTTGGAGTTCGCCAACTACTATCCGTACGATCCGTTCTCGATCGCGAACTTCACGTCCGACTACAGCGGCTATCCCATGTGGCCCAGTACGCGGGGCGATCGCAGCGGCATGAAGTGGTACGACGCGGTGATCCCGTACTATCAGGGTGTTCCCACCTCGTATGCGCATCCGACGCAGCCCGAGCAGTACGTGTACGGTCCCACCGATCTTCTCAAGATCGGCTACACGCGGCCCATCGGCACGAACACCTCGTTGAATACGTTCTACTACAACTGGGGCGGCCTCGTCGCCAACAACATAACGGGTTCGTCGTCCGACCTGACGCTTGGATCGTATTTGCCGGGCTATAACAACGCCGGCGGGCGAAAAGTCGGGTTCCAAGCCCAAGCCACGAGCGTTATCAACGACAGAAACACGATCACGTTCGTCGGCAAGTTCGAGAACGGATTCCCGTATTGGAATCAGCTCAACTACGGCAATACATGGCAAGGCTTCTTGGGCGGCCGCGGCGTCGACCAGGCCGCCGCGCAGCCGTCGTGCCAGTACGATCCGGCGACCGGATTCGATACGCAAACGCCGGATTGTTACATTCCAACGAGCGCTCGCGTCGAGGATTGGTACCTCCCCGAACATCCCGGTTTGCCCGTCAGCGGCGGAAATCCGTGCATCGGCCCCGCGCTCGACAACGGCTACACGGCTAATGCGCCGACGGGACAAGGCTGCTATCTCTACGAGTGGCTCCTCTCCCACGGCGATTGGAAAGGCAAACTACCGGCGATTCCGTCGACCGGATTCGACTACATGGGCGCCGACTTCCAGCAGTATGGGTTCGGCGTGCGCGATCAATGGACGCCCAACGACCGCATGACGTTCGACTACGGCGTACGTTTGGACGGCCAGAACTTGAAGTGGGCCGGCAACACGCAGCTCAATAAGGATCTCAACAATACGGCCGACATCGGAACCGGATACGCCGTGCTCTCGGACAGTTACCTCTACCCCAAGGTCGTCGAGCCGCGATTTGCGACGAGCTATCTGCTCACGCAGCACGACAGCGTCCGCTTTAGCTACGGCCGCTCCGCCAGCTTCTTCTTCGGGCAAACAGCCGGAACGCCGACGAACATCGGCGGCGTGAACCCGCTTTTGTGGGAGATTCCGGCCAAAGACTCCAGCGATCCGAGGTACAACCCGAATACAGGCGAAGGGCCGGCGTGCGGCAGCGGCTGGCATCCGCCGGGATCGAGCGTCAACGGCACGTACGTTCCCAACCCGAATCAGTATTGGTCGGGTGCCGGCACGGTCGGCAGCGTTGGAAACTATTTCCAATGCGACAACTACGCGCAACAACTGTATTGGGCATTCGATCAAGCCTACGCTGCGCCCGACATCGGCGGCCAGACGGTTGCGACGTATAACAACTACGACATCGCGTGGAGTCACGGTTTCCGCAACGGATGGGGAACCAAACTCACCGGTTATTATCGCCGCGGATACAACACGTATCAGACGGTGCTGCTCAACGCCGGACCGCCCGATCCGGTAACCGGCCAGCAGACGGCAGGATCGTTCCAAGAGCGTCAAACCGGCACGACCAAAACCTACGGCGTCGAGTTTATGTTGACGACGCCCGAGCGTCCGTGGGGCTGGGGCGGCTTTTTAACCCTCGACTATATCAACGCTCTGACGACGACGCCGCCCGTTTCGAACTCGGACAGTCTGCCTGCAGTCGCGCAATACCTCTATGAAACCGGCGCGCTTTTTCACGCAGCCTACGTTCCGCCGCTCTCGGCCGTGGCCGGCATTCAATACAAGACGAAGACCGGCATCACCATCAACCCGATCATTACGGCGAACGGCGGTATCCCGTACGGCGTCGGCACGACCACGTACGGTTTCATCAACGGCGTGCTCTACCAGATCCCTACCGGCAATCTCGGCCAAGGCCTGCCGTTTGCCGGGCCGGGCCAACCGCTGCAGGCGTACAACGCGCTCTGTTACGTCGATCCGGCATTTCCCGGCAGCATCTTCAAGCCGAAATACGTCGCATGCCGCGGCGATAGCGAATCGGCCCTCGCGGGGCAGACGCTTACGCCGCCGCGCGCGTATGCGGACCTCAGTCTGCAATACGAGCATCGCAACGTCACGTACGGGGTTTACGTTACCAACATCTTCGACAACTACCGCAGCGAGCCGGGCGTCAATCAGGCGTGGCAGCCCGTTGCTAACGGCGTCGGCGGCGCGCAAACCGGCCAGTACGGGGGCGCGTACCCGTACAAGTTGGTAAACGGCCAGCTCGTGCCGAATCCCCTCTATCAGGCCGGCGGACGGAACGAGCAGCCGTTCAATCAAAACTGGTCACCATATCCGGAGTTGTACGTCCCGGGCCGCACGATTCGCGGCTACATTCAATTCGCTTTGGGTCCGAAGCCTTAAACTTCTGGAAGGAGCCCTCGATGAATCGCCGTTACCGTATCGTGTGTGCCGCCGTATCGCTCGCCTTAACGGCGGGATGTGGCGCGGGCGGGGGCGGCATTGCGATCAGCTCGGTGAATCCCGGCAGTCCCAGCTATTCATCGCTGCAGTTTGCGGTAGGCACTGCGAATTTGTACGGAACGTCGATCGGACTCAACGTCGTTTCGACGTTTCGGCAAAGCGACGGCAGCAGCGCAACGGGCGTCAACACGCCGAAGATTTCCGGGCCTCTCAGGGTGAACGCCCGTGCCGTTCCGTCGTTCTCCGAAGCGAACGGCGGTTCGAGTTCCGGATTTCCGGACCCATATACGACCGTGCTCAACGGCGGTCCCAGCGTGCGCGAGTGGCGCGGCAATGCGATTTTCGGTACGCCGCAAACGGTTGCGCCCGGGACGCCGTCGTGCGACGGGCCCGGTCCGTTTCCGCAGCCGCCGTCAGGACAGCAGTTCGTCAAATGCCCGAGTAAGCTGAGCCCGAATACGACGACGTTCGGCGAGAGCGGCGGCGTCTTCGCACTTGGATTACAACCTGCCAATGCGGTGGCCGCATACGGACAGGGATACAGCTATCAGCCGTACGCACAACCCTTTTATAACGCCGGCAATCGTACGTCCGTGTATCAGTTCGTGCCGTGGGGCGGTCCACCAACCTTCGATCCGAACAAAGACGGAATGGGAACGCGCGACGGTTTGATCCTCGCCGGCGTCGACTCATTCGGCGATCCGTACTTCTTGGGCCTGGGTGAGGGCATTACAGTTTTCGACAACGTGCGCGCGCGCAGCGGCCAATACACGCTTGCCGTGACGATCTCGACGATCGGCAACGGCGGGAGCGTATCGTCGCAAACGGTCCGCAAGGCGGCGCACCTCGACGCATCGCACCTGCTGCCGAAGGTGAGCGCGCCGGTCTTCAAGTTCGACGGCAAGGGCGGTGGCTCGCTTACCATGGGGCTGCCGCGCGGCGTCACCGACGCGTACGTGCAGATCGTAGACTTCGGTCCGTTAGGCGGTCCGCACGACGGCGCCAACGCGGGGGTCGCGAACTGCCAAGGCGCCCGCGGAACGCACTTTGCTCCGGTGTACTATACGGTTCACGTCACCGGCTCGTCCTCGCGCACGTACCATCTACCCGATAGGATCGGACCGAATCTCGCGACGTCGGGCGGAAAGAACAATCTCAAGCCCAGTCCGAGCATTTGCACGTCGGCGCAGAACACCGCGAAGGTCGCAACGCAGACCAATGCCGACGACATCGTCGTGCAGGTCATCGGCTTCAACTATCCGATTTACGATGCCGCTCTGGGGCTCATCCAACAATCGACGCCGCAAAATCCGCGCATTACCGGTGCCGGGGGGCAAGCCGACATCACTATCTCTCAGGCAATGGAGCAAGACAACGGTTCTACGACTCAGACCGGTCTGTACGTTCGCGATCCTCGCCTTCGTCACTAGTCCGGCGCCGGCGGCGACGGTCGCCCCGATAACCGTTCGCGTCGATACCGCGCATCGCGTGCAAACGATGCGTCCGCTCCGCGCGCTAGGGACGTCGGTCGATTCCGATCCCAAAGGCCATCTCGATCAGATTTACTCGCCGGCCAACACGCAACTGATGCTGAGCACGGGCCTGGGAACGCTCACGTACCGGTTGTACACCGAGCTTTCGATTCAAGATTGGCATTGGAATCCGGAAGGCACGTACAGCGATGCAGCCGCCAAGCGCGGCTACTGGACGAGCAGCGCGACGCCGTCGGATACGGCGATCACCGACTCGTTCGGGTATCGACTGCCGCACCGCGGTTCGTCTCGCGATCAAGGGGCCGACGACGGCTACTCGCGCATCGACGACGGCGACCCGGCGACCTATTGGAAGAGCGATCCTTACCTATCCCACGCGTACACCGGCGAGCCCGACTCGGCGAATCCGCAGTGGATCGTCGTACAGTTCTTAGCGCCGCAGCAGATCGACGCAATACGCATCCATTGGATGAATCCCTACGCGACGCACTACGCCGTCGGGTATTGGACCGGCAGCCAAGACGTCGTGCTGCATCCGTCCTCTGCGACGTGGAAGACGTTCCCGTCCGGAATGGTCGCGAGCGGTAAAGGCGGCGTCGCAGCGATCCATCTCGCGCCCGCACCGGTAAAAACGCTCGCGATACGTATCCTCATGACGAGTTCGTCGGGGTCGTGCGATAGGCACGGCAACGGCGATCCTCGCAACTGCGCCGGTTACGCCGTCGACGACGTCGCCGTCGGCCGGCTCGACGCCGCAGGCCGTTTTCACGATGTCGTGGTCCGCTCGCGCTACGGGTCTTGCCACGGCGCGGAAACGTGCCTGCCGGATCCCAAACGGCAAACGCTGATGTGGACGTCGTCGACCGATCCGTGGCATGACGATTCAGATAAGGTTACGAACGATCAGGACCAGCCCGGGCTCGATCTCATCGCCGGCAGCCCGCTGACGCGCGGACTGCCCACCATCTATCCGGTTCCGGTCTTTTATAGCACGCCGGAAAACGCGGCGAACGAAGTTCGCTACCTCGAAGCTCGCCGCTACCCCGTCGCGTATATCGAGATGGGTGAGGAGATCGACGGCCAATACGCATTGCCCGAGGATTACGGCGCGCTGTACGTGCAGTTCGCGCGCGCGATCCACGCCGTCGATCCCAACGTGAAGCTGGGCGGCCCGGTCTTCGAGGGCGTCAACTCCGACGAACGAGCGTGGCCCAACGAACGCGGCGACACCTCTTGGCTCCATCGCTTCATCCTCTACCTAAAGCGGCGCGGCCACCTGAGCGACCTGGCCTTCATGTCGTACGAACACTATCCGTTCCACAACTGCGACGCCGGGGCGACCCGGCGCGCCGACCTGCTGTCGGAACCGGCGCTAGTGCGCTTAATGGCGCGCACCTGGCGCGCCGACGGGCTGCCGCCGAACCTGCCGCTGTTGGAAACCGAAGACAACTTCTCGGCCGACGGAACGGGCGCACCGCAGCGCGTGTACGGCGCGCTGTGGACGGGCGATTTCTTCGGCGCCTCTTTAGCGTCGGACATCTCCTACGCAACGTTTTATCAAGCCGAGCCTGAGCCGCTCGATCTTAACGAACGCTGCAAGACGTGGGGCGCCTATAATCCCTACATGGTCGACGAGCGGTATCGCGTGCGCGCCAAGGGCGCCGCCTATTACGCGCTGCAGCTGATAACGCAGGATTGGGTCCTCCCCGGCGATCGCCCGCACGGCGTCTATACGGCAACCACCAGCCTCGGAAACGACAAACCGTTGGTGACGGCTTACGCCCTCGACCGTCCCGACGGAATGTGGTCGCTGCTGATCGACAACAAAGACACGATTTCGCGCACCCTCACGGTGCAGTTCGACGGCCCTTGGGGGGCGGCACATTTCCGCGGACCGGTCACCGTCGCGACCTTCGGCCGCGAACAGTACCGATGGAACGGTCACGGTCCCACCGACGCGCCGCACCCCGATGCCGGCATCCGCCGCTACCGCCTCTTCGGAACCACGCAGTTTCAGATCGCTCCCGAATCGCTGACCGTGCTCCGCGGCAATATCGGCCGCTAGCACTTCACCATCGTCGGCGTCGTACTACAGTCCTATTTGGCTGAGGTTCGCGATGAAACGCTGCGTCGTGGGACTGTCCCACCAGTTCGCGACCGTGGCTTCGAGCTCCGGAAGCGTGCGGAGGGCGCCGACGTGTCTGTGAATCGTCCGAGCGTCGGGTTTGCTCGCCCGAACTTCTTCGTGGAGCTCGTCGATCGTGGCGTGCGCCGGATGCTCTTCCGGCAGCGCCTCGTGCAATTTTTCGACCGGCAGCAAGGTTTCGGCTTCGGTGATGCGCTTCTCGCCTTCGACCATTCCGGTGTCGTCGTTCATCACCAGGGCTTCTCGGTCGCGCGTACACTTCTTCCTATTCTACGGGCCGAGAATAACTTGGACTTGGGGTGCCAAAACGGATATTCGATTTTAAAGCCCCTGTTGATAAGCAGGCCGACGAGCGTCAGCGCCGTTACCGCGATCATGAGCGCTATGAAGTCGCGCAGCAACGGAAGGATGCCCAAGGAAACGATGAGCGTCGTCGCTCCGGCCGGCGCGTGTTCGGCACGCGCCAACGTCATGAGCGCTGCCGTAAGCGCGAGCGCGATCGCGGCGGCGAGCACGCGATGCACCGATACTGTGGCACTAAACGGGATGCCAAGAAGTCCCGTGACCGCCAGTGCCAGGTAACCGCTCCCGGCGCCTAGAGCATGGCCGATCAAGATGTGGCGCGGCGCCGCCTCGCGGCGCAACGGATGCGCGAAAATCATCAGCGCCGTAGGTCCCAACGACGGAAAAATAAACGGCTGCCGTGTCACCATGGCAGCCGATCCAATCAAGAACATCGTGCCGAACGCACCGAGAGCGGTATATAAAGCGCGGCGCTTGTAGCCCACCAAAACGTGCATAGTCCTAGTATACTCCGATACGCGCAATCCTTCTTTGGCGTACGCGTCGTGAGTAGAATATGCGGGACCTAGGCCGCATTAGCGGGAACGTACGAGCGCATGGGAACGACGATACGCCTAAAGCGCGCGTACGACGCGCCCGAAAAGGGCGACGGACTTCGCATCTTGGTCGATCGCCTCTGGCCGCGCGGCGTTACCAAAGAGCGCCTGGCCGCCGACGCCTGGGCCAAGGACCTCGCTCCCAGCAACGACTTGCGCAAATGGTTCGGTCATGACCCGGAAAAATGGGCGGAGTTTCGCAAACGCTATCGCGCGGAGCTGACTCAGGCGCACGCTTCGCAAAAGATTCGCGAGCTGCTCGATGCAGCCAAGCGATCGAAAACCATTACGCTGCTTTACGGCGCCAAAGACGGCGAACATAACGAAGCCGTCGTGCTCCGATCGCTGTTCGAGCGAATAAAAAAGTGAAGCCTCCTCAAAAACGTGGAAACGGCAGCAGCGCGCGCACGCGCGACCGGTACGCCTCGTATTCCGGTCCGAAAGTATCGAGCAACATCTTCTCTTCAACGCGCATCTTGAGCGCCAAACCGATTGCCCCTGCAATTACCGGGCCGGCATAGGGTCCGACGCCACACGCCAACGCGGTTCCGACCAGCATCGCCAAGACCCCCGTGTATATGGGATGACGCGCCACGGCAAATGGGCCGGTCGTGCGCAGTTGGTGTCCGGCGCGCTGCGACGGAATACCGGTCCACATGGTGCCGAGCGTAAACCGGGCCCATAGCGCAAACCCCGTGCCGGCAAACACGAGCGCGATTCCGAAGCCTTGCAAGACGGGATTGACGACTACCAGCGCGTCCCAGACGCTGGTCGGCACGAGCCAAGACGCAAGCCACACGATGCCTGCGCCGAGCAAGACGCTGGGCGAAAGCGAGCGTTGCCGAACCTTTGGAGCGTACAGCAAATTGTAGATCCACCCGGCGATCCAAACAGCGGCAAAGATCAACCAGCAGCCGAGCACCGTCCAGACGACGGTAGGACCGGGATCATACGGCATAGCGGTTCCGTACCCACCAGCCGGCCGTTCGATTCATGACGGCGGGCTGGCGACGATTGCGCGAGCGAGCCGTGCGGCGGCGGACGGCTCGGCGTAGAGATAGAGCGTCGGTTCGATAAGCTCGACTTCGAGAATGCACGGACGCCGTTTGTCGTCGCGAACGACGTCGATGCGCGCGTATACGCATCCCGGAGGCGACGCCAGCAGGGCTTGCGTTGCGACCGCAATCTCGTCCTCTGTGGCGATGACCGGAACCTCGCCCGATGCCCCGGGCGGCAGACCGGCTCGGTCGCCGAGCCGCGCGCTTGCGTGCATGAAGGGAGCCTTCGTCACGGCATGCGAGTACCGGCCGCCGATGAATGTGAGCGCGCGCTCGTGATGCGTCGCAATGCTTTCGAGAAAGGGCTGCACGATGGCGTCGCCGGTCTGCAGCAGCGTGCGAAGATACTCCTCGCCTTCACGAATTTGCGCCGCGTCACACCGCACGTGCATGACGCCGTGAGCGGATGCACCGTGGGCGGGTTTGAGGACGGCCTCCCGCCAGTTACGTCGCTGCAGCACCTCGGAGAGTTCGACCGCGCTGCCGCTTTCGAGAAACTCGCTGGGCACGACGGGGACGCCGCTGCGCTGCAGATCGCGCAGATAGAACTTGTGCGCGTTCCAGCGGACGACGTCCCGAGGATTGACCAGCCGCGTGCGCCGCGCCACGTCGTCGATCCAGCCGGCGAACTCTTTTGGCCGCCGATGATAATCCCACGTCGAGCGCAGCACGCATAGATCGGCAGCGCCCCAATCGACGCTTCCATCGGTCCAAACGGCCGGTCGAACGCGCACGCCGAGTTCCGCCAGCTCTCGTGCGGCCAGCTCGTCGTCGGGATCGACTCCCGGCAACTCTTCACAGGTGGCAAACAGGCAGCTGATCATTTACGCAAGGGGGTAAAAGGAAGCATGAGAATTTTGGTTGCGCCGCTGCTTTTCGCCGCGCTTGCCGCGTGCTCCGGCGCTCAGCAAAAAAACGCCGAGAACGCCGGCAACGACACGTACGTCACGGCCGCGGTCAAGGCAAAACTCGCCGCAGTCGACGTAGATTCAGCCGACGGCGTCGGCGTTTCGGTCGCGAACGGTACCGTAACGCTCACGGGCAAGGCGCATTCCGATGCCGAGCGGCAAGCATACGTCGCGACGACGCGCTCGGTTGACGGCGTGCGCAACGTCGACGACCGTCTGGTGATCGATCCGCAAGAACGCGGTGTCCGGGAACAGTCGGGAGACGTCGCCTTGGCCGCGAAGGTCTCCGCCGCGATCGCCGGACAAGCCGGTATCAACGTCTTTCACGTCAAAGTCAGCGCACGCGACGGCGTCGTTTCGATCGAAGGTACGGTACCTTCTGAGTCGATCGCGCGAACGATCGTCGACACCGCACGCGGGGTAGACGGCGTTAAGAGCGTCTTGCAGCGCATATCGGTACACGCATAGTTCAGGCGGTCCTGAAGCGTTCGCGTGATACAATCCGGGGGTGCGCGAATCCAGACGTCTGGCTTATAGTCCCGATCCCGATGTAGCCGGTGTTGCCGACCTCTTCGGCGATCCCGTGCGAGCCGCTATGCTGCAAGCGCTGCTCGGCGGAGGCGAGTTGCCGGCAACCGACCTCGCTTTTCACGCCGGCGCCTCGCCGCAAGCCGCTAGCGCGCACCTGGCAAAGCTGGCCACCGGGGGACTGATCGAGGCGCGCTCGTTGGGGAGACAGCGACTCTTTCGTCTCACGTCACCCGCAGTCGGCCATGCAATGGAAGCGCTTGCGGCCATCGCCGCTCCGGTGCGCGTCCGCGCGCTCGGACAAGCGACGGCGATGCAGCGCTTACGCGAAGCGCGGTCGTGCTACGACCATTTGGCAGGACGTATCGGCGTCGCGGTCGCCGACCATCTGGTGGACGGAAAGTTCCTCGACGTCTCGAACGGCGAGTTCGTGGTGACCCGCCGAGGCAAAAGGTTCCTAGCGTCGATCGATATCGATGTGGACCGGTTGCGCGATGCGCGCCGCAGCTTCGCAAGGCAATGTACCGACTGGACCGAGCGCCGGCCCCACATCGCCGGAGCGCTCGGCGCGCGCATGCTCGAACGTTTTCTTCAGGCGCGGTGGCTGCTACGAAATCCGCGCGATCGAGCGCTCGCGCTGACCGACAACGGCCGTACCGAATTCAGCCGGCGCTTCAACGTGAGGATGTCATGATCGCCAAGAAGACGCACGCGTACCAAACGTCGCTGCACTGGACCGCACACGACGGCGAAGGAACGACGAACTACCGCAGCTACCGTCGAGATTTCACAATTACTTCGGCTGAAAAACCGGTTATCGAAGGCTCGAGCGATCCGGCGTTTCGCGGCGATGCGTTACGCTACAATCCCGAAGAACTGCTCGTAGCGTCGCTCTCCTCGTGCCACATGCTGTGGTACCTCCACCTGTGCGCGACAAACGGTATCGTCGTTACCGAGTACCGCGACGACGCTTCGGGCGAGATGCGCGAAAACGACGACGGCTCCGGCGAGTTCTCGAAGGTTATTCTTCGGCCGGTAGTCACCTTGCGCGAGGACGGTGACGAGGCGAGGGCGCGCGAGCTCCATCATCGGGTGCACGAGCTGTGTTTTATCGCCCGCTCGGTGAACTTTCCGGTAGAGGTAGAAGTTTAACCGCGTTACTGCGGTTCGGTGAGAACGTTCTCCATCGCCGAGATCGGGGTCCAAAGGTAGCGGCCCGGCTGAGCCGGCCCCAGGCCTTGAAATGAAATCGTTACTTGCTCGTAGAGGTGCCGCCCCGAACCGACCGGCGCGAGCGCTTTCTCCGAGGCGATGTATTGCGCGCCGTCTACCGTTGCAAACGTTATCGCCCACGGCACGTTATTGCTTCCGAAGTTCCCTTGCGTGACCAGCTTGACCGTCGTAAACGTTTGCGGGTCGAGCCACAGCTCGCGCAGCCGCAGCCTTCCGGGATCGTGCGTTGGACGCAGCGACAGGTGGTAGACCTGCGTTCCGTCGACGGATCCAATGCCGTCGTACGTTATCGAGTAATCGCGATCGGTGGACGTGACGCGTCCAATCTCCTTGAGCCCCTGGCCATCGCTGAGTTGCTGCGCCTTTTCGGTCGACATCGGATCGTTGTACTGCCGGCGGATCTCGCGCACCAGCGCGGCCTGATCGGTCTCCGTCGTTGCCACCGCCGGGACGTACTGGGCAATGCCGAACGAGTAGTTCGGGGCGAGCATGGGAACGCCTAAGAAATCGACCGCTTCTTCGGGATGGCCGACGTGGCGCTTGAAGAGCGTCATCCAGTCCCGCTTTGGCTCGAGCGTAATGTTCGTCCCCGTCGGCACGTACGGCTTGGCGCGCTCTTCTTCGCTCACGCCGTTCATGTAAATGCGGTCGTGCGTCGCGTCGTAGATTGCGCGATAATGCGTCGTTTTCGGAACCCCGCGCTCGTCGACGGCGACGGCAATCGTGTAGGCTACGTAATCCGGATAATGCTGCGAGAGCCACACCGTGCGCGCGTGTCCGTACAGTTGGTAGGGGTTCGGATCGGAAGCACCGTGCGCTGCGCCGCAAACGGATGCGGCGATCGCGACGATCCAGAGCAGACGTTTCATCGGGCTATGGCCCCGAACGTGGTACTGCACGATAGATGGCGACCTGGTCCGACATGATCCTCTCTCGTACGACGAAACTCGACCCGGAGCGCAACCGGATCGCCCAATGCTTCGACGCACGCCCGGCGTTCGCATTGAAGCGTTCGTCGGGTACGTCCGAAAAGCGACGTAACCGTCAGCACGAGGGGCATTGCCTTCGGACGCACGCTTGAGTGGTTACGCATTTTCGGCCGCGTTGGCCTGCGCGCGCGTTCGCGCAAACGACGATCCATCCGAGAAACGATTGCGGTGGGGCCGCGGAGTCGTTCTACGCAACGGCAGTAAGATGCATGAGCTTCGCCGCGTGTGCGATCAAAGCCAACGCCATAGCGTAACGTCGCATCCGGCACCAGTTCGACGCGGCGGGCGCTTTCCTCTCAGGCCGCGAACGGCGCCATATGCAGTTTCTGTCAATTTCCCGGCGGCTCACCGAGCGCTTCAGCGACGAACAGTTCTCCGTCCACATCGACGCCGAACGCGAGCGCGTTCGCGAACTCTATCGGGACGGCATCGTTCGCGCGATCTGGACTCGAAAAGACGTCGCCGGTGCGGTCATGCTATTGGAATGCGCCGGCGAGTCCGCCGCGCGTGACGCCGTGGGTTCCCTTCCGTTGGCACAACGCGATATGCTCGAAGTGCTGATTCTTCCGCTGGGACCGTATCCGGCCTTCTTCCCTCGCAACTAGTGCGTCCGACAGGTAAAGCGCCGTTTTCAGTGTGCGCACGCCGCTAATGCGGCCTGGCCCAAACAAATGCCTCCGTCGTTAGGCGGAACGATGCGATTGCACCACAGCCGTTCGCCCAGTGCGCCGTGAAGGTCGCTCATAAGCACGGCATTTTGAAAGACGCCGCCAGAAACGACGACGTGCTCTTCGTCGAATGCACGCGTCACCTCCACGACCGCGCTCGCGACGGCGCCATGAAACGCGCGCGCAATCTCGCACGCGTCGCGGCCCGCGAAACGATCGCGCACGACGCGCGCGAGCAGCGGCACGTAATCGAGCTCGCCGTTGGAGTACGGCAGCGGGTACGGCCGCACCGGCGGGCTCCTGCGCGCGAGATATTCGAGCCACATTGCCGCCTGCGCTTCGAACGTAATTTCACGCGTGAATCCCAGCAGCGCCGCGACCGTGTCGAAAAGCCGTCCCATTGAGGTCGCCGGAAAGACGCGCACGCCGCTGCGCAGCACTTCGCACGCGGCATCGTACCGGGCCGGGAAATGAAACGGGGGCGCTTGGAAGTCGGCCAGGTCGCCGATCTCGGGATGCTGCCACAAAAAACCCGCGGCAGCTTGGACCGGAAACCGCGCCGCCGCATCGCCGCCCGGCAGCAGCGCGCGCCGCAAATGCGCCACGCGCCGTAGGCCGGAGACAGCATCGCCGACGAACACTTCGCCGCCCCAGATCTCCCCGTCTTCGCCGTATCCCGTTCCGTCGAATGCGAAACCGACGACTCGGACGTCGAGCGCTTCGCGCTCGGCCAACACGCTCGCTACATGTGCGCGATGGTGGCCGACGGCGTGCTTTTCGCCGGGTAGTTCGCGCGCAAACTCCGACGAGCGATATTGCGGATGTGCGTCGTGGGCGACTACCGTCTCGTCCGCCGGGAGGCCGTAGAGTTCGGTCAAATCCGCGATGGTTTCTTTGAACGATTCGTAGGCGTCGTAGTGCTCGAGATCGCCGACGTGCTGACTAACGAAGACCTGTCCGCGCACCACTACGGCAACGGCGTTTTTCAGGTCCGCACCCGTCGCTACGATGGGACGCGAGAAAGGCAACGTCGCGACTGCCTGAGGCGCGTATCCGCGCGCGTGCCGCAAGACGACCGGACCGCCGTCGTCGCATCGCGCGACCGAATCGTCGATGCGCCGCGCAATCTCTCGCTCGCCGATCAAAAACGCATCCGCGATTTCACGCAACGATTGCCGCGCCTCGCCGTCGCGATACGCGATCGGCTCGCTCGAGCGATTCGCACTGGTCATCACGAGCACACCGGGCGCTCCCGCTGCAAAAAGCAGATGGTGGATTGGAGTATATGCCAGCATGACCCCGAGATCGGCGTTGTCCGGTGCGACGCCCGGCAGATCGACGGTAGCCGGCCTGAGGACGATGGGACGCGCGGGCGAGCGCAGCAGCGCTTCGCTGCGCTGGTCGACGTCTACGATCGTTCGCGCGGCCGAGAGATCGCGCACCATCACTGCAAACGGCCGCTCCTTGCGATACTTTCGCGCGCGCAGTGCCGCGACGGCGATCTCGTCACGCGCGTCGCAGGCGAGATGATAACCGCCGATACCCTTGATTGCTACGATCGCGCCGGCGCCGAGCAATCGTGCGGCGCGCGCGACGGCATCGTAGCCGCGTATAGCGGCTTCGCCTTCTTCTTCCATAACGTACGACGGTCCGCACGCCGGGCACGCTACCGGCTGCGCGTGAAACCGCCGGTCGAGCGGATCTTCGTATTCGGCGCGGCAGAAGTCGCACATCGGCCACGCCGCCATCGTGGTTCGAGGCCTGTCGTACGGAAGGCCGCGCACGATCGAGTACCGCGGCCCGCAATCGGTGCAGTTGATATAGGGATACCTGCACCGGCGGTTGGCGGGGTCGAAGAGTTCGCGCAAACACTCATCGCAAACGGGAAGGTCCGCGCACACGCGCACGCTCGGCGCCTCACAACATTCGCTCGCGCGTATCTCGAACGTATCGAATCCATAGACGGTCGTGCGCTCGCTCTCGAACCGGCCAATGCGCGCCGCTGCGGGTGGATGCGTCCGCAGCATTTGAGAAAACTCGTCCAGCGCCGCAACGTCGCCTTCTACGTGCACTTCTACGCCGCCGGCTCCGTTGAGCACCCAGCCCGACAAGCCGCGTTCGCGTGCGATGCGGTACACGAAAGGACGGAATCCGACGCCCTGAACGACGCCGCCAACGTGCAGCCGGCGCGCTTCCTTAACGCCGTTGAGCTGCATAACACCCGCGCCCCTCGTACCCGACCTGCACGACGCGATCGTTTTCGATCAACACGGGCACCGTACGATCGCCGTCGCAAAATTCGATCAATCGCGCGAACGCCTCCGGATCGCTCTCGACGTCGTACTCCACGAACGCCGCCTTCCGCCACAGCAGCTCTTCTCGAAGTGCAGCGGTAAACGGACACGAGGCGCCGCCGTACAGCTCTAGCATGCGCTGTTGCCGAGCGCCTCGCGCAAAACGTGATAGATCGTTCCTTGGGCCTCTTGAATTCGCGGAATGTAATCGCTCGGAACGACGATCGAAACGTCCGCGAGCCCGCGGCGCACGATCTCTCCACCATCGTAACCGAGCAGCGCAATCGTCGCGAGCCGCCGGCGGCGAGCCTCTTCCAATGCGGCAACGACGTTTCTCGAGCCGCCGCTGGTCGAAAAGGCTACCGCAACGTCGTTCGGCCCGCATTGAGCGATGAGCTGCCGCAGAAAGATCACGTCGGTGCCGACGTCGTTTGCCGTAGCCGTGATGACCGCGGGCTCGAGCGCCAGCGAGAGTGCGGGAATCGGCGTCCAACCGTTCGACGGCAAGATGCAATCCATCGCAAAATCGGTGGCATCGGTAGCCGATCCGCCGTTGCCGAACGCGAGAATTCGGCCGCCCGCTGCAACCCGTTCGGCGATGAGGTTCACCGCGCGAGCGATCGCGCCGGTTTGCTCGGCAGCGACCTGTGTGCGCAGAGCGTTTGCATCGTGAGCCTTGGCAACGATCGAGGTTGCGACGTCGTCGATAAGCGAACCCGGAGACGACTGCTCCTCGCCGAGAAACGGATAGAGGAACTCCATGCCCGGCACGGCCTGGTGGCGCGACACATGTTCCAAGAAGACCTGCACCGTCTCGTACATCGAATGCCCCAACAGCTCGAAGAGCTCCTGATGCACGTGCTCGTCGCCGCACGACGCTTCGACGGCATAGTCCGCAAATACGTCGCCTCCATTCGAGGCGGGCCATGCCAACGTCATCGCGCCGCGCGCCGCCGCCGCGTGCAAAATGGCGTCACCGTGCGGGTCGCCGCTCGGAGGTCCGAGCGAAACGGCCATGTCGTGAGCTCCGGCCAGCGTTTCGATCCATGCCTCCGCCGCGGAGCTCACGTCGAGTGCCGGAAGCGCACGCTTTCCAACCAAAACCGGATGGATGAACTCCACCGAGAGATGCATCGCATCGGTCGCGTACGCTCCGCGGCCGAAGGCGAAAAGACGTCCACCGTCGCCGAAACGCTTGGCCATCGCGTAGCACGCGCGCGCCAATCGCGGCGCTTCCCGCTCTAAAAAGCGAACGCACGGCTTGTTTCGCGCAAGAATTCTCTCGCGCAGCTGCGTTTGCGCCTCGACTTCCGGCATAGCGGTCAACAGATTCGCGGCAGCGGATCGCCGACGAGCATGTCGACGATGCGCGTTCCGCCGTATCGCGTGCGTGCCAGCACTGCTCCGGCCGGTTGCTGTGCGACTTCACCGACGATCGCGGCTGCTTCACCTCCGGCAACCGCGCGGATCGCCGCGAGCGCGGCTTCCGCGCAATCCGGCGCCACAACCGCCAGAAACTGCCCTTCGTTGGCAATGTGCAGCGGTTCGAGCCCAAGGATTTCGCACGCACCGCGCACCGGATCGGCGACAGGAATCGACTCTTCGTCCAACACGATTGCCAGCCGGCATTCCCGAGCCAGTTCGTTGAGTGCGGTGGCTACGCCGCCCCGCGTGGGATCGCGCATCCAGCGGACGCCCGCAGCGGCGACCGAGCAGCAGGCGTTGACAAACGGCAGCACCGAGCGCGTGTCCGAAGCAATCTCGGCCTCGAGCTCGAGCTCGCCCCGCGCCAGCAAAATGGTGATGCCGTGATCGCCGATGTAACCCGAAAGCAAGATGCGATCGCCGGGCCGCACGAGCCGCGCATCGAGCGTCAAACGTTCGTCCACCAGGCCGAGTCCGAACGTCGACACGTACATGCCGTCGGCCATTCCGTGCTCGACGACTTTGGTATCGCCGCCCACGACGCTAACGCCCGCATCGCGGGCGGCATCGGCCATCGCGTCGACCTCGCGCTGCAATTCGCTCCCGCTCAAGCCGGCCTCCAAGATGAACGTCGCCATCAGCGCGACCGGACGCGCGCCCGATACGGCGAGATCGTTGATCGTGCCGTTCACCGCGAGCGTCCCAATCGAGCCGCCGGGAAACTGCAGCGGCTTGACGACGAAGCCGTCGGCCGTAATCGCGATGCGCTTCCCCGCGACCGTCAGCAGCGCCGCGTCGGAAAGCGATTCGAGAACGGGATTGGCGAAGGCGGGGAGGATCACGCCTTCGATGAGCCGTCGCGTCGCCTTACCGCCGGCGCCGTGAGCCATCTCGATCTGCGCGATGGTCTCTCGAACGTTCACGTCGCGGCCTCCACGGCGACGTACTTGTAATACGCGGCACAGGCGCCTTCGCTGGACACCATCAGCGCGCCGACGGGACGCTCCGGCGTGCAAGCATTGCCGAATAGCTTGCACTGCGGCGGCGTCAGCACGCCTTTGAGCACTTCGCCGCACTGGGCAGCCTTGGGATCGGTGACGCGCACTCCGGGGAGTTCGAAGCGAGCTTCCGCATCGTACGCGGCGTAGGCGTTCTTAATTTTTAGCGCGGACTGCGAAATGAACCCCAGGCCGCGCCACTCGAAATAGGGTCGCAACTCGAACACATCGCCGAGCGACTGCATGGCGGCGCGGTTGCCGTCCCACGGAACGATGCGCCGGTATTGATTTTCAACCCTCGCCTCACCGTGATGCAACTGCCGCACCAGCATCAACACCGATTCGAGCAAATCGAGCGGTTCGAAGCCCGACACGACGACGGGCTTATGATAATGCTGCGCCACGAATTCGTACGGACGGCACCCCGTGACCGTCGACACGTGACCCGGCCCGATGAATCCGTCGATGCGCATGTCCGGTGAATCGAGTATCGCGCGAATGGCCGGAAGGATCGTGACGTGATTGCAGAATACGCTGAAATTTTGGAGGCCGAGCGACTGCGCGCGCAGGATTGTCAGCGCGGTCGACGGCGCCGTCGTTTCGAATCCGATCGCGAAAAAGCAGACGTGCTTTTCCGGCTCCTTCTGCGCGACGCGCAGCGCGTCGAGCGGCGAATAGACCATGCGCACGTCGCACCCGCGCGCTTTATGTTCGAGCGGCGTTCCGCGCGTCCCCGGAACACGCATCATGTCGCCGAACGCGGTCAATACGGTGCCGGGGCGCTCGGCGATCGAGAGCCCGTCGTCGATCCGGCCCATGGGAAGCACGCAGACGGGACACCCGGGACCGTGGACGAGGCGGATGTTGCCGGGCAAAACGTCGCGCAGTCCGTGACGGTAAATGGAGTGCGTGTGTCCGCCGCACACTTCCATGATGCGGTACTCGCGCTGCGGATCGGCGATGCGCGCGATCTCTGCGGCGACCTTGAGGATCAAATCGGGATCGCGGAACTCGTCGACGTACTTCACGGCGCGAACGTATATCCCCGGACTTCGTCCATGGCTTGCTGCTCCTCGCCGAGTGCCGCGATCATAGTCAGCTGGTCGCGCGCTTGCTCTTCACCGATCTTGCTCATCGCAAAACCGACGTGAATGAGTACCCAATCGCCGACGCCGAGCTTTTCGTCGGCCAGAAGTCCGACGTTGATCGATCGCTTGACCCCCGCCACGTCGACCTTCGCGAGCAATGGCTGCTCCTTGGAGAACTCGACGATCTTCCCCGGGATGGCAAGGCACACGCTACATCGCCTCGATCTTCAGGTAGCGCGCCACGTCTTTTGGTATTTTGCGGGCGAAGGTTCGGAATTCTTTGACGGTCTGCGCCTGCTGTTTGATGACTTGCAGCAGCAACTCGGGCGTTTCATCCAGGACGTGTCCCTCGTCGGACATCGAAAGGATGTGGTTGTACCGCACGTATTCCTGACGCAGCTTGAGCGACAATCGAACGAAGTACGCAGTAGCCAGCAGGGCGAGGCCTCCGAAAATATATCTCTTCTTCACGCTTTTGCTCCCGTCGCAACGTAATCGTTCGTCAACGTCTGTAACAGCTTGCGGCATTGCGGTATCGCCGCGCGAACAACGGCGCTGAGCTCCATGCCTTCTTCCGTCGTCTCCGGCACGCAGCCGGCGACGATCACGCGCGGCCGCTTGCATTCGAGTTGTCGGGCCATCGAGTCGAACACCGCCAGCACGGCGGTGACGCTCATGGCGTGTGCGTCGGGGACGCTTCGGCGGCACCACTCTTGGGCTTCAATCGCGTAAACCGTACCGGGCGCGTCGGCGCGGGACACCGCGTCCACGATGACGACGGCGTCGTATCCCGCGCACATCTCGAGCGCCAAGTGCATTCCTCCCGTTCCGAAATCGCGCACGACGACGCCAGGGGGGAACTCGGCACCGTCGAGCGACCGGATGACCGCCGGTCCGAATCCGTCGTCCGAAAAGAAGACGTTACCGAAGCCCGCGACGAGCATCTTCACGTCAGCGGCTCCACCTCGTCGACGCCGTAGAAAAACGAACGGCCGTACCATTCGTGAATCTCGCTGGCGGGGTCGTCGTCGAACAACACGCCGACGTACCGCTTACCCTCGACGTCGGTCTTCACGTCGACGACGCGTGCCGTCTTGCCGTCAACGATGCCGTCCCACACGTCCGCGCGGCCTTTCGGATGCACGCGAACTCGCCATCCCGGAGCGACGGCCAAAGCCTCGGCTCGTTCGACCATACGGGCGACTTCGGGATGAGCGGCGCGCGCTTGCGCCCGCTCTTCCTCGCTCAGTGCCGCGACGCTCAACGAGAGCAGCTGGTCGATCTCGGTGCCGTCGAACGTCGGACCCCGGCTGGCTTGCGCAACTTTGGGGAAATCGTAAAGAACGATCGGCGATACGAGCAAAACGGGCGACGTTTTCAAGGCGCCATCGGCGTCTCCGGCAAGCACGGGAAAGAAGCGCTCGTTCTTGCAAGCCGCAACGAGCCCGGCAAACTCGTGCGAGGGGTCGAGCAACGATACGAACTCGCCTCCGCGCGCCTCGAGCACGACGTGCGCGCTCACCAAAGCCTTGCGCAGAGCCGCGTTGCGATCGGCCGTCTCATCGATGCGCGACTCGTTTCGCACTTCGAGAGTGATTCGCGATGCGCCGTTCTCGCGCTCGTCGCTCACGCTTATGACGGCCTGCAGCTCTCCGGACGAACACTGCTGCTCGATGGGACCGTTTCCGAGCTTCCCGCCGAAGGAAATCTCACGTTCCTCCGTCTCTTCGGCGAGGGCGAGAAATCGCAGCACCCCCCGTATCTCGGTGACCGGCTCGCCCGTATGACGGACTACGAACTGCGACGTAAAGGCGTTGGGCTCCGTCTCGTCGCCATATCCGATCGGCATGACGACCCCGAACTGGAACGGCATTCGATTCTTGAGGGCGCCTTTGCCGTACGGAAAAAGTAAGTAGCCTTCATACAGGACTGCGTCAGCGATCGTCCGCACGCTGTCGATCACGTCGGTTCACCTACGCCGGCCAAACGCTCTAAGAGGGCGTCCCAGCTCAACGCTCCCCCCAGCGCCCGCAACCGGTGCAGTTTTTGGAGCGTTTCCGCCTTGACGCGCAAAATGGCATCGGTTCCGTAACAAGCACGCATGGCATCGCGCCAAACGGTCACCGGCATGCGGTAGGCGGCCTCGGCGCTCCATGGAACGCGCTCGCACCAAAATCCCCTGTCGCCGGCATAAAAGATCGCGCCGCTAAAAAGCATCCGAACCGGGACGTCGCCATCCGAGAGCGCGTGAAAAAACCGTGTCGCCGTCACGTCGAAATCGTACGTGCACGGCACATCGATTCGCGTCTGCGTCTCTCCGTTGAAACCGGTGACGATGGCAGGGAGGTCCGCCCACGCTAACGTCCGCAAGGTCGTTCCCCAACGCTCGGGCGCTCCGAACATATCGTCGAGCAGCTGCTGCTCTTGGCCGTCGAACCGGCGCCACTGCGGTTCGATACGAATCTCCGCGCGCAACACCATTGCTTCGACACTCTCCGACGACGTGACGCGTACGTCAAACGAAATCGTGGGTGATGCGGCGTGCGGCTTCGCGCTCGCTCCGGTGATCTTGAACGTTACGGGAATCACGCGATCAGCGCCTCGACACGTTCGAAGAAGCGCTCGATCTCCGCATCGACGTCGCTGCCGCCATTGATACCGGTCCACTTCGTTCTAATTAGACCGGCAAGCTCGTAGCACGCGTCGATCGGCACGACGTATGCGCGCGTGGAGACGTCGCGCCGGCGGTACACGAGAACCGCCTCGACGTCTTCGCAGAGATCCGCGACGAGCGGTTCACGACGGGCAAGATCGCCCCACGCGTCGAGCGGCAATAACGACTCGGTTGCGCCCGCCGGCCCCGGGTAAAACGCACTCACTTGTCCGCTTGCGCTACTCTTAAAGAAGAAGGCCAATCCAATCGGTATACCGAGGGCGTCCCACTGAGCGTCGCTGAACAACGGCGCCGAAATCGGTTGGTAGTGCGACGGGACGCCTTTGAATCGTCCGGTCCCCGCGCCGGGCGCGAAGAAAAGCGTGCTGCACGGACGGCACGCGCAGAGTAATCGCCGATCGGCCACGTCGACGACGTGGCCGTGCGGCGCCTCCAAGGGTGCGACGCAGAGTTCGCAGCGCGCTTCCTTCGCGCTCATATCACTTCCAACAGGGAAATCGTCTGGCCCGCGACGCGCACCTCGAGTACTTCCGGAGCCGCGCTATGTACGGCTTGCTCGATTACCGGCACGATGCTCGCAGAACCGCTGAAACGAACGTCGACGCAGTCTTCGCTCGCCGCGATCAGTTCGGCGCCCGCAATCGATGCGATCGCCCGACGCACGCGCTCTTCGAGCGCTACCGGATGGAGCCCGTGCGTAATGAAGAGGCTTGCGACCAGCGGATCGGCGCACAATCGTTCGATCGTGGCGGCATCGAGTGCGTTACAGATGCGGCGCAAACACTCGCCGTGCAATGATGCGAGCACACGAACCAACTCCTCCGCATCGGCGCGCGCGCCGGTCGCCGGCGGCAGTAAGCTGAAGCGATCGAGCAGCGTTTCCACCCGACGGCTCGACTCCTGCAGCAGATCGGGCATTACGCCTCCGGCACGCCGAACGGCGTATGAATTCGCTCGAGCGTCTTCCCTTTTCCTAGATACATGTGCACGCCGCACGGCAAGCACGGATCGAAGCTGCGGACCGCGCGCATGATGTCGATGCCTTTGAAGTTGTCCGGCCCGTTCTCTTCGAAAATCGGCGTCTCTTGGACCGCGTCTTCGTAGGGACCGGGAGTGCCGAAGCTATCGCGGGGGCTGGCGTTCCAAGGCGTCGGCGGCCATGGCTGGTAGTTTGCGATCTTGCCCTCTTCGATCACCATGTGATGCGAAAGCACGCCGCGCACCGCCTCGGTGAAGCCGACGCTGATCGCCTCGCGCGGAACTTTGAAGTCGCTCCACGTTTTCGTATCGCCTTTGCCGACCATCGCGATACCGCTCTCGACGAAGTGCAGTGCGAGTCCGGCCGCGTACGCTTGGAAGTAGGTGCGCGCACGATCGCGTTCGATGGCGTTGCTCCACTTCGGAATCTTCCATTCGAACGTGACTTCGGGCTTGAGCGACGTCTTCGGCAGCGTGATGGTAATGCCGCCCTGCGACGCTTTGACGTACGGCGTATCCACCAATCCGGAAAGGGCCGTCGACCACAGACGCGCTAGAGGACCGCCGCCGGTGTCGAGCGGCAAGTAGTTTTCGCCGTCGAACCAGCGCGGCGACATGACCCAACTGTACTTCTCGTCGAAATCGCGCTTCTGCGGTTTGGGAATTTGTCGCGCGTTCCACGGATGGCGCGCGTCGACCGGATTGCCGAGCGGATCGTAGCGCACCATTTTGCCCTGCTCTTCCCAGTCGATGTAATAGGACGAGCCGAGCAGAATGCGCAGACCCAGGTTGATGTCGACGAGATCATTAGTGACGAGCTTACCGTCGACCACGACGCCTGGGGTGACGTACATCTTTTTTCCCCAGTCGCTCATATGGCGGTACGTGAAGTCGCATTCCCCCTCGTGATTGAGCGAACCCCAGCAGCCCAGCAGCACCCGGCGTTCGCCCACGTGCTCGTAGCCCGGGATTGCGTCGTAGAAGAAATCGAACAGGTCGTCGTGCAGCGGCACGCAGATCTTCATCCACTCGACGTACTTCATCAGGCGCGAGAGATAGTCGGTGAAGAGCTGCATCGTCGCAACCGTGCCGACGCCGCCGGGATAGAGCGTAGAGGGATGCACGTGACGCCCTTCCATCAGGCAGAACATCTCACGCGTAAGCCGGCTGAGCTCCAGTCCGCGCCGCGTGATCTCGCCCTCGAACGGGTTGCAGGCGGTCATGATATCCGCGACCGTCTTGTACCCGTGCACGTCGGCATGCGGGGCCGGCGTTCCTTTGGCTTTCTCCCACACGCTCGGATTGGTCTCGCGCACCATGCGCTCGCAAAAGTCGACCGCCACCAGATTCTCTTGGAAGATATTGTGGTCGAACATGTACTCGGCGGCTTCGCCGAGATTCATGATCACCTCGCCCATCGGCGGATTCTCGATGCCGTAGGCCATATTTTGGCAATACACGGAGCAGGCCGCGTGATTGTCGCCGCAGATTCCGCAGATTCGGCTGGTGATGAAATGCGCGTCGCGCGGATCTTTTCCGCGCATGAACACGCTGTAGCCCCGAAAGATCGACGACGTGCTCCAGCATTGCGCGACGCGTTTTTGCTTGAAGTCGATCTTCGTGTAAATTCCCAAGCTGCCGACGATCCGCGTGATCGGATCCCACGACATCTCGACGAGGTTCGAAGGCTCGATTTCCCCCGTCGAGGAGGGAACGTTCTTGGTGAACATCGCTTTGCTCGCTCCTGCTAATACCCGACCGGCGTGTAGCCCGTCGTCAACGTGTCGCCCGTATGCCGCCACTTCGGCTCTTTGTCGCCGGTGTGAATCGTCGACCCGCGCATCGTACGAATGAATCGTCCGTAACCCGTTACCAGCGTGGTCGAGAGCGTCGCGCCGGGCGGCTCGTCCATAAACGGCATGTATTTGTCGGGGAAGCCCGGCATAGTGCAGGCCATGCAAATGCCTCCCACGTTCGGACATCCGCCGATACCGTCCATCCAGCCGCGCTTTGGAACGTTGCACTTGACGACCGGTCCCCAGCAGCCGATCTTTACGAGACAGCGATGGTCGCCGTACCGTTTGGCAAAGTTGCCTTCTTCGTAGTATCCGGCACGATCGCAGTTCTCGTGCACGGTCCGTTCGAACAGCCACTTCGGGCGCAACAGGTCGTCGAGCGGCGGCGGCGGAGCTTTTCCGGCGGCAAACAGCAACAGCTGCGTCAGAGTTTCCGATAGGTTATCGGGCTGAACGGGACAGCCCGGAACGTTGATGATCGGTATGCCGAGTTTCGATCGCCAGTTCCAGCCCAAGTAGTCGGCAAGCCCCATGGCGCCGGTCGGATTGCCGTACATCGCGTGAATGCCGCCAAACGTCGCGCAGGTTCCCGCCGCAATCACTGCGACGGCCTTGGGAGCCAGCGCGTCAATCCACTCCGTGAGCGTGCGGGGTTGACCCGTGACGGGGTCGTTGCCGAATCCAGTCCAGTAGCCTTCCTTTTTGATGCTCTCGTTAGCGATCGAGCCTTCCACGACCAGGACGAACGGCTCGAGTTCTCCCCGTTCGGCCTTGAAGAACGCCTTCATGAAGTCGTCGCCGACTTCGTAAGCAATCAGCGGCCACCATACGTTGACCTTGGGCAAGCCGGGAATGCCGCCCATCACGATGTCTTCAACGCTCGGCCGCTGCGCGTTAGTGAGCGAAACCGAGTCACCGTCACAACTCAAGCCCGCATTGATCCACAGAAGGTTGATCTCGGGGATGATCGGGGGTGCCGCCATGGAACTCGCCCTCCCTAACCGGTGACTTTACTCACGAATTCGCCGACGTGCCGCAGTGTGTCGCGTAAAACCGTAGGCGTCTTATGCCCAGAAAGCTGGTACGCAGACGAGTGAAGCGACGCGAGCTGCATCATGCGCAGCGCCATATCGTCGAGCTCCGCTTCCGAAAACAACCGCTGCGCTTGCGGAAGAATACCGCTTTCCTCTTCGAGCACGTGGTGCTCGACCGCGCGCCGCAGCTCGGCGACCTGGTGTTTGAACGTGTATTCCGCCGGACTTACGTGCTCGATACGATCGAGGAGCGCTTTGACTTCGTCGTGCTCGTGCAGCGCCTGCGCGATCTCTGCGCGGCCGCGCTCTCTGGCCCGTTCGCGGAACGCCGGATAGAAAATCGTCTCTTCGACAATCGTGTGGTCGCGCAGTCGTGAGTCGATAGTGCGAAAGATCTCGGCGCAGATACGCGGACTGCTGAGCCGCTCGAGCTTCATGAAGAGCGCCGTGACCTCGGCGTGCTGCTCGCGAAGCATTTGAACCGCGTCGGACATGGCTGGCTACCTCACAACTAGGCTTACCCACATTTTTGGGAATAAGTCGTGCGTGCACGAGGCATCGATTGCATTGGCAATCGTCGACGAGGTTTGCGAACGTGCAAGGCTCGGCGATGCCATTGGCATCGAACGAGTCTTCGTTCGCATCGGGAAGCTAACTGGAGTCGTCCCCGAAGCGTTGGAGTTTGCGTGGGACATAGCGACGAACGGCACGCTTGCCGACGGTTCGGCGCTCGCGATCGAACGGACTCCGCTGCGAATCTACTGCGCGACGTGCGCCTGTAAACGCACGATCGAGTCCGAGATTCCCCTGCCCGTGTGCCCGGTCTGCGGGAACAGCTCAAACCAGATCGCCGGCGGGCGCGAGTTACTGGTCACGGCTATGGAGGTACGCTATGCCCCTTCGAGTGGTGGAAGTTCATCAGGGCATCCTGCGCAAGAACGCGACCTTCGCGCGCGAACTGCGCCAACGGTTTGAACGTAGCGGTACCTACGTCATCAACCTGCTTTCGAGCCCCGGCGCGGGAAAGACGACGCTGCTCGAAGAGACGCTACGCCACCTGGGCGGCCGGTATCGCGTTGCCGCGCTCGTCGGGGATCAAGCGACCGAGCTCGACGCGCAGCGACTGCGTCGCAGCGGCGCGCCGGTCAAGCAGATAGTAACGGGTGCAGAGTGCCGGCTCGACGCGCAAATGATCGCATCGGCGCTTGCGGAGTTCGATGCCGCCGACGTCGAATTGCTGGCCATCGAGAACGTGGGCAATCTGATCTGTCCGGCGGAATACGACCTTGGCGAGGATTTGCGAATCGTGCTCTTTTCGACTACCGAAGGCGAGGATAAACCGTTGAAATATCCCCTCGCCTTCTCCACCGCGCACGTCGCCGTGATCTCCAAGATCGACCTGAGCGCCGCGACGGGGTTTGACGGCGAGGCGGCCAAAGGCAATATCGAGCGCGTTCATCCCGGCATCGAGATCGTCGAACTCTCGGCGCTTCGGGGAGACGGCATGGACGAGTGGATCGAGTGTTTGGACCGGCATATCGCGAGCAAACGCGCGTTCGCGTAGTCGCCCTATTTGCGGCACTCGCGGCAATCAACGGCGCCGCCTGGATCGCGCTGCTGCTTGCCGCACGCGCCTTTCCGATGCTCCTGCCGCTCGGCATCACCGCGTACGTCCTGGGTTTGCGCCATGCGGTCGATCTCGATCACATCGCCGCGATCGACGGAACGACCCGCAAACTCATGCACGAAGGAAAACCGGCAGAATCGGTTGGTTTCTTCTTCTCGCTCGGCCACTCCACGATCGTCATCGTGTTGAGCGGGCTCGTTGCCGCCTTCGGCATTGCGCTCAAGGCGCATCTGCCCGCGTTGCAGTCGACCGGTGCGCTGGTAGGAACGTGGATTTCGGCGGCTTTTCTTCTGGTTCTGTCGATCGCAAACGTCTTCATCTTGATCGATCTCTTCCGCCGCCCCATGACCGATGCCGACGCGCCGCTCGGCGGCGGATTGCTTTCGCAGTTCTTGCGGCCGGCGCTGAAGTTGGTGAAGTCGAGCGCGCAGATGTATCCGGTCGGACTGCTCTTCGGTCTGGGCTTCGACACGGCTACTGAAGTGGCGCTCCTGGGAATCTCGGCGGCCTCGGGCGCCGGCGGCATGCCGATCGCATACATCCTCATCTTGCCATGGCTTTTTACGGCAGGTATGTCGCTGATCGACACCGCCGAAGGATATGCGATCGGCCGCGCGTACGGCTGGGCCAGCATTCGGCCCGCACGCAAACTGCTCTATAACGTTAACATGACCGCGCTAACGATTGCATTGACATTGTTCGTCGGTGCGGCGCAGGCCGCTGCGGCGGTGCACGCGTTGATGGGACGATAGCGTGTCCTCCGGCTCGCCGGAACAGGGCGGTACTCAAGGGGCCACCGTCGAGCTGAGCCCGCACGAACACAAAGAAGCCGAGCGCCGAACGCAGCTTCGCGCCGCCGTCGTGTTCGAATCGATCCGGCGCGAGGGCGAAACGGAGCTGCAGCGCCCGGTCGTTGCGTTGGCCTTCTCGGGCCTTGCATCGGGATTTTCCATGGGCCTGTCGCTCGTCGCGTCCGGTTTACTTCGCGCAATGCTTCCCGCGTCGTCCTGGCGCCCGTTGATCGAAAATCTCGGATATACGCTCGGCTTTCTGGTGACGACGCTCGGACGGCAGCAGCTTTTCACCGAAAACACCGTCACGGCGATTCTTCCGCTGCTCGACGATCCGAACAAAGGCCAAAAGCTGCTCAGAGTCTTCCGTCTGTGGAGCGTGGTCTTGGCGGCGAACTGGCTTGGAGCAATGCTGTTTGCGTTCGCGGTCGCGCACAGCGGAGCGTTTTCCGCCGAAGCAAACCGTGCATTCTTGGAGCTCGGCAAGGCGACCCTCTCCTTCGATTTTTGGACCGTGCTCGTCAAGGGCATCTTCGCCGGTTGGCTGATCGCGCTAATGGTTTGGCTACTGCCTTCGGCGGAAAACAACCGCGTCAGCATCATCATGCTGATAACGTACGTCGTCGGTCTGGGCAGCCTGAGCCACGTCATTGCGGGGTCGGTCGATGCGTTTTATGCCGTTTTCGGCGGCGTCGCAACGTGGGCGCACTGTTGGCGAGATTTTCTCCTGCCGGTCTTCTTAGGCAACTCCATCGGCGGCGTCTTGCTCGTATCGCTGCTCAACTATGCGCAGGTCGCCGTCAAGAACGACGAGGAGGCGGCGTAGGCAGCGCTCGTGCCTTTATCGCAAAAAACGGTGCTTCGCGTCCAAGCCGCTTACTATATCGCGACGGGCGTTTGGCCGCTGCTGTCGATGCGACTCTTTGAGGCGGTAACGGGAAAGAAGACCGACCGCTGGCTCGTGCAGACGGTCGGACTTCTCGTCACCTGCATCGGCGCGTCGATCGCACTCGAATCGCAGCGCGAGCGTGCGTCGCGGCCTATGCGAACTTTGGCCGTTAGCTCCGCGGTCTCGCTGGCCGCAATCGAGATCGTGCACGCCGGCCGCCGCCGCATTTCACCCGTCTATCTCCTCGACGCCCTAGCGGAGGTACTATTGGCATATGGGTTAATGACCGCGCAATGATACCTTGGGAAAGCGATTATAACGCCGCTCTGGCGCGCGCTAAAGAAGAGCATAAGTTCGTCTTTTTGGACGTCTTCAACCCCGGTTGAGGGGGATGCCAAGCGCTGGATACCGTGACGTATCCTCAACCTCCGGTCGCCAAGGTGATTCTCGACCACGCCATACCGGTTCAGTTCGATAACTCGAAAAAAGAGAACGAACAGTTCTTGCACGGCATTCACCACATCTGGACGCCCGACGTCCGCATTATGGGCGGCGATGGTTACGAGTTCTACCGCTTCGACGGATTTTTACCGCCGCCCGAGTTCATGGCTCGGGCGCTCTGCGGGTTTGCGATGGCGTTTCTGCGGCTCAAACGCTTCGATCGCGCCGAAGAGATTTACGTCGACGTGCTCAAGCGCTTCTCGACGACGTGCGCCGCGCCTGAGGCGCAGTACTATCTCGGCGTGACGCGCTACCGCCGCGATCCCGACAGCGACGAGCTGCTGATGCAATGGGCCAGCCTTCGCTCGCGTTATCCCACCAGCGAATACCGCGTCAAGCAATCGTTCAAAGACTTTCCTTAATGCAAACCGAGTGAATCGACCTCGTGACGACCGACGGTCCCGATGCGCACCTACGTCGCACGCCCTGACTCAAACGACGTGCGCGCGGTTAAACGGCCGCCGCGGCCGCAGCTTTCTCTTGCGCTCCCACTTTCTTGCGCTCGCGCAGGAACTGGAAAAACTCCTTGCCCTCGCGCAAACGGCGCTTCATGACTTGAGGATCGGCAATCATGCCGCCGAGCAGCGAGAACATCTTCTTCGGCCGAAAATAGAACTTGCGGTAGAACTCGTCGACCGATTCGAACAACATCTCGGTCGTGAGCAATCCGGGATAGTTCAACGCCGCGTGCTGCACGCCGTGAACGTCGACCAGATCGCTCTCCTCCGCCTGCAGCCAGCCGTTTTCGCGCGCCTGATTGTACAGGAAGGTTCCGGGATACGGCGCCGCAAGCGAGACCTGCAGGGTTTCCGGGTTCATCTCACATGCAAAGTCGATCGTCTGACGGATCGTTTCGGGCGTTTCGCCGGGAATGCCGAGAATGAACGTGCCGTGAATCTTGATGCCTAGCTCGTGACAGTCTTTCGTGAACTTGCGGATATGGTCGAGCCGCGTGCCCTTCTTCATGCTGTTGAGGATCTCTTGAACGCCTGACTCGTAGCCGACCAAAAGCAGCCGCAGCCCGTTGGCTTTGAGCACTTCGAGCGTGCTGCGGGAAACGTTCGGCTTGGCGTTGCACGACCACGTGATGCCGAGCTTGCCTAGCCGGCGCGCGATCTCTTCCACGCGCGGAGCGTTATCCGTGAGCGTATCGTCGTCGAAGAACCACTCTTTGACTTCTGGAAACAGCTCCTTACCGCGCCGCATCTCGGCTTCGACCAAATCCACGCTCTTCACGCGGTATAAATGCCCGCTAATCGTCTGCGGCCAAATGCAGAAGGTGCAGCGAGACTTGCACCCGCGCCCCGTGTAGAACGAAATATACGGGTGCTGCAAATAACCGTTGAAATAGTTCTTGATCGTCAGATCGCGCTTGTATACGTCCAGCACCGACGGAAGTGCGTCCATGTCCGTGATGGTCGGACGATCGGGCGTCTTCACGACGCCGCCGTTTTCGCGGTAAGCGATTCCGCCCACTTCGTTCAACGGGTTGCCTTGCGCGATGTCGACGCACGTATAGTCGAACTCTTGCGTGCTGACCCAGTCGACGGCCGGGGCGTGCTCGAGCGAGTGCTCGGGAAGCACGAAGACGTGAGCGCCGACCATGCCGATCGTTGCGTTCGGATTCTCTTCTTTCATTCTCGCGGCAAAGCGCGCGTCGTTGTTGAACGAGGGCGTGCTCGTGTGAATGACGATGAGCTCGTAATCCTTGGCCAGCGGCGCGACGTCTTCGACTGACAGGTCATCGGGCGGTGCGTCGACGAGCTTGCTTCCGGGGATCATCGCGGCCGGCTGCGCCAACCACGTGGGATACCAGAACGAACGGACTTCCCGGCGGCATTGATAGCGAGCGCCGGCTCCCCCGTCAAATCCCTCGAAGCTCGGCGGGTTGACGAAGAGCGTTTTCTTGTAGTCAGGCATGCCGCTTCAGGTTTTCTACGGCTTCGGCAAAGCCTGCGAGTTAAGCTTGCGAGCAGCGCCGGGTCAGCAGGGTATCCTGCAGCCTATGAAACGCCCGATTCTTCTCGCTATAAGCGCCGGCTTGGCGGTCGGCCTGACGGGCATCGCCGCAGCGCAAACGCAATCGGCGCCGCAACCGGCAACGGCAGTGAGCGGCGGAACCGTCACGTTGAACCCTCCCAACAATCAGGGTCCCAAGGCGAGCGCGCAACTCGAGCAGCAAGGCAGCAGCGTCGTGATAACGCTGCACGCACCCACCGACGAAACGACCGCCGCAGTATTCAGCGGCACGTGTCAACCCAACGGAAAACCGCAAGCGACGGGTCCTGCGACGGCGCTGCAGCGCCTTGCAAACGGAACGTCGCAGACGACAATCCCTAATGCGAAACTCTCCGACCTCGTCTCAACTCCGCATGCGATCGTCGTTCAGGGCGGCAACGTCGCGCCGTTGTGCGGCGACGTGAGCACGCTCACCGGGGCGACGCCTCCGAAACCTTAACCCCACAACGACGAAGCAGATTCGAAGGCCCCCGCTTGCGGCGAGGGCCTTCTCATTATGCTGCGTTAACGCAAGCTAGTGCAGCGGCGGTTTTTTGTCTTTGTTCTGATCCTTCTGATCGGACGGAGGACTGCTGCCTTTATGTTCTTGCTGCGGCGGCTTTTGGGCGTGCTGCGGCGGCTTGGCGTTGTTGTGCGGTTGCGACGGGGGCTTCTCGTTGTGCGGCTGCGCGTTGTTCATGTGCTGCGGCTGCGCGTTGTGCATGTGCTCCGGCGCATTATTGGTATGCTTCGCGGCGGCTTTGTCCTGATCGGTCAACGGTGCCGCGTTATTAGGCTGATGAGTCGTGCTGTACGGCTTTGCTTCAGTGAGATTCGACGGCTTGCCATGGTTCACGTTAGCATAGGCGTTCCGATCGCGCGCGGCGACTTGTGCGTGATCTCTTTGAACCGCTGTCGGTTCGTAGTGCCGTTCGTGCATCACCTGCAGTTCGCGCGCATCCGGATGCATCACGATTCCGCCCTTGCCGCCGTTGTAGCTCGTGCGGTTGATGACGGTTTTGTTGATGACGGTACGGTTAACGTACGTATTGTGGATCACGCTCTGATTGACCGGCCAAACCGCGGTGTTATAGCTGAATCCCGACGGCTGCCACGTACCGCCGTAGAACCCGGTTCCCGGATAGCCGAATCCGTAGTTGACTCCGCCATAGAAACCGACTTGCGGGGCCCAATAGCCGTTATTCCAGCCATACCCGCTGTTGTTATAACCCCAGTAGCCGGGCGTCCAGTACAGGCCCGTCTGCGGCGGCTGCACCCACGTTCCCGGTACCCAGTAATAGCCGGCCGAGCCGTAGGACCAGTATCCCGGCGTCCACATGTAGTTCGGATACGGCGCCTGCGGAATCGAATTGTAAACCGGCAGCGGCGGCGGCGGCTGGCCGATCGTAAAACCAATAGTGACCTGCGCGCTCGACGGCGCAGGAACGGCGAGTAAAAAGACGGCCACGATAGGGATGATGAACCTCAACGCTCGCATTCCCTACTCCTTTCCAAGCAACTAACTGTCAGCTCTTTCCCCGTGGGGTCCCAGTTTAACTGTGCCCTCTATTGGAGGCTCATAAAAACATGTGCGCGCAATGAGCAAGCCGCCGCCCGGCCTCCTTTGTCGCAGCCGGGGTAAGAAACCGCAGACTGAAGGCGAAATCACCCATTCCCTTTTGGGGTGCAAAGGAGTTGCCGTGCCCAACTCGCCGGCCGACGAGCAGCGTATAAACGCGATCCGTTTTCTTGCCGTGGACGCCGTCCAAAAAGCAAACTCGGGCCATCCCGGCTTGCCGATGGGCGCCGCAGCGATGGCGTACGCGTTGTGGACGCGTCATCTCCACTTCAATCCGAAGGATCCTCACTGGCTCAACCGGGACCGTTTCGTGCTCTCGGCCGGTCACGGTTCGATGCTGCTGTACGCGCTGTTATATCTCACCGGATACGAGCTGACCTTAGACGACATCAAGTCGTTCCGACAGCTCGGGAGCAAAACGCCGGGTCATCCTGAAGCCGAACGGACTCCCGGGGTCGAGGCCACGACCGGTCCGCTCGGACAAGGCATCGCCAACGCCGTGGGTATGGCCATCGCGCAAGCACATCTCGGTGCCGTGTATAACCGCGACGACGCCCCAATCGTCGATCACTTCACGTACTGCATCTGCGGCGACGGCGATTTAATGGAGGGCATTAGCCAGGAGGCCATCTCGCTCGCCGGCCACTTGAAGCTCGGCAAGCTCATCGTCCTCTACGACGACAATAAGGTTTCATTGGCCGGCCCAACCGACGTGACGTTGACCGACGACCCGATCGCGCGGTTCGACGCCTCCGGCTGGCACACGCAGTACGTTGATGCCGACCACTGCAACGACGTCGCAACCCTCGACCAGGTCATCACGGTCGCCAAGAACGTGACCGACCGGCCTTCCTTAATTGCGGTACGTACGCACATCGGCTACGGCTCGCCCCGCCAGGACAATTACTTGGCTCACGGTGAGGCGCTCGGGCCGGAGAACGTCAAGAAGTCGAAGGAGTTCTTGGGCTGGCCGCTCGAGCCGGACTTCTACGTCCCCGATGACGTCCTGAAGTTCTATCGCGACTGCGGCGCTAAGGGGGCCGACCTCGAGGCGCAGTGGCGGCAGACCTATGACGCGTGGAAGCGCGGGAACACCGATCTCTCCTCCACATTGGAGCGAATGCTGCGCCGGGAGATTCCCAACGATC
Source organism: Vulcanimicrobiota bacterium (assembly GCA_963715435.1). Classification (GTDB taxonomy): domain Bacteria; phylum Vulcanimicrobiota; class Vulcanimicrobiia; order Vulcanimicrobiales; family Vulcanimicrobiaceae; genus JAFAHZ01. The sequence goes on from OY970243.1 coordinate 489,430, forward strand.
TTCCGTGGCCCACGTTCACGGCCGAGAACGGGAACGTTGCGACGCGCGACGCGGGTGGCACCGTCATGAACGCTATCGCGCAAAGCCTGCCGGAGCTGGTCGGCGGCTCTGCGGACCTCGACCCGTCGACCAAGACGTATCTCAAGGAATGCGGCGACTTCGAGCCCGGCAACTACGCCGGGCGCAACATCCACTTTGGCGTTCGCGAGCACGCGATGGCCGCGATCACCAACGGCATCCGTCTGCACGGCGGACTGCTGCCGTTTGCAGCGACCTTTTTCAACTTCTTGGATTACTGTAAGCCTGCAGTACGATTGGCATGCCTCGCCGAGCTGCACGACATCTTCGTGTTCACTCACGACTCCGTGTTCTTGGGTGAAGACGGTCCTACGCACCAGCCGATCGAGCAGCTCGCGATGCTGCGCGCGACGCCGAACTGCTTCGTCGTGCGGCCGGCGGACGCGCTCGAGACGCTCGAGGCGTGGAAGCTCGCGATCTCGCGCGAAGGTGCGCCGTGGGTGTTGGTGCTGACGCGGCAAAAGGTTCCGTTTTTAGGAGCGCGCACCGCGGCTGTGGACAAGGGCGCTTACGTCCTCGCCGACGCGCCGAACGGCATGCCGGATCTGATCCTCATCGCAACGGGTTCCGAAGTCTCGCTGGCCGTCGACGCCAAGAAGATTCTCGACGGGCGCGGCGTGACCACGCGCGTGGTCTCGATGCCGTGCTGGGAACTATACGACGAGCAGCCGCAAACGTACAAGGATCACATCTTACCGCCGTCGGTGACGGCGCGCATGTCGATCGAGGCCGCCGCCACGATGGGATGGGCAAAGTACGTGGGCGACCGCGGCTTTGCGTTCGGCATCGACCACTTCGGCGCATCGGCGCCTGCCGCGGCCATCGCGAAGGCGTTCGGTTTCACCGCCGATAACATCGCACAACTCGCATCGGAGAAATTCGCGTTCGCAACGCGTTAGGGAGAGGGGCTTCGTGAAGAACCAATTGCAGCAGCTGCTCGACGCCGGTCAGAGCGTGTGGCTCGACAACATTCGCCGCAGCATGTTCGGCTCGGGCGAGCTCAAGCGGCTGATCGATCAAGGGCTGCGCGGGATGACGAGTAATCCGTCGATCTTCGAAAAGGCGATCGGCGCCGGCAACGATTACGACGATCAGCTGCAAGAGCTGGTGGGCTCGGAGAAAAACGCCGAAGCACTCTTCTGGGATCTCGCGATCAGCGACATCCAGAACGCCTGCGACGCGTTTTCGGGCTTATATAAGGAATGCGGTGGAAACGACGGGTTCGTCAGCCTGGAAGTTTCGCCGCTGCTCGCACGCGACACGCAGGGAACGATCGCGATGGCCAAGGAGCTGTGGTCGCGCGTCAATCGCCCCAACGTGATGATCAAGATTCCCGGCACGAAAGAGGGTCTGCCGGCGATCGAAGAGTGCACCTATGCGGGTCTCAACATCAACGTCACGTTGATCTTCTCCGTCGACATGTACCAGAAGGCCGCACTCGCCTACGTCAAAGGATTGCAGCGGCGCCTCGCCGAGAAGAAGCCCGTCGACAAGATCCGTTCGGTGAACTCCGTCTTCGTCAGCCGCATCGATACGGCCGTCGACAAGCAGCTTGCGGACCGCATCGCCAAAGGCGAAAAGTTGGAAGGCTTGCTCGGCAAGACGGGTGTCGCCGGACTTAAGCTGACGTATCAAAAATTCAAAGAGATCTTCGAAGGAGAGGAGTTCGCGCCGCTCAAAGCTGCCGGCGCGGCCGTTCAACGCCCGCTATGGGCGTCGACGTCGACGAAGAATCCGAACTATCGGGATTTGATGTACGTCGAAACCGTCGTTGCGCCGGATACGGTCAACACGATGCCGCCGCAAACGCTCGAAGCGCTGCTCGACCACGGCTCGGTCGTCGCCGATACCGCCGAGCAGGATCTGCGCGGCGCGCAGGACGTCATGCGCGGCTTACAAGAGGCGCGCATCTCGCTCTTCGAAATTACCGAAGAGCTGCAGAACGAGGGCGTCACCCTCTTTGCCGACGCCTTTGCCGCGCTGCTCGGTGCGATCGTGTACAAACAGAAATTGCTGGAGTCCGGCGGCGCAGATCGCGTGACGTTCGCGCTTGGGCCGTCGAAACCTCACTACGACGCCGCGCTTGAGAAGCTCGCCTCGGCCGACTTCCTCAAACGCATCTGGTCACACGACGCCACGCTGTGGTCGACCCAATCCGATCACGTCGCCATCATCAAGAAGTCGCTAGGGTGGCTCGATATCCAGCAGCGGATGCTGGAATCTGTGCCGGAACTGGAATCTTTTGCCGCGGAGGCGATGCAAAAGTTCGATTTTGCAGTCGTTTGCGGCATGGGCGGAAGCTCGCTGGCACCCGACATTATCGCCGACACGTTCGGGGAGTACGACGACTATCCGCAGGTCTACGTGCTCGATTCGACCTGCCCGCAGCAAATCAAAGAGCTCGAAGAGAAGATCCGCGTTCGCGACACGCTCTTCATCATCTCCAGCAAGAGCGGAACGACCACCGAGCCCAATGCGTTCTACGCATACTTCCACGCTCAGGTAAGCAAAGCGCTGGGCGCAGCGGTCGCAGGCGGAAACTTCGTCGCGATCACCGACCCCGGAACGACGTTGGAAGCCGAAGCCAAGGAGATCAAGTTCCGCGCCTGCTTCGATAATGACCCCAACATCGGCGGACGCTACTCGGCGCTGTCGTTCGTGGGCGTTGCGCCTTCGGCCATCGGCGGTTACGACGTCAAGCTGCTGCTCGACCGCGCGCTCGGCGCCATGCACGCCAACGACCGCACCGTCGATCCGCGCAGCGCGCCGGCCGTTAAATTCGGCGCCGCGATGGGCGGACTCGCCGTCAACGGTCGCGACAAAGTCACGATCGTCACGCATCCCGACGTGCGCGCGTTCGGCGCGTGGGCGGAGCAGCTCATCGCCGAATCGACCGGCAAGCTCGGCAAAGGGATCGTACCGGTCGAGGGCGAGCCACTCGGCGACCCGGGCGTCTATTCCGACGATCGCCTCTTCGTCTACGTTGGTGCAAACCTGCCCGATCCCGAGAAGGGCGTCGACGACAAGCTCAAGGCGCTCGAAGCGGCCGGTCATCCGGTGATTCGTCTGGCGATGAACGACGAATACGATCTCGGCGAACAGTTCTATACTTGGGAACTCGCAGTTGCCGCTGCCGGCGTGATCTTGGGCATCGACGCGTTCGACCAACCCAACGTGCAAGAATCTAAAGACAATACCGTTGCGCTGCTCGAGCAGTACGCGTCCAAGGGCGGCTTCGACGAGCCCACAGCCAAGGTCGAGAATCATTCGCTCGACGTGACGTATTTGTCGGGCAGCAAGGGCATTTCGGCCAGCACGCCGACCGAAGCGCTGGTGGGGCTTTTCGCGCAGATGAAGCCGCACGACTATAACGCGATCACCGCCTACATCGCGCGTAACGAGACGCACGAAAAGCTGCTGCGGGAGCTTCGCCTGAAGATTCGCGACGCGCATAAGATCGCTACGACGGTCGGTTTTGGTCCGCGGTTCCTGCACTCGACCGGACAGCTGCATAAAGGCGGCCCCGATACGTGCGTCGTGCTGCAGATCGTTGCGGACGATCCCGACGATCCGATGATTCCCGGCATGAACGTCGGCTTCAGGACGCTTCTAGCCGCGCAAGCGCTCGGCGATTGGATGTCGCTCGACAAGCGCAACCGCCGCGGCGTTCGCGTTCATCTCAGAGGCGACGTCGAAGCCGGACTGCGTGCATTGCTCAATATCGTCGACGAAGCACTTTCGGCGGCGGTGAGATGACGGTTCAAACGGCCGCGCAGAGTCCCGGCGACGGAGCGGCCTTCAATCCGCTGCGCGCCGGCATTCCCAGCGATCGCATTAGCGAGGCGTGTTCGATCGTCTTCTTCGGCGCGAGCGGCGACTTGTTCAAGCGCATGCTGTTGCCGGCCATCTACTCGATGCGTCTGGGTGGAACGCTGCCGACGGACTTCGCGCTGGTCGGCTTTTCGCGCACCGCGTTCACCGACGACACATTCCGCGATTACTGCAAGCAGCAGCTCGATACGTTCATGCCGGACGGACAGAAACCGCAGGGCGAGCTATGGGAAGATTTCGCTCGGCGGATCTCCTACATTACCGCAGATTTTAAAGATGGGAAGTGCTTCACGCAGCTCAAAGGCTTGCTCGAAAAGAACGACAAGGACTTGGGAACCGGCGGCAATCACGTCTTCTATCTCTCGACGCCGCCGCCGGTCTTTCCCGAGATCGTCAAGCAACTGCACACCTGCGGATTGGATCCGCACTCCAACGAAACGGGTTGGACGCGGCTGGTCGTCGAGAAGCCGTTCGGCACCGATCTGGAAACGGCGCGCGCGCTGCAGCGCACGATCGAGCGCGCTTTTCCCGAAAGCTCCGTCTACCGCATCGATCACTACCTCGGCAAAGAGCCGGTGCAAGACATCATGGCTTTGCGCTTCGCCAACACGATTTTCGAGCCGATTTGGAACCGCAACTACGTGCAAAGCGTCCAAATCACCGCAGCAGAGACGCTAGGCGTGGAAGAGCGCGGCGGCTACTACGATCACGCCGGCGCGCTGCGCGACATGATTCAAAATCACGTGACCAACCTGCTCGCTCTCGTGGCAATGGAGCCGCCGATCAGCTCGGCGGCCGACGACATCCGCAGCGAAAAATACAAGGTGCTGTCGGCGATTTCGCCGCCCGCCTACGAGGAAGTCGCGTCGAGGTCGGTGCGCGGCCAGTACGGACCGGGCACGATCGACGGAAAGCCCGTCAAGGCCTATCGCGACGAGGACGACGTTTCGCGCGACTCCAACACCGAGACCTATGCCGCGGTGAAATACTGCATCGACAACTGGCGCTGGTCGGGCGTGCCGTTCTACCTGCGCTCCGGTAAACGCCTGGCGCGGAAGGTCTCTGAGATCGTCGTTACGTTCAAAGCCATTCCGCACCGTTTCTACGGTGACGGCACGGACGCGATCGATCCTAATATGCTCGTGATCAAAATCCAGCCCGACGAAGGCATCGCGATGCGGTTCGAGGCCAAAGTTCCGGGTCCCAAAGATCACGTCCGCAGCGTCTACATGGATTTCAACTACGGTTCCGGCTTCGGCGTGCAGTCGCCGCCGGCGTACGAGCGGCTGATCGGCGACGTGATGCGAGGCGATCAGACGCTCTTCACGCGCTGGGATGCCGTCGAGCGCGCCTGGGAGATCGTCATGCCGGTTCTGGAGACCTGGCAGAATACGAAAGACTTCGCGTTCCCGAACTACGCGTCGGGGAGCCAGGGGCCGCAAGCGGCCGCCACGCTCTTCCCGGATTGGCGCCAGCTGTGAGCCTGAGATGAGCTTGGATATCCATTCAGTGCTCGGCGAAATCACCGAGCGCCGGCGCAACCGCCGCGACATGAACGTCGCAACCATGACGGTGGTGGTCTTCTTCAGCGATCCCGGCGTCGGCGATTGGGCGCGCGATCGCATCCACGCGCTGGCGGTTAAGCATCCGTCGCGCGTCATCGTCCTCGATGGAACGCAAGATCACGCCCTGCGCGTCGTCGGCAGCGAGTGTGGGACGCACGCCGACTGCGTCAAGACGCGCGGCGATTGGATCGAACTCGGCATTAAGGGCGCGAATGCCGATGGGCTGCAATCCGCAGTCGGCACGCTGTGCTTACCGGAAGCACCCGTCGTCTTGGTTTGGGCGGCTGCCGGTATCGGCGAAGATCCGCGCTTTGCTACGCTAGCGGAACGCATGCGCACCGTCGTCTACAACAGCTCCGTGCTCGACGAAGACGACCAGGCGCTGCGCGAGCTCGTGACCTTCGTCAAAGCCCATCCCAAGGTCTCCATCGGCGATGTAGCGTACCTGCGGCTGGCGTCGTGGCAAGAAAGCATCGCGCTTTTCTTCGACGGCAAAGACGTCATCCGTGAGCTCTTCGATCTGCGCAAGGTCGAGATCACGTGCGGCTCGGATTCGGAAGCGTACTACCTGCTCGGATGGCTGGCCAGCCGTCTCGAGTGGACGCCGTGCTCGCCGGAATCGTTCTGCAACCGGTTCGGCGTTCAGATCGATTTTTCGATTCAGCGCGAAGGTGCCGCCAGGCGTATACGGCGTGTCGCGATGAAATCGACCGAGACGGAGTTCGTCGCCGAGGTCGGCGGCGACAGCGGCGAGGCCATCGTTCTAACCGTCAGCGGAGCGAAACAGCATGCCCGGCGCGCGCGTCCGATCAACAACATGGATATCGCGACGCTCGTCGAGCGAGCGATTCTAACCGGACATCAAGATCGTGTTTTCGTGGAGTCGCTCATGGCTGCCGGTGAGATCCTGCAGCGCAGAAAGGTGAACGCCTGATGGCACGCGGTGAGATCAAGGTTTATCCCGACTCCGAGGCGGTGTCGGCGGCGTTGGCCGATCTCTTCATCGACGTCGGTCAAACGGCGATGGCCGACCGCGGCTGTTTCCGCGTCGCGCTCTCCGGAGGCAATACTCCGCGGCGCGCATACGAGCTGCTCGCGGAAGAACCGCGCAGCATGGCCCTGCCGTGGAAGGACGTCTTTATTTACTTTGGCGACGAGCGGTGCGTGCCGCCCGACGACGAGCAGTCGAACTATCGTATGGCGCGCAAGGCGTTTCTGGACAAGATTCCGATCCCAAACGTCAACGTTCACCGAATTCGGGGCGAAGCCGATCCCGGCGTGGCCGCCAACAACTACGCCTCGATCATTCGTTCCGATCTCGCCGACCCGCCGCATCTGGATCTCGTGCTGCTGGGTCTTGGGCCCGACGGTCACACGGCTTCACTCTTTCCCGGCTCGCCGCCGGATTTGCACGATTCCGTGCTCGTTCGCGCCGTCTTTGCACAATCGCAAAACATGTGGCGCGTTACGATGACGCCGAAGCTGATCAACCTCGGCCGCACCGTCGCGTTCGCGGTCGAAGGATCCGAGAAAGCGGACATCTTGGCGAAGGTACTCGAAGGGCCGGCAGATCCGTCGAGATATCCGGCGCAGGTCGTCAATCCATCGTCGGGGCGATTGGTGTGGCTCGTGGACAATCTTGCCGCCGGCATGCTTCATTCAAAATTGTCATCCTGAGCGTAGCGAGCGCTAGCGAGCGAAGTCGAAGGACGGGATAACATCAAACGCGTCATCTTTAACGCGGACGACTTCGGCATCTCGCGCGAGGTCAACGAAGCCGTCGAGATCGCCAATCGCGACGGCGTGCTGCGCTCGGCGAGTCTCATGGTTGGCGCTCCCGAGTTCGATGACGCCGTTGCGCGAGCAAGGAGCCTGCCGTCGCTGGCGGTCGGATTGCACGTCGTGCTCGTTCACGGAAGGCCGGTGCTGCCGCCCGAACGCATTCCCGCCATCATCGGAAGAGACGGGCTTTTTCTCACCGATTTAGTCGGCGCCGGCGTCACGTTCTTCTTTCGCCCCGGCGCCGGGCGCCAACTCGAGGCCGAGATTCGCGCCCAGTTCGAGCGGTTCACGGCGACCGGTTTGCCGCTCGATCACGTCGACGCGCAGAGCCACATGCACGTGCATCCCACGGTGTTCCGCTTGATTCTCAAGGTAGGGCACGACTTCGGCATGCGCGCGATTCGCATTCCGCGCGAACCCTACGGTGGAACGCGCACGATCGAACCCTGGGTGGCGCTCATGCGTGCCCGCGCGCGACGACAGATCGTCGCGAGCAACGATTATGCGTACGGCGTCAACGACGCCGGTGCGATGAACGAAACGCGCGTGCTGCGGATGCTCGACGCGCTCCCCGACGGCGTCACCGAGCTGTTCTTTCATCCGGCCACTGGCCCGTTTGAAGGCGCCGACACGGGCACCGAACGGTTTCAATGGAAAGAAGAGCTTGCGGCGCTGACCAGCCCGGCCGTCCGCGCCGCCCTAACTCGCAACAACATCGCAAACGTCACGTACGGCTCTTTGTGCTAAGCGCCGCACTGCTCGCCATTACGTGTGCGGGACTGGCGTATTTGACGCTCGCCGTGATCCGCACCCTCGCGTTTACGCGGCGCAGCTTTTCCACGATCGACGACGAGTTCGCACCCAGCATCACGGTGCTCAAGCCGATTGCCGGCGCCGAGCGCGACCTCTACGAACACCTCGCGTCGTTTTGCGCGCAAGACTATCCCGACTTTGAAGTCGTGTTTTGCCTCCGCGAGAACGACCCGGCGTTAGAGACCGTCGACCGCGTTTGCCGCGATTTTCCTGACGTGCGAACTCGCGTCGCGGTCGGACACAACGACGCTATGGCCAATCCGAAGATCGCGAATCTGGCCAAGCGCGGAGCCGATCCGAACGGCGAAATCGTGATCATCGCCGACAGCGATGTGCTGGTAACGCCGCGCTACCTTCGGGCGATCGCCGCCGAGTTCGCGACCGAATCGACCGGAGCGACCACGTGTCTCTACGGAGGCGTTCCCAACGATACGTGGGTGTCGGACCTCGGAACGCTGCATCTCGAGGACGAGTTCTTGCCCTCCGTGCTGGTGGCGCTCGCGCTGGGACCGCTGCGCTTTTGCCTGGGCGCCACTGTGGCCGTGCGCCGAGATCTCCTGGAGCGCATCGGCGGCTTGGAAGCGCTTGGGCCGTATCTCGCCGACGATCACGCGCTCGGAGAGTTGGTGACAAAGCACGGCCGCAACGTTACGCTTTGCCGCTACACCGTGAAGACCTCGGTGCCCGAAACGCACTTCAGGGACCTTTGGTCGCACGAGCTCCGATGGGCCCGCACCAAACGCGCGCAGGCCCCGGCGGGGTACGCGTTCTCGTTCGTGATGTACGCGCTGCCGTTCAGCGTTCTCTTTCTCTTGGTGGCGCCGGAGCTGGCCGTCGTTCACGCTATTGGTCTACGTGGCGGCGCTGCGCTGGTGCCTGCATGCCGCATCGCGCCGCGCGCTGCGCAACGAACGTCCTACGCGTGGATGGCTGCTGCCGGTTCGCGACTTAATGAGTCTTGCAATCTGGCTATGCAGCCTCTTCGGCCGAACCGTCAAATGGCGCGACGTCCGTTCGACCGTGGGGCCCGAAGGTACGCTTCAATAACGGCGATCTTCGTTGAGGATGCGGCGGGCGTCATCTGCCCCGAACGCGTCGAAATAGGGATTCTCTCGCAGCGCGGCTTCGAGCAGCCGCCGGCCCTGCTCGCGGTGTCCGGCTGCCATCGCGATGGCTCCGGCGTGATACTGCACGAGGGGATCGGTCGTTCCCAGACGCACCGCGCGTACCGCGAAGCGATACGCCCGCGCCGGTTGGCCTGCCGCTTCAAGCACCCACGCCATCGTGTCGTCGGCGTAGATTTCGTCGCCGCGCCTCACGAGGTCGGCGCGAGCAAAGCGCAAAGCGTCGTCCAAATGCGTGCGCCGCTGCGCGTAGTACATTGCCAGCAGGCGGTCGTTGATACCCTGTACGTTATACAAGCGCCGCTCGGCGTCGACGAGCGCATCGGTCTGGGCTGCGCCCGCTCGGTCGCCCAGCGCGCGCTGCGCGTCGGCTTCGTAAGCCAACGCTTGCGGAAGCGGATAGAGCTCGGCGCTACGTGCCGCCGCCGCGAGAGCATCGCGCCATCTTCCGTGCGCCCGATGCCATTGCGCTCGCACCAATAGGGCCGCAGCATTATCGGGGAATATACGAAGCGCCTCGTCGAGCTCCGGGCCGGCGGCATCGTCGTCGCCGTCTTCAAAAGCCAGTTGCGCCGCGCGGACGTGAAACCAGGAGCGTACGAAGGCCGGAATCGAGAGCATCTCATCTACCGTCGCCGCCGCTTCGCGCATCTCGTTGCGCGCCAGCGCCAGCTGCCCGGTAACCTCGTCGTACCTCGCCGCAACCGCCTTCCAGGGCGGACTTCGGTCCGCCGGCGGTCGACTGATAATTTTTCCGGCTTCGTCGTACCGGCCCAACTCCATGAGAATCGATGCAATCTGTGCGCGAGCATCGTCGTTGGAAGGAACGGCCGCAAGAGCCTCGCGCTGATAGCGTAAGGCTCCATGAAAATCGTGATACGCCAATAGGACCGACGCAAGGGTCGAGTCGGCCGCGTCGTTACCGAATGGCTGCAACGCCAACGACAGACGGGCAGCGCGCGCCGCGCGCGCGACGTCGCCAAAATCACCGCTTTCGCGAAATCGCTCGAGATATTGGGCGGCCAACATGCGCGCGGTAATTTGATCGTCGGGACTACGCAACGACTCACGCTCGTAAAATGCAATCACTCGATCGCGGTCGAGGTAGTCTCGCAGCACGGGAGCCGTATGGGGGGAACCGCGTAAAGCCGCCATTCTTCCGATCAGCGCTCCCGGCCACGCGGCGATCGCCGCGCAGGCAATCGCCGCGAGAACGAGCCGAGCCACGTTACTGCGGCTTCTGCACGAACGGGAACGACCTACGGGTCGTGCTCGCGTAACCGACGTTGTCCGTCGTCAAACACGGCGCTTCTTTCCCGTCGTCGGCAACGCCCAGATATGACAGCGTGTTGCCGAAAATCGCTCCCAACGAAAGGTCGATGATGTCGTCGTCGAGCGCGCGTCCCCCGAACTTGCTTCCCGTCGCGCCGCCGGTCTCAACGCCGAGATAGGATGCAGTTCTCGCATCCTGCGAGAGATCGAGCTTCATTTCGTTGGGATAGAGGATGCTCTGTAGCGCCGACGCGATCGTCTTCGAACGGAAAAGCCGCGTGAACGAACCGATTTGCTTATGCAGCGTGCGGTCGTCATAGGGCTCCGAACGATTAGTCTTATCGTGGCTCTCGAACGCCTCGAAGGCTTCTTTCACCGCCGGGCGCGCCAAGAGCTCGATCTGGATGTACGACTTCGCCGAGGCGCCGTTTGGCCGATTGAGTGCCGCTACGGAGTAAGGGAGTAGCGTTCCCGTGCCGGTGCTGCGTCCCGCGCAGCCGCCGAGAATCATGCCGACGGCGGCCGCTACGGCGACGGCAAGGATCGTGAATCGTGGTTTCATCTGCTTGCTCCTATTCGGCTTTGCCGTCGGGTGTAGCCGTGGTCGCCCACAGTCCCACCACGCCGGGCTTGGCGAGCATCGACTTCGGAAGATCGACGGCGATCGTGAGAACGTCGTAGTTGTAAAGCAAGTTGCTGGGCTTGTGAATGATGCAGCCGAGCTTGCCGGCAGTGCCGTAGCTCTTGCCCATAATGTCCTTGACGGGCCCGTGCGCCTTCGGGAAGTTAAACGACGTCGCCGACGGCGGCGGCGGATTGGGATGGTTCTGATAGTTGCGGTCGGGAACGATCTTGAAGAACTGCGCCAAGTCGAAGAAGAACGGCTCCCGGCGAGGTCCGACGAAGACCTTGATCTTTCCGCCGGCCAACGAAGAAATCGAGTCAAAATCGAACGCACCCGTCGGCTTGACGAGCGTATTCGTCGTTCCCGCTTCGTTGGGCTTGGCAGGACCGTACAGCGTGATATGCTGTGCCGTGCCGCTCGCGTCGGCGAGGAACTGCAGCACGGTAGTTTCCTTATAATCGCGCGCGCCCACGCCGCCCGCGATCTTGAACTGATAGAGCACGTTTGGATCGAGTGCGTGACCGGCCGTCATGCCGGCCGGAATGAGCGGATCGACGTCCATGACAAGGACGATGTTCTCGGCGTTGTGGGGATCTGGAAAGGCAAAGACGTCGGTGATGTCGGCAAGCGGATTCTTGACGACGGTAGGCGAGTCTTGGTGATCCGACCCGCGCGCCACACGCATCGAGTAGAGCGAGATGGCGAACGCGAGCAGAAACACCGAAGCGATCACGCCCATGGATTTCAGGATGTTCATGAGTGTCGTTGCTCCGGTAGTGCCGCGGGACGCACTGCTGGCGAACCGCGTTGAGTGATGAACCCAGAGGAAAATCGTAAGGAGGCCGCCGACGAGGACGGCGCTCATCGTCAGCTCCGAGCCGGCAGGCGCGATGCCGGCGAGCTGCAACGCTTCGAATCCGGCGACGAAGAGCGCACACGCCGTGACGCCGGCAATCCAGACGCGCGCGATCCAGGGCGCCCGCCCGCCGTTGTACGTGACGAGACGATGCACGAGCATCGAGTCCAGGGAATCAGTCGTCATCATGCCTAGGCAGAACGTAGCGCCCACGATCGCGGACCCGATCGCGCCGGCATGCGCGCCGAAGATCGTGGCATAGGCGGCGATTTGGCTCGACGTTTCAAATCCGAATCCGAAAAGCAAACCCACCAGCACGGCGGCAGCCGGATGGCCGGCCTCGCGAAGGCGTCTGGGGATCAAGCGCAAACGTATGCCCGTCGCACGGTCGCTCTCGCCGCGAAGCAGCTGCCGCACGTTCAGCGCGGCCAGTAAGAGGAGCACTGCGATCGACACAACGGTTCCGATACGTTCGATGGCATCGCCGTGCGCGGCGAAATGCGCGCCCAACAAACCGACCAGTGCGGCGATCGAAACGACCATGACGGTATGTCCGCCCGCAAAAAATGCACCTACGAATCGGCTCAAGCGCGGTGAGCGCGCCGCCGCGTTGCGCGTCATCGCATCTATTGCGGCGAGGTGATCCGGATCCGCGCCGTGGCGCATACCGAGGGCGTACACGGTGAAAGCGCTTGCAAGCATCATGTCGTTCTTACATCTCCGTGTTGATGGCGAGGAACGAGGACGAAGCCGGCGATCGCGGCCAGCGTGAGGAACGCGACGAGCGGCGCCGACACGGCAATGCCTTGCTGGACGAACCCCTGCCCGACCATTAACGCTCCCAGCGTGCAAATAACGGCGCCGGTGAGCATGGGTGCATAGCGCGCGAAGCGATCGAAGCGTTTCCTCTTAGAGAGCCACGCGGCTCCCTTGACGACCGCAATACCGAGCGCGGTCAATACGGTCGCTAGCCCCAGGCTAAAAACGACGATTAACAGCAGTCCTTCACCGATGCGGTGCAGGCGCAGCGCCGTCAGCAGCACGACGATGGCCGCGGGGCACGGCGCAATACCACCGCTGCCGGCCGCAACGATCGCACTCCACAGATTAAGCTGCCGGCGATCGTCCGATGCGATGCCGAGATCGTGGCTGTGAGCGTGGACAGGCGATGCATGGGCGATCGCCGCGTTGAGGGCGCGCGCGCCGACGACGGCCACCGCGATCCCGGAGACAAGCGTTATCCATGCGAAGACACGTTCCGTCGCAAAATCGGCGAACGCAAAGAGCGCAACGCCAAGCAGCAAAACGGCGATGGTATGCGCGAAGGTCAATGCGGCGGCGAGAATACCCGCTTGCGCGACGGTTGCACGCGCGCCGACCAACGTGAACGCGAGCAGCGCCTTGCCGTGTCCCGGCTCGAGTCCATGGAGCGCGCCTAGACCGAAGGCCAGCAAGACCGTCAGCGCGACAAACCATGCGGTGCGGTCTGATCGGGAGAAAAGATCGGAGAGCAGTCCCGTGCTCGCGAGCGGCGCGCCCGTGCTTTCGACGCTTTCGTCTTCATCGATGCGAACGTTGCTTGCGACGCCCGACGCCGTCATCGTAAAGGACGCGGCGTCGTTATGCCGCGGAGATGCGAGGGCCGCGGTGGGATAGCGCGTAAGCCGTGCGGTCGGCTCGCTCTGCGGTGCGACGACTATGTCTTTCCAGCCGATGCGGCGGTCCGCGTAGACGCGATCGGCGATCTCAACGTGATGTTCGATTCCGGGGGCGACCGCCGCGTGTAACGTCGCGGTCCAGTAGAGCGTCGGCAATCCGCCTGCGCCGGGACGCAGCTGAGCTCGCGCGTCTCGCACGCGAAGGGTTTGGCGCACGCCGTCTACGGTAACGTGCAGATCTGAGGCGACGACGGACGATTCCCAATTCAGCCAGCGTTGACGCGGCGCGCCCTGCCAAGCGCCCGCTGATGCGTGCATGATTTGAAAGGTTGGAATCTCTGCAACGTCGACGGTGTAGCGCACCACGATGGAGTCGCGCCCGGTTTGCACTTCGGCGAGGTGATTGATCGTGAAGTTGCCGAGCGGATGGGCGTTCGCCGCGCCTGCGCAAAGGCAAATCAAAGCCAAGCTCGACAACGCCCAGATGGGCCGGCGAACCATAGAAACTCCCTTGTGGTGGCTTTTCTAGGAACTACTTGCCATCACAACGGCTCGAAAACGGCTTTGGATTTACCTCAGTCGATTTTTTCCTGGGTCGTGGTTCGCCCCGTCATCCATCGCGGCGGTCGCGCTCCCAGCGACGACCTCAAACTTTCCCTTATCGAACGTCCGGACTGCGTCCGGATTCTCGAATCGCTTTAACATGACATCGTTCATCATGGTTTGGGGGAGGGGCCCGCTGTGGCGAGCGCTTGCGTTCCCAAGGTCTTGAGGTTCACGCCGTTATTCGTCAGGATCGTGCCTTCGACGCGATCGAGCTCGACTATCGACTTGTTAAGCGACGTCTGCGCGCTCAATTCTCTCAGTCGAGCTTGATTGAGCTCGTCCTGGCGTTGGAGCACGAGGTACGTGGTAGACGCACCGTTTTTAAATTTGCGCTGTTCGCTCGCATAGACTTGCTCCGCGGCTTCGCGACCCTGCCGCGCCGCGTTTAAGCGCGAAAGTGCCGATTCGTACGTCTGCAAGTGCGTTACGAGCTTCGAACGAGATGCGCTCCTGCGACGCCTTCGGTCATCACTTGTGCCTGATATTCTTCCTCGGCGGCTTCGACCTTTGAGACCGTTGGCTAGATCATTTTGTAGCGGGAAGTTGACCGTAAAGTTGATGTTCAGCGTCGGAAAGATGTCTGCCCACAGATTGTGATAGGCATACGCCATCGTCCCTTGTGTATGCGGCGGCGGCGTCGGGCACGTCGTAAGTCCGGTACCCTTGCGAGCATATCGAGTTCAGGAACGGTGGAACGGGCGCTAGCAGTCCGGCAAAGCCATTGCTCATGATACGTGCGCAGTAAGGTCGGCTTGGGGAAGCGACTGGTTACGTGCAAAGGCGCGGTCGATGGCTGCCTGATCCCGCTTATCTTTTGCTTGGCGAACCTCGGGTCGATTTTCGTCTGCAACGGCGATAATCGTGTTGAGGTCGGAGGGGCTCGGAATGTGGAGAACCGACGACGTGGGCACGAGATTAGCCATCCAGATCGGATCGCCCGGGTCGGTAACGATGAGTGCCTTAAGTTGGTTTTGCAGCTCGGAACATTTTGCAGCGCCGAGAAAACTTGGTCCTGAAACTGCGCGACCGCCGTTGAAGTCTCGACGGCGTCAATCGGCGCTGCTGCACCGTGTTTGGCCAAGACGTACTTGGCTCCCTTGCTGTGCGACCGCGTCTTTGAGCGCCTGACTCCTGAATAGCAACGTTGCGCCAAGCAGACACGAGATTCCAGTATGCATCCTCGACCTGCGAGATCGTATTTGAAGCGTCGACCATTGCTTGCGCCGTCGACGCATCTTCGTTAACGAACGAAAGCTTGTATTGACGTTTCGCAGCGTTCATTCCAAAATTTTTCAGCAGCGGCTGCGTCACGGAGAGATTCAGCGAGGCCAGATAGGACGGATTAAACGTGTTGAGTCCCGTGTTGTTGTACGACGCGTCTTGCTGAATGCCGGCCGAATACTGCGTGCCGTTGATCGTCTGACCCCCTAGGCCATACTGAAAGCCGGATTGATGTTGAGTCACGTAGCCGGGCCCCGGCGACGAGGACGCGTTGGGGTTGACATTCATCGGCGGATCCGCCGGCAAACAGCGACAGCGGAGGTGAGACCTGGAAGCTCGTCGACGGCTCGACGAGAAAATGCACGTCGAAGGGCCCTTTCGCTTGAACGACCTGAAAGTGCGCGATCTTCGTATTCGATGCCGACACTGCGAGGGACGGAT
Source organism: Vulcanimicrobiota bacterium (assembly GCA_963715435.1). GTDB lineage: Bacteria > Vulcanimicrobiota > Vulcanimicrobiia > Vulcanimicrobiales > Vulcanimicrobiaceae > JAFAHZ01. The sequence continues at coordinate 505,302 of OY970243.1, forward strand.
TTTTCAACAGCGACATCGCAACTGCGTCTTGCAGTGCGATACCGACGAACGGCTGTTGCGTGACGCCGATGATGGTCGCGGCAGCTCGGCGCGACTTTCGGCGCGGCGTAACCGGGTGCGACTGTCGGTACCGCCGGTAGAATCGGTGACGGTACCGGCGTCGGAATCACTCGCTTTGGCTGGGCTAACCTTGCGCGAATGCCGGCTGCAATGGTACGACTGCCGCGAGCGCGGCGACTAAGGCGATGCCGGCGAGAATCGGTCGAACGGATTTCACGTAAACTCCCTCCTACTTCGAGGCAACGGGTCCGAGACGCGGTTTGTTGAGCAGCAGAACCAGCGGCGTCAGGCCGATCGTGATGACCGCGACCCAACGCGACGTGTCTGCGTACGATTGTACGGCAGCTTGCCGTGCCACCAAATTACCCAGTTCTATATGCGATGCCGGCGACGCGTCCGTCTGCAGATATTGAACGGTCGGCGCGTGCGCGAGCGTCTGCGTGGCGGCGAGCTCGGTCTGATGGACCGTCGTTCCGCGAACGAGCAAGGTCACGAGCACGGCCGTCGCGATGCTGCCGCCGACCTGACGCGACAGGTTGAAGAATGCCGACGTTGCCGGCACCTCTTTGTCCGGCACGCCGCCGAGCACTGCAATCGAAAGCGGCACGAAGATCTGCGACAGTCCGATGCCGCTGAGGATCAGCGACGCGACCAGCGTGCCGAACTGCGTCTCGGGCGTAGTGACGCCGGCGAGCATCCAGTTCGAAACGCCGAGCAAAACGAATCCGACCGCCGTCGAGACGCGCGGATCGACGACGCCTCGTCCGGCGAGCGCAGCGGTCAGCGGCGTGAAGAACATGATCGCCCCTGCGCGCACGAGGATCGTCAGTCCCGAAAGCGTCGCCGTAAAGTTGAGCGAGTTTTGCAGATACTGCGGCAGCACGAGAATTGAGCCGTAGAGACTGATGCCGAGGACCGCGCCCAGTAAGCTGCCCGCCCAGACCTGACGCAGCCGAAGCACGTGCAGATCGACGATCGGCTTGGCCGAGCGCAAGGTCCACCACACGAACGCACCGAGTCCGGCAACGGCGAGCGTGGTAAAGAGCCGAATGTTTCCGTCGTCGAACCAGTCGTACTGCTGCCCCTGATCGAGCACGTACTGCATCGATCCCAGCCCGAGCGCGAGCAGTGCGAGGCCGATCCAATCCAGCCTCTTGCGCTGCGGATCCGACGGATTACGCAGGAAGAACCAAATCAACGTTGCGGCGACGATCCCGACCGGCAGGTTGATGAAAAAGCACCAATGCCAGTTCCAGTTGTCGGTAATCCACCCGCCGAGCACCGGGCCGAGCGCCGGCCCGACGATAACGCCCATCGCGAAGATGCCCTGGGCTTTACCCTGTTCGTCGAGCCTGTACGTGTCGCGCAGAATCGCTTGCGACGTCGAGATCAATCCGCCGCCGCCCAAACCTTGGACGATGCGCCAAAAAACGAGCTGGCTGAAGCTGCCCGAGAAGCCGCACATCAGCGATGCGGTCGTGAAGATGACGATCGACGCGAAGAAGTACTGGCGCCGGCCGAAGCGCGCCGCCAGCCACGGCGTGATCGGAATCACGACGACGTTGGCAATGATGTAGCCGGTGACGATCCACGCCGCCTGATCGACCGCCACGCCGAAGTTTCCTTGGATATTCGGCAACGCGACGTTGACGATCGTGGTGTCGATGATCTCCAACAGGGTGGCCGCGATGACCGCGACGCTCACGATTACCCTGCGCAGGCCGGTTTCGACCACGCTGCGTTCCATGTTCCGGCGTCCGTTACTTGACTTTAACCGATGTCTCGACGCTCATACCGGGCCGGAGCGGCATGTCGGTCCGCGGGTCGTCGATCGAGATGCGGACGGGAATGCGCTGCGTCACCTTCACGAAGTTGCCCGTAGCGTTTTGCGCCGGGACGAGCGCGTAGGTGTTCTGCGACGCCGGATTGATCGACTCCACGTGACCGTGGAACGTGGCGCCTTTATAGGCGTCGACCTTGATGTCGACCGGCTGCCCGACGCGCATGTTGCCCATCTGCGTTTCTTTGTAGTTTGCCGTGATGTAGACGTGATTGGGAATCAGCGTGATCAGGGTCGTGCCGGCGTTGACGGTCTGTCCCACTTCGACGCTCTTCTCGCCGACGTAGCCGTCGATCGCCGACGTAATGCGCGTGTACGCGAGATTCTGCTTGGCGAGGTCGAGCTGCGCTTTGGCGGCCTCGACCTGACTCGGATCCGCCGACTGCTGCAGCTTACCTTGCGCCGTGGTCAGCGAACCCTGTGCGGAGTTCACGCCGGCTTCCGACGCCGAAACTTTGCTTTGTGCGGCCGCAACGTTGGCTTGGGCAGCACTGACTTGGTCCTGAGCCGACTGAAGCTGTGCCGCGGCCTGCGCCTGCTCGGCGCGCACGGCGTCGAGCTGCTGCGTGGCAACGTCGCCGGACTTCACCAGCGACGCGGTGCGATTGTAATCGGCTTGCGCCTTATCGTAGGCTTGCTGGGCGGCGGGGACTCCGGCCGCGGCGACTTGGAGTTGCGCCTGGGCTTGCGAAACGCCGGCTTGCGCAACCGGAACTTGCGCTTCTTGCGAGCCGACCGTGCCGGACGCTTGCGTTACGCCGCCTTGGTTCTGCAACGTGAGGGTGCGCTGGTTGGCTAGCGCGAGATCGTACTGGGCTTGCGCCTGCGAGACTTTTGCGAGCTCGTCTTTGTTGTCGAGCACGATCAGCAGCTGACCCTTGTGCACCGGTTGGTTCGTATTGACGAGAATCCGGTCGATACGCTCGGGGATTTTGCTGGTAACTGCGACCACGTCGGCATCGACGCGAGCGTCGTCGGTGCTTTGATGCGCCAACGCATACGTCAACCAGGGGATGCCGTAGACGACCAAGAGCACGACGACCACAACCGCCCCGGCGATGAAAAGAATCCGTTTGCGCGAGCCGCCCTGCTTTTCGCTACCTTCTTCTTCGACTTGGGGTTCGGGCGCGTGTGCCGTCGAGCCGTTGGTTCCCTTAACGGGCGGCTTCTCAATAACCTGACGGTCGGCTTCCCGTGTGTCCATTAGTTCTTACGTACCCCGTTGAGTAAAACGTCGATATAGTAGCGGAGCGCTGCGTCGTCCCCCCCTTGGTGCAGCTCGGAATCCGGAAACTTCGAGCGGCTTAGGACATGCATGAAGATCAACCCCATGAACATCATCGCGAGTTTCTTCGGATCGCCGCGGACTTCGCCGCGCTCGACGCGCGGCGTTAAAAAGTCGACTAGAACCTCGAGGATCGCCAGCTGCGGACGCCATGCCGTGCTCGCAAAGATGTCCGCCTCGTAATCCATCTCGACCAGCGACCAGCGGATCATATCCATCTGCGATTCCATCCGCGCGAGCATCGTGCTTCCAATGACGAGCAGATCGTCGGCGAGCTCGCCGTCGAGCTGAGACGCCACTTCCCGAAGCGCGCCGAATCCGCAGAAGTGCTGCGCGACGGCGATAATGAGCGCTTCCTTCGTTCCAAAGTGCCGGAAGAGCGTGGCCTCGTTGACGCCGGCAACGTCGGCGATCTCCCGGGTGGTCGCGCCGCGCTTGCCTTTGCGGGCGATCACCTCACGAGCCGCTGTGAGAATGCGCTCGCGCGTTTCTTCCGGACTTTTTGTGTCACCCTGAGCCTGTCGAAGGGCGGGGCCTTTGCGTGTTTCGATCATGGGTTCTTCTGCTCGCCGCTTGCGGTTGCGACGTTGGTTTGATATTGGTTGTACGACGCGTCCGCGACCGCGTGTATGTGAGGAATGTCGATATCGGCGTGCTGCGCCGAGAGCACGTAGTTCTGGCCGTTGCGCTGATACGTTTGCGTCATCGTGATCTTGCCGCCGCTCGTATAGAACCACCGCATCTCTACGAGCGCGTAGCTATACGGATCGACGTACGCTAGCGTGTGATCGAGGATATCGCTGCGAATCTTCTTCGTCAGGCGCAGGACGATCATGGGGTGCCCCCAGAGCGTCGAGGTGCCGTCGAGCGCGATGTTTTGATCCTTTTCCCACGCGCCCGGATCGCCGACGTCGTCAAAAAGTGTTTGAAAGCTTTTCGCATAACTCGGCATGCGATCGAAGATCACTTCGTACGTGTCGGGGCGCTTGTAGTATGAGGTGCCGTCCAGCTTGGGCGCCAAATACGGAAAGCTGAGCATGCGCACGTCGACGTGGACTCGCGCTTTATACGATTGCAGCGAGGGGTTACGCGCGATCATCTTCTCGACCACCGCGTGCGCGTCGGACGGCATGGGCGGCTGCGCCGCCGGCCAGGTCGCAACGAGCGCGGCGAGAAGCGGTGCGATCATGCGGCGACCTCAATCATCGGAAACAGACGGTCGAGCGCCGTGACCGCCAGAGTACGCCGCACGCCGGGCTTGCTGACGCTCAGCGCCAGTTCTCCACCCGCAGCGCGCGAGCTGCGCAAAAGCTTGATTAAGCCGCGAACGCCCTCGTTGTCGAGCGCCTCGACCGCGTCAAGGTCGAGAACGACTTGACCGGCGCCCTCTTCGAGGGCGGCAAGGACTGCCGTTTCGAGGGCTGCAATGGCGTCGGGACGATACGCGATAACCACGTTTCTCATCTCTTCTCCCAAGCTGGCGAGGGACTACGTGCTGCAAGTGGGTACTTGCACGCACAGTCTAGCACGGCCGGTACGGCGAATGCAAGTGCTTACACGCACACTTTTTGGAAGGACTCCCTCTGCGCCTTGACGCGGACCTTCTTCTGAGGGCGGCCCTCGAGGCAGGCCTCCGGCCGGCATCTATCCTGGTAAGCCCGCTGGACGTGGCGGCCGGCCCAGTCGCGCTCGACCCCGAGCTTCCTTTGTATCCGGCCAGCATGATTAAGGTACCGCTGGTGGCCGCGGCGCTCAGTGAAATCGCCGCGGGGCACCTGCCGCCGCTCGACTCCGAGGTCGTGATAGAGGCGTCCAACATGACGGCCAACGATTCGGCCTCGCCGATGGTGCCGGGGTATAAAAGCACGCTGCGCGAGGTAATGTGGCTGGCGGTCGCCCGGTCTGACAACGTCGCCACGAACGTACTCTTCGACGTCGTCGGCCGCCAGCGAGCTACCGAGATCGCCCAGCAAAAACTGGGTCTGCACGCCACGGCGTTCCACCGCAAACTTTCGGGCAGCGAGCCGTTGATCGAAGATGCGGGATGGGATGGCATCCGTCGCAACGCTCACCCCGCGGCCGATTGCGCGCATCTGATGCGCGCGGCCGCCGAGAACGCGATTCCGCACGCGGCGCTGCTGCGCGATATGCTCGCCGCGCAAGAATGGAATGAGAAGCTGAGCCGGGGTTTACTTTCGTGGGACCGCTTTGCGCACAAGACGGGCGACACGAGCGAGGTTACACACGACGGCGGCATACTCGTTACCGGCGAAGGGCGCCGATTTACGATCGTCGTGTATACCGGTCTACCGTCGACGCCCGAGAACAACGCGCGCTTTGCGCCCTTCATGCGCGCCATAAGGGAGCTGCTGTGAAGCCGCAGCCGTTCGCGCTCGAGCGGTACTTCGCGCGCTACGAGTTTACGACGAAGTACCTGCTCTGTTCGAGCGATCCGGAATCGATGCCGATCGGCGAGCTGCTGGCGTTCGAAGACGGCGCGGCCGAACGCTTTGCGAGCACCTGGCTCGGCTATACCGAATCGCGCGGCGCAGTCGAGCTGCGCGACGCCATCGGCGGGCTCTATCCGGTGACGGGTCCGGACGGCGTCTTGGTGCACGGCGGAACGCAAGAAGCAATCTTTACGGCGATCAACTGCGCGGTCGGCGCGGGCGATCATATCGTCGTCCAGTTTCCCGCGTATCAGTCGCAGTATTCCATCGCCGAGGCTATCGGCGCGACCGTCTCGCGCTGGAACGTCGATCTCGAGCGCGACGGTGCGGCGGATCCCGGCGAGCTGGCAGCGCTCTTGCGGCCGCAGACGCGCGCAATCGTCATTACGTCCCCGAGCAATCCGACGGGCTACGTCTTCGATCGTCCTCGCCTCGAACGAGTTGTTGCGATCGCGCGCGAGCGCGGATTGTGGCTGATCTCCGACGAGGTGTATCGCGGCACCGAGCGCGATGCGGCCGACCGCCATCCGCCCGTTTGCGATCTCTACGAGCGCGGCATCTCTCTGGGCGGAACGGCCAAAGCCTACGGCCTAGCGGGTCTCCGCATCGGCTGGCTTGCGACGCGCGATCGTGCCTTCTACGACCGCGTCGCAGCGTTCAAAGATTACTTGACCATCTGCAACTCCGCGCCGAGCGAGTTTCTCGCGGCGCTGGCGATGCGGCACGGCGACGCGCTGATCGCCCGGGTGCAGCGCATCGTCGCGCGCAACCTCGATCTGCTCGACGCATTTTTTGCGCGTCACGCAGACGCGTGGCAGTGGCATCGCCCACGCGCCGGGACGACGGCCTTTCCGCGTTATCTGCGTAGCGATACCGACGCCCTCTGCGCCGATCTCGTCGAGCGCGCCGGAGTGTTATTGCTGCCGAGCAGTGTGTTCGATGCCGGAAACGAGCGCGTGCGTATCGGATACGGCCGCGAAAACCTTCCCGACGCGCTCGCAGCTATCGAACGTCACATCGTCTTATGATGCCTGCCGCCGCCCGCCGGATGGTAGCCTTCTTTCGACGCTTGGCTGGGGCACATATACTTGCCGTGCTTGGTATGTCCGTAGCTCGGATCGCCCTGCTCGTGATATACCTTCGTCTTCGTATTCACCCATACGGCTTTGACGGCGCCGCAATCGGGGATGTTCGTCGCATTCTCGTTGCTCATTTGCGTGCCGTTGTATAGGGTGCTGTTCGAGGCGCCCTCGACCGGCGTCGCGGCCGTGTTCGCGGATTTGTTTCCGCCGCAAGCAACCAGTCCGAACAACAGCAACGCGGATGCGGAGTAGCTCAAAAGATTTCGAAGCCTCACGTGAACCTCCAAGTTAGCAAACGACGCGCTTCGCGATTTTCGCAACGGCCTCCCAGGCGCGCCGCGCGAGCTGGGACGGCTCGCCGACGTAGACTCGCCGCCCGGATACAAACGTACCCTGCACCCATGCGTCTTCACCGCGATATATCAGCGCATTGAGCGGCGGAGCCCATGGATCGATCTTCGCAGCATCGAGCACTACGTAGTCTGCAGCATGACCGGCCGACAGGTCGCCGGCTGCCACGCGTAGCGCCTTTGCACCTTGCGTAGTGCCCAGCGCGAATGCGGTCGTCGCGGGCAGCGCGCTGCCGTCGAGCCGGCGCACTTTTTGCAGCAGCGCAGCAGCGCGCATCTCGTCGAGGAGCGACGGCTTGACGTCGGCGTCGGTTCCGAGTCCCATCGTAACGCCGAGCTCTTGAAATGCCGTCACGTCGCAAATCCCGTCGCCCAAATACTGATTGGTCATGGGATTGTGAATGACGCGGGCCCCGGCACGAGCGATCGCTTCCTTTTCCGCATCGCTCAGGTAGATCGCGTGGATTGCTACCGTGCGTGCGTCGAGCGCATCGAGCTTCTCGAGCAGCGCGATAGGCGTCGCCCCGTACCGCTCGAGCGTCTGTTCGCCCTCATAGGGCGCCTCGGCCACGTGGACGTGCATCATGCAGTCGAACTCGCGTGCGAACTCTGCGGCAGCGCGAATCATCTCCTGCGACGCGGCGTGCAGCGAGTGCGGCGCGACGCATACGTTCGCCTCGGGATAACGCGTCATCAGATACCGCGTTCGCTCGGCGGCGACGTCCGCCGTTTCGCGAAACGGCGGCGGCACGTAGCCGGCGTCCATCCACGTGCGCGCGAACACCAGTCGAATGCCGGTGTCGGCCGCCGCGCGAATTGCCGCCTCGGCGTGCGCGTTCCCCGCACCGTTGAGATAAAAGAACTCGGCAACGGTCGTAATGCCGGCGGCGAGCATCTCCGAAAACGCCGCGACGAACGTCCAATAGACGTCGTCCGGCGTAAGCTGCGGCACGACCTTGTACAGGGCCTCGGTCCGCCATTTCGCAAACGGCCAGTCGTCGGCCCAGCCGCGCAGCAGAATCTGGTACGCGTGGCTGTGACCGTTGACGAAGCCGGGCACGACGAGCCGGTCGACAGGAAACGATCGCGAGTCGAGATCGCGTGCCTGCTCGCGAACGTCGAGAAAGTTCCCGCCGGCGACGATCGTTCCATCGCGCACGACGAACGCAAAATCCTCGCGCAACTCCCCGGAGACCAGCGCGCGCTTGCAGCGCACGAGTTCGTTAACCAACGCGCTCGCCACTTTTGAAGACGGCGCGCGCTAAATTGCCGCCGAACTGCCATCCGAACTCGTCGGGCGACGCAATTTGGAGCGCAACGAAATCCGCCTTGACGCGCGGTGCGATTCGCCCGGCGCCGACGCGCAGCGAGTGGGCAGCCGCGCGGGTAACGCCGTAGAGCGCTTCGGCCGCCGACAGCCCGAAGAGAGCCCGACCGAAGTACGCAACCGTCTGCAGATTGAAACACGGCGACGTGCCCGGATTGTAGTCGCTCGCGAGGGCCACCGTGCCGCCGGCTTCGAGCAAAGCTCGCGCCGGAACGCGCTGAGGCAAGCCGAGGTACTCGATCGTTGCCGGGCACGCAACTGTTACGATGCCGCGCTCGACGATGGCGCGCACGTCTGCGTCGGTGATGTAGTTGCAGTGGTCGACTGCGTCGACATCGAGCGCCGTCGCCATCGCGGCCGCTCCCCCGTGCGACATTTCGTCGCAGTGCACGCGCAAGCGCATGCCCTGCCGCCGGGCCGCATCGAGGTAACGTCGGGTCTGTTCCGGCGAGAAAAACCCCGGTTCGCAGAACGCGTCGGCGTAAGCTGCGCCGTGCGCGGCGGCGGCCGGAACGACCTGATCGATGAGATAGTCGACGAAGCGATCTTCGCGCGCAAACTCAGGCGGCAGCGCGTGCGCGCCGAGAAACGTCGGTACCAAAGAAGGCACGTCGGGGTCGTTGCGGTGCTCCGCGATCAGATCGAGCAGTGCCGCCTCACCCGGCTTGTGCAGCGCGTAGCCGGTCTTCGTCTCCAGAGTCGTCGTACCGTGAGCCAAAATCGTGCGCAATCGCGGCCGCAGGGTCGCTTCGTAAAAAGCATCGGGTTCCAGCAACGCCTGGCGCGTGCGCTCGACGGTGTACAGCATGCCGAGGGGCGGCTTTTCACCGCGCTGACGGGCCGCAAAGTCAGGCTCGCGATCGCCGGCGAAGAACGGGTGGGCGTGCGCGTCGACGAAACCGGGAACGACGACGCAGTTGTCGAGGTCGATGACTTCGGCGTCCTTCGACGAGCTCAGGATGACGTCGGATTTGTCCACGGCTTTGACGAGCCCGTCTTCGATGAGAATCGCTCCGTCGTCGATTCGGCCGAGCGCATCAAAACCGACGCCGCATTGCGCGGCGCCGGTATCACACGTTACGATAGTTTTGGCGCGAACTACAATCGCCAATCGATGCCTTTTTCGTCGGCGGTTTCGATCGCGATCTCGTAGCCCGCGTCGGCATGACGAACGACGCCCATGCCGCAGTCGGTCGTTAGCACGCAGCCTAGACGTTCGCGAGCGTCGTCGGAACCGTCGGCGACGACGACCATGCCCGCATGCAGGCTATAGCCGATGCCGACGCCGCCGCCGTGGTGAACGCTCACCCAGTGCGCACCGGCGGCCGTATTGAGCAGCGCGTTGAGAATCGGCCAATCGGCAATGGCGTCGCTGCCGTCTTTCATCGCTTCTGTCTCGCGGTACGGCGAGGCGACGCTTCCCGTGTCGAGGTGATCGCGACCGATCACGATCGGCGCCTTCACTTCGCCGGTGCTCACGAGCTCGTTGAACGCCAGTCCGGCCTTCCGGCGGTCGCCGAATCCTAGCCAGCAGATGCGTGCGGGCAATCCCTGATACGAAATGCGCTCGCGCGCCAACGCGATCCAACGGCGCAACGGCGCGTCGTTCGGAAAAAGCTCGAGCAGCTTTTCGTCGCAGCGCGCGATGTCGGCCGGATCGCCGGAGAGTGCCGCAAACCGGAACGGTCCCGAGCCGCGGCAGAACAGCGGCCGGATGAACGCCGGTACGAAGCCCGGGAACGCGAACGCGCGGGCCAAGCCGGCGCGTTCGGCTTGCGCGCGAATGTTGTTACCGTAGTCGAAAACGATCGCGCCCGCATCGAGATAACGCACCATGGCCGCTACGTGGGCGCCGCAGCTTTCCAGCGCGCGCCGTTCGTACTCGTTCGGATCGCTCTCGCGCAGCCGCGCCGCCCGTTCCAGGCTTAGACCGGCCGGAACGTAACCGTTGAGCAAGTCGTGCGCCGATGTCTGGTCGGTAACGGCATCGGGACGAAAACCGTGATTGAAAAGCTCGGGAAACTCGATCGCAGCGTTGCCTTCGTAGCCGACCGACAGCGCTTCTGCGTTCTTGCGCGCGCCGTCGACGGCCGCGAGCGCTTCTTCCCGCGAATCGACCACGCGATCGAGATATCGCAGGTCGCGCCGGCGCTCCAAACGCGAACGGTCGACGTCGACGACGAGCGCGATGCCTTCGTTCATCGTAATCGCGAGCGGCTGCGCGCCACCCATGCCGCCGATACCGGCGGTCAGGCAGATGCGACCCTTCAACGAACCGCCGAAATGTTGGCGCGCTAGCTCCGCAAACGTCTCGTAGGTTCCTTGCACGATGCCCTGAGTGCCGATGTAGATCCACGAGCCGGCGGTCATCTGGCCGTACATCGTCAAGCCTTGCGCTTCGAGCTCGCGGAAGATCTTCCAATCCGCCCACTTTGGAACGAGATTTGAGTTGGCGATAAGCACGCGCGGCGCTCGAGCGTGCGTCTTCCACACCGCGACCGGCTTACCGCTCTGCACGATCAACGTCTCGTCGAATTTCAATCGTTTGAGCGTCCGGACGATCGCGTCGAAGGCTGCCCAGGATCGCGCGGCGCGACCGTTACCGCCGTACACGACCAAATCGTCGGGACGTTCGGCGACTTCCGGATCGAGGTTGTTCATCAACATGCGCATAGCGGCTTCTTGCGGCCAACCGGCGCAACTGATTTCGGTCCCTCTCGGCGCACGCACGACACGGGGTGCGGATGCAGTGGTACTCATGCCGGTGCCTTCGCCGGAGGCCCCGTCACGCCTGGAGCGAAATCGCCTGCATGATGTGGAAGCGCCCGTTCGTTGCGGCAGTGCTTGCCGCCATCGTTTCGAATATCGCGGCCGCGCTGGCCGGCACGACCGGTACCGTCAGCGGATCGGTGCGTATCGACCGCCGGGAAGCCCGTCGCCGGGGCACGTGTAACGGCCGTCAGTCCGTCGCAGAGCTCCACGGCCACCACGGATAACGGCGGCCACTTCGCCTTGCTGTCGCTGGCACCGGATACTTACACCATCACGGTTGAGAAAGGCGGCTTCGACACCGCTGCGGAAGCCGGCATCTCGGTCTTCGCCGACCAAGTGCAAAACATCCGCATTGCGCTGACGCCGTCGCTGAAGACGATCGCGCACGTGACGACGCGTTCCTCGATGGACTTGGTGAAATCCGGTACGACGGCCGACGTGTACTCGGTGAACTCCGCAGTGTCGCAAGCGGCAGCGGGTGTCGGCGGGGGCGGCAATCTCAACAACGCGTATTCGGCAATTGCAACCGTTCCGGGCGCGTTCGTTCCTCCCAATCAACAGGGTTGGGATCAAGTCGTCTACATCCGCGGCGGCAATTACGATCAGGTCGGCTACGAATACGACGGCGTTCCGGTCAACCGCTCGTTCGATAACTATCCCGGAAGCACCGCGGGGACGCTCGGCCAGCAAGAGCTGCAAGTATATTCCGGCGGCGGCACCGTCGGACAGAGCACCAGCGGCCTAGCCGGCTTTATCAATCAAGTCATCAAGACGGGAACGTATCCCGGCTTCGCGAGCGTCGACGCCGGGCTCGGTACGCCGACCTACTACCACAACATGCAGGTTGAAGTCGGCGGCGCTACGCCGGACCGGAAGTTTTCCTATTACGTCGGCGTCGGCGGCTACAATCAGGACTACCGGTATCTCGACCAGTTCAACGGACAGAATCTCGGGCTCGTCTGGGGTTATCCGACAATAGCGTACAATACGACGCATACCTATTTCGGCGGCGACTATCCGATCTGCCAGTTTACGCCACCGGCCGGCTCGGGTTATTACAGCGGTCCAAACGGGTCACCGGTGTACGATCCGTTCACGCTTTCATCCGGTCAGCCGGGCTACATCGCTCCGCCGGTCAACACCGAGCAGCCGCAGAAATATTACGGAGGCGTCAACGATCCGGGATGTTATAACACAGTTTCGCCGGCATATTTCAATTACTCGAATCTGGCCGACCGCGAAACCGTCATCAATCTGCATATCGGCGTTCCGCACAAGCACGACGCCGGGCGCGACGACGTTCAGATTCTCTACAACCCGGTCGCCCTTGACACGCAATACTACAGCTCCAGCAACGACATCGGTCCGAATCTCGTGACGCAGCTCGACGAGCTTGCCGGGTATGGAAACGTTCCGTTGATCTGGGGCGACTTCGTCACGTGGTCCGGAGGAACGCATCCGGGACAGAGCGCGACCGGTTTATCGCCTGTTCCGTACATGATGCCGTCCTCGCCGGGCGGCCGTTGCGCGAACATCTATCCGTCGTCGATCAAGGGCCTACCGCTGCCCTCGGGTTCGTGCGGAACCGGAAACTATGCGAACGTGCCGTACTCCGCCGTTCCGCTCGATTCGCGCGATAGTTTTTGGAACGACTCCTCGATCGCCAAGCTCCAATACCAGCACAACATGGGCTCGAACGCCTACATTCGGCTTTATGGCTATACGTTTTACTCGGACTGGCTGCAGACCAGCCCGCTCAGCTACGGTTCGTTCCTCTACGGTTTGGGCGCAACGTCGTACGATTACGAGCTCGAAGCGCACACCCGCGGCATCGCATTGACCTTCGCCGATCAGTTGAACCCGGAACACCTTTTGACGTTCGACGCGAACTACACGACGGCGACGACAAATCGTTACAACAACACGACCTTCAATAACACGCTCGATACCAATGCTACGAACCTGACCAACGGAACGCAGTGTTTTGCGATGTTCACGGGACCGGTCTATCCCGGAACGCCGGTAAACAAACAATACAATCCGGTTATCGCGGCCGGCCAGCTGGCGCCGTGCAACAGCCGCCTCACCAGCGGCACGTTCGGCGATCCAACCGATTCGTATCTTTGCGCATCCGGCTCGATTTCGTCGTCCTCGACCTCGTGTTTGATGTCGCTGCCCAAAGGCGCGTCGTGGCAAGTCACGTCGAGCGGCACGTCGGGATTCCTCAATCAAGTCACGCCGGATTTCACGACGCTCTCCCTCCAAGATCAGTGGAATCCGACCGAACGGCTCAACGTGCAAGTCGGCTTGCGCGACGAGAACTACCAATATAACCTTGCCAACACGACGACGGACGGCCAAAACTTCTGGTTCCTCGCCGATCAACACGAGTTTTGCTACAACCCAAAGACGCTCGCGCCGCTGCTCATTCCGGTGCCGCCGGCCAGCGGACGCCCCGCCAATCCGTTCATCGGTCTGACCTGTCCGGCGGGCTACGTGCATCCCGACGGCATGGACGGCCATTTGCTGCTGAGCAACTCGTATGGCCCGACGATCAACGACAACGCGTTTACGCCGCGCCTGGGCTTGACCTACACCCTCAATCCCGACACCGTGATCCGCCTCTCCGCCGGACGCTTCGCCCAGCCGCCGCAGACCTACCAAGTGCAGTACAACGCGCGCGACAGCAATCTCGCCTACGACCTTTTCCAAGCCTTTTGGCAGTACGGCTACACCACTCCCCGCCACGATCCGCTCGTGCAATACTCCAACAACTACGACGCCTCGCTCGAGCGGCGATTCAAAGGCACGGACATGTCGATCAAGCTGACGCCGTACTATCGCTATGCCACCAATCAGGTCTACGGCATCAGTTTGCCGTACGGTCTGTCGGGCGGATTCAACAGCGGCGCCGAGCGCGTCGACGGCGTCGAGTTCGAGTTCACCAAAGGTGACTTCGACCGGGACGGCCTCTCGATGATCTTCTCATATACCTACACGAACGCCGCCGAAAAATGGAACAATTTCCCGAACAGCAGCATCAATCCAATCGACCAGTACAACCAAGACATCCAGAACTTCAACGTGCTGACGAAGGCGGGCGGCGGTGCGGCCTGCTACTACAACAACGCGCCGAGCTACGCCAACAATTACCAAGGACCGGGCAACGTCGTACCCGATCCGGGCTGCGCGCCGATTCCGCCGGGCCAGGCCTGCAAAGTCACGTACACCAGCCCGGCCTGTTATAACCCCGTCATCCGCAATCCGTATTACAACGTGGCGTCACAGCCGCTGCTCGACCGCAACGGCTGGTATCCGGTGGGCTTGGACTTCCCGTACCTTTCGCCCAACGTGGCGAGTCTGCTCGTCAACTATAAGCATAGGCGCTTTGCAATCACTCCTGCGCTGACGTTCAACGAGGGACAGCCGTACGGCTATCCGGCCGACGTCTACGGCAACGATCCACGCACGTGCACGCGCAACTCGGCGGGTTTGATCAACTCACCCATTCATAAGACCGACCCGCTTCAAGCCGATTGGACGAGCTGCTCGCTCGCCGCGACCCAAGGCGGATCGTCGCCCGGATCGCTGTTCGTTCCGAATCCGCAAACGGGCGTGTTCGACAGCTTCGGCATGTTCCGTCAGCCAAACCAGCTCAACCTGAGCCTCTCGATGTCGTACGACATCAGCCCGAGGATCAAGGCGACCGCGATGCTGGCGAACTTGGTCAATGCCTGTTTCGGCGGATCCTCGGAGCCGTGGACCAAGCAGTTCCCGCCCAATTCGTACACATGCGGCTACATTCCAAGCTACTATTACGTCTCGAACTTCTACAACGGAACGTCGCCTAACGACAAAGGCGCAAACGGCGTTGCGATGAATCCGGCGTTCGCGAGCTCGTACATCCCGGCGTATGCCGACACGAACTCTTTTGTCTTGCCAAATCCGTTCAACGCCTATTTTAGCGTCAACGTAAAGATCTAGCGCGCAGGAGTCGCGCTAGAGCGTGACTTCGGCAGCGCTTTGGGCGACGCCGACCAAATGGCCCGCTCGAATCAGCTCGCGCGCCTTCGCGATGTCGGGAGCGGGCGCGCGATCCTCGGTCCACGGCGCGATGTGCTCGCGGGCGAGCTCGTAGGCCGCCTGCGTGCCGCGTCCCGATTTGAGCGGACGGCGAAAATCGGTAGCCGTCAGAGCGCCGAGCAACTCGCACGCCAGCGCGCCTTCGACGTTGTCGAGGACGCGATTGAGGTTGTTCGCCGACGTCATGCCCATGCTGACGTGATCTTCTTGGCCCGCCGACGTTGGAATGGAATCCACGCTCGAGGGCCACGCCAACCCTTTGTTGTCGTTGACGGTTGCGGCGGCCGCGTACTGGACGATCATCAGGCCGGATTGCAAACCGGAACGACCGGTTAAGAATAAGGGAAGGCCGCGGTCTTCCGCATTGAGCAGCAGGTACAACCGGCGTTCTCCGATCGAAGCCAGCTCCGACACGGCAATCTTCAGGAAGTCGATCGCGAGCGCGATCGGTTCGCCGTGAAAGTTACCGCCGGAGAGAAAGACGCCGTCTTCAGGAAAAACAAGCGGATTGTCGGTCACCGAGTTCGCCTCGGTTTCGGTCACGCGGCGGACGTGCGCGATGGAGTCGCGCACCGCGCCGTGCACCACCGGAATGCAGCGAAACGAGTAGGGATCTTGGACGCGTCCGCACTCGGCGTGCGACTGCACGATTTCAGAGCCGATCAGCAGCGCGCGGAGATTCTCACCGACGCGCGATTGCCCCGGGTGGGGACGCAACGAGTTCAAGCGCGGGTCGAAAACGCGTTCCGACCCCAGAAACGCTTCCAGCGACATGGCCCCGATCACGTCGGCCGCAGCGGCGAGACGTTCGGCGCGCAGAACGCCGAGTGCCGCTATTGCGGTCATGACCTGCGTTCCGTTGATGAGCGCGAGGCCTTCTTTTGCGACGAGCTTGACCGGCTTCAATCCGGCGCGCTCTAACGCGACGGCGCTCGGAAGCCGCTCGCCCTCGAACGTCGCTTCGCCCTCGCCGATAAGCGTAAGGGTCATGTGCGCGAGCGGAGCGAGATCGCCGCTCGCGCCGACGGATCCCTGGCACGGAACGACGGGCGTCACGCCATGATTGAGCAACTCGACGATTAGATCGAGCGTGACCGGACGAATGCCCGAGTGGCCGGCCGAGAGCGAGTTGGCGCGTAAGACGCCGGCGGCGCGCACGAAGCGCTTGGCGAGCGGTTCGCCCGTGCCCGACGCGTGGCTGCGCACGAGGTTGAGCTGCAGCAGCGCGGCGTCTTTGGGGTCGACCAGCACGTTTGCCAGCCGCCCGAAGCCGGTCGTCACGCCGTAGATCACCTCGCCCGAAGCGAAGCGCTCGTCGACGAAGTCGCGGGCACGCTCGACGCGCGTGCGAGCGGCGTCTGCGAGGGAAACGGGCGAGCCGTCGGCGACTGCTTCAACTGCCTCCAGCGTCAAGTGGTGACCGTCGAGTTCGACTGCCGACGCCGTCATAACCATAATTTACAGCTTCGACCAATCCGGGCGAACGGGCTTAGCGAAGGGCGGTCCGTTTTGAATGACGACCGTCTCCTTGTCGATCAGCGACGATCGCGCGTGGATTTGCGCCGTGCCAGAGCGTACCGTTGACCCAAATCGCTAAGCGCTTGCCATGTGGCGCCGTGACGTCGGCAGCCTGCGTCCAACTCAACGCCGGGCCCCAGATATCGAAGAACTGCCCCAACGTGAACGGCCGCTTGACCGGCGACTCGATATGAATGTAGCCGTCTGCCGTGTGCGTGTGTATCCAGTACAGGCACTGCGCGCCTTGCGGCATACCAATTCCCTGAGGCACGCTGACGGTACGTCCGCGGTCGTAGATTTGCAGCATCGCATGGATGTGTTCGACGGAGCCCTCCATCCGATCGCAACGCACGCCGTCGATCGGTAATCCGCCGAAGAAGCTCTGGGCAAGTAAGACATACAGGACTGCAAGAAGCGCCATGCGCCTGCACGTTCGCGGTCATGCGTGGATAACCCACTCGGGGATGTGCATAACGGCAAAATCTTGTGGACAGTTTGTGAGTTACAACGAGCCCGCGCTTGTTTCACGAAGGCCTCCGTGGTACGATGCAGCCACTTCGAAATTTCTTCGAAGGGCGACACACGTATCGGTCGCGATCGGAAGCAGCACGTGAAACGCCGCGCTGAGCGGCGATCCGCGGCGACGATCAAACCGCCCGTCGACGTCAGTGGGGCTCTCCCACCCGGGAGCCAAACAGGCGAGACAAGGTGAGAATACGTCGGAACCCGTGTGGAGCTCCGCTCCCGCGGGTTTCGTTATTTAGCTGCCATCTTTGCCGCATGCCGTTGTTGCCCAAGTACTCGTGTGCCGTAGCACACTTCGTACTTTGGCGCCTAGGCCTGCGTCAAAGCTGGCGCTAAAATCTTCCTTTTGCCATTAATACTTTATTGCGATTTCTTTGGCGACCGACGCAATGCGCGTGCGCGCCTCGAGCGGCGACAGAATCTCGGCTTGCGCGCCCCATCCCAACACCCAGCGCACGAGTTCGTCGACGTCGGCAACGCGGTAGGCAATCTCGACCGATCCGTCGCTTCTCCGTTCGACTTGGCGTTCGCTGACGACGCGAGCGGCAATAGCCGCTTTGGCGACGCGAGCCGCAAAGCGCACCGTAACGCTGGTCGTCTCGCCGCTGTGCAAAACGCCGCTGATCGATCCGGCGGCGTAACGCTCGACGCTGAAATCGGACGGCTTGACGAACGTTTTGGCCAGCACTACCGGATCGCTGACGCTGTCGATTGCAAACGTGCGCATATCTTTGCGAACGTGATCGTACCCAACGCAGTAAACGCGTCCGGCATGAATGATGAAGCCGTACGGATCGACCGTACGCGCGCTGGGATTGCCGTCTTTGTCGAGATAGGAAAACGCGACGCTTCGCGAGGACCGTTCCGCCGACGAAAGCAGCGAAAACGCTTTCTCGCCGCTGCGATCGAGTCCGACTTCGGCAAAGCGGAATGCCACCGGCGCAGGAGCGTCCACGCGCGCTTGCGCCGTGCGTCCGGCGGTGCCGACAAGCTTTTCGGTCACGTCGTCGATCGAGGCTCCGATAGCGCCGCCTATGCTGGCTCCGAGCGAACGCAACGCAACCAGTCCGAACAGCTCGCCGCTGGAAAGGTCCAATCGCTTCAGACTATACCCTCCGGCAAACCGGTACGCGTTGGTCGAGCGATCGAAATACCACGGGAACCCAGCTTCGGACAGAATCGCCAGGTACCGTCTCAAGCTGCGCGTGCTCGGGCGCTTGCCGTTCTCGGCAATGCGATCCTTGAGGTCTTCGAAGGAATGCGCGCCTTCGTCGATCGCGTTGAGCAACCGCACCAGCAAGACGATCTTCGGTTCGCTCGCGCTTCCCGCAGGCACGCTCAGGGCTACGGCCATCTTATCCGCTTCTACGCCGCGAAGACGCGAAGGTTTCATGGTGTAGGACTAGGCGATGGCAGCGCATTGGGGGGACCACCGCCGCTCTGCGGCGCGGGGGACGGCGTCGAAGCCGGAGCGCCTTTTAAAGGGAAACAGCCGTCCGGGGCGGTGATCGGCGGGGCAGACGGCTGCGGCGTCGTCTGCGTCACGCCGATTTCAACGGGGTAGAACGAGCCGCCGTCGGTCATGGTCTGCACGTACGAGCGCAGCGTTTGATGCGGCCCTACGTTGTATGCCGCGACTTCATAGGGCTGCGCAACGCGGACGCATCCGAGCTGCACCACGTTGCCGTCGACCAGAAATGTGGCGCGCGCGATCCCGGCGAGCGGCTTGAAATAGAGGTACGCCGGAACGGCCGCGTCTCCCGGATTGGCGAGCGTGACGTCGATGGTGTGCGTAACGCCATAATCGCCGTAGTCGTGTCCGGCGGCGTTGGGATCGACGCTCGAGGGGGTCGGTTCCCGATCGCCGATGACCACCTTGGGATCGCTGCCGCCGGCCGTGAACGCGAGCGTATCGCTGCCGAAACCGGAGATCGAAAAAACCCCGGTGCGGTGGTGGCCGTCGCCCGGAAGCAGCGGCCCGTTCAAGAGCGATACCGGATCCACGCCCTCGCTGTATGCGACGACCGTAATGCCGGCCGGTCCCCCAGAGAGCACGCGCAAATCGATGGTGCCCGCAACGAGCTGTCGCGGCGGAAGCGGCAGATTTTGCAGTACGTACGGCTGATTCTGCTGCAGGTTCACCACGATGCCTTCACCGCGCGACTTGTTCAAGAGAAACTGTCGCGTCGCAGCGTCGCCGACATGCATTACGTCGCCGTTGGGGCCGACGGTCGCGTCGATCACCTGCAACGACGCCGGATCCTGCGACGCATTCGTCAACACAACCGCAATGCGCCGAGGGTCGGTAGTAGCGTCGTGGTAGTAGTAGAGCCGAATCGCCTGCGCGGCGGCAACGGTTCCTCGGAAAATCGCTCCGTCGGCGGAAACGTGTTCCGGATCGTCGTCGTAAAATAGCAGCGGGGGCGCAAACGGATCGACGCTGAGATTTTGCACGTTTACCACGGTCGTCCCGGATTGATCGAACGTCGCGCCCGTCGGATCGGTAATTTGAACGGGAATCGAAAACTGCGTCTGCGCGCCTGGTGCGAGCGGCGCTACTGGTTCGGCAACATGGCCGATCGTCGTTTGCGTTCCGGGAAGCGCTTGTGTTACGCGCGTGACGAGCGACTGCACCTCTTGCGTCAGCCAGCCCGGATCGGCCGGCGCGCCCGTCACCTGCAGCGTCGTTTGGGGTACGATCGTGCCGGCGTTGAACGCTACGCGCACCGCGACGTCGGCACGGGCCCCGTTGGCGTCCACGAGATGCAAGACGTCGCTTCCGGTGGCTTGCGTCGCAGTCAACGTGACGCTCGTGTTGCTCGAATCAACGGCAACGACGACGAGCTTCTTATCGAGCGTGGCGTTGAGCGGCGGTGCCGCACCGCTGACGGATATCGTGCGCTGCTGCGCGGGGTTTAGCGCTACGGAGGCGGCCGAAACGGTCAACACGGGCCCGGGCGGCGCGGAAGGCGCGGACGAGGGAGACGGCGTGGGCTCGGTAAGCGGTGGCGGGGTCGGCGGGGCGGAGGACTGCGGAGTAACTTGGGCCATCGCCGCCGCCACGAAAGCAAGGGTGAAGAACATGCGCTAGCGGCGGTTCGACGGAGAAGTATTTCGTGCTAGCATAGTGCGGTGCTTCGGGTTCACATCGATGCAGACGCCGTCGGCGAGCTGATCGCGCTGGGGCGCTTTGCCGCCGAACGCGGCTGGGTCCCGGCTACCAGCGGCAACTTTTCGCGCCGCCTCGATTCGCGGCATATTGCAGTGACCCGGTCCGGGCGCGACAAGGGCGCGCTCGACGCCGGCGACTTTGCGGTCGTCGCACTCGACGAACCGCTTCCGGCCGGCGTCTCCGCCGAAACGCCGCTGCACGTTGCTCGATACCGGAGCGATGCGGGTATCGGTGCAATCGTTCACGTGCACTCGCTCGCCGCGACCGTGCTTTCCCGCGCCGACGAGCAGGAAGAGGCCGTCGTTCTCGACGGTTTCGAAATGCATAAGGCGCTCGACGGATTTACGACGCATGCGAGCAGCCTGCGCATTCCGATCTTTGCCAACGCGCAAGACACCACCCAGCTGGCGCGCCGGATCGAAAGCTCGCTCGGCGATGGGGCCGTTCCCGGGTATTTGCTTGCGGGACACGGCCTGTACGCCTGGGGCGCAACGGTCGCAGACACACGGCGCCACGTCGAAGCGCTCGATTTCTTACTGCGCTGCTCGCTCGAGGAACGGAGGATCAGATGACCACGACTACCGCAACCACGCTGCTGCGCATCTTCCGCGACGACCATCCGGAAGCACCGGTTCTCGAAACGGTCGACGGCGACATCATTGCGTCCGAGCTCGACGAGATCGGCGTGCGCTTCGAACGCTGGGACGCCGACGCCGAGCTGCCTGCCGGTGCCGATCAGGCCACCGTCATCGATGCTTATCGCGGTTCGATCGAGCGCTTGATGAACGAGTGCGGCTATACCTCCGTCGACGTCATTCGATTGGAACGCGGTGCGCCGAACGTCGAAGCAATCCGCGCGAAGTTTCTCGACGAACACAGCCACGGCGAAGACGAAGTGCGCTTCTTCGTCGAAGGCCGCGGTTCGTTCTATTTGCACGTCCACAATCGCGTGTATCAGGTGGTATGCGTGCGCGGCGATTTGATCGGCGTACCCGAAGGTACGAAGCACTGGTTCGACATGGGGCCGGACCCTGAGTTCACCGCCGTGCGTCTCTTCATCAATCCGGAGGGCTGGGTTGCAAAGTTCACCGGCGACAGTATCGCCCGACGCTTCCCGAAGCTGGAGAGTCTCTGAAGCTCTGCGCGGAAGCGGCGCTGCTCGATATCGAAGGCACCGTCGGGTCTATCGCGTTCGTTCGCGACGTGCTCTTCCCGTTTTCACGAGCACGCATGAACGAGTTTGTGCGCGCGCGCAGGGAGGATCCGGCCATGCGTGCGGTGCTCGATCAAGCCGCGCGAGAAGCCGGTGTCGACGTGCACGATCTCGACGCGATCGTGCGCGCACTCCATGAATGGAGCGACCGCGACGTAAAGGTCACGCCGCTCAAAGAGCTGCAAGGCATGATTTGGAAAGACGGCTTCGAATCGGGCGAGATCCGCGCTCCGCTGTACGATGACGCGGTCGACGCGATGCGGCGATACCGGTCTTGCGGCGTACGCCTCTTTGTTTACTCGTCGGGATCGATTGCCGCCCAGGAGCTGCTCTTCGGACATGCCGTTGCCGGCGATTTGCGCCCGCTCTTCGAGGGCTACTTCGATACTACAACCGGCCCAAAACGCGAATCCGAATCCTACCGTCGCATCGCGCAGACGATCGGCTTGCAGCCCGAGCGCGTCGTCTTCTTCTCCGATCACCCGTTAGAGCTCAACGCCGCCCGCGCGGCCGGAATGCAGACGGTGCAGCTCGCGCGACCGGAAGAAGGCGTCCGCGCCGAAGGCACGCATCCGGCTACCGAGACATTCGCCGGAATCGAGCTAGAGAGGGTGAGGATCTAAGTCGATGGGCCGCTATCTCAACGACTATGCGATTGGCGATGCCTTCGAGAGCGCCGAGTACACGATCGGCCAGGAAGAGGCGCTCGCCTTTGCCCGATCGTTCGATCCGCAGCCGTTTCATTTGTATGCCGGCGAGGCAGCCCGCAGCTTCTTTCACGAGCTGGTCATTAGCGGCTGGCATACCGCCGCCATCACGATGCGGCTGGTCGTCGATACGGGCGTGTTGCGCGAAACGGGCGTGATCGGCACCGGAATCGACGATCTTCGCTGGCTCGCGCCGGTCAAGCCGGGAGATACGCTGCACGTGCGCGGCGAGGTCATCGGGGCCGCACCTCGCCCCGGAAACGGCACGCGCGGAACGCTTCGCGTCAAGCTGCAGACCGTCAATCAATCCGGAACCGTCGTCATGTCGCAGATCGCAAATCTTGTGTTGCCGGTGCGCCCGGTTTCGGCTTAGTTTTAAGGACTACTTTTCATAAACAATACGCGGCCTTAACGACAAGTTACCGACAACGTCCCTAACCTCCCTCGAACCAGCTGCCTAAAACGTCGATTTGATAATCATGCGAGTAGCTGCATTTCGGGAACACCCGCACGCGGAAGAGGTAGCGAGCATTCTTGCGGAGCAGGGCTACGACACCGAACTGGTCGAGCTCGGCGGAGACAACCCGAACCCGCGCGCGCGGGACCTCTGCGAGGCCATGAGAGAGGCGGCGTGGGCTCGGGCATTCCTGATCAGCAACTGCGAATTGGACCACTTCGAACTGCTGGTCAAGCAAAACTTCGGACGTATCGTCTTTACCGGGCGCTTGCGCTGCGCAAGCTGAGCAGCTGCACCAGAGGAAGGGCCGCTCAAAGGCGGCCCTTCACAATTCGCGGAACTCGTGCGCTTCTTTGAAGCGATGAAAAAATACGCCTTTCTAGCTGCTGCCGTGCTCATGCTTGCCGCCTGCGCGCAAAGCGACACCGCTAAGCGGGTCGCCTCGATCGCCGCCGGTTCGCCGGCTCCGCAGAGCTCCGACGATCCGGCACACGTCATCGATCAATACGTCGTGGGTATCAACACCGATTTTGCAGACCTGCAAGGCGATGCCACGAAACAGGCCGCGGGCATCAGCTACTATCGCGCCACTAAGCCGCTTCCCAGTGCCAACAACTGCTCGGTCTACGTCGACTCGAAGACCGGCTATCACTTCGGCAGCTGCGATTTCAACGCGACCGATCGCGGGTCGGCAAAGAAGCTTTACGACACCTGGGTTTCGAACATTCAATCGGCGGAGTACTATTGGAAGCAGCTCGACGTTTCACCGCTTCCGGCTGGCGTTGCCGACGCAACGCTCTTTGCCGACGATAAGGAAACGCGCGGCATCTACGTGACGGTAACGAACGCCGCACCGTACCACTTGACGATCACGTTCGCAAAGATGTCGGCGCTGCGATCGTAGGGCCGGCGAACGGACTGTGCGCTTACGCCTTACGTTACTGCCGGTTCCGGCGGCGTCGCCGACGGCGGATCGACCGACGGAATCTTGGAGTACTTCATCTTCTCCGGATCGTCCGGATCGACGTCACCTAAGATGTGGTCGCCCGAGCCGAACGTGCCTTTGAGCATCTCCTCGGCGAGCTCGTCTTCGACCATCCGCTGAATCGCCCGGCGCAACGGACGCGCGCCGAACTGCGGATCCCAGCCCTTTCTAGCCAAAAGTTGTTTGGCGGTTTCGGTGACCTTGAGATCCATCTCTTGCGCGTGAACTTCGCGAACGACTTTCTCTAGCTCGAGCGAGACGATCGATTCGATCTGTTCGCGGTTGAGCTGATGGAAGACCACAATTTCGTCCACACGATTGATGAACTCGGGTCGGAACGTCGACTTGACCTCTTCGAGCACTTTGTTTTTCATGCGCTCGTACGCTTTAGTGTCGTCTTCGCCGGCGGTGCGTTGCGGGCGGAAGCCGATGTCGCTCGTGGTCGACATACCGACTGCGCCTACGTTGCTCGTCATGATGATGACGCTGTTTTTGAAGTCGACTTGGCGCCCCTGAGAATCGGTCAAACGCCCATCGTCGAGCATCTGCAGCAGCAGGTTGAAGACGTCCGGATGGGCTTTTTCGATTTCGTCGAGCAGCACCACGGAGTACGGACGGCGGCGAACGGCTTCGGTGAGCTGGCCGCCCTCTTCGTAACCGACGTATCCTGGGGGTGCCCCGACCAAACGGCTCACCGAGTACTTCTCCATATACTCGGACATGTCGATGCGGATCATCGACTCTTCGTCGTCGAACAAGAACGCCGCCACGCTGCGCGCGACTTCCGTCTTACCGACGCCGGTCGGACCGAGGAAGATGAACGAGCCGATCGGGCGGTTGGGGTTCTTCAAGCCCGCACGCGAGCGGCGGATGGCGCGCGTGATCACCGAGATCGCTTCGTCTTGACCGACGATGCGCTCGTGCAGGAGATCCTGCATCTTGAGCAGCTTCTCGGTTTCGGCTTGCGCTAAGCGGCTAACCGGAATCCTCGTCCAGGAAGACACGATCTCGGCGATGTTCTCCGCCGTAACTTTTAAGATCCGGTCGGCTTGGCGCTTCTTCTCCTGCCACTGCTCCTCGAGCCGGCCTTTTTCGAGTCGCAGCTTCTCTTCTTTGTCACGAACCGACCCGGCTTTGTCGAACTCTTGGTTCTTGACGACCGACTCTTTCTCGGCAATCACCTTGCGCAGCTGTGCATCGATGTCGCGAATCTCGGGCGGCGGCAGCGTGGCTTGCAGACGCACGCGCGAACTGGCTTCGTCGATGAGGTCGACCGCTTTGTCGGGAAGGAAGCGATCGGTGATGTACCGGTCGCCCAGCCGGGCGGCGGCCGCTAATGCTTCGTCGGTGATTTGAACCTTGTGGTGCGCTTCATAGCGGTCGCGCAAACCCTTGAGGATCTCGATCGTTTCGTCGACCGACGGCTCGCCCACCATGACCGGTTGGAAACGCCGCTCGAGCGCCGAGTCTTTCTCGATGTGTTTGCGGAACTCGTTGAGGGTCGTAGCGCCGATGCATTGCAGCTCACCGCGCGCCAACGCCGGCTTGATGATGTTGCTGGCGTCGATCGCGCCTTCGGCGGCGCCGGCTCCGACGAGCGTGTGCAGCTCGTCGATGAACAGAATGATCTCGCCGGCCGCGCCGCGGATCTCGTCCATCACGCGCTTCATGCGCTCTTCGAACTCGCCGCGGTATTTCGTACCGGCAACTAGACCCGCGAGGTCGAGCGTAATGACGCGCTTCTCGCGCAGCGGCTCGGGAATATCGCCCTTGATCACGCGCTGCGCAAGACCCTCAGCGATGGCGGTCTTGCCGACACCGGGCTCGCCGATGAGCGCCGGATTGTTCTTGGTGCGGCGCGACAGAATCTGAATTACGCGCTCGATTTCGTTGTTGCGGCCGATGACTGGATCGAGCTTGTTTTCGCGCGCAAGCGTCGTGAGATCGCGCCCGTACGCGTCCAGCGTGGGCGTCTTGCTCTTACCCTTTGGTGCGGGCGGTTGGCCTTCGGCGCCAAGCAGCGAGGTCGTCTGCACCCGGACTTTGGCGGGGTCAACCCCTAGATTGGTTAGGACTCGAGCGGCAACGCCTTCACCCTCGCGGATTAGACCGAGAAGCAGATGCTCAGTACCAATGTAATTATGATTGAGTTGGCGCGCCTCTTCAAACGCGAGCTCGATGACGCGCTTGGCACGCGGCGTGAAGACCATCTCTTGCTGGACGGTCTGGCCGCCCCGTCCGACGATGGCTTCGACTTCCTGGCGCACCTTGGCTAAATTGACGCCGAGCGACTCGAGTACTTTGGCGGCCAAGCTTTCTCCCTCGGAGATAATGCCGAGGAGAATGTGCTCGGTTCCGATGTAGTTGTTTCCGAGACGTTGGGCTTCTTCTTGAGCAAGAACGATGCTGCGCCGCGCTCGCTCGGTGAAGGGCTCCCACATTGACATTGGTCTGTCGCTATCCTTTCGCTTTCGCCTATATAACTCTACCCGCGACGCCCCAGTTTCGTGACAGCGTGGGCACGCCCGGCCGGGAAATGGGCTCCGGCGCCCTTTGCCAGGGGTTTTGCTTTCGGCCTCGCGGAATCCCCGAGGCCATGCCGACCGTCGAACAAATCCGCGAATCCCTCACGGAAGTGAAAGATCCCGAGCTCAATCTCGGCATCTTGGAGCTGGGTCTCGTATACGATATTGCGGTCGAGGGAGACAGCGGCGAGCACGTCACCGTAACGATGACCTTGACGTCGCCGATGTGCCCGGTCGGACCGATGTTCAAGAAGTCCGTCGAGGATCACGTCAACGCCGTCGAGGGCGTCAAGTCGGCCAACGTCGAGATCACCTTCACGCCGCCGTGGGATCCGCGTACGATGGCGTCCGACGACGTCAAAGCGATGCTAGGCATCTGGTAACGACGCTTCACGCATCGTCGCCGCTCGCGCATTCACTCGCTCCCACTTCAACCAACTGCAGCACCTCGGTCGAAACTCCGTTACTGTCTTTTGGGGGTATCGGTATTGTTCGTCCGGCGAATCAACTGCGCTGGTTGTGTGTGCATATCTTTTAACGTTCGGCATAGCAGGCGCATCCCCAACGACGATGGCGCGCGCCGGAGACGCTGCCGAGCAAACGTTACTGAGGGTCTTCTATGCGGGTCACGGCACGTGGCGTGACTGCGATCGCACTATGACCGCATCGCGGGCGATTGGGGCGCAAACTCGGCTACCGGGCGCGCTGTACTTGCGCTGGAACGCCACGCACAATCAACATATACGAACCGTGATGCGGCAGCTGTTGGAGTCGACGCCTCGCTACCCTGCGGCCTGCCAAGCGGCTCCGTGCTCGGCCTGGAGCGACACGGCGGCTTGGGATGCCGGGCGGTCATGCGCGAAGGGACGGTCAGCGGCAATAGGCGAGAGGCCGTCGCGCGTGCCGTGTCGGCTCTGCGCTTTTCCCTTACGTCGCGCGGCTTTGCCGGAGGCACCTGCCGGGACGTTCCGATACCAAGCGCCGCAGCCGTCGGGATTGCGCGCCAAAACGCTCGAAACGGGTGCGAACGCAATCAAAGCTTGGCTGCTGCTGTACCAAACGACCCGCGAAAAACGGTACCTGGACGAAGCGGTCCGTCTCTACCATATCGTGCGGATCCACCTCCTCGATCGGGTCGTTCCTTTGGTATACGGTTCACGTCGTCGACGACGGTAAAGCATGCCCTCAAGTGCCGCATCGCTTCTTCGCATCGGTTAACGGCGACATGATTTGGAACGGCCTGGCGCTTTCCGAAGCGACGAAAAGGCGTTTCTATTACGACGAGGGGGTTGCGACCGCGCGTCCCGTCGACACTCGCCTTTCCGACGCGCGCGGCGTCTTTACCGATATACAACGCGAGAACGACGTCGTCGAACGTTGGTGGAGGGGATGTATGCATTGGCACCACGCCAAGCGTTCGCGCGCGAGTGGATCGAGCGCAACGCTCGCGCGGCACTGACCTCGCGGGGCCCAGACGGAACGTTCGCGCGATTCTTCGACGGCCCAAGCCAGGGCAAAACGTCGATTTGGGAGTCGAACGGCGGACTTGCGCTCGAAATCGCAGCAACCGCGCTGGATCCGCACGGGAAAGCGCACGTCCGTGCCTGGCGCGACGGAACGACCTTCAAACGGACGATCACCGCTCTACCCGCGACGATTCCGTTTCGCGGCTCTGGCATCGCGTTGAGCGGAACGCTCGGCAAACTCTATCAGCGCGCTCACGTGCACGTCTTCATCGACGGCAGAGAGACGTTCGATCGCACCGGCTTATGGCAAAATCACTCGATGCCCGACGGTGACTCCATCTTTTTCGCTTGGCGTTGGCCGAAGATCGGACATCACGTCATTCGTCTCGTTGCCGGCGACGGCGTAAGGGCCGGCGTCCCCTGATGCGATTGAGCGTCCGCGTCCATTCGTAGTTGCCACGCCGGGCTTTACTTCCGCTCCACGGTCCGCTTCGGAATGTTGGCGAAGGCGGGATCGCCGAGCTGCCACAGCAAGAACGAGTATTCGTCCGCCAACAGCCGATCGGATTGCGTGCGCGACGCTGCCAAGAAACCGTGACCGGCGTCGTAATCGACGCGCAAAAGGATCGGTTTGCCGCTGGTCGACGCCCGTTGCAAGCGCGCCGCCATCTTCGCGAGCTCCCACGGCGAAACGCGCGGATCGTTGTAACCGGTAATCAACATCACGGCGGGGTACGGCGTTCCGTCGACCACGTGGTGGTAGGCGTCCATCGCGTACAGCGCGCGGAAGCCCTCCTCGTTCTTGACTGTGCCGAACTCCGGCACGTTGGGCGGTCCGTTGGGCGTGAACTCCGAGCGCAGCGCGTTGCTCTCACCGACCTCGTCCAGCGCCGCCGCGAACAGATCGGGACGCGCCGTAATCGCGCGGCCGATCGTAATCCCGCCCGCGCTCGTGCCTTCTCCGCTCATGCGGGCTTTCGAGGAGTATTTGTGAGCGATCAGCCACTGCGCGCAAGCGATGAAATCTTCCCACGTGTGATTTTTGGTTGCGATCATGCCGGCTTCGTGCCACGCCTCGCCGTACCAGCCGCCGCCGCGAACGTGGCAGACGGCCGCGACGCCGCCGCGTTCCATCCACGCCACGCGCGTCGTACTGAAACCCGGCGTTTCGGTGATGCCGTACGATCCGTAACCCTCGAGGTCGACGGGATGCGACCCGTCCCGTTTGAGCCCTTTGCGGTAGATCAGTGACATCGGGACCATCGTGCCGTCCGCGCTGCGCGCCTGCACTTCCGACGACGTGTACGCCGACTCGTCGACGGGCGAAAGCGGCTTCACGTGCGTGTCGGAGACTGCGCCCGAAGCCGTGACGAAATAATAGAGCAGCGAATGCGTCCATCCGGTCAAACCAAACACCGCGCCCCCGACGCGCGGGTCGGTCGAGAGCAGATTGACGGTGCCGTTATAGGGCGTATTCACCGCCGTCACAGCGCCGGCAGCGCCGTTATCGTCGAGCGCTATCCGGCGAATCCGGCCGAAGCCGCCTTCGCGAGATCGCACGTACAGCCCGTCTTTCGCGACGCCGATCTGCTCGACGACTTCCTTACCCGGCGCGACGATCGTGTGCGCCGACGCCATGTCCGGACCGTCGAGCGACGTGCTGACCACCTTGAAGGCCGGCGCGTCTTTGTGCGTCAGCAGATAAACCGTCGACCCTTTTAGATCGAATCCCGTAACGTCGTCGTCGTCGGTTGCGATCCGCTTCCACGGCAGCGTGCCGGTCTGCGGTTTTGCCGCATACATCGTGACTTCGTTCTTCACGCCGTGCGCGATGACGCCGAGCAAGTACGGCGAAGCCGGCGAATAGACGACGATCGGATAATCCGTGAGCTCGAACTTTATGGCCGGATCGACTTCGTAACCGAAGACCGCAACGTCTTTATCGGGATCCCGTCCGAGAACGTGCACGTAGTTGACGGCGCGAGTCTCTTTGTCGGTCTGCGGCTCGCCGGGCTTGAGCCGCGGAAAGCGTACGTAGTAGAACGAATCGTCGGGAAGCCAGCTCGTAACGCCGACGAAATACGCGCGATCGATCGCGTCGGGCAGCACGTGGGCGGTCGCCGTCTCGACGACGTGAATGACTGACGCCTCCGAACCGCCTTCGGATATGCCGTAGGCAACGTATTTGCCGTCGAGTGACGGCAAGAAATAGTTGATCGTATAGTGCTTCCCCGCAGTTGCGAACTTTTCCGGGTCTACGAGCAGTTTCTCACCGCTGCCGTCGAGGTTGCTCGTGTAGAGTTTCTCGGAGTTGTCACCGGGTTTGAGCTTCTCGTAGAAATAACGATCGCCGTCGACCGTGAGACCGGAGACAGACGTTCCCGCGTTATCCAGCTGCTTGATGCGCTCGAACAGCCGTTGTCGCGGAGCGCCCAGGCGATCGAGCACTGCGCGCGTGTACGCGTTTTGCTCCTTGAAGAACTTGACCGTTACGGGGTTCTGCATATCTTCGAAATAGCGGTACGGATCGGTGACCGCCGTACCGAAGAAGGTCTCCGTAACGGGGCTGGGCTTGGGCAGCGGCGGAGGCTGCGGGGAGGGAACTCCCGCGGCCACAGCGATACCGGCGAGGGTTGCGGCGCCTACGGCAAACGCGGTTGCGGCAGAGATGATGCGCATAACGCAGGGCGCTTCTAAAGCGCCGTGAAAACGCCTTCACACAGAAGTGGAGACCGCCCGTTGAGAACTCATCAGGAGAAGTACGAGGAGCTCGCGCGCAAACGCGCTCTCTCCGAAGCCCCTTCCGGCGCTCAAGCCGAAGAACGGCAACACGCGCGCGGTAAGCGCACGGCGCGCGAACGCGTGACCGCGCTCGTCGACGACGGATCGTTTACCGAGTTCGATCGCTTCGTCGTTCACCGCACCAACGCGTTCGGATTGGACGAAAAGGAGTTCCTCGGCGACGGCGTCATCACCGGACGCGCGACGATCGACGGACGGCAGGTCTTCCTGTTTTCACAAGACTTCACGGTGCTCGGCGGCTCTCTGGGGGAAGCGTTTGCCGAGAAGATTTGCAAGGTCATGGATTTTGCGGTGCGCACCGGCTCGCCGATGATCGGCATCAACGATTCGGGCGGCGCGCGCATTCAAGAGGGCGTCGTTTCGCTAGGCGGTTACGCGGAGATATTTTGGCGCAACGTCGCTGCCTCGGGCGTCGTTCCGCAGATTAGTCTGATTGCAGGCCCATGCGCGGGCGGGGCGGTGTACTCGCCGGCGATTACTGACTTCATCATCATGACCGAGAAGATCTCGCAGATGTTCATAACGGGTCCCGAAGTCATCAAGACGGTTACCGGCGAAGACGTCACCTTCGAAGAGCTCGGCGGAGCGATGACGCACGCCACTAAGAGCGGCGTCGCGCATTTGATCGCGTCCGATGAAGACGACTTGGTCGAGCAGACGCGGACGCTGCTTTCCTTCATGCCGCAGAACAATCTCGAAGATCCCCCGCGATTTGCGTGCGACGAGGACCCGCATCGCAGCATCGAGTCGCTCGACGACGTCGTGCCGGACTCGCCCAACAAGCCGTACGACATGCACGAGATCGTCGAAGCGGTCGTCGACGGCGGCGACTTCTTCGAAATCCAGCCGCTTTTCGCTCAGAACATTATCTGCGGCTTTGGCCGAATCGCCGGCCGTTCGATCGGCATTGTCGCGAACCAACCGAACGTGCTGGCCGGCGTCCTCGACATCGATTCTTCAACAAAAGCGGCCCGCTTCGTGCGCTTTTGCGACGCCTTCAATATTCCGCTCGTCACCTTCGTCGACGTCCCCGGCTTCTTGCCGGGAGCCGATCAAGAGTACGGCGGCATTATTTTACACGGCGCGAAGTTGCTCTACGCGTTCGCCGAAGCGACGGTGCCAAAAATTACCGTCATCACCCGCAAGGCGTACGGCGGTGCCTACGATGTCATGTCGAGCAAACACATTCGCGCCGACGTGAACCTCGCCTGGCCGAGCGCCGAGATCGCCGTCATGGGCGCCGAAGGCGCCGTCAAGACGATCTTCCGGAGGGAACTGGCCGCCGCAAAGGACCCGGCTGCAAAAATGCGCGAGCTCATCGACGAGTACACCGAGCGATTCAACAATCCGTATATCGCGGCGCAGCGCGGTTACGTCGACGACGTGATCGAGGCGCGACGCACTCGCAGCGCCATCGCGACGGCGCTCGACATGCTGGCCGATAAGCGCGTCGAGCGCCCCAAGCGCAAGCACGGCAACATCCCGTTGTAAAGGAGCGAAACCGGCAATGAGCACCCGCAGCGAATTTCTCGGCTCCGGCGTTGCAGCGGCCGCGATCCCGCAACTCGCCGCGGTGTCCCCGAGCCCACAGCCTTCGTTCCCGCCGCTTCACTTCGACCTTTCCGCGTTCGATGCGGCTCTCAACGTACCGGCCCCGCACAAGCATCTGTTCGCTGCGGCAAAGCTCAACGGCGGCTTGATCCTCGACGCGGCGCGCAACACCCTCAACGCATACCGCGATATCGGCGTGCTGCTGAAAGAGGTTCAGCCGGCCGTCGTTTTTTACCACTTCTCGAGCTTTCTCGGCTTCAACGATACGATTTGGAACGCGTACTTCATACCGTTGCAGCCCAAAAGCAGCCAACACAACGTTGTGGCTGCGGATTTTGCCAGCATTTACGACGGCAAGACGCGCGGCAATCCCTGTCTGCATAACAACGGCAAAAGTGACGACACCTCCATCGAGGGACTGATCGCCGACGCGGACGCGCGGTTTTTCGTCTGCAACAATGCGACGAAGTACTTTGCGGGGTACACCGCCTCGAAGCTAAAGCTGGATCCGCTCGCAGTCTATGCCAACATGGCTTCGAACCTCGTTCCGAACGCCATGCTCGTTCCGGCCGGCGTGTGGGGTATTCACGCGGTCCAGGAGCGACATTACACGTACTTGCAGGCAACGCTTTAGGCCCGATGGTATCTAAGCTCTCGTGAACTTGCTCGAAGGAAAACGCGCACTCGTGACGGGCGTTGCCAACCGCTGGTCGATCGCAACCGGCATCGCCCGGAAATTCCACGAAAACGGGGCGACGCTCGCTTTGACCTATCAAGGCGACCGCGTCAAGGACGAAGTCGAAAAACTGGCTGCCGAACTCGGCGGCGCGCACGTCCTCGAATGCGACGTCTCGAACGACGCTTCGCTGGCCGCGATGCGCGACGACCTTGCGGCACACTTCGGGAAGCTCGACGCGCTGGTGCACTCGATCGCCTACGCGAACAAGGAAGATCTTTCCGGTAAGGTTTACGATACGTCCCGCAACGGCTATTCGCTGTCGTTGGACGTTTCCGCGTTCTCGCTGATCGCGCTCGTTCAAACGTTGCGCGAGCAGCTCAACGACGGCGCGTCCATCGTCGCTCTGACGTATCTCGGGGCCACGCAGATCGTTCCGAACTACAACCTTATGGGCATCGCCAAGGCCGCGCTCGAGGCAGGAATGCGCTATCTCGCATACGACCTCGGCGAACGCGCCGTTCGCGTCAATGCCATCTCGGCGGGGCCAATTAAAACCGCCAGCATGCGGCAAGTCGGCGGCGCCACGAAGATGCTCGACATCGTTCCGAAGATGGCGCCGCTGCGGCGTAACGTAACCGCCGAAGACGTCGGGAACACGGCCGTCTACCTCGCATCCGATCTCGCATCCGCCATTACCGCCGACGTTCACTTCGTCGACGCCGGCTATCACGCGATGGGTATGCTGCCTCCGGACTTTAAAATGTGATCGAGCTTGTTTCGGGCAACCCGACCGATGAGGAGATCGCGGCGATCGCAGCCGCGCTCACCCATTGTCGTCCTGAGCCCCTAGAAGGACGAACGAAACCATCGGCGTGGGCGCTAGCCGCGCGCCACCCGGAACTCGAAATGCATGAGCTGAGAGCCGCCGTTCGTGTTTTCTAAGATTCTCATCGCCAATCGCGGAGAGATCGCAGTACGCATTATTCGTACCGGGCACGAGATGGGCATTTCATGCGTCGCGGTTTATTCCGAGCCGGATCGCGATGCGCCGCACGTGCGGATGGCAGACGAGGCGTACTCAATCGGATCGGCCGCGGCGTCGCAGAGCTATCTCGACGGCGAAAAGTTGATCGACGCGGCTCGGCGTTCGGGTGCCGAGGCGATTCATCCGGGCTACGGATTCCTTGCCGAAAACGCCGCGTTCGCGCAGCGCGTGATCGACGCCGGCTTCGTCTGGATTGGCCCGCGGCCCGAAGCGATTCATGCGATGGGCGACAAGCTGCGCTCGCGTATCGCGATGCAGGAAGCCGACGTTCCGGTGGTGCCGGGCGGACTCGATTCCATCGCAAGTGCGGTCGAAGCACGCGAAGTCGCAAAGAAGTACGGCTATCCGCTCGCGCTCAAAGCCAGCGGCGGAGGCGGCGGCAAGGGGCTCAAAGTCGCACGGACGCCCGAAGAAGTCGAATGGGCGTTTGAAACGGCGCGCCGCGAAGCCGAAGCCTACTTCAAGAACGGCACTATTTACGCGGAACGATATCTCGAAAATCCCAAGCACATCGAACTGCAAATTCTCGCCGATAAGCACGGCACGGTGCTGCACGTCGGCGAACGCGATTGCTCCCTGCAGCGGCGCCATCAGAAGCTTTGGGAAGAAGCGCCGGCACGTCTCTCTCCCGGCTTGCGCCGTCAGATGAGCGAAGCAGCCGTTCGGGCAGCACAAGCGATCGGTTACGACTCGGTGGGCACGATCGAGTGTCTCGTCTCGGAATCGAGCTTCTTCTTCTTAGAGATGAACACGCGCATTCAGGTCGAGCACACCGTCACCGAGATGATCTCGGGTCTCGACTTAATCCGCGAGCAGATTCGCGTTGCGGCCGGCGAGCCGCTTGGCTTCGCTCAGGACGACATCGCGTTGCGCGGCTTCTCAATTGAAGGCCGCGTCAACGCGGAGGATCCGTCGCAAGATTTTCGCCCGGCACCGGGGACGGTGACCAACTATCGCGAGCCCGCCGGGCTGGGCGTTCGCGTCGACTCCGCCGCATATTCCGGCATCACCATTACGCCCGAATACGACTCGATGATCGCCAAGCTCGTCGTGTGGGCGCCGACGCGCTCGCAGGCAATCGCGCGCTTCAAACGCGCGATCGACGAGTTCGTCATCGAAGGCGTTCCAACCACGCTGCCGCTATTGCGCGCCCTCTGCGATCACGAGCCGGTCGTCGACGGCACGTTCGGTACGAGCACGCTCGAGACGTTCGCGCAAACGCTGCGCACGCAAAATAACGGCACTGCGAGTGTCATCCGGGGCGCGTCGAAGGGCGAGGACCAAACCAGCGAGACAATCTCAGTCGAGGTCAACGACAAGCTTTACCGCGTACGCGTATTTGGCGCACCCCTTCGACAGACGCAGCACGACACGAAGCGTTCCGCGCCCCGGTTGGGCGGCAGCAAGAAGCGAACGGCCACCGCATCGGGGAACGACGTCGTATCGCCGATGCACGGCGTCGTCGTCGAGCTGCGCGTTGCCGAAGGCGCTCCCGTAATCGAAGGCGACGTCGTCGCGGTCATCGAGGCGATGAAGATGATGAACGAGATCCGCGCACACAAGAGCGGAACGATCGCGTCGGTGCATGCGGCCGTCGGCGGCACCGTCGAGGCGGGTTCGCCGATCGCGTCGATCGGGTAACCGCCATGCCTCGCGATTTCAACGCCTCCGGAATCCCGCTGCAGCCCAGCTACGACGACGTCAGCGGCACGCCGCACGATCTCGGGGAGCCCGGAGCGTTCCCATACGGCCGGGGCATCCGCAAAGACATGTATCGCGGGCGCCTTTGGACGATGCGCCAGTACGCGGGCTTTGCCACCGCCGCCGAATCAAACGCTCGCTATCGTTATCTGCTCGAGCGCGGCCAAACGGGGCTATCGGTGGCATTCGACTTGCCGACCCAGCTCGGCTACGATTCCGACGCACCGCAAGCGCGCGGCGAGGTTGGCAAGGTGGGGGTTGCGATCGATTCCGTCGCCGATATGGAGACGCTGCTGGAAGGCATCCCGCTCGACCGCGTGACCGTCTCGATGACGATCAACGCGCCGGCGTCCATCTTGCTGGCGCTGCTGCTGGCGGTGGCGCGGCGGCGCGGCATTCCCTTCGACAAGCTCGGCGGAACCGTCCAAAACGACGTCCTTAAAGAATACGTCGCGCGGGGTACGTACATTTACCCTCCCGCCGCATCGATGCGTCTTGTCACCGATGTCATGGCATACTGCGCGCGTGAAGTTCCGCAGTGGAACACGATTTCCGTGTCTGGATACCATATTCGGGAAGCAGGCTCGACCGCCGTTGAGGAGGTGGCATTTACGCTCGCTAACGGCAAGGCGTATTTGCAGGCGGCGCGCAGCGCAGGCATCAAACTCGACACGATCGCACCGCGTATCTCCTTCTTTTGGAACGCGCACAACGATTTCTTCGAAGAGGTGGCAAAGTTTCGAGCGGCCCGCTACCTCTGGGCACATATTACGCGCGACGAGTTCGGCTGCAAAGATCCGCGATCGCAGACGCTGCGTTTCCACACGCAGACCGGCGGCTCGACGTTGACCGCGCAAGAGCCCGACAACAACGTCGTGCGCGTGACGCTGCAGGCGCTGGCGGCCGTCTTGGGCGGGACCCAATCGCTGCACACCAACGGAAAAGACGAGGCGCTTGCGCTGCCGACCGCAGAGAGCGCCAAAGTCGCACTGCGCACGCAGCAGATCATCGGTTATGAATCAGGCGTCGCCGACGTCGTCGATCCGCTGGCCGGTTCCTATTACGTCGAATCGCTCACGAACGAGTTGATCGCACGCGCGTCGTCGCTGATTGGAGAGATCGACGCGATGGGCGGCAGCATCGCGGCGATCGAGAGCGGCTGGATGCAGGCACGCGTTGCCGATTCAGCTTACGCCGCCCAGCAAGCGATCGAGTCAGGTGAAGCGGTAGTCGTCGGCGTCAATCGTTTCGTCGAGCCCGGCGGAGAAACGAGCGAGATTCCCCTGCAGCGTATCGACGAGCGGGTCGAACGCGAGCAGATCGCTCGCCTCGACGCTTTTCGCAAGACACGCGAGGCTTCTAAGGTAGAATCGCTTCTTACCGCCGTTCGCACGGCAGCACAAAGCACCGACAACCTCATGCCTCATTTCATCGAGGCGGTCGACGGCGGTGCGACGCTCGGCGAGATCTGCGACGTGCTGCGCGACGTCTTCGGCGTCTATCGCGCGAAAGAGATCGTCGCGTGAAGATCGATCACATCGCGATCGTCGTTAAAGACCTGGAAGCCACGGTACGCCTGTACACGCAGATACTTGGTTTCCGCGAGGTCTACCGTGAGATTATTTCAGACCAAGGCGTGGAGGCCGTCGGGCTTGAGGCCGGCGATTCCATTATCGAGCTTCTTCTGCCCCTCGACGACAACTCGCCAATCGCCAAGTATCGCGGCGACAGCGCGACGCGAATGCATCACACCGCCTATCGCGTCGACGATATCGAAGGTAAGCTTGCCGAGCTGGCGGCCAAGGGCGTCCGTCTGATCGACGAGCGCCCGCGCAAGGGCGCGCACGGGAATTTGATTGCGTTTCTACACCCGAAATCCACGGGCGGAACGCTCGTCGAGCTCTGTCAGCCCGACCGGTCTAATCCGGCTTTAACTACGCACTAATCGGATTCGCGGGCGCCTCCCTCTCAGGTACGGCACAATAAGCCTACATGAGGTTGAGCACAAATATGTTTAAACGGCTTCTCGGTGTGGTCGCAGCTTCGGCGATGACCGCATCCGTCATCCTTTCCGCGGCACCTGCGAGCGCGCAGGTCTACCCGGCTCCCGCGTACGCACCGGCATACGCCCCCGTCATTGCGTCCGCCGGCTACGCCACTTGCCCGATGTACGGCAGCGGCATGTGGCTGTGGAGCGGCGCCTCCTGGACGTGGTGTCCACCCGCTTCGGTTGCGATGGCGCCCGTCGGTACGGCTGCCCTCGCGGGTTACTACGGCTTCGGAACGATGGCACCGCCTCCGACGATCGCCGTGGCTCCGATGACGGCAGCACCGGTCGTCTACGCTCCCATGGGATACGCGCCCGTCGCCTACGCGCCGGCAGCATATCCTAGCTACGGCTATCCGCAGCAGTACGGCTATCCGCAGCAGTACGGCTATCCGCAGCAGTACGGCTATCCGCAGCAGTACGGCTATCCGCAGCAGTACGGCTATCCGCAGCAGTACGGCTATCCGCAGCAGTACGGCTATCCGCAGCAGTACGGCTATCCGCAGTATGGTTACTCACCGTACGGATATAGCGGGTACCCGCAACCCTACGGCTACCCGCAGCAGTACGGCTATCCGCAGCAATACGGCTATCCGCAGCAATACGGCTATCCGCAGCAATACGGTTATCCGCAGCAATACGGTTATCCGCAGTACGGTTATTCTCCGTACGGCTACTCCCCGTTAGGAATGGGCGGTCTTTCGATCACCGGTAATCCGATTCTCGACTCGCTTCTCGGCGCGGTCGCGACCGGCCTAATCGGTGGCGCTCTCGGTATGAATCAGCAGCCCTACGGCTACGGCTACTCGCCCTACGGATACGGCGCATATCCGTCGTCGTACGGCTACTCGCCCTACGCCTACCCGCAGTCCGGATACTCGCCCTACTCGTACGGAGGCTATCCGCAATACGGTTACGGCGGTTACGGCGGATACGGCGGATACGGCGGATACGCACCCTCGTACGTCTACAATATCTACCGTACGAAGAAGATCGTGCGCATCGTTCGCCGCGGCTACGGCGGTGGCCGCGTCGTGACTCGTGGCAATCCAATCCTCGTCCATAACCCGATTATCGTCCACCGTCTGGCAGGTAACCCGGTAATCGCGCCCCGGCGTGTGGGCAATCCGATCGTCGTTACGCACCGCCCAATCGTGGCGCACCCCGTCATGGCTCGCGTCTCTCACCCGGTCACGACTCGCCTAGCTCGTCCGGTCATGGCTCGCGTCGAGCATCCGGTAACGGCTCGCCTCGCTCGTCCGGTCATGGCTCGCGTCGAGCATCCGGTAACGGCTCGCGTCGAGCATCCGATGACGGCTCGCGTTGCGCACGACACGTTCGCCAAAGCTCCGGTCAGCGATCGTCAAATCGCGGCACCGCGCAACGACACCTTCCGCGCACAGCCGGCGTTCGTCCGCAACGACACAACGCCGCGCTTACGTCAAGACAACAGCGTCTTCGCACCACGTAGCGCCGAGGCTCGCCAAGACACCGGCGCCTTCGCGCCACGCGCGGCACAACAGCAGCCGCGCTTCGAACAGGCTCCGCAGCCCCGTTTCGAACAGCAGCAACAGCCGCGCTTCGAACAGGCTCCGCAGCCGCGCCTCGAACAGCAGCAACAGCCGCGCTTCGAACAGGCACCGGCTCGCGCCGACCGTCAACCGGCCTACGCCGCGCCCCGCCAAGCTCAACAAGCTCCGGCTCGCGCGGACCGACCGGACCGCTCTGGCGGCGGAGGCGACCGGCATAAGCAGCCACCGGCCTAGGCCGCAGCGCAAAAGAAACGCCTCCGAGTTCCTCGG
The DNA here is from genome assembly GCA_963715435.1 of Vulcanimicrobiota bacterium. Classification (GTDB taxonomy): domain Bacteria; phylum Vulcanimicrobiota; class Vulcanimicrobiia; order Vulcanimicrobiales; family Vulcanimicrobiaceae; genus JAFAHZ01. The sequence goes on from OY970243.1 coordinate 544,746, forward strand.
GGGCGTCTTTTTTTTCGCGCTCTAGCGGTGAAAAAACGGCGTTTGAATTGCGCCGTTGATGACGAACTGGACGGCGAGCGCACCCAGAATAATCCCGAGTAAACGCGTGACGACGTGAATGCCGGTATTACTGATGACCTTCAAGAGAAACGTAGAGGCGCGCATGCAGGCCCACGTGACGATCAATGCCGCCGCGTACGCGACGACTACGATTGAAACCTCGAGGCGATTGCCGTGCGCCAAACTGACAAGCAGCAGGATCGTGGCGATCGTTCCCGGGCCGGCGATCATCGGTACTGCTAACGGAAACACGGCCGGATTCTCGTTGGCCGCAGCTTCGCGTTCCTCCGCCTCGGTTCGTTTTGCGCCGGTAGGACGCGCAAACAACATATCGATCGCGATGAGAAAGAGAAAAATGCCGCCCGCGATGGTAAACGCCGGCAGTGTAATGCCGAGATACTCCAGAAACGGCCGGCCGACCAGGCCCATGAAGAGCATGATGCAGCCCGCCACGATGACGGCCTGATCGATGATGCGATTGCGCTGTTGCGGCGAGTCGCTCGCCGTCGCGCTCAACGTCAACGGAATCATCCCGATCGGATCGATGATCGTAAAAGCCGTCGCGAAGGCGGTCGCGAGAAACCGGACGTCCATGTTCGGGTCGTTCCCTAGAGGTTGGGTGCGATACCTACGTCAACGGACGTTTCGAAGGTCCGATCCCACGGAAGCCCGATCGAAAGCGCCGCGATATGGTATCCGGGATAGAGCTGGGACAAGATCCCGTCGGCGCGATACCAGAGCAACGAGCGATCGCGCTTCGCCGAGTCCGCGGCCGTTTGCGGAGCGAGCAGCGTGTGATCGGTCACGCCTTCGGCGTCTAGATCGGCATTGAGATCGGGACGAACGAAATCGTGATACGCGTAATCGTCCACGAAGCGAACGAACGTGAACGTACGATGCGCTAGGGCGTCGTACGTGTGCATCCGCCGGCCCGAACCTGCCGCTACGGCCTCCGCCAGCGCCGTGCCGACGGTATTGGCGTTGGTATTCCAGGAGGAGTACGCATCGAGCTTCGCCGCGGTGCCCGATGCAAGGATGCGTTGGGCGAAGGCTGCTTGCGATGCGTACGATGAGAGATATGACAGATCGGCCAGCGCCACGCTGTCACCGGCATTAACGTCGGAAGCCATCGCATCGGCAAACGCGTCGTCCTGTTCGGCGGTCGTGCGGGGGATCCGAATGAATAGCGTCAGATCGGGGCGTTCTTCGTCGGGCACGCCGCCGCACAAGCGCACGAGGCCGTCGATTGCCGAAGAGATCGGCGCGAACTCCAAGGGGTCTTGGAACGCCGCGCCGTTGGGGGTCGAGTAGCGCACGGCGATGTGCGGAACCCACTGCGCCTCCCGCGCGATGGCGTAAGCGACCATCGCCATTCCAAGCTCATCGGCGCCGGGCTCAATGGCCGCGCGCTGCGCCATCGCGGGATCTTGTGCGACGGCCGATTGCAGCCACTTTACCTCCTTCACGTGCAGACCTACCGGCCCCGCGTCATCTTGTCCGAGCACGAGACTATCGATCGTTCCGTCACCGGCCATACCGAGCAACAATCTATCGACGGCTACGTTACGGGCGCGCGTCGCGAGGTACTCTTGGAGCGTCGCCTCACCGATTAGGGATCGCAAGTGCTCGGCGCGCGCCGCTTCGTCACTCAGCGGCGGATCGTGCAGATTCGCGTATTGCTGAAGATAACTCCAAACGGGGTAGGGCGCGAAATACTGTGCCGTCGACGGAACGCCGGTCGGTGCGAGCCGCATGACCGTACCGAATGTCGCAATCCACGCATCGGGCCGCTCCGCGCGCAGGTGCGCGAGCTCTTTGAGCCGGAAATAGGCGTCGGCATACGAGGGTCCCGGAACGCGCGAAGCGAGCAATCCGCCGTACGCGAGCATGTCGCTCGACACGACGAATGCGCGCGTGGCTTTGTCCTCGGCGCGTTGATTGAGCCAAACGATGATTTGGTCGGGGCGTCCGCGCGTCAAGTAATGGCCGAGCAGCGCGGGCGGAGGCGTCTCGACGCGAACTCCCGCAATTCGGCCGAGCATGACCGGTAGAGCTGCGGTAACGGGACGATCATCAAGCGGTACGAAGGCGATTGACGCCAGCAGCGCCGCAGCGATCATAGCACCGCGCGAAGCGAGCCGCGATGCCGCTCGAGCAGTGCGATCGCCTCTTCCGCGCCGACGTTGCGGCGCGCTATCACTACGGCCACCTTCACGCGTCCATCGGCCGCCGCCAGCAACCGGCGCGCATCCTTTTCGTCAACGCCGGTCAGGTGACGCACCAAACGGATCGCGCGCGCGCGGAGCTTCGCGTTGCCGCCGACGACGTCGACCATCAAGTTGTTGTAGACCTTTCCCAAACGCACCATGACTGCCGTCGAAAGCGTGTTGAGGGCGATCTTTTGCGCGGTACCTGCTTTGAGACGCGTCGAGCCGGAAACCGCCTCCGGCCCAGTCGATAAGACGATCGGCACTTCCGCGGCGCGCGTCAGCGGCGAATCCTCGACGCTCGAAATGCCGATCGTGTACGCTCCGAGCGCGCGCGCTCGCTCGACGGCACCGACGACGAAGGGCGCACCGCCGCTCGCAGAGAGTCCAAGAACGGCGTCGCGCGCGCTCGCGCAAGCTTCGGCGGCCGCCACGCCGGAAGCGGCGTCGTCTTCGGCGCCTTCGATCGCGCGCGTCAGCGCCTCGTGTCCGCCTGCGATGTGCGCGCACACCATCGAAGGATCCGTACCGAACGTCGGCGGCATTTCCGAAGCATCGAGAACGCCGATGCGCCCGCTGCTGCCGGCTCCGAAATAATGCAGCCGGCCACCGAATTCGAGACGCCGCACGATGCCTTCGACCGCGCGCGCCAAAGCCGGTGCAGCCGACGCTACGGCGTCGACGGCGCCGCGGTGCTCGAGCACCAGCACCTCGACCAACTCGCTCGTCGACATCGTATCGAGGCCCGCACTGCGCGGATTGACTGCTTCGGTTGCCGGGAAATCAGTCATCCGTCTCCGGCTAAGGCGCGGGCTTGCGCGAGGGCGCCGAAATGCGGCGCCGTGGCATTCTTCACAATGGCCAAATGCGGCAGCTCGTTAGTCAGGCGCGTCTCGAGCAGATACGTGAGCATCGAGTTTTCGCCGAGCACGCCGCCGCACAGCGCGAGCGGCGTCTCCTTGCCGCTACCGATCGACGCAACTCGGCAGATCGCGCGCACGAGCTCGAATAGATCGAGTGCGGCACTTTGTACGATCTTGACCGAGCTGCGCTCGCCGGCCGCAGCCGTTTCGAGAACGAGTCCTGCAAACGATGCCACGGTTGCAACCGGCGCGTCGCTGCAGTACAGAAACGCTACCGTCTCGCGAGCGTTCTGCGCGCCGATGCGCGTCAGCACCGCCTGGGTCAACGCGTCTTCGGGCGCTCGTCCTTCCGCCGATTTGAGGGCCAGGCGAATGGCCGACGCACCGATCGCAAATCCCGAGCCCTCGTCGCCTACCAGATAACCGAATCCCCCGGCTCTATACACCTTGCCGTCGATCTCGGCGTATGCAATCGAGCCGGTGCCCGCAATGAGCGCGACGGCGTCGCCCGCGGGCACTCCAGCGCGCAGCGCGACGTGTGCGTCGTCGGTAACTTCAATCCGCGTTTGGGGAAATCGCGACGTCAGTGCCGCGAGCAGCGCGCTCGCCGTGCGTTCGGTGCCGCCTCCGGCGACGCCCACGACGACGGCATCCGGCCTTGCCGAATCGCTCGCCGCGGAAATCGTGTCGCCGATCGTGACGGCGGCGCGATCGACCCCGGTAATTCCGACGTTGGCGCCCGGCCCCGTCGCCGGTCGGAGCAGTTCGCCGTCGCGCATCGCGATGGCAACGGTGCTGCTTCCGCCCGCGTCAACGCCGACTGCAATCATGCAGTCGCTCCGGCGCGCAACTCGCGCTCGATTTCGCGGAGTAAGGTTTCGAGCTCGAACGGCGCTATGGCGCCGAGCTGTACGGAGCGATTCGCGCCGGTTGCACGCGGCAGGTTCGCGACCCGCCCTCGCAGCGTTTCGTAGCCGAGTAACGCGAAGAACATTGCTTCTTTTGCATCTGCCGGTATGCCCATCACGTCGGAGGGTTCGACGCGCGCCTGCGGCAGCCGTTCTAAGAGACGGCCGAAGAGCGTCGAGTTCCGCGCCCCCCCACCGCTTACGAAGACGTGCGCTGCGGCCGCACCGGCGGCTTCGATCGCATGCGCAATGGTGATGGCCGTAAGCTCGGTCAAAGTCGCCGCCCCATCCTCGACGCTCAGCCGGACGAGCCGGTCGTTGTGACGCGCGAGAAACTGCGCTCCGAATCGTTCGCGCCCGGTCGTCTTAGGGGGCGGCAAGCCAAAATACTCCTCCGAGAGCATTGTTTCGAGCAGCGACTGATCGATCGATCCCGCTGCCGCCAGCGCTCCCTCGGCGTCGTATGCCGACGCTCCGCGCGTCCGCTCGCGAACGAACGCGTCGACGAGCATCGTACCGGGACCGGTATCGAACGCCCACGCTGCTCCGTCGCGGGGCAGAATCGTCAGGTTCGCGATTCCCCCGATATTGAGCGCGACCCGGTCCTCCGCCGAACCGCCAAAGATCAACTCGTCGACGTACGCAACGAGAGGAGCGCCGTGGCCGCCCGCGGCGCAATCCGCGCTGCGAAAATCGTAACACACGGTAACGCCGAGGGTTTCTCGAATGACGAACGCGTCACCGAGCTGCAAGGTGACGTGACGTTGGCCGTCGTGCCACACGGTTTGCCCATGCGACGCAACGTACGCAACCGGCTCGTTCGCCCGGACCGCCGACGCAGCCGACGCAAACGCTTCGCCCAACGCGCGGTGAAGCGCGGCAACGAGCGACACGCTTCCTTCGTTTGGCGGCAGCGCGGCAACCAGCGCGCGGCGCACCTCCGTGCCGAACGGCAACGTCTCGAAGCGTACCAATTCGAGGGCGTATCGATCGCTTTGCGGCACGATCTCGACGAGCGCCGCATCGATGCCGTCAAGCGACGTTCCGCTCATGAGTCCAATCGCTCGCATTAGCGGACCAGCGTGTCCGCGGCGTCCATGGCGGCTTCATAAAACCCCGCGCGCAGATCGCGCGTATCGTTGCGGCCGAAATAGACGCTGTTGGTCAGCAATACGCCCGAAACGTCGCGTACCGGATCGACCCAGACGCACGTTCCGACGAATCCGGTATGTCCGAAGCTGGCGAAATCCATCGCCGCTCCGCACGAGTTGGCGTCTCTCGTTTTGAGGGCCCAGCCCAAGCCGCGGCGTAGGACGGGATCGTAAGCCTGCTCGCGGATAGCCTCCCGCGCAATCTCGGCCGGAAGCAGCGACGCTTCACGGCCGTGTAACGGCCCCAAATACGCTTCGCTCAGTCGTGCGACGTCGGCCGCAGTACCGAACAAACCGGCGTGTCCCGCGATTCCGCCCATGAGATACGCCTTTTCATCGTGCACGACGCCCTGCACTCTTCCGCGCCAACCGTCGTCCTCTGTTGCCGGAATCGCGCCGCGCTCGGAGGCCGCGGGACGGTATCCCAGAGATGTCCCGAACGTTTCGGCAACCAGTGCTGCAAGCGATTTCCCCGCCGCTCGCTCGATGACGATGCCGAGCGCGATAAATCCGAGATCGCTATAGATCACGCGCTCACCCGGAACGGCTACGAGCTCGCGTTCCATTGCGTACCGCTCCACGTTTTCGTGGAGAATCGTGCGGTAATCGGCGCCGGAGTTCATCCCCGACGTGTGCGCGAGCAGCATGCGAAGCGTGATTCCTTCGCGAATAACGCACGCGTCAAGTGGCGTGCCGGCTGCAACCAGGCGCAACGCGAGCGTCGCGACATGGAGCTTAGTGAGTGAGGCGAGGTCGAAGCGTGTGTCGACATATACCGGACGCGATTGCTCGTCCAGCCGCGTCGTACCGTAGGCGCGTTCGAACACCGGGCGACCGCGCCGTTCGATGCGAGCGACCGCTCCGGTAAACTGTTTGCCGCTCGCGCTCCGCAGCACCGCATCGACGGGTGCAAATACGTCAGCCAACGGCGATTGCGTTCCCCACGGGAAGCCTTCCCTGCGCCATGATGCCGCCGAAGATAACGTCGGCCAATCCGCCGATTGCGGCTGCGTCGTCGCCGTACGCGGCGAGCACGTGCCGAGCCTCGCCGAAATATCTGACATCGTACGGCTCGAGCATTGAAACGGCCATCGCATCGGAAAAGCGCGCAACCACGCGCTCGATCGCGCCGGCTTGCGCCGGATGCAGATGCGCGCGCCGCGCCAGCACGATCGGCCGGCGCCGGCTGTGCTCCACAAACGCCAACGCTTCGGTGACGTCGGCTTCATGCGGATCGATCGAAAGTATCCGCTCTTCCAAAGCGGGCGCTTCCCGGCGAAGCGACGGCCCTCCCTCACCGAAGCCGAGCACGCACGACGACGTCGGATCCGCGTGCCCGACACCGCGAATGACCGTAACGGCTCGCCGTGCAATTTCGCGGCCCACGCCGGGATGCGGCGGAAATGCATCCAGCGGCAGCGCCGGCTGTCCCGCCGAGCGTAACGCGAGGGCGCGCGCGTAGGCCTCCTCGAGCCGCGATCGCGGCACGGTCCCGCTCTCTACCGCCTTTTCGATCGCGCTCGCGCTTTGGGCAGCGACTTCCGGCTGATGGCTGAAGAGCAGCACATCGGCGCCGGCACGCAGCGCGGCAACCGATGCATCGACCGTCTTGCCTTCACGCGATACCGCGCCCATCTCTAAACAGTCGGTGATGTACGCGCCGCCGAATCCGAACTCGCCTCTGAGCAGCGTCACGCCGACTCGCGGCGAGAGCGACGCCGGCGCGCCGGAATCGATCGCGCGCAGCATCACGTGCGCGGCCATCATTGCAGGTGCGTGTCGTGCCAGCGCTGCGAACGGCGCGAAATCGCGCGCCCGCAGCGTTGCCTCGTCCGCGTCGACGACGGGCAGCGCGACGTGCGAATCGACGTGCGTCGATCCATGCCCTGGGAAATGCTTATAGCATGGAACGATGCCGCCCGTGCGTAATCCGCGCGCGACGCGTTCCGCGAGAGAGGCTACGGCTTGGGGATCGCTTCCCAGCGAGCGCGTTCCAATCACAATGTTCTCGGGCTCGAGCGCTAAATCCAATACCGGCGCGAAATCGAGGGTACAGCCGGCGCGCCGCAAGTCGAACGCGATTTGTTCGCCGGCACGCTGCGCCAGATCGAGATCGCCGGCAGCACCGAGCGCCATCATCGACGGTATCGGCTCGACGCCTTCGCGCAGACGCGCCACGCGACCGCCTTCTTGATCGATCGCAATAATCGGCGGCGTATCGCCGGCGTGCCGCGCGCGCAGCGCGTCGGTAATGGCGCGCACGCCGCCGACTTCTTCGCCGTTGGCGCCGAAGAGCAAATATCCGCCGAAATGCGGCAGCTCGCCGATACGTCCGTTGTCGAAACCGCTCGCAATGACGCCGAGCGCGAGATCGGCGGTGGTTTTCGTCACGTAGCGATACCCGATTCCTTATGAAAGCGCCGCACGAATGCTTCCGGCAGATCGACCTCGACCGCGTCACCTGCTCGCGGCGCTTGGCTTGCACCCACCCGGGCCGTGACTTCGCCGCGAGGGGTCGCGACGAGCACGTACGCGTCGGCGCCGGTCGACTCCGCGCGAACGACCGTTCCGGATAGCGCTCCGCCCGCGCGGATCGCTACGCGTTCCGGGCGGATACCCAAGAAGAACCGGCCGTCCTCGAGCAAGTTCATCGGACGGTCGCCCAAGAATCGTGCGACGCGTATCGTGCCCGGAGCGTCGTACACGCGCTGGGGATCGCCGGTATCTTCGATACGGCCATCGATGAGCACCGCTAGTTCGTCCCCGACGCTCATGGCTTCGGCATGGTCGTGCGTCACGTAAACGATCGGTCCGGCAAAGCGCTCACGCACGCCGATGACTTCGTCGCGAACCGAGCGCCGTAAGGCCGGGTCGAGATGGGCGAGCGGTTCGTCCAACAGCAGTACTTCGGGATCGGACAGCAGCGCGCGAGCGATCGACGCGCGTTGACGTTCGCCTCCGGAAAGCTCGCGCGGCCTTCGATCGAGCGTGGCGGCGACGTGCAGCGCGCGCGCCGTCTCTTCAACTCGCTCCGGATGGTTACGGTGCCCGTTGCGCAATGCAAAACGCAAGTTGCCGCGCACCGTCATGTTGCCGAACAACGCGTCGTCTTGAAAGACTAAAGCCATGCGCCGCTCTTGCGGCGGCAGCGCCGCGACGCTCCTTCCGTGCAGCAGCACTTCGCCGGATCGCGGCCGCAGCAGCCCTGCCATTACGCGCAGCAGCGTAGACTTTCCGGCTGCAGAAGGTCCCACGATCGCCAGCGTCTTGCCGGCGGCCACGTCGAGCGAAACTCCGTCGAGAGCGCGTTTGAATCCCGCATACAAAACGACGAGCTCGCGGGCCGAGAGAACCGTCACCCGGTCAGCCCGCTCCGACGATACTGCGATACTCGTCCTGCGCGCCGGCCTCGCCGCCTCGAGCGCGTTCGATGATGGCTCGGAGCCCCGTGACCGAGGCGTCGTAGGCCCGTCTACGCGCCAACACCAGCCGGAGCGCGATCAAGCTCAGCTCCGGCGTGCGCTTGCCGAGGAGCCGCATGCCTTCGTAAAACGGCGAGGCGCCTTCGACTTGACTTGGCGACTCGAGCAGCCGTCGCACCACCTCGCCCCTGTCAGGCTTGCCGCCGAGAAGATAGCCATCGAGCAACTCGAACTCCATGAAGATGCCCTTCGCCGTACGCGTGGCCTTGCTCTTCGCGCTAGCCGTCTCAACGCTGGGAGCGACGCCGCGCTCGGCGATCGGACCTCTGCTGGAGGCCATGCGGACTGCGACGGGACCGGTATGGAGCGCACACTTCGTATCGATCTCCCGGCTTTCGTTTAACGGCGCCACCAATACGGTCTCGAGCGAAAGCCAGGGCGTCCCCTTCACTTTGCGACGGTGCAATGGCGAGCTGTGTGAAGGAACGTACTTTGACGGCGAGCGTCTGTACACGGTCAACGTCAACGATACCGCGCTTCCCCAATCGAGCGAGCCCGAACCCTATCTTCGCTCGCTGCGCATCCTCGCGTCGCTCGACTTTCTTTCCCCTTCCTTCACGGCACGCGGCGGACGGCTCATCGACGGCGGCACCGCAACGATGAACGGCAAGCGATTCACGACGATCTTTGTTACCGATAAGCAAGCGATACCCGTGAGAATCTACGTCGATCCGCAAAGCCACTTGGTTCGGTACGCGCGCGACGTCAACGGCGACGATACGTTCGAGTATCGCGACTACCGGCGCGTCAACGGTTACACGGTTCCGTTTGAAGTGCTGCACAACGGTGCGACGCTCGAACGGTACGACGACCGGACGCCGGTCGCGTCGCCGTTCCAAGCACCGCGCGGTTTGGTGCCGATGTTTTCGGGAGCGCCGCAAGCAGTGGCGCTCGATCCTGCCCACGTCACACCGGTCTTTCCCTGCTCAGTCGCCGGCGTTGCCGTCCGCTGCCTGCTCGACACCGGAAACTCCGGCATCTCGATGAGCACCGAGCTCGCCGCGCGTTTGGATGCGCCGGTCGTCGGCGAGCATACCGTGCGCGGTCTCGGCGATTACTCGACGCAGCTCATTCGCGCGGGACCGTTGACCATCGGCAACGCCACCTTCCCCGAGGGGTACTATCTCGTCCTCAACGATATTCATGCGTACGGCTACGACGTCGTGATCGGCACCGACGTGCTCGCGGCGACGAACGTGCGAATCGACGGCAACGCGCGAACGATCCGCTTCGGTGTCGCTTCGCAGTCCGCGCCGATAACGGTGCCTCTCTCTTTCGAAAACTTCGTGCCGGTGGTCAAAGTGCGCTTGGACAGCGTCGAGACGCGCTTGCTCGTCGATACGGGTGACGAGTCGAACATCAATCTCGCATACGACTTCTATGCCAAGCATCCGTCGCTCTTTACGATTACGGGCGAACGGAACGTTCGCGGCATTGGGGCCTCGTCGGTGGAAATGCTCGGCAGCATCGCCCAAGTAACGCTCGGCACTTATACCACCGGTCCGCAGACGATTGGAACGACGCAGACCCTGGCGGGGACGGCCTTCGGTCACCTCGGAGCGGCGTTCTTACAGCAGTTCGACGTCGACCTCGATTACAGCGCCGCCGAACTGCACCTCATCCCGCACGCCTAGCTGCCTCGACTTCCGTTTCGTTGAGGATCAGCCAATACAGCCCGACTTGCCGCACCGCTTCGACGAACTCGTTGAAGTCGACCGGTTTGCGCACGTAGCTATTGACGCCAAGGCGATGCTCTTCCAGCAGATCTTCTTCTTGCTTGCTCGAGGTAAGAATGACGGTCGGAATTAGATTCGTTTCCGCGCTCGCGCGGATTTTTTCCAGCACTTCCAATCCGGAGATCTTGGGCAGCTTGAGATCCAGCAGAATCACTTGCGGCAGCGAGCGCCCACCTCGGTCGCCGAAGAGAAACTCGCAGGCCTCGGCACCGTCCCTCAAGACGACGACTTCGTTGATGATGCGATTCTTATTGAACGCCCGTTGCGTCAATGCGATATCGTCTTCGTTGACTTCGACGAGCAAGATGTACGGTTTCATTGTGCGGCCGCTCCTGGTAGAGAGGCCACTTTGTTCGTCTAGGTCTCCGGTCCTAGGCTTCTGCCGACAAGGGAAGGCCGCCTGTGCGCGCCAAGGCGGTCACGTCGATGAAGCCGCGATGCCTGCCGGCGGTACTGCTGCTGTCCGTTCTCACGGTCGCGCCGGCTCCTGCAGCCGCCCCAGCCCTCAACCCCTGCACGGTAGTAGCGGTCGAAATGCTCGAGAGCGTCGACTCGACGGATGCGCAACCCGGCGATTTCTTTCGCTTTGAAACGGTCAATGCGGTAACCAGCGGCGCAAAAGTCGTGATTCCCGCGCGCACGCTCGGGTACGGCATCGTCGCCGTTGCATCGCCGGCCGGACGGCAAGATCGCGCTGGAACGCTCGTCCTCGAACCACGGTATCTCGTCTTGCCGAACGGACGCCACGTCGGGGTCGTGCTCAACCACAATACGGATTCTTTACAGAAAGCCGGCGGCAGCATGACGGTACCGGGTTATCTCGGAGCCATTCCGATCCCAGGCGTCGGTCTTGCAATCGCAGGCTTTAACTATTTCCATCACGGCAAAAATGTCGTCGTACCGCGCGGATTGATCTTCACGGTTTTTCCGAGCGACGATCCTGCGGTCGAACGCTGCCAGGATCACCCGCTGATGTAGCTTACGTGACAATATCGTTTCCGTTATGGCGTTTCGAGCCGCTCTTCGATCCAGTCGCCGGTTATCGTCTCGACCAGCTTACGCCGATCGCGGTGCGGCGCGTGACCGCAACGCGCCAGCAGTAAGCGATCCACCGGACCGCTCGCCAGCGCAGCCATCGCGTCGATCTGCGCGTGCGTGCCGTATTCGTCGTCGACGCCTTGCAGCGCCAGCACCGGCGCGCGAACGCGGGCGGCGTAACCTTCAATGTTCCAATCCGCAAACTCCGGCGCCAACCAAATGTCGTTCCAACCGTAAAACGTTTTGTCGACGTGGGCATGGTAGCGGCTCATGCGCTCGCGCAGCGTCGTCGACTCGTACTGAGTGCGGATTGCGGCGATGCTTTTGACGGAAATCGGCTCGACGAACAGATGCGGCGCCTCGAGCACCAGCGCGCGCACGCGCTGAGGATGATCGGCGGCAAAGACGGTCGCAATGGAGCCGCCGTCGCTGTGCCCGAAAAGAACCGTTTCGCGCAAGTCCAAGATGTCGAGAAGCCTCGGCAATACCGTCAGCGCTTCGTCGTGCATGTACGAAAGGGCGCGCGGACCGTCGAGCGGCGTCGAAAACCCGTTGCCGCGGCGCGAATAGACGATCGCTTCCGCGCCCGTACGGGCAGCGACCGACTGAGGAAAATCGCGCCAAAGTGCCGTCGATCCCAGACCTTCGTGTAGAAAGACGAGCGACGGCAGGCCACGGCGCCGGGCCGGAATGCGCACGAGTTCCAACTCCGCACCGTTAAGCGCAAGACGTTCGATAAGGCCGGTCTCCATCGACGAGGCGCGTTAATTCGGTATCGGAGTCGGTATCTCTGCCGGCGTCGGGGTGGGCTTGACGGTGACGGAGATCGGCGCGTCCGTGCACTGACACGATGAATCGTAGACGGTGATCTCTGCGTTGCCGACGCCGGTAGCCGTAATATCGGCGCGGGGAGACGGCGGCGGCCATGCGGGCGGAATAGTCGGAAAAACTGGGAGCGGCGAGGGGCTTGCCGGATTCACCGTTACGACGCGGGGGAGGCTCACCGCAAACGTTACGGTGTCGCCCGTTGCCTGCGAGTTCGCCGTGTAGTACGCGTACTTCGACTGTCCGATCCAGTTGAAGACCGGCGCTGCGAACGTGTAAAAGTTCCCAGGCGCGGGTGCGGGGCACGGCCGGCCATAGGGTGCCGGAAGCTTCGTCAGGAGCGTCTTACCGAGCTCACCGGCATCGCGGAAGAACACCAGCGGCGGGAGCGACGGCGTCACCAGCGGCGCGGCCGGCGACGCGGTCGGATTGGCGTAGGTGAAGGGACCCGCGTATCGCGCGGGGCCCTTTGCAAACACGACGTTACCGCAAAGCACCACATAAAATTCGGAAAAGACGTCGCTGTGCTCGTATACGGAAGCGACGGCCGAGTGCGCGACGACTACGTCGTCGACTAATAGCTTCGACGGCGTCCCAACGTCCGGCGAACCGGACGGATACGGTCCCGGCGATTCCGGTATGCCGTCTAACGAGAGCGCGTGAAAGCGCGCGTACACCGCCACGTTAGAAGGCATGACCGAGATGGTGCCGCTCGCGGTATTACTGCCGGAACCACAGGGATTGGCCTGCGTACCGGCGTCCAATACCTTACCGGCCGGGGAATATTCGAATCGCAGGGGCTGCATTCCGGCGATCGCAATGACCTGGCCGGCTTTCACGCGACGGTGGGAAGTTTTGAGAAACGACTCGACCGGATGCGCGAATCCCGAAACGACGGTTTCGGCGCCGTTGCTTGTTTTGATGACGATCGCCGGACCGCGTCCCGCGGCGCGCGGAAGATACGTCGCGTTGCCCGACGTCGCGGCGAACACGTATTTCCCGCCGTGATAGGCAAACTCGACGCCGGGAAAAGCGTAACGCGTCTTTGCAGAGTTCATTAGCAGCTCGCCGAAAGCGACGACGATTGGGGGCGTTCCCTTTACCGGCGAATGGAGCGGCGGCGAGATCGTGCACGGCGCATGCGCGGTCTTCTTCACGTCGAACGCGTAGGGGGGAACCAGTGCCGGCATCAGGCCGGGGCCCGAGGGGATTCGTTGCGCGCAGGCGGCCAACGCCGCCAGCGCGCAGAGAATAAGGAAGGCACCCGTGCGGTTCATGCCCTCCCATAATCGACCGGAGGATTCGGAAGCCTTAATTATCCATCTTAAGACCCGTGAACGCCGAGCGAGTCCGCCTAGAAAAGCGCCGCGAGAAGACCGAGCACTGGAGCTGGTGGGGACCCTACGTCAGCGAGCGGCAATGGGGCACCGTCCGAGAGGACTATAGTCCGTACGGCACGGCCTGGGACTACTTCCCGCACGATCACGCTCGATCGCGGGCCTACCGCTGGGGTGAAGACGGCATAGCGGGGATCTGCGATCTTCACCAGCTGCTCTGTTTCTCGCTGGCGCTGTGGAACGGCAACGATCCGATTCTCAAAGAGCGGCTATTCGGGCTAACGAACAGTCAGGGAAATCACGGCGAGGACGTCAAGGAGTACTATTTCTACCTCGACAACGTGCCGTCGCACGCGTACATGAAGATGCTCTACCGGTATCCGCACGGCGCGTATCCGTATCAATGGCTCGTCGACGAAAATGCCCGGCGCACCAAAAACGATCCCGAGTTCGAGCTGATCGATACCGGCATCTTCAACGACAACCGCTTCTTCGACGCGTACGTCGAGTACGCCAAGGCTTCGGCCGAGGACATCTTCATCCGCATTACGGCGATCAATCGCGGCAGCGTACCGGCAACGCTCCACCTTCTTCCCACGTTATGGTACCGCAACACGTGGTCGTGGCGCAGCGGATCCTACAAGCCCTCGCTACGCGATGCTTCGGCGGCAGGTGGAGACGAACTCGGCGTGATCGCAGCCGAACACGAAGTGCTGGGCAAGTTCAAGCTCTGCATCGACGGCGCGTGCAATTTGCTTTTCACCGAAAACGAAACCAACTACGAGCGCCTTTTCAGCGCTCCGAACGCGGGCGCGTTCGTCAAAGACGGCATCAACGAGTATGTGGTCGGGGGAAATGCGAATGCGGTCAATCCGCAACGAACCGGCACGAAAGCGTCGGCGCATGTCATGCGCGAGCTCGGCCCCGGGAAATCGTTTTCGATACGCATGCGGCTGGTCAAAGGGGAGGTTCCGCGCGATCCGTTTGGCGGTTTCGAAGATCTCATGGAGAAGCGGCGCATCGAAGCCGACGAGTTTTACGCCGACGTTTTCGACGCACCGCTCCCCGACGATCAGCGAGCCGTCGCGCGCCAAGCGCTGGCCGGCATGTTGTGGAGCAAGCAGTTTTACTATTACGTGGTCCAGGAATGGTTCGACGGCGATCCCGCGATGCCGCCGCCGCCACCGGAACGCAAGCACGGCCGCAACGCCGGCTGGGAGACGTTTCACGCGGACGACGTGCTTTCGATGCCGGACACCTGGGAGTATCCCTGGTTCGCCGCGTGGGACGCCGGTTTTCATTCCGTCGTCTTAGCGCTGGTCGATCCAGACTACGCCAAAAAGCAGCTCATGCTGCTCACGCGCGAATGGTATCAGCACCCCAACGGTCAGATTCCGGCCTACGAGTGGGCGTTCGGCGACGTCAATCCACCCGTGCTGGCATGGGCGGCGATGCGCGTCTATCAGATCGAAGCCAAACGCACTGGCCGTCAAGACCGCCTCTTCCTGGAGCGCGTCTTTCAAAAACTGCTGCTCACGTTTACTTGGTGGGTCAACCGGAAAGACGCTGAAGGCAATAACATCTTTCAGGGCGGCTTTTTGGGCTTGGACAACATCGGCGTCTTCGACCGCGATATGATGCTGCCGCAAGGCGTTACGCTGGACCAGTCCGACGGTACGGCGTGGATGGCCATTTTCTCGGCGAACATGTTCCAGATCGCCATCGAGCTCGCGCAAGAGCTTCCCGCCTACGAAGACATCGCGTCGAAGTTCTTCGCGCACTTCTTGTACATCGCCAAGGCGATGAACAGGCCCGAGGGCGGCCTGTGGGATGAAACCGACGGCTTTTACTACGACTCGCTCCACGACGGAACCAATGCGATCCCGCTGCGCGTTCGCTCGCTCGTGGGATTGCTTCCGCTGGTCGCCTGCGGCGTTTCCGACCCCAAAGCGTTTGCCGATATGCCGGAGTTTGCCAAACGCGTCAGGTGGTTCGTGGTAAACCGCCCCGACCTGGTGGAAACGATCGCGTACATGGAGCAGGCCGGCATCGGCGAGCGTTATCTGCTCGCGCTCGTCGACAGCGATAAAATCCTGCGCATTCTCCGCCGAATGCTCGACCCAACGGAGTTTCTGAGCCCGTACGGGATACGATCGCTTTCGCGCGCACATCTCGACCACCCGTACACGCTCGACGTCGCCGGCCATCGATATTCGATCGATTACGAACCAGCCGAATCGCGCTCGGGAACCTTCGGCGGCAACTCGAACTGGCGCGGGCCGGTGTGGTTTTCGGCCAACTTCCTGCTCATCGAAGCCCTGCAAAAGCTGCATTACTACTTCGGCGACGATTTCAAAGTGGAGATGCCTGCCGGCTCGGGCAGTTACGCGACGCTATGGGAGGTTGCGACGGACCTCTCGGAACGGCTGATCGGGATCTTCGCTCGCGATGCGTCGGGACGCCGCGCGGTTTTCGGCGGCAATCAGACGTTTCAGAACGATCCGCTCTGGCGCGACCTCATTCCGTTCTACGAGTACTTTCACGGCGATAACGGCACGGGGCTCGGCGCGAGCCATCAAACCGGATGGACGGCGCTGGTTTCCAAGCTCATCGTGCAGTGCGCGGAATATCGAGGAAAGCACCCGCTCGACACGCGCCCGCAGGGATAGTCTAGCGGTCGTGGACGGAATCGCTTTCGGTCGCGCGATCTGCGACGATCTGGCATCGGGCGAACGGCGCGAATGGCTGGTCACCAACGGCCTGGGCGGTTACGCGTCGGGAACGATCGCCGGCACGTTGACGCGGCGATATCACGGACTCCTCGTCGCTGCGCTCCGCCCGCCGCTCGAACGAACGTTGCTTCTCACGAAGATCGACGAAACGGCGCGCTATCGCGACGTCGCTTACGACCTATTCGCCAATCGGTGGAACGGCGACAACGTTTCTCCGGCCGGCTACGTCAACGTCGAGCGCCTTCTGCTCGACGGGACGATGCCGGTGTGGCACTTCGCGCTCGCCGACGCGTTGCTCGAAAAGCGCGTTTGGATGGAGTACGGCAAGAATACGGTCTACGTGCGCTATCGCGCTCTGCGCGCCGGCGCTCCAATTGCGCTTTCGCTGCGCGTCTTCGGAAACTACCGAAGTTTTCACGGCAACACCCACGCCGGCAATTGGCGTTTTTCGATCGAACACGACGGCGAGAAGATTCGCCTGGACGCCTACGACGGCGCCGTTCCGTTTTGGGTTTGGGCAGATCGCGCGGAGCCGACGATCGAGAACGTCTGGTATCGTAACTACGTTCTCAGCGCCGAAACGCAACGCGGCCTGGACGATCGCGACGACAATCTCGCCGTCGGCTCCTTCGTCGTCACGCTCGGCGCGGGCGAGGAGTTGATCGTGACGGCGAGCACCGAGTCGCCGCCGGCTAAACCGGGAGCGTTACAGCGCCGCCAATCGCGCGACGCCGGCGTGCTTGCCGCGTGGGATCGCACGCCGCGCGCGGCGGCCGCTCCGGCATGGATGCGGCAATGCGTGCTCGCGGCCGATCAGTTCGTGGTCGCACGTCCCACGGCGGACGACGCTTGCGGGCTTAGCGTCATCGCGGGATATCACTGGTTCGCCGATTGGGGTCGCGACACTGCGATATCGCTGCCGGGTTTATCGCTGATTGCCGGACGACCCGAGATCGCCAAGAATATTCTTACCGCTTTCGCCCGTTTCGTCGAGGGCGGCATGCTGCCGAACTGCTTCTCCGAAAGCGGCTCCGCCGCGGAGTACAACAGCGTCGATGCCGCGCTATGGTACGTCGAAGCGGTCGCGCGATACATCGCCGAGACCGGCGACCTCGCGACCTTGCAGCAACTTTTCCCTACGCTCGATCGAATAATCTCATCGTACCGTAAGGGTACGGGTTACGGCATTCATATGGACGCCGACGGACTCATCGTGGCCAATGCGCCGGGCATGCAGCTCACGTGGATGGACGCGAGGGTGGGCGATCGCGTCATTACGCCGCGGGCGGGCAAGCCGGTTGAGATCGCCGCTCTGTGGTATAACGCGCTCGTGCGCGTTAGCGAACTCGCTTCGAAAGCTGCGCGCGACGGCAGCGAGTACGCGTCGCTCGCGGCAAAGGTGCGCGAGGGATTCGACCGGTTTTGGAACGCCGAACAGGAGTGCTGCTACGACGTGCTCGACGGACCCGGCGGAAACGACCCGACCTTGCGGCCCAATCAGCTGTTTGCCATAGCCCTTCCCAATCCGACGCTGCGCCCCGACCGCTTTCGCACCGTCGTCGATGCGTGCGCGTCGCAGCTCGTGACGTCGAGCGGCGTGCGCACGCTCGGTCCGAACGACCCACGGTTTACGGCACAGTACGGCGGCCCGCAGGCGCAGCGGGACGCCGCATACCATCAAGGCACCGCGTGGCCGTGGCTTCTCGGCGTCTTCGCCTGCGCGCACGCGCGCGCGTACCGGGACGCGGGGCTCGCACGATCGTTTCTCATACCGCTGGCCGACCGGCTTGTCGACTACGGTTTGGGGAGCATCTCTGAAGTTGCCGACGGCGGCGCGCCGTTTCGGCCGCGCGGCGCGATCGCACAAGCCTGGTCGGTCGCAGAGCTCTTGCGCGCGTGGTTCGACATCGAGGACATCTGCAATGGAACCCCTGACCGGTGATTTTGGAACGTTACTGGACCGATCCGTTTTCCTACTTAGGGCCGCACGTCGAAGGCCGGACGCTGGTGGTTCGTGCGTCGCTGCCGCAAGCGGAGCGCGCGTTCGTCGTCAAGCGCAATGCCTCAAAACGTTTCAAGATGCAGCGCATCGACGCCGACGGGCTCTTCGAAGTACGTTTTGGGAATACGAAACCGTTCGACTACGCGTTCGAGATCGAATCCGGGGATAGGACTGCGACGCTCGAAGATCCGTACCGCTTCGGCACGATCCTCGGCGACGTCGACGCGCACCTCATCGCAGAAGGCACGCACCGCCGACTGTGGCAAGCGCTCGGGTCGCACCGGCGTACGATCGACGGAATCGACGGCGTCGCGTTTGCTCTGTGGGCTCCCAACGCGCGGCGTGTCAGCGTCGTGGGAGATTTCAACGATTGGGACGGACGCCGCCATCCGATGCGCAAGCGCGTGGAGTGCGGCGTCTGGGAGATCTTCATTCCCGGCGCTTGCGAAGGCGCGCGTTACAAGTATGAGTTGGAAGGCACCGGCGGCGCACGCTTACCGCTCAAAGCCGATCCGCTGGCACGCTACGCGCAGCTGCGTCCTCAAAACGCATCGATCGTACACGCGACGCACGCGCCGCCGTGGCAAGACGGCGCGTGGATGGCATCGCGCGAAAAGCGACAGCGCCGGGACGCGCCGATATCGACCTACGAAGTGCATCTCGGTTCGTGGCGGCGAGCGAACGACGGCGAATTCCCGTCGTATCGCGATCTCGCGCACCAACTGCTGCCGTACGTTGCCGACATGGGTTTTACGCACGTCGAGCTCTTGCCGGTTACGGAACACCCCTTCGACGGATCGTGGGGTTACCAGCCGACCGGGATGTTCGCGCCGACCAGTCGGTACGGTTTACCGGAAGATTTCCGTTACTTCGTCGAGCGCGCACACGAACTCGAGATCGGTGTGTTGCTGGATTGGGTTCCGGGACACTTTCCCAACGACGAATACGGTTTGGCCTTCTTCGATGGGACGCATCTGTACGAGCACGACGATCCACGTAAGGGCTTCCATCCCGACTGGAACACGCTCATCTACAATCACGGGCGGCGAGAAGTCGCAAACTTTCTGATAGCAAGCGCGCTGTATTGGCTCGAAGAGTTTCACGTCGACGGGTTGCGCGTCGACGCTGTCGCATCGATGCTGTACTTGGACTACAGCCGGCGCGAAGGCGAATGGATTCCCAACGAACAAGGCGGCAACGAGAACATCGAGGCCATCGCCTTTTTGAAAAACCTCAACGCGACGCTCGCGACGGTTACGCCCGGCGCGCCGGCGATCGCCGAGGAGTCGACGTCGTGGCCGCTCGTATCCCACCCGGTCGGCGAAGGCGGCTTGGGCTTCGGATACAAATGGAACATGGGATGGATGCACGACACGCTGCGCTACTTCGGTTACGATCCGATTTACCGTCGTTACCATCAAAGCGATCTCACCTTCTCGCTCGTCTACGCCTTCAGCGAGAACTACGTGCTGCCGTTCTCGCACGACGAAGTCGTGCACGGCAAACGCGCGCTTTTGGAAAAGATGCCCGGCGATCGCTGGCAGCGCTTCGCCAATCTTCGCATGCTGCTGGCGTTCATGTACGCGCATCCGGGCAAAAAGCTGCTGTTCATGGGCGACGAGTTCGCATCGGTGCGCGAATGGAATCACGACGCGCAGCTCGAGTGGCACCTATTGAACGATCCCGCGCACGCAGGCGTGCAGCGCTTAGTGCGCGACTGCAACCACCTGTATCGCAGCACGCCGTCACTTTACGAACTCGACGCCGAGCCGCGCGGGTTCGAATGGATCGATTTTCAGGATGCCGCCCACAGCGTGCTCGCCTTCGCGCGGCTCGGCCGAGGCCGCGAAACGCCGCCGGCCGTCGTCGCAATCAACGCAACGCCCGTCGTACGTTATGGATACCGGATAGGCGTACCGGAAGGCGGGCGATATGTCGAAGCACTCAATACGGACTCGGAGCACTACGGCGGGAGCAACGTCGGCAATCAGGGGTTCGTGGAGAGCGAGGAGATTGCGGCGCACGGGCGCGCTCACTCGATCAGCGTAACCCTTCCGCCGTTGGCGACGGTAATTTTCGTTCGTGCTGACGCGTAAACGGGCCGCGGTTTTCCCCGGCAGACCGTATCCTCTTGGCGCGACGTGGAACGGCGCGGGCGTGAACTTCGCGCTCTTCTCCGAGCATGCCGAGCGCGTCGAGCTCTCGCTCTTCGATCCGCGCGGACGCCGGGAGGTCGAGCGCATCGCACTTCCGGAGTATACGGATTCGGTATGGCACGGCTATTTGCCCGACGCGCGTCCCGGTTTGCTCTACGGCTACCGCGTCTACGGTCCGTACGACCCGCAGAACGGCCACCGTTTCAATCATCATAAGCTACTGCTCGATCCGTACGCCGCAATGATCACCGGCGGCATCGTATGGAGCGACGCGCACTTCGGCTACCGCGTGGGTTCGTCGCGGTCCGATCTTTCGTTCGATCGCCGCGACAATGCCGCCGGCATGCCGAAATGCGTCGTCGTCGACACCGCCTTCACGTGGGGTAACGACCGACTGCTGCACACGCGCTGGCACGATTTGATCGTGTACGAGCTGCACGTGCGCGGCTACACGATGAAACATCCGGGCGTGCCGCCGAGCTTGCGCGGCACCTTCGCGGGCTTAGCATCACCCGGCGTTACCGAGTATTTGAGCCGGCTCGGCGTCACCGCGATCGAGCTGCTTCCGGTACATAACTACGTCGACGAGCGCCATCTCATCGAAAAAGGTCTGCGTAACTACTGGGGATACAGTCCGATCTCGTTTTTCGCCCCGTGCCCGCGCTATCTGTCACGTCCGGACTTGGGCGAGTTCAAAACGATGGTCTCCCGCATGCACGACGCCGGCATCGAGGTCATCCTCGACGTCGTCCTCAATCATACCGGAGAGGGCAATCATCTCGGACCCACCCTGAGCTTTCGCGGTATCGACAACAAGTCGTACTACCGGCTCGTTCCCAGTGACGAGCGCTTCTACGTCGATTATACCGGCTGCGGAAACTCGCTGAATCTCGACCACCCGCGCGTTCTAAAAATGGTGACGGATTCGCTGCGCTACTGGGTCAACGAGATGCACGTCGACGGCTTTCGTTTCGATTTGGCGACGACGCTGGCGCGGCGCGACGGCCACTATAGTGCTAACAGCAATTTTCTCGCCTCGCTCGAGCAAGATCCGGTCCTGTCGCGCGTCAAGCTCATTGCCGAGCCCTGGGATCTCGGGCCCGACGGTTATCATCTCGGCGATTTTCCGGCCGGATGGTCTGAATGGAACGATCGGTTTCGCGACGGCGTTCGCCGGTTTTGGCGCGGCGACGGAACCGTGCCCGATCTTGCGACGCGCCTGACTGGTTCGAGCGATCTCTTCGACCGGCGCGGACGGCGACCGCGCGCGAGTCTCAACTTCGTTACCGCGCACGACGGATTTACGCTCGCCGATCTGGTCGCATACGACGGCAAGCATAACGAAGCCAATCTCGAGGACAACCGCGACGGCACCGATGACAATTGGAGCTGGAACTGCGGCGCCGAAGGGCCGACCGACGACCCTGCGGTCCTCGAGCTGCGCAAACGTCAAAAGCGCAACTTTTTCGCGACCTTGCTTCTCTCGCAAGGACTGCCGATGGTGCTTGCAGGCGACGAGCTATCGCACACGCAGGGCGGCAACAATAACGGATACTGCCAAGACAACGACTCGAGCTGGATCGGCTGGCACGACGACGAGCTGGTCGGTTTCGTGCGGCACCTCATCGCGATCCGGCGGTCGCATCCGGTCTTCCGCCGGCCGCGTTTCTTCCGCGGCGTAGCGACGGATTCGCCGCTCAAAGACATCACTTGGTTCTCGCCAGAAGGGCGAGAGATGACGCAAACGGATTGGGAAGATAGCAGCCGCCGCTGTTTCGGTGCGCTTCTCGGCGGCGATCCCGGCGACCGCTTCATCAGCCTGCACGGTTATCCCGA
This sequence comes from Vulcanimicrobiota bacterium, assembly GCA_963715435.1. Classification (GTDB taxonomy): domain Bacteria; phylum Vulcanimicrobiota; class Vulcanimicrobiia; order Vulcanimicrobiales; family Vulcanimicrobiaceae; genus JAFAHZ01. The sequence continues at coordinate 567,079 of OY970243.1, forward strand.
GCTGGACGACACGTTTCTCATTCTCCTCAACGGCCACACGGATCCGATGGAGTTCGTGCTTCCGTCGGCGCCGGGCATCGCGCGTTGGACCGCAGTCATCAATACCGCGGTAGCCGAGATACCGCCGCACCGCAAAACGTTTACGCCGGGCGAGCCGCTTGCGATGATCGGGCGGTCGTTGACGCTCCTCGTCGGCGACGGCACGGCTTCAATCGTTTCGTGAGCGCGGTCGAACGTCTCGCCGAGCTCGCGGGCATCCAGCCGAGTTTCGCCGATTACTTCGGCAACGTTACGCCGGTCAGCGGCGAGACCACAGCGTCGCTGCTGCAAGCGATGGGATTCGATCTTTCGTCCGACGCGTCCGTACGCGCCGCGGTTGCCGCGCTGGAGGGAGAGGAACGCAATCCGGGCTGCGTGTTCCTGGACGAATCGCAGACCGAGTTACCGTTCGGGTACCATCGCGACGGTCAACGCACCGTCATCGTTGCGCCGTCACAATGCTATTTACCGCCCGATATTGGCGACGACCGGATATGGGCGGTGGCGACGCAGCTCTACGGCCTGCGCTCGGAACGCAACTGGGGCGTCGGCGACTTTAGCGATCTTGCAGCGCTAGCGCGACTTGCCGGCGATGCGGGAGCGAGCGCGATCGCCCTCAATCCGCTGCACGAACTCCATCCCAACGAACCGCAAGCGTGTAGCCCCTATTCACCGTCGAGCCGTTCGTGGCTCAACTCGCTCTACGTCGACGTTACCGCCGTTCCGGATTACGCCGAATCGAATCGAGCCGTCGGGCCGGCGGACCTTCGCTCCGGTGCGATGGTGGACTATTCGTCCGTCGCGCACGCCAAGCGCGATGCGCTCGAAACGCTTTTCGCGTCGTTTCGCCGGCGGCATTTGGAGCGACCCGGCGACGCGCGCGCGGCGGCGTTCCGCGCGTTCGTGCGCGACGGAGCCGAGCCGCTCGAGCGGCTCGCACTGTACGAAGCCCTTACAGAGCACTTCCGCCAGATCGACGGCAATAGTTTCGGATGGCTGCAATGGCCGCAGCCGTACCAAGATCCTACTAGCGCCGAAGTTCGATCGTTTGCGCGGTCGCGCCGCGATCGTGTGGACTTCTATCTCTATTTACAGTGGGTTGCCGACGAGCAGCTGCGCTTCGCATCACAGACGGCCGCATTGGCCGGTGTGGGGTTCTATCGCGACCTCGCCGTCGGAGTCGACCGGAACAGCGCGGACGTTTGGAGCGACCGCACGACGATTCTCGAGAACGTGTCGCTGGGCGCGCCGCCTGACGCCCTCAACGCTTTGGGGCAAAACTGGGGATTGCCGCCGCTGTCCCCGCACGCGCTGCGCGCGCAGGGATACGCTCCGCTCGCACGGCTACTGCGCGCGAACATGCGCCACGCCTCGATTCTACGGATCGATCACGTGATGGCTCTGCGGCGGGCGTTTTGGATTCCGCTCGGGCGCGCGCCGCGCGACGGAGCGTACGTCAACTACCGCTTCGATGAGATGCTCGCTATCGTTGCGCTCGAAAGCGTGCTCAATCGCTGCGCGGTCGTCGGCGAAGATCTCGGAACGGTGCCGGAAGGCTTCCGCGAGCGCATGCAGACCGCTCGCACGATGTCGTCGCGACTCGTGTACTTCGAGCGCGACTATCACACCGGCCGGTTCCATGCGCCGTCGGAGTATCCCGAGCTTGCTGCCGCCAGCGTCGGAACGCACGATCTGCCTCCATTGGCGGGGTGGTGGACCGGAGACGACCTCGCATTGCGCGCGCGCATTGGGCTTTTCGCCGACGAAACGAGCGCGCGCAACGCGACCGGCGAGCGCCGCCACGCGCGCTTCATGCTGGTCGAAGCGCTCGAGCAGAACGGCTGCGTCGGCGCTGAAACGGCCCATCGGCTACGCGCCGACGCCGAGGCCGGCGGAACGCTCGCGGTATACGATCTGCTGATGCCGGCCGTCTATCGCTTCCTCTCCAAGACGCCGTCGCGGCTGGCCGTCGTCGCAATCGAGGACGTCATCGGGCAGGTCGACGCAATCAACGTTCCGGGCACGACGGACCAACATCCCAACTGGCGCCGCAAGCATATTGCCACCCTCGAAGAAATAGAAAGCAAGGGTCTTCTCAAAAAAATCGGTTGCATTTTCAACAACCGAGGCCTGGGGCTCAACGACGCAGGTATGTAGGGGCAGTCCGTAAATTAGGGGGGCCCAAGGGGAGAATTTCGCATGGCACCCAGGTCAAATGCCCACCATGGCCCGGAAGGGGGCGCGACATAAAAGCTGTCGTGATGGCGGGCGGCGAGGGTTCGCGCCTACGGCCGCTAACCTCGAGCCGGCCCAAGCCGCTCGCGCCGGTCGCGAACAAGCCGGTGATGCACCACATCGTCGATTTGCTGCGCCGCCACGGCATCACCGAAGTCGTCTCGACCTTGCACTATCTCGCCGACGAAATCGAAAACTATTTCGGCGACGGCTCAGAGATGGGCATTTCCATGTCGTACGTCGTCGAAGATACGCCGCTAGGGACTGCCGGTGCGGTCAAACTCGCCGAACCGTTGCTGGGTAAGGACCGCTTTCTCATCATTTCGGGCGACGCATTGACCGACATCGATCTCACCGAGCTCGTCGACTATCACGTCAAGCGCGGCGCGGCCGCGACCATCGCGCTGCAGCGCGTCTCCAATCCGCTCGAGTTCGGCGTCGTGGTCACCGGCGAACATGGCCGCATCACGCGCTTCTTGGAGAAGCCGTCGTGGGGCGAAGTCTTCTCCGACACGATTAACACCGGCATCTACGTGCTCGAACCCGAGATCTTCGAATACATGGAGACGGGAAACAGCTACGATTTCTCGCGCGATATCTTCCCATTCATGCTGCGCGACGGCAAGCCGCTCTTCGGTCACGTGACCGCCGGCTACTGGAGCGACATAGGCAACCTGCAGCAGTACGTGCAGGCCAACTACGACGCGCTCTCGGGCGCGGTCCGCGTCGAGATTCCGGGAACGCAGATTCGTCCCGGCGTCTGGGTTGGAGATAACGCGCGGATCGCGGCCGACGCGTTCATTCATGGGCCGGTCTGCATCGGACGCAACGTCACGATCGAGGCCGGCGCGGTCGTCGAGGAACTGACGTCGATCGGCGCGTCCTCGATCGTTGCCGAAAACGCGCGTCTGCATCGCTCGATCGCGTGGGAAGACGTTTACGTCGGCGAAAACTCGTCGCTGACCGGTTGCACGCTCGCCGATCGCGTCATCGTCAAGGACCGGGTCACAGTGATGGAAGGCGCCGTGATCGGCCGCGGCAGCACGCTCGGCAGCGGTGCGACGGTGCCGTCGAACATCAAGCTCTGGCCGGATAAATCCGTGGCAGCCGGATCGATCGTTTCGATGTCGCTCATCTACGGCATCAAATGGCCGGGATCGCTCTTTGCGGCCGACGGCGTCTCCGGTTTGGCGAATATCGAAGTTACGCCCGAGTTTGCCCTCAAGCTGGGGCAAGCGTTGGGATCGGTACTGCGCCCCGGACAGAACGTGATGACCAGCCGCGACGCGCACCCCGCTTCGCGCTTGACGAACCGCTGCATCATCGCCGGCCTGCTGTCGGTCGGCGTAAACGTGCAGGACCTGCGCGAGAATCCAACGCCGGTGTCGCGCTATGCCGTACGCACTTCGGGCGATGCCGGCGTGCACACCGGCATCTCACCGCACGATCCCGACCAGTTCCTCATCGAATTCTTCGACTCGCACGGCGTCAATATCGACAAGAGCACCGAGCGCAAGATCGAGAACATTTTCTTCCGCGAGGATTTCCGCCGCACGCCGATGGCATCGGTCGGAATCTTGAACTTCCCCGAACGAATTATCGAGGCGTATACCAGCGGCTTTCTCGACGCGCTGAAGCCGCAAGCGATGTCGACGAGCAACCTGCGGGTCGTGATCGACTATGCCTATGGCAACGCTTCGCTGATCCTGCCGCGCATTTTGAGCAATCTCGGCATCGAGATGGTGGCTCTCAACGCCTTCTTCGATAACGCCAAAGTGCTGACGTTTGGACAAAACCGGCGCAAGCATCTCGATCAGCTCAGCAACGTAACGACGTCGCTCGGCGCTACATTGGGCATACTGCTCGACCAGCACGGCGAAGCGCTTGCGCTCGTCGACGACCGCGGCCGCATTATCGAGGGAAGCCGGCTGCTGGCGCTGCTGACGGTGTTGGTTGCGAGCAGCGTTGCCGGCGCGCGGATTGCCGTGCCGGTTATGGCGCCCAGCGCCATCGAGACGGTTGCCGAAGCGTATGGCGCCTCGGTCATTCGCACGCGCACCGACCGCCGTTCCTTGATGGCGCTGGCTGCCAGGGAAGGCGCATCGCTGTCGTTTGCCTCGGGCGCGAACTACGAGCTGATCTTCCCGGAGTTTCAGCCGGTCTTCGACTCGCTGTACGCCAGTGCGAAAATCATGGAGCTCATCGCGAGCGCCGGCCACCCGTTATCGGAGATCGTCGACGAGCTGCCCGAATGGCATTTGGCATCGCGTCGCGATCACTGCCCGTGGGAACGCAAGGGCCAGATCATGCGCCGTCTGCTCGATGAAACCAACGGCGAGAACGTCGATTTGACCGACGGCATTCGCGTCGGCCGCGAGGGCGGCTGGGTGCTCGTGATTCCCGATGCGTCGGATCCGCTCTTCAACGTTTACGCCGAAGGCCGGTCCGATGACGAAGCTCACAAATACGTCGACGAAGTAGCAACGCGAATCGAAGAGCTCGCCCGTGGATAAGCAGGTTCCCGCCAAGCGGGCCGGTCGTTGGTGGCCCGTCGTCACCTTCATCGTTTTGCTCGTCGTCATCGGGAACGACGAACGCGACCATTTGCAGCACCTCGCCGACGTGGACAGGGGGATTGCAACTGCCGTCGGGAGCGTTTCGATTTATTCTCTTTACATGGACTACTCGGAGCGAATAGATTCTTGCAGCTACACGTGGTTCGTGATCTGCACCCCGACGTCTGCTTATGACTATGCGTTTGGCGCGTCGCTGCTGCGGCAGCCGACAACTCCGTTCTGGATCGGCTCGGCAATCGCGAACGTTCCAAAGCTTCCCGACGCGACTTTTTACGCGCTGGGGAAGCGCTGGACTCAGGGTTGGCTGCCGTTTTCTATGGCCGTCGTCTTTCTTATCGGATGCATTCTGCTAATAATCGGTGCAATCGGGGACAAGAACTACATCGTCGCATGCTTCGTTCCCATGATTATGCTGGTCGTCATGTGGGGGCTCAAGGAAGTATTCTTACTGCTGGCGTCGGGGGCATTATTGTTCTTGGAAGCGCTCATTTTGATCGGCGGCATTCCCGCGATGCTTGCCGCGCTCCTGAAGTTCTTCCACGAATCTCGTGAAATCAAAGAAGGCATCGCCGAGGTCGCGCACACCCTGAAGAACAGGCCGTCTTAGCGCGCGGTCAAAACTCTACTTTGCGCGCGAGAATGTCGAGAACGATCGGCCAGGTGTAATGCTCCGCGGTCGTTTCTCCGGCTGTACGGATGGAACGCGCCAGGACGGCGTCGCCGAGCAGCACGTCGAGGTATGCTGCTAGCTCGCCGCCGTCGCCGGTGTCGCAGACGATCGCGTTTTCGAACGGCTGCGCGTAATCTTCGCCGGTCGACCCGGTTACTGCCACTCCGCCGGCGGCCATCACTTCGAGTCCCACGAGACCGAAGGGTTCTTTTCCGCTGTTGGCGAGCACCGCATCGGCAATGCGATAGAGTGCGAACAGCAGCTCCTCCGGCACGAAGCTGCGGATATTGACGATCGGTGCCGTCGCCGCCGCTAATTTATCGAGCAGCGCTTGCGAATCGCGCGATTCGGCTCGAACGTCTTCGATTTCGAGTCCCAACGCGCGAGCGCGTGCGAAAATCGTCTCGCCGTACGGCTCGCGTCCGCCGCGCACGACGAGGGTAGCGCGCAAATGGCGCCGGCGCACGAGCGCGAACGCTTCAATCGCCTGCATCCAGCGCTTATCTTCGTCGTACCGGCCGACTTTCACGAAGAGGGGACGCGCGGTCAGCGCTTCGGCGGCCGCGTTCACGAGATCGTCGGGCGGTCCGCCGATGAGACGTTCCGGAATTCCGTTGGGAATCACCAGCGAATCGATGCCGCGCGCACGCAGCTCGAACTTCATGTAGCGGCTTACCGTCGTCACCGTCGTCGCGGCCGTGAGCGCCGGCCAATCGATTGCGTCGAAGCCGTACGTGTTGTTGGCGTTCCATTGCAAAATCGCGCTGTTGCGCAATCCCGCTACGCGCAACGTGCGATCGAGTTCGACCGCGGCCGCCGCCGTCTGCCAATCTTCGGCGATCACCAGCACGCGTTCGCCCCGCTCGGCTGCAGGACGCACGATCGATTCGACCACGAAGGGCGGTACGCTCACCTTGTAGTCGTCGCTTTTGCCGTGTTCGCCGTCGTACACGTTGCTCGGATGATACGCCGAGATCCATTGGCACCATCGCCGATACTCGAGATGCGGTCCGGCGCGCTCGACCGCTGGTTTTGCGGGGTCGCCGACGAAGATCAACGTGGTCTCGATGCCAGCGCCGGCAAGCGCGGCGCTAAGCTCGACGACGCGCGTCCCCAGACCGCCGATCAGCGAGTATGGGTCCGGGCCTTCGAACGACAACAAGACGACGTGTTCCGGCAAAGCAACCATCAAGCGGCCATTCGGCCTTCGCCGGAGACGTCCCGGTATGCGAGATGGGTAGAACCTCTTTGTGAGAACTCCGGCGCTTTTGTTCGCCGTGGTGCTGCTCGCGGCGACGAGCGCACCCGTCGATCAGTACTTCGGCAAGCTCAAGATGAGCGCGCTGCGCATCCGTTACGAAGTCGTCTCGATACGCGACCGGTACGAGACGCATAAGGTGCTTCCGGAAGACGCGCTGCATCTGGCCCTGCTCACCGAAGACGCATTCGACGATTGGTCGCTCAAGTATCCGAAGGACTCCTGGCTCGCATCGACGGCGTACATGTTCGCGAACCTCTACGCCGAGCTGCCGGGAACGACTGCGCGCGATCACGCGGTGGCGCTCTTTACCTTCGTGAAGTCGCACTTCCCGAACACGCGCTACGCAAGCCTAAGCCGCAACGCGCTGCATCGCGGCCTGCCCGTAAGGCCCGACCCCGGCTGGGCCGCGCAGCGGCGAGCGGAACCGGCGGCACACACCTCCTCGCCGTCACCGGCTGCCTCTCCGGCGCCATCAGGATCGGCATCCCCAGCACCGTCCGGTTCGCCGTCGCCGGTACCTTCGCCGACGCGCAGGGGTGCATCGGCTCTGCCTTAAAGTGCTCATGTACGGAGGTGAGCTATGCGCAATGCACTCTTGATTGCCGTACTCGCGAGTCTTCTCGCCGCACCAGCCTTTGCAGCATCGACGCCGACGATCGTAACGCCGTCGCAAGTTCAGTGGACAGCCGGAACCGGTCCGTTGGCCGGCGTTGGGGTCGCGGTGCTTGCTGGTGATCCCAGCAAATCCGGGCCCTACACGATGCGGCTGCATTTAACCGACGGCATGAAGTTCGGTCCGCACTTTCACGGCAACATCGAGAACGTCACCGTGCTGCAAGGAACGTTGCTCGTCGGCGTCGGTGATACAATGGATCCCGCCAAAATGATCGCACTGCCCGCCGGTTCGTTCGTTTCGGTGCCGATGGGTCTGCACCACTACGCAATGGCCAAAGGCGACACGATCATCCAGATTCACGGCATGGGTCCGCAATCCATGACGATGCTTACGACGAAGTAAGCCTACGACTGGAACAAAAGCCTTTATAGACGTTCGCCTCGATTCGATGTGGACGACGGATAATCTCTGTGACGCCTTGGCCGAGGACGGTCTGCCCGACCTGCTGGCCGACGTCGTGCCGGGAGCAAGCGTCGTTCCGTCGACGGTCGCACCGATTGGAATTCTGCCGTCGCGGTTTAAGTACTCACATACGAAGGAATAAGCAGCAGCAGACTCTCACCAGCTTCCCTTGGAAATGGCTGTGACGATGAACGTTTTGAAGTCACCCGTCGAACGCGAAGAGCAACGATTCACGTTGCCGTGCGGCTGCGTTGCCGTCACGAAAGACGACGTGTTTGAAGTGCAGTGGTGCGCGCACCACACAATGCTGCACGGCGTGCTTCCGGTCGATTTCGCAAAAGAAAGTCGCGCCGAACAGCGCGCCTATCGCTGAACCGCTCGCCAGCCGCCCTCAGCCCCATCCCCGTCCACCCACTCCACGAACCAGCCGCCCCCGCATGGAAAGGCCGGTTTTTGGAGTTGTGCCGGGTCGATACCGAATGCTAGCAAGACGTGCTTCGATGCCTCGCCCATTTCGCGCTTCCACCGTTCGACTTCGGCGGTGGAGCCCGGCGCCGGAACGCTCTTCATCGCTTTGGCGATGCCGTTGAGGCCGTCGGCAATCGACGTCGCCATGGTCTTATAATCGATCATGCTCTAGCCGTTCGTCACTCGTCGTCGGGGGCCCTCAACGACGGCTTGCGAGTGAGGAAGAACGATGGGGGATACGGCGCCGGTATCTTTTTGAACGCACGCGGCCGCCGTGTGAAATCGAAGCTGTCCGCGATGCTTTGCGCGCGCTTGTCGGTGTAACCGGCGCTCGCGAGCCCGAGCGGACGTAGCCCGAACGTCTCCTCGACGAACTTCAAGATACTGCCGAACTCGTACTCCGTATGTGAAACGTGGGGCCGCACGTACGGCGAAACGATCAAGCACCCTACGCGAATGCCGAGCCCGCGAAAATCGCGTTGGGGCGGCGGCACGTTGTCGTAAAAGCCTCCCCAATCGTCCCACACGACCACGATGGCCGTCGAACGCCATTGCGGCGATTCTCCGACCGCATTGACGATGGAGGCGATCCACGAAGGCCCGTAAGGGGTGCCCGCATACGATGATCCGACCAATCGAAATCCGGCACGACCCATGAAACGTTCGCGAGCTTGCCTTGCGCCGCATCAACGAGAATCTGTGAGGGCGGCGAAACGACGCGCGACCAGTCTGTGCCGTATGGCACGGCCGAGATCGCGTCGAAAGCAGACCATAAATCGCCGGAATCGCCGCTGCCGATCGCGGGCCGTCGACGTCGTCGTATTCGAGGGTGCGTCGCATCCCCACGGCGACTGCGTCGGAAAATCCGCTTCCGATTCTGAAGGATTCAAATCCGCGGTGCCGGCGATCAGCGTCAAATGCGCGGTAAAGCTGGGACCGAACATCGACGGGAACATATGATCTGCTAGTACGTACTGCTTGGCGATCTCCCAATACGACTTGACTACACCGCGTTCCAGATGCGAATACGCAAACGATCCGATCGTCTGTCCCGCCGACGTCGGATTGAGATCTAACTTGTCCATCTTGCCGTTATCCCAATCCATGACGCCCGTCGCAAACCCGTGAGACATATCGTGCACTCGAACGGGATCGGCTGCAGCGTCTGTTTCGTCCCGTCGGACATGTAGCCGTACGGCTGCGTGTCGGCTTTCGGAAACCCGTCGAACACATTATCGAAGCTGCGGTTCTCTACGCTAAGCAAAGAGCCGCGAGAATTCCGGCACCGATTTTAAATCGCATCCTGCCTCCGATCGGCAGCTAGAAACGTACCCGCGCGGGTAGGGATCCTAACGAGCGCACGCACGACCGGCGTCAGTTCCCTATCTTTCGGGCAACACCCATGCAATGGAGCGGCATCTCGACGCAATCGATGGTTTGCGGGGCATAGCGATTGCTCTCGTCGTAGCCTACCACGCCTGGCTGGTTTACGGCTTCAGCGCCGGCGTGGTGTCACAAGGCGGCTTTCTCGGCGTGGAGCTGTTCTTCTCGCTGAGCGGCTTTTGCATGTTTTATCCGTACGCACGCTCGCGCTTTGCCGGCAGCGTGCCACCGTCCTGGGGATCCTATGCCTATCGCCGCGCCATCAAGATTCTTCCGTCGTATTTGCTGGCGTTAACCGTCTTCGCAATCGCGTACGCCCATCGCGACGGGCTGGAACAGACCGCTTATGCCTACGCCGCGCACTTGCTATTCATTCACCCGCTGTTGCCCAACGATTTTCAAGCGATCAGCGGGCCGCTCTGGACCATCGGCGTTGAAGTACAGTTCTACTTGATCTTCCCCGCGCTGTGCGGGCTGTTCGTGCGCCGCCCACTGTACGGCGCCTTGCTCGTTGCGGTTCTTTCGTGCGGGTATCGCGGCTTCGTTCTGCTCACGCACGCCGCGCCGGGTTTTTACGTCAGCAATCAGGTATTCGCGTTTTTGGATCTCTTCGCGGCCGGCATGCTGGCCGCATACGTCGTCGCTTGGGTCCAGTCGCGTCCCCATAACGTCAAGCTGTCGGCGTTGGCAACGGGCGGAGCGGTGGCCGCCATCGTTTGCGGAATCATCGGCATGATCGCGTTCACTCACTCCACGGCGATGAGCGACGACGGCGATTTCTTTTTGTGGCAGATGCGTTGGCGACTTGCGATTGCAGTGCTGCTGTTCGCGATCGTCACCGCGACTACGCTCTCCTTACCGGCCATACGGCGCGTGATCGCAAATCCCGTCACGGGCTTCCTCGCGATCATCTCCTACAATCTCTACCTGTGGCACCTCGAGATTCTCTCGCTCGCTCAGCACATTTCGCTGTCGCTGCCCGTCGCGCTCGTGTGCGCTCTCGCCGTCGCCGCACTCGTCACCTATGCCGTCGAACGCCCGCTCCTGATGGCGCGCAGCCGTCGCCCGCCCGCTCGACAGCAATCCGTGCAGACGGCTTGATATAATTATTACAGCGTAGCAAAAGAGTGCCCCCCTGCCGGCGTCGAAACCGAACCGCCGGTGAACAGTCTCTCGCTACGGCCTTTAGTGCGGCGCGCTTTTTTATGCGCGACCGCTTTCGCGTTGCTCGGCCTCGGAGCGCTTCCTTTGGCGGCCCAGCAAACGGCTCAGGCTCCACTGCGCGTTTTACCGCTCGGCGATTCCATCACCGCCGGGATTCTTCCCGGCGGTCATCCCGGCAACGGCGGATACCGCGTGCTGTTGGAACGGTTGTTGTCGCAATCGCCGCGTAAAGCGGTTCTCGTCGGTTCGCGCGACGACATGTCGGCGGATATGACCGATCCATGGCACGACGGCTTTCCCGGCTACGTTATTCGCAGCACGAGCCCCGGAGCTCCGGGCGAACTCTACGGCGGCCTAGCGACCCGAATCGTCGCCCAGACGCACCCGGATATCGTCTTGTTAATGTTGGGAACGAACGACTTTCTGCGCTACGAGGCAACGCACGGCACGTACTCCGTCGACGAGATGGTGCAGAGCATGGATCTGCTGCTGCACGACATCTATTCCGCCGCGCCCAAAACGCACGTGATCGTCGGCGCCATCGTCGATAGTCCGAAGGTCGACGAATGTTATGTCGAGCGTTTCGATACCGGTCACAGCACGTGCGATGCCGGCACGCACCCCAGTCTGGCCGCCCTCGTTACGCGATACGCCGCCCGCGGCTTCGCGATCTCCTACGCCAGCGGGCTGCTGCACGCAGTGCCGCGCGACTTCGCGCACTTTCCCGACGGCATCCACCCCGTCGACGGACCGCAAGGGTACGATGCAATCGCCCACGTCTGGTTCGATTCGATCCAGGGCGTCTTGCACGAAACCGACCAGCTCGCGTCAGAGACTAAGAAACGCCGCTAAAGCCTAGGGGATTTGCTGCTGCACCCATAGAGCGCGGTTCACGACGTCGAGCGTGAAGCTGCGCCCCTGCCAGAAGTCGTTTCCGATCGTGCAGTCGTAAATGAGGTTCTCATACTTTACCGGCGGATTGTTCATTTTGGTTTGAGGCGCGCCCCGGAGCGTTAGCGACGGAACGCCGCCTTTCTGAAAGACGTTGTCGATCGCGATCTCTTTACGGCCGGTATCGATTAAGCACAAGCCGCTGCGACCGTCGCCGAAATCAAACCGTGCAAAGACGGCTAGCGCCGTATTGAGGTCGTCTTGCAGAACGAGCGGAACGTACGTGGCAGTGCGGCGGCGTTCCGGAAACGACACCGAATCTTCTATGACGATCTGGTGCTGCGCGAAATCGATCGTCGCATCGGTGTCGCGAAACGCTTCCGCCGAAATGAGCCCGTCGACACCGCGTGCGGCGTACAGACCGTTCCAGACGCCGACCGACGTATCGCCGATGCGCGCGTTGCCGAGCGAAAGCGAAACGACCTTACCCATTGGCAGGTCGGTCCGTTGTCCGGTGAGACGCAAGGTCGTGTATTTCCCTTTGAAGTCGACTAAGTGAGCCAGCCGTTCGGAAAGAACGTCGACTCCGGCACCGAGATCGAGCAGCATCGGCACGGGCGCCTGACCGTCGACCGAACCGCTGAGTTTAATCAGTCCGTCTTCGTACGTGAACGGAATGGTTTCGACGGCGCCCGCGGCGTAGGGAACGACGCACAGCAGGACGACGGAGAGAAGCGTTTGGGCGAGACGACGGATCATCCGATGGCTCCTTTGAGCGCGGCGAGCGCGGCATCGATCTCTTCGGGCGTGTTGTAGTGGGCGGCGCCGATGCGAACGACTCCGTCCTCCTCCGAGATTCCAAGACTGCGTACGACCTCTAGTGCGAAGTTGTGTCCGGACCAGACGAATACGTTCTCGCGCGCCAGCGCCCGAGCAATCTCTGCCGAAGCGATACGATCGTGGATGAACGAGACGGTCGGGACCCGCGCGCAAGCCTCCGACGGATCCGTCAACCCGCAAATCGCAACGCCGTCGAAACGCTCCAGTCCGTCGATCAGCCGGCGCGCGAGGCACACCTCCCACGCAGCGCTTGCCTCGAAGGCCGCACGCATGCGGCTGCGGCGGTCACCGGCAGCACCCATCTGCGTTCCGAGCCATGCGAAGTAATCGACGGTCGCCGTCAACCCCGCATACAGTTCTATTTGCGGCGTTCCGACCTCGAACTTCGCCGGCAGCTCGTCCACTTGCGGGCGAACTTTATACGGATGAAGGCCTTCGAGCAGCTCCGCCCGGCCCCACACGATCCCTAAGTGCGGCCCGAAAAACTTATAGGCGGAGCAGGCTAAGAAATCGCAGCCCAGAGCCGCGACGTCGAGGAAACCGTGCGGCGCGTACTGCACCGCGTCGACGTAGCTAAGCGCGCCCGCTTCGCGCACCAGCTTACAGAGCGCGGCAACGTCGTTGATCGAGCCCGTCAAGTTGCTGGCATAGTTGAGAGCGACGATACGCGTCTTCGGCGACAACACTGCGGTAAGGTCGGCCGGCGCGATACGCCACGTCGTGCGGTCGAACGGCACCCATCGAACGGCGGCGCCGCGTTCTTGCGCGATCGTAAGCCACGGCGCGATGTTTCCGTCGTGGTCCATCTTGGTGACGACGATTTCGTCGCCCGGTTCGATGTCGTGCGCGAGACTTCGAGATAAATCGAACGTGAGCGCCGTCATACTAGGACCGATCACGATCTCGCGATCGGACGCCGCACCGACGAACTCCGCTGCGGCGCGATACCCATCGGCCAGTACTGCACCGGCATCGATGCTGGTCGTGAAGTATCCGCCCAGATTCGCGTTGGTCTCCAGCAAAGAGCGTCGAATTGCGTCGGCGACCGCGGCCGGTACCTGCGTTCCGGCAGGGTTGTCTAGGTAAACCCGCGCCGCGTCCCGATCGCGAAGGCCCAGCGCCGGAAACGCTTCCCGGATGGCAGTTATCGGAAACGACTCGACCTGCATCGCACGCCGTTTCGCGCTCAAGCCGCCCGCCTCTTCGTTGATGACCGTAGACTGTTGGGAAAAACTCGCGCATGACACGCACCTTTATGGCCGTCCTGGCACTCGCCGGCAGCGTGCTGATTCCCGCCGGGGCGCTTGCCGGTCCCAACGGGGATACCGTCAAACTCTCGCCGGTCGGCGGAAGCAATGCCAGCGGCACCGTCGATCTCATGCAGCAGTCAGACGGCACGAAAGTCTTCGTTCACATTTTTACCGGAAGCGCAGACGGCCAGCAAACGCGTATCGCAAGCGGCACGTGCGACAGCCTCGGGCCCGGACCGGCGTACAATCTCGAACCGCTGGCGAGCGGAAAATCGACGACCGTGTTGCAGGGCGTACAGCTCAACACGCTCGACGGACGGATTTCGGGTCAGGCGCCTGACGCGCACTACGCAGTCGTGGTCGAACGCAGCAGCAGCGATCCGACGCCCGTCGCGTGCGGCGAAATTCGACCCGGATAACGCCTTATAGCACGGATTCCCATTTTAGTTTTGTGCCTCGGTCGGAAACGCCCCGATCATGCACCGAGCGGGGCTACGCTTCCCGCTCGGTGCGCGGCGCTATTTCGACTTTTTGCGTGACGGCACTTTGGCGCCCTCGCGGCGAGCCTCACTCAACCCGATGGCGATGGCCTGTTTGCGGTTCTTAACCTTCTTTCCGGACCGTCCGGATTTCAGCTCTCCGCGCTTCATCTCGTGCATTGCGCGCTTAACTTTCTTACCGGCCTTTGGTCCGTACTTGCGGCCGCCGCGTTTCTTACGTCCGGAACTCTTTTTGCGTCCGGAACTCTTTTTGCGTCCCGAGCTCTTCTTGCGGCCGGAGCTCTTCTTGCGGCCGGAGCTCTTCTTCCGGCCGGACCTCTTCCGGCCGGAGCTCTTCTTCCGGCCGGAGCTTTTTTTGCGGGTCGAACCTTTACGGCGCGACGTTTTCTTGCGGGATTTCTTGGTTGCTGCCATAGCTTGCCCTCCCGCTCGCTCACCTACCCTCAACCCGGTCTCGCTCAAACGGGGCGCCGCGGGAACTACTCTGCGTCGTTACGATCCTTCCCGACGAATTTGTTGAAATGCCCGTCAGGATCGTAAAGAAAATCGACGTTGCTGCGATCGAAGATTGCAAAGAACTCCTTCCAATCGATTTGCCGAAGGTGCTCTTCCGGTTCTCCGAAGAGCAGCACCGACGGCGTTCTTAGCGCGGTCGCGAGGTGTGCGACACCGGTGTCGCCGCAAACGACGGTTCGCGCCGCGTTGACGACGTGGCAGAGTTCGACGATCCCCGTTTTTCCGGCGATAACCGCCGTCATCGGCAGACCCGCAGCTTTTGCGATCTTGCGGCAGCGCCTAAACTCGCTCGGCGTTCCGGTAATGACGATCTTGCAGCCTTCCGACGCCAGAATGCGCGCGAAGAACCACTGCTCCCTCGGAAACCGACGGCCGGCGAATAGACAACGTCGCGGCGATCGTCTCGTGAGTTACGGGCAACTCGTCGGAACCGCGCTCGGAGCGCAGCGAGATCAAGAATGTCGTCACGCGTTGGCGCACGCTGTGCTCCGCACCGCAGAACGAGCGAACCGCGTTGATGGCCGACGTCGCCACACGTCGCCGGGCGATGCATTTCTGCGGCCCGGAACCATTTGGTCGACCGGCAAGCCAATCGCGCTCGCGGGCGGGAAGTGCGTCTGCCAGTGCGTTTTCCTAAGCTGGAAAGCGGCGCTTCGACAATCATTGTAATGACTAGCCCTTCTTTTGCCGCCGAACCCCACGGGTACAAGGCTGAAATGAAGAGCGCGCTTCCATCGGTACAAACGCAGGCTCGGCAGCCCGGCCTGCAATCGGCGATGTCGCCCCAGCCGCGGAGCGATCGGGAAGAACATCCCCGCAGCGACCGGTTCGTCGACCGCGTTTTCGTGGTCTCCGGCGGTGACAGCGGCATCGGCCGAGCGGTTGCCGTCGGCGCCGCCAAGGAAGGTGCGGACGTCGCAATCCTTTATTTGGACGAGCACGGCGACGCGGACACGACGGGTGACGCAGTCAAAGAGTACGGCGGCGAATTCCTCAGCATTTCCGGGGACGTCGGGGACGAATCGTTTTGTCGGTCGGCCATCGAGGAGATTTTCCAGCGCTTCAAGCGTTTAGACGTTCTCGTCAATAACGCCGGGGAGCAACACGTCAAAGAAGATATCTCGCTGGTCGACGAGGCGCAGCTGGAGCGAACCTTTCGCACCAACATCTTCTCGCAGTTTTTCCTGACGAAAGCGGCGCTGCCGCACATGCGCGAAGGCGCCGCCATCGTCAATACCGCCTCCGCTACGGCCTTCCACGGCAGCCCGCACTTACTCGACTATTCGTCGACCAAAGGCGCCATCGTCGCGTTTACGCGTTCGCTTTCGAGTTCGGTCGTCAAGCGCGGCATCCGCGTCAACGCCGTCGCTCCGGGGCCGATCTGGACGCCGCTGATTCCCGCGTCATACGACGAAAAACGCATTTCGGAGTTCGGCAAAGACACGCCGATGGGTAGACCAGGACAACCGGATGAAGTCGCCTCGGCAATTCTCTTCCTGGCTTCGGACGAAGCATCGTACATTTCCGGCGAGATTCTACACGTCAATGGCGGCGACGTCAGCAATACGTGAGTTCGAAGCCTTGGTGGCGCTACTTCGCGCCGGCAGTCGTATCCGGCGCATCGGAAAACGACCCTACCACCGTTGCATCGATGGCGGTGATCGGTGCCACCACGGTCTACACGCTGAGCTGGCTCGTTCTGGCATGTGCGCCGATGCTTGCGATCGTGCAAGCGATCGGCGCGCACGTTGCCGGAGTTCGCCGTCAGCAGCTGCAGGACGTCGTCAAAGAATGCCTGGGGTTACCGGCCGCACTCTTGCTGCTGGTTCCGCTGCTCTGCGTCAATCTCTTGACCCTTGCGGCAGATCTCCAAGGCGGTACGGCAGCCTTGAATCTACTCACGGGCATCGATGCCCGCTGGTTTGCGATCCCGCTTGCGGCGGCAATCGCGGCCTTTCTAGTGATGGGACGGTACAAATTAATACGCAACGCACTCTCCTGGGTTCCGTTGGCATTTCTCGCGTACGTAGGCGCGGCATTTCTCGCCCATCCGGACTGGCCGGAGGTGCTGCGCGCCTCGTTCGTGCCGAATTTGCATCTGAGTCCCGCCGCCGCCACCGGAGCAATTGCGCTCTTGGGAACGATTCTGACGGCTTACGCCTATGTATGGATTACGATCGAGGTCGCCGAGGAGAAGCCGTCGGTTCGCCTGCTGGGCGTCATTCAGCTGGACTCGGCAATCGGGACGTTAACCGCCGTCGTGTCGGCCTGGTTCATTTTAATCGCCACCGCCGCGACGTTGGGCGTTCGTCACCGGCCGGTGGAGACGGCGCAGCAAGCCGCGCAAGCGTTAACGCCCATCGCCGGTCACTACGCTACAGTGGTATTTGGGGTCGGACTGTTCGGTTCCGCGCTGCTGGCGCTGGCGGTGATAGCGTCGACGACCGGACACGCGATGGCGGCGATGTTCGGCTGGCCAAACGATCTCGACGATTCGTTGGCTGCGGCCCCGCGGTTCTATTTCATTATATTGGCGTTCCTAGCAGTGGCCGCGCTGTGCGGTCTATTCCAGTTGAACGCGATCGCACTGCTCTACGTGAGCTCGATTGCGGGAGGCATGGCAACGCCGATCAGCCTCGCGATTCTTTTGATTGTGGGCGGTTCGAGGAGTGCGCTGGGACACCGCACCGTTCCAGCGTGGCTGCTGGCCTGCGGCTGGTGCGTCGCAGCGATCGTCGGAACGTCGGCGGCAGTTTTTTTGAAGCAGACACTATGATCACGAAACGGAGGCAATAACACGTGAACGCCAGTGCATTCTTGCTGCAGCGATTGGTCGAATGGAAGGTAAGCCGAATCTACGGCTATCCCGGGGACGGCATCAACGGTTTGCTCGGAGCGCTCGAAGAGTTCGAAGACAAGCTCGAATTCATTCAAGTCCGTCACGAAGAAATGGCGGCGTTCATGGCCTGCGCGCACGCGAAATTTACGGGAGAGGTCGGCGTCTGCTTGGCAACGTCGGGTCCCGGCGCCATCCACTTGCTCAACGGTTTATACGATGCAAAGATGGACCATACGCCGGTCGTCGCGATCGTCGGCCAGGCGGCAACGATGGCTCTCGGCGGATCCTACCAGCAAGAAGTCGACCTGCAAACGCTCTTCAAAGACGTGAGCGAGTACAACGCAACCATCACCAGCACGATGGCGACCCGTCACATCGTCGATCGCGCGTTTAGAACCGCCATGGGACTGCGCGGCGTTGCAACGGTAATCTTCCCGAAGGACTTACAAGAAGAAGACTATACGGAGCCGCCACGCAAGCACAATACGGTTCATAGCGGCGTAGGATACAGTAAGCCGATCGTCGTTCCGCGCGCGGTGGATCTGCAAGACGCCGCCGACATCCTCAACGGCGCAACGAAGGTAGCAATGCTGGTCGGAGCCGGCGCCCGCAAGGCAGCCGACGACGTCATCGACGTTGCCGACGCACTGCAGGCGTGCTGCGCCAAAGCGCTCCTCGGAAAGGACGTGCTTCCCGACGACTTGCCTTGGGTAACCGGTACGATCGGCCTTTTGGGAACGCGGCCCAGCTCCGACATCATGGAACAGTGCGACGCGCTTTTGATGGTCGGAACGAACTTCCCGTACGCCGAGTTTCTGCCGAAGGACGGTTCGGTGCCGGCCGTGCAAATCGATATCGACCCGCGCTTTTTAGGATTGCGTTATCCCGTCGACTGCAACTTGGAAGGCGACGCCGGGGATACGCTGCGCGCGCTGCTGCCGTACCTTCAGCGCAAAACCGACTCCTCGTGGCGCGAAAGCATCGCGAAGAATAAGGAAGAGTGGTATGCGATCGAGGCGAGCCGGGCGCAGCTCGACGCCGATCCGATCAATCCGCAACTGGTCTTCCATTCGCTCAACCAGCGGCTTCCTGACCGCGCGATCGTGACCGGTGACGCCGGAACCCCGACGAACTGGATGGCACGCCATCTCATGGTGCGCCAAGGCATGAAGATGTCGCTTTCGGGAAATCTCGCAACGATGGGCTCGGCGGTACCGTATGCGATCGCCGCGAAGTTCGCCTATCCCGATCGCTGCGTCATTTCACTTCCGGGCGACGGCGCGATGCAAATGAACGGTATCAACGAGCTGATCACAGTCTTCGCGCATTGGAAAAAATGGAGCGATCCAAGATTGATCTTTCTCGTTCTGAACAACACGGATCTCAATCAAGTGACGTGGGAGCAGCGGATCCTCGCGGGAGCGCCGCGCAACATGGAGACGCAGCCGCTGCCCGACTTCGCATACGCGCGTTTCGGGGAATCGCTGGGATTCCTCGGAATTCGTGTCGACCGGCCCGAGGACGTCGACGCAGCGTGGGATCGCGCCCTCAACGCCGACCGGCCGGTGGTGTTCGAAGCGATCGTCGACGGCAACGTCGCAACCTTGCCGCCGCACATTTCGCGCGAACAAGCGATGCACTTCCTCCAGTCGATTCGAAAAGGCGATCCCGAATCGGCAGGGGCGCTGCGCGAGTCGATCAAGCAGATGATCTCCGGGATCGTGCCGCAGCGATCGAAGGACAAGAGCCGATGAAGACCTAGTCTCGGACGTATAGCGTCCAGGGCTTTTCAGGATGGTGGTCGGGCGGAAACCGGTCGCCCTGCGCCAAGTGCACGCGGTGCCCGCATTCGGAACATTCGTATTGTCCGCTGACGAGCACCTCGTCGCCGCCCTTGCCGAACACTTCAGCCATGCGCGCTACTTCTTCCCTTTGCGCTGTTTGGCGATGCCGGTGGGCGGCACGGACCTAAACTCGATCGAGCGCGTGTTCACGACCTGTTCTTGAGGATCGCCATGCAAATCGCGGTCGTAATCGACGGAGCGCTTCGGCGTCCCGCGCCGTCCGGGCTGAACCGTTGCTGCCTGGCCCGCTGCGGCGGCCTTCTTCCGGCTGGACGACTTCTTTGTGTGTTTCAGTGTGACGTTCGAACGTTTACGCGTTGCCATAACATCGTGTGTTTACCCGCTATTGAACCGCCCGTAATAGCCTCTTAAGAGTCGCTTGCTAGCATCGCCGCACACGTCTAACGCGTATCCGTTCCTCGCCCCCTAAGAGCAAGGAACGGATGGCGCTTGCGCTCAGCGGACGCTACAATGACGGACGTGATTCTCGTTCTGGGCGGCACGAAGTTTCTGGGGCGCCACATCGTCGAAGCGCTCGCAGACGCGGGCCGCCCAACCGTTCGCTTTCACCGCGGCAACACCACTTGTGAGCTGCCTCCGGGCGTGGAAGAGCGCCTGGGCGACCGCAACGATGACGTGAGCGCGATCGCGCAAGATTCGTGGGACGCCGTGATCGACGTCGCGGCTTACGAGCCCGGCAATCTCGAGCGCACGCTCGAGCTGCGATGCAGCCGATACCTATTTATTTCGACCGTCAGCGTCTATCGCGATTTCTCACAGATCGGCATTACCGAAGAGTCGCCGGTCTATGAATCGTTCGATGAAACCGACGAAGCGCAGCGCTACGGAGGCAACAAGGCCGCCTGCGAACGGCTCGTTCGGCGGAGATTCGGCGATCGTGCGACGATTCTGCGGCCCGGGTTGATCGTCGGTCCGTGGGACCCCACCGGACGCTTCTCCTACTGGTGCGAACGCGCGATGCGCGGCGGCAAGTTCGTCGCGCCTTTGCCCGCGGACCGAATCGTGCAGTTCGTCGACGCGCGTGACGTCGCCCGATTCGTAGAGCGGATCGTCGTGCACGCCATCGACGGAACGCTCAACGTCGTGGGTCCTAAGAAAACCACGACGATGGGCGACCTCGTCGACACGTGCTCGCGTGCCGCCAAAGAACGCGGCGCGAGCCACGCCGAGCCAGTGTGGTGCGACGCAACATTCTTACTCGAACGCGGCGTCGAACCGTGGAGTGACTTGCCTCTGTGGCTTCCAGGCGAAGACATGCGCGGCATGCTCCAGGTCGACCGCAGCAAAGCCGATGCGGGCGGTCTCGCGTTGCACTCCGCACGAGAAACGGTAGAAGCCACGATGGACTGGCTCAGCGCGCATCCGGAGTTTGCCTCGCGCGCCGGCTTGACGCCCGAACGCGAAGCCGAGCTGCTGCGCGACGCAACGAGGACCTAATGGACCTTTGCGCACTCGACACCGACGGCTTTGCGCTCGTCCCATCGTTCCTCGAACCGAACGCCGCGCACGAACTGCGCGCGATGTACGACGACGATGCGCGCTTTCGCAGTCGAGTCATCATGCAGCGTCACGCGTTCGGCCGCGGCGAGTATAAGTACTTTGCAAATCCACTGCCGCGCGCGATCTCCGATATGCGTGAAGAGCTCTACGCCGCGCTCGTTCCGGTCGCAAATGCGTGGGCATCACGGTTGCACCTGAACGTCACCTTTCCGCCCTCCCATCGCGAGTTCGCGGAGCGTTGCTTCGCGTCCGGCCAGCGCCGTCCGACGCCGCTGCTGTTGAAGTACGCCACCGGCGATTACAACTGCTTGCACCAAGATCTTTACGGACCGGTTGCGTTTCCGCTGCAGGCCACGGTCTATCTGAGCCGCCCCGGCGAGGAGTTCGGCGGCGGGGAGGTCGTGCTAAGCGAGAACCGGCCGCGGGCGCAAACCCGCGTCCACGTCTTCGGGCCGCAGCAGGGCGACCTGCTGGTGCTGGGCAGCCATACCGTGCCTCGCCAAGGGACGCGCGGCACCTATCGCGCGCAGCTCAGGCACGGCGTCAGCACGGTCCGCTGGGGGACGCGGTACGCGTTAGGCGTCGTTTTTCACGAGGCCCTGTAGGCGGCCGCCCGGTGGCGGGCGAAGTCCGCGGCGTGAACCTGACGTTCCTGTTCACGGACGTCGAGGACGGAACGCGCCTGTGGGAACGGGCCGAAGGAATCATGCGGCGTGCGATGGGTCGCCACGATGAGATCCTTCACAAAGCGGCCCAGCGACACGGCGGCAACGCCCTCAAGACCGTGGGTGATTCGTTTTGCTGCGTCTTCGAGCAGCCCCGCGCGGCACTGCGCGCGGCGGTGGACGCGCAGCGGACGCTGTCGCTCGAGCCGTGGCCAACCGGAATCGGACGGTTACGCGTTCGAATGGGTCTCCATACCGGCGATGCGGTACTGCGACGCGGCGAGTATTGCGGTCCATCGGTTAATCGCGTAGCTTCGCTCGCTGCGGCCGCGCAGGGCGGACAAATCCTGGTCTCATCCGTAACAGCCTCGCTGCTGGCCAGCGACCTCGGCGACGTTGCGCTGCGCGATCTTGGCAAACACCGGTTCAAAGAGGTCAACGATCCGGAAGTCGTTTTCGAAATAGTCGGTCCGGGCTTACGTGAAATGCCGAGCACCGCGCTGGTCGACGTCGCTCCCAACAACATCCCGACGCAAAGTTCTTCGTTCGTCGGACGCTCGGAAGAACTCAAGCGCGTGCGCGACCTCGTCACGCTCTATCCGCTGGTGACGATCGCAGGTTTGGGAGGCATCGGCAAAACTCGGCTCGCCTTGCACGCCGCTGCGAAGCTCTTGCGGAACTTCAAAGATGGCTGCTGGTTCGTCGCCCTGAAAGAAGTGGAGGACCCCGGCCTCATCGCACAAGTTGCCGCCGACGGGCTGCGCGTCGATTCGATACCGGGCGAACCCATCGAGACGACGCTATTCGAGTACCTTTTCAAAAAGAAGTGTCTTATCGTCATCGATAACGCCGAGCACATGCTCTACGAGGTGGCGAACTTTACCCGGCGGCTGCTCAAGGCGGTTCCCGGTGTGCGCGTCATCGTGACGAGCCGCGAGCCGCTGCACGTGGGCGGCGAGCACGTGCTTCGCATCGGCGGCATCGAAGAGAGCGAACAACTCTTTCTCGACCGAGCACATATATTGCGGTCCGACATCAATCTGTCCGACGCCACCGTCGCAACGATTTGCGGAAAGCTGGAAGGGATTCCGCTCGCAATCGAACTGGCTGCAGCCCGATTGGCCGACGCTTCGACGACGCAAGTCGACGAGCTGCTCAAAATCGCCGGTCATCCGCTCGATGGAGCGATCGATTGGAGCTACGGGCTGCTCAACGGAGAAGAACAGCGCTTCTTCCGCCGCCTCGCCGTCTTCGAAGGAACGTTTTCTTCCGACGCGGCGCACAAAATTGCGCTCGACGAGGGATCGAGCGCCGACGGCTTGGCGCTCTTAGCCTCGCTCGTCGATAAGTCGCTCGTTTCGCAAGTAACGACGGTCGAGGGCGCACGGTATAGTCTGCTCGAGGCGGTTCGCGATTTTGCGATGGGACGCTTGCGGTGGTTCGGAGAGACCGACGGCGCGCTGAGCCGTCACTGCGAATACTACATGAAACTCGTTTTGTCGATGTCAGGTTCGCAGGAAAGGGCCGCCGCCGGCGTGCCGACGATAACCGTTGAATGGAACAACGTCAGGAACGCTCTGCACGCTGCACTCGAAGACCGTCTCGACGTCGAGGGCGGTCGGTGGGCCGTTCACACGCTTTGGGAGTTCTGGCGTACTACCGGGAGAACGGCGGAGGGCTGGTTTTGGATCAATCGCGCACTCGAGGGCACGGACGTCGACTCGAGCCAGCGCACCGAACTGCTTCAGCGAGCCGCGCAAATTGCATCGACCCGTCACGATTATCGGGCGCTCGATCCGCTGGCCAAGCTGCTCGTCGAAATGCAAGAACGCTCGGGGGATCCCGGGGCCCTCGGAAACGCGCTTCAGCTGCTCGCTAATGCGAAACTCGGGTTGGGCAATAGTGCGGAAGCCGAGGCGTTTCAACGAAGAGCGCTCGAGCAATTTCAGGCGGCCAACGACCGCAGAGGCATCGCGGCTGCGCTCGCTAATTTGGGAACGCTCGAAGAACAGGTCCATCTCAACTATACCGCCGCTAAACGGCTGCTCGCCCACAGCTTTGAGATCTTTAGGGAGCTCGGCTCGGTGCCGAACTGCGCTCAAGCTTTGGGCAATCTCGGCGTAACGTCCATGCGGGCGGGGGACCTCGAGTCGGCGCTCACGTACGCCAAGCAAAGCTTGATGCTGTACCAACGGCTCGGGAACGACGCCGATGCCGGAAACCAGCACCTCAACGTCACCGAAATGTTACTGGAGCGCCACGACGTTACCGAGGCTCTAGAGTCGCTAGCAACGGCTCGAAGCGCGTTCGGCGAACGGCCAAATCGTTTCTATCTGGCTTGCTATTTTGACGTCGCGTTCAAGGTGGCCGTCGCGCTGGGCGCGACGGAAACCGCCGTGCGAATCTACGGCTTTGCGGTACGTTACCGGCTTGCCGCCCAAGCTCCACTCCAACCCAGCGAGCGTGCCTCTATGGACGACTGGCACGAACGGCTTCGTGAAGCCGTCAGCCCGCTCGCGTTCGATCGGTTGAGCCTCGAAGGTGCCGCTATGGATACAGCGGCGATTGAGGGCTTGATCTCAACGTTGGGAACTGCCCCCAGACTACCTTCGAAAGCTTCTTAAGCGATTTTCTTGAGGATGTCGGTCGACAGTATGCCGGCTTCGAGCAGCGTGAATGCTTCCAAGAACGTCTTCAACTCGTCCTGGAGATGGTTCTTGGGATCGACGTGTTCGGTGCCGGGCGTAAACGTAATGCTGGCCATGATATTTTTTACTCCTCTTCGTCCTAAGCGATCTTCTTCAGAATTTCCGGCGAGAGCATGCCCGTTTCGAGCAGCGTGAAAGCTTCCAAGAACGTCTTCAGTTCGTCTTCGAGATGGTTCTTGGGATCGGCGTGTTCGGTTCCGGGCGTGAACGTAATGCTGGCCATAATATTTTTCTCTCCCTTTTCGTCCTAAGCGATCTTCTTCAGAATTTCCGGCGAGAGCATGCCCGCTTCGAGCAGCGTGAATGCTTCCAAGAACGACTTCAACTCGTCTTCGAGATGGTTCTTGGGATCGACGTGTTCGGTTCCGGGCGTAAACGTGATGCTGGCCATGATGATATTTCTCCCTATTTCATCAAGTGCGCGTGTGTACTAAGTACGGACCGAAGCTATGCCTCAGTTGCTAAGGCCGTTCGCAAACTACAGGACGGCCCTCCTGTAAGAGCAGGTCAACCAAGCTTAAAACGAGTTATTTTTTCCGCAAAACAACCTTAAGGTAACGACGCGCTTATGCGTTAACGACGGTTAACCGTTTGCCCCGAGGGCCTCCTGGAAACACCTTTCATATATGACTCCGATCGAGGCTGTCTCCGTCTGCGCCTATAAGGTGCCCACCGAGAGGCCCGAATCGGACGGAACCCTCGAGTGGGATGCGACGACCATGGTGTACGTCGAGATCCGCTCGGGCGCGGTTACCGGCATTGGATATACATATGGCAGCGCGGCGGTCGCTCGCTTTATCGGTGATAGTCTAAGCGACGTCTTGCTGCATGCCAACGCGCTCGACACGGCTGCGCGGTGGAGCGATCTCGTTGCGAAGATTCGCAACGATGGCCGCGGCGGAATTGCGTCGATGGCCGTTTCAGCGCTCGATATCGCGCTATGGGATTTAAAGGGAAAGATTCTCGGCGCTCCGCTGTGCACGCTGCTCGGAAACGCACGCGACGCCGTGCCGCTGTACGGCAGCGGCGGATTCACGTCGCTCGATACGCGCGAGCTCGTCAGGCACATGTCGCATTGGGTGGAGTCCGGCATTCCGCGCGTCAAAATGAAAATCGGGCGCAGGCCCGAGCACGACGAAGAACGAGTGGCCGCAGTACGCCGCGCCATCGGTCACGAGGCAGAGCTTTTTGTCGACGCGAACGGCGCGTATTCCGTAAAGCAGGCGCTCGCAATGGCCCGAACGTTCGAGCGCCACGGCGTTTCCTGGTTTGAAGAGCCGGTATACCATCGCGACCTTACCGGAAACGCGACCGTTTGCGCGCACGCGCCGCCGTCGATGGAAGTCAGCAACGGCGAGTACGGTTACGCGCCTGACGACTTCGAAGCTCTCGCGCAAGCCCGGGCGGCCGACGTGATCCAGGCCGACGTTA
Source organism: Vulcanimicrobiota bacterium (assembly GCA_963715435.1). GTDB lineage: Bacteria > Vulcanimicrobiota > Vulcanimicrobiia > Vulcanimicrobiales > Vulcanimicrobiaceae > JAFAHZ01. Next base: position 592,958 of record OY970243.1, read on the forward strand.
CGCGCTGCGGCGGCTTTACCGGTTTCGCGATCGTCGATGCGATCTGCCAGACGCACTCGTTGGCGCTTTCGAGCCATTGCGCGCCCTACGTCACGCTCCACGCGGCACTTGCCGCCAAGCAACTACGCCACGTCGAGTATTTCTTCGATCACGTTCGCATCGAGCGGCTGTTCTTCGACGGCGCACGCGAGCCCAAAGACGGCACCCTCGTTCCCGATCTCAATCGTCCCGGCATCGGTTTAGAGCTCAAACGGCAAGAAGCAGAAAGGTATGCAGTGTGATTTCCGTCATCGATTCCGACGCTCTCCGCCTGGAACGCGATTTGCGCTCGATGGTTCGCGGTGAGGTACATTTTGAAGACGGTTATCGCGCGATGTACTCGACCGACGCCGCAAACTATCGGCAAGTGCCGATGTGCGTCGTTTTGCCAAAAGACGCCGACGATGCGCAGGCGGCGATGGCCGTTTGCCACCGGCACGGAACGCCCGTAACGCCGCGCGGCGGCGGCACGTGCCTGACGGGCGCGAGCTGCAACGTCGGTGCGATCTTCGACTACAGCAAGTATATGAATCGCGTGCTCGAGCTGGACCCGCACAGGCGCATCGCGCGCGTGCAGTCGGGAACGGTGCTCGACGATATCAGATCTCAGGCCGAACGTTACGGATTGACCGTCGGACCTGCACCCGCCACCCACAATCGCTGCGCCATCGGTGGAATGTTCGGCAACAACTCGTGCGGAATGCCGGCGCAATTTGCCGGCCGCATGGAAGAGAATCTTCTCGAAGCAGAAGTGCTGCTGCACGACGGAAGCCGCTTGTGCGTGGGCTCGACGAGTCCAAGGGAGTTGGACGCGATCATCGCCGAGGGCGGGCGGCGCGGAGAAATCTACGCGAAGCTGCGCGAGATCGCGGCGCGATACGGCGACCTGGTGCGCGAGCAATTCCCCCAAGTGCCGCGCCGCGTCTCCGGATATGCTCTCGATCAGCTGCTGCCGGAAAACGGCTTCAACGTCGCGCGCGCCCTTAACGGCAGCGAAGGCACCATCGTGCACGTGCTCGAGCTGACCGTACGTTTGGTGCCCGTCCCTAAAGAAACGGCGCTGGCGCTCGTCGGTTTTGACGACATCTCGACGGCCGGCGATCACGTCGCCCGCTGTAACGAACACGTTCCGCACGCTCTAGAGGGTATGGACGAAACGCTGTTTGAGAACATGCACGAAAAAGGAAAAAACTCTTCGGAACGCCACGAGCTCTTCCCGAACGGACACGCGTGGCTCATCCTTCAGTTCGGCGGTGAGACGTCGGCAGAGGCCGAGCGTAAGGCGCGGGCCGTCGTCGATGACCTGATATCGTGCAGCGACGCAGTGCGAGGCACGCGCGTCGTGAGCGACGACAAATCGATGAACGAGATTTACGAAATTCGGGAAGCGGGATTGGGCGTAACCTCGAAAGTCCCCAACCAGCCGGACTTCTATCCGGGATGGGAAGACGCCGCGGTCGCTCCGGAGCGTCTCGGTGAGTATCTGCGCGTCTTCCAAAAGAAAATGGAAGAGTACGGATACTGGGCGTCGGTTTACGGCCATTTCGGACAAGGCTGCGTCCACTGCAGCATCAACTTCGATCTCTTCACCACCGAAGGCATTGAAAACTATCGCCGCTTCGTCACCGAGATGGCGCACGAGGTCGTCAAATTCGGCGGCTCGCTCTCGGGCGAGCATGGGGACGGCCAAAGCCGCGGCGAGCTGCTGCCGATCATGTTCGGCAACGAACTCATCAATGCGTTTTGGGAGTTCAAGACGGTTTTCGATCCCGAGAACAAGATGAACCCCGGTAAGGTCGTCAAGCCGCGGAAGCTCGACGAAGACCTGCGTTGGGGAACGCAGTACGATCCTTGGGACCCTCCTACGGCGTTCAGCTTTACCGAAGATCACGGAAGCTTCGCGTATGCCGCGAACCGCTGCGTCGGCGCGGGCGTCTGCCGCAAGCACGACAAAGGGACCATGTGTCCCAGCTACATGGTTTCGAAGGAAGAACGCTACTCGACCCGCGGCCGGGCGCGATTGCTTTTCGAGATGCTGCGCGGCGCGCCCATCGACCGCGGCTGGAAGAGCGAAGCCGTCAAAGAGTCGTTAGACTTTTGCTTAGCCTGCAAAGGCTGCAAACACGAGTGTCCGGTCAACGTCGACATGGCGACGTATAAATCGGAGTTTCTCCACCACTACTTCAAGGGCCGAATCAGGCCGTTGAAAATGTGGCTCTTCGGTTACATGTTCGCCTGGGCGAAGCTTGCGGCGCTCGCGCCGGCGGTCGCCAACTTCTTCTCTTCGGCTCCGCCGTTCTCGACGATACTCAAACGGCTCGCGGGAATCGCTCCGCAGCGTCACGTGCCGCTCTTTGCGGATCGCACGTTTCGGCAATGGTTCGACGCGCGTCCGCCACGCAATCCGCAAGCGGAGCGCGTGCTGCTGTGGGTCGACACCTGGAACAATCATTTCCATCCGCAAACCGCGCAGGCAGCCGTCGAAGTGCTCGAAGACGCCGGCTATCGCGTGCTCGTTCCGCCGCAGCAAATCTGCTGCGGCCGCCCGCTCTACGACTACGGGCTGCTCGACCCCGCGAAACGACAGCTGGTCGCCATTCTCGATCAGCTGCGTCCGCTGATTCGCGAAGGGGTGCCGCTCGTCGGACTGGAGCCGAGCTGTCTATCGGTGTTCAAAGACGAAATGCAAAATCTAGTGAGCGACGATCTCGACGCAAAGAGACTGGCGCAGCAGAGCTATGCGTTCGAGACCTTCCTCAACAACAAGACGTCGTACCGGCCGCCGCCGCTCGACCGTTATGCGATCGTTCACGAGCATTGTCATAAGAAGTCGGTGCTCGATCCGCTCGCCGAAGAACACGTCTTCGAGAAAATGCATCTTTCGCACGAGAAGCTCGAAAGCGGCTGCTGCGGCATGGCCGGCGCCTTCGGCTTCGAGGAACAGCATTACGAAATGTCGGTGGCGTGCGGCGAGCGCGTGCTGCTGCCGAAGGTTCGTGAGGCCTCGCCGCAGACCATCGTCGTCGCCGACGGGTTTAGTTGCCGCGAGCAGATATCGCAGTGTACCGGGCGGCAAGCGCTGCATCCGGCCGAGGTCATGCGCATGGGCTTGGCCGATCGCGGCGCCAACCGAAACGACGCACAGCCCGAACGGCGATTCGCCGAGGATCCGCAAGTGCGCCGGCAACGGATCGTAGGCCGCGGCTACTTAACGCTCAGCGTCATCGGTGCCGTCGTCGCCGGTGCGGCCGCCGGTTTCGCGCTGCGTCACCGCAAACGATGATTGCGAAAATCTCCGGACCCGGCCACGAGATCTCGCAATACGCGATCTCGGACCGCGAAATGCCCGTCGGCAGCACGCTCGGCGCGGCGAAAGCCGCGCTCATCATCAAAGCGACCGGCGCACTCGAGAAAATCTACTCGTGCGAAGCCGGTATCGACGTTTTTCGCGCGATGGTGATCCATCACTGGGATCGCAACAGCGGCATACCGCTTCTTCCCAGCCCCGGCGAGTTCGTCGTGCATCCCGACCTCCAAGAACACATTTTCGAGCTTGCCAACGGCATTGAAGTTCGCGAGAAGATCTTCATGCTCAGCGGGCCTCCGAGCGGAGAGGACCTACACGACGTCGATCCCCCTGCGGCATACTACACGGTCGAGTTACGCAATCTGGGTGAGCGGACCGTGGAGATGGAGACGTACGCCTCGGTCCGCTTGAGCGGCGGCTACGAGAGTGCGGCTCACACGTCATACGATAAGCATCTTAACGCATTTGCCGTGTACAACGAAGAAGCGCCGGACGTCGTGCGAATGGCGGCGTGTTCGGTTGCTCCCGCTAGTTACGAAGTGACGGACGATCTGGCCAAGGCCAACGCCGCGCAGTTTCGCGGAAAGCTATGCAACAAAAGCATCGAGCGTTGCAACGATCCCTTGGGGATATTTCACCTCGGCAACCGGCTGAAACCCGGCGAGCGCGCTTCATTCTTCTTCACATTGTCCTTTTCGGTGCGCGGCACTGAGGCCGCGCGCGATGTGCTGGCATCGCTGCCGGACGCGAAGACGGCGCTGACGCGAACTCACGAACACTACCATCAGGCGCTGGGTCGCGCCGTGCTGATGACGCCGGAGTCGCAGGTGAACCGCGGCGTCCTGTGGGCGAAGGCCAATATGCTGCGCGTCCAGTTGCTGACGCAGCAAGGATGGTGCTTCGTCAACGATCCGACGCGTTCGAATAATAGCGTCGGACGCGACACTTCTTGGTACGCGTTTGGCGGCGACTTTGTGTCGCCGCATTTCACGCGCGAGGCGCTGACGTGGTACGCAAACCATTTGACGCCCGAGGGCATGGTGGTCGAGTACTACGATATCCGCAACGGCAAGACCGAGACCTACGGCCTCACCATGAACGACAACACGCCGCTGCTGATTCTCGGACTTTGGCACCACTATTGCGTAACCGGCGATCGATCGTTCCTCGAGGCCATCTATCCGAAGGCTCGTCGAGCGGCAGAGTACATCCTCTCGCGGCGCGCCGGTCGCGGGTTGGTGTGGTGCCGCGCGGACGGCACCGGGAACTGCGGCATTGCCGGCTGGCGCAACGTCATCCAAGGATATCGGCTCGACGGCGCAACGACGGAGCTCAACTCCGAGTGCCACGCCGCCCTGCAGACGATGGCTAGGATCGCAGCGGAGCTAGACGATGAGGATGCCGCAAACCAGTTCTCCGATGCGGCGCGAGATCTGCGAACGGCCATCAACGAGCATTTGCTCGATCGCTCGCGCAAACTCTATTACCTGACGATCGATTGGGACGGCCGGAAGCGGACGGACGTCACGTGCGATCTAGTCTTTCCGGTGCTCTTTGGCGTCGCAGATCACGAAGTGGCGACGAACATCGTGGCCACGTTGAGCCGGCCGGAGTTTTGGACTGATGCCGGTTTACACACCGTTCCGAGGACCGCAATCGATTACGGCCCGGCCCACGGCGAAGGGTTGCTCGGCGGCGTTTGGGGCGGTCCGACCTTTTGGTTTGCGGCTGCAGCCGCCTCGTTCAACGCCGAATTCATGGCGTCTGCACTGACCGCAAGTTTCAAACATTACGCTGAGGACCCGCGGCGTTACAACACCGTTCCCGGCCAGTTCTCCGAGTGGCTTCACGGCGAGACGCTCAACAATCACGGCATGATGCTTTCACCGTGGTTTGCGCCTAAGTATCTGTGGGCTGCAATGGAAGGCGCGGCGGGCCTGGAGATAACGTCGCGACCGCCTAAGCTGCACGGCCGTCTGCCTCCCGGCTGGGCATGGCTGGGCGTGCGCAAAGTGATGGTTCGCGGCCGCGACGTTTCGTGGTTCACGGTACGTCTGGATAAGCTGACGACCTATGCCAACTCGTCGCAACTCGAGATTAACGCGGATCGCCAGTACGACGACGACGTGTCGGACGACGTCTGCGTCGGCGGCGATCACGCCATGAGCATCGCGCTGCGCCGCGACGGCGCTTTGGCGATGCTCGTCGGCAACACGCTCGACCGTACCATTACGACGTCGCTCTCGGTTCCGGCACGCCACTTTGCAGAGAACTCCACGCTGCGCGTGTACGACAGTTTGGTCGGGGAGTGGCGCGACTATCCCGATTTCGATCCGTCGAAGCTGCATGACGGCTTTCCGGTACAGGTGTCACGTCACGGCTTCTGCGTTCTGGAGGTTTGCGAGAAAGGAACATGACGGAACTACCACGCTTTGGATACAGTGAGTTCACGACCTGGCCGTGGCCGTTTAAAAAGGACGTCGAACGATACCGCCACCACGGGGCGACGGCGATCGAGGTCTGCGAGTTCAAGCTTCCGTACAACGACTACGGCGACCATCTAAAGACGATAGGCGACGGTCTGATGCCGACGTCGGTGCAGATGCAGGTCCACTCGATCTTCGTCGACTCGATGGCCAACAAACCTGAAGATCCGGACGACCGCGTGAAAGCGATGAAGCAAGCCATCGCCATGAGCGCGCCGCATTTGCCGCTCGGGACGCCGTTTATCGTGATAACGGGGGTCGCGCCCAAAGGGAACATTCGCGAGGCATTCGACCGCACCGTCGAAGCGCTCAAAGAGTTGGGCGAGTTCGCGGAGGGACTCAACATGCGCATTGCTTTCGAGCCGCTGAGCCCGGTCAACATCCATACGGATACCGCCGTTTGGTCGCTCGATCGTGGGCTGGAATTGATCGATCGCGTCAATCATCCCGCCGTCGGCATTTGTATCGACACTTGGAACGTCTGGCAAACGGCAAACGTCGAAGAGCTGATTCGCCAATGTGGAAAGCGCATCTTCGCCGTGCAGTTGAGCGACTGGAAGACGCCGCGCTCGACGGCAGATCGTTACTCGTTGGGAACGGGCGAGATTCCGCTGGTGTCGCTGATTCGAGCGATTCGCCGGACCGGTTACAACGGCGCCTGGGTAGTCGAAATCCTCTCCTCGATGCATCTGCCGGACTCACTGTGGAAATCGAACCTCGATAATCTCCTAGCAGAGAACAAACGCGCCTTCGAAAAACTTTGGGAAGCGTCAGCTCCGTAACGCCACTATGTCACCCTGAGCTATTGTCATCCTGAGCGAGCGAAGCGAGTCGAAGGGCCGGTGCATCTCAACTCGTGCCGGCGCGTTCCTGTTTGTGTTGCCCTTTTGCGAGCTTACCGATCATTCGCCAGTCCCCACGAGCTAACGCGCTCTTCTTCCTGCGACTCCATTTCTTGAGTTTCTTTTCCCAGTCTATGGCTGCGCCAATGTCGTCGAACTCCGTGGAATACATCAACACGACCGGGCGGCGACTAAACGTGTAGCTTTCCTCATCAAAACCCTCGTTATGCTCCCAGACGCGTCGATCCACGTCGTTTGTTACGCCCACATAATAACTACCGTCGCGGCAAAACACCATGTACACAAAATAACCAGTCATACCGGTACATCTGCGCACCGCCTGGCATTTGCCTAGTTGCGCCTGCCCTTCGACTTCGCTCGGCTTCGCCTCGCTACGCTCAGGATGACAAAGCTGTGCCGCTACGCTCAGGATGACAAAGCTGTGCCGCTACGCTCAGGATGACAAACCAGTGCCGTTACGCTCAGGATGACATATATATGTGCCAATTATATTTTCTGCCAGCCGCGGACGATGGGATAGCTGGCAAATTCGAATTCGACGTCGGAGTCGTCGCCGTCGGCCGAGAAGGCAGCGGCCCACGGTTCAAAACCGTTGCGAAGACGCTGGGTGAAGGCGAACCCGCGCGCCTCCGCCGTTTTTTGCGCGGCCTTTTCCTGCCCACGTACCAAAGATGCCGCGCCGATGCGATCGGGAAGAGTGTGGAGGTAGTCGCCCCAGAGGTGCCAGACCGCCATCGTCACTCTCCGCTTCCGTTGCGGCCGCTCTTGATTAAATACGCACCCGCGGCGACGCCCGCCACCGCGAGCCCACCGAGAACCCATTGCCGGTTCATGATTAGCTCGGTTTCCCAGCTGCGCGGTTTGGCCATGTCGTCGAACTCTCCGTGCGCGCCGAAATCCTTAGCGCGATCGGCGGGCTGATAAAGGTTGTCCGGGCGATCGGGCCCCACCGGCCGGCGCGTTTGCTGCGACTTGTACCCGGTCAGCGCTAGATAGAGATCGCCGATGCGCGGTGCGATCTTCTGGACGAGAATCGCGAGAACGGTCGAAAATCCGACCCACATCTCGCGCGGCTTTGCGTGCGCCGCCCAATAGATCGCTAGGCCGGCGACTTCCGGTTGAAAGATCGGCGGCAACGGCTGTGGATGGCGCAGACCGCTCTTGACGCGGTTCCACGTGAACTGCGGCGTGTTGACGGCGGGCATGTGTACCATCGTCAAGCGGACCTTGCTGCGGTGGTGAATCAACTCACAACGCAGTGAATCGGTGAAACCCCTGATAGCGCTTTTTGCGCCGCAATAGGGCGACTGCAGCGGAATGCTGCGATAGCAGAGCGCCGATCCAACTTGCACGATCGTCCCGCGATCCCGCCGGCGCATCCGCCGCAAAGCCGCCATCGTGCCCCAGACGTAACCGAGATACGTGACGTCGGTGAGACGGCGCCACTCTTGAGGCGTCACGTCCCAAAACTCGGAAAACACGTTCGTGAACGCGACGTTGACCCACGTATCGATCGGCCCTAGCTCGTCCTCGACGCGCTGCGCGGCACGTTCTACCTCGTCGGGATCGGCGACATCGACCGGAATGCCGATCGTTTCGACGCCGAGTCGCTGCGCATCGGCGACGGCCGCATCGAGGCCTTCTTCACCGCGCGCAAGCAGCGCGAGCTTGACCTTCGGCTGCTTCGCAAACTCCATAACTGCCGCGCGCCCGATTCCTCCGGACGCGCCGGTTATTACGACGACTTCGGAACGAGCTTCCCTCATCGTGGAATCCTCCCGGGAGCCGCCGGCGAGCGGCGGCACCCATTTAAAAAGCTAGACGCTATTGGTGGCGCAGCGAGAACAGCGGAAGAACTTCCCGCTGCCAGGAGCTGTTGATGAGTGTGGCGGTAGCGGCGTAGAACGCGAAGAACGATGCGGCGAGCAAGAAGTAGCCGCCGATCATTCCGACTTCGCGATTGCCGGTAACGAATTGAATGCCAGGAAGGGTATATCCCGCGATCAGCATCAGCGTGGTGAGCACGAAGGTGACGTTGAGCCGTAAGGCTCCGACCATGAGTGCCAGCGAAATGTAGCCCATGCAGAACAGATCGACGGCGAGCAGCAGGTTGTTGCCGCCCGTCATAGGTATCACGCCAAGCGCTTGCATCCAAATATACGAAGCGACGATTACGTTGTTCGCTCCGTACGAACACATCGCCGTGCCGGCCCACGAGTTCGTGCGACCGAACGCATAAAGACCGGCGATGAACTGACCGATACCCGCGAAGACCAGCAGCGACGGAACCGCCGCTATCAGCGACGCCGGCATCGGGGCCCACCCACTGAGCACCCAGGCGATCACCGTGGTTCCGACACAGAAGCCAAACAGGCCCATAGCAGCCGCCGAACCGAGGCGCGCTTCGCTGTGGGTTTCCATCTGTTCTACGCGCACGCCGTCGACGGCGTGAACCGGACCGCCCTGCGTCCATTGCTCTACCGGAGGTTGAGTCCAAACTGGGGTGTTCATAGGGAATTCCTACCCAGAAAGCGGGCGCATTACGGGTCGCAGCAAGTCAAAGCAGATCAGCGCTGCGAGTCCTACGATCGGAAGCAACAGTGCAACCGGTCCATACCGATAATCAAGGAACGCTCCGGCAGCGCCTCCGGAGACGAAAGAGACCCAAATCAATCCGTAAAGTAACGTGCCGTCGCGCGACTTGAGCACGACCGAGCGGGCAAACTGCGCCAGCATTCCGGTGATCACGGTGGTGCGGACGCCGCGATGTCCAACACGCCGCAGCAATGCGTTTTGAACTCCCATCGCCGCCGCGGGTAAACCGAGCATCCACTCCGTGGGCGACCGAGCAAGAGCGAGGAACGCCAGCAACAAAACGAGCTCTATCGCAGCCACGGCGCCGAAGGTTCGTTTGACGTGTCGTGCTGCAACAGCCTCAATAGCGAGTAGGCCGCCGATGACGCCGATAACGAAGGCCGCGATCGCTGCAGCGTAAATCAGGCATTCCTTCCAATTGCCGCCGGCGATGTCAACCGCCAGTTTCACGCTGTTACCGCTCATGTGGGACGTAAAGACGTGAGCGAGCAGCAGATATCCGATTCCGTCGACGGCTCCCGCAACGAACGACGTCGCAAATGCAACCCACGTCAATCGTTCTGAAACGCGGCGATTCCGCTGCAGTCGTTCTTCCATCGCGTTTTTATGATGCCCGCGCAGTGTAGGCCGCGCACCCCCTGGGAACGAGTTTGTACGGAGTGCACACGCAGCATAAGGAAGGCATCGAACGGTCGTTGCAGCGTGCCGTTGAAGGAGAAGTTCGCTTCTCTGCTGCGGATCGCGCGATGTACGCGTACGACGCATCCGTCTACCGAGTCATGCCGGTTGGCGTCCTCATTCCCAAGACGCTCGACGACGTCCTTGCGGGCGTTGAGATCTGCCGCCAGCACGACGTGCCGATTTACGGGCGCGGTTGCGGAACGAGCCTGGCAGGCCAATGCTGCAACCGCGGCGTCGCGTTCGATTTTTCAAAATATCTCAGCGGCGTTACGATCGATCCGGCAGCCAAAACTGCGCACGTATTTCCCGGAACGATCTGCGACGCTCTCGAACGCGAAGTCAAAGCGCGAGGCCTCTTTTGGGGAATTGAGCCGGCGACGCACGACCACTGCACGCTGGGCGGAATGATCGGCAACAACTCTTGCGGCACGCATTCCGTCATGGTTGGCAAGACCGTGGACAACGTCATCGAACTCGACGTGTTGACCTACGACGGTTTGCGCATGCGAGTTGGGAAGACGTCGGAAGCCGACTTGCGCCACATCATTGCTGCGGGCGGCCGCCGCGGGGAGATCTACGCACAGCTGTTAGCCCTGCGCAATCGCTACGCCGATCTCGTTCGCAAGCGGTTTCCGAAAATACCGCGCCGCGTTTCCGGTTACAATCTCGATCAACTGCTGCCCGAAAACGGCTTCAACGTCGCGGGAGCGCTGGTCGGGACCGAGAGCACCTGCGCAATTACGCTGCAGGCGTGGCTGCGGCTTCACGATCCGCCGAAAGTCAAAACGATGGTCGTCCTCGGCTACGATACCGTTCCGGGTGCCGCCCGCGACGTACCGTTCGTCCTGACGTTCGATCCCATTGCGGTCGAGTTCTTTAGCCATAAGGTCTTGCGCAATATCGACGCGCACGGACTGCACTTCGAGGGACGAACCGCATTGCCGGAGGGCAAGGAGTTCGTCATCGTCGAGTTCGGCTCGCAATCCGACGACGAAGCAAAAGAAAGGGCTCGTGCATTCGGACAAGCGATGCGGGCGCGCGGCACGACGTGCGGCTATAAAGAGTTCGAAGACGTTGCCGAAGAGGAATCGATTTGGGAAATTCGCCGGCACAGCGCAGGAACGTGCCGCATGGGAATCGGCGTCGGGACCGGAACTCCTGGATGGCCGAATTGGGAAGATGCCGCCGTCCATCCCAACGTGTTGGGCGATTATCTCGCCGACTTCGAGAAGCTCCTAGCCAAATACGGTTACGACGGAACGATGTTCGGTCATTTCGGACAGGGCTGCACGCACTGCCGCATCGATTTCGATCTGCGCAGCCGCGCGGGCGTCAAGTCGTTCCGGGCGTTCATGGAAGAGGCTGCCGATCTCGTCGTATCCTACGGCGGATCGCTGTCGGGCGAACACGGCGACGGCCAGGGCCGCGGCGAGCTGCTGCCAAAGATGTACGGCGAAGAGCTGATTGAGGGATTTCGTCAGTTCAAAGCGATCTGGGATCCGCTCGAACGAATGAATCCGGGCATGATGGTCGATCCGTATCCGCTCGATCTGAATCTGCGCGAAGGCACCGCGTATAAAACGATCGACCTCGACACGTACTTTCAGTTCCCCGAAGACAAGTTCAGCTTCGCCGAAGCGGCAAACAGGTGTTTCGGCGTCGGGAAGTGCCGGCACCACGAAGGCGGTACGATGTGCCCCAGCTTTATGGTGACGCACGAGGAAAAGCACTCGACGCGGGGTCGAGCCCGTTTGCTTCAGGAGATGATGCGTCCCGACGGCGGCGTGGCGCATTCCTGGAACAATCGCGACGTCAAAGACGCGCTCGATCTGTGCCTGGCCTGCAAGGGCTGTAAGGGCGACTGTCCGGTCAACGTCGATATGGCGACGTATAAAGCCGAGTTCCTCGCGCACTACTATCGCGGCCGCTTGCGGCCCGCCAGTGCGTACGCGATGGGCCTCATTCCCGTCTGGGCGCCGCTGGCCTCACAGTATCCGGACTTCGTCAACGCCCTGACCTCTTTTCCCGGACTATCCGGCTTGCTCAAACGGGCCGGCGGCATTGCGCCGCAGCGCACGCTTCCGCGATTCGCTACCGTGCCGTTCGATCGTTGGTTTGCCAATTTTAGGGCGAAGCACGATGCGCCGGAAGGCGAGCGCGTTATTCTTTGGACGGACACTTTCAACACGTACTTCACTCCGGAAGTGGGCTCGGCTGCCGTGGAAGCCCTCGAGGAACTCGGATACGCCGTCGAGATACCGCCCGCGCGCATCTGCTGCGGCCGCCCCTTCTTCGATTACGGCTTCCTCACGCTCGCGAAAGCGTATTTGCGCGACGCCGTTGAAAAGGCAGCGCCGTATTTGCGAGACGGAACCCCCATCGTCGGCCTCGAGCCGAGCTGCATCGCCGCGTTCCGAGACGAATTGCTGCAGCTTTTTCCGAACGATCTCGACGCGCAGCGTCTCGCCAAACAAACGTTCACGTTATCGGAGTTTCTCGAGCGGCACGTTCCGAACTGGAGCTGGCGTGTGCCGCGCTTGCACACACGCGCGCTCGTGCAAGCGCACTGCCACCATCAGGCGGTCATGCAATTCCAAACGGAAATGAAGGCGCTCAAAAAACTCGGACTCGATGTGGAGAAACCCGATTCGGGGTGCTGCGGAATGGCGGGCAGCTTCGGCTACGAAGCCGGCGAACACTATAACGTATCTCAGGCCTGCGGCGAGCGCGTCATTCTTCCAAAAGTGCGCGATGCGGAAGACGGCACGTTGATTCTTGCCGACGGCTTCAGCTGTCGCGAGCAGATCGACCAAGGTACGGGCAAGATGCCGCTGCATTTCGCGCAGGTGCTGCGCATGGCGCAACTGCAAGCGCTCGACGGCCGTTCGCGCAACGGGCAAGCCAACGGTCTGGCCCGCGCGACGCGAATGCGAGAACTCGCGCTCGGCGCCGGCCTGGTCGCGGTCGCCGGATTGAGCATCGCAGGCACGCTGCGTAAAGGGAACGGATCGTCATGAGTACTGCAAGAGTCGGCGCCGACATCATGGTCGAGCGCTTGATCGAATGGGGCGTCGACACCATTTTCGGATTGCCGGGGGACGGCATCAACGGCTTTATGGAGGCGCTGCGGAAGCATCAGGATCGAATCCGTTACGTTCACGTGCGCCATGAAGAGGTCGCCGCAATGGCCGCCGTGGGGTACGCGAAATTTACGGGAAGGCTTGGCGTTTGCTTCTCCACCGCCGGTCCCGGCGCGATTCACATGATGAACGGTCTGCTCGACGCCAAGCTCGAACAGGCGCCCGTTTTGGCCATCACCGGCATGGCGTATCACGATCTCGAGGGAACGCATTACCTCCAGGACTTCGATACCGACTACGTCGTCGGTCCGCTGTGCGTCTACAACGAGCGCATCATGGGTCCGCAGCATATCGTCAACGTCGTCGATGTTGCGATCCGTACGGCGCTCGGTCAACGCGGTGCCGCCCACGTCGCCTTTCCAATCGACTATCAAGCAGCGGATGCAGAAGGCGGTTCGCGTTCCCATCGCAACGTCAAAGGCCACACCTCGGCGATCTGGCATCCACCCGTGCGGGCGCCGCTGCGGGCCGACGTCGAGCGTGCCGCGGAGTACTTCATCGGAAAAAAGAAGATCTGTATTCTCGCCGGGGCCGGAGCACGCGGCTGCAAAGACGAACTCGAAGCTGTTGCCGACCGTCTCGCCGCACCGATCGTCAAAGCGATGCTCGGCAAAGACTGCGTGCCGGACGACAGTCCGTTTACGACTGGGACGATCGCGCTGGTCGGTACCAAACCTTCAGCCGAAGCGATGAAAGGCTGCGAACTGCTGCTCATCGTCGGCAGCTCGATGCCGTACATCGAGTTCTATCCGAAGCCGGGCGAAGCGACCGTCATTCAGATCGACGACAAACCCGAGCGTATCGGCCTGCGAACGCCGGTTACCTACGGCCTCTGTGGCGATGCGAAAGCCACGCTGCGCATGCTGCTCAACCACGTTAAGCGCAATGAGGACCGCTCGTTTCTCGATACGGCGCAATCGGCGATGCAAGAGTGGTGGGCATTAATGGAAGAGCGCGGCACGCGCGGCGACGTGCCGATGCCGCCGCAGGTCCCCGCCTGGAATCTCTGGCCGCTTCTCGACGACGACGCAATCGTTTGCGGCGACTCCGGCACGGTCACCACGTGGGCGGCTCGCCAAATAAAGCTGCGGCGCGAACAACGCTTCTCGTTCTCGGGAACCAATTGCTCCATGGCGGCGGGCTTGCCTTACGCGATCGGCGCGCAAGCGGCGTTTCCGGGGCGACAGGTCGTTGCGTTCACCGGCGACGGGTCTCTTACGATGCAGCTGGGCGACGTGCTCACGTGCGTGCAGCATAAACTGCCTGTGAAGATCGTCGTGTTACGCAACGACACGCTCGGCCTCATCAAATGGGAGCAAATGGTTTTTCTCGGCAATCCCGAGTACGGCGTGCAGTTTGCACCGCTCGACTTTGCCAAGTACGCCGAAGCCTGCGGCGCATACGGCGTTCGCATCGACGACCCCCCGGAGTGCGGCGACCAGTTGCGGCGCGCGCTCAAGCATCCGGGACCGGCCATCATCGAATGCGTCGTCGATCCGCACGAACCGCCGATGCCGGCGACGGTTAAACGCGAGCAAGCGATCCACATGTATCAAGCGTTGGCCGAAGGGACGCCCAATCGCAAACGCATCGCGCTGACGATCGTTGGAGACGTGCTCGAGGAAAGCGGTTACGAGGCTTCTCCCGGACCGAAACTGCCCAAGCCGCTTGGGGCGGCGGCACGCCGGATTGCGGAAACGATCGACGCGTTTGGGTCGCGCGATACGAAGGAATGACGCTATTATGAACGGTCGGCGATTTTCTTGGCCGCTTGTACGTCAAGCCGAGGGCGAAGACAAGCTTGCCTTCGGACCCGCAGCGCAATCCTCTAAAACGCGCCATTGGGAAGCGCGGATCGAAGACGCCAAAGTCGTTAAGAGCGTCTGTCCCTACTGTGCGGTCGGTTGCGGACAAAACGTCTTCGTCAAAGACGAGAAGGTCATACAAATCGAAGGCGATCCGGACAGTCCGATTTCTCGTGGGCATCTTTGCCCGAAGGGAGCCGCGACGCGAACGATGGTGCAAAGTCCGCTGCGCGAATATAAAGTGAAGTACCGCCGGCCGTACGGAACGCAGTGGGAAGAGCTTCCTCTCGAGGAGGCAATGGAGATGATCGCGGATCGCGTGCTGCAGACCCGCCGCGAGACGTGGGAGTCCACCGACGAGGAAGGCAAGAAGATCAACCGTTGCTACGGAATCGCGAGCCTCGGGGGCGCAACGCTCGACAACGAAGAGAACTATTTAATGAAAAAGCTCTACACTGCGCTCGGCGTGGTGCAGGTAGAGAATCAAGCCCGAATATGACATAGCTCGACGGTTCCCAGTTTGGGAACCTCGTTCGGCCGCGGCGGCGCCACGACGTTCCAGCAAGATCTGCAGAACTCCGACTGCATCTTGATCATGGGCTCGAACATGGCCGAAAATCATCCGGTCGGGTTTCAATGGGTCATGGAAGCGCGCGAACGCGGCGCGCAGTTCATTCACGTCGATCCGCGCTTCACGCGCACCAGTGCGATGGCGACCATGCACGTGCCGATCCGGCCGGGAACCGATATCGCGTTCCTGGGCGGGATCGTCCGGTATATTCTCGAGAACGACCGCGCCTTTAAGGATTACGTCGTCAACTACACCAACGCGCCGGTCATCCTGCGCAAGGAGTTCAAGGATACCGAAGATCTCGACGGCTTCTTCTCCGGCTGGCAGCCCGACAAAAACGGCTACGTCTTCCACAGCTGGATGTACGAAGGCATGGACCTTCACGGCGCATCGGGCCAGCGCGAAAGCGAAGAGGGTCTGGAGAAACAGGAAAGCACGAAGGTCGACGTCATGGACGCGATGCGGCGCGGGCAACCCCCGCATCGCGACGAGACGCTGCAGCATCCGCGCTGCGTTTACCAGGTCCTGAAACGTCATTATAGCCGCTACACCCCCGAGATCGTGGCGCAAATATGTGGGGTCTCGGCTCAGCAGGTCGTCGACGTCGCCGAGGCGCTATGCCAAAACAGCGGGCGAGAGCGAACGTCGGCGATCGCCTATTCCGTGGCTTGGACGCAGCACACGTTCGGCGTGCAGATGATCCGCGCCGCCGCCATCATCCAGCTGTTACTGGGAAACATCGGCCGACCGGGAGGCGGCATTCTTGCCTTGCGCGGACACGCCTCGATTCAAGGATCGACCGATATCCCGACGCTCTTCGATTTGTTGCCTGGATACATTCCGATGCCGCACGCGAAGGCGCACAGCAATCTACAGCACTTCATTGAGTCGGAAGGCGCAAAGACCGGCTTCTGGGGCAACCTCGACAAGTATATGGTCAGTCTGCTCAAAGCGTGGTTCGGCGAGCACGCGACCGAAGCAAACCAGTTCTGTTTCGATCTGCTGCCGCGCATCAGCGGCGATCACTCTACGTATCGCAGCATCATGGGCATGGTCGACGGAAAGGTCAAGGGGTTCTTCATCTGCGGTGAAAACCCGGCCGTCGGATCGGCTAATGCCGGCTTGCATCGTCGAGCGCTGGCGAATCTGCAGTGGCTGGTAGTGCGCGACTTCAACGAGATCGAGAGCGCGTCGTTCTGGTACGACTGCCCCGAAATCGAAAGCGGCGAGTTACGCACGGAGACGATTCCTACCGAGGTCTTTTGGATGCCGGCCGCCACGCATACGGAAAAGGACGGCTCCGTAACCAACACGCAGCGGCTGCTGCAGTGGCATCATAAGGCCATCGAACCGCAAGGCGACGCAAGGTCGGAGCTCTGGTTCTATTATCATCTCGGCAAGCGCATCAAGAGTAAGGTGCAGACCGTTTTCCACCCGCACGTCGAACCGATTCACGCGCTCACGTGGGAATACCCCGAACTTGGCGAGATCGCCGAACCCGACGCGCACGCCGTTTTACGCGAAGTCAACGGCTGGAACGCCGAGGGGAAGGCGCTTTCGTCGTATACGGAACTCAAAGCCGACGGCTCAACCGCGTGCGGCTGCTGGATCTATTGCGGGTGCTTTAAAGACGAGAAAAACCAAACCGCAAATCGCAAACCCGGAAGCGAGCAGAGTTGGGTCGCGCCGGAATGGGGTTGGGCCTGGCCGTCAAACCGTCGCATCCTCTATAATCGCGCGTCGGCGGATCCCGGCGGCAATCCGTGGAGCGAGCGCAAACGCTACGTCTGGTGGGACGAAGAGAACGCGCAGTGGACCGGCCACGATACGCCGGATTTTCAAAAGACCAAACGCCCGGATTACACCCCTCCCGACGGTGCCAAACGCGAAGAGGCGATCGCCGGCTGGCATCCGTTCATTCTGCAAGACGACGGCTTGGGATGGCTTTTCGTACCCAACGGCGTGGTGGACGGCCCTCTTCCGACGTATTACGAGCCGCAGGAATCGCCGGTGCGCAATCCGCTGTACGCACAGCAGGCCAATCCGTGCCGGCAGCAGTTTCCCCGACGGTTCAACGAGTACAACGCGTCGCCGAGCAGCGAATACGGCGAGCTGTTCCCGTTCGTGCTCTACACGTATCGTCTCACCGAGCACCACACGGCCGGCGGCATGTCGCGTACCGTTCCGCATCTAAGCGAACTGCAGCCGGAGTTCTTCTGTGAAGTGAGTCCCGAGTTGGCGGAGATGCGTGGATTGCGTCACGGAAAGTGGGCGACCATCACAACGATGCGCGCCGTCGTTGAAGCGCGCGTTATGGTGACCGGCCGCGTACGCCCGCTGCCTGTTGACGGCAAGGTGATTCATACCGTCGGACTGCCGTATCACTGGGGTCGCAAGGGTCTAGTGACCGGCGATTCGGCCAACGATTTGCTGCACGTAGCGCTCGATCCGAACGTCCACATTCAAGAAACCAAAGGGTTGACGTGCGACATCCAGCCCGGCCGGCGCCCGCACGGTGTGGAGATGCGTGAGTATCTCGCAGCCGTGCAACAGCGAGCGCGCGCGAAGGAGCAATCGTGAGCACGTTCTTCGTGGATTTGATCGCGCAAACGTCGGCGCAAGCACAAGCCGCTACGTACGGCCCTACCGAACGCGATCGCAAAGGCTTCTTCACCGACACGACGCTGTGCATCGGGTGCAAAGCGTGCGAGGTGGCGTGCAAGGAATGGAACGAGCTGCCGCAAGACGGTTACACGTTCACCGGCATGTCTTACGACAATACCGGAGAGCTCAGCGGTTCGACCTGGCGTCACGTGGCCTTCGTCGAGCAACTGAACGAACACAATCGCTGGCTGATGGAATCCGACGTCTGCAAGCATTGCACGCATGCGGGTTGCCTGGACGTGTGTCCCACCGGCGCGCTGGTACGAACCGAGTTCGGAACCGTCGTATTGCAGGATGATGTTTGCAACGGTTGCGGTTACTGCGTGGTCGCCTGCCCGTTCGGCGTCATCTCGGAGCGCGTCGACGAGGTCTCGCCTCGAGGTGAGACCACCGGTCGCGGAACGATGGGCAAATGCACTCTGTGCTACGATCGCCTCAGGGTCGGCGACGAGCCTGCCTGTGCCAAAGCCTGTCCGACGACGTCGATTCAGTTCGGAAACGTGGACGAACTGCGCGAACGCGCCGCGGAGCGCGTTGAAAAGATTCGCGATCGATTTCCGGACGCGCGTCTGTATCTCGAGGATACGAACGACGGCATCGGCGGCGGAGGGTCGATGTTTCTTCTTCTCGACCGTCCTGAAGTTTACGGACTCCCGCCCAATCCGGTCGTGCCGACGAAGTATCTGGGCCAGATGTGGCGTGCCGCCGGCATCGCCGCAGCCGCGCTTCTGGGTGCCGTCGTCGCAGCGAGCGTGGGACCGTGAAAACGGTATCTACCAACGGCGCCGTCAACGGATACTACGGCAAGCCTATCGTCAAACCGCCGGAGTGGACGCCACTCATTCCAACATATTTCTGGGCCGGCGGATTAGCCGGTGCGTGCGCGTCGCTAGCGCTGGTCTCGCGGATACGCAAGAAGCACCGGCTTGCGAGACCGCTCGTGTTGGCATCGGCAGCAGCCAGCGCGTTGAGCGGATTCTGTTTAATTGCGGACCTCAAAAGCCCGAGGCGATTCCATCACATGCTGCGCGTCTTCAAACCGACGTCGCCTATGAGCGTCGGCGTTTACGTTTTCACGATCTTCGGCGGCGCGTCGACGGCAGCAGCTGCTTGCGAGCTCTCGGGTGCGGTAACGCCGCTGGGACGAATCTTCGAAACCGTTGCGGGACTCATCGGACCCGTCATGTCGGTTTACACGTCGGTGCTCATTAGCGACACTGCCATGCCGGCGTGGCTGTACGGCAGAGAATCGCTGCCGCTGCTCTTTGCCGCAACTTCGGCATCAACGGCCGGCGCCGTTGGCTTGTGCTGCGCGCCGCCCGAAGAGAACGGCGCTGCGCGGCGGTTCGCGGTGGCCGGCGCGATCGGAGTCCGCTTCGCACTCAAACGCTTGCATCGCGAGCTCGGTAAGACGCAATCCGAACCGTACGAAAAGGGACGCGCCGGAATACTCGCGCGCGTCGCAGGCGCCCTCAATATCGCGGGGACGATCTTCGCCGCCCGAGGCGGCAGCCTTGCAAAGACCGGCGGCGCGCTGCTGCTGGCGGGCGGGTTAGCGGAACGGTTTGCAGTTTATCACGCCGGAAAGCAGTCTGCCGAAGATCCGAAATACGTCATCGAAGCCCAGACGGCTGCGACGGGCTAGGAGCGGTTGCCGAAAAGGTTCACGACGCGACGCGACGGTTCTGCCACCTGACCTCGCAGCACTTGCGCGAACTGTTCTTTCGGAAGCGGCCGGCTGTAATAGTATCCTTGCGCCGACGGCGCGCTGATGGCCGCCAGGAAATCGCGCTGAGCGGCGGTCTCCACTCCTTCGGCGATGACGCCGAATCCGAGGTTGTTTGCGAGCGTGGTGATCGCTTTGACGATCGCCTGGTCTTGCGGATTATGCGCTACTCCTTCGACGAACGAGCGATCGATCTTGATCGCTCCTACGGGCAGCCGCTTGAGGTACTCCAGCGAGCTGTAACCGATGCCGAAATCGTCGATGACCACGCGTACGCCGGCAGCCTGGAGTGCCGAAATCGTCTTGACCGCAGTGTCGTTGAGCGTGATGCTCTCAGTCACTTCGATGTCCAACGCCTCTTCACCGAGGCCGTGCTCGGCGAGAATCTCCGAAACCCGCGTTTGGAAATCGGGCTCGCAGAGGTCGCGCGCCGAGATGTTGACCGCAATCCGAAACGTTCCGAAGCCCGTCGCGCGCATCGCCGCTGCGTGAGCGCACGCCTGGTGCAGCACCCAGTGCGTGATGCCCACGATCGCTCCGATCTCCTCGGCGATGTCGATGAAGCGGTCGGGCGTAATCGTCTCCAGTTGCGGGTGCTCCCAGCGCAGCAGCGCCTCGGCACCGATGATTCGCTCGCTGTTGATCTCGACGATCGGCTGGTAGAGCACGCGAAGCTGGTTGCGAGAGCTCGCCTGACGCAGCTCGAGCTCCAAGCCCATGCGCTCGAGAATTCGCGCGTGCAACGCGTCGTTGTACATCATGGCGTTTTTTCGCCCGGCGTCTTTTGCCCGGTACATCGCCGAGTCGGCCTGTTTAATGAGATCCTCGGCCCCCGAAGCGTTCGTGGGATAGATGCTCGCGCCGATGCTCGCGCTGATGAGCAGCTCGCGCCCTTCGAACTGGAACGGCTGCGCGAAGCTTTCGAGAACCTCCAGCGCCATCGCCTGCACGTCCTCCGGCCGAACCGGTCCCGGCGCAATCAGAACGAACTCGTCGCCGCCGGGGCGGAAAACGTGCGCCCGCGAGCCGAGGGTGATCAGCAAACGGTCTGCCACTGCGCACAAGAGCGCATCCCCGGCACGATGGCCGAGCGAGTCGTTGATGACTTTAAACCGATCCAAATCCAAGAACATCACGGCCAGCGATTCTTTCGTGGCCTGAGCCTGCGCCATCGCCCGATCCAGCATCTCCTCGAGCGCCAAGCGATTTGGCAGTCCAGTGAGGGCGTCGCGGCGCGCTTGCCGTGCCAACTCGCGAGCGCTCTGCTTCATCTCGGTAATGTCTAGCGCCGCGCCGATGGCGCCTTGAATCGTTCCGTCCGGACCGCGCAGGGGCTCGACGTCGTGTTGAAGCCAGCGCCCGTTGCGCTCGGTTTCGTAGCTGAGCGATTCGCCGCGGTAAACGCGCTCGAGCACCACGCTTGCGTGCGAGGCGTCGTTCGCGGCGGCGAAAACGACGTCGACCGATTTGCCGATGACTTCCGACTCGACCACTGCGTAGTCCGAGAGCGTCGTTCCCGAGGCCGAAGTCAGCCGCATGTCGAGGTCGGCCGTCCACACGATCGCGGGAACCTGCTGCAGCAACAAGCGCAAACGCCGCTCGCCGTCCTGCAGCCGCTTCTCAGCGTTGCGGCGTTCGGTGACGTCGCGCAGGTGGATGAGCATTTCATCGGCGCTCGGCTGGATGCGCACTTCGATTGCCTGCCCGGTCGACATAAACGACTGCACGAACTCGATCGGCGCCCCCATCTCGCGGGCGCGCTGCAATTCGGGAAACAGCTCGGAGGCGAGCGGATCGAAAATCTGGTCGATACGTCTGCCGATGAGATCGACGGCATCGCTGCGCAGTAACCGCTCGGCCCGCTCGTTAACGTGCGTGAAGCGCCATTGGCGGTCGAGAATGATCAATGCGTCTTGGAGACTCTCTACGAGCGCGTATCGACGTTCGTCCAGCGAACGTCTCCGTTGGCTGTACCGAAGCAGCAAAATAAGGGCTACCGCGCCGAGTGCGATTGCCAGCGCCGTTGAAGACGCGAGCACCAGCACCGCTAGACGAGGTTCCAAGACTGCATGCAGGCGCGGAGTGCGGAGCGATTCTTTAGTCCAAAGTGCTCGTAGATGGCGTTAACGTGGCGCTCGAGCGTAAAGGCGCTGCGGCTGAAGCGCTGCGAAAGCTCGCCGAGTTCTAGTCCTTCGCACAGGGCGTACGCGATTTGGCGTTGCAGCGGCGTCAGGTCGCGCAACGGCAGGGCGACCGGTTCCGCGGGCTGCTGCGCTAAACGGCTATAGAGCGCGCTGTTCGGATAGATCTCGGCGTCGGCTCGCGCGCGCTCGATCCACTGAACGTGGCCCGTCGCTTCAAACAAGGCAAACGCCGTCAACGCCGCGCGTAATCGGTAACCCGCACCTGCGAAAATGTCATAGGCTTCCTGCAGCGTCGCGGCTGCGAGCCTGTCGTTGCCGATTACCTGCTGCACGCGCCCCATTGCATACTTCTCGAAAGCTTCCGCCCGACGGTCGTAGGCGAGCGCGACGTTCGGGCTGATCCCCTCTTTTCCAAGCTGCATATAGAGCGACACGTAGTGCTGGGCGCGAGCCATATCGGTCGGCGCGAAAAGTGTGGCGAGCATGACCAGGGCTTGGCGTTCCTCACCGCGGAAGTCGGGCCAATCGACGGTGCGCGCTATTGCGTGAGCCGCCGCGAGCTCTTCGGTCGCCCACGGCTCGTTGCCGTTCATCCGGGCGACATAGGCGCGGTCGACGTGCGTCATGACGCGCCACGCATCGTTCGTTGCACAAGCCTTGGAGTCTCTAAAGAACCACTGCGCCTGGGCCGGCTCGCCATGTAAAAAGGCGCTCCAACCCAGAGCGCGCAAGCACAGGAAGCGATCCGTCTGCAGATCGTCGGTCCACGGCATCCACGCAAATCCGTCGGAGCCGGCCTGCATCGCGGCGAGGTCTCCGGTCTCCAGGCCTAAGCGCAGCAGCGCGTGCACTTGCAGGGCGAGCAGCGCCAAATCGCACGTACCGGGATGCGCGGTAGCGATCTGCACCGCGGCCCGCAAATCGGCCATCTGGGCCGCGTAGTCGGCCATGCCGGCGTGTACGTACGCGCGAATCATGCGCCCAAGGAACATGCCGTTGGGGTCGCTCTGCGCGAGCAGCTTCTCGACGTCGGCATCCTTCGGATCGAACTCCCGTCGCACGAGACGAAGCTGGGCGCGCTGGTACCATAGCCAGCATTGCGCGGCAGAGTCGACGCCGTCGGCCAGCGCTTGCGCTTCTTGGGCCATCTCCAACGCCGCTTCGAAGTTGCGAACGTACGTGTAGGCACGCGCCGACGCGACGTAGTAGCCGAATCGATCTTCCGGAGTTTCGAAGAGGTCTTGTGTCGCGGCGAGGAGTTCGAGCGTCCGCGCGGGCTCACGACGCACGAGTATCTGCGCCTTGAGCAGGGCCCCGCGCGCGTTTTCAGGCGCGGGCCAATGCTCGCAGCCTTCGAGTTGACGCAGGGCTTGCGTGTACTGCCCGGCTTGGCGCAGCGCAATCGCCTGCATCAACTGGTCGGTCGAAGACTGATCCGTCATTGGCGCGTTCACTCGACGAGTCTCAGCTAGTCCGTAATCGTCGTCACGAAGGCGGTTTGACCCGGAACGACTCGAACGTTTGCCGGACCGGCGAAGCTTGCGTTTTTCTTCGTGTTGCCCGACGCAGCGATGTGCCATCCCGCGGCCGTCGTATACGCGTTGTAGACGGTCAGCTTGTACGAACCTCCGGCAAGTGTGTGCAATAAGAACGCGCCGTAGGAATCGGTGAACGACGAGGCGACGGCGTTTCCGTATGCATCGGTCGCCACGATCACGGCGTTGTGTACCGGGCTATGGGAAGCGTTGACGACTTGGCCCGTCATCGTCCCTTCGAGGCCCTGCTCCGCGACGCTCAAGCTCGCGCGTGCCGCCCACGCACTGCTGCTATACGGCCCTGGAAGGAGCGATTCGAACGCGTTGAAGTCCACGTCGAAATTTTGTTGTCCCGTTTGAGCTACCGCGAAGCCGCGGCTGAAGGTGAGCGCGATCGACGACGCCGATGCGGTCGCGGTGGTCGTTGCCGTGCCGAAGTGCGCGGAACTCTCGTCCGCGGCGTTGCGGAACACGAGCGGAAGCTTCGCGCCGGTAGCCGTTTCCACCGAGCTGGACTTCGTGTCGACGACGATGGTCATCGACGAGTAGGTAATTGTCGGTACCTGCCCTGAAGCGATCGGTGTCGTGCTGCCGTTTTGGTATTGCAGCACGTTAACGATCTGCGGCGAGCTGTACTGTGCGACGATCACGCGACTGCCGGACGGATCGGTGACGTAGATCGCATCGATGCCCAGATTGACTTGCGTGAGGTTCACGCCGTTGGGCAAAGCGACATCGCCCAGCCGCACAGCCAGCAAATTCTTCTTGTGGCCGCCGCCGACCACGTCGTTCGGCCCGACGCCGTAGCCGCCGGAAGCTCCAGGCACGCTGGGCGCGGCGAAGCCGCCACTCTGCGTGCTCGAAGAGCAGGCGCAGACGGAAAAAACTACCGCTAGTATGGCGCCGAGGCTGCGAATCCGATACATCTTTCCGACCGTCCCATTAGAGGCCCCGTGGCCAGATAGGCTGACGCTCAGCTAATATGGTAATGCTTGCTCAGGCTGGGGTGCCAGGTGTCGGATGGACCCTTTGTAAACTCTGGATGTAGCAACGGTAAGAGAATGGTAAAGCATAGGCTTTTTGGCATGGCTATAGGCCTCGTCCTGACGCTCGGGGCGATTTCCGTGCCGCCCAGCGGCGCTGCGCCGGCGCACGTGTTGCGGGCGACCGCGGCCGAGGGCGACGTCCCGACGCTCAACCGGCACCTCTCGGCCGGCTACACCCTCGGCTTGTTGAGCCAGCTCACGGCGGCCTACCTCGTGCGGTATGACCGCAACAACCGCCCGATCCCGGAACTCGCGACCGTTCTGCCGTCGAAGGGCAACGGGGGCATCAGCGCCGATGGAAAGACGATCGTCTGGCACCTGCGGCGGGGCGTCCGCTGGTCCGACGGCGCTCCATTTACCGCCGAGGACGTCGTCTACACCGTCAAGGCCGTTCTGAATCCGGAAAACAACGCGCTAGCCTACTCCGACTTCAAAGCGTTCGTGAAGCGCGTAGAAGAGCCGGATCGCTTCACCGTCGTGTTTCGCCTGAACCACCCTTACGCGGGGTTCATTCCAACGCTGTTCGGAAGCGCCGGCGCAAACCCGTGCATCCTGCCCAAGCACGTGCTCGCCGCGTATTCGACGATGAACCAATCGCCGTATAACGCCTTGCCCGTCGGTATCGGACCGTTCCGCTATACGAAATGGCTGCGCGGCGACCGGATCGAGCTCGAGGCGAACTCCTACTATTGGCGCGGTAGGCCGAAGTTGGCGCGCATCGAGTGGCTCTTAGTGGGCGACGACGCGACCGCGATGACAATGCTGCAGACGCACGCGCTCGATCTCTTCGTGGGTCCGGGCCCGGTCTCACTCGCGCGTCTGTCCTCGATGCGGAGTTTGCGCCTGCTGACGCAGCCGTCGACGGAGTTCGCCGTGCTGGCATTTAACGTGAGCCACCCGATCGTTGCCGACGTTCGCATTCGCCGCGCAGTCGAGATGGCGATCGACCGCGAAGCATTGCTGCGCAAGATCCGCCGCGGCTTCGGTACGGTACAGGAGTCGATCGTGCCGCCCGGCCTGCCGATTACTCCTGCGATTGCACTCGTTCGCTACGATCCCGCCGCTGCGCGGGCGCTACTCGATCGTGCCGGATGGCGCGTGCAACCCGACGGTATACGTGCGAAAGGCGGTACGCGGTTGTCGCTCGCCGTCTCGTTCGATGCGCAAAGCACGATGAACGGCGGCAGCGTTGAATACCTACGCGCGATGCTGCACGACGCCGGAATCGAGTTACAGACGAAGGCTGTGTCGAGTGCGCGTTTCTGGGATACGTATGCCGCAGGCGGCGAGCTTTTTGCCGGCAAGTGGGATGCAACGTTCGTCACCTGGACGTTTCCGAGCAGCGGCGACCTCTCGAATCTCCTCGCCTGCAATCAGTTTCCTCCGGCAGGACAGAACATCGATCGATTCTGCGACGCGAACCTGGATCGAGCGATGGCAGCGTACGCCGCTAGCTACGATCTTGCGCGCCGCAAAGTCGTTATGCAGCGCACGGCCGAGATCTTAGCTCGAGACCTGCCGATGATTGCGCTGAGCATTCCGGTCGACGGCTACGCCATGACGCCGAACGTCGACGGATTCGCGCCCGGCACGCTCACACCGTTGGACGCATCGAGCATGATGAACGTCGACGTCCGGTAACGCTCTACGGATTCGACGGCGTTTGCGGATCCCCAGCTAGCGGAGCGTTTGGTGCTAGCGCGTACGCAAAGCCGTACGGCGTGCCGTTTCCAAGCACGAAATTGTAGCCGGGATTCGAGGGATACCCGTTGTTGCCTATGATGTCGTTGTGGAAGATCGGTTGCGTTCCGATGCAGCCGGCGTTGGCTAACAAGTAAATCAAATAGTTCGCGTTGCCGGTGCGGCTGGCCAAGATCTCATCCGCAGTGGCCTGTAGTCCGGCAAATTCCGACGACGAACCGCTGGTCCCGACGAGCAGAAACAACGACCCCCCGAGCACCGTGATGAATGCACTGCGATTCGGCGTGGGTTGGATGCCGCAAGGCGGCGCCGCACCGAAGGGACAGCCGCCCATCATCATCGCGACGTCCGGCACCGATCGCGTGGCTGCGCCGGTATTTACGAACGTTTGATAGATCGGCTTCGTCCAAATTACACTCTTGCCGCCGCCCGATCCCCAGATGGCGCCGTTTGCAAAACCGCTGCCGGGGAGAAAACTATCAAAGGTTGCGTTTTCGGAAACGTAGGTCGATTGCAGCGATCCGGGGATCGACGACGTAATGAGATTCGTTCCGCCAACGCCCGTGACGTTGGGATCGTCCGTCCACGCTTGGACGCCAAAGATTGCGTTGGTGCGCGATGTGTCCGTGCATTCTCCTCCCTGCGCCCCGTTGTTGCCCGAGGACTCTACGAACGTAATGCCTTGCGCGTTACCCTGCAAAAACAAATCGTGGAACAGCGCCAACAAGTACGTATAGTCCGTACCGTTATTGTACGACGGCAAGAAGAACAGCTCGCAGAGACCGAACGACGTGCTGACGACGTCCGCCTGATTATCTTCATCGATCGCAGTATACATGTCGAGGAACGACGGCGTGACCGTCGCATCGGGCGCCTGGTATACCACCAGTCGCGCGCCGGGCGCCGAGCCTGCGGCCTGTTGAACGTCGAGAGACACTTCCTGCGAAAGTTCATTGGTTATGTCGAACGGGGGAGAGCCGCCATCGACCGGACGCCGCACGATGGCCGGCGGTGCGAGTCCCTCGCTACCGAAGTACGTCGCAACGTCGCTATCGAGAAAGTCGCTCGCAGCGACGATGCCGATCGTGCGGCCCGCGCCGTTCGCATACTGGTACGAAGGATAACTGTAGGCTTGCTTCAGGTCGTCGAACCAGTAGTACGGGCTGTTCGGACCGTAACGATTCTCGGGCCGAACCGGCGTTTTGCTTTGGAACGCGAAGTTAGTGTGCGCCTTTGGCAGCGGCGCAAAAGCTGCCACTTCCGCGTGCAATTTCGAGAGCTCTTCAGGAAGCCTCGGAAGGCGGTCGGCTACAAGTGCCGGGACGCCGCGAATCGGCTGCTTTGGGGTGGCGCGGCGCAAGTGGATGTCGAACGTACGCTCGACTACCGAGGCCGGCGCGTCGGCGAAGATCCCTTGCGACGTAATCATCGTGGAAAAGCCTCGGCGACGAAGCGTTCGCGCGGCCATTTGCAAATCGGACGCGAGCGGCGCGAACCGTTCACGGAACTGCGCGACCGTCAGAAAGTGATGATACAGCGGAGAGTTTTGCAGGGTTTGCGCTTGGATGAGCTTTTCCAGCTTCGTTCGGTTGCGCAGCGGCAGGTGCACGTACACGCGAACGCCGTGGGGCGCCGCCTTGAGAACCGAGGGGTTCACAGAGACCGCAAGCGGTCGAACGTTTGAGCGAACATTGCTTGCCGCCGGTATCTGGAGCGACGGTATTGCGTTAGAAGCGTTGAATCCCGCACCCCCTTGACACGCCGCCAGTGCGACGAGTGCAACCAGTGCGAACGCAAATCTGAACCGATGCAGCATTCGTGCGGCCTCGCTAAAAATAATTGGGAGGAGAAACCATTTAGTGCGGTGTGTCGTCCCCCTCTTGCTTGCGATTGGGTCTTTCGCCCCAGCGTGACATCGAGCACTAATGCAATCGTGCTTGAAACCCGCGCGCAACAATCCTATGATTCACGCTGTAAGTATGCGACCCATAGCCTTTCAGCGTACCAGAAAGCTTCCGACCGCTTTGTCGTTGTTGTTTGGTCTCTTGATGGGCTGCGCTCACGATAGCGTTCCGCAACCTTCGCCCATTTCCAACTCCGCGCAAATGACCCAAGGCATAAAACGCATCTATCAATCCGGCTGGGCGGGGGGCGTACTGTTTGGCGAAGGCGCACGTCCACTTCGCGTTCCGCCGCATCGTTTTAAGACAATCGAGGCCGAATGGATCGTTCCGCATGCGAAGCCCACGATCAACTGCTCCGATCCAAATGAATCGGTCGACGGCTCATCGATTTGGATCGGCATCGATGGCTGGATGGCAACCTTTAAGGCGCACGAACGCGGCCGGAACGGTAAGTGGCACACGTATGACTCGACCGATGTCTTGCAGGCCGGCACCGAATCCGACGTTCGGTGTTACCGTGGAGGGTCGCTAAAGAACTACCGCACTTCGGCATACTTCTGGGTGGAATGGGCGGGGACAACAGATATTCGCGTTACGCGCCGGCACAGAGATCTCCCGATCCAGCCGGGGGATCGAGTAGACGTTCGGATCTCCGCCGCGAGCACCGGCCCGGATGCCTGGAGAGAAGCGACGCTGTGGTTTGTCGATGAAACCACCAAAAAGGCCGTTCCGCCAATAACGTTTCACTCGGGTTGCGTCGATTGTGGTAATCCGTACCAGCGTCCAGCCACTCTTCTAGGAGATACGGCCGAGTGGGTCGCTGAGACCACGTTCTACAGTAGCATCCGATCGTCGTGGCCGAACACGCTCGACGACTTCGGCAAAGTCGAGTTAACGAAGGCGGTCGTCACGGACGTCAACGGAGTCCGTTATTCTGCCGCACATCCTCGCGGGGCCACTGCTAATATTGATTGGATGACCTGGAATGGCGAGTCGCTTAGTAATAACGGGACCTTGTTAGCCTGCGCTTACGTTCACAGTCCGGCGAGCGTTGTACTCGTGCGAGCACCCTACGCCATTGCAACGCCTGGTCAGCAAGGCGACCTAGAACCCAAGCCAAAAAATTGCTTGGAAGCGAAACCGGTTCACCATACTTGGGATCCCCCCGTGGTTAAGCAGTCGCCTCAACTGTTAGACCACGCGCGGCATTCTCTGAGTCCGAGATCTAGACTCGGGTGGCGCTGGCCCGTTCAGAGTCGAACTCCTTACGGCATTACGTCGACATTGACTGCCGTCGAAGCGATCTTCAGCGTATGAGGTGGTGCAACATCTAACTTAGGATACCAGGTGCAAGATGAAAGGCTAATTCGATAATGCGCCGGCTTGGCGATTGCTTCTTCAGAAAATCTAAACTTTAGAAATAGTGACTCGCCTGGACTCAAGCCATCAACCGGGCTGCCATATAAGTCGCCGCAGTCCGACGGAGCTACAGTTGTGGATCGACCCGAGCGCAGGTTGGTGACCGTAAAGCTATAAGTACACGGTATATTCGGCCTGTAGAGCCATTGCATTTGTTTGGAAGTATTGCGGACTTCCAGCGAAAGCACGATCGGCTGACCAGCACGTACGGTCGAAGAGGACGTGTCCAGGGCAGCGGCCAGACCGTGGGTGGGGGCGCCGGCTGGTATGGTGCCGGCGCGGGCAACTATGTAGCTGATAACACCGGGATATAGATTCCCCGCGCTTTCTTGCGCAACTGCGGGGTGGCTCATAACAAAGGTCAGTGCTGCTGCCGCCATAGCACTACAGAACAGAAGTCTCAACTATATAAACCCTTATTCCGCAAGATGAATGAAAAAGCCACGTCCAACGTTTCCATCCGACAACCATCATTACAAGTGCGTAACCATGATGCGAGATCTTGTGAGGCTTGCACCTGGTCGAACGACGCCTTCGTCGGTTAATGCGTTCCAGCCGGCATTTTCTATGAAATAGAAGTCGCGGCCGACTACTACGCCATGCGTTGGATCAAGATCGGGGACGCCGCGCTCCAGCACCTTCTCGGCGGCGACTTTGTAATAGTTTGTCATTAAGGTGAACGAAGTAATCCGCTCGGGCATCGTGCCGTTCTGGACAACGATCAGACGATGATGGTACAGGTACATGCCGTCGATGCCCTCAAGTGCAAATTCGCCGTTCATCGGAAACCATCGCACGTCGCCGGTGGATAGGTCGAGCAATCCTACGCCGCGCAGATAGTCAGGCACGAGCGCGAGACCGGCTGACAGATAAGCCGGCGTCTGCGGCGACAAGAAGTCGCCGTGGTCGATGCGCAGCAGTGCGCGGCAATTAGGACGACAATGATAGAGTCGGCCGCCCGCCGAGTCGGAAACAAGGACGCCGCCTGTCGGGTCCAGCGCCATATCTCCTAAATTGCATGGACGGGGACATTGCGTCCGTTCGATGAGTTTGCCGCTGGCGTAATCGTAGGCCAGGAGAGCGGAATGCCCCCATTCGGCCTTTGGGACACTCGCGAAGCCGTCGATGGCGCTTTCGGTCGCCCATATAATGCCGTCGCGCCGATCGACCTTCAGCGCAAACATTGGCCAGCCGTCGGGGCTTTTGGCAAACGTAGTTAGCCGGCCCGTTTCTGTGATAAACGAAACCTTCTTCTCTAGAACACTACTAAGGTAAAAGCCGCGTTTGGAGGGGTCGTAGTCGATGTCGTCAGGCAAGAAGCCGGCATCGGGAACGTCGACGACAATTGTGGCGTGAGTTTCGGGCGTCGTACCCGCTTTCATCCGGCCCAAGACGGCGGCAAAACCGGCGCTGTGGCGTACGGGGCCAAAGTCTTCGAGGGTCTCGACAGCATCTGGAAATTGGCCCATCAACGCGACTGTTTTGAGTGTACCGAGTGCGCTTTGTACGTCGCCAATGTGGACCTGGGCTCTCGCGAGATCCACCAGTGCGTCCGGAGAACCGTTGAGGAACTGGACCAGCCGCACGGCGCCGGCCTTGAACGTTTTCCAGTCGCCACGCGTGCGAGCGTCGTGCATGCCCTGGCGAATCGCGTTGAACTGCGCATTGGCAGAGTCGAGCGCCGTAGCGCCTAGAAGCACGAGGCAAAATAATGCCGCTCTGACTTTCATTGATGGATTACAGCAAACCAGCTTAGTTTTGCAGCAGCTACGACGTTAGCCCCGACGATCGTGCGAGGTTCTTATACTTCTCAGTTTTCGAGATCGGTGCGAACCAATAATCTCGGCGCATTAAGAACGACGGTTCCCGGCATTGCGCGGAGAGTTCGAGGTGTTCCAGCGCTTTGTCGTAACGCTCGAGTCCGGTCGCGACGAGCGCCAAGCTCCAATGCGTCACGTATTCGGTCTTGGACATTTCGAGCAGCATCTCGTAAATTTCATACGCACGCTCCATGTCCCCGCTGTCGGCATAGGCTCGACCAAGGAGAGGGAGCCGCATCGCCGCCTCCTCGGACCGATCGCCGTCGGTGTGCATTCCCAACAGCTCGACTACGGCTTCATGCGGGCGATTCGTAAGCATGAGCGCTATTGCGTGGTGCCGTTGAGACGTCGGTAGTACGACTCCGGTCTCCACGAGTTCGGTGAAGTACTGTAAGGCCTGTTCGAGCTCCCCGCATACGAGCAACGTTCGCCCGAAGAGGAACTGCAGTGTCGCTGATGCAGCCTGCATTTCTAACGCGTGCTGAGCAAGGGATAGTGCTCGTTCGGCAGCTCCAGTACAGTTGTAGAACCATGCGGCATTCGTGCAGACGAAGACCGAGTCGGGATTGAGCCGAACTGCCTTGTCGATTTCCCGCTTCGCCTCGCGCCAATCCCAATCGGAAAACAGAAAGAGATTGGAGATTTCCGCATGGCCAGCGGCAGACTTCGGATTAGCCTGAAGCGCGCGGAGGACCACCTGCTTGGCCTTAGTAAACGCATACGACCCGGGTATGTAGGATCGCTCGGCAAGCATTGCGTAGGCATGTCCCAATCCAACGAGCGCAGGTTCGTACGCGGGACTTACGGCGAGCGCATTGTCGAAAGCTTTAATCGCCGCCCGTAACGCAAAGGCCGACTGTCCTTCCAAAAGGTACGATCCACGAACGTAATGACGAAATGCCGTGATTTCGCAGGACGGAAGCTCGCTCGGACGTCCCGTGCCGGCGAACGCATCGTTCTCCTCGTCCGAAGGACTGAGGACCGTCACGGGAGCCGTGAACCGAAATCCGCGCGCGTGCACCGTCATCAGGTAAAGGCGATCGCGCGCTCGTTCCCCGAGGACCTTGCGCAACAGATAGATGTGCTGTGACAGGTTGGCGTCACTGATGTCGTCGTCCGGCGCAATTGCACGCGAAAGAGTCTCGCGTGAAACGACTTTGCCATTAGCAGTGATCAGCGCGAGAAGCAGCGCGAAGAGCCGTTCCGGCAGCGGTACCACCTCCGAGCCGTAGGTCAGGATCCCGCGGTTTGGATCGAGTCTGAACCCCCCAAAGGCGTACACCCACGATGGCTGCAAAGCGGTGTTTGCACTCATGCTTCCACAACGCCGGATGCATCGGCCTTGTGACCGTCCCGGCGCTGCCATCTTGAAGTTTTATTGAAAATTTCGTTGCCGCACGTGTCCCCGCATTCCTCATTAAATTGAAGTTTTGTGATGAAAAGATGGGCGCAATTGGGTGTTTCCTCAACAATGCTTAAAAGGAAGCATTTCTTCGTCCACCTGAAGATGTAACGCACGCAGCTGCCCGTCGGCAACTGCTTACACGCTTCCCTAGAGGAGGTACGAATGATCCGGAGTTTCCTCCGGCACGGCGCCACCGCTGTGATTCTCCTCGTCGCAATGCTTAGCCAGGAAACATGGGCACTGGCAGGCGTGACGGGCGGTCTCACCGGTGTGGCAGTCGATGCCGATACTTCGGCGCCGGTTGCAGGTGCAACGGTTACGGCGAACTCGCCGTCACAAAGCGCAACTGTAACTACGGACGCCTCCGGTCACTTCTCGTTTCTGACGTTATCGCCGGATACGTATACCGTGACCGTTACCAAGAGCGGATATCAGACGGTCGGCGCTCCCGGCCAAATCGTTTTCGCCGATACGGTGCAAACCGTGACGGTGCGGTTGGTCAAAGCGCTCAAGACCATCGCTCACGTGACCTCGACGGGCGCAGGTGCGCTCGTTAAATCCGGTACAACCAACGACGTATACTCGGTCAACGCCGCCGGCATGAACGCGTCACAAGCGTTAGGCGGAGGCGGCAGCCTTAACTCGGCCTACTCGGCCATCGCGTCGGTACCGGGCGCCTACGTTCCGCCCAACCAAATGGGCTATTTCCAAACCGTGGTCATCCGCGGCGGTGATTTCGACCAGGTTGGCTACGAGTTTGACGGCGTTCCCGTCAACCGTTCGTTCGATAACTACCCGTCGAGCGCGGCGTCTTCGCTGGGCAACTCGGAGGTCCAAGTCTATACGGGGTCGGCAAGCGCCAACGCCGAGTCGCAAGGTCTCGCCGGCTACATCAATCAGGTCATCAAGAGCGGCAGCTATCCGGGTTACGCCGATGCCGATCTCGGTATCGGTACACCGACGTTCTACCACAAGGCGCAGGTGGAAACCGGCGGTGCGACCCCCGACCGCAACCTCTCTTATTATGTCGGCGTTGCCGGCTACAACCAAGATTTCCGCGGTGTCACCCAAGATAACAATCAGGCTGTAGACAATTGGGCCGGCACCCCGATGTCGTTCCTCGGGTTTGCCCAAGGCACGCCATCGTCCAAGTATCCCAACGCGCTTCCATACGCGCCTACTACCAATTCGTTCGGTGGAAGCGGTTCTTGGTACTATCCCATGGGCGCGTTCAACTACGCCGCCCTCTCGGGGCTCGCCGTTCGCGACACGGTTGCCAACGTCCACGTCGGAATCCCGCACAAGTTCGATTCCGGCCGCGATGACGTTCAGTTGTTGTGGGACAGTGAGTTGATTCACGACACGTTCGCCAGTACCACCAACGACATCGTTGCCACTGCGGGCGGCGGCGTTTCGTGCCCGGTCGGCGGTGCCGTCTGCGCGAACAACATTGGTCTCGGTACGCCGGTCTACGTCGACAGCCTGCACTACACGGGCTCTCCGGCAACCATCGGCCAGACATTCTCGCAAGGCGGCCTTGCTGCGCTTGCTCCCGATGTCAAGACCTATTACTTCCCGAGCAGCGTCAATCGCACTGCGCCGTTCCAACCGATTCCCGCTACCGATAGCGACTCAATCTGGAACAACCAGGAGATCGTCAAGCTGCAGTACACGAAAAACATCGGTTCGACGTCGTTCTTGCGGTTCTACGGCTACACGTACTACAGTGATTGGCTTCAGAATGCGCCGCAATCGACGTTTGCCGACTTTGCCGGATGCTGTGCGTCCGACTACGAGCTGAACTCCCACACGCGTGGCCTCAGCTTGCAGTATCAGAACCAATTCAACACCCAAAACCTATTGGGCTTCGAGGCTTCCTATACGACGTCTGCGACGATCCGCGACAACAACGGGTTCTTTGCCGTCGGTCCGGGTGCCGCCGTAGTCGTCAATGCGGCAGATCCGCTGGGCGGCTACTGCTTCACGCCGGGTTCCACCGGCGCGCAGAAGCCGGTCCCGTGCACGGGTCCCAACGGCACCTACCAAAACACGCTGACCTTCAGCGACATCCAGGGAGGAGCGTGTTCGAAGCCGGGGCAGGTGACTCCGTGTATTCCTGCGCTGCCTGCGGCGTGCGTCGAGCCGGGGGTGAAAACAACGACGTGCACGTATCTCATGTCGGAAAACGGCCTCGACCGCACGTACAATGGCGTTACCCCGCGGTTCTTCTCGTCGTCGCTGACCGACGAGTTCCGTCCCAGCGACAAGTGGTTGCTCAATCTCGGCGTCCGTCTCGACGACTTCACCTACATCGGCGCCGACACCGCTACCGGTCTTTATTCCGGTGAGGGGCCGATGGCGCGTGCGTTCTGGACGAACTCCTATAACCTCAACACGTGTTTCAACAGCGTCACGGGGGAGCCGTATCAGCGTACCGCTCCGGGAGCCGCGTGCGGAGACGAACCCGGCACGACCAATCCCGGCGTTCCGTCGTACTGGTCTAACTCGCAGGGCGCCTTCACGTTCCCGATCTGGCAGCCGCGCGTGAGCGGCACCTACACCGTTAATCCGAACAACGTCATTCGCTTCTCGACGGGGCGGTACACGCAAGGCCCGGTAACGGCGTTCCAACAGTACAACCGCGCTCAAGACAACATTGCGGCACCTGACTGTAACACGTTCTGCCAGTTCGGCCGGTTCGCACCGATCGGTTCCATCCTTCCGGCAACGTCTCTCAACTACGACGTGTCGTGGGAAAGCCACCTCAAAGGCACGGATTGGTCGTTTAAGTTGACGCCGTTCCTGCGTCAAACGCAGAATCAGAACCAGGAGTTCTTCCTGGATCAGAAGACCGGCTTCGTCTCCGGTCTCGACGTCGGAAGCCAACGAAGCCAAGGCGTGGAGTTCCAGATTTCGAAGGGCGATTTCTCGCGCAACGGACTCTCGGGACAACTCTCCTTCGCGTATACCAATTCGTACATCAAGTACGGCACGCTGTCATCGGGCTTATATGGAACCAGCGTGTTGACGACGATCAACCAGGCCATCTCGCAGTACAATGCCTACACCGCGGCCTGTGCTCCGGGCGGTAAGTTCGTCGGCAAAATCGGCGCAAACCACGTCCCGTACTGCGGTGCGACGACGACGAGCGTTGCGGCGGCACCGTGCTACACGACCGCCGGCGCTCCGGTGACGACCGGCTGCACCGCAGCCGACGTCGGCAATCCATACTGGAGCGACCCCCAGGGGTTATTCTCGCTCAACGCGGCGTATCCGACCTACAGCCTCTTCCCGGGCGCAATGCAGTCCTCGAACGCCGCCTTCGGTGCTCCATACGTAGCCTCATTGCTGCTCAACTATAAGCACGATAAGGTCACGATCACTCCGTCCTTCCAGTTCGAAAGTGGAATGCGGTACGGTGCTCCGTTGGTCAATCCGGGCATTGACCCGGCCGCGTGTACGGCGGTGCTTCCAGGCGTAGGCGGTGCAAACGGTGGCGGGCGCTACAACGCTCTCTCCTGCGCCGAACTGGCCGCCGCGCCCGACGCCTACACGGGCAACTTCGACGGGTTGGGAAGCTTCTTGCAGCCCAACAACATCAGCATGAACCTCCAGCTGAGCTACGATGTGAGTCCGCGCATCAACATTACCGGTGTGCTGGCGAACATCTTTAACACCTGCTGGGGCGGATCGACCGAGCCGTGGACCTATAAAAACGGTTCGATCTGCTCGTACGACATAGGTGGCTTCGCTGGCGCGATTCTACCGGTCGGCAACGACTATAACCCGCCGGGTCATAACGGCTCGATCGTTCAGCCGTTCGTGAAGTACCCGTACGGACCGGTCTTCGGACCGTTCAACCAGGACGGAAACTCCACCGCGAGTCCGTTCAACTTCTTCGTAACGGCGAATATCAAGATCTAATCTCGATCAAACAGGGCGTCGTCCCGCTTTTGGGGCGGCGCCCTTCGTAAGCGCGCCAGCACGAGCTGGCGTTGTACGCTTTCTCGCCACTGGCGAAGCGGCTAGTTACAAGCCACTCATAAGGCGTTTAACTTCGCCTGAGTTGGAGGTTGCCTGTCGAGAAATATCTGACGCTTAGCGCGATGGGCAGACCGACAAAGAACCAATGCTCTACAAATTCCGTAATGACGTAGATTTTTGGAATCGGGTGACCGTGATAGACATTAGACAGGGGAAGCACGAGGCCGTGCATGACGCAGTATACGCAGGCGCCGTAGACAATCCCTGAGGTGAGGGGATGCTCGACGAGATACGGCACTCGCAGGCTCAGTGCGTAGTAAATTGCGGTTATGCTGAATGCAATGAAAAAGTGGAGACAAATGCCAAGAATTGCTGTCGGAACACCGCCTTCGTACGCGGCAGGCCCCAGGACGCCGCTAGCGATCGTATGCGGGGTGACAATTGGATGATGAGGCTGGTAAACGACTATGGCATAGGTTAAGTCGAGAACACCGACGATGAGACCGCCGACAGCGATGGCGGCAAGTGCGTTCGGGGGCTTTGAAGCTATGAATTTCATGTTCCTCGCTATAAGTCGGCCTGGCACTTGTGAGGATCGTACGTGACTTTGAACGAGTCTTGCAATAGGCCAAATTTCAATTCTATGGTCGCCCCTTTGCGCCTTATATTTCGCAAGAGACGTTTAAACTTTCTTAACCGATTGACGCCAGTGCGAATTCGGATGCACGACGGCACCATCTGTATACGACGGGCGCGTGCGATACGTAGGCCTTGGTATTGGCGGCGGAGACAGGCGAAGATGAATATCGCGGGCGCAGTTTCTCGATCGCCGCGCCGACCTGAACCATCCCATTGTGAAAATCTCGAAGGTTTACCACGGTTCGCTCTCGCCGAAGACGCGACCGAAAGCTCCGGTCGTTGACGTTGCTTAATTCCTCGCAATTTAGCGAATTTATCGTTTTATCATGTGCAGATCGATGCAATAAGAACACCGCCACGTCTCCACGATCGTCTCCTCGCTCGATTACTCATCGGAGCGGCCAGTTGTGCGTGCCGCGATCCTCGAACCATGCTGCTCGCACGAGCTTCACTTTATGATCCGATCATGCTTCGAAGGTCTCGTCTACGCCGGCTCGACGGTAGAGCGGCAGAGCTTTACGACTAATGCGCTTCAGTTCGTTACTCTCTCGTCGCGCTGCGGATTAAACCCAAACAATTCGTTCAGTGAATCAAGGAAGATGGTCGCTAGTATGGCTGTGCCTGCGGGTTCTTGCGATGAGTCGATAAACGCTTGACATCTTAGCGGCGACAAAATACGGCACGCCGTAAGAAATTGAGTCCGCAGGCCGCCGAGTTCCAGCGCAACGCCCGCGGCTAAGAGCCATCGCGCTCGATTCGCGGGACGGTCCGGCTTCGGCTCGAAGCATCCCGTAAGCATCGGTGCGGCGTTGCGATTAGCGCTCCGGGACACCGCCCGCCGAGGAGCGGTGGCTTTCGTACCGTACAGAGGACAATGCCCTATGGCAGCGACTCGTACCCCCGCCCGCTTCCTTTTAGGAGAAGCTGGAATCGGAAAGTCCACCGCGTTGCGCGGTTCGGCTGAAAAACACGCCGGACCGGTTTTCCGGGTCGCCTGCCAGCGCATCGCAATAGAGATCCCCTTCGATCCACTATTCGCTCTTCTGCAGAACGTCACACGACAGACACTGCCGGGAACAACTGTCTCGCGCACCAGTGTAAGGGACGCCGTATTAGAGCTTCAGTTTGCGCTCGAACGTTCGACGATGAACGCCACGCCGCTCGTTCAGATCGACGACCTTCATTGGGCTGACGATGCCAGCCTCAATGCCGTTCCGTACTTGGTTGAACGCCTCCAAGATTTTCCGGTGCGGTGGGAGTTCGCGGCGCGCACCGGCTACGATCCCGTCTGGGCGGTCTACCACCGCCTGCGCCAAGCCGGGCTCGCGGAGGATGCAACCCTGCATCCGCTTCCCGAACAGGTTATCGAAGCGATCGTCGCCTCGCAGGGCGGCGATCTCGGTCGCGAGCAGCGTGTCGCCATCGTCGCGCAATCCGGCGGTAATCCTCTGTACGCGCAACTCTTGGTGCGAGCGTACTCATCCGTCCCTTCCGGTATCGTGCACGCGGCGCGGGACCACGTCGCTGACCTTCCAGCGGATGCGCTCACCGTCGCGGCCGCCCTCGCCGTCGTGGAAGAACCGCTGGAAAGAAACCTGTTGCCGGAGATGACGTCGCTTTCGCCACGCGCCGTCACCGACGCGCTCAACGTCTTGCTCGGCCGTGCGCTCGTCGAAGTCCGCGACCACCGTCTGAGCGTTCGGCATCACCTATTAGCCGATGCCATCTTGAGCGAGGCGCCTCCCGAGGTGGCCGCGAGAGTCCATGCCGCTGCCGCTCTTATTGCAAGCGACGACGAAACGCGCGCGCGTCACCTGCTGGCTGCGGGCCGCAGCAGCGAAGCGCGCGTCGCCTTCACGCGGTTGGGCTGGCGCGCGCTGGAAGACGAAGATTGGGATATCGCCGCGCGGTGCTTCGCCGAAGCGCTCGCATTGGAGGTGTCCGCGACCGCCCCGCCGCTAGAGCATACCGCGAGCGTCGCTGCCGCCTTACGATTGGCACGACGGATCGCCGGCAGCGAAGAGCACTATGCCATCGAGCCGGAAGATCCGAACGTGTGGTCCCAGCTCAGCGCAGACGTACGCGCGCGCTTGGAACTCGTCCGGCTTACCGCCTTCATGTTCGACTCTCCATCGTTCGACGCTCCGGAGCGGGCGAGGCTTGCCGACATCGCCGGCGGCGACATCGAGCCGGAGATCGCATCGGAGCTCTATTATTATTGCATTCGTGCGGCGCACCATCATCTCGAGGACGACGTTGCGAAGGCATTGATCGAAAAGCTGCGCGCACTCGTTCCGTCACTCACGTCGATGCCCCCGCGCATCAAAGCCCTGGCGAGATGCGGGATGTACGCGGCGATCTACGGCGATTGGGAGCGCGGCATCGGCGAGTTCGAGGATGCGATACGAAGCGGCGCCGCCGCGGGTGCCTACGATGTGGTGCTGGACGTCGCATGGCCCGCCATCGGAGCGATTATGTCCTTGGGGCGGACACAGGAAGCGCTTGCGTTCGGCCGCTTCGCTCACGCCCTCCCGGGAGGGATGCTGCGCAAAAGAACAGCGTTGATCCGAACGTACGCACTCGCGCTTCAGGACGCGGGCAGATCGAAGGAAGCCTTGTCGCTGATGAGCACGGCCGCAGCGGCGGTCCCTTCACTGCGTCCGCGCGAGCGCGATCTGTTCAGGGCACACCAGATCTCGCTAGCCTCGCAGTTGGGCTTAGTCGAGCATGCCCGCTCGCTAATCGACGAATGTCCCGACATTGAGAATACACATGGCCTCTTGCAACTGGCCATCGCGCATTTTCATGAAGAATATGGCGATCGGGAAGCTGCGCGCGCCGCATTTGAAGCCGATTTTGACAGCCCGCTGCGTGCTCACGCCGCCAATTTGCGCTACACGTTGCTGGCGCTGGCGCGGATAGCGTTGCAAACCGCAGACCCTGCGTTGATGCAACGTACGCAGCGCCGCCTGCAAAAATTGCGCGGGACGGGCGGTGTAAACGATGCCTGCGTTGCCTGGGGCGAGGGTTACAAGCTGCTACTGGAAGGGAGGCCGGTTGCTGCGATTTCGCAGTTTCAGCGGGCTATCAGTGCGCCGTTAGCTGCTATTGAAATCGCGAAACTCCGCTTAGAGATCGCCAAGGTGACCGGTCGGCTCGATGACTTCGTCAAAGCAATCGACGGGTTTAAAGCGATCGACCTCGACCATATGGTCGACCGCGCAACCGAGATTGCAAACGGGATGGGCGTCCGGATCCACAAGCGGCGACGGCAGAGCAACGGTGCGCTCGAACTGACGGAACGCCAACGGACCATCGCCCTGATGATTTCGTCGGGCAAGACCAACGCCGAGATCGCCGCCGCCCTGTTTATCACAAAGCGCACCGCCGAACACCACGTCGATCACATTCGCAACAAGCTCGGCGTGCGCTCGCGCCTCGAGATCGCAGTCGCCGTTGCAAACGGCGCCGCTTTCCGCTAGCTCGTCACGCGAGCGCCGTCGCACCTTACGGGATTCTAGAGCCCTTGACGATTGAGTCGACGAGATGGCCCCCGAACGGAACGCCCAAACCCGTCACCATGTCGTAGCCTTTATGAGCATTGTAACCGGCCGGCGTTGGAAAGGGTGCGGGGGTCTGCCCGGGCGACGGAAGGGGTGTCGGCGCTGGAACACCCTTATTACTTCCGTACACGACGTCGACGAAGACATTCCTATACCGCGGCGTTTTATAAAGTGAATAGAAGAGTGGTGCTGCATTACCCAGGCGATACGGTTTCGCACCCGTTGCGGTGGCACACGATGGCGTCTTGGCACACGCGGAAAGCACTAATCCCCATTCCGCATTGGCCTCCGGGGCAGCCACGCTCGTGCCGCCCACCGCACCGACCACGGTCCAACCCGGGAACGCAGCGTTAGCAATGATCGATGGACCGGTGTTCGGGTCCGCATCGAGTGCAATGTCGGGCACCTCGCGCATCGTGTTGCCCAATTTTGCCGTCTGCCACGAGGGAGCCCCAAGGTATGCGGAAATGCCGCCACCCGATCCGACATTATTGTCGAACCGGCCATTGCCGCCGCCGGTCGTATTGTCGCCCCATGCCGTGATCTGGCCGCCGAGCCTTCCGTTATCCAGAATGGGAATGTTCACTCCGCCGACACTGGTCACGTTCGGATCGGAGGCAGGA
Source organism: Vulcanimicrobiota bacterium (assembly GCA_963715435.1). Lineage (GTDB taxonomy): Bacteria > Vulcanimicrobiota > Vulcanimicrobiia > Vulcanimicrobiales > Vulcanimicrobiaceae > JAFAHZ01. The sequence continues at coordinate 634,618 of OY970243.1, forward strand.
TAACTGGCGCACGCAATTCCAAGCGGTTTCTGATTACTGGGATCATAACATTCCCAGGCACCGTTGTCTCCCGACGAAACGAAAACTGCTACGCCCTCTGCGGCAAGTGACGCAAGTTCAACTTGACCAACGCCAGGTTTGTTCGGATTTGCTGAAATGTAGCCCGCTGCCAGCGCGTCATTCTCGGCCGCTCCCCAGCTTAGCGATTGCGTATCGGCACGATCGTCGGCGATCGCCTGCTGCAGCGAATCGTCCACGAGTTGAATGCCTATAAGCGGAAATTTGCTCGACCCATGGGGGCAGCTTCCGTTCTTTTTATTTTGGACAACGAATCCCTGAAGGTTTACGCAAAGCGAGGGGTTGTAGGCAATGTAGAACAGCTCAGTGGCCCCGGGTGCCAAGCTAGCGACCTGCTCGGTATCAAGTTGCGCTTCAATGTCTTCGGGATTACACCCGTTGTAGTTCGGAGGGTCGGGAATTCCGCACGGAAGAGTGACCGGAGGTGGCGCTCGCAACCCTGACGGGTAGGGATCAACCGCCCCCGTGCCCGTGCCGCCGTTTGCTTTACTTGGCGGTTGCGGGGAGGCGGCATCCTGCACTACATGTGCGACCTTGGTATGATATAACGCGCCATAAGCGGGCACGTCGACGGGTGAAATGGGTCCAGTTCCATTAACGCCGAGAACTACGCCGCTTCCATTATCGCCGGCAGCGTACGGGCCTGCGAAATCAAAGCCGCTCGCCAGCAGCTGAGGCGAAAAGCCGATGAAGCTCGAATTTATCCCACGCACGAAGTAGCGCCGCCGCGGGTCATAGGTAGAGAGATTTAACACCGAGGTTACCGGCAGCGCTTTCGTAAAATGAGGCACGTCCATCGGCGCAACTACGGTTTGCCCGGCATAATGAAAATAGCCAAACGTCGTCCCAAACGCGTGCGCCAACTGATCCAGGCTGCCGGTAACGGTAAGAGTTTCGCGCTGCGGCCACATTCCGACACGCATCTTTAGCTTCTCAAAGTACTGGGCGACCTCGCCGTAATCCGACTTCGTTGCTGCAAACCGATCGGCGATTTGCTCTGCCGTGAGAAATCGGCGATATTCAGGCGAACGGGGATCGCTAGCATTTTGCGCGTAGCGCAGGAGACCTTGCGGGTTACGCATACGGACCTGCACCGTCACCTCGAGAGCCCCCACCTTCGCCGGCGCAGCATAGGTCATGGCCTCTCGAATTGAGTGTCCCCACTCGAACGAAGCAAGTGCCGCCGCACCGCGATATGGGCGCAAAACTGAGGAAATGCCGCGAGGCGCGGCGTTAGACAAAGGTTGGTTTGGTAGCGCCGCATTAACGCCGCCGCAACCCGCCATGGACACGAGTACAAAAGCAAGCCCAAGCCGGCGATTCATCGAATACCTCCCCGAGCGTGCATTAGGAGATGATGGATCATGGCGGTGCGCAGCCGCTCCCGCTGCGGTTCCATCAAAGCGAGAAAGTGCCGGCCGAGCGCGACGGCGGCAATCGATGGCAGCGCAGGGCCGCCATTGCGTGCCGTCAGTACCTCCTGCGTTGTCACCTCGGCGACGGGCTTTGCGTCCGCCGAAACAAGAACCTCATCAGTTGTATCGCCTTGCCAGTCGTAATAGATCAGCGTCGTATCGCTATAGACGACACACTGGATGCCCCGTGAGCCTGTATAGGTATCTGATTGCGTCTCTTCAAGGTAGCCGATGATTGTGTCCAGAAAGCGACTCCTCGATCGAACGTCGGTAACGGTGCCACGGTCTTTGGCGTCGCATGTTGAGGGTATTTTGGTCCGTCTGCTCGAGTCGGCTTCATCGTAGAACGTTGGGTTGGCCTCGAACCACGCCGGAACGGTTTCTGGGGCCTGTGCGCAATAATATGAATCGTAGGATTTTTCAGCGTACGTGATTTTCGCCGGAGTGCCGGCCGGCTCTGAAAAGGTAAACCTGGTGTCTGGCGAGCAACGACGGAAGCCGCCCTGGTAGAGCCCAGCACCGCTCGATCTATCCAGAAGCTTCGTCTTTGTAAGCGTACCGGCGTAGTTCAAAGCGGTTCCATCTTCAATGTAGGTTCCATTCGTGGCTATCGTGCGATCTTCCACGTGCCCGTCGGAGAACGCTTCGTCGATTTTCCTCGCCGGCGAGTTCGACCAGGCACGGACACCGTTCCTAACCATCACTCGTGGCGAAGCGTAGGTCGTTCTACTAGTGCTAGACTGGGCGCCTGGAGCGCTTATCTGCGTAGAAAAGGCGTAAAGAAGATCTTGCGTCTGCTGCTGGGCAACGTATGCAGTCGTCGTTGACTCATATTTCGCCGGCTTGGTTTCATCCGTCTCTTGAATGAGTACGACCTGATTCGAGCCGGCCGGATAACCTTCGGGTGCCGGGCCGCTTGTAATCGAAATGTGTTGAGTGATCTTGGTCTTCACAGTAAGCGGCGGCTGCCGCTTCGGAAATCCGTAATGGTAGATGTATCTCTGCGCCATCGTCCCGATAAGCTCGAGCCTTGTTGCCGGCACGGCCGTCCGCGTGGGACGTCCCGACGGCAGGGCGCCGCCTGACGCGCCGCTGCAAGCAACAAGCAGGCCGCACGAAAGCGAGAGAATTGTTGCGTAAAGCCAACGATTCATTGATGTCACCGATCCGAAGGCGTGTATGATGCGGCGGAGTCATGAAAGAGGAACTTCAGATTCAGAACGGCTCTCCATTTATTTTGTGCGGCCGTTCCCATATCCAACCAGCCACCCGCATCGCCGATTGCAAGCTTTGTTCCAGTCCGATTGAAGCCGCCCGTCATTGGAAAGCCGTACGCGTAATACCCATCGGAAAGGCCCGTGGGAGTTGGGCCGAGTGTATTAAACGGCTTTGCGCTTGAGGTCACCGGCAAGGTGTACTGATAGATCCGTTGTGTACCTGCATCCACAACGTTAAGGGTCTTACCACCGTCGCTCCGGAAAACGCCACTCGCCTGGCGGTACTCTCCTGGGCCATACACGATTGACAGTTTTGGATTTGTGGTCGGCTGCGCAAGTTCGGCCAAGCCGTAACCAAGTGGGTTCGAATACGTGAACCAAAGATTGCCCGAGTTATCGACGTCCGTATATAGGACTCGGCAAATGGGTTGGCAGAATGCGCCGACGTCAACGAATCTGGGCTGAGCTGTTGGGTTACCGACGCTCCACCAGTAGAATCCGAGGCGGAGGCCACCTAACAAGTACGCTCCAAATGAAAGGTTGACGAAGACGTGGCCATTGTCATCCGGTCCGCCGTCAAGGGAGTTTGCCTCGCATAGTTCGCCTGACTTCGGGCACGACGCGGTGAATGTGTACGTGCGGCGCAACACGCCGGCGCGGCTGTACTCTTGCTCGGAGCCGGTAGTGCCTTGGTATCCCGGCGGTGTGTATGCGTTGGAACAGTCGATCCAAATATTTTGATTGCGATCGATTTTGACCGAATTCGGCGCGATGCATCCCTTCGAGCCGACGTTAATCGTATCGACGATCTTCCTTCCCGACTCGTCCAGCCCGAACAGATAGCTGGACTGGTTGTTGGCCATCCAAATTCGCACTTTGCTAGCATCGTGTCCGGCATGCTTAAGAAGGTCATTGAAAGCGGCGCCCGTAGCCGTACTGATCGAACCCCCCCGCTGTTGGGGTACGTTTGACGGCGGTAATGCACCCGCGGCCGGTGACCCATTTGAACAACCGGCAAGCAGCACTGCTACGACGCCACAACTAGCAGCCACTCGTAAAATCCGCATGATGTCGATTCTCCCGCTCGAAACGAAAAAGTTCATCGGTCTGAAGGCGTATATGAGGCAGCGCCAGTCGCAGGGAAGAAGCGCAAATTTAAGGGGCTCTTCCACCTATTCGACGGGATTGTTCCAATATTGACCCAGCCGGCGGAATCGCCAAGCACGAGTCCAGTTTCAGTCTTATTGAAGCTACCAGAGGTTGGGAACCCCCCCGAGTTTATTATCGTGGTGGGTCCGAGGCTGTTGAGCGGTCTCGAAGTCGGCGTCAGCGGGAGCTTGTATTGATATATCTTGCGCTTCGTTTGGTCTACAACGTTGAGGATCGTCTTGTTATGGCTCGTAAAGACGCCTGTGAGGACGGGATAATCATGCGGCGCAAAGATTGAGACGAATTGCGGCTTCGTTGTTGGGCTAATGATCTCGCCTAAGCCAAACGCCTCCCTGGCGCCTACGTAAGCTACGTAGGTGAACCAAATGTTGCCGAATCTATCGGTATCGATAAATTCGGGCTGGCAAATGGGTTCGCACGACGGGCCAAGACTAATAAACTTCGGCTTCTCCGTTGGCCGGCTCGCGGACCACCAGTAGAAGCCGGAGTCCAGGTTGTGCTGAATGCCGCCTATGAGGGTCGCGGCAAAACCCATTTCGGCAAAGACGTGACCGCTGCTGTCGGGGCCGCCGTCGCCTCCTCCATTTGCTGCGCATAGCGATGCCGACTGAGGACACGGGGCGGTCCAGTGGTAGCTGTGGCGCAGGACACCGGTGCCACTGTACTCCTGTTCTGAAGAAGCGTAACCGTTCGATGGATCGTTTTGACAGGCAACCCATACGTTCTGCGAGCCGTCCACTTTTACGCCATTTGGTGTGAGACAGCCGCGCGACTGAAGATGAATCGCATCGACGACGTTTTTACCTGATTTGTCGAGGCCTAGGAGATAGCTGAACGTCGGATTGGTGACCCAGATCCGGACTGCACTTGCGTCATGACCGCCACGTTCTACCTGCGACATAAAGGCCGCGCGTGTCGCCGGCGAAAGGGATACACCCCGCGGCTTTATGTCGAGGCTCGACAATGGCGAGGGCGACCCTGCAGGCAACGCCCACCCACCGCGCACCGTACTTGAACAAGCCACGAGCAGGGCGCCGAGGACCGCAAGTCCTACGGTCGCGAGTGAAATACGCATGCTCTGAGTCCCCTTAAATCAACAGGCGGCGTGCACGTTTAGAAGCGACGTGCAGGACTACGGTCGTAAGCGCTTCATCTGACATCAGCCTCACGCTACGTGGACCGACCTTTTCTCGATGGACGCGCTGCACGGTTAGTTGACGATCGTCTGACCGGCCGATTGGTTCGGCCCCTTGATATGGCGCCTGGGATTACCGCCACCGGGAAATGTCCAGATGTCGAAGCGGTTCGCGCAATCTTGGTTCGCGCCCGCGACTTCGGTGACTTTGCCGCCACTCTGAAGATTGGGTTCCCTCGAGTATTCGGCCCACTGTATCACGTCGTTGTACTTTTCGGACCGGTGACTAAAGCAGTTATCGGTAAGGTTCGTCGTCGCCGTGACGGTGCATATCAATCCCGAGCAGGTCGCGGTGTAGATCGCAGTCGTGTGCCCACCATTGTAATTTTGATCGCCAAACTCGAGCTTGCCGTCGTTGAACTCGACTGAAGCCGGAAAGCCAATCGTTGCGCCTTCGAGGGTGACCGTCGCGAGCGACGTACCGCCGGCCGGAAGTTCGGAAATACAATAGCCGGTACCGCACGAGCCAAGCTGGCCCTCAACGAAGAGGTTCCCCTGCCTATCAAAGGCTGGAGCCCAAGCGATATATGGGCCATTATATTTCTTGCGGACTTTGGAACCGGCTTTGTAAACGATCACGGATCCTTTCCCTTGGCGGCCCGCTTCGTACTGCGATACTGCCAGATCCCCGCTTTCGCTTACACCACAACCGACCGGCTCTTGTAAGCCCTTGGCCACGATCCTGCCCTTAGTGCTGCCGTAGGGAAACATAACGACGGTCCCTCTAGTAAAGTCGGCGACGTAGGCATCGCCCTCTTTATCGCTACAGAAACCGGCCGCGCTTCCCAGACCAGAGGCGAAACCAAGTCTTTTCCCCGACAGGAAATCGTATACTTCGACGCTCACGTTGCCAGAAACGTAAAGGAGGGGGCGTCTTTTCTTTTTGGGAAGGGGCAACGATGCGGTCCGATTGTTGCCGCCTTGTATTGCGCCCGACTCCGGCGTAACGCCGAAGTCGGTGCTCCGTGAGCCGCCCATACTACAGGCGCTCAAGATTGCAAAAGCCGCGGCTGCGACCAAAGCGGAGCTTGCCATGCCTAGAAGTTTCATTCTTCCTCTTCTCCATCTCAGGTGTAGGGCACGAGCGGGAAGCATGCGGGAGCGTTTTGACTTGGCATGATAACCGAAAGGACCAGGCGCCTCCTGGCTCCTAGCATCGCCAAACACTTAAGAAGCGTATCTGATGCCCTAACTGCGAGCATCGGTATTTTTACCTATAGCCGCTAGACCCGTCAGATGCTCATATCTTCGGCGCCTATCTCACGCGGGGCTGACGCCAAATCGAGGTCGAGGTACGGAGGACCGAGTGCCGGCGTTTCATCGCTTCAAGAACTAGCGCGGAGCTTCAGCAGCGATCTTCGATTTCATTAGGGCTCGGTGCAATCGCACCGCCGCCACTCGGTCCTCCGCTATCTCCGATGTCCAAATCGCAACTCTCCACGAAAGCGGGTCAACTCCAGCGCATACAAAAGCAGTAGCTGCCGATAACTCGCCGGTCAGATAAGCAACTATATTACCCAAGACGATTTGGCACGTTAGAGTTATACTTTCATTTGCAGGAGGGCTTGAAGATGGTGTATTGGAGCGGCCCTCGAGTCGCGCTTCTGAGCGCGTTGCTCTTGGCAACGTTGCAGACCGCCTGCTCGACGAAGAGCACTGCGCTTATGCCAGCAGCTCCCATCTCATCAGGTGGCCTCGTCATTGATCGTCCTTTACCGACGATCACTTCAAAACGAGGAGTCGTGATGACGGCTCACGTTCTTAAAAGTGAGATTCTAATTGGAGATATCACGGAGAACGCCGCCGGAGCAGTTTTTTTTAGCCTAGACTCGTCGGTATGTGGTAATGTTGCGGTTCAGCGATTTTACAAAAACCACCTTACGAATTATCCCTTACCAGTGTCACCGTACGGTCCGGCTGCTACCAATCTCCGCGGCGGCGTAGCTGTCGATGCGCAAGACAACGTGTATGAACCCCTCAGCTACCTCAACTTCTCGGAGGACACCTATTTTGGCGGTGCAGCGGTGTTTCCGCAGAACCATAGGCGTGGAACGTTCGTCCCATCCTCAATTCCAGACATCGGCGGCGGAGGTCCCGTAGGTTCGCAAGGCGGCGCGATCGACGGACAAGGTCGATACTGGGCGTTTGCCACCGGGATCGGAGCACTGATCATCAGCGATCCCACTTCGCCGAGTCCTTCTGTGATGTTTGTGCCAATACCGACTAGCGGCGATGATTTTCTCTTGGCAATAACGCGCGGGCCCGGCTCCAACATGTGGGTTGGCGCTACGAGCCTCTTTGGTGGTGATTTCATTTATGAGGTATCAGATCAGGGCGTCGTAAGAACGTTTACCTTGGCGATAGGCACACTACCGCTGGCGTTAGCGACTGACCCTAAGGGCAACGTTTGGTATACGGACTTTGGCCACAATAAGATCGGTCGGCTGCGGCCAGATGGTTCCTATAATGAATACGCGATTCCCAGTCCAAATGCAAAGCCGGTAGGGATTGCCCTCGGTTCCGACGGCGCAATGTGGTTTACGGAGAACGCCACAAACAGAATCGGGCGGATCACTACGCACGGTCGTATCACCGAATACGACGTGCCGATTAAAGGGAACCCCGACGGGATTACTGGTCCTAGCTGTTACTCCGCAGCGTGCAACCAGTCTCTCTGGTTTGTTCAAGTGAGTCCCTACGGCTCGCCCGCCATCGTGGAGATACTAAAAAGGCATAAGGCGTAGTACTGCTGCAGATTGCTGCTCATGTACTCCCATGCCCCGCGGAACCCGGCCCAGCGGTTCGAAGCTTCGAGTCTCAGCGTAACACCTTGGCCGCGATCGTCGGAGCAGCTTCGTCCTTCACGCTGCTGCGAGGCGCGTTACGCGTTACTGGGCGTTACGTGACGGACGATTGAGCGTGACGGTGACGCACAAAGCGTCACAATCCCTGCGTAAACTGGCCTTACGCGTTAGCTTGTCGGTCCTCGTAGGTTGGCACAATCGTGACGTGACGTCGTAATATCTCCGCGACTGGGGGAACGCCCGAAAGAGGCCCTGCGGCGCACTTCGGGCTCCTTGTTCTCGTACACGCGCTACGGTTCGCTTAGCGACTCGCATTTTACCCATCCTGTCGCGTCATCCTTGTTGTCTCGTACCTCACATGCCATCCCCTGGTCAACCGTATCATATCCCCAGTGCGAAAGTACGCTGACCGGACTAGCCTTAGGGGGATACACTGTAACCGTTTTGCTTGACCTGATTCAAAGCGTCGTAAAGGCACAGAGTCAACTAGCCAAGATCGAATACGTGCTTCGCAAGGACGGCGGCGTTGATCTTGAGGGAGGGGGCAGGCTCGAACTCAAGGGTCGCGACGTTAAGCGGATCGTGCTCTCGTGGCATGACTATGGCGTTTTCCACGATCACGGGTTTCTCATGAATTTCCTTTCCCAAATGATGACGCAGAAGCTCATACCAATAGATGAAATCAAACGGGAGGCAATCGAGAAGATCAATGCCGCCCTGCGCGACCTTGAGCATTGGGAGGGTAAGCTTGATTCTGTCAGAGGGGCAAAGCCTATCCGTTTCGGCAACGCCTTCTACTCAGTAGGCCACCTATTAAGCATGATTCGCCATTGTAAGGCTCCGAGTGATCTCATTAAGCATATTACGTTTAACGAGTTCGTGATTCGGACAGCGTTGAAATTTTTATTTCGAGTATGGTGACTGGCTTCGACGGATACTGCCCGGCATGAAGGCAGCAGAGACTAAATAGCTCCCGCGAGCGCCCGGTTCGCGAGCCGACCCCTCTCCGTTTCCGGTAGCTCTTTCCCGACAGGCCCGACCGCCAAAGAAATGCGCTTCCCCGCCATAATTTGCGGCCTTAAACCACGTCGCACTTTTATTAATTGCAGGTTGCACACTAATTCCGAGCACTTGCACGGAAACAATTGGCAATTACGGGGTTATGTGGACTGAGCACCGGTGAGATCTCGATGGCGCATCAGCGGACGCGCGTCCTCGTACGCAGCGCGGTGTTTTCTAGGCAAACTTGAAGCTGTTGTAACGATCGGCCGCCGACGCTATGCCGGCTAAGGAGTTGTGCCACTTCTGTGCCAGCCCGCCAGCATTGGTGACGATTGTCCCTATTGTACACAAGAAATCCCCCGCTTTTGCGAGGGATTTCGGTTCGAAATGGCTCCCGGTGCTGGACTCGAACCAGCGACCCGCTGATTAACAGTCAGCTGCTCTACCAACTGAGCTAACCGGGAACGGACTACGGGATTGTAGCCGATGGCGGGGTACTTCGCAACCATGAAGCAAGGCCCCGCGGCACGCGCCGCCCTCCGGTTCGTGCTGATGATGGGCGTCGTGAATCTTTTCGCGGATTTCACTTACGAAGGCGGTCGCGGCGTCGTCGGCGAGTTCCTCGGACATCTCGGTGCGAGCGGCGCGATCGTCGGCGTCGTAGCCGGCGGCGGAGAGCTCGCCGGATACGCGATTCGATCCGTCTCGGGCATAATTGCCGACCGCACGGGCCGCTACTGGATCGACGTTTGGATTGGTTACGTCATCAACATGCTGTGCGTTCCCGCGCTTGCACTGGTAGGCGCATGGCCCGCCGCAGCCGGCTTGGTGATCGGCGAGAGAGTAGGCCGGGGCATTCGCAAGCCCGTGATGTCGGCCATTATCGCTCAAGCGGGCCGCGACATGGGCGGCGGCGGACTGGCATTCGGCATAAACGAGTTTCTCGACCAGCTGGGCGCGACGGTCGGGCCGCTGGTCGTCGCCTACGCCATGGTTCGTGGCGGAGGCTATAGCTACGGTTTCGGGGTTCTCATCGCCCCCGGCGTGCTTGCACTGATCTGCTTGCTGCCGGCAAACGCCCTCGGCCGCCACTTGACCCCGACGCCGAGCGATGCAAACGAACCGCCGCTCAAAGATCCGGCCGCTTTCCGTCGCTACCTTATCGGGGGCGCGCTCATGGCTGCGGGATTCGTCGACTTTGCGCTCATCGCGTTGCGGTTCTCGCGCGACCACGTCGCCGGCGCTGCAGCCGTGTCCGTGTGGTTTGCCGTCGCGATGTTCGTGGCGGCCATCGCCGCGCCGGTGTTGGGCAAACTCTACGATCGCTTCGGCGGCGGCGTTATCGCCATAGGAGTGGCGCTCTCGGCCGCAGCATCGCCGCTGGCATTCCTCGGGACGGGAGGCGCAGCGTTAGCGGGTGCGGCGCTGTGGGGCTTCGGGACGGCCGTCGTCGACGCGCTTCTTCTAGCCCTCATTTCTTCGGTTATCACGAAGCGCCGTGGTGCCACGACCTTTGGATTCTTCGATCTCGCCTTCGGGATCGCGTGGTTCGCCGGCAGCGCGCTCTCGGGCGTGCTGCTCGACCACTCCGTGCTGGGATTGGCGATCTTTTCGGTGGTGCTCCAGCTCGCGTCCATCCCGTTCTTCGTTACGCGCCGCGGGGGCCAGCCAAGCGCATCTCCATCCGTCTCTTAAAGTATTAGTTGACAATCGCACCGACCGGCGCTAAACTGAGTTCAACTAAGGATTTAAGAGTTTGGAGGAGCCTCGTGAAGTTCGGAATCGCCCTAGCCCTCGCGTCCCTGCTCACTTTGACCGGCCTCAACGCCGCTGCCGGTACGCTCAGCCTCCCCGCCTTCCACGACGGAATGGCCGCTCCGAAAACCATCGCCGTCGTCGTGGCGCACCGCATGCCCACGACGAACTTGGTCGGCGCCCGCTAATTACGGGTGCGACGCTTGCCGTCTTATCGTAACGGTCTGGTTCAGCTGCACCGTGGCGTTGGCGCCTGCGGGAATCGTGAAGTTTGACTTGTTGTTAGCGCCCATCATTGCGCCGCCGATGAGTCCGATCGCTCCGCCGGCACTCGAATGAAAGATCGTTTTACCAATCGCATTGCCGACGAGCATGCCGATAAGCGCGCCGCCCGCGGCCTTCGCGGCCGTTTGCCCGGTGCTCTTGTTGGCCGCCACGCTCGTCACGTCGCCGTACACTGTCGCCATGCTGCCGTCGGCGAGACGCAGATAGCGCGGATGAATCACGATCTCCGGATTGCGGCCCTGGCCCGCGCGCACAGCCTTGGTCACGACACCGCTGATCGTCGCGCCCTGAAAGAGCGGATTGCCGCTGGGATACGGCGGAATCACCGTCATCGTAAACGTGTCGCCTACGTTGGCGGAGTTGCTATCGAGGGATTGATTGAGCCGTGTGTTGATCACCGTGCCGTTGTACAGCGTCACTGAGTTCTCTGCCAGCGCCGCCACGGTCGTGGCCGCGAAAACGACGGCAACCGCGAGCGCGCTCAAACTTTTCGTAAAGGTCATGAATGCGGTTTTCTCCCTAAAGAGCTAGATTGCTCGTTAGCTTGATAGTAACCGGCGTACCCGCTGGTATAACGATATTTTCATTAGAATTTGCTGCGTAAACGTAGCCGCCGCTGTTGCCGGCCGGCGGCGGAGTGTACGACGGTTTACTTCCGGCGCGGAACGTCATCTGCCACGCGATCGGACCGGGCGTCACGGTATTCATGGGCATCGGGGGAAGCTTGAACCTGTTTGCTTCGCGCCGCGCTTCGGCGGTATTGACGTAGGTAACGTTCTTGCTCAGCACTTGTCCGTGAAACGGTTCCTTTTTGCCGTTTTTGAAATGAATGCTCGTCAACACGAAGCCGATGCGCGCGCGGTCGACGCCGTGCGGCTGGGCGACGTCGGTGACGTCACCGTGGATCGACGCGCCATCGATCGCCGGCGTCGTCGGCTCGTCGATGATGAGTTGGAACGACGTGCCCTCGGTCAGAGTTCGAGAGTCAACGGCTTGCCCGAGGACGGCATGAATCACGGCTCCCGCCGAAATCGTGGCCTTTTGAATCGTCACCGCCGAAACCATCGTCGACGACGAAAAAACGGCGATGCCCGAAACGAGCATCGCCAAGATCGAGAAGCGTTTCACAGATTTGCCTAACATGAGATGCGCCTGCCCTTCGACTTCGGCCCTTCGCTCAGGATGACAATATTAGTTAGCGAAGTTGGGAACTTTCAGCGCCTCTCCTGTGAAGCCGGTAGCCTTTCGCAGGGCGTCGACTCGATCGACGCGCTCCCACGGCAGATCGAGGTCGGGACGCCCGAAGTGGCCGTAAGCCGCGGTCTGCCTGTAGATCGGACGACGCAGGTTCAGATGGTGAATGATCGCGGCCGGACGCAGGTCGAAGACCTCCATCACCGCTTTGGCGATCAGCTCCTCGGAAATCTTCGCGGTGCCGAACGTTTCGACGAGCACGCTCATGGGATGCGCGACGCCGATCGCGTACGCAACCTGCACTTCGCAGCGTTCGGCCAAGCCGGCCGCCACCACGTTCTTTGCAGCCCAGCGTGCAGCATACGCCGCGGAACGGTCGACCTTCGTCGGATCTTTGCCCGAGAACGCGCCACCGCCATGACGCGCCATCCCGCCGTACGTGTCGGCGATGATCTTGCGTCCCGTCAAGCCGGCGTCGCCTTTGGGACCGCCGATGACGAAACGCCCGGTCGGATTGACGTAGATGCGCGTGTTCTTGTCGTGCATCGATGCCGGAATCACGTGATTGATGACCTTCTCGGTGACTTCGTTACGAATCACCTCGAGCGCAATCTCGGGATCGTGCTGCGTCGAAACGACGACTGCGTCGACGCGCACGGGCTTGTCTCCGTCGTACTCGACGGTGACTTGCGATTTGCCGTCTGGTCGCAGATACGGAATGTCGCCGTTCTTACGAACCGCGGACAGATGCCGGGTGAGGCTGTGGGCGAGCACGATCGGCAGCGGCATCAGCTCGTCGGTTTCGCGGCACGCGTAACCGAACATCATGCCCTGGTCGCCCGCGCCCGTAAGCTCGAACCGGTCGTCGTCGCCGGCTTTGGCTTCGAGCGACTTGTCGACGCCCAGCGCGATATCCGGTGACTGCTCGTCGATCGAAACGCTGACGCCGCACGTCTCGGCGTCGAAGCCGACCGCAGACTTGTTGTAGCCGATGTCCGCAATCGTCTCGCGCACGATGCGCGGGATGTCGATGTAGGTCTTCGTCGTCACCTCGCCGGCGATGTGAATCTGACCGGTGATCGCAAACGTTTCGACCGCCACGCGCGACATGGGATCTTCTTTGAGCAGCGCGTCGAGAACGGCGTCGGAGATTTGATCGGCGACCTTGTCCGGATGACCTTCAGTCACCGATTCGCTGGTGAATAGTCGCTTGTAGGCCACGTTACGTTCCCTCCGACCACGACGCCATGTACTTCACTTGCTCCGGCGTCAGCGTATCGATGTCAACGCCCATCGACGATAGCTTGAGATTGGCAACTTCCTCATCGATTTCGATGGGGACGTCGTAAACGTGCTTCTCCATCTGCTCGTGGTGCTCGGCCAAATGCGCGGCCGCCATCGCCTGATTCGCAAACGACATATCCATAACGGCAGCGGGATGGCCTTCGCCGGCGGCGAGGTTCACCAAACGGCCGTCGGCGAGAATGCAGACCTTGCGGCCGTCATGCAGCTCGTACTGTTCTACGAAAGCGCGCGGCTCGACTTTGCCCTTGGCGATCTTCTTGAGCACGTCGAGATCGAGCTCGTCGTTGAAATGCCCTGAGTTGCAGACGATCGCGCCGTCCTTCATGAGCTTGTAGTGCTCTTCCCGAATCACGTGATAGTTGCCGGTCACCGTAACGAAGACGTCGCCGATCTTGGCAGCGTCGCTCATCGGCATCACGCGATAGCCGTCCATTACCGCTTCGATCGCTTTACGCGGATCGACTTCGCAGACCACGACGTGGGCCCCCATACCGGCGGCGCGCGATGCAATGCCGCGTCCGCACCAGCCGTAGCCCACCACCACCAGGGTACGCCCGGCGAGCAGCACGTTGGTCGCACGGATGATGCCGTCGAGCGTCGACTGGCCCGTGCCGTAGCGGTTGTCGAACATGTGTTTGGTGAGCGCATTGTTTACCGCGATCACGGGATAGGGCAGCACGCCGTCCTTCTCCATCGCCTTGAGGCGAATGACGCCGGTCGTCGTCTCTTCGCAGCCGCCGAACATCTCATCGAGCAGCGGCTTGTGCTTCTTGAAGATCGTCGTCACGAGATCGCAGCCGTCGTCCATCGACATTTGCGGTTTGCTCGCGATTACCGACTCGATATGCGAGTAGTAAGTGTCGTTGTCTTCGCCTTTGATGGCGTACGTCGGAATGCCGTAGTCGCAAAGCGCCGCCGCGACGTCGTCTTGCGTCGAGAGCGGATTGCTCGCGCATAGCGCGATCTGCGCGCCGCCCGCCTTGAGCGCGAGCATGAGGTTGGCGGTCTCGGTCGTTACGTGCAGACACGCGCCGATGCGCACGCCCTGCAGCGGCTTTTCGATTTCGAAGCGGTCGCGGATTTGCGCCAGGACGGGCATATAGGCTCCGGCCCAGGCGATACGCGAGCGGCCGGCTTCGGCCAGACCGCGGTCTTTGACGTCCCCGGCGGTCGTCCGATCCAATACGGGCACTGAATTCTCTCCTACAATTTTGATGAGGGGCTGCTTGTTGGGGCTGCGCCCACTTCGATGCAGACTACCATAGGTCCGGCGCCAAGGCCAGGCCTCAAGACGCAGGGCGCAAAAGGCTGATTTTCGTGGAATCGTTCGACCGCTACCTTAACCAGCTCGCTTCAGCGAGCCCCACCCCGGGCGGCGGCAGTGCCGCGAGCGTCGTGGGGTCGCTGGGTGCGGCCCTGGTTGCCATGGTGGCGCGCATCGACGCCGGCAACCCCAAATACGCCGAGCACCGCGATGCGGCGGTGCGGATCGCTGAGGCCGCGGACCGCCTGCGCGCCGAGCTCGCAAAGGCAGGCGACCGCGACGAGCGGGCCTTCGCGCGCGTGGTCAACGCTCAGGGCCTTGCGCGAGGTACCGACGAGGAAAAGGCTTCGCGAGCGCGCGTGCTCGAGAGCGCGCTGCGCGAGGCGGCCGAGATTCCGCTGAAGGCCTGCGAGCTCTGCATCGACGTCCTTCGACTCGCGGCTGCGGTCGCGCTCATTCCGAACCGGTCGCTGGCTAGCGACGTCGGCTGCGCCGCCGAGTTCGGTGCCGCGGCGCTTGCAGCGTGCGCGTATAACGTGCGGGTGAATCACCGTTACATGCGCGAGGCCGGGGCGATCGACGCACAAGCCAAGATACTGGCGCGCTACGAAAGCGAATGTGCCGCCTTGCTCAACGACCTCCGTCGCGGCGTCAATGCTGCCCTTGGTGGGTAGTAGTATGCCGTGGTTCTGGGCATCGCAGCGCCGGCGATTGCCGTTAGTGCCTTAGCGTCGCCTAGTCCATCGCCGGCTCCGGCAAA
Organism: Vulcanimicrobiota bacterium; assembly: GCA_963715435.1. Classification (GTDB taxonomy): domain Bacteria; phylum Vulcanimicrobiota; class Vulcanimicrobiia; order Vulcanimicrobiales; family Vulcanimicrobiaceae; genus JAFAHZ01. The sequence continues at coordinate 650,062 of OY970243.1, forward strand.
GAACGCGCGTTTAACCGTATATGCCGGCGTTTCGCTCATCTACGTGAGCCAGAGCGCGTCGGGTCCGGGGACGGTTTTTCCGCGAACGCTTGGTTTTCCGTTCGATCCCGAGACACCGTACGAGTTCTTCTCCAGCACGCCCGGTTCGACCGGATCCGGATTTCAACAGACCTATAAGCTGGGGGCGGCATATCGCAGCGGCCGCATTGCGTTGGGATTCGACGCAATCGGCGAAAGCGTCGTCGGAAACAACACGAACGTTTTATACTTGGGAGATCCTGCGAATCCGGCGCTCAATCCGTTCGTGAACTCGCGCTCGATGCTCTTCGAAACGTATCTAGGCGCGACCGACCCGGTAAACCTGCAGCGTTCGTCGATCGACGACGGCTGGATCGGCGCAACGGACGGTTCTTGGAATCTCGACGGCGGATGGTTCCTCCCGCGACAAAGTTTGCCGTTTGTGTTCGCGCCGCCGCCGGTGCCGAATGCGATGCCCGCCATCGCTCCGCAGATACCCGCACTGAGCGTTCCCGGACCGGCGTTCCCGCTGCAAGGTATCGATGCAACCGCGCGCATCGGCCGCGCGTCGCTGGAGTTTTTCGACGGCGCGCTGCCGACCGTGTATTACAATTCGACGTTCAACGATTTTGCACGCGTCGCTTCGCTTTCGGCAACATTTACCACGGCGCACGGCAATCGCTACGCGGTGCAAGCCTCGCGAGTCGGCGAAGGGACCTTGGGCGGCCTCAATCCGATTAGCGCCGGCGTGATGTGGGGCCAGGGACTCGAAACGTACGTCGGTCCGGAAGGGCCTCAGCCTGAGAGCGACGTGTTCGGTCAGCACGGCACCGTTGCCGGCGTTCAAGCGATCGTTCATCCCACTGTGGGAACGACTTTGACGGCCGAGTTCGGACGCTCGTGGTTCTCCGCTCAATACATCAGCGAGCCGGGAAAGCCGACCCCGGGTGGCTACTACCACGCGGCGGTGGCGCGCCGTTGGTCGCGCGGCAACGGTCTCTCGCTCGATCTTTATCGTTTCGAACCGACCTACGCTCCGAACGTGCTGCCCTACGGAAACGTGCTCAATGATTGGCCCGTCGCGTGGTCGTGGCCTTCGAACTGGCTCAAGGGCAACTATCAGATGGTGGCCAACGACGACGCCTCGGTCAACCGTCAAGGTTTTAAAGCCGCGTACGCGTTCGCGCGTTCGCAGGTCGCGGGCAGCGTCTATTACTCACAGTTCGCCCAAGTAACGCCGTACAATGCGACGACTGCGTTTCTGCCCGGTTTTACCGATCCGTTCTTTACGTCGCTGCAGGACGCCACGCTCAGCTACCGCGGCATCATTAAAGAGTACGGCGGCAGCGTCTCTTGGCGTTTCTCCAACTACGCCGTCTCCCTCGATGCCGTGGAGGATCTCGTGCACCGCGCAGCGGCGCCGGGACAGCCTAGCCAGGCGATCGATTTGGACATCCCTCAGACGATCTTATCGTTTAGCCGTTCGTTTCCAAGTGCAACGTATACCATCGGCGAAGGCCGGTTCGGCATCTTCGGCTGTTACGCGCTCTGCGGCTCGAACGACGTCGACGTCGCGCAGCGCGTCTACTTCGCGGGAGCAGACGTTAACGTCGGACGTAACTCGGCGGTGCTGGCGGAGTGGCGGCGTTACATCGACGACGGAGTTCCGATTGCAGGCTTTGCACTGCCGCCACGTTACACGGGAACGCGGCTGGTGATCGAGCAGCGCTTTCGCTTAGGCGAAGACTTCCGTCAACTCTAAGAACGGGCGAATGTCGCCGTCATCGACGTCCATGCCTACTCCCTGCGTGTGATAGCGGATGTCGTGGAAATCCATCCCCGCCGTCATCACGAGGCCGTAGTGCTTCGCCTTTTCGCGAAACAGCGCTACGTCGTCGGAGTCGTGAAGCGGATAGAACACTTCCAGCCCCACTAGACCGTGCCCGGCTAACTCATCGATAAGCGCGTAATCTTTGAGACGCCCCGGATGCGCCAGCACCGGGATGCCGCCGACTGCGGCGATCGTGTCGATCGCTTGCTGCGGCGTCGTGTAGATCTGCGGCACGTAGCCCGGTTTACCGCGTCCCAGAATATCGCGAAAAGCGCTATTGACGTTCTCGGTCATGCCGGCGCGCATCAACGCCTTTGCGACGTGCGGCCGGCCGACGGCGTGCGCGCCGTCGGATTCCGTCAGCACCTGTTCGTACGTCAGCGGATACCCGGCTGCGTTGAGTTGGGCGACCATCGTCTCGGCACGTTTCCTGCGCTGCCCCTGATTGTACTCGAGCAGATCGTTGATCGCCGACGGCCCCAGCGGCACGTTGTAGCCGAGCACGTGCACTTCGTTGGCGCGCCACGTCGTGTTGATTTCGATGCCCGTGATGAATCGCGAACCCTTCGGCGCCTCGAAGGCTCCGTACGCTCCCAGCGTGTCGTGATCGGAGATGCAGAAAATCTCCACCCCGCGTTCGCTCATAAAATCGGCGAGAGCTTGCGGGGCGAGCGTTCCGTCGCTCATGTTGGTGTGTGAATGAAAATCGACTTTGATGACGCGCTCCTAACTACTCCTGCTCCTCGGGGGGAACCGACATTCTTCTTTCGACCACTAGGGATATGCCCGTGCGTTCGACTTCGCCGATTTCGACGGTGATGAACGACGGCGTGCAGACCGCGTCGATTTCGCTCGCATGTAAATACGTGCGAGCGATCGCGACGGCTTTTACGGCTTGATTAATCGCGCCGGCGCCGACGGCCTGCAGCTCCGCGCTGTCGCTCTCGCGCAATGCAGCGGCCAGCGCGCCGGCCACCGCGTTCGGGTTGCTCTTAGCCGAGACTTTCAATGGTCCCGCCATTAGGCGATACCCCGCATGAAGATGCGCTTTATCTCGCTGGCCTTACCCGACTGCGGGTCGAGCGCGACCACCGCTGCGCAGAACTGCTTCGTCCCCGTCTTCTGTACGTTAAACCGCTCGGACACGCCGGTCAAGAACCGGTCGAGTACCGGGCCGGCATCCATGCCGATGACGCCGTCGGTCGGGCCGGTCATTCCAACGTCGGTAATGTATGCGGTACCGCCCGGGAGAATCTGTTCGTCAGCCGTTTGCACGTGGGTATGCGTTCCGTAAATGGCCGACACGCGCCCGTCGAGATAGCGAGCCATCGCCACTTTCTCAGACGTCGCTTCGGCATGCACGTCGACGACTATTATGGGAGTTTTGGCACGGAGGTCTTCGACGAGCGCCTCGGCGCAGCGGAACGGATCGTCGACCGGCGGCATAAACGTCCGCCCCATGACGTTGAGCACACCGACGGTCACGCCGTCGACGGTAAAGGTTCCCGTGCCGCGTCCGGGCACGGCCGGAGGATAGTTGGCCGGGCGAATGACCCGGTCGCTCGCCTCGAGATAGTCACGGAACTCGCGTTTGTCGAAGATGTGATTTCCGCTCGTGATGAAGTCGACGCCCGACTCGAACATCTCTTGTGCGGTCTGGGCGGTCAAGCCAAAACCGCCGGCGGCGTTTTCACCGTTGGCGATGCAGGCGCTGACGTGATGCTGTTCTCGGGCAAGCGCGACGCATCGTTTGAGCGTCTCCCGTCCGGGGGAGCCGACGACGTCCCCCACGAGCAGTATGTTGAAGGTGGCGTGTGTTATCGGCGAGCCGACGCCTTCGCTTTCTTTTGAGATTTCAGGAAGTAGACCAGTACGCGCTTTTCTTCGCGGAAGCCCACCAGGCTCTTGGACTGAGCGGGATCGCGCAGGGCCTCGATCGCGTACAGCGCCGCTTCGTCCTGCGCCGCGGGATCGGCATCGAAGTGATCGTCCGGGACGGGATTGCGCACCAGCGCGTCGGCGTAGCGTTCGGTGAAGAACGCGGACTGCAGTTCGAGCTCTTCCTTAGTAAAGCTCACGAGATCTCGGGTAACATGCACGAAAGTCATGCCGCGGTCACTTTCGCACTCGATCCGCAAGGTCTCCGCTTCGTCTTTGGCGAGCGCGAGGAAGCTCGCGACATGGTCTTCGATCGCCTCGGCGAGGCCGGATTGCTTGGAGCGATCCAAGCGATGGCGCAGCGCATATGTCAGACGAATGGTGCGGTCGGCGGGCATGGATCGAATCGACGCGAGTTCCGGAAAACGCACGAGTAATGCGCAAACCAGACTCACGGTGTCGGCATTTTCGACCAAAGCGCGTGCGCCCATAACCAGACTCCGCTCTTCCTCCAGCTCCTGCGGGCTTCTATACCCCCCTATAAACGGGAAGCAAGGCCCAGGGATTCGCGGTCCGGCTCAAATCCCTTACGAACACCCGTTCGAAGGCCGGCGTGCCTCCGACGGCCAAGAAGGGAATGTGACCCTTCGGCAGCTCCCGGGTGCGACCGTCCTTGGGTTGGTCGCGGCCCTCGCAGCCCACGCCGTGCTCTTCGGTGGAGAGCATGCCTGGGGCGGAGCCTACCATAGCGTCCTGCTACAATTCACCTTAGCGGCGATGACCGGCATCATCGCGGCGGCAGGAGCATTGTTATGGTCGGGAGCCCGCTGCGCTGCCGACGGGACGGTGCTGGCCGCCCGCCTGCGAAAGCTAGTTCCGAGCTGGCGGGCTGTCGCCGCTTCGGCCGCGTGCTGGTTTGTGCTGGGCGAACGCCTTGAAACGGCGCATTCCGGCGTACCGCTCTTAGCCGTCGTTGTTGCGCTGGCGCTGGCCGCATGGCTAGTGCTGCGACTTGCTTCCATCGCGCTCCGTGCGCTGGCGGGTTTCGTCTTTGCGATTGTCCGCGGCGCTTTCAATCAGAAGCGACTGTCCTTCGACTTCGTTCGGCGCGAAGCGCCTCACTACGCTGCGGATGACAAGGGGCTGTGGTGGCGCCGCTTTTCCAGGCCTCCTCCGGTGACTGCGAACGCCTAACGCGCGCTAGCGCGTCCTTTCGCTCGCGTTCTCACCGAAGGAGTCTCTCTCCATGTCTCGTTTTATTTCAGCGGCACTTGCCGCGTTCTTGACATTCTCTTGTGCGCTTCCGGCTTTGGCCGATACGTTCGGACTCGTCCGCGGGACGATCACCGTCGACGGCAAGCCCTCTGCGCACGCGACCGTCACGCTCGAAGGCGAGGGCTCGCGCTTCGTCGCGACCACCAACGAGTCGGGCGGGTACGTCTTCTCCCAGGTTCCGTTCGGCCAGTACCGCCTCACGGCGCACGCGCAAGGCGCACACGATCTCTCCATGCCGGTAACGGTGACGAGCAACACCGTAGCCACCATTAATATTCCGCTCTCGACCCAGCTGACCGTCATTGCCAATACGTCCGTGACGGCGACCGGCCACGGCGCGAACGCGAATCCGCCCTCGGTGAACATCCTCACCCGCAGCGCCATCCAGGCGTCGCCGGTCAACAACAGTCTCGACAAAATGCTCGCGACGCTGCCCGGCGTCATTCAGTTTTCCTACAACGAGCCGGTCATCAACGGCTTCCATGGCGTGACCTATAACATCGACGGCGCGCCGCTGCCGCTGGCGACCACGTCGAACTTCGCCGAAATCGTCGACCCGAAATCCATCGACTCGATCGAGGTGCTCACGGGCGCCATCCCGGCGGAATTCGGTGGCGACCGCATGGGCGGCGTCGTGAACCTCATCAGCAACCGCCCGACGGATATTCCGGAAGGCATCTACTCGAGCGTGACGGGCGGGTTCGGCAATCAGGGCCAAGGCGTGGGGACGCTCGACCTTTCGTCGCGTTTCGGCTCGAGCGAGCTCTTTCTCAATGCAAACACGCAAACCACGGACCGCGGGCTCGACGCGCCGACGTTCAACTCGATCAACAACGCCAGCTCGAGCAGCGATGAGTTCCTGCGCTTCATCACGCAGGTGAGTCCGCGCAGCACGCTGGCGTTCGATTATTCCAATCAGCTCTCGCAGTTCGAAGTCCCGATCAACACGGATGCCAGCAATCCGTACGATCCGATCGTCAACGCCCCGGGCACGCTCGACACGCAACGCGAGTACGACGGCTTTTCAAACCTTAACTGGACGACGACCTCGAAAGACGGCAACGGCGTATTCCAAGTCATCCCGTGGTGGCGCTATACGAGCATCGCCTATGATGGCGATCTGCCGCTCGACGTGCTTTCGACTGAGCCGGACTTTAGCGTCTGTCCGCCTACCTGCGCCAATACGGTGCACGGTATAGGGCTCCAGCAGAACACGTTCGCGGAGTACGTCGGCGTCCGGGCCTCGGATTTTCGCGCCACGGAGCACCATGCGTGGAAGGTTGGCATCGACGTCAATCGCGAAAGCGCAACCGCGACGCAGACCTTCGCCTGTTATTACGTCGATTGCGCGAGCTCCGGCAAAGTCGGACAGCCGTATTTCCCCGCGTTCGTCGCGCCGCAAGGACAAGCCGGCTCGCAGATCGGTCTCTATGCCGAAGACAAGTGGCAGATGGGCCAGAACGTCGTCTGGAACTACGGTTTACGCTACGACCACTCGACAGGGTACGTCGGCGGCTGGCAGATCAGCCCGCGCGTCGGCGTCAACATCTCCGATGGCGGAAAGAACGTCGCACACATATATTACGGAAAGTTCTACGCGGCGCCGCTGCTCGAAGACGTTCGCCAAGACTGCATCGCGCTCTCCGCGCAGCAGCCATGCTCGACAACCAACCCCGTCTACGATCTCAAGCCGGAGAGCGACAGCTATTACGAGCTTGGAATGGTGCACTCGTTCAACCCCCTCTTCACGGGGTCGGTGAATATCTTCAGCAAGAGCGTCGTGAACATTCTGGACACACAGCAGCTGCTCAATACGCCGCTCTTTGCCGTCTTCAACAACTCGATCGGCCGAAACAGCGGCGTCGAGTTTCGTCTCCAGGATCGCATGCTCAACGGGGATCAGTGGTTCTTCACCGGTACCGTCTCGGGCTCGTACGCGGCCTGCGTCTCGGGCTCGACGTTTCTGTTCCCGCCGAATCCGCCCGGCGTCTCGTGCGTCGCGCAGCTCTCACTGGAAGACCATAGCGAGACCGTCGCATCCACGCTTGCCTACACGCACCGTTTCGGCGGAGGGCATAAACTGTGGTACGCAACGATACAAGGCAACTACGGCAGCGGCTTCCCCGTGCAGTTCGAAGACGCTAACACGAACCTGTCGGGAACGCTGCCGGCTCATACAACGGTCGATTTATCACTTGGCCGCGACGTGACGCCGGGCCGGCCCGGTGAGGATCAAGGGTTGGGATTGCAGCTGCAAGTGCTCAACATCCTCAATCACCAGTATCCGATCAAAGTCGCCAACGGCTTCAACACGACGCAGATCGCCAACGGAACGTCGGTGCTCCTGCGCCTGACCGCTCCCTTCTCGACTCCGTAGTCACAACGACGGCGGGTGCCGCGCTCTTATGACGTGCGCGCACTCGCCGCCGCCGCTCTGGCGGTCGCCCTTCCGGTAGTCGCGCCGGCGCAAACGGCGCCGGCGCCGGTGCGCACGCTCGTGTACGCGTTCGAATTGCGCGTAGGCCAAGGCGGCAACGGTCCAGACAACGGCGGCTACGGCGATCCCATCGGTGAGATCAGCCCCGACGACTGCCTAACCGGCGGCCTCAAGGTAGCGGGAAAAATGAGCGGCGGCATGGACGTAGGCAATGGCGGCATCGACTGGTTTCAAGTCGACTGCAAGGGTGGTTTTGGCTACAAGATCGATGCGACGGGCCAGCCGCAACGCGGCTCGATTCGCATCGACATGATCGCAAAGCAGTCCGATGGCGGTTTGGTGGTACAGGTCACCGAAACGCCCGGGCAGCGCGCGTCGGCCGCAGCGACGTGCGTAGTCTTTCCCACGACGGGCCTCGTGTGCGATCCGAGCAAGACGATTTCCGCAGAAGAAATTACGTTACTGAGGTTCCTCGCCCCCGGCATCGTCGATCCAAAACAAGATCCGCGGCATTGGCAAATGCACGACGGCGGCCCGCAGGCTTCGTTTACGGCAACGTACTCGGTTCTGGAAAATGCCGGCGGCCTTGTGACGATCGGCGAGCAGCGCAGCGCCAAGGGCGAAGCGGGACCGAACAGCACCGACGAGAGCAAGGCGACGTTTACCTACGACATCGCGCGAGCGGTTCCGACGGCAATCGACGACAGCGTGGTCCAAAGAACCGTGAGCTACGGACGATACCAAACCACGTTAACCGATACGATCTTCCGCCTGCAGCCCGTCGCGTCACGGTGAAGCGAAGCGCACGCCGAGCGTAATAGTCCGGCTTTGCGCGTAGTGGTTGCCTTGCGCGTTCTCGTACGTGATGAAGTAACGATCGTTCAATAGGTTGCCGACACGCAGGCTCAGCGCAGTGTTTCGTCCGATGGCGAAACCCTTCTCGGCGTCGAGAACGATATGCGGCGTATACGCGCATTGCAGCGTTTGCAGCGACGGCGCACACGCAGCCGACGATAAACCGCTGCCGTATTCGCCGTCGATTGAAAACCAGCCGCCGCGCGCGTCGTTGAGAATCGCTCCCGACGTCGCGCCCCACTGCTGCATGTGATCGGCCGGCGTCCAGTCCGTCGGTGAGCCGAAGCAGGGCGCCAAGAGCTGCGTCTCGCAGCCTTTATTGAAGGAATACGTATGGTTCGCCGACACGTAGAAGCGGCCGTTGTGCGGCAGCGGCAGTTGATAATACGCCGTCTGCGTAGCGATGCGGCCTTCCGCATAGTTGATGTCTTGATGAAAGGCCGTCACGCCGACCTGTGTATCGTCGATGAGGTCGGCGGCGTTCTTCTGCATGACGCGCAGACCGAGATCGCCGCTGCCGAGCGGCAAATGACCGCCGATCTCGTAGTCCGAATCGCGCTGGGGCTTTAAGTCGAACGAGGCCGGCGTGCGCTGCAGCGGAAGATTCAGTAAGTACGCGGCCTCCGGCGAGACGTTTTGAAAACTAAACGGCGTAAAGAATCGACCGTAAAACGCGTAGACGGCAGCCCGTTTGCCGAAGAATCGCGTGAACTTAACGCGAGGACTGAGTTGCGAAAAGCCCTGCTGGAACTGCGTCGAGAAGAGCCCAAAGGCGTCCAAGCGCAAACCGTAGTCCAGCTCGTAGTCGTCCCCGATCCGCCAGCCGTCTTGAAGGTAGGCCGATTCCGTGTGGCCGACGTTCGGCGCGTTATCGGTGACCGTGTAGGCGGCACTAGGCGCTTGCGGCGTGTAGATCGGCGCCAAGTAGTTCAAAGGCTGCAAGGTAAACGAGTACGTCTTCGGCACGAGCGTGATATCGTAGTTTACGCCCACGCGCACGTCGTGACGGTCGCTGCGCAGTTCGTAATCGGTATCGAAGGCGAGGTCGTTCGCGAGCGAGTTTCCGTAGAGGCTAAAGGCGCACGTCGTCGGCGAGTAGTTCCCCGTTTTTACGGCGTTATAGCAGTCCAACGGCCCGCCGCCGTTGGCGATATTGATCGCTTCGCCGTAGATAAAATCGTTGGGCGGGTCGCCGAAGTCGAGGATGTTCGAGCGCTTGTACGACGCTCCGAACGTCAACACGCCGCGATCGCCGATTGCATGATGGTACTGCAGCGCGGCAAATGTATCGTTCTGTATTTCGTTGTCGTCGGTACTCGCCGGCTCTCCGCCCGTAAGGTCGTTTGGAATCTGGAACGTCTGCAGCGAGTGGCTAAACGTGAAGTTCGCGTAGTCGCCGGCCGCCGTGGGCAGCGTGTAGCGTAGAAACTGGTTTGCGTCGCTGCCGTTGTTATGCTGCGACGCAGGTTCGGGCGGATCGAGCGCATACTCCGTCGATCCGGCGTGTGTCGCCAGTACCAGCGCGCCGGATCCGATCGGCGTGTGATACTCAATCGATGAGTCCGCCGTGGCAAACGAGCCGCCTTCGGCGTAGCCCGAGAACCCGGGTTGCGAACCGCCGGCGCGCGTGCCGATGTCGATAACCGCCGCAAACCGGCCCCCGTATTGCGCGGGATACGCCCCCTCCATCACGTCGACGAAGGCCGCATTGGCGACGTCGAACTCGCTGCCGACTTCCCGATTGAGCTCTTGCGGAATGGATACGCCGTCGACGATATAGTTAATGTCGCCGTGATCGCCGTTGAGGTGCACGACGCCGTTCGCGCCGCGAGCTGCCCCCGGCAGCTGTAGCAACAGCGCCGGGAAGCTCGTCGATGCCGGCGAGTTTGCGAGAACCGTTTGGTTGAGCGTCAAATCGGTCCCCGATCCTCGGACCGGCGGTGCCGCCGGCCGGACGACGACCGTCTGATGAATCGTCGTCAGGCGCATCAAGGTCAAGCTCACCTCGGTGCCGCCGCTCGTCAGTTCGACGTGAGCCGTCGCCCGCAGGTCGCCCTTGGCCGCGAGCAGGTCGTACTCGCCGAGTGCCAAGGTCGCGAAGGCGAACCGCCCTCGAGCGTCCGTGGTTGTGGCTAATCTGAGGTTCTGGCCCGTGGCGACGACCGTGGCGAGCGCAGCCGGCTCCCCATCGCTTCCGACGACCGTCCCGGTGAGGGCCCCGGCGAACGCGGTGCCGATCAGAATATTCGCAAACAGTTCGCAAATCATATTTGCAAATCATTCGCATTATTGTCCTGTCGTCCTGCCGCCTGCCCTTCGGTTCCGGCGCTTCGCGCCGACGCTCAGGATGACACGCTGCACCGGAGTCAAATACAGGCCTGCGCACCATGAACGACCTCGACCGCGGCACGATCGTCGTAACCGGCGGCGCCGGCCTCATTGGCAGCGCCCTCATTTGGGCGTTGAACCGGCGGGGGATCGACGACATTCTCGTCGTCGACCGCTTGGACACGTCCGAAAAATGGAAGCATTTGGTTCCGCTGCGATTTGCAGACCTGCTCGACGCCGACGATTTCGAGCAGCGTGCGATCGACGGCGACGACTTCGGTAACGTCGGCGCGATCTTCCATCTCGGCGCGTGCTCCTCGACGACCGAAACCGATGCCGACTATCTGCTGCGCAACAACTACGAGTACACGAAGAATCTTGCGGCCTGGAGCGATGCCAACGACGTGCGCTTCATCTATGCGTCGTCGGCCGCGACGTACGGGGCGCTTGAAGACGACCTCTCCGACGAGGCCGATCTGCACGCATTGCGCCCGCTCAACATGTACGCGTACTCCAAGCAGCTGTTCGACCTGTTCGCGCATCGCACGGGAATCGACCAGCGCGCGTGCGGGATCAAATACTTCAACGTGTTCGGTCCCAACGAAGACCATAAAGGCGAGATGCGCAGCATCGTGCACAAGGCGTACGAACAGATTCGCAGCTCCGGATCGGTTCGACTGTTCAAGAGTTACCGTCCGGAGTTTCGCGACGGCGAGCAGCGGCGCGATTTCATTTACGTGAAGGACGCCGTCGATATCACGCTTCATCTCGCGCAGGCCGGCGCGACCGGCATCTATAACGCCGGCTCCGGAAAAGCGCAGACGTGGCTGGAACTGGTTCGCCCGATCTTTCGGGCGCTCGAGCTGCCCGAACGCATCGAGTTCGTCGAGATGCCGGAACACTTGCGCGGCAAATACCAATACTCCACGTGCGCGCGCACCGACCGGTTACGCGCGACGGGATACGATCGCGCGCCGACGCCGCTCCCCGAGGCCGTCGCCGATTACGTCTCCAACTATCTCGTTCCTCAACGCTGCCTCGATCCGAAAGAAGGTGTGCTTGTCTAGTTCTCGTGTCCAGCGCCGGCGTCAAGACCGCGGCTCGACTGCAACGCCGCCGCCGCGCGACCCGATGCGCCCCGTATACATCGGCGTGGGCGCTATCATCGCGATCGTTATCGCCGTCTTCGGCATCATGCGCTGGCAAGAGAACGCGCAAGCCGACCGCATTTCAAAGGCCGATATTGCGACGCCGTCGCCGTGGCCCTCGCCGTCGCCCAAGCCGATTGCGCTCAAGGACGGCGGCACGATCGGTGCGGCGCACTTTCCGATGGGCAACGCGCCCGCCGGCGGACACGGCGCTCCCGTCGACGGCATTCAGTGCTTAGGCATGGAAGGCGGCGCGCTGCACATTCACGCACATCTCGCCCTCTTCGCTAACGGCAAGCAGATCCAGGTTCCGAAGCTTTTGGGTGCGACGCCGTCATCGCAGGGCGTCTGCCTGTACTGGATTCACACACACGACGCGAGCGGCATCATCCACGTCGAAGCGCCGCAAATCGTCGCACCCGAAGGCAGCGGCTTCTATACTCTCGGCCAGCTGTTCGACATCTGGGGCGAACCGCTCGCACCCAACGGAGTCGCCGGTTTCAGTGGGCCGGTCACCGCCTACGTCAACGGAAAGTTGTACACCGGCGATCTGCACGATCTCCCGCTAACTTCACACGAGCAAATCGTGCTCGAAGTCGGCAATCCGGTCGTCCCGCCGCCAAACTATATCTTCCCGCAGGGAGATTAACGAAGCACCTTATCGAGCTGCGTTGCCAGCTGATCGTACCGGAGTTCGCCGCTGCCCAGATAACTGACGTTCTTGTCCTTGCCGATGACGGCGAAGCTGGGGAATCCGCCTTGCAGATAGAGATTTGCGACCGATTTGGGGTTGTTCGGATCGCGAATCAGCGGATCGTACGCGATCGGATAGCGAACGTTGAACCGCTGCGCAAAGTTCAAGACGTCGAGCGGCGATGATTCCGACGTGCCGTCCATTGCCGTACCGCTGCCGGAAACCGCCACGAAGCTCACGCGTTTTCCGTACGCGGCGTAAAGTTTGTCGACGACTGCAGTTTCGCGCTGACAGTGCGGACACCACGTCGCGAACACTTCGAGAAAGACCGGCTTGCCGGTCTTCGCGAGATCGAAGAAGCCGGCGGTGGTCGACGCTTGGAATTCGGGCGCGGGCTGACCGACTTGCGCTTTACCGACGATCGGCGACTGCGACGCGTTTTGGAGCTGCCGTGAGGCATGGGTGACATACCACGCGATCGCGGCTGCTACGATGAGAATGACGATGCCGATCGTCGTTATGGCGAGCGGGCGCCGTTTCACGAGCTGCCGGCGAGCCTCCGGTCAACGGCCAACGCGCCGGGCGCACCGTACGCGATGAAAGCGCTTGCGGCTGCTAGTGCGAGGTCGAACGCCACGTGGGGCCAATCCGCCATGGCGGTATCGCCCGGACCGAAACACCCGCAATTGGCGGGAATATGGCGCACGACCGCCGATCCGATTGCGGAAGCATAGAGGCCGAACTGTATTGCCGAAACCACGGCGGCCGCTCGTGTGAAGAGCCCGGCGACCAGATAGGCGCCCAGAAGCAGTTCGACGTACGGCAAGGCGAGCGCCATCGGTCCGACGATGCCCGCCGGCAGCAGCCGAAAGCCCGCAATGGCCGCGGCCAGCTCGACCGGATGGCCGATTTTGAGGATACCGGTCGTCAGGAGCAGTCCGCCGACGAGAATCCGAACGACGAAAACGGCAGCTTTCACGCCCCAACGAGTGTCATAAAAGAAGTCGATGTCCCTTTCGAGCCTAGCTAGGAATTTCGCAGTTGCGGCGGGTGCGGCACTGTTGCTTTGGTCGTGCGGTCACACCGCCGCGTCCCCCGTCTTCACGCTGACCGACGACCGGGGACAGGCGTGGTCGTTAGCGTCGCAGCGCGGCGCCCCGGTCGTGCTGACGTTCGGCTTCACGCACTGCGCCGATACGTGTCCTGCCACCCTGGCCAAGCTCGCGCGCCTTGCGGGCGGTCGCGAGGCCAAGACGCCGGTCGAGATCGCGTTCGTCACCGTCGATCCGCAGCGCGACTCCGTGCCTGCCATGCACCGTTTCGTCACCCGTTTCGATGCGGGCAGCGCACATATCGTGGGGTTGACGGGAACGCCGGATCAAATCGATGCGGTCGAACGCGCCTATCACGTTTGGGCGCAGCGAATTCCGGGTCGCCGGACCGGCACTTACGACATCGCTCATAGCGCGGTTGTCTACTTCATCGACCGCAACGGCACGACACGCAGCGTCCACGACGACGGCGATTCGGATGCAGTGCTGGCGGCGGCGCTTCGCGAAGCGGGTGGCTGATGCTGCAGGCTTTGCTCGCGGCCGCTGCCCTTTCGGTGCTTCCGGTTCACGGAGTCGTCCTCGACGCGCTTCCGACCGGCGACGCCATCGTTCGCACCGATGCGGTTGCGCTGACCTTGCCGCCGCTCATTCGCCGTTTTCGTTTGGCGCCGGACGTCCGTCTCGAACCGGGCGTCACGATAGACGCTTATCTCGATCGTTCCACCACGCCGTGGACGTTGCGCAAAGCCGCGCCGGCGCCGGTATTCGCGCCGGGTCTGCCCGATCGCGGCCGCGTCGTTCCCATCGACGTCAACGCATCGCTTCCCGCTGCGGAGCTGGTCGATCAAAACGGGCGTTTGGTGCAGCTCGATCGATCGTTCGCGGGTAAGACGCTGCTGCTCTCGTTCGTTTTCACGCGCTGCCCGGACCGGACGCTCTGCCCGGCTATCAGCGGCAAGTTCGCATACATGCAGCAGCGGCTCGACCCCAATCGCTTCGCTCTTGCCGAAATCACGCTCGATCCCCCCTACGATTCGCCTGCGGTGCTGCGCGGTTATGCGGCGCAATACGGCGCGCGTCCGGATATTTGGACGCTGATGACGGGAAAGGGATCGAACGTGCAACACGTGCTCGATGAGTTCGGCATCGATTCGATGCGCGTGAGCACGGCGAACTACATTCATAACGACCGGCTCTTCATCGTCTCGCCGCAAGGACGAGTGGCCGACGTCGTGCAGACCGCAGGCTGGGATCCCGAAGCGGCCATCGCGCAAGCGCGCGCGGTTGCCGGTTTGTCGAGCAATCCGTTCGAGCGCTTTCGTCTGTCGCTTATTGCGGGCGTGGTCGCGTTGTGCGGCGGAAGTCAGACGGCCGGAATCGTCCTGCTCGAGACGGTGCTCTTCTTCGGCATCACGGCGGTCGTAGCGACCACACTCTGGGCGGTCGCGCGCGTCCTCTGGGCTCGCAGCCACTAGGGTGGCGGCACCGCGCAAGCCGTTCGAACCGGCGACGGCCGAGCAGGTTGCCTTCTTAGAGAGCGCCGTCGAGCAGTACGGCAAGGCGACCTACAACTTCGCGCTTCGCTTGACCCACAACGAGGCCGACGCCCGAGACCTCACGCAAGAGGCCTTTATTCGCGTCTACCGGGCCTGGCGCAGCTTCAAGCCCGGTACGTCGTTCCTGAGCTGGGTCTATCGCATCGTCACCAATCTCTACCGCGACGAACTTCGGCGCCGAAAAGGACGTTATCAAGAAGGGATTCCGGATGACAACGAGCCGCAAGCCCATGGAACCGATCGGCCTCTGGCCGTCACGCCGATCGACGAGTACGTCGAACGCCAGCTCAGCGAACCGGTCTCTAAGGCGCTTGCGGCGCTCTCACCGGACCAGCGGCAAATCGTGGTCCTCGCCGACATCGAGGAGTGCAGCTATGAGGAGATCGCAGAAATCGTCGGATGTTCGATCGGTACCGTTCGTTCGAGACTCCATCGCGCGCGCGGCCAACTCAAGAAACTCGTCACCCGGTACATGAAATCGTCATCATGAATATAAACCAACACCCAACACTCGAAGAGCTGACCGATTACGTGCACGGCGAGCTGCCGCCGCCGCGCGACGCGGCGGTACACGCGCACATCGCCGGCTGCGCGGCCTGCACGGAAGCGCACGATACCGAAGTGCGTTTGGGCGAGCTTCTTCGCGAACACGCCCGCGCGCAGGAGCGCGAGCTGCCGCTGGGATTCGCTCGGCGTATCGTCGACGCGGCGACTACGTCGGAGCCGCAACCGGCACGATGGTGGGAAACGCTGACGCGCGCGTTGCGTCCGGCAGTCACGATACCGGCCCTCGCCGCCGTCGCACTGGCCGTCTATCTTGCCGCCGGCGGGTCGCACCAAGGAACGGTGCAGATGGCGACGATCGACGCGGCGACGTACATCGACAATCATGCGGCGCTGGCGACCGACATGCCGTTCGCGGAAAGCTCGACGGTTCCGATGGCGTTTGCGTCGACGGGCAGCGAAGGCGAGGGCCGATGAAGCGCGTCGCACTGCTGGCGTGCTGCGGCGTGCTCTTAACCGGACTCGCCTCAGCGGCGGCGACCGTAGAGCCGCCCGACGCGCTGGTTTACGACGCGATGGCAGCGCCGGCGACGATTTCATACACGGGATCCGTCGAAACCGTTCGCATCGGCAACGCCGGATCCGAAGCGTCGGTTTTTCGCATCGAGCACCGCGCCCCGAATCAAACCATGCGCCGCTACACCGCCCCTTCCGCGCTAGCGGGTGACTACGTCATCACTAAGGGCGTCCAGACGTACTCCGTCGACGTGAAGCGCCACCGCGTCGTTGCCGGCAAGAACGACGCCGTCAACGACCAGATCGCAATCGACAATAACTATCTGCTGTTGCGCCAAAACTACCGCGCGGCCAAGCGCGGTGCGGAGTCGCTCGACGGCCGTGACGTCGTCGACGTCGCACTGATCAACCGGTACACGCACCGAACGACCGTGATCGTAAAAATCGACTCGGAGACCAAGCTGGTGCTCGACAAGCAACTGTTTGCCGGGGACGGTTCGCTGCTGGCCGAGACGCGATTTACCGAGGTTAGCTTCGGAAACGCAATACCGGACGATTTCGCCGTCCCGCGCGACTATAGGAGCGAAAACGGGCCTACGTTTGCAACGCCCTCGGACGATCCGCATCAAGTCACGGCGAGCGCCGGTTTCGCGGTGCGCGAACCAAAGTTTTTGCCCGACGGTTTCTCGCCGGTCGAGGGCAGCATCGTCACCTTGCGCGGCGTGCGCACCTTGCACGTGCTCTACTCCGACGGACTGCGTACCGTTTCGCTCTTCGAAAACGATGCCGCGTCGGCCGTCAACATGAACGGCTTGCATCCGCAGGCAACGTCGATCGGCGCGGAATCCGCAGATTACGCCGAGAGCGGACCAACGACGCTGCTGGCCTGGCGCGACCAAGGCCTGCACTATGCGCTGGTCGGCGAACTCGAGCTCACCGAGCTCAAACGCATCGCCGCCTCGATCTAGGTTCTACGTCTTCGTACAGGTCATATGGTACTCGGCTTTCCAGGTACCATCAATCTGATTTTCTCCGAGGTCGACGTATTTCGTGGCTTCGTTGGTATACGTGTCGCGCGTGGGCATCGTCTTTCCTGAATCGGGATCGTAGAGCGTTCCGGTCCATACGACGGTCTTGCCGGTCTGCGTCGTCGATTCCGATCCGTACGTGCCGTTTGACGTGCTGAACGGGCTCAGCCACATCTTTGTTTTCGCGACGTAAGCGTCGTAGCCCGAAATGTCGTAGTTCGTCGCCGTGGAGCGGAAGAGCAAGGCACCGCCGCTCTTTGATACCGTCAAGTTCATCGTTGCCGGGAGCCCCATATCAGACGACGTCATACCATTAACGCAAGACCACGTTCCAATCATGTAATCGTAACCGTTTGGGCCTTCGCCGAACGTTGCGCTCGTTTGAGACCGGGCTACGCTCGGGAGAATTACAAGCGCCGTAAGGGCGATAAGCGAGAATAGTCTTTTCATAGTTGCACCTCCGCTATCCGAGACACGCTTAGGCTACTGCGCCGGCCGAAGAACGACTAGGGTCGAACGCACCGGGCCCAGGCCTAAGGAATCACACCTCCCGGAAAAAGAGAAAAGGCCCCCGCAACTGCGGGGGCCTTTTTTTCTTCGCTTAGAGTACGGTCGAGATTAGATCTTGACCGTGCCCGTGATGAAGAAGTTGAACGGACTCGAAGTCGAGTTGCCGTCCTGATTGAACGGTCCGAAGACCGGTCCGTACGGGTACTTCACGAACTGCTGAACGATCGAGCCGTTGTGACCCGGCGGATTGTAGGCGTTGCCCACCGGAAGGATGGAACCGAAGGCGCCACCGAGGTCGTACGAGCAGATCGAACCGTTGTTATACGTCCACGGCTCGACCGATCCGCCCCAGCAGGTGTTGAAGATGTTGGCCAGCACGCCGGTTAGGTTGATGCGCGGGCTAACGTCGTAGCTCAGCTGGAGGTTCATGGCGATGTTGTTGGGCTGCACGAAGCTTCCCAACCCATCGAACTGTCCGGTGTACACGTCCGGAGCAGCGCCGATCTGACCGCAGGACAGTGAGTCGTAGCGGCCGCCGCCGTTATAGCCGGCGACGCCCGGGAGCACCTTCGCGCAGGCCGCCGGGTCGATACCCGGGTTGACCAACGGAGCACCATAACGCATTCCGCCCTCGAACTGGAGTGACGGAGTGACCGCGAACTTGTCGTGCTTATAGTTAAGCAGCAACGTCGCTACGTAGGGAGCGCCGAAGGCCGCGTTCGCGGACTGCATTGCGCCCGGGAAGAGGCTGTAGGTCGGATAGTTGGCATCCAGCGACCACAGCGATTGCGGATTGGTCCAGTACGGGTTGCCGACGTCGGCCGCCGTACACTTGAACACGGGAGCGCCCGCGGTCGTGTAACAGGGAGCCGCCGCAACGCCCGTCGAGGTCGCGCCGCAGAACGGAATGTGGTTCGGACCCAGCTTGCCGACGAACTTGCCGCCCGGAGCGCAGGCCGCCGTGTAGGCGTTGTACTGCGACATGGCCTGGTTGATCGTCGTCAACACGCTCGTGCCGTATAAGCCGGACGCAAGCGTGCCGTACTTGATGTACGAGTTGGTGTACGCGAAGGAGAGTTGTCCCGAGAGTCCGTTGCGCGAGAAATCGCCCTTCGAAACCTGGAACTCCACGCCTTGGCTGCGCTGTCCACCGACGTCGAGACCGGAGACGAAGCCGGTCTTCTGATCCAGGAAGAACTCCTGGTTCTGATCCTGCGTTTGACGCAGGAACGGCGTCAGCTTGAACGACCAGTCCGTACCCTTGAGGTGGCTCTCCCACGAGATGTCGTAGTTGAGCGACGTCGCGGGGAGAATCGACCCGATGGGTGCGAAGCGGCCGAACTTACAGAACGTATTGCAGTCAGGCGCTGCAATATTATCCTGTGCGCGGTTGTACTGTTGGAAGGCCGTCACCGGGCCTTGCGTGTACCGCCCCATCGAGAAGCGCAGCACGTTGTCCGGATTGACGGTGTAGGTACCGCTCACGCGCGGCTGCCAGATCGGGAACGTGAACGCGCCCTGCGCGTTGGAGAAGTACGACGGCGTACCAGGATTGGTGGTGCCGGGTTCGTCTCCGCACGCGGCTCCCGGAGTCGTCCGTTGGTACGGCGCCCCCGTGACCGTGTTGAAGCAGGTGTTCAGGTTATACGAGTTCGTCCAGAACTGACGTGCATTCGGGCCTTCACCGGCGTACAAGCCGCTGAGCGTGTTGGCGCCGATGTAGGTGAAATCGTCGAGACGCAGACCGAGGTTGAGCAACCAACGATCGCTCGGTCGGAATTCGTCGGTCAACGACCCCGAGAAGAACCGCGGGGTAACGGCGTTGTACGTGCGGCTCAGACCGTTTTCGGTCATGAGGTACGCACACTTGGTCGTTTTCACGGTCGGATCGATGCACTGCGAGGGCAGCGCGGGAATCGCGCCGCTCTG
This sequence comes from Vulcanimicrobiota bacterium, assembly GCA_963715435.1. Lineage (GTDB taxonomy): Bacteria > Vulcanimicrobiota > Vulcanimicrobiia > Vulcanimicrobiales > Vulcanimicrobiaceae > JAFAHZ01. The sequence goes on from OY970243.1 coordinate 669,621, forward strand.
CAGCGTGGCGAACGAGACCGTGTTCTGGTAGTTACCGTTGGGACCGGTGCACGCCACCGGTTTTTGCTTGCCGGTGGAACCCGGCGTGAAGCAGTAGCCGCCCAGCGGATCAGCCGCATTGACGACCGCTGCCGCACCGATGCCGCCTACGGCGTAGAACGAGTTGTTGTCACGAACCGTGCTCGAGGTCGTGAACGAAGACTCGAACGAGAGCAGGTTCTGTGCGTTGAACTGGTTCTGGTACTGCAAGCTGACGCCGCGCGTGTGCGAGGTCAACTCGTAGTCCGGCGAACAGCAGGCGGCGTAGTCGGAATACGTCGATTGCGGGCCGTTTTGCAGCCAGTCGCTGTAGTACGTATAGCCGTACAACCGCAGGAACGACGTCGAGCCGATGTTCTTGGTATACTGCAGCTTCACGATCTCTTGGTCATTCCAGATCGAGTCGCTGGCAGTATTGGGAATCGGCTGGAACGCAGCCGTGCGGTTTACGCTGCTGGGGAAGTAGTAGGTCTTGACGTCGGGAGCGAGCGCAGCGAGACCGGCTGCCGTGAACGTCGAGCCGATGTTCGACGGAGGTCCCGTGTAGTGCAAGCTATCGATGTAGACCGGTTGACCCAGCTGGATGTTGTTGGCACAAGCCGCGCCGCCGATTCCGGATGGACACGAAACGCCGCCGCCGGCGGTCGAGACGATGTCGTTGGTCGTGCTGTAGAACAGATTGTGAATCGACTCACTGTCCCACAGGACTTGCACGTCGTCGCGGCCCGCATCGTTGTGGTGCGGAATGCCGATGTGCACGTTCGCTACGGTGTCGCGAACCTGTAGGTTCGAGAGCGCCGCGTAGTTGAACGCACCCATTGGATAATAGGTGCCGCCGGCGTAGCTGATGTCACCGACGTGCGACATCGGCGTTCCCGCCCAGTTGTCTACGCTCTGATTGTTGTCTTGGGTAACGTAGTTGAAGTCCTGATTATAACCCGCGACACCGAAGTACCACGACAAGTTGCGATCGGGGGTTGCTCCGCCCGTCTCAACTTGCGCCTTGTGGTAGAACGTAGGCGTGCCGATGCCGAGTTGGCCGTCGGCATAACCCGGGTACGTACCAGACTTAATAACCTGGTTGATGTAGCCGGAAAGGCCTTGGCTTTCAGCGTTGGCGTTGGCCGAACCCGTGTAGACCTGGACCTCGGAGTTACCGAGTGACGAGGCCGAGCTCGACGGATAGTTGTCGAACGAACGGTTGACGGGAACGCCGTCAAACTCGTAACCGACTTGGTCGTAGTCACCACCACGGATGACGACGGTTTGGTAATAACCCATTTGGTTGGGCGGTACGTACGCACCGGGAACCGACGAGATCGCAGAGTACGCCGAGTTGAGGCTTCCGCCACCACCCAGTGCTTGCGTCGCGCCGATTGCCGCGGCGTTGACTGAATAAACGTCGTTCGTAGTACCGGATCTAACGAGCGCACCTGCGCCCGTCGAGGTCACGTGAGCGATGGTCTTGAGCGCTTTGACCAGGCGCACCGTAACCGTCTGCACCGTATCGGCGAAAACGATTTGGCCTGGGGCGCTTATCGTTTGATATCCGCTCTTCGTGGCGGTCACTGTATACGTGTCCGGCGATAACGTCAGAAACGCGAAGTGACCGGCGGCGTCGGTTGTTACAGTTGCGCTTTGGGACGGCGAGCTCGCCGTAACCGTTGCACCTGCAACCGGCGCCGAAGTATCGGCATCGACTGCCACACCAGTGAGACCGCCCGTCACGCCTGCCAGTGCCCATGTTCCCTGGCTAAGCATTGCGACGAGGAGAATCACTGCGGTGACGCCGTGCCGGAGGGATCTCCGGATCATTTATACCTCCTCAGGTAAGGTGATATGACAGGACAACGCGGACGCCCGCGCTCCTCGCACGGGCCTCCCCTTGGCTTGTCAATGAACGCTAGTTCGCACCCCTGGATTGGCTTCCTTGAAAAATCGCTGAGAACTGAGAGAGAGTCTTTTGAACCTGAGGAGGGGCAGCCGAAAGTTCGGCTCCTGATGAAGCGATCGAGCGGGCGTCAGCTGCATCCGCCAGAGCCGCAATCGAGGCGAACAATCCGGTCGGATCGTAGCCGCCCTCCAAAATATAGGCGACGCGGCCGTGGCAGAACTCCCAGGCGATGCCGTCAATCGCAGCCGCGAGCGAGGCCGCGGCGCCGACCTCGACGCCGAGGTCGCCGACCGGATCGCCGGCGACGTAGTCGAAGCCGGCGCTCACGACGATGGCCTGGGGACGGAGGCGCCGTACCGCTTCGCGTGCGAGCCACTCCCAGACGGCCACGAACGCTTCGGTCGAGACCCCCGAGACGGGGAGCGGAACGTTGAGAACCGCGCCGCCCTCGACCGCGTAGCTGTCGGCGCCCGTTCCGGGATAGGCCGGATACGCGTGCGTCGAGACGTAGGAGAGCCCGTTGCCCGCGACGGCTTCGGTTCCGTTGCCGTGATGGTAGTCGAAGTCGAGGACGAGCACGTTGCCGCCGTGCTGCGCCTGATACGCGCGCGCTGCGATCGCGACGTTATTGAACAAGCAGAATCCCATGCCGCGTGACGACTCGGCGTGGTGTCCCGGCGGACGCACCAGCGCGAAGACCGGCTCGCCGTACTTAACGCTCGCCTCGAGCGCCGCAATCGCACCGCCGGCCGCGCGGCGCGCCACCGCGAACGACCGTTCGTCGACCACGACGTCGCCGGTCGAAAGATAGCGCGCGCCGTTGAGCGCCGAGGTTTCGCGCTTAACGAGCTCCACGTAGCGGGCGCTGTGGACGCGTTCGAGCTCTTCGTCGGTCGCGTCACGCGCCGGCAACGCTTCGCCGATCGCACCCAACCGCTGCAAATGCGCAGCGACCACCTCCACGCGGTCGGGCGATTCGGGATGCCCTACACCGCGGAGATGGTCGCCGTAGATCGGATCGAGGACGAACTTCACACGCTACGGACGTTAGCCGGAGTGCTTTCCACTGGGCTTGCAAGAGTCCGCCGCGGCTTTACGCACGATCGCGTACTGCTTGCTGTCTTGCTTCAATCCGGGAATGTTCATGAGGCGCTTGTAGGCATCTTGCGATTTCGCGCACTGATTCACCGCCGAATACGACTTCGCCGCGATGAACAGCATCTGTGCGTTTTGGTCGAGGTAGCCGCGTACGAACCGGTCGAGCACGTCGAAGATCTGTGCCGCTTCTTTATAGTTCTTCAGTTCGTAATCGGCCCCGGCGACGCAGCTGAGGGTGTCGGGATTCTTTTGAATCTCGAAGCTCTTACCGCACGCGTCTCGCGCTCCCGAGTAATCGCGAACCTGCGAATACACCTGTCCGAGCAGTGCGAATCCTTGAGCGTCGGGCGAGACCTGCACGTAACGCTTGAAGTAGGTGATGGCCTCGGTGGTGTGGCCGTTCTGCTGCGCGGCGGTGCCGACCATCAGCAGCGTGGGAGCGTTGTCGGGATCGATCGCGAGCGCCGCCTTCCATTGCGCATTGGCTTTGTCCCATTGACGCTGCGATGCGAAAAAGCGGCCGTACGCTGCGAATCCGGTGGCCACGTGCGGGAACTCGGTCGTGGCTTGCTTGAGGATAGCTTCGCCTTCGTCGTTCTTCTTCTCGTCGATGAAATACGTCGCTTTTTCGACCATAATGGAGACCTTTTGGTCGTCCGTCGCAGCTGCGACCACCGCGTCGTCGTACGCGGCCGACGCTTTGGCGTCGTCGTGCTGGTTCGCATACAGCCTAGCTTTATACTCCAGCGTTTGCACGCTCTTAGGATCGATCGCGAGCGCGCGATCGATGGTTTGCAGCGCCATCGGAATGTTGTTTTGCTGCGCGTACGTCGTCGCGATCTGATAGAGCGCCGAAACATCCTTCGTATCGAGAGCGTAGGCTGCTTCGAATTCCGCGCGCGCCTTGTCGAACGATCCTTCCGTGGCATAGACGCTGCCCAGCGTTTCGAGCGCCAGCGGTTCGGTCTTGTTGAACGTTACGGCCCGCTTGGCGACGCGTTCCGCGTCGCTGTAATGCTTGGTCTTGATGTACAGGTCTGCGAGCTGCGAAAGCACCCCCATGTTCGTGGGATCGAGATCGGACGCTTGTTCTAGATCGTACTGCGCGGCCTGAACGTTGCCGAGCTGCTCTTGCGCGAAGCCGTCGTAGTAGTAGACCTGCGCCGTCTTGTCGCCGGTTTGCAGAAGCTTCTGCGTAATTTGCAACGTCATATCGGGACGCTGCACTTGCAAATACTCCGCCGCCAACGCCGCTGCGCTTTGCTGGTCGTTGGGATTGGCTTTGAGCTTGGCTTCCAATCGCGGGATCGCGACGCTGGGGGGCTCGGGGCTAGCCGTCGGAAGCGCCGAGGGAGAGGGCGACGGGCTCGGTGTGCCTTTCGAGCCGCCCCCAAAGAGACCGGCTTGCGCGCTCGGCGTCGTTACGGCAAACGAGGCTACGGCGCACCCGAGCGCGACGATAATGGTGAGAACGATACGCTTCAACTTACGGCTTCCTTTTTGGCAGCTTCGACCATCTTGGTCAGCTCCGGCACGATCGCAAAGGCGTCACCGACGACCATGAGATCGGAGAACTCGGCGATCGGGGCCGAGCCATCTTTGTTAATCGCAACGATCGTCCCAGCCGAACGCATGCCAACCTTGTGCTGGATGGCGCCGGAGATTCCGACCGCTATATAAAGGTTGGGCGTCACCGTTTTTCCGGTCTGGCCGATCTGCAGACTATACGAAACCCACCCTGCATCGGCCGCGGCGCGCGACGCTCCGACGGCGCCTCCGAGCGCGTGGGCCAGCGGCTTGAGCAACGTGTCGAACGGGTCGGGACCGCCGAGGCCGCGCCCGCCCGCGATCACGACCGGCGCCTCCTCGAGCGCCATTTCGCCCGTGCTCTCTTCGTCGACGTCTTTATCGATGACGGCGACATAGGTTTTGCCGGCGGGTTTCTCGAGCTGCACGATCTGCGCGCCGGCACCGCCGGCCGCGACGCTAAAGGCGTTGGGGCGAATCGTAACGAGCGCGTAATCGGCCGGCTTGAGCTCGCACGTGGTGACGAGCGCGCCGCCCATCTTCGGCATGACGCACTCGACCGTACCGTTTTCGATTTTGAAATCGGTGACGTCGGCGCAGATGCCCGCGCCCAAACGCGCCAACAGTTTTCCGGCAACGTCGCGCCCGGAGAGCGTGTTGGCAATGAGGATCAATGACGGGCCGATCGCTTTTGCGGCGGCTTCGAGATAGTCGACGACCGGGTCGAGCAAGAACTTGTCGACGTCTGCATCCTCATTGACGTGGATGACGTCGAGCGGATATCCCTTGAGCTGCGCGGCGAGCTGCGCCGCACCGCCGCCGACGATAACGGCGTGCGCTTTTCCGCCGAGCGCATCGGCGAGGCGGCGCGCTTCGGTCGCCATCTCGTAGGTAACTTTCTTGCTTTGTCCGCCGCGGTGTTCGGCGTAAACGATGACGTCTTTCATCCGCTTATACCAGCTTCTTCTCTTTGAGAAAGTCGAAGATGGCTTGGGCCCCCGCCCCGCCGTCGGCGACTTCGACGGTCTTGCCTTTACCGCGCACCGGCGGCGGCGAGAAGCTCAGCAGCTGAGTCTTCGAACCGTCGGTGCCGACCGCGTTTTCCAGACCCAGATCTGCAAGCGTCAACGTTGCGATCGTCTTTTTCTTGGCGCCCATGATGCCTTTGAGCGACGCGTAGCGCGGCTCGCCGAACGTCAACGCCGTCGTCAGCAGGGCGGGGAGCGCGACGTGCACGATTTGATGACCTGTGTCGGTTTCACGCTCGACTTGCAGCTTACCATCGTTGATCTCGGCTTTGCGCGCGTTGGTCACACATGCCAAGCCGAGATGTTCGGCCAGTGCGCCGGGCACGGCACCGGTGCTGCCGTCATCGGTCAAACCACCGACAAGAAGCAGATCGAACCCGGTTTTTTGTAATCCGCGCGCCATCGCATAGGCGGTGGCCCACACGTCGCTGCCTTCGAGACCGGCGTCGCTGAGGATGACGGCCCCGTCGGCTCCCATCGCCAGCGCCTTGCGCAGTGTCTCGCGCAGCCCTTCGGGCCCCATCGTAAAGACGGTCACGGTCGTATCACCGCCAGCACGCTCTTTTAATTGAAGTGCGGCTTCGAGAGCGTACTCGTCGTAGGGATTGAGCACCGTCTCGACGCCGGTGCGGACGAGCCGCTTGGTACTCGGATCGATCTTCTTTTCGGAGTTCGGATCCGGGACAAGCTTGACTGTCACCACGATCTTCACGTGGATATGACCTCCTGGGAAGGGGGGCTGGGAGCGGAACCCGGCGCTATTGGCAGTGGGGAGGGACGCTACCTGCTAGCGACGTACAGGCGGGCTTGCGGGTGGACGCCTGAGGGGCGGCCGAAATGGTTGTGAGATCGTGGAACTGCTCCCGTGGCTCGTGTCGGCGCAGTATTGTGCGCGACAAGGCGCATCGGCCTACCTCGCGCTATGGGCTTTTCTGCTGCTGCTCGTTGGTTCTGCCATCCTTGCCCGGAAAACGTCACGCGTCCTCAGCCGCACCTTCGTCGCATTTGCCGTCTTAACGGCGTTCCTCGGTACGTCCATTTTTTACGGCTGTTCGGTGGCTGCTCCGGCCGAACAAGGTTTGGGGACCAATCTTCCGGCGGCCATATATAGTACGCTCAGATGTCTCGGCGTTGAGGCGTTCGGCACGGCAACCGGCTGGATCGTCTTCGCCGTTTCGTGCATCGCGACGATCGTGCTGCTCGTGTCGGCAATCATTCACCTGAAAAAGACGGCCCGCGTTTTTGGATTTGCCGGATCCGCACTGTTATTGATGGTTACGTTCGTTACCGGTTTTCTGTTGTTCTTTGGGTTCTCGTGGTGCACGTCGTCGAGGTTGTTTTGAACTCTCCCGGCCTCATCCGCGCCGTCGTCGAAGCACTTTCATCGGGATACTGCCCGGCGAACGAAGTATCGTTTCTCGCGGAACTCGCCGCACTCGTCACGCTTTTATGCATCGCCGGGGTGGTGTTGCTGCGTTTCGGACGCGTTGCCCGCATCGTCGGCGTAATGCTCGTCGTCTTCGCGATCGGCGGAGCTGCAATCGATCTCTTTGGCCTCTCCGGCTGCAACGGACATTATCCGTAGGCGAAGTCGGGCTTGCTTTGACCGACCTCGATAAGATAACCGTCGGGATCGCGGATGTAGCAGCGAGTCTCGCCGTACTTATCCTTTGGCTCCGTGATGAACCTGGCGCCTCGGCTGTGCCACAGCTCGTAACACGCGTCGATATCGGCAACGCGTATGTTCATGAAGCTGCTGACCTTATTCGGGTTGGCGGGAACGCCGAGCGTTACCGATGGCTTATCCGGAGTTGGACCACCGCCGACGTTGACGATCAGCCATGTATTAGCGATCTGGATGTATGCAGGAGCGCCTTTGCCGTCGCCCCTGCTCAAAATGAGCCCTCCGAAAACTTTTTCGTAGAATTCGGCGGATCGATCGATGTCGACAACGGTGAGAAAATGCGCGACCGTCATACCCTGCTGCGGCGGCATTTGATAGCTCTTCTCTTCGACTTGCAGTTTGTCCATGGCGCACTCCGATGACTCATCCTACGGCTTTTCGTCTAATTGTGAATAGAGTCGAATGCCTGGGACTAAAGAACCGGTCCCAGTACTGCCAGCAATCCTGATAAAGGCGACTCGCCGGCTTAATGGAATGTGACCGCCGGAGGCTGTCATATGCCGCTCCGTCTACTGGCAATCGTCGTCCTTATCGGGCTGTCGGTCTTTATCAACTACATCGATCGCGGCAATTTGGCGACCGCAGCAACGCTTGTCAAGCAAGAGCTGCACATCTCCCCCTCACAACTCGGTTTCCTGCTCACCGCCTTCTTCATCACGTACATGCCGATGCAGCCGCTCATTGGGTGGCTGGTCGACAGATTCACCGCAAGCCGCGTGCTCGTGATGGGATTCGTCGTATGGTCGCTGGCGACGTTGATGAGCGCCTTTGCCGGAGGTTTTGCGGCCCTCTTCGCCTGCAGGCTGCTTCTAGGTGTCGGCGAGTCCGTTTCGTTCCCCGCGGTGTCGAAGATCTTAGCCGACAACGTCGGCCAGACCCAGCGCGGTTTAGCTAACGGTATCGTTCAAGCGGGCCTTGCGTTCGGGCCGGCATTTGGGATTCTTACCGGTGGAACGTTGATCGCCCAATATGGATGGCGCCCGTTTTTCATCGGCTGCGGCGCCATCAGCATCTTGTGGATCATTGCCTGGATCGCCATTTCAAAAGGGCATCTTCGCAGCGTTAATGCGTTGCAATCTAAAGACGCACCGGCTCTCGAAGTCGTCCTGCGCGAGCCTAGCCTTTGGGGCGCTTCGCTCGGTCATTTCTTCAGCAACTTTCTGCTGTATTTCAACGTAACGTGGATCCCGTACTATCTCGTTCACGAGCGCGGCTGGACGCTACCGGAGATGGGCCGTATTGCGGGTGCGGCATTTTTTCTCTCCGGAACGTCGATGATTGCCTGCGGCTTCGTTTCGGATCGCCTCATTCGTAACGGCGCTTCGCCGACGCTCGTTCGAAAGGCGGCGTTCGCAATCGGCGGATTCGGAGCCGCCGTCGGAATGCTGGGGTGCGGCTACTCCCACGAGGCCAACGCATCGGCGGCGTGGCTAATGTTCGCCGGCCTCTTCGGCGGATTACTCGCCGTCAACACCTTCGTCGTTGGTCAGACCAAGGCCGGCTCGGCGGCGACCGGCAGATGGGTCGGCATTCAGAACATGATTGCCAACGGCGCGGGATTGATCGCCCCGTCGCTCACCGGCGTTCTCGTCGATGCGACCGGGAATTTCACGCTGCCCTTTACGTTGGCCGCAATCGCCGCACTCTCGAGCGGTGCCGCGTGGGCTCTCCTGACCGGAAAGATCGAACCAATCGATTGGAAAGCGCGCGCGTTGGCGAGAGCAACGCCTGAATTTGCGTAATAGACGAGGTATCGCTATGATTTTCCGCTCAGTGGTTCTCTGTTTGGTCGTGACATTGACCGGCGCGGCCGCGTACGCTGCCGGCGCGGCGACGCCGACGATCGTCGCGTCGACACATATTCATTGGAAACCCGGAACCGGACCCCTCAAAGGAACCGAAGTCGCGCAGCTCTTCGGCGATCCCTCCCAGCCGGGCGCGTTCGTTACGCGCATCCGTTTTCCCGACGGCCACAAGGTCGCGCCGCACTACCATATGGTTTTGGAAAACGTGACCGTATTGCAAGGAACGTTGCTGCTCGGTATTGGCGACTCGATGGACCCGTCAAAGATGATCGCGCTACCGGCAGGATCGTTCTTTTCGCTGCCCCCGAACGTCCATCACTACGCGATAGCACAAGGCGTTACGATTATCCAACTCAACGACGTCGGTCCGTGGTCGATGCACGCAGTGAACAAGTAGCGAACGCGTGTATTCTTGGCTGCTGCTGGCGGTGCTTACCATCGCCGATCTGCATCCCGTCGCAACCATCGCGACGGGCGGGACCCCGGACTGGCTGGCAATATCGCCGGATTCCGTGTGGGTCTCAAACGACGCGATCCGGTCCGTTCAGCGCATCGACGCGCGCACGAACCGGCTCACCGCCAGAATCGCCGTCAACGGAGAACCTTGCTCCGGCTTGACTTACGCGTTCGGAAGCGTTTGGACACCCGTCTGCGGTGCGCACCCTTCCCTGGATCGCATCGATCCTCGCACGAACGCCGTAACCACGGTCTTCCCAATCCATCCGCAAAACTCAGAAGGGGGAATCACCGCCGGCAACGACAGCATCTGGCTTGCTACCACCGGCGGGATGTTATCGCGAATCGAACCAGCTACGGGGCGCGTCATCCATCGCGTCGCGATTCCGAGGGGTGCGTTCAATCCGTTCTACGCGGACGGTATCGTCTGGCTGACCGGCGGCGAGACGGACGAACTGCTCGCCGTCGATCCGCACAGCGGAAGCATTCGCGCGCGCGTTCACGTCGGGTCGAAACCACGTTTCTTAACGGCAGCCGCGGGGTTCGTCTGGACTCTGAATCAAGGGGACGGAACGATCACGAAGGTCGACGCGCAACGTAAGCGCGTCGTCGCGACGATCGATGCGCACATTGCAGGCCGCGGCGGCGAAATCACCTACGGCAACGGATCGGTTTGGGCAACACTCATCAAGACTCCGCTCACGCGCATCGACGAAAGCAGGAATACGATCCTCGGGCAATGGTATGGAATCGGCGGCGACGCCGTTGGGTTCGGGCACGGCAGCGTTTGGTTGACCGATTATAATCACGGACGCATCTGGCGACTTACGAAAGGAAGGGATAACATATGAAGTTCTCTCGTTACTGCTTTACTCTATCTACCGCACTGTTTACGGCTACGCTATTGGCAAGCGGGTCGGTTGCCTCCGCAGCGACAACGCAGGTTGAAGGAACGCCCGTTCCAACGGCGCCGAAGCCTGATTTCTCACGGGCGCAATACCTCATCGGAACGTGGACGTGCTCCGATCTCAGTTCGCGCCGCCCCGGTCCGTTCACTACGACGCAGGTCTATTCGATGGATCCCACGGGTTATTGGCTCATCCACGACGACACGGTACACAAAGCTTCTTGGATACCCCGCGACTTCCACAGTCAAACGAGAATCACGTACGACATGCGCGCCGAAAAGTTCATCAGAATTACGTATGGCGACCAAGGCGGTTACTCTCTCTCAACCGCTGCCATGACCACCGGTAATCAACTCACGTTCACCTACGTATCCCAAACAAAGGCTCCGGACGTTTCTTCATACGCGCCGGAGATCTTCACGAAGGTCAGCGACGTGAAGAAGACCATGACGACGTCGTTTACTGAAAACAACGGTCGTGTGGTGACCGTCAAAGAAACCTGTACGAAGTCCTAAGGCGGCGACACCCAGGAAACGGCCATGAGAGGCTACAACAGTTGAAGAAACGATGCCCCAACGAATTAGCCGCAAACAGGCCATCGGAACGCTCGCTGCGGTGACGGCGACGTCTCTCGTAAGGAGTCGCGTGAGCTTCGCCCGCTCTGAAACCCTCGCCGCAGCAGCGGCCCGGCATGGACGCTTTTTTGGATCCGCAGTAAGGATCGATCAGCTTAACGCCGAGCAAGATCTGCGCGACGCGGTGCTGAGCCAATGTTCGTATCTCGTGCCTGAGATCGAGATGAACTGGAACGTTGTAGAACCGGAATACGGGCAACTTTCGTTCGGGAAGATGGACGATTTGGCATCGTTTGCCACAACCTACAGAAAAAAGGTTCGAGGCCACATGCTGCTATGGCACCTCAGCGTACCGGACTGGGCCCTCGATAAGCTTCGCGAGCGGCAAGATTGGAATCTCATTTCCCGCTACTTTGGGTCGGTTATTCCGAGATACGGGGACGTCATCTCGCAATGGGAGGTCGTAAACGAGCCTATTGAGGTTGGCCACCGGATGGACGGGCTTCGCCAAAATATCTTTTTAGACGTCTTCGGGCCCGATTACATCGATCGCGCATTAACGCAGGCGCGCATTTTTACTCCAAGAGGACAGCTCCTTATCAACGAGTACGGTCTCGAATACGATATTCCGGAGGAGCGCGATCGCCGGTACTTCTTGCTAAAGCTGCTCGAGCGATTACGCAATGCCAACGTTCCGCTTGACGGTCTGGGGCTGCAGGCGCACCTCGATCTGCGCAAAGGTCAAGTTTCGCAATCGGAAATTGCCCGTTTTCTCAAAGAGGTCGTCGGGATGGGTCTTTCGATTATCGTTACGGAGCTCGACGTTAAGGAGTCGGACTACGTGGCAACGGCGGCTCAGCGGGATCAAATGGTGGCCGATGAGACACGCCGATACCTCGAAGTAGTGCTCGACGAGCGCGCGGTCTTGGGTGTAACGACGTGGGGCCTAAGCGATCGGCATTCGTGGCTCGAAGTAACCCTCCAGGACTACGCGCGCTTCCCGAACGCTTGGACCGATGGCGGAGGTCCCGGATTCAATCGCGGCCTTCCACTGGACTCCTCAATGCGCCCCAAACCCATGTACTATGCGATCAGAGATACGTTGAAGTTTGTGCAGCCCCGCTCCTCAGACGCGCGCGTTGAACACAGCTTTGACGTACACTCGGGGGGTAAAGCCTGACTCCCACGCCTCGCCGGCCGAAAATTGCAGTTCTGCATCCTGCTCATAGCTGAAGCCGGCATATGGGCCGATCTGGTAGAGTCTGTAACTGGGGTTGCCCTCGCTGTACGCCTGCACGCCCATGCGCCATAGCGAAGAGAGAGAATGCGTACCGCCGATCAGCGCCTCGTAATCACCTAGGCGCGGCCCGTAGGAACCAAACCAATCGGTGCGCCAAGGTCCGGAGATGTGGCCGCCGTCAATGCTCATGCGCAGTTCGGCCTGCTCGCCGGCAAGCTTATTGCCCGAATCGTACGGCGTTAGGCCGGTGTACGTATCGTTCACGCCTACGGCAAAATCGTTCCACGTATTGGCGGCCTTTAGCTGAAACACGGCATCGAGCTCTCCGCCGCCGAAGTTTGCCTTGACCGTCCCCAACCGACCGCTGACATAATCGTAACCGCCGGTGTCGACTAAGCCTCGTACCGCAAACCCATTGCCTGCTGATGGTTGAGCCAGCGGAACCGTCGCTCCGAAAAACACATAGTTCGAAAAGTCGAGCTGTCCCCCGCCAAAGACTTGGACGTTGCTGTCGGCCTTCGCGGCGTTCGTTCCCGATAACACAAACAAGCCGATCGCGGTCACCAACAGATGAGCCTTGTTCACCCGGATATTAAACAAGCAATTTCTGCCTTTCAAGTTCGGCGAGGCTTGCGGCGCTACGATCGACGGGCGCTTTGACGGCTGCCACCCATTCGATGAGCTCTTTCATGCCTTCATCAAAGTCGAATCGCGGCCTGAACCCGAAACTTTTTTCTATCTTGCCTACATCGGCAAAGCAGTGCCGCACGTCGCCCACGCGATAACGGCCCAAAAACTCGGGTTCGATGTTTTTCTTTAAAAGCTTAGCGAGGGTTCGCGCCATGTTTGCAATCGTTATGGGGCAACCGCTTCCAACGTTAAAGGCGTCCCAAACTGCTGCGTCACTCTCTAATACGGTCACGAAGGCGTTTGCGACATCGCCAACGTGCACGAAATCACGCTGCTGTAAGCCATCCTCAAAGACGAGCGGCGGCTGATCGTTCAGTAGTCGAGAGATGAAGATTGCAGCGACGCCCGTATACGGATTGCTCAAGGCCTGGCGCGAACCGTAGGCATTGAATAGACGCAGCGCAATCGTGGGAATCTGGAGAGCCATGCCGACGGCCAGAAACATCTCTTCGTGGTCGCGCTTATTGATTGCATAGATCGACGTCGGCCTCAGCGGCTTCGCCTCCGACGTCGGAACGGGGGCCAGCCGTTCACCGTCGAGCTCCAGCTCCCATTCGTGCGCCGCGAGTTGTGAAATGCTGCGCGGCGGCGGAGCGACCAATGCTGCGGTCGACGGAAGCTGGTATGCCCCCTCACCATAGATCGACATTGACGACGCCACGACCATTCGCTTAACCGTATGGGGTCGCCGCGTGAGCACCTCGAGCATCGTCGCCGTCGCTAAGACGTTATTTCGCGTATAATCGACGACGTTGGTCATACTCTGTCCCACGCCGACAGATGCCGCGAGGTGTACCAAGTGAGTGACGCCGCGAAGGCTATCCTCGAACACGCCCGGATCTCCGACATTGCCTCTGATTCGACGCGCGCGCTTATCCAGATAAGTCGGCCAGCCGTCTGAATCGCGCTCCGCGTCGCCATGGACCTGATCGAGCAGACCGTCGAGCACCGTAACTTCAAAGCCCTTGGCGAGCAGCGCGTCGACGAGGTGCGAGCCGATGAAGCCTGCGCCACCGGTTACGAGAACATGATTATTCACTATGCGTCTTCTCCATTTGCGCAACGGGGGTGTCACGGTTCGGCACGACATAGTCGCGCGTTACTTTGCTATATTTCGCTCGAATGAGTACTTTGTTGGCGTCGATTTTTTCAGTACGCTGCCACGCAAGCCCCTCGTCTAATAGGTACATTCGAAAGCCGATGAAGAGAGGTATCGCCCACAGGAACCACCAGATCATCGCCGACACCGGGTTTATGCGAATCATATACCACACGCGTTGACTCCAGTGTCTGCAGACCAGCCCCGTGCGGCGCCACGTATTCGCATACAGCATCGACAGCGAAACTGCGAACATCGCGACGTTGAGGACGGCAATCCAAAACGTCCATGCCGGGACCACGTGGGCTTGGGAAAAATACATCCACGCCGCCCACACACCTAGCGGCAAACCAACAGCGTTTATCCAAAGCGACAAACACGGCAAAAAGATGAGCCAGCACTTGAAGCGCTGCCATGGCGTCAATCCGAGATAGCCAAGAGGCCGGCCGAGCGTTTGAAAGAAACCGCATATCCAGCGCTTGCGCTGCGTGATGCCCTGTAGCCACGTCCGCGGCACTTCTTCAATAAGCGGGTTCTGCAGGATTCCAAGGCGCTTCCCGTTTGCCCAGTACCGCAATCCGATCTCCGGATCTTCGATCGTGATCCAAGGGTGGAAGCCGCCTAGGGCGACGAGGTCGGACACCCGATAAAACAGTCCTTTCCCGAGGACCCAATACGGCTGATGCTTCCCCGCGGAAAGATGCGGATATTTATACCCGTCCCAAGCCATGTGATCGAAAGCATGCCATGACGTTGCCATGGAAGCGTTGAGATTCCCAACCACATTCGTGGCCTGCAACACGTCGTAATGCTTCAGCCCAATGACGGCGCCTTTGAAGTGATCGACCGGAGGGCAACTATCGGCATCGATATAATCGATGACGAGATTCGGTTCGTGCTTGAGCGCCTTGGCCATGTGGTAGGTGGCATAAATAAGCTGTCGCGTCTTCTTCGGCGGCAAGTCTTTGACGCCGGCCCGTTTGCCTTGATGCCACCAATAAGCCTTTGGATTGGAATCCCAAGCATCCCACACTATCTGCCAAGACGGATCGCTCGTCGGTGGAACTTCAAGAATTTGCAGAAAGGGAAACTCGTTGGTTAGACGGCGAAGGCTCGCAACCGTTTCCAGGTCGTTACTATTCGGTATCGCAACGACGCGGCAGCGATCTTGGGGATAGTCCATCTTAGAAAGCGACAAGAACGTCGTACGCATCGTCGCTTCCAGTTCGCGCAGGACCGGATAGAAGAGTACGATGTACGGCCAATCTTCTTCCGGTTCGAAAATCGGCTCGTTCATGTCGACCACGTTTACCGGACGTGCTAAGAAATACGCATCCAACAAGAGTGTCGCCATGTAGAGCAACTGTGACAGCGTAAATAAGACAACCAAGACCACCAGGATGGGGTGCTCGCTTTGATGGAGTATAGGCAAGGTGCTATCCTAACGCGGCAGTTTCGCGCGAACCGATCAGTCGCCGAAAGTAATCTAGGGTGAACACGAGGCCCTCACGAAGCGCGAGGCGCGGTTGCCAACCCAGAAGAGTCCGCGCGAGGTCGATGTTGGGTCGACGACGCGTGGGATCGTCAGGCGGCAAGTCGCAGTTCACGACTCTGATCGGCACGTCGGCTAACTCGCAGACGATTTGGGCCAATTCGGCTACAGTGAACTCACCCGGATTGCCTATATTGATTACTCTCCCGCTCAGACCGTCTTGCTTTGCGAGCCGCAGCACTCCATCGATGAGATCGGATACGTAACAGAAACTTCGTGTTTGCGACCCGTCGCCGTAAATGGTGAGTGGCTCCCGACGAAGGGCTGCAATGCAAAAATTCGGGATCACGCGGCCGTCGCCAGGCTGCATGCGCGGACCGTACGTGTTAAAGATCCGGGCCACGCGCCCGTCGATCCCGAGCTTTCGAATCGCCGAGGTGACGTAGGCCTCGCCGTACCGCTTAGACTCATCGTAGCAGGCGCGGATGCCGACAGGATTGACGTTCCCCCAGTACGTTTCCGGCTGCGGATGTTCCAACGGATCGCCATACGCCTCGGAGGTCGAGGCAAAGACGAATCGTGCGCCCAGCCGATGAGCGAGCGCAACTCCGTGCATCACCCCGAGCGCATTGGCGGACATCGTAGCGAGCGGCTCACGGCCGTAGTCGACCGGACTGGCCGGAGAAGCGAAGTGTAGGATCAACGTTGGTGGCTCGATGCGCGCCGCCCAGTCCCACGGCTGCGACACGTCCGCTTCGATGAAGCTAAATGCCGCGTTGCCGGAAAGGTGGTCGAGATTGCCGCGCGATCCGGTTACGAAATTGTCCACCCCAACGACCCGATCGCCGTCTGCCAGCAAACGATCGGCCAGATGCGACCCGAGAAATCCGGCGGCGCCGGTAAGAACGATGCTCAAACCGGTACCATCCGTCCCGGCCCCGGGATAACGCCATTGGAAGACGGCGCCTTCGCGCGCCCGACGCCGATGTAACGCAATCCCGCCGCGACGACGCTCTCGGCGTCGAACATGTTGCGGCCGTCGAAGACGACGTTTCCGCGCATTAGCTTGCGCGCCTTTTTAAAATCAATCCCCTTGTAGTCGTCCCATTCCGTAGCCAATATCAGGATATCGCAACCCTGCATCGCCTCGTAGATATCCGAGCAAAACGTCACTCTTGAATCGAGCTTCGCGCGAGCGCCGTCGACTGCGACCGGATCGTGCGCAGCTACGGAAGCGCCCGACTGGACGAGCAAATCGATGAGATAGAGTGCCGGCGCTTCACGCACGTCGGAGGTATTCGGCTTGAAGGCGAGGCCCAACACGGACGCGCGCTTGTCTTGGAGCGCCCCGCCGAGCGCCCGCTCGATCTTCGCAAAGCTTCTTTTGACCTGCCCGCGATTGATGCCGTCGACGGTACGAAGTAGCGTCGCCTCGTACGACTGCGCGTGGGCCACTCTTTCGAGCGCTAGCACGTCTTTAGGAAGACACGAGCCGCCGTAACCAATTCCGGGGCTCATGAAGCGGCTGCCGATGCGCTCGTCGAGCGCGATCCCTGCGCCAACCACCTTGACATCGGCCCCAACCAGCTCGCAGATATTTGCGATCTCGTTCATAAACGAAATTTTGGTGGCCAAAAACGCGTTCGCAGTGTATTTGATCATCTCGCTGGTGCAGACGTCGGTAACGACAAACGGGGCACCGAGCGGCGCATACAGCTCGCGCATCATCGTCTCGGCTTGGGCACTTGCCGTACCGATTACGATGCGCTCGGGGTGCATGAAGTCGGCTACGGCCGTGCCCTCCCGAAGGAACTCGGGATTGCTGATGACTTCGACCTGGTGAGACTCCACCGCGTTTTCAGCAATGATTGCGGTAACGAGTTCGCAAGTCTTTACCGGAACGCTCGATTTCAAGACGACGAGTTTTGGACCATTGAGAACCCGCCCGATCGTAATGGCAACCTCGAAGACGGCCGAGAGATCGGCTCTGCCGTCGGCACACATCGGCGTTCCAACAGCAACAAACACGATTGCGGCCTCGCGGATACCGGTCACGACGTCCGCCGAAAAAACGAGTCGGCCTGCGTGGTGATTACGGTGGGCGATCTCCAGCAAATCAGGCTCGAAGAACAATTCGTTGCCTGCTCGCAGCATGGCAATTTTGCGTTCGTCGGTGTCGAGACACACAACAGCGTTGCCGAGTTCGGCGAGGCACGCACCGGTAACAAGTCCTACATAGCCGGTGCCGACGATGGCGACAGGCCAAGTTTTGGAGCGTGGTAGCACGTCTTCTGCCACTGAGTACTCCCATGAAGAGATGTAGTTTACTAGCAGCCGACCGGAGTGAAAATGCTTACAAAACGTAACCGAAGCTCACCTATACAGTTCCGTAATACTGCCACAGGCGTTGTTTGCCCGTCAACGGACTAATGGCTGTAAAAATGCGCCGTTCCCAAGCGTTCCGCGCGCTAGCGGAGTAACGCTTGCCAGCATCAGAATGCTGAAAATCTCGGCTTGCTAATACGAGATACTACACAAGGGCAGCAAAATGTCAACCGTAGTCATTATTGCAGGCGTGCGCGTGGTCCCGAGCAAGGGCGGGACGAAGGTCCTGTGACGCTAACGAGGCCCGAGTGTTAGAATGGGCGGGTCAGTTCGCTTCGCATTTAAAGGGCATTCGAGTGCATCGTATTCGGCTCATAAGCTTACCGTTGGCAATGGCGGTGATCGCACTTTTCGTCGCAGGTTGCAGGGGCAGCAGCGCACTGCCGGCGCCCGCAACGCTGCCGCTTGCCGTCAGACATCTTGACCTCGTGCCGTCAAAGCGGCACGTGCGCGGCATCCAACACGTCGTCATCATCATTCAAGAGAATCGCAGCTTCAACAATCTGTTTTACGGTTATCCGGGCGCTAAGACCGTAACGTACGGGTACGATTCGGCGAACAGCAAGATCCCGCTCAAGCCGGTCTCGCTCGCGACGAAGTGGGACCTGCAACACAACGGCCACGGGTTCATAACTTCGTGCAACGGCACCGGCAAGATTCCCGGAACGAAGTGCCGGATGAACGGATTCGATCGAGAGACTTGTAACCCGTCCGAGGGGCCTTGCCCTAAGAAAAGCAAGTATTTGGCTTATTCCTACGTACCACACAGCGAAACGACGCCATATTTTGAAATGGCAAAGCAGTACGTCTTGGCCGACCAAATGTACGCTTCGGATTTCGATGTCAGCAGCTTTGAGTCACACCAATACCTGATCGCCGGCGTAAATCCGGAATCTTCGGTCGATTATCCGCGAGGGAACTGGGGCTGTACCGGCGGGCCTAGCGATCCCATCTTCGTCCTCGGTAAGGACCGCAAGTGGGGCGTCAAGACGGAAGCGCCCTGCTGGGACCCTAAAACGCTTGCCGACGAGCTCGACGCTGCAAACCTGTCCTGGGCGTTCTATTCAGTCCCCGTGCGCGCAAGCGGCGGCCAAGATTGCGGCGGTGACAGCCACTCCGGGGCCACCGGGATCTGGAGCGCCTACCAAGCCATCAAACACATTTGCTACGGACCTGACTGGGACGCGGACGTTGCGCCATTCTCTCCGCCGTCTAAATTTCTGACCGATATCGCAGGCGGTCAGCTGCGCGCCGTGACGTGGATAACCCCCACTTATGCCGACTCCGACCACGGCGGCAGCAACTCGGCAACGGGACCGTCCTGGGTTGCGTCCCTCGTTAACGCCATCGGCGAGTCGCCCTACTGGGATTCCACCGCAATATTCATCCTTTGGGACGACTCGGGTGGTTGGTATGACCCCGAGCCCCCCGCCTATCTAAAGGACAGCGGTTACGACGGGTTGGGGTATCGGCTTCCGTTACTCATTATTTCGCCGTACGCAAAAAAGGGCGTCGTTTCGCACACGCACTACGAGCACGGCAGCATCCTTAAGTTCGTCGAGGAAGCGTTTAAACTAGCGCCGTTGGCGGCCAGCGACAGTCGGGCCAACTCCACCGCCGATGCCTTTGACTTCAAGCATCCGCCCCGAACGTTCGTACCAATCAAAGCTCCTCACAGCGCAAGCTATTTCATGAACGAATTCCTCGACATGCAAGCGCCCGATACGAACTAAAGGAGGATCCATGAATCGTTTTTCAGCCGGCGCGCGGCTGCTCGCCGTCTTGTCGGCGACCACGTTCTTATCGTCCTGCGGCGGCGTCAAAAACACGATACCCAGTCCGGTATCTGCAGAGCTCGAGCCCGACCAAGCGCCGAATCTGCTATCCGGACGAGCCGACTCGAAAATTCAGCACGTCGTAATCGTCATTCAAGAAAATCGCAGCTTCAACAATCTGTTCTACGGTTTTCCCGGCGCCAAGACGGCAACGTACGGCTACGATCACAAGAACGACAAGATCGTGTTGAAGCCGATTTCGATCGCGACCAAATGGGATCTCGCGCACCAGTCACAGGGGTTCTTGGCGGCCTGCAACGGCACTGGGAAGATTCCGGGGACGCTTTGCCGGATGAACGGCTTCGATAAGGAGCCCCGCGGGACAGGGATTCAGCCTCCGATGCGTTATCCGATGTATAGCTACGTGCCGCAGTCTGAAACCAAGCCGCTATTCGACATAGCTAAACAGTACGTTCTCGCGGACGAAATGTTCACCTCGAACTTCGATGCCAGCAGCTTTGTCTCACATCAATACATCATCTCCGCTCAAGCCGGCTCAACGATCAACTATCCCACGTCGTTCTGGGGCTGCCAGGGCAACAAGTTCGATCTCATATGGACGGTTACGAAGGTGCGCGGCTACGGCTCACAGATTCACCCATGCTTCGACAACAAGACGCTGGGAGACGAGCTCGACCAAAAACGGCTGCCGTGGGCATTCTACGCAACGCCGGTCACACATAAACCCATGATGAGCGCGGATTCCGAGGAGCCCGCCCTTTCCGGCAACTACAAAGAAAATACCGGAATTTGGGCGGCTTACGAGACCATTAAGCAGATCTACAATGGTCCGGATTGGAACAAAGACATTATGTCGCCGCCCTCGCAGTTCTTGACCGATGTATCTCGGGGCCACCTTCGCACGGTAACCTGGATCACGCCGACCTGGGCAGACTCCGACCATCCCGGCTCCGACTCCACCGCCGGCCCTTCCTGGGTCGCATCAATCGTCAATGCGGTCGGCAAGTCGAAATTTTGGGATTCCACCGCGATCTTCGTCATTTGGGATGACTACGGCGGCTTTTACGACCCGGCGCCGCCGGCCTACGTCGACTACGACGGTCTTGGGATTCGCGTCCCGCTGCTCATCGTCTCGGCCTACGCAAAGAAGGGGCATGTTTCGCACGTCCACTACGAGCACGGCAGCATCCTGAAGTTCATCGAAGACCGGTTTGGCCTTGCCAGACTGCAGGCCAGCGACACGCGCGCCAACTCGCCGTTGATCGACTGCTTCGACTTTTCGAAGCCGCCCCGGAAATTCGTGCCGATAAAGGCGCCGTACGACGCTACCTATTTCGAAAACGAACCACTGGATTTCCGCGCACCCGACGATTATTAGGCTATCTCGCGTTGCAGCTCGTCGAGCGCCGATCTAAACGTCGCGCTCGACGTGGCTTTGCCTCGAACGAATCGCTCAAAGTACTTCCAAGAGCCGGCCTCATCGAGAAGCCCTTCGGGCGTAAACACACGGCTGAATACTCTGTTTTTGGCGTGCTCCGAGCCGAAAAGGCGCAGCGATACTCCCTCGTTGACCTTCATGTCGGGGTAAAAGCTGAACTTTATGGCGTGATAATCGTAGCCGGCGGCTCGGAGCGCCAGCAGGGCACGGGCCGCCGCGGCGATCATGAAACTGTAGAGCAGCTCGTTTTCCACCAATTCGTCCAGCCGCAACCACACATGGTATCCACGCCCGCTGGCGATAATCAGCGGCTCGCATCGGAGGTCCAGGAGAATGTTTCTCAGGGCATCGCGCGCCAGACTCATCTCCGGGATGATTTCGGCGCTCTCGGGTATCTGGTTGTTGTCCATGTTGAAGCAACATACGTCGTTCATATCGGCGCCGAAGTACCTGCATACGTTGCACTCATTGGCAACGTGCATCTGAAGCAGCTCGTCCATCCTGCGGTCGGTTAGGCCGACGATTTTATATTTGTGCAGCAGTCGCGTGGTGCTCAGTTGTCCGTATTCCAGCGTACCGCCATCGGATAGCAGCTGCTGCAAATAGGCGAACCCGAATTGCTCGGTTTCGATCTTTACTTTGCCGCCGAGGAACCCTCTGGAGAACTCCTTGAGTAACGTTACTCTTGGATCCACCGTTTCACATCCTCGAACGTTTGGAAACCCCGGGCATTATGTTCGGGCAAGGATTGGTGATGAGGCATGATAGAGTAGTAGACGTTTACATCATAACGCTCGCCGTAAACGATACTTAAGGCCGCATCGTCGACGAGATGGCGAATGCCCCAGGCCTTACAGAAAACGACTTTGTTTGACGCCATAAACAGATAGTCGAAGGGAATGTCGTTTTCTTCCAGCCAGGCTTTCGTGCAGTCGTATCCTCGCCGCAGATCGCGCGCGGTGCAGACGACGATCCGCCAGTGATTTCGTCTGAGCCATCGCATGAATTCGACACCGTCGGGCCGAGCTCGGGCCTCCTGCCAGCAGCGCAGATGGATCTTAAAGCGGCAATACGAGAAGCCGTTGCTGAGGAAGTCGCTGCGTTCGTAGTCCCCATTGCGGATTTTTTGGAGATAGCGCTCGAATGTGGCTTCGGGCAGAGGGTCAGCCGGGTCGTAAGGAAACTCGCCGGCCTGCAGGGTTTCGGTAAAATTGTTGAGCGTATCGTCCACGTCGACGGCAATGGTCCGAGGGTCGGCCACGACAGGAATCAATGAGGCAGGCGTAAGACGCGAAACCGGATGCTGCATGGCGTAGCGCATCGTTCGCGGCGAGCAATTGCGTTCGCCTGCGGTTCGAACCGATTCGTGACAAAAGGTGACGTCGCTAGGGGCTTCCCCCGGTGACCGCGATTCCAAATCCTCCCAACGTACCGCGGATGAACTTTTGGTTCACGTCTTTGCCTTTGATTCCGGCACGACCGATGGTAGTGCCGCTACCATGGTTCCAATTCGTCCAGTAGAGGTACGCGCCGTCGGCTGTCATGAAACCGGTTTCGCTTTTGATCCCGGTGATGAACTTCTGGTTTACGCCCGTCCCGTCGATATTGGCCCGACCGATCGTGGTGCTCGTACTGTTTAGCCAATAGATGTAGGAACCTACGATAGCAAGGGAGGCTGACCCGACGGTCGGGATAAAATTGAGGTTTACTCCCGAGCCGTTGAGATTCGCGCGCCCTATCCAGTTCGCTCGATAGTTTGCCCAATAAATGTAGGTCGGAGTGACCACGACGCCGCACACGCCATTTCCCGTCGTGATGAAGTTTTGCTTGACGCCCGTTCCATTGAGCTTCGCTCGTCCGATCGCGGTGCCGACGTCACCGCCCCAGTAGACGTAGGTGCCGTTGACGGCGATTCCGCACGGGTTATGAGCGCCGGATATAAAGGCCTTTTTCACGCCCGTGCCGTCTAAGTTTGCGCGGGCTATGGTCGTCGCCGTGCCGCCGTTGGCGCCAGTCCAATAGATGTAGCTTTTATTCACCACCATACCGGAGCCGCCCAGACCTCCGCCGGTAATAGAGGGGATGAACGTCTGGTTCACGCCGGTACCCTTAGCGTTCGCCCGACCGACCGTGCCGTTATTATTGTTTGTCCAATAAAGGTACGGTACGGACTTGTCTGCTTTCAGCGAGGATTGCTGCAACCCGCTTTGCGTTGGGGGCAGCGCACTATGACTCCAACACCCCGCCAGGGAAACGACTATTGCAGAAAGTGCACACGCACTTACTGTCTTAAGCAACGAACTTCTGCACATGTGAACCTCACTTTTACGTTACCAAGTGGGCGCCTAGTTGCGCCTTCGAGACACTGCGAATTCGGTTCGCTACATCGATTCTAGCACCAAAGTGGTGGCCCGGAGCCAAGCCGCTAGCGGTGATGTCCGGTGTGAATGCGAACATCAGCGGCGGATCCCGTGTCTTTTCTACGCCGGGATGATCGACGTAAAGGGAACGCTTTACGGTACGACTGCAAGCGGTGGCACGAACGGTACGGGCACCGTCTTCCGAGTTACGACGGCCGGAAGCGAAAAAGCGATTTACAGTTTCAAGAATTCGTCCGACGGAAGGAAACCCGTACGCACGTCTCACTCTGGTAAAGGGCGCGCTGTATGGCACGACTCTTTATGGCGGACCCGCGAGCTGTGGGACCGTCTTCCGAGTCACGGTGAACGGCGCGGAAAGGGTGCTCTACAGCTTTAAGGGCCCTACCGATGGCTGTAATCCGTACGCCGCGCTGATTTATGTGCGCGGCGAACTCTACGGTACGACCCAGGTAGATGGCGCCCACAGTATGGGCACCGTTTTCAAGATCACTACGTCCGGAAAGTTGAAGGTGCTTTACGCTTTCAAAGGCGGCTTTCGTGATGGCGCTAATCCGAAAGCCGGTCTGACCGACGTAAAAGGTACGCTCTTCGGTACCACCTCCCACGGCGGTCCGCACGGAGAAGGGCCTGGGAACCATCTTTGTCGTGAGCCCGTCAGGTACCGAGAAGGTGCTCCACAGTTTTACCGGAGGTCCAGACGGATTGGGTGGAACGGGAACCGTGTACAAGATCACGCCTTGAGCGCCGGCATCCGTGCATCAACCCGCCGGAGTAAGACTTCGTTAAACTCTCACAGGGCTACCGAACCACCAATGATGTCCCTCGACATCACATGCGCCGTATTCGTACATTCCATACGGCTCGGTTCGCGGCTCGCTGTCAATGAGCGCTCCGGCTGCGCGAGCACGTTCAAAGTGAGCATCGACATCGTCCACTTGAACGTACATACCGCCGCTTACACCTGGTAGTGCCCGGGGCGAGTACAGCTGATGGCCGGGGCTCACACGATGCAGCCAGATCACCGCATCGCCGGCGCGGACCTCCGCGTGCACCGGAGCGCCCTGGTTATCACGCTCGACACCACCCGGCGCAAATCCGAAGGCCTCGACGAGAAAGTCGTGCGCCGCCGGTATGTCTTCGTATACAAGAAGATGTATCAGACGATTAATTTCAGGCATTATGGACATGCTGCAAACTGCGACGCGACCTTAGGCGAGGAGAATATTCGCGTTGGGTTGCTGGTTTTTGCGCAGATGCGAATACCCGACTCCGCCTCACCAGTGTTACTCACCCGGATGTCGGCTCTCGGAAGCGTTTGGACTGTCTTCGTTAAAAACCTGCCGTTCGCGGGCGCTGCAATTTCATAGGCACCTCGCAGCTTTGGATTCAAGGCGAGATAGAGCTCGGGGCGATAGGAATCGACTTCCAGTGTGAGTCTTCCGTTGACGATCGGCTGCATCCGTGCCGCTATTCGCGCGACGACGACCGAACGTGCTTCCGTGCTGATCCATATCCCACGAACTTCTCGAAAGGTGAGTATACCGAAGTACATTGCGAAGACGACCGCCACACCAAAGGCGGTGTTCCGGCCTTTCTTCACCCCAAACGTAGCGATCGTAAAGAGCATCGCCGCGAGCGATGGAATGAAGTAATGCGAGTAAAATCGCGTTCCGGCAAATGTAGCGGCGAGCATGGCTGCAGTCCAGCAGAGCCCGAAGCGCTGGGCTTGGGTAGCGGGTCGACGCATCGTTCCGAGTAGAATCACAATCAGCGACGCGGCGCCTGCCGCGATAGACCCGAACCAAAAGTTGTTAAGCGCTCCCGTCAACGCGGCGATGCGATTAAGAATTGGGAGCCGGTGGTGAATGGCAACGATGGGTGGGGTAGTGACGTAGTCGGCCCAGCTTCGGAGTAGCGTCGCAAGACCGCTCGGATGCAGCGTCCAGACAAGGGTGCCAAAAACTGCCAGTAGCGGAGCGAGAGCGCCAAGCCCAAGCGCCAACCAAAACTTTCTCGGCACGAGCAATGAAAGCGGCACGACCATCAAGACGGAGGGGAGCCAGAAAATCGATGCGATGCCGACCAGCACTCCGGATAATGCGGGGAGCGCGCGGCGGACTGCGAGAATGGACGCGAGCAGCAACGGTAAGGCGTATGCCTCGGTAGCGTTTAGCGGTAAGACAAGGCAGAGCAGAAGTAGCAAGACGACGGGCGCCGGGAGCCAGTCGTGCAGACCAAAACTTCGCAACACCAGCGTCAGCAGCACCCCCGATAAAATGGCGACGCACGTTTCCGCAATAGCATGAAGCAAGTATCGTTCGCCGAAGAGCATTTGCCAGAGCGCGTTGACGCAGTAGATCCCCGGTAATTTGTTGTCCCAGACGTCAACGTACAGAACGTGCCCGTGCACGATTTCCCGCCCAAAGTACGAAAACATCGCATTATCGGCGATCGGGTAGCTCCCTTGAAGAAGCAGCCCCCCAGTGACGGCAATGGCAACGAGCAAGAACGCCGCAGTCCAAACCGCGTGCTGAGATCGGCTTTGGACGTCGTTGCGGGCGCCGGAGTAAAATTGACCCAACCCGCGGGCTGAAAAGTGACCCACCTGAACCCCCGCGAACTACGCGGTTCGCATGCTGAAAAAGGACCTTCAGGTAAAGTTATCGGTCGTGACTCGGCATGGCAAGAGCATCGGCGAACCGAGCGCGAGACCGCCTTCAGCCCTGACTAGCTAAGAGAAAGCGGAAGATGCAACAAAGTGGAACGGCATGAGCGGCCTCATCCGCTACTCCTCGCCGCTACAAGGCCCGCAGGGCCTAGCTTGGGATGGTCAGTCGATGTGGCTGACCAGCGCCGCGAACGGCCGTTTATATGCGCTCGATCCAAAGACGTGGAACATCCAGAGCGAGTTCGTTCCGCCGCATCAATCCTTAGGTGTGACCTACACCGGCTCGGACTTTCGGCTCATCCTCGCTCCAGCGATTGACGAGCCCGACCTGGAACGGGACCGGCGGTACGTTTATTCCTTTGCGCCCGACACGGCATTCAGCGAGTGCTTCCCGTGCCCGGCTTTCTCCGGATCGTTTCTAGCGTATGCAAACGGAACGTTATATCTCTCACAAGCTTGGGATAAAAAGCTGATCGAGCTCAACGAGGGCGGCGCGCCCGTACGCGAAGTGCAGCTTCAGAGGCGCCCTGTCGGTATGACGATCGTCGACGGTGCGTACTATTTGGCGACTGTTGACGACGATTGGATCGACGGTCAGCTCCAGCGGCTCAGCGTCGATGCCGCCGCGTCATCGATCGAAACGCTGCGATCGTTTCCGTTTAAACCGCGTAGCGTTGCCTACGACGGCGAGCGGTTTTGGACCGCCGATCGCAACAACCATGCGATCGTGTCGTTTACGTTGGCGATTTCCTAGCGCTCGTAACTGCTAACGATCCGTAGGCCATGTCGCCGACGCGGGCTTTGCGCGCACGATCACAGTGGCGTGTAAAATGCCGCCTGAATCGTAAGTTCCGCCGGCAGTGAAAGGCCGGCCTACGACCAAGACCGCACTTCGCTCCTGGAGAACCGCCTTGGAGTCGTCAACCCGAGCTAGTGCTCCTGTGCGCGTGCGCAAGGCAATCTGCGCGCCGCTGATGGTAACGAGTGTGCCGGTGACTTGGTGTGGAGTGCCAACAGCGGCGGGGGGCGCTTTGACTAGCGGTGCTTGCGGCGTTGCCGCCTTCGCGTTGGGACTGAGGAGGCCGAAGATGTCAAGCTGCTCGTAGCTCGCGACATAAACTTTTCCATTTGCTACGACTGGAACAAGATTTGCGTTTCCACCCGATGACTCCCAGGTGCCTGCCGTCGCTTGGTAGAGCGTTCCGAGCGTTGAACCGCTCGAAGGTTCGGACGTAAACGCGAAAAGCTTGACGTCCCCGGGCACCGTGTGCGGTCGCGCGAGCGCCCAAATGATTGCACCGGAACTAGATCCGCTCGATGAAACGGTCGTGAAGAACCCGGGATCTTGGCGGCCGGGTAACGTGGGCGACGATCCCGCCGCGACCAACGATGGCGGGTTTAGGACTTTCCAAACCGTTACGTTGTTGCCGCCGCTAGCAACGATGCGCGGCACGGAGTCGCTCGCTGCGTCGAAGTAGGACTGGCCGCACCAGCATCCGCCGATATTTTCCTCGGCGAGATCGTTGTTTGGACCACTTGGGTTGTATCCGCCCAAGCTCCTACGATTGAGTAGAAACAGCGTTCCGGCTTTGCCGGCTGCGGCGGCGAGCGGCGCTCCCGAAGCGTTGTTCGGCAGCAGCAGCACACCACCTGATCCAGTGTCTTCATCCGCCTTATCGAGCGCGTCCACGTCTGAGGGCGAAAAGAAGCTCAGGAGTGTTGTGAGGTCCGAACTGACCTTGGCAATGCTTTCGGAGAGATTTGTAGCGCTGTTGTAGGTCGTACCGGACGGATCCGAGTTGCCGGTAGCGAAATAGATATTCCCGGAAGCATCAGACGCGACACCGTATCCCGACATCCAAACCGATGACAAGTAGAAGCTATTGGGCGACGTATAGAGCGTGTCGTTCATCCGATTCGCCGGAAGCGGTGTAAGTGATCCCGCCTGCCACCCGAGCACCCAGCCGCGCGATTTCGATGCACTAAAGTCGCAAAAGCTGCCGAATCCAGCGTAGATGTTCCCGTTCGCCTCGAGTAGACCGGAGCGTTGTCGTTGATACTTTGCGTTAAATGTGAAGGTAGAACCGTCGGTTAAGGTGTGTGAAGCCGAGACTGCGACCGGCGTTGCGACGTCGGAGAGATTTGAAAGGTTGAGTTCATGGATGAAATAGGCCGGTGCGCTGCCCTGCATTGTATAGGCAATGACGTACATCGCATTAGCCTGTTTGTCGACGACCGGGGTGCCGTCGATTCCGACGTTTGGCCCGTTGTTGTTGCAGCCCAAAGGCGTAGAAACCGGAGTGCCCAAGTTTCGTTGGAACAGCAACGTTCCACTTGACGCATCGATCGCATAGATCGTGTTGTTCTCGGTTGCGACGTATACCACGTCGTGTTTACCCGGCGCCACGCCGCTCGTCGTCGTTTCATTCGGGGCGATGAGGGGCTGCGTATCCACCTGGTCGTCAAGCGTCACAGTGTGCAGCAGTCCGAACGATCCGCTGTTTACATTTGCAGCGGTCAACGCCGATTCTTCATCGTTCCAGCCCGTTCGCAGGTTGTCGTAGTGGTAGGTGGTGATGGCGAATTTGTGAACGCTGACGGCCGCGGCCAGCGGTTCGCCGGCGTCTTCGACGATCGGAAGCGTCTCATCGCCCCGCGGGTAGTGAATCCAAAAGTGGAGCGGGTTTCCCGCACCCGTGAGTGCGGTCTTGTCGACCAGCGTTGCTTGCCTTCCACTGAGCCTGTAACGGAAGAGCGTGGCCGGTTCGGAACCGCTTGCCGGAGTCATCGCTGCTAGGTACGTGCCGTCCCATTGAATCGAGCCGAGACGCGGGTGCCGGCTCCCTTTCCAACTAATCCTTTTGACGTGCGCACCGCCCTTCGGTAGCTCAACCAGGCTGCTAGCGCCGTGTAAACTGCCGGCAACCTCAACGAAAAGGTTTCCGCTGCCGTCGTAAGCGCAAGACCAATAGCGACCGCTGCGTTCACGCTCCACGTATACTCGAGGGTTGCCCTTAGCATTGGTGTAGATGGCGACACCATACTTGGGGGAGACGCCCCCCGAAACGGCGAGGTTTCCGGTTGTGCGATCCACCGAGCAGAACTGCGAGACGCCCCCGAGTGAGTTACGCAATACTGCCAGGGGGCGTGTAGCGCCGTGGGCGTACTCTAGTATCTCGTTACCTTTCGGAATAAAAACGTCGCCGTTTGCATCCGAACAGAGACCACTGGCGTGTAGGTTGAGCAGCGACCCTTTGAGCTTGCCAAGAGGATAGGAATAGATGTAGACGCTTCCATCCTTGGCATTTGACACGTACAGCAGATCCTGCGCATCGGTGTCGCGGGCCACCCACGAGGTTGCATGCGCGGCGTTCGCGGCGTTCGGCGCGGCCGGAATAAGAGGATTTGTTGGCCCCGAAGAGCCTGTGCCGTTGCCGGCACAGGCGCCGAGCACCAGCATCCCGGCGAGAACTGAGCAAAGTCGAGCCGAATGCAAATCCATCTCGGCCTCCGATTCAAAGGAAAATTCAGATTACACTATTTCGGGTCGGCGCGGAAAAGCACAAGGTCCCGGCTGCAGCGGGATTTTTTTGTTCCACCGGCCTAACGGTTGCCTCGTTCACCAGACATGCATTCGCGTTAAAATTGCGCCGGGCGCGAGCCGGCTACGGTCGGATCGGATACTCGATTCGATTATCGTACTCGCCCTCGAGCACGGAAGACTGCAGCGCGTACGCGCCTTGCGGCGTTCTGATGATCCGCACGGCGATCTTCCGCGTAATCGGCGCCTTGGCGATGTAGTCCTTGCGCACGATCAGAATGACCGGGTAGGTCTTAGAACGGACGGCTACGAGGAAGGTCTGCTCCTGTGAGGCGTGCGCGGGCGTGTAGAAATTCGTCTCACCTCCGATCGCGCCGGCGCGTAGCTTCGCTATCGAAAAGAGTACCGCTACCTGCTGCCGCGGCACGTCCGCCCTGATCTCGGCGAAGATCGGAGTAGCTTTTCGTTCGACGTGCCCCGTGACCGGTCCGATTTTTTCTCCAAACACGGTGAGGGATTCGGCAGCAATGTCGACGGGGACGTTGCCCGTGTTCTCAAGACGCTTATGAATCGTGAGGAAGGCGACGCCGTCGATCGTCGGCCCCTGGTCCACGATGGTCGGGAGCGAAAACTCCGGCGCCTCCGCCAGCGGTTTGATTCGCTGCTCGTAGACGAATGTATAGAGCGCCCACAAACCGGCGGCAACGATCGCGATGATCTCGACTGCCGTTCGTATCTGCTCGGCTCGAGTAGGGACGGAATGGACGTGAAGCTCTCTACTCATGGAGCGAGTCTTCTGCTTGCCGCTCGCGGCCCCCGGTAGTAAACGAATGCCTTTAGGGCAAGGGCATTTCCTTTGGGATGGCCGGGGGTCGAACCCTCAACCGGGGATTCCAGCCGATACCGCCCATCACCGAAAAGCGTTATTCTGTCACGCTTTCCCGCGGGGCAAAGAGAGGCTGCGCGGCCTACGGATACCGACGAAGGTCGTCGTAATTCGAGCCAGCTTGTCGTAGAGCACTCGACAGCATTTTCGGCTTGAGTTGCCCGTTGCTGCGCTTTACCGTAACGAGTTGGCCACGAGGGCCGAGGAGGCGAACGCGCGACCCTTCTGACGCAGGCGAACGAAAACAGCGCGTGCGTAAAATAATGGCAAGCTATTTGGATGGCCGGGAGGCGGACCACCACCGGGGATTCCAGGCGATACCGAGCGTTACCGAATACTTTTTTTCGTAAGGCTTTTCCGTCGCACTAAATCCCGGGGTGTCGCAAGCATTTCCACCCTTTCCCAACCTGTTCGTGACAAAACCGTGACACGGAAGCGATAGCGCCGCTCGACTACTGTTCCAGAAAGTCCTTTATCAGATCTTCTCCTTTGCGCATCGTCGACCCATCCACCATAAACCGGCTCACCCGTTTGAAGGCGAGAAGCGAACAGGTCGCCCAATCCCTTCTCTATCGTCGCTTGTTTCGCTTCAGTCGCCGGCTCGTACTTCGCAGTGGCGTGATAAAAGCTGAGCGCCGGAAGCAGAAAATAAATTACAGCGCATCGCGTTGTCGCGTCATCATCCGGGTGGAGCGCTCGCATCCGTATTTACGCTTGCCCATCAGCTCATTATTCAAAAGCGACGTCCGTATTTTCAGGGGCGGTTGGAGCAGTCTTCACCGAATCCGTGCTGGAAGGACGATGCGATGTCCTTGATGAGTGTATAGGAACAACACCGCTATCGCCGTAACGGCGACGAACGCACTCGCCGCCAGTATGGTGGGTAAAATCCCACGTTTTGCGCAGAGATAAAGGATCCTGGCTTCCAAAAAATAGTACGAAACTGCAATCAGCCAAGCGAGGACCGCGTTCACTTCCCAGATCGAGCTTGGATAAAAAAGTAATGAGACGGGAGACGCCCCAAATCCGATCCCCTGGAAGATGATAATCGGCGACGTTGCCCCTAATACCGCCGCTGTAAAGGTCGAGAGCCGCAGCGGATGCGACCGCATTATTACGCTCAGCGCTATGGCGGCCGATGGGGCCGCCACAATGAAGCCTAGGCATGATGCAAGCGCTACTAGCAGTGCCGCGCCCTCGACATCGTTCCCTTGCTGAGGACTTATCGCAAATAAGCCGATTACAAACGCAGGCAGTGCCGAAATAACTACTGGTATTAGTAATGGCACCATGCGAGTCATGCGCATCTCTTCTATATCCAGGACCTTTTGTGGGTGTTATTTCTCATTGGCGGACGTTTTTGTGCCTAATCGCTGATCTGATAGCGTCGATGTTGCCTGTATATCACCGAGTCAGGGGTCGGCCAAACTGCTAACAGTCGCGATGACCCTACGATAGACCAGTTTCGGATGATCTAAGTCTTGCGAAAAGCGAAAAATTAGCGCCTTGCCGGATACAGATGAATGGCAACCGATAAATATGTTTCCGTCAGAGTCAACGGAAGGTTTCCCGAAGGCCGAGTCCTTCCGGCTGGCAATCGTTCGCATCGGCTTGGTAGTATCGAAAGCTATTTCGTACACTTCTCCCTTGCAAACACCATGGAATCTAGTCACTATGAAGTCAAAAGCAGGTACCGACATGCCAGTCATCAGCTCCGATTCTACGCGCGCGCATGCTACCGCGCCACCCACGACCCGTCAGCCGTCGCATCGCCATAGTGTCGAAGGCGAAAAAAGTTGCTTCCGGTCGCGCATGCAAAGGCGCTGCGAGGTTACGTGCGGCTACCTGGGAGCGGCCCAACGATTCACATTTTACCCACCCTGTTAGAGCCTGTTTGCTGACGTGCACCTCACATGGCATCCCCTGGTCAGGCATTTTGATCCGGAAACATCACTGCGACGTCGTCACTGACGATTGCCGGTAACGGTTTCGATGAGAGTTCACCCGATGGTCCGCGACTACTGCCCCATTTTCAAGAATGCCGGTTTCGACATTCGTTTGCACGAGCACCCTTCAGATGCGCGCGAAAGAGAACTCGCGTTCTTCCGCGCCATCGTCGATCGCGCTGATGCGCTCGATGCGGAGATCGGCACGATCTCGAAAGAGCTGCTCGGCGAGCTTCGAAATTCTTAGCCGAATATGAGCGCGGACCCCACCTCCGCAAGGTAATCCTCGCAGTCGAAAAGCCACAATCGCATAACCATACGCGGGCCAATCGGCATGGCGCGGGTGGAGTCAAGACTTAGTGCAATGCTCTTGCATTTTGACGTCTCGTGCGCGGACAAAGAGCGCGAATAGATTCTTCTTCAGGGTTGGGGACCATATATCGAGGATAAGAGTAGCTGACTGTAGCGATGCTTCCAGGCTGCTGCTCGCCACGATGTCAGTAACTTCCATAGTGAAGGGGATTCGCGTGATCATGCCGACGGCTACCGGCCTTTTCCGATCCGTCCGTGACAAAATGTGACGCGCTTCGTGGCCGTCAAACTAAACTGCAGGACTCCCGTCGCCAGGCGGAGTTGCGACGACAAAGCCGAAGCAGCAGGACTTATGCCTTCGATCGCTTTTCGACGCATTCTTTTTGTGGCCGTGCTGGTCGTCGCCCCAGGCGTTGCGCTTTCGGCCACGACTACCTACACGTTGCCTAGAGATCTGCATTGGATCGCCGATAGGAGCAATGGTGCGCCGCCGGGCGCGTTCTACGCGATACTGCGCGGCAAGGATAGCGATAAATGCGGCGAGCTTGTTAGGGAAAGATTCGCCGACGGATTCGTCTACCCGTGGCACGTCAATACTTCTTACTTCATCTACACCGTGCTGCAAGGGACGCTCGTCATCGGCTTCAATAAGAATCATCTGAAATCGGCCGAAAGAGTTTTACCTACGGGATCTGTAATGCAAGGATTAAAGACCGAACCGCATTACGGCCGAGCCATCGGCGAAACGATTTTCGATGTGTACGGTCCTCCCTGCGAGATGGTAAAGACCACAACTCACTAAGATATCCGAATGTTTTTTGGGATGGCCGGGAGTCGAACCCTGGACCGGGGATTCCAGGACAAAAAATGTTAGACGATCGGCTCCCGTGGCGAAGCCTCCGTGCCGAAATGCGGGGAGGTCGTAGAGGGCAGACGGTCGGCAATCATTTGAAAGCCGGCGTGCACGGCGCTCGTCAGCTCCTGTAGCGATCTAAGGAGTTCCCCGGCTCCCGTTCCGACTTTTGAGGTTAGAACGTCCAGGGTGGATCCGACGCCGTGAGCGAGTTGGAGGACTGCGTCGGATTCGTCTGGAGCGTACGACTCTCCCGAGCGCTTCGGTCCAAGCACGAGTGCACCGACTAGGCGGCCGCGCGCGAACATCGGAAATGCGAACTCGCCGTGCAGTTCGGTCTTCACATCGTGCAAATCCACGATATTGTGGTGAGTGCGCAATGCGACGATGGCCGGATCATTCTCACTGACTGTGCCGTAGTGGTCGGAGCCATCATCTAGGGCAAACTCAACCGTCGACGCATCGGCATGATTTCCTAGAACATCGGCTGCGCGTTCGATTACAACTCGCGGGTCCGTGATGTATGCTGCTTCCCGGGCGAAATCCCGAATGGCCTTTTCGTCTTCGTAACGCTTTCGGAAGAACAGCGAATCGAGGGTCCTGTCGACACGCAGATGGATAGCTCGAATCGATAGACCGAGCAGCAGCGCAAATCCACCGCTGATTGCTACGTTTGCGGTGTGACTTGCGCCGCCAAGCCACTCGCCGAGAGCCCATTCGAACATAATGAAGATGCCCACCACGACGACCGACACCACCGAATAGACCATCGCCCGGTTTACAGCAAATCCAACGTCGAGAAGCCTACGGTTCAGAACGGTATACACCAACCCCAATGGCGCGAGGAAGATCATGTAGTTGACGACGAGCTCAGCGCCATGCGAGATAAAGTACGGCACGGTAGGCGAGAGCGCTCCGTTCGTGACGCCCTCCGTTCCAAAGAAAATTGCCAACGGCATCGCTGCCCAAGTGACGCGCGCTCGTTCGGCAGGCGAGCATGTTGCAACGGTGAGAACAACGCTGGCCATAGAAAGGAGGCCGGGTAATGCTAGGATGGCATCCGCGACAGCCGTCGCGGAAAGCCACCCGCCAAGCACATCCCAAAGGGCAGTCCACGCCCCCACAGCGAGCAGCAGCGATTGTATCGACGCGGCGGCGGCCGCGGCGTAACTAAGCCAGACGAGTATGCGTCGCCACAACAACCCAGCACCGGAAAAAAGCGTCGTGTACGTTGCGAGCAACGCGATCCCGCCATAGTAGAGAAAACCGTAGACTGAATTAAGTACCGCATCGAGCAGCGGAAAAGGTGTTATCCAATTCTGGCTCTGAAACGTCAGGCCAATCTCCCAAGATAGTAAACAGAGCGAAAGGACTCGCACGGACGCAAGGTCGGACCGCCGCCACGAGACAATTCCAGCGAAAATCAATACCCAGTACTGACCGATAGTAGCCAACCACCACTCGAGCGGAAATTCATACCGTACTGGTTGAAGCGGGATTTCCGCTATGCCGGCGCCGCGCACGAAGGGAAGTTTTGCGCGCTCTCCCAGCCACCACCAGCGCGTGTAAAATCGATAGCGCTCCGGCGCCGAAAGCTTCCGAAGGTCGATCAGATCGCCGCTTCGGACGCCAAGGCGCGCGAGCGGGTTCGATGGTTCGAATGTCAAGCGGTGGACGAAAGGTGTTGCGGTCTTTTCTTCGCCGGCACTCTCGCCGGGCAGGCCTGAGCCGATGAGGCCGGGCACGGCGGCATATGTGGTCAGATCAGTGAGCACCATGTAGGTGAGCTGAAGCACGCCGAACGCGCAAACGGCTAGCAGAATACGGCGCCAAAGCTGAGGTGTCATGGACCCTGCAGTTGGTTCGTTGCGGCGCAGGGGTGAACCCGCACTCGGTGGTTCCGGCCGATACCGTCCATTACCGAATAGTGTTGTCCCGTAAGGCTATTCCGCCGTACCGGCTCCTACCATCTGGGTGCGACGCGCTCCATTCCGTCGCCTTCGACTGCGCGTAGAGCCTTTCCGGTTGCACAGTAGGCATCGGCCGCCGTCTCCCGGAACCTCATTCGCAGAAAGGAGTGACCCCATGAAACTCTTTCTTTCCATACTTTTCGGCGTTGTTTTGACGGGCGCAACGGCCCTGGCCGCAATGACGGCCGCGCCTCAGTCGTTCACCCCCGACGACATGCACTGGGTCGCCGGAACCGGTGTCAACAAGGGACTTTTGCTTGTAACGCTCGTTGGCAATCCCAACGCGTCGGGGACCGCGATCATCCGCGTGAAGGAGCCCGACGGTTACGTGAACCAGCCTCACTATCACTCGAAGCCGGAATTCGTTACGGTCATTTCGGGGACGGTTCTCTTCGGCACGGGCGACAAGGTCGACAAAACCCACGCGACGGCGCTACCCGCGGGCTCGTTTATCATGGTTCCTGTGGGCGTGCATCACTGGTCGGTCGCCAAAGGCGAGACGATCGTGCAAGTCGGCGGCGAGGGTCCGCTAGTCAATATCCCCATCAAGCACGGCGCAATGTAGCGTTCGCCATTTCATTAACGGTCGGTGCGACTTCGACTCGCTCCTCGTCGCAGAGTGCATTCGAGAGCGAGGGTTACACCGATCGAGCCCAGTTCGATCGTGCCGTTTGAAACCGGCACGCTCAGCGCTAGCGCGGAAAAATCCTGTAAAATAACGCAATACCATTTGGGATGGCCGGGAGTCGAACCCTGGACCGGGGATTCCAGCCGACCGTTTCCGACCCGTCCGTGAAAAAATGTGAAACAGCGACCGGGATTGCTTATGCTATGGGTTCCTCAACGTCGCGCCGGTGTTGTGAGGTCCTCGACTGTGATGTCACGTTGGATCTTGGTGTCCTGAGGCGTGTGACGTAGGTCGATGACGACTAGTCCGTACTTATCACCCTCCCGGGGCTCGGCGGCGATGCCCGAAAGGGTTAGTCTAGGTCGTTCCTGCTTGTGGGCTGCGCACACCACTGCGTGCACCGTCACACTTTCGAGAATCATGACACCTTAAACTCCGAGATCGCAAGCGCCGTGACAAATCGAGTTTCAGGCCAGGCGAAAACCGTATATAAACGCTGCGTTCTCATTGGGATGGCCGGAAGTCGAACCCGTAACCGCGGATTCCAGCGCATACCGACCGTGACCGAATAGTGTTACCCTATCTGGGTTTCCACCGCCCCCGGCTCCCCACCGATCTCGGCCTGTTCCTTCGGTTTCCAACCGCTCCGTTAGAAAATGTTAGACGATCCGGCCTTATTCTTCCTCGTGACAAAACTGACGCGCCGGATGTCTGTGCGTAGCAGATGACCCATTTGCAGTTGCGGCGAAGTTTTCTAAAATGAAGGGTTGGCTGCTCGTTCTGTCTGCGGCAGCGTTTGCGATCACGTTTTGCGCGGCCGCCGACAAATTAGGGCTTGGCGGCCGGCCGTGGTACGGCTGGTGGGACTCGAACTTCCATCCGGTTCGGGCGTACGTCGTGGGGATAGGCGAACCCGTCCTCGGGGGCGCATCCGCGCGCGGCGGACTGCGCAGCGACGATCTCGTCGATGTCCGTAAGCAGAACGACGACGCTCGGTTTGCCGTACTCTATCAACTCATGGCGACGCAACCGGTCACGCTTCTTGTCGAACGCGGGCATTCCACGGTGCGCCTCGACGTGACGGGCAGCGCGTTGTGGGAAGGCCAGTGGACGTGGAAGCTCGCCGTGATGCTCTTCGTCACACTTGCTAACCTTTGGTTCGCAGGGTGCGCGCTGCTCATCATACTGCGCCGGCTAGACCGGCGCGACGCGCGGATGCTCGCCTTGGCGCTGCTCGCCATTACCGGCTTCCAACTTAATCCGACGTTCTTCGTCGTACCCTGGACCTGGCTACATCTCCCCCTGCTGCTCGGATCGCAGGCATGCCTGTGTGCTGGAATGCTCATCCTCATCGCGTTGTCATCCCAGTTTGGCGAGCGCAGCACCGTTCGCACGTGGCTGGAGTGGATTGCGAGGGCCTTCGTCAGTTTCTTCTTCTTGAACGCCGCCGCGGCGACAGCTGGCATCGCGACGCTCGCGTTCGATCCGGTACCATTCGTCGATCGAGTTAGTCCCGTCCCCGGATTGTTTGGCGTACCAGCGAGCCTGTTGATCGTGCTCGTCGCGATTATCGCAGTTTCGTCGACCGCGGCGGCCGACCGGCCACGGACCGCCTGGACGCTCTTGCCGCTCCCTATCGCGATTCTTGCGTACACGGTACTGGGAACGTTCGGCGCATTTATCGTCGGCTCGTCGTGGTTTGCAATCGTCGGTGAGTCGGCGTTCGTAAACGCAACGTGGCTCGCCGGCGCTTGGATTGTTACCTACGCCTTGTTAAAGCGACGCGTCTTGGACTTCGAGTTCGTTTTGAGCCGCGCGCTCGTCGTCGGTACGGTCTCGGCGATCGTCGTCGCGGCGTTCGTGTTGCTCGAATGGCTGCTGGGAGCCGTTCTCGTCGGCGTCAGCCATGCAACCGGGCTGATCGCCAACGGTGCGTTGGCACTCTTTCTGGGCCTTTCACTCAATCCCATCCACAAGCGCGTGGACCACTTCATCGAGGCCTCGTTCTTCCACAAACGGCACGAGAACGAGCGCGCGCTTCTCGATTTTTCAAAAGAAGCCGCGTACGTCACCGATTCTAACGCGCTGCTCGATCAGGCCGCGGAGAAGCTCGCGCTGCATACCGACGCCGGCAACGTCGCGATACTCCTCGAAAGTGACGGTAGTTTCTCTGTTGCGCGCTCGTTCGGAAACGGCGCAATCGAACCGGTCGGCGAGAACGATCCCGCGATTCTTGCGCTCAAAACGTGGCGCAAACCGATAGACCCTCACCGATATGGGGGAGCGATGCGTGGGGCGCTGGCCGCGCCCATGCTCGCGCGCGGCCGTCTGCTCGGCGTGATCATTCTCGGCGAACGAGCCGGCAGTGAGGCGTACGCGCCTGATGAGATAGAGGCGCTTTCGCAGTTCGCGCACGGCGCCGCATCAGCGTACGACGCGCTCGCAAGCCGGCGTGAAGATTCAATTGCGGACCTGCGCATGGCGATGGCTGCAATGGCAGACGCAATTGCGAAGGTTGGGAACGAAACGGCCGAACTCAAACGACGCGTTCGTTAGCGTTTATTGGGATGGCCGGGAGTCGAATTCTTTTCGCGGTGGTTGCTGTCGGTCGCTAACGGCTGAAATACCCAGGCGAACCGCGCGCAGGAATAGAGTTCCGCACGCACCCTCGCTTAGATTTCTTTGGCTAAGGAGCAGACAGAGGAGTTCTCAACGCCGACTCTTCAACCGTCCTTTACAGCGACACCGACGTCAGTAGCAGCTATACGTTCATTAGGCAGGCGGGCTATCCGGACGGGAAGCGTTTGCGGACCCATTGGGACGCCACCATCCGTAGTACGGACCCAGCGATTCCTTGAGCGCTTTAATTTTCTAGACCCATTAACATTAAAGGAGGCAACCCATGTCCGTGCGCTCGTTTCAATGCATCGCAATCGTGACCGTTTGCTCGCTCGCCGGTTGCGCAGGTAGTGGCGGCCAGGGCCTGGGCAGGTCGACGCCGAGGAGTTCGTTCGCGCAGAGCATGTTGCCAGCTGCCATCGCGCGGAGCGCCGTCTCGGTCGCCGAATTTCCAGTGAAGAGAATGCAGTACTACTCGCTCGGCGCGATCACGCTGGGCCGCGGCGGGAAGACTATGTGGTTTGCCGACACCGTGGATCCGGATTTTGGCTCGTCTGCCATTGATGAGCTTTCGAGCGACGGCGCCGTCGTCGCGTCATACGGGTTCGTTGCGCCGGCGCTGACGTTCCCGTCGATCAACGACATGGTTGCGGGTCCTGACGGCGGTTTGTGGATCACTGACAGCGGCGACAATGTCATCGCGCACATGACTACGGCTGGAAAGATTACCACGTTTCCCGTCCCGGGCTCGAACCCCGGACCCGCGGGCATTGCCGTCGGGCCCGATGGCGCGCTGTGGTTTACCGAAGCGGGTAACGCCATCGGACGCTGTGACGTGCACGGCAAAGTCACGACGTACACGGCTGGCCTTTCTCCGAGCACGCTCCCCACGAATATTGTGGCTGGTCCGGACGGCGCTATGTGGTTCACCGAGTACGCCGGCAACCGCATAGGACGCATCACGATGACCGGGACGATCACCGAGTTTTCAACTGGACTCGATCCGAACTCGAAGCCTTACGATATTGCTTCCGATGGAAAGGGCGCGCTCTGGTTTACCCAAAGGACTGAAATCGGCCGTGTCACGACCGGTGGAACCGTTACGGAGTTTCCTCTCTCCGTTCCGTACCCAGAACATCCCGATGCGATCGCCGCAGATATGAACGGCAACATGTGGTACATCGAGCGCGGTTCGGCGGCCATGATCGGCGAGATCAGGGCAGATGGCAAAGCCACGCAATTCACACAAGGCGTAACGCCGAAATCCGGTCCGATTGATATCGCCCGCGGGCCGAACTACACCCTGTGGTTCACGCAGCTCTCATCACAGGTCGGACGGATTACCTACTAACGCAACGACTCATCGCTTCTATTGGGATGGCCGGGAGTCGAAACCACAACTCGGGGTTTCGACCTAGAAGGCGCTAAGACCGCGGGGTGAACCCCAGCCGCTAGGACCATCGTAGCCAGGGCCGGCCGTGCAGGTCTTCGGAACGCTGGACGCACATGGCCCGGTCACCGGGAGAAAAACGTTCGTTCCTAATTTGACGTCGAAGAGTCCGTGATGATGCGCCCATAAGTGTGAGGCACCGTTTTGCTGCGAGGCGTTGCCGGCTTGGCCGTAGATTCCAGCAATCACCGGTGCTGAAACCGATGTTCCGCCGATCATTGCCCAGCCGTAGAAAGCACCGCTGTAGACGGCGTAACCGCGAAGCGGGCTCGCGACGGCCGCGACGTCAGCGTCTTCGCGCCCCTTGCACGACGTGCGGCCGACTTGCCAGATCGGTTTTGCGATGTCAGTACTACACCCTGAGCTTGTGCCTCCACAGCTGCCGTACGTACAAAGAATGCCTAAGGTATTCCAGACCGTTTCGGTCCAAGAGCTCCCGGATCGTTGTAAGTCTGTGCCGCCTGCGCATACGACTTGTTGAAAGGCACACGGTAGTTCTGAACCACCGCCATCCGTTAGTCCACCGCCTTCGTCACCGGCGCTTGCGACGATAACGTGTCCGATGCCCTGGAAGGGGCCGGGAGCGAAGTGTGGTGCGTAGGCCTTCTCCGCGATGCCATACGAATTACTGACGACTGTCGCTCCCATGGCAAGTGCAGTCTTTACGCCCTTTCTAAGACTCGAAAAACGCTGGTTTTGCGTTTGGATAAGAATGATTCTGCAATGCGGGCATGTTCCCGACACGGCGTCGAGATCTAGAGCTTGCTCGCCGCGCCAGTCGGAACCAATGCCCGGAAGCGGTGACGGTTTCCCGTCTTCGTTGACGATCCGGAAACAAGACTTTCGTCGCACGCCATACGCGCATCTCGGCAGACCCGCCGCCTCGCGATAGTATTGCAAGTCGGCTGCAGCGGTTGGGTACCCATATGCGTCCACGATCGCCACGATTTGGCCGCGGCCGCCGATATCTGGCAGCTGGTACGCACTCTGTAAATCCTGCGGTGTATATCCGGCCTGGCTGGGAATCGAGTGCAGCGTCACATGCGGGTCCGCAACGATTCGATCAAGACGAATCCAGCTAAAACAGCGCGCTTCGTCGCGATAACGAACGGGGCCGCACAGCGGGCGAAACCTCGCGCCGTCTTTTTGGATTACTGGTCCAACCACCGGCCAGTAGCGGGCTCCGGCGCTTCCTTGGCTTGAGAAAGCACTCGCGCAGGCACTAAAAGCGATTGCCACGGTCAGAACCGCCAAAAGCTTGATGGGACGCACGATTAGTTGGCCTTCCACATCATCACAACAACACCGCCTAAAGTGCGTTTGTGACACCGGCACGAGCAAGGGAGTCGAACCTAAGCTCTGGGATTCCAGCCGATTCCGCCCGTTACCGAAAAGTGTTATCCCGTCAGGCTTTTCCGCCGCACTGGTTCCCGAACCATCCCTCCCAGTTGCGACTGCTCTCGGCTCGTCCGTGACAAAATGTGACACGGCGATGGTTGCGACGGGCCTTCTCCTTAACGGGCTGCGATATGGGTCGGAATTCCGGCAAAGAGCGGGCTTCCACACTGCCACAGCAAGAAGCTAAACTCGTCGGTGTAGAGCGACTGAAGCTGCGCGTCAGAGGCGGCAAGCCCTCCGTGACCTGCGTCGTAATCGACGCGCAACAATACTGGCCGGCCGCTACTCGACGCCCGCTGCAACCGTGCGACGAACTTCGCCGGATGCCATGGTGCCACACGTGGATCGTTGATCCCCGTAATCGCCATCACGGCCGGATACGCCTTGCCGTCCGTAATGTGCTGATACGCGTCCATGACATAGAGTGCGTTGTAACCGGCTTCCGTGTTCACCGAGCCGAACTCCGGCACGTTAGGTACACCGTTCGGATCGGCTGCTTCCGAGCGTAGGATATCGGTCCATCCGACAACGTCGAGAGCTGCAGCAAACAATTCAGGATGACGAGTGATCGCCCCGCCCACCATGATCCCGCCCGCGCTCGTCCCTTCGATGGCAAGGTGCGACGGCGACGTGTAGCGCTTGGCGATGAGGTACCGCGCCGCGCCGATGGCATCTTCAAAGGTGTGGTGTTTTGTCGGGCCCTTCCCCGCAAGGTGCCACTCTTCACCGTATTCACCGCCGCCGCGCACGTGTGCCGCGGCCCAGATGCCGCCTTGGTCGAGCCACGCAAGCCCTCGGCCTAAGAAAGCTGGATCTATGTCAAGTCCGTAGGCGCCATACGCTTGGAGGTACACGGGGTTCGATCCATTGAGTTTGGCGCCGCGGTGCATCACGATCGAGAGAGGAATCATCGTTCCGTCCTCACTCCGAGCCTTTACTTCGATCGAGGTATACTGCGACACGTC
Organism: Vulcanimicrobiota bacterium; assembly: GCA_963715435.1. Classification (GTDB taxonomy): domain Bacteria; phylum Vulcanimicrobiota; class Vulcanimicrobiia; order Vulcanimicrobiales; family Vulcanimicrobiaceae; genus JAFAHZ01. The sequence goes on from OY970243.1 coordinate 712,392, forward strand.
GTATGTGGGTGGCTTCGCAATTTGTGTATCTGTTAACGCGCTACTAGCATCGAGTTGGTACACGCGCAGCGGCTTCGTCCACGACTCGAGGCCGATCACCGCTCCGGGAGCCTGCGGCCACACGGTAAACTCCGCAAGCGTCCCGCTGAACGGAAGCTTGATCTCGCTAAGCGTGCCAATCGCGCCTGTTCCGTCGTCGGGCAGCTTACGAAGGTTAGCCAAGCCGCCGAGAATACCACGAACGTATAAGCCATCCTGAGCCACGGCGATTTGCTGGATAACGACGTTACTCTCTGCCACAACCTCCGTCGCGTTGGCCGCCCCTTGATCCGTACGACTCAAATCGATCGCGTCAACCTTATACCGTAGCGCGTTCTTGTGCGTCAGCACGTACATCGTCGACCCCTTGAGATCGAACGACGTTACCGCATCTTCGACGTCGGCAACTTTGCGCCAGGAAATCGCCGATGCCGAGAGTACCGCGGCAACCGGTGCGACGTAGAGCGTTAGCTCGTTTTGGACGCTGTGGTCGACGACGCCGATGGCAAAATTCGACGCGGGCGAGATCACGATATAGGGAGAATCTATCGGGACCATCGGAACCTTCGAATCGAGGCCCATGCCGAAAATGGCGTGATCCGGACCGCTCGAGCCGATCGTGTGCCGGTACGCTTTCGACCGAAGCTCACGATCGTTCTCCGATTCGCCGGGTTTAAGCTCTGCTAGCTGATTGTAGAATAACGTCTTGCTATCAGGTCCCCACGCAGTTGCGCCGGACCACGTCCGCGGAAAGTCCTCGGCAAGCAATGAACCGTCGGCGACGTTAATAACACGCGTGTGGGTCTGCGGCTCGGCGCCACCGGGCACGATGCCAACCGCGACGTACGCGCCGTCGGGCGACGGCAGCACGTTCGAGATCGCGAAGTGCGCTTTCGAGCCGGTTCTCTTCGCGAGTGCATCTGGATCGAGAAGCAATCGCGGCGCGGCCGTACGTTCGCGCACCATCAAGCGCGCGTCGTTCACGCCGGGAGGCCGCTCGAGATAGAAGAGCCGTTCCCCAATGAGGATAAAGTCCCCAACCGTGGTTCGCCCTTGGGAGAGGCGCGTGATGTCGGCGCGGATCTTGTCGCGCCCAGGGCCGAGTTTGTCTAATACGGCCTTGGTGTAATCGGCTTGCTGTCGCAAATACTGCTGCACGCGGGGGTCATTAAGGTTCTCGAAGTAGCGATACGGATCGACCAGCTTGTGACCGTAGGAGTTGTCCGTAGCGGGAATCACCGCGGGTGGCAGTGGCGGTTGCGGCCAAGCGATGAGGGTCCCCGCAGCGATGAGGTTTGTCAATACTCGCAACATTATGAGGGCATCCTCCGATGGGGCTCAGTCGCTCCGACGGGGTGACAGTTCCCGCTCGGTCGGGCAATTCCCAGACCAACCACAAATTGGAGGCCTTTTAATTGGGCACCGTACCGTGGCGGCTTTGCCGCTCGAAAACCGTAAGGTATGGTTTCTTTTGGGATGGCCGGGAGTCGAACCCGGACGCCCTTTCGGGCTGCAGATTTTCGCACCACTGTAGCTTTCGCTACCGGCAATGCCGTTTGTGGTCCGGACTGTGCCTTGACCGTATGACATCGCGATCTCACTTAGGCCGCGCCCGTCCAGTCTCTACACCTTCCCTCTATCGAGGACTTGGCTCGGCGTCGTCACGTCTGCGCGACAGAGAGTTCGCCGAATTTGAGCGCATCCCGTAGGCGATTTCTCATCCTACGGCTCAACTTGTAGTTCAAGTCTGCTGTGTCTGCCTATTCCACCACCATCCCACGCGGCTCATGCGCCTGCCTTCGACTAGGCGTACGATGCGCCTGCCCTTCGACTTCGCTCGCCTTCGGCTCGCTACGCTCAGGACGACACCTTTATTGCCGGTAGTGTTCGACGACGTTTTCGGACCGCAGGTGCGCCACGTTCGGATCTTGACCGGCGTCGCGTCGCGCGCGCCGTTGACGCAGCAGATCCCAATACTGATTGAGTTGAACTTCGAGCGTCTTGAGACGCTCTTGATCGTCGGGCGTCAGTTTGCCTAAATCGCCATGCTCGAGCAGACGATGCTCTTCGGCAACGAGGTCTTCGATATGAGTGCGAATCTGCTGGTCGTTCATCAATGCCCCCTTCGGGTCTCGGAGCCTGCGTGGGCGGGCTGTCGTTGTCCTGCCCCGATCGCACCCGAATCACGCTGCTGCAACAGAAAGCCGAGCAACAGGTCGGCGGTCGTCGCAACGACCATCTCGCACTTGACGATGTCGAGCACTGTATCGAGCACGATGATGCCGGCGGGGAGAATGTCGGCGCGCTGCGGTTTCATCCCGACCACGTTTTTGCGCTCCTCGAGCATCATACCGCACAGGCGTGCCAAGACTTCTTGCAGGTTCGCGCGCGTCAGCGTAAACGACGCGATCTTCCCCTTGCAACCCCGGACGATGGAGGCAACGGTCGTAGCCGTCCCACCCACGAACGCCAATCGTTCGATGGTGGGATAGTCGCGAATCGGCTCCAGCGCCTCGCGCGCGATCGCGCGTGCGCGCTCGATCGTACCTACTGCTACGGCGCCGTCGCGTCCGGCCAACTCCGGTACGGCTTCGGTTAAACGAACGGCACCGATTTCGCACGACATGAATTGCTTCGGTTCGGGCCCGCTGCCGACGGCGTATTCGGTGCTCCCGCCGCCCATATCGATGACGCCGACCGGCTCGCCGTCCAGCGCTCCGAACGCAGTGATCGCACCGCGATACGATGCTACGGCTTCTTGATCGCCGTCGAGCACGCGCGGCGGCACGCCGAGCTCGGCTTGGACGCGGGCGCAGAACTGGTCGCCGTTGTCGGCGCGCCGTACGGCGCTTGTGGCAATCGCGAAAAGCTTCAGGTAGTGTCCACGCACGGCGCGATGCAGTTGGCCGATTGCGTCGACCGTTCGCTGCATCGGTTCTTCACCCAAGTGTCCGCGCGGTCCGAGACCTTCACCTATGCGCGTACCGATCGCCTGCGCGAGAGCGACGCGCGGCAACTCCGGAGCCATATCCGCTAAGACTACGCGCGTCGAGTTCGTGCCGATCGAAATAACGGCGTACTGTTTGCTCAACGAAGTTGGCCCGTCTTACCCACTATGCTTCGATTCAAAGAGCGCCGCGCGACGCTTCTTCTGCAGGAAATGGCGTTCGGCTGCGGGGATGCCGTCGGGCGACTCCCACTCTTCGGTGCTTTTGAGATACGAAGCGATCTGCACTTCGAAGTCGTCGTCGCGAATCTGCGGCGCCAGCAAAACCGTCGGACGCCGGCGTCCGTCCCGGCGCAGATCGAACGATAGGCGCTTGCGGCGAATGAGCGAGCGCTGATAATCGGCGCGGTGCGCTTCGACATCGCCGGCCGGCGCGCTAGCGAGTTCGCCGTTTTCCAATCGTATGGTCGCGCCATAGGCGTTGAGATTGATGACGATGCCGCCGACGAGTTCCAAGTTACGGACTTGCGGACGGCGCAGGACTGACGAAGATGATCGTTTCGTTCGGCCGGACCATGCGCAGCCGGTCGTGAATCTCGGGAACCGCTCCTTGCGGATCCTCGAGCCGCACCAGCTCGCGGCGCTGGCGTTCCCGCCGCAGCTTGAGGGCATCGATATCGGACCGAACGGATGAAAGTTCGCGCGCCATAGCGACGTTTTGATCGATGGCTCGAGCGAACTGAACTCCGACGAGTAAGATGATGAGAACGGCTACCGAGACCGCGACGAACCTGCCGAAGAAGCGAACGATAAACCCGGCAGACCAGCTGCGCTGCTTCATCTGCCCTCGCCGATCGGCTCCATTCGTTCCGCCTGCCACGCTCCTACCCGCCGGTACTTTCGATAGCGGTCCTCCAACAGTCTTTCCGCCGGCAGCGCCGCCAAACTCGCGACGGCTTTTTCAATTGCCGAGAGCGTTTTCGCGACGACGGCGGCAACGTCGCGGTGCGCTCCGCCCAGCGGCTCCGGCACGATTTGGTCGATGATACCGAAAGCACGCAGGTCTTCGGCGGCTAACTTCAACCGCGACGCGGCCTCTTCCGCTTTTGTTGCATCGGACCAGAGAATCGCAGCGCACGCTTCGGGAGACGCAACGGAATAGGTGCTGTGCTCGAGCATCAGTACTCGGTCGGCGATTGCAAGAGCGAGCGCGCCGCCCGATCCGCCTTCACCGATGACCGTGGCCACGATCGGTACGCGTGCGGTCGAAAACTCGTAGAGGCACATCGCTATCGCTTCCGACTGAGCGTGCTCTTCCGAGGAAATGCCCGGATCGGCGCCCTTGGTATCGACGAACGTGACGATGGGGAGACCCAAACGCGAGGCCACGTGGGCGAGGCGCCGAACCTTGCGGTACCCCTCGGGCGCCGGCATGCCGAAGTTCCGCTTGAGATTTTCTTTCGTGTCGCGACCGCGCTGCTCGCCGATCACCATTATCGAGCGGCCCGCAAGCTGCGCGAAACCGCCGACGATGGACGGATCGTCGCGGTAATGGCGGTCGCCGTGCAGCTCGTCGAAGCGATCGAGGCCGGAGATATAATCGAGTGAGGTCGGCCGGCTCGGGTGGCGCGCCATGTGGATCTTCTGCCACGGCGTCAGCGACCCGAAGACCTGTCGCAGAATCTCCCGATATTTTTGTTCGAGCGCTGCGATCTCCAACGACATGTCGACCGGCTGCGTCGCGTTGGCGGCGCGCAACTCTTCGATGCGGCGCTCGAGAACGAGCAGCTCTTTCTCGCGCTCGACGATCAGGTTGCCGTTCATCTCACCACCCTCCGGGTGCAGCGCTTACGCGCTGGGACATCCTGTCCGTGACAATGGCTCGCATCGTGCTCACGCGCGCAGCGTGCCCCCACCGGCGTACTCGAGCAGCCGAACGAGCGTATCCTTGAGCGCATGCCTATCGACGACCATGTCAACTTGGCCCTTCTCCAACAAGAACTCCGCCGTTTGAAACTGATCGGGCAGCTTCTGCCGGATCGTTTGCTCGATAACGCGCCGCCCGGAGAAGCCGATGTTCGCGCGCGATTCGGCGATGATGACGTCGGATTGGAATGCGAACGACGCCGACACGCCGCCGGTCGTCGGATCGGTAAGCACCGTGACGAAGAAGTTTCCGTCTTCCATGAAATTGGCCACCGCGCCGGTCGTCTTGGCCATCTGCATTAATGCCAGCATACCCTCTTCCATGCGCGCGCCGCCCGACGCGGTGAAGATGATGCACGGGATCTTCCGCTTGCGCGCTTCTTCGAGCAGTAGCGTGATGCGCTCGCCGACGACCGTTCCCATGGTACCGCCGCGGAAGTGGAAATCCATAACGCCCAGCGCCACGTCGAATCCGCCGATTTGACCGAATCCGCACACGACCGCCTCACTGAGTCCGCTCTTCTCGCGATCGCCGCGCAGCTTGACCGGATACGTCTTTCTGTCGGACCATTCCAGAGGATCGCCGGCGCCGATCTCGGCACCGATTTCCGTGAAATCGCCGTCGACGATCGTGCTGATTCGATCGTAAGCGCCCATACGAAAATGATGGCTGCAGCGCGGGCAGACGAACGCGTTTGCCGCAAGATCGCGGCGGTAGAGCACCTCGCCGCACTTCGGACACTTCGTCCATAACGCAGCGTCGCGCGTCTCTGCGTCTCCGCCGCGCCGTGCGCGCAGCCACTCCGGCATCGGCATCATCGGAGCCTGGCCGTATACAGTTTGCGCAGCTGCTTCAAATAGTTGACGATCTCTTTTTGATTCAGCTTGGACTCGCCGACGGTGCGATCTTTGAAAACGTAAGGAATCTCGACGGCTTTTTCGTAGTGCGCCTTGGCGATGACTTCCAATCCGATCTTAAAACCAATCGGATCGAGCTCGACGCCGTCGAGTGCTTCACGTTTGACCAGAAAATATCCGCTCGTGACGTCCTTGACGCCCGTGAGCGGGCGCGCGAGCATGCACGCGACGCGCGACGTCACGATGCGCCGTTTCGGCCAGTTCTCGATGCCGCCGCCCGGAACGTAGCGGCTGCCGACGGCTAAACCGTATTTGCCCGATTCCAACGCTTCGACCATCGCGGGCAACACGTTGATGTCGTGGCTGAAATCGGCATCCATGGCGCCGAGCGCTCGCGATTGCGGGCGCGCCGTTTTCCAACCATCGATCACGCCGCTCGACAATCCCATTTTCCCGGGGCGATGCAAACACCGCACCGGCAGCTCCGTGGCGAGCCGGTCGACGATCGCACCGGTGCCGTCCGGAGAGTTATCGTCGACGACGACCACCTCTGCGTCGAGACCGTGCGTCTTGAAGACGCCATCGAGCGCCCGCAAGAGCTCTTCGATGCCGCCGGCTTCGTTGTAGGTCGGAATGACGATGGAAAAGGGAAACGCCATGTCAATTCGCGTTAGTACGTCGGCCCACGGACGGCGTCCTATGCTCCCTCACGCCGCAAGTGTTTGTCTCTATACATCGCCGCATCGGCGACCTGCAGCAGACGCTGCAGGTCGTCTCCGTGTTCGGGAAAGAGGCCGACCCCGATGCTGGCGCCCACCGTGACGTTCGCACCGCTGGAAAGCGCAATCGGCTTGTCGAGAAACCGGTAAATCCTTTCGGTCAGCGCTTCAATGTGGGAAATCTGGGACACCGCCGTTTGCAGGATGATGAACTCATCGCCGCCTAGCCGTGAAACGACGTCGTGAGCGCGCACCGCCAGGCGGAACCGGCGCGCGATTTCCTTAAGGACCTCGTCGCCGGCCGCGTGACCGTACAGGTCGTTGACCGCCTTGAAACCGTCAAGATCGGCATAGTGAACGGCAACGATTTCGTTGCTGCGCCGAGCACGCGCCGCCGCACGCACGAAGTGCTCTTCTAGCGCGGCTCGATTGGCAAGTCCCGTCAATTTGTCGTGCATCGCGCGTTCCTGCAACTGCTTACCGCGGAGTTCACGCGAAATGGCTGTCGTTATCATCGAGCTTAACACGTCGATGAAATCGATGTCGGACTGCTCAAATCCGGGGTCGCGCTTCACTTTGTCTAAGAACAGGAGCGCGCCGAACTGAGTGCCGTCGACAGTAAGTCGGCTGCCGATATAACTCCTCCACGGAAGATGGCGCTCTTTCATCTCATTTGCATACGGCTCGACCGTGAGGTCATCGACGGCAACGGCGCGTTCGCTCGCGGCGATACGTTCGCCGATCGCTTGCGTTACGTGCATTCGATGTCCCACGGGAAACATGTCGTCGACACCGTGGCGATGAACAACCAGCAGTTCGCCGCTGCGCATCTCGACGACGAACGCGTGCGACATTTGCAGCGCGTTCGAGCCGAGAAATAACGCTTCGTCGATCTGAGCGCCGCCGCTCCACGACGATCCCGCAACCTGCAACAACGTCGTGAGACGTTCGTCGAACTGCTCGACCTGACGGCGTAAGGCCCGTTCGCCGCTCAAATCATGCGAAGTGTAGAAAAGGCCTTCCGTTCGGCCCGCGAGCCGAATCGGAGTGGCGTCGACGTGAACCGGTATTGAGTGGCCATCTTTAGAGTAAGTGACCGCGTCGTAACTGCGTGCTGGAGATGTCAGGAGCTCGTCGAAACGGGCACGCGCGGCTTCGCGTTGACCCGGCGGAACGACGACCGTAAGATGCCGGCCTACGATGCTCGCTGCTGCGTACCCGGTGAGGCGCTCAAAGGCGGCATTAGCGTCAGTGATGATGCCTTCGGCGTCGACAGAAAGAATCGAATTGGGACTGGAGGCGAAGAGAGAACGAAAGCGTTCGTTGCTGCGCAGCAACTCGGCTTCGAATCGCCGCTCGAGCGTAACGTCGCGTGCCGATCCGACGACGCCTTCGACGCTACCGTTGACGAGGATCGGCGCCAAGCTGCCGATGACCGGAATTTCCCGTCCTTGCGTATCGATGAAGGTGGTCGAAAACTCCACAGCTTTGCCGGACGCTGCGGCCGAAAACTCAACGGCGGCCTGTGCTCGATTCGCCGGCGCGACGTGCACGTCGTACTTCTGGCCCACCGCGTCGGTTCCGAAGCCGAGACCTACGAGCGCACTGCGGTTCGCTCGCCTGATGTTGCCGTCGCAATCGTAGATACACATCATCTCCGATGCGTTGTCGAACATCGCGGCAAACCGTTGACCACGTTCCTCGACCGTTTGTAACGCCGATTCGATTGCCGCTTCACGCCGCCGGATCACCAATGCATACAAGGCAGCGACCACGACGAGAATGACGCCGCCGGCAACCAGGACGATATTGCGCGACGTCGCTCGCTGGCCGTTTCCGCGGCGCGCGGTCTCCAGCGTCGCGCGGTCGAAAGCGCCGTACGTTTGCAGTCCAAGCGCGCGAAGCCGGTCTCGCAACGCGGCATCGTTCGGATCGAACTCCACCTTGCGAGCAGTCGCCTCGAACTGCTCGAACAGCTTGCGATCGGCGCCGCCGAGATCGCGCAACTCGCCGTTCTGCTCGTCAAGCTTGTTGATGGCGGCACGGAGATCGCTCGTGGCGGACGGCGTCGATGCGGCACGCTCAGCCTCGTAAAGAACCGCCATGGCCTGAGCGCGACGCAAGCTGCTGCGGTTCACGACGTCCTCTTGCACCGGCGCCGTCGCGAACCGGTACTCAATCACCGCGGCCTGCACGACCACCATGAGCGCAATTGTCGCAACCGCCAGTGCCCCGCCGGTGCGTAGGCGCCTTACTGCCTCGGCTTGGTTCATTTGGACTACACGTATTCGAGAATGGCAAGCAAGACCATGGCGGCCGTCTCGGTGCGAAGGATGCGCGGCCCCAGCCACAAGAGATGGGCGCCTCGGGCTGCCGCCGCGTCGGCCTCGGCGTGCGAAAAGCCCCCTTCAGGGCCCACGACGACGAGCACGCGAGACGCTTTGTTGACCAGCGGCGGCAGGGTTTCCCGCAGCGGTTGCGCCGCTGCGAGTTCCCACGGAAACAGCACGACGTCGTATTCCGAAAAGCGCTCGAGCAGCCGTTCAAACGAAAGCGCGGCAGGAATCTCGGGAACGAAGCTGCGTCCGCACTGCTGTGCCGCCGTGCGTGCCAGCCGCCGCCACCGCTCGACTTTTGCGCTTGCGGGCGCGTGCGCAACGCTGCGCTCGCTGCAAAACGGCAGAATCGCTCGCGCGCCGAGCTCGGTCGCCTTTTCAATGACGAAATCCATCTTCTGCCCTTTGGGAATCGCCTGGGCCACGTCGATCGACCGTGCCGTTTGAGCTTCGTTCGCGTGCGCCGCCACCAGCGACGCTGTAACTTCCACGCCGTCGACGTGCAAGCGCGCGTCGAATCGCGTTCCGGCCGAGTCGATCAACTCGACGTCGTCACCGTCGCGCAGCCGCAACACCGCGACGATCTTGCGCGCATCGGCGCCGCCGATCGTCACGCGTTGCCCCGTCGCGCGTATGCCTTCCACGAAGAATCGCCGCGCAGGCATGGTCGAATCTCTTACTCGGGACGAAATGCGTCTTTTACACGCTCGAAGAAACTGCGTTCGTCGATCGCGTCGCCGCCCGACCTTGCATACTCTTCGAGCAACTCGCGCTGGCGTTTGTTGAGTTTGGTGGGAACGAGCACGTGCACGGTGACGTGATGGTCGCCGCGCTGCGTTCCGCGAACGCTGGGCATACCGCGGCCGCGCAGACGCATCGTCGTTCCGGTTTGCGTTCCGGGCGCGAGCGTTACCGCAACGTCACCTTCAAGCGACGGCACGGTGACGGCCGCGCCGAGCGCAGCCTGCGTAAAACTCACCGGCACGTCGACGAACGTATCGAGACCGTCGCGCCGGAACGTCGCGTGCGGCTTTACCGTCAAGTAAACGTAGAGATCGCCGGGCGGCCCGTTACGGATTCCCGCCTCGCCGTTGCCAGCGATGCGAATGCGCGAGCCGTCGTCAACGCCGGCCGGCACCTTTACGCTCAGACGGCGCTCGACTTCGCGCCGGCCGCGGCCCAAGCAGATTTCACACGGATGTTCGATCACGTGACCTTCGCCCGCGCACTTCGTGCACGTCGATTGCGTGACGATTTGACCGAGCGGCGTGTGACGCGCCGTGCGCATGACGCCGCTTCCGCCGCAGCGGTCGCACGGCATCGCAAGCGTTCCCGGCTGCGCGCCGCTTCCGCGGCACGTATCGCATTGCGCGAGATGATTATAAGAAATCTCCTTGGTGATTCCGCTAAACGCTTCTTCGAGCGGGATCTCGAGATCGTAACGCAGGTCGGAGCCGCGCTGCGGGCCGGCGGTGCGCGGTTGCGCGCCGCCGCGCACGTTGCCGAAGAACATGTCGAAGATGTCGCCGAAGGAACCCGGCCCGAACCCGAAGTCAGCCGGCCCCGCACCGCCGCCCGCTCCGTTTACGGCGCCGAAACGATCGTACTGCGCGCGCTTATTTGGATCCGACAGCACTTCGTACGCTTCGTTGATTTCTTTGAAGCGATGCTCGGCTTGCGACTTGTCGTGCGAAACGTCCGGATGGTGCTTGCGCGCCAGCGTACGATAGGCTTGCTTGATCTCGTCTGCTGAGGCGTCTCGTGCGACGCCGAGGACGTCGTAATAATCCTGGGTGGGCATGCTTCCTTGGTTTATCAGGCGGATTCGACGTCGGAAAGGCGCTTACTCAACGTTTCCGCCGTACCCGACGCTAGAGCCAGCAGGCGTGCGTAGGGCATGCGGCGCGGCCCTAGGATGGAAAGCATTCCCATCGCGTTAGCGCCGAAACGGTACGGAACGGTAACGACCGACAAGTCGGAAAGCTCGTCACTGCCGAGCTCGTGGCCGATCTTGACGCTTGCGGCATCCGAGCTGATTGCGTCGGCGACGATGTCGTACAGCGTTTTCTGCTCTTCGATGATGCGCAAGATGGAGCGCAGCTTGCGCAGGTCCTGGAACTCAGGCTGATCGAGCAGATTTTGCGCACCCGCCGAGGCCACTGCGGGAAGCTCGTTCGAACGCGCCGTTTGCATCGACGCGCTTACGGCGTTGCGCAAATCGTCGGACAGATTCATCTCACGAGCGACTATCGCGACTTCGGTATCGGTCACGTCGCGCAACAGGCGGTTGTTGAAGCGCGCGTTGAGCGCGTTGGAAAACCGCGTGAGCTCGTCGGGCGCGACTTCGGAGCCGAGCTCGAACAAGCTTTGTGCCGCGACGCCGAGCGACGTCACGACGATCGCGACGCCCGTGCGCGGCGAGAGCCAAATGAGCTGAACGTGCTTGAACGTTTGCGACTCTTGCTGCGGCCGCGTGACGAACGCGAGATTATTCGAAAGCCGTCCCAGCAGGCGCGTGGTGTGATCGATGATCTCGTCGAGCTCGTGGCTGGCGTCGCGCATCTCCTCGCGAATGCGCTTGCGTTCCTCGCTGCCCAGTTCTTCGGGCTGCATCAGCTGGTCGACGTAGGTACGGTAGCCGCTGTCGGACGGAATTCGACCGGCCGACGTGTGCGGCTGAACCAGGTAACCGCTAGCCTCTAACTCGGCCATTTCGTTGCGCACGGTGGCGGAGCTGACGCCCAGATTGTACTTCTGAGTCAGCGTCTGCGAGCCGACCGGTTCGGCCGTCGCGATATACTCGTAGACAACCGTCGCAAGGATGTAGGCCTTGCGCTTATCGAGGCTTCCAGGCTCTTTCACGTGGTTTAATGTAGCACTCTTGGTGCCAGAGTGCTAGAAGGAGGCCCGCCCGACGCGTTCGCCCGATCGATCGCCTGCTTGAGCTCGTTCCAGCTCAGCTCGCCGACGGAGACGTACGAGACCCGGCCGTCCGGGTCGAGGACGAGGGTGTCGGGGATCTTCTCGATCGAGTAGAGCCGGTTGATGGCGCCGCTGGTGTCCTCCACGAGCGGCAGTTCGATGTTCCAGGTTCTAAAATAGCTTGCCGCCACGTCGGGCAGTTCGTCGGAGATCGTGACGACGGCCACCCGATCGCCATAGATGCGCTCGGCGCGAACGAAATATTTCATTTCTTCTTTGCACGGGTCGCACCAGGTCGCCCAAAAGTCGATCACCACGATGCGACCGCGGAGATCCGAGAGGTACTGAATTCCGTGCTTGGTTGGAATCGCGAAGTCGGGCGGCTGCTTATCGAACGAAATTCCGGCGAGGCCGGTACTAGACGTAGCCGTGAGCGCTGCCAAAACGATTGCGGCGAAGACCTGCACGGTTAAATTTTCGGCAGGCGACGGCGCGTCGCCTAGAGGATGTCAGGCCCATGACGAGCCACGCGATCGAAGCCCTTTTCGAGGAGAGCCGCCGCTTCCCGCCGCCTCCCGAGTTCGCCGAGCAAGCCAACGCGAAGGCCGGCATCTACGACGAAGCCGACCGCGATTACATCGCGTTTTGGGCGGGCTGGGCGCGCGAGCTCGAGTGGATGAAGCCGTTTACCAAAACGCTGGAATGGCACGAACCGTTCGCGCAATGGTTCTTCGACGGCGAGCTCAACGCGTCGGTCAACTGTCTCGACCGTCACGTACGCAACGGCTTGGGCGACAAGATCGCGTTTTATTTCGAAGGCGAGCCCGCGGATCGTTGGACGATTACCTATCGTCAGCTGCTCGAGGACGTCTGCCGCTTCGCTAACGGCTTACGCAAACTCGGCATCCGCAAAGGCGATCGCGTTGCGATCTACATGCCGATGATTCCAGAGCTGCCCGTCGCGCTCTTGGCCTGCGCGCGCATCGGCGCGGCGCATTCGGTAATCTTCGGCGGCTTCTCGCCGGAATCGATCGTGGATCGCGTCAACGACGCGCAGTGCGTCGCGCTCATTACGGCGGATTATGGCTGGCGGCGCGGCAATAAGATCGCGCTCAAACGCAACTGCGACGTCGCTATGGAACAAACGCCGACCATCAAGCACTGCATCGTCGCGCGCCGCGTCGGCGACGAAGTATTCATGCGCGATGGGCGAGACGTCTGGTGGACCGAGCTCGTCGCAAACCAGCCGGTGGAGTGCGAACCGGAGCGCATGAACGCCGAGGATCTGCTCTTTCTCCTCTACACCAGCGGGACGACTGCCAAACCCAAAGGCATCAAGCACACGACGGGCGGCTATTTAACGCACGTGATGATGACGCACAACCTGGTCTTCGACATCAAGCCGGAAACCGACGTGTACTGGTGCACCGCCGACATCGGCTGGGTGACGGGCCACTCGTATATCGTGTACGGTCCGCTTGCCAACGGGTGCACGGGCGTCATCTACGAAGGCACGCCCGACTTTCCCGACAAGGACCGCTTCTGGGAAATCGTCGAGCGCTATAAAGTGACGATTCTCTACACGGCACCCACTGCGATTCGTACGTTCATGAAGTGGGGCGTCGATTACCCCGGCAAACACGACCTTTCGTCGCTGCGTTTGCTGGGAAGCGTGGGCGAGCCGATCAATCCCGAAGCGTGGATCTGGTATCGCCAATGGATCGGCGGCAATCGCACGCCCGTCGTCGACACGTGGTGGCAGACCGAAACCGGCGGCATCGTTATCTCGCCGCTGCCCGGCGTGTCGACCTTGCTTCCGGGCAGCGCCACCCACTCGCTGCCGGGGTTCTTTCCGGACATCGTCAACGAGAAGGGTGAATCGGTTCCACTCGGCGGCGGCGGATATATGGTCATCACGCGCCCGTGGCCGGGCATGCTGCGCGGCATTTGGGGCGACGACGAACGTTACAACCAAACCTATTGGTCGAAGTTCCCGCACATGTATCTCGCGGGCGACGGCTGCAAGCGCGATAGTGACGGCAACTACTGGTTTATGGGCCGGATCGACGACGTGATGAACGTCAGCGGCCATCGCATCTCGACGACCGAGGTTGAAAGCGCGCTGGTCGATCATCCGAAGGTCGCCGAAGCCGCGGTCTGCGGAAAGCTCGACGAGATGACCGGACAAGCGATCTACGCGTTCGTTTCGCTCAAAGCGGACCAAACCGGCTCGCCGGAGTTTGCCGACGAACTGCGCGATCACGTTGCCGAAAAGCTCGGAAAGTTTACGCGGCCGAAGTACATAACGTTCACGCAAGAACTTCCCAAAACGCGAAGCGGTAAGATCATGCGCCGGCTTTTGCGCGATATCGCCGAAGGTCGCACCCTCGGCGATACAACGACGCTAGCCGATTCCGCGGTCGTTCACGAACTACAGGAACGCGCGAAGATCGAAGTCACGCACGAGGACTAGCGGCTCGTAAACGCAACCACTCGTCCGCGGGACGCGCGCTTTTTTCGCATCCTGCGAAAAAGGCTACTCGCTTCGTCGGCGCTCTCGCCATCCATGGCTCCGCGCCTCCCTCAGACGCCCGCGAACGAATGGTTGCGTTTACTCGCCGGCAAGTCTTCTTACGGTTTGGAAGAAGGGCTAGGCTTTGGCGAAGCGTGCATCATGGAGCCCGAGTGCATCATCATGTTGGAGTGCATCGCCGATGGGCTGTGCGATGGTTTCGGTGACGCCTTCATCATGCTGGCGTGAGTCGACATCATCGCGTGCGACGAGGGCTTGGGCGACGGTGAGGGCGTTCCCATGGAATCGGCAAAGGCTATGCTGCCGGTCATTAGGGCGAGCGCTGCCGAGAGCGCAAACGTGCGTGCGTTCATGCGAACCTCCAAGAAGAAGACGTGTTTTGAGAGGGTACGCCGGCACGGCGCGAACGGATGAGATGCTAGTCTTTTCCGAAGGAATCCGGCGTTGGATGAATTCGCCCAGAAAGAATGTCCGTCACGCTCATTTCCGGATACCCAACCGATTGGTACACACTGTCGTCCCACGCGAGCACGATAAGATCGCGCAGCTCGCGCGCGCCGTCGGCCACGCGCGCCGTTGCGAACGCAATCGCCTCCGGCGTAGCGCGCTTGAACCCGCTGCTGCGCCGTGCGATAGCGTAGAGTTGAGGCTCCTCGTCGTTGGTGGCGCGCAGGTACAGACCGATCTCTTGAAGCAGCGCGCGCTCGTCGAGCGAGCGCTCCGGAGAACGGGGGCCGCCGGGCGGCACGAGCTTCGCTACAGCGGCGGCCGTCACGTGCGCACGCACGAAGGCGCCCTCAAAAGGTGCGTGAATGCCGCGATCGTTGAAGTGCACGCTCACGTGCAACGGTTGGCTTCCATCGCCGACGAAGTGCGACCAGATGCCGAGCTGGTAAATAACGATCTGCTCGCGCAAGACGCGTTCGTTCGCGAACGCGGTTCTATCGGGGAAGAACGAGCGCTGCGCGCGAGATAGTCGAAGACGCGCCAATACGCGAAGTCCTTGCGCAGCACTTGCCATCCGTCGGCGACGGCATACGGCAAGTATCCGGCCTTGTACGGATCGCTCCCATTCCGGCGCAGCGCCGCGGCGTACGCTTCCATGTCGTTCGGCAGCGCGCTCAACGCAACGGTGCCGGCTATTCGCCGGTCGTCACCGACGTCGAGGTAATGCGCCGGATCCTCATCGTGGTCGAATGAGTAGCCGGCGCCTTTGACGCGATCCGGCTCGGTGCCGAGCTGCGCGATGGTTGCGATCGCGCCGGACGTCGTGAGAAACGGCGGAACGTCGTCGGGAAGCGACTGCATCGCGACTTCACCGATGATGCGATGACCCGTCGTTCCCCACGCCCGAACCGCTGCCGGGGCGGCGGTTAGCGCAAGCGCAAGCATTACGGCACAAAGGCGTTTCACGCGAAAAACTCTCCCAGCGCTTCGAGCGATTCAATGCGCGTCGCCGGCGGAAGAGCTTGCAGGATCGTGGCGCCGTATCGCGTCGATGCGGCGCGACCGTCGAGCAGCGCAACAACGCCACGATCGCTGCCGCTGCGAATGAGTCGCCCGAAGCCTTGTTTCAAACGGACGGCGGCCGCCGGAATCATGTAGTGTTCGAATCCGTCGAGGCCGCGTGCCTCGAGCGCCCGAATGCGCGCCATGACCAGCGGATCGGTTGGCGTCGGAAACGGTAATCGATCGATGATCACGCACGACAGCGCCTCACCGGCGACGTCGATTCCTTCCCAAAACGTGCCGGTAGCAAAGAGCACGGCATTTGGCGTACGCCGAAACCAGTCGAGCAAGTGGGCGCGCGGGAGTTCGCCTTGCAACCTCACGGGGAACGCAATGCGTTCGCGCAGCAGAGCATACACCTCTCGCAAGCGCGCGTACGACGTGAAGAGCACGAACGCGCGCCCGCGCGTGCGATCGAGGCACTCTTCCACCAATGGTGCGGCGCGACGTGCAAAATCGGCGGCTTTGGGATTAACGTGAGGCGGAGCGAGAAAGAGGCGCGCCTGGCTCGCATAATCGAACGGCGAAGGCGCGACGAGTTCCTGTGCGTCGTCGAGCCCGAGCGAACGGCGAAGATACGTGAAGTTACCACCGATGGAGAGCGTAGCGCTCGTCAGTACGACGCTCTGTGTGTGCGCGAACAACGTCGCGCGCAGAAAGTCCGCTACGTCGTGCGGCGCGCAGTTGACGGCATACGGACCGCCGCCGTCGCTACGCTCCACCCAAGCAATCGCGTCTTCCGACGGCGCCTGAGCGCGGTCGATGGCGGCCGAATGCGCGACGACGTTGCGCATCGCCAGCTCGCGACGGCGTTCCGCTTCTGCGTCGTTTTCAGGCTTACGCTTGAGCGCACGGTGCCAGTTCGCGAACAGCCAATTCTCGAGGTGATATAAATTCTCGCGCAGCGCTTCCAGCGCCGGCCCTGCATCTTCGTTGGCCGCCAGCGGATAACGATCGCCGGGAACGCGCGCCAACGACGATTCCAGCGCGCGTACGCCTTCGTCGAACTGGGCATCGAACGACGCCGGAAGATCGTAGACGCGATGCAGCTTGCGCAGCATGCGTCCGATCGTCGCGCGCGACACGGTTGCCGTGAGCGCATCGGTCGCCCACCGCTCGCACTGATGCGCTTCATCCAGCACCGCGACGTCGTAGGGCGGCAGCAACCCGCCACCGACCGCCAGATCCAAAAAGAATAGCGCGTGATTGACGACTACCAGGTCGGCGTACTTCGCTTCGTCGCGTTTTTTGAAAAAGAAGCAGTCGCGAAAGTGGTCGCAAAACTCGCCGACGCAGTCGTCGGCATCCGCATCGAGCTGCTCCCAGTCATCTGCGCCCGGAACGTAGGGAAGCTCCGCGCGATCGCCGGTTTGCGTGCGGATTCCCCATTCCCATAGTTCTTGCATGTTGCGCGAGGGCGCGACGAGCCGATCGGCGCGCATACGCTCGAGCTTCTGCTTGCAGAGATAATGGCTGCGACCCTTGAGCAACGTCACGCGAATCGGTTCGCCCAGTGCCTTTTGCACGAGGGGAATATCTTTTTGGACGAGCTGCTCTTGCAGCGCGATCGTCCCGGTCGACAGCACGATTTTCTTGCCGCTGCGTACGGCGGGAATCAAATAGGCCAGCGACTTGCCGACGCCGGTTCCGGCTTCGACGACCGTGTGCACGCCTTCCAGAATGCCGCGCTCGACGAGTTGCGCCATCTGTACTTGTCCGGGCCGCGGCTCGAAGCCGGGCAACGCGCGCGCAATCGGGCCGCCGGACCCGAAGACGTCGTCGATGGTCGAGTTCGTCACGACGGCGGGCGATCGTGCGGAGTTTGATACTCGGTTTGGAGCTCGGCGCCGGTTGCGGCATCGGTAACGACCGGCTGCACGCGACGCGGCGGATAGTACATCGCCAGAGTGAGAACGAAACCGCCGAGCAGTCCGGCGACGTGAGCCTGCCAAGAGATTCCGGGCACCGCAAACGTAATGATGAGATTGAGTATGAGGATTCCGATATTCGCTTGAACCAGGTCCATGCCGGGCTTGCCCAGCTTCAATCCGATCGCAAAAAGTGCGCCGAACAAGCCGAAGATCGCGCCGCTCGCACCGAGGGTCGGGACGCAAGGATTGCTTAGGAACACGATGCCTAAGCCCGAGAAAACAATCGACGCGACATAAACGAAGAGCATGCGCCACGATCCCATCGCGTACTCGATAAAGCGCCCGAGCGACCACAGCGAGATCATGTTCACGCCGATGTGTAGGAGCCCAGCATGCAAAAACGCGCCCGAAAAGATGCGCCACCACTCGCCGCCCTGTATGAGTACGCCGTTACACTGAGCGCCGCGAACGGCCGCGGGAATCAGCGATCCTTCGATCAGGACGCGGTCCATGTTCCCGCCGCCCATCGTCGTGAGCGTGCCCGGCCCTGCCACCGCGATTTCCCAAAGATAACCGATGACGTTGAGGATGATGAGAAAGCGGGTGACCATCAGCGACTTGCGACCATCACCAGGCGCGCGAGCTCCAGCGAGATCGCGTGCCGCTTTCCGTCAATGTCTACCGTAATAGGACCGCCCAACGGTGCCTTTTCGACGACGTTCACCGGCACGCCGGGACGCAAGCCCACTTCACCGAGATACCGCAGCATCTCGGGCATTTCTTCCGTCACGCCCGTAACCGTTGCGCGGTGCCCTTCGTCGACTTGTGCCAGCGGTACCCCGATAGGGACCGGATCGCTCAAATCGCGCGGCGGAATGGGTTGGCCGTGCGGGCAGGTCCGGGGATCGCCGAGCAGCGCGATCAAACGGTCTTCGACGCGCTGCGATATCGCATGTTCGAGCATGCACGCTTCCGTGTGGACTTCGTCCCAGGCCATGCCAAGAACGTCCGTGAGTAGGCGTTCGGCCAAGCGATGACGGCGTAAAACGTTGACCGCAACCTGCAAACCTTTACGCGTCAGTTTGACCTCTCCACGCGCGACGTATTCAACGTAGCCGTCTTTATCGAGCTTCTTGAGCATGCCTGAAACCGACGCCGGCGCGACTCCGAGCGACGATGCGAGTCCCGAGGTCGTTACGCCCGGGCCTTCGCGCTCGAGCCGATAGACGGCTTCGAGATACTCCTCGATGGACTCCGCAAAATGGCTATGGCCCGACATGCGGCTTCTCAATTCGGCGCGTCACCGCAGCATGCATTGTCGCTTTCTCGTGCGGCTCGGCAAAGCTTGCGTCGATTGCATTTCGGACGAAACGCTCGAGCGTTTCGGCGCCCGCGATCGATTCCACCAGCGCGTATTCCGATGCGATCGACGTGCGAAACATGGCCGGGTCGTCGGCATCGATCGTCACCACGCAGCCGGCCCGGTCGAACTCGAGGAACGCGTCGCGATCGGGCAGCGCGGCGCCGGTCAGAACGTTCGACGTCGGACAAATCTCCAGCGCAATGCGGTCGTCGGCCAGGCGCTGCACGAGTCTTTCATCGTGCAGCGCGGCGATGCCGTGTCCGATGCGTTCAGCGCGTAGCACGTCCAACGCAGAGCGAACGCTGTCGGCCCCGGCGGCTTCGCCGGCGTGCGCGACGCAATGTAATCCGTGCGCACGGGCGAACGCGAACGGTGCTTCGTAGAGTTCCGGAGGGAAGCGCGATTCGTCGCCGCCCAAACCGACGCCGATGACGTCGAGATCGGTAAGCCGTGCGGCGAGTACCGCAGTTTGCATTGCACGCTCCATGCCGAAGTTTCGCGTCAGATCGACGATGAGCTTGAACGACGCTTGCGGGCGCGCGGCGCGGAGTTCGGCAACGATTCCTTCCACGCACGCGCGCACTTCGAGCGTCTTATGAAAGAACGTCCATACCGACGGCGAGATGAAGAGCTCGCCGTAAATGACGCCCTCGGACTGCGCCGTTTCCACGAACTCACGCGCTAGCCGCGCGTAGTCGTCAGGCTTGCCGAGCGAACGGCTCGCGGCTGCGAAGGCGAGTAGGAACTCGCCGAAGTCTTTAAAGAGGTAGGGATCGTTCGGATCCACGCGTTCCGAGGGCGCGTCGCGAAACGGTCCGTCGGTGCTCCCCGGACGGTAGCGTAGCGGAACCCCCGATCTCGCGGCCAGTTCGACAAAAGTCGCGGCCCGAAGCGTGCCCTCCAGGTGGCAGTGCAGGTGAACCTTCGGAATCGCGTCCGCCAGGGGCATGAGCCGCTCTTCGCGCCCCCTCCGAGCTTAGGCCTTGCAGGGGCGGAACTCAGGTCGTAGTATTAGGGTTCTTCCTATCGCGGGGTGGAGCAGTCCGGTAGCTCGTCGGGCTCATAACCCGAAGGTCGATGGTTCAAATCCATCCCCCGCAACCAAATCACAGGTCCGTTCGCTGATGCGAACGGACCTGTTTTTTAGTGTCGCGCTGCCGCGACTCGCACTTTCCGAAAGGGCAGTGCTGCCTTCAGCCTCCGTTCTGGCAAGGCGAGAGTGTCGTTCCTTGGAACGTTGACCACCCGTTGACGGACGTGCTGGGGGGCGCTCCAAAGTATGGGAGGAACACGAGATCCTGTAAATCGTACGTGAATCCGTCCGTCGTATAGGGGTAACCGCCGAAGTTAGCTTCAGTTTCGAGCGGATCGCCTACTTCGAGAATGCCAAATCCGTCGCAGACTACATTGTTTATTAACGGATCGTCGATGAACTCGCCGAGTTCGTGAGACAAAGCTGCGACATTCTGCGCGAAGCCGCTCACGCCGGGGATTCCAACATGCGACGGCATGTACGTTGCAACCGCATAGGCACTGTTGCTGCTGAGGGAACCATGCCACCCTCCAATGCAACATTCATCGCCAAACTCCGTCCAATAGACATCCGACACGAGAAATAACGGCAACGTACGCGCGGGCACCTTTAGAGTGCGAATCAGACGCTGGACGGTGTCGTCGAAGTACACGTAGTCCACCAAGCCCACGCCGTTGATTATCGTAGCTGACGAGCCGACCGGATGTAATCTTAGCGTCGGGCCGACGGTCGGATGGAACAGGACATGGTAATTGCTGTTGGTTTGAACGCTTCCCCAGAAATTACCCCGTTGGAAAGCGTCTTCGTACTGCGTTTTGCCCAGGTCAGTACCACCTTGAACGAAGTCGACACTCTTCTGAAAGAGCGGCGAATCGAGCGTGCGGTCGAGGACGGACTCGGTATCGCCGGTGACCGGATGTAACGGCGAATAGATCCTATTGCCGATCCTGAACTCGACTGGAATGATTTCGATCGGAACCCTGGTCGTCGTGTTAGTCGTCGCCGGGTCCGTGCCGACCATCGTGAAGTCGTACGTTTGGGTTGTACCAAAGACGGTGCCCACGAACGACCCATTCCAAAGCGTTAGTCCGACGCCCGCCGGGCGCTTCGCGGCTGAGGCGTTCGCTTTTTGGCCCACGGTAAACATCGGCTTGAACGACCAACTGCCTTGTGTGGCACTCGCCGGCCGTGTTTTTACGCTTGCAAGCGAATTCGTTGCAACCGGCGAGCTGGGAACGCTATTAGATGCGCAACCCGTGATGAGTGCTGCCGCCACGGCTCCAGAAAGCAACCGCAGCGCGGAAGACGGAACGGTTTTCATAGAGGTGCCCTCAGAATGGCTTGAAAGCTAGAGTCAGTCCCGGCCTTGAGGTTGCCCTGCGCGTTGACGTCAACGACCAACTCGGCGCTCTCTTGCCTAGCGGTGAAACAGTTTCAACCTCAAGTAGAGAGACGGACCTACATACGCCAATCGCTACGAGATAAAACCGTGTACACCTTAGGGCGTTAGTCCTCAAGCATCCGGCGCAAAAGTCCCTGCACTCGTGCGCATTGAAGTCACGCGGGTCGTAAAGCCCCGTGATGCTTTTTCAGAATCACAACGATTGATCGACGGCTGTCGCCTCGATGACGTTCCCGTGACCGACCAAACCGGGTAGAACCCTGTGATGGACGCACCCCGCCGAGAAGCGGCCGAGTTCCCGGTCGTTGCGATCGGTGGCTCGGCTGGTGCCCTGGAAGCTCTCCAGACGATGGTCCGCGGCCTCTCACCCACTTTCGCCGGCGCAATCTTCATCACCACACATACGCCGAACGATGCAGTTTCGGCACTTCCGCACATCTTGGGGCGCCGCAGCGCGCTATTCGTCGGACACGCACTCGACGGCGCGCCGGTCACGCCAGGCCGCATCCTCATCGCGCCGCCGGATCGCCATCTTACGTTTAGCGATGGCGTCATGCGCGTCATCAACGGTCCGACGGAGAACAACGCGAGGCCGTCGATCGACATGATGTTTCGCAGCGCAGCATCGACGTTCGCTTCGCGGCTGTGCGGGGTATTGTTGTCCGGAACGCTGGACGACGGCGTCGCCGGTTTGCGAGCGATTCACGGCGCAGGCGGCATGGTTATGGTTCAAGATCCCGACGACGCCCAATTCCGCGACATGCCGCAAAACGCCCTCAACTCCGGAGTCGTCGATCGGCGCTTACCGGCTGCGGAACTGGTTCCGGCGATCGAGTCGTGGATGGGCGCTCTTTCGCCGTCATCGGCGCCCTCGAGCGAACAGCCCACTCAAGACGAGCGCGTCATCGGCACGCCATCGGTCTTCACGTGCCCGGACTGCAGCGGCACCTTGTGGGTCGTGGATGACGAGGGCATGCTGCGCTTTCGCTGCCGCGTCGGACACGCGTACTCGACGAAGACGATGCTCGATTCTCAGGGCGCCTCCGTCGAGGCGGCTTTATGGGTCGCCGTCAGGGCACTCGAAGAACGCCGCGATCTTCTGCGACGCGTTGCGGGAAACGCGCCCGGCGGCTCCCACTCGATGCTTGCTCGCCGCATGCATCGCAAAGCTCAGGAGATCACGACGACCGTCGAGCAACTTGAAGGTGCCATTTCCGAGCTCTCGGCCCGCGAATCCGCCTCTTCCTAGCTCCGTCTTAACCGAAACCTGTGCTACGGTCGGGGGACGGTCGCCCGCTTCGTATCGTATACAAAGGTATGAGCTCGCGGCGTTTTCCATCGCACCTCTTCGTGGCCGTTGTCGCGGCCGCCGTTTTGGCAGCTTGTGCGGCGCACGGGGCAATTCCGCCCCTGTCGCCAGCCGGCACTTCGTCCGATGCCGTGGTTGTGTTGCGCCTGAATCACGAAGCGGAACTCAAGCGCGTCGTCGACGAGATCAGCGATCCCCGCTCGCCGCGATTTCGCCACTTCTTGACGTTATCGCAGTTCGAGGCACGCTACGCCCCGACGCAACGTCAGCACGATGCCATCGTCCGTTCGCTGCGAGCCGCCGGCTTCACGATCGTGCGCACGTATCCGGATCGCGCAATGATCGACGTACGCGCAGCGCGCGAAGCGCGAGTGCCCTCCTCGATCGCACCGCTCGTGCGGGATCTCGTGATCGCCTTGCCGCCGCGCGCTCGCGTCGTCGGTTTTACGCGCTCCTACATCGATCGTCCGAAACGCGTACCCACCGTCGAAGCAGTCAAGAACGGAAGCTTCGAACGGCGCCTGCATTTCTGGAAAGCGTGCGATACCGTCACGCTTTCGAAGCACGCGTTTGCCGGAAAGTATAGCGCGCTCGTCGGTTCGACCTGGCCCGGCGCCGGAAACGTCCACGGAGTTCAAACACTCTGCCAAAAGCTCGTAATTCCGCACGACGCGGTTTTGCGCGCACGTACGTACAGCCTCACCAACGTAAAAGACCTTCGCGGTGGCGGCTATCAAGAAATCGGGTTTACGGGCAAACCGGGTTATCCGGGCATCGTGCTCTTCAAGGGTTTGACGAATAAGAGGCACTGGGAGCCGCACACCTGGTCGCTATCGTCGCTCGAAGGGCGCGAACTCTATCTATACTTCGCCGTCGCGGGTCACGGCCAAAAAACCTTGTACGACTCGATGTACGTCGACGCTGTAAGCCTCAAAGGCACGGTGCCGACGGCGACCCCCAGTGCACCGCCGACGCCGGTCGGACCGGGCCCAGGCACACCGCTCACCGGCCCGACCTTCGGGCCGAACGGGGAGTGGGCGCCGCGCGCAGTCGCCGACGCGTTCGATTTCCCCGTGCAGCACGGATACGACGGACGCGGGACCACCGTTGCGTTTATTTCGCAAAGCGCACTCACGAGCAGCGATCTGACCGCATTTTTCAGCGCTAACGGCATTACGCGCCACGGAATGTTCGTCGAAACGCCCGTCTCGGGGGGAGCGGGCACGGGCGATCGAACGGAGGCGATGCTCGATGCAGAAACGGTGGGCGCGCTCGCACCGAGTGCGGACGTGATCGCGTACGAGATCCCGTCTTTTAAAAACATCTACGTCCTCGACGCCTATCGAACGGCGATCAACGAGAACAAGGCCAACATCGTGCTCGATGCCAATCCGTTCGAACCGTGTGAAACCGACGAGCCCGCATTCACCGATGCGATCGAGTCCGACGCGCTCACGGCAGCCGCGATCGGCATGACATTCGTTGCTGCAAGCGGCGACGAAGGTTCGGCGTGCTTTAGCCAGCCAACGCAATCGAATACCGCCGGGATGTCGGCGACGGCCGGCGTCCCGTACGTGCTGGCTGTCGGCGGAAACGCGTCGAATACGCCCGGGCCGATCGATGCGCCGCTCGCCTGGAGCGGAGACAACGGTTTCGAAGCCGGCGCCAGCGGCGGCGGCGTATCGACAGTGTGGCCCCTCCCGACCTATCAGAGCGGCGTTGCCGGTCTATCGTCGACGAAAAACCGTAACGTTCCCGATATCGCCTTTCCGGCGATCGGCGACGATCTGTATATCCACGGCGCGGACGTAACGACGGGCGGAACGTCGTGGTCGAGTTCGATCGCCGCCGCATTGTTGGCGGAAAGCGTCGAGATCTGCGGTCCGCTGGGCTTCGTCAATCCGTCGGCGTACGCGTTGCTCGCCAAAGGCGGCGAGGGAACGTCGCTCATCGACGTCACCGGCGGCAATAATGCGTACGCTTCTTTTCCCGCTTATGCGGCGAAGGCCGGCTATGATAACGCATCGGGCATCGGTATGCCCGACGGCATTAAATTCGCTGCTGCAATCTGCGGAAAGTCGACGTCGCTACTGAGGTTTCACTAGTAGGCTTTTACTAACGGAGCGGCGATAAAGCTTCCCCACCCCGTTGCCAAGTCGAAGCCCGGCTTCGCCGTGTAGCCCGGAAACGTCCCGTAGTTATCGTGGAAACCGTTGTTTCCGCGGGTGATATCGTGAAAGAGCTTGTGATAGGCCCGCGATGCAGCGAGCTGATAGAGCCGCGCGTGTGGATCGGCAATACTTCCCGCGCCGTGACGCTGCTCGATGATGGCGAAGAGCCCGGCCCATTCCGGTGCCGCTTCACTCGTACCGCCCCAATCCGGCTGCAACTGGCCGCCTTGCACCATCCAAAGCCCATCGTTGACGGGATCGGACAGCAACGAGACGTCGGGAACGTCGCGGACGCCGTCGTTAGGCGTTACGCGGCGCTGATACGTGGGTTTTGCATAGAGAACGCTCGCGCCGCCGCCCGATGCGCCGTCGGAGTTCGACTGCTGCCATACCGTTTCGCCGCGCCAGTGCTGCACGTCACCATGCGCGATCCTCGCGCTTACGTTCGTTCCGCCGACGCTCGTGACGTACCGCGACGATCCCGGATAATCCACCGACACCGCCGTTCCGCCGTCATCGCAATCGTCGGTTCCATTATCGCCCGAGGCCGAGAACCAATGCTGGCCTTCGGCAACGGCCTGCGCGAAAAGCTTCTCATCGATCGCGAGACTCGCGGTGCCTTTCATTTGACGTTCACACGCCCCCCAGCTCGTCGTCACGACGTGCACCGTTCGTCCCAGCTTGTTGACGATGAAACTGTATACTAAGTCGAAGTCGTGGTTCGACGGCCCGCGGGCGACGACTTGGTGGAACGTCGCTTCGCGCGCGATCGCCGTTGCCCAATCCGCGTCGAGCGACGACTCGCCGTTGCCGTAGCCCCGGCCGCACGACGTCGAAAGCGCATGACCCTTCGGGATCCCGGTCGATATGAGCTGTGCGCGCGGCAGCGAAAACGTATTTTGGAATTGCGCCAGGTCGCTGCTCGACGCGGCGCCGCAGGTTGCGTTTGCAATCGTCACGCCCTTCCCGTCGAGGTTCTCATCGTAAAGGGGTTGGATGTCGTAGGCAGTCGCGACGTCGTCGGGGCCCCAGCTAAAGGTATGGTCGATGATGATGTTGGGATTTTGACGCAGCATGGGATGGTGGAGGTGGTAGTCGTCGAGTCCGGAGACTGCCGCGATCTGCAAGTTGCGCGGAAACACCGGCTCGTAACGGTTCGTGAAGTAGCTGCGGCCGAACTCGAGGCGCATGTCGAGCGGCGTTTGAAAGAACGCCTCAACCACCGGTGCCGTCGCATGGGCGACGATATCCGTGCGATTCTCCGGCAAATCGTCGATGACAAACCCGCTCCGCCGTAACGTCTCGATTGCCCGGTTGTACGCGATCGGGTCCGCTCCAAAGTAGTTGCCGAACTGCTCGGGCGTCAGATAGCGGCCGAAGTACGGCGACCCCGGTGTCATGATCGCCATGGCATAGGCATCGAGTTCGGCGTCATGCCGCCCAACGAGGCGGACGTACAGATCGATCTGCGTTTGGCGCGGCAATCGTCCGGCAAACGACCCCGCGCGGGAAGGCATCGCAAGCGTGCGAGCGCCCGCCATGATCGACGCTCGCCGATACGAAGCGTCTGCCGGACCAGCCGTTAGCGCGGTCGCCGCAAGCGCAGCCGTAGCAAAAAACACCGCTAGTTTCATCGTAAATCCTTCATCGGAGCGACGAACCGCCCCCCTTAGGAACGTATCGGTTCCCCAAATGCCCCAACGCCCCGGAACTAATTTGCATATGCGACCGTAACGATTACGGGGAATATCTAATAACGACGGGAGAGGAGCCGATGGCCGGAATTATGGTGTTCGATACGTTAGCCGAGGCGGTGCGCCTGGGATTTCGCATCTATGACCGTACCCCCGACGGCTACATCGTCCAGCGGCAAACCGAAAGCGGCCGCGCGCTCGCACTCGTCGTGGAGCGCAAGCCGTCGTTTACCTCGAATCACTCACTTCAATAAGCCGAGGTCGCGCCCGACCGCTTCAAAGGCCGCCAAAGCGCGGTCCATTTCGTCTTTGGTCAGTGCCGCGCTGATCTGCACGCGAATGCGCGCCGTCCCTTCGGGGACGACGGGATAGCCGAAACCGGTTACAAAAACGCCGCGTTTGAGCAGCGCGTCGCTCATCGCAATTGCAAAGGCCGTTTCTCCGACGATGATCGGCACGATCGCGCTCTCGCCATCGAGCGGCTTGTAACCAATCTTCTCGAGCCCCTGACGGAAGTATGCGGTGTTGTCGCGCAGCCGTGCAACCAATTCCGGATGGGCGTCGAGGTAATCGATCGCTTCAAGCGCGCTGCAAGCGACCGTTGCGGGAAGCGCGTTCGAGAACAACTGCGGGCGCGAGCGTTGAACGAGCGTGTCGATCAGGGCCTCGCTGCCGGCGACGAAGCCGCCGGCCGCGCCGCCGAGCGCTTTGCCGAGAGTCCCGGTGATGACCTCGATTTTGCCGGTCAATCCATAATGCTCGATCGTTCCGCGTCCGGTCTTGCCCATTACGCCGGTGCCGTGCGAATCGTCGACCACCGTGATACCGCCATACCGTCGGGCCAGCTCGGCGATCTCGGGCAGCTTGGCGAGATCGCCTTCCATCGAGAAGACGCCGTCCGTCACAACGACGATCGGGAAGCATCCTTGGACCGCCTGGAGCTTGGCTTCCAATTCGCGCATATTGCTATGCTTGTACCGCTCTCGCCGAGCTTTGCTCGCCAAGCGGACGCCGTCGATGATCGATGCGTGGTTGAGCTCGTCCGAAACGATCGCCGAACCGTCGTCGCAAATCGTCGGGAAGAGGCCTGTATTAGCATTCCAGCACGACACGTACGTGAGCGAAGCGCCCGTGCCCAGAAACTGCGCGATGCGTTCCTCGAGCGTGCGGTGAACGTCCAACGTGCCGCAGATAAATCGCACCGAGGCCGTTCCCGCACCGTAGGTGTCGAGTCCGCGCTTTCCGGCTTCGATGACTTCGGCCTGATCGGCGAGTCCGAGATAGTTATTGCTGGAGAGCACGATGACGTCGCCGGCCTCTTCCATGTGCACTTCGGGGGCCATTGGCGTCGTGAGATGCCGGAGGCGCTTGTAGGTGCCGGCTTTCTTGAGCGTTTCGAGATCGGCTTGCAGCTTCGATTCGAAGGTCGTGTTCACGTCGTTTCCTTCAGCCTCATGATGACACAAAGTCTAGAACGATCTTCGCGGCTTCGCCGGTACGCATCAGCTCGAACGCGCGGTCGAACTGCCGGTACGGCAGCACGTGGGTGATGATCGGACGGAGATCGACACGTCCGCTTTTGACCAGCGCCTGAGTCTGATACCACGTCTCGAACATACGCCGCCCGTTGATACCTAGCACGGTCAGCCCCTTGAAGATGATGCGCTCCGCGAGGTTGAGGTTGACGTTGTCGCTCGGAATTCCCAGCAGCGCCGCGGTGCCGCCGTTGCGCACCATCTGCAATCCTTGATCGATTGCGACGCCGCTGCCCGACATCTCGAGCAAGACATCGACCCCGTCGCCGCTGGTAAGCTCTTTGATCTCGTCGACCAGTCCGGGCTTGGTCGACAGGAACGTCGCGTCGGCGCCGAGGCGTGCGGCCAGCTCGAGTTTCGCGGGATTGACGTCAATGGCGTAAACCGATGCCGCTCCGGCGGCACGCGCGACCGGAATCGCCATGAGACCGATCGATCCTACGCCGGTGATGACGACGCTCTTGATGCTGACGCCCGCGGCCATTACCGTGTGCACGGCATTGCCGAGCGGATCGAAGATCGCAGCGTACTCGTCGGGAATCGCCGGATCCAGTTTCCACACGTTGTATTCGGGCATCGCGATGAACTCGGCAAACGCGCCGTCGCGGTCGACGCCGATGATCTCGACGCGTTCGCAGATGTGCGCTTGCCCCGTGCGGCACAGCACGCAGGTGAGATCGGCGATGTGACCTTCTGCGCTGACGCGATCGCCGGGGCGAATCGACCGCACGGCGTCGCCGATTGCTTCGGCCGTTCCCATGAACTCGTGCCCGACAACCAGCGGTGGCTTGATGCGGTTCTGCGCCCACTTGTCCCAGCCGTAAATGTGCGCGTCGGTTCCACAGACGCCGGCTTTTTCGACGCGGATCAGGACATCGGTGGGGCCGATCGCCGGCACGGGAATCTCGGTCAACTCGAAGCCGGGGCCGGGGCGCGGCTTGGTCAGCGCCTTCAAACGAGGCGCGTCCCTACAAAGAGTAAGGTGACGGCGACGGCCGGCCGCAGCCAGCGCTGGCTCATGCGAGCACAAAGTTTGCTGCCGATAAAAACTCCTGGAAGCGAACCGACGAGCAGCGTCATCGCCAATGGTGCGTTGACGTCTCCCATCGTCCACCGGCCCAACGCAGCAGCCGGAATCAAGAATGCAGCAAACGCAATGTCCGAGCCGATGAGCTCGGGCAATCCAACCAGCGGCAGCGTCAGCGACAGCAGCGGCAGCGTGACCGCGCCGCTGCCGATCGACGTCAGCGTAACGACTAACCCTACGACCGCACCAAGCACGACGACGCGCGTGCGCTCGCCGCGCGTCCACGAAAATGGCGCCGCTGAGTGGGGCAGCTCGCGTCGCTTGAACAACGGTCGCGCGAGGATCATCGCGGCGGCGAGAAATAAGGCTATACCGATCGCATGCTTGGTCCACGCTTCAATGATTTGTATGTCGAACGTGTGGCGCATCCAATACAGGGCGGCGAGTCCCACGATCGACGCCGGAAGACCGCCCCATAAGAGCGCCTTGACGATCTCGCCGTTGACCGTGCCTTGCTTACGATGTAGCCAGGCGCCGTACAGTCGTGTCGGCACGCTGTACAATAGATCTGTACCAACGGCAACCAGCGGGTTGACGCCCATGACTTGCACCAGCAGCGGCGTCATAATGCTGCCGCCGCCGACGCCCGTGAGGCCCACGAGGATGCCGACAGCGAAGCCTACGACGATGAGTTCTATGGTCGAGAACACGAGAGGGTGCCGTTTTTTCGGTTCGCTTGGCACCCCGCCCTGTTAAACCAAGCGCGTAGCGACGAACACCAGCGTCACCGCCACCGCGGGACGCAACCATTTACTCTGCATCCTTCCGCAGAGTTTGCTGCCGAAGTAAATCCCCGGTAACGAACCGACCAAAAGGTTGAGGACGAGCGGCAGATTCACGTCGCCCATGGTCCACCGGCCCGCCGCGGCCGTTGGAATCAAGAACGCTGCGTACGCGATGTCCGAGCCGACGAGCTCGGCGAGCCCGACCGACGGCAGCGTGAGCGCGAGCAGCGGCAGCGTCACCGAGCCGCTGCCAATCGACGTCACCGTCACAATCAATCCTACGACCGCACCGATGGCAATGACGTACGCGCGCTGCGGTCCGTGCCACTCGAACTCTTCCTTTGAAAGCACCGGCACGCTCTTGAGGAACGGCCTGACCAGCATCACGGCTGCTGCGATGAACAGCGCGACGCCGATTCCGTGACGCGTCCATTCGGTAATCAGCTTGATGTCGTAGTGGCTGCGTAGCCAGTACAGCAGAGCGACGCCGGCAATCGCCGCAGGAACGCCGCCGAGGAGGAGCGCCCCCGTGATCTTCCAGTTGACCGTCCCCTGACGGTTGTGAAGGAATGCGCCAAACAACTTGGTCGGTACGCTGTAAAGCAGATCGCTCCCAACCGCGACGAGCGGATTGACTTTGAGCGCTAGAACGAGCAGCGGCGTCATGATCGCAGCGCCGCCTACACCCGTTAAACCGACGATAAACCCTACGGTTAGCCCGATAACGATCAGCTCTACGTTCATTAGAAATCGTACTCCAGCATGGCGCGGTTATATTTGAAGAGAGGAATGCCGCCCAAGACCGACGATCCTATCGCCGCACCGGTCGGACAGAATGAACCGGCTGCGCCGCAGTACGTATTGCTGTACGAACGCTGCGCGTAACGGTAACGGAACTGCAACCCGTGGTACGGTCCCGATTTCGGCACAGGCATGAAGCGGTAGGTGCCGTCGAGATTCCACTCGTTCGTCGTCTGGCCGACGAGGTTGTTGCCGTAGTTGTACCAGGCGTCGCCGGCAATGAAGATACCGCGGCCGTTCTGCGAGGTATAGGTTGCTGCTATCCTATACGACTGCACGCCGGCGCGCCGGTCGGGTTCGCCTTGCGAGATCGACGTCGTGAAGACCGGGTTGGTCGCGTAGTTGTCGGTATACGGACTCGCCCAACCGCCGTACGCGATCGTCGTGAGACCGTTGGGATTCGTAAAGCATTGGCCGGCGTTGACCGGCAGGAAGTACGCCAGCGTGTTACCGGGCTGCGGGGGCGTCTGCTGCGTCGGCGTTTTGATTTGGAACGTCGAGTTGCTGCACGAGAAACCCTTGGGAAGCACGACGTTGTCGTACTTCCATGGCACACCGTCGTAGCTGGCCGAGATCACCACGGTTTTCGTAACGTTGAAACCGAGCTGCGCGCCGAACAGCGAGCTTGCAATCTTCCCGGCGTAGGATGCGCCGGTGTTGCTCTCCCAGCCGCCCTGCAGCGCGACGTACGGTTTCCAGCGGTTTTTTTGCCACGTGTAGCGCCCGTCGCCCCAGTACATGTTGACGACATCGTTGACGCTCCAGAGATAACCGTTGGCGGAGTAATCGCCGGCTTTTGGAGCGTAGCCGACGCGGCCGTAGAAGAATCCGTCGGTGTTGATACCGTGACCGCCGTAATAATAGATGTTCGAGCCCAACCCGGTACCTGCGGCCGGAAACGACGTGATCAACGTGTTGCTTAGGAACGTCGAGCTATCACGCGGCTCGAACTGCAGCATGCGCGCGACCTCGAAAGTCCACGCGTTGGGTGTATAGGCGAAGTCGCCGCCTTGGAAAGCTTCGGGCTTGAGTCGGGTATCTACCGGACCTGCCCAGGGCGAGTTGAAAAGCTGATCGCCGACCTTTGCATACACGTCGTGCGCCGAATAGGCGAGATAGCCTTCATAAAACGTGTTCAGAATGAAGCCCGGCACCGAGTCGTCCGGATTGGTGTTCGGCGGGCGCTGCGCGACGCACGGCAATCCCTTCGCATGAAGGAGTGCGGTCGAACACGTGTCATCGAACGGGTTGGCGTAAAGGTACGTACCGCCGATATAGAAGCCGCCGCCGGCGAAATGGTAGTCGGCGTGCAAGTCGATGGCATTGTTAAACGTCGCCTGATTGACGGCGCTAGAGTTGTATTTGGCGCCCGGCGAATAGTTGAACTGGACGCCGGGATTGTTCGATGCGTTCTGCCGGGTGAAGTAATACGCTCGGTAAAAGCCGCTAATCGTTAGCGGGTTGGGGGTTGGAGTCGCTGCCGCTTGTGCAATGGTGGCAGGCGCCGGGGTCACCAACGCCAATAAAATAGTAGCAAAAGTCAACATATCAAAATGTTAACTAAAGTTATCCTATAAAGCAAGGGCCGCCCGCTAAGCGAGGGGCTCTTTACCCAGGACCTTAGGGGAATCGAGGCCGCCGGCGACTCGAGATCCGGGAAAGGCCTCCATTTTTCGGAGCTCTAGGAGCCGGGGGCCGACGTTTACTCGTTCGTAATCGAGGACCCCGGCGACAACGCGATCCGGAAAATGGTGGCCTTTCCTTAGAAGTCGTATTCAATCTGGGCGCGGTTATATTTGAACAGCGGCAGGCCGCCCTCAAACGTGCTGCCGAGGGCCGACCCGGGGGGACACGTCGTTCCCTGGTCGCCGCAGAAGGTGTTGCTCTGCGAGCGTTGTGCGTAGCGATAACGCACTAGCAAACCTCGGTACGTTCCCTTTCCTACGGGACTGAAATGGTACTGGCCGTCGAGGTTCCACTCGTTGGTGTTTTCCGCGACCAGCGCATTACCGTAGTTGTACCATGCGTCGCTGGCGAGGAAGACGAACCGTTTGTTGTTTGATGTGAACGTCGCCGCGACTTTCCACGACGTGCCCGGAGCCCGGCGATCGGCCATGCCTTGCGAGATCTGCGTCGTGAAGATCGGGTCGGTCGCGTAGCTGTCGGTGTACGGGCTCGCCCACCCGCCGTAATAGATGCTGGTCGTGCCCTTAGCGTTCTGGAAGCACTGGCCGGCGTTGGTGGGCAAGAAGTACGGCAGCGTCTGCACGACGATGCCGGTTTTCGTGTTCGGCTTGAGCTGGAAGTTCGAGGTGCTGCACGTCCAGTTGATCGACGAGAGATATGCTGTGGAAACGCTATCGGTTTTCCACGGAACGTAGTCGAACGGCGCCCGTTATCAATAGGTTCTTCGTCGCGTTGGCGCCGAGCGCAATGCCGACGAGCTGGCTGTTGATCTTTCCGATTACAGACCGGCCGCCGTTGTTCTCCCAGCCTCCCTGCAGAGCCACGTATGGCTGGAACGATTCCTGGTTCCACATGTACTTCGCGTCGCCCCAGAACATCGTAACGATGTCGTGATCGCCATAGAAGTATCCGTCGACCGCGTAGTTC
Organism: Vulcanimicrobiota bacterium; assembly: GCA_963715435.1. Taxonomy (GTDB): domain Bacteria; phylum Vulcanimicrobiota; class Vulcanimicrobiia; order Vulcanimicrobiales; family Vulcanimicrobiaceae; genus JAFAHZ01. Next base: position 745,785 of record OY970243.1, read on the forward strand.
GAGTCTTTCGGCGCAAAGCCGAGTTTACCGTACGTAAAGCCTGACGTACCGATGCCGTTACACGTGGCGCCACTGCAGTTCGGAACGAAGATGTTCGATGCCAAACCGGGCGAACCGGCGGGGTAGCTCGTAAGCAGCGTATTATTGGTGAAATTGTTGCTGGTACGGTTTTGAAACGCGAAGAAGTTGCCGACCTCGAGCGTCATGCCGCCGAACCCGTGCGAAATATCAACGCCTTGATAGGAAACGGGCTTGACGCGCGTACCGTCGTACGGACCGGCCCACGGCGAGGTGAACAAGAAATCGCCGAGCTGTCCGGCCCATTGTTGATCCTTGTATCCGACGTAGGTCTCGGGGAAGGTGTCGAGCCCGAAGCCCGGCAGCGTGTCGTCCGGATTGGTATTCGGCGGCGTCTGCGACACGCACGACTTACCCTTTGCGTGCGACGCGGCCGCATTGCAAGGCCCAGCGAACGGCTGTGCGACGAAATACGAGCCGCCGACGTACCACCCTTCAAAGGGCAGCTGATAGTCGGCGTGCAGCATGACCGCATTATTCAAGCTGGCCTGATTGACGCCGTTTGCATTGTATTTGGAGCCCGGCGAGAAATTGAATTGAACGCCCGGGTTGTTCGAGGCGTTCTGTCGCGTAAAGTAATACGAGCGGAAAAATCCGCGCACCGATAATGGATTCGGGGTAGAAATCGGCGCTGGTGTTGCCTTTGTTTCCGCCAGCGCAATCGACGAGCTCGTCAGGACGATCGCCACAGCTACCAAAACCCCGCGTACGAAAGCCGGTAACACTTGAATTGCGTCTCCTTTAAGAAACGAAACTGGTTCGAGTTTCCTCGAACCAGTCTAGCCTTTTGCGATTAAGCTCGGTTTAACGGAGACTTAAGTAACCTGCGGTTTGCTCTCCACGGCGTTCTAGCGCGTCGAGGGCGGTGTATTGATTACGACTCCGCTGGTCGTAAAAGTCAGCATCAACTTGAGCGTCTTCTTGGAGGCGCCGGTGAACGTGACCATGCAGGCGCCGGCGGTTCCCTTGGCCGTAGCCTTCACTGTGTACTTGCCCTTCTTGGCCTTCTTGCCGGAAGCCGGCGAGATCGCATACGAGACGTTGGCGGTCTTCGGACAGTTGTTCGTGAAACTCGAGACCGCGTTGAATGCGTAGGTGAAAGCCCCGCTCCCACCTTTTTGCGTCAGCGTGAATTTCGCACTGTATCCGGGCGCAGTGGGTGTCGTGCTGTAGAGGTCGACCTCCGGCTTCTTCGAGACTTTGGGCCCGTTATACACGATTGGCCCGGCGGCGTCCGGCGCCCAGACGGCAACAGGGAGCGCGGGCCCGCCGGGATTCACGGCAGGAATCACGTCGCTCCGGCCGGAGCATCCCGCAAGGATAAGAACCAAGGCCACTGATAAAGCCAGTGAGACACCAACGGACTTCGTCACCACGTAATGAGCCCTCAACTGGGAATCAGTCATTCCCTTGCTTGAAGACTAACCCCTGGGGCGTCCGAGAAGCGCCCACGGGGGCGGTTAGCCGTAACGGCCGGTAATATAATCCTCGGTACGCTTGTCGCGCGGTTTGGTGAAGATAGACGCCGTCGTGTCGCTCTCGACGAGCTCTCCCAACAGAAAGAAAGCGGTGTAGTCGCTCACGCGGGCGGCCTGCTGCATCGAATGCGTCACGATGACGACGGTAAACTCTTTTTTGAGGGTCTCGATCAGATCTTCGATCTTGCTCGTTGCGATCGGATCGAGTGCGGAGGCCGGCTCGTCCATGAGAATTACCTCCGGATCGACCGCCAGACAACGCGCGATGCACAAGCGCTGCTGCTGTCCGCCGGAAAGATCGAGCGCCGAGCGATCCAGACGATCTTTGATTTCGTCCCACAGCGCCGCGCGCCGCAGACTGCGCTCGCAAATCTCCATCAAGCGTTCTTTATTGCGCTCGCCGTGTATGCGCGGCCCGTATACGACGTTTTCAAAAATCGACTTCGGAAACGGGTTCGGCCGCTGAAACACCATCCCGATTCGGTCGCGCACGGTAACGGGGTCGACGTCGGAGGCGTAGATATCCTCGCCGTCGAGCACTACGCTGCCGCTGACGCGCGCTCCCGGCGTGAGGTCGTGCATGCGATTGAGCGCGCGAATAAACGTCGACTTTCCGCAGCCGGACGGTCCGATTAGCGCCGTTACGTAGTTTTCGCGAACCCGCAGCGACGCGCTTTTAATCGCATGGAAACTGCCGTAGTAGACGTCGAGCGAATCGACACGAATTTTAGCTTCCATCGAAACGGCCGGAAGCTCCGGAGCTGCGGCGGTCATGCGCACCGGTATTCTTCCACGCCGCTAGCGAGGCCCGCGACGTATTAACGATATATTAAGGGTCGAGGCGCAGCGTCGGTCTGCGCTGCGTCGCCAAACCACTCGTGAACGTCCTGCAGCGTCATGCCGCGGCAGTATTCTTCCAAGAACGCCACTAACTGCGCTCGCATCAGTGCTTCGGCGCCCGCATGATCCGGTAAGCGCGTCATCATGGCGCCAGCCTAACACGGGCACGTTAGGTTGCGGTTATGGATTGTGGAACGGTTCTTAAGCTTCGCGCTTGATGCGCATGATGGGGAGGCGAATCGTGAAGGCCGTTCCTCGACCAAGCATCGACTCGGCCGAAATGGCACCGCCGTGGGCATCGACGATCCCCTTGACGATCGCCAAGCCGAGGCCCGCTCCGCCGCTCTCGCGCGTTCGCGAACGATCGACTACGTAAAATCGCTCGAAAATATGCGGCAGATCGCGATACGGGATGCCTTCACCGGTGTCGCGCACGCGAACGAACGCATCGCTGCCGTGTGCGTCGAGCTCGATCTTCACCCGGCCGCCCGACGTCGTGTGGCGCAACGCATTGTCGACGAGATTCACGAACACTTGCGACAGACGGTCGGGATCGGCTTCGACGCGAACCGGCCGTAGCGTCACGAGCTCGAGCTCGATGCCTTTGTGTGCCGCTTGCGGTTCGAACGAGGAAAGAATCGGTCGCACGACTTCTTCGAGATCGATATCGCGCAGCTCGAGCTTGAGTTGGCCGGATTCCGCGCGCGCTTGCTCCAGCAGTTGCCCCACGAGCGCGGCCAAACGATCGACTTGCGACAGCGCTTGCGGCAAGAACAGAACGCGCGCTTCTTCGTCAGGCGCCTCTAGAACCGTCTCGAGCATGAGTTTGATGGACGACAGCGGCGTGCGCAGCTCGTGCGAGACGTTTGAAAGAAACTCCTTACGGGCGCGATCGAGTCGTACCAACGCCGTTTGATCGTCGGCGAAAAGCACGACGCGCTGCGCCGGCGTCTGATCGTCGCCGACTACGGGATACACCGAAACGCGAAAGACGCGCTGCCCTTGCGTGCCGGTAAGCATGAGCGGTGCGACCGAACCTTCGCCTGAAAAAGCGTCGGCGATGCGCCTTTCCAGCTCGACGTTCTGGATGGCCTCGATCACGTGCCCTCCTACCGCGCGGTTCACGTCGAAGCCGAAGATCGTGGCGGCCGCCGGGTTGGCGAATTCCACGTGCCGGCGCCGGTCGACCAAAATGACGCCGATAGGCAGCGCGCGCACCAGTCGAATAAAAGGCGCATCGGCGGCGGCGGGGACGGGCGCGGAAAGCGGCGGAAACGCGGTTTGGGCTTGCGGTTTAACGCGTTCGCGTAGTGCGGCCGTGCGACCGAGTAAGATACCTGCAACGATCCCAAGCGCGGCGGTCAGCGCGGGCAAGGCCCACGCATACTCGGTCATTGCGGCGAAACGCCTTACGCTTTGAACATGTAACCGCGGCTGCGCACGGTCAGGATGTGCCGCGGCGTCCGCGAATCTTCTTCGATCTTTTCGCGCAGCCAGCGAATGTGCACGCTGACGGTTTGCTGCTCGCCTTCGAAGTCATAGCCCCACACTTTATCGAGGAGCGTTTGCCGCGTCACGACCCGACCGTTGTTTTCCATCAAGACCCGCAGCAACGCGAACTCCTTAGGCGCCAGAGCTACCTCCTTACCGCGCACGGTGAGCTGCTGGCGCGAAGGATCGAGTATGATATCGCCAAGCGTAATGGCTTCGTCGTGTGCGGATTGAATCGGTGCCGGCCGGCGAAGACGCGCTTTGACGCGCGCCAAAAACTCGTGCAGCGCGAACGGCTTGGTCACGTAGTCGTCGGCGCCGAGCTCCAGCGCCAGAACCTTGTCTATCTCCTGATCCTTGGCCGTCAGCATGATGATGGGCACCGAGCTGAACTTACGAATCTCTTTGCAGGTTTCGACGCCGTCGAGCACCGGCAGCATGATGTCGAGCACGACCAAATCGGGCTGCTCGCGCTGGGCCATCGTGACGGCGCTGCGACCGTCGCTTGCGGTCACGACGGCATATCCGCTGCGCTCTAAATTGAATCGCAGCGTCTGCAAAATCGCCGACTCGTCGTCGACGACCAAGATTTTCTTATTAAAATCCGGGCTTTTGACGAACGCGCCTCGCGTCGACTTCATCTCCAACTGTCCGTTCATACGATTTTGCTATAGCGCTGTAATCCAGCGCTCCATCCCCCTCTGAGGAGCGAAGAGTGTAGAGTTGGTAGGCTAGGGCCGTCGCGGGCATGGGGTAGCTCGTCGCTCTTGCAGTATCGAGCGCGGCAGCGATGTCCTTGCGAAGTAAATCGAGTGCAAAGCCCCCATCAAAGGTACCAGCTAGCCACGTCTTCGGCAACCACCGCTCCAGCACATAGTTGGACGCAGTTGCCGAAGCCAGAACTTTGCAGACTGTATCCAAATCGGCGCCGGCCCGCTGAGCGAAAACCAAGCCTTCCACGTTGGCGATCATCGTGTTGGCAATGATGATTTGATTTACCAACTTGACGGTCTCCCCCATCCCAACCGGTCCGAGGTGATGGGGTGTGCCCATGGCCCGCAGAATCGGTTCGACCCTTCGGAAATCGTCGGGCGATGCGCCGACCATAATGGCAAGCGTTCCGTCAGCCGCGCGAACCGGGCCGCCGCTCACCGGTGCGTCCACGAAGTGTAGCCCGCGCTCCGCGAGCCGTCTCCCAAACGACCGTGATGCGACCGGAGAAATCGTCGACATATCGATCGCCGTCGTGGCGGGTGTTGCGCCGGCGGCAACGCCGCGCTCGCCGAACAGCACGTCTTCGACCTGGGGCGCATCGGGTACGCAGATGACGACGGCGTCGCTTGCCGATGCAACCTCGGCCGGATCCGCAGCTTCGACGACGCCGTCGCCGCAAAGACGGTCCAGCGCTTCGCGCCTCCGATAGGCCGACGCCGTGACCGCAAAGCCGGCTCGACGTAAGGAGCGCGCCATGGGCTCTCCCATCGCGCCCAATCCGACAAAGCCGACACGCTGATTCACCCTGCCGCCCATTGGCGAGAGGCGGTGCGGAACCTCCGCCGAAGGCGTTTCGTGCTATGACAACCGCTACGACCGTACCCGTTATGCGCCCGTCGTTTGACGACATGAATCTGTCGACCGGGAAGCGCACCCGCCTCCACCGCCTGATGTACGAGCACGGTCCCGCCAACGGCACGCTCATGATGCTGCCGATCGACCAGGGCCTCGAGCACGGTCCGATCGATTTCTTCGACAACCCGGACTCTATCGACACCGACTGGATCTACCGGCTCGCGGTCGAGGGCAACTTCTCCGGGATTGCGCTGCACGTCGGATTGGCCGAAAAGTACCAGAAGCGGTACGCCGGCAAAGTGCCGCTGCTGCTCAAAATCAACGGCAAGACGAACCTTCCGTCCGACGATGAAGCGTTTAGCCCGCTAACCTCGTCGGTCGAAGACGCGGTTCGCCTCGGTGCCGATGGCGTCGGATACACGCTCTACGTGGGCAGTCCGGCCCAAGAGCTCGACATCGCGCAGTGCAACGAAGTGCGCCAACAGTGCGATCGATTCGGAATGCCGCTCGTGATTTGGGCGTACCCGCGCGGCGCAGCAGTCAAAGCCAAGGGCGGCATCGACTCACTCTACGCCGTCGATTACGCGGCGCGCGTCGCCTGCGAAGTCGGTGCAGACATCGTCAAGCTCAACGAGCCCGTGTGGAAAGCCGATGACGCCGCAAAACTGCCCAAGCCCTACAACACGTTAGAGTTCAGCGACGTCGACGGGCTGCGCAAGGTCGTAAAATCTGCGGGCCGCACCCTGGTGCTGGTTTCCGGCGGAAGCAAGATGGGTGACGACGCGACGATTCACAAAGCGCGGATTGCCATGGAAGCCGGATGCGTCGGGCTGATCTTCGGACGCAACATGTGGCAGCGCAAATGGGACGACGCGGTTTCCATGGCGTCGCGCATGCACGAACTCATGAAGGGATACGGCCAATAACCACCATCGAGGAGCGCGTCAACGCTGCGCTCGATAAAGTCCGGCCCGGCATCGCGGCCGACGGCGGGGAAGTTTGGCTCATCAAGGTTGACGAAGGAGTTGCCTACGTGCAGATGCTCGGTGCCTGCGGCGGCTGCCCTGCGTCGATGATGACGCTCAAAGGGGCGATCGAAACGATCGTCCGCGCCGACGTACCCGAGATTCGAGAAGTAGTAGAAGTATAATCCCGGAGATTTTGCTTTTCTAGTGAGTGCTGGCACACCGAGAACAGTACCAGGATACTGCGCCGTCGTGTTCGCGCGGAACCATATGGTCGCGCGCGCCGCGGCGTCCGCACGATGCGCAAGCATACGTCTGTCCGATCGGCACGCCGGTCTCGGTTACCTCGTGGCGTTTGGCCAAAAAGAAAATGAGGTAGATGGCCAGACCAATGGCCAATGGCGCGTACGCGAAGAACTGATCGAACGCATGCGGTGAAAGCATGCGGGGTCATTTCCCGCCCGAAGTGAAGCGCACCTCGCCGCCGAAAGATAGGGGGATGAGCGACGCCGCTCTGCGCGAGGCGCTCGTCTCGCAGCTTCGGCGAAACGGTGCAGTCCGCACCGAACCAGTCGCCGCTGCCTTCCGGACCGTACCACGGCACCGCTTCGTTCCGGGGATGCCGGTGGCACAAGCGTATGCCGACCACGCGGTTGCCATCAAGACGCTCGATGACGAAGTGGTCTCGTCGATCTCGCAGCCGGGAATGATCGCGCAGATGCTCGAGCTCCTCGCGCCGTCGCAAGGCGACGACCTCTTGGAAGTCGGCACGGGGAGCGGCTACAACGCCGCGTTGTTGGCCGAACTCGTGGGCCGTACCGGCAGCGTCACCACGCTGGAGCTCGATGCGGAACTAGCCGAAAACGCTCGTGCGGTTCTCGCCGAGCTCGACTACCCCAACGTTACCGTCGTGGCTGCCGACGCATCGTCGTATCCGCTCGCGCCCGAGCGCTACGACGGTATCACGATCACCGCGCGAAGCGACGACATCGCTGCGCCCTGGTGGCAGACGCTGCGCGACGGGGGCCGCATCGTCATCCCACTTCGCTTGGAAAGCGCCGGCGAGTACGCCGTGGGATTAGAACGGCACGGCAACACGCTCCGCAGCGTGGGCGCCCATCCGTGCGCGTTCATCGCAATACGCGGGGAAGCCGGAACGCCGGCGGAAAGCGACGTTTTTTACCGCGATCCCGCCGACCGCAGCGCCAAGGTCTGCGTTCGGCGCATCAGCGAGGTGCTCGCGGTCCGCCGCGAAGACGCCGTGCCCGAATTGCTCGACCGGGCCGACGTCGTCATCGCGCGGCCCGTATCGATATTTGCCGTAACGTTTGCTTGAGCGGCGGTTACTTTTTGAAGTATTCCGCGTTGATTTCGACGTACTTGTTGTACTGTTCGGGTAGGTCCGAGTCGGCGTAGATCGCCTCGACCGGACAAGCGGAAACGCACGCTCCACAATCGATGCAGACTTCCGGATCGATGTAGAGCATATCGTCTTCATCTTTGCCGTGAATGCAGTCGACGGGACACACGTCCACGCACGACTTATCCTTGGTTCCAACACACGGTTCAGTGATGACGTAAGCCATGAAACGACCTCTACAACGAGCTGCGAAGTGACGCCTGCACGTCTGCGCGCCGTCCCGAGTGCGCTACACGGCGGGCCGGCCGCGGATCGCGCGGACGATCCAGAGTAGCACGATCGCGCCGATGAGGGCGCAGACCATACTCGCTATATTGAAGCCCGTCACGCCGACGTGCCCAAATAGCCCGTAGAGAAAGCCGCCGATGAACGCACCGATGATGCCAACGATGATGTCGCCGATGATGCCGCCGGGCGCCTCGCCGGGTACGATCCATCGGGCGACCAGGCCCACGATGAGTCCGAAGACGATCCACGCAAGAATACCCATGTCATCCTCCAGTCCTAGCTCAGCATACCCGCATCCAGGCCGGCGCTCCCAGGGCACAGACCGCTTGCCGTCGACGTTATTCCAACGATGAAACCTCTGATGCCGGCCGCAATGGCCTTCCTCTTCCTCGTCGTCGTTGCGGGACAGCCGGCTGGTGCGGCAGCGCCGGCCGAGCTTTCGGTTACGGGCAGCGGCAGCGTCACATTGCCGCCCGATGTCGCCACTGTCGCTGCGGGCGTAGAAACCAACGCCGGCTCGGTTACCGATGCGATCGCCCAAAACAATGCGCGCTACGACCGCATCGTGGCGGCGCTGTCACGGATTGGAATTGCGCGCGACGACATTCGTCTTTCGAACTACGCGATTAACTACAATCCCAAGCCGCAAGTCGTTTCGCCCGATAATAACGGCGTGCGGTACGGTTACACGGTCTCGCGCGACTTTTCGATCAAGGTGCGCAAAATCAACGACGCGGGACGCGCTGTCGATGCTTGCACGTCTGCCGGCGCTACCGGGATCAACGGGGTCAGCTTCGGCCTCGCCGATCCCGCCGCCGCGCGCGTCCGCGCCACCGGAATCGCCGTCGCAGACGCGCGCACGTGGGCCGAAACGCTTGCGAGCGCCGCGCATCTTCACGTGGTTGCGCTCAAGAGTTTGAGTCTAGGCGGCGGCCCTATCGTACCGCAGCCGATGATACGGATGGCGGCCGGCGCGATGGCCCCTAACACCCAGCTCGACCAGTCCGACGTCAGCGTCACCGTGTCGGTCGACGCCGTCTACCTGGCGGAGCCCTAGAGGATCGAAACCTCAGCGCCCACAGTGGAGTAGTTGATTAGCACGCCATGAACATCAGCGGAAAGCTTTGTGAAAACTGCCGGCAGCGGCCCGCCACGATATACGACGGTGCCCGTGAAGTCTGCGCGGCCTGCGCGCAGCGGCGCGCGCTCACGAGTGCACTTCCCTTCTTCGGCGCTGCGATCGCCGCCGCCGGTATCATCGCCGGAACCGCGCTGCTGGCAGAACGCATGCAGCGCGAAGGCGAAGGCGGCGGCTCGCCGCTCGACGAGTTGAGCAAGCGTTTGCGCGGCGGTACGCCAACACTGGCGAACTATTCGCGCGATCTCACCGATCTCGCACGCAACGGAAAGCTCGATCCGGTCATCGGTCGCGATGAGGAGATCGACCGCGTCGTTTCCATTCTCGCCCGCCGCAGCAAAAACAATCCGGTGCTCGTCGGCGAGCCGGGCGTCGGTAAAACCGCCGTCGTCGAAGGACTCGCCCAGCGCATCGTCGCCGGTAAGGTTCCCGCCGCGCTCCGCGGCAAACGCGTACTGGCGCTTTCCCTCGGTCCGCTGGTCGCCGGCACGAAATATCGCGGCGAGTTCGAAGGCCGCGTGAAACGTATCGTCGACGAGGTCAAACGCGCGGCGCGCGACGTGGTTCTTTTCATCGACGAACTGCACACGCTCGTGGGTGCAGGCGCTGCCGAAGGTGCCCTCGATTTGAGCTCGATGATCAAGCCGGAGCTTGCCCGGGGGGATTTGCAGTGCATCGGTGCGACCACGTTCGACGAGTATCGGAAGTACGTCGAGTCCGATGCCGCGCTGGAGCGCCGCTTCCAACCGGTCATGGTGGAAGAGCCGACCATCGAGCAGACGATCGAAATTCTGCGCGGACTGCGCGAAGGCTACGCGCGTCATCATCGGGTCACGATTACGGAAGAGGCAGTCGAGGCCGCCGCGCAACTTTCCGCGCGCTACATTGCCGATCGTTTTCTGCCGGACAAAGCCATCGATCTGATGGACGAAGCGGCGGCGTCCGTCGCGCTGCAAAACAAAGGCGCGGTCGAGTACCCCGCCGTTAGCGCCGAGCAGGTAGCCGCCGTCGTCGCGCGCTGGACGGGGATTCCGCAAGCTTCGCTAAGCGAATCGCAGGCCAATGCGCTGCTCGACTTGGAACGCGTGCTCGCCAAGCGCGTCGTCGGACAAGACCGTGCCATCGCTTCGGTCAGCGATGCCATACGACGCGCGCGTGCCGGTCTGCAGGATCCGCGCAAACCGTTGGGCAGCTTCCTGTTCAAAGGTCCCAGCGGCGTCGGGAAAACCGAGCTCGCCAAAACGCTCGCCGAAGCCCTCTTCGGCAGCGAGGCCGCGCTCGTTCGTGTCGATCTTTCGGAGTTCACCGAAGCGCATTCGGCGTCGCGCCTGCTCGGCGCACCACCGGGATACGCCGGTCACGACGAGCCGGGACAGCTCACCGAACCGGTCCGCCGCCGCCCGTACTGCGTGGTGCTGTTCGACGAGTTGGAAAAAGCGCACCCCGACGTCGCGGCAATCCTTTTGCAGATTCTCGACGACGGCCGCGTAACCGACGCCAAGGGGCGCACGATCGACTTCCGCCACACGCTCATCATCCTCACCACCAATCTCGAAGACGACGAAGTCTCTTTCTCACTACGTCCCGAGCTGCTCAACCGCATCGATGAAGTCGTGACGTTCGCCGAGCTGCGGCTGCCGCAGATCGAAGCCATCGTGACCATCCACGTCGACGCGCTCGCCCACCGGCTCGGAGCGCGCAACGTGTCGCTTCGATTGAGCGACGAAGCGAAGAGCTATCTGGCGCGCATCTCGATGGGAGCCGGCAGCGGTGCGCGTTACGTCGCACGGACCGTTTCTCATTACGTCTCGACACCGCTATCGACGGCCATCTTGCGCGGCGAGCTGGGCGACGGCGGCTCGGCCGACGTTACCCTCGAGGGCGACGAACTAAGAATCAAGGCGGCCTAAATCGAAGCCGCCAGGATGGCCCGAATCTTCAATTTGCTAGTCGCATGCTCGCTGATTGCGTTGAGCGGCTGCAGCGGCGGTTCTACGTCCTTTTCACCTGGCCGCGTCGAGCCCGGTACCGCTTCAGCGGCGGCTGTAACTGCATCGAGCCGCATTAAGCACGTCGTCATCATCATTCAGGAGAACCGCAGCTTCGACAACCTTTTCCATGGGTTCAAAGGTGCGGCATATGCGACGTACGGAGCCGCAACCGGCGGTCGCAAGACTCAACTGCACGCCACCTCCCTATTGGTCCCCACCGACGTCAATCACAAGTGGTCCGACGCAATGACCGAGTGGGATAAGGGCAAAATGGACGGCTTCGATAGGGTGGAACTCGCCAGCGGGCAAGTCTCCGGAACGTACGCGTACGCATACGTCGCGCGTAAATACGTCGCGCCGTACTGGACGATGGCATCCCGGTACGTGCTCGCCGATCACATGTTTACGACGGAGTTCGGCTCCAGCTTTACGGGTCACTTGGAGCTCATCGCGGGTACGACCAACCTCAACCCTTCATCGGCCGAAGTGAACAATCCCGATTACGCGCCGTGGGGCTGCGATGCGCCCTCGGGTACGCTCAGCTACCTTGTCAACGTCCAACGAGAGATATCCGTAGGGCCGTTTCCATGCTTTACGCAGTTCCGGACGTTGGCCGACACGCTCGACGACGCTCGCGTCTCGTGGCGCTATTACGCGCCCGCCATATCGACACCGGATAGCATTTGGTCGGAGTTCGACGCAATCCGCGGGGTGCGCTACGGTAAGGATTGGGTAAACGTCATCTCTCCGCAGACACGAGTGCTTACCGACGCTCAAAAAGGGACGTTGCCCGGTGTAACGTGGGTAGTGCCCGACTCTGCGGATTCCGATCACGCCGGCGGCAATAACGTCTACGGCCCGTCGTGGGTGGCTGCGGTCGTCAATGCGATCGGCCGCGGCCCCGATTGGAAGTCCAGCGCCATCGTGGTCGTCTGGGACGACTGGGGCGGTTGGTACGATAGCGTTGCGCCGCCGCATCTCGATTTCCGCGGCCTCGGCATGCGCGTGCCGTGCATCGTAATCTCGCCCTACGCCAAATGGCACTATGTGTCGCACACGGTGTACGAGTTCGGAAGCGTCGTCAAGCTGGTGGATCAAGTTTTCCGCTTGCCGCGGCTCGGGTCGCAAGTCAACGGCTACACGGACACACGCGCGAACAGCATGCTCGACGTCTTCGACTTTCGCCAGAAACCGCGCGCCTTCAAACCGATTCCGGCGAACGAAGCGCCTTCGTTTTTCATCAGGCGTCCGCCCTCGCATCGGCTTCCCGACGACGAGTGAAACGACGAAAGCCTATAAGTTCGTAGCCGGAGAAAGGGCTAGCGCCTGCGGATTAACAACGCCGTTATTGATCGTCAGCCACGATACGCCCGCATACGGAGGCGCGTACATCGTTACCGAGTTGTTCCCGTAGTTGGCAACGTAAAGATTGCCGGTTCCGTCGATCGCGAGCGCGATGGGCTGGCTCTGACCGCCTTTGATCGTCGTCGGTGTGCCGCCATAGGGCGCGGCATATTCGGTCACGGAGTTGGCGCCTTGGTTCGGCACGAACAGATTCGCGGCCGCGTTCACCGCGATCGAACCTTGCTCGCTGATTCCATTGGTAATCCACGCGGCCGGCACGCTGCTCTGCGCGAACGGTGGCGCGTACTCGAGCACCGAATTGGGAGTGCTGTTGAGATTTGAAACGAACAGATTGCCGTGCGAATCGAGCGCTACGGAGTTGGGTCCGTTGAGTCCGTTGGAGACGGTGGTCGGCTCGACAGCGTAAGGCGGCGCATAGACGGTTACCGTGTTGGCCGCCGAGTTTGCGACGTAGAGATTGCCGTTCGGATCGACCGCAAGGCTTACCGGATCGTCGATGCCCGACGAAATCGTTGCCGACGGACCGCCGGTGTACGGCGCGACGTATTCAGTGACCGTGTTGCTGCCGTTGCCGTTGGCCACGAAGAGATTGCTGCGGGCGTCGACCGCGAGAGCTTGCGGATGGTTCACGCCGACGGCAATGGTCGTTGGAATGCCGCTGTAAGGCGGCGCGTACTCGACGACGGTGCTCGGCTCGCTGGCAATGAAGAGATCGCCGTTGGCGTCGAAGACCAGGCCCTGCGGATTGACCAGTCCGTTGGTGATCGAGAGAATGGGCGCGTTCTGCGTTCCGGCATAGAGCGTAACCGTGTTGGCGCTCGAGTTCGCTACGGCCAGAAGCTGCTTGACGTCAACCGTCATCGAGTCGTTACAAACGGCGCCGATTTGCGCGCATGGATTGGCTCCCGGCCCGGCTTGGCTCACCGTCAAATGGAAGGTCGACGTTGCCGTGGGATTAGCCGAACCGACGTAAGAGATGGTGAACAGGTTCGGTTGCGACGGCAGCGGCGGCGACACCGTAAAGTTAAGTTGTCCGCCGGCCGGCGCTACGTTGTAGTTCATGGGAGGACTGCCGACGATCGCGTTTTGATTCGCGTCTAACATCTCGAAGACGAACTGGTGCTTTCCCGCGCCGTAGAAATCGATGCCGCCCGCCGCGTTCTGGACGGCCATCGCCGTCGCAGGGACCAAGACGAGATCGGCCGGCAGCGTTCCGATGGCCAGATTGACGGCGTTGTTTGCGCCGGACGAGACCGTGAACGCCACCATCTGAGGGCTTCCGACCACGCTCAGCGGCGATGCGTTGGCATTCGAGTAGAGCGTCACGCTCGCTGTGTACGTTCCGGGACCAAGGCCTAACGCCGCCTGACACACCGTTCCCGCGGTGGCGGGAACGCAGGTAGTGGAACTGGAGGTCAGGTTAATCGTTGCATTCGCCGGCGTCGGACCGCTCACGTTAAAGCTGAGCGCCTGAATCGGAGCGGAACTCGATAGCGGCGACGTTGCAATCGGCATCGTCGGAAGCGGCGTCGGCGTCGCCATTATCAACGTCGTCCCGCCGGGGCCGTTGCGTCCCGACGATTGTGCGGCGCTCGGAAGTGCCCACGGCAAATGCACTCTCACCACGGTCGCGCCACTAGGCATACCGCCGCCGGGAACGCTCATTGCGCCGTTGGCGGTCGGAAGCGACGTGAAACTTTGGCCCGCGCCGGCACAACCCGCGAGTAGGGTTCCGATCGCCAGCCACGAGAATTGCTTCTTCAACGGAGCAGTCTCGTGACGTGGTCGCGCATTTCGGTTTCGGAGAGCTCGCCGACAATGACGTCGCGAACGACGCCGCTGCGATCGATAAAGACGTGTACCGGCAACCCGTTGATATTGTACTGATTGCGCAAAGTGCCGTCGTCGACGACCGCAGGATACGCAAGGTGATGCTCCGAGCGAAACTGCTCGGCCTTACGCGCGTTCTCCAAAACGTCGACGCCGACTATTTGCAAGCCGTGACTCCCAAACTGCTTCTGTAAAGCATTGAGCGTTGGCGCCTCTTCGTTGCAAGGCGGGCACCAGCTTGCGAAAAAATTCAGATAGACCGCTTTCCCGTGGAGCGAGGCAAGCGCCAGGGTGCCGGAGGGAACAGCAGGTTCGCTCCAGGCGGGAGCCGGCCGGCCGATGTGAGCGACCGCCGTGCCTGAGGAGGCCGAAGTGCCGTGAGTCGCTGAGGCACACCCCGCCAGCAGGGTGACCGCTGCGACCGTGAGGACGCCGCTGCGAAGCATAAGGACGTCCTTGTTTAGCCGTAACTAGGGAAAGCCACTGCCTGAATATCCCGTCGCATTTGTTCCATTAGCTCTTCAACGCTGCCGAACCGCGCTTGGTCGCGCACGAAACGCAACTCTCGTAGTGCCAACTCGCGGCCGTAAATGGTCGCGTGAAAATCCCGAAGCCACGCTTCGACCGTGCGCTGCGTCCCGTCGAACTGCGGGTTGGTCCCGATCGAGACCAGCGCCGCGTAGTCGCGTCCGTCGTACCGCGCGACCGCAGCGTAGACGCCGTCTTTCGGCAGCAGCTTGGGCGGGGGACGAAGATTGGCCGTCGGAAACCCGAGCGCGTGCCCGCGCCCCGCACCGATCTCCACCGTACCACGTATTCCGTACCCCGTGCCCTCGAGCAAGCGATCCGCAATGCCGAGTTCGCCGGCCGCCACGAGCCCGCGCACACGCGTACTGGAAATGCGTCCGTCGTCGTCGATCACATTGGGCACCGGAACGAAGGCCACGTTGCGGCGGCGAAAATACTCTTCCATCAAGAGCGTGTCGCCGGCGCGTTTGTGACCGAAACGAAACGTCGCGCCTACGGCGACGCTGGCAACGCGCAACTCGTCGACGAGCAAATCGAGAAACGCTTGCGGTGAGAGATGCGCAATGCGTTCGTCGAAGCGGATCCAAAAACACTCCTCGAAACCCGCCTCGCCGAAAAGCGCAATTCGCTCCTCGGGAGTACATAAGAGCGACGGCTCGTTTCCGGGACGCAGAACTGCAGAAGGATGGTTCGCAAAAGTCAATACGCCGCTTCGCCAGCCCGGCTTTCGCATCCGCAGCGTCTGCCGGGCGATCTCACGATGGCCGCGATGGAAACCATCGAAGAACCCGATCGCGAGCGCGAGCGGCCGCTCGGAGTTTCGAGAAAGTTCGTGATGCACTTGCATCATACGAATACCTTGCGAGGGGCAAGCAGCGCCCCATGTGCTTCTCCGACGCCGACGAGCGTGCGCGATTCGTCGCGCACGAACACATGCTTCGCCGCCGCGCCGTCGGGAAGCGGAACTACGCGCCCGGCACGAAAATCGGCCGATTCGCGCAGATCGAGGACGATCGTCGGGAACGGAATGATGTGTTCCGGAGCGATCAGCGCGCGCTGCGGTTCGGCGGCTATCTCCTCGAGCGTGCGCGCCTCGTAGAGCACGAACGGTCCCGAAGCTTCCCGCACCAGCGACCCCATATGCGCGGGAATGCCCATCGCCTCGCCGACGTCGCAACAGAGCGTGCGAACGTAGGTGCCTTCGCCGCAAGCGACGCGCAGACGCGCGGTGGCGGGCTCTTCCGTACCGAGCACCGTGATGGCGAAGACCGTTGCTTGGCGAGCGCGGCGTTCGACGGTGGTTCCGCTGCGCGCGAGCTCGTAGAGACGTTTGCCCCGATAATGCACCGCCGAGAACATCGGCGGTATCTGTTCGATTTTGCCGACGAATCGCGGCAGGACGGCTTGGAGACGTTTGCGCCAATCGGCTGGAACGTCGGCCGACGCGATGGTTTCGCCGAGCGCGTCCTGCGTGGCCGTCGAACGGCCGAGGACTAGCGTGCACGCATACATCTTCCGCTGGTCTGTGAGCATCGAAATTAGACGCGTCGCTTTTCCGATCGCAATCGGCAGAACGCCGGAAGCTTGCGGATCGAGCGTGCCCAAATGACCGACGGCGACTTTCCGATCGCGCGAGTAGAGTCCGTACATACGGCGCATCCGCGCCACGACGTGGGCCGAAGTCGGGCCGGCCGCCTTGAAGACGTTCACAAACCCCAGCATCGGCGTTCGGGCGCTATCCGACCCGCAGCTCGCGGCGCAGTGCTCCGACGATGCCGATCGTCGCTCCGATGGCGAGTAGCGCAGCGGCGGCCACGCCGACCACCATGATTCTCGACGCGCTCCAAATCAAAAAGAGCGCGCCGCTCAGCGCCATGAGCGTGTAGCCGGCACGCAAGAATTTCGCCGAAGGAAAGCGCGTGGTCAAAAACCACGCGCCGGCAGCACCAAACACCATGAGAAAGATTCCGGCCGCTATCGTCGCGATCACAATCCTTCGGCGGTCAGCGCGGCGTCGACGTCGGCAATGGCCTGCGCCAGCGTTCCGTACGCGGTCAAGCCCGACGCGCGGAAGTGTCCGCCGCCGCCCAAGCGCTTGGCGGCGGCCTGAACGTTTACGCGACCATTAGATCGCAAACTGACGCGAATCTCGCCCTGAATTGCTTTGAAAAGCGCGGCCACTTCGACGCCGTCTTGTCCGCCCAGCACGTTGACCGTGTCCTCGGTATCTTCACCGTCGGCGCCGGTCTGTTCGAGCATTTGGTCGTCGACGTAAGAGTAACAGTAGCGATTGTCGTGACCGAACTGCATCGCATCGATGATCCGGCCGAGCAGGCGCGTCGCGGCGACGCGCTTCTTCAAGAAGATTTCTTCGGTGATCTCTTCTTTGTTCGCACCGGCTTCCATCAGTTCGGCCGCCAGCTGCAGCGCACCGGGCGTCGTGTTGGAGTGCATGAATCCGCCGGTATCGGTCATGATCGTGGTGAGAATGCAGGTTGCGATGTCGCGGCCGATCGGTACGTCGAGCGCGCGCAGCAGATGCATTACGGCGGTGCCCGTCGAGCATTCGTTTTCCAGCACGAAGTTGAGCTTGCCGAACATCGAGTTACCGAGGTGATGATCGATATCGAGCATATTCTCGCGGTCGATCGGCGGCAAGAACTCGCCGGCGCGCCGCCAGTCGCTCATGTCGCAAAAAACGTAGAGCGTGTCCGGCGGCAAATCCGCGGGAAGCTCGCGGGCTACGGACTCGGTGTCGGGAAGGAAGCGCAAGTTTCGCGGCACCGGATCTTGCTGGAAGTAGTGGACGCGCTTACCGATGCTCTTGAGTGCCAATCCAAGAGCCAGCCCCGCACCTAGCGTATCGCCGTCGGGCTTCACGTGACTCACCATCACGAATGCCGGACGCGCGCGAAGCTCGTCGACGACCTGTTGCGTGGTGGAGCGCATCGCCGAACCGTCGATCACTGGCGCGCCTCGGCGTCTTCACGCAGCGTCTTCGCCAGCGCGATGGCACGTTCGGTGGAACGATCTTCTACGAAGTTCAGCTCGGGCGTATGACGCAAATCGATCTTGCGCCCCAGCTCGCCGCGCAGAAATCGGCTTGCGTGCTTGAGTGCGTCGAGCGACTGACGTGCCGCGTGCCGGTCGCCGATGATCGAAACGAAGACCTTGCAGTGCCGCAAATCGTCCGTCACCTCCGCGCGCGTCACCGTGACGAATGCCAGCCGCGGATCCTGCAGCTCTCGCGAAATGAGCGTTCCGAGAATGCGCTGAATCTCATGGTCGATCTTGGCCATTCGCTGCGCCTTCACGCTCGCACCAACTCCGGAGCGACGTGCTCCATGGCGAAAGCTTCGATGACGTCACGTTCCTTGAGGTCTTGGAAGCGTGCGATCTGAATACCGCACTCGAAGCCCTCGGCTACTTCGCGAACGTCGTCCTTGAAGCGCCGCAAGCTCTCGACCTCGCCGTCGAAGACGACCGCGGCGTCGCGAATGACTCGCGCCTTGGCGTTGCGCGTGATCTTTCCGCTCGTGACGTAGCAGCCGACGATCGTACCGACCTTGCTGACCTTGAAGACCTGTCGCACTTCGGCGCGTCCGAGCGTGACCTCACGCTCGATGGGCGCCAGCATGCCGTGCATAGCCTTCTTGAGATCTTCTTCGATCTCGTAGATGACCTGATAGAACCGCAGATCGACGCCTTCGTTCTCGGCCAACCGGCGCGCCGTTTCGTCGGGGCGGATGTTGAAGCCGATCAATACCGCGTTCGATGCGCTCGCTAGATTGACGTCGTTGGGGCTGATCGCACCGACGCCGCCGTGAATGACGCGTATCTCGACGTCGTCGTTGCTGAGTGATTCCATACGGGCGCGCAACGCTTCCAGCGAGCCTTGGCCGTCGGCTTTGATGATGAGATTGAGCGTCTTTTTGCCTTCGGCCGGCATCGACATGAACGTCTCGAGGGAGACGCGCTGCGAACCGGTCGCCGATATACGCACGTCGCGGCGCCGCGTTGCGCGCTTCTCGGCGGTTTCCCGGGCGACGCGTTCGTCGCTGACCACCGTCATTGTGTCGCCTGCCGAGGGGACGTCGGAGAGACCCATGATTTCGACCGGAATCGAGGGACCGGCTTTCTTGACTTGTTTTCCCTTGTCGTCGATGAGCGCGCGGACTTTGCCGTAGGTACCGCCGACGACCACGATGTCGCCGACGCGCAGCGTGCCGTTCTGCACGAGCACCGTCGCAACCGCACCGCGTCCGCGGTGAAGCGCCGATTCGATCACGACGCCGGTCGCACGACGGTTCTTGTTCGCACGCAGCTCGCGAATATCGGCTTCCAGTAAAACGGTATCGAGCAAATGATCGATGCCTTCGCCGGTTCTTGCCGACACCGGAACCATTTCGATGTTGCCGCCCCAATCGACCGGCTGCAGACCCTGTTCGACCAGCTGCTGCTTGACGCGATCCGGCTGGGCGTTTTCCTTGTCGATCTTATTGACCGCTACGACGATCGGAACGTTCGCCGCCTTGACGTGCGCGATCGCTTCTTTGGTTTGCGGCATGACGCCGTCGTCGGCAGCGACGACCAAAATCGCCACGTCGGTGACTTTCGCACCCCGCGCGCGCATAGCCGTAAACGCTTCGTGGCCGGGCGTGTCGACGAACGTGATCTTGCGATCGTTGCGCTCGACGGTGTACGCACCGATTTTCTGCGTGATTCCGCCGGCTTCACCGGCGGCGACGTTCGCCCGGCGAATCTTATCGAGCAGGGACGTCTTACCGTGGTCGACGTGGCCGAGGACGGTGACGACGGGCGGACGAGCCGCCATCATCTCAGGTTTGTCTTCTTCTTGCTCGACGGTGACTTCTTCGCCGGCCTCTTTGACGACCGCGTTGAAGCCGAACTTCTTGGCGACTTGCGTGGCGACGTCGCTCGAAATATTCTGATTGATCGTCGCCATCGTGCCCATCTTGATGAGCTCCGTGATGACGTCTTTAACCGGAACGATCATCGAAGTCGCCAGCTCCTGCACGGTGAGCAGGTCGGGAATTTCGATCGTTTCGAGCGCGCGCGCCGGTGCGGCAGGCGCGGCGTGTTCGCCCTTCTTTTTACGCTGGCGCTCTTTTTCGAGCAGCAGCTCCTTCTCGCGATCTTTCTTCGCGGCAGCCTTGTCTTCGTGCGTACGCGTGCGGTCGCCGGGACGTCCGCCGGTCGACGGCGCAGGCGTTTCGGTAGCGGCGACGCCGGGGCGCGGCGGCATCGGACGAGTGCCGGGGCCCATCGGGCGGAACGGACCGTTGCCTGCGTGGCGCCGGGCGCCGGGCGCCGACGCCGGCGCTTGGGCCGGCCGCAGCGGGTTTGCCGGGGCTTTGCCGCCCTGTCCGGGCATGGCTTGTCCGGGACGGGGAGCGACGCCTGGACGGCCCGGCAATCCGGTTCGCGGACCCGGCGATGCGGAAGCGGTGGTCGTCGGCGGCGGCGGCGTGCGGCGAACGATGCTGGACTGACCTGCAGGGACCGGACGCAGCTGCGGAATTGGTGCCTCGGGCCGGACCGGCTTGAGGACTCGCCTAGGCGCGGGCGTCGCGGCAGGGGCCGGAGCGGCGGACCCGTCTTCCGGCTCTGGCGGGGGCGGCGTCACGGGCCGTTCGGGAGCGGGAGCCGCCGCCGGCGCAGTGGCGCGTGCAGAACGAGCTGCGGGCGCACCGGTAACGGGGCGCAGGCGTGGAATTGGTGCTTCGGGCACAACCGGCTTCGGCGCGGCAGGCTTTTTGGCCGGCGGACGCGCGGCTTCGACGGGAGGCTCGACGACGACGGGTTTCTCCCGCGCTTTCTTTGCGGCGGCACCCGGTTCGAGCAAGACGCTACGCACCAGATCGGCGATCTGATCGGGAACGACGCTGAGCTGGTTCTTCGCTTCGAAGACCCCGCCGAGACGCTGATTAAAGAGCTCTATGAGCTCTTTGGACGTGAGATTAAGCTCTTTGGCGAGCTCGAAGATCCGTACTTTTGCCGTGGCCAGTTTTCTCCGCAGCGCGCAGTGCGCACCGAGGGCTCCATCAAGTGGTGGGCGGGACCCCCAACTTGACGGAAGTTGGCCCCGCTAAAAGATCAATTTAGGGTCCTCATTTTAACCGGCACTTCGCCTGCGCCGCTCACGCGACTTGGCTCCGTCGCCCCCCGCGGGGCTAAGCCCCTGGGGTCGTCCAGTCTAAAGGACATGATTCTTAGAAGTCATTTTGCATAGTTTTCGAACTACTTATTAAACCATATTCCGCGGCTGCCGTTGCAAGCCCCGGGTACCTCTTGTTTTTGGCGGCCGCGGCGACGCAAGTCGGGGAACAGAGATACGCCCCCCTTCCCGGCTGTTTGTGCCGCCCCGGCGGGTCGGCCTTCCAACCGTCCCCGGTGCGCACGAACCGAGTCAGTTCGCCCTGGGCGAGCCGCTTGCGGCACCCAGCGCACTGCCGAATCGGCCTCGCCTCCATCTATCCCTCTATCCCTCATCAGTGCTGAGGCGTTCGCGTCGAAACTCCTCGAGTTTGCGAATGAGCTCAGGATCGATATCGACGTCGAGCGCCGCCGCGAGTTCGGGAGCCTCCTCGCCAGGCGTTTCGGCCATGCGCTCGGCGCGCTCGGCCATATAACGCTCGCGCGCTTCGGCTGACTCGCTCTCGCTCGTGATATCGAGACGCCATCCGGTCAATCGCGCCGCCAGCCGAACGTTCTGCCCGTCGCGCCCGATCGCCAGTGACAGTTGATAGTCGGGAACGATCACGAGCGCGACGCCGTCGTCCTCGAAAAGCTCGACGCCGATGACTTTTGCCGGCGCAAGCGCGTTCATGATGAACGTCGCAGGTTCGGCGTCGTAGCGGATGATGTCGATCTTCTCGCCACGCAGGTTGTCGGTCACGTTGGCGATGCGGCTCGACTTCGGTCCTAGGCAGGCGCCGATCGGATCGACTTCGGCGCGATTGCTCTTGACGGCAACCTTCGAACGGCTGCCGGCATCGCGCGCGATCGCCATGATCTCAACCGTGCCGTCCGCGATTTCCGGAACTTCGAGCTCGAGCAAGCGCTGCACGAGTCCCTCGGCCGCGCGCGACAGGATCACCTGCGGACCCTTGGGCGACTTCTTGACGTCGAGCACGTAAGCCCGAATAAAGTCGTTGATCCGGTACGATTCGCCCGGAACTTGTTCGTCGAGATACATCACGGCTTCGTCGCGCCCTTCGAGCGTAATATACATGTTGCGCTGTTCGTACCGCTGCACCGTTCCGGTGACAAGATCGTTGAGCTTGCGAACGTACTTGTTGTAGACCGTATCGCGCTCGGCCTCACGAATGCGCTGAACGATGACCTGCTTAGCGGTCTGCGCGGCGATGCGGCCGAAATCTTTCGGGGTCACCTCTTCGTCGTAGAAATCGCCGACTTGATACGGCGCCTTGGCCTTCTTCACCGCAATCTCGAGCTTCGGATCGGTGACCTCTTCCACGACCGTGCGGCGGTGGTACACGCGATAGGCGCCCGATTGCCGGTCGACCATCACGATCGCATTCGACTCGGTACCGAAATGCCGTTTGTACGCCGTCAGCAAGGCCGCTTCGAGAGCCTCGAGCAGCATCTCGAAGGAGATGTTACGCTCTTTTGCTATCGAGTGCAGGACGTCGATGAGTTTTTCGTCAGTTGCCGTGTCTGTTGCCATGTGCTTTCCGTTCACGTTTATCGCGCTGCAAGTCCGCGCGAGGATCGTATTCCAAATGGGCCGATTTAATGGTCGTTAGGGGCAGGGGGAACTCGCCTCGATCGGTTTCGAGAATCACCGCGTCGCCGCGCAGCCCGCGCAGCGTTCCGCGATGCGTCTTTCCGCCATTGACGGTGAGCGTCGTAACGACGCGCACGCGATTCCCGCGGAAACGCTCGTAGTCGCCGGGACGCACGAGCGGTCGTTCCAAGCCGGCCGATTCCACTTCGAGCGTGTACGGGCTGTCGAACGAGTCGAGCTGAGCGTTGATACGCGATGCGACGCGCTCGCAGAGCGTCACGTCGACACCACCGAGGCGATCGATCGTGACGCGCAGATCCGTCGTACCGCGCGCAGCGCGCGCGTGGTGCGCAACGATTTCCACACCGTCGAAACCGGGATCGTGCCCTATCGCATCGAGTTCGCGCTCGAATGCGACTTGCAAATCGCTTGCCAAAGATCTCCCCTACAACAACGAAGCGCGGGACCTGCCCACGCTCCTTGTAACAACCGTCACTAAGGATACAAAAATTAGCGACGGGCCGCAACCCCACGTGGACGCGGCCCCTCGCTTTGCTTTACGTATTTTGCGACTCTGCGCACTGCCGGTTGTCGTCCGGCTGGCGTGGACGCGCTGCAGGCGTCCTTTATTTGGCGCGGCTGTCGCGGGCTCTCTGGCCCGGTGGATCTTGCGGTTCCAACCGCCCTCCTTCGTTTTTGACGAAGATGCCGTTATCGGCACAAATAAATTCTAATGCGACGAAAGTCGGACTGCAAGCGGGAATGCGCGAGAGTCACCGCGACGAAGCGACCGACGAAGCGCCGGGAGGGCGTTAGTGTCGGGCCGCACAGGATGTGCATTAAGGCCCGACCGAAGCGCCGGGAGGGCGTTAGTGTCGGGCCGCACAGGATGTGCATTAAGCCCCGACCGAAGCACCGCTTAAGGAGCGGCGCCCGAATACGGCTCGAGCAATCGGCCTTCGCATGCCTCGGTGACTATGCCATCGACGACGGGCGGTAAGTAGCCACGGCCTGCTCCACCGCCTACCGACATCTGCGTGCCGTTGGCCGGTCCAATATCGGTCGGATGCAGCGTGCCGGCGCCGGCGAGTGCGGGCGAAGCATTCACCGGATATCGCACCAGCCAGCCCGTGCACGTCGTGGTCAAACCCGACTTGTGTGCGTCGGTCACCCACATAACGACCCTCTCGGTGCCGCGATCGGATCGGTAAATGAACTTCGTGTGGGCGAGAACGTCCGGCGGCGGCGTGGGTTCAACGTGCATGGTGAGAGTCGGCCGGTACTGTTTGGTGGTCGGGTTCACCGGATTATTCGGTAGCAGTGCGCGTAGTTTAGCGTTAAGGTTGCCGAGTCCGGGCTTCGGCGCCGCCGTCGAGGCGGCCGCCGGCGACGGCGTTGCAGCGACGTGAATCGGGCGCTCCGGGCCCGGGCGTGATTTCGCTCCCGTTCCGGCTTGAGGGCCGGGTGATCCGAGGCCTTTAGGTCCCGGACTCGGCGCGGTGCCGGTCGCCTTAGCCGGCGCCGGCGCTCTCGTAGGGCTGGGACTCGGCACCCCGGGCGAAGCCGTCGGCGCGGCGCTGGCGCGGACGGCTACGGCGGCGACCGTCGGAGCAGCGCTGGGCACGACGGGACCGGGGGTCGCCGGCCGGGTGCTGGGCGACGCTGTGGGCGCTGGGGCCTTTGGAGACGGGCGAGCGCTCGGAGCGGTGGTCGGCACAGGCGACGGGGCGGCGGTCGCGAGCGGCTTAATGGCGACGGCCACGGGTGCAACCGTTGGCACGTTTACGGGCGCGGCCGGCTGCTCGTTGCGCGGTTGCACTTCGTAGATGTTTTGCGTCGGCTGCGGATTGGGTTGCGGAGTCCGTTGCGGAATCGGGCGCGGATTGGGCGGAGCACTCGGCGCGACGCGGGCCAGCTCGTGACGGTTTTGAGGCAAACGCTGCGCTTGCGGCTGGACCAGCGGCGCGTGGCGAATTGGAGCGATCACCGGCGTGTGCGGCAGCGGCGGCGCGGGCTGCGGAGCGGCCGGCACGTTGGCAACAGTGACCGCAGCGCGTCGCTCGATCGTAACGATTTCGCCGGTCGTTGTCTCGCTGGCGCCTTCTTCGGAAGAACTCGTAAGAACGGAAAAAAACAGCAGTGCAAAGAGCGCGTGCAATAGCAGCGAAACGAGAGTACTTGCGGCCAGCCGCTCGGGATAACGCCGGTCACGATCATCGCGCTCCCAACTCATGAGACGGCTTAGTGCGCTCAAGCTAGCGCAGGAGCCTGCAAGCGCGATGCGGACATAGTTTTATCTAATGGAACCGGTTCTTCAAAAACGCACTAAGATCGTCGCCACCGTCGGTCCCGCGTCATGCGATCCCGCGATAATGCGATCGCTGTTCGTTTCCGGCGCTAACGTGCTTCGCCTGAACTTCTCCCACGGCACGCCCGGAGAGCACGCCGAAGTCATCGCCAATGCCCGCGCGATCTCCGACGAACTCGGCATTCATACTGCTATTCTCCAGGACTTACCGGGGCCCAAGGTTCGCACGGGTGCGTTCGTCGACGGAACGGGATCGGTGACGCTGGAACGCGGTGCGCCTTTCGAGCTGACGACGGAAGACGTGCCCGGAACCATCGAGCGCGTCAGCACCAGCTATCGTGACCTGCCGGCCGACGTGGCAATCGGCCACCGCCTCTTTCTCCAGGACGGACAGATCACGCTGCGCATCGTGGACAAGAGCGCGACGACGATCGCAACCGTCGTCGAGTTCGGCGGCGAGCTGCGCGGCAAACAGGGCATCAGCTATCCCGACGGAACGCTTAACCTTACCTCGGTAACGGCCCGCGATCTCGAGCTGCTGGCCTTCGGTCTCGATCACGGCGTCGATTACGTTGCGGTTTCGTTCGTGCGTTCGGCCGAAGACATCGAACACGTCAAGACGTTTATCAAGGAGCGCGGCAAACGCGTTCCGGTGATCGCCAAAATCGAAAAACACGAAGCGCTCGCCGACCTCGACCGCATCGTCGCATCGGCCGACGGCATCATGGTGGCACGCGGCGACCTCGGCACCGAGGTGCCCATCGAGTCGGTGCCGGTCATTCAAAAACGTCTCATCGCGCGGTGCAACCGCGCCAGCAAACCCGTGGTCACCGCAACGCAAATGCTCGAGTCCATGATCGGTTCGCCGCGTCCGACGCGAGCCGAGGCTACGGACGTAGCCAACGCGATTCTCGACGGAACCGACGCGGTGATGCTGTCGGGTGAGACGGCGCGCGGCATGTATCCGACCGAAGCGGTCCGAACGATGGCCGAGATCGCCCGTGAGGTTGAGAAGGATTACCCGCACCACACGCTGCGCGATCGCCGGCTCGAAAACATGGCGCCGACGATTGCCATGTCGATCGCCGAGGCGGCCACGCGGGCCAGCGACGAGCTCAAGATTCCATACATCGTTACCGGAACGACGACCGGAAACACCGCGCATCACATCGCCGCGTTTCGACCGCATGCGCGCATCATCGCACTCACTCCCGACAAATCCGTCGCTCGCCGGCTTTCCCTGTTATGGGGAACCGAATCGCTGCTCATTGACACGTACGCGTCTATCGACGTGCTGCTCTACATGACCGAACGCCAGATGGTGCACGCGGGTCTCGTCAGCTCGGGCGACTGCATCGCGTTTACCACCGGCATGCCGGTGGGTGCCGGTGGAACGAACGTCCTAAAGATCCACCAGATCCCCTAAAAGCGACTGAGCCAGTGGGTCCCCAATTCACGCTAACCGAGATTTCAATAGCGCACGGGCGTGCTTGAGGGCGGCGTCGTGCGTTTCGCCCGAGAGCATACGCGCCAGCTCTTCCTCGCGCTGCGAGGGTGCGGCGATCTCACGCACCGAGATCGTCGTCTCTTTCTTCGTCTCGCTCTTTTCCAATACATAATGGCGGTCGGCCCAAGTCGCCAGCTGCGCTAGATGCGTGACGCATACGACTTGACCGCCTGCGGCAAGGCGTCCGATCCGCGCCCCGACCGCAATCGCGGTCGCTCCGCCGACGCCCGCGTCGATTTCGTCGAACACTAGGGCGCTCGCGTCGCCGCGAGCGCCGGCCAACACCACGACGAGCGCGAGCAGCACGCGAGATAGCTCACCTCCTGAGGCAACGCGCGAAAGGGGTCGCAGCGTTTCTCCGGCGTTCGCGGCAAACAAGAACTCGACACGCTCCGCGCCTTCGGCCCCGATGTCATCCAGTGGCGTAAACGACACCTCGAAGCGTCCCGACGCAAGCGCGATGTCGCCAAACTCACCGACGATGCGCTGGGAAAGCGCGACCGCCGCCTTTTTTCGCGATGCGGTTAGTGCCGCGGCACATTTGCGCAGCTCCGCGAGCGCCCGTTCGTGCCGTGCTTCGAGCTCGGCGAGACGGCGGTCGCGTCCCTCGAACTCTTCGACGACGATGCGGGAACGTTCGGCGAAATCCAGCACTGCATCGAGACTGCCGCCGTACTTCCGCTTGAGACGATCCAGAACGTCGAGCCGCGCGTTGATCGTCTCGAGCTCTCCCGGGTTGAACTCCGTCGCTTCCAGCGAGCGCGCAATCGTCGCGGCGAGATCGACCGCTTCACTTTGAAGCGCCGACGCTCGATCGGCGGATTCGCGCAGCTCCTGGCCGACGTCTCGTATGCCGGCGAGCGCCGCGGACGCACTGCCCAAACCGGCAACCGCGCCGGCTTCTTCGTCTGCTAACGACTCGTGCGCCGCGCGCAAAGCGTCCGCGACGCGTTCGATGTTGTCGAGATAGCGGCGTCGCTCTTCCAACCGCACGTCCTCACCGCGTTCGACGCGGGATTCGTCGATTTCGCGCGTAGCGAAGGCGGCGTCTTCATAACGCGTTTGTGCCGTCCGATCGTCGCGCCGGACCTCATCGAGGTCGCGAGCCGCGCCGCTCGCCTCGGCAAAGGCGCGCACGACCGCATCGCGTTCTGCAAGCGCCTGGGCACCGGCGAAGCGATCCAGCAGCTCCAGATGATACGCGGGCGCGAGCAACCGCTGCGCTTCGTGTTGCCCGACGATTTCGGCGACGTCATCGGCGATATCGCGCGCGTATCCCGCGGTCGACGCCCGGCCGTTGACGCGAACTGCGGAGCGTCCTCCCTCACTCATCTCGCGAACGATCGTGCAATCTTCACCCGGATCGACGCCGAATCCGCCGGCTTCCAGGCGTTGCGCGAGCTCGGCGGACGGCTCGAACGAGAGTGTGACCGTCGCGCGTGAAGCGCCCCGACGCACGACGTCGGCACCCGCGCGCGCTCCCAACGCAAAGTTGAGCGCGCCGAGCAGCATCGTTTTCCCCGAGCCGGTTTCGCCGGTAAAGATCGTCGCACCCGAAGCAAAATCGATGCCCGCGCGAGCGATCAAGCCGTAGTTTTCCATTTCGAGCCGGCGCAGCATCAGCGGCTATACGTTAACGACGAGGTCCCTTGATCGAAACACCCCACAGCATCTTGCCTTCTAGACGCTCGAAGAAATGAAGCGGTATCGTGCGCGCAAAGCGAACCGTCTTCGCATGCCGCCGGACGGTCACGCACGATCCCGGCTCGATGTCGCACAGGACGTCGCCGTCGCACTCTAAATGCGCCTTGGCGATCTCTGAGTCGCAGCTGATCTCGATCCGCGAGGTTGCCGGGACGATGAGCGGGCGCGAAAAGAGCGTGTGCGGCAGCAGCGGCACGACACCGAATGCGTTGACGGTGGGCGCAATCAGCGACCCGCCGGCGGAAAGGAAGTAGGCCGTCGAACCGGTCGGCGTCGCTACGCAAATGCCGTCGGCCGGAATCAACGTGGACTCCTCGTCGTCGAACCGCAGCCCGAACGGCACGAGCCTCGAAAACTCGCCTTTGCGTACTACAACGTCGTTGAGCGCGAAGAAGCGCCGGCCCTCGTATTCGGCTTCGAGCGCGGTGCGTTCGTCGATGAAGAGACCGCGATCGATGAGTTTAGGCAATTCGGCAACGTCGAGATCGTCCTGGTCGATCTCCGTGAGAAATCCCAGGCGCCCGGTGTTGATGCCAAGAAGCGGGACGTCGCCCTCGATGGCGATGCGCGCCGCTCTGAGCAGCGTGCCGTCGCCGCCGATCGTCACCAGCAGGGCGGACTGTTCGGGGGGCGTCCCGTCGCTATCGATCTTCAGCACGTCGCGCTGCCCCAAGCAGAGCGTCACGCCAAAGCCATGCGAGCGAAACTCGGCTGCCACGCGAGCCGCGATCGAGCGCGCCGACTCGCGCTCGACGTCCACGTAGAGCGCGATGACTTTCTTGGCGATAGCGAGCGTCGACGTCATCGGGCGGGTAGTTCGTCAAGGACGGCATCGATTCGTGCGTCATCGACAGATTCGGCGCCCCGCCGCAGCGTCGCCAGAAACTCACGGTTGCCGGCCGGCCCGTGGAGCGGCGATCCCGTCAAGGATTCGACGCCGAAGCCGAGCGCTTCGAACGCGCCGCGGACCTCGCGCAGGATCGCACGGTGCACGTCCGGATCGCGCACGACGCCGCCGGTGCCCAAACGGTCGCGGCCCGCCTCGAACTGCGGCTTCACCAAGACGACGATGGCGCCGTTTCGCCGGAGATACCGTTCGGCACGGGCTACGATGGTCGTCGACGAGATGAACGACGCATCGACGACGATGATATCGAATGCGTCGGCAAACGCGTCGTCCGCAAGGAGCCTGAAGTTCGTGCGCTCCATCACGGTCACACGCGGGTCGTTGCGCAGGCGCCAATCGAGCTGACCGTACCCGACGTCGACGGCGGTTACGTGAGCTGCGCCGCGCTGCAGCAAGCAATCGGTGAATCCGCCCGTCGAAGAACCAACGTCGAGCGCGAGCGCATCGCGCACGTCGATGCCGAACGCGTCGAGCGCATGCTCGAGCTTCTCGCCGCCGCGGCTGACGAACCGGCGCGGCGATTCAATCTCGATGGCGGACTGCACGCTAACGTTCTGGCCGGCTTTGGTGCCGACGGATCCGTTCACGCGTACCCGCCCCTCCATGATAAGGCTGCGCGCTTGCGAGCGTGTAATGCCCGCGCGTTCGGCTACCGCGTTATCGAGGCGGATCGAGCGCCTGCTCACCGAATTACGCTTCTATGCCGGTGCACCTCAAACCGCTCCATCCCGTTGAGTTCCTCGTGCGCAGCGCCCACGTCTATCGCGAAAAAACGGCGGTAGTCGACGGCTACGAGCGTCGGACGTATCCGGAGATGCTGGACCGCGTGTACCGGCTTGCTGCATTGCTGCGGAAGCTTGGATTGCGGCCCGGCGATCGCGTCGCAACGATCGCTCCCAACGTATCGCAACTGCTCGAAGCGCATTTCGCGGTACCGCTTGCCGGCGGCATTCTCTGTGCGCTCAACATCCGCCTGATGCGCGACGAAATCGCATACATCCTGGAGCACTGCGGGGCTTCGTTCGCGATCTACGACGGCGAGTTCGAACATCTGCTCGGCGAACGCGCCGGGGAGGCGCGGCTGTTGCGGGTCGGCGACGGCGAGCTCGACGCACTCGATTTGGAAAAGCATATCTCGTCGATGCCCGCGGAGCCGATCGCTCCCGAGCTGGCGGACGAAGACGCCACCATATCGATCAACTACACGAGTGGAACGACTGGCCGTCCCAAAGGCGTAATGTACACCTATCGCGGCGCCTACCTCAACGCGTTGGCCGAGGTCTTCCACGCGGAGTTGCGTCCCGAGAGCGTCTATCTCTGGACCTTGCCGATGTTCCACTGCAACGGCTGGATCTTCCCTTGGGCCGTCACCGCGGCCGGGGCGCGGCACATCTGCCTGCGAAAGATCGATTATGGCCGCGTGTTCGAGCTCATTGAATCCGAAGGCGTAACGCATCTCTGCGCGGCGCCGACGGTACTCGTCGGCATTGCGAATCATCCCAATGCAAAACGCTTTTCGCGGCCGCTTCACGTCACGACGGCCGGCGCCCCGCCTTCGCCTCACACGATTCTTCAAATGGAAGAGCTCGGCGCGACGGTTACGCACGTCTACGGTCTGACCGAGACCTACGGCCCCTTCAGCGTTTGCGCCTGGAAAACGGAGTGGGACGAAAACGATCCCCAGACGCGTGCCAAACTGAAGGCGCGCCAAGGCGTACCATTCTTTACCGCCGGTATCGACGATCTTCGCGTCGTCGACGGGTCGATGAACGACGTTGCGGCCGACGGCGAAACGCAGGGTGAGATCGTGATGCGCGGCAACAACGTGATGAAGGGTTACTACCAGGACCCCGAAGCGACGGCCACGGCGTTTCGCGGCGGGTACTTTCATTCGGGAGACATCGCCGTGATGCACGAGGATGGCTACATCGAAATACGCGATCGTGCCAAAGACATCATCATCAGCGGCGGCGAAAATGTCTCGACCATTCAAATCGAAAAAACGATCATGGAGCACCCGGCCGTGCTCGAATGTGCGGTGGTTGCCAAACCGGACGATACCTGGGGCGAAGTTCCGAAGGCGTTCGTAACGCTCAAAACCGGCGCGCAAGTGAGCGAAGACGAGATCGTCGCGTTTTGCCGCAGGCATCTGCCGGGCTTCAAGACGCCCAAGGCCGTCGAGTTCTGCGAGTTACCGAAAACCTCGACCGGAAAGGTTCAGAAGTTTGTCTTACGCGACCGCGAGTGGGCCGGCCGCGGTAAACGGGTAAACTAGCTCGCGGTTAGCGGGGGTTCGCTTAGCGATGAGGCGGATCCAATGAATCCACGCTGGCAATCTCCGAAGCGTAGAACCAAGCGACGGCGCGCTCATCCGTGGGTTCGATCAGTTCGAACGTGTCGTGCGACAGCCGCGTCAAGCGCCCAAAGAGCTCTTCTCCTCGTACGGTCACGATTTTACAGTAATGGCTGTCGAGTTGCGCTACCTCATCCACACTCATCCCCGGACATTACCCGCTTCTCGCACGCGGAATACGGCCGGAATTTTGGTCTTCGAGTAAATCTTCGTTGATTGCCATTGCCGCACGGATCCCGCTTGCGGCCGCAACCATCAGCTGATGCGCCGTCGTCACGGCGTCGCCCGCCGCATAACAGCGCGCTACGCTCGTGCGCCCGCATTCATCCACCGCAATCCCGCCGTCGGCGCGGACGTGCAGGCCGAGCGCCTCAACGAGCGGGTAACGCAAGCGCAGCGGGGCCGTGACGAAGATCGCGTCGCACTGCCGCCGGGATCCGTCGCCCAGCACGATCCCCGGCGAGGAACCGTTCGTTTCTATTCGCGCGATGCTGCACTGTTCGCAAATCCAAACGTCATCGCTCCATTGCCGCAGCTCGGCCGCCAGCTCTTCTGCACGACCGCGCGGACCGATAACGGCAATGGACTTCTGCCGATACTCCCAGGCGTCGCAGTACGGACAGACGAACGCCTTGCGGCCCCAAAGATCGCCCAATCCGTCGATATCCGGCAAATCGTCGTACATCCCGGTGGCTAGAAGCAGCCGCTGGGTGCGATAGACGGTGCCCGACGCACTCGCCAAGAGGAAGCTTTGCTCCTCGTTGCGCGCCTCGGCGATGTAGGCGCTCGCGTACGTCACGCTCGGATAGCGCGTTATTTGCTCCCGGGCGATCTCGAGGAGTTCGCGCGGCCGGATTCCCTCTCGCGATAAAAAGCCGTGCACTTCTCCAGCCGGTACGTTGCGTGGCCGCCCCTCATCGCATACCAGTACCCGCCGTCGCGAACGGCCGAGAATGAGCGCGGCGCTCAATCCGGCGGCACCGCCCCCAACCACGACGACTTCGTATTCCATGGCGCTCGTTTGCCCCAAACGAGCGCGAAATAACGTTACTGTTTCTTTCGGGCCGTGATTGCGGTTTGCGGAGTGGGAAGCAGGGGACTCTCCGTGATACCTTCGTATCCGGCGGCCTCGAGCATGCGCTCGAGCTCCGCGCGGGTGTACGCGTCGCCGGACTGAGTGTTGGTGAGCATAGTGAAGGCAAAGCGCGCCGCCATTGGCGGCGTTACGCGATCGGCATTGGGCACGAACTCGACGATCACGGCCTGGCCGCGGGGCTTTAGCGCTGCGGCAATCTTGCGCAGCAGTTTGACGTTGGTCTCTTCGTCGAAGTGATGCAGGAAATTCGGCACCAGGGCGAGGTCGTAACCGGTACCGAACGCGACGTCGAACGCGTCGCCCGGCAGCTCTTCGAAGCGGTCTTCGAGACCCGCCTCTTGCGCGCGCTGCCGTGCAATGGCGAGAACCGGTTTCCAATCGGCGGCCACGACGTGTGCTTTAGGGAATCGGCGTGCAACCGCAAACCCAAACTCGCCGTGTCCCGCGGCAATGTCCAGAATTTTCGTCTCGGCTTTCTCATCGAGATCCACAACCTGCGCGGCAAGCATTGCGGGTAACGCTACGAACGAACTCATAGCGCGGGCGAACAGCGGCCAATACTCGTGTTCCGGCGCCATCGAGGCGACGTCTTGGGTCGTACCGGCACGCACCACCTCGGTCGCTTTTGCACCGAACTCAATGCTTTGCGGTGAGGCGAGAAACTCGAGCGCGGAACCCATGTATGCCGGCGAACGCCGATCCAAGAACATTGCCGCATCCGGCGCAAGCGCGTACGCCGATTCAGTCTTGGCCAGTAGTCCAAGCGTCGTTAGATAATCGCAGAGTATCCGCGCGCCTCGTTCGGAAATGTCGCGCGCTTTGGCTAACTCTGCCGCGGTCGTCCGTCCCTCGCCAATCGCCGTAAAAACGTCGCAGTCCACGGCGGCCTTCAGCGCGAACGTGCGCTGAAAGGCAAACGCATTATCGAGAATTGCTGCAGGCGATAGGGCTTGGCCGGTGGCGTCTGACGGGGAAGCAGTCGCACTCATGATTGCCTCCGGTTTTGTACCTAGGGCTTAAGAGAACTTGTCCGGCGATTCTAGCACGTTGCGGTGCGTTTTGCAGCTGTCAGAAGCCCTTAAAAACGGCCAGCCGTTGTTCTGCCCCTAGTGAATGCAGTACGGCGGTAAGACCCTAAATCGAAAGGGGATGCAGCAATCACGAACGCAGGAACGCCCGCAGGCAGCCCCACCAGCTCCGGACCAAAGAAGATGTTCATAAGGAGCATCTGCCCGGCGAGGACATTGATGTCGAACGCGGGCATGCATGGCTTGTCCAAGCCAGCGAACACGCATTCAGAGCAGCGAACGCAGATGGCAACGGCTACGAAGCCGTCACGGATTTGCACGATTCCTACATGCCATCGTGCTCATTTTGTTCAGGTAACACGGCCTCTTCGCAGCGACATTCCCCGGAATGGTGACATTGTGAGACAGCATTAGAACGGGATTTGATCGCCGGCGTCTTTTCCGGCCGGCGGCGACGTCTCGGTCATCGCTTGATCGATCTGCTCCTGGGCGGACTTGAGCAGCACTTCGCATTCCCGCGCAAGCGCACGGCCTTCTTTGAACAGCGCGATTGCGCGATCGAGGTCGGCGCCCCCTTCGAGCTCTTTGACGATCGCATCGATGCGATCCAGTTTTTCCTCGAACGTATTTGGAATGCGGTCAGGCATGCTCGTCCACCTTTTCGACTCTCGCGGTCACGCTCCCCACGAATAGACGCGCTTCGATCTGATCGCCGGGGCTCGCGTCTCGTGCATCGCGCAGGGCGCGTTCGTTCCTGGTTACGATCGCATAGCCACGTTCGAGCGGTTTGAGTGGATCGAGCGAGTTGAGTCCGCTTTGTAGAAGTTCCAGAGCCTGGTTGCGCTTGGAAAAGTATCGCTCGCTCGCGCGCGCAAGCCGTTCGCGCCCGATGGCGAGCTGCGTGACGCGTCGCTGTACCCGGTTCGACGGATTTTGCGCTATCAAGCGCCGGACGATCCCGTTGAGCCGATCGCTTCTTTTTATTCGCCAGCGGTCCCATGCGCGTTCGAGGAAGTCGGCAGCCACGTCTGTTCGCTGAGCTGCACGCGCGACGATCGACGAGACGGCGCGAGTCAAGCGTGCCCGTTGATCCACGATTCGACGAGTGACCTCGGACCAGGAACCGGCGATATACTCGGCCGCGGCGGTCGGCGTTTTAAAAACTGCGTCGGCGGCCTCGTCGGCAAGATGACGATCCCCGGTGTGCCCGATAGCCGTAACGACGGGATAGCGAGAACGCACGATCGCGCGGACGACCGGCTCCGTGTTGAACGGATAACGATCCTCGTACGATCCGCCTCCGCGAAGCACGACGACTGCGTCGACGCGCTCGCGAGCCGCGCGATCGATCGCGTCGGCGATGTCGATTTCGGCGCCTTCGCCTTGAACGCGCGTTTCAACAAAGGTAATGACGACGTTCGGCGCCTTCTCACGAAGTGTCGTCTCAAAGTCGGCGGCGCCTTTACCACGCGCTGAAACGAGCGCAACGCGATGCGGAAATCGCGGAAACTCGCGCTTACGGCTCTCCTCGAATAGCCCTTCGGCCTGGAGCTTCTTGCGCAGCGCTTCGACCTTTGCAGCCAAAGCCCCGACGCCGAACGGTGCGAGTTCTAGAACGCGCAGCTGATACTCGCTGCGCCGCTCCCATATGCCAACCGGCCCAGTCGCAACGACAGCGACGCCGTCGCTGACCGGCGGAAAGGCCTTGGCTTCACCCGCGAATGCGAAACATCGCAGCACGGCGCGATCGTCTTTAAGGTTGAAATAAACGTTGCCGTTATTCTGCAGTTTCCAATCCGAGATCTCGCCGACGACCGCGATGCGCCGTAAGGCCGGTACTTTCTGCTCTACCAGCCGCCGCAGGCGATCCGAAAACTGCGAAACCGTCAGCTGCAGAATTGCCGGCGCTTCGTTCATAGGCGCGGCGGATTGATCGGCGAGGTCGGCGCTGCGGTGGCGACGGGCGGCACCGGCTCGCCCGATTCGGGCAGCGCAGATGCCGTCGGCATATCCTCCGGTGACGGTTCGGGCGAATCGGGCGGCGCGAGCGTGGGATCGGCAGTGACGCTGCTTTCGGGCGACGGCATATCTTGCGGCGGAAGCGTCGGCTCCGGCACGTTGGAATTCGATTGTGCCGGCTCGTCGACGGCGTAGTTGGTGATCGACGACCCGCAGCCGGTTTGCGGCTCCGTACCTTTGAGATAGTATTCCGAACTTCGGCCGCATCCCGCCATTTTTACGACGTCGTCCGGCATCGGGAAGTCGTGCGGCTTGGTTCCTTTCAGCGCGGTTTTCATAAAACGCGCCCAGATACGGGCGGGAATATTGCCGCCGTACGATTCGTACATACGCGAGTAATCGTCGTTGCCCAGCCACACCGCCGCCACGAGATCGGGTGTGAAGCCTACGAACCAGGCGTCGCGAAAGTCCGACGTGGTTCCCGTTTTGCCGGCCGCGGGACGTCCTATGATCGCATTGGGATAACCGGTACCGTGATTGATCACATCCTCGAGCATCGAAGTCATGATATACGCCGTCCCGGCACTCACGACGTCGATCGGCTGCGGATACTGATCGTCGAGCACGACGCTATTGAAAGAATCTTTGACGACGCGAAACGGCGTCGGGTCGACGTGCAGACCTTGATTGGCCAGCGTCGAGTAGCCGCTGGCGTGTTCGAGCGGCGACACGACGCCAGAACCGAGTGCGAGCGAAAGGTTCGCTTCTAAGGGTGATTGGATGCCCATACGATGCGCGTAATCGATGACCTTATCGAGTCCAATCCGGTCGGCAAGCTTTACGGCAACGACGTTGCGCGACAGCGCCAGCGCGTCGCGCATCGTAATATCTCCCAAGTAGCGAAAGTCGTCGTCCTTAGGAGACCAAAGCGTTCCGTCGCCCATTGGATAGCTGACCGGCGTATCTTCGATGAGCGTATTGGCCGGCATTCCAGAGTCGATGGCTGCCGTGTACACATACACCTTGAACGACGAACCGGGTTGGCGATGCGCCTGCCAGGCGCGATTGAACTGGTTCTTGAGCGAGAACCCCGTGCCGCCCACCATTGCGAGGATCTCGCCGGTCGACGGTCGCAACGCGACCAACGCCGCTTGATGCGCGTTGACGCCTTCTGCGATGGCCCGTCCGACTCCCCAGTCGACGGCGTCTTGCGCCGCCCGTTGCATCTTTGGATCGACCGTCGTGTAGACTTGCAATCCGCCTTGCTCGACGGCGTCTTTACCGAAGAGATGCTGCAGCTGCGCGATGGCGTACGTGGTGAAATACGGGAAGCGGTATCCTTGCAGTCCCGGCGGGCGCTGGTCGATAAGACCCAGCGGGCCGTCGTACGCGGCGTCGGCTTGCGCTTGTGAAACGTATCCGCTCTCGACCATTCGATCGAGAACGTGGCGCTGGCGATCGCGCGCCAAATCCAGGTTGGCAAACGGCGAATAATCCGAAGGCGCGGCCACGACGCCGGCAAGCATCGCCGCCTGGGCCAAAGTCAGCTTGTCGACGCTGCTGCCGAAGTAGGTGTG
Organism: Vulcanimicrobiota bacterium; assembly: GCA_963715435.1. GTDB lineage: Bacteria > Vulcanimicrobiota > Vulcanimicrobiia > Vulcanimicrobiales > Vulcanimicrobiaceae > JAFAHZ01. The sequence goes on from OY970243.1 coordinate 782,916, forward strand.
CGCCGCGGCATCGACGCCGTACGCGCCGGCACCAAGATAAATGATGTTGAGGTAGCGTTCGAGGATCTCGTCCTTGGTGTAGAAACGCTCGATTTCGATGGCTAGGAGCGCCTCTTGAATCTTACGCGAAATCGAGACTTCGTCCGTGAGGAAGAGACGGCGAGCGAGCTGCTGCGTAATCGTCGACGCGCCTTGAAACTCTTGGTGCGTGAAGTCGGCAACGCCCGCGCGCATGATCCCGCCGAAGTCGACGCCATGGTGGTAGTAAAAGTTGTGATCTTCGTTGGCGATAAACGCTTCACGAACGATCGGCGGAATGCGGCCGATTGGAACCCAGACGCGGTTCTCTTTGTAAACCGATGCCAACAGCGAGCCGTCACGCGCGAAGATCCGCGTCGAGCTAGCCGGCTGATAGTCGGCCATCCGGCTTATGTCCGGCAGATTGCGAGCGTAGGCAGCCACGATTCCTGCTACGGTTCCGGCACCGAAAAGCACCAACATCAAAAGCGCGACGAGAATGCCGCGCCAAACTTTGGATATCTTCTTGCGCTTCTTAGCTTTTCGCATCTGCCTTGGCAACGGCGTTGAGGACCCCGTTGACGAACCTTCCCGAATCCTCGGTCGAGAACCGCTTGGCGAGCTCGACCGCCTCGTTGATCGCGACCGCGGGCGGCGATTCGGGCCGGCACCGCAACTCGAAAGTACCCATCTGCAACAATAAACGGTCGATCGTCGGCAGACGTTCGATGGTCCAGCCTTCCAGCCGCGGTCCGACGATTTCGTCCGCGCGATCGGCGTACTCCAGCGTTCCTAGAACCAAGTCGCGCACGAACGTGCGGTGCACCGAGTCCGCCTCCGATCCGACGACCTCTTCGAGCGCCTCGCCCGGCTCGCGGTCGCCAACCGAAATCGAATAGAGAACCTGCAGCGCTTGTTCTCTTCCCAGACGCCGCGACGCCATACCAGCTATACCTTTGCTCCAAGCATCGCGGGAAGCGAGCCCACATCGTACCGTCCGGAGCGAAACTCCGGCGTTGCCAGCACGTCGCGGCAAAAATCGACGGTCGTGTTGACGCCTTCGATAACCGTCTCGCGCAACGCGCGCTCCATGCGCGCGATCGCGGCATCGCGCGTATCGCCGAACGCGACGATCTTTGCAATCATCGAATCGTAGTATGGCGGTATCGAGGAACCCGAATGGACGTGTGTATCGACGCGAATGCCGGGGCCGCCGGGAAACACGACTTTCGAGACGGCTCCGGCTTGCGGCGCGAAGTTGTTTCGGGGATCTTCGGCGTTAATGCGGCATTCGATCGCGTGTCCGCGCGGGACCAGATCGCGCTGCTCGTAACCAAGCCGCTCGCCGGCGGCAATGCGAATCTGTTCCTTGACCAAGTCGATGCCGAACACCATCTCGGTCACCGGATGCTCGACCTGAATGCGCGTATTCATTTCCATAAAGTACACTTCGTTGCCGCTGGCAAGGAACTCGAGCGTTCCGGCATTGCTATATTTCGAATGGCGGCACGCACGCACGGCCATTTCGTGAAGTTTTTCGCGCACGGCGGCGTCGAGATTCGGTGCCGGTGCCTCCTCGACGAGCTTCTGATGTGACGGCTTTTGCATCGAGCAATCGCGCTCGCCGAGGTTGACGACGTTTCCGGTTTCGTCGCCGAGCACTTGCACTTCGATGTGCCGAGGATTGAGAATGAGCTTTTCCATGTAGATGCGGCCGTCTTTGAAGCTCGCTTCCGCTTCGGCGGTCGCGCTGGCAAACGCGCGCTCGAGATCCTCGGGGCGCTCGACCACGCGCATGCCTTTACCGCCGCCGCCGGCGGTCGCTTTGAGCAGCACGGGAAAGCCGAACGACTCCGCGTATTTGCGCGCATCTTTTGCGTTGGCGAGAATACCGGTGCCCGGCGTCGTGGAGACGCCGGCTTCGTGCATGATGCGTTTGGCAGTCGCTTTGTCGCCCATCGCAGCGATGACGGACGGCTTAGGACCGATGAACGTCAAGCCGTGATCGGCGCAAATCTCGGCAAACCGCGCGTTCTCGGCGAGGAACCCATATCCGGGATGAATCGCGTCGCATCGCGTGATCAGCGCCGTCGAAATGATGTTTGGAATGTTGAGGTACGAGCGTGGCACGGGACCGGGGCCGACGCAAAACGCCTCGTCCGCTTGACGGACGTGCAGCGACTCGCGATCGGCTTCTGAAAATATGGCAACCGTCGGCACACCCAGCTCTTGGCAGGCGCGATTGATGCGAAGTGCGATCTCGCCGCGATTGGCGATCAAGACCTTCCGAAAAATCGATCCGTCCTCGTGATGGAATCTAGCCTCGGGCAACGAGAAAGAGCGGTTGGCCGTACTCGACCGCGGCGCCGTCCTCGGCTGCAATCGAAACGATGCGGCCTCCGCCCAAGCTTCGAACCGGATTTCGCATCCCCAACGCTTCGACGAAAGCCAGCTCGCGGTCGGCGTCGAGCAGCTCGCCCTCGACTGGAGTGGGACGGCTTAACCGGAAGATTCCGACGAGATCCGCTTTGATCGCGTCTAGTCGCAGAGGCAACGGCTCGGCGACCAGGACGCCGTCGACCGCCGGCATAGCCGTAGCCGGTGCCGCGCTCTTACGATACCGCGCGACTTCGATTTCCTCTTGTTCACGCTCGACTCGGACGCGCACCGCGTCCGAGGCGGCGAGAAACTCGGCCAGACGGCGAACCCGGTCGGCGAGAGCTTCCGTGTGGTTGGGCATGAGCTTCCCCCGTTCGCGGCGGCGGGCGCCGGACCTCGCAGTCTGGGTTCGAGCATCCGTTCTGCCGAAAACCTGCTTGTGGCCACGCTGGTCCTTCATTCCAAGGAGACCGATCTCGGAGACTTAGCGGCCTTACTCAACAAGGCGGGCGTTTCCGTACTGTGCGTCGACTTCGGTCGCCTGCAGGGCCGAGGCGGACTCTCGGCCATCGGCGCACCGCCTGCGACGGCGGTCATCATCGTTCCCCAGGACGATCCTTCGCTCGCGTGGCTGCTCGACGATCCCGAGACCGCTGCGGTCTTGCATCCCCCGGTCTCGCGGTCGTCGCTGATAGTCGCTCTGCGCACCGCCGGCCGCGTCGAAACGATGCGCGCTTATCAGCGAATGGCATACGAAAGCGACGAACTGCTCGTTATTGCGCGCGCGCTTTCGTCCGAACGCGAGATCCCGGCCTTGCAGCGCCTCATCGTCCACAAAGCGCGCCAGCTGACCAACGCCGACGCCGGAAGCCTCTACGTCATCGAAGCGTGCGACGGCGAGCAGCAACTGCGATTCGCCGTGGCCCAAACCGGCCCCGGGGACGAGGGCGTGCTGATCAACGCCCTACTTCCGCTGTCGACGACCTCCATCGCCGGTTACGTCGCGGTGACCGGCAACGTAGCGCGCATCGCCGACGCTTACGCCCTTCCGGAAGAGGCGCCTTACCGGTTTAACCGCGCGTTCGACGACTCGCAGAACTATCGAACGAAGTCCGTTCTTTGCGTGCCGATGCGTAATAGTAGCGGCGATACGATCGGCGCGATTCAACTCATCAATCGTAAGCCGTTCTTTGGGCTGGTGCTCGCGTCGCCGCGGCATACAGAAGACGTCGTAACGCCGTTCGACGATCGCGAAGAGAACGTGTTGTCGGCACTGGCGTCGCAAGCGGCGGTCGCTATGGAAAACGCGCGCTTGGTCGAGGCGATCCAGAATCTCTTCGAACGGTTCGTTCACGCCTCGGTCAAAGCCATCGAGGTCCGCGACAAATCGACGCAGGGCCATTCGGAGCGCGTTGCCGCGCTGACCGTGGCTCAGGCTGAAGCGATCAACCGCGTCGAGGCCGGCCCGCTGCGCGACTTGAAGTTCACGCCGGATCAGATACTCGAGCTGCGTTACGCCTCGCTGCTGCATGATTTTGGAAAAGTGGCCGTCCCCGAATACATCTTCGGCAAGTCGAAGAAGCTGCCCGACGGCCGCCTGGACGCCATTCGCTTGCGTTTTCTGCTCGCCATCGAGCAAGCGCGCGACGATAACGACCGGGAAGCCCTGCGCTCGCTGCTAGCCAAACTGGAAGCGGCCAACGAACCCAACGTCGTCGGTAATCGCGGCGACGAGGCGTTACTCGAGGCTCTGTCCCGGCGATATAAAGACGTGAACGAAAAACGGCCGCTGCTCGATCCCGCCGAGTTCGAGTATCTTACGATACCGCGCGGATCGCTCTCCGACCGAGAGCGCGCGCGCATGCAGGAGCACGTTACGCAATCGTTTCTCTTCTTGCGCGAGATCCCGTGGCAGGAGACTCCGTGGCGCAGCGTTGCCGAGCTGGCCTACGGCCACCACGAACATCTCGACGGCACGGGGTATCCGCGCAAGCTCGCCGGCGATCAGATCTTGCCTCAGGTTCGCATGATGACGATCAGTGACGTATACGACGCGTTGACCGCCTCCGATCGACCGTATAAGAAGGGTATGTCCGCGGATCGCGCACTCGACATCTTGCAAAAAGAGTTCGTGGACCGCGGAAAGGTCGACGGCCTGTTTCTCGACGTTTTCATCAGGGAACGGCTTTTCGAACTGACCGCGCCGAAAAGGGCGAGTTAGGCACCAGATGATCGCAGATGCCGCTCAAGCGGCGCGCGTCGCCGTCATCGCCTATGCCGAGAACAACGCGCATCTCGCCATTCCTCCCACCGTCGAACCGGTCGCCGTCGTTGACGACTACGCGCTGGCCGATTGGAGTGCCGCTCGTAAACAAGGTGAAGCGCTGCTCGTCATGCGCGAGGGGAAATGGCACGTCGTCGCGTTCGAAAACAGCTCGCTCGCCGAAGCGCACTACTTGACGATACGCTATAAAGTGCCGGCCAACGAAGCGACCGCGCTGGTCAAGTCGCTGCTTGCAGAGGAGAAGCGCGAAAACATCCGGCCGTAACGCTACGGCAAGCGAACGATTCCCTTACGTTCCGATGAGTCGAGTGCGTCGCGCAACGGCGCATAAGCGGCATCGATCTCCGCTAAAGGGACCAGGACGAAACCCCGCCTGCGCAGCTGCAAATGCGGGAGGTGTAAGCCGGATTCGTCGATCGTGACGTCGTCGTAGGTTAGGAGATCGAGATCGATGAGGCGCGGTCCCCAGCGCTCACCAGGCGTACGCCCTAGGCGCCGTTCCGCCGCTTTGAGCGCGTCGAGGAGTTCACGTGGCGCAAGCACCGTTTCTACGAGCGCAACGGCGTTGATGAAATCGGGTTGATCGGTTTTCCCCCACGGCGGCGTGCGATAGAGGGAGGAGCGCCGCAGCACGCTGCCGATTTCGGCGAGCGCCTCGAAACCGCGCGCAACGTTGAGGACCGGATCGCCGGCATTCGAACCGAGCGCCACGTATACGCGGCTCATCGCCGGCGCTCGAGCGTAACCGAGGGCGTTGCGCCGGCCAGGATACCGGGTTTTGCGATCGTCAGTTGTGCGAACGCTATGCGCTCGTCTTCGAAGACGGCGTCGAGGAGCGCGCCGGCTAACCGCTCCAGCAGTGCAAACGACGTGCTTGCAACCACGGTCACGAGCCGGCGATGAAGTGCGGCGTAGTCGAGGGTATCCAAGAGATCGTCGCTGCGCTCGGCAACGCTCGCGTCGAGCTCGACGACGAGGTCGATGTCGAACGGCTGCTCGCGTTCGCGCTCTCCCGGATCCGCGCCGTGGCGCCCGTGCGCGCGCACGTTCCGCAGCGCTATCCTTGCCATGCGTCGGGCCTCCAACCCCGAACCACGGCATCGGCCACGGCAACTGCATCGCGAGCCGCGGCAACGTCGTGAACGCGCACGACGTCGATGCCGGCGTTTACGGCCAACGCCGTCACCGCTATCGTGCCGAAGACGCGGTCGCGCGGCTCGCGCCCCGTAAGTTTACCGATGGTCGACTTTCTAGACGCGCCGATCAGCGTCGGAAAGCCCAAGCCGCAGAAACGATCGAGCGAACGCAGCACCGTGAGATTTTGATCGGCCGTTTTTCCGAAGCCGATGCCCGGATCGAGGAGAATGCGATCGGCGGCGACGCCGCGCAGAACGGCGCGCGTCGCGCAATCATCCAAATACGCCAGCACCGCGTCGACCACGTCGCCGTGGTATTCGGTGCCGCGCTGGTTGTGCATCACGACCAGCGGCATGCCGAGTTCGGCCACCGCGTCCAAGAGCGGGTCCGGCGCGCCCCACACGGAGTTCACGATGTCCGCGCCGGCCGCATATGCGGCGCGCGCGACGGCCGGTTTGTACGTATCGATCGAGATGGGCGCGTGCGGTAAGTGTTCGCGCACTTCGGATATTACCGGTACTACCCGCTCGATTTCTACGGCATCGTCGACCGGCTGATGGCCGGGACGCGTCGACTCACCTCCGACGTCGAGCAAATCGGCGCCGGCGCCCCACTGAACGAACGCGTGCGCGACGGCGCCGCGCGCATCGCTGATGCCGTCACCGGAAAACGAATCGGGCGTAACGTTCACTATCGCCATCACGTACGTGCGCTCGCCCCACACGAGGCGTGCCTCGCGCAGTTCGAGCGCGCCTCGTTCACGCGATTCGCGCAACGTGTCCCGCAAACCGCCGGCGCAGCGCCGCGACCACGAACGTCGAACCGGTCACGACCACAACGTCGTCGCCGGTTCCCGCACCGCGCAGCGCCGTGCCGAACGCTTCGACCGGATCCTCGATCGCGCGTCCGAGGATTCCAACCGACGCTGCGATATCGGCTAACCGCTGCGGCGCTATGGCGGTGCGGCCCGGCGTTTCGAACGACGTAAACGTCATCGTTCCCGCAAGGGCGGCCAGCGCTGCAAGAATGCCCGCGGCATCTTTACTCTCGCCGATGGCGACGACGTAGTGTATGCGGCTGCGATCGAATCGCTCGCGCAGGGCGGCGACGAGATGCTGCGCCTTTTCGGCGTTGTGCGCGATGTCGAACACGACGGAGGGCGTGCCCGCAACGATTTCCATCCGCCCCGGTATCGTCAATGCAGCAAAGCCTCGTTCGACGGCGTCGGGCGGAACGCGCAACGGGGGATGCAGCTGTTCGAGAACGGCAATCGCGGTAGCGGCATTGATGCGTTGAAACGTTCCGGCAACCGCCGTGCGGATGCGGTAACGCGACTGGGCCGTCACCACCTCGAACGCTTCGGACGCTTTGGTTTGCTCCACGCGCGCCCAGTCGCCGACGTGCACCAGACGCGAGCCGGTTTCCGCTGCGCACGTCTCGATGACCGCCGCCGCCTCCGGCGCAACGCCGGCGACGACGAGCGGAACGCCGGGTTTGGCAATGCCGGCTTTTTCGCGCGCGATTGCTTCGAGGGTGTCGCCAAGAACGTCGGTATGATCGTATCCTACCGACGTAATCGCGGCGACCTCCGGCCGCAGAACGTTGGTGCCGTCGAGACGGCCGCCGAGGCCGACTTCCACGACGGCAACGTCGACGCGCTCCTGCGCAAAATAGGTTAGCGCAAGCGCGAGCAGCGTTTCGTAATACGTCGGCCGTCCCAAGCCGGCGGCTACCGTACACTCCATGGCCGGCATCATGCCGTCGAGCACGGCCGCAAAGCGTTCGCGCCCGATCGGAACGCCTCCGATGCGCGCGCGTTCGGTCGCGTCGTGCAAGTGCGGCTTCGTGTGCAACGCCGTCCGCAAGCCGCCGGCGTCCAGCGCTGCCGCGATCATCGTGCTCGTCGAACCCTTGCCGCTCGTTCCGCCGACGTGGATCGTGGGATAGGCGAGGTGCGGATCGCCCAAGGCATGTAGCAGCGCGTACATGCGGTCGAGCTTGTACGACGTTCGAGGCGAGACGCTTTCGCTAATAGTGCCGAGCAAATATTCGTTTGCGCGCTCGTACGCGTCGGACGCACTCATCTCACGGGTCCTTCGGACCCCGCGCTACGCGCATGCACATCCTGTGCGTGACAATGGCTCGCATCCTGCTCGCTCATCCGTCGGCGATCGTACCGGCCAAAAGCTCCAGCGCATGCGGCAGCACCGGCAGCACGACGTCGATCGATTCTTCTACCGCTTTAGGACTGCCCGGAAGATTCACGATCAACGTGCGGTGCCGCACGCCGGCGACCGCGCGCGAAAGCATCGCCGTCTGGACGTACGGAACGGATGCGGCGCGAATGGCTTCCGGAATTCCCGGTACTTGGTAGTCGAGGATCGCCGCAGTGGCTTCGGGCGTACGATCGCGCGGCGAGAGTCCCGTACCGCCGCTGGTCAGCACGAGCTGCGCGGCGCCTGAATCGGCTATCTCGATGAGCTCGGCTTGCAGCGCGGCGGCGTCGTCGGGCAATACGCGTTCCCGAACGACCTCGTATGCGCCGCCAAGCCGCTCTTTCATGACGGGAATGCATGCGTCTGCGCGCTCTCCGCTTGCCGCCCGGTCGGAGAGCACGATGAGCGCCACGGAAACTCTCATCTCACCGGCCCTCGGCGCCGCGCTACGCGCTTACGGACCCAGCGGCCCGATTTTCCTCCGGTTTTCTCGAGCAGCATCACCGATTCGATCTCAATCCCTTTGTCGACCGCCTTGGTCATGTCGTAAACGGTCAAGGCGGCGATCGAGGCGGCCAGGAGCGCTTCGAGTTCCACACCCGTTCGTCCGACGGTTCGCGCCTCGGTTTCGATCCGCAACGCACCGTCGGAGGTCCACTCGAAACGAACGTCGACGCTCGACAGCGGCAGCGGATGCGCGAGGGGAATGAGCGTTCCCGTTTGCTTGGCCGCCATGATCCCCGCAAGCTGTGCGACCACGAACGCGTCGCCCTTCGGAAGCGTCGCTTCGCGCAACGCTCGTTGCGCTTGTGCGCTCATGCGCACCAACGCTTGCGCCCGAGCGGTTCGCGCGGAATCGTCCTTATGCGAGACGTCTACCATCGAAATGCTGCCGTCGACGGCGATATGTGAGGGTTTCGGGTCGGTCATGAATAATCGGCTTGGACAGATGACGCTCTTCCAGGACACGGGCGGCGATCCTCGGGCTTCCGCCACGCGGCTTGCTGACGTCCTCGCTGTTTACGGCGCGATCGGCGATGCCGCAAGCGGCAATCCGCCGGGATTTGCAGCGCGCAAAGCCGCAGTCGCCGTCTCCCTTGCGCGAGTCGCGGCAACCGAGCCTGAAGAGCGCGACGCGATCTACTTCGCAGCCGTTCTGCATGCCGTCGGGGCCATCGGAAATCCCGCCTACCGAAAAGGGGAACGCCTGTCGGAGCGGCTCGCCCGCATGGAGAGTTGGGACACGCCGGCTTTGGGTGCCCGCATCTGCAAGGAACTCCCAGCCCTGCCGCGGGCAACGGCCGACCTGGTCCGGTGGCAAGCGGAATGCTGGGACGGGACGGGTTATCCGGATCAGCTGCGTTGGCATGGAATCCCTCAAGCAGCGATGGTTCTCGCCGTCGCGGATGCGTTCTGCCGTGCGGCCGATCCGGAGGAAACGCTCGCAGCGGTAGGTATGCAGAGCGGACGCGCCTTCAGCCCCGAGATTGCACGTGCGTTTACGATGTGGTTTCATACGTCGGGAGGCGAAGCCGACGTCGTCGAGTCGCCGATTCACGCGCTGATCAACGTTACGCCCCAAACCGTGATATCGCTCCTGGACGCGATCGCGGATCGCGTCGATGCGCACAACGGCGTGGAGGGGCGCTGGCGGCGGGTCGACCGATTGGCGCAGCATGCCGGCGCGATTCTCGGCATCGATGCGGTAGAGGCGACGAACCTTTCCATCGCCATACGCTTTTACGGTGCCGGCGAAATCGCCGAACAGGAACTGTCGGAGGCGTCGTTCGATCCGCTGGCGCGCTTGGGAATCGACGATCGCGCTGCGCATGCGGCAGCCGCCGCCGCGCTGCTCGCGGCAAATCCAACGTTAGGAAACGCGGCGCCGGTCGTGCGCGCGCGAAGCGAGTGGTACGACGGAACCGGTAAACCTGACGGTCTTTTCCACCAGAGCATTCCCTCCGCCGCCGCAATTTTGGCGGCGGCAATTGCGTACGATCATCTCGATCACAAAGACCGCATTGACACCGCTTCGGGAACGCAGTTCGATCCGCGGGCGGTACGCGCGGTACTCGAAGCCGCGAGAACGAGGGCCTGAAGTGATCGAGCTTCAGGAACGCACGCGGCGCATTTCACCGTCACGAATCCACGAAATTCTGCTGCGCCACGGCTGTGCGAGTGTCGTCGATCCGTTCATGGGCTTGCCGACGCATCTGAACTATCTCAAGCGGCACGGAATCGCTTGTCACGGCGGCGATCTGTTGGAATGGTTCGTACGGGTCGGAGAAGGCATCGTTGTCAACGATCTCACGATCCTGCGCGACAGCGAGGTCGCCGAAATCGTCGAGATGCTGCCGGGCCGGATTTACTCGCTGGACATGTTCAAAGCGTGGGAAGGCGTGTTCTTTACGGAGGAACAGTGCGTTTATCTCGGCGTCTGGCACGATAACGTCCGTAACCTTCGCAGCGACGGCCAGACCGGGCTTGCGATCCTGGGGTTATGGCGAGCGTTTTGCTATTGGCTGCAAAAGACGCAGAACGCCGACGACATGCAAGACGTGCCGCCGTCGGAGCTGGCCTGGTCGTATATCCGTCAAACGGAGCAGTGGGTCATCGCGAACATGCGGCGCAACACGGTACGCCAGACCGACGTGCTCACGACGATTGCCGCACAGAAGGCCGACGCGCTCTTCCTATGCCCGCCCGCGCGCAACTCGTTCCGCACGGCGGACGCGCGTATTTGGATGTGGGAAGCTTGGTGGCAGGGGAATCCCTACTTCACGATCGAGCACGCCTATCGCGATTCGCTCTTCGGCGCACGCGCCGCCGACCCGCCGGCGTATGCGCGCGCGTTTTCGAGCGTTCTGTCCGAAGCCGAAAACTATCCGCTGCTCATCGTGCAGACGACCGAACAGCGCCTCGGTGACGTGGAAGGGCTCGTTCGCAATGCGCGACCCAATGTAGAAATTCTCGCCCCTCATCCTTTCGAAGTCTATTTGGTAGCGACGAAATAATCGACGTCGATACCCGCTGTACGGTGCAAGCGGGCCTGAAGTTTTTAATAACGATTAACGCCGAGCCGGAGCGTTGCTTTGGAAACGCGCCCAGATCAGACAAAGCAGCGCTAACGCCCAGCAGACGATGAGGTGCGTGGTGTGATGCTCGTGGGCGGCGCCCGAACGTGTAAAGAAGTTGATCGTGCCCATCCAATAGAGAATGCCGAGCACGAAGAAGACGAGGGCGAGAAGAAAGGCCAGTGGTTTCACGATATTACTCCCATGCGTGCAAGTATGAAGCAGACGATGCCGGCGATCAGACAGTACCACCCGAACGGCCGCAGGTCGTTCGACCGGAAGTATCGCGTAAGGAAGGCTACGGAGAGATAGGCCGCGATTCCGGCCGCCACGCCGCCTGCGATCGCCTGGATGAGCACGACGTGCGCATCGGGCGCGAAGAGCTTCGGAACCTCCAAGACGGCCGCGGCGAGAATCACCGGCGTCGCCAGTAAGAACGAAAAGCGCGCGGCGTTTTCATGGTCGAGCCCCGACAGCAAGCCGGCAACCATCGAGGCGCCCGAGCGAGAGATGCCGGGCAGCAACGCCGCAGACTGTGCAAAGCCGACGAAGACGCTTTGACCGTAGGTCATCGACTCGATCGGGCGCTCGCGTTTCACCCCGCGACGCAGGTGTTCGCCGACGAACATCACCAGCCCATTGATGGCGAGGAACGCTGCGGCGGGGGCGGGACTTCCGAACAACTGACGCACCGGATGCTCGAGGGCGACGCCGAGGAGTCCTACAGGAATCGTGCCGACGACGAGGAGCCAGCCGACTCGCTCGTCGCGATCGTCGCTTAGCCGACCGCGAATAACGCTGACGACCACCGCCCGGACTATCGCCCCCCACTCCTGACGGTAGAAGATGACGAGCGCGAGTGCGGTTCCGAGATGCAGCACCACCACGAAGGCGAGAAACGAAGGCGCCGAACGGTCGATGTTCGTCCAGTGCAAGACGGCCGGAACGAGGATGGTATGACCGAGGCTGGAGACTGGGAAGAGCTCGCTGACGCCTTGTAAGAGCGCCAGCAGCAGCGCCTGCGTGAAGGTCACGGCCCACCCGTTACGCGGAGACGAAGTGCGCCGCCTTCTCGGCGGCACGGGAGGATTGCTCCCCGGTGCGGACTAAGGCCGCTGGACCGTGGAGCAAATCCATCAGGGGCGTGACATAGGGACGCATGAAGACCGGCGCTTTCCGCGCGTCGGTGACACGCTATTGATTTCGTATAGCATCGCGGACGACTTCGCTCCCGAATTCACGGAAACGTACGACATCGCTCTGGGCGGCATGGCGATGCTGACCAACGCCGAGTTGGCGCGCGAAGCGCCCATCAACGTGCAGCTCGAGCTGCGCGGAGACTCCCAACCGATCCTGCGCCTGCACGGCATCGTCCGCTGGTCGCGGTACGACCCGCTGTTGCACCGACATCGGACCGGCGTCGCCTTCCTCGACGTCGACGAAGAGATGCGCTCGCACCTGCAGCGTTACATCGACACGCTGCATTTATTGCGCGACATGGGGATGCTCTAAGAGCTCTTCTCCCTCGCCTGAAACGGCATTTTGCTTCGGACACGCTCGCTCCGCACGTCCTGGGCTCCACTCGCTCGGCTCGATTCGCGCGAGAACGCAGTACAGTAGTAAAAACCTCCTGTTTTGCGCGCGAATCGAGACGGTCCTCAGCAAAACGCCGTCTTCAGGCTCATTGCAAAGCCTCTTTTCGCTGCGGAGCTAGGGGATTGCAAGCACTTCACCAAGCGACGAACTTCACGCTGAACGTGTAGGTCGATGCGACCGGTTTGCAATCGTGCGTCGCCGGCGAATACATCGAATCGCGGGCCATGCCGAGCGCAACGACGTCGAGCGACGCGTTGCCGCTGCTTTGCGAAACCGCAGCGCTCGTAATGGCACCGTGCGCGTCCAGCTTTACCGCTACCAGCGTCGTGCCGCTAGTGCCTTGGGCTCGCGCGCCTATTGGAATGTCGGGAGGTGCCGGCGTGCTCAATATGACTGCGTCGATGTCGTTCTTCTCGCACGGGTTAGCCGAAGTCGTAGGCGCAGTCGTTGGTGCAGGCGTAGGCGCCGTCGTAGCGCGTCCAATACCGCCTTGTGCGCCGACGGATTGCGTCGCGTGCGTTGCCCGAGGCAAAGGGCGCGACGTCGCTGCGGGGTGAGGAACGGGCGTGCGTTTAGGACGCGGCGGCGGCGTGGGCATTCGCGTCATCGTCAAACGGTGGCGAATCGTCACCGTTTCGATTTGCGTTTCCCTCGGCGGCAGCGACCGGCGGACGAGAAACGCCCATATCGCATGAATCAGGAGCGAAATTACAAAGGCCGCGAGCAACAAACGCCGCCCGCGGCCCCAGCTCATTGAGAGACCCTCCAGTTAGTCCGGATTGAAGTCGGCGCGGAAGAGATAGTCGCCCTGCGTCGGTTCGCAGTTCACAAGCTTCGGCGAGTACGTCGATTGCCGTGCCGCGCGAAGCGCCGCTTGATCGATCGCCATGTTGCCGGACGACTTGTAGACCGTCGCGTTCATCAAGTTGCCCGTGGGCGCAACGGTAACTTCGACTTGTACCGTGACGGCGCCGAGACCCAAATCCTTAGCCGAATCCGGGTACTCCGGCGATACCGGGTTGCTGACCGTCGCCTCGACGTTCGGATTCGCACACGCCGGTTTGGCCGTTGCCGGTGCGCTGGTAGCAGCCGCAGTGCCTTGGCCTTGCGGTACGCCTTCCTGAGAACCGCTTTTAGGTTGAGCCACGGTGTTCTCGGTCGTCGACGTTGCCGCGTTGTTGCTCGTGGTGTGAACTAAGTTCACCTTGAGCGGCTTAGGCTGAACCACTTGTTGCTTCGGCGGCGGCGTCTTCTCCGGCGGCGGCGTAGGCGTCGGCGGCGGAGTCGGCGTGGGCGGCGGCGGAGTCGGAATCTTGACTTGGATCCGCTTGCTCATCGTGACCTTCTCGACTTGCTGTTCTTCGGAATGCCGGTTGATGTTCGGCATGATCGAGCCAACGACGACGTGGATGGCAATCGAAATCAGGAAGGCGATCCCGATGAAGTTGCGGACGCGTTCGCCCGTCGTTATGAAGCCGGAGTCAGTCTTTGCCATGGACTATTGGGCCACCGCGCCCTCGGGCGTGCCTTGAACGTGATTCGCTAACCCGAAGTTCGTGAGATCCACCGACTTGGCGGCATCCATCACTTGCAGAATCGTGCCGTAGCTGGAGCGCGGATCCGCTTTCACGATAACGCTCGTAAACTTGTGACCGGTCTGATCTTGCAGAGTCGCAAACGCCGCTTTGGCGTCGGACAACGCAATCGTATTCGATCCGATTTGAATGTTATTCTTGTCGTCGATCATCACGACGATCTGTGAAGGCTGCACCTTATCCTTGTTATAGGCGTCCGGCAGCTTCGGCTCTTTTGTTACCGAGGCGAGAATGATGAAGATAATGAGGAGGACCAGCAGCACGTCCGTAAACGGCGTGATGTTGATCGTCGACATCACCTCATCTTCGCCACCACCTGTGGAAACGGCCAAGTTCCTCTACTCCTCCACCTACGAAGTGACAAAACCGACGTCTTCGAGCCCGGCCATCTTCGCGGCGTCGAGAATACGGATGATAACACCGTACGGCGCCTTGACGTCGGCCACGATCGCCACGTGGTGGCGCGGCTTCTTCTTCGAAGCGTCGTATATGACTCGGTAGACGCCCTGCTCGTCGGTTTTGACGCCATCGACGAATATGACGCCCTTATTATTGACGTCGACCTCGATGTCGTTTTTGTTCTTATTCTGGTTGGTATTGGTGTTAGGGTTCTTGTTTGGCAGCTGTTTTTCGAATCCGGGCGGCGCTACGAGCGCGGCCAGAATCATGAAGATGATGAGCAACACGAGCAGCACGTCGGTGAATGGCGTGATGTTGATCTCCGCCATCACCTCTTCGTCTTGCTTTGCCGATAGGAGACTCACGCGGTGTCCCTGTCCCTAACGAACTACTTGGCGCCCGTTTGCGAGGGCTTGTATAGATCGGTCGGAATCGGCGCGCCGGTGTTGTGGAAGTGCAGCATTTCGGCGAGCTGATTGGCCGCGACGATCATTTCCTGATTGTAGTTCTTGATGCGCGACTTGAAGTAGTTGAAGAAGACGACGGCGATGACCGCGATGATCAGACCGGTGGCCGTCGTGATTAGAGCTTCGGAAACGCCTGCCGCGACGACGGCCGGCGTCGAGTTGCCCTTGAGGGCGATGTCCTGGAAGGCCTTGATGATACCGAGAACGGTACCAAATAGACCGACGAACGGCGCGATAACGGCGATCGTACCGATGATCGCCAAGTTGCGCTCGAGCGCATTGAGATGCTCCATCAGCGCGATGGAGAGCGCATCGGTGATGTCCGCGCGGTTCTTCTCGCCGCGACGAAGACCGAACTCTAGAATGCGCGGCAGCATGCCTCGCTGTGACTGGCAAACCTTTACGGCGCCGTCGAGATCGTCCGCGGAGATCTTCTGACCGATCGTCCGCAGCAGTCCCTTAGTGTCGCCGTGCTGCGCCGCAAAAAAGACCAAGCGCTCGATGGCGACGGCAAGACCGATGATCGAAATAGCAAGCAGCAGCCACATATCCCATCCGCCCTGCTGCATGAGTCCCATAAATCCCGTAAACACGGTATTCCGACCCCTCCCATTCCGGGTTGTAAAGTGGTGAGGGCGCCCATTGGCCTGCCCTCGTAGAAAGTCCTGTTACTTCTAAGTGATTACTGACTCGAGCCGCCGCTCCCCGGCGTGGCGTTGAGACTCTGTTTGATGAAGGTTTCGATCTGAAGCGACAGCGCCTCGTTCCCTGACTGCTTTGCAAGCGCATCCGCTTTGTTGAGCGCGTCGAGGGCCTTCTTCTTCGTGGCGTCGTCGTGCGAGGCCGCCCATTGGCCCGTAAGCGCAATTCCCTCCGCGTAGTTCGCGGGGGGATCGTTGGGTTTCAGAGCGATGGCCTTATCGGCATAGGACTGCATCTGCTTCCAGTCCGGCTTATCCATCTTTGCAATAGCAAACGCGGCCTGCGTGTCGGCTGTGACGGCTACCTCCGGATCGCCGCCCGCGGCCGCCTGGTCGAAGTTCTTGAGCGCTTCAGGATAGTTCTTGGCGGCGGCAGCGTCAATACCCATCTTCAAAAAGCTGTTACCAAGCACGCGTCCGGCAAGGGTGCTGCTCGGATCCATCTGCTTGATCTCGTTGGCGATGGCCTGAGCATCCGCCGTATCGTTGTTTGCCAGGTACGCGCCCATCAATCGTGCGTCGATGTTCTCGCGGGCCGTCTTATTGAACTTGGGATCGTTCATAGCGGCCGTGTGCACGGCCTTGAGCGTGGCCAGTGCATCGGCATTCTGCTTGTTCGCGAGCTGGGCGACGCCCAGCGCGAATTTCGAATTGGTGCTCGAATCGATCGACATCGCTTTTTGCGCGTACGTCATCGACTGCGTGGGATTCGAATCCGCAACTTGCACCGCCGCGGCTGCAAGGCTCGCGGCTGCCGCCGGCTGAAACTGCTTGCCGATATTGTTGACTCGATCGAACGCCTGTGCGGCAGTCGTAACGTCGCCGGCATCAAACGCCGCGATACCGAGCATCTCGCGCAGCGACTCGTCCGACGGGTTGCTCAGCAAACTGGCTTGCGCTTTCGACTTCGCCTGCGAATACTGACCGGCGCGAATCAGCGCGGCGACCTGCTGCGCAGCAGGGCTGATGTTCCCGGTGCCACCGCCGGCGCCTCCGCTGCTCTGATTGGAGGCCACCGATTTGCCGTTGAACTTCAATGTGAAGTCGTAGAACGATGGCACCGGCGTCGCGCCGCGATGCGCGGGACGGTACTGCGAGTTTTGAGCGATCTCCATCGCGGCGTTATTGTCCGCCGAGTTCGTCGTGTGGATGACCTTGATCGCTTTGTGCGTGCCGTCCGCATTGACTTGCACCTGCACGACCACGGTGCCGCTGCCCGCTATCGGCGTGCTCGTCGTTCCCTGCTTGAGGAGTTTTGCCGGCATAAATTCGTTCGCGTACTGCGCCGCTGCCGGCAACGTACCGGATAGCATTCCGGCCGCAAGCGCGAAAGCGGCGATTCCCGTAGTGCGTGTCATCGATTACCTCGAAAATCTCGCGAGTTGCTTCAGGAAGTAAACGTTGGATTCGCCCCTAGCCGTTAGTACGGGAGCGAGCGCCCTTTTATACCACAAGGCAGCCATCTAATAAACGACGGACGGCCCGCCTCGCTGCGTCTTCTAGCGCGAGCTACCGGCGCCCGTTCGCCGAGGAAGCGAGCTTTGGCCGTTGCCGTCGCGAATGCGCCGCAACGCCGTCAGCTCCCTTGCGCTCGCCGGCCGGCTTCGGCCGGTTGGCAGCTCTCCAAGCGCAATCGGGCCAAACCGAAGCCTGGTCAGAGCAAGCACGCGGTGCCCGAGTGACTCGAACATGCGGCGCACCTGACGGTTACGTCCCTCGTGAAGTGTGAGATCGACGACCGAGTGATCGCGCCGGGTCGCAACGACTCGCACTTTAACGCCGGCGGCCCGCCGGCCGTCATCGAGGGCGACGCCTTCTCGGAACTTTCGGACATCATCGGCATCCAGCCGTCCCGCGATCGTAGCCCGATAGACTTTCTCAACGCCGAAGCGCGGATGAAGCAGCAGGTTTGCCAGTTCGCCATCGTTGGTGAGCAGCAACACGCCGGAAGTATCGTAATCCAAGCGGCCGACCGGCACGATCCGCGGACCGCGCGGGAGCAAATCGGCGATCGTACGGCGTCCCTGCGGATCGCTCAGAGTCGTAACGACGCTCACGGGTTTGTGCAAGACCAGATACACGGATTGGGTAACCGGACGCACGGGCGTGCCGCTGACGTCAACCGTGTCTCCATCGCGTACGACCGTGCCCAACTCTCGTGTGACGCGTCCGTTGACGCGAACCTTGCCGCGCGCAATCAACTCGTCGGCACCGCGCCGCGACGTGACTCCGGCTTGCGCGATGTACTTATTGAGCCGAATACCGTCGTTCACGCTAGTTCCATTTCGACGGCGAGTCCGAATCCTCGCGTTTGACGATCTTGTAACGCCGCTTGAGCGAACGGCTGGCGTTGTATCCGACGAAGAGTATGATGATGACGATCCCTAGCATCGCCGCCCAAAACGCATCCTTCGTCATCCACAAAATCATGTCTCAGCCCTATTCCAAGCGAAGTAGGGAGCGCTCCCGCAACACATGCCGCTCGAAGACCGTTTGACGAGCGCGGGTCGCACAGGATGTGCACTTCTTCAGAGCTCGCTCACCCGCGCGAGGAGCGAGAAGACCGCGTACAGGACGTACGCGGTCTTCGTGTCTGAGAACGGCATGTGTGAGGGAAGCGGCTCAGTACTTGCCGTTTCCGCCGTCTTCGTATCCGCGCGACATGGAGAGCGCCTCTTTGGTGACGGTCTGCAAGAACTCATCGTTGTTGCGAGTCTGCGCCATTTTGTCGAGGATGATCTCGGTAATGTCGCCGGTATTGAGCACCGCGGTCGCGCGGCGGAGCATCCAGACTTTGCGCATCTCTTCGGGAGAGAGCAGCAGCTCTTCGCGCCGGGTTCCGGAACGCTTGATATCGACGGCGGGGAAAACGCGCGACTCGGCTAGCTTGCGCGTGAGGTTGAGTTCCATGTTGCCGGTGCCTTTGAACTCTTCGAAGATGACGTCGTCCATCTTGGAGCCGGTTTCAACCAGAGCCGTTCCGACGATGGTGAGCGACCCTCCGCCCTCGATCTTGCGGGCTGCGCCGAAAAAGCGCTTGGGCTTGTGCAGCGACGCGGTGTCGAGGCCACCCGAAAGGGTCCGGCCGGAGCTTGCGACGACTTGATTGTAGGCGCGGGCGAGACGCGTAATCGAGTCAAGCAGGATCACGACGTCTTTTCCGAGCTCGACGAGACGCTTGGCGCGTTCCATTGCAAGTTCGGCTACTGCGGTGTGATTCTCGGGGTGCTCGTCGAACGTCGACGCGACGACTTCGCCGTCGATCGTGCGCTGCATGTCGGTGACTTCTTCAGGCCGCTCGTCGACGAGCAGTGCGATGATGTGCGCTTCAGGATGGTTGACCGAGATGCCCTGCGCAATGTTCTTGAGAAGGGTCGTTTTACCGGCCTTCGGCGGAGAGACGACCAGCGCGCGCTGTCCTTTTCCGATGGGACAGAACAGATCGATGATGCGCGTCGACAGCTGGGTCGAACGATTCTCCAGCTTGAAGCGCTCCTCGGGAAAAATCGGCGTTCCCTTTTCGAAGACCGCGCGACCTTTGATCGCTTCGGGGTCGAACCCGTTGACCTTATCGACGCGAATAAGGCCGAAATACTTTTCGCTCTCTTTTGGCCGGCGGACTTGGCCTTCGACCATGTCGCCCCGACGCAGCTCGAAACGACGAATCTGCGACTGGCTGACGTAGATGTCTTCGTTGCCGATGACGTAACCGCCGCGGCGTAAGAATCCGTACCCTTCCGGCAAGATGTCTAGGATGCCGCTAGCCATCTCGATGCCCGAGCGCGCCGTTTGCGCTTGGACGATCAGAGCGACGATGTCGTCTTTCTTCAGCTTGGCCGGAGCCGGGACCTCGATTTCGAGCTCCTTTGCGAGCTCGACGAGATCGGTCTTGGTTTTTTCCGCGAGTTGCGCCGCGGTGAGCATCGGCGGCAGCGACTCGGGTTGCGGAAATTGATCGTGGTAAACGGCTTGATGTTGTCCGAAATGGTGCCGGCGGCGCGAACGGCGCCGGCGTCCACCGCCCGGTTGTTGAGGGCGCATGTCGTTCGTGGGACGATGTTCCGTTTGCAGAGGAGTTTCTCTCTCGTAGAGTCGCACGCGTCTAACAGCGAGTTCGCCGGGCGAGGCTGCCTTGCGATCCGATCGGCGACGTGTGCGTGGGGAATGTCAATGTGCCGCGGCTGTCAGTTTGCACCGGCTACATCGCGACGAGTCAAACTATACCATAGGCACCGGGAAGGCATCAAGGCCGCGGTTTGCCACTCATGCCTCAGACAGGGCTCAAGCGGGCCGGCCCGCTCACGAACGGATTGCCGGCCTCGTAAAACCGCAAACGGCGATGCGCGGCTCGGGTCAGGCCGATCCGCCGGCTGCGACGCACCTCCCCGCCCGGTTGACCGGATTGGAGCCACAAGCGCTCGCGCGTAAAGAGCTCCGCGCCGTCGAAAGACCGATCGATCTGAAGTGCCTCGCAGAGGCGTCCCGGACCGCGACAGAGATCGCGCTTGTCCTCGGTTCGCCTTCGTTGCTGCATCAGCGCGAGGCCTTCGACCGGCTCGAGCGCGCGCACCAGCACCCCCGCACCTTCCCCGTCGGGTTCGCTCGACAAATTGAAGCAATGCGACGTGCCGTATATGAGGTAGACGTACGCGCGATGCGGCGGCCCAAATAGCGTTGCGTTGCGGGCCGTCTTTCCAATATACGCGTGGCACGCGGGGTCGCCGGGAAGGTATGCCTCCGTTTCGACGATTCGTCCGGCGACGAGTCCTTCGCGACTTTCGCGAACCAAAATGCAGCCGATGAGCGATTCCGCCAACGCCTGCGTCTCAACTGGTAACTTCATGTAATAGGAATCAGGCTGCGGGCAGGAGTGCCACCTCGGCTCGCGCGCGTTGCGCCAAATCGCTGCTTACCGTCGCGCTCACTCTGACATCATCGAACCCGTTGAGCGCGCACTTTAGACGAACGTACGGCAACACCATTGCCGGCGCGATTTCGCCGCCGCTCAAGCCCTCGACCAGCTCGCCGTCGTCGACCAACAGACAAACGTTCTTCAGCCGGCGCTTTCGCAGGGCGATTGTCACGGCCGTGAGAGCCGCGTAACCGACTTCTCCATCTGCGTATTCGCGCGGCAATCTAAACCCCACTCGCAGCAGATGATCGGCCCCGCTGCCATGGATGCGGGCGTACGCGATGCCGCGGCCGCCATGTCCGGCGCCGAAGCCAACTTCCACGTCCACGGGTGCCATAGGACAATGCTATATCGAACGTACGTTCGATGTCAATCGTGGGTCGAGAAATCCGGGTTCGTGCGGAAGCAAGCTCTCGTAGACCTCCAGCATTCGATCAACCTGAGCTGCGATCGAAAACCGCCTCGCCGTCCGCCGCGCAAGTTCGGCTATCTGACGTCGAGGGACGGCTGGAACTGCGGCAAAACCGCGGGCAAAGCCTTCGGGGGTCGGTTCGACGATGAGACCGGCGGTGCCTAAGACATCTCGATTGGGACCTGCGTCGGCGGCCACGACAAACGCTCCGGCGGCGAGTGCTTCGGCCTGGACCAGTCCCTGCGTCTCGGTCGTACTGGGCATGACGAACGCGTCGGCGCTGGCATACAGGTCGGGAAGCCGGCTGCGATCGACGACGCCTAAGAACCGAATTCGATCGCCGACCCCGCTCGCGGCCGCGTGCCCTTCGAGATCGTCGCGTGCCGGGCCGTCACCGGCGATGGCCAGCCTCAAGCTCGCGTCGCCTGCAAGCGCGAGTGCATCGATGAGCGCGCCGATATTCTTCTCCTTGCCCAGTCGCGAGACGCAGAGCAATAAACGATCGGCGGGTCCGGCGCCGAGCTCGGCGCGCATCGCGTCTTTCCGCCGGCCGGCGCCGAAACGACCGACGTCGATCCCGCTTGGAACGACTTCGATGCGAACGGTAACGCCGAGCTGACGCAAGTGCTTGGCCATCGGCGGCGTCGGAACGACGACGGCATCGGCAAGATTTGCAAACGTGCGAGTGAGCTGCGACGCCGCAAACCGCGTTGCGTTCGGCTCGAACGGCACGTAATGCGCGTACGCTTCCAACTGCGTGTGGTACGTGTACACCAACGGCATGCCGTACCGCCGTGCGTAGCGCAATCCCATCCAGCCGGTCACGAACGGCGAGTGCACGTGTACCAGTGACAACCGCTTAACGATGTTGTTAACGTTGCGCCGGCTGACGAGGGGCAGCGTTAGTCGATACGGCGTGGGCGTCGGAAGCGGTAGCGACGGCATACGCAACACGTCGGTGGCCGCCGGCGCGAGCGCATCGTCGTAACCGGGCATACGGGGAGTGAAGCAGTACACCTGATGTCCGCGCTCCCCTAAGCCCTCGGCCAATGCCTCAACGGAAGCCACGACGCCGTTGACGACCGGGCGGTAGATTTCGGTAAAAAACCCCAAACGAAGGGTATGCATATCTCCTACCAGCGCTTCTAGCTCGCCGTCATCGTACGCTTCCCACTTCGACGAGAGGGCATTCCTGCCGACTGAGACTTTCGGCATATTCCTTCATCGTAAAGCGCATGTTATAGTGCCCGGGTCAAGCCTAGTTGCCTACTGGGCAACCTCCGTGAGCTGCCGTGTGACCCCGTTCGAGGGGCAGCCTCACGATCGTATCGGACGTGCCTGATGCTCCACGGAGCGCCGAGGCAGTCCCGGATTACAACAAAGTCTGTTGCGCCCTAGGCGCCTTTGCATACAGCACTCGCACGAGAAGTGCGCGCCGGCTCGAGGCTTATCGTTTGCTCGCTTGTGCGGTGGGCGGCAAACCGTAGTCGGAACCGGGACGGAAAGGAACTCCTCGTTTTGATCGGCCGCGGCCCCGTTCGGCTGAGCGACGTCGTTGGCGTCGGCCTTCTTACAGCCACGTTCATTTGGGCCGGTTTCGTGACCCACCCGTCGGCGGCGCTCGCTTCGGCTTCGTCCGAAGTCAACCCGGCACCGGTGGCGACGCATTCTATCACGTTCGACGCAAACGGTTCTTCTGCACGGCAGCAAACCGGCGCGGCGACCGTCGGGGACTTCTTGCGCGAACGCAATATCGTCGTCGGACCGCACGATTACCTGTATCCGACGACCGACGTTCCGCTCACGGACGGTCTTGTCGTCGAATATCGCGCGGCCGTTTCCGTTAACGTACAAACCGCACAGCAACGCATCGCAGTAACGTCGGCTGCCGAAGACGTCGGATCGCTGTTGGAAGAAGAAAATATACGTTTGGGCCCCGCCGATCGTGTAACGCCCGCACTGGACGATGCGGTTCCCGCAAATGGAACGGTACGCATCGTTCACGTCGTGACGTGGGAACGCACGGAACATGTCCGCGTACGGCCGCAAACGATCCATCGTCTCGATTTCTCAATGACGCCCGGCAATACGCGCGTTATTGCCGGTGGAGTGGCGGGCATACGCGAGCGACACGTCCGCTTTACCCAATTCGACGGCGGTACGATCCAACGCCAGGTCCTTGCGTCGCGTACGTTGCGTAAGACTCGCCCGCGTATCGTCGCCGACGGCGTCGATGAGTACGACGCCTTCGCGCGCTTCGAAGCGCGCGGCATCGAACGCACCGCATTTATCGCGCAGAGCGCGCTTGAAATGGTTGCGACGGCGTATACCGGTGCATGCTCCGGCTGCAGCGGCATCACCGCGATTGGACGGCCGGCCGGACACGGCATCGTTGCCGTCGATCCGAGCGTCATCCCGCTGGGAACGCGGCTCTTCATTCCCGGCTACGGTTTGGCGATTGCCGGCGATACGGGCGGCGCAATTCATGGATATCGCATCGACCTGGGTTTCAACTCGGAACGCGACGCGATGCTCTTCGGCCGCCGCCAAGTCACCGTTTATAAACTGAAGTAGTGACCGGCTCCGAGCATCCGCGAGCGTTGCTCGCGCGCTGGGGCTTGCGTCCGAAGAAACGCTACGGTCAAAACTTTTTGATGGATGCGGGCGCCGCAGCGCGGATCGCCCGTCTTTGCGTTGCCGGAGAACGGGACGCGCGCGTCCTCGAGATCGGCGCCGGCACCGGCACGCTGACCCAAGCACTACTCGCAGAAGGCGCCGAGGTCACGGCAATCGAGATCGATCCGGAATTGGTAGCGCTGCTGCGTTCGCGCGAGGAGCTGCGCGGCGCGCGCATCATTGATGCCGACGCGCTCGAGTTCGATTACGAATCCTACGCCCAGGCCGGATCCTGGTGCGTCGCCGGCAACCTGCCGTACAACGTGGCGACGCCGCTCATCTTACGATTTTGCGAAATCAGCGGCGCTCCGCAATCGCTGACAGTCATGATCCAAAAAGACGTCGCCGAACGTCTAGCGGCAAAACCGGGTACCGCCGCTTATGGGAGTCTCACGGTCGCAGTTGGATACGCGATGCACGTTCGACGCGAATTCACGCTGGGACCCGGCTTCTTCTATCCGCCGCCGAAAGTGCATTCAACCGTCGTGCGCATGCAGAGGCGCGAGCGGCCGCCGGTGCAGCCGCATGACCTCACCCTCTTTTGGAAGGTCGTTCGCGGCGCATTCGCGTACCGGCGCAAAACGCTCGCCAATAGTTTGATCTTGTCGCTCGGATTGGATCGAGGGAAGGTCGAACGGGCGATTGCGACGAGCAATCTCTCTCCGGAGCAACGCGGTGAACGACTCGATATCGACGATTTCGCCCGCCTGGCCGACGCGTTGGCCCAAGGATAGTTTTCGCAGCCCCTGGACGTGGGTGCTGGCGATCGCGATCGCGCTTATCTTCATCCTTCTTTTCATCGCCAGCGTGAAGGCGACGTCGAGCGGCGCTTCCATCGCCAACGTCAGTCCGATGGTGGTATTACTCTCGCTATTTATCACCGCCGGACTTGAAGCAATCATCATACTCTCGGTGCTCCTTTCGCTGCCGTCGCTCTCAAAGTTTTCGCTCGCGGAGCTCGGCTACCGCGTACCGCAGAAGTCGACCGTTCTCATCGGCATCGCCGGCGCGGTTGCCATGGTCGTCGTCGCCAACGGCGGTGCGACTCTCATCGACTACTTCGTGCACAGCAAGCACGAACAAGGCGTGATCGAACTCTTCAAGGGGCTGCACGATCCCACCACCATGATCGTCTTCGGGTTGTTCGCGTGCGTTTTTGCGCCATGTGCCGAAGAGACGATCTTCCGCGTCTTCTTCTTCAACTTGGGCTTGCGCTACGGCGGCTTCTGGACCGGCGCGGTTATCAGCGGCATCCTGTTCGGACTCGCGCACAACGATTTGTACGCGTTGGTGCCCCTCGCACTCGGCGGCATGATTCTCTGCTACGTCTACTATCGCTCGCGCAACGCTTTCGCGTCGATGATCTCCCACGGCTTGTTCAACCTAACTTCGATTCTTGCGCTTATTTTTACGCCTAATCTTACGAAATAAGGCTATCGACGGCGCCCAGCACGGCCGCGGCGGGAACGTGCAGCGTATCCAAGTACTCGATGCGATGCGCAAGGGACGGCGGCTTCGTCGACGTCGCCGGACGCCGGTCGAAGCCACGATCCCGTACGTAGCGCCCGATCAAATGCACGGCGTTGGCGTTAGGCTCGTCGTACCAGTCCGGATGATGCGCGAGCCATAATCCGACGGTCGGAATCGCTCCGTGCGACATCGCGACGTGCAGCGGACCCGCCGGAACCGCGATCGTCAGATCGATCCGCGCGAGGAGCGCCTTCAAAATGCGCGCGAACGGTTCGTCGATGCCGCGGAACAGCGCCCGAAATCCGGCGACCGCAGGATGCGGCGTTTCTTCATCCATCGAGATGAAACGCCACCGTAAATCGCGCCGCGCGAGCGTGGCGGTAACCTGCGCGAACTCCGATCCGTCTCCCCAGTTCTTTCGTGCGGCCGTAACACCCGCACGCGAAACGAGCGCGATGCGCGATTGCGGCGGGGCAAAGCGCGCCAGCCGTTGGTCCACGCGGCGCCGAAGATCGTCGCTCACGGTAAAATCAATCGTTCCCGACAGCGGCCGGGAAAGGTCGAACCCCTGCAGTCGCTCCGGACGTACGAGCAGACGCGCGAGGTTGCGTGCTTTGGTGTGGAACGGGTAAGCGGTTTTTCCTTCGGTTTCCGGATAGTCCGTCCACAATAGCGCCTCGGGCGCAAACCGTAACACCTCTTCGTCGAGAGGGCTCGGAAGGGCGAGCGAGACGCGGCGGCCGTCACACTCGCGCAGCGTGACGCCGAAATGGAGAGCGCCGCGTTCGGCGCCGTCGCTCGGAGCGCGCACGCCGCTGTGCAGCGGCGTAAAAAAACGGTTTGCGTCCATGACGCTGACGTAGTCGTCGCCGAAGCGCGTGATTGCATACGCGTTGCTCTGCTCGAGCAACGGAGCGATCGCGCTCAAATGCACCCAATCTCCCAAGCCGTGCGGCCAATAGATCAAGACGCGCGAGCCGCGCAGATCCGCGAAGCGCTGCCGGTCTTCGCGCATGGCGCCGAGCACCGTGCGCGGCAGGCTCGGGTCGGCGTGGGGAGCGGAGCGTTTAAGCCGGCGTAAGAGCTTCATCACGCACGCGCGCTACGATCGCACGCAAACGCTCGATGAACCTGGCCGGCGCAAAAGTTTCGGCGTGCGCGCGCAGCGCCGCAGCATCAAAACGCGCCGGCTCGAAGGCGAGCAACGCGGCCGCCAACGATTCGGCAGTGGCGCTTTCAAAGAACGCACCCGTGACGCCGTCGACGACCGTCTCCAGCGCGCCGCCGCCGCGATACGCAATGGTCGGCCGGCCGCACGCCGCCGCCTCGAGGGGGACCAAGCCGAAATCCTCTTCACCCGGCAGAATCGCGGCGCGTGCATCGCCCATAAGAGCGTTCATACGTGCGTCGTCGACGAATCCCAGCATGGTCGTCGTGGTTCCCGCCGCCTGACGGCGCAGCGCCGCTTCAGCCGGTCCGGTTCCGGCCACTAGGAGACGGACGCCTGCAAGTGCAGCGGCACGGATTGCGAGATCGACGCGTTTGTACGGCAACAGGCGCGACGCGATGAAAAAATAATCTCCGTTACCGCTTCCGATGCTGAAGCGGTCGACCTCGACGGGGCAATGCAGCACGTCGGCGTCGCGGCCGTAATATTTCTCGATTCGCGCGGCGACGTTGCGCGAGTTTGCGACAAAGCGCGTGGGGCGCTGCGCGGCCCGGCGATCCCATGCAACGAGCCGGTCGACGAGCGCGCGTGCCAGCTTGGTCCCGACGTATTCATCGTATGCAAAGGTAAAACGGCTGACCGTATTGATGTAACACACGTGCACCGCACCAGGAGGTACTATCACGCCTTTGGCCCACGCCGTCGTCGAGCTGACGATCGTATCGTACTCCGACAAGTCGAACGATTCGAATGCGCGCGGATAGAGCGGCGCCAGCGCGCGGAAGAACCGGCCCGAATACGGTATTCGCGACAGATATGAAACCCTAACGCGTTCGGGCGGAATCAGATCGCCGGTAACCGCCGGATCGTAGAGCGCCGTGTACACCGGCGCATCGGGCCAGCCTTCCGCGATGCGCGCGAAAACCCGCTCCGCACCGCCTCGCTGATTGAGATAGTCGTGGACGAGCGCGACGCTCAACTAGTTCTGCAGGTTTCCTGACCTAGGCAAAACCAGTGCGATCGTGGGTTTGCCCATATACGTCCGCGCCACACGCTGTACGTCTTCCGGGGTCGTCGCAGCGATTGCGCGCAGAGCGCGCTCGAGGTAATCCGGAGACGTGCCCTCACGCGCGAAGACCGCCGCGAGCCAGGCCCGCGTCTCGAGCGTCGTTGCGGACGTTGCGAAATCGCCGGCGGCCTGCGCTTTGAACTGATCGATGGACCCTTCGAGACGCGTTGCGGCGAGCACGTTCACAACCGAAAGCGCGGTGGCGAACGCACGGCTCGGGTTGCCGATGCCGCCGTTGACGTAAAGGACGAGACGCGCGGGGGACCGGTCATAGGTATAGACGGCACCGACGGCGCGTGAAGCCAACGACTCGGTGACGACGCCTGGGACCTGCGCGATGTCGGTGAGCGTCCGCTTGACGAACGCGGCCAGCACCAGCATCGGTCCGAAATCGCGGCTTTCCACGCTGGGAGCATCGTACTGTGCGATCAGCCAGGGGGACGCAATATCGCGGTGCGTGACGATTTCCCGGGACGCGCCGCGCAGGGGCGCGACGCGGACGTTCACCGGAGCAGTGTCGCCTTCGGGCAGCGCTTCGGCTACCTCGCGCAGAGCGCTGGGGTCGAGCGTCTCTAGGCGGCCGGCAGCGCTCACGTAGCTGCCGCCCCGGCGGTAATACGTGCGATAGAACGCCGCAGCGTCGGCCGGCAACAACTGTGCGAGCGACGCCGGCGTGCCGAGCGCCGGCATACCGGCGTTGGCTTGCTGCGACGACGCCGCATTGAGCATGTCGATACCGACTTGGAGCGCGTACTGCTGCGACGCCGCGATCTGCGTCATCAAGGCGGTCCGCGCAGCACGCATCGTCGACGGACTAAAATCGGGCGCCGCCAGCGCGCGGCGAAATAAATCGATGACCACCGGTGCATCGCTCGAGAGGGACTCGATGTAAAAGCGAACGTCGCCGGGATCGACGGTAACGTGCACGCTGCCGCCGCTTGCCGTAATCGCCTGATCGAGCGGCGCCGGCGTTTCGTTTGCCGTGCGCGCGACCGGCGTGTGAAGAATCGCAGCAGCGACCAACGCCGCCAAGCCACTCTGCTTGAGCGTTTGACGATCGAGTCCGGCGCGCACTATGACTGCAACGCCGACGAGCGGAAGCCGCGTATCGCTTTGCTGCACGATCGTGGTGCCGCCCACCGTTTGGATTGCCGGCGACGGCACCGCCGTTTCGCCTGCCGCGCGGGCGCCCAACGGCAACGCTGCGCTGGCTAGCGCAAAAAGTATGTGGACGGCTGCGCGCGCTCTCACGATGCGGAAGCCTTTGCCGTTACTAAATTTACCACGACCGGTTCTTTCAAGTAACGCTGCACGATGCCGGCCACGTACTGCGGATCGAGCGAGCGTGCAGTGTTTTCGTATTGGCCGCCGGTGTCACCGGGAGCGTAGGATGCATTGCCTTCCACGCTGTACCAGCCTAGGTTGTCGGCTTGGCCTTGCGGTGTTTGCGTGTCGGAAGCGATGTGATAGAGAAACGCTTCGCGCGCAGCGGCGAAGGTCTTGGCGTCGAGCGGCTGCTCGAGTTTCTGCAGTTCGCCGATGACGTTCTGCTTTGCCGTCTTGGCGTCGTCGCCGCTGATCGTCACCAGCATCACGCCGGGATCGTTGAGCGTCACGAACTGACCGCTGACGAAGGTGGAACTTTTTAGCGAATCCATCGCCTTGGATACCACTCCCGTTTCATCGCGGAAAAGATAGTCGGCAACGAAGTCGAGCGCCGTCGCTGCCTTCGTGTCGACGATCGGCGGCCCGACCCAAGCCAGTCCCACGCCGTCGATCGCGCCCTGCTCGGTCGAATCACCGGTCGTGCCGGACAGCTTCGAGACGATCGGACGATCCATCGCGCCCGTTCCTTGGCCGTCGGTTACCGCTGCGAGCGTCGCAGCGTCAACGTTGCCGGAAGCGGTCAATACGGCGTTGTCGGAACGAAACGCGCGTTTGGCAAACGCTGCCACGTCGGCGGTCGGAATGCGCGTAAGCGCCGCCACCGAGTCCGGCAGCGGCGGATAATGTGCGGGTCCGGCGGAGAAGATCTCTTTGAAAAGCAGATCGTGCAGCGTCTGATCGGCCGAGTAGCGCTGTTCCACGGCACGCACGGCCGAGTCGCGCTGGGCGGTCTTCACCGACGGGTCGTCAATCGCGGGAGCGAAGTAGGCCGCAGTCATGGCTGCGACGATTCGACGCGCCGACGACGACGGCACGACCGCGCCGATGCCTACGATATCCGGATACACGTCGATGGTGAGCACGCCGCCGACGCTGTGCACCAGTTCGACGAGAGATTTGCCGCTGGCTAAAGGTGCCGCGGCTGCTGCGGTTGCCGCTAAACGCGAGATGCCCGGCGATGCGTCGTCATAGCCCGCAGCGGGCGCACGAAACCATAAATCGACGGCAGCGGCTGCAATCGTCGGGTCGGGATCGAGCACGTACGATCCGCCGTGCGGCAGCGCGCCGCGCTGCTGCATCGATTGCAAAGCGTTGCACGGTGCCGCCGCCAGCAGCACCGCGCACACAAAAAGTGCCGCAGCCTTCATGCAGGTTCCGGCGAGATTTTCGGGGGCAGTCGCGAGGGCTTTTCGGAGCGTTTGTGTTCGTCGCTCGCGGGCCGTCCGCTTTCGCTTTCCGACGCGGCGGCTTGGGTCCCGGACGATCGATCGTACGGACGGCCTTCGAGGATGGCGCGCACTTCTTCCGCCTCGACCGTTTCGTAGTCGAGCAGCGAGCCGACCATGCGCTCCACCTTATTCCAATTTTCGTTCAGTATGCGCTTGCCGTTGTTGTAGCACGACTCGATGATCTGCCGAACCTGCGAGTCGATCTTGCTGGCAACTTCTTCGGAGTAGTTGCGCTCTTCGCCGATGTCCCGGCCTAAGAACACTTGGTGCTGCCCGCGTCCGAACTGAATGGGACCGAGCTCGCTCATGCCGTACTGCGTGACCATCCGCCGCGCGAGTTCGGTCGCCTTCTCGAAGTCGTTGCTCGCACCGGTCGTCACGTCGCCGAACTTGATCTCTTCGGCAAGACGTCCCCCCAACGCCATCGTGATCTGCGCGATGAGCTCTTCACGCGTGACCTGATAGCGATCGTCCTCGGGCAGCGACCACGTCAAGCCCAACGCCATGCCGCGGGGAATGATCGTGACCTTGTGCACCGGGTCCGCTTTTTCGAGCAATCCGCCTACGACGGCGTGACCTGACTCGTGATAGGCCGCGATGTTCTTCGATTTCTGCGACATGACGACCGACTTGCGTTCGGGACCGACCATCACACGGTCGATTGCCTCGTCGCAGTCGATCATCTCGATGACGTTCTTGTTGCGCCGCGCCGCGAGGAGCGCCGCTTCGTTGAGCAGATTCTCCAAGTCGGCGCCCGAAAATCCGGGCGTTCGTTTTGCCAGCGTTTCCAATGAAACTTCGCGGCCGAGCGGCTTGTTGCGCGCGTGCACTTCCAGAATCTTCTGACGTCCTTTGAAGTCGGCACGTCCGACGACGATCTGCCGGTCGAAACGGCCGGGCCGCAGGAGTGCCGGATCGAGCACGTCGGCGCGGTTGGTCGCGGCGATGAGAATCACCCCGGTATTCTGATCGAAACCGTCCATCTCCACGAGAAGCTGGTTGAGCGTCTGTTCGCGCTCGTCGTGTCCGCCGCCCAGACCCGCGCCGCGCTGGCGCCCGACGGCGTCGATCTCGTCGATGAAGACGATGCACGGCGCCGACTTCTTCGCCTGATCGAAAAGATCGCGAACGCGCGAGGCGCCGACGCCGACGAACATCTCGACGAAATCCGAACCGGAGATCGAAAGAAACGGCACGCCCGCCTCGCCCGCAATGGCGCGCGCGAGAAGCGTCTTACCGGTACCCGGCGGACCCAGCAACAGCACGCCTTTTGGAATGCGCGCACCCAGCGATTGATACTTCTTCGGATATTTAAGGAAATCGACGATCTCGGCGAGCTCTTCTTTGGCTTCGTCAACCCCGGCCACGTCCGCGAAGGTCACCTTCGGACGGTTCTCCGAGAGCATTTTTGCCCGCGATCGTCCGAAGGAAAGCGCCTGGCTTCCACCGCTTTGCGCCTGCCGCAAGATGAAGAACAAGAGGAGCACCGTGATAGCCAACGGCGCCAAGCCGATCAAACTGGCGAAGAGCCCGGTGTTCGATTGCTGGTCGAAGCTGATCTGCGTGCTCTTGACGCGCTTGTAGACTTCATTGACGAAGGTCTGATCGACGTTGGGTATCGCAACGGTGTACTTCGTTCCGTTCGCCAGGTCGCCGGTAGCCGACAAACCGACCGCGTGGAACGATTGAACCTGTCCCGCCTCGAGTTTTTGATAAAACGCGCCGTAGTCCAGGCGCGCCGCTCCCTCGCTTGGCTGCACGAAGCGTTCCACAATGATGAAGACCACCACCGCAGCCAAAATGATGAGGAAGATCGATCGGAGATGTTTGCTCACGTTAATTCGCGTTGACTTTCTTGTATTTCCAATTCCGCCAGGTAGGGCAGGTTCCGATACCTTTCCTGGTAGTCCAAACCGTAACCTACGGCAAAGGTGTTCGGCACCGTAAGCCCCACGTAATCGAGACGAACCTGCACCTTCCGGCGAGAGGGTTTGTCAAATAGGGTGCAGGTCCGCAGGCTCGCGGGCCGGCGCTTGCGCAGTAACGCCTGGAGATATGCCAGTGTGAAACCGTTATCGGCGATGTCCTCTACGATCAGCACGTGGCGTCCCTCCAGCGGCGTCGCTTCGTCGAGCAGCAATCGAACCTGCTTACTCGACTGGGAGCCCGCATAACTCACAACGGAGAGGTAGTCCACGAATATCTCGCTTGGTCCATCAGCGATTGCGGCAAGCGCCCGGCCTAAGTCGACGGTAAAGTACAGCGCTCCCTTCAACACCCCAAGCAGGACCAGCGGTTGCCCCCGGTAGGCCGCCGCGATCTCCCGGGCGAGACGCCCCACCGCAGCTTCTATCGCTTCTTGCCCGTAGAGCCGCCGGCCGCCGCCGGCCGGTCGCTCCACGTAACCGCTCATCCTTTGGTGATACCCGCTATGACGCCGCGGTCGATCTCCAGCCGAATCCCAGCCTTCATATAAAAGCTTCCGCTGGTTCCGCTTTCGAGCGCTCGAACCGCCGCCTCCACGTGAGCGAAGTCGACGTCGCGCAACGTGTCTTCTCGCGCCAAGCGTTCTCGGACCAGCCGCCGCAGCTCGGCGCGTTGCGGCTCGCGAGCCTCGTCACCGACCAAATGGGCGGCGCGCGCCACCGCCGCGTCGAGTCCGGGGAAGAGCGGGCGCATGGCTCCCAGAGCGCTTCGGACCGCGTTGCGGCGACGCTCCCCATTGGCATTGGTTGGATCGACGGCGTAGGGCAGAGACTCGGAATGACAGTATGCGCGCAGTTCGTCAGCCGGAAAGCGCAGGAGCGGCCGAGCGAGATCGACCTCGGCGGCCAGGGCGCGGCGCGGCGCCATGCCCGTCAGACCTTCGGGACCGGCCCCACGGAAGAGCGCCAGGAGCACGGTTTCGCTCTGGTCCTCCGCGTGGTGCGCCGTCGCCACAACGGCGGCGTGCCGCCCCCGCGCAATCTGCGCGAGCGCATCGTATCGCGCCGAACGCAGCTCGCTTTCGGCGTCCCATACCCCGCCGAGCGCAACGATGTCGACCGGCAGATCGAAGGTCGCCGCAACGCGCAAGGCGACGCACTCGTCCTGCCAGGCCGACCGGCGCGTACCGTGATTGACGTAGGCGATCGATAACGCGAGCGCCATGGGTTTGGCAACGGCGTGCAACGCGCCGGCCAATGCAACGGAGTCGGCGCCGCCGCTGCACGCAACGACGACGCGCTCGCCGCGGCGAACGATTCCGTCGCGCTCGATGGTCTGCTCGATGGCCGCCTGGGGCCGGGCTCCGCGCATGCTAACGGACGTGTCGGGCGATTTCGCGTTCGACGTCGCGTTTGGCAACGTCGGCGCGTTTGTCCCAGAACTTCTTGCCCCGCGCCAATCCGAGTTGGACTTTTGCCAAGCCGCGGGTGAAGTAGAGCCGCAGCGGCACGATGGTGAGACCTTTCTCCGATACGCGTCCCTGTAAGTTCGCAACTTGTTCCTTATGGAGCAGCAGCTTGCGCGGACGATTCGGATCTGCGTTGGAGAAGCTGCCTTGCTTATAGGGTGGCACGTGCATTCCCAATAACCAAGCTTCACCGTCGCGAAAGCGCGCGTACGCTTCGCTCAGGCTGGCGCCGCCGGCGCGAATCGACTTCACCTCGGTGCCGGTGAGCACGAGCCCCGCTTCGAGCGATTCGAGGATATGATACTCGTGACGCGCGCGGCGATTTTCGATCGTCGGCGAACTGTGTTTCTTAGCCTCTTCCACAGCTCTTACACGCTGTTGGCGCATCTTAGCCATGCTCGACTTAGTCCCGTTGCATGTCTGTGGCGTTCCCCGAGTTGGTTTGGGGCGCCCCAGGGGAATGTGTGACAGCCAAGCCGTTTATGCGCCCCATGGTTTGGGGGCCCCACGAAGTGGGGGGCGCGGAGGCTGGGCCGGAGCGCCTTCAAAATCCGGGTTACGTCTGTCGGTCGCCGCTTCGAGCGGACCGCGCGATACGAAGCTGCCTTCGGCTTCGGCCAGCCGTGTGCCCGACTCGTCCAAGATCTTTGCTTCGACGCCTAGCACGTTTCGGCGGTGCCACGTTACGCGGCCGAGAATCTCGATCGGGCGCTCGAGAGGAACGGGCTTGCGAAACCGCACGTTGACGCTGGCCGTAACGCCGCGCTGACCGGCAAAGCCGGCAGCATGCGCCATCGCCTCGTCGAGGAGTGCCATCACGATGCC
Organism: Vulcanimicrobiota bacterium; assembly: GCA_963715435.1. Classification (GTDB taxonomy): domain Bacteria; phylum Vulcanimicrobiota; class Vulcanimicrobiia; order Vulcanimicrobiales; family Vulcanimicrobiaceae; genus JAFAHZ01. The sequence continues at coordinate 817,323 of OY970243.1, forward strand.
GCCGTGCGCGATGCCGCGCCAGCCTTGAAACTGCGACGCCAGCAGCGCTTTGCAACGCACGCCCTCCGGCTCGGCGCGATCGAAGTGTAAATGCAGGCCGATAGGATTGGAAGGTCCGCACGCAAAGCAGTTGCCGTCGTCAAACGGAATGTCGCCCGATACGGTCATCTCACCGCCCTACGGGCGCAGTGCTTCCGCACTGGGACATCCTGTCCGTGACAATGGCTCGCATCCTGCTCGCTCATCTCAGCGGCCGATTTTGAGTCGATCTGCCAAGTATCCCGGAAGATGACACGCGTGGATCTTGTGCTGCACTTCATCGATGGGATACGGATAGCGGACCCATTCAACGCGCCGTTTTTCGGGTTCGTAAAAGACGAACGACGCTTCCGGATTGAGATCGCGCGGCTGTCCGACGCTGCCCACGTCGACGATGTACCGCAGTGCCGGATCGAGCTCGACTTCCCCGCCGTGCTGCATGTGCTTGAGCCCGATGCTTCCATCGGCTTGCTGCACCCAATATTCGGCAATATGCGTGTGTCCGATGAACACCAGCGGCGCGTCGGTCCGTTCGAACGCCGATGCGGCCGTACGCTTATCGAGAACGTACTCGAAATAGTTGACCGGCGCGCCGTGCACGAGCAAGAACTCCGGCAGGCGCAATTCGTAGGGCAGCGTGCTGAGCCATTGACGGCTCTCTTCGTTCAACACCGACTGCGTCCAGGTAATCGCTTCACGTGCCGCATCGTTGAAGTACTCGACGCCGTAGTTTTCCGTTGCGGCGAGATCGTGATTGCCGAGCACGGCGTGAACGCAACGGTCGCGCAGCAGCGCGACGCATTCGTTGGGATTCGGCCCATAGCCGACCATGTCGCCAAGGCACATAAGGCGGTCCTCGGGCTCCATCATGGCCATCGCGATCTTCAACGAATCGAGATTGCCGTGTACGTCGGAAACGATGGCGTACCGCATCAGCGTGTTTCCACCGGTGACTCGGCGAGCACGGCGCGAAAGGCCTCTGCGAACGCGCGGCACATCTGGGCAGTGCCCGCGCTCACGCGCACGTAGCGATCGAGCGGCGCTGCGCCGGGCTTACGGATCCATACGCCGCGGCGGAGCAGCTCGTTCATGACGAAGCAAGCGCGGTCGGCGTTCCCCAAATCGATGCACACGAAGTTCGTGCACGAATCAACGTAACCCAGTCCGAGTTCCCGTGCCAGCGTGTAATATTGGTCGCGCGCCACCGCCGTCTCGCGAACCACGTAATCGCGGAAGGCTTCGTCTTGCAGCGAAGCGAGCGCGCCGACCTGCGCGTTGCGGTTGATTCCGTAATGCAGCCGGATCTTTTGGAATATCCCGACGTTGGCAGCGCTGGAGAGTCCGTAGCCGATGCGCGCACCGGCCATTCCGTAGGCTTTGGAAAACGTGCGCATGCGGAGGATGCGGTCTTCGAACGCGGGTGGCAGCAAATCGGTCTCGTCGACGAAGTCGGCGTACGCTTCGTCGAGCAGAAATAGCGAACCGTGCGGCAGCTGCTCGAAGAATCGCACGATGGCCTGGCGCGTAACGAAGGTTCCGCTCGGGTTGTCGGGATTGGCGAGGTAGACGATCGCCGGACGTTCGCGCCGCGCGATGTCGAGCATCGCGTCGAGGTCGAGCGCTCCGTCGTCGCGGTAGGGGGCATAGAGCAAATGCCCACCGTAACCAATGACGTGATAGTTGAACGTCGGATAGGTACCGCGCGTCGTAAGCGCGGACGCACCCGGCGCGACGAACGCGCGCACCGCGAGACCCATCACGTCGTCGATGCCCGACCCGACGGTAATTTGATCCGGCGAACAACGGTGCTTGGCGGCGAGCGCGTCGCGCAAGTCGAGCGATTCGGGATCGCCGTACCAGCTCAATCGCGGGAGTTCCGCCGCCATAGCCGCAACGGCTTTGGGCGAGGGTCCGAACGCGCTTTCATTTGCACCCAAGCGTAGCAGCTCGCCCCGGCCCGTTTCGCGCATCAACTGCTCGGGCCCGACGAACGGTACGGTCGCAGGAATCGCCTCGATGGCCGGCGCCGGACGAATCAAGGCGCGCTTCCGAAAATCAACACACACTCCCTATGAAACGATACACCGTCACAATCGTCCCTGCGGCCCACTGGTCGTCGCGCTCGTCCATGATGACGTAACCCCCGGCTCGCGCCGTCAAGCTCACCGAAAACGAGCGCAGAGGGAGTGGATGCGCCAGAGGAGTCCCAGGCTCATCCCCGAGTGCTACGGGAAGGTACCACGTCCAGCCTGGGCGGCTGCGCAACGGCTCGGCCAGACTAGCGCGCACGGAGGAAGGCACGATGGGCGCGCCGGTCAGCGCCGCGACGATCGGCGCGGCGACGGCCTCTAGCATCATCAGCGCCGAGGTCGGATTGCCGGGGAGGCCTAAAACGGGCTTTCCGCCGGCGGCACCGAGCAGCAGCGGTTTGCCGGGTTTCAACCGCAGTCCGTGAACGACCACGCCGGGCTCGCCCAGCGCCGCGACCGCACCGGGAAGCCGGTCCCGCTCCCCGACGGACGATCCGCCCGTAACGACAACGGCGTCGCACGCGTCGAGCGCCGCGCGCAACCCGTCGTTAAAAGCCGCTTCTTCGTCGGCAAGCGTCGGGTAGTGGCGAGGACTCGCGCCCATCGCTTGCAGCGATGCGGCGATCGCGTATCGGTTCGAATCGCGCACTTCACCCGGACGCGGACGTTGCGACGGCGGCACGATTTCGTCGCCCGAGGAGAGTATGCCCACGACCGGTCGACGGTAGACTGCAACTTCGGTAGCCCCAAGCGAAGCAAAAAGACCGACGTGCGGCGCGGCGATACGAACTCCGGCGCGCAAAACGCACTCGCCGCGGCGCATGTCGGCACCTGGCTCGATCGCGTTCTCGCCGGCTTCGACCACGCAATCGACGCGAACGGTTCCGCCGGAAACCGTCGCGTTTTCTATCGGAACGACCGCGTCGGCGCCGGCAGGAAGAGCGCCCCCTGTGGGTATTCGTACGGCGCACCCGTTCTCGAGCGAGAACGCGCTGTAACCCATGCGAACGTCGCCCGTAACTTCAAACGAACCTGGCGTCGACGCCGCACGCACTGCGAAGCCGTCCATCGCCGAACGCCGCACGCTTGGATAATCGTCGTCTGCGATCGCGTCTTCGGCCAGAACTCGGCCTAGCGCGAGCTCGAACGGGACGCGCTCCGTTACCGGGTGCGGTACTGTGACGTGCGAGAAAAACGTAACGAGAGCCTGGCGTGGCGCGACGAGCTTTTTTTCGTCGAAACCGCGACCCGGTAGGAGTGCGTTTGCGGAGCGCGTAATGGCGCGTTTTCCCATATGCTCGATATCGTCGTTGTTCGCCGCGATCCCGATCGCGTACGACGGTCGGCCCGTCGCCGGGGGCTCGATCCGTCGTTCGTCGATGACGTTCTGCGCTACGACAGCGAGTACCGCTCGGCGCTTTCCGCCGTCGAGCAGGCGCAAGCCGAAAAAAACCGGCTCTCTGCCGAAATCGGAAAGGCATCCGATAAAGCTGCCGCCGCGCGCGAACTGCGCCCCCGTATCAACGCGTTGAGCCGAACGATTTCCGATGGAGAGGAACGCGCGAAGTCGCTAGCGCCCGACACTGCCGACTCGGCGTTGCGCGAGCTATTGGAGAATTCGCCGAACCTTCTCGACGATTCGGTTCCCGACGGTGCCGGTGAAACCGACAACGTGGTCGCGCGCACGTGGGGAACTCCGCGTTCGTTCGCTTTTTCACCCAAGCCGCATTGGGAAGTCGGTGAAGGGCTCGATATACTCGATTTCGAACGGGCGGCGAAACTCTCGGGCAGCCGTTTCGCGTTGCTGCGCGGTGCGGGCGCCCGACTGTCGCGAGCGTTGGTCGACTTCTTCTTAGATCGCGCCGCCGATGCCGGATACGTGGAAGTCAATCCGCCCTATCTCGTCAGCCGCTCCACGATGTGGTCGACCGGCCAGCTCACGAAATTTGCCGACGCTATGTTTACGGATGCGGACGCCGACCTGTTCATGATTCCGACCGCCGAAGTTCCACTCACCGCGCTTCACGGCAACGAGATACTGGCCGCTGCCGATCTGCCCCGCCGCTACACCGCATATACGCCGTGTTTCCGCAAAGAAGCCGGCGCCGCGGGAAAAGACACCCGCGGCTTGATTCGCCTCCATCAGTTCGAAAAAGTCGAGCTCGTTTGGCTCGCCGCTCCCGAAACATCGTTCGAGGCACTCGAGCGTCTGACGGCCGATGCCGAAACGCTGCTCCAAGCGCTGGACCTTCCGTATCGGGTCGTAACGCTGTGCGCCGGCGACGTAGGCTTCAACGCCGCTAAGACCTACGACATCGAAGTGTGGCTTCCGAGCGTCGGTGCGTATCGCGAGATTAGCTCGTGCTCGAACTGCACCGAATTTCAAGCCCGCCGTAGCGCGATTCGCTTTCGCCGCGATCCGAAATCGAAGCCCGAGCTCGTTCACACGCTCAACGGTTCCGGGCTCGCGGTCGGCCGGACGCTCGTCGCGATTTTGGAAAACTACCAGCAACCCGACGGAAGCGTTGTAATCCCCGAAGTCTTGCAGCCCTACACCAAGTTCGACCGCATCGCATGCGCAACCGTTAGCAATCGCGCGCGCTGACGGGCAATCGGCCGGACGCTCGTCCGAATCTAACGCTACGCTCAGTCACACCCAATCGGTCAGATGCGTTTACCACAATTAGTCCTTGGTTTAGCCCGCAGTACGCGTCTTGGAAGTGGTTAAAGGAGTCGTAATGGCGCACCGCTCCATTGGCTTTTTGGCAGTCGCACTCACCGTTATGATGGGTGCTTGTAACACGTCATCCATCGTGTCGTCCGTCCCATCGGTTGGGTCTGGCCCGTCCGTCCGTTCCTCGGCCGAAAGCGGCTTCTACCCGATGGCGAGTTCGAACGCGGCGTACCCGGCCTGTCCGATGCGAACGCACAAGGCCGGTGAATGGCGCTGCTTCGCGTGGGTCCGCCGAGATTTGCGTCCACGAACTGACGGGCAGAACGGAATCCCGGCGGGCATAGGGTACGGGCCTAGGGATTTGGCGGCAGCGTACGGTTTGGATCCGAACCAAGGCGTAGGCCAGACGGTCGCAATCGTCGACGCCTATCAGTACCACACGGCGGTTTACGACTTGACGGCGTATCGCAAAGCCACTCGATTGCCGGCCTGCACTACCTCGAGCGGATGCCTGCGCATCGTCAATGAAGAGGGGAAGAAATCGCCCTTACCCGTCGTTCCGCCGCCGTACGAACAGGGCTGGCTCGTCGAGCAAGCGCTGGATCTCGACGCGGTTTCGGCCGTCTGTCCGCGGTGCAAGATCGTGCTTGTAGAAGCGAACACCTCATCTGGGTACGACTTGCTCGCCGGCGTCCACGCGGCTTTAGAGCTGTCGAAGATCGTTAGCATGTCGTTCGGCTCGCCCGAAAAGTTGGCGGGAAGAGTCTCGCTACTGCCCGCATCGGGCTACGCGCTCGTTGCGGGCGCCGGTGACTGGGGAGGCGGTGTGCTCGGCGGCGGCCCGCAAGCACCCTGCGTGTGGACTGCCGTTATTTGCGTCGGCGGCACGATGCTCACCCATGCTGGAAACAAGTGGTCGAGCGTCGTCTGGAACGACGAGCGGCTCAACCAGTGCGGCGGCGGCCCGTGCGGTGCAACCGGAAGCGGATGCAGCACGGTGGTCTTCAAGCCGAGATGGCAGCACGACGCGCGATGCGTGATGCGTGCCGAAGCGGACATTTCGGCCGACGCCAGTGTCAGGACGCCGCTCGCGGTCTATAGCTCGGTCTTCCCAGGCACGCCGTCGAATCCCGGGTTGCATTGGCTAGGCATCGCTGGAACCAGCCTCGCCACGCCCATGATCGCCGCAATGATTGGGCTAGCGGGGAACGCTTCGAGCCTGCATGGCGCAGAGGAAATTTGGGAGCGTCATGACTCGCTCACCAGCGTCCTCAAGGGAACGAACGTGTATCCGCCCGTGACGGGTGCGTGCGCTTCCAAAGTGCGCTACATCTGCACTGCCGGGAACGGCTACAGTGGACCGGCCGGCTGGGGAAGCCCCCGCGGCACAAGCGATCTTTAAAAAGCCATCAACCGGCCTGCGCGCGGCCGCGCTCCAGGGTGTCGGCAAGGGCGTCGACGGCACGTGAGTGCGATTGCACGTTGGCGGCCGCCGCGAAAAATGCTTCGATGCGGACGCGCGTGCGCGACGCGTCGACGCGTTCGAACGAGCATCGCACCCGTTCGCTGTTGACGAGTCCGAACGCCGCTTCCAAAAAGCCCGTGCGACGATCGTCGATCGTAACGTTCGCACCGAGCGTAAGGTCTACAGCCGAAAGCACGCGCGCGTAAGCGGTATCGTAGTCGACCGCCAGCTCGACCTCGCGATGCGGACGTAAACCAATGGTGGGCGCGGGTTTTCCGAACCCGAGCCATTTCATGATGAAGCTCATCGCATAGTGAGAAATGCCGCGGCGACGCCGGCCGCCGCCAATACGCCGAGCGCGGTTGCCGGAACCCGGCTCTCGCGCCGCCGCGAGAAGCTGACCGTGTAGACGGCTTTGAGCACGTTGTTCGACGAGGTGGCGATCAGAATAGCCATCGCTGCGAGCGACAAGGTCAGCGTCGCATGGCTCTGCGCGATGCTGAGCACGAACGGATCGATATCGGTCACGCCGACGACGGCAGCCAAGCCCAGTACGCCGCTGCTGCCGACATGAGCTTGCACGTAGCTGACGATGAACGCAATCAAGACAAACAGCGCCGCAAAAACAAGTGCCGTTCCGAGTTGCAAAGGATTGGGGGCGCGCATCGTGGCGGACGTTTCCTTTTCGCCGTGCGAGCGCGCCCAGGCAAAGCCTCCGCTCAACACGGCCAGTGCCAGCATCGGCGGCGCCAACTTCGCGCCAAGCGCCGCATTGAAGAGCGCGCACACGACCAAGATGCGCAGATACATCATCGCGCTTGCCGCTATGATGCCTGCATCGAGTTCGGCCGTCATTCCGTCGTCGCGAGCGCGCCGCGCCAGAACCACGGTCGTCGCCGTAGACGAATAGAGACCGCCGAGAACCGCTCCCAGCAGCGTGCCGCGCGTCGGAAAAACGTAGGTTTGCAGCAGATAGCTGACGTACGAGATCGTCGATACCGCGACGACGGCAAGCCAGACGCCGAACGGCGTTATGTTCGTGTGCGGAATCGCCGGCAATCCGGCCAGCAGCGGCAGCACGACGCCGACCAAAATGAGGAACTTGCCGGCCGTGATCACTTCTTGATCGGAAACGCGATGCGCCCAATCGTGCAACGTGCGCTTTCCGCCCAGCAGCAGCACCGCTACGACCGCTACGCTGACCGCAACCCAGAGCGGCTGCGTCAGCGCGATCGGTCCGAGAAGATAGGCAAGCACGTTAGAGATCGGTACGATGAACGTTCCTTCGCCGCGATCTTCTTCTATCGACAGATCGTGACGAACGTAGGCATAAATCCACGAACCGACCACGAGAAGACCGGCAACGAAGGCGGCACCGTAATGCGGCTCGATGAGGAATAGCCCGCCGCCGGCCAGCGCCAACAGCGGGAAGGTCCGCACGCCGCCAGGATGGCGCGGCAGATCTTCGCAGAAAAACTCTTCAAAGGCGAAACCGAAGAATAACGATAACCCGAGCAGCAACGCCAAACGTTCGGCCGCCACTCCGGCCAAGGTCACGATTGTTCTCGGATGAGCTCCAGAAGCCGGTTGCGATCGAGATAGCGAATATGCCCGCGCTCGCGCTTGAGCGCACCGCGCGATTCCAATTCGGCGATCGCCCGAGCGGCCACTTCCTTAACGGTACCGGCCGCTGCCGCTATCTGCGACTGCGTAATCGATGCGAGCGACGAAACGGCGGGCGCCAAGCCGCGCTCGGGCACCGCATACGACAGCAATACGCCGGCGATGCGCGAGATGATCGGCTGGGAGCCTTGTTCCGACAGCGTATCGTTGACGTGGCGCAAGCGCTGCGCCAAGATCACGCCGAGCGCGCGCGTGAGCTCCGGATGGCGCTCGGCGATGTCGTCGAGCAACTTCCAGGGAAGCTTGACGATACGAGCGGTTTTCGAGAAGGCAACGATGCGCGCGTTCTCCAGTCCGCGATCGAAGTATTCCGCAACTCCGAAGAGTTCGTTGGGAAAGATCGCGTACAAGATGCGCTCGCGCAAGTCTTCGCCGCCCTTGGCGCGGGCGACCATTCCTTCAATGACCATGCCGACGTAGGGCCAATGCTCGTTTTCGTCGACGATCGCCTCACCGCGACGACCGGTCTGCAAGATGGCCGCGTTTGCCAACTCTTCGAGCGCGGCATCGTCGAGCGACGTAAATGCCACACACGACTCGAAGTGGGCGAGCAGCGGATGACGTCTGACTTCGGCGGCGGAGGCGCGCGACGTCATGCTGACACGCCAGACGCGGCGCGCGACACGGCGCGTTTCTACTAAAAAGCCATTGGTGCGCATGCCCGTGATGCCGCTAGATAGCCCACGGGGCTCGTTTTCGGTTATAAAGGTGAGGGAAGATCCCGACGGCAAGCGGTTAAGGGCCTCCTCAACCACCGCCGGACGGTCCCAAACGGGAGTTCCGCGCAGATCGATTTCAGGGGATTCAGCCACACCGTCACGTTCTCGGCGCGCTAAGCGCTCTACTTCCTAGATGAACGCGCCCATACTCGAGAGGATTCTATATAGCATGATACGCTCGTTTGCCGTTCGTGTGGCTACCTTCGCGGTGGTCGCGGTGTTTGCGACGGCGCTACCCCTCAACGCCGGCGCCCAAGCCACGACGGCTAGCGCTCCCACGCAGTATCACTACTCCACCACGGTCACCCCGGTGTACGGCTCGAAGTATCCGATCGCGGGTCATCTGGACCTCGAGCTATTCCCGAGCGGTATCGTGCGGGGATACTACCACAACGCATACCAAAAAGCGTTCATTCAAGTGGTCGGCGGTCGCGACGGAAACTACATTTGGTTCGACATTGGGCCGATACTGGCGGATCTCGGCTTCGGCATCGCTCTTCCGCCCGGCGGCCGGTTCCACGTGGTCGCTACGATGAACGCGGACAACGCGTTCCGGGGTCAGCTCTATGAGGAGGTTGCGAACGTCGGAACCCCGCAGATGGGCGCAACCACGCCGTCATACGCGTACGGCGGCGCGCCTGGTGCGTTCACTGCCCCGAACAGCCAATATAACGCCTTAGCGAACGCAAACTCGGCCGGGCCTCAGAACGCACCCGACCAGCTGATCTTCGCGGCCACGCCGGTCGAGAAGAGTTCGGAGGACTACCAGGGGGCGTACTAGTCGCCTTCGTGCTCTTGCGGTTGGACCGGCGCAAGGGCGGCCGGGTTCTTGAGAGCCTTCCAAGCCTTGGCCGCGGCCGGTGAGAGATGGTCCATATGTTTGAGGAAGAGCGTCAGCTGCCACAGCTGGCGCTCTTGTAACGTCCGGCCGAAGGACGGCATCCCCGTCAGCCGGATTCCGTGATCGACCTTCCAGTACGTCTCGCCGTCGGGGTCGTCTTCCACCCCGTGCTTACCCAACAGCGGCGCGTGCTGGTACAGACCCACGGCGATATTGGAGGCGGCACCGTCGGCACCACCGTGGCAGACGATGCAGTTGACGGCATAGAGCTTGATTCCGGCGAGCAAATTATCGTCGTTGAGCGGCAGCGGATTGGGCGTCTTCGGAGCCTGCCGATCGATCGTGGCCCGCAGCGAAGTCTTCGCCGCCCACGTCTCGAATGCCGACGGCTTCGCGTCCGCGTTGGCCGGCATTAGCCCGCGCTCTACGCCGAAATAGCCCCCGAAGAGCAGCACGGCTGCGGTCAGGACAATGCCGATAATAATTCCACGTATCATTCGGGGGGCTTTCGATGCGTCATATTACCTGCTTTCTCATCGCTTGCACAGTATTACCCGCTTGCAACGCCGCAACCGTGGTTCCGGCCGGGCCGAGCGCAGCGCGACGCGTAGTATCTCACAGCGTTCAAAACGTGGGCGGATGCCGGATATTTCCGACTCCGCCGCCCAGCGGGCCTAGCGGAAACGATTGGTGGAATCAAGACATTTCGAAATACCCGGTCGATTCAAAGTCGGCCGGTTACATCAAGCCGATCGCCGGCGAATATCTGCATCCTGACTTCGGTCAGAACCCGACGTACGGCATTCCGTTCGTGGTCGTGCCGCAAAACCAAAAACTGGTACCGACAAAGTTCGTCAACTATCCCGAATCGAGCAATCCCGGACCCTATCCCATTCCACCGAACGCGCCGATCGAGGGCGGCGCGAAATCGAACGGGGATCGACACGTCCTCGTTTTGCAGCAAGGAGCCTGCAAGCTGTACGAGATGTGGCGCGCTTTCCCGCATAGCCGCGGCAGCAACTGGACCGCGGCAAACGGTGCCGTCTTCGTTCTCAACTCGAACCAGCTGCGCCCCAATGGATGGACCTCCGCCGACGCTGCCGGCCTCCCGATTTTTCCGGCGTTGGTTAAGTGCGCCGAAGTGCAAGCGGGAGAAATCGATCATCCGCTGCGCGTAACGTTCAATAGGACCCAAGCAGGCTACATTCATCCGGCGACACACTATGCCAGCAGCAGTGCAGCTCCAACCTTACTGCCGATGGGCGCGCGGTTACGGCTCAAATCTTCGTTCGACACTTCGCACTTCAATCGCGTTTCCAGAATCATTCTTACGGCGATGAGGAAATACGGGCTGTTCGTTGCCGACAACGGGTCGGACTGGTACTTCCAGGGCGAAGGAACCGGAATGAACCCGCACACGTGTTGGAACGACAATGAGCTCGATCAGTTGAAATCGGTGCGCGGCAGCAACTTCGAAGTGGTCGATACCGGGAAGATTTTGCGCTAACTCGCCTGGGCCTCGTCAAACTTGATGCGAAGCACGATCGTCGTAGATTCGCGGCTCGAGCGAATCTGCACGCCGTCGGTGAACGCGTGCATGAGCTCGATACCGCGGCCACGCTCCTCGCGCGGGACGTAGGGACGCCAGCGCCCAAAATCTTCCACGGTGATCACGAGGTGGTCGTGCTGCGTGTCGATTCGCAGAAAGATCCGGCCGCCGGGCTCTCCGCGATAACCGTGCTCGATCGCGTTGGCGATCGCTTCGCCGAGCGCGACGAGGACGCCGAATCGGCGTTCTGCCGACATCTGCAGCGGTTCGAGCACGCGGGTAACGATAGAACGCGCCAGCGGCGAAACCATCGGGAGCGCCGAAAAAACAAAGTCGCGCACGGGCGCAGTACGCTCGAGCACCAATACTGCTGCGTCGTCCCGATTCGATTTCTCGCCGAACACGCGCTCCTGAACGAGTTCGGCCGCCCTGTCACGATCGTTTCGAGAAATCTCTGCGATGGCCGCGATCAGCAGCTCCTCGCCTACAATGAGGTCGCGCTCGTTTTCGATCAACCCGTCGGTATAGAATACGACCCGCGCCTCTTGCGGAATCGTGAACTGCCAGGTTATCGCGTCCACGCGAGGCGCGCAGCCTAGCGGCAGTCCGCCGGTCGGCAACCGTCGCGGCGGGGCTCCCACCACCGAAAGGATCGGCGGCGGATGACCGGCCGCGGCATAGGTAAGAAGGCTGGTCGCCGGATCGTACGTTCCGAAGATCGCGGTAACCATACCAATCGACTCGCGCAAACGCACGACGCTATTAACGTAGTCCAGGACCGCTGACGGCGACTCGCTGCCGATGGCTGCCGTGCGGATCGCTTGCCGCACCTCCCCCATGATGACCGCCGCGTCGATACCGTGACCCGCAACGTCGCCTACCGAGATCGCGATCCGGCCGTCGGGGAGCGCAGACACATCGTACCAATCCCCGCCGACGTCGGCCTCCTCACTGGCGGGACGGTAGGCAGCCGAAAAACTATACTCAGGTTGCTTTGGCAGCACTTCCGGAAGTAAAGCCCGCTGAAAACGGTCGGCAACGCGATGCTCGCGCAGCATGGCTACGTGGCCGGAGATAACCGCCGCAAGTTGGAGTGCCAACAATTGCACCGCCTGTCGAATGGCGTCATCGAAGCCTTCCGCAGCGCCGGTGTCGCACGTGATCTCACCGAGGAAGACCCTACCGGCGGTAAGCCGCTCGCTAATGTGGCCTTTGCCTGCAACTGGTTGCTCGGGGTGAGATCCGGCTGCGACGACGAACTCGTCGGACTCGAGTGCCTCGATGATTACGCGAATCGAGCACCGATCGGCAAACGCACGCACGCACAGTTCGGCAATGGTGGTTAGCTTCTCAACGATGTCATCGGAGGCGGTTAGAGCCCGCCCCGCTTTAGACAGAAGATCAAGGACGACGTTAAGCCGCTCCGCCGAGACGTCAAGCGAGCGCACAGCTATTTTTTATCCCGGGACGGCCTTGATTAAACCAGGCGCCACTGGGGAAATAAGCGAGGGCTACCCTGTGGAGGTCGGAGATGGCTATAGCTCCTCCTAAGAGAGAGTTAAAAACGCTGGACCAACGTCAATTACTGAGTGCGCTGCGCGCCTTTCGCCGCGGCGATTTCACCGCTCGACTACCACTGAACCTCTCTGGAGTCGACGGTGACGTCGCTGAAGCCTTTAACGATTGCATCGAGCAAAACGCTCGCCTTGCGGCCGAGCTTGAGCGGGTCAGCACCGTTGTCGGACGAGAAGGACGCATCACGCAGCGAGCATCGCTGGGTTCCGTCGCCGGGTCGTGGCATGGTTACGTCGACTCAGTGAACACGCTCATCGCCGATCTCACGCAACCGATGGCTGAAGCGGGTCGCGTTCTCGGCGCCGTTGCCAACGGTGACTTGACCAAGCGCATGGCGCTCGACATTGAAGGACGCCCGCTCAAGGGTGAGTTCTTACGCTCCAGTAAGCTGATCAACACGATGGTCGATCAGCTCAACGCCTTCGCATCGGAAGTCACGCGCGTGGCGCGCGAAGTCGGTTCCGAAGGAAAGCTCGGCGGACAAGCCGTCGTCAAAGGCGTCGCCGGTACGTGGAAAGACTTGACCGACTCCGTCAACACGATGGCCGGTAACCTCACCAATCAGGTCCGCAACATTGCCGACGTCACCACCGCCGTCGCCAACGGCGACCTCTCGAGGAAGATCACCGTCGAGGCCCGCGGCGAGATCCTCGAGCTCAAAGGCACCATCAACACGATGGTCGACCAGCTCAACGCGTTTGCATCCGAAGTCACGCGCGTCGCGCGCGAAGTGGGTTCCGAAGGTAAGCTCGGCGGACAAGCCGTCGTCAAAGGCGTCGGCGGCACGTGGAAGGATCTCACCGACTCGGTCAACACCATGGCCGGTAACCTAACGAACCAGGTCCGTAACATCGCCGAAGTCACCACCGCCGTCGCCAAGGGAGACCTCTCCAAGAAGATTACCGTCGACGTCAAGGGAGAAATTCTCGAGCTCAAAGGCACCATCAACACGATGGTCGACCAGCTCAACGCGTTTGCATCCGAAGTCACGCGCGTCGCGCGCGAAGTCGGTTCTGAAGGCAAGCTCGGCGGTCAAGCCCAGGTCGCCGGCGTGAGCGGTACGTGGAAAGACCTCACCGATTCGGTGAACTTCATGGCGTCGAACCTGACCTCGCAAGTCCGTAACATCGCCGACGTCACGACGGCCGTCGCCAAAGGCGACCTCTCAAAGAAGATCACCGTCGACGTCAAAGGCGAGATCCTCGAGCTCAAAAACACGATCAACACGATGGTCGACCAGCTCAACGCGTTTGCGTCCGAAGTGACGCGCGTGGCGCGCGAGGTCGGCTCCGAAGGCAAGCTGGGCGGTCAAGCAGAGGTGCAAGGCGTCAGCGGCACCTGGAAGGACCTCACCGATTCGGTGAACTTCATGGCGTCGAACCTGACCTCGCAAGTCCGTAACATCGCCGAAGTCACGACGGCAGTCGCCAAGGGCGATCTTTCCAAAAAAATCACCGTCGACGTACGCGGCGAGATCCTCGAGCTCAAGAACACCGTCAACACGATGGTCGACCAACTCAACGCCTTCGCCTTCGAAGTCACGCGCGTCGCGCGGGAAGTCGGTTCCGAAGGAAAACTCGGCGGTCAAGCGCAGGTCGCCGGCGTCAGCGGTACGTGGAAAGACCTCACCGATTCGGTGAACTTCATGGCGTCGAACCTGACCTCGCAAGTCCGTAACATCGCCGAAGTCACGACCGCCGTCGCCAACGGCAACCTCTCCAAGAAAATCACCGTTCCGGTTCGCGGCGAAATCTTAGAGCTCAAGAACACGATCAACACGATGGTGGACCAGCTCAACGCCTTCGCCGGCGAAGTCACACGCGTCGCGCGCGAAGTCGGCTCCGAAGGAAAGCTCGGCGGACAAGCCGTCGTCAAAGGCGTCGGCGGCACGTGGAAAGACTTGACCGATTCGGTCAACACGATGGCTGGTAACCTTACGAACCAGGTCCGTAACATCGCCGAAGTCACGACCGCCGTCGCCAAGGGCGACCTCTCCAAGAAGATTACCGTCGACGTTCGCGGTGAGATCTTGGAGCTCAAAGGCACGATCAACGTCATGGTCGACCAGCTCAACGCGTTTGCATCCGAAGTCACGCGCGTCGCGCGCGAAGTCGGTTCCGAAGGTAAGCTCGGCGGTCAAGCGCAGGTCGCCGGCGTGAGCGGTACGTGGAAAGACCTCACCGATTCGGTGAACTTCATGGCGTCGAATCTGACGTCGCAAGTCCGTAACATCGCCGACGTCACGACGGCCGTCGCCAAAGGCGACCTCTCAAAGAAGATCACCGTCGACGTCAAAGGCGAGATCCTCGAACTCAAGGACACCATCAATACGATGGTCGACCAGCTCAACGCGTTTGCGTCCGAAGTCACGCGCGTCGCGCGCGAAGTCGGATCCGAAGGAAAACTCGGCGGTCAAGCGGAGGTGCAAGGCGTCAGCGGTACGTGGAAGGACCTCACCGATTCGGTGAACTTCATGGCGTCGAACCTGACCTCGCAAGTCCGTAACATCGCCGAAGTCACGACGGCAGTCGCCAACGGCAACCTTTCCAAGAAGATCACGGTCGACGTTCGCGGTGAGATCCTCGAGCTAAAAGACACCATCAACACGATGGTCGACCAGCTCAACGCCTTCGCGTCCGAAGTCACGCGCGTCGCGCGCGAAGTCGGATCGGAAGGCCGTCTCGGCGGTCAAGCGCAGGTCCGCGGCGTCGCCGGAACGTGGAAAGATCTCACCGACTCCGTCAACACGATGGCCTCAAACCTCACCTCCCAAGTTCGCAACATCGCGAAGGTGACGACCGCCGTCGCCAACGGCGACCTCTCCAAGAAGATTACCGTCGACGTCAAAGGCGAAATTCTCGAGCTCAAGGACACGATCAACACGATGGTCGACCAGCTCAACGCGTTTGCATCCGAAGTTACGCGCGTCGCGCGCGAAGTCGGATCCGAAGGCAAACTGGGAGGCCAGGCGCGCGTTCCGGGCGTCAGCGGCACTTGGAAAGACCTCACCGACTCCGTGAACTTCATGGCGTCCAATCTCACGTCGCAGGTCCGCGGTATCGCGCAGGTCGTTACCGGCGTCGCCAACGGCGACCTCAAGCGCAAACTCACCTTGCAGGCCGCCGGTGAAATCGCACAGCTCGCCGACACGATCAACGGGATGATCGACACGCTGGCGACGTTCGCCGACCAAGTGACGACCGTCGCACGCGAAGTCGGTTTCGAAGGAAGGCTCGGCGGACAAGCCGAGGTTCCGGGCGCGGCGGGGCTATGGCGTGACCTCACCGACTCCGTCAACCAGCTCGCCGCACAGCTAACGTCGCAAATTCGCGCGATTGGCGAAGTCGCGACGGCCGTCACCAAGGGCGACCTTTCTCGCGCGATCGAAGTCGAAGCGCGCGGCGAAGTCGGCGAACTCACGCAAAACGTAAACGAGATGATCCAAAATCTCCGCGACACGACGCGTAAGAACACGGAACAAGACTGGCTCAAGTCCAACCTGGCGCGCTTCACGGCGATGCTGCAGGGACAACGCGACATCAAGACCGTCAGCCGCCTGATCATGTCGGAGATCGCTCCGCTCATCAACGCGCAAGCCGGTGCATTCTACCTCAACGAGCCGATCGGCGACGAACCGCTCCTGCGCCTGATCGCCAGCTACGCGCTCTCGCGGCGTAAAGCGGCGCAGCGCCTGGTGCATAGCGGCGAAGGTTTGGTCGGCCAATGCGTCGTGGAGAAACGCCGCATTCTGCTCTCCGAAGTTCCCGGCGATTACATGGCGATCAACTCGGGATTGGGTTCGATGCGGCCCGTCTCGCTGATCGTGCTGCCGGTGCTCTTCGAAGGCGACGTCAAAGCCGTCATGGAGCTGGCGTCGGCCGAGCACTTCAGTGAAACGCACTTGCTCTTCCTCGAGCAGCTCACTCAGTCGATCGGCGTCATTCTCAACACGATCGCTGCATCGATGCGGACCGAAGAACTGCTCAAGCAGTCACAAGCGCTCACCATCGAGCTTCAAAGCCAGCAGATGGAGCTGCAGCAGACCAACGACGAACTGGAAGAGAAGGCGCGCTTGCTACAAGAGCGCAACGCCGAAGTCGAGCGGCGCACGCGTGAAATCGACGAAGCTCGGCAAGAGCTCGAAAAGAAAGCCGAGCAGCTCGCACTCACGTCCAAATACAAGTCGCAATTCTTGGCCAACATGTCGCACGAGCTTCGCACGCCGCTCAACAGCCTGCTGATTCTCTCCAAGCAGCTCGCCGACAACTCGGCGGGCAACATGTCGCCGAAGGAAGTCGAGTACGCACGGACAATTCGTGCGGCCGGCGCCGACCTGCTTACCCTCATCAACGATATCCTCGACCTCTCCAAGATCGAGTCGGGCACGACCTCAATCGATCTTCAGGAAGTCACCTTCTCGCAGATCCAGGATGAAGTCGAGCGCACGTTCAACCAAATCGCGGTCGACAAGAACCTCGACTTCATCATCCGCTGCGACGAAGATCTGCCCGAAGCCGTTCTCACCGACCCGACGCGCGTGCAGCAAATTCTCAAAAACCTGCTCTCCAACGCGTTCAAGTTCACGACGGACGGCAGCGTCAGCTTCCACATCAAGCTGCTGCGCGATCACCATCTCTCGTCGATCGCCGGTCCGGCGGTAGCGTTCCAAGTCACCGATACCGGCATCGGTATCCCGCATGACAAGTTCAACGTCATATTCGAGGCGTTCCAACAAGCCGACATGGGGACGTCGCGCAAGTTCGGCGGCACCGGGCTCGGCCTTGCGATCAGCCGCGAAATCGCCGCGCTGCTTGGCGGCGAGATCTCCGTAGAGAGCGTGCTCGGCCAAGGCAGTACGTTCACGTTCTACCATCCGCTCGAGCGCAACGTCGCGACGACGGTCGCGCAGCGCACGATCGGCATCTCCGGCGGCGTTCAAGAGCGCATCATGCGCCCGATTCCGAAGGCAATCGCCGAGGAGCATCAGCCGCACAGCCGCATCGAAGACGACCGCGCGCAGATCGATCCGTCGGATCGCGTGCTGCTCGTCGTTGAAGACGACGTCATCTTCGCCCGCATTCTGCTCGGCCTCGCCCGAGATCGCGGATTCAAAGGCATGGTCGCGATTTCGGCCGCACAAGGCTTGGCGCTTGCTCGTCAGTTCCGTCCCGACGCCATCACGCTCGACGTCGGCCTGCCCGACGCCGACGGCTGGAGTCTGCTGCAAGAACTCAAGGCCGATCCCGTCACGGCGGATATTCCGGTGCACGTCATCTCCGGTGAAGAGCAATGGCAACGCGCGCTCGACGCCGGCGCGGTGACGCACCTGAAGAAACCCATCACGGAGGAAGCGCTCACGCAGACCTTCGACTCCCTGCTCGGGTTCACGGCCGACGGATCGAAGAATCTACTCGTCGTCGAGGACGACATCACGCAGCTCAACGCACTGGTCAATTTGATTGGCAGCGGTGAGGTAGCCGTGACTGCCGTGCGGACCGGCGCCGAGGCGCTGGCCGCAATCGAACAGCAGCGCTTTGACTGCATGGTCGTCGATTTGGGGCTGCCCGATATCGCCGGCGAAGAGCTCATCAAGCGCATGCGTGAGACGCCCAACGGCGTTAAGGTGCCGGTAATCGTTTACACCGGCCGCGATCTCACGCATCAGGAGGAAATACATCTCAACGAGCTCAGCCAAGCGGTTATCGTGAAGGATGCCTTGTCGCCCGAGCGCCTGATGGACGAAGCGCAGTTCTTCCTGCGCCAAGTCGAATCTCGTTTGCCTGAAGGCAAGCGCGCGGCGATCGACGTCGTCGCTCCGCCTTCGGTCTCGCTCTTGGGCAAAAGCGTGCTCATCGTCGACGACGACACGCGCAACATCTTCGCCTTACGGAGCGCTCTGGAATCGTACGAGATGAACGTCTTCACCGCCGAGAGCGGCATGGAAGGCATCTCGATTCTGGAATCCACGGCCGGCATCGACATCGTGTTGATGGATATCATGATGCCCGAGCTCGACGGCTACGAGACGATCCGGCGGATTCGCGCAAAGGAGCGCTTCGTCGATCTTCCCATCATCGCGCTGACCGCGAAGGCGATGCGGCAGGATCGCGACAGCTGCATCGCGGCGGGAGCCTCTGAGTACATCAGCAAACCGGTCGATACCGATCAACTCGTCTCGTTACTGCGTGTATGGTTGAACAGGTAATCGAACAGGAACGTGAAGCGCGCGACGCCGGACGACAAGCGGACGGCGGCGCGCGCGATGCCGCACTCAGCGATCTCGAGCTCAATCTGCTGCTCGAGGCGATCCTCCGCTTCAGCGGGCTCGATTTCCGCGACTATTCGCAATCAACGCTGAAGCGGCGGGTCGCCGAGCGGCTGCGCGAAGAGAAGGTGAACACGATCTCCGGCTTGCAGGAGCGGGTGCTCCACGATCCGGCTGCGTTCGCGCGTTTCGTCTTTGCGATGTCGGGCGGACCGGGACAACTCTTCCGCGAGCCGGCGTTCTTCGCACTGGTCCGCTCGAAGATCGTACCGCTGCTGCGCACGTACTCGTTTAGCCGAATCTGGGTTCCCAACTGCTCGCGCGGCGAAGACGCCTATTCGCTGGCGGCCATTCTGCACGAGGAAGGCTTGCTGTCCCGCACGATGATCTACGCGACCGATGCCAGCGAGATCGCCGTCACGGCAGCCAAGCGGGGCCAATTCGAGTTCGAATCGGCCGAAGCGATCAAAGCGGCACATCACGCCACCGGCGCCTCGGGATCGCTCAGCGAAACGTGCGAAATTGGAGAGCGCTCCCTGGTGATGCGTGAAGAGCTGCGCAAGAACCTGATCTTCGCGCAGCACAGTCTGGTCAGCGATAAGTCGATCAACGAGTTTCATTTGATCGTCGCACGCGGCGTGTTGACCCAGTTCAACAAAGCGCTGCAGTTCCGCGTGCACAACCTATTCATCAGCAGCCTCATCCGCCTCGGATTTCTTGCGCTCGGCCCGAGTGAAACGATCAAGGGCACGCCGCACGAGCGCATCTTCCGGGAAGTTTCGGAAGACGATCCGATCTACCGCAGAATGCGGTAGTTTCTCGTTCAGCGTAACGTCTTTCGATTGCGTCGATACGTCCGACTCAATCTTGATGGGTTCCGCCTCACTCGCAACGATTAAGGCTAAGTCGGGTGCAATGGAATTACTTTGCCGGGGTCGATCGTGCCGCGGATCGCGTGCAAGCGGCGTCGGCGAATTGTATTCCAATCGAGCGCGGCGCCTTCCATACGCGATTCGCCAACGACTTCGGCGAAGCGATCCAGATCTCGTTGCAATGCCCGCTCCACCGCACGCGACGCGACTATCGCTGCGGCGAACTTGCCGGCAAAACCGCCGGGCGGCTCGTATTTCAAGCGCACGAAAACGCACGTCGCTTCGGCGCCCAGTGATTGAAACAGTACCTCACCGGAGTTTTCCAGGCCGCCGGTGGCGCGCCAGCCGATACGAGCGTTGCGCTGCCAGCCTTCATTGATGGCGTCCCACTCGTGACGTCCGGCTAAGTCGACGACCCAGTGCGTATTCTGATCGTCGTAGTACGAAACGTTCTTCACGTGCCGCATGAACTCGGGATAGTGATGAAAGTAGGTGAATAATTCGTAGACTCGATCGACGGGTGCGGGGACGATAGTAGACGCTCGGTGTTCGTACACGAGCGATTTATTCCCCAAAAGAATGGCCCGGTTGCACCGCGAACGTCTCTCGCTAAGGATGCGGGCAACCGAGCCATCCGGCCACACGTGAGGGGCGCGTGCGCTTAGCGCGCCTTTCTCTTTCGCGTGGATTTCTTTTGCGTGCGCTTGCGGGTGGCAGCTCCCTTGCGCGCTGCCGCCTGGCGGTTCGTTTGCGGGTGTACCCCCAGATCACGCCACGAATTTTCAGTCAAATCGACGTCGTAATAGGCGGCGGCCTTTTTGATGTTGGCAAAGGCTTGCGCGCGCTCGTCGTCCGAAACGTCGATCACTTGGTCGAAGCGAGCGACGGCGTTACGCACGTGACGGGCATCCGTTAGCGGTTCCTTTCGCTTTTTAGGAAACGCGTAGACGCTGTTCGGCAAGTCGCTCTGCGCGGTCAGCCGCCCGTGTTTTTCGTGCGGTTTCCAGGAGGCCCTCATGTAGCAAATACTTCCCTGTGTAAACGCTCGCCAATCAGGCGCAACCCTTTTTTGTATGAGCATTTTTGACTAGGCATGAGCGTGCAAGTTTACGGCATCAATCACATTGCGATCGAGGTCGACGACGTCGTAAAAGCGGTCGCCTTCTATCAGGACGTTTTCGGCCTCGAAAAGCTCGACGAAGGTGAAGGCGATGCCTTCTTCAAGGTTGGGGAACACCAATTCTTGGCGATGTTCGAGGTCGACCGGCCGGCGCCGACTCGGACGCGTCACTTCGGCTTAATGGTTCGCGACGAGAGCCAGCTCGCCGAAGTGCGTGAAAAGCTCACCAAGAAATACGGAATCGAGCTCATCCCGCCGTTTGGGTGCGACTTCGTCGACCCGTTCGGCAACCGGGTACAGGTCGTCGACCTGCACGACGAGTCGATCGTGTGGCTTCTGGCCTATCAGGAAGTGCAGAAGGCGGGAATCAAGTTTTAACGGCTTCGGGTCGCAGTCCGAACGCTACCAATCTGCCCAAAACGCGAGGAAGAAACGGCAGGGCGCGCGCCAAGAGCGGCACCCGCGCCAGCAGCGGTGAGTGCCCCGAATCGAGGACCCGGCCGATAACGTTGTGCCCGATGAAGACCTGGAGCGCTTGCGTTGCCTTAGCCGGGAACTCGCGCCGGCGCTGAACCGCCGCTAGGCCGGCGACCGTCAACGTGCCGGCCAGCAGTTTGGGCGCGAGCAGATTTGCGGCCGCGACGGCATCTTGAACGGCTAAGTTAATACCAACCCCGCCGATCGGCGACATCGCGTGCGCCGCGTCTCCGATACAGAGAAAGCCCGCGCGGTACCACCGCCGCAAGCGATCGACGCGAACGGTCAGGAGCTTGACGTCATCCCACGAGCCCAGTTCGGCCATGCGCTCGGCCAGAAACGGTACGGTGCGGGCGATGCTCCGATGCAGCTCGTCGATGCCCTGCACGCGCAGCTCCTCGAGGCCTCCTTTTGGAATCACGTAAGCGCACTGCCAATAGTCGCCGCGATCGATCAACGCGATGATGCGGCCGTCGCGTATGTAACCGAACGTCTCGTGCGGATCGGAAGCGAGCTTGCTGAGCCGCAACCATAGCACGTCCATCGGCGAACCGAGCGGCATAGGCGTGAAGCCGGCGGCGGCACGCAGCGCGGAATCGCGCCCGTCGCAGGCGACCGTAAGCGCGGCGCGGATCTCGAGGTCGCCCTTCGGCGCCTGCGCGCGTACGCCGGCGACGCAATCGCCGTCGAAGAGCAGCTCCGTCGCGCGCGTCCGCAGATATAAACGGAATCCGGGATAGCGCCGTGCACGGGCTGCCAGAAAGTCGAGAAAATCCCACTGCGGCATGAATGCCAAAAACTTACAGCGACCGGGCAGGTGCGAAAAATCGGCGACGCGCACCGTCGTGTCGCCTAAGTTCCCGGATAGGCTCGTGACTCGCTGATGCGGCAGCTGCAAGAACGCGTCCAGCAAGCCGAGCTCGTCGAGCACGCGCAAGGTCGACGGATGGATCGTGTCGCCGCGAAAGTCGCGCAAGAAATCGCCATGCTTCTCCACCAGCACGACGTCGATGCCGGCGCGCGCGAACAGCAAGGCGAGCATCATACCGGCCGGGCCGCCCCCTACGACGCAGGCCTGGGTCTCGATCGGACTCACGACGGTGCTATGACGCTAGTACAAACGGTAACGAACGTAGTCGGCTTCGCGCTTCTCGACGTTGGCGACGAGCGCGACGGCTAAGTCGTCGATGAGATTTTCGAGTGCGCGCTGGGCGATGCCCGACGCAACCGTCTTATCGAAAAGCCTGCCGACGAGATTGAGCGGCACGTCGTAGTCGCCTGCGAGCCACAAGATGGAGCCGGCCGGACCGATCGTGTCAATCCCCGCGGCGCCGTTGAAACGCGGAAACGACGCGGCGTTGTTGGCGGACGTAAACTGCAGATCGATCGCGCGCGTTTCGGCGTGCGTTCCGCCGGTGCTCAGTGCGACCGGAATCGCCACGTAGCCCACGTCAGGCAGGTGCAGATCGCCCAGCGAAACGTGCAACGCGAAACCGCTCCAAGCACGGTCTTGCGCCGCAATGGCGGAGAGGATCTCTTGTAGCGCGATGAACGCCGGCACCGGAGGAACCTTTAGCGGGCGCTCAAGGCGAATCTCGGACACGCAGGCGGTTTCGGCATTGGGCTTTGCATTTAATGCCTGACCTGCACAAAAAGTCGGCCCGGTACTATAATCTGTATGCGCCTGTAACTCAGTTGGATAGAGACTGTGTTTCGCAAACCAGGGGTCGGGAGTTCGAGTATCCCCAGGCGCGGGCCGTCGGCTCCGCAGCGGCGCACCGGAGTGGTAGCCTGGGGGACGCGCCTGTGCTATACTACGGACTGCGAAACACAGTCCCAAAAGATGAAGCCTGCCGAAGTCCCGGCGGGCTTTTTCATTTGCCGGGCGGGATTTACGCACAAGCCTTGCAGCGTATGGTAGGATGCCCCTACGTGTCTTTTTTGCGGGGGGTATTCCAATAGGGACTCTTGCACTTCGGACAGACCTTGGGGTCGGCGCTACCCGGCTCCCTGGGCGCCCATTCGTGCTGGCACCGCTCGCAACGGTAGCCCAAAATCCTGATTTTAGCCCATACCCCTACGGTATACCTTAAAGGAATATACGTCAAGTATAACCCTCCTGGGTTGACTATGTGTGTACCTTGTAGTAATATACTACTATGGATACCAGAGAAACGCGCGGCATCGCTCTCGCCAAAGAAAAAGCCCTTAAGCAAAAGGGTGCGTTGTGGGTCGTCCCCTCCGCTTCGGGACGCGGGACCTACGTCGTGGACCCGAGCGCCAAGCTCCCTAACTGCACCTGCCCCGACTACGAAACGACCGGCATCAAGTGCAAGCATCTGTACGCGGTCGAATACACGGTTCGCCATTCCACGAACGCCCAGGGCGAAACGACGGTCACGCAAACGATGCGCGTAACGTACCGCCAGAATTGGGCCGCGTACAACGCCGCGCAGACCATCGAAAAAGAACACGTCGCGAGCCTGCTTCATGGGCTCTGCGCCGGTATCCACAACGCTCCCAAAAGATGGGTCGCCCGCGCCTTCCGCTCTCCGATGCGATATTCTGCGCAGTAATGAAGGTCTACGGCGGAACGTCCGGACGTCGTGCGATGGTCGATATGCAGAAGTACGTCGAAGGTGGATATATCGACAAGGCGCCGCACTTTAACAGTATCCTCGGCATCCTTGAGAACCCGAACGTTACGCCGATTCTCAAAGCCATGATTGAGGAGAGCGCCCGTCCTCTCCGCGCAATCGAACAGGACTTTGCGGCGGATTCTTCCGGCTTCTCTACGTCCACCTACGCCCGGTGGTACAGCCACAAGTACGGGCGTGAAGTCGGCGAATACCAATGGCTGAAGGCGCACGTTATGATCGGCACGACCACGAACGTCGTGACGAGCATCGAGGTCTCGAACGGTTATGTCAACGACTCGCCGCAACTACCCGCGCTCCTCGGTGCTACCGTCAAGCGGTTCGCTCCCAAGACGGTCTCCGCTGATCGTGGTTACATCAGCCTCACCAACCTGAGCGCAATCGACGCGACTGGCGCGTTTCCGCTGATACCCTTCAAGTCGAGTAACCGACGCTCCGGTGGGCACGGGCACTCGCCCGAAAGCCGTGCGTTGTGGCGCCGGATGCACGACTTTTTCACCTACAACCGCGAAGAGTTCCTCAAGCACTACCACAAGCGGTCGAACGTGGAAACGACGTTCCACATGATCAAGGCCAAGTTTGGAACGCGCGTTCGCGCCAAGACGTTCACGGCTCAGGTCAACGAGGTTCTCTGTAAGGTGCTTTGCCATAATCTCTGTTGCTTAGTCCAATCTATGTTCGAGTTCGGAATCGATGCATACAGAGCAACCCGCATAATTTTTCCCTAATGGGACCCAAGTCGAGCGGGGACGTACCGTAGTTCGCTAAAGCTACGCTCATGGAGCAAACACCCACCACGTAATAGATACCGCCTCCCACGCCAGTAACACCCATAACGGCGTTAGCAAGAGAAAGACTGCGAGCCGCTCTTGCGTTTGTGGTGGGACCCGGTGGACCCGTGATTCTAAGCCTACTAGCAGCCGTCTTACTGGCCCGTTCATTTGCGGCCACCTCGTCCGATTGGTCCGTGATTACCGGCACGTTACGAAAAACTTACGGGGGCAACATCCCAGGCGTCTATATGGCTCCATTTACGGCCCTTTGCGTAAAGGGAGAGATCGTGGTTACCGATTTTCCGCGCGAGCCTGGTGGCTTTCTCGTGGTCGGTGATTACCCCAGCGGAGAACGCTTCCCCATGGCTGACGTCGAGAGCGACAGCCACAGCCGCTCCGGTTCGTGTGGGTGCCCCTGCCTTTGATGCCGCATTCGTCCCCTATCCGCCAGGCTAACCGATGGCCCCCCGGCTGCCCATAAAATAGGGCGGCGACCTACAAGATCATGGCTAGTTCGCCGAACTTTTTGTGCAGGCCCGGCATTAAATGCAAAGCCTCGGCATTGACAGCTGTTAGGCATGCCTAATACCATCACTAGGTATGCCTCCATGGTGGGGTCCGTGTTGGATTCGAACGATCGCACGCCTGCTCTTCGCCGCCCTTATGGCAGCCGTTCTCGCTTGCGCGCTCCCAGCGATTGCACGTGCCGACGCCGATGAAGTGGCATCGCCAAACTCTATCAGTCTTGGGCTTCAGCCGATTAGCGGCCCGATACCCCTCGCGACGCCAGCCCCCGGCGAGTCAAAGAGTTTTCTACGACCGGAAGGCGCGTATCAAGCGATCCCGCAGAAGAGCGGGCGCGTAAAGACCTTTCATATCGTCGAGCGCAGTGCGCCATGGACGCTCAAGCCCGGTATGACCGTGATGGCCAATACCTATAACGGGGTCGTTCCGGGGCCGGCGATCGTGGTGAATCAAGGCGATACGGTCGTCATCGATTACACCAACGACGGATCGACGCCCGACTCGATTCACCTCCACGGCATACACGACATTCCCGACACCATGGACGGCGTCGGCGGCATCTCGCAGCCGCTCGTGCAGCACGGGCAAAGCTTCACGTACCGGTTCGTCGCCGATCAGCCCGGCACGTTTATCTATCACACGCACGACAACGAAGCGATGCTCGACTCCGGCCTCTACGGCGCCATCATCGTCGCGCCGGCGCATCCGCGGCCAGTCGAGCAAAACGTCGCACACGACTATCTGGAAGTCATCTCTTCGTGGCAGATCCAAAGCGGCGTCGAGAACGAGTTCACGCTCAACGGCAAGGAATATCCGGTTGCGCCCGCGCTCGAAGTCAAATCCGGTCAACGCATCAGGATTCGCTGGATCAGCATTTCGGCCGAAGAGTTCCACACCATGCACACGCACGGTCACTATCAGCAGATCATCGCGCGCGACGCCGCGTCCGTCGATTATCCCGACGTCCAGGATACCGTGCTGATCGGACCCGGACAGCGCGTCGACGTGGTCGTCGAGGCCAACGCCAAACCCGGAACGTGGCTGGTGCATTGCCACGTGATGGATCACATCGAAGATTCCAACGGAATGCCCGACGGCCTGATTACCGCCATCCATTACGCGGGCACACCAAACGCGCTCGCGTCAATGTATAACGCGATGACGCCGGCAATGCGTCCCATCAAGCACGCACTGAGCTTCGGCATGACGGTGCTGCTCGGTGCGATTGCAGGCTTCACGATCTTTCTCGGTTTACCGATTGCCCGCGCACGCCGTCTTAAGCCCGACGTCATCGCACTGCTCAACGCGCTTGCGATCGGAATTCTCCTATACCTGGTCGTCGAGATCGCCCAAAACGCCATCGTGCCGATCTCGCAAGCGGTCTCGCAATGGCACGGCGGATCGACCGGCTTTCCTTACGCGCTCATTTTCGTGTTCGTCGCGGGCTTGTTGCTCGGCTTGGTCGGACTGGGCAGCGCGGCATCGTACTTTTCGAAGAGCGCCGCGGAGCACGCGCATAATCCCGTCGTTCTAGCGGCGTTGATTGCAGTCGGTATCGGTGCGCACAACTTCGGCGAAGGCCTGGCAATCGGCGCCTCGGCCGCATCGGGAGCGACGGCGATTGCAATCGCGCTGATCGTCGGCTTCGGATTGCACAATGCAACGGAGGGTTTCGGAATCGCAGCCCCGCTGGTCGGGCGAGTCGTCCCTTCGTGGGCCCAGATCGGTTTGGCGGGCCTCATCGCCGGCGGCCCGACGTTCGCGGGTACGATCGTCGGCTATCAGTTCTATTCGCCGGTGCTGTCGGTGCTGTTTTTGTCAATCGCCGTCGGTGCGCTGATTTTCGTGATCGGCGAGTTGTGGTCGGTCTTACGTCGAATGGGACTCACCGCGTTGGCTACGGCCACGATGACCCTAGGCTTCTTGATTGCTTTTGCAACCGAACTCTATCTCGACGTTACCGGAGGATAATGCGTACTTCTGCCTCTGCCTCAATCCTCGCGCTCGTTTTGCTTTGTGCCGGTTGCCATGGCAGCGGTGCAGGAGCGCTGACGCCGGCGGTGCCGGCGGCGTTCGATAACACCGCTTCAGCGGCGGCGATTTCCTTCCACCCCGTCGGGCCGACGCACATGACGTCCGGCTTTATACCGAACTCCGGCAAAGTCAACGCTTTTGCCGTGGATCCTTCGAATTCCAAGATTCTGTACGTCGCAAGCGGGCGCGGAACCGGACTCGAGACGTACTCGTCGGCGGGGATCTTCCGTTCGCGCAACGGCGGCGCGTCGTGGCAGCCGATCGATAAGGGGCTCACCGACGACTCGGGCGTGGTCGACTCCGTCGTCAACGCGCTCTGGATCGATCCAACTCATCCTTCGAGATTGTTAGCGGCTACCGAGTACGCGGGTATCTTTCTTTCGACCGATGCCGGCTCGTCGTGGCACAACGTGTATCGCACGACGAAAGCGACCGAATTTACGTCTTATCAAAACGCTGTGTTCGCGACCACCGCCGCGGGAGTTCTCAGCTCGAAAAACCGCGGCGCGGATTGGACGGTTTCCTATCCCGCGACGGCTAGCGACTATCCGACCGCGATCGATGCCGTTTCTTCCGGCGGCGGCGCGCTCATTGCCGGAACGACCGGCGGAAACATCTTGACGTACGCAAGCGGTACGTGGCAGCCGGCGGGAACACTTCCCTTCAACCCGCACACCGGTACCGACGGCAGCTCGCCGGCCGTCCACCAGATCGCCATCGATCCGTCCAACCCATCGACGATCTACGCGAACTCCAACGACGGACGGTGGGATCAAAGTCTCAACGCTTCAACGAACGGCGGACGCACCTGGAAGCGCGTCATGCCGTCGTTCCAAGGCTACAACTATTACCAACTCGGATTGGGAACGCAAGCGATCGCATTCAGCCGCATTCATCCGCACCTGCTCTACATCGGACTCGACGGTCCCGGCGTGCTGTTCACTTTGACCGCAGACGGCGCGTCACGTCCGACGGTTGGGGTCGCCGCAAGCCTTTCGGTAATCGACGTCCGCAATGTGTGGACGTTCCCGAACGGTTCGGACGATCGCTGCTGGGTTGCCAGCGATCAAGGTCTCGACGACGTTCCGGCGTGTTCGAAATACTCGCGCTATCCCAACGACGACGTTGCCAGCAAACCGATGGCGACCGGTTTGGCTCGACGATTCGCGATTTCGCCCGACGGAAAAACGATCGTCACGTCCCTCCAGGATTTCAACAGCCACGTGACCCACGACGGAGGCTCGCATTGGACCGAGCTGACGTCCCGCGCGTTCGCTCTGTACGAAGACGGTTTCAACGAACTGCAGCCGGGCAATCCGAAGGTCTGCTACGCGTTCGACGAGGCATCGGGATTTCTCGTTTCCAACGACGGCTGCACGACCTACGGTTCGCCCTCCGTAGCGGCCACGAAGCTGCTCTCGAGCCGGCTGATGACGACGCCGCTTGCCTTCGATCCGAAGGATCCGCAGAAGATCTACGTGGTCTCCGGCGACATCGTCGGCGCGGGCTTTGCGAAGGCTCCGCGAGCCGTCTTCACGACCAGCAACGGCGGCGCGAGCTTTGCACGTCTGCCGTGGCCGGTCGACGAGCCCGGAATGATCGTCGTCGATCCGCAAAACGGATCGCACATCATCGTGGGCGATTTGGCGAATCAAAAGCGCTCGTCGATTCGGGTGACGTTCGACGGCGGCAAGACGTGGACGACCTCGCGCGGCGTTCCCGTAACCGCTTTTTGGTACGCTGCTACGATCTCGCCGGTGAACGGAAAAGTCGTCCTCGCGGCAAGCGTCGACGCGCGAAACGACGCGTTCGTTTTGCGCAGCATCGACGGCGCGCGGTCGTTCAAGCGCATCGCTACGGTGACGAATGCGCCGCTGATCCGAGGCCGGATCGACAACGAGCTTGCGCAGCGTTACGCGCAACCGCCGCCCGCATTCGTCTACTCGCCGGTGCGTCAGATTCAGTTCGATCCTCGATCGCGTGGAAAGCGGCCGCTGGTCGCGCTCACGACGCTGCGCGGCGCGTATCTGTCCGGCGACGCGGGTTCTACTTGGCTGCGCCTCGATCGCGACCTGATCGCCCACAGCTTCTGGGGCATTCGTTGGAATAACGGCTACTTGTTGCTCGGCTCCGACGGCCAGGGCATACTCAGGTCGACAAAGCCGCTGCAGTAAAGGGTAGCGCCGGGGCATCGCAACCGCGCGGTGCCCCGGTTACCATCGGGAGCGAGGATGCCTCTAACTATCGCTCATTTTCCCGACGTATGACCAGCGTACGCGCCCACACATGCGGCAGCCCATACGCAAAATTACGGAGATCTCCCGCCGCGCCGGCCGGGCACACTTCCGGCATGAACTCCTCGCAGCACCTCGTCTGCGCGTGCGGCAATCCAACCGAAATGTTCTGCTTCTTCAGCGACGGCGATTCGCACGGCGTGTGCGCGAATTGCGGCACGGTTCGCCTAATAGAACTGGAATCGGGTCAGATCGTGTCGCGCTGGCTGTGCAACAGCTGCTGGAAAAACCGCCTTTCGCGCCAGTCTACAATCCGCTGACCCCGTCAGGCGTTCCGATTCCGGTAAGGAAATCATAACCCGCCGGTAACACGTCGTGAAACGCGTTGCGATGGGCGTACGAATACCGCGGCCCCTCGAGGTTACCAGATAGGGCATACGCAGACGCGATGAGCGGCGCGCCGACGCTCGTGCCACCCGCAACGATCCACCCGCCCGCGCTGGTTGCAAACGTTGCAACGCCTGTTTGCGGATCGGCAATTGCGGCGACGTCGACCGACGAACGTGTCGAGCATTCCACCGTCCCGTCTTGATAACTCGGACGCGGCTCGTATTTAGTGCAGCCTCCGCCCGCGAACTTCCAGCCCTTCTGGGTCCAAGCTCCAGCGCTTCCCTTGAGCGACGTACCGCCGACGGAAGTCACGTACGGCGACGCCGCCGGGTAGAACGTTTCCGCCGCGTCACCGGAGCTCACCGTGATCGCCGCGCCGTCGTGATGATAATGCGCGTCTTCCGACCTTTCTGCCGGCCACTCGAACGCATAGTAACTGTTGCTGATCACGCGTGCGCCCATCGCGAATGCCTTGTCGACCGAAGCGCCGAGATCGTCGATGGAAGCGGAGTTCGCTTCGATCAGCAGGATCGTGCAGTTCGGACACGCCGCCGACACCATGTCGAGGTCGAGCGCGATCTCATCTGCCCACGCGGTATTCATCTGTGGATACCACGACGTCGTGCCTTTCTCGTTGACTTTGCGGAAACAACCGTTTGACACAGTGCATGCTTTAAAACCGAACGCCGCACGGTAAACGCCCATATCGTATTCGGCCGTCGGATCGTCGTACGCGTCGACGATGGCGACGAGCCGGCCGAAATTCTGCGACGGTAACCCATACGCGTTGACGAGATCCGCCGGGTGCAGACCTGGGATCAGCGAAGCGGGCTGGGTCGGATTGTTGATCGGCGGCAGAATGGTGTTCACCGCGACCGTGCAGTTCGCTTGACCTTTCGCAGGATTGAAGACGCACGGCAACGTCGCTCCCGGCAACGCGTTCGCGCCTTCACCCGGCAGCGCATTCGCGCCCTCGGCGGGACGCATTCGCACGGAAGCGGATGTCGCCGCAAGACCCGAAGGTGACGCCAATGGCGGCGCCGCGTTACTGCACGCAGATAACGTGAAAGCGCCCAGGAGCGCCGCAAGGCCGGTCCAGCGTAGCACGGTTCTCACGTCTGTACCCAGCCTGAGCCCGTAGCAAGCGCAACGGCCGCGCGGCGACCGCTGCACCGCAGCTTTTGGCATAGCGAACGAATGTGCGTGTCGACGGTTCGCGGGCTACGCCCGGTTTTCACGGCAACCTCCTTGGTGCTGGCGCCGGCCGCAAGCAGATGCAGAATCTCGCGCTCGGCCGGAGTGAGCGTCGAATAGCCGCCTTCGTGGCTTTGCGGAAACGGCACCGCCTCGAGTAAGCGCGCGATTCCTCCCAGTTGTTCGGCGCGCAACCGCTCGAGCGCACCGGCGAGCACGGGCCGATCGGCTTGTCCGAGCGCAAGGCGATATAGCGTCCGGGCGACGTGCGTCAAGGCGCGCAACCAACGCATGGACGGGACGAGGGCGCGTTCGACCTCATTGAGATGCCGATGAGCCGCTGCGGCGTGACCGCGCAGCAGTTCGGAGCATGCGACCATCACTCGCGCGCGCAGCGTGCGCCGCGTCGGTGCCTCGCACCGTTCCAACGCGCCCAGCGCTTCCTCCAGCGCTGCTTCGCCCTCGGCGTGCATTCCCGCGGCCAACGCGTACAGCGCGAGCTCCGAGGCGCGGTAGGCCCGGCGTTCGTCGCTGGTCTGCACCTCCGTCGTACCGGCGAGCAGTTCGTACGCGCGGCGAAAATCGCGTTCCCAGCCGGCGCGCAGCGCCATCGCCGGCAACAAGACCTCAGCACGAACGCGCGGCAACCCGCCGACGATTGCCTGCAGCTCGCGGTCGAGCCGCTCGAGCGCTGCTTCGTTCCCACGCTCGGCTTCGATCGCGTACGTCGCCAGCAGTCCGTACAGGCGGGCCTGCGTGCTGCCGCCTTTTCGCGCGCACTCGAGCAGCTTATCGAGAATCGTCAAGCATTCGATCGGATCGTCGCCGTCGTCGTAGGCGATTTGATAGAGCACGCTATACGCGCGTACCGCCACCTCATTGAGATTGCGCTGTAACGCGAGCTCCACCGCGAGCGTCGCGTAGTCCTGCGCATTCAGCCGGGTGGGCTCGAGCCGGTAAACGTACGCAGCCTGCTGATAGAGCCGGGCCAGCACGTCATCCTCGGTCGATCCGTCGACGTAATCGAGCGCCTGTGTGACGGTCGTAATTGCGTCATCAACTCTACCGACGCGCGCCAACGCCGTCGCGAGCGTGCCCAGCAACGGTGCTCGCATCGCCGGTGCCACGTTTCGATCGGTAGCGTAGGGCTCCAACAGCTCGATGCACGCGCGGTCGTGACGCACCAGCTCGATAGCATAGCGATGCACGAGCGCGAGGCGCAATGTCTCGTCTTCACAGCGCTCGATGGCGCCGCCGAAACCTCGCCGGCACAGGTCGAAATGTCCCCGTGCTGCGTCGAGCGTCGCGCGCAAGCCCAGCGCCGCAGCGTTTGCGTTGCGAATGGCGTGCGGAACCGCGTCGAGGGCGGATGACAGCGCCTCGCCGTGACCGCGCTCGAAAAGCGCAAATCCGTCGCGCGCAATCACTCGAAGTATCGATCCCGCGTCGCCGGCCTTAGTATACAGCGTCAGGGCGGCCGCCATTTCGCCGCGTTCTTCCATCAACTGTCCGCCGTGGCATAACACGCCCGCCCAGGCAATTTCGCCCAAGCGGCGCAGCTCGGTCTCGAGAAATGCCGCGAAGAGATCGTGGTAGCGATAGCGGCCCGGTGAAATCTCGTTGAGGAATGCAGCGCCGCGGCGCATTTCGCCGATGAAATCGCTTCCGCCCAGCGCTTGTGCGATACCAACGTCGAACGTCGAAAACACTGACGTCGCGAGCAAGAAGTTGCGTTGCGCGTCGGTTAGTGCGGCAAAGACTTGCTCCGCGAGATAGCGGTAGATCATCTCGCGAGTCGCGGCTTCGTAGGCGGCTGCAGCCGATCGCAGTTCGGCTGCATGCGTCCGCGTGCGCAGCGCGATCGCGATTGCGACGGGCCATCCCTCGGTCAGCTCGCGCAGCGCTTCGACCTCGTCGGGTTCGATGCCCGACTGCACTTCATCGGCGGCCGCAAGCGCTTCTTCGGGCGTAAAGCGCAGCACGTTCTCGTCGACCGTCAGGTCCATGCGCCCGTACGCCAGCCACGACGCGACCGGCAGCTCCGCGTCCGAACGGGTTGCAACGATCCAGCGGATTCTTTCGTACGTACGATCGATTAAATCGACGAGAAACGCGACGGCGGGCGGATCCGCAAAATGCAAATCGTCGACGACGATCGTGCATCCGGTACGCTTGAGATGCTCGACGAACCACTCGCAAAGCCGTTCGATCGGCTCGCCCGTCTCCATAATACGCTGCTGCATCTCGGGAAAGGCCGCGGCGATGCTGGGAGTAACGGTGAGGGCGTCGCCAAGGCGGCGCGCAAATGCCAGCAGCGTACCGTCCTCGGGCCGGACTTCACAGCGCAACGCTTCGAGACGCGAACTGAGCAGAAAGTCGCGCAGCGCAACGCTTTTGCCGAATCCCGCCGGAGCGACGATCAGCGTTAGCGGAAACTGCGTTGCGCGGGCCAGGCGATCGTTGATGCGAGGCCGCATCAGTCGCGTCGACTGCACGCCACGATTATACCAACCGAGCGCCCCCCTTGAAACGCAAAGAGCCCCCGGTTGGGGGCTCTTCAGACGGCCCTGGGCGCGTTTACTTCTGCTGGTGAAGAATGAAGCTGTTGCCATCGGGATCGTTGCCGAAAGCCATGTAACATCCCGGCGTCTCTTCGACGTGTTCCTCGAACGTTGAGCCGGCGGATATGGCGGCCGCCTTAGACGCCTTGATGTCGTCGACGTGAAAGAGCACGCCGCCGCTAGGCCGCCAATTCGCTGCGTCTTCGGGCTGGTACAAACCGAACGTCGTGCCGTCCTTGCCGAACGTCCACTCGGAAACCGTGTTGGGCATGTGCATCGTCGGCTCGCTGCCAAACAATCCCGCGTAAAAGGCGGTCGCTTTATTAAGGTCCTTTGTGAGGTAGTAGCTCGCATCGATGCCGGTGATACCGACTTTGGCTGCGGTCGTCATTGGTGAGGCTCTCCTCTTCGTTCATTTTCTGGGGACCCTGCGATTTCGCCGGACACACTAGGGTGCCTTCCAGCGCGCCGCGCCGAACTATCGACCGCCGATCGCGCGCATCGCCGCGGCGCAGTCGCGGTCCATCGGATCGTCCGAGCTCGCCAACGCGCGCTCGACGCGAGCCCGGTCTTCGGGCGTCCGGTTTTGACTCAGCTTGGCTTTTGCATCGAGCACTTCGACGCGCATCTCAAACGCGACGATTCCGCGCAGCTGCTTTTCGAGATACTCAGGGGACAGGCCGTCGGTGCGCCACGCCTGGGGAGCGTCGCCCTCGAATCGTTCGACAAGCTCGCGGACGACCTCAAGCGCAGAGGCAACCTGCAATCGTCCGTTGGCACGCACCGCGCTGTAGTTCCAGGTCGGAACCGTTTGGTACGGCTCCTCGTACCATGAGGCCGAGACGAATGCGTGCGCGCCGGTAAAGACCGCGGTCGCCGGCGTGCCGGCCGCAATCGATTTGGCGTGCGGATTGGCCGCCGCCACGTGACCGGCCACGTACAATGCACCATCCCGTTCGAACGAATACATCGGGAGGTGCGTGGTCATGGCGTAGGGAGTATCGCACGTCACGAGCAGGCCGAAGGGATGGCGTTCCATCAACGCGACGGCCCAACGCCGATCGTGCACCGAAAAAGCGGGCGGAATATACATCAAAAATCCTCACCAACGGTTCTCCCATAGGTCTCTTTCCGGACGCGCGGAACTACGCCTTCGCTATGCTTCGGTATTATTGTATTGTCGCCGCCGCAATCGCATTGACTACGGCCGGCGCGCCGGCTCAAGAAGACGTCAAGGGCGCCGCCGGATCGGGTTCGCCCGCACCGTACGAAACCTTCGTCAAAGATGCTAAGGTGCTGCCCGGCCTGATAAGCGTCATCGAGAAGAGCGGCAAAATCTACCTCTCGATCGCCAAAACGCAGCTCGGCAGCGACCTCATTGAAACGTCGGTACCGATGACGGGCCTAGGCGGATTCGGCCCCGCGCCGGGCGAGCCGTACGTGGCGCCGGCGCGCATCGTTCATTTCGAGCGCACCGAGAACTCCGTCGTCATTCGCTGGCCGAATACGTTTGCAAAAGTCGATCCCAACACACCGCAGGGCGTCGGCGCGCGCGAATCGCTTCCGAGCTCGGTGGTGGCCGTTACGCCGATCGTTTCGGAATCGCCTACCGCGGTCGTAATCGCTGCGACGCCGTTCTTAGAAGACGTCGCAGATCTTCAGGCGCAGTTCGACGCACTCGACGACAAGCCGCAGCACCACTATAAACTCGACTCGGCGCGATCGTACTTCATCGAAGCAAAAGCCTTTCCGCAGAACACCATTCTGCGCGTGAGCCAAACGTGGTCGAGCGATGATCCTGACAAGATCGACAACGCGCCGGATCCTCGCAGCGTGGAAGTCAAGATGACGTACAATTTCATCGCGGCTCCCGCCGGCGGCTACATGCCGCGCATCGCCGATCCGCGCGTCGGCTACTTCGAACAGCCGCTCATCGACTTCCAAAGCGATGCGAACCCATCCCGCAACGTGTACTACGTCAGCCGCTGGAACTTCGATCCCGCGACGCCGGGTACGGCGGCACGCAATCCGCTCGTCTTCACGTTGAGCAACGACGTGCCGGCGGCGTACCGGCAGACGATTACCGACGCCTTATTGACGTGGAACGACGCGTTTGCGAAGATTGGCGTACTCAACGCCGTGAAGGTCGAGCAAGAGCCCGACGGTTCCTCGAGCTTCGATCCCGACGATATTCGCCACAACATGGTGCGCTGGTTTGACTCGTCGACCCCGCAATACGGTGCGGAAGCCCTTATCGTCACCGATCCGCGCACCGGTCAAGAAATCAACGCGGGCATCAATATCGATTCGGTCATGGGTCTCTCCGGTCAGACATATCGATACGTCATCGCGCCGGCGCGTGCGCTTCCCGACAGCCAAGCGCTCGAGGCTGCCTTCACCATTGAGTCGATCCGGGCGGTCGTGCTGCACGAGTCGGGGCACGATCTGGGCTTGCAGCACAACTTCATCGGATCGATGGCCTACACGGCCAAGGATCTGCAAAACCGGAACTTTACCTCGCGCTATGGCGTCGGCAGCAGCGTGATGGAATACGCACCGGTCAATTTGTGGCCGAAAGGAACGCCGCAGGGCGACTATCTTCAGCTCGGACTTGGACCCTACGATTATTACGCGGTCAAGTGGGGCTACCAATATATCCCCAACGCGACGACGCCGCAGGCCGAAGTCGGGACGCTCAACGCGCTGGCGTCGCGCTGGAGCGATCCGACGTACCGCTTTGCGTCCGACGAAGACGTACAGTTCGAGGACGGTCACGCAATCGATCCGCGCGTACAAATGTACGACCTGACCGACCATCCGCTGGGGTGGGAGCGCACGCAGCTGGCGATGCTGCACTCGATTCTCAACTCCGTAGCCGGCCGCTTTCCGGCACACGGCCAATCCTACGAAGAAGCGCGGCGCGCGTTCTTACGACCGATGCGGTACTACGTGCGCGATGCGACCATGCCGGCGCACATCATCGGCGGGGAATACGTCTCGCGCGCCGATGCCGGCGATCCGCGCAGTAAGCCGCCGCTGCAGCCCGTCTCGCGCGCCGACGAGTACGGCGCCTGGCAGACGCTGCAGCAGTATCTCTTCTCCGACGCCGCCTGGCGGTTCAATCCCGACGTACTCAATCGGTTGACCTACGACGAAACGAGTTGGATTGGGCAAGCCGGCACCTGGGCCTACAATCCCACTCCCCGTCACGACGTTCCGATCGTGGAAATCGCCGGACTCGCACAAGATCAAGCACTCGACGAACTTTTCGCACCGCTGACCTTGCAACGGATCGACGACCTGAGCACGAAGTACCGGCGCGGTACCACGATGACGCTCGTCGATCTCTTCGACTGGTCGCGCAACGGGATCTACGGCGACGTCGCCACTGGCGCGGTCGCTCGCGCCGGCGTCGTCCGCCGCAACGCGCAAATGCGCTTTGCCAAGCGACTGGCGCAACTGTGGATCGTTCCCGCCGACGGCACGCCCACCGACGCGCAATCGCTCGCGCGGCTGCAGCTCGAGGATCTCTCGCACGACTGTGCGGTCGCCCTGCGCCGATCGATCGACGAGTTGACTCGCGCGCACCTCGAGGCGCTCGCCGCAGTGGCGAAGCAGGCGCTGGAGGCGCGCGCGACCATCGGCCGTTAGAAGTCCGTGGTACCTCGACTAGACGACGAGGCCGTCGACGAGGACGCCGTCATCGATTCCGTGGCTGCTTCGATCGATTCTTTGATGACTTCGCCGCCCCGGCGCGCGGCTTGTGCACCCGCTTCGCGCACGCGGCCTTTCAAGTCGTCGGCGACCGATCCCAGCTGCTCGTTCTCGAAACGCGAAACTGGTACGAGCATACCGATGACGAATCCGATGGCGAGCCCGCCCAGCAGCATGAGCATCGGGTTGTCGCCGGGCTGGATATTACGCATCGTATCCTTGGCGGTTTCGACGCGGTCGTTGATCGCGCTCTTCGCGCGGTCGACCATGCCGACGTCGCCTATTTCCGAAGTTTCAAATCGCTCTTGATCCATGCTACGTCCTCTTTCACGTTTCGCGCGGTTTTATCGAACTTTAAAGGCAACGCCGTCTTGAAGCGGACGGCCGCCATCGAAGCCAGCGCCGCCGCGACGATTCCCCAAATCACGGTTACGATCAGCGCCGCCAGCCACGGTGCGACGGCAATCGAGAGCGCAATCACGCACAGCGCGCTAAAGACGCCGACGAAGGCAAGCCCCATCACGAGCGCAACCGCACCCATGCCGGCCGCTGCCAGCAGCGACGGCATCTGCTCGGCTAATTCTTCCTTAAACGTTCGCAACTCGGCGCGTACGGAGCTTTCGATGTCGTTCCGTAATCGCGCTATCGCATCGCTGATTGCCTCCGGAATGATCTGCATTAGTAATCGTACCTCGGCGGTGGTGGACTGCACCGGATGGCACGTGCGGCCAGAAATCCGGTGAGCAATCCGGCGCCGGCCATCACCCAGCCACGGCCGTCCAGTGCGTCCTGGGCGTCGGACCAAATTCGCCGGCCGTCACGGGTACGCAGATAATTCGCAGTCGCATGTGCCCGGCCGCCCAGCAGTTCGGCGTATTCGGCAGCCTGCCGTTCTTCGTTATCGCGCAAGGTCGCAGCGATTTCATCGCCTACTCGCGCATACTGCTCGATGCGCTGCGCCAACAGGCTGGTACCTTGCGTCACCATAATGTTGATGGCATCGCCCGCCAAGTCGAAGTATTGGTTCAGAATGTTTGCCATGGCTCACTCTCGCTGGATGCATGCTTCATCGTGCGAGATTCGTACCCAATGGCTAAACGATTTAGCTGACGAGCGGTGTTACGTTCGCCCCGTGATCAGCCGAGCAAGCCCATCTTTTTTGTTATTCGATATGACGATTGAGCCACTGTGCTAAAGAGCCCGTTGCATCATCCCCCGTTTCTGGTCTATCTTGGCGCGCGTTTTTCGTCGGAGTTTTCCTATCAGATCGCCTCGGTCGTCATCGGCTGGCAGATCTACTCGCTGACGCACAGCGCATTCGATTTGGGCATGGCGGGCCTCGTCCAGTTCGTTCCAACGGCCGTATTGGTGTTTGTGACGGGCTCCGCAGCGGACCGTTTTAGCCGCCGCCGCGTCATGCAGGCGTGTCAGATCGCACAAGCGGTAGTCGCGGCGTTTCTTGCTTGGGGCAGTTTCGCGCACTGGTTGACCGTGCCGGCAATTTTTGCAGCGATAGCCCTTTTGGGCGTCGCGGACGCTTTCGAGAGCCCTGCGACGACGGCGTTGCTGCCGGCAGTAACCGAGCGTGGGGCGCTGCAACGCGCTGCGGCAATCGCCTCGGGCGGCCTGCAGTTCGCGACGATTGCCGGCCCCGCGCTGGGCGGCTTACTCTATGCCGTTTCGCCCGCCGTACCGTACGGGTTGATGGTCGCCTTCTGGACGACCGCTTCGGTATTGAGTGCGTCAATCGCCGCCGTACGAGTGGAGCGGACACAAGCGCAGCCCGAATCGCGCACGTGGAAGGCCCTGCTGGCCGGCGTTGCATTCGTCCGGCGGTCGCCGGCCATTCTGGGCGCGATTTCGCTCGATCTCTTTGCCGTGCTCTTCGGAGGCGCAACGGCGCTCCTGCCGATCTACGCTCGCGACATTCTGCATGTGGGTTCGTTCGGGCTAGGCGTGCTGCGCGCGGCACCTGCCGTGGGGGCGTTACTAATGACGCTCGTGTTGGCGCATCGCACGATATCTCGGCGCGCCGGCATTTGGATGTTCGGCGCCGTCATCGTCTTTGGATTGGCAACAATCGTTTTCGCGCTTTCTCACTTGTTTTGGCTAACGCTGCTAATGCTTGCAATTTTAGGAGCGGCCGATACGATTAGCGTCGTCATCCGTTCGGCGCTGGTTCAGTTGCGTACGCCGGACGCCATGCGGGGCCGTGTCGGCGCGGTGAACTTCTTATTCATCAATGCCTCGAACCAGCTAGGCGCGTTCGAAAGCGGCGTCGTAGCCGCATTTCTTGGAGCGATGCCGTCGGCGCTGTTGGGCGGCATCGCCAGCGTTGCCATCGCAGTCTTGTGGATGAAGCTTTTTCCTTCGCTTCGCCGCCTCGAATCCGCCGAGCAACCAGGTCTTTATTGACTTCCAGAACGAACCCCAAGCTAAGGAAATGAGGCTTTAGCCATGTGCCGCAATATCAAGACCCTACACAACTTCGCCCCGCCTGCAACCGAGGATGAAATACGCGCTTCGGCGCTGCAGTTCGTTCGAAAACTCTCCGGGTGTACGCAGCCGTCGAAGGCAAACGAGGCGGCGTTCGAGCATGCGATCGAGCACGTCACCAATGCGGCGCGCGAACTCCTATCGTCGTTAGTTACAACCGCACCGCCGCGCGATCGCGCCACCGAAGCCGCCAAGGCTCGCGAACGCAGCCGCTTACGTTTTGCGGGCGACCGCTCGTGAACGGAACCGTTGCCGGTTCGGCGCTTTTCAAGAGCGTCGATGACCGTGCCTTTGCGTGAACCGTGGTGTCGTTAAGCCTCGAATCGTTCATAGCATTGGCCGTCTCCAGCTCGTTCCGAGCCGTCTCTTGACTACAGGTATCGCCGCGTAGGATTGCAAATTGGGTTGCAAATGGATGCTCCGCGGAGCCGTCCCAATTGGACCTGGCCATTGATCGGCCTATCGATCGTGATCTTAGTGCTCGTCGTGCTCGAAACGGTGAGCCTCTTTGATGGCGAATCGCGCTTCTGGGAAGTCGGCCGCTTTTGGAACGGCGAGCCGTTCGTGCTCGTCGCGGGCGAGCCTCGACCTGGTGGCGCCGCCGCACGAGCGGGTATCCAAAACGGCGATCGCATCGATTTGCGCGATCAAACACCCGCGATGCGCAGACTGCTCTATGTTGGTCCTCGCGGCGCAGCACCGTTGAACTTGATCGTTCGCCGCCAGGGACTCCCGCTAACCGTTACGTTCGTCGGCGGTACGCTTTGGGACGGTGCGACGCTTCAAAAGCTGCTCACGACCGTACTCCCGATGATTAGCGGATTCTGCCTTCTGGGCTGCGCCCTTC
The DNA here is from genome assembly GCA_963715435.1 of Vulcanimicrobiota bacterium. Taxonomy (GTDB): domain Bacteria; phylum Vulcanimicrobiota; class Vulcanimicrobiia; order Vulcanimicrobiales; family Vulcanimicrobiaceae; genus JAFAHZ01. The sequence continues at coordinate 858,057 of OY970243.1, forward strand.
TCATCGTCGCGCGCCGTGCGGCGCTTTCGGAGGCGCGTTGGCTGGCGCTGGCCTTGCTTTGCGTCGCATTGGGCGCAGTGTGGACTTCACCGTATGGAAGCCCGCTGTTCGAAGTGCTGTTTCCGCTACCTATCATTCCACTCGCCCTACTCGTCGGCTTATCGGCGCGCTTTGGGAGTCGAAGTGCATGGCGAACCGCCGTGCAATGGGCAACGTACGGCGTAGTTGTCGCAACGATTGCGATGGAGGCGCTCGGCTGGTACGGTTGGATAACCGCGCGCATCGACCCGATGCACCTGTACGGGGGCTTTTCGTTGCCGACCATTGCCGCAAACGATGCTATCGCTCTTTTTGCAGCGATTGCCGTCATCGGTGCTGTTGCGAGCACCGACAAGGCCGAACGCGCGCGCGCGGAGTGGCTGCTCCTGCCGCTTACGATCGCGCTAAGCATCTCAATCCCGATCGCTTTCTTGGTGAACTACGCGCCATCGTGGTCAGCTTACGCAAGCATCGAGATGCTTTCCAGCGCACTCGTCTTGCTCGGTGCGATATTCGTAACGTACGCGCTCCTGCGACGTCGCGTGATCGACGTCGGTTTCGTCGTCAGCCGAACGATCGTCGTCGCAATCCTTTCCCTGGTCGTAGTCGCAGCGTTTGTCTTGCTCGAGTGGGCGCTGGGAACTGCGCTCGCCGGCGCGAGCCATGCAACGGGATTGTTTGCAAACGCTGCACTAGCGCTCGTACTCGGCCTGTCCATGCGCTATATTCACAAACGCGTCGATGTGTTTGTCGACTCCGTAATGTTTCGGAAACGGCACGAAGATGAGCGGGCGCTCCGTGCTTTTGCGAAAGAGGCGCCGTTTATCACCGACGCCGATAGCCTCTTCGAGCTATCGATCGCAAAGGTCCGCGCGCACACCAACGCTACAGGTGCAGCGCTGCTCGTAAACGGCGACGGCTCGTATCGCAACGTTCGCGGCTTCGGAACGGTGCCGTCGTCGGCAGGCGAGAATGATCCCGCGATCCTCGCGCTCAAGGCATGGCACGAACCGCTCGATCCGCATCGTTACGAGACCGCGCTTAACGGCGACCTTGCATTGCCCATTGCTTCACGCGGGCTTCTTCACGGCGTCCTCGTATTCGAGCAACGCGCGAGCGGAGAAGCTTACGCCCCTGATGAGATCGAGGCGCTTGCGGAGTTTGCCCGCGGGATCGGCTCGGCTTACGACGCGTTAGCAGGCCGCGCCGCGGAATCGAACGCAACCGTCGCCGCGATCAGCGCCCTTCTAGAGCGCCGATTCGGACCGCTCGAGTAAATATACCGGAAAGGTGAAAGCAATGAAGTGCGTCGCGAAAAGAGTTCGGGACCTGATTCTCACCAGCACGTTTGGACTAACCATCCTGTCGGGCAGCCCGGTCTTTGCATCAAATGCGTCGGAGTTGAATGCCGTTGTCAAAAAGCTAGTAACAGACATCAACAAGGGCAATTTTAGCGCGGTTGCCGATGCTTGTGCGCCGCGCGCGTCCATCGTCGATGGATTCCCGCCCTATGCTTGGCAAACGTGCGCCGATTGGATGAAAGCGTACCAGTCGAACAACGAGGCTATTCACGCAACCCTCGGGACTCTTTCCGTTGGGAAACCCCTCTATACGGAGGTGCAAGGAAGCCACGCGTATTCGATCTATCCCGTCGCTTTCACCGACGTGCAGAATGACAAGAAGGTTACCTACAAAGGTAGCATGACGGTTACCCTTGAGAAAACGCAGAGCGGTTGGGTGTTCACTGGCGTCGCCTCGGCATGGAACGCAAACACGCTGTAGCGGCAACAAAGCCGCGGCAAGTAGGAGAGGGGGAGATTCGAACTCCCGAGACCCGCAAAGGTCCGGCGGTTTTCAAGACCGCTGCATTCAACCGCTCTGCCACCTCTCCACGTCCCGCTAACGCCGATTTTACGCGGGTTTCCGCTACACTCACCTGCGAACGAACCGGCCGCGGTGGCCATTCGGTGGCCATGCACTTAAAAAACCCTGGCTCACCCCCGCCTGTTCGGGCCAGCCGCGAGCCGCGCCTGGGCTTCTGCCAACGTCGCGGTAACGGCGTCGATCGCGCCTTGCTCCGCTGCAGCGAAGGAGTGCGAGTAGACGTTGAGCGTGGTCGAGGGTTTGGAATGTCCCATGAGAGAGGCGACGCTGCGCGCGCTCGTCCCGGACGCGATTCGCGTTGCGCTCAGCATTTTGACGCCGATCGCTTAGAGCCGGGCGCAGAGGGGGCCCCGTTCGGGGCGGTAGCTTGTGCTACGCAGTCGCTAACGAGGCCGCGTACTGCCGGTCGGCTTCGAGCCATTCGTCTTTGAGCTCGAGACGTCGCATGCCGGCGGGATACGTGCCCTTAGCGTGCACTACCTGAAAATCTTGCGATAGCACGGTCAGGTACTCGAAATTCTCCCACAGCGCCAAATTTGTGCGCCGTGCTACCGCCGTTAGCGGCGCGAAGCTGCTCCAGGTCCCCATCGAAACCCCGCTCCACAAGTCGAGTGCCAGGTCTCTATCGAGCAGCCCCGCTTTAACGAACGCTCCTACGTTCTCCCAGAAATTTCCGATGGAGTTGATCTTGGCTAAGAGCGGCCGCATTTCGTCGGTCCTGTTTAACGGCTCTGCAAACTGTCGGCGGAATGCGGGATCTAGAAGCTTTGCCGGCAGCTCCGTCTCGACAAAATGGCGTGCGGCTTGAAATTCCGGCGATTCCATCGTTTTGCGAATCTCGTTGAGCACGACAATTTGATTGCTGCCGCGCATGTGGCGCAGTTGCACGATGGCGGCGACCGCCGTGGCCGCGATTACGATGAACGTTCCAAGGGGCGCGAAGGTGTTCACAAGCTCCACGGACATGATTCCCTCCCCACAGCGCGGTGCATTTGCAAAAGGGTAACGTGCTATGTGGGCCTGTCCCTCGATTCCTCTCGGCCACCATGCACCGGGAGCCTCGTTTTGCGGAGGCTTAGCTTCACGAAGCGATCGGCGCAAAGAAGCCGCGCAACCTGACATCAGTGTCCTTAGCGCAAAACGCCCCGACTTTATTTGGGCTTTGACGGGGGCCTCGTTTTGGCCGGCCTTAGCTCCACGAAGTATGAGGAAGCCATTCCGGCGAACTCCGCGGCTCAATGCGTCGTGACAGCGGTGGTAGTACTCTTGTTAGAGGGTTGCTTCAGCACCTCTGGCGATCATCGTGCGCTCGTTTCCGATTGGAGTTTTCGGCCGCCACGAGGTTGGAAGGCAATGTCTGGTGGAGCTGCCCCTGCCACTGGTGCCGGTGCGGCTACCACTACTTCCTGATGTTCGGCAATGGAATTTAAGCAGTCCGCCCGAGCTATTCTCCCTTCAGGTCATGCCGGCACGCCATCGCTATTTGCTTCGCTCGATCCTTGATCCGTACTCGACGACGTACGCGAGCATCACGGTTTGTCACGGGCACCCCGCGCTGTTCGGTCAAACGCGAGAGCCCTTCTCAATGAACTATTTTTCTCTCCTCGATATATGGCTCCCATCCCTGAAGCCGAATCATCTATTCATGACGGCGAACGGCACGACGTTGTTCGGCCTTGGTCGTGAAGGATGATGATGTTCATGGGGCTAAGGAGACGCGGCGGTTGGAAGCATGAGAAGAATCGCTCCGGCATCGCTTCGTCGATAGTGAAGAGCGTAAGCCATCGCGGTTCATACCGCGACGGCCGCACTCCACCCGCTTCAGAGCTGGAACGTGGCGTTTAAGACGCCTGCAGGCGACGTTCCGGGCGCGAATATTTGCACCGACACCGTCCAACGCCCAGTCTTTCCGGGATCCTTGGCGAACCGTCCCGTGCCTTTGCTGACGATAAATTTTCCTTTGCCGTCGGAGTAGCCGGACTTGTCCGGAGGCGTTCCCGTTCCGGAATACCTTCCAATCAACCTCGAACCGTCTTGATATATGAAGGAGAACTTCCCGTCTTTTATCTGGTTCGGATTCGTCGTAAATATCACGGTCTGTTTGAACGTCGCGTGACTGTCTCCGCTGGAATCCACGCCGATCGCCGTGCCCGAGATCACGGCACTTGCAGGCGGACTGCCTCCCACGATTTGAAAATATCCGCCAAAGGTCGTCTTTAAGCCGTCGTCGGCCGGAATCAACGCGCCCGGAATGGTCGAAGCACTCCCCGCCGAGGAAAGTCCTCCGGCAGCGGGGGCGGCGCATCCCCCGAGAATCGCCGAACATGCCGCAAACGCAAGGCAAACGCTGAATCGCTCGAACATGATTTGCCTCCTTTCGATGGAGCTCATTATCTCAGCGTCATGATTCCAGCGACAGAACAACCTGTCACGAGGGAGGCGTGACAGATGTCAGGTTCCCTTTCACTGCGGTTTGTCTTGAATTGTTGCTAACGCTATTTCACTGCGAAGCGCTTCGAGTTCCAGACGTTCGTACGTGGGCGCCGCCGCACGCGCAAAGGCGTCGAGGTTTCGTCGCTCCGCGTCGTCGATATCCTCACCTGACCGATGAGCGCCGTACAATGCAAAGCCCTTTAGGCGCCGTCTTACCGTTAACGGCGTCGCCGCCGCCGGCAAATCGACGTGGCCGTCTGCCGGGCCCAAGGTTGCGGCGATTGAAACGGTTCGCCGCCTCGATCGCAGGAGCGATGCCACGGCTCGAAGATCGACGAAATCAAAAATCACGCTTGGGTTCAGGCCGATCATCGTGATGGGCCGGATGTCGGCGCCTTCCACCGTGAAGACGGCCGAACTCGTGAGGTCGAGCACGCGTAGGGGCGCCTCAGCGATTCTTGCGTAGAGTTCTTCCTCGGTTCCAACCCTTTGCAGGGCCTGCCCTTCAAGCCGCAGTTGACGTTCGGCAGTTAGACGCCGCTGAAAGAAGATCGCGTTGAGGGCTCGTTCCAGGCGTGGCAGCGATGAAGCAAAAATGAACGCGCCGAGGAGCGCCACGCACGCGCCTAAGGGTAGTGCCACCCTGTCTTCGTGCAGCTGCTGCCCAACGAACCATTCGACGGCGACGAACGCCATGACCAAAGACCCCGCAAATAATCCCATAACGAACGTCCTGCTTACGACGAGTCCGACGTTCATGACGTTATAGCGCAAAACGACGTAGGCAACGACGAGCCCAAACAATGCCGGTATCGTCATGGCTGCTAGTTCCGCGTCCGTGAAGAGCCATTGCGTGGTCCAAAGGCCCGTAACATAATAGCTCACGTACGCATCAAACACGTAGACGGCTTGCGTGAAAAATGCTGCCGCCACGAGCCACTTAGCGCGTTGGCGAACGGCTGGCGACCCCGCCAAATACGTCGTAACGAGCGCCGCACAGATCACTATGGGAAGCGCAACCTCGAGAGCTCGATAGAGCCGATATGCAATATCCCAAGCGCTGGAAGGGACGCTCAAAATATAGAACGAGAAATCGCCATACATCTGGATGGCGACGTTGAGGCCACCCAGGAATAGTGCAGCCGGCACACAGTACGCAAGCCACCCTTTTGGACGACCGTACGGAAATAGGCACGCAAAGATCAGCAGCGCGTACGGCATGAACGTTCCAAACGTGGCCTGCATGAACTCCGCCAGGACGAGGACCCAATCGGGCGCAAAGGCCGTGACTTTATACTGCGTCGGAAGGCCGAGGCCGTAAGCAAGGAGATAGAGAGTCATTGCGCCGGGCCGGCGAAAGGCAAGCAGCGTAGCGATAGCAAGGAATACGCCGCTGCCCAGCGTCTCGGCCACGATCATCGTCTGGGTATTGCGTTCGTCGGTCGAACGTTTGACGCGGACCACGACCTCGCGCGTACGATTGGGCACCCGCTGAAAGATCCGGACGAGCTGCCCCGTGTAGGGCGTGATGGCAGCCGAGGTGACGACCAGACGGTCGCGCAGGCTCATCATCGAAAGATCGACGGGTTCGTTGCGCGACAACGCGGGCGTCATTTGCGGATTTGCGTCCAAGATTTCGCCGCCTGCACCGAGCACCAGGCCAAAAGGCTCGCCGACCCGGTTAAAGCGCGCCGCATTGAACGCGATAAAGACTACGGCGGCCGCCGCCATTAGGACGACCGGGAAAACGTCAATTGCGCGCCGGCTAGTCGCGCTCATGGTACGAGCCAGTATACCACTCTACGGGCTCCGAACATCTGCCCGTCGAAGAGGCTTTTGTGTCCTTCCGTGCAGGCATCGCGTGGACACAAGGATGGCCGTTCCTCGCGCTGTCGCTATTGGCCGGTCCGATCTTACAAAGGGCGTCCGTTGTGGAGTGGGGCGTGACGGTGGCCGGCATCGCTGCTTTCGCGCTGCTGGCGCTTGCCTTACAGCGCGCGTCCGGAGCAGCAACATTGCTCCTTGGAGCCGCATCGATTGTGCTGGGCGTAGCGTTTGCACCGTCTAATCCAGGCGCGAGCGCCTGCTTTATTTTGGCAGCCTGCGCGATCGCCGGCACCAGGATCGGAAACCGCGCGCGTGCGCTATTGGCTTCTTATGTACTAGGAGTTGCGGCCTATGCATCGTTCGTCGGACTGTCGCCCAGCTTTTGGATACCGACGATCCTAGGGGCCGGCACGGCAGGTGCCGCAACGCTTGCGTTCGTCGAGCTGCAAGAAATCGCCGAACGGGAGCGCACCGCCCGCGATAATGCCGATCGCGCCGCTCGCGAAGGCGAGCGCGAGCGCATCTCGAGAGATCTCCACGATATTCTCGGCCACACGCTTTCAGTCGTCGCGCTGAAATGCGAACTTGCTTCGCATCTGCTGCGAACCGATCGGGAACGTGCCGAGAGCGAAATTTCAGATGTCGCACGGGTTGCTCGTGAAACGCTGTCGGAGCTGAGATTGGCTATTGCGGGCTTCCGTGCGGCCAACGCCGCCGAGGAAGTCAGACGCGCCTGCGGTCTGCTGGAGACAGCGGGCATTCGTGCCAAAGCAGAAATCGGCAGCATCGATCTTACGGCCGAACAGCAGGCAGCCGTGGCACTTGCGGTCCGAGAAGCGGTTACCAACGTCCTGCGCCATGCTACGAAAGCGCGTGAATGCACGATGCGATTAACGCAGTCCGACGGGAACTGCAGTTTCGAAATCCGCGACGACGGCCAAGGCGGCCTGGCCGCCGAGGGTTTCGGACTGAGCGGAATGCGCGAACGAATGCAAGCGCTGGGAGGCGAAGTCTACGTCGACCACCTCCGCGGGACGTACGTTAGGATATTGATTCCCACGGCTATGCAATCGTGACAATTGTCACGCGTTCTCGATGACGCACCGGCCTAGAGCGTAGCCGGCGCAAAGTGGTACGATCGGTGGTGTCATGTTGACGCCAATTCGCGTGGCGATCGCCGAAGATCAGCAATTGGTGCTCGGAGCCCTAGCGGCTCTTCTCGAGGTTTCGGACGACATTACCGTCGTGGCCCAAGTACGCACGGGTAGCCAAGCATTACGTGCCGTCCAAGAGTGTTCGCCGCATGTGCTGCTGGCAGATATCGAGATGCCGGATATCAGCGGGTTGGACGTTGCAAAAATCTTGCACGAGAGTCAATCCCCGGTGCGAGTCGTTATCGTAACGACCTTTGCTCGACCCGGCTATCTCCGCCGAGCGCTCGATGCCGGCGTCTGCGGGTACCTGCTCAAAGACGGTCCCGCAAGCACGTTAGCAGAAGCGATTCGACGCGTGAACGCCGGCAGGCGCGTCATCGACCCGCTGCTGGCCCTCGAGTCGTGGACTGAGAGTGACCCGCTCACCGAGCGCGAGCGAGCAGTTCTCCGGCTCTCCGAAAAAGGCCGAACGGCCGCCGAAATCGCCCGGCAGCTGGGTCTCGCTGATGGAACCGTTCGCAACTACTTGTCGCTTGTGATCGGCAAACTCGGCGCGAGCAACCGGATCGAAGCCGCCCGGCTAGCGCGGGAGAAAGGCTGGCTTTAAGGCGATCGATCGGCTCCTGAACGAACCGTAACGGCGACGTCCCGAATCCGATCTTGCAACACCGCCGACTGTCGCAAGGGCGTCGGATTGGATTCGATAATCGGTCTCCGGGTTCGAAGGCGGTGCGAGCATTTACGTTTCGTGACAGGTAGGCACGCATCAGCGTCGCATGTTTCGGTCCAGCGGTCCAATCGGCGCACCGCGGGAGCGACGAACAAGGTCGTCCAGCCCCTCCGCGATAACTCCGTGGCTTATGAAGAGTCGAATACTATCGGCCGTCGCACTGGCGATGGCGCTCGTGCCCGGCATCGCTTTTGCGCAGACTGCCGTCCCTTCTTCCCCACCGTCGGCTGCGCCGTCACCTTTACCGTCCGACAATCCAGCCATGACGGCAAAGGCCAAGGACCTTTTCCATCAGGCTCAGACGGGGCAGTTCGATCGCTCGCTATTCGACGACAAAATGAACGCTGCCATCACCGATTCCGTGGCCAAAAACATGTCCGCGCAGTTGACGCAGCTGGGCGACCCCCAAGGATTTAAGCTGGCTCAGGTCACTACGACGGGATCCTATACGGTGTACGTCTACGCCGTAATGTTCAAGAGCAGTGTGATCGCCGAAGAGATCGCGATCGATCCGGCCACTGGAAAAGTTGCGGGACTCTACTTCAAACCGGTCCAGTAATCGCTTTGGAGGCTCTTCAGCCTGAGGTATTTTGCGGCGGCTTCGCGTTCGCGTTAACCGCAACGCTCAGCGAAGATCGTCGGCGAACATAATTCAGTCTGGTCACGTCGACATTCCGGCTTGCGCAAAGGCGAGGTATCGCACTTCCGGCCGTTTGACCGGCAACCGCCGGCACAACGTAGCGCGCGCAATGATTGAACTCTTTGCTCCTAACTATGATTTTTGCCGGGCGCGGGTATGGTCTGTCCTATGAGCAACGAGCGCACTTCTCGCAAACAGTTCGTAGCCGCCGCAGGCACCGCAGCCATGGTCGCTGCAACGACGCAGCGCGCGGCATCGCAAACGCCGGCCGCGCAAACCGAACGGCCGCTGCTGGTAGCGCGCAACGTCGTCGAACAATATCCAAAACCCCCGTTCCCGGAGCAATCGCAACCCTGGCCCGGACTCGTGGCGGACATGCAGCCGCGTCCCGATCACGGCGAAACGAGTTACGTCGGCTCGGGACGCCTCAACGGCCGAAAAGCACTGGTTACCGGTGGCGACTCCGGTATTGGTCGCGCGACGGCTATTGCGTTCGCGCGTGAAGGCGCCGACGTTGCGATCAACTATCTGCCTGCCGAGGAGCCCGACGCTCGCGAAGTCGTTCGCCTTATTCGCGAGAGCGGCAGAAACGCCGTCCCGATCGCCGGCGACATCCGAAGCGAAGCGTTTTGCTACCGGCTCGTCGACGAAGCCGCGTCGCGCCTGGACGGTCTCGACATTCTTGCCAATATCGCCGGGCGCCAGCATGCGATCAAGAAGATCGAGGACATGACCACCGAGGACTTCGATTGGACGTTGAAAACGAACGCTTACGCGTTGTTTTGGATCACCAAGGCCGCATTGCGCCATATGAAACCTGGTTCGAGCATCATCAACACCGCCTCCGAGCAGGCCTACGATCCGTCCGATTATCTTCTGGACTACGCGCCGACGAAAGCGTTTATCGCAAACTACACGAAGGCGCTCGCCAAACAGCTAGTCGACCGCGGGATCCGCGTCAATGCGGTCGCGCCGGGTCCGATCTGGACGCCGCTGCAAATTAGCGGCGGACGCCTTCCGGGCTCGATCGGCGAGTTCGGCGAGACGGTACCCTACCACCGCGCGGGTCAACCGGTCGAGATGGCGCCCGTATACGTGACCTTAGCATCGAACGATATGTCGTACGCGAGCGGTCAAGTCTTCGGAGCCAACGCGGGGAAAGGCGTGCCTTAGTACCGGCCGGGCGCCCGGCCTCCACGCGGGGCTATTCACAACAAGGACTACCACGCGGGCCATCGTAATTTTTAGGGCCCGTCCTAAGGAGTCCGCAATGGCGCGCGTTACGGTTTTCACCGGTGAATACGACATGGTTAGTCGCCCCGAACTTCGGAAGAAGCTCGACCAACTCGCGTTCGCTTCAGACATCGTGTTGGATTTTAGCGGCGTCACGTTCGTCGACTCTACGTGCATCGCCGAGTTGATACGTCTCGATGAGCTGCGTGCCGCGAACGACCTCGACCGAATGAGAATCGTCGTCGACGCAAACGGTCCGATCCGCCGCTTATTAGAGATACTTGGACTCTTCGAACGCTTTACCGTGGAAGTAAGAGAGAGGATTGCCGTTTAGGGGGTCGGATCGAACTGCTGGAGCGTCGCACCGTTGTCCGGCAAGGGAACGGTCTGGAGGACGTAACGAAGCCGCTTGCCGTTGACGGCCAAACTGATCTCTCCCGACGGCGGGCGCCACTTTTCACCGACGCCCGGCAGCGAGTCGTCATTGAGTTCGGCCAAGTCCGCGTACTGACGCGAAGCCAGTGAGACGTGCCCTTGCTTGTCGACGATGCATGCGACGACCGGCATATGCTCGACCACGGCGCGTAGTGTTGCCAGGGTTCCGACCGCGCTGTCGAGTTGCTGCTGCCGATCCCTCGCAGACCGCTCGAGCTCGGCGGTTCGCGCACCGAGCTCTTCGTTTGTGGTATTGAGCTCTTCTACGGTCGCGTGAAGCTCTTCGTTGAGCGTTTCGAGTTCTTCGCTCGTCGCCTGCATCTCTTCGTTGAGCGTCTCTACCTCTTCCGCCGACGCTTCCGCCTCTTCGGCGGAGGTCATCAAATGCTCGTTGGCGTTGCGAAGCTCGACGTTTGCAGAACTGAGCTCGGCATTGGCTTGCATGAGCGAACGTTGGCGTTCGGCCAGTTCCGCGGCGTGCTGGTTGAGCCGCTCGATGGTCGCGCGGCTCTTCTCGTTCTCTTCTTCGAGCGCTCGGCGTCGCGTCGCTGCGCGCGTCGTGTCGGCGATCATCACGATCACCCCCTCCGTGCGGCCTTCCTTGCTCGCGGCGCGATCCGGATAACAGGTGACGCTAACGAATTGCTCGATGTCATCGCCCGGCTCCCGTATCGATGCTTCTAAGCCGCTTGTCGGCATCTCGCCACGGAAAGCCGCGTCGAGTTCGGCCTTGAGTTCTGAGGCCGGCAACCGGGCCAGGTGAATGAGGTCGTCGCCGATGCCCTGTGAAGCGATTCCGAGAAGTTTCCGCGCGGCCTGATTGAGCGTTACGATGTCGTAATGGCGATCGACCACGACGACGCCGATATCCGACTCGAACAAAAACGCACCCAACCGGTCGACCAACGACCAGCGCGGAGCGAGCGATTCGTCGGGAGTGCGCCGCTGATGAGGAGTGGTTCGTAAAGCCGGGCGGCGCAGCGACGGACGTTCCGGCATCCGCAGCCCATCGACGAGTACGGGTGCCGGAATAAGCAGACGTTCGCCCTCGCGGCGATAGACCTTGAGCGAGGGATGCGCCGCGGCAAAGTACTGGGGCAGCGGCGACGTCGTTTCAGCCTTCCCCAGAACCAGATATGCGCCTTGCCGAAGGGAGAACGCAAACAACTGAAGCGTGCGCTGCTGCAGCTCTTTTGTGAAATAGATGAGCACGTTTCGGCACATAACCAGATCGATGAGCGGAAACGGCGCGCGCTGCCCCAGATCGTACTGGCCGAAGACGGTCAAGTTGCGAATGCGCTTCTTCACTTGGTATGCGCTATCGACGTTTGCAAAGTATTTTGAGATCAAATCCGGAGGCATTTCGTCGAGCGCCGCTGCCGGGTAGATGCCGCGGCGGGCGAAATCGATCGCATGTGCGTCCAGATCGGTCGCAAAGATGCGAATCGGCAGCTTCTCAACGTCGTCACCCAGCAGCTCCGCAAGCAGTATCGCGAGTGAGTACGCCTCTTCACCCGTCGCGCAGCCGGCCGACCACAGGCGCAACTCGGTTTGCCTTTCTCGAGCGTCTTTAATTAGCCCCGGCAGAATCGTTTCTTCCAGATGACGGAAGAGCGACGGATCGCGAAAGAAACCCGTCACTTTGATGAGGAACGAGCTTACCAGGCGCTGATACGCGTCGGGATGCGTATTGAGATACCGCAGATACTCCGCGAGGCTGTTGCAATCGACCGCCGCCATCAGACGCAGGAGACGCCGCCGAATCGTCGGCGTTTTATACTGACGGAAATCGATGCCGGAACGGCCCCGCACCTGCGACAGAAAAGCGTCGAGCGCGTGGCCGTCGGCCTGCAGCCCGGCATCTCCCGGACTGCTCAACGTCGTCAGAAGCGACGGTAAATCGTCGATATTCGACGTGAAGTCGACGTAGGGCACCGGAATGGCGCCCGGCAGTGCCGGATAGGCGGCCGACTCGAGCTCTTGCACGACGACGGTCCCGCCGTGTTCTTTGATCGAGCGGACGCCGGCGACACCATCGGTGCCCATGCCCGTGAGGATCACGGCGATAGTGCGATCGCCGTACGCGGCTGCAGCGCTCGCAAAGAGCGTGTCGATCGAGGGCACGGGGTGACCGCGCTCTCGCTCGGTCGTGAAAACCTTGCTTTCCTGTATCGTCAGATTTCGGCCCGGCGGCGCAAGATATAAATGACCGGCCGTAAGGTCGTCGTTATCAGAAACGGTGTCGATCCGCAAGCGCGTTTGGCGCCGGAGAATCTCGGCGAAACGCCCCGATCCCTTTGGATCGGCGTGCTGCGCGATGACGATCGGCGCCGGAAAGTCCTCTGGAAGCGCCGAGGCGAGTCGCGCCAACGCGTCGACGCCGCCGGCCGAGGCACCGATGACGACGAGGCAGGCGCTTTCGGAATCCCCGACGCTCATGGCTTTCCTAGGAACCGGGCGAACGCGTCACGACGATTGCCAGGCCCGGCGGGCGCAAATCTTCGAGCGTTTCCGTGACGCTTTGCACTTCCACACTTTCCCGAACCAGCCAGCGCTGCAGGGGCATATCCCATACGAGCAAACCGGCAGGCGGCATTATCGCCACGGTACCGCGTATCACGGATCCCCGAACGCTCAGCGCACCCGCCGGCCCGGCGGCATCGAAGAGCAGCGGTGCCGGAAATCCGCTCGCTGCGTACGTCACGGTCGACTCGACGGGATTGCATGCGGCAACGAAGATGCGCTCGTCACTCAGGCAGCCGTCTACGAAGCGCCAAAGCTCCTCCTCGAGGAGATGCGCGTTGTGCGCCAATGCGTTCACTGCCGGAAAATGGACGTCGTCGCCAACGACGAGTACGCCCAAGTCGGCGCGGATCGTTCGATAATCCCACGCGACTTTAGAACTGCGAGAACGGTAGGCGGCGAACTCCAGTGCGCCGTGCCGCACGCACTCCCATACACCGCTGCGCTCGACGATAGGCCCGAACGTGGCCGCATGTGTGAAATCGTCGAAGCGCCGCGTCACCAATCTGGAGAAACCGTCGAGCGCTTCGAACGTGCTCGAGTCGACGGCGACGTCGCGCGACACTGAGATCAGCGTACCGATTCGGCGATCGCCGAATCGCAGCGGTATACTCGCCGCGGAAACCGGATGCAGCCGTTCCAGCGCACCCACCACCCGGCGATCGTCCGACACCTCATGATAGAAGCGTTCGTCGGCGCGCAGCTGGAAGATTGGAGCGTCGCTCAAGAACGTCTTGGGAAGCGCCTTCAATACAGGCGCGCGCTGCCTCGGATGCTCGGCGGCGTACGTCGCCCCGTCGTTGCTGACCAGATGCATCGAAGCCCACCCGTGCATAACGCTCGCCGCGTGACGCGCTCCGACCACCGATAGCTCGGATGGCGTCCGAGCGTCGTCCAAGGCCATTTCAAAGCCCGTCGTCATCGCGCGCAGACGGGTCTTGCGCAACTCTGGAATCAGTCGCGTGAAACGTTTGAGCGTCGCAAAAACCTCGGATTCGCTCGCGTCGTGTGTGAGCAAACAATCGACGAGCGCTTGCCGCTCCAACGTACTATAGGTCTGCTCTCCAAAAGCCAAGAGCTTCGTTTCGGCCCCCACGTAGCCGTGAACGCGCAGCAGCGTTTCGAACGCGTCGTACTGATGGTCGAAATCCAAAAGGACGACTTCGGCGCGCGCAGTTTCCAACGCCACGCGGAGTTCTGAGGGGCTCGCTACAGTTTGCGACATCCATCCGCGACGAAACAGCATCGAATCCACCGCGGCTTGCAGCGAGGGACAGAGGCCAAAACAAACAATGTGCGGCTCGATGGGGGAGATCGGGATGCCCTCCGGCGTGACAATAGCCGGCAGGTGCGATGGTACCGAGAAGTTTTCCAGCGCTTCGAAAAACGATTCGCTCGACGGTTCGTGGGCCCAGTCGCTCAAGCACGCGAGCACCACGCAACCTTCGTCGCCGTAATTCAGCGGTATTGCTAGTGCGTTCGTATCCCGCTGAGGGTGCCGTATCCGCCGTAAACGCATCGTCTCGAAGAGCCGCCGCAGCGGCCACTTTTGCCAGCCAACGCCTTTATCGCGGTCACCGCGGAGGTCCGACGTGAAGAACGTCTTCCAGGAACCCTTGGCAGACAAGGCGACCACGGGATCGAAAATATCGCTTGCAGCGAGGAGGTCCATGAGGGCAGCCACGCGTGCGCGGTCGCGTGCGGCCGCATTGACCGCAGTAACGATCGCCGCTAAGTCGTCGAGCGGCCGCCGCCCGTTCACGTTACGAACGACGACGCAAACACGCGCCGTTCTGGCGCAAGAACGCTCCTAGCTGCCCCGGGCCAACTCGCCGAAAGAGCTGCCGCAAAGCGACTTCAATGATGGAACTTTCACTTACACGATTCTCGAATGCGATTTCTTTGAGCTGATCGCCCACGTCCTGAGCGATGTTGACGGTAAAGCGCATTGCGTTCGCGGCTGCGCCGATTTCGGGGGTGAGTTCGCGAAGTGCGCTGGACCTAGGTTGCCGGGGCATATTCCTCTCCTCTCTCTGCTGCGAGCATTCGACCTGAGCCGGCGGGATGCTGCAAATGCTGGGGATTCGGGAAAAACCCTCATTGATGAAGCACGCCCACATACGCTGGTTGGCCGTGACCCTGAGCGTCCTAGCGATCATAGTTGGCATCGCCTTCGTGCAACGCCAGGCGCTCGCTCGTGCGGCCATCGTTGCGGCCGCACGCGCATTCGCTCACGTGAACGTGCGTTTGGGCGCATCGACCATCGGGCTCCACGGGGCGAGCTTTAGCGATATCGTCGTGACGTCGCTGCGCGGCGAGCCGATCGCTCGAGTGGAGAGCGCGTCGGCGCGTTACGACGTGCACGCTCTGTTTTCCGGTTCACGGCTCTATGGCCTTACGTCGCTCGACGTCGTCCGGCCAGAGCTAACCATAGTTCGTCATACGGACGGGAGCTACAACATACCGATTCCCAAGCTGTCGGCCGGAGTAAGGCACAAGCAGGCTCCAATTCGTTTAACGGCTTCCTTGCGCGACGGCCGCGTCGACGTCATCGACCAAGGACATGTAGATCCCCGCCAGCGCCATCTCTACGTACGGAACCTGCAAGCGCGTGCGACGATCGACCAAACGGCGCTCTCGCGCTACGCCGTCGAATTGAGCTACGGCGAAGGCGCGCGCGAGCTCTATCCGATTCGCGGCAGCGGCCGCATCGACGCGCGCAGCGGTTATGGCTTGCAGCGTTGGACTGCCGAATATCTTCCTATCGCCGGCGCCGTCGACTTCGCTTTGAACTCGCCTAGCCTGCACGTCGCAGCCGGACATCTGCAGGGCCTCGACGCGCGCATCTTCGCGATTCCGGTCGATGGCACGATGCAATCACACATTGCCGCGACGGCGCAGCTTGCTGGAGGGCGCATAGCAATCGGCGGGCTCACGAAGCCGGTAGACGGCGTGCACGGCCGCCTGGACGTCGACGAAGGCGGCCTTTCGATCGCGCGGCTCGACGCCACGCTCGCCGGAGTCCGCGTAGGCGTTAGCGGCGGCGCGTTCTTGCGCGACGGCGCACAAGTGCGGCTGGCCATTCGCGGCAGCGCCGACTTGGCGCAGTTGCGCGGCGCTTTCGCGCAAGCGTCGCGGCTGCCGATGAGCGGGCCGGTCACCTTCGGCGTGCTGGCGGAGGGCTCCATCTCCAAACCGCTGGAGTGGATCTCGATCCGTTCGCCGCATGCCGCGTATGCCGGCAAAACGATCGCCAACACCGACGGACTCGTTGCATTTGACGGCCAACAGGCCGACATCGCCCATTTCTCCTCGTCGTATGACGGCATCTCGTTCGGCGCGCGCGGACGAGCGGCGATGCAGCAGCGCCCGAACGCCATCGAAATGCTGGCCGCCGCCGCCGTTCCCTCTAACGCGGTTCCCTATGGCGCCAAAATCGCGCCTGGACTATCGCTCAATGCGCTTGCGTTGGCGACTGCCGACGATCCCAAGCATATTGCAATGCGCGGCGTGTTGACCGGCGCGGGCGCGCGGCTATCGCTTGACGGCACCTTCGACGTCGCTGCAAACGGGACGGGTTCGATAGGACCGATCGTGGTAAGGCAAGGTAACGGCCGCGGTCTTTACTTCCGCGCCGCCGTCGATCGTCCGCACGACCGCGACGTCGCATTCGTCGACGCCCATCGCTTTATCGCCGGCAGCGTCGGTGCAGTCGATGCACACGGTATCTTTGGACTGCACGGTCAATCGCTCGACGGCAACCTCAGCGGCACCGCGATTCGTTCGGGAGCGCAGTCGCAGATCGTAGCCTCCTTAGGCGGAACGCTGCGCGCGCCGCAGCTGGTCGCCTCGACCTACATCGCGGGTGAACGGTACGATAACTACGACGTCAGCGGCGCGGCATCGATCGCCTTTGCAAACGGCACGTTAGCCGTGCGCAACGGGCTGGCACAAGTCGGTCCGGCCTTCGTAACGGCAAACGGAACAATCGCCGGCATTGCGGCCTCCGGCAGCGCGCCGCGGTACGATGTCGACGCGCGGCTGGAATCGGCCGACGCCGGCGCGCTGATTGCCGCAACGCGCACGCGTCTTCCCGCGCCGATCGAAGGCAGCGTCGATGCCGACGTGCACGTCACCGGAACCGAGTTGCAGCCCCAAGTGGCCGGAACGTTCGACGCACCCGAAGGTTCGGTCAACGGCTTGGCCTTTCGCCACTTGAGCGCAACGATCGACGGTTCGCCCAGTGCTATGTCGCTCGATGGCGGCCGCGTGGTGATCGGCGACACCGCAATCGGTTTCTCCGGCGGTATGAACCAGGGTGCAACGCGCGTCGCGGTGAGCGCCCCTCGCGCCGATCTCGCCGATTTCAATGATTATTTCGACGCGGGCGACATGTTCGCCGGAAATGGAAGCATGGCGCTCGACGCAACGCTGGCCGGTAAGAGCATCGAGGCTTCGACCGGTTCGGCGCACTTTAGCAACGCACGATACCGGCGTATTGCGCTTGGCACCGTCAACGCGCGTTGGCGCGATCGCCGCGGCTCGATTGCAGCCGACGCTTCGTTCGGCGGTCCGACGGGAGTCGTCGTCGCGCACGTGACTTCAGGAACGAGCCTGGTCGCAACCGCGCGCCATGTGGACCTCGCAACGTGGCTTCCGATGCTCGGCATGAACGTGCCCGTTACGGGTAAGCTCGACGCCGATACGAGCGTGTCCGGCCGCTATCCAAACGTCGCGGCGCGATTACGGGCCGCCGTTTTCGACGGCACCGCCGGACGCATGGCGATTCAGCAGTTTACCGTTACCGCCTCGGTCGACAACGGTCGCGGGCGTATCGATTCCGCGGTGCTTCGGCTGCCCGCTCTCACGACCGACGTGGCCGGCACGTTCGGATTGCATGGCAACGATCCGTTTGCGATTACCGCGCACACCGTCAGCCCCGATCTCGGCGCGCTCGCGAAGAACGTCACCGGGAAAAACTACGACATCGCCGGCAAACTCGATTCGAATCTGAGGATAGCCGGCACGCTGGCCGCTCCGCATCTCATCGACGACGTGGCGGTGACGTCGTTGCGCTACGGAAAGTTCAACGTATCGAGCGCCAAAGCGCGCGTCGACGCGACGCGACACTCGATTGCGGTAACCGGCGGTGAAGCCGATTTGCAGAAGGGCCGCGTGCTGCTGGCCGCAACCGTGCCGCTGCGCGTGTCGCAGCACGGGATCGCGCCGGGACGCGGTCCCGTTTCGGCAACCTTGACCGCGCAGGACCTCGAAGGCGTCGACATTAGCGACCTCTTTCCGAAGGGCACGCATGTAGGCGGCCGGATCGACGGTACGGTTCGCGCGAGCGGAACGGCGGCGTCGCCCTCGCTCAACGGCGCACTGACCCTGGCGAAGGGCGCCTTTATCGGCCCGCTCGAGAGCGCGCCGATAAAGAACGTCAACGGGACCCTGCGCTTCGAAGGGAGGCGCATCGCGCTCGAAGGCCTGCATGGCGACGTCGGCGGCGGATCGGTCGCAGCCGACGGTACCGCTACGGTGCGCAGTTGGAAGTCATTGCACGGCGTCGCATTTACGCTTCACCAACGCGCGCAAAACGCGCACCTTCAGATGCCGCTACTGTTCCAGGGGAACATCGACAGCAACGTGACGGTCGCGCGCAGCGGCGATAACCCGATCACGATAGCCGGTAATCTGAACGTGTCGAGCGCGCGCATCCCGCCGACGCTCTTCTTCAATCCCAAGTCCGGCAAGAAGCCGCCGCCGAAGCTGCCGCCGGTTGCGTTCGATAATTTCAAGATCGCGGCCGGTCCGGACGTACGCATTCAAAGCAGCAACGTCGACGTCGGCGGCGCCGGCAACCTGACCCTATCGGGAACGCTCGCGCATCCGGTGCTGGCCGGTGCCTTCAACGCGACGGGCGGCACCATCGACTTCTACCACACCTTTACGGTGCAGCGCGCGAGCGTTCAATTAGAACCTGGCGGCAGCGGGATCAATCCCTACGTGAACGCGGTGGCGACGACGTACATCCCCGATCCGGCAACCGCGGTTCGCATGCACGTCACCGGTCCGGTTTCCGACATGAATCTCGGACTCGAATCCGACCCGTCGTACGACCGCGAGCAGATTCTAGGATTGCTTATCGGCATCAATCGCATCGGCGCCGTGCGAGGCGTCTCGTCGGGTCAAACCGCCAGCGGCGACTTCTCGATGGGCGGCGCCGCGGCGAATCTCGCGCGCGCGCAAGTCAACACCGCCTTCACGCGTCAGTTGCTCGAACCGCTCTCGGCTTCCCTCGGATCGTCGCTCGGATTCACCGACCTGCAGATTACCAACGATCTGCAGACCGGACTGGGTCTCAACGCGGTAAAGGCGCTCGGTAAGAATGTCACGGCGACGGCCAACGAAACCTTCGGCAATCCGAAGGAAGAGTCGGTCGGGCTCGAGGCGCATCCCAGCATCGCCACCGGCATCCGCATGCGCATGTACAGTTCGTCGGGTCCGTCGCTGGTGGGTATTTCCGGAGCGCAGCAGCAACCTTCGGCGGTTGGTCTCGACGCACTCAACCTCAACCCCATGACCGCAATCGCCGCCGCATCCGGCACCAACGGCATGGATTTCTCGTGGGTTCAGAAGTTTCCATGATGATTGCATTCGTCTTCGCAGTAGTCACCGGCTACGTCGATGTGCAAAAGCTCGTCACGGAGCATCCGCTGTATCCGGTGCTCGCGCAATACGACCGTGAAATCGCCGCGATGCGCTCGACCGAGCACGTTAACGGCTTGCGCACGCTATCGAGTTCGGTCGGAAAGGACGCTGCCGACCTGCAGGCAGCGGCGGCTAATGCCGGCCGGCACGCACAGGCTATGAGCGGTTCGAACGGTGCTGCGTACCGGTCGAGCGAGCAAAGCTACCTTGCAGGCATGCAGTCGCAGCGCATTCCGGCCGACGATGCGTCGGCATTTCGCAGCGGTGCGTCGAAATCGGGTCAAGCGACACTGGCCGCTTACCGCGCGGCGATGTCGATGCGGACGCAGCGCGCGCTCCAGGCGCGAGCGCAGCAGTTGCGCGAAAAAGAGACGACCTTGGCGTTCGACCTCGAAAAGTCGCACGCCGGCCAACGCCTGGTGCTGGTAACGAAACTGCGCAACCTTCACCTTGACACGTCGCATCGCGCGGCGTTACAAGCAAAACTCGACGCGCTCGACGCCGGCGTCGCCTCGGCGGTCAGGATCCGCGCGCGTTCGGATGCCGCAGTGCTTGCGGCGTACGCGGCTGACCTGCGCGCGCAAGAGAGCGCCGACGATGCACGCATGGCGGGAGCCGTCGCGCACGCGACCGGGGCCAGTGCAGCACTGCGCACCCACATCGTCGAATCGCTGCCGCCTGAAGCGGCGGCGCTTCGGGGTTACGACCCCGCAACTGCCGCGTCGAATGTCGGCAACGCGGTCGTGCGCGCCGGAAACGATCTTCACGGGCGCTTTATCCAACTGCAAAGTGTGGAGCGCACGTCGCGCGCCGACACCGACGCCCGCATCGCGGCACTACGGCAAGCTCGCCGGCGGCTCTACGATGCAATCGTCTCGCAAATCCGCAACGACGCCTCGCAGGTCGCGCGTAAACGCAACATGGCGATAGTCATCTACCAGCGCGCCCCGTCGTCGGGCGGCGTCGACCTCAGCGCTGACGTTCGCAAGGATCTGCAATCCGGCGGAGATTAATCGCTACTCCTCTTTGAGCTGTGCGGCCAGTTCGGCGTAGCGCTTTTTCCGTTCCGGCGAAAGGTCGGGATACCGAAGCTTCAGCGCCTCGAGCGTTTCAACCACCGTCCGTCCGATGAGCGCGCGCGCCACCCATTTTCGGTCGGCGGGAACGACGTGCCAGGGCGCCCACTCGGTGTGCGTATGTTCGAGCATCTGCCGGTAAGCATGCGCGTACGCCTCCCACTTTGCATGGCCGGCGAGATCGGCATCCGACGCCTTCCACATTTTGTCGGGCGTCTCCAAGCGCGCGAGCAGACGTTCGCGCTGCTCTTCTTTCGAGAGGTACAGAAAAAACTTGAGGACGATCGTACCGCAGCGCGTCAGATGCCGTTCGAAGCAGTTGATGTCTTCGTAGCGATGCTCCCAGACGCGACGGCCGTTGCCGGCGGCTTCTTCTTCGAGCAAGTCCGGCTCGACTCGAACGACTAAAACCTCTTCGTAATACGACCTATTGAAAATGGCGATCCGACCGCGCTCCGGCAAAACTTTGCTCTCCCGCCACAAGAAATCGTGGAGCTCTTCCTCTTCGGTTGGTTTTCGGAAGCCGTAGACGTTGACGCCCTGGGGATTCATCCCGGACATGACGTGCTTAATGATCCCGTCTTTTCCGGCTGCGTCCATGCCTTGCAAAACGATCAGCAGTGCATAGTCTTTTTGCGTGGCGAATACGTCGTGAAGTTCGGCGAGGCGCCGTGCGTTCTCCGTGAGGATCTTCTGCGCTTCGCTCTTGTTCTTGAAACCCGCCTTGGAGCGCGGCTTACAGTCGTCTAACTCCAGTTTGGCGCGATCGCCCATTACCTATTATGTGGGCAACGGACTGACGATGACCCGCGGCGGACCGCCGGGGAGCATGCCGCCATGCAGTGGAGCCGCGGTCACCTTGCCGGCGGAACGAATGGCATTTACGTCCTTGAGAACCGCCGACGTCAGCGCATCGCCGGGCGGGCAGTCCAGATCGGGCGAGGTCCAGTCATGCCAATACACGTGCGTGGAGGTACCGAACGACGCGCTCTTCATGCAGCGCTCGGCTTGCGCCTTACCGCCGCGCGCCGCTTTGAGATCGGCGAAGAAGCGAGCCGCCAGCGACGGCGAGATCGTAAACGCTTTGGCTGAGGCGGAGACATCCGTGCGGTTTTGATACGTCACGCCGGCAGTACCGTCCGACCAAACGCGGATCGTGTAGCCGGCCGTGTTGGTCGATCCGGAATCGACAATCGACGCTCCGTCCTTCCACGAGCTGGGCAACGAAGGGGCTGCCGCGGCGCAAACCGCGAGCAGCCCCATCGCCGTTGTTGCGGCGAACGTCGCCGTTCGAGTCATCGTTTAGAGCGCGCCGAGACCTTTGGGCGAACCCCAGCCGGACGGACCGTCGTAACCAGGACCCGCTTTGCAAACATACCTAATGGACTTCTTGCAGACGAGACCTGTTCGAGTGTCGCCGCTGTTGAACGGCGGATTCAAGATCTTCGCGTCGTTGAACCCTTCCGTGATGTCGTGAAATTCGCTCTTGGAACTCGTCCAGATCTTCTGCGAAGCGCTTCCGATCGATCCGGCGTTGCCGGCGAGTGCGTACATTGCCGCGATTAGCGGCGAACTTTCACTCGTTCCGCCGATTCCGGCCAGATATGGCGGCGTGAAGCCATAGAGGTTGGCACACGGGGTACAGGCGATCACGACGCCGGTTACGGGATCTCCGTTGGCGGAGATGTCGGTAGCAGAGCGCTTCTTACAGCCTTTATCTTTCTGCCAGGTCGGCTTGGCAACCATCGCCGAGCAGCCGCTTCCGGTCGCCCCATAGTTGTGCAGTCCGCCGCCGCTCTTATATTTGAACTCTTCCCACACTTTTTCGCCTCGGTAGATGCCGTTGCTCACGAGCAGCGAGGTTCCACCGACGCAAACCACGCCGGCAAATCCGCACGGCTGTGACTCCGGACTGTTGCCTCCCTGACTTACCGGGGCACCGGCACCGTCGTCGCCGGCGCTTGCGGTGACGACTTTGCCCGGATGCTTATCGAAAATCGGATACGTCGGCACTTGTTCTGCGCCGCCCCAAGAGTTACTCACGACGGACGCCATCTTGAGAGCGGTGATTACTCCTGCCACAAGAGCCTTATTGCCGTTCGAGCTGGTTTGCACGAGAAGGATATGGCAGTTCGGGCACATTGCCGAGATCATGTCGATGTCGAGCATTTCCTCAGCTTGCCAGCCGAAGTTATTGCCGGTTCCCGCGGGTGGCAACTTCGATCCGCCGTTCTCATTGACAATCCTGAAGCAGCCCTTGCCGCAGGGTGGCAACCCGGCCAGCTTTCGATACGCAGTCAAATCCTTGACGGCGCCCTTGTAGCCTTTTTGATAGCCGAAGGCATCGACGGCCGCAACGGTTACGCCCTTGCCGCCGCTCTTTGCCGCCAACGTCACTCCGTACGCTGCCTGTAAGTCGCTGGCCACATAGCAACCGGGAGAGTGCAGGCACGACGACGAGTTCGGGGAGAGATCCGGCACGATCGATGCGGTGCTGAGGATCGCATAGCACGACCAATAACCGCGTGGTGCCGTTGCGCAGGCGCGATAGCGCGGCGCCGCCATCACGCGAAGCTCTTCCGCCGTCATTATCCCGGAGGCGCTCGACGCTCCGGGAGCCGCGTTAGGCTGGGACGGCAACAAAGACTGCTGGAGCGGCGAGTGACTGCACGCCGCCAGCATCGCCGCTGCTAATGCAGCCATAGCGACCATGAGAAAACGTCTCACTGTATACCTCCTCGAGAAGTAACTAGAAGTTTGACGTCCCTTTGGGACTTCCCCAGCCGGTGGGACCATCGTAGCCGCGGTCGGCTACGCAGACGTATCGAATGCGCGACGCGCACGGCCCGGTGACCGGGAGGTAGACGTTGCTGCCCTTGATGACGTCGCGCAGCGAATCGTGCTTCTCCCAGAGTTCCATGGCGGCGTGACGAGTCGCCACGTTACCGGCCAGCGCGAACACTGCTGCGATCAGCGGCGCCGATAGGCTCGTGCCTCCGACGCCGGCCCACGGAGATGGTGAGCTGGCGCTTCGGAAGTTCGAGTTATACACCGCTAGCGGCGTGAAGACCGACGCATCGGCCGAAACGTCGACTGACGAGCGCATGCGGCATCCTGGATCGTGTTGCCAAGCGGGTTTGGGAACGATCCGGCTGCAGCCGCTGCCCGTAGCGCCGCACGGCGCGGTGCCGGTGCCGCACTCACGCTTGGCTTCGTCGTTCCACACCGTTTCGGTCCACGACGCACCGAAATGTTCCAGCTTCGTTCCGCCGGCGCAAACGACCGTCGACCACGAACACGGAATCTGCGGACCGCCGTGGCTGCTGCCTTGCGGCTTACTTCCGCCTCCGAAATCACCCGAGCTGGCTACGATTGCGTAACCGTGCGACGGCAAGCCGGAGTTGGGCGAATGGCCCGATTCAGCTGCGCCGAACGACAAGCTGACGATGTGGCTCTCCCGCAGCGCCGTCGCCGTCGCGGTCGAAAGCGTGGTGGAATTACTCGCCTGAATCAGCGTGATATGGCAGAGCGGACAGGCGGCGGAAACGGCATCGAGATCGAGCGATTGTTCGTAGACCCAACCGAAGTCGTTCGTATTGCTGGACGCCGGTTGCGCCGGCAGCGGCGATGCGGCTCCGTTCTGGTTGAGAATCTTCAGACAGCGGTTGGCAATGGTGCAAGGCGGCAGTTTTGCGGCTTGCCGGTAAATCGCTAAATCTGCCGCAGCGCGCGTATACCCGAACGCATCGACGATCGCCACGGTTCGGCCTTTGCCGGCTTTGGGATTGAGCGCGTACGCGGCCTGAATGTCCGCAGGTGTGTAACCGACGCCATACGGAATGGCGTCGCCGCGCGGTACCGCAACGAGATCGGTGCGAATCCAGCCGAAACAACGGAATGCGTCGGGAGTCGTGGGCGGGCACATCGGACGCACGGAGTTGGGCGTCGCCATCGGATAGTAACCGTTGGCGGGCGTTAACCCGGCATCGGAGTCGTCGATCGTCTGCACTGCCGGCAACATTCCGCCGCCCGAGGATCGTCCCGAACATGCGGCGAGTGCAACGAGCGTTGCGAGCGCGAGTAAGCGGCGCTTCATTTAGAGGGCTCCTGTTCCGTTGGGTGTGCCCCAACCCGTGGGTCCGTCGTAGCCGGGTCGGGCCACGCAGATGTACGTAAAGCTCGAGGCGCATGGACCGGTCAGAGGCGTATCGATGTTGTTTCCTTTGACGACGTCCTCGAGCGCCGCGCGATTCTGCCAAATCTCTTTGGCGCCGTGACGCGACGCCGCGTTTCCGGCAAGTGCGAACATGCCCGCCACCAAGGGCGCCGATAAACTCGTTCCGCCGAAGGCCTGCCACCCCGAGCCGTACAGCATTTTGAAGAGCGAGTTGTAAATCGCAAACGGCGCAAGGGGACTCGCCGTCGCCGCGAGGTCGGTTTCACTGCGGCGAGTGCAGCCCTTATCGCTCTGCCACGACGGCTTGGGAACGATCTGGCTGCAGCCGCTTCCCGTAGCGCCGCAGGGACCGCCGCAGGCGCTGGTGGCAAGATCGTTCCAGACGACTTGCTTCCACTTTCCGTCCTTGTGCGTCAGTCGCGTTCCGCCCACGCACACGACGTTCGCGTACGTGCAGGGCATCTCTGGACCGCCGTTATAGCGGTTGCCGCCGCCGGAATCGCCGGAGCTCGCGACGATCACGTGCCCGGGCTGATTGAATGCCGGCGGCGCGGCCGGAAGCGCCTCTCCGCCGCCCCACGAATTGCCGATGACGGCGGCGCCCAAACGCGCTGCGGCCGCAACGGCCTTATACAGCGAACCGCTATACTGACTGCTCGTCTGAAGCAGAATGATTTTGCACTTGGGGCAAGTCGCAGAGACGGCGTCGAGATCCAGCGCCTCTTCAAACGTCCACCCGATTTTATTGGATGACGACGGCGGCTGCGGCGGCAACGGCGATGGTTGACCGTTCTCGTTGAGGACGCGCAAGCACCGGTTCTTCTTCGTGCACGGCGACAAACCGGCGGCGCTGCGATACGTCGCGAGATCGGATTCGGCCGCGTCGTAGCCGAACGCGTCGACGACGGCGACCGTTTCGCCGCTCCCTTTGGTGACGTCGAGACCGTACGCCGACTGAATCTGTGCCGGCGAATACCCGACGCCTTTAGGAATGCCTTTTGAGAATGCACTTTGCGCGTGCAAATCGGTGCGCATCCAGGCAAAGCAGCGCATTTCTCCGGGCGCTTGGACGGGCGGACATACCCGGCGAACCGCATTCAATGACGCGAGCGGATAGTATCCGTTGTCGGGTCCGAGCCCGTCGGAGTCGGGCGCGACGACGCCGCGTTCCGGAAGGGCACCGGAACAGGCAGTCAGCGCGGCGATGCACGAAAAGGCAACGGCGCGCAACATCAAACGAATCACGAAAAGGGGCCTCCCGCAGAGGAGCATCTTAGCATGCCGTCCAGTCATAAGGTATGAATTTAACGATACTCACACCTTTGCCGTTCGTTCTCCAGGTAGAAAGCGACCGGGATCACATCGTGGCGGCACGGTTCGCGCGACGCAGGCGAGCGGCAGCCGCTCGTGCGCCGGGCGACGCGCTTCTGGCTGAGGCCGCGGCACAGGTGCGAGCGTACTTTGCGCGCCGCTTGCGCCGCTTCGATCTTCCCTTAAACTTCGACGGAACGCCGTTTTATCGAGCGGTTTGGGAATGCGTCGCTGGCCTGTCTTTCGGCGAGTTCGTCTCTTACGCGGACGTTGCGCGCGCGATCGGTCGCCCGATGGCGCACCGGGGCGTTGCGAAGGCCCTGGGCGGGACGCCGATCGACCTCTTCGTTCCGGCACATCGCGTCGTGGGCGCCGACGGCCGGGTCAAAGGCGCAGTTCGGGGCGGCGTTCGCTTGGCGCTTGTAGCCTTCGAACGCAAGGGGCGAGCGCTCGCAGGCAGCAAACGTCAGCACTCACGAGGCTAGCGCTCGTCGTCGCGATGCTGGCACTTCTGGTCATAGCTCGATCGCCCGCCGCTACGGTCGGTTCGATTCACGGCACCGCGGTCGACACGGCGGCCCATCGCCCACTCGCCGGCGTTCGCATCGAACTCGTCGCGCCGTCCGGAAAGTACACCGCATTGACCGATGCCCATGGCTTCTATTCGATAGTCGGCATCATTCCCGATACGTACGCTTTGGACGCGAGCGTCAAAGGCTATCGCTCCTTTCATGAAGACGGCATCACGATCACTCAAGATACGAATCTTTCCATCGACGTCGCGCTGCAACCCCAGACACTGCGCGAGATCGGGCACGTTATCGCGCACTCCGCATCCTTTCCGGTGCAACCGCACCAGCCGATCGACGTTTACGTCGTGACGCCGCACGAGCAATCTCAGCTCGGCGGCATTCCCGCGTTCGATAACGAGGCGCAGCTGCTCAATACGCTGCCCGGCGCGACGCTCGTCGGCGGCGCGTCCGGAAGCGGATTGGTGGGCGGCTTTGCGGCGATACGCGGAGGTCTCGCCAACCAGATCGGCTATCAGCTCGACGGCGTCGACGCGACCGATCCCGTTACCCTCATCGCTTTCAACAAGATGCCGCCGGCCGGAAGATATACGCTGACGGTAACGTATTCGCAAAACGGGAAAAAGACGACCCGAACGGCCAGCGCCGATTTTCGTCGCGCCATGCTGCCGAGCTTTAGCGGCGTCACCGCGCACTCCGATCATAAGGGCGGTGCCGCCGTCAGCCTGCGTTTTCCGCACGGCGTCACACAGGTGCTGGCCAATATCATCGATGCCAACGTTCCGCCGGCACCGTCCTCGAAGCCGTGCAGCACCGGATTGGGCTTTGCGACGTTACTTTTCGAAGGAACCGGCACCCAGCGCGTGCCGGACAACCTCGGCAACTACGGTAAGGGCGGGGCGAAGACGTTCTGCAAAGGCGACCTGCTCAATCTTCAAGTAATTGGGTTCGATTACGACGACTTCCACCTGGGGCCGCCGGGAAACACGCAGCAGCGGCCGCATCTCCCCGGCCGCGCCGATATGACTTACGCAACGGTCGTCATCGCAGAGTAACCGGCGTTCGCGATGCTTTCTTCCAAGAAGCGCGCCTGGTAGGCGACAATATCTTGCACGATCGGAAACTGCGGATGACGGCGCGTTTCCGTTAGCGCGTAGGCGTCGCCGTCGCGACGCAAAATTCTCCACTCGACCATCAGCGCAAGAGCGGCGCGCACCATGCGGGCGGGATCGCGGCGAAGCTCTGGATCGACGAACAGCTGCGGCGGCAGTTCTCGCATCCGCGCCGCCACGGCGTCGCATGCTTCTTGCGCGGTAAACGGACGCGTTCGGTTTTCGAGCCATGCGCCGAGCAGATGGCTGGTCGTAATCGGCCGGCTGGCCGCAAGCGCCTCTTTGAGCTTCGATTTATCGTCGAGCCGCACGATCCGGTAGAGCATCGACAACCGCTTCGAGACGAACGGATCGTAGCCGATTGCGAACAGATACACGGTTGTATATGGCGCGAGACGGTCGTATACGCCTTTCATGCGTCCGAGGCGGCCGTCCGATGAGTAAAACCCTTCCGGCGTCGCGTAAAACGTCGCTCCGCGGCGCACGACCTTTTCCATTCGTGCGAGGTCCTCATCGATAAGCCGTCGCGTCTCTTCGAGGATTTCTTGGCGGTACGGCTCACGCAACGCGGTCAGCTTGACCACCGTCTGCGATTTTTCGAAGTTCTGCGGCTCGAGCAGCTCGTCGGTCTTCGTACCCGGCGCAAACATCCCGGCCGCACGTTCGTCGAAGAAAACGTCGAGCGTTTGCGGGCCGTGCTTGCGCTGCAGCGACCAGGCCAGCGACGCTATCTGTCGGGAGCCGAGCTCGTTTTCGAGCGGCATCATTCCCAAAGTCATGAAAAGCGGCGCCGGGTTGTAGTTGCGCAACACGGAACGCAAGAAAGGCAGACGCACGGCCAAGAATCCCGGCTCGAACATGCGACGGCCGTTGACCATGAACAGCGGATGCCGCCACGGCCCGTTGCGCACCGTGGTCGTGGCCACGATCACCTGGCCTTCGATCTCGTGCTGGTGATTGGCGACAATCAAGGTCGCACCCCGGTTTCGGGGAAGCGATCCGAAGACTCGCACGCGATAGACGATATGATCCCAGACGTAGTTCGAGACGATGGCCGCGAAGCGCGGCGCCAAGCCCCACATCGACGACAGCGGAGAACGGCCGACGCGCAGCACTGAAAGCGAGGCCAGCGCGAAGCTAAAGCCGGCGAGGCCGAACACGGCCTGATAACCGTCGCGCGTGCCGTGAAAGATCCCGATCAGCCAGCCGCCGATCTGCGGGGCAACGACGTTGGGCAGATTGGTCGCAATGCCCCAAAGGCCGAGATCGCGCGCGACGTCGCGCATGGCGGGGATGCTGTCCATCGCCAGCGCCCAACCGCTCGAAAAGACCCCGCCGAAACCGATGCCGAAGAGAAACGCGTATAAGAAGATCCATTGCGGCGCAGGAGCGATTGCAAAGCCGATCGCTGCGAGCGCCATCGGAATACCCGAGATCGCCGTAACGATCTTGCGCGGCGCGCGATCGGAGAGAACGCCGAGATAGATCGACGATCCGGTCGCGCCCAGCATCGTACAAAATGCCGCTACGGCCGTACCGGCCGAGGCGTCGGGCAGCCCCTGAACGTCGTGGAAGTAGAACAGCACGAACGTCTGCAGCAGCACGAGTCCGAAGAAGACGAGGATGCGCGCCGCAAAGACGACCATAAAGTCGTGCCAGTCGCGGACGTGCGCGTGCTCCGGTTCGGTATACTCGATTTCGCGCACTCCTAAGAGCGTGAGCGAGCAAATCGCGACGATCGCGGCAGCCGCAATAAACGTGATGTGAGGATCGGGAGCGTTTCCGGCGGTCGCCAGGCCGAGCACCGTTCCGACGAGCGTCAAGGCTCCCCGAAGGCCGGAAACGGCTCCCCAGTGATGCCGTTGCACGAGCTCCGGCAGCAACGCTTGATACGCCGCGAGGGCTACGTTCGACGCCGCAACCGCGACGACGAGACATGCGCTGAACGCAAGCAGCGTGTGCGTGAACGTGATGGCAATGAGTGCCGCGACGTCGAGTGCGAGACCGGCCGCGACGAACATCTTGCGCTGCCCGCCGCCGCGACGCAGGCGATCGGATAGCCAGCCCGCCAGCGGCTGCACGACCATAGCGGCGAACGCCGCGATGCTGGCTAGCGCCGAAAGCGCGGCGACGTGCTGCGCGGGAGCGAGCTTGAGCAGCGCCGCCGGTACCGCAATGGTCATCAGCGCGGCGTCTTGGAAAGACAGCGGAATCCAAAGGGCGTTGAGCACCGTCCACTGCCCGTACTCGCGCCAGCGAGCGGTGCCGTTACTCAAGCTGCGGCTACTGCTTCGTCGCGTCGATGATGACGATGCCGCGCCCGCCGAAATCGCGTAACTGATCGAGCGCGGCGATGGCTGCGCCGACGGGCGTATTCGGATTCGTCAACTCGGTGACGGTGAACCCGGTTTGCCTCTTCGCTTGACCGTCGATCGAGTCGCGCAAGGTTTGCGGGAGCAGCTTGAACTTCCCGATCATGCCTAGCATCGGTCCCGCTTTTTGATCGAGCGTCGCTGGATCGACCGCGAGCACGACGACGCCGTGCTGCTTGCCGTTTTCGGGACGCTCGAACACTGCGAAGTCGATGCCGAGGTCGCGCGTATGATCGCGAACCGCATCGACGTCGTTACCGCTCAGCGCCGACGTGTAGCCGCTGGGCGGATGCGCGTTGAGATCGCGCAGCCACGCTTCGAGCGACGGCATCATCGCCTGCGTACCTGCGACGACGTCGTGCCCGTCGTAGGTTCCCGCCCCTTGCGAGAGCAGCGCGCTGTCGGCTACGCCGGGACGCGAGGAGATCGTTTCGTGCCACGGTCGCGACGATAGAACCTCGGCCCCGTCGAAGAGCGGGAAGTTCACGGGATTGGTCGCTTGCGGCGACGGCTGACCACCACCGCCGGGGTGGCCGCCACCGGAGCATGCGACCAAAGCGACCGCAGCGGCGCAAGCGGCCCAGCTCAAGCGCAAAACGTTCATGACGGCTGCCGGATTTCGACGCTCCCACGGGGTATCCCGTAGCATGAGCTTCCAACAGTTTTGGCCGCGCTATCTGCTCGCGCATAGCCAGCCGGCGACGCGGGCCTTCCACGTCGCCGGAACGGTCGCTGCCACGACGCTCGTTGCCGCCTCGGTCGCAACGCGCAGGCCGTGGCTCGCCGCAGCGGCGCTCGTCGCGGGGTATGCTCCCGCCTGGATCTCGCACGCGCTCATCGAGCGCAACAAACCCGAGACGTTTCGCGCGCCGTTTTCCTCGCTCGCCGCGGATTATCTGATGGCTTGGCACGTGTTGCGCGGGACGATCGACGAACAGTTTGCCGCAATTGGTGGAGAGCTCAATGCGTAAACTGCTGTTGTGTTTGGCGACGGTGGCGCTCCTGGGCTTGACGCCTCATACGCCGGTGTTCACCGACGCTTCCCAGCCCGTTGCCGTCGATGCCGGCGAAGAGTTCTTCATCGCGCTGGCATCAAACGATACGACCGGTTACACGTGGTCCCAGGCGATCGACGACGGCAAGATTGTGGCATACGAAGGAAACGTCTACCAAAATCCCACCACCGGCTTGATGGGCGGAAGCGGACAGCAGATCTTCATCTATCACGCCAACCGGACCGGCACGACCACCGTCCACTTCTCCTACGGGCGGCCGTTCGAGCCGAACGCGCCGCCCGCCAAGATCGTTACGTTCGACGTCACGGTGAAATGAGCACATGAGCGAGCGTCTCTCATATGGTTCCTATCTCAAGGTGGACCAACTGCTGGCACTGCAGCAGCCGCTTTCGCAACCCGCGCACCACGATGAGATGCTCTTCATCATCATCCATCAAGTATACGAGCTATGGTTTAAGCAGTTGCTGCACGAGCTCGAGGCCGCGATGAGCGCGCTGGATCGCGACGATCTTCTCCGCGTTACCAAGCACTTTCGCCGAATTCACACGATTCAGCGACTGCTCGAGCAGCAGGTCGACATTCTCGAGACGATGACGCCGCAAGAGTTCAACGCGTTTCGCGACAACCTGAACCCCGCGAGCGGCTTTCAGTCGATACAGTTTCGGGAGGTCGAATTTCTCTGCGGCCTGCGCCGCACCGACGTGCTCAAGCACGTCGAGCTCAACGACGTGCAGCGCGCGCGGCTCGAGCGCCGAGCCTCCGAACCGTCGCTGTACGACAAGCTCAAAGGCGTGTTGAAGCGGCGCGGATTCGCGGTCGAACCGTCCGATGCGCTCGTCGAGTCGTATCGGCGCATCTACAGCGGCGAAGGCCAAGATTACGATCTCTATCTGCTTCTCGAAGAGCTCATCGAATTCGACGAGCGCCTTCTCCTCTGGCGCTCGCGACACGTGCGCATGGTCGAGCGGATGATCGGATTCAAACGCGGCACCGGCGGCTCGCCCGGCGTGGATTATCTGCAGGCGACGCTCGCCTACAAACTCTTCCCGGAGCTCTGGGACGTCCGTACGCTTTTAGGTACGAGTAGCACGTATGCATAGCTCGATGACGCAAGCGCTCCGTCGCGACGACTTTCCGATTCTCGGCACGTCGACGTACCTCGTGAGCCACTCGATGGGCGCCGCTCCGCGTCAGGCGAAAGCGGCGCTGGAAACCTATTGGAACCAATGGGCCGCCGACGGACCCGAAGCGTGGGAAGCTTGGATCCCGCGAATCGGCGAAATCGCCGATGGAATCGGAGCGATCGTCGGCGCGCCGGCGGGCAGCGTTTTTTTGGGTCCGAACGTGTCGGTGCTGCAGGCTGCCATTGCCAGCTGCATCGGTTTCGGGCGGGAGCGAAACGAGGTCGTCTTCGAAGCGCTCCAGTTTCCTTCGCTCACGTACGTCTGGAAAGAATGGGAGCGCTACGGCGCCGTCACTCGCGCGATCCCGAGCGACGACGGGCGCACGATATCGCTCGATCGCATTCTTTCGGCGATTACGGACAAAACGGCCATCGCCGTGCTTTCCCACGCGTATTACGTTTCGGGCGCGGTGGCGGACATTCGCGCGATTCAAGCGCATTGTCACGAGTACGGCACGTTGCTCTGCGTGGACGCATACCAGACGACGGGCGTTTATCCGTACGATGTGACCGAGTGGGATCTCGACATGGTGACGGGCGGCTCGCACAAGTGGTTATGCGGGGGACCGGGCTGCGGCTGGATCTATATCAAACCGGCGTTGCTGGAATACTTCCGGCCGGCCGTTACCGGATGGTTCGCGCACGCGCGGCCGTTCTCGTTCGAGCCGGCGCCGATCGAGCACGCGCCGTCGATGTATCGCTTTGCCACCGGCACGCCGACGATTCCCGGCTATGCAGTTGCAAAACCGGGCCACGATATCATTGGTGAAATCGGCGTCGCCCGCATTCGCGAGCATAACGTGCGCCTCACGAGCAAGCTCGTCGAGATGGCCCTCGAACGCGGACTGCGTGTAAACACGCCGCTGGAACCGCAACGCCGCACCGGCTGGATCGGGATCGACTTCGACGGATCCGACACCGCGTGCCGCGCGTTGATCGCGCGGCGCGTCTTCGTGGACTACCGGCCGGGATGCGGCATTCGCGTGAGCCCTCACTTTTACACCACCGACGGCGAAATCGAGAACTTCTTCGCGGAACTCGACAAACTACGCTGAAACCCGCGTCCTTCCAAGCTTGTCTTGGTGTGAATGGTCGTCGATCACACGAACGTAGGCGCCGCATTTAGGCGTCTTTCCCTTCCGGCGGGCGTGCAAATGCTGGCCGATCAGCTGCTCGGCATCGTCGATACCATCGCTATCGGATCACTCGGTACCGTAGCGCTGGCCGGCGCGACCGCCGCGACGACCGTCTTCGTCGCGATCGCATTCGGAATCTTCGGTCTGCTTACGGGGCTCTCGATCATTGCGGCGCAGCGCATCGGCGCGAGCGATATCGACGGCTTTGCACGAACGATTCGCGCCGGCGCGATTGCACCGATTCTGTGCGGGTTCGTTTGCTTCGGGCTGAGCTTCCCGTTGGCGACGCCGATCGTCCATTTGCTCGTCGGCAACCTGGCAAGCGCGCATGCAAGCGGCGGGTATTTAGTGCTGCGCTGCGCGTCGCTCGTACCAATGGTGATTTCGGGCTCGTTGATCGTCGGCTTGGGAGCGGCGGGAAACCGTATTCTCGGCATCTTGGTGCTCGTAATCGTCAACGCCGTCCACATACCGCTGCTACTCGTGCTCGCCCTAGGCTGGGGTACGCACCATCCCTACGGCATCGAAGGCGCCGGCGTATCGTCGCTGCTCTCGGAAACAATTGCGGCGGTCTTCGCTCTCGTCTACGTCGCCTATAAGCCCGCGTATCGCATCTTCGCTTCGTCCGAAGCGCCGCTGGCGCTGGCTAACCGTTGTGCGTCGCTGGGATTACCGGAAGCGATCTTTTTGCTGGGCGTGATGGCGCCGGACATTTTCATCGTGGCGATGCTCGCTCCGCTGGGCCCTACCATCGTTTCGGCGTTCCGAGCGCTCAACGTCGTCTCGGACCTCACGTTCGTGATCCCGCAGCCGCTGCAGAGCGCGACGCAAACGATCATCGCCCAACGGCTCGGCGCCGGCGATCCGGCGGGCGCGCAAGCCTTTCTGGCCCGCGCGCAGCAACTCGGTTTGATCGTCACCACGATTGCGGGCGTCGTCGCAGCCGCGCTTGCGTGGCCGCTGGCATTCGTTTTCACGCTCAATGCGGCGGTTGCAACCATCGCGGCGATACCGCTTGCGCTGCACATGGGGACGCTTCCGATCAAAGGCTGGGCGATGGTCTCCATGGCGCCGATCCGCGCTTCCGGCGACACGCAGTTCTCGATGTTCGTTGGCCTGATGTGCAGCGCTCTCGTGATTCCGTTCGCATGGATCGGAATCGAGCGCTTTCACATCGGTCTTTATAGCGTGCCGATGGGTTGGATCGCCGCGTGGAGTTTCCGCGCGATCCTCACGCAGCTCAAGCTACGGGCGGGCGAATGGATTCGGCGGGCGCCTCTTGCGGCGTAGGCTCGTAACGGGCGGCGCCGTAACCGCCGTAAAACGCCAGTAAGGCAACGAGGAGGTGCAGCCCGACGTCGTAGCCGTAAATCGGTACGACCCCGAAAAGGGTGCTGGTAATAGGAATTGCACCAAGCACGACGAGCACGGTGTAAATCCACGCGATGGCACGGCAGTAGCGCACCGCGGCGGCGAACGTACCCGACGCGACGAGCCCCCAAACTCCAAACAGTACGGCGATCAGGTCTCCAGCGACGTTGACCGGAAAGACTCCGCCAAGGAAACCGTAGCCCGCGTTGAGCGTCAGCCACTGCGCGGTCAAATCGGCCGGTACGGTAACGTAGGGGGCGAAACCCAAAATGCCCACGAGCAAAAACGCGATGCCGAGAACGCGCGCGATAGCGGGTGCCTTCATTTGCCCCTCCGGTGGTGATCTTCTCGCGTGTTCGTTAGTATCTCGCAAAGCTCATCGTGGATGCGGCCGTTGGTCGCCAGAATCGAGCGTGCGTCGAGCGCGGCCGCCGATCCGTCGACGCGCGTGACCGCGCCTCCGGCTTCGCGAACGAGCAGCGTTCCGGCCGCGACGTCCCACGGGCTCAAATCGAACTCCCAAAAGCCGTCGTAACGCCCGCACGCGACATACGCTAAGTCCAACGCAGCGGTGCCATCGCGCCGTACCGCTTGCGCCGCGCGCGATGCGGCCGCAAAGCGCGACGCGTTGCGCTCGAAATCGGCGGGATGAAATCCGGTGCACGTCATCGCCTCCCCGAGGCAATCGATCTCCGATGCGCCGGTGCGTTTGCCGTTGAACGTTACGCCCGCACCTCGCTCGGCCGCAAACGTTTCTCTCATCGCCGGCGCGTGCACCACGGCCGCCACGAGTTCGCCGTTGCGCTCGTACGCGATCGACACGCAAAAGAGCGGATAGCCGTGGGCGTAGTTCGTCGTGCCGTCGAGCGGATCGACGATCCAGCGTTCGTCGGCGCTGCCTGGGTGCGCGCCGCTCTCTTCGGCGAGAATCGCGGCTTGCGGATACGCGCTGCGAAGTCGAGCGAGGACGAGCCGTTCGCTTGCCCGATCCGCGTCGGTCACGAGGTCGGCGCGTCGCGACTTTTCCGCGATTTCTCGCGGGCGGCTTAACCGCTCCAAAAGCTCGGCGCCCGCCTCCCGAGCGATGTCGAGTGCGAGCGCCAACGGTTCCACGTCGTGCGGACCGTTCTCCTAGTTCGCGACCAGCGTGTAGGTTATCGTCTGCACGTAGCCGTTGACCGCTTCGGTGCCGACTTGTACCTCGTAACTATTGATGATCTCGTACGGTGTCGCGCAGCTCGTTTCCGGACCGCTGCTTACTAGCGTTACACCGCCTGCCGTGACGGGAACGAACGACGAGAAGTTCTGGTAGACGACGCTGGCGGCCGCGCACTTCGAGTTGGAGTTAGGTTTGTCGACCTGCATCAAGAGCTCGGAGAGCGGCGCGCCGCCCGCGCAAGTCGCACCGGCGCACGTCGGGTTTCCGCTCGTGCTGGCGCTTAGCGTCCAGGTGTTGGAGCTGGTCGTTCCCGTATAAATGACGCTGGCTTTCGCGACGTCCGTTCCGACGACGTTCGATTTGTTCCCGATTGAGCCGTAGTCGATCGTCGTCCCGGAGAACGCGCACTGCGTACAGCTAACCACCGGCGTCGAGCCGCCGGAACCCGGATTGGTGGGATTCACCGTTACCGCAAGGCCGATGGAGAACTGCACCTGCACGCTCTGGTCGCCGATCCACGTCTGTCCGGCGGGCGTACCGCCGGCCGTCTCTAACGCGGCCGGAAAATCGTACGTGTCGTTTTGCACGCCCGGACTCGATGCTTGGAACTGCACGTCCACAACCTTGCCCGGCGCTACGCTACAGCCGTCGATCTCGATTTGACCGTTCGAGACGCCCGGATTGGGGTTGAAAGTACCTCCGGTGGTGTTCACCGTGCAGCCGGCCGAACCGTTTCCGCTCAGCGTGATCGTCGAGGCGAACGGCGCCGTCAACTGCCAGTGGTTTCCGCCCGTGTCGGTGGCCGGAAGTCCGTTGATGTCGAACGCCGGAATGGTGATGAAGAACTTATTGACCGGCGTAACGCCGCCGCTGACGTTCTTGAGCTCGTACACGTAGCAGTTGGGGCTTCCGCCGATAGACGGCTGGGCGTTGGTTGCAATTGCCGTCAGACTCGCGCACGTTGCACCGATCTTCGAGAACCCCGATTGCGCCGCTTCGTTCGAGAACGTTACCTGGAACGTCTTCGGACTGGACCATCCGCCGCCGTTTGCACCGTGAGCGTACAGATAGAACGTCTGCGTTCCGGCAGCGAACGGACCGGTCAAGCTCATATTGATCGTTGCGGTCGAGTGCGTAGCGTCCGAGAGCAAGGACTTGTTATCGGCAGCGCATGTTGCCATCTTCGTGTACGAGCTTCCCGACGCATAGTTCAGCGGCACCGCGATGCCGTTGGGCTGTGGCGGACCGCCGGCGAGACTCACCCAGCCGCTCGTTGCCGCCGGGCAGACGCCGAACCAATAATCGCGCGTGTTGGCCGGGTTGGCTGAGTTCACGGTGCCGAGATAACTCCAGCCGCCTTGCGTCGTCGTCACCGTCGGGCCGCCGCTGACGGCATAGTTGGCCGCCGGCGATCCGCCTCGCTCCTCGAGCACGAGCGCGTCGATGGAGTCGGGGTTCGGATCGGCACCGGTCGTAGTGTTCTCAATGACGACCTGGAATGCCGTCGGCGCCTGCCCCGAGCCGACCGTCGGCGGGTTGAATGACGCCGACATCAGCGCACTGTTGAGCGACCAGCCGGCAATTCCCAAACCGTCGAACGACGATTGCGTGTCGATCGTGCTTTCGTTGGCTCCGCCGGGGGTTAAGGTGAAGTAAGCGAAGTCTCCGCTAAACGCCTGAACGGTGAGTTCCTGCGTCGCGAAGCTCGGGATGCTCAAGGGCACGTCGACAAAGAGTTGTGCCGTTCCGCCGGCGCCGGCTATCGTTGGTCCGTTGAAGCACACGTACTGTGAACCGAACGACGACGGGCACGCTATCTTCGTCCAGTTCGCGGTACTCGCCGAATCGACCACGATTTGACTTGGCGTATAAACTGTCGGAAACCCGATCGCGAGTTCGGGATAGCCGGCGCCGCCGTTGGTGATCGTGGCGTCGGCCGCGCCGTTGCTACCTTTTTGCGAGTTGTTGACGATGGTGATCGACGCGACGTCGAAGCGCGAGTTTGCGGGCGAGAACGGCGTCGAGTTCTGATAATCCGCGCGCGTAAAGGCGGCCTGATAGAAGTGGCCGCCGACCCACGGCGTCGTACCCTGCGCCGCGTTGTTATTGCGCCCGGTGCCACCGCTGTTTTGGGAACCGGAAAAATCGAACTGCGCAGTGCCCGCAAGCACCAGACCGCCGCCATTCTGCCCGCCGAACGAGACGGGAGTCCAGCCGGTCGGATTGGCGAGGTTGTTAATGAAAGACCAAGAGAGGCCGTGCGACGGCAACTCGGTCGTCGTAGCAAAGCACGGCGTCGAAAAGCACGGCCAGTTCGCGTTCGTATTGGTGCCGTACCATACCATGTTCGGAATGTCGATGAAGGCGCCGGGCGGCAGCACCGTGCTCGCATTGACCGGCGTGAGCGTGACGACGCACTGGTCGTGTAAGCCGAGACTGCTCGCAGGCGCAACGCTGCAGTAGTCGGCGACGGTCCATTGGTTGCCGTTGGAGTCGGTTTCGACCTCCGTGCATCCGGCGGCGCTCTTGCAGTTCTCACCGGCTGCTCCGGCGCTCAGAGCCACCGTCACGCCGCCGAACGCAACGCCGTTTGGCGCCGCTCCCGGCGGTCTGAACGCCGCGGTGAGCGAATCGTATCGTCCGGTCGTGAACTCGATCGCCGGCACGGTGTTGCCTTGGCCGAACGAGTCGGCGTTGGACGCGCCGCCGAAGACGGAGTCGCCGTCGTTATAGATCTTCAAGTCCGCCGTAACCACTTCGGGCGGTCCGCTTTGGTCGAAATTGAGCTGTACCGACTCCTTTCCGCCGATAACGAACCGGGTCTTGCTATGATAGCCGACGATCTGGAAGGCCTGTGAGCCGTATACCTGTTTGGCCGTTGGATTGTAGAACTGCAGAATCCAGTTGGGGCTCGGGTACTCGCCCGGCGGAAAGGCGCCGGCCGGCATGTTGAACGTGTTACTCGCCTGGCCGTTGGCTCCCAATGCCTCCGAGGCATTGGCCAGCACTTGGCCTTGCGGATCGCTCATCGTCCACGTGTACGTATTGGCGAGAACGTTCTGCTGCGTCAAGGCAGTGATGCCGCCGACGGACTGGTCGGTCGACGAGTTCCATGCCAAAACGGTCGTCGACGTGGGTCCGTTGGGTCCCGGCGACGGGTTCATTCCCGTTGTGCTGCCCTTGGTCAGCAGCGCATCGCCGGTCGACTGCAAGAGCGAAACTTGTACCGATCCCAAGGCTTCCCCGGCGCCGTTGTTGGCGTCTTTGTCCCAGACGACGATTTGATACGCGCCGCCCTCGAGATTCTGATCGAAGCTCCAGGTCACCGAGAGATCTCCGCCTGGGGCTTGCACGCCGGGTGAGTTGTTCGGATTGCAGAGCAGCGGCTGAGGATTGAGGACCCCTCCCGTCGGCCGTGGACTCGGCGGCAACGGCGTCGGATTCGCGGACGGCGTCAAGTACACGCAGTAGGCATTGACGCCGGTCGACATGACGTAGGTGACGTAATGATCGGACGGTGCGACGTTGGTTAAGTAGATGTACGCTGCCGGGCTCGTCGCGATGTCGAACTGCGCCGACGATTGCGTGTGGAACGGATCCTGATAGACGCCGATGTTGAAGACTTGTCCCGCGTTAACGTAGACGACCGCCGCAACGACTTGCTGAACCGTGTCGTACACGAAGAAGCTATACGTACCTTGCTGGCTGAGCAGCGTGTCCGTTCCGGTACACGCCGGAATGCTGGCGGACGTCCATGGATCGGTCACGGGGTTACAGCCCTGGCCGGCTCCGCCGAACTCGGTGGCCGTAACTGAGTTGGGCGGAACGACGTAATATTGATAGGTATCGGCATTGCTCCAAAGCGAGATATTCGAGCCTTGGATCGTAAGCTGACAGTTGACGTTGAATAGCGCACCGGTCGTTCCTCCGGTAGCGCATGCCGCGGCCGCGGTGATGGTCAAGGTTGCGCCGGTTGCCGCAAACGGGCGGAACCGTCCGCCGCCGCGACCGTGGTGTCCGGGCATAATCGTGTTGAGCGCCGTTTTCATCGGCAGTCTCGGCAACCGCGAGAGCGGAACTTTCGTTCCCGACGGCACGGCGTGCACCAACAGCGACTTCGGCGGTTTGAACGTCGTTCGCGGAACTGGGATCGGCGTGACCGGTACCGTGACGACGCTAGGATGCGCGACCGGCGCGCCTGGCGGAATCACAGGGTGCGGATGCACTTGCGCCGTCGCGCCGGCCGCTACCGCTGCAAAGGCGAACGCGGTCGGAAGCCAAACGTTTGCAAATCGCCGCATCAGTAATACAACGTATACACGGCTTGAGAACCGTACGTCCCCGCGACGGTGCTCTGAGGAATCGTGACGGTCAGGTCGACGCAGTACGTCTTCGCCGTCGAGTTCGCGGCGAACGTCGTCCAGTTCGTCCCGTCGGAGTACACGATGAAGGGCGTTGCGGTCGGTTTGGGCGTCGCAATGTATCCGTTGTATGCGACGTAATGACCGGCAATGGTACCCGAACCGCTGCCTTGCGGCTCGAAATCGGTGTAGAGACCGCTATCGAGCGTCCACGACGGTTGCTTCGAGTCGACGATGACCTGATAGACACACGAATAAAGTTGGGTGGTACCCGCCGCTTGCGTGATGTTGATCGCGCTGCACGCCGCGCCGCTGCCCTGACAGTTGTTTCCATAGAGAAGCGTGCCGTTGGGATTTGGCGACACTTCCGCCTGGACGAGCGCCGGGGCTTGGTTCTGCGCTACGACGTCGTGCGTGTCGAAGACCAACCCTTCGGAGACGAAGTGCGGCTTACGGCGATCGGTAACGTGCAGGTGCGCGAAGGCAAGGATCCCAGCCGCACCGCCGGCGTCTCGATCGATCGGGGGAGCGGGATGGTATCCGACGTACGGCGTGACGTTGAGCGTAATCGCAATTTGAATCTGCGCGCGCTGTTGCTGAATCGTCGCTTGCACCGCGATGGGCAGCGCAACCAGAAGCACGAACGCGATGAGGAGGGGGCGCCTGGTCCTCATTTTCCTATCACCGTATAGACGACCCAGCTGTAATAGTTGCCGGTCGTGGCCGTCGCCGGAACGTGCAACTGGTAATCCCAGTAGAAATCGCTATTGGCCGTGCTCGATTGTGCGATCGGTGCCGGATACGACGCATACGCGATCGTCGGAGGACTGGCCGGACTTCCGCCCCCCGTGACGACACCGCTCGAGAACTGAAACGGTACCGACGCCGAGAAACCGGTATTCGGATCCGACGGCGATCCGCTCGTCGAGTTCAAATAGTATATCGACGTCTGGATCGGATAGCTGCTGCTGTCGGTGGTATTGATGAAGTTGACCGCACCTTCGCCGTAGACGTTGACGCCCGTCGGATCGGAGCTGGACACGTTGACGTGCACCGCATATTTGTAGAGGTAATTCTTGCCGGCAAGCACGCTTCCGAAATCGACCGACCCTGTCCCGACGCCCGTCGCGCCGGGGCCGTGCGTCGGTTGCGGTTGCGTTCCGATGATCGCCGGAACTTGACCGAATCCCGCGAAGTAGTTGGGCGTGAGCGTGATGTGAACCAACGCGGTCGTCTTCCACTTGACGGTGATCGTTTGATGGTTCACCGTCTGGGCGGATGCGTGCGGGTTGGCCGTCAGCGACAGCGCTACTGCGAACAGCGCCGCTGCCAGCGTCCAACCTCTCCTTATTGTCATCACGCGATCCTTCACTACTCCTACACCGCTCGAGCTTGCTCGCGCGGGTCTCCCTAACTATCGCTCGCCGTCAATGGACGTCGAACGCAATCTCACCGCCGGTCTCCGTCTTTCCGCCGTAGTCGAGCGTGGCGATGGCCTGGTACGTTCCCGGATCGAGCGCCTTGCCTTTGACTTCCAGCAGTCGATCCTCGCCGCGTTCAACCAGTTCGTCGTTTGCCAACTGCAACGTATCGACGACGCTGTTGCCGCGCTGTACCGCGAGTTGTCCGTGCAGGTACACGTGCGTGTTGCCGGTGTTCCTGAACAGCACCCGGTAGGTGGTACCGCCTTTACTCGTCGTCGCCGCCATTTTTGCGATCGCTCCGTCGAGCTTCACGGTTCCGGGAATCGTTTCGTAGATTTTCGAAGCGACTCGGACCGAGAAGACGAAGCCTCGAGCTCCCGTGCGTGGCGGACGAGTCTGAAAGAAGACGATGCCGCTGTACTCTCCGGACAATCCAGTTCGCTGAGGTATCGCGAGCGTGAGCTGAACCTGCTGCGACGTTCCCGCCGGAAGATCGAACTCGCGAGGTCTGATTGCGGCCCACTGCATCAGCGAATATCGGTCTGTGCCGACTCGCATGAATCTGTAGTCTCCTTTCAGACCGACTCCGAAGTCGACCAGGGTGGACTGGATATGGGCTGCGTCGGCGCTCGAGTTTCTCACGGTGACCGGAATGTTGTAGGTCGCTCCGGCCGGAATGGAAACCTCGAGTTTTGCCGGCGTAACGTTAATCCCGATGTCCATCGTGCCCGCCGTTTCCGGCACCATCGCGAGCAAGCTCGCTCCCAGGACGACTAAGACGCCTCTCAACTGCATCATGCCAGGCCTATTCGCCGCGGATTCACATCATGCCCCGCGGCGAAATCGGTATGGTTTAGTTCGCGGTGAGCGTGATTGTCTCGGTCACCGACTGCGCACCGGCAGGTGCGTTAGCCGCAACCGCGAGCTCGATGTCTTCACCAACGTAAGCCGGTGAAGCCGTCGTGTATGCGGAAGTGCCGCCGCTAACGCCGTTGACGAGATTGGTCGTCGTACCGCTAGCATCGATGAGCGCGCCCGCGTTACCGGCGTCGGCCGCACACGCGCCGCCGACGGTGTTGGAGACGGCGTTGCCGGCGACCGTTCCCGAGGGAACCGTTCCGGCGACCATGTTGGCGGTCGTTACCGGGAAGGCGCCGTGCTTGCCGGCGCTGGCGCCGTTATTGGCGTACGCGCAGAGCGTGAAGCACGGCTTACCGCTGCACGCGGAGACCGGATAGCCGGCCGTAGCCGCTTCACCGAGATTCCAGCTGGTGGAGTTGGTCGCGACCGACATGATCGCCGAACCCTCTTCGAGGCAGTTGGTGTAGTTGGCGAAGTCGGGGCTGACGGCGCCGAAGTCGACGGTCAGATCGAGATTGCTGGCATCGGGCGTAGTACAAACGCCGCTGCCGCCGTTATAGTTATGCACGATCGTCGCAGCGCCGGCATGCGCGAAGGTCGTCGTGTAGCCGGTATGGATGTTGAGCTGCGCGAGAGCTTGGGTGTTCCACTTGACGGTGATGGTCCCGGTCTGAGTCGTCGCCGAAAGGGCGGGCACAGCCGAACACACCAGCGTCGCTAAAGCAGCGAACGCTGCAATTCTTTTAAAGTTCATAATCCTTTCACCATTGCGCGAAGATTTGCCGTCCTTGGCTAGGGGGTGAGCGAGTTTACAAGATTTCTATCGGTAGGCTGCTGCCCCGGGTTAATAAGGTACCGTGCAGCGGCCGTAAAGAAAGCCGCAGGTCAAATGTAAACACCCGTCCGGTCACCGGCTTGCCCAGCGTGGTGACCTGACCGTCCTCCCATTGAATTCGATCGCCGGGGGCGGCGTCGACCAGGAAGCGCGCGCGAACCCGCACGGTCGTTCCCGGGTTGGGGTTTGCCGGTAACGTTTGCAGAATCGCCAAGGGCATCTTCGGATCGACCGTCAAGGTCGCGCTTGTCGGTACGGTGCCTACCCCGACGGTCGCGTCCACGGAGTAATCGCCGGCTTTCGTGTCGCTCGGAACACCGATTTCGCCGGTCCACGCGCTGCGAGTTTTGTCGTACGTCAGCGTTATCTGCTGACCGAAGACCGCAATCCTTACGCTCTTGGCGCCCGGCGGAGCATTGATCGTCACCGGAGTCGTTCCACGCGGAGGCAATCGGCGATCGCCTAACCGGACGCTCGGCGCCGACGCCTCGGCAGCTCCATTGACGAGCGAGAACACGACCTTTTTCTCGAAGCGTCCTACCGTAAAGAAGTTGCCTTCGGCGTGCTGTCCGGGACCGAGATCGACTTCGATCGAGTCGGGCTTGGCCCCAAAGCCCCCCTCAACCGTCTCAGGATCGACCGAAACGGTGTAGTGTCCCGGCGGCAGGTTGTCTATGATGTAGGAACCGTCTTCGTCATCGATGGCGGCGTGCTCGCCGGGCTCGGCGACGACGTAGGCGTTGGGGACGCCGCCGACGAGGTGTTCGGAGGCAACGTCGGTGCTATAGACGATCTTACCGGAGATCGACCCCAGCGGCTGTGCGCTAAAGTTGGCCGTCGCGTACTGCCCGTTGACGACTTGCACCGTCTGCTTGAGCTCGTCCGGCGCGAATGCCGCAAAGGCCGGAATCGTGTTCTCGATGACTTCGACCGTGTGCGATCCTGACTGAAGACCGCCGAATCCAAACGCGCCGGTCGTATCGGTTTGTGAGAACGCCCCGTCGTCGACGCGTAGCCGAACGTTCGCCAGCGGGACCTGATTGCCGTTGGTATCGAGACCGTAAACGTGTCCGAGAATGCCGCCGAAGTTGCCGACCTGGAACACGACCTGCGCCGTTTGACCGCCTTGCACGTCGAGCGTCACGACTGGTGTCGTCACCG
Organism: Vulcanimicrobiota bacterium; assembly: GCA_963715435.1. Lineage (GTDB taxonomy): Bacteria > Vulcanimicrobiota > Vulcanimicrobiia > Vulcanimicrobiales > Vulcanimicrobiaceae > JAFAHZ01. The sequence goes on from OY970243.1 coordinate 902,751, forward strand.
TCACGCCCCGCGGAAGCGACGACGACTCGACGTGAAGCTGATGCTGCCCGGGCGCAATGAACGAGAACTGAAAACCGCCCGTAAGATCGGTGCGTTGCACGTAGCGGTCGTCGAGCACGACGACGACGTTAGAGAGCGCGCCGCCGCTGGATCCCGTATTGGTAAAGCCTACGTACGTGCCGCCGCTGGGATTACTTTGCAGCACTTGGACGCGTCCCGCAATGGTCGCGGGAAGCCGCGGATCGATGCGGCCCGTCGTAATGCCGTTGCCGAACGCGAACGGTGCGCTAAGCTGGACTGTGAAAAGCCGCGAGCGTCCGTCGAAGGCCGGGTTGAGATTGTCGTGCAAATATTGATAGCCCAGCGACGTTTCGACCGCAATCGACGGCGATATCTGGCGCGTGACGGAGAGCAGAGGAACGCGTTGAAACGCATCGCTCGTCGGCGAAATCGTGCGCTCGACGGTGTACGAAAATGCAAGCGTCGTCTTACGCCCGATCATGTGAAAGAAGCTCGGGCTGAGGCCGATCTGCGAGGTGACTCCCAAATCCGGTTGCGTCTGCCGCTGGCTCTGAAACGAAAACGCACCGCCGCCCGAAATTCCCAACGTACGGCTGAAAGTCAAGGCAAGGCCGCGTATCGACGTCGGGACCCCGCCCTGGATTGCACGCGTGAGCTGCACCCCGGCGACGCTCTGCACTCCTTCGAACATACCGGCGATTTGGGTTTGCAGGGTGCTCGTTTCGCCCGACGTCGAAACGCCCAGCGATTGCGAAACGATATCTTGCTGCGTCGCGCCAATCGTGTAGGCGAACGCGCGGGTCTGTCCCCCAAGATTGAGCGTCTCGAGAAACTGCTGCGTTTCGCCGACCGCCTGATTCCCGGTGCGCTCCCAGTTCGCATCTGCGTAGATCGTCGTCGCGCTGCCGCCGTGCCAATTGAGGTCGACGAATTTGTCGCCGTTGACCTGCCCCGTGCCGAACGCAACGAACTCGTTTGGAACCGAGCGAAGCGTCGCGGAAAAACCGCTGTTGAGCGAGCCGAGATCGAACCTTGTCTGTACGGCCAAGCCGTAAGGATTGGCGCAGCCAAAGTCCGGCTCGATCGGATTGGGCGGCGCAGCATCGGTGCAGTTACGGGTCTCCCACGCCGCCTCGCCGATGGCGTCGAAGTTTCCGCGCGACGTCGCCGCCCCGAACTCGATGGTTCGCGCGGCGCCCGTAACGTAACCGCTTCCTGAAGCGAAGCCCGCCTCGTAATAGTTTTGCCCGACCTCCTCTTGTGCCAGCACGCCGACCAGACGCAGCGTCTCACCCGCAGCGCCGACGGTCGGCCCTTCGAAGATCGTCTCCTGACCTTTGGGGATCGGAAGGATGAACTCGAAGCCGCGCAGGGTCGACCCAAGCGGAAGCTGGCCGAGCGCCAGCAGCGGCTGCGGGGCGTAGCCGAACGAGTAATAGGGGGTTGAGTAGAGCCCGACAACTTGGCCGACGACCTGGCCGGTGCCGTTCGTACCAAGCCCCAGGGGAACTCGGAGGTCGGTCAGCGTCGTCGCGGTACGCCGGCTCAGCTCGGCCTGCATACCAGCCAAGGCGGTGCTCTGCGTCCGGTTCACCGACTGCGATGTCAGCGGAAAGGCCGATGGTGACGCCGACGGGGAGGCACTTGGACTTGGCCCGAGCGGCGCGAACAAGTTGTTCGTATTCGTGTTGACCTGGCTGCCCATCGAGAGGGCGCCGTTGAAAACGAACTGAATCGGCCCGCCGCGCTGCGTCCGCAGCGGGCCCCCGGAGGTGGGAGCGGCGAGCGGCGTCGGCGTCGGCTGGGGGGTGGGTGAGAACTCGACGGTGGTCGTGTTTTCCTGAGCGATCGCTTCGATGGCCAATTCGGCGGCACGCAGCGGTGTCAGAATCTCAGCATAGGCAGGCACACCGGGACCGAAGACGGCCAGCGCGGCAACCAACGCAATACCAAGGCCCGCAAGGCGAAGCGCTTGGCACACCAAGCGGCGTGACCGGTCCTTTAAGAGCATCCTTTCCCTTAGTGGGTTTCGACGCCGCGGCGCGACCACTTAACGGGAAGACCGTGAGGATCCTCAAAAGTTTCCGCCGGTTCGGCCGATAGCTGAATAGGAAGTTTCACGGAGGAAACGACCTTTTTCATGGATGTGCTGGGAAGTGCGTCCTTCGTTCTGCAGAACGAGGCGCTCACTCAAAATCGATTAGCCACGGATGTGAACGCGTTGGCCAGCGGCCTTCGCGTCCGTTCTGCTTCTGACGATCCCAGCGGATACGCGATCGCCGAAACGATCCAAACGAAAGCCGCCGGCCTCCAGCAGTCGGTGACCAACGTACAAACGGCGAGCAATCTCCTCAACGTAGCCGACGGCGCCCTCTCCAGCATTCAAGCGATTCTTCAACGCATCCGATCGCTTGCGGTCGAGAGCAACTCGGACATCAACTCACAAGGCGATCTCCAGAACATCCAAGCCGAGATCGATCAGCTTCTTCTGGAAATCAACCGGATTACCCAAAACACGACGTTCAACGGGCTCACGCTGTTCAACGGACAGTTCCAAGCAAATAACGGCAACTTGCAAAGCCCGTATTTGCAAGTCTTCCAAGAGGCGCCCCCGTACCAGAACGTTGCAACGGGCAATACCGGCAACAACCGGCTTGCAAACGGCAACGCTCCGGGAGTGCCGGGCCAGTTTGTCGATTTTCCGATCATTCCGCTTGTAGCCGCCCCCGGATCCGGCGGATACGTTCCAGCCTTCACCGTTTTCAGCATCGTCTCCGCAAGCAACAACATGGTCGATCCCGACAGCGGAATAGACGTCGGAGCCGGGGTGCTGGTGCAACAGGAAACGTATAGCCTAGCGGGCGGAACGTTCGGACCGACGCCGCTGTTCGTCGATTACTCGGCGCTGCCCGATAGCGGCGCCAACGGCATTCCGGTTAACATCCAGGCGCCGTCCGGACATCCACCGGGATTTTCTACGTTCAACTTGCTCAACGTGATGTTCGGCGGCTCCAACGGCTCGTTTTCGCCGCAAGACGTCGGGGCGCAGGTCGCCATCCTTACAGAAAGTCCCGTACAGCCGGTGACCTACGGTCACTCGCTTAACGTCAACGACGGAGGGGACGAAGGACAAAATCTGTCCATTAGCCTGCCCCTCTTGAGCACGTCGGCTCTGGGCATTTCAGGAATTGACGTAACGGATCAAATCGTAACCGGGGTTGCGCAGAACGGCTCGCAGCAGCTTGCGCTCGAAGGCGTATCCTCGAGCAACGTTATGAACGCCAGCTACGCCGAGATCGTTCTCGATCAAGCGCTTGGGCAGATCACTGCGCTTCGCGCGCAAGTCGGCGCGCAGACGGTGGCACTGCAGCAGGATGCAGGTGACGCCAGCGTCGCGATCGTCAACTACACGGCGTCCGAAAGCAACATCCGGGATGCCGATATTGGGGCAACGGTCACCGACTACACCAAACAGCAAATCCTCGTCAACGTTGGATCCAGCGTATTAGCTCAAATGGAAACGAGTGCTACTGCGCTCACTGCGCTTCTGTTGAACTCGTTCTCCGATCTGGGTGCCGCGCAAGGCGCCCCGGCAGCGACGATAGCGTGATACCGGAGGGCTAGGATCTTTGGTATACTAAAATCTCAGGACAAACCTCGCTAGGTGAGGCGTCCACGCGATACACAGGCCGCTGCCCCGAAACGTCGAGAGACGCCAAGCGGGTACACCAGGCTCCGCCGAGACAAGGCGATGCCTAACGCGGCTGATCGCTCTCCCTCGGGGGGACGATCTACGGTGCGTGGTGCCAAAGCTCGCTGCGACGGAGGCATCACATGGCGTTCACTGAGGGTTTCATCTCGGAGTTGGTCGGCCGCGGCGCCACGATCAACGACCTTCCCATCGGTAAGATCACCGACTTTCTGGTCAAAAAACCCGACGACACGTTTCCGCACATCGACGGCCTGGTCGTAAAGACGGCACAGGGACCGCGCTTTGCGCCGATCGAGACGGTCGCGGACGTCGACCGCAACGGCACCGTCGCGCTCACGCTCGCTCCGAAGGATCCCGCGCCTGCCGAGGGCGAGGAACTGTATCTGGTCGCAGACCTGCTCGACAAGCAAATCGTCGACGTCGACGGCCGGAAGATCGTGCGCATCAACGACATCGAGGTCGCCAACGCCGGGGGGCGCCTTCGAGTGGTCGCGGCTGACGTCGGCATCGCCGGACTGCTGCGGCGCCTCGGGCTCCGATCGTTCGGCCGGCGCTTCACGCCCGCGATTTACAAGCGTGTACCGCGCGCGATGATTGCGTGGGATTCGGTCGCGCCGATTCGCGAGCCCAATCCCTCGCAGGTGCGGCTGGCCGTCAAAGAAAGCAAGCTCTCGCGGCTGCATCCGTCGGAGCTCGCCGAGATCATCGGGGATCTCTCCGCACGCGAAGCGGTCGCCGTCGTACGGCAGCTCGATGATGAGACCGCAGCCGACGCGTTCGAGCATCTCGACGCCGAAACGCAAAAGACGCTCATCGAGGACATCGGCACCGAACGTGCCGCGGACATCATCGAAGAGATGGACTCCGACGACGCGGCCGACTTACTGGCCGAGCTTCCCGAGGACCAGCAGACCGAGCTGTTGGCAGAGATGAACTCATACACCGCCGGCGAGCTGCGCGAGCTGGTCAAATATGCCGAAGACACAGCGGGCGGGTTAATGACGACCGATTACACCTGGATCTATCCGCATCGCACGACCGAAGGAACGATCCGTAAAATCCGCGAGATCGCGCCCACGTCGGAGTTCATTTATTATCTGTACGTCGTCGACAAGGACGACATGCTGCTGGGAACCCTATCGTTGCGCACGCTGCTGTTGGCGTTGCCGACCGCCTTCATCGACCGAATCATGGACACCGACGTCGTCTCGGTGCATCCCAGCGCGCCCGCAGTCGATGTGGCCGCCACGATCGCAAAATACGATCTATTGGCCGTCCCCGTCGTCGACGATAACGGAAAGATGCTCGGCATCGTGACCGTCGACGACGCGATCGACGCGATTATGCCGCCCGACGTCGCCAAGAAGCTTCCGCACTTCATGGCGCGTCACCATCACCACGCCGTCGGAGCCTGACATCGGTGGTCGAGACTCCACGACGGCGCTCGTTCGCACGATCGCTGCTTCTGGTTGCGGCCGTTCTCGGGCCGGGCTTCGTCACGGCATCGGCCGGCAACGACGTGGGCGGCATCGCGCAGTACTCGTCGGCCGGCGCACAGTTCGGCTACAGCCTCATCTGGATCCTCGTGCCGCTGGCGATCGCGCTCATCGTCGTACAAGAGATGGCAACGCGGATGGGATGCATCACCGGCAAAGGCCTCGCTTCGCTCATACGCGAGACGTTCGGCGTGCGCATTTCCTTTCTCGCAATGGTGGCGCTGTTCTTCATCAACACGCTGCTCGCCGCGACCGAGTTTGCGGGCGTCGCGGCTGCCTCCGAAATTTTCGGCGTTTCGCGGTATATTGCCGTTCCGGGCGCGCTCGTCGTCGTCTTTTTCTTCGTGCTGCGCTTCGAGAGCAAGACCGTCGAACGCATCTTTATCATATTTTCGCTCATCTATCTGACGTACGTCGCGTCGGCAGTGCTGGCGCATCCAAACTGGAACGACGTCGCCCGCGGTTTCATCCCGACGTTCCGCCTGCAGACCGCCGGCTGGCTCGTCGCGGTCGTCGGCCTCATCGGTACGACGATCTCGCCCTACATGCAGTTCTACTTGCAATCCGCCGTGGTCGAGAAGGACCTGCGCCCGGAAGACCTGGGACTGGCGCGAGTCGACGTCATCAACGGTTCGGTGCTGGCGATAACGCTGGCTGCCTTCATGATTATCGCGAACGCTGCGACGATCTTCATTGCCAATGAGCATGGGGCGCACCTCAATCCGCAACAGGCTTCCGACTTCGCCGAAGCGCTGCGGCCGCTCGCCGGGAAATGGGCGGAGACGATTTTCGCGTTCGGAATCCTCAACGCCGGCATCTTTACCGCGACCGTGCTGCCGCTTTCGACCGCTTATATCGTCTGCGAAGCGTTCGGTTTTGAAGCGGCGATCGACCGCAAGTTCTCCGAAGCGCCCGTCTTCTTCTCGCTCTTCGCCGTCGGACTGCTCATCGGTGCCACGATCGTACTGATACCCGGCATCCATCTACTCAACATGATTCTCTTGGCGCAGGATCTTCAGGGCATTCTCTTACCCGCCGAGCTCGTGCTGATGCTGATCGTCGTTAATCGAAAAACGATCATGGGCAAGCACACCAACTCGCCGCTCGCCAACGCGATCGCTTGGGCGACCGTGATCGTAATCGGCTGCGTATCGGTAATATACGTAGCGGGGCAGTTTTATCCCAAACTCTTGGGCGGCTAAGCCTTCTTCTGTTTGAAGCCTTCTCGTGCCAGCTCCGCGTTTGCGAAGAACCAACGGTTGCGACCTTCGCGTTTGGCGCGATAGAGCGCGCCGTCGGCAGCTTCCATGAGGCCCTCGATCGTCGTCGCGTCGTTCGGAAAGAGCGCGATCCCTATGCTGGCCTGCACGTTGTGCGCTATGCCATGAGCGATCAGCGGCTGCTGCAGTGCGGTATGCAGCTTGCGCGCGAGATCTGCGGAATCCGTCGGACCGTCCACGACGGGCTCCAGGACGACGAACTCATCGCCGCCGAAGCGCGCGACCGTGTCGCTTTCGCGCAGCGTCGAGCGCAGCCGCTCGGCAACCCCTTTGAGCACGTCGTCGCCGACCAGATGACCGTACGTGTCGTTAATCGTCTTGAACCGATCGAGATCGAGATACATCACGGCAAATCCGCGGTTGTACCGCCTGGCCGTTGCAATCGTGTTGGCGATTCGGTCTGCGAAGAGCACTCTGTTCGGTAAACCGGTGAGCGCATCGTTGAACGCAAGCTGCTCGATATGCTCGTTGTGCTCGGCCCGCTCGAGCGCAGCCGAGACGAAAAGCCCGATGAGCGCGATCAGATCGCGGTCGCTCCCACCGATCTCGGCGCGGGGTTTTAGGCCAGCAAAGACCAACGAACCGAAGACGCGCGTCCCCGCGCTCAACGCAAGCGCGACGTAGGAAAGTGCGTCGAGCGTCACGCGCGCCGGATCGTCTTGATATTCGCTGCGGTCGATGTCCGGAATCACCAGCATTTCGCATTCGGGGTTCAAGTGCCGCGCGAAGGTCATGCCAGCGGGGTATACGGCCCCTTTGGGAATCGGCGACTTTTCGCCGACGGAGTTGCGAATTCGCATGCGCTCGCCGTCGAACGACGTAATAAAGGCGGCATCAAAGTGGAACAGCTCGAGCCCCAGCCGCAACGTCGCATCGATCTGTTCCTCGATCGAGTCGCTACGCGCCGCGGCAACCATGTAGAGGCGACCCACGCGTTCGGCCTGCTGCGCGATCGTCCGTTCCGCCGTCTTCTGAGCGGTGACGTTTTTGAATACGGCATAGGCGCCGGCAATCGCGTCGCGCACGTGCACCGGCACGAGCTTGAGCGCAACGTCGATACGATTACCGAGCCGATCGAGCAGCAGCGAATCGTGTTCCACCGCTTCACCGCGCATCGCGAGATTGAGCGCTTCGGCGGCTTCTTCGCATTTCTCCGGTGCGAGCAGCTCGGTCCAGGGTTTTCCGACGACCTGCTCGGTGTAAAATCCCGTTTCGCTTTCGAACGCGACGTTGACGCGTGAGATCTTTCCGTCGGCTTTGAGTTCTAGGATTCCGTCGGGATGGAACTCGAAAAGCGAGCGAAACCGCTGCTGGTTGACGGCCACCGAATCCTCGGCGGCCTTGAGATCGCCGATATCGTGCGCTTGGACGAAGATCCCCACCGGCTCGCCGTTTCGATCGCGAGCCGGAAAGACGTAACACTCGACCGGAATCGCAGTTCCGTCTTTGCGCCTCGCATCGCATTCGAAGTGATCGCGTCCACCGGCCAGCGCCGTGCGTACCGCTATCTCGATCCGCTCGTCGTCGACCGCGACCATGTCGCGGTAGCTTTTCCCGGCCAACTCTTCGAAGCGATAGCCGCTCATGGCCAAGACCGCATCGTTGGCCGCCAGAACGTAGCCGCGCAAGTCGTAGAGCGCGACGCCGTCGGGCGTCTCTGCAAAGAGTGCCGCGAGGACGGAGTTTACGTCGGACATGTTCATCGCCAAAGAGCCCTCGGTTTCTTCGCCGAAAGACGCCTCATGACTCCCGAAGAGCTCGTGGAGTTCGCCGAGGGACTCGCGCGCGTCGCTGCGGCGGGCGGCGGACCCAAAGCGCTCGCCGCACACCTCGCGCAAACGACCGGCTGCGGCGTTCTGGTTGAAGACGCGCAGTGGCGCCACGTCGCGTCGGCGGGCGCAGCCCCGTTGCCGTCGAGCGCACGCAGCGACCCCGGTGGGGCCGTGCCGATTCTGGCCGGGAGCAGCCAAGTCGGATGGCTCAGTTCCACGAAGGCCCTTCGACAGAGTCAAGCCGACGCGGATTACCTCGCGCGCCTGACGGCGTCTGCAATTGCCGTCGAGCTGGCTCGCAACGGCGAAACGGGACGCGGACGCCGCCAAACGTTCTGGGAGCGCTTGATCGGACGCGCGTATCACGACACGACCGCGATACGCGACGACGCCGCCGCGCGCGGCATTGCCATCGCCTCCACATACGTAACCGTCGCCATCGAGGTGGAACCGGAAACCGATTCCGCCCAAACGCTTGCACCGGCCGACGTCCGCGCGCTCGCACTGGAGTCGTTTCACGGGGGAGACTGCGACGTGGGCTTTCTGGAGCGTGGCCCGGCGCTGCTGATCTTCGTTCCGGCGACACGCGAGATCGACGCGAGCAACGCGCGCACCGCAGCTTCGCTGCTGCCCAAGAGCGTTGCGAAGAAAAAAGCGCACCTGCGGGTCTCCGGCGGTATCGGCCGCGTCGAGCCGCTGCTCTCGATCCACGCCGGAGTGGAAAGCGCGGAAGCGGCGCTCGCGATCGCGCGCCGCGTGTTCGGCCCGGGACGCGTCGTCGCCTACGACGAGCTCGGCGCGTACCCGATGCTGTATGAGGGCGCCGACACGGGGCGCCTTCAACAGTTCGCACGCGCAACGCTCGCGCCGCTGCGCGATTACGACGAGAAGCACCAAACCGAGCTCGAACGCACGCTCGCGCTCTACTTCGCCGTCGGCCAGAACGTCAAGACCGCAGCGGAGCGCTTGAGCGTTCACCGGCACACCGTCTTCTATCGTTTGCGGCAGATCGCCGAGATCTGCGGCCGCTCGCTGGAAAGCCCCCACGATCAACTCACGCTTCGATTGGCGGTTGCAATTGACGTCCTCCACTCCGCGTAACGTTCTCAAGCTGGCGCGCGAACGTGACGTGCGTTTCGTCCGGCTCGTCTTCGCCGACATCTTCGGCGTAAGCAAGAACGTCTCGATACCGGTCGATCAGCTCGAGGTGGCGCTCGATGGCCGCATTACCTTCGACGGCGGATCGATCGACGGATTCGTGCGAGGCGAGGAGCTCGACATGCTGCTGCGCCCCGATCCGTCGACGTTTGCGATCTATCCGTGGCCCGTTGCCGACGGATTCGAAGCGCGGCTCATCTGCGACATCGCAATGCCCGACGGTACGCCGTTCGAGGGCTGTCCTCGAACGACGCTGCGCCGCGCAATCGAAAGCGCACCGGCACTTGCGGGCGTGCGCGTGGGATTAGAGATAGAGTTCTTTCTGTTTGACAAACAGGCCGGCGAAACGGCTTCGACGACCACGTCGGACGTCGGCTCGTACTTCGACTTTTCGGCGAACGACCGGGGCGAAGAAGCACGCAACGCGATCGTCGCCGCACTGCAATCGATGGGGGTGCGCATAGCGTCTGCGCATCACGAGCACGGAGCCGGTCAGCACGAGATCGACATCGCGCACGACGATCCGCTCGCTGCGGCCGATCACGCGCTCACGTTGCGCACGATCGCAAAGCACGTCGCCGCCGGCTACGGGCTCGATGCAACCTTCATGCCCAAGCCGCTCGAAGATCGTGCCGGTAACGGTCTGCACGTGGATTTCCGGCTGGCCGAAGCGACGGACTCCGACACGACGCTCTACGTTGTCGGCGGATTGCTCGCTCACGCGCAAGCGACCACCGCTATTTGCAATCCGACGGTCAACTCGTACAAACGGCTCGTCGCCGCATGGGACGCACCGATTTACGCGGTCTGGTCCGAACGCAGCGCCAATGCGCTCGTGCGCGTACCGCCCGGGCAGATTCCACCGCGCGTGGAGATGCGCAGCCCCGATCCGGCCTGCAATCCGTATTTGGCGCTTGCAGTGCTGTTCGGCGTGGCCGCGGACGGCATCGAGCGTACGACGTTGCCCGGTCCCGCGCTGGTCGGCTCGACCTACGATCTCAGCGATCGCGATCGGCACGAGCGCGGCATCGGCACCCTGCCGAAATCGCTGCGCCAAGCGATTTCCGAGCTCGACGCCGATCCGGTCGTGCGTGCATCGCTCGGCGATCATCTCTACCACGCGTTCCGCGACGCAAAGCTGGCGGAATACGAACGTTACCGCCGCGCCGTTCATCCGTGGGAGCGCGACGCCTACCTACGGCTGTATTAACCCGCGCTTTCGATCACTTTGATGAGATCTTCCACGAGGAATGGACGCGGCAACGTCGCATCCCAGGCGCCGTCGCGCGCGCCGATCCCGACGACGCGAATCGTTCCCGGCGAGGCGAACCTTGCAATCTCGGCAGCCGACGCAACCGCCGGATCGGCGAGCACCACGTCGCCGGGACGCAGGTCGCCCACGTGCGCGAGGTCTTCGAGCACCAAGCACTGCCGCACGCGATAACCGCGCGAACGCAGCTCGTACGCGGCAAAGCCCGACAGATCGCCGTCTTTCGTAACGATAGCGACGCGCATCGGCTTCTGTGATACGCGCGCCTCGAATGAGGGCAACACGACCCCAAACGTACTGCCTTCGCCCAGCGAGCTTACGACGTCGACCGTACCGCCGTGACGCTCGACGATCATCTTCACGATAAATAAGCCGATGCCGGTGCCGGCAATCTTCGCACGGCGCGCGTTCGAGGCGCGCGCGAAGCGCCCGAACAACCGCGGGATGTCCTCGGCCGGAATTCCGATGCCGCGGTCGCGCACTTCAACGCGAAAGTCCTCGCCCGCGGGCTCGATCGCCACCGCGACCGGTTTGCCCTGGGGCGAGTACTTGATCGCGTTACGAACGAGATTATCGAACACTTGACCCAATCGATCGGCGTCGCCGCGCACGAACGCTTCCTTCAGCTCCGTCTTAACGTGCACGTTGCGTTCGGCGACGTGCGTCTCGACGACGTTACGAATGAGCTCGACGAGATCGACTCGTTCGTCGGCGATCTCGAGTTCGCCGTGTTCGATGCGAGAAAGTGCGAGGACGTCATTGGCTAAGATCGCCAGTCGCTGCGCGTTGGCGCGAATTGTGTGCGCCGCGTCCGCGGCGGCCGGCCCTTCGAGGTCGCCCTCTTCGAGCAGCTCCGCAAAGCCCGCGATGGAGGTCAGGGGTCCTTTGATATCGTGGGCGAGCACCGCGATGAGGTCGTTCTTGAGCTGATTGAGCTCGAGGACGCTGGCACGCTGGCGCTCGAGCTCGTCGATGCTCGCGGCCAGGCGGTGGGCGAGCTCGCGGCCCTGGATCACCTCGTACTGAGCGGCATCCAGCCGCTCGCGCACGCGCTCGGCTTCTTCCTCCGACCCCTCGACGAGAACCTGCAGCTTTTTCACGCGAGCTTGGCGGCCTCGCGTCGCAAGAGGTTCCAAACGTGCTCGACGTCTTCGCGCTGCGTGCGCAGGTTGCCGATCGCCAAGCGAAGCGCGTAGGTTCCGTCGATCTTCGTATGCGAAATGAAGGCCTCGCCGGTATCGTTCACGGCGTGCATCAGCCGTTCGTTGTCGATGGACCGATGGCGAAAGCACACGACCGACAACGGATGCGGTGCGAGAATCTCCCAACGCTCGTCGGATCGCACCCACGCGGCAAACTCTTGTGCGAGCGCGATGTGGCCGCGCAAACGATTGCGAATGCCTTCGGCGCCCAGATGGCGCAGCACGAACCATAACTTGAGCGCTCGGAAGCGCCGCCCGAGCTGCAAGCCGTAATCCATGTAGTTGATCGCATCGCCCTCGGGAGTCGTTAGATATTCGGGCACGAGGCTGAAGGCGCGCCGCAATACCGCCTCGTCGCGGATGAACAGCACCGAAAGGTCCATGGGCACGAACATCCACTTATGCGGATTGACGACGAGCGAGTCGGCCTTAGCGACGCCGTCGAGCAAGCTCGCAAACTCAGGAACGAGTGCCGCCATGCCGGCGTATGCGGCATCGACGTGCAGCCAAACGCCGTGCTTTGCCGTCACGCGCGCAATCGAGGGAACCGGATCGATCGACGTCGTCGACGTCGTGCCGACGGTGGCGACGACCGCCATCGGTCGCATGCCGGCCGCGCCGTCGCGCGCGATTGCTTCGTCGAGCGCTTCCGGGCGCATTCGAAACTGCGCGTCGCACGGAACGCGCACGACGTTCGCTTGGCCGACGCCGAGGGCGATGGCCGCTTTCTCGATGTGCGAATGCGTCTGGTCCGTAATGTAGACGCGCAACGCGGGCAGCTCGCGACCGCTCATGCCGTGCTTCCGAATGCCAAGATCGAGCGCTTCGCGCGCGGCTGCCAGGGCGGTGAAACCACCAATGGATGCGGTGTCGTAGATGATTCCGGTCCAGCACTCCGGCAGCCCGAGCAGCTTCCCGAGCCAGCGCATCGTCACTTCTTCCAGCTCGGTTGCGGCCGGAGAGGTTCGCCAGAGCATCGCCTTGACGTCGAGCGTCGCCGACAGCGCCTCGGCGATCACGGCCGCAGGCGCCGAGCTCGTCGCAAAGTACCCAAAGAACCGCGGGTGGTTCCAGTGCGTCGTGGCGGGTACGACGATCTGCTCGAAATCTTCCATGATGCGCTCTAAGGGCTCGCCGAGCTCCGGCGCCTCGGCCGGCAGCGCCGCAACGACGTCGCCCGGACGCACAGAGGGCCAGACGCGATAGCGCTCGGGATGAGCGAAGTACTTCTCGATCCAGCGCCCCGCCAGCCCCAAGTCGTCTAAAAACGTAGCAGACCGCTCCATGCGATCACAGACTTTGCCGTGAGTGGAGGGGGGCCCCGCCGGGTTTCCCGGCGAGGGGCGCGCAGCGCCCTTCGACTTCGCTCAGGATAAACTCCGCGTGGAGTACCTGTAAGAAGCAAAAGGGGCCCCCAAAGATTGCTCGCAATCTTTGGGGATGAAGTATCGCACGTATCCGAACAGCGATGTGACCGTAAGCGAGGTCGGCTTCGGTCTGTGGACCACATCCACCGGATGGTGGGGCGAAAAAACCGACGACGACGCCGTGGCGATGCTTCGCGAGGCGTTCGATCTGGGCATCACGCTGTACGACGCCGCCGATACGTACGGAAACGGCCGCAGCGAAGAGCAGCTGGCCAAAGCCTTCGGTTCGCGGCGCGACCGAGTCGTATACGCGACCAAGTTCGGCTACGACTTCTACACGCCCACGAACGTCGAGCAGCGGCGCGGCCAATTCGAACTGCCGCACGATTTTTCACCCGCGTTCGTTCGCAAGGCGCTCGAGGAGTCGTTGCGGCGTCTGCAGACCGATTACGTCGACATCTATCAGATGCACAACGCGCGCATGGCGCAAGTCGAAGACGACGGACTGTGGGAGCTGCTGGAGTCGCTCAAGCGCGAGGGGAAAATCCGCATGTACGGCGTCGCGCTCGGACCGGCCATCGGCTGGCTGTACGAAGGCGTCGACGCAGTTCAAAAGCGCAACGCTGCAACCTTACAGATCATCTGGAACATCCTCGAACAGCGTCCCGGCACCGAGCAGATCCGCGCGGCCTACGAGTCGGGTGCGGACACCGGTTATATGATCCGCGTCCCACATTCCAGCGGCATGCTCGAGGGCCACTATACCGCCGAGACCGTTTTTCCCCCGCACGACCATCGCCGGCATCGCCCGCGCTCGTGGCTGGTCAACGGCATTCAAAAAGTCGAACAGCTGCGCTTCCTCGAACGGCCCGATCGCACGCTGGGTCAAGCCGCGATTCAGTGGCTCCTCGCAGAGCCCCGCGTAATGACGGTTTTGCCCAACATTTACGACCGCGAGCAGCTCGTGGAGTTCGCCGGAGCGCCCGAGGCGCCGAACCTCACCAAAGACGAGCTCGACCGCGTAGCCGAACTCTACGGCCGAAACTTCGGCATCGAGGAACCGCCGATGGCGTTCAAGGGCACGATGACGCGCGAGGCATCGCACGCATGAGCAAGCACGAGCACATTTTGACCCATCACGCGCCCAAGCCGATCGGACCCTACAGTCAAGCGGTCATGACCGGGCACGAGGTTTATTGCAGCGGGCAAATTGCGCTCGACCCGCAGTCCGGCGAAATGGTCAATGGCGACATCAGCGCCGAAGCCGAGCGCGCGATCGAAAATCTGGGGGCGGTGCTCTGCGCCGCCGGGTATAGCTTCGCCGACGTCGTGAAGACCACGCTCTTTCTCGTCGACATGAACGATTTTGCGGCGGTCAACAAGGTGTACGAGAAGTATTTCGACCTCGGCAAGCCGGCGCGTTCTACGGTGGCCGTTGCGGCGTTACCGCGCGGAGCGCGTCTCGAAATCGACTGTATCGCTCGCGCTTAGGGCCGCGCGGAGCTCGTGGCGAGCTTCGACTGCTCTTCAGCCGCGATGCGCGCGACGTCGGGATCGAGCGATTGTTCGGCCACCTTGAGCTGCTGCATCGCCAGCGGCGTCTGACCTTGTGCCGCGTACGCCACCGCCAACAGATAGCGGATGCGCCCGTCTTGCGGAGCCGCGGCCACACCCTTGAGCAATGCGGACTGCGCTAACGGATAGAGGCCGTTGTGCTCGTAGTCGATACCTAGATCGACGTACGCTTCGGGCAGATAGGGGCCCACGACCGTCGCCTGCACGTAGTAGTTGACGGCACGCTTCCAATCGTTATGCGCGTCGGCGAGATACCCGAAGTTCACGAGTGCCTCAGGGCGTTCGGGCTCCATTTGATGCGCGCGATTGAGTACCGGCGTTGCGGAATCGAACTGCGCCATCTGTAAGAACGTGGCGCCGAGATTATTCTCGCACGTATAGTTCGTCGGATCGATCTGCAGGCACCGCTTGAACTGCGCTTCCGCATCGCGATAGGCGTGCGTATCGAGGTACGCAAGGCCGAGACCGTTGATCGCCGTGAGCGAGGACGGATCCGAATCCAGCGCGCGCATATAGTACATCATCGCTTGGCCGGCCTGATGCAACACGGAATAAATCTGCCCGACTTCCGCTTGAATAGCCGCATCGGTGGGTTGCGATCGTGCGAGTGCTTCCATCTCGGAGCGATACATCGGCAGATCGCCTTTTCGCACGTGCATCGCCACGAGATCCTTCACCGAGTCGGTTCCGGGCAACGCAGCGTTGAACTGTGCGATCGCGTCGTCGACGCGGTTTTCGGTCGCGTACACCACACCAAGACGGTTATGCGTCTCTTTATCTTTCGAGTTCGAGTGCAGCAAGCGCTGATAGACGAACTCCGCCTTGTCGAACTTTCCTTGACGATAGTAAAGGTCGCCGAGGAAGCGCAACGGCTCGCTTTCCGTCGGGTGTGAGTTGACGTACACTTCGAGTTCGGTAACGGCGCCGTTCAAATCGCCCGCCGCTATGCGCTCGCGCGCGCGCCGAATCGCCCCCTCCGGATCGGACGCAAACTTGGGAGCGAAAATGACGTCGGGATTGGTCTCGACCTTCGGCTGCTGGGCCGCGGCCGGACGGCCCGCCGCCAGCAGGGCGAACGCCAGGACCCCGAGACCCAGGATACGTCGCATGCTCACTCCAGTATAACGCCGAAAGCGGCCCGGACGTGACCTCGCGGCTATTTCACGAGCGGCAAAATGTTGCTCGGCGTGAGGGGATAAAACGTCATGACCAACACCACCGCCACGCAGATCGCCGCGCTCGCCCAGGCGAGCGGCACGAAGGGCCGGGCATCGTTGGTGCGGTGCTCCCCGCGTTCGTACATCGCCCGCACGACCTTCGCATAGGCGTAGAGCGAAATGGCGGTGCCGACGATAAGGAGCGCCGCAAGCCACACGTAGCCGGCGCTCACGCCGATCGACAGGATCAGAATCTTCCCCAGGAAGCCCGCCGTCGGCGGAAGGCCGGCCATCGCGAGCAGCAAGAACGTCATGGCGGCAGCCAGGAACGGGCGCCGCCGCCCGAGACCGCGGTAGTTTGTCAGCCGCGATCCTTGCTCGTCTTCGGTCGACATGGCCGCAGCGACGGCGAATGCACCGAGATTCATAAACGCATAAGCGGTGAGATAATAGATTGCGTAACGCAATCCAAGCGGCGTCCCGCCGGCCAGCGCGGTGAGCATGTAACCGACTTGAGCGATGCCTGAATAGGCGATCAGCCGCTTGAGATCGTGCTGTGCGAGCATGCCGACGTTGCCGGCAATCATGGAGATGCCCGCGACAATCCAAATCGGCAGCAGCAGCGCGCCGGCGATCGACGACGGCAGCGCGGCGTAGACGAAGCGCGCCAGCACGGCAATGGTGGCCGCCTTGGTAGCAACGCTCATGAACGCCGTCACCGGGAGCGGCGCGCCTTGATAGACGTCGGGCGTCCACGTATGGAAGGGCACCAGGCTCAGCTTGAACGCGATTCCGACGAAGAACATACCCGCGCCCATCGCAAACAGCGGACTGGTCGCGAGTGCGGGATTGACCAACGCGGCGAGTTCGACCGAGCCGCTCGCGCCGAAGAGCAGCGCCATGCCGAAGAGCATGAAGCCCGATGCAGTGGAGCTGAGAATGAGATACTTAAGCGCCGACTCTCGCGCCGTCCGGCGATCGACCAACCCGCACATGCAGTAGAGCGCCAGCGACAACAGCTCGAGCCCGAGGAAGATCGTCATCAGATTGGCGGCGCCGGCCATCAGCATCGCACCGCACGTGCTCCAGAGCAGGAGCGCGGTCGTTCCGGCGACGCGCGGTGCTTGACCGATCGAGCCGTACAGGATCAACGATCCGGCGGCTGCGAGCAGAACGATCTCTTCAAAAACCGTCGTGAATCCGCCGGTCATGAAGCCGCCGTAAAACGCGTTGTAGTCGTGACCGTACTGCTGCGCCGCCAAGAATGCGGCAACGGCACACCCGGCGACGCCGATCGCGATCGACACGTAACGATCCGCGTCCGTGCGCGCGGCCAGATCGGCGATCAAGACGACGAGAGCGGCCACCGCAACGACGGCAACCGGAACGAGCGCGTTCCAATCCGCATTAGTGAACGGCGACACGAACGGCCTCCATGAGCGCGTGCGGTTGAATGCCGAGAACGACCAGTGCGGCGAGCAGCGGCGCGACCGCAAGCCCCTCGAGCCACGTGAGATCGTGGCGCACTGGAACGTCCTCTACCTCGGGTCCGTTCATGACGTCTTGGAAGAGACGCAGCAGGTAGGCCGCAGCGAGCACGATGGCGACTAGCGCGACGACCGTCGCCCAAACGGCGCCGGTTTGATAGACGCCGATGAGAATCACGATCTCGCCCACGAAACCGGCAAGTCCAGGCAAGCCGAGCGCTGCCAACGCCGCGATGCACAGCGCACCGGCGAGCTTCGGATTGGCGCGGCCCAAGCCGCCCAAGCGAATGAGCGAACGCGTATCTTCCCGCTGCTCCACGTAGCCGAGCAGCAGAAAGAGTGCTGCCGAGAAGAGTCCGTGCGCGATGATGTAGACCAGCGCGCCCTCCAGCGCGATCTGGTTCAACGAGGCGATCGCGATGACGATCAAGCCGAGATGCGAGAGCGACGAATACGCGACGATGCGCTTGGCATCTTGCTGCACCAACGCCACCAGCGCGCCGTAGATCAGTGAAATAGCGCCGAGAACCATCAATACCGGAGCGTATTGATGGACGTACTCCGGCATAAACGCTGCCGCAATAGCAATAAGACCATACAGGCCGGCTTTGGACTGCACCGCCGCGACGACGGCGATCATGGGCGAAGGCGTGTCGCTATACGTCAGCGGCATCCACGTGTGCAGCGGCCAGACCGGCGTCTTCACCAAGAAGGCAAAGCAAAAACCCGCGAAGATCCACGGCGCCCACGAGCCGGCAATGTGCACGCCGGAGCGCCCGATCACGTCAGTGGATCCGAAGATGACTCCGAACGCTGCGGTGGCCAGCAGCAGCGTCAGGCCGCCGGCGAAGTTGTAGATGAAGTACCGCCACGCCGTTGCGGGATGCGATCCCCACCCGATCAGTCCGAAGAACACCGGAATGAGCATCAGGTCCCAAAAGAGCGCGAACGGCAAGAGATCGCGCGACAGGAAGAGCCCGAGCATCGTGCCTTCGAGCAGAAGCATGAGCGCCGTGAAGTTCCGCGTGCGCGGCACCTGCGTGACCGCAATGGCGCACACGGTGCACAATGCCAGCAGCAGGCAGATCCAATACGAGATCGGCGTCGCGCCGAAGTGGAACGCCGACTCGAACGGTCGCGAGAGCCAGTGATAGCTCCACTCGCTCGTTCCGCCTTCCACGATCGTAACGAAGGTCGCGGCGGCCACAAGGCTTCCGGCCACGCGCGAAATCACGCGGTCTTCGCGCGGAAGCAGAAACAGTAACGCTCCCACCACCAGCGGCAAAAGGATAGTGATCAGAACGATCATCTAGTGCATCCCTCCGATCGCCACTGCGTAGTAGATGATGAAGCACGCCGCCCCGAAGACCAAGATCAGCGCGTAGGCGCGCAGCAGGCCGGTTTGCAGCGACTGCATGAAGACGCCGAACCATTGGGCGGAAAACGCGGTTTCGCGGACGGCGCCGTCGATGACGTGCGGATCGACGGCTCGTCCGAAGAGCGTGCCGAAGAGCTGCGACGTGCGCACGACGATCAAATCGTAGAACGCATCGAAGTAGAACAGATTGGTCAGTACCGCCGGCATGCGCACCGACTCGTCACGCAGGCGCTCGACCGCGCCGGCTTGCGCCGCCTGCGTCCCATAGCGCCAATACGCAATGCCGAAGCCGATCACCACGAGCGCGAGGACGATGATGCTCGTGAGCCCTTCGGAGACGAACAGCGGCGAAAGCGGATGAGCCAGCGGGAACTGCTGGGCGAAGAACTTCGACCACGGCGACTGCTCGCCGAACATCAGCCACCCGGCCAGTATGCTCGGAACGACCAGGATGCCGACCGGAACGTTCATGATCCACGACGGCGCGTGATGATGGCCGGGCTCGGGAGCGGGGTGACCTTCTTCCGTTTTACTCGGCAGCGTGGTGCCGGCGAGCTCCGGATGCCGGATGCCGAGATCCGACGGATCGACGTGACCGCGATAATCGCCCCAGAACGTAAGGAACAGCAGCCGGAACATATAGTATGCCGTGATGCCGGCGGTCAGAATTCCCACGCCGTAGAGATACGGATGACCGTGCTGGAGCGCGCCGTAGATCACCGCGTCTTTCGAGAAGAATCCGCTCAAGCCCGGAACGCCGCTGATCGCAAGCACGCCGACGAGCATGGCGACGAATGCGAACGGCATCCGCGTGCGAAGACCGCCCATGCGCCGGACATCCTGCTCGTTGGACAGCGCGTGAATGATCAAGCCGGAACCCAAGAAGAGCTGCGCCTTGAAAAACGCGTGAGTAAAGAAGTGTGCGACGCCGCCTTCGTACGCGCCGACGCCGGCGCCCATAATCATGTAACCGATCTGCGACATCGTGGAGTACGCAAGAATCCGTTTGATGTCCCACTGGGCGCAGCCTAGGATTGCACCGAGCAATGCCGTCAGTCCGCCGACGGTGCCGACCATGACTTGCGCGTCGGCGTTGGCGTTCCACAACGGTGCGCACCGCGCGATCAAATAGACGCCGGCCGTTACCATCGTAGCGGCGTGGATCAGCGCGGAGACGGGCGTCGGGCCTTCCATTGCGTCGGGCAACCACGTGTGCAGCGGAACCTGCGCCGATTTGGCGGCGGCGCCGACGAACAGACCGATGCAGATCCAGATCAGCGTCTGCGATCCGAAGCTGCCGGCCGCGGCAAAACCGTCACCGAACGAGATCGAGTGCACGTTGGCGACGATCAAGAAGATCGCAAACATCATGCCGACGTCGCCGACCACGTTCATCACGAACGCTTTGCGTGCGGCCGCGACCGCCGAAGCGCGCTCGAACCAGAAACCGATCAGGAAGTACGACGCGAGGCCGACCAACCCCCAACCGACCAGCAATCCAATGAAGTTGTCGGAGAGCACGAGCGTGAGCATCGCGAACACGAAGAAGTTCATGTACGCGAAGAATCGCGCAAAGGCGCGATCGCCGTCCATGTATCCGATCGAGTAGAAATGGATCAGGAATCCGACGCCGGTGATGATCAGCGTCCACAGCAGCGACAGCGGATCGAGGAGCAAGCCGAAGTCGAAGCCGGGCATCCACGTCAGCAACGCCTGATGCGCGCCTTGCGCGGCGCCCGAAGACTGCGTTCCTGCGCCCCACGACAGCAGCGTTAAGACGAACGATGCGCCGATCGTCGCCGACCCGAGCCATCCTGCGGCCGCTCTTAACTGAGGACCAAACGCCCAGCACAGGATCGCACCGGCGAGCGGCAACAGCCACAGCGTCAGCAGCAGCGGATACGACCCGTCGACTCCCATCACGTGATGAATCACGCAGCCTCACTCCGTTTCGCGAATTGCCCTGCGCGCTCGAGTACTGAGGTCTCGTTCGCGGAACCGCTGCTCGTCGCGCCTCCTGCGCTCCTCGCGCTACGGCGCTCGCGCGCGGGAGCGAAGCTCTGAATGAAGTGCACCTCCTGTGCGACCGCGCGCTCGTCGCAGTTTCCGCCTAACGAGACCTCAGCACCGGCGCGCGTGGCAGTTCCGGGCACTTCATTCATAGCGATGTGGTGAGCGGAGCACTTTGAGGACAAGGGGTTTCTCCGAGGGGACTCCGACGCGAGCGGCATTGACAGGACGTCAAAATTTTCCTTATTAGGTGCCGCGAGCGCGGCGTAGCAGGAGGAGCGCACGAAGCGCGACGACGAGCGACCCGAGGAGACGCCCCTTACCGCAAAAGTGCAGACCCTAGCCACGGAGCGACCTCACTTCGTCGACGTCGACGTTTTTTTCGCTGCGGAATACGGTTACCACAATAGCGAGGCCGATGGCGGCTTCGGCGGCGGCCACGGTGATCACCAGAAAGGCGAAGATATGTCCGGCGTTATTGAGCCAAGCACGCGAGAACGCGAGAAAAAGCAGATTGGCCGCGTTGAACATCAGCTCGATGCTCATCAGCATCACAAGCGGATTGCGGCGCAGCAGCACGCCGGTCACGCCGATGAAAAAGATCACGGAGGCGAGCGCGACGTAGTCGACGACGGGAACGCCCATCATCGATCGCCGCCTTTGAGAATCGCCTCGCGCATCTCACGTTCGACCTGGCGCGCTTGCTTCGCCGACGCAACGTACGGTGTCTGATCGCCGGCCAGGAGCACGACGCCGATGACCGCTACCATCAGGATCAACGCTGTAATTTCAAACGGAAGCAGCCATACGGTGAAAAGCGCTCTTCCGAAGTCGGCGATGCTGCCGAAGACGTTCGGCGAACCGACCGGGCCCAACGGCGACGCACTTTTCGCCGCGACCGCCGCGATGCTTGTGTCCTTGACTGCATAATAAAGGAAGCCGAACGCAACGAGCACGATGAAGAGCGCCGGCGCAATCGCTTTGGGCAACCGGTTTGGACCGGCGGAGAACGGCGCGACGCCGCTCGATAGCAGCGCGATGACGAAGACGAAGAGGACCAAGATCGCGCCCGAGTAGACGATGATTTGAATCACCGCGAGAAACTCGGCGTTGAGGCCGACGTACGTGATCGCCAGGGCCGCGAAGTTCACTAGGAGCGCGACGACGCTGTAGACCGGCTTGCGCGCGGTGACGCACCAGATGGCGCTGGCAATGAGGAAGACCGACAGTACCCAGAACCCGATCACGCTTGGTCCTGCGTCTTCTTCGGAAGCATCGTCAGACCGCGGCGTTGAGTCTTGAGAATGTTGCCGCGCCACGTCGCGGTATAGCCGCGATCGATGTCGGTCGTCGATTTCATTTGCGCAACGCTTCCGAGGTCTCCGGGAATACCGCCGGGACGCTCGTCGGGAGGACGCCCGACGCCCGCTTCGGGCGGCACCAGCAGGCGATCCTTAGCATAAATAAGCGAACCGCGGCGGAAATCGGACATCTCGAAGCGCGGCGTCAACACGATGGCATCGGTCGGACACGCTTCTTCGCACATGCCGCAGAAAATGCAACGCAGCTCGTCGATTTCGTAGCGCGCGGCGTAGCGTTCGCCCGGGGAGCGCCGGTCGTCGGGCTCGTTTTCGGCGCCGATCACGGTGATCGCGTTAGCCGGGCAAGCGCTGGAGCAGAGCTCGCAGCCGATGCAGCGCTCTTTTCCGTCTTCGTAGCGCCGAAGCTCGTGCAGCCCGTGGAAGCGCGGTGCATGCTGCTTCTTGACCGAGGGATACTCGATCGTGGGCCGCTTGCGAAACATGAAGCCGAAAGTGATGGACAGTCCCTTGAGGATCGCCCCGACGTTGTAGAGCCGTTTGCGCATCGTCATCCGTTGTACGCCACCCAGATCGCGGTGACGACCAGATTCAGCGTGGCGACCGGCAGCAGCACCTTCCATCCAAAGGCCATCAGCCGGTCGTAGCGCAACCTCGGCAGCGTCGCCCGCAGCCACATATAGAAGAACATGAAGAAGGCAACCTTCAGAACGAACCAGACGACGCCCGGTACGCCGTGTATGCCCAACGGTGCGTTCCAACCGCCGAAGAACAGCAAGGTCGCGATGCACGAGACGGTGAGCATGTTCACGTACTCGGCAATAAAGAACAAACCGAAGCGAAGGCCGGAGTATTCGGTGTGGAACCCGGCAACGAGCTCGGTCTCGGCCTCGACGAGGTCGAACGGCGCGCGGTTGGTCTCGGCAACCGCAGTCGTAATGTAAATCAAGAAGCCGACGAACTGCGGGATCACGAACCACCAGCGCAGCTGCGCGTTCACGATTCCGTCGAGCGACGTCGTGCCGGCGAGAATCAGCACGCCGACGAACGACATCGCCATTGCCAGCTCGTAACTGATCATTTGCGCCGTCGCTCGCACGCTGCCCAACAGCGGATACTTGGAGCCCGATGCCCAGCCGCCGAGCGAAATGCCGTAGATGCCGATCGACGTGATCGCAAGAATGAAGAGAATGCCGGCGTTCGGATTGCCGATCGCCCACGCGCTTTGCGGAGAGGACGACCCGAACGGAATGACGGCATAGACGGAAAAGGCGGTCAGCAGCGAGATGAACGGCGCCAACCGGTAAATCAGCGGATCGGCGGTCTTCGGCGTGAGATCTTCTTTGAGAATGAGCTTCGCGGCGTCCGCTGCCGGCTGCATCAGTCCCCACGGTCCGACGCGATTAGGTCCGGGACGCAGTTGCATCCAGCCGAGCACCTTGCGCTCAACCAGCATCGCGTATGCAAACGTCGTCACCACCACGAAGAGCAGCAGTGCCGATTTGATTAGCACGAGCACCCAAAACGGCATTACACCAGCACCCCGTTGCCGGCCCGCAGCGGCGCCATCGTTGGATCGTGCTGCCAGGTTCCCCCGCCGGAGAGAATCGACCGAGCCTGGAGCGGGCGCTCTTCGCAAACCGAACTGCGGTAGCGATCGTCGCCAAAACCGAAGCCCGGAACCTTGGCGGCGGCGGCGATGACCGCCGCATCGAGTGCGTCGAGCCTAGGCAGATCGACCCCGAGCGCGTCGCACAAGTCGTACAGCATCTCCAGATCGGAGCGCACGCCTTCGGGCGGCTGCAGCGCCTGGTTGACCGGCAACAAATCGCCCGCGAGGTTGATCGTCGTGCCGCTCTTCTCCAGGGCGCCCTTAGCGGGAAGAATCAACGTTGCGTGACTTGCGGTCTCCGTCATGAACAGATCGCTTACCGCTAAAAACGGTACGCTGCCCAGCGCCGCATTCAAACCGTCGGCTACCGACGAGTTGCGCATCGGGTTGGCTCCGAAGATCGAAAGCACGGCAAGCTTACCGTTACGCGCATCCTCCAGCATCCCCCAGCCGTCGCGTCCCGCTTGTGCGACACTTGCGAATCCAGGGCCGCTGCCGGGGAGCATTCCCATCGCTTCAGCCCCGCGTGCATTGCCTTGTTCGCTCGCGATGTACGTCAACAACTCGGCAACGTCGGCAAACGCGTCGGCAAACGCCTTGCCGACCTTGAGGTCGACGCCGTCCCAAATCAGCGCGACGCTCGAAACGTCGCCGCAGGCACGCCGCGCTTCGGCAGCGTCTTGCTCGCGAATCAGTTTCCCCTTGCGCAGCGCTTTGCGGACGCGCAGCCACAGCACCGGAGCGACCTCTTCGGGCGATTGGCCCGCGAAGACGATGGCTTGCGCCTTCTCGACATCCGCGAGTCGGCCCGATTTCGAGCCGGGCGTCGCTTGACGCTGAAAGCCGGCACGCCAATCGAGATTGGCGACGCCGGCAGCGCGGAAGACGTGCTGCAGCATGTAGGCTTCTTCGTTCGTCAGGCGACCGCCGCCGATGGCGCCAACGCTCGACGGACCGACGTTTTTCAGCGCTTCGCGAATCGCCTTTGCCCACAGCTCGATTGCGTCGGTCCAGTCGACCTGTACGAACGTGCCGTCTTTTTTGTAGAGCGGCTGCGTGATGCGCTCGGGCGACGAATAGAAGCCGATGTTGTAACGCCCGCGGTCGCACAGCCACGTATCGGAGATGTCGTCGTCGGTTTCAACCGACATCGTCCGCAGCAGCGTGCCGTAGCGCACGTCGGCAAACTGCTGGCATCCGACCGCGCACTGCGTGCAGGTCGTCTGCGTGCGGTTGAGATCCCACGGGCGCGACTTGAATCGGTACGTTTTTGACGTCAGTGCGCCGACCGGGCAGAGCTCGGTCACGTTGCCGGTGAAGTTATGATGGTACGGGTCTCCCGTCGCCGTCGCGATGATGTCGCGAGCGCCGCGATCCTTGACCACGAGCTGCTTTTCGCCGGCGATCATTTCGTCGAAGCGCACGCAGCGCTGGCAGACGATGCAGCGCTCCTCGTCGAGCACGATCGTCGGGCCGAGGTCGACCGCCTTAGGCTTGTGCAGCTTTGGATCGGCGACGTCGGAGCTGGGTCGCGCGTATGCCATCGCATAGTCTTGCAGATCGCACTCGCCGCCCTTGTCGCAGATCGGGCAATCCAAGGGATGGTTGACGAGCAGCAGCTCGATCACCATCGCGCGGCCCGCATCGGCTTTCGCAGTCTGCGTGCGCACGACCATGCCTTCGCTGACGACCGTGTTGCACGCGATCTGCAGCTTCGGCATGCCCTCGATCTCGACGAGGCACACGCGGCAGAGTCCCGCCGGTCCGAGTTTGGTATGGTAGCAGTATATCGGAATCTCTTGCTTGACCGTTTTGGCGGCCTCGACCAGCAGCGTTCCTTTCGGGACGCTGACGGGAACGCCGTCGATCGTGAGGTTGACTAGATCGGCCATTAAACGTTCATCGTCTCCTCACGCAGAACGCGCTCTTCAAACTTGTCGCGGAAGCGGCGCAAGACCGATTTCAAGAACGGCTCGATCGAATCGCCGAGCGGACAGAGATTCAACCCCGTAATCGTTCCGGAGACGCGATCGAGCATATCGAGATCGCCCGGAACGCCCTGATTGTTGACCAATCGCTCGAGCACGCGCTCCATCCAGTGGCCGCCCTCGCGGCACGGCGTGCACTGCCCGCACGACTCGTGCGCGAAGAAGCGCACGAGGTTGTGCGCCGCCTTCACGAAGTCGGTCGTGTCGTCGAAGACGACGAACGCACCGGAGCCGAGCATCGACCCGGCTTTGGCCATGTTCTCGTAATCGTACGGCAGGTCGAGATGCTCTTCGAAGATGCACGCCGACGAGCCGCCGCCGGGTTGTATCGCCATGAGTTTACGTCCGGCACGTAAACCGCCCGCAATCTCGATGAGCTCGCGTACGGTCGTTCCGAGCGGCACTTCGTAATTGCCCGGTTTCTGCACGTGACCGGAGATCGAGATGACCTTATATCCTTTGCTGCGCTCGGTTCCCACCGCGGCGAACCACTCGGCGCCTTTTTCCAAAATGGGCACGAGATAGGCCAGCGTTTCGACGTTGTTGACGACGGTGGGCGCGCCGTATAGGCCCGAGACTGCGGGGAACGGCGGCTTCAGTCGCGGTTCGCCGCGCTTACCTTCGAGCGAGTTGAGCAGCGCGGTCTCTTCGCCGCAGATGTAAGCTCCCGCACCGCGATGCGCGGTGACTTCGATATCGAAGCCGCCGCCAAAAACGTTTCTGCCGAGGAATCCCGCCTTGCGCGCTTCCTCGATGGCCGAATAAAAGATCTCGTATCCGCGCTTGAACTCGCCGCGAATATAGATGTACGCGTGGTGACAGCCGATGCCGTACGCGCCGAGCAAGATGCCTTCGAGCACCAGATGCGGCGTTTCTTCGAGCAGCATGTGGTCCTTGAACGTGCCCGGTTCGGCCTCGTCGCAGTTGCAGACGAGATACCGCAGCTCTTTATCTTTCGGAAGAAACTGCCACTTGCGTCCGGTCGGAAACCCGGCGCCGCCGCGTCCGCGCAGTCCCGACTTATCGGCGAGATCCATCACGTCGGCCGGCTGCATCGTGCGCACGGCGCGTTCCCATTGCTTGTAACCGCCGCGGTCGCGATAGACGCCGATATCGCGCAAGTTCGCCTCCCCCATGCCGGCCATCAAAACCCCAATCGACTGTCGTCGATCGGGGACCCCGCGAACTTGAACCGGCGCTTCGCCTTCGGCTCCGCGCCCCCCATCGGCAAAGCCGATGGGGCCCCCGTGACCGGCATGGCCATTGCTCCCGTTGCTTTCTACCACTTCGGTGAGCGCGCGCGAGTCGCGTACGGCGCGCTCCTTCGTCCGCTCGTAGAAGGCGATGTCGCCGTTGACGATGCGGTCGAGCATGATGATGCCGCTCGCGTCGCCCACGCCGCCGGCGTTATTCGGACTGGGCACGCCGATCGCGCCCGCCGATTTGCGTCCGGTCGCGACTTGCGCGTCCTGCGCGAACGCCCACGTTGCCGCCGGGGCCTGCGTCTGCGGCATCGGCGCAACTTCGTAGGTTCCCGCGCGCATCGCGGCGAGCATGTCGTCGATCATCTCCGGCGTCAGACTGTATACGAACTCGAGATTTACCTGCATGCACGTCGGACGGTCGCACGCCGCCAGACACTCCACCTCTTCGTAAGAAAACGTTCCGTCCTGCGTCGTCTCCAAATGTCCGATGCCGAGCTTCTGGCGAAAGTACGCCATGATCTCTTCTGCGCCGTTGATCGAGCACGCCAGACCGCGGCACACCTGCAGCACGTATTTGCCGACCGGCTTGCGGAAGAGCAGCGTGTAAAACGAAATGGTTCCCTCGACTTCGGCAAGCGTGAGGTCGAGCATCTCCGCGGCCACGCGCATCGCTTGCGGACTGACGAAACCTTCGTGATCCTGAAAGAGGTGCATCATCGGGAGCAGCGCCGAGCGTTTGCGCTCGTACTGCGCGATGATACGCTCGCACTCCGGGCGCAATCGCTCGAGCAGCGCCGGAAAGTTTTCTTCTCGCTCAGTCATTGCGCGCTCGTTTCGGCAACGTGGGCTGTTGCCGCGGGAGCCGCTCGTCGCTCCGCCATCCTGGCTTCGCTCCTGCTGCCTTCCTCGCGCCTCCCGCCTTCCATTGGCTCCGGCGCCCGTTCAGAGCCTCCCTTAGTAACAGCCCACATCGCCTCACCGCCACTCATTCCTTCACTCGATGATGTAGGGGCGAGGAGATGAAACGTACTGGTGACGGGCGTCTGAGGGAGGAGCGAAGCCATGGAGGGCGAGAGCGACGACGAAGCGAGCAGCTTTTTCGCACGATGCGAAAAAGCGCGCGTCCCGGAACCGGTACGTTTCATCTCCGAGCCGCAACGCATCATCGATCGACCTCTCCAAACACCGGATCCAAACTGCCGATCATCACCACGAGGTCGGCGATGAGGTTGCCGGGCGCAATGCCTTTGAGGGCTTGCAGATTGTACATGCTGGGCGGCCGGGTTCGTACGCGATACGGACGGTTTTCGCCGTTACTCACGATGTAGTAGCCGAGTTCGCCGCGCGGACCCTCCACGGACTGATAGACGTCGCCGGGCGGAACGCGGAAACCCTCGCTGATGATCTTGAAGTGATGGATCAGCGCTTCCATTGACAGCGCGATCGTCTCCTTCGGCGGCGCAACGATCTTTGGATCGTCGAGCAGCACCGATCCGGGCTTCTTCAAACGATCGCGCGCCTGGCAAATGATGCGATGCGACTGCTCCATCTCGTCGAGTCGCACCAAGAAACGCGCGTACGCGTCGCCTTCGGTGCGGGTCGGAATCTCGAAATCGTATGTATCGTAGCCCGAGTACGGGAACGCTTTACGCACGTCGTAGGCGACGCCGCTGCCCCGCAGGCTGGGCCCGGTGACGTTCCACGCCAGCGCTTGATCGACCGAAAGGATGCCGACGTCAATGGTACGGTCTTGGAAGATCGGATTGGCCTGCAGCAAGCCGCGCAGCTCGCGCATGCGCCGCGGAAACTTCTCAATGAACGCTTCGAGCCGGTCCTCGTAGCCGTCGGGTAGGTCGCCGTTGAGGCCGCCGACGCGCACGTAGTTCGGATGCATGCGCGCGCCGCCGGCGGACTCTTGCATGTCCAGCACGTTCTCGCGCAGATCGAAACAGTAGAAAAACACCGATATCGCACCGAGGTCGATGCCGTGGGTGCCCAGCCACACGCAGTGCGAAGCAATGCGGGTGAGCTCCATGAGCAGTACGCGCACGATTTGCGCGCGTTCCGGTATACGATCGGTAACGCCTAGCAGCTTCTCGACGGCGAGCGCGTAGCACATCGCGTTGGACGAGGGAGCGAGGTAATCCATGCGCTCGACGACGGTCTGCGCTTGCGACCAGAACAGGCTCTCGGCGGTCTTCTCGATGCCCGTGTGGAGATAACCGATCTCCGGCTCGGCTTTGACGACGCTCTCGCCTTCGATCTCGAGCATGATCTGAAGCACGCCGTGCGTCGAGGGGTGCTGCGGCCCCATCGACAGCACCATCGCGTTGCCTTCTTGGCTGACTATTTCAGGCGTCAAAGGCTGAGTTGACATGCTCATTTCGAATCAACCTCGCGTGCGCGTTTGATTTGTTCTTGCAGCGCTTCGAGCGTGCGGCCGGACGGCGGCGTGCCGGCCTGAACGTTCATTTTATTGGCGAATGCGGGACGCGGCGAACGCTCCCTGGCGGCACCGCGCGTCGGATAATCCTTGCGCAGCGGATGGCCTTCCCAGTTGTACGGCAGCTGAATGCGCCGCAAGTCGCGGTGCCCTTCGAAAACGATGCCGAACAAATCGAAGACTTCACGTTCGGCCCAATCCGCCGACTGCCACAGATCCATAACGCTGGGCAGGCTTGGGTTCGAACCGTCAACGCCGCACAAGATGCGCGTGCGTGCCGGTTTGCCGATTTCGACGACGCTGGCGACGCGGTCCGGCATTTTGAGCAGGTGATACACGACGTCGAAACGCGGCGTACGCTCGGGGTAGTCGACGGCTCCCAGGTCGAGCAGCATCGTATATCCTTGTGCTTTTAGTACCTTCAGACGATCGCGCAGCGCCGACGGCTCGACGCGTTCGATGACGGCATCGTCGATTGGCGGCCGGAGGCTTGGCGGATCGATTGCGGCGCCGGCGAGCGGCGGCGTTTGCGTGCTTGGCATGGCTGGATTCCTGTGCTAGGACCGGGCGAGGATTCCGCCGCGCCCGCCTTCGCGGATCTGCTGCTGAATCAAGTTGACGGCGTAGAGCAGACCGTCGGGCGTCGGCGGACAACCAGGGACGTAGACGTCGACCGGCACGATCGTGTCGATACCTTGGACGACGGCGTAGTTATCGAATATTCCACCTGAGCTCGCGCAAGCGCCCATCGAGATGACCCACTTCGGATCCGCCATCTGGTCGTACAAACGCTTCACGACCGGCGCCATCTTCCAGGCGACGCGCCCTGAAACGATCATCAAGTCGGCTTGCCGCGGCGAGCTGCGAAAGACTTCCGAGCCCAGCCGCGCGATGTCGTACTCCGAGGACGTAACGGTCATCATCTCGATCGCGCAGCATGCTAGTCCCATGGTCAAAGGCCAAACCGACGAGCTTTGCGCCCAGCGCGCGACGTCGTCGAGACGCGCGAGAAAAAATTGTCCGGGTCCTACCTCCAAACGAAGCCGCCCTTCTTCCATACATACGCATAGCCGATGGCGAGCACGACGATGAAGACGACCATTTCGAACAAACCGAAGACGCGCAGCGCGTGCATCTGCACGGCCCATGGATAGAAAGACGCCGCTTCGACGTCAAAGATGACGAAGAGCATCGCGATGAGATAGAAGCGCACCGGAAAGCGGCCCGAAACGGCGGACGTCGGCTCGACGCCGCACTCGTAAGCTTCGAGCTTTTGCGGATTCGGCTTGCGCCGCGCGACGAGCCCCGGAAGTACGCTAAATAGCAGTGCCGCCGCTAGCGCGACGCAGAGGTAAATCGCGACCGGAATATACGGGCTCATGCAGGAGACAGGGTTTTGGCCTCCGCTCCGCTATACCTGGCGGTATGCGGTACGTGGTACTCGGAATGATATTCTTGTTCGCCTTGGGTGACGGGTGCTCGCCTACGCCAAATGTCGTTGGCGTACAAGATTACGGCCAAGTCACCGGACGCGTCCTCGACGCGATGACCAACCAGCCGATTCCGAGCGCTCTGGTTTCCGTCGGGTCGCTCTACACCACTACGGCCGACCCCAAGGGCGCATTCACGTTGACCAAAGTGCCCGTCGGCGACCAAACGATCACCGCGCGAGCGCCGGGTTATAACTACTCGACCGCCGACACGACCGTGCTCAAAGACCAAGCGGTCACGATCGGTTACGTGCGGCTCGTTCCGTCGATCCACCCGGCGGGCCAGCCGACGCTTCCGCCTCCGCCGACGCCGTCACCCGCCCCGACCGCGACTCCGAGTGCCGCCGCAAGCGCCTCGCCGTCAGCGGGCAGCCCGTCGCCAAGCGCGGCACCCACGGCAACGTCTACACCTTAAGCAAGCCGCAGGGCGGCTAGGTCGAGGTCGTACTCGATCGACCGGAAGATGTTGTCGGGAATCTCTCCGGCGTTACGCATCGACATGATCGTGCGCCGCTCGGCTGCAAGCGCTTCCTTTTGTAGCTCGCGATCCAGAGCGCTCGCGCGCCCCTCGTTGGTCTCGTCGGAGGCAGCCCGTCCGCGCAAGAGATCGATGCGCTGCTGGTATTCCTCCATTAGACGCCCGGCGATCTCCGCCTGAAGCGCACCCTTGTTGCGACGCTCGTACTCCCGCAGGCGCTCCAATCCGGACTCCAGCGCGCGGACGCGCAGGTGCGCTTCACGCTGCGCCGCTTTGCTCGTTTCCGTAACCCCGAGACGCTCGATCACGGGGCCGAGGGTCAAACCCTGAAAGACCAAGGTCACAAAGACGACGCAAAACGTAAAAAAGATCGTCACGCCGCGCTGCGGGAAAGGATCCGAGCCCAGCATATAGGGCAGCGCGAGCGCCGCGGCCAGCGACACGATGCCGCGCATTCCCGACCAGCCGATGACGAAGACGGCGCTCGCGGGCGGATTCGGATCGATTCTGCGCAGCTTCGGATTGAGCAGCCGCGGCAAATAGGTTCCCGGGAAAACCCACAAGAGCCGGACGACGATGACGAGCACCGCTACGGCCAAGCCGTAGAGCACGTAATCGCGGACGTGAGGATAGAGATCGGCGATGATCGAGGGCAGCTGCAAGCCGATCAGCAGAAAAGCAAACGCGTTGAGCACAAATGTCAGCAATCGCCAAACGGACGAACCCTGCAGCCGCGTTTCGGAGTCGATGAAATCGCTCGAACGGCGGCTCAAGACCAAGCCGGAGCATACTGCGGCGAGTACGCCGGAAACGTGAAGCGCTTCGGCCGGAACGTACGAAACGAAAGGCGCCAGCAGAAACGTCACGCTCGCCAAGGTTGCATCGGAGATACCTCTCCGGCGAACGTACCGCACGAGGCCTTCGAGTAAGAACGCGATTGCGATCCCGATAACTACGCCGCCCGCTGCGACGAACAGGAACGACACGCCGGCGTTGACCAGCGAAAACGTCCCGGTCACCGCGGCGGCGAGCGCGAAGCGATAGAGCACGAGAGCAGTGGCATCGTTGAAGAGGCATTCTCCGGTGATGATCGCGGCGATGCGCCGCGGAATCGCCAGCTCTTCGAAGATGGCTTCGGCGGCGACGGCATCCGGCGGCGATACGATTGCACCCAACGTGAACGCCAGCGGCCATCCGAATCCCGGAACGAGATAGTGGACGAATGCCGCGACCGCCACGGTAGTAAAAATTACGAGGCCGATTGCAAGGAGCGCGATCGGGCGAATGTTCCGGCGAAGCTCCAAGGCGTCGGTATTCCACGCGGCACTGTAGAGCAGGGGCGGCAGAATCAATAGCAGGATGAGGTCGGGCTCGAGGTGCGGATGCGGCAGATTGCGGCTAAAGGCCAGCAAGATGCCCCCCACGACGAAGGCGATTGGATAGGGGATATTCAGACGCCGCGCGATCACCGTCAGGACCACGACGGCCGCAAGGAACGTGATGAGGACGAGAGCTTGAGTCACTCCGAGTCGTTTTCGCGCTCGATCTGAATGCCCGCAACTCGGAGATCGACGGCATAGCCCGCGACCACGAGATACGCGCGTTCGGCCGAGCGCGCGAGCCGCTGCACCATGCGTCCCAAACCGTCCCGAAATAGCCGAGCTGCGGCATCCGATGGAGGCATGTCCCATCCGATCTGCTCGCACACCGCGATTATCTTCGCGCGCGAAGAAAGCATGGCGTCGACGAGCTCTGCGGCTTCGCGATCGACGCCCGCTTCGAGCACGGCGTAATCGACTTTGAGCAGCTCGACGCGCGCACGAATGCGCGCCCACATATACGTACCGAGCGCGTCGACGAGCAAGCACTGCGACGGCTGCGCGTCGGAAAACAGCGCGAGCTGCGCGTCGTGCGTCATCGGGGCGGTCTCCACGGTTGCCCACTCGGACGGCCGATATCGCAGGTGACGAGCGAGCCGGGCGTTCCACTCGGCATCTTCCGGATCGTGCGCGGCGGTCGCGACGTACGTCACCTCGAGCCCGCACCCGCGAGCGAGACGCACGCCGAAGGCGCTCTTGCCCGACCGCGCGGGGCCGGTCACGAAGATCACTCCCATGTCCGGCGAACCTTCGGACCGTGGTCGGCGACATCCTCAGCGTCGTGGCCGGATTGGCCGTGATCGCCCTCGTGCTCAACGACGTCTTTCAATCCGTCGTGGTGCCGCGCGCGGTCGGGCGCCGTTGGCGGATCAGCTTCTTCGTTTGGCGCTCGTCCTGGCACGTGTGGCCGGCTTTGGCTTGGAGGCTCTACGCCGGCAAGGATGACCGGCGCGAGGATTTCCTAGCCGTTTTTGCACCGTTCATGCTCGTCTTCTTATTGCTCGTCTGGGCGGCCGGCGTCATCTTTGGATACGGCCTCGTCTTCTGGGGACTGCGCGGCGGCCTCGCGCCGTCGATTCATTCGTTGGGCGAAGCGCTTTATTTTTCCGGAACGTCGACGCTTACGATCGGCTTCGGCGACCTCGTCGGAAGGAGCGCGGGAACGCGTTTCTTCTCGATCCTCGCCGCCGTGTCGGGATTTTCGACCTTTTCGATCGTCACGGCATACTTATTCTCGCTGTTTGCCTCGTTCCAAACGCGCGAGTCGTTCGTCGTAACGCTCGGCGCGCGCGCCGGCACGCCCCCCAACGGCGTCAACCTGCTTTGCATTGCCGGATACTCCGAAACGCGCGACGACTTTTCGCGATTGATGACCGACGCGCAACATTGGGTCGCTCAATTGATGGAGAGCCACCTCGCTTATCCGGTCCTGGCCTTCTTTCGCTCGAGTCACGACTATGAATCGTGGGTCGGAACCTTGGGAACGCTGCTCGATGCGGCGACTCTGCTGATGACGACCGTCGAGGGCTCGCACGGGCAGTCGCGCCTCTTCTTCAACCTTGGGCGACATGCGACCGGCGATTTAGCGCGCTACTTCCGGCTCGACGCCGACGCGCACGACCCCGGCATCGAACGTCCGGAGTTCGATCGCGCATGCGACCGCCTCGAATCCGCCGGCTATGCTTTGCGCAATCGCGACGAAGCGTGGAAGCAGTTTGTCGACCTTCGCTCGACGTATGCAGGACATCTCAACGCTATCGCGGCATTCTTCGAGATCCCGCCGCTGCAATGGATCGGCGACCGCGGAACGGTACGAGATCCACACGTTTAATCCCACGGATATCGATATTGATGGCAGCACCAATCTTGCCGGCGGCGCTTGCGGCCGTACTTCTGCACCAAGCGCAAACCGGAGAACTCGACAAGACGCAGTTCACGCCGAAGGTCGGCGCGGCACTGACCGCCGGCGCGGAGTCGCAGTTCGCGTCGACGCTGCGTCCGCTTGGCGACCCGTCGTCGTACGTGCTCGTTACCAAGAAGCACAAGGACGACCTCACCATGTACGTTTACCGCGTCGAGTCGAAAACCGGCGCCGTCGAAGAGAGCATGGTGCTCGACGAAAACGGTAAGGTCGCGGGTTTGTGGTTCAAGCCCGCGCCTCCGTTGGCGGCGGCCGGAGATGCCGGCGCCCTCGCGCTGGCGAAAACGCTGCTGCATCAAGCGCAAGCCGGTGAAATAGATCGTTCGCGGCTGAGCGCGGACCTCGACTCCACGCTTACTTCCGGCGCAATGGCGGACATGAAGGATCAGCTCGCGCCATTGGGTCCTGCATCCTCGTTTACGTTGCAGAGCCGCACCAAAGACGCAAGCGGAACGACGTACTACTATCGCGTCGGCTTTGCGAACGCCGGCGCGTACGAAGAGCTCACGCTCGATCCGCGCGGTAAGGTCGCGGGACTGTGGTTCAAACCGGCGCCTTAAAAACCGTGCGCCGCGTCGACGTGGTGAAGGAACTTCTTGGCGTCGTCGACCGGCATTACGGCAAACGGTTGGCGATTGCGCGCCGAAGCTCCGCGAGGCCGGCGCCGGTGCGGGCGCTCACGCAAAGAGCGCCAGGCTCTTCGGGCAGCGTTGTTTCGATTGCATCGCACTTATTGAACGCCACCAGCCGCGGCGTTTGGTCGAGGACGAGCTCGTGGAGCAGAGCTTCTACTGCAACCCGCTGGCGCGGCCAGTCCGGATTGCTTGCATCGAGAACTTCGAGCAAGAGATCGGCATCGCGAAGCTCTTCGAGCGTCGCGCGAAACGCATTGACGAGATCCTTTGGAAGGTCGGTAATGAAGCCGACCGTATCGGCGAGGCGCACGTATTCGTTCGGCGCGAGATAGACGCGGCGGGTCGTCGGGTCGAGCGTTGCGAACGGCTGGTCGGCGACCAACGCGTCGCTGCGCGCGAGTGCGTTTAGCAGCGACGATTTACCAACATTGGTGTATCCCACCAATGCCACGAGCGGCTCGCGATGCTCGGCGGCGCGGCGCACGGCGCGCTGCCGGCGCACGTCGTCTAGCTGACGGCGGAGCACCGAAATGCGGGCGTTGATTTTGCGGCGGTCGACCTCGAGTTTGGTTTCACCGGGACCGCGCGTTCCAATGCCGCCGCCGAGCCGCGACAGATCGGCACCGACCCCGATGAGATTCGATTGCCGATATCGCAGCTGCGCAAGTTCGACTTGCAGCTTGCCTTCGCGGCTCCGAGCGTGACGCGCGAACACCTCGAGAATGAGCATCGTCCGGTCGACGATCGGCACGGGAACGATTCGCTCGAGGTTCTTGCGCTGGCGCGGACGCAGATCGTTGAGCACGAGCAGCAGGGCTGCATCGAGCTCGCGAGCGCGCTCGGCAATTTCGCGCGCTTTGCCGCTGCCGACCAGCGTCGCCGGATCCACGGCGTCGCGTCGCTGTACGATGCGGCCGGCAATGCGCGCGCCCGCGGCTTCAGCGAGCGCTTCAAACTCCAGCAGCTCGGGCTCTAGCGGGCGGCGCACGTCGCCGGTGTCCACGGCAACGACGATCGCGCGCTGCGACGCTACGTCCCCAGCGGCGTCAAGCGTTCGACGAGCCAGCGTAGTCCCTCGTTATAGTTCGGGCCGGGGCGTTCGAGCATGGCGGCAGGATCCACGGTAAAGACGTGTTTCGAGCGCACTGCGTTCAAGCTGCGCCACGGTTCGTTCTGAAGCACCGAGTCGAGATGCACCGACGGATCGGTAATAATAGCGTCCGGCTGATCGCGGAGCAGCGCCTCCGGGCTATACTGACCGTACGCGGCGTCGAGATCGCCGGCCGCATTGCGCCCGCCCGCGAGCGAAATCAGCGTTGCAATGTACGATTTTTTGCCCGCCGTCCAAATCGGTCCGGTGCCTAGGACGACGAAGACCGCCGGCTTACGTTTGAACGAACGCGTTTGCGCGCGTATTGCTTTCGTTTCCGCTGCTAGCTTCGACCTCAACGCGCCGGCTTCGCGCGCGTGGCCGCTGAGATCTCCGGCCGCAATGATGTTCGTAAAAATGTCGGCGTAACCGTCGTCCGGCAGTAGCACCACCCTTACGCCGGCGCGCTCGAGCGGCTCGACGAGGCGCGCCTGCGCCGGAATCCCGACGACGACGTCGGGATGGAGCGAGACGACCTTCTCCGCATCCACGCTGGAAAAATCGGCGACCACCGGCAAGTCCTTCGCGCTCGCAACGTCGCTATAGACGGAAACGCCGACGACGTGCGCTCCTGCGCCGACGGCGAAGAAATCTTCGACCAGCGACGGCATCAGTGCCACGATGCGCGGATGCGGCACGGGCGCTGCAGCAACGGACGCCAGCAACGTAACGAGCAGCACAAATACGACGGCAATGCCTAGCGGCCGGTTCATCACGCCAGCCCTTCGCGCAGAGGAAGCATCGTCTCCCGCTGCCAACGCTACGAGTCTAGGTTTGCGCGCGGGAAGCCGGTTCGAAGCCGGCACGGTCGCGCCACTGTAAGCGGGGAGCCGCCCGAAGCCACGGTCGACGAGATTGGAAGGCAAGGGCATCTAAGGCGTAAGCACCCGTAAGTCAGGATACCGCTGCAAGCCGTTCCTAATCCGCCTCGCGTCAAGGAAAGGATTGCGATGCTTGCAATGGTTTTTGCGGCGGCCGTCGCCGCCGTCTCGGCATCCCCCTCACCATCACCATCGTCGTCGCCGCCCGAGATCGCTCACGTCGTAACGAGCGATCGCGGGGAAGAGGCCGCCGCGCGCGCGACGCGCACGACGTACGTCGTAACCGCGGCGGACATCGGGCGCAACGGATATCGAACCGTTGCCGACGCGCTGTCGCAAGTACCCGGCGTTTACGTTGCGCGTTACGGGCCGTTCGGGCAGTTCGCAGCGGTGAATATTCGAGGCAGCTCCGCGCTGCAAGTGCTCGTTCTGCTCGACGGACTTCCGGTCGCCGGTTCGCAGATCGAAAACGTGAACCTCGAGCAAATGGCCGCAACGGGTGTGGATCGCATCGAGGTGGTCGAGGGCGGCGGCTCGACGCTGTACGGTTCGGGTTCGATCGGCGGCGTGATCAACGTTATCACCAGCGGTACGGTACCGTCGCGCGCGACGGTCTCGACCGGGTCTTTCGGCGAGCAGACGTATCAAGTGCAAACGCCGTACTTCTCTTTTCAACGCACCTACGCAACCAATAACTACGGATTGCCGGACGGCAGATCGCGCGTGAACGCCGATGCCGGCTTGACGAGTGGGATGCTGACGTATTCCCACCCGATCGGCGGCATGGATCTGCAGTTTGTCGCCGACTTCAGCGACGCGCGTCTGGGCGATCCCGGACCGATCGGCTTTACGTCGACCACCGGGCGGCAAGACACGATCGAGCGCGACGTGCGTCTTCGTTTGACGCACCGCTCCCCGCACGCGGAGTTTACGCTTGCGCTGGGCGGATCCGCGCAGGATTTCAGCATTACCTGCGACTCGCCCAACGACACCGGCTGCCCGAATTGGGTCGATCTGCCCGGGCCGAAAACGACGCCGCCGCCGTACGCGCAGTTCATGAACGACGAGCGTGGGACGATCGAGCTCACGAACGCCGCCGGGAACGATCGTCAGCGACTGGTGTACGGCATCGACGTTTCCGGCGGCAACGATCGCATCGACGGCGGTACCGGCAGCGCATGTCCTCCGTCGGTGAGCTACTATGGATATGGAAGCTGCCACGTCCTCGCCTACGAAACGGCGGTAACGCCGAACAACTACGCGCAATCGGCGGCGTTCGTTCAAGCGCAGTGGTTCGGCCGTAATGGTGCGACGTATTCCGCCGGCTTACGGGGCGAGCGCGATCTCAACTCGCTGGCAACCGCGCAAGGCGGCGCGCTCTTACCGTCGATCGGTGCGATTCTGCCGCTGTATTCCGGTTTGCAGCTAAAACTCAACGCTGCAACGGCGTTTCGCGCGCCGACCGCCGAAGAGTTGTTCTATCCGCCGCAAGGCGTCTATTCCAACTCCGCACTCGTTCCCGAGCGCACGCGCGTCGGCGATGCAACGCTGGTGCGGCATGCCGGGTTCGGCGACGCTTCGTTCGGCTGGTTCACGACCTCCGGATCGAATCTCATCGTCGACCAGAATCCGGCACTGGGAGAGTACAAGCCGGTCAATATCGGCCGTTCGTCCATTCAAGGATTCACGTTGGGTCTGCATACGCGGCCCTACGGGCATTTGGCAACGACGTTGGACGTCACCAATCTCTACCGCGCCCAAGATCTCGACACGCAATCGCGCATCACCGGACGTGGACCGGTATTCTCCACGGTATTGGGATTCCGCTACGTCACATTGCCGTCGAACCGTTTCGACGGAGCCGGCGTTACGATCAGCAACAGCGGCGACTTCGAGCCGCCGGCGTCGTACGAACCCTACTACGCACAATCGCAAGCCTACACGACCGTCGACGCGTACGCCGGCTTACGCGTGGCGCCGGAGCTCCTACTAACGTTGCGCGGCTACAATCTGCTCGACGACAGGTATGCGGTTTGGAACGGCTTTCCGATGCCGGGGCCGGGCTTCGCAGTCGAGCTGCGCTCGAGGTAACGGCGCGGCGGTGCGCATCGTTTTGCTTGCGGCGGTCGCCGCCGTCGCGGCGGCGGCGAGCTTGCTCGTCGGAGGAACGGTGCTTGCACCGAACGACGTCGCGTCGGCTCTTCTGCATCCGCACGGTAACGATGCTTTGACGACCATCGTTTGGCAGCTGCGATTGCCCCGCGTCTGCATTGCCGCCGTCGTCGGCGCGGCACTAGCGCTGTGCGGGGCGATGCTGCAAGGCATGCTGCGCAATCCGCTCGTCGATCCCTACCTCACCGGCGTCAGCGCCGGTGCCGCCGCCGCCGTTGCAATCGCGATCCTGGCCGGAGTTTCTCCGGCATTCACACCCGCGATAGGGTTTCTTGCGGGCTTGGGTGCGGCGTTGTTGGTCGCCGCACTCGCACGGCGCGGCGGCGGCATCGACCCGAATCGATTGATCTTGGCGGGCGTCTCGTTATCGATGCTCTTCGCCGCCGTCGTAACGCTCGCGATCGTGCGCGCTCAGGCGACCGATTACGCGGCATCGATCGTTGCATGGCTGGCCGGAACGATGGCCGGCCGCGGCTGGCACGATTTGGTGACGACGGGACCCTACGTTGC
This sequence comes from Vulcanimicrobiota bacterium, assembly GCA_963715435.1. Taxonomy (GTDB): domain Bacteria; phylum Vulcanimicrobiota; class Vulcanimicrobiia; order Vulcanimicrobiales; family Vulcanimicrobiaceae; genus JAFAHZ01. The sequence continues at coordinate 942,759 of OY970243.1, forward strand.
AGCCGGCGCGGCAATCGCAGTGTGGTCGATTCCGGCGCTCAACGCGTTACGCATCGGCGACGTGCGCGCTCGTACCGTGGGCGTCGACGTCGATCGAGCCCAGTGGGCGATTCTCGCCGGATCGTCGCTGCTGGCGGCAAGCAGCGTCGTTCTCGCCGGAATGGTCGGTTTTCTCGGGTTGCTGGTGCCGCACGTCGCACGCCGTCTCGTCGGTTCCGACGCGCGCGCGTTGATGCCGGCGTGCGCTCTGGCCGGCGGCGCTTTGTGCATGGGAGCCGATGCGATTTGCCGTTCGGTCGTCGCGCCGGCGGAGCTTCCCATCGGCGTCCTGCTGGCGTTCATCGGCGTGCCGGCCTTTCTCTATCTCTACTTGCGCGGCGGAAACGCGTCGTGATTGCCCTCGACGAAGTCGCGTTGGACATCGCCGGACGACGGCTGCTCGAGGGCATCGACGCGCACGTCGCATCCGGCGAACTGCTCGCTGTGGTCGGCCCCAACGGCGTGGGGAAGACCACGCTACTGCGCGCGATCGCGGGACTGCACGCGCCCTCTGCCGGAACGATTTCGGTTGACGGCGGCGAGATCGCCGCGCTCAACCCGGCGCAGCGCGCGTTGCGCGTCGGATTCGTTACGAGCGACGACGTGCTGTTCGATGCGTTGCGCGTGCGCGACGTCATCGGCATCGGACGGTTCGCACATCACCGGTGGTGGGAATGGCGCGAGCGCCCCGACGACGGCCGGGCCGTGCGCGAAGCGCTGTCGGCGGTGCACATGGAAGTTTTTGCCGAACGGCTCTTCTCGACGTTGAGCAGCGGCGAACGTCAACGCGTATGGATCGCGATGGGACTGGCGCAAGCGACCCCCGTGCTGCTGCTCGACGAACCGACGAGCCATCTCGATCTGCGCGTTTCGCATCAAATTCTCGCGCTGCTCCGCGAGCTGGCACGCGCGGGAAAAACGATCGTCTGTGCGATTCACGACGTCAACGACGCCGCGGCGTACGCCGATCGCATCGCGCTGCTTGGCGACGGACGTCTTGCCGCGCTCGATACACCCGATCGCGTGCTGGCCGGCGACGTACTGGAAACGACGTATCGCGTAGCCATGGAACGCGTACGATTGTCCGGAGGAGGCGTGCGCGTATTCGCGCGCGATCCTTAGAACGCCTTATCTTCGCTCGACGCGGGTATCGGATCCCATTACCCACTTGCCGATGCCCTTGTCGGGGCCGTTCAAGATCATGATACCGATGGCGTCTTCGGACGTCTCGAACGATTGAGCCGGGATGAAGCCGGCGACGCATGCAACGACTTGTGCGCGCGTGCCCGCAGAGAGCAGCACCGCGTGTGTCAGCAACTGCTGGGCCTCGTCAAACGACGCCGCGTGATAGGCCCTTAGGCGGAAGCGCGAATCCCACGCCAACACGTCGGGATCGTCGCCCGATCCGTACAGCACGACCCGCTCGCCTAGATGCAACGTGCATACCGGCGGCGGGCTTGGAGCTGGCGTTTTATGCGGGCCGCCGGTCGCGGCCAATGCGAGCAACGGCAGTAGCGCCAAAAGGAGCAGCCTACGCATCCTTCGCTCGATCCAGCGCGCGTACGACCAAAATTGCCAGGTCGTCGCGCAGGCGATTACGGCTTAGCGCCCGCACGCTTGCGACCAGCTCGTCCGCCAGCTCTTGCGCGCGCTCGCTTCCTGTTGCGATAAGCTCCATTGCACCGGTCTCGAGGAGCTGCTGGCCCGAGCGGTTCCGCGCTTCGGTCAAACCGTCGGTCGCCAATACGAGCTGGTCACCGCGCTCCAAATTGACCTGGCGCGTTTCGTACGGCTCCTCCATGACGCCGAGGATTGGGCCGGTTACCGACAGCTGCGCGACGTTACCGCCGCGACGAACGAACGCGGAATCGTGTCCGGCGCTTGCATAGCGCAGTACGAACGTTTCGGTGTCGAGTATCCCGAGCCACATGGAAACGAAGAGGTACGGGTTTTCCACTGCTTGCGCGAATGACGTGTTGAACTCGCTGAGGATCGCAGCCGGATCGCGCCGCCGCAACGCGATCGCGCGAATTGTAAATTTGATGAACGCCGTCAGCACGGCGGCGTCGACGCCTTTACCGCTGACGTCGGCGATCAATAACAGCGCGAGATTGCTCGACAGCCGGTAAACGTCGTATACGTCGCCGCCGACCGCCAGATGTCTGCTGGCCGAAACGTAAGCGCCGCCGACCTCGCAGTGCGGAATCGGCAGCGCCTCGCTGCGAAAGGCGCGCTGGAGAATTTCCGTCGTCGTGCGCTCTTCTTCCAGTTCGCGGTACAGCCGCGAACGAAATGCGTTGAAGAGAATCGCAAGCAAGCCAAAAAGCAGCAGCCAAAAGGCGCGGACGTACGCGCTGCGGTCGAGTTCCGCTTGCGTGCCGCGGCCAAGCACGTCGTATTGTTCCGCGAGGGCGGTGCGAATTTCGTGCACGATGCTCGCTTCTTGGTCGCTAAAAAACTTGTTGCGCTTGTCGATCTCGGCAAGCTGTCGGCTCGGATTAGCGAGGATCGGTTTAGCGACCGCATTTCGCCATTGCCGCTGCAGCAATGCGTATTCGTCGAGGAGCCCTTCGGCGGCGGTCAAATCCTGCGATGAAAACGTTTGCCGGAGATGGCTTTCGCGAAGATCGAACTCGCCGGCCGCAGCCGTGTATTGGTCGACGTAAAATGGGTCGTGCGTCAGCGAATAGCCGCGTAGCGAGTTCTCCTCGTCGACTTGAAGCCGCGACAGCTCTTCGAGCTCGGTTTGCCCGGCCTGGATCTGCGACTGCAGCGCAAAGGTACGCGCCATGGAGCCCCGCGTTTGGAACGCGCCCAAAACGGCAAAAGCCAGTGCGATCAGCAAAAATGCCGTTAGCACCAGAGTACCCGTGACGCGGGCCAGCGGCACGCTAGGTCTTACGATACGGTCCTCCGAACAGGCTCGTGCTATGCAGGCGCACCTGGACCCCGGTATCTTCAAGTCCTACGACGTTCGCGGGATTTATCCGGCTGAATTCGACGATGGCGTCGCATACGGCATAGGACGCTGTTTCGTCCCACTCGTTAACGTAAGTAATGCGTCGAAACCGGCAATCGCCGTAGGCCGCGACATGCGTCCCAGCGGCGAAAAACTCTTCGAATCCTTCGCGCGCGGCGCCACCGAAGCGGGAGCCGACGTCGTGGACATCGGCATGGTGTCGACCGACGCGCTCTACTTCGCCGTCGGAAAATACCAGCTCGCCGGCGGCGTCATGATCACCGCGTCGCACAATCCGGCGCAGTACAACGGCATGAAGTTCACGCGCTCCCAAGCGCAGGCAATCTCGCTCGATAGCGGGCTCTCCGAGATTCGCGACCGGCTGGTGGCCGGAGATCTGCCGCCCAAAGCTGCAAGTGCCGGAACGATCTCCCACCGCAACATCTTGGAAGACTTTGCCGAGCACTGTCTCTCGTTCGTCGATCGCAGCAAGATAAAACCGTTCAAAATCGCCATCGACGCGGGCAACGGAATGGCGGGCGAAACCGTTCCGCACGTCTTCAAGCGTCTGCGGTGCGAAGTGATTCCGCTCTATTTTGAGCTCGACGGAAGCTTTCCGAACCATCCGGCGAGTCCAATCGAACCCGAGAACATGATGGACTTGCAAGCTGCAGTCAAACGGCACGGCTGCGATCTCGGCGTCGCGTTCGACGGCGACGCCGACCGCATGTTCCTCGTCGACGAGACGGCGGGGCTCATCGACGGAAGCACGGTCACCGCACTGGTCGCGCTCAACACGCTCAAGAAACATCCGGGTGCAAAGATTCTTTACAATCTAATCTGCAGCCGCAGTGTTCCCGAGCTCATCACCAAAGCCGGCGGAACGCCGATCCGCTCGAAAGTCGGTCATTCGATCATCAAAGCGATCATGCGCGAAGAAGATATTATATTCGGCGGCGAGCACAGCGGCCATTTCTATTTCCGCGACAACTGGTACGCCGACTCGGGAATGATCGCGATGTTGCAATGCCTCGAACTATTCAGCGAGGCGAACAAGCCGGTCAGCGAAATAATCACGCCGATCGACACCCGGTTCCGCTCGGGCGAGATCAACAGCAAGGTTCGCGATATCCCGTCGAAGCTGCGCGAGATCGAAGAGCACTATAAAGACGCGCAAATCGACCACCTCGACGGCATCACGATCGGATATCCCGATTGGTGGATGAACGTTCGTCCCTCGAACACCGAGCCGCTGCTGCGCCTCAACGTCGAAGGCGACACGCGAGCGCTCATGGAGAAGCACCGGGACGAAGCACTCGCGTTAATTCGTGAGTAGAGTCGACGCAGATGCAATGCAGCGTTACGAGCAAACGCGCGACGAACTCGTCGCGCGTTTGCTCGATCTAGAGAACCGGCTCTCCGAAGACCGCAAAACCTCGCTCCACGCCGCTCGCACCCGTCTCGCGCGTGGAAAGTTCGTCCTCGCGGTGGTAGGCGAGTTCTCGAGCGGCAAGTCATTTCTCCTCAACGCGCTGCTCGGCAAGTTCGGGCTCCTCGCGACCGATATCAATCCCTCGACTGCGACGATTACCGAGCTCGAGCACGGCGGCGCCGACGAAGCCACGGCTTTTTACGACGACGGGCGAAGCGAGAGGGTTGCGATCGACTCGCTCGGCAAGTTCGTCACCACGAACGAAGCCGACGCGCCGCTGCGCGTACTGGTCAAAACCGACTCGCCGTTCCTGCAGCGCGGATTCCTGGTTGCAGATACGCCGGGACTGGCGTCGATCGATCCCGCTCATCGCCGCGCCACGCTGCAGTTCTTGCCGGGCGCCGACGCCGTACTCTACCTCATCGACACGCAGCAGCCGTTCAGCGAAGGCGACGCTTCGTTTTTAGGTCTTATCCGCCAACATATCGACACGATCTTCATCGTTCAGACGAAGATCGATCTCTGGGCACGGCCGCAGAGCGACGGACGAACGGCGTGGGAACACGCGAACGACCGGATCGCGCGCTTGGCGGCTCTGCACGCTCCCGGCACCTATGTGTACGCACTCTCGGCGCGCGATTACGTCGACGGAACGCTGGCTTCCGACCCAACGGCCGTCGAGCGCAGCCGGTTCCCGGCATTTCTCAACGCTCTCGACGCGTCCTTGATCAAAAGAACCGGACGCGCACGCTTGCGCCGCGCAGGCGACGCCGCAATAGCCGCGGCCGGCGACGAAACCAACGTCATCGATGGCGATTTGGCCATGCTCGCACTCGACGCAACGGCGCTTACGGCGCGTCGCGAGGCGATCGTGCCGCAACTACAGCGCGCCGATGCGGAAGCCCGAACGATACGGGAAGCGCTTCTAGCGCGCGGCGCGCGCGAGCGGCAGGTGCATGCTGAGCGTGGGCGCGCGCTGGCCAACGAGCTCGAACGCGCCCTGGCGCAGTCGTTCGACATCACCGACGTGGCCAAGCTGCGCGACCGCGAGCGCCTGCATATCATCGTCGACCGCGTCGTCGCCGAAGTTACCGGCGAGTTCGCCACGCGAACCGCAGCCGCGGTAACGGAAGATACATCGAAATCGCTCGCGCGGGCGAGGCGGCTTCTACCGCTGCGCTGGTCGCTGGGCGATTCCGCCGCGCACGCCCTGGGGACGCAAAGCGGCACGAGCCTATGGAGCGGCGATGTGGCCAAGGCCATCGCGGCGACGATCGTGCTCGAAGCGATCGGCGGACCGGCGATCGGGCTCGTGCAGAGCGTCGGAGCGCGATTTGCATCGCGGCCGCCGGGTGGCTACATGAAACGCGAGCTCGCGGCCGATTTGCGTGCCGAGATCTTTCCACGCTTGGCCGCGGAGGTCGAAGCGTTCGCGGGCACGGTCGGAGCTCGGCTCGCGCGAGTGTACGACGACCTCGCCGCGGCGATCGCCAAAGCCGCGCTGCAAAAACGCGACGCCGATCTCGGAAGCATCGAACGCGGATTGCGCGCCCACGAAGCAGGTCAAGGCCAAGCCGCAATGACGGCACTTACGGCGCGCCGCAAGGCGATCGCGGCGGCGGTCGGGGAGTGCGAGCGCGTCGTCGGATCCTTCATGGCGCACCAAGAGGAGATCGCGCCGGCCGATCCCGGCTCGCATACGGTACGGGCCGCCCACGCGGAACCGTCGTTCGACCGCGCTTCCTACGATCGTGGGCTGCGGCCGGAGCGCTGGCGTGTTGCAGTGCTCGGCGGACTACGCCGCGGCAAGAGCACTCTCATCAACGCATTTGCGAACCGGCGCGTGCTCACCGACGATCGCGCCGGCAGCGTGCGTTTTCCGATCCACGTTCGCTACGGTGAAAAAGAGCAAGCCTATTGTCTCGACGCCGACGGCACCTGGCGCGAGATACCGTTTGAAGATGCTACGGAAGCCGCCGCCGGAACCGCCGTTCTGCTGCTGGTACCGTGGACCTTACCGCGGCAGCTCGTGCTCGTACACGCGCCTGCGTTCGACTCGGGCGATCCCGACGCCGACGACGTGAACGTTGCGGTTGCCGGCCATGCCAGTGAAGTGCTTTGTTTATTTTCGCGGCAGCTCTCGGATCGAGAGCTCGACCTGTACGATCGCGTTGCGCAGTTCGGGAAACGGATGCTCTTTGCGCATACGATTGCGGACAACGAGTCGCCCCAGGAACGGCGGCACGTCGTCGAGCTTGCGATGGAGTATCTCAAATCTCGCGCGATTCCGAGCGAGCGCGTCTTTACCGTGTCGGCCAACGACTACGTTGCGGCCCGGGAAGCGCGCCGTGCAGCGTCGCCATGGAACGAAACCGAAGCGCTGCGTTCCACGCTTGAATCGCACGCCGAAGCGCACATGGCCCGACTCGAACGCTTGGCGAGGGCACGCGCGGGCGCCGAGCCAGAACCGCAAAACGCGACATCCGAACCGGCAGAACGCAGCAAGGAGCCGAGCCTGCTCGCGCGCCTCTTCGGCAAGGGGCGACGGAGCGGCAGGTGACGAAGAGGCCGGTATGATCCTCGGCCCAGCGTTCATTGCCGTCGGCGACGGGACGTCGACGTATGGACGCATCGCCATCGAGGAAGGCCGCATCGCAGCGGTCCTTCCCGCCGACGGCCCGACCGACCATCCCTTACCCGGCGGCGCCAGCATCGCGCCCGGAATGATCGACGTTCACACGAACGGCGCGGGGGATTTTCTTTTCAATCGCGATCAGGGCAACGCGGTGCCGGTGGCTTCGGCCGAGTACGCACGCGTCGGCGCGACGGGTTTCTTAGCGAGCATCATGACGGCGCCGTGGGAATCGATGCTCCATGCCGCCTCCGAAATCGTCGAAGCGGCCAACCAGCTCGAGGAAGACGATCCGCTCGGCGCCCGCTGTTTGGGCGTGCACTTCGAAGGACCGTTTCTCAACCCGAAGTTTCGCCGCGTTCACCGCAACGAGTGGTTGATCGACGCAAGCGCGCAACGGGCGCAGGAGATGCTCGATTCGTGCAAGGGTGCGTGCCTGCTGGTGACGATGGCGCCCGAAATCGAAGGCGCCGGCGAAGCGATGCGCGTCTTTCTGGAAAACGGCGTGGTCTGCTCGGCCGGACATACGAGCGCGCGCTATCGCGAAGGCATGCTTGCGATCGGCCTGGGGTTCCGCTCGCTGACGCACGCGTTCAACGGAATGCCGCCGCTCGACCACCGCGATCCGTCGGTTCTGGCGGCGTTCATTCAAGACCGGCGGACGCTGGTGCAAGTCATCTGCGACGGCCTGCACGTCTCGCCGGTCATGATCGATATTTTGCACCGCACCTTGGGCGACCGCATCGTGCTCGCAACCGACAACATGCCGCCGGCCGACCCGGGCTATCACATCGAGGGCGGGTTGATGCGCGCGGCTGACGGCACGATCGCCGGAAGCGCGCTCAAGATCGACGAAGCGCTGCGCAACTACATGTCCTACGCGCAGATTCCGTTCGCTCAAGCCATCGTCGCGGCCACCGGAGCGCCGGCCAAACTGATCAAACACGACGGCGAGATGGGGCGCATCGCGCGCGGCATGCGCGCCGACCTCTCGCTGTGGGACAAGGATTATGCCATCATCGGTACGATGGTCGGCGGACGGTTCGTCTATAATCGCGCAGAGGTAGCGGCTTAGTCTCTCTCTTCATCTCGCTTAGGAACTTTGGCTGCGGGCGTGAAGCGCTCGTCTGCGGAACCGCTCGTTGGAGCACGTCCTGTGCTCCAACTGCTACGGCGCTCGCGCGCGGGGACAAGCCCTGATGAAGTGCACCTCCTGTGCGGCCGCGCGCTCGTCGCAGTTTCCGCGCGACGACCGCTTCACACCCTCGCCAAATCTCTAAGCTCGTCTCATCGCATGTTTTGATAAGGGGTGAGGATGAATTAGCCGTTAGGGGTGACGGCGTAGTCTTGCGTAGCTTTGTGTTCGATAAGCGCCGAGCGCAGCATGGCTACTGAGGCGTAGACCACTACGACGATGACGAGCCAGCGTACCCAGTACAGCGGAAGCGAATGAATGACGTAGGCTGCGATCAGGACGCCGGGGACGCCGCCGAGTGCGAGACCGATCGCCGAGCGCATAGAGAAGGCGTCGAATTTCGCGAATCGCAGGCTTGCGATTGGCATGAGAAACGCGCACGAACCCATCATGATCGGGAACGCTGCCTTCGGCGTCATGCCCAGCAGCGCGACCATGATCATAGCCGGTGCATAGAGACCGATGCCGATGGTCATTAGTGCGCCAAGGCAGAAATTGATCACGATGCCGGCAATCAGCATCGAGCCGGTAAGGCCGGTCGCCGCTCCGCCGCCGGGAATCTTATTGAGGTCCTGCATAAGGAAGACGATCGCTGCGACGAGCAGCGCGCTTCCCATGCCGATTTGCACGTAACGCCGCGGCCAGCGGGATACGACTCCAGCTCCAAGCCACGCTCCGAGGATGGCCGCAACGATGAGAGCGATCAGCGTCAGCGGATCGACGCCGACGATCGCGATAAAGACCAAAGCCTCGACGATCGTCGGCAGCGTATGGCCTACGTTGAGCGTTCCCGGAATCTTCTCATCCGGCACGAGCTTGAAAAACTTAAACAGCGACGTCGTGGGCGCGAACGATCCGATTCCCAGCGTATCGAAAAAGTTCGTTACGAAGCCGATCGCCGTTTCCAGCCACGTCGGCAGCACGAGACGCTGCTTTGAGCGCAGGTAGGCCACGATGATGACGATCGCCATAACGCCTAACCCGGCCCACAGAATATTCCGTACGACCATACCTTGCGCCGATTCGCCTTCGCCGCGCGGGGTCCGCTTACGCCGAGGAGGTCAGCTCGCGAACGGCGGCGGCGTTGAAGTAGGCGGCGCGCGGATGGTGCATCACAATCGCGGCCGTCGACTGTTCCGGAACGATTTGAAATCCGGGCGTTAGGACAACGCCGATCCGCTCGGTCGCTTCCAATAGGCGGAAGACGATCTCATGCTGCTCCACGTCGGGACATGCGCCGTAGCCCCACGAGTACCGCTTCCCGCGCTCTTCTGCCAGACCGAGCTCACTGCGAATGCGCCGGTGCGCGTACTCGGCGAGCGCTTCAGCTGATTGCACCGAGAAGCCGTGCAGAAAGTACGATTCGCTGTAGTCGCCCGCGGCCTGCAGCGCTTCCGTGCGCTCCGACGCTCGCGCGCCCACCGTAACGACCTGCAGCGCGACGACGTCGGATGCGGCATCGTTCTCGGGCTCGCGCAGATAATCGGCCAGGCACAGATGTTCGCCGCCGAGCTGACGCGGTAGCGTCATGCGCGCGATTTCACGCTTTGGATCGAGCGGATCGTAGACGATGACGTCGTTGCCCAAACCAGCGGCCGGGAAGTAGCCATACGCGACGCGCGGCATGAGAAATCCGTCGCGCACGGCTTCTTCGCGATATCGCGCGAGCCGCGGCTCGAAATCCTCACGCAGCAGCCGTTCGAAGGCTTCACCCTTCGTATTGGCGGCGCCCCACGACAGCCGGAAAAGGCTGCGCAGGTCGAAGCAGGGCCACAGGTCGCGCGGGTCCACGTCGTCCAAGGTGCGCGCGCCCCAAAACGGCGGTTTCGGCACGTCGGCAACGTCGCTCTTGACGGCCGAACGGGATGCCCCGCCCGAGGGTGCGACTCTCGCGTTGCGCGAGCGGTCGCGTTGCGCGAAAGCTTCTTCCCGGACGCGGTCGACAAGCCGGCTGCGGCGCGCAGGATCGCCGGTGAGCGCGTCCATCAGTTCCAGCCCTTCAAACGCGTCCTTGGCGTAAAAGAGTCCCGGATCGAAGAATCGTTCGCCGTCGTCGAGCAGCACGATACGCCGTCCGAAATCGCGGTTGATCGCGGCGCCACCGACGATTACCGGATAGTTCAAACCGCGCGCATCTTGTTCTTGGACGCACACCGGCATCTGTTTGCTCGTCGACACCAGCAGCGCAGAAAGGCCGATGGCGTCGGCGCCGACCTCGACCGCCTTCTCGAGAATGGTGTTCATCGGAACCTGCTTGCCGAGATCGAAGACCGTGTAGCCATTGTTGCTCAAAATCGTGTTTACCAGGTTCTTTCCGATATCGTGTACGTCGCCGAACACGGTTGCGAGCACGACTTTTCCTTTCGTCGCGCCTTCCTTCTTCTCCAAGAACTGTTCCAGATGCGCGACGGCCTTCTTCATGACTTCGGCCGACTGCAGCACGAACGGCAGAATCAACTCGCCGCGGCCGAACCGGTCGCCGACATCCTTCATCGCCGGCAAGAGAATTTCGTTGAGCACCTCTACCGGCGTCCGCTCGAGCAGCGCCGCGTCGATCTTCGCTTCGATGCCGTCTTTGCGCCGGCGCAAGATCGATTGATGAATGCGCTGCTCGATCGGGCCGGAATCGACCTCGTCCTGCGATTCGACCTTCGACGAACTTTCCGTAGCGCTGGATTCGAAATGCTCGATGAGACGCTGCAGCGCGTCGGGGCGCTTGTTGAAGACGAGATCGTCGCAGAGTTCGCGTACCGCGGTCTCGAGCTCGAAGTACGGCGTGATGTCTTTGGGATGAACGAGCGCACAGTCGAGTCCGGCCTCGACGCAATGATGCAGGAAGACCGAATTGAGCGCAGCGCGCGCCGCCGGCTTGAGACCGAACGACACGTTGGAAACGCCCAGCGAGGTCAGCACGCCAGGCAGCTCGCGTTTGATGAGCCGGATGCCTTCGATCGTCTCGACTGCCGAGGACAAAAACTCGGCCTCGCCGGTCGCGAGCGTAAACGTCAGATCGTCGAAGATGAGAGCGCCGGGCGGCAAGCCGTATTCGCCGACGACGATATCGTGGATGCGGCGCGCTACCTCGAGCTTGCGCTCAGCGGTCTTGGCCATTCCCGTCTCGTCGATGGTCAGCGCCACGACCGCCGCACCGTGCTCGACCGCCATGGGCAACACGGCGTCGATTTTCGCGCGTCCCGACTCGAGGTGCACGGAGTTGAGGATGGCGCGTCCGGGATAGTGTTGAAGGGCCACTTCGAGCACTTTCGGCTCGGTCGAGTCGATCATCAGCGGCGCCTCGATCGATTGTGCCAAACGGCGAACGATCTCGCCCATCTGCACCTCTTCGTCGGGACGCTCGGTGAGAGCGCAGCACACATCGAGCACGTGAGCGCCGCCTTCGACCTGTTCGCGCGCGACGAGCACGACGTCGTCGTACTTCTCTTCAAGTAATAGACGCTTGATCTTACGCGAACCTTGAGCGTTGATGCGTTCGCCGACGATCAGCGGACGCGGCTGCTGCTCGAGCGCAACCGCCGTCATGGCGGAGGCAACGTCCTGCGGCCGCCCTTCGTCCTTCGACCCGCTTCGCTTGCTGGGGATCACACGTGGCGCCGCAATCGTTTTCGCAAGCGCATCGCGCAATGCGCGAATGTGCGCGGGGGTCGAGCCGCAGCAGCCGCCCACCGCGTTGACGCCGAAGTCGGTCACGAAGGCTGCGAGCTCGCCGGCGAGCTCTTCGGGCGTCTCGGGATAGATCGTCTCGCCTTTGGGGCCCATGAGCGGAAGTCCGGCGTTGGGAATCACGCTGACGAAACAGCGCGAGTTTTCGCACAGATAACGGATCGAGTCGCGCATTTGAGCGGGGCCCGTCGAACAGTTCAAACCGATGACGTCGATGGGCAACGCGTCGAGCGTGGCACAGATCGCCCGCACGTCGGTGCCAAGCAACATCCGTCCCTCGGTGATCAACGTCGGCTGCGCCTGGATCGGCACGCGCCGCATGCCGGCGTCGAACTCGCGCTCGATGCCGGCTATCGCTGCTTTGAGCTCGAGCATATCTTGCATCGTCTCGAGCAGCAGCACGTCGGCGCCGCCTTCGACCAGTGCCCGCGCCTGTTCGCCGTAAACGTCGAGCAGCCGTTCGTACGTAATGTTCGAAAGCACCGGATCCGACGACGATATCAACATCCCGGTGGGTCCCATCGAACCGGCCACGAAGCGCGGACGTTCCGGCGTGGAGAACGTATCGCACGCTTCGCGCGCGAGTTGGGCGGCGCGGCGGTTGATGTCGAGCGTCCGTTCGCCCAGGCCGTACTCCTCGAGCTTTAGCCGAGAACCCATGAACGAGTCCGTCTCGACGACGTCGGCACCCGCTTCGAGATAGGCCTCGTGAATGGATCGAATGGCGTCGGGACGTGACAAAACCAAGGCCTCGTTACAGCCATGGTATTGCGCGCCGCCGAAGTCGCCGGCGGTTAGTTCGAGCGCCATGAGCTGCGTGCCCATGGCGCCGTCGAATAGTAGAACCCGCTCTTGCAGCAGGCGAAGGTAATCGCTAATGATTCACTCCCGTACGATTGCGCCACGGATCTCCCCGACGGGGCGTCCGGCCCGATTATACACGATAGGATGCCCGAACCGCGCGAGTTCAGTCGCTTCGGGGTCTTCGATAACGTCGAGCGCGCGCAGCGCCGCGATGGTCGAAGGACCGCGCGCGCGGCCGGCACCGTCGCATACTTTAGAGACGAACCCAAGGCTCCGCTCGATTGCGGCGACGGCGTGAATGCCTTCGGCGCCGCCCTTACAGACGAGCTTTGCGTGGGTGCGCTGCATCAGAACGGTGTCGAACTGACCGGTTCCGGCAACGTATTCGGGGTGCGCGCCCATTGCATCACGGACGACGCGCAACGCGCGAGCGTCTTGCGCATCGACGCTTTCGAGGGTCGCGAGACGCGCGAACGAGAGCGCCGCCCGGCGCAATGCCGTCGCGTATACCGGTATCCCGCAACCGTCGACGCCCAGCGGCCACTGCGCCGCATTGTCGTCCGAGACGCGCGCGCAAAACTCGAGTATCGTGCGCTGCGCCGGATTCGACGCTTCCAAGTAGGTCGCGGGATCGGCACCGATTGTCAAGCAGAGCGCCAGAATGCCTGCGTGCTTACCAGAGCAATTGTTGTAGATCGGCGTAGGCGCGATGCCGGCACGCGCAAGCGCCTTGGCAGAGGCTTCGTCGTACGGTGCGTGCACGCCGCACTGCAGCGCGGATTCGTCGAGACCGATCTTATTGAGAATCGATGCCACCGCCGCAACGTGAAAGGATTCGCCGAAATGCGACGCCGCCATCACCGCGATCTCGCGTGAGTCGAGCCCGAAGCGCTCGACTGCACCGGCTCTGACGCCGGCGGCCGCGATAAACGGTTTTGCGGCGGAGCGTAGATACACCGGCGACTCGACGTCGCCGCTCGAGAAAAGTACGTTACCGCCGGCGTCGACGGCACAGGCAGCGACGTGATGAACGGACTCGACGAGGCCTCCCCGCGTCGTTTCGACGACGAGTTCAGCCAACGAGAGCGGGTTCCACCACGACGGCTTCTTGCTCGGCGAACACCGGATTACTGAGATACCGTTCGCCGGTGTCGCAGCCGATCGTGACGATAGTCTTTCCTTTCATTTCCGGACGCGCCGCAACGGCCAGAGCCGCGGCTACGTTGGCGCCGCTGGAAATGCCTACGAGCATGCCCTCCTCGCGCGTCAGACGCCGAGTCATCGCAATCGCGTCGGCATCGGTTACCCGAATGACTTCGTCGTACACTTCGGTGTTGAGGACTTTCGGAACGAAGCCGGTTCCCGTCCCTTGAATCTTATGCGGACCGGGCTTGCCGCCGGAAAGCACCGGGGACGCGTCGGGCTCGACGGCGACGATCTTGACCTCGGGCTTGCGCGACTTGAGCACCTCACCGACTCCGGTAATCGTTCCACCGGTGCCGACGGCGGCGACGACGACGTCGACCATGCCGTCGGTATCGCGCCAGATCTCTTCGGCGGTAGTGCGCCGGTGAATGTCGGGATTGGCTGGATTTTCGAATTGTTGCGGCATGAAATACTTCGACGGCGAGATTGCCACGATTTCGCTCGCGCGATTGAGTGCGCCGGTCATGCCCTGCGCGCCCGGCGTCAACACCACTTGAGCGCCGTACGCTTTGAGTAAGTTTCGCCGCTCCACCGTCATGGTATCGGGCATGACGAGAATCAAGGCATAGCCCTTCGCGGCGGCCACGAATGCGAGCGCGATGCCCGTGTTTCCGCTGGTCGGCTCGATGATCGTCATTCCGGGAAGGAGCCGGCCGTTGCGCTCGGCATCTTCGATCATGGCGACACCGATTCGATCCTTGACCGAACCCGCCGGGTTGAAGGACTCGAGCTTCACCAAGACCGTGCCGCCCAAATCTTTGTTGAGCCGCGGAATTTTCACCAGGGGCGTATTGCCGAACGTGTCGGCAAGATTCTCGTAAATGCGTGCCATAGTAGAGAGCTTAACCTCGCTAAGGTGCCAAGTGTTTCAAGGGGCAGGCGCGGCATAGTGAATCGCGAACGCCCGTTCGAATTATGAATGCGTCGCGACTTCTTCAGGCACTCGTCGCCGTAGCCGGCATCACTGCGGTAGCCGCCGGACCCCCGCCCTCGACGGCGCCGACGATGGAGGACGCGCTGGCAGCGATCGAACGCTATGCGCCGGTCGCGATGGCCAACCAGCAGACCCCCGGCTTGTCGGTCGCCATCACCGACCGCTCGAAGACGCTGCGTATCATCACGCTCGGATACGCCAACGTCGACGCGAAATCGCCGGTTACGCCGCAGACGCGGTTTGCCATCGGCTCGATCACCAAGTCGATGACGGCATTGACCGCGATGCAGCTGCGCGACGACGGACGCATTTCACTCGACGCCCGAGTGCAGCAGTATCTGCCGTGGTTCTCGATCGACGCCGGCGGCGTACCCATTCGGATCCATCAGTTGCTTTCGCACACTGCCGGCATTCCCGACGACTACTCGTTGGAGAACTCCTCCGCCTACGACGTCGCGATGTTGCGCGACACCAAAGTGCTGTTCAAGCCGGGTACGGACTGGTCGTACTCCAACGACGGCTTTGCGACGCTAGGTTCGATCGTCGCGGCGATCGAGCACAAGCCTTGGAGCGACGCCGTCGAAGGCCGCGTCTTCGATCCGATCGGCATGAGCGACAGT
Source organism: Vulcanimicrobiota bacterium (assembly GCA_963715435.1). Taxonomy (GTDB): domain Bacteria; phylum Vulcanimicrobiota; class Vulcanimicrobiia; order Vulcanimicrobiales; family Vulcanimicrobiaceae; genus JAFAHZ01. The sequence continues at coordinate 958,261 of OY970243.1, forward strand.
GCCGCAGTCTTCACGCCGCAAACGCAGTCGACGGCGGCTTTGGGGTATCAATGGCGCGACAACGACCGGCCGCCGACGCTCGATCCGGTTCTGGTTGCTTCTCCGCTTCTGGACTTCGTCGATCCGGCAGGCTCGGTGCTTTCGACCCCCGAGGACATGGCGCGCTACATGCGTCTGTACCTCAATGGCGGCAAGCTCTCCGACGGCAGGCGACTGATTTCCCAGCAATCGTTCGCGCTAATGACGTCGCCGGATCGGTTTGACAACGGCAAGCCGGCCGGATCCGCGGAAACGGTGCTTCCCGAAGCGCCGCTCTTCTATCGCAAATACGGCTTCGGTTTGTCGGTTTTTGAGCTGAACGGCGATCACTTGGTCGGCCACACCGGCGGAATATCCGGGTACACGGCCTGCATGCAGATGAACCTGACCCGCGGTTTCGGAGTCATCGCATTCGCCAATCACGTCGAGGCGCCGTTACATCCTTGCGCGATCGTGCTCTACGCCATGGACGTTCTGCGCGCACAAAATGCGGGCCGGCCGTTACCTTCGCCGGAGCCGACGCCCGACCCGGCGCGCGTCGAGCATAGCGGCGATTATGTCGGAACCTATACATCGGGCAGCACGACCTTGCGCGTCACGGCGCAAGGCGACCGGCTATTGCTGGCCGACGGCGGAACCACCTCGATGCTGTATCCTCGCGACACCGATCAGTTTTGGAGCGACGATCCTCACTTTGCGATGTATCTGCTCGCCTTCGGACGCGACCGGCGCAAGCAGGTCGTCGAGATGACGTACGGCTCGCAATGGTTTCCAAACGACAAGTACCGCGGACCGCACGACTTCCCGCATCCCGCGGTTTGGAACGCGTACGTAGGCCGCTACGAAAACGTCTACGATGGCCAACCGTTCGTCACGCGCGCGATTATCGTGAAGGATCGCTTGACGCTCGACGGCGTCACGCCGCTGCGTCCCCTGCGCGACGGCAGCTTTGCGATGGGCTCCTCGATCGTTCGTTTCGATACGTACGCCGGCCGCCAGACGCAGCGCATGACGCTCGACGACGCTCGTCTCTATCGAATAGGATTGCCGTGAACGTTTTCCGCTACGTCGCTTGCACGCTGCTTTTCGTGCTGCCGGCGGCCTGCGCGGCTTCGACGACGTCGACGATGACGCCGCGGCTGCCGGAAATTGTGCGAACCCGCGCGGTAACGCCGCTGATCTACCTGTTTGACGGACACGTTCCGCCCACCGCGATCTCCGAAGTGCCGATCGCCGGCGGACGGCCCGTGGCGCGCATTCGCAACGGACTCACGGCCCCGGGCAGCGCAATCATCGATAACAGCGGCAAACTGTACGTCATCAACTACACCGGCGCGCAGTTCGAGATTCTCGAGTATCCGTCCGGCGCGCTCGCTCCGGCAGCGACGATTACGAACGGAATCGGCATTCCGGGTGGTATAGCGGTCGGTCCCAAAGGCGAGCTCTACGTGCTCGACCAGCCCGGTCCGTTAGTGATGTACCGATCCGGATCGACGACGCCGTCCTACGCGACATACCGCGGTATCTGCAGACCTGGCAGTCCTCCGACATACTCTCTTACCGTCGATCCCTACGATACGCTGTACGCGCTCATCATGTGCGCGAAGAACGCGGTTATTCAGGAGTACGACAACGGCTTGCCGCGCGTGTCGCGCACGATACAGATGCCCGCGTCCGATCTGCCGATCGGCCTTACCGCCGACAAGTTGGGAACGCTGTACGTCACGTACTACGATACGCTGCAGCGTTTTCGGTTGGGCGTCGCCGAGTACGCGCGCGGATCGACTGCACCGTCGACGCAGTTCGATTTCGGTCCGGTGCCCAAAGCGGGAGGCGGCGGAACGAGTCCCGTTGTCGACGAGGTGACGGGCCGGCTGTATGCGACCTTCGGTATCTGCACGCGGCTGACTCCGCGCCCGTGGCATTGCGCGGGCTACGTCTACGGATTTCGGCGCGGATCGAAGAAACCAGTGGTGACCCTAACGGCGCCGCACTTGCGGCTCTTCTCGTCTCCGGTGTTCGACGCGAGCGGCAATCTCTACGTTGAAAGCGCCGGGCCGACGTCGCCGTTCGATGCAATTTGGCGTTACTCTGCGTCGGGCACCGGTAAAACGCTGCTGGTAAGAAATCGTTCGCTCGGCCTAATCGACGTTTGGCCGGATGCCGACTCACCCACAATCGTTAGATACTCGGGAGTAACCGGCGCTTTTGGAGCGGCGTGTCAGTCGACGCCGATGTCCCAAAGCAGTCCGAGATCTTTCTTGGCGAACGACCGGAACGCAATGAGCGTTTCGGTGCCCGCGATGCCATCGAGCGCGGCGACGTGCTCGGTTACCAAATCGTTGAGCTGCTCGTGCTCCTTTACGCGCGCGACCGCGACGACGTCGAACGGGCCCGCCACGGAGTAGACCTCGGCGATTCCGTCGATCGCCAGCAGATCCTCGGCGATCGATCGCAGACGCGGGCGCTCGACGTTCATCAGAATGAAGGCGGTCACCATGCGTCTCTCTTAATCATAGCGTCGTGGAAGCCTTTGCGCGCGTCGCCGAAGCCGTCGCTGCCCACTCGGCTAAGCTCGAGAAGATCGCGCTGATCGCCGAATATTTGCGCGAGCTCGACGCCTCGGATTTAATCGCCGCGGCGCGCTTCTTCACGGGCAGCGCCTTTGCCGCGCGCGACCATCGCACGCTGTCGGTAGGCGGACGCACGATCGTCGCGGCCGCTCGGCGCGTCTGGGATTTCGACGACGCTCAACTCGGCGCAGCCTATCGGGATAGCGGAGACTTGGGCGCTGCGCTCGGACGACTCGTACGGCCTCCCCGCGATGCGAGGCTCTTTATCGATCGTTTGACGCCCGCGTCGCTGGACGGATTTTTCGGCGAGATCGCCGATGCCGGCGGCAAGAATGCAAACAAACGCCGCGAGGCGGTGCTGGAGCGCATCTTTCGTGCGTGCAGCGATCCCCTCGTCGCAAAGTATGTGGTCAAAATCGTTACGGGCGAGCTGCGCATCGGTTTACGCGAAGGCTTGGTACTCGACTCGATCGCGCGCGCATTCGGCGCCGATCCGGCGGTGGTGCGGCGGGCCCTAATGGCCGCCGGCGACGCCGGCGAAGTAGCACTCGCTGCAAAGCAAGGAACGCTCGACGAGCTGCGCGTGCTCTACGGCTCGCCGATCGGCTTCATGCTCGCGTCGCCGATCGCATACGGGGACGCCTATAAAGAGCTCGCCGGGGCGATCTGGCTGCTCGAAGACAAATACGACGGCATTCGAGCGCAGGCGCACGTGCACGACGGTACGGTACGACTCTTTTCACGCCGCCTCAACGACGTTACCGCTTCCTATCCCGACATCGTACCGGCGTTGCGCGCCGTCGATCGCGACGTCATTCTGGACGGCGAGATCGTTGCAACGCGCGACGGGCGCATTCTGCCGTTTCGCGAGCTGCAGGCGCGGCTGCAGCGCAAGAGCGTCGACGACGAGCTCTTGTCCGGCGTTCCGCTCGCGTACGTGGTTTTCGATCTGCTGGCGCTAGACGACGATCTCCTCATCGACGAGCCGCTGGTACGGCGCCGCGAGAGACTTGCAGACGTCATCGTATCCAGTGACACGCTGCGCCTCGCACCGTTCGACCCGGTTGAAGAGATCGTCGCGCTCGACGTCAACGAGCGCTTTGAGTCGGCTCGCAAGCGCGGAAACGAGGGGCTGATGATCAAGCGTGCCGACTCGCCCTACGCGCCGGGACGGCGCGGCAAATGGTGGTTGAAGTTGAAGCGCGAGCTGACGACGCTCGACGTCCTCGTCATCGCGGTCGAATGGGGCCACGGCAAACGCGCCAACGCGCTTTCCGATTACACCTTTGCCGTGCGCGGCGACGACGGAAAGCCGGCTGCCATCGGCAAGGCATATTCCGGACTCACAGACGCGGAGATCGCCGAGCTCACGCAGTGGTTTCTGGCTCACCGCCTTCCCGACGATCGGCAGCGCGAAAAGGCGCGCGCGCACGAAATTCCGGTCGAGCCGCAGATCGTCCTAGAAATCGCCTTCGACATCGTACAGAAGAGCGATTTACACGAAAGCGGTTTCGCACTACGCTTTCCGCGTATCGTGCGCATCCGCGAAGACAAACCGCCCGAGGAGATCGATACGCTCGAAACGGTGCGCGAGATCTACCGCCAGATGCTCGAGCGCGAGGGGTCGCCGTGAGAGCGGTGACGGCCGAGTTGTAAGTATTCGGCGGCTTCGAGCGTCACGAGGCCTTCGCCGATTAGCGCTTCGAGCTCGGGCAGAATGGCGTCGATCTTTTCCGCGTCGTCGACGACCTCGATGAGGATCGGAAGATTCGGTATCCACGAAAACACCTTGGCGACGTGGATCTGCTGGTGGCTACCGTATCCTGCGATGCCGCGAAAAACCGTGGCGCCCGCCACGTTCTTGGCGCGCAAGAACTCTACGACTGCCGTATAGAGCGGCTGGGCGTCACGGCGGTCGTTCTCGTCGATGAAGATTCGAAGCAGTCGGCCCTGTTTGAAGCCTTCCATGCCGTCAAGGATTGGGGATCGGGCCACACCGCACCCGCTGTTGAGGGTACCGTAGGCCGTCCGGCGGCCGAGCGGGCGCACTTTCATAGACGTCCTCTGCTCGACCCGTTATTATGAACGTGCGCTTAGGCTTTTACCCACGCGGGGTTCCCTAATGTCAACTCTAGTGGTCGTCTTTACCGGCGAATATGACATCGCCTGTCGAGACGCACTCAGACGCGAGTTCCGACGTATTGAGTCGGAACAAAACGTCGTTTTTGATCTTTCTGCCGCGAATTATCTCGATTCGTCATGCATCGGCGAGCTGCTGGCGCTGCGTCGCGAGCGGCGCCGCAAGGGTTTCGCTCGTGAAACCATCGTCGTCCCGCCTGGGGAAAATGCCGTCAAGCGCGTGGTGGATTTATGCGGCCTGGCGCGGGTGTTCAACGTAACGCGGTCATATCAGCCACGCTCCGGTGAAGTCGTCGTGCTGCAATACGTCTCGGGATAAAATCCGACACTTGCAAAAGCCCCTAGGTACCGCCGGCTCGGTCGATGGGAGCGCGAACGGGGCCGAGCGATTCCGAGCGCTGGCCGAATCGCTTCCCGTGATTGCCTGGGCTGCCGAGGCATCGAACAGGAACGGCAGACGCACGTGGCCGAGCTCTGCGACGACGTGGTTCTGGTGCTCTACACCGACGGAATCATCGAGTTCAAGCGCACCATTGCCGAAACCGAACGGAAGTTGCATGCAGCAGCGGGTTCACTCGTCGGCGACACGACGATAGCGAGTCCGGCTCGTGCCATCGCCGAGCTCGTGTTCGAGGACGCTTACGGCAACGACGACGCCGCGGTCTTGGTCGTTCAGTTCTCGGCGGTCGAAGCGCTGCGGCCGGATTCGGCGGCGCTCGAAAAGTCTTGGCGCTTCCATTCGAGCAGCGCGCAAGCCGCGCGCGGTGCGGCGACAGATCGTCAACCACCTCCACCGTGCGAGCACGCGCCATGAAGACCTCTTAGACGCCGAGCTCATTATCGGCGAGCTTCTCACCAACACCGTCACGCACGCCTCTGGGCTCGTGGAAGTGCACTTGGATTGGGTCAAAGAACGTCCGACGCTCACCGTCACCGACTCCCGAACCGCCAATACCGGCCGCAGAACGTTCCTCATTCGGCGATTGGCGTCCGACGTGACCGTCATCCGCCTACCTGAAGGCGGGACGCGCGTCAGCGTGGTGCTGCCGCTGCGACGCAGTTTACGGTGAGGAGTCCTTGAAGGGCTGTTAGCCGCCCAAACGACGATGCCGCTCTTCGCGAATCTGCCGCCCGCGTTCGGCGGCGTCAAAACCCGGCGGCGGCTGGCGACGTCCGGCGACGGCTGCGCGCAAGCGCGCGCCGCCGACGGCGAGAAGCAGCGCGACCGCTATCGCGGCAAAGACGAGCCTGCCGGGCACTTGCAGGGCTGCAACGCTGGCAAAAATTACGGCGGCTAGCGCGAGCAGCGTTTCAGTGCGGCTCATGGACTAGGTGCTCGGACGTTTCTACTTGTTTTTGAACTTGGCGACGCGCTTTTCGTTGTACGCCGCTATGCCTTCTTTGGCATCTTCGCTCTTGAAGAGCAGCGACTGCAGCTCGCGCTCGAGGGCGAGAGCATCTTGCAGCGGGAGCTCGGCTCCCGTTTGAACGCTGCGTTTGATGTGTCCCACCGCCATCGGCGCCTTGTTCGGCGTGCAGAACTGCTTGGCGTAGTCGAGAACCTGCTCGCGGAACTCCTGGGCGTTGCCTTCGTAGATGTCGTTGACGATGCCCCAATCCAAGGCTTGCTCGAAGCTCACCGTCTTGCCGGTGACCATAAGCTCGATCGAGCGCGACTTCCCGACCAAACGCGCGAGGCGCTGCGTACCGCCGGTTCCGGGAAGCACGCCGAGCGCAACCTCCGGGAGACCGATCTTGCCCGCGTCTTGACGTGCCAGGCGAATGTCGGCCGCCATCGCGATCTCGAGGCCGCCGCCGACGGTGTGTCCGTTGAGCGCGGCGATAACGAGCTTCGGGGTCTGCTCCAATCGCATCAGCGTTTCGTTGGCGTGCAGGCAGAACATGTACTTGAACTCCGGCGTGACGGAGTTGAGCATCCCGATGTTCGCGCCGGCGGAGAAGAATTTTTCGCCTTTGCCCGTGAGGAGAATCACTTCGACGTCGCCGTCGAACCGCGCGTCGAGAATGGCGTCGTCGAGTTGACGCATCATTTCGTGCGTGTAGGTATTGGCCGGCGGATCGTCCAGCTCGATGATGGCGACGTGACCGTCCTTCGAATAGTTAATGACTCGCTTGCCGTCGAAGGAACGCGTTTCGCGTCCGAACGGGGTCTGCGCTGCGCCGTTGACCGTTGTGCTCATGTTAGTTCAGATTCCCTTTCGGTGCGATCCAGTTGGAGTTTTTGAAAATTCTTTTAGGGCGTCATCGTCGGCCGGTGTCGGCAGCACGCTGGGTTCGTACGCCTTCCACTCGTCTTCGGTAAGCTTGCGGCCCTCGACGCTATAGCGCTCGCCGGCGTGGTCGCCGATCTCGCGGTTGAATTTCATGTCCGGCACGTAAAGCTTGGTTTCGCTCGGGTTGACCTCGTTCACGCGCGCAACCGTAGCGCTGACTTCGTCATAGAACTGCGTGCGGGCGCGCTCGTTGAGGTGTTCCTTGTCGACCGGATCGCCGGTCTTGTCTTCGTCGACCCGTCCTTTGATGCCCCAAGTGTACGCCCATTGCGCCGATCCGGAGTGATCGGTCCCGAACAGATCGAGCGATCCGGAGATCCACTTGTTGTAATACTTTTGCTGCAGCTCGACCGGAATCACCGCAGCCTTGGCGATCCGGCGCAAACCGGTAATACCCGTGCCCATGTGAAACGACTCTTCACGCAGCATCGGTCCCATCGACTGCGCCAACGGGGCGAAGCTCGAATGCTGGAGCATGGTCAGCTGGAACTTTCCGTCGCGATCCATGAAGTTCGTATAAGCGAAGAAATCTAACCAGTGCGTGACGTCGTCGTTGAACGCATTGAGCAGCCGGTTTTTCTTACCGAACGCGCGCCGTTCCAGCATCTTCTGCGCTTCGATCTTGCCCTCGCTGCCGAAATGATTCACCAGCAGGTGGCACATCTGATAGCCGTGACGCGTCTCTTCCACCATGATGCGGACCAGCGACGCGAGATCGTACTCGCTCGGCGCGTTGTTGACCAAGAAACGCTGCTGTTCGTTCGAAGCGAACTCGGTGTCGCCCTGAAAGACGACCATGTTGAGAACCGCATCGCGCATGCGCTGATCGGGAATCTCACGCACTTTCTCCCAACGGCGATCCCCCTTGAAGTCGCCGAAGTAGATCTCCGAGACCGGCAGCTCGCCGTATTTGGCTTCAAACTCGTAGCCGGGCATGAAGCGCTCGATCAGGTCGCGATCGAGACCGATATCGTGCTGCCACTCCTCGAGCATGTCGAGCCAGTCGTCGAAAGTGGAAATGCGGGCCATGGGGTGTCTCCCTAGCGGTGTGACAGTTTTTTGACGTTTCGTTGGAATAGTGTCATATTAGGCGGGATGGTGCTCAAAGTCAAGCGGACAGTCACTCGGCCAAATTCGTTTATCTTTACGCTGTTCGGTGACATCGTCGAACGGGAAGGGGGCGATCATTCGCTGGCCATCGGCGCCTTGATCCAATTAATGGGAATCTTCGGCGTCTCGGAAGCGGCAGTGCGGCAGGCCGTCTCGCGCCTGGCACGACAGGGCTGGCTCCTCGCCCAACGGCGCCGAAACCGCGCATTTTATGCCGTAACCGAGCGCGGCCGCCGCCGGATCGAGGAACTCAACCCCCGCATCTACGGCCCGGTCATCGAGTGGGACGGCCGTTGGCGCCTACTGACATATACGACGGTAGAAGAGTCGGGCCGGCAACGGCGCGACCGGCTGCGCAAGGAACTCGCCGTTCTAGGTTGGGCGCCGCTCTCCGCCTCGGTTTGGATCTCGCCGGCCAACTCGCTCGACGCCGCTCGGTCGGCGGCCGAATCGGCCGGCGCTAACGATGCCGTGCATCTCTTCTTGGGCGAATATCGCGGGCCGCTCGGCGACCGGGAACTGGTCGCGCGCTGTTGGGACCTCGAGGCGATCGCGCGGGCGTACCGCGATTTCGTCGATAGCTACGCCCCTCGCCTCGAACGGGAACGTCTCACGAAAGGCGCGGCACCGGCTCGTAAAGGGTTGAGCGACGAGGAAGCGTTCGTCGAGCGTCTATGGCTCGTGCACGACTACCGGCGGTTCGCCTACGTCGACCCCGGCCTACCGTCGGAGCTCGTGCCGGCGCACTGGCCGGGCACGGCAGCAGCAGCGATTTTCCGCGAGTATTACGAATCGCTGAAAATGAAATCGCTGCGGTACTTGTCGCAGCGGTACTGGGAGTAGGGGCGTCGAACCGACCCGGCCATGTCCAAACGCGCTTCCGTTTTTTTAGCCGTGATTGCGGTGGCTTTGACCTTTGCCGCGTGCGGCGGCAATGGTGCGACCCCCTCGCCGACGCCTACCCCGGTCGGCAACATCACGCCTAATCCCAAAGATACGACTGCCAAAGTCGACGTGACGATTCTCGGCACGCCCGTACCCAAGGTCGCCGTGCAGATTTCAACACCGAAATCCAGTGCGAGCCCGCGCCCCGGTACGCCGTTCAACACGGAGACGACCGATAAGAGCGGAACGGCGACGTTCAAGAACTTGAAGCCGTCGAAAACGTACTGTTTCGTGGCGATGCTCACGGCTAGCCAATCGTCGTCGATCTGCACGCCGTTTTATATCTGGCAGGGCGGCCCCGTCAGCTTAGGAACTTAGTCTTCGTCGTCGTGTAAGTGCAAGTGACTGCCGTCTTCGGCGTCGCTGAGCACATCGCGCGCTTCGGCAAGCACGGCGCGCGAGAGCGGCCGTTTCGGCGATTCGATCGAGCCCGCATCGGCCAAGAAGTCGACCTCGCTCCAATCTTCCCACGTTTCCAGCGGCTCGCCGTCACAATCCGCCGGGAAGCGCACGCAATAACCCTGTTCGACGTGCATGCCCACGATGCTCACGCGCGTTCCGCGCGGGAAATACGTGCCGTCTTTCCAGAGCGTGCCGTACGTCGTGTCATACTCTGCGCCGATGCGCACCGCCTCGATCATTGCCACGACGGTTTATACCTTAAATGGGTCCATCGGTTTCTCACCGATGTAGGTGAGCAAGCTCTTGGTCTCGCTGTACGACCGCATCGTCTCCATACCCAGCTCGCGTCCATAACCGGATTGTTTATACCCGCCGAACGGAATGCCGGGAAAAATCGCGTACGGCGTGTTGATTGCAACCGTGCCGGTGCGCAGCGCGCGAGCGACACGATGCGCACGCCCGACGTTGTTCGACCAAACGCTGGCCGACAGCCCGTAATCGCTGTCGTTGGCGATCGCGACGGCATCGGCTTCGTCCTCGAAACGCACGAAGGCGGCAACGGGTCCGAAGATCTCCTCGCGCGCGATGCGGTGATGTCGCTCGGCTTCGAACGCCGTGGGACTCCAGAACATCCCATCGCTTAGCGCACCCGCCATCGCCGGCGGCGCGCCGCCGAAAATGGCTTTAGCGCCTTCGAACGCGCCGATCTCGCAGTACGACTTGATTTTGTCGAGCTGATCCCGCATCGTGATCGCGCCGACTTGCGTCTGCGGATCTTCCGGATCGCCGACGCGCAGCTTCGCGGATTTCTCACTGAACGCTGTAATGAATCGATCGTACACGGTAGACTGCACCAGGATGCGCGAGCGTGCTTCGCACGTCTGTCCGGCATTGTAGTAGATGCCGTAGAGCGCGCCGGCAACGGCGCCGTCGATATCGGCGTCGTCGAAAACGATCGACGGAGATTTTCCGCCCAGTTCGAGGGTGACGCGCTTGAGCGTCTGCGCGGCGGTCGCCGCGACGAGCTTTCCGGTTGCCGTCGAACCCGTGAACGCGATCTTATCGATCTTCGGATGTTCGACGAGCCACTGACCGAGCTCGCGCGTGGAACCGGTGACGATGTTGAACACGCCTTCGGGAACTCCGGCTTCGAGAGCGATCTTGCCGAGCTCGAGCGCGGTAAGCGGCGTTGCCGGCGCCGGCTTCAGCACGATCGTGCAACCCGCGGCCAGTGCGGGCGCAACTTTCCATGACGCCAGCAGCAGCGGAAAGTTCCAAGGAACGATCGCGCCGACCACGCCGACGGGTTCGCGGACGGTACTCGCAAGATACGTCGGCAGCGGCGGTGGAATCGTTTCGCCGAAGTTCTTGGTAGCAGCGCCGGCGTAGAATTCGAAACAGTCGACGATGGCTCCGATCTCGCCTTTGGCCGTCGAAAGCGTTTTGCCGTTGTCACGGACCTCGAGAAGCGCGAGATCGTTCGCACGCTCTCCGATGAGCTGCGCCATCTTGTACACGATTTTCGCGCGCCGCGACGCGGCCATCGACGCCCACTTTCCCGCGTCGAAGGCGGTTCGCGCAGCGCCGGCGGCCGCATCGAGATCGGCACGCGTCGCTTCGGCCACGGCGGCCAGTGCCGCACCGGTCGCGGGATTGCAGTCTTCGTAGGTGGCGCCGCCCTCGGCATCACGCCACTGTCCGCCAATGAGGAGTTGCGTCCTAGTCGTCGTCAGCATTTCTTAGTTCACACGTTCGAAGATCGTTGCGATTCCTTGGCCGACGCCGATGCACATCGTCGCCAGCCCGTAGCGTCCGCCGCGCCGGCGCAGCTCGTGCAGCAGCGTCGTCGCGATTCGCGCACCGGACGCTCCCAAAGGGTGACCGAGCGCGATGGCGCCGCCGTTGGGATTCGTCGCCGCCGCATTCAACCCCAGGTTCCTCATGCAGGCGAGCGCCTGCGACGCGAACGCCTCGTTGATCTCGACCACATCGAGCGACGCGACGTTCAATTCGGCGTGGTGCAGTGCCTTTTGCGTTGCAGGAATGGGCCCTAGCCCCATTACGTCGGGTGCGACGCCGGCCGAAGCGCACGCCGCCACGCGCGCCAACGGACGCCAATTCAAGCGTCGTGCCGTTTCCGCTTCGCATAGCAGCAGTGCCGCCGCGCCGTCGTTGATGCCCGAGGAGTTGCCGGCGGTAACGGTCCCGCCGTCTTTGAACGCCGGCTTGAGTTTCGCCAGCGACTCGAGCGTCGTGCCGGGACGGGGATGTTCGTCCTTAGCTATGCTTACGTCGCTTATCATGACGGGGACGAGCTCATCCTCGAACGCGCCACGCTCCATCGCCGCTTTGCACTTCATCTGCGAGTCGAAGGCGAAACGGTCTTGCTCTTCCCTTGATATGCCGTAGCGCTCGGCGACCTTCTCTGCCGTTTCGCCCAACGAGATCGTCCACTCGCGCGGCATTTGCGAGTTGACCATTCGCCAGCCGAGAACGGTGTCGAAGAGTTCTTGCTTGCGGCCGAAAGGCGCGTCGCTCTTAGGAAGCACGTAGGGCGCGCGCGTCATGGATTCTACGCCGCCGGCAATCATGACGTCGCCTTCGCCGAAAGCGATCGCTTGAGCGGCCGAGTTCAGCGCTTGCAAACTCGATCCGCATAGACGGTTGACGGTAGCGCCTGGAACTTCGACCGGCAATCCGGCGAGCAGCGCGGCCATCCGAGCGACGTTGCGATTATCTTCTCCGCTTTGATTGGCGGCTCCGAAATGAACGTCGTCGATCCGGTCGACCGGGAGCCCGTTACGGTCGACGATTGCGCGCACGACGGTCGCCGCGAGATCGTCGGGGCGAACCGCCGCCAGCACGCCGCCGTACCGCCCGATCGGCGTTCGCACCGCGTCGATAACCCAAACGTCGCGCCGGGTCACGTGCTCTCCACCGGCTCAGCGGACGCTGCTTCTTCCACGTCGAGCACCCACAACGAACGGTGCGGCGCGAACGCGCTGCCCTCCGCGTCGGCAAGCCGCTGCAAAATACGCGTCAAGCGTGTACCGCCGATTTCGCGCCCCCACTCGATCGGACCGATCGGATAGTTCGTTCCAAGCCGCATTGCGGTGTCGACGTCGTCGGGGGTCGCGATCTGGTCGTGAACGACGGTCACGGCTTCGTTGACGATCGAGCCGACGACGCGGCCGAGAAAGAGCGCGGGGGCGTCTTCCACCAGCATGACGCCCTTGCCGATCGACGCAAACAGTTCTTGCGCGAGCTCGAGCGCGTCGTCGGACACCGATTCGGAATCGACGATCTCGACCGCATGTTGCGCTGAGAGGGAAGCGAGCACGCCGTAACCGACCAAACGTTCGGGATGGCGTAAATGCGTTACGGATGCGGCAACGTCGGTCGCATATGCGTCCGCAAAAAATATCGTTTCGGGGCCGAGCAGACCGTCGAGCGCAGCCAAAATCTCGCGGCGATCGGTCGTTCCGTCACCGACGTCGATGACGATCGTCGTTGCGGGCGAGAGCTGATCGAGCAGATCCTCGTTCTCGATGCGCTGGAAGTTGGCATAACGCTGTTCGAGCAGCGCTGCAAACTCGTCGGCCATGCCGCCGAATCCGAGCAGGGCGACGAACTCGTCGGCGTTGGTCTCGCCGGACGGCAGCTCGACGGAGAGATCGAGCTTCGTAACGTCGCCGGAGTAGTCGTAGAACCCGGCACCCGTCTTGCGCCCGAGGCGTCCTCGAGCGACCATCGACTTCTGCACTTCCACCGGCTCCAGACGCTGCGCTTCGGTGCGCGCGTATACGGATTCCGTTGTCGCGAGATTGACGTCGAGGCCGATGAGATCCATCAGTTCGAACGGTCCCATGCGAAAACCGGCCGCGCGAGCCAATGCGTCGAGCTCTTCAACCGATGCGACGTCTCGCTCGAGCGCCCGCATCGATTGCAAATAGAACGGTCGCGCGACGCGATTGACGATGAAGCCCGGAGTATCCGCCGCCAGTGCCGCCGTCTTGCCGATCCGCTCGACGAACGCATAGGCTCGATGGATCGTCTCGTCCGATGTCTCCGGTGCGTGCACGACTTCCACCAGCTTCATTGCGGCCGGGGGATTGAAAAAATGCAGACCTACAACGCGCTGCGGATTGTCGACGGCGTCCGCGAGATCTGCAACGGAAAGCGACGACGTATTCGTCGCCAGCAGCGCATCGGGAGCGAGCGCGCGCGCCATCGCCATAAAGGCGTCGCGCTTGAGGTCGAAGCGTTCGGGCACCGCTTCGATGGCAATCGACGCCTCGCTCCTCTGCGGGATCGTTTCCGACCACCGGATGCGATCGGCGATGCTCGCATCCCCGGCCCGCTCAGCGTCACGCGCTATGCGCTCGGCGCCGCGTTGGCGCGCCTCGGCGTTTGGCTCGACGAGTTCCACCGCGTATCCGCCGAGCGCTGCAACGAAAGCGATGCCCGCGCCCATCGTGCCTCCGCCTGCAACCAAGACTAAATCTTCCATAAGCCACGGGCTCTTCGCCGCCTGCGGGCGAACAGCCTTACCTCATGCAAAAGCCTCAGTGGCTGCGGCGGTCGTCGAAGTATTTGGTTGACTCACCGTTCATGCGATTGCGCGCCGACGAAGTCGAGCTGCCGGACGGTACCGTGATCGCGGAATATTACGTGCGCGAGTCGCGCGGCTTTGTCGTTCTGTTCGCGATGACTCCGGACGATCGCATAGTCGTGGTTCGGCAATATCGGTATGGAAGCGACGCGATCCATCTCGAGCTGCCGGCCGGAATGCTCGAGGGAGACGAGGATCCTCGGGACTGCGCGGCGCGCGAGCTCCTCGAAGAGACCGGTTACGAGGCGACGAGGTGGGAGAAGGTTGCAGACTATTACGTCGAGCCCGTCCGCTCGAAAGCACGTACGTACGTCTTTCTCGGTCGAGACGCGCGCCGCGTAAGGGACCCGAAACCCGACGTGTCGGAGGCATTGGAAACGGAGCTGGCGGGCTTCGACGATTTTCGCCGCATGCTCCACGACGGGCGCATGGATACGGCGCACTCGCTGGCTGCGGGATATCGCGCGTTAGACTACTTAGGGCGCCCGTAACGCGTCGCTAGTTCTTTGCCGTCGCCATTGAGTCGCTTTGGAGCTGCAAGACGGTTTCCGACTTGATGATATCGTACTGCTCGCCTTGCTGGCTCCGTTCGATCACGTACTCGGTCACCGACATGGGAACGCTCTTGTTGAAGTCGTAGCCGATCGTCGAGTTGACGTTGGTCGTCGCCGGCGCTGAGCCGCCCGCCTTGACGGTGCGAACTTCGTCGATCGTCATAACGCCGCCGGTATTCTTGGAGATCGTGTAATCCGCCGCGGTCGAGGTCGGACCGTCCCGCTCGACGTGCCAGTGACTCTTGGCGTCGAGATTGTTGGGATCGACGAAGTGCCCGCCGAGGAAACGCAGCAGCGTTAGTTCTTCGGCATTTACCCTCTTGTTCGGATCGCAGATGATCGTGGTGTCGCTAAAGACAACGCACGTCGCGGGCTCCGCTCTGCGCGTATCTTGCCCTTGTTCGCTCACGATCACGACCAGACCCGAATCCGGCTGCTGGTTCACGACGTCAACGACAATCGTTCCCTTGTCGCTCGAGCCGCCTTTATTATCGACCATGCCGGAGGCAGGGCCCACGTCGGCCATCGTTGCGCCCATGCCGGACACGTGCGTCTCCCGGTCGGTGCTAACGCCGTAGGTGAAGGTGTAGACGAGGTGTCTCTGCGGCGGCGTCGCCGTGTTCATAGTCGCCGCCAAGGCCGAAATTGGAAGAAACGCTCCTAGGAGCGCCGCAACGAGAACTTTCATGCGTTAGCGTTCGAGAGGCTCGTTAAACTTCCTTAGCGCAAAGGCTAAGCGTAAGCGTCGACGACCGTGCCTAAGCCGATGGAAGCAGCGAGTTGGGTAGCAACCGTCTGGTCGAGGTTCATGAGCAGCTTGAGCACGCTCGTGTCGACCTGTCCGGCGACGCTTGCGCCGGCGAGACTCGAAGAAAGCCCAGCTATGTCCACGGGTGATGAAACCTCCAACCTCTATATCGGTAGCTAGGGATGAAATGTCTAGCATCCATCCCGTTCTGGCACTCTGGCTCAAAGTGACCGCGGTCATCGCGATCGGTATCGTCGCCTTGATGCTGATGGCCGTCCTTACGAAGATTTTCATCGTGGCGGCCGTCGTCGGCGCCCTGGTCGTCGGCGCGCTCTTCCTTTATTCAATGTTCCGGCGCCGACGGCAGCTCCCCACGGTCAGGTAAGAAACGCGGCCAGCGCCTCGGTCACCCGATCGGGCTCTTCGAGCATCGGGAGGTGACCGCTGCGCTCGCAGATCACCAGACGTCCGTTGGGAAAGGCCCGCGCTGTGGCGCGGGCTTCTTCTATTGGAATGACGGCGTCCCGGGCGCCGGCCACCACCAGGACGGGAACCTCCAGGTCCGGGGCGATGTCGTCCGACCCGGCCCGCAGGGCCATGCCCCGGAGCATCGCGGCGGCGCCTCGGGGCTCGATGCGTCCCGCGAGCTCGGTCACGAGTTGTGCAATTTCGGGTTGCTGCGAAACCGTTTCATCCGCGAGCAAACGCATCGTCACGTGCTGAGGTATCGCACCTTCGCTTTCGATCGAATCGGCGGTTTTGCGCCGATTTTCTGCAATTTCTTGTGTGTCGCCCGCGATTCGGCTGCACACGAGCGCGAGCCGAGCAACGCGTTCGGTGTACATTCGAGCGAACGCGAGCGCGACGTAACCGCCAAGCGAATGTCCGACCAGCGCCGCGCGTTCGATCGCAAGCGCATCGAGCGCCGCTGCAACATCGGACGCGAGCGATTCCATGAGATACGGACCGTCGGGTACCGACGACGCGCCCATGCCGCGCAAGTCCGGGCGTACGACGCGATGCGTTAGCGCGAGCACTTGCGCTTGCGCATCCCAGATGTCGCGCGTCAGCGGAAATCCGTGGATCATCACGACTGCATCGCCGTCAGAACCGTCGACGCGCACGTCGATGCGCGAACCGTCATCCCCAAAAACTTGCATCAAAGCTCGTAATACTGTATAAGGAAGGCAACAACCCTGGTCGGTTGTCGACCAGAGAAAGGATGACTCCCAGCACATGGCAGTCAAACGACGTAGAAAGAAAGCCGCTGCCGCACCGGCAGCAGCTGCGCCCAAGAAGCGCAAAGCCAGAAAGAAAGCCGCCGGCGGACGCAAGAAAGCCGCACGCAAGGGCGGACGCAAAGTCCGCAAGACCGTGCGTAAGGCCGCGCGCAAGGGCAGAAAGAAAGCCCGCAAGACCGCTCGCAAAGTACGTAAGGTGCGCCGTAAGGTTCGCAAGACGGTTCGCAAAGCGGCTCGCAAGACGGCCCGTAAAGGCCGCAAGACAGCTCGCCGGAAGAAGGCCGCAGCCTAACAGCTGGCGGTTTTTTTACGCCTATTGCGAGCCGCGAAATTCGCGGCTCGCTTTTTTTACACGGTACGGACGATAGGCCGGAATAACCAGATCCCCAGGAAGAGCGCGCCGCACAAGGCACCCGCGAACATGAACATGGCGTGCAGTCCCACGACGGCCGCGATGCCGCCGTCAACGAGCGAACCGCCGGGAACGACACCGATAGCGATCATCGTGTAAACGGCCAACGCGCGCCCGCGCACTTCGTCGGGGGAGAGCGTTTGTATGAGGGTGTTGGTCGCGCCGAGCAACGCCATCGTACCGACGCCGATCGCAAAAAGCACCGGCAGCGCAATGCCGATCGAGGGTACGGCGCCCAGCGCAAACACGCCGCACGACATCGCGATGCCGGCCTGCAGCCACAGCCGCGACCGCCGCTCGCGCTGCGCAAAGTACGCAGTGACCAACGCTCCGCCGAACCCGCCGATACCAATCGCGGACACCGCCCAGCCGAGGCCGTGCGGACCGGCGCGCAACACGTTGACGACGAACGCGGCAATCAGCTGACTGTACGGTCGCGCAAAGATGGCGGTGATCAAGAACGCCAGGACGATCCACCGCAGAATCGGATGCGCCGCAATAAAGACCAACCCTTGGTGCATCGACTGGAACAGCGGCTCGTCGCTGCGCTGCGCCGGACGGGGCGATTCGTGCATCATGATTACCGCCGCGACGACTGCCATCGTCAGAACCGCGTTGACATAGAAGGAGCCGGCGACACCGACCCAAACGATGAGCGCACCGGCAAGCGCGGGTCCCGCTACGGCCGGCGCGTTGAAAGCAACGGAGTTCAAGCCGACCGCATTTCCGACGTACTGGCGGTCGACGAGCATCGGCACCCAACTTTGCCGCGTCGGTGAATCGAAGGCATTGGCGGCGGAATTGAGCGCCGACAGCAGGACGAGTCCGATCATCTCGAGATGGTGCGTGCTGGCCAGCAACGCGAGGAGCAGCGCAACGAGCGCCATCGTGCAGTTGGTGACCATCAGCACGCGGCGGCGGGGAAGCCGGTCTGCCGCGACGCCGGCAAATGGCGAGAGGAGCAACACCGGCAGAGCGCGGGCCGCGCCGAGAAAACCAAGATCGAGCGCTGCCTGATGGGGCGTACCGGCGACCTGCGCGACGAAGAAGCCCATCGCCGTAAACTGCATCCACGTTCCGAGATTGGAAACCATCAGGCCGATCCACAGCAGTCTGAAGTCACGGTAGCGCAGCGCGGTGAGAATCGAGGGGGCGCGCTTAGGGACGCGTTCGTTCACTCCTGGGCACGCACCGCCGTAACGATCACGTCGGCCGAACGCTGCTCGCTCATGCGCGACGTGTCGATGCACAGATCGTACGCGTGCGGATCGCCGAACGCGGCGCCGTACCAGTCCAGCAAGTACGCAGCACGAGCGCGATCGACGCGGTCGACCTCGGCCTCGGCAGTTTTCGCGTCCACGGCCATCGACTGCCCGATGTGCGCGATGCGCCACGCGCGCGGCGCGTACATAAAGACGCGCAGCACGTCCGAGCGCTCGCCGAGGATGACCGCTGCGCCTCG
Organism: Vulcanimicrobiota bacterium; assembly: GCA_963715435.1. GTDB lineage: Bacteria > Vulcanimicrobiota > Vulcanimicrobiia > Vulcanimicrobiales > Vulcanimicrobiaceae > JAFAHZ01. The sequence goes on from OY970243.1 coordinate 976,792, forward strand.
TCCGACGAGCACGACGTTTCCGTGCGACGCGTACTCTCGGACCGCGGCCTGTACGGCGCGCAGCATTTCTTCGTCGAAATCCTCGGCCATCGACGCTTGCGCCAGCTCCGGCGTCGCGCGCTCGAGGCTGCTTATCCACCGCTCGCCCAACGTTCGGCCGGTATCTTCGCTGGCTTCGACCGCTTCGGGCGATACGCTCAAACGCTTCGCCACCACCACCGGCAACTGCCGGTCGACGTACTCGTACCCAAGCTCGCTCGCGACGCGTTGAGCGATCGCCAGCGCGCCGCATCCGTACTCGTTCGAGACCGTAACGATCACGATGATCCTTTCTGCCCGTGCCGAAGCTTGTCATCGTGCCCATTATCGAGACGCGCGACTTGCGCAAGGTTTTCAGGTCGGTCAAACGCATTCCGGGTCCGCTGGGCGCATTGCGCACGCTCTTTTCCACCACCTACGAAGAGCGCGTCGCAGTAGGGGGCATTGCGATGGCGCTCGAGCCGGGCGAGCTCGTTGGGTACATCGGCCCGAACGGTGCGGGAAAGTCGACGACCATCAAGATGCTCACCGGCATCTTGGTTCCGACCTCCGGTGACGTTCGCGTCGCAGGGCTGGTTCCGTGGCAGTCGCGCAAGGAGAACGCTCGCAATATCGGCGTCGTCTTCGGTCAGCGCAGCCAGCTCTACTGGGACCTGCCTTTGATCGAGTCGTTCGAACTGCTCCGCGCGATCTACAACGTTCCGCGGAACGTCTACCGGCGCAATCTCGACGAGTTCGTCGAGCTGCTCGAGATGAGCGATTTTCTTCGCACTCCCGTGCGTCAGCTCTCGCTCGGACAGCGGATGCGCGGCGATTTTGCTGCCGCGCTCTTGCACGGACCGCAGATTGTCTATCTCGACGAACCGACCATCGGCCTCGACGTCGTTGCGAAGGAAGCGATCCGGGAGTTCATCGCACGTATCAACGCCGAACGCGGCACGACGATCATTTTGACGACGCACGATCTCGCGGACGTCGAGCGGCTCTGCCGGCGCATCGTGCTGATCGACGAAGGCTCGATCATTTACGACGGCGACGTCGACCGAATCAAAAGCGAGTACGGACGTTTCCGCACGCTGGTGCTGCATCTTGCCGAGCCCGTGAAAGCGCCGGCGCTCGACGGCGCGGAGCTCACCGGAACCGAAGGCAGCGTGGCACGCTTCCGATTCGATCGGAACCGGCAGCGAGCCGATGCCCTAGTCCGGCAAGCAAGCGAACGATATCGTGTCGAAGACGTCAGCATCGAAGAACCCGATTTGGAGTCCATCATTCGGCGTATTTACGTTGAGGGATACGCGCGGGACAAGGAGACCGTCCGATGATTCTTTCGAGCGGCACGAAGAAGCCGAAGATTCATTCCAGCGCATTCGTTGCGCCAACGGCCACGATTTCGGGCGACGTCACCATCGGAGCCGATTGCGCGGTATTGCACGGCGCGGTGATCGTTTCGGAAGGCGCGCCCGTGACGATCGGCAAGGAGACGGTCGTCATGGAGAACGCCGTGCTCAAAGCCAGCGGCGGAAGCGCGCTGCAGTTTCCGTTGAGCGTCGGCGACAGGTGTATCGTCGGGCCGCACGCGTACGTCGTCGGTGCGACTATTGGAAACGGCTGCTTCGTCGCCAGCGGTACGAAAATTTTCAACGGGGCGGTCTTGGAAGACGGTAGCGGTGTCGCGCTGGGAGCCATCGTGCACGTGAACTCGCACCTGGGCAAAGGTTCGTTGGTACCGATGCAGCACATCGCGTTCGGCAAACCAGCAACGATCTATCCGCCCGAAAAGGCGCCTGAGATTCACTCGAAGATGCATTTCTACGAAGACGTGTTCAACCTCGAAGCCGGCGACGACGTGCGCGGACGAGCTGCACGGACCTACGCGAAGTTCTTGCGCAAAGCGCACGCGCAGGATAAAATGCTCGACGAGCACCGGACCGTCGCCGGTCCGCCGCGCCGCTCGGGTGAGGAGCCGCCGCCGACGCAAGCCACGCAGGTCGACAAGGTCGTCGACGTGATGATGCTCGAGCTCGAAGAGATGGAGCATCGGCGCCAGGAAGCGATCAAGCGCCAAAAGGGCAAGTGAACTTCGCACCGTACGTCGAGTTCGCACGCAAAGCGTTCGCGCGCGAGGCGACCTATCGCATGGAGGTGCTCACCGAAGTCGGCTCGGTCGTGCTTCGGATCTACATTCTACGCTCGCTCTGGACGGCGCTCTACGCGCAAAATCTCGCGCCGGTCAACTTGCCGCTGCACGGTATGATCACCTATGCGACGATCGCGATGCTGATGTCCCTGATCCTTGAAGTCGACGGCACGCGCATGATTCGAGAAAAAGTGCGCGAGGGAACGATCGCGACGGATCTCATGAAGCCGATCAGCCTACCAATATACTTCTTCAGCGACGGGATCGGCCAGACGCTCCTACACGCGCTGCTCGTGATTCCGTCGCTGTTTTTCGCCCTGCTGCTGGTTCACATCGACGTACCGCCGCCGGCGACCTTGGGCGCGTTCGCAATCGCGTTTCTCATCGGCTACTGCGTGAACTTTTTCCTGAATTTCTTGATGAACTCGATCGCGTTTTGGACGTTGGAAACGTTCGCCATTCAACTCATCGTTCGCTGGGCCTCGGATCTGCTCTCGGGGCAAATCATTCCGCTCACGTTCTTTCCCGGCGTTCTCGGACGCGTCGTGTTCGCGCTGCCGTTTGCCGCGATTTATTCCACGCCGCTGTTGATTTACGTGGGTATCATCCCTCGAAGCCAGTGGCTGACGAGTTTCGCGGTGCAGGTGATGTGGCTCGTGCTCTTCGCGGGCCTTTCATCGCTCGTATGGCAAGCGGCGTCGCGCAAAGTCGTCATTCAGGGCGGCTAGCCAGCGATGAGTGGCGCGATTGCGGCAAACGCCAGCAGCACGTGCAAAACGTAAACTGCAACGCTCATAGAGCCGGGGTTTGCGGTCTGCTAGGCCATTACCTCGTCGACGTAGCACCAGCGCCATTCTTCACCGGGCTGAAACGACCGGATCACCGGATGATGGGTCGCGTGATAATGTTTGGTCGCGTGTTTGTTACGCGAATCGTCGCAACAGCCGACGTGCCCGCACTCCAGGCAAAGCCGCAAATGGACCCATTGGTCCCCCATCTTCAGGCACTCTTCGCAACCCTGCGGCGTGCGCGGCGCCGGATCGCCGGCCCTGCGGATATGCTCGCACTCCATCGAAACAACTCCTTTCGCCGATCCCTATAGACGTAAGTACCGATTCGCTTTCGAACCGACGGTGCCCCCACTGGGTCTCTGGCAAGGACGGTACCACGAAGGACCGTTGCGCTGACGCTCCGCGACTGGGTCTAGGGCAACCTATAACGCTTCTCAACGGACTCGGTGTTGGGATCGCCCGGCTTCCACGCCTTGAGCTCGACGCCGTGCATGGCATCGCGGATTGCTTCGATCTCGCGTCCCGTGATGCCATCGCCCTCCGTGGCCGACATGATCTGGTCACCGTTGCGCCACGCGTAGTGCGCGAACTTCGTGAGGCCAACTCGCCCGTGCGGCAAATCTTCTCCCTCGAACATATATTTGGGTGGTGGACCGGTGCGCGGATCGTACTGCTCTGCCGTTAGCTGCAGAGTGCTGCCGTCGGATAGGCTATAGGTAAACCACACAACCACCGGCCCTTCCGACCACGAACGCGTGGCTTTCAAATACGTGAGCGCTCGATTCGTTTGAATTTTGGCCGACACAACGCCAGCCGGAAGACCAGCCGGCGGCACGATCCTGAAGGCTACGCGCGACTGCGCCTCCGCGAGCGAACCGGTCTGCGTAACGGTAGTCTTTTTATCCAGGGCCTTCGACGGATCGGGCGGTGGCGTCCATCCCATCACTTTATAGGCTGCTGCGTAACCGTTGACGACGATGCGCTCGACGAGCGCGAGTGATGCTTGGGGAAAGATCGCAAAGAACAGCGCAATTGCGGCAGCCACCGCGACTGCATACCGCGCGAGCGGCGTTCGCGGACGAGTCGCAGCCAAAGGGGTGGCCATCCGCGCGCGGATCGCGGCCATCGGCGCTGAAGGTGCATCTATACCACGCATCATCGCTTCCATCGCAGCGGAGAGTCGAGCATCAGCGTACATGTGAGAGTACCTCGTCGGAAATCGAGTTCGGAGCGGCCAGTGCCTTCGCTAGTGCGCGACGCCCGAGCATGATGCGGAAACGCACGGTCGGCGCGGCCACGCCAATTGCTTCGGCAATCTCAAAACTGTTGAGTCCGCCGTAATAGTGCAGCACGAGCGCGGCGCGCTGATCGACCGGCAGCGCCGCCAGCGCGTTGTAGAGATCGATGGAGTCGCTCGAGTCGAACTGCGTGCTGCACTCGGAGGCCGCGTCGATTGGAATGGTCGGTCGCCGCTTACGTGCGGCGCTAATCGCCTGATTCGTGACGATGCGATACAGCCATGACGAGAACGTTCGCACGTCTTTGAGCGCGCGCAACGACCGTGCCATCGTAGCGCAGGCTTCCTGGGCGACGTCTTCGGCAAGGGTTCGATCGTGCAAGATGCTCGCTGCCAAGCGGTACGCCTCGGGCCAAACGGCCTCAATGAGGCGTTCGAGCGACGCGTCATCGCTTCTGGACGCGTCGATCAGGGCCGGGTCTACGCGCAGTGCCACACTCTAGAGACGCACGCCAACGCAGAAGTGTTGTTAGGCGGCCGGTGGAAGATCCCAGAGGACCAGCTCGCCCGAACCCTTGACCGCTAGTCGCTCCACATCGTACAGCCGTACTGCGTCACCCCCGCGCAACGTCTCGCCGTTGGCTTCGACGCTTCCTTCTGCGATGAAGAGAAAGCCGTACCGCTTGGGCGCAAACTCTTTGACCAGGTTCGCATTTTCCAAACGCGTTACCGAGAACGTGGTCTTTTGCGTGATATGAATCGGCGCGTCGACGCCATCCTCGCCGCTGACGATCGTCAGCCACTTGTTGCGGCGGTCTTCGACGGTGAAATCGCGCTGCCCGTAGGAGGGTGCCGAGCCGGTTTCGCCGGGAAGCACCCACATTTGTACCAGATGCAGCGTCTTGTCCGCCGTGTTGTTGAACTCGCTGTGCCGCACGCCCGTGCCGGCGCTCATAAACTGTACGCCCCCTGGGCCGACGACGCCGTGGTTTCCCATGCTGTCGCGGTGCGCCAGTTGTCCCGACAGAACGTAGGTAACGATTTCCATGTCACGGTGCGGGTGCGGCGGAAATCCTGCGCCTCCCGCAATGTAATCGTCGTTGAAGACGCGCAGCGCTCCCCAGTTTTGGTTGTTGGGATCGTCGTACTCGGCGAAGCTGAACGAATGGTACGTCTTGAGCCAGTCGTGGTCGAAGAACGCCCGATCGCCGGCGCGCTGAATTGCAAAAACGGGAGAGGTCAGAGTAGCCATACTCCTACGGACCCGGCCCTGCCGCCGAAAGGTTGCGTATACGGCCCAACAGCAAATGGTAGTAGAGCATGCCGCGGACCGGACCGAGCGTCTCCAAGACGAAATCGAGGTCGACGGTTTCGCCTGCGAGTAAAACGACGCTGCGCGCGACACCTGAATCGCGCAACGGAAACGTGTCGAGCCGTCCCATGCCGCGCAGCAGAATGACGGCAGCGCTCCATGGACCGATGCCGCGAATGGCTCGCAGCCTTTCGGCAGCCTCGGGGGTGGGCAGTTTCTCCAAGGTAACCTCGTCGATCTCCCCTTCGGCGAAAGCCGCGGCAACCGAGCGTAGATGCGCGATCTTGTTGCCGGAGAGCCCGGCGTCTCGCAGTTTCTGCTCGGTTGCGGACAGCCACGTTTGCGGTGCTGGAAATGGAATGCAGCGAATCGGGCCGGCGGCTACCGGCGTGCCAAGCGCCTCGATTGCGCGGCGCATGATCGATCCGGCAGCGTGGATGGAAATTTGCTGGAAGACGATCGCGTGCGCGCAAGCTTCCCACAAGGTCGCGTAGCGCGGCGGCTTTACGCCTTTGAAAGCGCCGGCCAGACGTGCCAGCCATGCGATGCGCGAGCTGCGCTCGTACCACTGCGTCAAATCGGCTTGCGTGCCCAGCATTCGAGCTACGACGGGAACGAAACGGGACGCGTCCCCGGTCGAACGAACCTCGATACCGGCGGCGGTCTGCGACGCGGCCACGATCGTCGCACCCTTCTCATCCTCGAAAGCGCGGTAATACGTGCCGCGTTCGTCGATGACGTCCACGACGTTGGCCGCCAAACGCTGCAGCGCGGCCGCGGTCAAGTCGAGACGAAAAGGTGCGTGAACCGGCAGTGCGGTGCGCGTCAATCGCCGGCCTCGAGGTTCATCCTCGGCATTCCACGAGGATACGACGTCGGACATCGCTCGATGAATTGCTTCGACAGGACCGCGAGGTACTCGAAGTTCTCCCAAGTGCCCGGGTCGAAGCGGCGGCGGATGCGCGTTACGGGCAATAGCGCTTCCCAACTTGAAAGCACTACGCTGCACCACAGGTCGCAAGCGATCGTTCGATCGATAATGTTGAAACGTACGAACGCGCCCATCGACTCGAAGAAGTTGGCAACGTACGCTACGGGCCGCAACTCTTTGGGAAAGACCGGGGCGGCAAGCGTTTCGCGAATGTTAGGATCCTTAAGAATCTCGGGCAGCGCGATAAGCACGAAATGGCGCGCCTCCTGAAACGTCTCGGACTCCAGCGTTTCGCGACACTCGGTAAGCGCAACGATCTGATTGCTGCCGCGCATGTGACGAAGCTGTAACAACGCGGCGATTGCGGAAGCCGCAATCACGACGAACGTACCCAACGTGGCAATTGCGGTTACCCATTCGGCGGACATGCTTGCCTCCATTCGTCTACAACCGTAGAAGGATTCGCTTACTGAACGTCACAGCCACATACGACGCGATGTTGGCGGCATACTGGCAATACTGGCGAATCAATTTCTTAACGCTGCTCGAGTACCGGGCAAACTTCGTGATGTGGTTGGCTTTTACGATCGTTTACCACGGAGTAGCCCTGGCTGCACTGTACGTCACCATGCGTCAGTTCCCGTCGATGAACGGCTGGGACTTTCGCCAGATGTTCTTTCTCTACGCTTTGTGGATGACCGGGCACGAGCTGCATAACGCCCTGTTCTTCAACGTAGTGACGGTTCCCGACTACATCCGTGAGGGGCGTTTCGACCGTTTCCTCGTCCGGCCCCTCGACACGCTCTTTCAAGTACTGACGGTGCCGCAGCAAACCTTTCCCGACGGTTTGCTGCTAGGAATCGTTACGCTGGGCTTTGCCACCTCCGCTGCCGGGGTGCATGCAGACTGGACCTACGCCGTGTTCGTTCCCCTCGTCGTCGTGGGTGGAGCGCTCATCGACCTCGGCATCTCGCTCATCGTTGCGACGGTCTCGTTCTGGTTTATCCGAGTCGATACGCTTCGCTGGGTCGTGATGTCGCTCGAGCAAGACTTTACGCGCTATCCGATAAGCATCTACACGCGCGGCGTTCGCATCATCCTCACGTTCGTGCTGCCTTTTGCGTTCATGAACTACTTCCCGGCCACCTATTTTTTGCAGAAAGCCGAGATCGGACTCCATCTCAACCCCGCCGTCGGCCTGCTGACGCCCGCCATCGGCGTAGCATGGCTCGCCGTCTCCTACGCGTTTTGGCGCATCGGTCTGCGCCACTATCAGGGGACGGGTTCTTGAAACGAGGGCCCTTTCTCGGCGGCGCCGGCGCTTTTGCGATCACCCTCCGCGGCGCGGGTATTGCTTCGGCTGCGGGAAGCGAGCGCGCGCGGCACGTGCTTCGGCGCAAGATCGTGAAGGTCGCCGACGAGTTTCCGGGAGCGATCGGCGTCTTCGCTCGAACGCTTTCGCCGGGCGAGCCGCTCGTGGCTTATCGCGCGTTCGAATCGTTTCCGACGGCATCGATCATCAAGGTCGTCATCATGACCACCGCTTACGTACTCCAAGAGCGCCATCCGGGAACGCTCGATCAAAGAGTGCATTTCGATCGAAGCGAGCTGATCGCGGGTTCGGACTTCATGAGCGGCGCGAGCGACGGCGAGACGTTCACGGTACGCGAACTGATCGTCCCCATGATCCAAGTCAGCGACAATACCGCCGCCAACATGCTCATCGACCATTTCGGCGTCGGCACGATCAACGCCGTGGCGCTCGAGGCGGGCATGAATCAAACGCATTTGGAGCGCAAGTTTCTCGACTGGTACGCCATCGTGCGCCACTCCGAGAACGTCTCCACGCCCGCCGACATGGCGCACCTGCTGTATCTCATCGAAACCGGCGCGCACGAGGGAATCAAGACGATCGTTTCGCCGGCGCATTGCCGGACGATGGTGAACGTCATGTTGGGGCAAACCGATCGCGACGCAATTCCTGCGGCGCTTCCCGCCGGAACGCCGATCGCTAATAAAACCGGGGAAATCACCGGCACGCGCAACGATACCGCAATCGTGGATCCCTACGGCACGTCGCCGTGGATTATCGCGATCATGACGAAGGCCGCATACGATTACTCGGCATCGTACGCGGCCATTCACTCGATTACTCGCGCGGTGAAAGCGTCATTTGGCTAACGGTTCGACCGTAAGCTTTTGCATCTTGTCGCCCCGGCGAATCGCGTCGAGCGTTTCGAAGCCGTCGGTCAATTCGCCGAAGACGGTATACTGACCGTCAAGAAAGCGCGCGTCCCCCAAACAGATGTAGAACTGCGATCCCGCGCTGTCGGGGTTCGACGAACGGGCCATTGCGAGCGTCCCACGCATATGGGGGCGCGAATTGAACTCGGCCTTTAAGCGATAGCCGGGACCGCCGGTGCCGTCACCGTCCGGATCGCCGCCCTGAATGACGAAGCCCGGCTCCACGCGGTGGAACGAAAGGCCGTCGTAAAAGCCGTTTTCGACGAGTTTCAAAAACGCCGCAGCGTGCATCGGCGCGTCGCCTGGAAAGAGCCGTAGGACGATGTCGCCCTTGTCGGTTACGATGCGAACCTGCGAGCGCGCCGCGGTTTCCTTATATTTTGGAAGCTCGTCGGCTTGCGGTGGAGTGTGCATTGGGTGCCCTTCGCAACGGGCACCCGAATGCCTCGCGGCTTGCAAGCAGAGCGAGTTTATGCGCGCGAGTGAGATTTTTGAAGCGAGCTTCGTGCGAGCGGGCGAGGTCGTAGGACGCCGGATGCCACCACGCCAGCAGCACTACGGGGAGCCGGCTACGAGTGTAGCGCGAGGCCTTGCCCTGCCGGTGGGCGGCCAATCGCCGGTCCAAATTCGTCGTCGCGCCCGTATAAAGCGAGCCGTCCGAACAGGTCAAAACGTAAACGGCGGGTCGCCCTTTCGGTTTGGGCTCCATCTCCTGAGGTAGAATCTCAGCGTCCGTCATGAGCACCAGAACCCACAACGGCAAAGTCCATAACCCCTCCTCCTTCAGCTTCCAATTGAGGATTCCGCCACAGCCGCGATACGTTCGCTCGGCGCGCGGGGCGCTTCATGCCTTCGGGACGTACCATCACGTCGCGCCGCCCGATCTCGAGAATCTTACGTTTGCCCTAGGGGAAGCGCTCGCCAACGCGATCGAGCACGCACAAACGCAAAGTGACATCGCGGTAGGTTTCCAAATCGACGACTCCGCGCTCGTTGCGACCGTGAGCGATCAGGGCCGCGGCTTGCCGGCGGCGCCCCCCGTGGCCGCCGAGATGCCGCGCGATCTGACCGAAACCGGCCGCGGCTTTGCGATCATACAGCGGTGCACGGATTTCTTCGACGTTCGCTCGGCCCCGGGCGAAGGGACCGTTATTACGATGGGCCGGTACCGGCGACGTTGAAGCAGGGAGGCATGCGCCTCTGTCTTCTTCTGGCTGCTGCGCTCGTGCTTGGAGCGGCGTCACCACCGGCGCCGTACGCGCCAATTTCCTCGATGGTCGGTGCCGTAGATGCCGCTCGGCTCCAGCAGACCGACACGATCCTTGTGAAGTTCGGCACCCGCAACGATTTTTCCGAACGCACGTCGACGTCGACGCGCGGGATCTTCGCAGCGCGCGACTGGATCGTCGGTCAGTTTCGCAACATTGCCGCAACGAGCGGCGGCCGCATGACGGTCGAGCTCGATAACTACACGCAGCCGAAAACCAATCGCACGCCCCGCTCCGTGCTCGAGTCGAGCGTTATCGCGACGTTGCGCGGCAGCGAACCGGGCCGTATCTACGTCATGTCCAGCCACTACGATGACTGCGACGGTCATTGCACCGACGGCGCAGGCGTCGCCCCGGGCGCCGACGACAACGGCTCGGGCGTGTCTGCCGTGCTGGAGGCGGCTCGCGTGATGGCCGCGACGCGGTTCGAAGGAACGATCGTCTTCACGTGTTTCGACGGTGAAGAGCTGGGACTGTGGGGATCCGACCATTACGCCCGCGAGCTTGCCGCACGTCACGCACCCGTGCTAGCGGTACTCAATAACGACATCATCGGCAACTCGACCGGGGGCGACGGCGCTCACGAGCCCGGCGTGATTCGCGTCTTCAGCCAAGCGCTGCCCGCCGGAGCCTCGATGGAACGCGTCAATCTCGTCGGATCGGAGAACGACTCGCCCTCGAGAGAACTGTCCCGCTTCATCGCGGAAACGGTCCCCGTATACGTGCCCGGTTTCACGGTGCGCCAGATTTTCCGCGCCGACCGTTTCCTGCGGGGCGGCGATCAGGAATCGTTTCAAGACGCCGGCTTCGCTGCCGCCATTCGCTTCGTCGAAGCGCACGAGAACTTCACCCATCAGCACCAAGACGTGCGCGTTGAGGACGGCGTGCAATACGGCGATCTGCCGCAATATAACGACTGGCAATATCTCGCGCGCGCCACGCAAGCCAACGTCGCCGCGCTCGCGGCGCTCGCTCTCGGACCGGCGCCGCCCGGCAGCGTGCAGCTGTTAACGAAGCACTTGGGCTATGACTCGACCTTGCGCTGGACCGCCGCCCCAGACGCCGCGTCCTACGAAATCGTTTGGCGCGCGAGCGATGCGCCGGAATGGACCGAGATCAAGAACGTGGGCAACGTGACGGAAGCTACAGTACCGGTAAGCAAGGATGACTTCGTCCTCGGCGTGCGCAGCGTCGACGCGAACGGATTGCGCAGTCCGGCCGTCTATCCGGTCGCCGTTCGGGACTAGGCGGTCCGGTCGAGGAACGACCGGCAATAATAATTGGCGATGAGTTGCGACAGCAGCGCGGCGGCCTTATAGCCTAGAGCGCGAACGATCAACGCGGCCTCGATCCGCTCGAAACGATACGGCTCGGCTTCGATAAACGCGGCAAACGCTTGCGGTCCGGAGAAGCTCGCTTTGAGGGCATGGGCGAAGATCCACTCCGAGCGCTCGCCGTAACGCGCAACGAATCGCTTGATCTTGGGTGCTTGGAGGCGGATCGCTTCGAGCTCCGGAGGCGTCATCACAAGGCCCTTACCCTCGCGACCGATTTTCATCCGCACCAGCCGGAAGGCTGCATCACGCGCGAAAGCGGCGGGTGACTCCGGCGCCACACTCGTAATGCGCTAGGCGGTGCGCCTTACCGAACCTGGAGTAGCGTTCGTTCGCGGATCGGCCCGTTCGGGCACGACCCTGCTTTCGGACATCCTCAATGAGAGCCCCGAAATCGCGATTTTGGTCGAACAGCCGCTCGGCGATCTCGCGTGCGGCATTTCGGGAATCTTTTGGTTTGAGAAACACCGCAACGAACAGCGCGAGTCGATTGCCGCGCGCCGCACTAAAGCGGGGAGAAAGCACGGGGCGCACTACGATCCCATCGAAAATCCCGAACGGATGCGCTTCCCAAGACGCTATCCGACGCGCGATAAGTTCGGTGAGATCGTCGCGGCAGTCGTGAGCGCGTCGCTCGAAAAGCCGTCGGCGCGCGTCATCGGCTCGAAGACGCCCGGGCATTGGAACGATCACGATCTGCGCATCGTACAAGAACTCTTCGAACGGATTGGCTACGTCTTCATCGTGCGCAACCCGCTCGACACCATAAACTCGATCGTCAATCGCCGTAACGCGGCTCGAGAAGGGCGGGATCTGTGGCCCGACAAACCGATCGCCGAAGCAATCTCACGCTATCGCGAAGGTGCGTGCCTGCTCCTGTCCTGCGCGTCGATCTATCCGGAGCACACGTACGTCGTTCGTTACGACGACCTGATCGACGACACGGCAACGACACTCGAGGGCCTCGGACGATTTCTCGGCGTCGCGATTGACGATACTAGCGGCTTGGTTCGGCCTTCGCGTCCGGCCAAGAACGTATTGTCGCGCGCGGAGAACGCCGCCGTTCGCAGTGCTTTAGGCGACGCCATCAGCGCATGGGGCGGCAAACGGCTCACCGGCATTGCAAATGTCGTCGGATCCCAACTCGACGATTGCATCGATATCGCGCGCCCCGGCGCGGAATACCGTTTTGATGCGCCCGTCGGCGAACGCGGCGTTTTGGGATCGGGATGGGCGGGCGCAGAGCCAAAGGGAATCTGGAGCGATGCCGCGATTTCCGACGTATTCTTCCGCGTGCCCGAAGGCGGCGAATACGTCGTTTCCATTCGATTTTCCGCGAGCGCTGCTCGCAAGGGCAGGCCGCTGACGTTTCGGACGTCGATCGCGGACGACGAGCGCGAGCACACTCTTCGCAACGGCCGCGGCGGGCGAATCGCACTCGGTCCCGTTCGGCTCGAAGCCGGACGCGCGCACCGTTTGCGCTTTGCGTTCGGCGAACTGCAATCCGATCTGGAGCGCGGGGATGGACCGGACCCCCGGCGCAAAGGCATTTTGTTGCGGCGAATTCGTATCGACAAACGCTGAAATGCCGCTATGCAATCGCGTTACGCCGTTTGGCGAGATCGTCGCATTGCCGGGACGCGGAACGCTGACCGGTAACCGCGGCGTCTTGATCGACGATCAACGTCGCATCGTGCGGCGCTGGCAAAGCAAACGTTGGATCGCGTGCCGCTTAGAGTATAAGGGGATTCGCCGTAAGGTTATGCAGCCGCACGCGTGGACCGAGCTATTCTTTTTGGACGAGGCCTCGGCGCTGGCAGCCGGCCATCGTCCCTGCGCCGAATGTCGTCGCGACGACTATCGGCGTTTTCGCGATTTGTGGGGAAGTCACGTGTCATCGGATGCGAGTGCCGACGCGATGGATGCCGTGCTGCACTGTCAGCGTATTGACGGACGGGCAAAGCGAACGCACCGCGACGATCTCGGCGCGCTTCCCAACGGTGCCTTCGTCGTTATCGAAAATACCGCATGGCTGGTATACGGGGGCCACCTCTACGCCTGGTCCGATGCGGGATATGGCGCTGCCCGTCCCCGCCGCGAAGGCGAAATCGAGGTACTCACGCCGCAACCCATCGTGATGATTTTACGTGCCGGGTACCGGCCGGCCGTTCATCCGAGCGCTATTCGAGAACCGACGCCGCAATCGCCGTGACGGTTTCGTCGATATCGGCCGCCGTGTGCGCGGTCGATACGAACATCACCTCGTTTTGCGACGGAGGCAGCAGAATTCCGCGATCGAGCATTGCGCGATAATACCGGCTGTAGAGCGATCTATCGGCTGCAAGGGCGTCGTCGTAGTTTTGATTGGGCCTGCCGGCCCTGAACTTGAAGTCGACGATCGACTCATGCTGCACGACCGCGTACGGCAGGGAGCGCTCCGCAAAGGCGTTACGAATTCCGCGCGCGAGACGCTTCGCCAACTCGCCTAAGTATGCATAATATTCAGGGTGCGCCTCTAGCAGATCGAGCACGCGATGCGCCATCGCAACGCAGAACGGGTTGCCTGCGTGCGTGCCACCGGTGAAGGTGCCGCCGGCCGGTGCGAGCACCGCCATAACGTCTTCGCGGCCGCCGAACGCGGCGATCGGCGCGCCGCCGCCCATGATTTTTCCGATCGCGGTCATGTCGGGAACGATCTCGAGCCGCCCTTGCGCTCCGCGCAAACCAAAACGCAGCCACGTGATGACTTCATCGAAAACCAGCAGCGCGCCGCAGCGCGTCGCACGCTCGCGCAAGCCTTCCAAGAATCCAGCTTGCGGCGCCACGTATCCCATATTGCCGGCGATCGGCTCGACGACGATCGCCGCAAGATCGCGCTCCCGGCCATGCAAGAACGCATCGACCGATGTGAGATCGTTATACCGAGCGACCGCAACATCGCGCATGACGCCGTCGGGAATGCCGCTCGCAGCGGCGTCGGTCGTATGAGCCGACGCGCCAGCGCTTAGCAATGCGAGATCGAAGTGCCCGTGGTAGTTGCCTGCGAATTTGAGAACGAGCTTACGCCGCGTAAACGCGCGCGCGGCTCGGAGCGCGCTCATCATCGCTTCCGTACCGGTCGTAACGAAGCGCATGCGCTGCATCGACGGCAGGTACGCGCGGATCCGCTCGGCTAACCGGACCTCTTCAGGATGCGTCGAGCCCCACACGAAACCATGCGCGGCGAGCTCGTCAAGTCCCGTGGTTAGTGCGGGATGCGTGTGGCCGAAGAGCAGCGGCCCGTATGCCATGACGTAGTCGATATAACGGCGGCCGTCTTCATCGTAGGCGTACGCGCCCTGCGCGGAGCGCTGCACGAACATGTCGCCTCCGACGCCCCATCCGGAGCGAACCGGTGAATCGCATCCACCGGCAAGCGCGTCGAGGGCGCGCTCCGCCGACGATCGGCCTCGAATCATTTGACGGCCGCGAGCGCTGCGTCGACGTCGAACGGAATCGCGACCGCGCCGTCGGTAATGGCTTGCAGGTTCCCGGCCCAGGCGGGATCGTCTTGCGCGCGTTCGGGCGGCTGCACGGCAAAGCGCGGCTTGCCGAGCTCGCGCGCGAAGCGCAGCGTGTGCATCGCGCCTCCTTCGATTTCACTACAGACGAGAACGACGGCGCGCGCGCGTTCGGCCTGCATGCGGTCGCGCTCGATCAGGCCCTCGGGTGAAACGGGTTCCTGCCGCTCCCGCATCGTTGCAACCGCACCGCCGTGCTCGACGATCGCCCGTTCCAGCTCTTCGTTTTCAGGTGGATCGGTGCACCCAAAGCCGTATCCGACAAAAGCCACAGTCGGCGCGCCGGCGGCGAGCGCCCCACGATGCGCCATTGAATCGATGCCGGGAGCTAACCCCGCGATAACCGGTTCGCCGATGCGGCGAGCGACTTCGAACGCAAAAACGGCGGCTTCGTCGGGCGGCGTTCGGCTGCCGATGATTGCAATGCCACCATCGGGGAGCCTGCCGAGCACATGCATGATGATGGTATTCGCGGCTCGGTGTTGAATACCGTCGCAATGCCCCATATCGAGATCGAGATCGCGCCGCAAACCAACATCAAGGAGCTGGTCGCCGCGCTGCCCATTGCCGCCGAAGTAATGACCGCGTTCGGTTTGGGCTGCAGCGGCTGCGGCGTGAGTAAGTACGAAACGATCGAGCAAGGTGCCGCCGCGCACGGGTTGCGCATCGAGCCGATCCTCACCGCGCTCAAACAGGCGCGGCTCTCCGGCTTCGTGCCGATGATCGACAAAGAGGATCGCCGTCCCTCGCGTCGCGCTCCGAGCGAGTTTGCGGGCCGCGCGAAAATCGCGCACGTCGTTCCGATCATGTCGGGCAAGGGCGGCGTCGGGAAATCGCTGGTGACCGCGTTGATCGCAATCGGACTGCGGCGGAAGAACTTGCGCGTGGGCATTCTCGACGCCGACATCACCGGGCCCTCAATTCCCAAGCTCTTCGGTCTGCACACGCCGCTCCTCATCGAAGCTGATCCGGTCAAAAAGACGCCGCAAGGGCAGCCGCAACCGCTCATGGTGCCCGCCGTCTCACGCAGCGCGATCGAGATCGTCAGTTCGAATCTGCTTACCGACAAGGAAGATACGGCGATGGTGTGGCGCGGACCGATCTTGTCCGGTGTAATCCGGCAGTTTTACGAGCAAGTCGTTTGGAGCGAACTGGATTATCTGTTGATCGATCTTCCTCCCGGAACGTCGGACGCGCCGTTGACGGTGCTGCAGTCGCTTTCGATCGACGGCGTCGTGCTGGTGACCATGCCGCAAGCGCTTGCGACGATGATCGTTCGGAAGGCCGCTAACCTCGTGCATCAGCTGAAGAAACCGGTGATCGGCGTCGTCGAGAACATGTCGTACTTCGTTGCACCCGACACCGGCACGCGATACGACATCTTCGGGCCGTCCTACGCCGACCGCGTCGCCGAACTGGCGCAGGCACCCGTCTTAGCACGCATTCCCATCGATCCCGCGAAGGCGCGATTGGCCGACGAAGGACGCGTCGAGGAGATCGACGATCCAATCTGCGACGAGCTGGCAGGCCATCTGATCGAATCGATCGCGGCCCATCCCAAACCGAAGGAGACGATCTCGATCGTATAAGGGAGCTCTATGTCGTCAAAGGGTACCGAACTGCTGCGTGGCACACCACCGTGTTACGGTGACTGCTGTGATCCTGGCCCATCGGATTCGGCTCGACCCGACAAAGTCGCAACGCGCGTATTTTACCCGCGCGTGCGGTGTAGCGCGGTTCGCCTACAACTGGGGCCTGGCAACGTGGAGAGAGCAGTATGCGTGCGGTGCCAAACCAACCGAAGCCGCGCTGCGCAAACAGCTCAACGCCATCAAGAACGAGCAGTTCCCGTGGATGCGCGACGTCACCAAGAATGCACCGCAACAGGCCATCAAGAACCTCGGTCGCGCCTACGCGAACTTCTTTGACGACCTCAAGAGATATCGCCGCGCCGAGATCGCCTGGAAGCGCGTGCGGGTACCCACGTTCAAGAAAAAAGGCTGCAGCGGTCGCTTTCGCGCGGACAACGGCCCCGACGTTCGCCACCCCGACGCCGTGCGCGTCGATGGCTATCGTGTGAGGTTACCGGTCATCGGTTGGGTGCGCATGTGCCGAGCAGGTGCGCTTTGCCGGCCGCATCCTCTCGGTGACGATTGCACGCCAGGCCGATGCGTGGTACGCGAGCTTCGCCATCGAGATCCCCTACGAGCCCGAGCCGCGCACGGATCGCAGCGTCGTCGGAGTCGATCTCGGCGTCTCGGCGCTAGCCACGCTCAGTGATGAAACGCCGACATTTCCTGCACCCAAACCGCTACGGAGGTATGCGAAGAAACTCCGACGTCTTTCGCGCGCGCTTTCACGCAAGCAGCGCGGTTCCGCCAACCGGGCTAAGGCGAAAACCAAGCTGGCTCGGTTGCATCGGCGGATCGCATCTATTCGCACCGACGCGCTGCACAAGCTCACCTCGTAGTTGACGCGCTACCGGACGATCGTGATCGAAGATCTCCAGGTCGCCGGAATGCTCAAAAACCGAAATCTCGCCCGAGCCATTGCCGACGTCGGCTTCTTCGAGTTTCGGCGGCAGTTGGAGTATAAGGCCGCAATGGCCAGTTGTACGATCGTTGTCGCCGATCGCTGGTTTGCCAGCTCCAAGCGCTGCTCGGGCTGCCGGGTCACCAACGAATCGCTCACGCTGGCGGAGCGGACGTGGACGTGCGGATCGTGCGGCCTGTTTCACGACCGCGAGCTGAACGCAGCGCGCAATCTGGCGCTACTTGTCCCCCAAGAGGGACCCGCGGAGAGTTCACCCGCGGCAGCCTGCCGAGCCGAAGGCGCTGGCGGCGAGCAGCAGTTCGCCGCGAAACCGGCGGCGTAGAAGCAGGAACGAGACTGTAGGCAATGTTTACCTATAGAATCGAGAACGGTACGATTCGGCCATGGCACGCAAGTACTGGTCGCAAAAGGTGACTCGAGAGAGCAACGCTTTGGATCTGGAATCCGCCGTCTTCGCAAAGGACGACCCGAAGGCGATTGCGCGGTCGCTCAAGCGTTCGGCGCAGCACAGTAAGCGGCGCAAGAGCAGCCCATACCGTTCGGCGATGTCGATGCTTACGTTCTACATCAATCGCGCCGGTAAGAGTTTGCCGAAGAAGCGGCTGAAGGTGCTGGAGCGAGCCAAAGACGAGCTGCGCGCGGAGTTCGGCAGAGCGTAGCGAAGTTGGGCGAGGTGAAGGCTCGCCTCGAATCGGTCATGGCCGGTTGCGCGCTGCTGGTAGCGACGATTGCGGCCACCGCAGCTGCGTATCAGACGTACGTCATAAACGAACAGTTCAGCGCGGCCGTCTGGCCGTACGTCAGCTTCGACACCACCAACGACACCGCGAACGGCGTTTTCGCGCTCGGCGTGCACAACGTCGGTCTCGGTCCCGCCATTATTCGCAGCACCATCGTTACCGTCGACGGCCACCCGGTTGGACCGGGCGAAATCGGCAATTCCGTAGAGACGGCGTTCCACGAAGCTATCCGTCAGGCGGAAGCCGCAGAAGCGAGGCGCCACGCTCACGGCCAGCTGCACGTGAGCACGTCATCGCTCGGCAACGGCGACGTGCTTCCGGCTGGGGCGTCGGTCACTCTCCTGCACACGCAAGGACCCGACATTTACTCAAGCGTAAAGGCGGTGCGCCCGCATTTCGATCTCACGCTCTGTTACTGCTCGGTACTGGGGCGCTGCTGGACGCGGCGTCTCAAGGATCCGGTACCCGAGCCCCACGACGCGCACTCGTGCCCATCGTAGGCCGGTGATTCGCCCGATTCTCGCCGCCGCCGCCCTATCGGCGGTCGCCGGCTGCGGCGCGCAGAATGCGCCGCCGATTCCGATGCCGGGCACACTTTACGCAAAAGCGTCGCACGCCGTAACGTATGCTGCGTACGCTTGGAACGCCGGGGACGTCATCTCTCGCTGGAAAGCCGGAACGCTGTGGAGCTTCGCGCAAACGCTCCACGTCAAGACGTTCATGCTCGGCTTTACCGACGCCGATATCGCGAAGTATTCCCGCGCGAAGGGTACGGCGCAGATGAACGCCATGATCGGCGAAGGCAAGCGTCACGGCATTACGTTCGAGCTGCTGCTGGGCGACCCGGGCTGGATCTCGCCTTCCGGCGTTCCTGCGCTCGAGCGAATTCTGCGGCGTTTGCGCAACGTGCGCCTCGCGGGTCTCAATCTCGACTTGGAGCCGAATGAAGTCAAAGGAACGCCGATCAAAACGGTCGTCATGGATGTGGTGCGCGCTATGAAGCAGTACGTCGCCACGAGCTCCTGGCCGGTCACCCTCGACGCCAACTGGATCTACATGAATAACGGCAATAAGTTCAACGGCGGATACTGCTATCCGTGCGGGCTGGAATCTGCGGGAGTCAAGCGCATTGCGCTGTTGGTGTATGTTTCCGATCCCAAGACCGCGTACGCGGTTTCCGTCCCGATCCTCAGGCGCTATCCAAGCTTTGCGTTCACGATCGGGCAGAGCGTCGAACCCCCGAGCGTACTGCCGAAGAAAGATTCGTACTGGCACGACGGCTTTGCCGCGTTTTACGCCGACATGCAAAGGCTCGACGCGAAAATGCGGTCGCGCACGAACTATTCCGGCCTCGACGTGGAGTCGCTCCAATACCTCGCGACGATGCCGTCATGACGCCGAATAGACGACCTCGCCGTCTTTCCAGGTCCCAAGCACCCTGCACGACGTAAAATCGTCGATCTCCAACGGGTCGCGGTCGAGTATGACCAAATCGGCGGCCAGACCCGGCGCTAGGTTCCCGGTCTCTTCTTCTGCATAGCCGAAGCACGCGGCGTTGATCGTGTAGATCGCGAGCGCGCGATTCGCCGA
Organism: Vulcanimicrobiota bacterium; assembly: GCA_963715435.1. Taxonomy (GTDB): domain Bacteria; phylum Vulcanimicrobiota; class Vulcanimicrobiia; order Vulcanimicrobiales; family Vulcanimicrobiaceae; genus JAFAHZ01. The sequence goes on from OY970243.1 coordinate 996,528, forward strand.
AAGACGCTCGGACGGCTCGTGATGCTCGAGAATGGCCTGCATCCCGGCGAGCGGATCGAGCGAACAGACCGGACTGTCGTCGCCGCCGCACAACAACGCACCGGCACGTTCGATCCGGCCGAATGCATTCATCGTCCGCTTGCGTGCGTTGCCGAGCCGTACGTCGTACATGCCGCCCGCATTGGCCCATAGCGCGTCGAACTGCGGCTGCATGGAAAGCGCTATTTGCATGCGCGCGCACGCTTCGATGTGCTCTTGGGTTGCGATTTCGAAATGCTCGATGAAATGCCGGCAGCCCCGCGTCGACGGTTTACCGGCCAGCACGCGCTCCCAAACGCGCAGCGCTTGCTCGATCGCGGCATCGCCGATCGCGTGAACGCCCGCCGCGATTCCAAGCGCTTCGGCTTGCGAATAGTACGCCAATAGCTCGTCGTCCGAAAAGCGCAGGGCGCCGCTGGTCGAAGCGTCGGCGTACGGATGCGTGAGTGCCGCGGTGCGGCTACCGATGGACCCATCCAAGAAGACGTCGCCGCCGACGTAGGGCAAACCCAGATCCCGGGCGATTTTGGCGTCGGGCTCGCAAATCTTAGGATGGATCTTGGCGGGCAGATCGCGCATTGCGGCGACCTCGCGAGCGTACTCGTCGCGAGCGAAGCCGACCAGCTGCGCGTGGAGGTGCAACGCTCCCCGCGAAAGCGCGAGATCGACGGCGCGGCGCTCGGCGTCGCGACGAGTTGTCAGCGGGATTTGCGCCATGAAGGCCGCTTGCGCGCGCCAGTTGGCACCCGTGAAGAGTTTTCCGGTAGGCCGGCCTTCGGCATCGCGTTCGATGCCGTCGATGTCGGCAGGCAAGTCGAGCCATTCGAGCGTGCGCCGGTTTACGATGCACGAATGGCCGTCGATGCGCGAAAGCAGCGCTCGCGCTCCGGCGTGAAACCGCTCCAGCGGACCCGCGTCGGCAATGCCGCTATCGCGCCACGTGCTTTCGTCGTACTGTCCCCCCAGCACGATTCCGTCTTCGCCGGTAATTCGCTCCACCGCGCGAACGAAGTCGTCGTACGAGCGCGTCCGCGAGAGATCGCGATCACCGAGAAAATAACCGGTATCGGTAAGATGAACGTGACAGTCCGCGAACGCCGGAAAGACGATCGAGCCGTTGAGATCGACCAACTCGACGCCGGTTCCGCGCGGCGTTTCGTCGAGACCGACGATACGCCCATCGTCGACGAGCAACGAATCGTATGGAACGAACTGACCGGTCGCCGTGTCGAAAGAGTAGAATCGTGCGTTGAGCAGAAGCTTCACGCGCAGCTTCTATGACACGCACGCTACGAAAACTTCTTCTCGGGCTAGGCGCCGGCGCGGCGGCAGGTTATCTCGCGGTGCGTTCGTGGGAGGCGCTGCGTGACTGGCGTGACCCGCTGCCGCCCTTGGAAAAAGACGCCGCCGCCTACGCGCGGACGCGGCGCTCCCTGCAAGTCGCCGATACCGTGCGTGGAATTGCCGGAGCGCTCGCGTTCGCGTACGGGCCCGTCGGAGAAGCTCTCGACGAAGCGACCCTCGACGCGCCGGCATGGCTGCGTCCGGCGCTCCTGCTCGGGCCGGCCTCGCTCGCGTCGGCCGTGCTCGACCTGGGCGTCGCGTTTGCGCAAGAGTACGCGCTCGAGCGCCGCTACGGCCTCAGCGAACAGTCGCGCGAATCGTGGCTCATGGATTACGCCAAGGAGGCGGCGCTTTCGACGGGATTAACGGTCTTCGTGGCGTCGCTCTTCGGCATCGCCGTCCGCCACGCGCCGCGATGGTGGCCGCTGATTGCGAGCGTCGGCGTTTTTCCGCTGTTCGTGCTCGGTAACCTCATCGTTCCGCTATACGTGATGCCCTTGTTCAATGAGTTCTGCCCCGTCACCGGATCGCTCGAGCAGCGGCTGCGCGCGCTAGCCTCGCGATACGGCGTTGGAAATGCGGAGATCTTGCGCATGAACATGAGCAAGCAAACGCGTAAAGCTAACGCCTTCGTCACCGGCATCGGTCATACGCATCGCATCGTGCTCGGCGACACGCTGATCGAAAACTTTCCGGAAAGAGAGATCGAGTTCGTCGTCGCGCACGAGCTCGGTCATTACGTGAGCAAGGACACGTGGCGCATCATCTTCGCGGGCGAGGCGCTCGCTGCGCTGCTCTTCGCGATCGCGCAGCGATCGACGCCCGAAACCGAGCGCGACCAGCTGCGCAAGCACGCGCTGCTTCTCGTGCGTTTCTACGCCGTCATGATGGTTGCAACGCAGTTATTTCGTCCACTGCTCTTCGGACTCTCACGCTCCCGGGAGTGGGCCGCCGACCGGTTCGCCCTCGACACCACGCGAGATCCATACACGGGCGCTTCCGCGTTTCGTCGTCTGCGCGATCAGAATCTCGCCGACGAAGATCCGCCCGGATGGTACGAATTCTTCTTCTCCTCTCATCCCTCACTCAAGAGACGTATCGCCGCGCTCGAAAGCGCTAGTGGAATGCGGGCAGATTCGGCTTGAGCACCATGATGAAGAGCGCCGCAATCGGAGCGAGCGTCGCAATCGTGCCGTAAAGATTCCATCGCCTCGAAAGCGCTTCGTATTGCTGCCGCTGGTCTTCCGTTTGTAGGCCGGTCTGCGCCACCTTCAGCAGCTGGCGCTGGGCGCGCGCCAGCGGGCCAAACGCGATTCCCGATACGACGAATAGGCCGAGGCCCCACAGGATCCAGCCGGTTCCGAGTATCGAATAATGACCGACGCCCGCGGCTGCCATGCCGGCAAGAAACAGCACCACCACGCCGGGAATCGTAAAGATGCGATCGGCGCGAATGATACCGTCGATCGTGTGGGCCATAACCGTCGCGTTTGCCGTACGGTCTGCGAACGCTTTCCAAAAGACGCCTACCGTGATGTTTCCAAGGAAGGCGACGACGGCGAGAACGTGGATCGTTTTCAGCGCTAAGTATAACATTTAATCGTAGCTTTCGCGGACGGTTTCCAACAGCATTCTTCCGTGCTCGACGGCGTTGCCGTCGCCGTCGACCACTTCGACGTCGAATCCGGGGTAGAGATTGACGAAACGCTCCTGCTTCCATTTCGCAACCGTCCACGAGTCGCGTGCCGCATTCTCGTAGGGCCACGGCGGCATACCCTCACGATCGGAACGGACGTTGCGACTGTCCCACATCACCCGCACGCGAAACCCTTCTATGCGCGCGATCTTCATCTCCAGCGTACCGATCTTCACGAAAGCACCGGAGAGGGACGCGTCCCGAGCCACGCGGCGAGGTCGGTCTTCGAGAGTGCTTGTTTTCCGGTTTGCAACTCAGAACGAAACTCGCCGAACGTGCCGAAACCTTCGGCGAACGCATCGTGCTTGTGGATCGATTCGTAGTTGACTTGGCTGGCGAAGACGAACGTCTCGTCGCCAAGATCGGCGTAAACGTCCAGTGCGTTGGAAAGGATGCCGCGCACGACGTCTTCGACGAATTTCGGGTTGTAATGCGCCTTGTTAACGATGAAAAACTCGTCGGGCCGCTTGAGCAGATCGTAGGTTTCGCTCGACATTGCGTTTTCGACGATCTCCACGAGATCTTCCGCGCGCACCGCTTCGGCGTGCGCGTCGTCGACGCCGAGCAGCACCGCACCGCGGCCGCGCTGGTTGTGCGTTGCGCCCGGCAGTACGTCGAGCGCGCGTTTGGCATCCTCTTCGCTGAAGCCCGCCTCGATAAGCTGATGGCGCGAATGCTCGCGCACCATCGCCTGCGCGCACGGGCACGCGGTCATGCCTTCCGCTTCGACTCCCACGACGCGGCGCGTTCCGCGCTCTTCGGCGTGTGCGATGCCGACGAGCGTGTAGGTCTCTTCGCCGCGCTTGCCGCTGACGGGCGTCCATCGCTCGAGACCGAACTCGGCCCGCAACCGGACGTCGGCGCGGACCGCCCGCTGGCTCTGCACGATCTCGCGCGCGATGGCTTCGACGAGCCGCTCGATACGCGCCGGCTTTTCGTCGCGCGCCAGCACGTCGAGCGTCGCCTCTTCTAAGATCTCCGCGAAGCGCGACATGTGCACGCCGGCTTTATGCGGTGCGAGATCGGCCACCATCGCAAATTCGCCGTTGTATACCCGCTCGCGGCCGTCGACGTCGAGATGCACGATTCGCCGAACGCTCGAAACGCCGACGCGATTGAGCGACAGCCGCACGGCGGGCATTTCTTCTTGCCGGTCGGTATCGAATCGCAGGCTGCGCTCGCGTTTGCGCACGACGCCGTTGGGTTGCGCCTGGACGAGATGTGGAGCAATTTCGGCCAGCGGCACCGCGTTATACGCGCGCCGCTCTAAGTTCTTGGCGACGACCGTGCCGTCGAACGCAAGCACGTCGATGTCGATCGGCCGCGCTGCCAGCTTATTGAGGCTGCCTCCCGAGCGGCCGACGGCGAGCTCGACGTCGTGCGCAAACCGCTCGAACGTGTCGCGATCGAGATCGGTGGTCAGCGCCGCGGCAACGTTGAGATATTCGGGTCCTTCGGCACCGTGCGCGGCCTTCGATTCATAGAACGCCGATACGGACGTCACTTTCGTTCGCGCGCGGAGGCGTTGCAACGCCGCCAAGATGTTGCTTTGGCGGTCGCCGAGGTTCGATCCGATGCCGATGTGGATGTGGTGCACGGGAATCAGGCGCCTTTTGGGTTGTGTGGCCTCGTTCCTTTAAAGGCGGTCAATACCCAGACGCGATGCAGAACCGTCAATGGATTTTCGGGGTACTCCCGATCGAGCAATCGGGCGAGTTCGTCGTCAAACTGCGCCACCTTCTCCGGCGGTAAGCTGGCGGCAATCCCCGCGCTCGCGCGGATGCGTCCTCGCCACGCGTCGTGTGAATACGGTACGCCGAGGTCGAACGAAAACGTTTCGAGATCGGTAAATCCGGCAAGTGCGACGTCGGCCAACGAGCGCGGATGCAGACCGGTGCCGCCGTTCATTTTCCACTGCGGATTGTGGCGCATGATGAGGTGCTCGGTCGCGTCGGCGACGTTGCCGGGCAATGGAACCCAGTCGAAGTGCGCGATCACCAGTCGACCGTCGCTTTTGAGAACTCGGCGCGCTTGTTCCGCCGCTCGCGCGCGGTCGAACCAGTGCCAGCACTGTCCGGCACATACGACCTCGAAGGCCGCATCATCGAACGGGAGGTGTTCCGCGCGTCCCTTCACGTAGATCGTAGCGACGCCGGCTTCGGCGTCGATGCGGCGCGCTTCGTCGAGCATGCTCTGCGCCGGGTCCAAACCGGTCACGCCGCATCCGCGTACCGCAAGACCCCTTCCGAGCGTGCCCGTACCGGTACCGAGATCGAGTACGGTATCGCCGCGGCGCACGATTCCCGCGGCAAAAAGACGGTCGAAAAGTCGGTCGGGAAAACCGGCGCGATACTTTGCGTAATCCGCAGCTGTCTTCCCAAAATCGGCGTCGAGGCTCATTTCTCGGCGAAGAACGCTGCAATCATTCTTCGCCGTCGTAATACTCGACCGGATCCGAAGTACGCAAAGCTATGCGCTTAGGCAACTGCGTGCCGACTTTCCCGCTATCAGGATAGTGCCACGATTCGCCGATCGGATTATCTGCGACGACATAAACGACTAACCGCTCCTCACCGTCGTTGATGAGCTGATGCGCTTCTCCGGGCTTGAAAAGAAATGCGTCGCCGGGACCGATTTCGGTTTCCCCGTCTGCGTGACGAACTTTACCGTTACCCGTTAGCACGTGGTAAAACTCCCATTGGGCGCTGTGCGAATGGTACGGATATGGGAGTTTTCCCGGTAACACGTGCAAAATTTCGACGTCGAACGGATGGCGCTCCATCAAGTCGGTGGAGTCGCGCTTGCGGCCGAGCGCTTCCGATACTTGGACGCCCTCGCCGCTGAACTTGCCCTTCGGCGACGACCACGTCAAGGGCTCGACGTCATTCGTGTTCACCTTCTGCATGGTTGGGAGTTTCGATACCGGCGGAGAATAGGCCCTGGTGATGGACCGCACTCTGTATCCGTACGTTCTCGATCCAAAACTCGCTCCGGCAATTTGGGGCGGAAACGAGCTCGTGACCGAGTTCGGCAAGCACGGCGATCCCGACGCCAAACTCGGCGAATCGTGGGAATGCTGGGACACTAATCCGGTGACCGATGGAGCGTTCGCAAAGAAAACCGTCGCCGATCTGCGCGCAACGTTAGGTCCGCAATTCTTGGGCGATCTGGATCCGTCGCGAATCTTTCCCGTGCTTACGAAGATCATCACCGCTCACGACTGGCTTTCGGTGCAAGTGCACCCGGACGACGCTTACGCGCAGCGCGTCGAGCATCAGCCCTACGGCAAGACGGAATGCTGGTACGTCCTTTCCGCGGAGCCGGGTGCCGAGCTCGTGCTGGGATGGAATCGGGATACCTCGCGCGCGGAATACGAAACGCGTGTCGCCGACGGAACGCTAGGGGACATTTTGCGGCGCATTACGGTCAAGGCCGGCGACACGATTTACATTCCGGCCGGAATGGTTCACGCGATCGGGGCCGGGATCGTGCTCTTCGAAACGCAGCAAGCCAGCGACTTGACCTATCGAATGTTCGACTGGAATCGCGTGGGCGCCGACGGTAAGCCGCGCGAGCTTCACGTGCAGAAAGCGGCCGACGTTTTGGATTATCGCGAGGGCACCACCGGGCCGCTGCTTCAAGTGCCGTACACGTTCGAAGGCATCGAGCGCACCGCGCTCATCGCCGATCCGCGTTTCGTCGTCGAGCGCGCAACGGCCGGCTCGGAACCTGCATCGATGGCAACCAACGCACGCCCGCTCATTCTCATGTCGCTCGACGCGCGACTGGAGGCGTCGTGCAACGAGGTTACCGTCACGCTGGAACCCTATCAAACGGTGCTCGCCCCCGCCGCAGCGCAGTGGTGCACGGTCCGCTCGGCCGACGGCAGCTCACCGTTCATGCTGGTCACACCGCCGGCCGATCGGGAACTCTTACCCGTGCGCATGCTGGCCGCCGGAGTCGAGCAATCGACGATCGATCGTTTTATGGAGCAGTTCTGACTTGCTGATCAGCGGCGTCGATGTTGGCGAGCTGGCGCGAAACTACGGAACGCCGCTGCTCGCCGTCAACGTCGACGCCGTGGATGCGTCGATCGCGAGCTTGCACGTCGCCTGCGATCGCTACGGCGTTGAGATCGCTTATGCCGCAAAAGCGTTTTTCTGCATGGAGTTCGGACGGCACCTGGCCGCGCATCCCGGTTTGGGTCTCGACGTCTGCTCGCAGGGCGAACTGGTCCTCGCCGAACGCGCCGGCTTCGCGCCTGCACGGATTACGCTGCACGGCGCGGGAAAGAGTGATGCCGAGCTGCGCGCGGCGACCGAAGGACGCGTGGGACGCATCGTTATCGACGGCGTCGACGAGCTCGCGCGTTTGGCGTCGTTCGGGCGGCCAGCCAACGTCATGCTGCGTTTAAATACCGGAATCGAAGCGCACACGCACGCGTTCGTGCGCACCGGCGGCAGCGACACGAAGTTCGGCTTCGCGCAGCACGACGAACCCGCTGCCGCGCAGATATTGCTCGCGAGTCCGCAGTTGCGTTTCCTGGGATTGCACGCGCACGTGGGATCGCAAATTTTCGACGGCGCTCCGTTCGTCGCGAACTCGCATGCGCTCGTGGAGGCCGCGGCCCGGTTTGCCGCGCATGGCTTGCGAACCGAACGCGTCATCGTTGGAGGCGGTTTCGGCGTGCCGGCGCATCCGGAGGATGACGAAAAACCGCTCGATGCCGGCACCGTCGTCTCGGATGTGGCGCGCTGCGTTCGCGACTGCGCCGCCGATCTCGGCCTCGCGCCGCCGCGCATCGGCATCGAGCCGGGGCGAGCGATCGTAGCTGCAGCAGGGACGACCGTCTATCGCGTGCTCGCGGTGAAGCGTCAAAGTCATCGAACGTTCGTCATCGTAGACGGCGGCATGTACGAAAATCCCCGGCCTGCGCTCTACGGCGCGCGCTACCGCGTCGTTACGGTAGAACCGTCGGCGGCGAAACCGGTAACGATGACCGTCTGCGGCCGAACCTGCGAGAACGACGAACTCGCGACGGCGGAGCTGCCCGGCGACGTGCAGCCGGGGGCATTGCTGGCGATGCAGACGACGGGAGCCTACACCTTCAGCATGGCCGGGAACTACAACCGGCTGCCGCGTCCGGCCGTGGCGGCGGTGCAGGCGGGAACTCACCGCCTGTGGGTACGCCGTGAATCGCTCGACGACGTGCTGCGCAACGATGGCGCTGGATAAACGCATCCGCCGCTGCGCGGCGGGCGTTCATAGGGATATGAGCACGCAAACCGCCACCTTTGCCGCCGGCTGCTTCTGGGGCGTCGAAGCGGCCTTCCGCCAAATACCCGGCGTCATCGACGCCGTTTCGGGTTACATCGGCGGACGTGCCGACAATCCCACGTACCGTGAAGTCTGCAGCCACACCACTGGACACGCCGAAGCCGTTGAAGTCACCTTCGATCCGCAGCAGGTGAGTTACGACCAGCTCCTGGACGCGTTTTGGGAGATTCACGATCCGACGCAGCTCAATCGCCAAGGCCCCGACGTCGGCGATCAATACCGCTCGGCGATCTTCACGTATTCACCAGAGCAGCTTGCCGAAGCGACGGCGTCGCGCGATCGCGAGCAGAGCCGCCACGGAAAGCCGATCGTAACGCAGATTCAGCCCGCGCCGCGCTTTTGGCGTGCCGAAGAGTACCATCAGCGCTACTTTGAAAAGAACGGCGGTGCCGCATGCCACATCACTCCTTCGATCGCACGCAAATGAAGCGCGCGGCTTTCGTCGCGGCGCTTGGCGGAGGCGCGTTGGCGTTCGTCACGCTAGGGCGCGCGCACGGTGCGACGGCAGGAACGTACGGCATAACGCACAGCGACGACGAGTGGCGCCGCCTGTTAGGGTCCGATCGCTACTACATACTGCGCGAGGGCGGCACGGAACCGCCAAACTCCAGCCCGCTCATCGCCGAGAAGCGCGCCGGACTCTACCGCTGCGCCGGATGCAGCCTCACGCTGTTCTCCTCGAAAACGAAGTATGATAGCGGCGACGGGTGGCCGTCGTTTTGGGACGTGCTTCCCAACGCCATCGCAAAGAAAGCCGATTACGAGCTCGCCGAATCGCGCACCGAAGTGCACTGCCGCCAGTGCGGCGGACATCTCGGACACGTGTTCGACGACGGCCCCGCGCCGACGTATCTGCGTTACTGCATCGACGGACTCGCGTTGCGATTCGTAGCTGCGTAGGCGCAGGAAACCGCCCGCCGTACGACAATGCAGACCGCGCAGGGGGATGATCATGCAAGCGTTCTTGCGCATACTGACTGCCGGCTCGATAGCGGTGCTGGCAATGACGGCGTGCTCGCAAAGCAGCAGTTCCAGCGCGACGTCGTCGGCCGCCGAATCCGCCGCCCCCGCAGAATCTCCGCCGGCTTCGAGCGCCCCCACGTCGGCTTCTAACATGATGGCGGCCGGTGCGCCCGCCGGAAACGGCGCCAAAGTATATCAGACCAACTGCTCGAGCTGCCATCAAGTCAACGGCGAAGGAACGCCCGGCGCATTTCCTCCGCTCGCCGGTAACCCGGTCGTTACCGGAGATTCCGCCAAGGTCATTCACATCGTGAAGTTTGGTCTGTCGGGAGCGGTTGCGGTTAACGGAAAGACGTTCAACGGAATGATGCCCGCCTGGGGTACGCAGTTGTCCAATGCCGACATAGCGGCGGCGCTGACGTACGTTCGCAGTTCATGGGGCAACAAAGCTTCAGGCATCACCGAAGCACAGGTTGCCGGGGTATCTAAATAACGTAAAGCAGGTGCCTGCGAGCAAGCAGGCATAAGCTGACTGCCTGAAAGGAGCTTTTCATTCCATGAGCCTTCTCGGTCGTTTTTCTGCCTGCGGCGTGCTGGCCGCAGTCCTCGCCGGCGCCAGTTTGACACCCGCTTCTGCCGCGGCGCCCGTCCTTGTCAAGCAATGCTTCGTAACTCATCCCAAACCGCTGAGCAAGAATGCCAGCGGAACGCAAATCGACTACATTATTTATGGGAAGAAGCCGGCTTCGCAAATCACGTTTGCGGTCGCTTATCGCAACGCCGCGCAGCATTTCTTGCGCACGGTGACGGACTACGGCACGTTTACGCCTGGCGTAGAAATCAAGCACCACTTCGACCTGTACAACGACGTGACGTACGCCGGACAGGAAGTACAGCACTGCGTCCCCATCAAAGTGAAGTGGAAAGACTCGACTCTGTGGGTCGCGCCCTCTTCACACTAGTCTTTCACGCACGTTAGGTCTCACAAAGCCCGCAGTCGATACGATCCGCGGGCTTTATACATCGCGCATCGCGGGTAAAGACGCGTTATGAAGACCCTTCTGTTTGCAATGCTCGCACTAGGCACGACGTTTGGAATCGCTCGCTCGCAAAGCGTTCCGGTGGCGCAAGTAACCCCTAACCCGATAACGACGCCGATGCCGGCGATGACGCCGATACCAACGCCGCGACCGCTGCCGACTATATCGCCGATGCCGACGATTACGCCGATGGCGACTCCAACGCCGTTGGCTTCCACGACGCCGACGCCACCCGTCTAGTCGCTCATACGAGAGTTTCCGTCTAGTTCGTGGAGCCGACGACCGGATTTGAACCGGTAACCTATCGCTTACGAAGCGATTGCTCTACCGTTGAGCTACGTCGGCATCGCCCGGTTGGCGACGCCCCTCGTTCCACGGGACGGGCTCCGGCCCTTCTTTTTGTGGCCGACTAATAGGATACTGCGTAGATCGTGTAGCCGCCGCCGAGCCAAAGACGCTTGTCGGGGCCTTCGGCGATCGAATTCGTTCCTATGTCGTGCGTCATCGGCAGCCAGGTGTAGGAAACCGTCCGGCTCGCGGTCGCAACTTCACCCACGGCTTGCATGTCGGCTAGGGCAAAATATACGTTACCGTCTTTACCTACCGTTAAGCGGTTCGGGTAGGCGCCCGTCGGAAGCGTTCCAATTTCGGCAATCTTTCCTTTGGTAGTGATTCGGCCGATCGCGTCGGGCATGGTGAAGTCGGCATATTGACTGAAATACAGATTCCCATCGGGCGCGGCCACGATGAACTGCACGAACTCCTTTTTGGTGATTCCGCGGCCGTAGCTCTTGAGCACGGAACCGGTCGGGCTCATCTTGACGATTTTGTTGCGCCCGGAGTCGGTGATCCAGAAGTTTTTATCCATACCGACCGCCATGCCCGACGGCACCGCTCCGGGTGGAAGCGCGTATTCGGTCACTGCGCCGGTCTTGGTAATGCGTCCGATTTTGTCGTTGCCGTAGTCGGTAAACCAGAGATTCTTGTCGGGACCTTCAACGATGTCGCCAATGTGCGCCCCCGCGATTGGAAAACTGGTTAACGCACCCGTCACCGTGCTTTTGAATATGGTGCCGCCGTAGCCGCCGGCCCAAATGGTCTTACGCCTGGCCGCTATTCCGTTCGGCTGCGACCCCGGCGGCGTCGTGTACACGCTAACCGTTCCCGCGGTAGTAATCGCGCCGATCGCGTTACCTGAAAACTCGGTAAACCAAAGCCGCTTATCGGGTCCTTTAACGATTCCGAAGATATTGACCGCGCCGAACGACGGCACGAAATACGTTCCGGTGAGTTGCATGGCTCTCGGTCGCAGGCTTGAAAACGCAGCGGCACCGGCGGGAGTAAAGCGCGAGGCCTCAGGCGCAGCGCAGGCCGCAAGAGTTGCGGCCGCGATGGCGAGAGCAACGGTACGTTTCATGGTGCACGCTCCGAAGCAAACGGTGAGCGCTTGCCTTCTCCCGCGTGACCTATTCGCCTCCCGGCCTAGCGCTTGGTTCCTTCGACCTAGTGTGCCGTGCCGCCGCCGATGTCGTCGTCGTGGAACGTGCCGCGTTTCGCGCTTTCGTCGAGCTCCAAATCGTCGAGGAAATAGTAGACGATTTTGCGGTCGGGGAAACCGACCTTTACAAGCTCGCGGCCGCCGATTTCGACGACTTCGTGGATGTGGCCGACCCGTCCGGCGTACGTGTAGTTGATCGCGGTGTAGTTGGGATCGCCCATTTTCGGCTGCGGCGTCGCTTTGACGCCGCGCAGAGGAGTCCGGTGCCTGTGCATACGTGCTCCTCCGAGGTTCGCCGCTCGATGCTGCGAAGCATGGCGAATGATCATCGAATACCGCGGCAAGCGGCCGCGCGTCGATCCCTCGGCGTTCGTTGCGGCGACGGCCGTTCTCATCGGCGACGTCGAGGTCGGCCCGGAATCCAGCATCTGGTTCGGTGCCGTTCTACGCGCCGATAACGGTCCGATTCGAGTCGGCGCGCGCACGTCAATTCAAGATAACGCTGTCGTGCACGTCAGCGAGCACGGCGCAACCTTAATCGGCGACGACGTCACGATCGGACACGCCGCCGTCATGGAAGACTGCGACATCAAGCGGTACGCGCTGATCGGCAGCAACTCGACGCTTCTCAACGGCTGTACGATCGGCGAGGGAGCGCTGATCGCCGCGGGCAGCGTGGTAGGCGAACGCGCGGAAATTCCGCCGGGCGTGGTCGCCGCCGGAGCTCCGGCTAAGGTCAAGAAGACGATCGACGGCGAGGCCGCCACGTGGGTTCGTATTTCGGCGGGCGAGTACGTCAAGCTTTCCCGCAGCTATCTCGCGCAGAGCATCGGCGCGCCGGAGGATCAGGAGATCCGAATTTAATGGCTGCGGCCGAACAGATCGCGCGTTTTCTGGAAGGCGAAGGGCATCGCGTGGAGACCTCCCCGATCGAGGGAATCGACGAGCTCTCCGAGCTCGTCTTTAAGACTCGCGGTCAGATGTTCTCGATCTCGGTCTCGGAGTTGGAACCCAACCGATATACGCTGTCCACGGCTTACGAGATTCCCGATTGGGTGCGCGACCGTTCGCATACGGTCGAAGCGCTAGGCGACGTCGAAACCGATTTTCCGGAGACGCGCTTTGTTCTCGCGCACGACGACACGATCTTCGTAGCAACCGTCGAGTACCAAGCCACCGACATGGATACGTTCTTCAAACACTTTTGGAACGTCGTAAGCCGACTGCGCGAAGCCGGAAACTCGGCCGTCGAGCGCATCGTCGACCGCAGCGAGAGCAAGGCGGCTGCGGACAAGTTTATCCGGCAATTTATGAAGGGAGAGCGGTAGCCTCGTTGGAGGAAAACGATCACCTCGCACCGATCGAAGCCGCGATCGATGAGGAGGGCCTGCTCTACACGCGCGATGACGACGATGAAGCGTTGCGCATCACGTTCAAGAGCGAAGGCGACCGCTATTTCGTCGTAGGGTACCGCGATGATCCCAACTTCGTGATGGTGGGTTCCGGGTGGGCGCTGGCCTCCGATTCGGATTTCAAGCAGGCGGTTTCCGTCGCGAATGCGCTCAACGTGCGCAAGAAGTTCGTCAAGACCGCGATTTGGGAGGAAGAGTGCGACGCGCTCTTTACCGTCGAACTATGCGTTGAGGATGCCGAGGAAATTCGGCCGCACTTCGGGCGGCTGCTCGACGCCTTACGCGATACGGCTATCGAATTTTTCGCCGCGCTCGGCCACGACGAAAACCCCGAAACCCCATAACCCAAAACATTCTGATTTAGGCGAGTTCTAGGAGACGAAAGCCGAAGTTTACTGCGGTAAACGAGGCTTTTGTCGACAACGAAATCGCCAAATCAGGGCGTTTCGCTGTATATCTCGATTTTGTAGTCGTCAGGATCGATGCAATACATTTGCCTGAGCCCGTTTTCGCCCGACGGACCGGTGACGATGTCCACGCCGCGTTCCCGCAACCTCGCTGCCCAAGCGTCGACTTCTTCGGCGCTGCCTACGCGAAAGCCGAAGTGAAACTTTCCACGGCCCGCCGGCGGGCTGGGCGTCAGTATCAAGAGGAAGTCGTCGCTCCAGCGAATCTCGACGTGATCCTCGACGCGCTGCGTCGGTAAACCGAGAACTTCGCCGTAAAAACGCTCGGACGTTGCGACATTGGAGACGCCGAGGCTAAGGTGCGTGAGTCTGAGCGGTGTGGTTTGCGTCATCGTTAAGGCGGCGGGTAGTGCGATTCATCGCCATAAGGCAAGAATAGCGTATATTCCTGCTGGAAGCGCAGGAGCACGGTAGGCGTCGGACCATTCCGATGCTTGGCGAAAATGAACTCGGTCTTGTCGGGCTCGGCGGCTCCCTTCTCAGGATACTTTCCTTCGCGATACAGGAACGTGACGATGTCCGCTTCTTGCTCGATCGAACCGGAATCCCGCAAATCGGCGAGCATTGGGCGCTTTTCGGTGCGCGTCTCGAGCGCGCGATTGAGCTGAGCCAGTGCGACGATCGGCACGCACAACTCCTTAGCGGTCTCCTTGAGCGCCCGGCAGATCTCCGAAATCTCTTCGTTTCGATTGGCGTTGCGGGAAGCGACCGACGGACGCAAAAGCTGAAGATAATCGATGAAGATCGCTCCGAGCTTTCCATTCGACGACTTGAGCCGGCGGCAGCGATGACGGACGTCGCTAACGGTAAGGCCACCCGTGTCGTCGAGAAAGATCGGCAGCTCGTGTAACGTGCCCATCGCGCGAGACAGCTCTTCCCATTGATCCCCCTTGATGTTGCCGCGGCGGACGTCGTGCATTTGAATGTGAGCTTCGGAGCAGATCAATCGCTGAATGAGCTCGTCGTTCGACATTTCGAGCGAGAAGAACGCGATCGGCAACTCGTCGATGCGGGCGGCGGCGACGGCCATGTTGAGCGCAAACGACGTCTTCCCCATACCCGGCCGCGCGGCAACGATGATAAAGTTGCCTTCTTGAAAACCTCCCGTGACGTCGTCGATCTTTGTAAAACCCGACGTGAGGCCGGTGCGATCGCCTTTGGCGTGGAAAAGCTGGTCGATCTTGTCGAATGCTTTTCGCAGCAGATCCTTAGGCTGCTGAAACTGAGTGACGCCGCGCTGGCCGATGCTGAAGACGAGCTTCTGCGAACGCTCCAGCGCTTCGGTGACGTCTTCTTCACCTTCGTATCCTTGCTGCGTAATCTCGGTACCGGCCGAGATGAGCGATCGCAAAATCGCCTTTTCGTGAACGATCGTCGCGTAATAGCGGGCGGACGCAGCGGTCTGCACGGTGTCCATAAGAGCGCTGATGTACGGTAATCCGCCGACGCGATCGAGGGCTTCCCGCTGCCGTAGCGCTTCCGAAAGAACGATCTTGTCGATCGGCGCCCGCGTATCGTTGCGATAGATCTCGAGTAGCGCGTCGTAAATCGTTTCGTGAACGTGAGCGTAGAAATCGCCCGGGCGCAAAATCTCGTCGACGACTTCGAGCATGTTTTTATCTACGAGGATGGAACCGAGGACGGCCATCTCGGCCTCGAGGTTATGGGGAGGAATGCGATCGATGGAGGACTGCGTGAAGGAACGCGCACTCAGGGACATGCCGGCCTACCTCGGCGCGGACGCGGTGAACGACCTTGTGGGTGCCTTGTGCAGGACGCCACAATTCTGCGAATCACCTGTCTATAGTAACCACGCACTGTGCCATACGTGGTGGCACAGTGCCCCTGACTAACGGCTGCGGCGGCGGTTTTTTGCGGCCGGGCGACGGCGCTGCAGCCGCAGCTCGCGAAGCACTTGGTCGACCGCGGTCACCGGGAGGACCTCGACGCCTGCCAGCGAGGCGTCGATCTCGCGCGCGTTCTCCTTGGGAACGATGACGCAGCGCATCCCGGCTTGACGCGCGGCATAGAGCTTCTCGACGATCCCGCCGACGCCGCGTACCTTTCCTTGAATCGAGAGCTCGCCCGTGATCGCCACGTCTTGCGGAATCGGCGTCTTGGTGACGGCGGAGTAGAGCGCCAAGAAGATCGCAAGGCCGGCCGACGGACCGTCGATGTTGCCGCCGCCGACGACGTTGACGTGCACGTCGTAGTCCGCCATGTCCACACCGGCATACGAACGCAGCACGCTGGTCGCGTTGAACACGGAATCCTTGGCCATGCTGCCGGCGGTCTCGTTGAAGCGAATCGTTCCCTTACCTGCCTGCGATGCCGCGAACGCAACGGCTTCGATTTCGATGATGCTGCCCAGATAGTGCAGGACTCCCAAGCCGAAAGTCTTGCCGATTTCGCGCTTGGCGCGCGCCTTCACCGTCGTGTGTTGGACGAGACGGCTCGTCTGCACCACCGCGCGCACGTCGTCCTCGGTAATGGCAGGGTTCTTGGTCACCTCGGCGCGTTTATTGGGATAGAGCCGGTAGAGCGCTTGTCCAAAGGCGTCGGCAACGATCTGCACGGCCTTGCGGCCCTCGATCGTATACGAAGCAATCAACTGCGGAACGCCGCGCGCCGCCTTGGAGCCCAGCCGCCGGATCGCGGCTTGCACGATCGTTACGATCTGGTGCTGCGTCAGCGGCGAAAAGAAAATCTCCGCGCAGCGCGAGCGAATGGCGGGGTCGATGTCCTCAGGCTCACGCGTGGTAGCGCCGATCAAGATGAAATCGGCCGGCGCGCCCTCTTTAAAGAGCCGCTTGACGTACTCGGGCACGTTGGGCGCATTTTCGTCGTAGTACGACGACTCGAACTTGACGCGCTTATCTTCGAGCACTTTGAGCAAACGCGACTGTAACGACGCGTCCATCTCCCCGATTTCGTCGATGAATAACACGCCGCCGTGCGCGCGCGTCACTAGGCCCAGCTTCGGCTCGGGCACACCTGCCTCGGCGAACTCGCGCCGGCTGCCCTGATAGATCGGATCGTGTACGCTGCCCAGTAAGGGATTAATCGTCTCGCGGGGATCCCAGCGCAGCGTCGTTCCGCTCGCCTCGACGAACGGCGCGTCTTTGGCGAATGGCGTGTACGGTCGCGACTTTGCGACCTCGAGCGCCAGCCGCGCGACGGTCGTTTTGCCGACGCCGGGCGGCCCATACAAAATGACGTGCTGGGGATAGGGCGAGCTGACTTTGGCGAGCAAGGCTTTGACCGCGGCTTCTTGACCGACGATCTCGCGCAGCGATTGCGGCCGCAGCTGCTGCAGCGCCGAAGCGGCCAGGGTGCGGGCGGAAAGCGCCTCGAGCTCTTCGAGCTTGGCTTTCGACGCGGGCGTTTCCGGGCCGCCGCTTTCACGCAGCGCTTCGAGCTTGAGATCCTTCAGATACTCTTGGTGGCGCTCGGCCATCTTCTCATTCACGCGGCGTTCGATCGCTTCTTCGGCGTGACGCTGCGCCATGAGATCGGCCATCGCTTCCTCTATTTCCGCAATGACGCGCCGCTGCTGCGCGCGCGTCGTCGCGCGCTCGAGCGTCGGGTCTTCGAACACCAACCGCTGCAGCGCGCACAAACGGTCGGGAAGATGATGCGAGCGCATCATCTTCAACGCGTTGACTTTACCCGCACGCAGAACGATCTTGTCCTGGCCGAGCACCGTGGACAGCATCTCGTAGAGCGCGCCGACGTAACGGCTTAGTTCATCTTCGACACCGAACTTACGCCGGAAGCGAGTGACGTAGAGCTGCGCGCTCGCCACGCTATGCCTACGAGGACACTACGTCGACGGTCGTCTTGGCGACGACGTTCTTGTGGAGCTTGATCTCGACCGGATACGAGCCGAGGGCTTTGATCTGGCTCTTGATTTCAATCTTGTGCTTGTCGACGGCTACCGACAGCGCGTCCTGAATTGCCGTCGCCACGTCCGCAGTGGTCACCGCGCCGAAGAGCTTGCCGTTCCCGCCGGCTTTCGCCTTGACCGCCAGCTTTGCAGCGGCCAGACGCTCGGCCAGCGCTTGCGCATCGGCTAGGGTTTGGGCGGCGCGGCGTTCTTGCGCCTTCTTTTGCGAACCTAGCTGCGCCAGCGCGCCCCGGTCGGCTTCGGTCGCAAGCTTACGCGGCAACAGAAAGTTGCGCGCGTAACCCTCGGCAACGTCGACGACGTCGCCTTTCTTTCCCAGCGCCTTGACGTCGCTCAGAAGGATGAGCTTCACCGGCGTTACTCCGAAACGTAAGGAAGGAAAGCAATAACCCGCGCCCGCTTGATCGCGACGGTAAGCATGCGTTGATGCTTGGCGCAGTTGCCGGAAATACGGCGAGGCACGATCTTTCCACGCTCGGAGACGTACTTCTTTAGACGGTTGAGGTCTCGATAGCTGATGTCGAGCACTTTGTCCGCGCAGAAATTGCACGGCTTGCGCTTCGTGCGCCGCTCTTTGGGCGCACGCTTAGTCTTCGTTGCCACGGATCGTCCTTTCGACTAGGTGGTTGGCGGTCGCCGGGTACCCCGGCAAACCCTAGCCAGGTGACCGCCCCTTCGACAGGCTCAGGACTCCGCTCGCTACGCGAGCTTCGCCCCAAGGAAGTTCTTATGGCTGCCACCGCCGCCCCCGAGTGGCCCCGGGCTGCGGACTTGAGCGGCCCGGACAGTGCCCGAGCCCCCGCGGCAGTATGCCATACCGGCCCGGGGGTCGTCAAATCTCGGCCCCTTGTAACCTTTTCGGGCCATATGGTGTATAGTGATTCGGTTACCAGGTGAAGTCCGCGAGCACCCAGAGTACTAGCGAGTCGGATCCCGAGAACGAATTTACCCCCTTATTAAGGAGACTCGTTAGTCTACATGTATAACAATGAAATGCTGACCTGCGTTGATTGCGGGCGTCAGTTTCCGTTTACCTCCGGCGAGCAGGAGTTCTACGCGATGAAGGGCTTCACCAACAAGCCCAGCCGTTGCCAGGATTGCCGCGCCGTGCGCAAAGCCGGACGCTCGCAGAGCGGCGGCGGCGGCGGACGCCAGCGTGAGATGTTCCAAGCCACCTGCAGCCAGTGCGGTGGCGTAGCGGAAGTTCCGTTCCAGCCGCGCGGCGACAAGCCCGTGTACTGCCGCGACTGCTTCAGCGCACGTCCGTCGTATCGCTAAAAGACGTACAAAAAAGAGCCTGCCCGAAAACGGCAGGCTCTTTTTGTTTTGGGTAACAGGTACGCTGCAATGACTCGCGACACTCACAGCCGTCTCAACGGCATCGCGCTGACTATCGTCCACCTTGGCGCGCTCCTGGCTTTTTGGCCCGCGTTGTTTCAATGGTCGGCGCTGGCCGTCGCGGGCATTATGGCCTACGTTACCGGCGCTTTGGGCATCACGCTTTGCTATCATCGCACGTTGACGCACCGCGGCCTACGCCTGCGTAAGCCGCTCGAGTACGCGCTAGCGCTATTCGGCACGCTGGCGATGCAAGGCGATCCGATCCAGTGGGTGGCGGTGCATCGCAAACACCACGCTCACGCGGACCGTGAGGGTGACCCGCATAGCATCCATCTGGGCTTCAAGTGGGCGCACATGGACTGGCTCTACCATTACAACGCGGATCTTCCCAGCGAGGACGAGATCGTCCGTTACGCTCCAGACCTTTGCGCGGATCCGTTCTACCGCGCGCTGCGCTGGCTGAGCTTGCCGCTGCAGGTCGCGCTTGGTTTCCTTTTTCTGGCGGTCGGCGGATGGCCGTGGGTCGTTTGGGGCATCTTCGTGCGCCTGACCGTCTGCTACCATTCGACCTGGTTTGTCAACAGCGCCGCGCACATGCTGGGATACCGCACGTATCAAACGACGGATCGTTCGACGAACTGCTGGTGGGTCGCGTTGATTTCGTTCGGCGAAGGTTGGCATAACAACCATCACGCTTTTCCGTTCTCCGCGCGCCACGGCTTGCGCTGGTTCGAGATCGACATGACCTGGTGGCACGTCAAAGTGCTCGCGTTCTTGCGGCTTGCCGATCGCATTCGCGTCCCGAGCAAAGCGATGCGGGAGCGACTAAAGTCCTTTACGAACGCACGTTCGGCTGCCATGTCAGCGGACTCTTGCGGGCCGGCAGCGTAATATGCAGTCTATGAAACAGCGCTGGGAACGTCCGAATTTCGAAGAGCATCCCCTCGGAGCGGAAGTCACGGCCTATCTAACGGCGCCGCGCACGCCCAAAGACTAGGACCGCGCCCGCTGAGGGCCAACGGCACCGACCGTTTCGTCGCGCGGCTTGAGGCCGTTGGCGCGGAACGGTACCACGACAAGCACCCGTTTCACGAGCAGCTCGTCTCCGGGGCGCTTTCGCGCGAACAGGTGCAAGCGTGGGTCGCCAACCGGTACTACTACCAGAAGCAAATCCCCGTAAAAGACGCCTTCGTATTGGCGAACTTACCCTCCGCGCAGTACCGGCGCGTGTGGATCTCCCGCATTTACGATCACGACGGAACGAACGAAGGCGAAGGCGGCACGGCATCGTGGCTGGCGCTGGCGCGCGCGGTCGGCTTGAACGAAGAACGCGTGATCTCCGAATGCGACGTTGCGCCCGGCACGCGCTTTGCCGTCGATGCGTACGTCAACTTTGCCCGTACGCGTCCGTGGCTCGAAGCGGTCGCATCTTCGCTCACAGAGCTCTTCGGACCGCCCGTGATGCAGCGCCGCGTCGCAGCGATCGTTGAACGCTATCCCTGGATCGATCGCTCCGGCCTCGCCTATTTCGAACACCGCATTCCGCTGGCAAAACGCGATGCGGAGTCCGCGCTAGACTGGGTGCGGCAGCACGCAACGACGCCGGAGCTGCAAGACCGCTGCGTCGACGCCCTGCGTTTCAAATGCGACGTCCTCTGGTGTATTCTCGATGCGACTGAACGCTGCGGATAAGCCAAGGCTCGGGAAAGGCGTGCGGCTGCGGCGCGAAAGCGACGGCAGCTCGATGCTGCTGGTTCCCGAAGGCGCGCTGTCGCTCAACGCTTCGGCGACCGCTACGCTCGAGTTGGTCGACGGCACGCGTAGCGTCGCTCAGATCGCTGCGCGACTCGTCGAACACTTCGACGTAGATGAAAACCAAGCGCGCGACGACGTCTGCATGCTCTTGGAACGTTTGGCCGAGCGACGGTTCGTCGAGACGTCGTGAACGCTCCGCGTCCGCTGTCGCTGCTGTGCGAGCTGACCTATCGCTGCAACCTGCAGTGCCCGTACTGCTATAATCCGCTCGATTTGCGCCGGTACGACGACGAGCTGAGCGCGCCCGAATGGGAGCGCGTGCTTCGCGAGGCCGCGGCAATGGGCGTCGTGCAGGCGCATTTCTCCGGCGGCGAACCCACGTTGTATCCGGGACTCGATCGCCTCGTTGCAGTTGCGCGCGAAGCGGGTCTGTATAGTAACCTCATCACGCAGGGAACGTTCCTCGACGACGCCTTGCTCGATCGTCTGCTGCAAGCCGGCCTCGATCACGTGCAAATCAGCGTGCAAGCCGACGAAGCGGCACTCGCCGACGAGATCGCGGGAGCGCGCGTGCACGCGAGAAAACTCGACGCGCTCGCGCGTGTCGCCAAACGCGACGTCGCCCTGACGCTCAACTGCGTTTTGCATCGGCGCAACCACGACGCAATCGAGGCGATCGTCGCGCTCGCAGAACGTTTCGGCGTCCGCCGGTTGGAGCTGGCAAACGTGCAGTTCTACGGATGGGCGTATCGCAACCGCACGGCCTTGATGCCGACGTTGGAACAAGTGCGTCGCGGTGAAACGGTCGTCGATGAAGCGCGCGAGCGGCTGCGGGGCTCGATGGAGATCGTCTACGTGCTGCCCGACTACTTCGGCGAGTTTCCCAAACCGTGCATGAACGGCTGGGGAAGCACGTTTCTCACGGTGGCGCCGAACGGCGACGTGCTGCCCTGCCCCGCGGCGTCGGCAATCGGCGGCATGACCTTCGAAAACGTGCGCGCTCATTCGTTGCACGATATCTGGACCGCGTCGGAAGCTTTTACACGCTTTCGCGGGACGGATTGGATGCCCGAACCGTGCCGTTCGTGCGAGCGGCGCGAAGACGATTGGGGCGGTTGCCGCTGCCAAGCCTTTCTGCTGGCCGGCGACGCGGGCGCTACCGATCCCGCGTGTTCGCTCAGCCCGCATCACGACGTCGTCGAACGGTTGCGCGCCGGTGACGGCGAAGCGCTCGCGGCTCCGCGCAAGCGGTGATCTTTCGCATTCTCGGATCGGCTGCGGGCGGCGGCGTCCCGCAGTGGAACTGCGCGTGCGCGAACTGCATAGCCGCGCGTTCCGGCACGGCTCGGCGACGCACGCAGTCTGGTGCGGCCGTAAGCGCGGGCGGCGAGCGATGGCTGCTGCTCAACTGTTCGCCCGATATTACCGCGCAGATCGAAGCCTTCCCACCGCTGCAGCCGCGCTCGCTGCGCGGAACCCCGATCGACGCTATCGCCTTGACCGACGCGAACGTCGATCATATCGGCGGCTTGGCATCGCTGCGCCAATCGGCCAACCATCGTTTCGCAACCTGCTCCAGCCAGGTCGTGCGCGACATCGCCGTCGCGCAGACCGCCTTTGCGCCGTTCGCTCGCGAACCGCATCGCTGGGACGCAGTACGTGCCGGAGAGCGGCTCGAGCTAACGGGGCTGCGCTTGCGCGGCTTTGCAGTGCCGGGAACGACGCCCGGCTACGCGGGCAGACGCGACGAAGAGGGCGCCGTCCTCGCGTACGAAATCTGCGGCGAGGATGCGCCGGCGATCCTCTTTGCGCCCGTCTTCAGCGCCGTCGACGACCGGTTGTTCGAAGCCATCCGACACGCCGACGTTGCGTTTCTCGACGGAACGTTTTTCTCCGACGACGAGCTCGTCGTCAGCGGCTTGATGGAGAAAGCGGCGCGGGAACTCGGCCATCAGCCGGTCGGCGGATCGGGAGGCACGCTCGAGCGATTGAAGGGCGTTCGCACTCGCATCGTGTTTACGCACGTAAATAACTCCAACCCGATGCTCGACCCTAACTCCGCGGCCGCAGCCGCAATACGCCGCGCCGGCGCGGAAATCGCCTACGACGGAATGATGCTCTAGGCGAATCGGCGCCCTAGTAGTCGTCGTCCGGCGGGATATCCTCACGGGCCGGATCGGTAAAGAACGCGGCGCGCCGGAACGTCGGTATTTCTTGAAACGGTTGGAAGGCTTGCGAGAAATCGAAGCAGTCGCGCAAGTCGTCGGACCGTTCGTCGGTCGTGTGCAGCGACGGCAGCTCGAACGCCTCTTCCGCAAACTTCAAGATGCTGCCGAACTCGTGCTGCTGGTGCGAAACGTAGTGCCGCCTTGCCCACGGCGAGATGATTATCATCGGCACGCGCGGTCCGAGACCCATGCGGTCGAGCCGCGGCGGTACGACGTGATCGTACCAGCCGCCCCAATCATCCCACACCACGATGATCGCTGTGGAGCTCCAGTATGGGCCGCGCCCGAGCGCGTTGACGACGGACGCTACCCATTCGGGGCCGTAAGAGCCTTTAACGCCGACGTCTTTCTTCGTCGTGCGGTTCGGAAACGGATGATCGGAGTTTTGCATGGTTGGAACGACCCACGTGATCGACGGAATATCGCCGATCACGGCGTCGTTGATGACGCGCGTTTCCGGAGAGACGACGTTCTGCCAGCGCGGTGAAAACCGAATGTGCTTGATCGCGTCGAACGCCGACCAGATGTTGCCCAGCTGGTTGAGACCCGGCGCGTAATAGCGCCACGTTACGCCGTTGGCCATCGAGACGTCAGCAAGGGTCTCAAAATCGAGACACGGATAAATGCCCGGCGTAATTTCGTTACCATCGACGCCGATGAGCGAGACGCGCGCGTCGGGCGGCGAGTCGCAGCCCCAGGCAAAACGCGTTGTTCCCAATTGATTCGGATTGCTTGCCGTGTAGCCGGCTTGGCCGGCAATCAAGTAGAGGTGCGCCGGAAAACTGGGCCCGGTGTTCGATTGAAAGGTCCGATCGGCGAACGTGTATTGCCTGGCCATGATCCAATACGGCTCGACTTGCCGCTCGGGAACGTAGGCATAGGGGAATTCGTCCGGTTGCTTGGGCGTGGTTGCGGCGTCGGCAAAACCGTCCATTCGGCCGTTGTCGTATTCGGTCAGCCACGCGCGGTGCTGATGGTCGACGTCGGCCGGATAACCCAGGTCCACGGGTTCCAAGTTGACCGGCCCGATACGCCGCTCGCCGATGCGCACCGTGTCGGCCCCAGGAAAGCCGTTAAAAAGATTGTCGACACTGCGGTTTTCTTGGATGACGATTACGACGTGCTTGATATGGCTGCGCAGCGAAGCGAGAAACGACGCATCGGCCGCCTGCCTGGCTTCAGTCGTGGGCTGAGCAAGCGCTGGGGCGGTTGGACCGATGCAAGCAAGCGCTAGTGCTAACGCAAAAGGGCGTCTAGTCCTCATGGGATTGTGTCCATACCCGGGAATACTAGTATCCATGGCTGCCCTAGCCCGCCCGGCCCTCGCCGTCGCGGCCATCGCGTTAGCAACGTTTTACCTCCTGCCTGCTGCCGTATCGGCCGGATTTTCAATCCATTTTCCGCTGTTCCACCGGCAGCCGCATGACGCGTGGACGCAGTTCCGATACGGAGCCGACAACAACGCGGTAATCCCAGGAAAACTCGAAACGTCCTGGCGCGTGAAGACCGGTGGACAAATTTCCGCCAGCCCAACACTCGTCGACGGCGTCATGTATCTCGGCAATAACGACGGCCATCTGTATGCAATCGATCCGTCGACCGGTCGCGCGTTCTGGACGTACGGAACGAAGAGCCCGCTGATGAGTGCGCCGATCGTTTACAACGATTTGGTCATCGTCGGCGAAGGCGACGCTAATAGCATGGGCTCAAGCCCGCCCGAGCCCATCAAAGTCGGCCAAGGGCCCAGTTCGTTAATCGCACTCGACCTACACTCGGGTAAAGTGCGCTGGAAGAAAACCATCGGCGGCACCGGCATGCCCACGCCTGCAATCATCAACGGCGTCCTCATTCAACATAACGGCGCCGGCTGGGTCGGCGGTTATGATCCGGCAACCGGCAAGCAAAAGTTCGCCCACCATCTGGAGTCCGTCGCGTCGATGTCGGCGATTCTTCCGCTGGGAGGCGATCAGTTCGTTACGACCGGCGTAGGCACCAATGCAGTCTGGAAGATGAGTGCCACGGACGGATCGGTGCTCTGGCGCAGCGTGTTCCCGCACGGCGCATCCGGTATCGGCGATTGTCCGCCGGTCAGCGACGGCAACCGGATCTACTGCGATTACGTCGTTCCGGTTCCGCCCGATTCCGGAACGCAGGTCGGACGGCCGGCACAAGAGCGCATCTTCAGCATCGACGTCAACACCGGCGCCAAAGTGTGGGACGTTGCCGCCGAACGCGGCACCCTGCAGCCGCGTAACGAAGCGGCAATTCCGCTTCTCGTCGACGGCGTACTCTGCGTGGGAAGCGCGCTCGCACCGGTGATGCACGGGTTATCGGCGGAAAACGGCAACCAGCTGTGGACCCTCAAAACTCACGGCCCGATCAAAGGCGGCGCCGTGGCAGTCGACGGCGTCGTGTACTTCGGCGACTTCGGCGGCTACCTGTGGGCCGTCGACGAACGCACCGGCAACGTGGTCGGCGTGAAGAACTTGCACTCGCGATTCAACGTCGGCTCGCCGATTGTCGACGGCAAAACGCTTATCGATGGAACCGATACGGGTGACATCATCGCGCTGCCGTTGACCGACATTCGCAGCGCTCACGATTCGTAGGCGGCCGAGCGTTCGCATGCAGCGAGCGCTTCTCATCAGTTCTTAGTCGCTTTCCCATCGATTTGGGGCGGGGGCGGCCGATGGTTAGGGAAGATGAGTCCCTGTGTCCCCTCTCCATTTATGGCGCGCCGTCGCCGCTGCCTTGCTGGCGTTCTGTTTTCTCCCCCGAGTCGTGCAAGCGGATACCACTGCTAACCAGCAGCAGATTTGGGAAACTCAAATCGGACAACAAACGTATGCACAGTACGCCACGCGCAACGAGATCGTGCCGCCGCAGTCGCCGCTCTATCAAACGATCGACGCGATTACGCAGCCGATTGCCGGCGTTGCCGATGCTCACTACTTTACGCCGTTTCGCTTCGTCTTATTGAACGATCCGACGCCGAACGCGCAAGCCATGCCCGGCGGGAACGTGTACGTTACCACCGGTATGCTGTCGTTTCTCAAGAACCGCGACGAACTGGCCGGGGTGATCTGCCACGAAGTCAATCACGACATTCATCACGACATGTATGCCGTGTACTCGGCCACGCAGGGCGGCCGTATGACTCAAGATCCCAATGCGCTTGCGTACGAACGGCAAGCCGAAACGAACGCGGATCGCGCCGGAGCCTACACCTGCGCGAAGGCCGGATTTAATCCGTGGGGCATGGTTTGGAACTTCCGGCTGCACGGCCAAACGCCGATGACGGCCGCGCAGGGGGCACCGAGCTCGGACCACCCAAGCGACTCGGCACGCGCGTCGGACCTGATCGCGTTATTCCAAAGCGATCCGGCAACGTTCGGCCGGTTCAAAGACGACATCGCGGCGTCCGCGCCGCTCGCCATGCCGCAAGGACAGCTCGCGCAATATCCGCCGGGGCAATATCCGCCGGGGCAATATCCCCCGGCGCAATATCCCGGGTATCCGCAACAACAGCAGCAGGGGCCGTATCCGCCGCCGCCCCCGCCGCCGTGTTATCCATACTGTTAGAACAGATTCCAGAGATATTGGTTGTAGACTTCGTGATGGTATTGCACTTCTTGTGCCTTCACGAACGTCCCGAGTAGTCGCGGGCAACGATCGGCGCTGGCCTGCTTGAGATCGCCGTAACGCCCTTTCACGTCGGCGCCGAGCAGATGGGTCGTCCACTCCGACTTTCGGAAGTCGTCGAGCGCGTCGTAGATGTTGTCGGGCAGGTAGTTCTCGGCCTGGCGCAGACCCTTTTCGTCGCTGATTCGGCCTTCGAGTCCGGTCTTAAAGACTGCGAGCATGACCATGTACGGATTCGCATCGGGAGCGACCGAACGGACCTCGGTGCGCATGCTACGCTCGTTTCCGACCGGAATGCGCACCATCGATCCCCGATCGACCGCCGAAGCCTTGATTTGATTGGGCGCCTCGAAGTGCGGGTCGAGACGGCGATACGCATTGACGCTGGCGTTGAGCATCAAGCAGATATCGCGTCCGTGCGTGAGAATACGATCGACGAACTGCCACCCGAATTCGCTGAGCTTCTCTGCGCCCATGGGGTCCCAGAAGAGATTCTTTCCGTCCTTGCTTACCGAAACGTTGGTGTGCATGCCGCTGCCGTTCACCCCGACGACCGGTTTGGGCAAAAAGCTCGCCGTCATGCCTAATCGGGTGGCGACTTGGCGGCAGATCAGCTTGTAGAGCTGAATCTGGTCGGCCGCCGCGACGACTTCGCCGTAGTTGTAGTTGATCTCGAATTGCGAGGGGGCGACTTCGGGATGGTCCTTTTCGTTTTGGAATCCCATCGCACGCTGCACTTCGGCCACCGTGTCGATGAACTCGCGCAGCGGATCGCCGGGCAGCGAGTGATAGTAACCGCCGGTGTTGACGTACTCGAACTTCCCGGTCTCGTGGAAGCGGCGCTCGGCGTCGAGTCCTTGAAAGAGGAAACCCTCGATCTCGTTAGCCGCATTGAGGGTGTAGCCTTCGTTCGCGTAACAATCCTTCGAGAGCTGCTTGAGCGTGCCGCGGATGTCGCCGGCAAACGGCGCTCCTTCGCGATCCAAGACGTCACCGAAGACCAGAACCTTACCGGGACCGAAGATATCCGAGGGCGCCCAATAAAAAGCGCTCCAATCGAGGCTCAACCGCAAATCGCTTTCACGCTGCGCCGTAAAGCCGCGAATCGACGATCCGTCGAACGTCAGATTGTCGTGCGAGTTCAATAAGAATTTCTTGTCGTAATCGAGCATGTGCAGGCGCCCTTCCAGGTCGCTGAACAGCACGGTTACGGCTTTGATTCGTTTTTCGTCGGTAAGGTACTTGAGACGCTGCTCGGCCAGTTGATGCGGCGCAACGCGTTCTTTGCGCTGCTGTTTTGCGGCGAGATTGAGATCTTCGAGCTCGGTGTACGGTAACTCCAAGAACTCGCGCAACTCGGAAGACATCGGCAGTCTATGAACTCCTTCAGTCGGCCTCATCGGTGCAATCCTCCTCAGCGGTGTTGGTCCCATTTTTCGCCGAGGCAACGGCGGTTTACG
This sequence comes from Vulcanimicrobiota bacterium, assembly GCA_963715435.1. Classification (GTDB taxonomy): domain Bacteria; phylum Vulcanimicrobiota; class Vulcanimicrobiia; order Vulcanimicrobiales; family Vulcanimicrobiaceae; genus JAFAHZ01. The sequence goes on from OY970243.1 coordinate 1,024,657, forward strand.
CTGGCCCGCTACACAATCCGATGATGCCGCCTTTGTGCATCTGGTAAACCGCCCTTGTGGATAACTCCCATCGCGCAGCCTTCGCTAAGGGTTGAGGTACTTGCCTAGCCAGTCGAGCATGATGTGCAGCCGCTCGACGCGGTGGATCGGCGATCCCGTCCGCGAGAGGTCGTGATTCTCGTTCGGGACGGCGATATATTGAACGGTTTGGCCGAGCACTTTGAGCGAGGTAAATTCTTGCAGCGTCTGATCGATCGGCGCTCGCGTGTCTTCGTCGGAATGCAGCAGGAGCAGTGGTGTATGAACGTTCGCAACGTACGTTAGCGGCGAAAACTTCGCGTAGGCGCTGCTCGCAGGGTCCCAAGCCGGTCCCCACGTGTAGTAACCTCCGCCCAGGCCGCCTTTTCCGGCAAAGTCCGCGGCCAAGTTCTCGCTCACGAGATTGCTTACGCCGCGCTCGGCGACGCCGACCTTATACCGATTCGTGTGCGAAACGACCCACATCGTTGCGTAACCGCCGTACGAGCCACCGGAAACGCCCAAACGCGCAGCATCGACGTCGGGACGCTGCACGGCGGCATCCATCACCGCCTGCACGTCTTGGAACATCGCATCGCCGTAGTTACTCTCCAGCGCTTCTTCGAAGGCATATCCGTGTCCGGTGCTGCCGGCGGGGTCCGCGAAAACGACGTTGTAGCCCATCGATGCGTACATCTGGAACTCGTGAAAGAACGTGTCGCCGAACTGCGTTTCGGGGCCGCCGTGAATGTCGAGTATCGTCGGATGCTTCGCACCCGGCCTGCCGCCCGTTGCCGGCATGAACCACGCTTGCACCGTGTTGCCGGCGGGATCTTTTACCGTAAACTCCTGCGGCGTCGACAGCGTTATCGACTTGAGGTACGCATCGTTGACGCGCGTGAGCTGCCGGGGAGTGCCGCTCGCGACGTCCGCAACGTAGACGTCAGCCGGATGCGCGAAATCACTGTAGAGATACGCGACGCGCTTTCCGTCGCGGGAGACCGAACACGCCCACGCCTCCCCTTTGGGCGGCGTCAAATCGCGAAACGTCCCGTTCGAAAGATCCAAGATGCGCAGGTTTGCATAACCCGGGCCGTCGACGTTGACCAGCGCCGATTGCGACGACGGCAGAATGTTGCCGCACAGCCCGCCGCCTTCTTTCATATCGGCGAGCAGGGTGTCTCCCCACGACGTCGTGTTGAGCGCCACGACCGTTCGCGAATCGCTTCCGTCGGGCTTTGCCGCGGCCAGCGCGGGAAGCGCTGCCGCATCTTTTACGTCGGCCGTCAGGTAGTAGATCCGGCTTCCGTCATTGCTGAAGAAGAGCGCAAAATTCGAGGGCAGCGCCGAGGCCATTTTCTGCATGGCGCCGCCCGTCGACGGAATCGTGTACACGTCGCTGTCGGCGCCGTCCACCGGTTCGTATCGCGTCGAGTTGAAGACGATCGTGCGGTCGTCGGGCGACCACGCCGAGAAGTTCTCCGAATATTGCCCGCTGGTAAGCGCTTTTGCGTCCGACCCGTCTGCATCGACCGTCCAGATATGCTGGTGATCCTGGTAGGTGTAGCCCGCGCCGTTGGCTTCGAAGAACAACTGGCCGATCGTATGAATATCCGTGTTCTTCTGGGCCGGCTTCGGCGTAAAGCCGGCTTTCGCAAAATCGATGTACGCCGCGTGCGGCGGATCGCTCTGCGTCACCGTCAGAGCGATCCGTTTACCGTCGTGTGAAACGGCCGGTCCCGACACGCCGTCCTTGATGTGGGTCAGTTGAACGACGGCTCCGGTGGCTAAGGTGTAGCGGTAGAGTTGCGGTTTCCGTTTGGGCATCGTGCGAACGAAGACAAAGCTCTTGCCGTCGGGCATCCAGTCGTAGTCGCCGTCGCCGAGGCGTTTGGTCACGTTGTGCGTAAGGGTTCCCGTGGCCACGTCGACCAGCTCGATCGAACGGTCGTATGAGTTCTTCGGGCCGTCCATCTTCGACGACTCGACGAGAACGTGCGTTCCGTCGGTCGAGATCAGGACGCTGCTCAGGAAATCGATCTTGAAGAGATCTTCGGGCGCGATCGACGCGGCCATGGCCGGCGCTGCGCAGCAGATCGTGAAACAGCAAATCGCGAGAAACTTGCGCATGACGTTCATACGTAACGCCTTCGGCGCATGTTTCGCGTTGCCTCGCCGCTTTCAACCATTAGAAGCGGTTTTTAGAGTTTTTTGAGGAAGATCGGCTCGATGAACGCGCAGCTACTGCGGCGGCTCAACACGTTCGATCTCGCACTGATTTGCATCGGCACCGTTATTGGCTCGGGAATATTCCGCACGCCTGCAGCCGTCGCTCAGCGCGCTCACCTGCCTGCACTCGTCCTCGCGTGCTGGATCGTTGGCGGCGCTCTCGCATTGATCGGCGCATTCATCTTCGCCGAGCTCGCGGCTCGTCGACCGCTCGACGGCGGCATTTACGGATATCTGAGCGACGCCTACCATCCTATCGCAGGCTTCCTTTTCGGTTGGACGCTGCTCTTGATTGCGGGTACCGGGTCGAATGCAGCAGCTGCCGTGCTCTTTGCGGGCTATTTGCAGCCGTTGACGGGCCTTCCACTGGATCACCGAGTCGTGGCGATCGGCACGTTGGCCATTCTCGCGGGCATCAACCTGCTCGGCGTGCGGCAAGGGGGAAACTGGCAAAACGGCGTGGTGCTCTTGAAACTCGTCGCGCTTGGCGGTCTCATAGCGGTTTGCTTAGTCTCGCCGTCGCACGCTGCGTCGTCCGCACCGCCGCTTTCGTTCGCCGGTTCGGCAGGTTTGCTCGGCGCATTCGGCGTCGCGATGCTGCCGGTGCTCTTCAGTTATAACGGGTTTCAAAGCACGACGTTCATCACTGCGGAGACGATCGCCCCCGAGCGCACCATTCCCCGCGGATTGGTCCTCGGCATGTGCACGGTCGTCGTCGTCTACGTACTCGCAAACCTAGGCTACTTGGACGAGTTGGGCGCCCAAGGTCTTGCTGCCAGCACCGTGCCGGCGGCGGCGGCGGTCGAAGCCGCAGTGGGTCCCGTTGGCGGAAAGCTCATTGCGATTGCAATCGCGCTTTCGACGCTCGGTTATCTCAGCACGTGCATGCTGATTCATCCGCGCGTCTACTATCATATGGCGGCCGACGGTCTTTTCTTCAAATGGGTCTCGTGGATCAGCCCGAAGTCGCACGTTCCGGTCGTTGCCATTCTGTTGCAAGCCGTCGTGGCGTCTCTCATCGCAATCAGCGGAAGCTACGAGCAGATCATCAACTGGGTCGTGCTGCCGCAATGGCTCTTCATAGGGCTGTCGGCCGTCGCGGTCTTCATCTTCCGAAGGCGTGACACAGGGAAGCCTGCGCCGTTTATGCGAGTGCCGGGCCATCCGTACACCACTGGACTTTTCATCTTGACGCTCGCCGGCATTTTCGCGGCCGAGTTCGCTATCTACCCGCGCGATACGATGTACGGCGTTGCCGTCTTGGCAAGCGGCATTATCGTCTTTGCGGCGTGGCGGCGGTGGGCGGCCCGGCCGCAGACAGCGCCGTAAGACCGTCGGCTATCGAAGCAAAGCGCCGGTACTGCGTTTGCCTTTGCTGTACGTGTCCCCAGCCATGAAAGACGAAGGTGTGACCGTTATACTGCTGCTCCGTAACCGTAACGTCCCACAGATCCGGCAAAACGTCTCCGAACGCAACGGTGATGTCGGCGGAATCGGTGCGAGCCGGCAATACGCTCGGATGAAAGTGCAGCGCGACGAAGCGGTGCGACGATCCATCAATCCACATCGTTCCGTCGCCGTGTTCGTCGTCGCGCTTGAGGCTGGTGAACTCAACTGCGGTCGCACCGGCCGGACACCGCTCGCACTCGGCCGAACCCGAGGCGAAGCGATACTCGCCGAGGTACTTCGTCTCGATCGGCAAGTGATAGTCGTCTTCCACGTAGGTCGGTTTGTTCGAATCGTCGCCGAACGTTCGCATCTTCACCACCGCGCCGTCGTCGCGCAGCACTATAGCACTCGACGAGCGGTCGACGTTGTGCGCCGGACCGTGCTCGGTATACCGGTAGGCCAACCAAAACGACGTGGCACCACGGCGACCTGCGGCAAGCGTCCGCGCGGCATCCCCGGCAAGCGTTGGGGCGTCGGTCCCCGGCGCCGCAAGCGCCGCGACCACTGCTAGGAACACCAGCTTTTGCCACATGCGAACAGGCTTCTACGTACGCCCCTTCGTAATCCGCCGTGCATGAGCAGCGTACGCGTTCTGGTCGGCACCCGAAAGGGTGCGTTCGTTCTGCGCTCGGACGGAACGCGAAAACAGTGGCAGGTCGATGGGCCGTTTTTCCCGGGTTGGGAGATCTATCACGTCAACGGATCGCCCGCGGACCCCAACCGCATCTACGCCTCGCAGACCAGCGGATGGTTTGGACAGCAGATGCAGCGTTCCGATGACGGCGGCAAAACGTGGGAGCCTATCGGCAACGAGTTTCTCTACAACGGTGAAACCGGAACCCATCAGTGGTACGACGGCACGCAGCGGCCCTGGGAGTTCAAGCGCATTTGGCATCTCGAGCCGTCGGCGACCGAGCCCGACGTCGTGTACGCCGGCGCCGAGGATGCCGCCATCTTCCGTTCCGGCAACGGCGGGAAGACGTGGGACGAACTCCCCGCGTTGCGCACGCATGATTCCGCGCCGTCCTGGCAGCCGGGTGCCGGCGGCATGTGCCTGCACACGATCATCTTCGATCCGAAAGATTCCAAACGGATCTTCATAGCGATCTCTGCGGCTGGGGCGTTCCGCAGCGACGACGGCGGCGAGTCTTGGAAACCGATCAATCGCGGTCTCGTTTCAAAGTTCATTCCCGACCCGGACGCCGAAGTCGGGCACTGCGTGCACCGGCTCGCGATGCACCCGTCGCGTCCCAACGTGCTTTTCATGCAAAAACATTGGGACGTCATGCGGACCGACGACGCCGGCGAATCGTGGCGGGAAATCAGCGGCGACTTACCCACCGATTTCGGTTTTGCCATCGACGTCCACGCGCACGAGCCCGACACGGTTTACGTCGTTCCCATCAAGAGTGACGAACAGCATTTTCCGCTCGACGGCGCGCTGCGCGTGTATCGCAGCCGCAGCGGCGGTAACGATTGGGAACCGCTCACCAAAGGGCTTCCACAGCGCGACTGTTACGTCAACGTGCTGCGCGACGCAATGGCCGTCGACTCGCTCGAATCGTGCGGAATCTATTTCGGCACGACGGGCGGCCAAGTGTACGCCTCCGCGGACGGCGGCGAAACGTGGTCGGCCATAGTGCGCGACCTTCCGGCCGTGCTCTCGGTGGAGGTACAGACGCTGACGTGATCCGCGTCGTGCTGCCGTCACATCTTCGGACGCTCGCGCGTATCGATGCCACCGAGGTGGTGCTCGACGTGGACGGTGATGCAACGCAAGCGACGGTGCTCGACGCGCTCGAGGCGCGCTATCCCGTTTTGTGCGGCGCCATTCGGGATCGCGCGAGCAAGCGCCGGCGGCCGTTCATCCGATTCTTTGCCTGCGAGCGCGACCTGTCGCACGAGTCTCCGGACGCGCCGCTCCCCAGAGCGGTGCGCGGCGGCGACGAACCATTCCTCATCGTCGGCGCCATCGCCGGCGGGTAGGAAATGCGCATCCGCGCGCATATTCAACGACGTAAAGAGGAGGTATTACCGTGGCTCGGACGCCTCGTTATCGCCTAGCGTTCTTCACCGTCGCCTTCGGAGCGCTCGCCGTACTCTGCACGACTGCAGCACCGGCCGCGATCGACATAGCGATCGGCGACAAGAAAACGGTCACGAATCAAACCAATAGCGACTGTAACGCGCGGGCGCAAAGCGCGCTCACGACGGTGCTCCAGCGGCCCGACGAAATCAACCCGGGCGAGTGGCGCGCGTACGCACCGGTCACTGCGCCTGCTACGCCACCGCAGGCCGCGTCGATTCACTGCTACCCTCTCAATAACGGCTACTTTGCGACCTTCGAATGTGCGGCCGAGATACCACCGAGCCAAATGTCCGCTGCAGACTTGTGCACGAAGTTGAGCGCCGCATTCGACGCCAAGCAGTCGGCATACGGAACGAGCGCCAGCGCCGGAGGTAAGAAGTGATCGCCAATTCTAGAATCGTTGCCGGCATTGCCCTTGCCGCGCTCGTCGTTACCGTCGCCGCCCCGGCGTCGGCCGGGGTCGAGATGTCGACCGGTATACGGTACGTCTTCGAGGGCAACGGCGCCTCGCTCGACCAGTGCCGCACCAAAGCGCAAACGGCGCTGCAAGCGTACCTGCAAAACGCCACCGAAAAGACTCCCGGCAGCGGCGAGTGGCAAGCATATGCCAAGCCTAATGCGCAGGGCCAGAACACTGCCGGCGCCATAGTGCGCTGTTCCGCTACGCCAAAGGGTTACGTCGTGACGTTTACGTGCGCCGTTCAGAAGCCCGGAAACTCGTTTGACGCAGACTCGCTGTGTCTCAATATCGCGCACAATTTCTCGGGGAAAACGGTCAACACGCTGGCAACGCCGACGCCCTTACCGTCGGGATGCAGCACCACCAACCTCGTCGGCATGTGGCAATCCGATAACGATTCGAAACTCGTTCTCAAAATGGACACCGAAGGGAATCTTAGCGATCCCGACGGCGTCTCGGGCAACTGGTATCTCGTCGGTAACACCGTAACGCTGACCTATTACGGAAACAAGACGCTAACGTTGTCGGCCGACGGCAAGCACATGAGCGGTTCGGGAGCGAGCTACACGCGAAAGTGCTGAGCTGACTGCCCTGCGGCCGTAAGGCCGCCCGCTACGTTAGTGGACGCCGTCCCCCGGGTAGCTTAGGTCGGCTATGGCAAACGAAATAAAGAACACTCTCAAAAACGTGCGCGACGCCGTCAAAGAAGGCGTGCATCGTGGAAACGCCGATATCGAACGCGAGAACCGCGAAGAGTTCGGCGACGTCATGACTCCCGGCGAGAAAGCCGAATCGGTGGGACGTGAGGCGGCCGAAGACGTGAAGGCCGGCGTCGACCGCACAAAACGGAAGGTGCGCGAGTCAACGTAAAAGGTAGCGCGCCTGTAGTCGGTTAGGGAGGCCCGGTATAGCCCGGTTTATACGGGCCTTCAAAGCCGTTAGGCATAACCGGTAAGGCGCGCGGCGCTTGGGTGAAGTCGAAGTCAGCGCGCAGATCGCCTAGCTGCGGAGCGTTTTCTGGAACCTCCGGACGCGAATCGGGACGGCCGTCGGTCTTCGGATCGAGCCGTTCGCCGTTGAGGAAATCGTCTTCGATGAACTTGACGTAGGCGTCGTGGCTGAGGGTCTGGTGATCGACGTAGCCTTTACGCGCGTACGCGCTGACGACGAGCCCCGGCACGCGCAAGCCGTAGCCGAACGTGTTAACGTCGGGGGGCGCCACGTGATCGTAAAAGCCGCCCCAATCGTCCCAGCTCAAGAAAATCGCCGACGAGTCCCAATACTTGCTTCGCGCGACGGCATTCACGATGCCGGCAACGTATGCTTGGCCGGCGCTGACTAATCCCGGCGGATGTTCGCTGTACCGATTCGACGGCGCGAGCCAAACGACCGACGGCAGCGTTCCATTGGCGACGTCGCTAAAGAACAGCGACGTGTCTTTTACGTTTCCCAACTGGCCGTCTAGCTTGACGTCGGTGAACGACGGGAGCGGATTCCAGATACTCGGAGTACGCGCGGTTTGCGGCTTGAGATTGCAGCTGACCTGGTCGCCGTCGCAATCCGGCTCGAAACCGTCCATCACGTAGTACGCCCACGACACGTGATGCGCGTGCAGCAAGTACGTCAGATCCGTCCATGGGGTTGAAGGCCGCCCGGGAATCCAGTAGCGGCGAGGCATAATATCGTGTGGCTTCTCGTCGTCGCCGGCATACCGGCGGTCGGAAACGCAGGTCATCGGGTCGTCCGGCGTTCTGCACTTCGCGGCCCATTCCGAAACCATATAGACATGCAGCGGCAAGCTCCACGAACGCACCGGCGCAAACATCCGGTCTTGCAGGACGAAGTTGCGCGCGTACGCCCAATACGTCGGCAGCTCGGCTTCAGTGTGATATCCCATGACCGTTTCTTCGTGACCTTTGACCGCGCACGTCGGAATATCGGTGGGACAACCGCCCGGGCCGACGAGATTGATCATCACTCTAACGAAGCCGTCCATTTTGCCGCCGTCGATGACGGCGTCGGCGGCGTGCGCACTATGCGGACCGCCGGTATTCTCGTCGTTCGTATCGTGATACGGCCGCACGCACGAACGACCGGGTAAGCTCGGTATGCACGCGACCGGGACGCCGTCGTTCATCGAAATGCCGTCGGCTCCCGGATACGTTCCGAAATAGCTGTCGAACGAACGATTCTCTTGCATGATGATGACGACGTGTTGAATTTTGTGAATGTCGTCGCCGGGGTTCGACGCCGGCGTTGCTGCCGAAAGCAGGACTAGAGCGAGCAGAGAAATCCCAGCGCGTGCGAGCACGTCTAGAAAAGTCTCGGCTGCACGGTGATGGCTTCTTCCAGCTCGAGCAGCGCGCGTTTGAGCGGCAGCCCGCCGCCGAAACCCACGAGCTCGCCGTCGCTGCCGATCACGCGGTGGCATGGAATCACGATGGGGATTGGATTCGCTCCGTTTGCCCTTCCCACCGCACGGGAGCCGTTGATCAATCCCAACTCCGCCGCGATCGTGCCGTACGAGGTGGTGCGGCCGTACGGAATGTCGCACAGCCGTTTCCAGATCTGCAGCTCGAAAGGCGTCCCGTGCGGCTGGAAGCGCAAATCGAACGTCCGTCGCTTACGCTGAAAATACTCGTCGAGCTGCTTTTTCGCGCGATCGAGACCGGCCACGGCTGCCTCCGTAGGGTTTTTCGTCGATTCCTTATGCTTGGCTCTGCCCGGCAGCCACGTTTCGACGAGGACGCCGTCGTCATCAACCGCCAAATACATCGGACCGAACGCCGTTTCGAGTTCGCCGCGGTAGAGTTCCACGAAAGGTTCGACCGCGGGAGACGAACGCGGGTTGCGCTAGGGCTCCGCCGTTTCGGGCATTGCGTTGTCGGATAAAACCGGGTGATAATGCCCGTTGATCCCCTACTGAAGCGAGTCCTTCTCGTGCCGGCTCTCTTTTGCGCCGTCGTCGGGGCCTCGCGCCAGCCGTTTGTCGTCGCGTTGGGTGACTCGATTACGTATGGCTGGGCGTTGCCCGATCCATCCACTCAAAACTATGCTTCGCTGTACGCTGGCAGTATCGGCGCTCGGCTCTCAAATCTCGCCGTGCCGGGTTATACGTGTGCGCAGGTACGCGTAAGGCTCCCCAGAATGCCGGCCGGCGCCTCGACGGTAATTCTCAACTGCGGGACCAACGACATCGGTGGATTTGGATCGGTCAATGGTGGTTTACCCAACGGCCACCATCGCATTGCGCCCGCGACGCAACGCCAACTTTTTTCGGCCGAAAAAGACTTCACTGACATACTTTCGGCCATCCGAAAAAAGGAGCCAAACGCGCGGATCATCGTATTAACGATTCGTCATTGGCAACGCATGACGGGCCCTGAAGACCCTCACTTCGCCAAAGACGTCACCACCTGGAACGCCATGATTCGCAAGAGCGGCGTGCACGTCGTCGACATCGCCTCGGACCCGCGAATGTATCAACCGGGATTTATTCAGGAAGATCTCATTCATCCTAACGTCGCTGGAAACGAAGCAATCGCAAACGACGTTTTGACTTCGTTACCGCCCTAACAAACGAGGACTTTGGGGACCGAGCCCTTAGCCGTTAGCGGGTGCGCAGCATATAGTCCCAAAACACTCCGATTATGCGCTTTTGCTTAAGCCGCCTGGCCTTATTTGGTATTTGCATGCTAGGCCTTGGGCTCTACCTTTCCGTTCCGGCGTACGCTGGCTGCGTCGCAAAGCCCGGTTCAATCTTCTTCGTTACGGATCGCCAGCCGCTCGAGGACAATCAACTGTTTAGCGGTGAGTGGGGCACCGACGCCAATCATCAACCCGTCGTTACGGCAGGGGTGATATCGAACCCCATAAACAAAGCCAACGAGTCCCGCTGTTCCTCGCGAAAGGCATTCATCGATGCGGTAAGATCGCAGTTCAAGCGAAGCCGTCCGCGCCAAGTTCTCGTGTACGTCCACGGCTATTACACGTCGTTCGTCACCGCCGTCGAGACAGCAATGGCGCTCCAAAGCGGTCTGCAGTTTCCCGGCCCGATGATCGTCTACTCTTGGCCGTCCCGAAAGACAAGCGTTTTAGCCTACAAGACGGACGAGGCGAACGCGAAGTGGTCGATGCCGCACTTCACTAATTTTCTCGGTAACATCAACAAGGCGTTTCCGAGCATGCCCGTTTCGCTCGCCGGTTACAGTTTGGGCTCCCGCTTCGCTACCGAAGGGATCGCATTCTTTCGTCGCGCCGGCTGCAATAACTGCTTCGGCCGGGCCGTTTTGTTTGCGCCCGACGTCTCTACCGGAGACTTACGGACCGCACTCATGTCCTCCAACCTTTGCTCCGGTAAACCGTTGCAACACCCCATCGCTTCTGCTCCCGTGCTTCTGTACGTTTCCAACGACGACAAGGCGCTGCGTCAATCGGAGCGCGTTCACCGAAATCAGCGCGCGGGCCAAGCAGGCGGCGATCTCGTCTTGTGTTCCGGCGTCGATACCATCGACGTCAGTTACCTCAAGAACGACAGCGGCGGCCACGGCTACATAACCGATCCCCGGGTGCTCCGAGATGCAGCTGCGGCGTTCGCCGGCGTCTCACCAACCTCGCCAAGCCGTGGGCTCAAACAAGTATCGCGTAGCGGCAGCGTTTACTACGAGCTGTTACCGACGCCGTAAATGCGTATAGCCTCAGGCCAAGCGCCAAAAATGGTTCGTTTCAACCGGGCGGCGAATCCACGGCGCATGCGTCTTCTTGCCATTCCCGCAGTTATCGCGCTCGCCGCACTGACGGCGGGCGCCGCGACCAGTGCCCCTGAAAATCCGCTGATGCAGCCGAGCACGCTGCCCTTCGGCGCACTACCGTTCGATCGCCTCAGCGATGGCGACTATCAGACGGCGATCGAAGCCGGCATGAAGCAGCAGCTCACGGAGATCGACGCGATTGCGAACAACCCCGCACCGCCGACTTTCGATAATACCCTCGTCGCGATGGAAAAATCCGGAGGCCTGCTCGATCGCGCCTCGGGTGCATTCGACGTCGAGGTAGCGACGAACGGCAATCCAAAGCTCCTTGGGGTTCGACAAGCGATCGCGCCGGAGCTCGCCGCGCATCAAGACGCGATCTACCTCAACGCTAAGCTCTTCGCCCGCGTGCAGGCGATTTACAAGAGTTTGGATCGCCTCAAGCTCGATCCGGAGTCGCGACACCTCGTGATCACGTATTACCGCCGGTTCGTACACGCGGGCGCGAACCTCTCGGCGGCAAAGCAGATGCAGTTGAAGCAGCTCAACCAGCAACTCGCCACGCTGCAAGCCGCCTTCGAACGCAAACTGCTTGCGGGGACTGCCGCCGGAGCGCTGGTTGTGAAAGACAAGAACCAACTCGCCGGCCTCAGCGATAGCGCGATTGCCGCCGCGCAGCAGGCAGCCAGCGCCAAAGGCGATCCCGGCGGCTACATGATAGCGCTGCAGAATACGACGCAACAGCCTGCGCTCACATTACTGCAGGAACGCGCGACGCGCGAACAGCTCTTCGAGAACTCCTGGACCCGCACCGAGAAGAACGACGAAAACGATACCCGCTCGACCATAGCGCAGATGGCCAAGCTGCGTGCGCAGAAGGCGCAAGTCCTCGGCTATCCGGACTTTGCGGCGTACCAGCTGACGCAAGAAATGGCGCAGACTCCCGCCGGCGTGCAGAAGTTCCTTCAGGGGCTCATCGGGCCCACACGCCTTAAAGCGGCACGGGAGGCCGCAGAGATTCAAGCGCAAATTGACCGGAGCGGTCAGCATTTTCAGCTGCAGCCGTACGATTGGAATCTCTACGCCGAACAGGTTCGCAAAGCCAAGTACGACGTCGACGATAATGAGATTCGGCCGTATTTCGAGCTGAATAACGTGTTGCAAAACGGTCTCTTCTATGCGGCGAACCAGCTCTACGGCATCACGTTCAAAGAGCGTCACGATATTCCGGTCTGGCAGCCCGACGTACGCGTTTTCGAAGTGTTCGACAAGAACGGCGCACCCCTCGCGCTGATGTATTTCGACTTCTTCAAACGCGACAGCAAACAGGGCGGCGCGTGGATGAGCTCGTTTACGGATTATTCGTCGCTTTTGGGAACCAAACCAGTCGTCTATAACGTCGAGAACATTCCGAAAGGCCCGGCGGGGCAGCCGACGTTGCTGACGATCGACAGCGTAAAAGGCATGTTCCACGAGTTCGGCCACGCTCTCAATGCATTTTTCGCCGACGAGAAATACCCGTCGCTCTCAGGCACGGCTCGTCCGCGCGACTTTGTGGAGTTTCCGTCGCAGTTCAACGAGCATTGGGCGCTCTATCCATCCGTGCTCAAACACTACGCCTTCAACTACAAAACCCACCAACCGATGCCTCAAGCGCTGATCGACAACATGGAGCGCGCCTCAAATTTCAACCAAGGATACTCGATGGGGGAAAGCTTGGCGGCCGACGAGCTCGACATGGCGTGGCATTCCTTGCCGGCGAGTGCGCCGCTCCAGGAGGTTGACGCCTTTGAAACGCACGCGCTTCACGCATCGGGCACGGATTTCCCCAACGTTCCGCCGCGCTATCGGTCGACATACTTCGCGCACATCTGGGGTAGCGGCTACGCTGCCGGTTACTACGCGTATATGTGGAGCGAGATGCTCGATGACGATGCCTACCAGTGGTTCATCGATCACGGCGGCCTCACGAGGGCGAACGGGCAACGCTTTCGCGATATGATTCTCTCGCAGGGCGACTCCCAGGATTACGGACCGATGTTCCGCGCATTTTACGGGAAAGAACCGGATGTAGGGCCGTTGTTGCAGTTCCGGGGATTGACCGCAGGCGGTACGTAGCTCTATCTCTTCCAGGGTTGCATCATCCGCAGACTCCGCCGACGCGCCGGTTTCCGCTGAATGCGGGAAAAGCGGTCGCGGTGCGGAAGGCGCAACCGACTATGAGCAAGCGCGCCGTGGTTCTCAGGCTCGCGGGTCTCGGCGTTCCGCTGGCGCTGCGGGCCTAGCGCAGGCAACGCTTGCGCCCGCTGCCGCAAGCAAGGCTCAACGTCTGAGCGTTCAACCGGCTACGTCTAGGTAGAGATTTCGGAGGAATACCGTGCACGCATTCGATTTCATCATGTTGTTCTTCTCGTTTATCTATGCCTTGGCGTTGACGCATTTGCTGCTGGCGGTGAACGCAATGATCCGCTACCGGCGCAAAATCAAGTTTAGCTTGCCTCATATGGTTTGGATGTTCGATGCGCTGCTTGCCGTTTCGATCAATTGGATCAGCCTTTGGGATTTTCACGATTTGCAGGCGATTTCACTAGGCGCGATCGTCGGCGGATTCGTCTTGGGCGTAGCTCAGTATCTGGTCTGCGCTTTGGTATCGCCCGGTTTTAAGGACGAGCGAGACTTCGATCTAAACCTATTCCAAAAAGAGCAATACCGCTCGTACTCTGCGCATTTCTCGTATTGATTACCGTCTCGATATTCGTAAACATCGGTGGCTCGATGCTCGGAATCCAAAAGTGGATGAGTGAAAACGCGCTCGTTCTGCCGATGTTGGCAGCCGTCGGAGTTCCGCATCGCGTACTTGCTCGTTTACTATCCAGTTCTCCGCTAGAGCGGCGCTGCAAGGGGCTCGGAGGCGTTCGGCCGCGAAGGTGGATATTCATTGTCGCGTTCACTCTCGCGACGATAGTGCGAGCGACGGTTCGAACCGCCGGGCGCGCGGTAAGGCCGGGTCGCACGATACAACTGACACTCACGTCCGGTCGCATCGGTGACCGTGACGGCGCAAATGCTCCCGCGCTCCACGGCCGATAACGCTACCGACATCTTCGAAGTGCTCGCCACGCTCGCGTATCTGATCCTCGCCGCAGCACTCGCCCTCATTTCGGATCCCACGCGATTGCTTTTGCAAACGCCGCGTGAGCCTGCCTTGCCGACGATCTTAGCCGCAGACGACTTTGCCGTCTTGCGCGTACGGCGGTGGAGCGAGCCGTTCGAACGTGACGAGCCGTCGCATGCCCTGCGCGGCGCACTTTTCGTACCGATGATCGCACGAACGCGTCTCATATCGCCTCGTCGTATTTGTGGCTGACGCTGATCCCGACCTCAGTGCTGCCCTCATCGCCACCGTTCGAATCGCCTGCCTAATTCGACCGGCTCGTCAATCGAAAAGCCCGGCCGAGATCGCCGGGCTTTCCACTGATAATTCCGAATTTCACTACATCAAGGGCAATGGTTACCTCGTATCATGACCCCCTTAATCGATGCACCGCCAAACTGCTGGCAGTAATAGAAGTCGCCCTTAAAGCCGCGATTGGTGGTCGACCAAGCCTGACTGACACTTTTGTCGAAGCCGACGTCGCGATACTCGCCATTAGGCATCGTATATTTCAGCACGAACCATGAGGACTCGTGCGAGCACCGGCAGCATCCGCCGTTGGTAACGACCGGGTAAGAAACCTTTTCTCCGGGCTTTACGTCCGTCACGTTTGGCACGTTGTTGGTCATACAGTTTTCATCGATCCGGTGCCATGAAATGTGCACGTCCGTGTTGTTCTTGAATTCATAGGTATAATCGGCCATTGGTCTCAGTGCAGAGCTTGGACGGCAGGCACTCGACGTTGCCGGCATGCTGGCCAGCGTCTTGCACACGTCTGCCGGGCGTTCTACGGTGGAAGCAGTCGCACGCGCGGATGAAGGTGCGAAGCTCTGTGACGGAAGCACGCCGTTGCTCGAGCATGCCGCGAGCGTAACGACGGCAGTGAGAATAGCGAACCGCAGCCAGGGCGCGATAAAAGACATCTTGTTAGACCTCCGAGTCAAATGCGAAACTGATCGGTGAACGAACGCCGATCCACGCTCGTTTCGTCCCCAGGGCTATGGACCGCTTCCTCGCGACTGTCAAGAATCGCCCTGGTCGCCCGGTCAGCAGAGCAACCTATAGAACGCTAGGACGCTGCCTTTAGAGTCAACCAGCTCCCAGCGACGCCGCATCGCCTTACTTGAGCGAAACGGCGTTTGCTTCGGCGACGGCATTTCCGTGCTCGAGAAGCGCGCCTTCCGACATCAGCGCGACGACTCGTTCTTGAGGCAGCTGGGCGCCGATGAGTTCCAGCGTGCGCTCGTAACCGCGCTGTTCCGTGGGTTCGCGTGCAGTGCCGGTGCGTTGGTACGCTGCATCGGTGTAACCCAGAAGTCGCGCGGCCGGTTCGGCGTCGCCGTGCTCGGCGGCCAGACGCGCCAGATGCCCGATCGCCCACACGCCGGGCATCGTAATCCCATGTCGCTGCGAAAGTTCGAGCCCTTCACGCGCGCACTGCCGGGCTTCCTCATGACGGGCGAGCGCGATGAGATAGGCAGCCGCATTAAGCACCGAGACGCACAAGCCCGAGAAGGCGTTGCGCGCTCGGTAAACCGATTCTGCTTCGCGAACGCTTTCGAGGGCGCCGTCGGGATCGTCTGCGGAAAAGAGGTACTCCGCGCGAAGGAGTTGCAAACGCGCCAACTGCCACGCATCGTTACAGGATCGAAGGTGTTTGGCCGCATCGTCGAAGAGCGCGTGAGCGCGATCTCGGTCGTGCGCCGCTACCATCCAGTAGCCGACCATGCTCAACACCCACCCGATCAAACGCGGCATTCCCGTGCCGCGAACGGCTGTTATGGCTTCTTCGAAGAGCCTCAGCGCCTCGTCAACCTGACCCGACCGGC
This sequence comes from Vulcanimicrobiota bacterium, assembly GCA_963715435.1. Lineage (GTDB taxonomy): Bacteria > Vulcanimicrobiota > Vulcanimicrobiia > Vulcanimicrobiales > Vulcanimicrobiaceae > JAFAHZ01. The sequence goes on from OY970243.1 coordinate 1,040,636, forward strand.
CGAGCGCGATTCCATGCAGCGTCGTGGCTTCGATATATCCTAAGGGGTCGACGCCGCCCGACAGCGCCGCCGCGGCCTTCGCTGCCGGCGCAGCCGCTTCTCCGCTGGAACCATCGACCGCCGCGGTCAACGCGAGCAGTCCGCTAACCCGGTCGGGCACGCTGCTGGACTCGACACGCAGCGCCCGCTCGAGAAGCGCCCGTCCCTCGCGTCGGGATGTCGTATACCAAAACCATCTCAGATTCGCGACGATCGTTAGCGCCGTGGTGATTTCGCGCTCGCTATTTAGTCCCCAGTTTATCGCAGCGCGATAGTTCTCGAGATCGCGCCGCACCAAGGCCGCCCATGCGTCGTAGTCGGTCCGCCAATACTCATCTGCCGCCAATTGCGCGATGCCGGCAAAGTACTCGCAATGCCGCGCCGCTACGCTTTCGCGATCGCCGCTCTCATCGAGACGCTCGAGCGCGAACTGGCGCGTCGACTCCAACAGCCGATAGCGCCGCTCATCGGGCGCCGGTTCAACGTTGATTAGTGACTTGTCGATCAAGGCCATGAGGATCTCGTGAACCTCTTCATCGCCAACGTCGCCGTCGCAAAGCGCCTCGATCGCTTCGATCGTCCAGGATCCGCGAAAGACGGCGCTTCTTTGTAAGAGCCGCTGCTCCGCGGGGCTCAACAACTCATAACTCCAACTGATGAGCGCGCGCATCGTCTTGTGCCGTGGCTGCGCGGTACGATGGCCACCCGAGAGTCTCGTCAAGTGATCGTCGAGACGCTGATCCAACTGCTCCAAGGTCAATACTTTTATTCGGGGAGCAGCCAGCTCGATGGCTAGCGCTATGCCGTCCACATGCCGTACGATGCGAGCAACGGTCTCGGCATTCGCGTCGGTAATGTCGAACGTGCCGAGGCACGTCTGGACTCGCGAGACGAACAAGTGAACGGAGCTGTAGTTCAGTGCTTCCGCAGCAGTTATGCCTTCGATCGCCGGCGGAACGTCGAGCGTCTGCAGCCGGTACGACACTTCCCCCGGAACTCCGAGCGGTTCGCGACTAGTGGCCAGAATGCGAACGTCGGGAGCTGCGTCCAGCAAACGTTTTACGGCGTCAGCCGCCACGTGGACGACGTGCTCGCAGTTATCCAGCACAATTAGCAACTGTCGCGCCCTCAGCGTTGCAGCGACGCGATCGGCGAGATTTCCGCTAGCATCGTCCGCCACATCAAACGTGTGCGCGATCGCTGCCGGTACGAGTGCCGGATCGTCTATCGGCGCTAGGTCTACGAGCCACGCGCCGTCACGATAAGATGCGTTTGCGGCGACCTGCAGCGCGATGCGCGTCTTTCCTATGCCGCCGGCTCCGGTAATCGTAACGAGACGCGATTGTTCGAGCGATGCCGCGATTGCGGTCGACTCGGCTTCCCGGCCGATGACCGGCGTAAGACCCGCAGGTAAATTACCTTTGGCTTTTCGACTCTGCGTCTGTAAATGCGGCTCCAACGCGACCAATGCGAAGGCGGCGGATTCGACCAGGGCTTCGAGCGTTTCGCACTCATCGCGTTCGTACTCGCCACGTCGCTTCTCGACGGCCAGGAATCCGACGAGCTCACCGGACGAGGTCATGGGAAAAGCTAGGGTACCTACGGCCGTAGAGCTGAGCGTGCGCGGATTTGCCGGCGCCGCCGCCGACTGAAGCCGAACGATCAGCGGATCGTCGCTTGCTACGTGCGCGGCAGGTGCGTCGAACGAGCTCGCTTCTGCACGAAAGACGTCGCGTCGCAGATAGATCGCCGAACCGGCGGCATCCCCGTGGCGATCGACCATTTCGACGATACGCCGCAACAACTGCTTGGTATCGTTATAGGAGGCTAATTCTTTCTTGAAGCGCAGCAGCGCTTCGCGCGCTTCGCGCTTTCTTTTCGTAAAGGCGTCTTCGACGGCTTGCTCGATGCGCTGATGGATCGGCCGGAACGCAAGAGTCGCCAAAAGCACGATGGCCACTTCGATTGCCGTACTCGCGACGCGCGACCGATCGGAGACGTATCGTTCGGTCCACCATTCCGCGAAAGCAAAAAGGAGAACGATAGCAGTCGTCACGAGGGTATGCGCGTATGCTCGTATATGTTTGATCGAGCGGACGGCAGCCATCGTTACACCTTAGCCTCGAAAACCGAGGTTTCCCCCGGCAAGACGCGAACGTCGAGCAGGTGGCGGCGGAATCGCGCATTGCGCTACCGGGCACGCATCGTTCCAATTGGCCCGGCTCGACGTTCGCCGAGCCGCTAACGTCGGAACGCGACATTACCGTCACGGCCTGGCTTCCCCCGAAACCCGGCAACGAGTTCGATCTCGCATCGGCCCTCGTTCTTGCCAAGATCCCGATTAAGCAACGCCGATATGCCCTGCGCAAGGCCCTGGCGCAGCAAAGCGGTGCCGACGAAGACGGCGCGAAGACGTTGCGGACGTATTGCGGTCGCATGGGGCTTCACGTGGAAGAATCGTACTGGCGATCGTTCGTCGTTAGTGGACCGGTAGAGCGGCTGACGGACGCGTTCGGCGCGACCGTCGCCGTCTTTGTCGACTCCAACGGTAATCGCTTTCGTCATCGTTGGGACGCCCTGCACGTACCGCCTGAGATCGCGCCGCTGTTGCGCGGAGTCTTTGGGCTTCATCAGTGGCCGCGTTCGCAGAAGCTTGGAGTTCTGCAGCGCCGCGCTACGCCGCTCACTGCAGCGCAGGTTGCCGATCGATATGCGTTTCCCGCCGGTGACGGCTCCGGACAAACGGTCGGTGTCGTGCAGTTTCGCGGCGAATTCAAAGGCGACGACTTCGACCGCTGCATGCAAAGCCAAGACCTGACCGCCGAGCGTCCCATCGTCAAGCGCGTCGACGACGCTGCCGTGCAACACGAACTGGCGACGACTAAAGATTTGGAAGCCGCACTCGACGTCCAAATTATTGCGGCGTTAGCGCCGGGCGCGCGCATCGTCATCTACGAAGCGCCCGACGACGAGCGCGGATTTCTCGACGCCATTCGGACGGCGATCTTCGACGAAGAGTTTTCCCCATCTATTCTCTCGATTAGCTACGGGTGGCCGGAACGTCTTTGGACTCCGGCCGTCTTGGCATTACTCGAGGATCTATTTGCGGCCGCATGTCTGCTGGGGGTCAGCGTTTTCTGTTCGTCGGGCGATCACGGCGCCGAACTCGACGAGGCTGGGAAACCCCACGTCGTTGCACCGGCGTCGAGCCCGTTCGTGCACGCATGCGGCGGCACCGTCCTGGCTGCAGACGCAGGGATGAATGAATCGGCATGGAGCCAGACCGGCGGCGGATTCAGCTCGCATTTTGAAGCGCCGGCATGGCAATCCGCAGCTGCGGGCCACGGCCGCGGCGTGCCGGACTTTGCGGCGCAAGTCGTACCCGGCTACACGGTTTATCTAGACAACACTGCGTTGGCGGTCGGTGGAACGAGCGCCGTTGCTCCGGTGTATGCTGCAATGACGGCGCGCATCAATCAACGGCTGGGTATTTCGGCGGGACTCATGACCCCACTACTCTATGCATCGGCGGATACGGCGTTTCGTGACGTTACCAGCGGCGGCAACGGCTACTTCAACGCCGCTAGCGGGTGGGATCCGTGTACGGGACTCGGCGTGCCTGTCGGTACTAGTATCGAAGCCGCGTTGCGTAACGACGGCGGCTAGTTCATACAGCCCAGCGCGTCGTCGGTGAAAGCCTGATGCGCTTTCTTGTAGTCGCCGACCGCCTTCTGTAACCGGTCCTTGTCGACTCCGGGCACCGCGGCGAGCTTCTGATGAAGCGCGTCAATGGCATTACCGTGGTCGTCAAGCGCCCGTCGCGCGTCTGCCTTTTGTAGCTCGGCCATTCTTAGTTTCTCCCTTCGAGAAGCCGCTCTTTTCAAAGAGTAGTGCGGCGCTCCTTGGGCCTAATGGCCGTTTATGGTGGAGAACGGCGCAGCGTACAGATCGGTGCCGGCGCCAGACCCGGCCTCCGTCGGAGCGACGCTCGCCGCCCCGGCGTTGTTATTCCGTCGCGTCGTCGGGTTTATCCCGGATACTCAGACCGAGCGATCGGTGATATTGCTCGTTGCGCGCGAGTGCCGCTTCGAGATCGTCGCGCACACCTTCCTGACGGAGTAGCGCGCGGATCCGCTCGCGGCTCTCGCGCAGTGCGTTCGCATGCGCCTCCAAGATCGCGGCGGGGACTCCCGGAGCATCGAGCGGCCGGCTAACCCATTGCTCCATCGCATCGTGCGCCGCTTTGCCTTGACGTTCTGCTTCAGCCAAATCGGCTTTGTACGTGCTCATCGGTTCTTGATGCGTTTCGAGCGCAGCGTAGTCGAATCGCCCGTTTGAAGGCTTCTGTTATAGCCGAGCTTCGGGCGGCGCGTTATAATTACGGTGACGGTGGCGCCGTCGATGTCCTCATCGGCAACGTTCTCGATTAGCAGCTGCGAGTCACCCATGCGTACTTTAGCCGAGGTTATGAAACGCCGGCCGGTGCGTTTCGCGAGCGTCTCAAGTTGCGTGATGAGGTCGACACGCGTCGACGCGATGTCCCCCGGGAACAAGCACAATTCGGTACCCTTTGCCGATGGGCGATTGCGGACCGAGCCGGCCGGTTCCGTGAGCTTGCCATCGCGGATATGCACGGATTCACCGACGCTGCGTCGCAGCGCCGCGAGGACCGCGGACCAATCAAGGCTTTGGGGCGACCGTTGGTGCATCAGGTTAATACTTACGCATTAGCAATGCTATGCCATTCCGCCTTACCGCAACAAAAAAAGCCCAACGAAATCGCCGGGCTTCCCTTTAAGTGATGAAGATCGACAGCCCGATAGGGACTACGAACGTCAAGAGACGCGGCCGCATTGCGCAGCCTCCGACGGCCGGCTTCCCAAAAAACCACCCGTAGTCTGTCAAGCGAGCCATTCGGGCCCCACCATGTCAGAGTTAACCGGGCCTTTCCGCCTAAATCGCAGCCGGAGTGCTCTCGCCGTTACGCGGAGAAGGGTCCGCCATTGGAGCAGGCGAGGTCTGGCGCTTCCGGCTGGCGGCGCGACCTCCTGACGCTTTGCGCGATCGGGTTCGCCTCTTTTTTTCAACATCTTCCAGATCAACACGTGGCACGGTTCGGCCGGCCTGCACCGCGCCGCTACTGCCGTTCCCTTTCACGACGTTGTGACGGCGGTTGTCCCCTATTGGCTCGCGGCCAATGCCGGCATCAAGCGCGGCGATATCGTTGACCTTCGCCTCGCGTCGGCCTCGGACCGATGGCGCTTCCGACTTGGGCTGCACTCGATTTTGGGACAACGATGGTAGAGGCGGTAACGTCGGAAATCGTAGTAGTACTGATCGTCTATACGTTGTTGTTCGGGCGACCGGTCTCGATGATGAGAAAAGCGATAGCAGCATTTGCATTCCTTACGCTCCGGCTCGACCTAGCGATTGGTCTCGTAGCGTGTGTAGGCATTTGGAGCGGGGGCCTGGACCTCCTTAGTGTGCCCTTCGGAAATAGCCCTCTCGTGTATTTTTGGGAACCCCTGGTGACTCTGACCTGCCCGCTGCTCGTCGTTGCGACAGCCGTCGCTGCCGCGCGTGGTCGCGAGCGTTCGCTGCTCGTTTGGACGACGGGATTGCTGTTTGTTAACTACCTCATGCAGGCCTTGGCCATGTTTATATCGACGGACGTCGTGCGCTATATCGGAAACGCATCGGAGTTTCTTACGCCGTTCGCGATCGGCTACGCGATCCTGAATCGCCGTCTTCTGGACATTGGGTTCGCGATCAATCAGGCGGCGGTTTTCTCGGGAGTCTCCATCATCGTTGTTGGCCTCTTCATGCTGGGTGAATGGTTGCTGGGTGGCTGGTTTGGCCGCGCGAGCCATGTCACAAATTTAGTAATAAGCGCCGGGCTGGCGCTCGGGCTTGGATTTTCGGTGCGCGCGATTCATACGCTGGTCGATCGTGTGCTTGACCGAGTGTTCTTCCGTAGACGGCACGACCATGAGAGCGCGATTCGTACGTTCGCAGAGGGAGCTTCGGAAGCGCCCGACGCCGAGTCGAATGCTATCATGCAACTCGCTCATGAAATCGACCCAATGCCGGTGTTCCACCAAGTCGGGCCGATTTGCACCTGGTTGCCACGATAGCGAAATAAGGCTCCGTTTACGGAGTCTGCCGAGGCCTTCGACAAGCGAGGCATTGCGCAGTTCGGCTTCGAAAGGCCGTGCATGAAATATCGAGCGATTTTATTGGTTCTGGTGCTCGCGCTCGCCGTGCGGTCCCTAGGGCAGGCCCAATCGTCCGGTGCAATGGATCTGGTCAACAAGGTGATTGCCGCCTCCGAGGTTCTCGACGCATCGGCGTTGATGGGGCTCTACAGCGAAAGTGCCGTCTTCGTCGACGAAGGCCCGATTGTCATGTACGGGCCCACCGTCGGCTACGATTGGCTCACTCGCGTCAAGAAGAAATTCGCAGAACGGAAAATGACGCAGTTCAAAGCAACTGCCGCGAAGCCGTCCGCAGCCCAAATTTCAGCGAACGGTGCATACATCGTCATACCGATGGAGCTCAATGCCCGAGTTGGGACCGTGAAGCATTTTCACGAGAGCGGCACGTTCACGTTTACGCTCGTGCAACAATCCGGAACGTGGAGGATCACCAGCCAGGTTTGGACCGTTCTTGTTGAGTCCGTTAAGTAAACCGATTCTGGACCGCCTTTGACATAACGCGATGACACCTTAGAATCGTCGGCTGCCTTTGTTTCTGCTTCGAAAGGAGCCAAACGAATCTCGCTGAGAACTCAGGCGGCATCGCCCTCCTCGGCGGCCGTTTTGGTGTGAGACCGTGCGTCACCGAGGGCCACTCTTTCGAGCGGCCCTCGGCATTTTCACTCGACAAGCCTGTCAAGGTCCTTGCCGGCCTCCCGGAGTAGCGAGCAGCCTGCTCAGGTCACGATTTCAAAGATACGGCGGCTTTACGAGGGCATTCCTATAACGCCCTTCTCTCGCACCTCAGGCCTTATGGTGGCGTGCCGAGGCCTTCGTGCTGACAGGATAAGTGCTGAGGTATCAGTTGCTGCTACCGCGCAGACTTGGATAAATGTGAAAACACGTAATCGAGTGCGGGGTTACGTTCAGCGGCTCGGTCCTCGGGCGTTGCGGAAATCGAAACGTCTGGGAGAACGCCTTGTCCAATGGGTTGAGGTTTGGGCGGGAAAAACACTTTTGTCGTCAGATACGCGCGTAGACCAATGGACGGCGTCGTGAGCGTATAAACCTCGCCTGTCGAATTTACCGGTTCTCCGGTTTCCTCGCCAACGATCGTAGCGAGTCCGTAGTCTTTAGCAGCCAGCGCGCAGCTCATAGCAGAAGAGAACGTGCGAGTCGATATCAATAAGTAGACCGGCCCGTCATATCGTACTGGGAGCGACTCAGGAACAATAAGGTCCTCGTCTGGTTTGGCACGCCCCTCAATGACAACCCCGTTCGCCGCGTTCCATGCTTTATCGCCATAAATTGCAACGTACTGATCATGACCGTACTCGCGCTTCAGGCGATCGCTCGATTTTTCCATGAATCCCCCGAATTGTTCGAACGGCTTCGCAGAGGCATACTGCCAAAGCTGATCGTTAAGGTCACTATCACCGCCTCCGTTGTTGCGAATGTCATGACTAGGGCCTGAATCGGCGACGTTTTGATCTTTTCAAACGTCTTACCAAGGAAAGTCTAAAGCGTGGCAAGTCCTCGCAGCTTCGATAGTCAATTAATCCGACCGAACCATTCCGTAGAGTACGGTACGTATATGGCTCCACGTTCGATGAGCCACTATGGAACGGCGCTGCCGCGATTGCCGCATTCTTTAGCGTACCGTCCGGTTCGATCCAGCGGACCTGGTAAGATGCTTTCGCACCAAACATCGCAATTGCCGTCCACGCGCCAGACATCGTCACACGTGCACGATGCAAGGAGCGCGTTTGCGCCCCGAACGCGGCTAATGTTGTTTCGGAATAGAGAAGACCAGGAACGTTGTCTATCGACAAGACGCGGCTTCCCAATGGAATCGTTTGAGTGTGATCGATCGCGACAAGAAGTGCGTCATCGCTATCGGAAAGTGCGAATCGTAAGGGAAAGTTTAACGGCGCCTGGTTTAGCCACTCCGGAAATCCGAGTCCGACGTGGCCGTCGTTTAGAGCGCCCAGTACGGGTGCTATCGCCAACCATGCATCGCGCAACGTCATCGGAGCTTTAATGTCCGCTCGCTGAGCACGATAAAGCTTTTCAACTGCCGCGCGGTCTGATGCCAGAAACGGCTCTACTCCAAGAGCTAGAAATTCCTAAGAACGCAGCACAGCACGTGTATACTTTCGATTTCCTGTCAACGGACTGCCCCTTCAAATACGCGGCAATATACGGGGCGACACGGTACATAAACCACATAGTACGTTGCGATCAAGGCGTAGAAATCCGCTCTACGCTCTCTTATGCGATAAATCGCCGAGAACTCTTCGCCCGCCTTCGCGAGATGCGCGGGCAGTCCGTGTACTTCATGCGTTCGGTCGATACCTTCGATGCGCTGCTCCGGCGGAACGTTCAGCTTCCGAATCTCACTGGCCCGTCAAGAATCTCCAGCGCCAATCCTAGGCGCTCACCAAAAACAAACGCGGTGTGGCGGCTCGTGGGAAGCATTCCACGAGCATGAAAACGACGCACCGTCAAGACTTCTCAACCGCGCTTGTGTGTGATCGACGTACGCAATAAAAAAACGCCCCGTAAAAGTGGGACGTTTTTTGCTCTGTTATTAACTTCTCCGACATTTCGTCTTTTATAAACATTTCCCAACTCGACGAAAATCGCTCAGTTAGTATGCGTCAGCATCAGACCACTCAAAACGGGATTTCGTCGTCAAGATCGTCGCCGAAGCTGTCGCCGCCGCTGCCTGCCGGCGTGCGCCGGCGCGGCGCTGCGGTCGCCGCCGTTGTAGCCGCCGCCTTCGTCGCCGCCGCTGCCGGCAGGGCGCGAGCCCAACATCTGCATGTTGTCGATAACGACTTCGGTGGCTTTGCGTTTGTTGCCGTCTTTGTCGTCGTAGGAGCGAATCACGAGGCGTCCCTCGACCAGCGGTTCATGCCCTTCTTCAAATACGTGTTGCACGTTTCGCCGAGGCGGTCCCACGCGACGATGTCGACGAACGTCGTCTCTTCTTTATTCCGCGGATTGTTGACGGCGAGCGTGAACTTCGTCACGCCTTTGCCCGATTGCGTGTAACGAATCTCCGGGTCGCGCGTTAAGTTGCCGACCAGGATGACGCGGTTATATGAACCTGCCATCGCTTACTCTCTTTCGCTGCTAAAAGTGATGGGGCGTTAGGCCGGAGTCGGCGGCGGTGGCCTGCCGCGACGGCCGCCATATGCGCGATCATCTTGGCTATCCAGCCGGACGACGAGCGCGCGCAGCACGTCTTCGTGCAGCTTGAGCAGACGTTCGAGTTCTTTGGAGGCTGCGCCGTCGCTCTTGAACTGCATCACGACGTAGTTGCCTTCGCGCACGTCGTCGATCTCGTAGGCCAGGCGTTTCTTCCCAGCTTCTCGACGCTCACGACTTCGCCGTGCTGATTCTTGATGATGTCGGCGATCGCGTTGGACGCGTTCTCGACCTCGTTTTCCTCGAGGGAAGGGCGCAGAATATACGTCACCTCGTAGTCGGTCATCGTTTCCCCATCTATGGACGCTCGCCAAGCGAGCGGCCCGCCTTACGCGGCGGGCAGCGGGTTGATCCCGGGCCAAAGCCCGTCCGGAACCCCCGCATCCTATCACACGTTTTCCGGCCGCAGCAATGGCCTCGAAGGGCGTTCCAGGCGGTTTCTCAGGACTCGAGAAGCCGGGTACGGATAAGATACCGAAGATTAATGACTACTGATAAGGAAGCTTCACCGAAGCCAAACGTGCCGATTGCTAAGTTCGCAGTTCACCGCCGAGTAGCCGTTTCGATGATCGCCCTGGCGATCGTCGTCTTGGGCATTTTTGCCTTCCCCCGGCTGCCGATCGCGCTGCTGCCGAACTTCACGCAGCCCGTCGTCACCGTTTCGGTGACGTATCCGAACGTCGGTCCGCAGCAGATGGAGACGCTGATCACGCGGCCCATCGAAAATGCCGTTAGCCGCGTCAACGGCATCCAGCAGATCAACTTCGAGCTCCGAGGGCAAGACCCAAGTCACGGCCCAGTTTTATTTCGGCACCAACATCGATACGGCCGCAGTCGACGTTCAAGAACAGGTCTCGCGCATCTGGGGAACGCTGCCAAACGATCCCAACCTGCAGCAGCCCGTGATCACGAAATTCGACTCGAACTCCCTGCCGGTCGTTCGCCTGTACGTGACCGATCCGAACATGACGCTGCGCGATCTGGGTGACCTGTTCACTAATCAACTCGGCGACGAGTTCTCCTCGATCGACGGAGTCGCCGCGGTCACCGATCACCAACGACCAGCAGCGCGCGATCATGATCGAGCCTGACTGCCGGCACGCTGGCGGCCGACGGCATCACGCTCCAGCAGATCATGCAGCGGGTCCAGCAAGAGAACATCAACCTTCCCGCCGGCGTCGTGCAAGTCGGCAAGAGCGAATACCTGGTCCGTGCGAGCGCCCTGCTGCAGTCGGCCCAAGAAACCGGCGAACTCGTCGTCACAACCAAGAACGGCGCGCCGATTCGGCTCAACCAGGTCGCCAACGTCACCGACTCGATTCTCGAACAGCGAACGTTTCAGCGGCTCAACGGCATGCCCGCCGTCGGGATGACGATCAACGCTCAACCAAACTCGAACATCGTCGCGAACGTCGGTCGGCGTATACAAAAAAATCGAGCGAGATCGAACAACGCTATCCGGGCATGCACTTCGGCGTCGTGTTCGATCAGCAAGGATTCATCCGCGAGGCCATCGCTGCACTCGAGCACACCGCCATCTACGGCGCAATCTTAGCCATTCTCGTCATCTTCTTTTCCTCCACTCCTGGCGATCGACGCTGATCGTCGCCATTTCGCTGCCGGTTTCGGTTCTGGGCACGCTTTTCGCCGCCTACATTTTCGGCTACTCGCTGAATATCATGACGCTCGGTGGGCTGGCGTTGGCCGTCGGGTTGATCGTCGACGACGCCATCGTGGTCATCGAAAACATTTACCGGCACATGGCCCGGGGACAGACGCCGGTGGAAGCAGCCGAAACGGCTACCGCAGAGATTTTCTCGGCAGTTCTGGCATCCTCCATTACGGTCATCACCGTCTTCGTTCCGCTGGTCCTAATTCCGGGACTGCAAGGTCTGCTCTTCACGCCGTTCGCCGTGATGGTCATGGTCGCCGTGGGCTTATCGCTAGTCGTCGCCGTCACGCAGGTGCCGATGCTTGCGTCGGTCATTCTGCGGCGCAACCGATCGACGGCCAACGGCGCCGGCAACGGCTAAAGAGCAACGGCCGACGAACGGAAAGCGTCCGGCCTTTATGCGCGGTTTTCCGGCGCCTTCGACAACCAGTACGAGCGCTTCGCGCGGTGGTACACTCGACGGCTGACGCAAGCCGTCGATCGGCCGAAGCTGATTTTCGCGTGCTGCGCGTCGTATTGTCGTGGCGATTTGCCGTGAGGGTTCGGAGCGGTGCAAACCGAACTGTTCCCGCCGTCCAACTCCAACTTCGCCCGCTTCAATCTCCAGATGCCGACCGGAACCGCCCTGTCGGTCATGAACGCAACGGCAATCGACGTCGAAAACCGCATGCGCAAGGATCCGCGCGTCGACGACGTGGGCGTGCAGGTCGGCTCGACCGGCTGTGAGGCGGAACTCAGATAACGAACCCGCCAATTTGTCGGTGACGCTCAAGCCTGGACGTCAAGCGGCGCAGCGCAGCAGTTCGTACGCGGTGGACCGTCGCATTGACTGGCTCGCGGTCGCTCCGGTGGCCGTGGGCGCGCCGCCACGACGTTCACGACCGGAACAGATCGGCGGCTGCGCGCACGGTTCGGTAAGCCGATTCCGGGACTTCAGGTTTTTGGCCGTACGGTCGACATCGTTCAAAACATCATCGCTCGCGGCCAAGACGCGTTGCAAATCCAAATCTTCGGTCCCGATATCAAGACGCTCTACAACCTTGCCGAGTTCACGGCGATTCCGAAGCTCCAGGCGCACATTCAAGGGTTGCAGCCTCCGCAGCCGGGCATCACCAACGCTCAACCCGAAATCGACGTCAGCGTCAATCGCTCCATGGCGGCACAAATGGGCATCAGTACGCAGACCATTTCGCAGATCGTCGACATCGCTACGGCCGGGCAGATCGCTTCGTACATGCAAATCAACGGCACGCAGTATCCGATCGAGGTCCAGTTGCCGCCCGATCAACGGCGCAGCTTACAGGCCATTGCAAACCTTATGGTTCCAGTGTCGACCGTCCCAACCGGTTTGGTCGTCAACACCGTCAGCGGCTCGCGTCGGGGCTGGCGAGCGTCAACGTGAGCCTCAACATCGCCGGCGCGCCCGGGCGGTTCCACGCTACAGCAACGATGCCGCTGGCAGAGGTGGCGAACATCACGTTCGGCACAGGACCGTCGGAGATCACGCGGCAGAATAAGCAGCGCGAGATCGACATCGATGCCGGCCTGAACATTCCGCTCGGAGGCGGTCGCCCACGCAACGACAGTCATGAACTCCATCGCGTTGCCCGCCGGCTACTACTGGGCGTTCGGGCCGCAGGTGCTCCAGCAGGGCCAGACGTTTTCAAGCCTCGGCCTCATCGTCGCGCTCGCGATTCTGCTGATCTACATGCTGCTCGCGTCGCAGTTCGAATCGATCTTGCACCCGCTGGTGATCATGGTCGCGGTGCCGCTGGCTTCGGCCGGCGTCGTCTTTGGCATCTTCTTCCGCAACCTGATTTTCGGGCTGTTCGCTGCGATTACGCACCAGCCGTTTACTCCGATGGCGTTCGGCCTCACGGCGTTCATCGGCGTCCTGATGCTCGTCGGCATCGTCGTGAAGAACGCGATCTTGGTCGTCGAGTTCACCAATCAGCTGCGCGAGCGCGGCATGGACGCGCGCGAAGCCGTGCTGCATGCCGCGCCGATGCGGTTGCGTCCGATTCTCATGACGACGATCGCCACGATCGGCGGTATGCTGCCGATCGCCCTCGGTTTCGAAGCCGGAAGCCAGACGCAGGCGCCGCTCGGTACCGTCGTGATCGGCGGATTGCTCGTGTCGACGACGCTCTCGCTGATCGTCGTGCCGACGCTATACCTGTGGGCTTCGCGTCACGTCGAACCGCGGCTGGGCGGCTTCCACCGCGGCATCGAGGCGAAGCCCGCCGAAGCGCTCGAGTTCGAGGAGGCGCCGATTTCAGCAATTGATTAGGCGAGTTTAGCCCGCGGCAAGCGCACGCGAAAGCGCGAACCGTCCGCAGGCGTACTCGTAACGTCGATAGAACCGCGTGCGCGCTCGGCGGCGCGTTTGGCGATCGACAGTCCGAGCCCGGTTCCCTCGACGTTCCGTCGTCCGACGCGATAAAAACGGTCGAAGACGTGCGCAGCGTCGGTCGGGGACATGCCGGGTCCGCGATCGGCGACGTCGATTACAATGGCGTCGCTCTCTTTCCTTACGCTGACGTCGACGGGACCGTCCGTATACTTCAGCGCGTTGTCCACCAGATTGTTGATGATATAGCCGAGGTCGGTGGGATCGATCGCAGCCAGCGTCTCGCCGCCATTGCTCACGGTGATTTCCGCTGCGGATGGGCGTCGGCCAGCACGCCGGCAAGATCCTCGACCAATACGCCGACGTCGATCGGCTCGTGCGCCTGATCTTGGGGTTTTCCCACCGCTCGAGTAAGATCAGCTTGTCGATCAGCGATCCCATGGCGCGGCTTTGCTGATACATCGTCGCAAGGATGCGCTCGCGCTCGGCTTGGGATTCGGCACCGCGAAGAATCGAAATGAAACCTTGCACAACGGTAAGCGGGGTGCGCAGCTGATGCCCGGCGTCGGCGATGAATTCGCGCATTGAGGCATCGGCGCGGTCGCGCTCGGCAAACGCGCGTTCCATCTGATCGATGGCGCCGTTGTACGCAAGCGCTAGATCAGAAAGTTCCTGGCGTTCGTCGGCGGCAATCTGCTGCGGCGTTAAGTCGCCCGACGCAAACCGCTCGAGCGCCGCCGTTACGTCGCCAAGCGGCCGCAACGCTTGGCGTGTAAGCGCGCGAGCGATCAACCAACCGCACACGATCGCCGCCAGAATCGCGAAGGCCAACGGAAGAAGCGCTGAGCGCACCGTTGCGATGACCGTCGCATCGTTGCTCTTGATAATGAGGTAAAGCGCGCCCGCGCGCTCGTGAAGCTGCTCGAGTCCGAACGCCGTAGCGAGCCCGAGCACGAGCTGCGACAATGGGCCCGCGACCGGCGGATTTCCCGAGAGATCGCCGCGAGCGCGCACCAGTTCGATAGGCGCCGCATCGTTGCGATGCTCGTAGAATACCGTCACTCGCGAATCGGCGTCGAGCACCACGACTTCCGTTTCCGGGCGTACCAGGCGCGAAGCTATCGCTCGACCCGCCGCCGGCGCGTTCGCGAGACGTGTTTCCGACAGTGCGGCGACGACGGAAGCGCTCGTGACGCGCAGCTCGTGTGAAAGCGCGCGAATGTACACGCCGAATGCAAACAGCGCACCCAGCAAGATGAGCGCGACGAGTACGAGCGCAATTTGGATCGCCGCCAACGTCTGCATGCGCCGTGCGAGACGGTTCATCCGGAACCGGCTTTGAGCGTGTAACCGACGCCGCGCAGCGTTTGAATGAGCTTCACGCGCTCGCCGCTGTCGATCTTGGCGCGTAGATAGGACACGTACGTCTCTACGGTATTGGGAATGACGTCGCGATCGATGCCCCAGACTAAATCGAGCAGCTCGGACCGCGTCAGCACGGCTTCCGGACGTTCCGCAAATGCCCTCAATAGATCGAACTCCCGCGGCGAAAGGTCGATCTTACGGCGCCCGCGCGAAACGGTACGGCGCACGAGATCGAGCTGCAGATCGGCGTACTCGAGCGTTTCCGTGCGCTCGAACTGCGGCCGCCGCAACAGCGTTCGTAAGCGTGCTATCAGCTCGTCGAGATCGAACGGCTTGCCGACGTAGTCGTCGGCTCCCGCGGAAAAGCCGGCGAGTTTCTCGGTGAGCTCCGTGCGAGCGGTAGCATCACGACGGCACGGTCGTCAAACGCCGGATTTCGGGAAGCAGCGCGATGCCGTCTAGCTCGGGCAGCATCACGTCGAGCACGACTAAATCGGGGCTGTACTCGCGCAGTACCAACAAAGCGCCCTGCCCGTCGGGCACGCTGCGCACGGTGAAGCCTGCACGGCCTAGCCCGTACTCGAGCAAATGGCGCAAGGCCGCGTCGTCGTCGACGACGAGTACTCGCGGGCGCTCGGCCGGCGAAGCGTCTATTTCAGTCACAAGCTCTCAGACTGGCTCCAGGATTCGGCGCCGGTTCCTCGTCTACAATAGCCCTGTTCCATGGGAGAAAGATCAGCAAGAGTCGTCGTTCGCCTGCTCGGCGCGGCCGCGATCGTCCTTTCGGTGTCCGCCTGCTCCAAGCCAAAACCGGTCGCAGCTCCGCCCTTCGTCCAAACCACCATCGCGTCATTTGGAACGATCAGGCCCTCGGAATCGCTGGCGGGCATCATCGCACCGTACGAAAACGTCGCCGTGCAAAGCACGTTGAGCGAGCCGGCCGACAGCGTCGACGTCCAGGAGGGCGACGTCGTGCGAAAGGGCCAAGTGCTGGCCCAGCTCGACTCCGACATGGCTACGGCGTTGTCTCACCTTTTAGCCGTATTTCATCCTAACTTGCAGTTTTTGAACGCATTTCGTCTTAACTCGATGTCGTGCCGCGCTTGATTGGCTCAGCGCATGTTTTCGCGAACGATTCGATTGACGATGACGGCCGGTAAGCCCTCGGGTAGCATCTCCATGATGATTGTTCCATGGTTCCACCGGCGCAGCGGAAGCGTCCAGGATTCATAACGCGTTCGCCCATCCTTTCCCTTACCTTCGTCTTCGAAATGCGCGAGCGCAGGGCCGCTGGCAGCCGTCGTCTCGTTGATGATGATCTGGTAATACCGGGCGCCGATGTGCGTTTGGTAAACAAGCGAGACGCGCGGAACAGGGTATGCGCTCACAACGTGCGCGTATCGGAGTATCGTGCCCGACGGTAATCCAGCCGGCACGACGATAGGAAAAGGCATGTGCTGCTGCGCTTGAGCGATGGTGAACCGATCCGCGCTATGGATCAGCGGCGGTATCGGCTGTGACGAGCCGCCGAACGGAAAAAGACGCGCGTAGCCGGCCTGTAACGCGCCGGAGGCGTGCGCTGCCACGCCGCCGGTGATGAGAACGATGACCGTTGCGCATGCGTACGCGAAACTGCGCGATCGAGAGCGCCGCCGAACGGGCACCGGCGTCATTGAATTCCACGCGAGGGCCGGGCATTCGGGAACCGCCGCGCGCGCAAACCGCCGTGCGAGTGCAGTTTCGATCTTCTGATCTTCATTCATGATACAGTCTCCTGTGCTGCTGACGGCGTTGTCGAATCGTTGAGAAGCGGACGCAAGCGACGGCGCGCAATCATCAACCTGAAGCGCACCGTCGCGGCGGGTACACCGAGTGCGAGGCCGACCTCGCCGGTTGTCAATCCGACGAAATAATGGAGCTCAAGGGCGAGCCGCAGCGGCTCGGGCAACGTGCCGATAGCGGCTTCAAGATCAAGCCGCGCGGTTGGGTCTTCACGCGTCGAGACGCCACGGGCGGTTTCGTAGCCGACCGTCTCTCGCCGCTGCAAACGGGATCTCGCGCGGGCGTGATCGCGCGCATGCGACACGATGATCCGGTATGACCAGCCGCCGAAAGCGCGCACGTCGGAAAGGTCCGCAAGCTTTGCACAAATCGCAGCGCACGCAGATTGCGCCGCGTCCTCCGCCGCGCACGGCTCGCCCAGGATCGACCACGCGATACGGTACGCGTTGGGCCACAGGGCGCGAACGAGCACCTCGTAAGCCTGCTGATGCCCGTTTGAAGCCGCATTCGCCAAATCCGAGAGCGACGCGCGATCATTCATATCTTAAAAGACGCCGGCCGGCGCGCAAGTGTTTGCGCGCCGTTCCCGGAATTCAATTTGCGGCTTGCTGCTCGCATCGTCCGGGTCTGACAGCGTCCCTTCAGGCTATGGGCTGAAGCCCAATGCCGTCGACGAGTTTGGTCTTTGGGTTATAGAGGACCGCGAACATAATTGCTTGCTTGGGAAACTCAACTCGATACGAAAACGCGGTGTCCTCGCCTTTTTGCCGTTTTCCCAGAAAAATCACCGCCGTCGGCTTTCCAAACGTGGCAAACATCGCTGCAAAGTGCTGTTGCGTTTGGGGGGTTGCGATCTTCGCGAAATTCTGTAGACATTTCTGTGTCCGGCATCGTTCCTTTCAGCGTTTCATCCAAATAGTGGAGGATGCGTTGACGAAAGATGAGGTCTTCGCCGGGCGCGGCGCGCTTCGCTGCAGCGAGAGCCTCGGGAAAGATTGCGCCCAACGCTGAAACTTCAACGTTGGCCGGATCGCCGTCGACGCTGTTTTCGAAGACCACGATGTCGATGTGGTCGTCGGGATACGTGCCATTCATTGTAAATGAACCCAGCGTACCCCCGTTATGCCAGATGCGCTTGTGCCCCAAGAGCGGGTCGATGCCTAATCCCATGCCATACTGGGTCGGATTGCCGTTATTTAACCTTCCAGGGGTCGACATGAGGGCGTATGCCGCTGCGGTCACAATCTTGCCCGAAGCTAGCGCCGTATCCCATTTCACGAGATCGTCGATCGTCGAGACGATCGCGCCTGCCCCGCCGGCCCATGATTCGGGAATCTCGGGGGCCTCCGTGAGCTTGCCCTTACCGTCGTCACCACGCCAATACGCTTTGGCCACATCGGTCAGGTTCGGCTCGTCCTGGACGAACGCGGAGCGGGTCATGCCTACCGGGTCGAACAAATTCTCTCGGATGTACCGTTCGTACGTTTCACCGGATACTTTCGCAACGATGTTGCCGAGCAGAAAGTAGTTGGTATTGCTGTATTCCCATTTCGTTCCGGGAGTGAAATGAAGCTTCGTCATGCGGGATGCGACGGAATCTAGCGTTGCCGGTGTCTCAAACCACTTCGCGATATCTTTCTCTGGTAGGTAATCCGGCAGGCCCGAGATTTGATATAGCAGATTCTGCAACGTGATTTCCGCCGCGTGCGGAAACGTTGGGAAATACGTCGAAAGTTTGTCGTTGATACTCAGCTTTCCGCGTTCCTGGAGTTGGAGGATGGCAGCCGCCGTGAACTGCTTGGTGACGGAGCCGATTTCGAAGCGCGTGCCGGCGTCCACGGGAGCATGCCTCGCTAGGTCACGTTGGCCGAAAGTCGTGACGTAGCTTAATTTTCCGTCTTTGGCCACGCCGACCGCGGCTCCGACGGGATGCTGCGCCTCGACCGTCTTGGTAACAGCGGCGCCGATGCGCGCGTCCACTCCCGCGGTCAGTGCGGCCTGCGGCGCCGCCGCCGCAAGAAGAAGTGAGAAAACGAACATATGCGTCTCCAATCGACGTGGGTGTCATGCTTAATAAGACGGCGCAAACTCCCGTTTTGTGAGTTTTCAGTGGCGAATTCGGTTAGACCATTTTCAGATTTTCGGCGAATTTGTTTCTACCACTCCCAGCGGCGCATTGGAAGCATCGACGTGCCGGTCTATCCCCCTTTGCGATGCGACGCAACCAGTCGCTCAGCAAAACACTGACCGCGGAATCCTCTTTGCCTTTACTCTACGCGAATGGGCCTGTTCGCCGTAGGCGGAAAAGCCGAACGATCCTGGAAAGCGTCGTGGGATTACTCTGCCCGTAGAACGCGTATTCGGCAATTCCTACGCGTGCGAAAGCATTTGCCGAACGTTACACGCGGCCGCGGCCGGTACTCGGTCACGAATATGCCGAGCGCGACCTTTCCGGCGCGCACTTGCTGCGTGATGCAAGCCGCGGTGGACTATTCGCCGACCGAGCCGAGTTCGTAGCACATACTCATCGTCGCCGGCACGCGCTTTGCGACGACCACGCACGATTAATGCCACTCGGTGTTGCAGACGATGCAGATCGAGGTCGGCAAGCTTGCGGATTTCGTGGGCATTTCGCACAAACTTCCTCAATTTTCACACTAACTGGTCTCTTTTCGGCAGTTAGCTTGAGTCAGCACTAGAACCCTGGAACGCTAGGACGGGGCTACGGCTCAAAGCAACGGCGCCAACACGACGCATGCCGTCTATCAGGGATCGCTGACGATCGCTCAAGGACAAGATCAGCTGCTGCAACACTGGTCGACGATAGCACGATCCAAGGCGACGATTACGTAGCCGATCGACGGCGTCGTCGTCAATCGAAATCTCAACCCGGGTGAGTATCCCAGGAACCGCCAGCCCTTTACGAGTCAGCAGATGAAGCCGGTTTACGCAATTCTTCGCGCCTCGTCTGCGCAAGTCACCGGCATTACGGTCGACGCTCCAGGCTCGAGCGATTTCATCGTGAAAGTGCTGCTTCCCAATACGAGCGCAAAGCTGCGCTCGGGGATGGCGGTTTCTGGAACCGTTGCCAAACCGAACATGCGGGGCCCACCGCCGGCTTGGAACAAGTGCAGGTCATCTATCCGCCTCAGGATCAAACCGATCTTGCACGTTGCAGAATTTGCCGCTGCGCGCCTCGGATGGCTCGATCGTCCATCTCGGCGACATTGCGACGTTCGTCTCCACGCCGACGGCGCCGCTGGTCACGCGCACCGATCGCCGCACCGTCATTCACGTTGACGCCAACGTTGCCGGCAACTCCTCGCTGTCGAACGTCCAGACCGCGTTCTTCAAAGGGCTGCCTGCGCTGCATCTTCCGCCGACGGTCGTCGTTCGACCGGCGCCCCTAGGCCAACAGGATTTCATGGCGCAGACCCTCGTGGGCATAGGCGCGTCGATGATCTTGTCGATCGCGCTCGTCTTCCTGCTGATGGTAGCGCTCTATAACAGCTACACGTCGCCGTTCATCATCATTTTCTCCGTTCCCGTCGCCGCGATCGGCGCCGTCGGTGCGCTCGTCATGACGCACAAGACGCTCAACCTCTTCTCGCTCATCGGAACGATTCTGCTCATCGGCATCGCGACCAAGAACGGCATCCTGCTGGTCGACTACGCCAACACACTGCGCGAGCGCGGGTTGGCGAAGCTCGCGGCGATCAAAGAGAGCGCCTTTACGCGGTTCCGCCCCATCATCATGACGAGCGTCTCGATCGTCGCGGGCAACCTCGCGCTCGCGCTGGCCTTCGACCCCGGCTCTGAGTCACGTTCGAGCCTGGGCATCGTTATTATTGGGGGAGTGGTCAGCTCGCTGATTCTCACGCTGGCCTTGATTCCGAACATGTATGTATGGCTCGCACCGAGCGACGAAGCGTTCTCGCGCAACGGTCACTCGCGGAAGGTTCGCATCGAGCAAGAGCGCCTGCCGCTCGAGCCGGTTACGTGATCGAAGCCGCCGCGTACTGGATCTTCGGTCTTGCGCTAGGCGGCGCAATCGCCGTGGGCATCGGAAAGCCGCTGGTCGTCGAGTGCGGTCAAAAGGTCATTCCCCCGGTCGCGATCGCGGGTTTGCTGCTCGGCGCAGCTTTGGGTTGGGCGATGAACACCTATATTAACTACGTTCACGCCTCCGCGACCTTGCATCCGTAGCCGCCGCTTACGCCTTCGTCACGGAGATCGCCCCGATGACCGGACCGCAGCCGCTGCCGGCTTGGTCGAGACTCGTGAACTTCAACGTCGACGTGGGTCCCACCGCAGCGAAGTTCAGACGCCGCAGCGCGACTTTGCCATTTTCGACGCTGTGCCCGTTAGACACGTTCCATTTGAACACGACGCTCTGATTGCCGGCGGACACCCTCATCTTCTTGATGGCGGCGCCGCAGTAAGAGTTTCCCGACATCAGAAACGACAGGGTGTACGACGCACCTTTTGTGGTCGCAAAGCCGTGGTGCTCGATTCCGCCCACCGCACTCGTGCCGTCGAGGTCGACGCTGCAAAGTCCGCGGAAGCTCCAAAACGTGGTGCCGGCCAAGTCGATCGTGTTGGCCGTCACCGTCCAATCAAACGCCGCCTTCTGGCCCTTTGCATACGTGCGATATCCGCCGCCCGGGTCGACCGAGGCGCGAAAATCGCCGTCGGCCAGCATGCCCGTTCCTTTGCTATATTGCGGGCAATGCGGAGAGCGGGCGAAGGGTCGTACCGCTACGGCCGACGGTCGCACACCGTCGATTGACGGCGTCATCTGCGAGCCCATGCATCCGGCGAGAAATAAAGGCAGGATCGTTCGACAAATGCGCATTACCGAAACCTCCGGCGAAGCCTATTCCCGGAGAACCGCCTCTCTTACTTCACGATCAAGCCGGCGTGGGTGAAGAAAACGATCGTCATGCAAGCGCCGATGACGATGACGACGGTGCGCGACGCGCGCTGCGGTAAGCGGCGAAAGAACCGCGCGCCCAAGTAACCGCCTGCTAGCGCAATCGCCGCCATAGGCAGCGCAAACCGCCAGTCGATTATGCGCGCCACGATAAACGGGATCAAGGCAACCCCGTTGATTGCGACGGAAAGGACGTTTTTTATCGCGTTTTGCGCGTTGAAATTCGGAAGCCCCGAAAACGCCAGAACGGCCAGCATTACGATGCCCATTCCGGCGCCGAAATACCCGCCGTAAACCGCAACGAAAAACTGCACCGCAATCTGCCACGGAGCGTGCCGCGGCGTCGACACGGTCCTTTTACGCGTCAGGAGCGGACTGGATGCAAAAATCAGGGTTGCAAAGAGCAGCAGCCACGGAATGAGCCGCTCGAAGAGGCGCGGCGGCGTCAGCAATAGCAACACGGCGCCGATGAATGCACCTACGACGCTCACGGTGATCGCGGCAACGAAGATCGACCGGTGCGCCGCCACTTCTTCGCGGTAGCCGTGCGCGCTTCCGATCTGCCCGACCCACATGGCGGCATTGTTGGTGGCGTTGGCTGAAATCGGCGGCACGCCGGCAAAGACGAGAGCCGGAAACGAAAGGAAGCTGCCACCGCCCGCAACGCTGTTCATCGCCCCGGCGACGAAGGCGGCACCGAGTGGGATGAGCGCGTGAGGCGACACTATGGCGCTGCGCGCTCTCTCTTCGTGACGCGGTATACGCGCCGTACGGTTTTGAGCGACCCGAGCTTGGTCAGCAGCTTGTGTAAATGATCGAGATCGCGAATCTGCACCGTGAGGCTCGTGACGGCCATGCCGTCACGCCGCACTCGCGCGTTGACCGAGCTGACCTGCGTCTTGAGCTCTGCAAAAACGCCCATGATATCTTGCAGCAGCGCCGGCCGATCTTCGGCTTCCACTTCAACGTCGACGGCGTGAGTGAGGTCGGCGTCCACGAGCCACTGCGCCTGCAAAATGCGCTCGGGCGTGGCGTTCATGAACGCTACGTTCGGGCAGTCGGCGCGATGCACGCTCACGCCCCGGCCGATCGTTACGTAACCGATAATGGGGTCACCGGGGACCGGCGAACAGCACTTGGAAAGCCGGACCAGCACGTCGTCGACGCCGGCGATGCGCACGCCCGAGGACTTGCGCGCGCTGCGGCGCACGGCAGGCTTGCGAATCTTGGTGAGATCGACGACGTTGTCGTTCTTGACTTCGTCGCGAATGCGATTGGCCACGGCCTGTGCGGACTGATCGCCGAAGCCAATCGCCGCAAAAAGATCGGTCGGCGTAGCGCAGTTGAGCCGTTTGGCGATACGCTCGATCAGCTCGCCGCGCGCGATGTCGACGCGCAGGCCCGAGCGCACCAGCTCCTGTTCGAGCGCCTCCTGGCCGGCCAGTACGTTCTCCTCGCGGCGTTCCTTGCGGAACCACTGCTTGATCTTGTGCTTGGCGCTCGACGTCTTCACCACCGAAAGCCAGTCCAGCGAGGGCCGCGCACTCGATTTGTTGACGAGAATCTCGCAGATATCGCCGTTATTGAGCTGGTAGTCGAGCGGAACTATGCGCCCGTTGACTTTCGCCCCGACGCAATGGTTGCCGACGTCGGTATGAACGGCGTACGCGAAGTCGAGCGGCGTCCCGCCCGCCGGCATCGAGAAGACGTCGCCGCGCGGAGAGAAAACAAAAACCTGAGTATCGAACAGATCGATCTTCAGGTTTTCCATGAACACACGCGAGTCGCGCATATCTTTCTGCCACTCGAGCAGCGCGCGCAGCCACGACAGTTTATTTTCGAACTGGTCGGCTTTGCCGCCTTCCTTATAGCGCCAGTGTGCGGCGATGCCGTACTCGCTGGTTCTATGCATCTCCCAGGTTCGAATCTGAATCTCGAGCGGTTCGCCCGTGGGCCCGACGACCGTCGTGTGCAGCGACTGATACATGTTGGGCTTGGGCATCGCGATGTAATCTTTGAATCGCCCCGGCAGCGGCGTCCACATCGAGTGCACGGCACCGAGGGCTGCGTAACAATCTTTGACCGTGTCGACGATAATGCGGATGGCGGTCAGATCGTAAATCGTCGAGAAGTCGCGGCCTTTATTGATCTTGGAATAGATCGAGTAAAAGTGTTTTGGCCTTCCGTGGATCTCGGCGTTGATGTTGAGATCCTTGAAATCGCGGCGCAGGCGCGCGATGGCTTCTTCGACGTCGGCTTCACGTTCGTGCCGCGTCTTGGCGACGCGTTCGACGATTTCACGATAGGGCTCCGGATCGAGGTAACGCAGACAGATGTCCTCGATCTCCCACTTGATCTTCCAGATGCCGAGCCGGTGCGCGATCGGAGCGTAGATGTCGAGCGTTTCGCGCGCGATCGCCTGTTGCTTCGAGGCGGGGAGGCTCGAGAGCGTTCGCATGTTATGCAGGCGGTCCGCGAGCTTGATGATGATGACGCGGATGTCCCTGGCCATCGCCATAAACATCTTGCGCAAATTCTCGACTTGCGCGTCTTCCTTGGATTGATATGGAATACGCGTCAGTTTGGTGACGCCTTCGACCAGATGCGCGATCTCGTCCCCGAACTCGCTCGCGACTTGATCGCTCGTGATCGAGGTGTCTTCGACGACGTCGTGCAGCAGCGCGGCAGCGATCGTCTGCCGGTCCATCTCGAGCTCGGCGAGAATTCCGGCCACGGCAAGCGGATGTTCGATATAGGACTCACCGGAGGCGCGCCGCTGGCCTTCGTGGGCAGCATCGGCAAGCTCGTACACGCGCATCAACCACCCGCCGTCGGCCGACGGGTCGTATAGCTGTACGCGGTTGATGAGCTCCTGAATCGTCATAGCGGGTTGTATCCCGCTATTATATCGCAGGCGCCAAACTCGGCAAAAAGCGCCTTACGCGCTATGCGCTACCACATGAACGCTGGCGCCAGCCAGAACGGAGCTGACCCATACGCCGACGGCACGAAACCGTCGTTGAGACCGCACGGATAAGCGCCGTTGAGGGCAAGAACCCCCTCCGGCGTAAGGAGATACTGGGGCGGACGGCAGATTTTCGGGTCCCATACGTACATGGGCCACACGTTTGGGGACGTCACCGGCTTCCGGTGACGACGGTCGTTATCGTCGGTCACTGATGACGCCGGCCGAACCGCCGAAAAAACCGGCAATCCGCTTCGAATTGAAGATCCTCCGCCGAGCATTACGGGACCGCCGGCCGCCGATCCATGCGCGAACGCCACGCCGGCGGTCGCGAGCAACGCGCAGATCACCGCAGCAAACGTCTTCATATCGACAATTGTAGGCGAAGCGAAGGTGCTATACCTGGGAAAGTGCTGAGTTCCAGTCTCAGGGCGACGCTGCGGGCGACGGCTCGGTGCCCGCCGGGACCTCGATCGTTTCGGTGGTCAGCTTGTCCTTGAAGTAGATCGTCGCGATCTTGCCTTGCCCGTCGACGATGGTCAACAGATACACGTTGCCTTCGTTGCATAGCATTTGATAGATGTAGCCGTGTGCGTCCGGCGGGATATCGTTGGTATAGAATCGTCCCAAGTACACCATGTTGACGAGCGGGCCGAGCACCGAAAGCTTTCTGGAAAGGTCGGCGACCATTGCGTCGGTGAGTTTTGGCCGCAGCTGCGCGCTATAGACCTCTTTGTTGATGCTACCCCCTTGAAATGCCACGAACTGCTGACGTACCAGTTTCGTGATTGCCGGATCGGCGACCGGCGTGGGCGTCGGTGACGGGGTCGGCGTCGGATGCGGCTTCGCCGCAGCGACGCCGAAGACGACGAGCGCGAGCAGCACCGCCAGCGCGACGCTTCCGCTAATACGTAACGAACGTGACGACATCGGATCCCTGTAACGCCCGACGGCCGTTGAGGCCGTCGAGCTCAACGAGAAAGGCAAATGCGGCGACGGTTGCGCCGAGCCGCTCCAACAAACGGCGAGTAGCGGCTGCCGTTCCGCCGGTAGCCAACAGATCGTCGACCACCAGCACGCGATCTCCCCGAGCGATCGCGTCGGCGTGAATCTCGAGCGAGTTCGTACCGTATTCGAGCGCGTATTCTTCCGTGAGCTTGTCGTGGGGAAGCTTTCCCGGCTTGCGTACGGGGATGAAGCCGGCGCCGATCGCATAGGCAATTGGGGCTCCCAGAATGTAGCCGCGTGCCTCGATTCCAACGACGTAATCGATACCTTGTCCGATGAAACGCTCGACGAAGAGGTCGATTGCCCGCCTAAAGCCTTGCTTATCTTTCAACAACGGGGTAATGTCACGGAAAAGGATCCCGGGAATCGGAAAGTCCGGGATCGCTCGAATGAGGGCTTCGATCTCCATCGGGGAACGGGGATTCGAGGAACGCCGTAGGGCGCCTCTACGTTTACCTAAGGGAGGTTCGGGCCTTCGGGAAAGGATCGAACGCCAATGAAACAGCGAGCTCTCGCGACCGTCCTGGTGGCGGCGCTGGCTGCGGGTGCGACGGCACCCGCGCTCGCCGACGGTGCAGCGAGCACCCGCAACATCATTCTCTTCTCAGCCGCAGCCATACCGTTTGCCGTAAACTACTCGAAAAAGGTTCGTCAAAAGCGGCAAGAGGAAAAAGAAGTAAACCGCAGACAAGACGCGTACCGCGACTGGTTCTATCACAAGTACGGCTACTATCCGACCTACGACCAGTTCAAGCAGTGGTACGTCCAAACGTACAATACGAATCCTGGATAAAGGCCACCTAACACGGCGCGCCGGGCCATCCCCTCGCGGGTGGCTCGGCGTTCTTTTCGCCCTTCGACTACGCGCTTCGCGCTCCGCTCAGGACGACAGGTGGCGTATCGGGATTGCATTGGCGATTGCCATCGCGATCCACGAGATCATCGCCGGATTGATTCCGCCCATGGCGCCCGCGCCGGCGACGGAACGCGAAGTCGTCGCGCACATCAAAATCGCACGCATCACACGAAGGCCGGCCATGCCTACGCCTCCGCCGCCTCCGCGACGCCCTCGAGTCATCAGTCATTCGCACGTCATCGCTCCCACGGAGACGCGCGTCGTGGCGCGAACCACGACCGGGGTTTCGGCGCGCCGCGAAATCATTCATCGGGTCGGCGCCGCACGCCCGAAGCCGCCGAAGTTTTCGAACACCAAGCCGATTTGGGACATCCCGGTCGGCGCGCAAGGCACGGGCGCCGGTAAAACCGGCACTTCGGGCAGCGTCGGCACCGGCGGCAACGGCACCGGTGCGGGAAACGCCGGCAGCGGTAACGGTGCCGCGGCCGGCAACGAACCTTGCGGATACGTGACGTTCGAGGATCCGCACGGAGCCAAGTTCGATCAGCAAACGCGCGGCTTTTGGGTCGACGTTCAGATGTCGGTTCACTTCCCCGACGGGCACGCCGAATCGGTGCTGCTCGATTATCCCTGGTACTATCAGAGCTCGGAGCAGAATCCGTTTCAAAACCAGAACGCGCCGATGCTTTTCCAGTGGCCTCCCGCAGACAAGCGCGACGCGGAACCGCCGCTCGTGCAATACGTGATGCAGCACAGCGCGGAGCCGGGAATTACGCTGCTCAAAGACTGCCCCGAACCGTCGTCGAGTCCTTAGCTGAGCTCGGCGTTGACGCGAGCTTGCAGATCGCCTTCTTTCCACTGCAAGGCAAACGTCTCGAGAATCCGCGCGGTGAAGCCCCAAATGCGGTATCCTTCGTAATCCAGGACGAGACTGGGTACGCGCAGACCGTCGTGGTCGACGCTGCCTTCGCGCAGCCCTTCGCCGACCACCGTGTCGAGCGGAACGGTAAACACACCCGCCGTTTCACTCGAATCTATCCGCAGGTCGCCTGGTTCGATCACCGCGACGAACGGCGTGACGTCGAAATTGTTGACGATGCGCTGGCTGAACATCGGCAGCTTTTCAACGATCGTCACGCGTGCCGGCTCGATGCCGACCTCCTCGTACAGCTCCCGTAACGCGGTCGCCTGAAGGTCCACGTCTTCGGGATGAACGCTGCCCCCCGGCAGACCGATCTGTCCCGGATGATCGCGCAGGTGCTCCGCCCGCTCGACGAAGATTACCCCGTGCGGTGCGTTGCGAAAGATGCCGATGACAACGGCGGCTTGGCGGCGAAACGACTGCACGTGAGTGAACTAGCGCAAAAGGCGTGCGTTCCCTGTCGCGGAGGAGTGCCGCCGCTCGGCCCTGCGGAGAGCGCGCCGCTGCTCGCTCAGCTCGAGCCGAGCTGGCGCATCGTTTCCCGTGAGGATCCCAAGCACGGATCCGTATCGCTGCTCGAGCGAACGTACCGGTTCGACGATTTTGCCGGTGCGATGCGCGCCGCCGTCCGCATCGGCGAGATCGCCGAACAGCAGCAGCACCATCCCGATCTAACCATTGCATGGGGACGGCTTCGAGTGGAGATATGGACGCACAAGATCGGCGGATTGACCGAAAGCGATTTCGTCTTCGCCGCCAAGTGCGACGAAGCGCTCGCGACGTAGTACGCGGCCCGACCACGTTACCGAATTGCCCGCTCGGGGACCGTACCTTTAGGGTCCGACGGCGCAGGCATGATATTTGTTGGAGTACATCGGCTGCGAGTTGTATGCGAGACCTCCGATCTTTACGCTCGACACGAAGAACTGGCATTCGTCGCCCAGCTCACCGCCGGCGTTGTTATACCATGCGAGCTTGGGACCGGGGTCGGTAATCGCCTCGAACGTTTCGTGCGCGAGCGTCGAGATCGTCGAGTTCGTCACCTCCGATGCACCCGACGACTTCTTCGTCGCACAGAAGCTGATGTCTTGATACGGCTCGATCGAATAGACGACTAAGCCGAGATCCGAGAATTTCACCGTTCCGTGATAGGCGCAGAACGCGAACGCGGCCGTGCGGTCAGGCGAGTAACATTGCTTCGAGAAATCGAAGCACGTATCGGTTCCTTGCGGCAAGAAAACGTGATAAATGTCCGCGTATCCGGTCTTTTTCAGCTTCGCTGCAACTTGATGAATGATGGCGAAAAGATCGTTTTCGTAGAACGCGGTGCCTTTGAAAACCGGAAACGAGACGGCGGTCGAATCGCCAAACGAATATGCACTCGGCCCCCTTCCGGTATACTGCTTGAGCAGCGCTGCGAAAGAGCTTCCTTGTAGGTGAATCTGGAACGCTTCGGGCGCACCCCAGCAGCTCTGATTTTTTGCCGGACAGTTTACGTAAATGTCGTGCGCGGCCAGCGACTTCATTACCGGGCCGCCGTAGTTTGTGAGATCGTCGGGATAGATCAATCCGCCGCCGCCGGCTCGGGCTGCGCGCGATACGGTCCGCGGCCGCATGATGTGATACGTGAAACTTTGGACCTTGTACGCGTTGCGCGCAATGGAGTGGCGCAGCGCGCTAGCCGCCTGCGGCGGGGTAACCGGATTCACGGCCTGCGAGCACGCAGCGAGAATGCCGAGGACTGCGAGGGCGACGATTCGACGAATGTGCATCTGTTAGACTCCTATCTTTCGGCGACGGAGACACACGAGGGTGGTTCCGGAGGCGCCGGCATTAAAAACCGCTTGATATCCGTCACTATTGCCTAGAACGTTGAACTCCGCTCCCGTCCAGTGTAGGCAGCTCGGTAACGCCGTCGTCCTGCGCGTGCGCATCCGGCCAGCAGCGACACAGCGAGCGCAAAAGAATTGGCAACGGCGAACGGACGAAAGAAGCGCATGGATAACTGATTCGCCGGTCCTGGAGGTCGGCCTAGCCGCGACCTCTTCGCTTTTGTTCGGCTCGCCGAAATATTACGTGAACGATCGGCATCATCAGCGAGTTATACAAGAACTTGAGCGCGCTCGTCCGGAACCCCGGCGGCAAACGGCCCTCGTCGGCGTCGATGATCGGGAACGCCTTTAGCTGCCTTTCCAGATTCGCGCTGAACTCGCGGCGCTCGGTCTCGGTACGACCGGTTTTGGCGAGGACGCGCCGCACGCCGGCCTCGTCATCGGCTTCGCTGCAGACGTCGGCGGAAAACTCTGTGTCGGTAACGCCGAGAAACCGCAAGACTCGCCCGTCGTAGAAGTCGCTCTCCCCGTAGAGATATCCGTTCATCAAGTCGGTTCCGGAGGCGCGGCTCTGTTGCGCGCGGCGCGCCTTTTGCGCCATCCGCTTCACCCACGCCATGCCGTCGACCGTCTCCAATCCGGAGCACGGCATCCACTCACTCATGTCAGGGTCTTAGCTGCCGCGCGATGCCAACCTCTTGTGTGGAAAGCGTCGCAATCATTCGGATCCGCTACCTGCGTTCGAGCCTTGACTGGAGCGACGAAAAGCCGTCGGCGATGGCCCGATGCATCGCTTTGAGTTCGGTTAAAACGGAGTCGCCTTCGCCCAATGCGGCGTGACCTAAGACGTCCAATACGCCGCCTACATGATGCGCCAAATCCTCGATCGCGTCGGACTCATCGGGCGCGTACGACTCTTGCGAGCGTTTCGGACCCAGCAAGAGTGCACCGACCAGGCGTCCTCGTGCGACCAGCGGATAGGCGAACTCACCTTCGAACTTCGAGTCTACGCCGTGCAAATCGAGCCTGCGATGCCACGTGCGGAGCGACACGATCGCTGGATCGTTCTCGGTTATGCCGGCATACGTTCCGTCGCCGTTGCCGATAGCGAGCCGCACAAATGAGGCGT
Organism: Vulcanimicrobiota bacterium; assembly: GCA_963715435.1. Lineage (GTDB taxonomy): Bacteria > Vulcanimicrobiota > Vulcanimicrobiia > Vulcanimicrobiales > Vulcanimicrobiaceae > JAFAHZ01. Next base: position 1,070,896 of record OY970243.1, read on the forward strand.
CCGCATGACGTTCGAGCACTTCGACGGTGCGGTCGACCAAGACGGCCGGATCGGTGACGAACGCGGCCTCACGCGCAAAGCGCCGGATCGCCTCTTCGTCTTCGTGCCGTTTTCTAAAGAACACTCGATCTAGTACGTGTTCGACCCGATCGTGCACGAAGCGAATGGAAAACCCGAGGAGCAATGCTACCGCGGCTCCGATCGCGATGCTGGTCGTGTGGCTCTGTCCTTGCAGCCACGATCCGATTGCCCACTCGAACAGCATGAACGCGCCGACGACGACGATCGAAACGCCCGAAAAGATGGCGACTCGGTTCAGCGCAAAGCCGATGTCGAGAACGCGCCTATTTAAGAGAGCATACGTCATGCCGAGCGGTGCCAAAACCGAGCCGAAGTTCGCAAACCCATAGGACGCGATGAGCGCTTCGCCATGCAGTTCGCTTGGCAACATTGCCGGCACGAAGTACAGCATCATTTCCGCGACGTAAAAGATCATGAGCGGCGTTATGATCCACGCGATGCGGCTCCGTTCCGCTCCGCGTGCCGCCGCTAGCGCCGACCAGCCGCATACGACCGCCAGCGCGTAGGGAATCGCGCCGTAGGTCATATTCCATTCCGGACCCACGCCTTGTGCAACCCAGGGGAGCGACCCGTTCCATAGCGCGACAATTCGGACGATGCCAAAAATCGCCAGAACGCCGGCCGAAGCGTAGGCGAGGGCGGTCAATCCGCGCCGCAACGGCGACAGAGGCTGCGCGGCAACGGACGCGTAGGTCGCCAGCAACGGGACCCACAGCCAGTTCAAAGCCCACCCGATCGAGGCCGCGACGGCGTCGGCTAACGGTGAAGGACTAAGCCAAGTGCCGGGCAGCAACGCGCTTGAAGCGACGTAGGCGGTGAGCAACGCACTGAGCACGCGCGCTTGGACTGAATCGGCGCGACGCCAGGCAATAAATGCGGCGAACGCCAGCATCCAAAACGAAGAGAAGGACCACAACAACGTGTCCCAACGCCACGACGGGGGGCCACCCGCAACGTAATCGACCGGTACCTTCGTAGCGCCGCGTAAAACGACGAACCCGATCTTCTCGTGAGGATGGACGCCGATGAGCAGGCGGTAGCGTTGCGCGGGGGCGAGGTCGCGAACGTTGATCAGGTCGCCGGCGCGCACGCCGCTTACCTCAGCGGCACCGCCTGGGTCCACCGCGTCCACCCGGACGACCGCGGGATCGGCGGTACGCGAGACTTGGAATCCGAGCGCCGACGATGACTGGATGCTATCCGTGACCAGAGTGAAGGCGTTGAGTACTGCCGCGCAACAGCAAAACGTCAAAAGTACCGCGCGCCACGAGGACACCGACATGGGATGCCGTTCCCTTAGCCGCGTGCCGGGCCCTTGTCGTTTCGATTCCCGGTCGCAGATGGAGGCTGACCCACACGTCAGGAGGCCTCATGCTGCAGAACGTTACCCTTACGCCATCACGCCGGACGCTGGAGTTCGGCATTTACCGCGACGGCGACAACAACCTCGACGCGATCCAAGAAAACGCCGTTTCTCAAGCGGTAAAAACCAGCGCTGCCGACTCGAACGTTCAGTTCACTGTCGAAGATACCACGGCGCGTCACGACGACCGGCTCCGCACGGACGAATTTACGGTTGCCGATGGTCGCACAGGTACTGTCGTGACCGAGAAAGCGCACGACATGAGTGACGAAGGGAACCTCGCGGCATTTGTCGCCCGTACGCTCGATAACGCCGAAGCGAGCGGCGCAAAACAGACGTGGATCGAGCTCGTCGATCACGGCGGCGGCGACGGCGGCGGTTTGCAAACCAGAGACGGTTCGTGCATGTCGATGCCAGATATCGCCAAAGCCATTTCAGACGGCATCGCATTGCACGCAAAAGAGCATCCGGAGGATTCCGGGCGTAACGTAGACGGCGTGGTCGCAAATCAATGCTTGATGAACACCATGGGCTTTGCCGATGCTCTGTCGCATGCCGGCGTACGGTACTTGGCCGCAAGTCCGGAAACGATGGTCGCCCCCGGCGTCCCCACCAGCGTCGCCTGCGATATCGCCGATCGTGAAGACGATCCGCGCGGGATGGCGCGTGCCGTCGTCGACGACGTCATGCACGCGCAGTTCGACTCGATCTTCGGACCGCTGCGTCCGGCGGCGGCTTTCGACGTCCTCGATCTGGATTCGAAGAAGATCGGAAGCGCGGAGTCGGCGATCAAGCGCTTTAACGACGACGCATCGTCCGCGGCTCGTGACAGCAGCGTACGTCGTGCGCTTCGCGACGATGTCGGCTCCGTCGAGGGGATGGTTCGGTTTCCGGAAGCGGGCAAAGACATGCCCTGGCACGCGGATCGTCCCGCGCTCGCCGTATATGGCGCCGTCGCTTCGGATGCGCGGCTTGCACCGGACCTGCGCAGCGACGCGCGAGCCGCTCGCGAGGCCGTGGGGGATCTCGTGCTGGCGCATCGGGAGAGCCGCGACTTTCAGGTGTTCGACGACGCGGATTATCGCGATGCCGCCGGCCCGACGATTCACGCGCCCGTCTCACGCGCCCAAATCGATCCTTGGGCATCCAAGGGCATCAGCGAAACTCACAACGACTTTTACGACTCGGTCGATCAGGACAGATTGGTTCGCGCGCTCGCTTGACGGCGGGCGCCCCATCGAGAAATTTTTCGTAGTTCTAGGAGCGGGCGACCGAAGTTTACTACGGTAAATGAGGGCGCCCGCGACGACGAAATACGGAAAATTATGGGCCGTTGGCGCAGCCGTGGTACTTATTGGAATAGAGCGTTTGAAGGTAGAGCTTTAGCTTTCCAATCGTTTGCCTCATCGGGAAAGCATCGCAGAGATCCGCGATTTCTTGATTGTAGGGAATGTTGTACCATCCCAACGACGAGAATGTATTCGGATTAGGATCCGTGATCGACTCGAACGTTTCATGCAAGAGCGTCGTATCGGTCGAGTTGATCAGCGAGTTGTAGCCTTTGGGCAGCCGGTAGGTGCAGGCGCGAACGTTCTGATAGGGCTCGACGGAAAACACGACGACACCCAAGTCCGAGAACGTTACCTCGCCGTGGTACGCGCAGAACACGAAATTGGATGGGTTATCCGGCGAATAGCACTCCGTGGTTCCGTCGAGACAGTTGTCGATGCCTTTGGGCAGGAAAATGTGATACTCGTTCGAGTAGCCCGTGGCTCCGACCGACTTGGCGACCGCGTGCAGAATCGAGAACAGGTCGTTGTCGTAATAGATAGTGCTGAACGCGGTATACGAAACCGGCGAACCTGCACCAAACGTATAGTTGCTCGTCGACGCTTTCGTGTACTGGCCGAGCAGCTTCACGATCTTGCTGTTGGTGATATTTTGTAAAAACTCTTCGGGCTGCCCCCAGCACTTTTCGTCACCGGTTTTGCAGTTGACGTAGACGTTGTGCTCGACGGCCGATTTCATTAGCGGACCGCCGTAGTAGGCTAAGTCGGCCGGATGAAAGACCTTAGTCGCCTCGTTCTTGACCGGCTTGCCCCATTGGCTCGAAACCGGAAAAATATGATAGTGAAAGTTGTGAACGTCATGCGCGGCCGCAACGTCGCTCGCGTCAACGTGCAACGCGCGGCTCGCCGTCGCGGGCTGCATCGCCGCGTTCGTCAGCGGTTGGACCGGAATGGTGTTTTGGCTGCCCGAAATCGAGCAAGCGGACAGCGTCGCCAATGCAACGAGTGCGATACCCCATCGCGCAAAGGGTTTCATGAATACCTCCAGGAGTGTGGCGCAGCCAGTTAAAAACCGTCGATGAAATCCCTGCTAGCGCAGCAGCTCGATGCGACCGGGATAAATCGGCCGATTGATAATGCGCTCGAGCGATCCGGCGGGCGCACTCAACGCGACCGATGCAAACGCCGCGAAACTTTCACGCGTCGCCTGTCCTTCCGCAAAACGCTCGTTCTGCTCCATGTCCACGCGACCGTCGACCGAAAGCAGCCGAACGTATCGACCTTCGTCATCCTCGCCGACTTCGGCCAATCCAGAGTCTTGGAAGATGCGCACGGCGGCACCGATCGTCTTGTCCCGCACCTTATCGATGTCCAGCGCTGCTGCTATATCCGCGTATCCCATACGGATCGCGCGGTCGCGTGATATGCCTTTCAAGCCGCGATAAATCTCCCGCAAGGTTGCCAACGATGGAGCGTCCAGATCGATCAAAAACTCGTTAAGACGGCGATCGCTTTCGCCGTAGAGCAGATGGACCTCGGCGTGGCCGCCGTCGCGTCCGGCGCGTCCCGCCTGCTGGTTGAACTCCGCAAAGTCGAAGTTGAGATGGAACAGCACGACGTGACGCACGTCGGGCAGATCGATCCCTTCGCCGAACGCGGAGGTCGCGACGACTATGCGTAGCGCGCCTTCGCGAAAGTATCGTTCGACCTCGTGACGATCGGGAGTGGGCATGCCGCCGTGATAGAACATGACCTCGTCGCCGATCTTCTTGCGCAGCGTTTCGGCAACTTTCTGCGCCTCGGACCGGGAGTTGGTGTAAACGATTCCTTTGCCGTCGCGAGCGAAAAGGTCGACGAGATAGTCGATCTTTTCTTTGCGCCCCCGCGCGTCCACGACGTGCAAGTTTTCGCGCACGGTCGGGTCGATCACCCACGACGAGATCTCGAGCTCGTCGACGATCTTACGAAACGGCTCCTCATCGGCGGTTGCCGTCAACGCGAGCACTTGCGGCCGCCCCAGTTTGGCAATCGTCGCGCGCAGTTGCGCGTATGCCGGCCGGTGGCGCGACTCGTAGAGATGATGCGCTTCGTCGACCACCACGAGACGCGGCGCGCTGCGACCGGAAAAGGCTTCGCGATGAAACTCCAGAAACTCCGGCGTCGCCAACACAAGATCCCAGGCGCCCTCCCGCAAGGCTTCGAACAGCTCCTCGCGCTCGTCGTTGCCGATCGAGCCGTTGGCGCGGTAGACGCGCAAGCCAAGCGGATCGAGCTTACGGATGAGGCCTTCGTACTGGTCGTTGGCGAGCGCACGCAGCGGATAAATAACCAGCGTTTTCGCGCCTTCGGCCAGTGCGCGACGAGCGGCGACGTATTGAAAGCAAAACGACTTACCGCGGCCGGTGCCGAAAACCGCCAGGGTACTCTTCCCCGCTTCCACGCGGTCGAGTACGGCTTGCTGCGCATCGTGAGGGTGGGCCGTACCGATGAGCGCAGCCACGATGCGATCGGCGTCACCGTCCCATTGCGTTCTCGCGGAAGCCGCGCTGCGGTCGCGGGCTGCAATCGTCGCGCTCGGATCGCGCTCGACGAAGATGTTGACGCCCCGGTGCCTATCCGCGCCTCCGCCCGTCAGTGACGCGACCCACGCTCGATATCGCTCGCCGGCATCGATCACGGGGGCGATGTGAGCAGCAATACCTCGTTTGATGAAGCCGAGCTGCAAGTTTCCGTAGAACACGGCGATCGCGTTGGCGTCGTGAACGTTGCCGGGATCGCGCCGCAGCTCGAGCTCTACACCGTCGCGCAATCCCGCCAGCACATCTTGCCGGCCCTCGAACGACACGCCCGCGATCTTGGTATGAAACGCAGTCGCGTCGCCGATGCTCGCATACCGGTCGCGCAGGTATTCCGCGCTCTTTGCAAATGCCCGATCGAGAAATGAAGCAAAGGCCGCTTCGGGGGACTCCGCGGGCTTCGACCGTGGGGGGCGCGCAGCCGCTGGCGAAGCGCCTGTTAAAACGCTTTCGAGCGCGCTCAACGCGCGCTCGAAAGCGGCCTCTGAAGCTGTCGGTGGAGGAAGCTTAGTGCTTCTCTTCCTCTCCTGCCGCGCTTTCGCCGGGCTCTTGTGCATGTTCGAACTCATCGAGATTGAGCGAAATCTCCTCGTGACCTTGTTCGAGCGCTTGGTCGTGCAGCCCCGCGTTCTGCGCGTCGAGCGGGTCGATCTCCGCTTCGAGCGTGTACGATTCTTCGACCGCGACGGCGCCGGGTGCGGTATCGTCACGCTTGCGACGATAGCGTGCCGGTGAGGGCGACGGTGTCGTACGAGCGGCTTTTGCTTTCTGACGACGCTCGCGGCGCGCCGCGACGATGTCCTCGCGCGCCATGCCTCCACGGCTCTGCAGCGCCGCCGACTCCGCGCGCGATCGCGACGTCGACGTGCGATCCCCGGACAAACCGGCCCGACGCCGCTTGACGGCCGCCTCCATTTGCCGTTTGCGGAATCCGACGACCAACGGTGCCGAGTAAAAGATCGAGTGGTAGCCGCCCGAGCAGATACCGACGAGCAGCGCGAACGCAAAGTTCTTCAAGCTCGCACCGCCGAGCGCCAGCAGCGCGACCAAGGTGATGACGACCGTCGCGAGCGTATTGAACGAGCGCGTCATCGTCTGCTTGATCGACTCATTGACGATCTTGTCGTACGGCTGACCCGCCATCAGCTTGGTGTTCTCGCGTATTCGGTCGAGAATGACGATCGTATCCATGACCGAGTAACCGATAACGGTCAGCACCGCGGCCAAGAACGCATCGTCGGCGCGCTTATCGGCTAGCGCATAGATGCCGATCATCATCAAGGCGTCGCGAACCAGCGCGATGACCGTAACCAAGCCGAAGATGTAGTTCCAGCCGAACCGGAAAGCGATGTAAATAAACTGGATACCGAGCGCGATGATCAGTGCCCAGAGCGCTTTGGTTAGGTATTCGCGTCCCAGTGACGGTCCCACGGACATGATTTGCGACGCCGAGCGATCGACGGGTGCGACCGCGTCGAGCGCGTTCCACAGCGGCGCCGAGTCGTTGGCAAATGCAGTCTGCGTTTGAATGACGAAGTGCTTGCCGTCGTTTTGCGCGGTCGTCACCGACTCTTCGGTGAGTCCGAGCTTCGCCAGACCGGCCTTGATGGCATCGGTCGTGGTCGGCTGCGTGAACGTCGCGTCGATCTCGGTACCGCCCGTGAACGATAGGCCCAATCGCAGCATGCGGTTGGCGTGAAAGCCGTCGCCGCCCGCGAAGCCGTGATACACCATCGCGCCGATACCCAGCGCAATGATGAGATACGAGATCGTCGAGACGATTCGGTACCAGCCGACGATGTTCCAGTTGAGTTTGCGAAACAGCATGATTTACGCCTCCGCCGCCGATTGACGAGCGAAGATGCCGATCTCGCTGCGCTTGATGCCGTATAGTTCCGGAGTAGTAAGTATGTCGTTGTCTACCAGCAGATCTACAAAGAACCGCGTAATGAAGACGGCCGTAAAGAGCGAGACGATCGTTCCCCACAGCAGCGTGAATGCGAAGCCTTTGACCGTTCCGGTGCCCAGCGAGAACAGAACGAAAGCGCCGACGATCGTGGTGAAGTGGCTATCGAAGACCGCCGAGAATGCGCGCTGGAAGCCGACGCGCACGGCCGCGCGCATCGACTTGCCGTTCCACAGCTCTTCTTTGATACGTTCGAAGATCAGAACGTTGGCGTCGACTGCCATACCGATCGAGAGCACGAAGCCGGCGATGCCCGGCAGCGTGAGCGTCGCGTTCGAGGCGGCCAAGATGGCGAGCATGATCACGACGTAGATGGCCAGGGCGATGTCGGCCAGTAAGCCGGGCAACCGGTAAACCACGACCATGAAGATCAGCACGAGCGCAAGGCCGAGCAGCGAGGCTTTCAGGGATTGGACGAGGTCGATCTTACCGAGCGTCGGTCCGATCGATTCTTTCTCGACGATCTTGATGCTGACCGGCAAGGCGCCGGCATTGAGCTCGTTGGCGAGCGTAATCGTGTAGTCTTGCGTAAAGTCGCCGGTGATCTGACCGCTATCGAAAATCGGGCTCTGGATCGTAGCTGCCGAGACGTAGTGATGGTCGAGGAAGATTGCGAGCAGCTTGCCGACGTTCGCGGTCGTCATCTTGCCGAACTTGGCGGCGTCTTTGGTTTGGAACGTAATGTTCGGGCGGCCCGCCGTGTCGTAGCTGGCCTGCGCAGCTTTGAGTTCCTTGCCGGTGTAGACGACGCTGCCGCTTTTCTCATAAGCTGTCGTGTCGACGTATTTCTGCGCTTCCGCCTTCACCTTAGCGGGGGCATTGGGATTATTGACGACCGCTAGCGCTGCCTCGGCCTTCTGATAGATGTCCGGCGGCATGATCTTATAATCGAGAACCGCGACCTGCTTGAGCACTTGCTCGGCCTGGTCGGGGTTCTTGACGTTCGGCAGCTCGACGAGGATGCGATCCGTACCGACGTTGCTGATCGAAGGCTCGGCTACGCCCAGACCGTTGATACGGCGGTCGATGACCTCACGAGTCTGGGCCTGCACTTGGGACGTGATTTGCGGCACGTCGGCGGTCGGGTACATCTGCAGCAGCAGGCGCGCTCCGCCTTGAAGGTCCAACCCGAGATGGATCTTCTTATCGATGGGCAGTATCTGCCAGATTGAGAGCCCCGTAAGAGCGAGAATGACAAGCGCCTTGACGGGCGTTTTGAGCTTATTCCAGGTCATGGCATCCGAACGGTAGGAGGGCAAGCAAACGGCCCAGGACGGTGAGGCCCGCCGGGCCGGTGGACTTTAACCGTACAAGTTTATCCGGCCTGCCCCGAGAGTGTCAAATCGAAATAACTTCGCAGGGCGACAGCGCCAGCTCGGCCGGAAGCTCCCCGTACGAGAAGACGTCGATGCGCAGCCCCGAGCGGATCAGGAAGTCGGACAGCAGCGGCCGCAACGCCGCGGTACAGACGATCGACGCTCCGTTGCGAGGCCGGGCGGCGGCGTAGCGGCTTACCTGCTCGCGTAGCGCCAACGCCGTCGTGGGCGCGGCGGCGTCGGTGCCGCCGCGGGTCCACGCCGAAACCAGCGTGCGCTCGAACTCGGGATCGAAGATCGCCGGCTCGAGCATTACGGTCGCGCGCCGGCGCAAGAGCTCGGGCACGACGACGCGGCGTGCGGCCTCCGCGAGTTCGCCCGCGTCCCGGGTTCCGGCTTCGAGCATTGCCTCCAGAACGCGCACCGGGTCGCGCGGCCATACCATTTCGCGCAGCAACAACGAAAACGCGCGATGCACCGCTGCGAACGGTAGCGACTCGGTTCCGATTTCCTTGATCACCGAGGGAACGCTCGCGCGTAAATGTTCCAGAAGCGTTTGCAGTTCTTGACGTCCGACGAGCTCGGCAGCGTGCGCTCGGGCAACCTCGGCCAAATGCGAACCCAGCACTGAGATCGGGTCGAAAACGAGTGCGCCCGCTGCCGATGCGGCATCTGCGGCCTCCACGGGAATCCATGCCGCGGGCAAACCGTACACCGGCTCCGGTTCGACCGGCAACCCTAAGCGGCGCAAGACCGTTTCTTCCGCTACGGCCAGCCGTCGTTCGAGCCGAAGCATTCCTTGCGCGACGAGGCGGTCGCGAACGCGTATGCCGTACGTGCCGGCTTCGCGCGCAAGGTCGTCGCGTAATCGAACGCCGGGAAGAACGACGCCGATATCGGCGGCCAATGCGCGCCGCACTTCACCGATACGGTCGAGCAGCGCGTCAGCATGGGGTGGAACGAGTAAGTGCGCCAAATCCGCCCCGACGTCGATCGATATCGCGTCGACGCCCACGAGTGCCAACGCGAGCTCCGGGCGCCGCATCGCTTGACGGCGCGCGCGTTCGCGTGAGGCCGTCGACTCCTGGTCGGTGCGTTTACGGCTCCGCTGCGCAAGCCATGCCAGTCCGAATGCCGTCAAGCCAAGCGATGCAAACAACGGCCGCGGAAGCGCCGGAACGAAACTCAATGCCAGCAGCAGCACACCGACGCTGCGCAGCACGTCCGGACGCGAGCACAACTGCGCGGCGAGGTCCGACCCAAGAGCGCCTTCCGACGCGACGCGCGTCACCATCATGCCCATCGCGGTCGAGATAAGAAAGGCGGGAAGCGTCGTCACCAGGGCGTTGCCGATCGACAACAAGGCAAACGTGTTGAGCGCATCTGCGGCCGACAACCCGTGATAGGCGATGCCGACGACCACTCCGCCCACGAGATTGAGTGCGACGATCACCAGCGCCGCGACGGCGTCGCCTTTGACGAACTTTCCGGCGCCGTCCATCGCTCCGTAAAAGTCGGCTTCGCGCTGTACCGCGGCCCGTTTGCGACGCGCACCGGTCGCATCGAGCACGCCCGCATGAACGTCGGCGTCGATCGCCATTTGCTTGCCCGGCATTGCGTCGAGCGTAAAGCGCGCGGCCACCTCGGCGACGCGCTGCGATCCGCTCGCAATCACGACGAACTGAATGGTAATGAGAATCGCAAATACGATAATGCCCACGACCAAGTTGCCGTGCACCACGAAAGCGCCGAACGCCGGCACGATGCTGCCCACGGCACCAGGGGTGGCTCCTTCGGTTAAGATCAAGCGCGTTGCCGACACGTCGAGCGACAAGCGGAACAGCGTTGCAACCAGCAGCGCGGGCGCGAACGCACTAAACTCCAGCGGATCGTCGACCGTAACGGAGAGCAGCAACACGAGCGCCGACGCAAAGATGTTTACGCCGAGCAGAATGTCGAGCAGCCACGGCGGCAACGGCACGATCAGAATGCCGACGATGGCCAACAGCACGCCGGCAAAGGCGTAGACGGGAAGGCGCGTCACGCGCGCAGCAGCCCCGCCCGCGACAAAGCTGCGACGACCTCGGCTACGGCGACGAAGTGCGCGCGACCGATTGGATCGCCGACGCGTCCGTCACGGTAAAGCGCCCGCGCGAGCGTCACGTTCTCGACGACCGGAATACCTTTGCCCACGGCGATACTGCGAACGCAAATGGCCGCGTCGCCGGCCGCCCGCACGAGTATCGTCGGCACCGCGACGGCGGGCGGGTCGTATTGCAAGGCCACGGCAACGTGCGTCGGATTAACGACGACGAATGAGGCCTTATCGACGTCGCTCACCGAGCCGCGCAACAGCGAGCGATGCAATGCCCGGCGCCGCCCACGCTCGAGCGGATCGCCTTCTTGCTCCTTAGCCTCACGCTTGCGTTCGTCGAAGCTCATGCGGAGCTTTTGCAGCCACTGGCGTCGCGCCGCTGCATATTCGGCAATCGCGAACGCTGCGCCGACGAGACATGCCGCGACCCCTACGCGTTGCGAGGCGTTCCAAACGGCCGCCGCAACGCCTTGTACGGAGCCGGCTGCGATCGCTTGACCGGCGGCCGTTCGCAACGCCGGTAACATCGCCCACGCCGCCAACGCGAAAGCGACAGCGGCGCGTATTGCGTGCGCCAGCGTTTCGCGCGAAATGGTGCGTTTGCACCCCTCGATCGGGTTGAGCCGCTCGAGCTTCGGATTGGGAACGGTAAAAACGATGCCGCCGTTTTGAACGACTGTGACGGCACTGCCGGCCATAGCCGCGGCGGCAATCGGCGCAAGCGCGATGCCGAAGACCGCGAGCGCATCGATGCCGGCACGGCCTTCACACGCGCGAACGATCGCCCGCGAAGCAACCGCTCCGATGAACGGGGCGGACGCAACGAGCGTCATGCCCGCTGCGAAGAACGCGGCATTGGCACCCAACTCCGAACAGCGCGCAGCGTTCCCTTCGCGCCTGGCTTTTTCCAAACGCTGCGGCGTAGCCTCAAACGGCTTCTCCGCCTCGTCGCTCATTTAACGGGCAACGCGAGAAACGGATGACCCGCTCGATCGGCAAGAAGCGGAGCCGCGCAGACCGTCGCAATCAGCACCGCAGCAAAGGCCAGCGGAAACGCCAGCGTTATGCTGCCGAAACGCGGCACCGCGCGTGAAAGCGCCCCCAACGCGATCTGCACCGCAAACGCCAGCCCGATCGCGGGTGCCGCTACGCCGGCGGCGGTCATTGCAATCGTTCCGGCCAACGTCGCAAGATACGGCAGCCACGCGTGCGGGTCGAACGGAACGCCCGGGGCCAATCGCGAGAAACTCGTCGCAAATGCCCAAATCGTCGGCCGGTACGCACCCAGCAAAAAGAAGCCCCCCGTAAACGCGAGCGACCAGACCCGCCCGAACCCCGACGGCGCCACGATTTGCGCGCTTGGGGCAATCGCCTTGACGCCGGCATAGTCGTCGACCGTACGCCCTGCGGCGTAAGCGGCATCGTAGAGTAACGATGCCGCCGAACCGATGACGGCCCCCAACAGCAACTCCGTCAAGAACGCAAGCCCGAGACTCAAGCCGCCGCGCGGAACTCCGGCACCGACTACACCCGGTGCGATTGCCAGAGTCAAAAACGCCGCCAGTCCCGCCCGAACGGGTGCGGGAACGCTCGGATGTGAAAATCCCGGCGCGCGAAACGCAAAACCGGCGCAGCGCGCAAAGACGAGCGCGCTCGCAGCGGTATCGCCGATCACGAACCGGCAACGAGTGCAGGAATCGCATGGAGCGCGCGCTGGAACAACGCCGCTAACGCGTGCATGCCAAACGAGCCGAAGATAGCGACGGTAATGCCGACGGCAATCGTCTTGGGGAGCAGCGTGAGCGTTTGTTCCTGCACCTGCGTCGCCGCCTGCACCACGGCTACCGCCGTGCCGACGAGTGCCGAAACGGCAAGCATGGGCAACGCGATGAGTGCCGTCGTGAACAGCCCATCGCGAACCAAAGCGTCGAAGGCATCCATCGCACCAATGTACGGATCGAAATTGAAGTTGTCGTTAGCGGATTATGACCGCCTCGTTATGGTGCGATGGTTCGCGCGAAAGCCGGACGCCACGCGCTGGCGGCGAGCAGCGACGAAACGATCGCTCGAGTCGCCGGCGATTTATTGAGCGTGTAAAAGTGTATACCCGGGACTCCGCTCTGTAATAGCGCTACGGCCTGCATCGACGCGTATGCAACTCCGAGCGCTTCGACCGCTTCGGCATCGCCTTTGCGAAGCTCCATCTCCACGCGCAACTTCGGCGGAATCGTCGCACCGCACATCGCTACGAAACGTTTGATCTGCTCGAAATTAGTGACCGGCATGAGTCCGGGGAGCATCGGCGCCGCGATACCCGCGGCTCGAGCCCGCCGTTCGAAACCAAAGAATGAGTCGTTGTCGAAAAATAACTGCGACACGAGAAAGTCGGCGCCGGCGTCGACCTTCTCCTTGAGGTGCGCGAGGTCGTCGTCGATGCTCGGCGCTTCGGGATGTTTTTCTGGATAACACGCGGCGCCAATGCAAAAATCGTAGTTTCTCCGCAGCATGGCGATCAGCTCTGTGGCGTAGCTGAAGCCGCCCGCCGCCGCAACGAACTGCTCTTGACCCTTAGGCGGATCGCCGCGCAGCGCGAGGACGTTTTCGATACCGGCGCGAGCGAGGTCGTCGAAAAGCGCGCGCAGTTCGGCGCGTGTGGAACCGACGCACGTAACGTGCGCCACGACCGTCAGACCGATCTCCTGTTGGACCTTCTTCGCCAGTGCGACGGTCCGCGGGCGGGTCGATCCCCCAGCGCCGTAGGTGATCGAGACGAATGCCGGCCGCAACGGCTGCAGCGCCGCGATCGTCTCGAAAAGCTGGCGCGAGCCGTCCTCGTCCTTCGGCGGAAAGAACTCGAAGGAGAAAAACGGCCGCATCGAGGCCAACGCGTCGGTAATGCGCATCGCCCTTTGTTTAACGAAAGCTGGCAACGACGCCTCCGCATACCAGCGCCCAACCGTCGACCATGACGAACAGCTACGCCTTGACAGGGTCGCTCGCGTAAAGGGTATGAGGCAAGTCGCAGAGGAGACTGGGGTACCCCGCGAGCAGCTTCATCGATCCTTGCGGAGCACGGAAGCTCGAACGTACTCGCCTCGTGAAACGCAAACGGCGCTAGGTCTTGAAAAGGAAGTTGAGGATGATTGTTGTTACGGCCGCCACGGGCAATATCGGCAGCAAAGTCCTGAACAATCTGCTTGCCGGCGACGAAGAGATTCGCGTCATCGCCCGTAATCTCTCAAAACTGCCAATCGACAGCATCCGCCAGATCGAAGTGATCGAGGGTTCGCATGGCGACCATGACGTTGTCATGAGGGCTTTCGAAGGCGCCGATAGCGTCTTCTGGCTCGTCTCCTCCGATCCCACCGCCATCAGCGCCGAAGCCTCTTATGTGGATTTCTCGCGGCCGGCCTGCGAAGCGTTGCGGTATCACGGCGTGAAGCACGTCGTTGGCATCTCTTCGATTGGCCGCGGCTGGCCGCGCGATGCCGGGTATATCACCGCGACGTTGAAACTGGACGATCTCATTGCAGAAACCGGCGTCGCCTACCGCGCGCTCGCCGTTGGCTCGTTGATGGAAAACGTCTTGCGCCAGACGGAGCTGATCAGGGATCAGGGAATATTCTGTTCGCCGGCCCCCGTCGATTCCAAAGTCCCAGCTGTCGCGAGCCGTGACGTTGCGGCTGTCGCGGTGCAACTGTTGCTCGATCAATCATGGACGGGAGTCGAAAGCATTCCTCTCATGGGTCCCGGGGACATCACGTATGGTGAGATGGTGCAGACCATGTCGAACGTGCTCGGCAAGCCGATCGGCTATCGCGCGATGGGCATAGAAGACATGAAGACACGCATGATCGAGAACGGGACTTCCGAAGGCATGGTACAGGCCATGGTCAACATGCTGACCGCGCAGAACGAGGGACTGGGCAACATGAACTCGCGCCCAACTCCGAACAACTCGCACACGACCTTTGCGCAATGGTGCGAAACGGTGCTGAAGCCGGCCGTCCAGGCTTGACAGGGCTAGCGTTCGCAGCCATTCAATTCGGCAGCATGTCGAGCGCACCATCAACTCGTCAAGATAAACGAGCGACTAACGAAAACTGGCGACGACGCCTCCGCACACCAGTGCCCAACCGTCGACCATGACGAACAACAGCAACTTGACGGGAAGCGAGATGACCGGCGGACTGAGCATCATCATGCCCAGTCCCATGAGCATCGCGGCTACCGCCAGATCGATTGCAACGAACGGCAGATACAGCGCGAATCCAATGGCGAACGCGCTGCGCAGCTCGCCGACGACGAAGGCCGGCAAGAGTGTGGTTAACGGCGCTCGGTCCGGCGCTTCGGGCGCACGCCGAGCGATGCGATCGAAGAGCTTCACGTCCGCTACATGCGCCTGTCGAAGCATAAACGCGCGGAGGGGCTCGACGGATCGGCCAACGGCTTGCGCGGGCGAGAGCACGCCGCGCTGATAAGGAGCGAGCGCTTCACGATCGATACGCTGGAGCGTCGGTGCCATCACCACGAGCGTCAACGCAAAAGCCAGCCCCGTAAGAATGGCGTTGGGCGGCAGCGCGGATGCACCGATGGCCGAACGCACCAGCGACAGCACGACGACGATCCGCACGAACGAGGTGCACATGACCAGCAGGAACGGGATGATGGAAAGGATGGTCAGACCGGCCAGCACGTCGAGCGGCACCGTCGCATGTGATTTGAGGCCCAACGACAGCAACGCGCCCATGCAAAAAAGCGTACCGCCGGGGCGTTACGCTTTCGTGATGCAGTTAAAAACGAACAATGACTAGCCCGGGCGCTGAATCAATTCCGTTACGCGTACGCCGAAGTTATCGTCGACGGCAACCACTTCCCCGCGCGCAATGAGCTTATTGTTGACCAGCAGATCGACGGGGCCGCCGGCAAGGCGGTCGAGCTCCACTATAGAGCCCGTTCCGAGCTTCAGGACCTCCGAAACGGACATTTTGCAGGTTCCCAGCTCCGCCGTGACTTGCAGCGGGACGTGCATCAACACCTCGATGTTCGCGCTGTCGCGAGGCTTCTTCGGATCGATGGTGGTCATGCTATACATCCTTCAATTTCAAAAGCGTACCGGCCGCCGCGAACGCCGCAGATTCCAACGGCCAGCGTTCGCCCGCAAATTCGCAGGCTCCCGCGAAGGGTACCTGGTCGAGTTATCGGCACGACGTCGCCCGGAGCCAATTCGGCAAGCCGCCGCGCGGTGAGATCGCGGAGTTCGAGCGCAACGCTCGCTTCCAGGGGGATATCGGCGAGGTCCTCGGGGGTTAGCGCAGGGATGGCCTCGGGAACGAGGTCGCGTGAGAGGGCGATCCCTATGCGAGCCGCCACCGGTTGGTCGACCGCCAGCTCCAGGTACGCAGCGAACGCGCACAGTGCGGCGGCGCTGCTCGCTGCGGCCGCTTCCCGCTGCTCGCCACAGAGCGTTACGAGGGTGCCGGTAAGCGCCGTTGCCACGCGATCCAGCACGTCGCGCTCGAGCGGCGAAAGCCGAGTCTCGTCCGTTTGAGTATCCGGCGTCTCGCCAAAGGCTGCGGCAACCACCGCCTTCGCGTCGCGTTCGCGCAAAACGATCGCGGCTTCGGCCACGTTGCCGCGAACCCGATAAACGTATGCCGATCGACCGATGACTTCCCAGGCTTGCGCGTTAGGAATCTCGGGTTCGAAAACGCACAGTGCAACCGGCACCCCGAGCAGTCCCGAAAGCCGTTCGCGTACGGTGCCCGCTACCAAACAAGCTGCGTTGAGAGACAGGCAGGAGCGTTCCTCAAAGCGCAATGCGCCGTTGCGCATTATCAACTTCTTCACTTAATGAGATCCAGCGCGGTCTTTCCGAGGCGCGACTTTGCGGTCTCGGCTGCCGCCAGCGCGTCGAACGCGACGTACGCTGCTTTCAGCCGCGCGAGGCTCTCGTCGAGATAGACGCCGCTGCCGCCGCGCCGCATCGGCGAAATTGCCGGAAGTCCGCCATCGCCGGGCAATCCGACGTGCGGCACCACACCGTCGGGCGCGAAGGACGTGCTGCCGTCCGCCGTCTTCATCTTCGTTGCAGCCGGAAACTTTGCAATCGCGACGCGGCCGGCGGCAACGCGCCGCGTTTGAGTCCTCCCCGTGCGCGGATCGATCGTCGTGCGAGCGTAGCTCAGCGTTCCGTCGGCATCGATCCGCGCGTCTCGGGTGCGATTCAACGCCCCGTCTACGTCGTCGAAGCGTAACTCTACTAACTGCGTTCCCGCATCGTGCATGCCGAGAATAGGGCGACTTTGCGCATCGAGCAGCGCGCCCGCCTCAACGTGGAAGGAACCGTCTCGCGTATACGCCGCATTTCCATTGGCCGTACGCACGATGAAGTACGCGCCCTCCGGAGCTGCCACGGATAGCGGATCGAGCGTGAAAGTCGGTGGCGCGCTCGATGCTACGTCGTCGTTCTTGGGGACGGAACCGGGAGTAAATGCGCGGCGTACGTCGGCGGCACGTTCGCCGATGCGATCGAGGGCTGCACTCAGCGAGGGATTCAAGAACACGTCATGCCTCGCGATGCGAGCGCAAAGCGGGCCTGCGCCAGCGCCTGTGCTACCGTTTCTCGAAGGGACAGGGGACAAACCGCTACCAACCGTACGCGCCCCGCCGATGACTGTACCAGCACGTGAACCCGCTTACCGCCGGCACTAAACGTAGACCGCTGCGAACCGGCTCGCGGATTGGGAAACTTTCGTTCGATACGGCGCGCTAGGGACGATCGCCGCGCACGCCGATCGCTTTCGCAGCCGGCACACCGCACGCGAGTCCTCGAGTTTGGCTTGCGAGACTCATCTGCAAGCTGCGCCGTACGGGCGTCCGCGCGCCGCTGCAGTGCTCTTTGCGGCATCGTGAAGTCGCCGTCACACTCGACGAGCCGGAATCTTGCCGGTTCGGCTTGCGGATGTCGATCTTCCGACGCGCAATGAAGCGCCGAATACCATGCCTGCGAGAGCGCGCGCCGGTCGATGGCGGCCAGCGGCGCCGACAGCACGCAAACGTTCAGTTCTTGGGTCATCATGTCAGCATCGTCGCGCCGCCGCGTGACGAGGCCGTAAACGAGCCGTGGCTAAAAGGTAAACGGCTGGCGGTACGTTAGCGGAAACGGCCGTTATCGAACGTACGCGTCGGATCCAAAAATAGTGCGTCGTGGGCGAGGTCGAAGGTAAAAACGAAGTTCTTCAGCGTTCCCAGCCCAATGTTACCGGCATCGTTGCGATCGGCGAACGCGCCGCTATCGGCAAGCATAATATCGGCGTAGCGATTGTACATCCTGTACGGACCAAGATCGATCTCGTTCACCGTCGCTCGTACTGCGGCGCTTCCACCACCGACGCCGCTGTTTTGCGCGTAGTGGCTGCCCGCATAATACACCGCGCTCGGATGGTCCTGCAAGAAGGCGTGAAAGACGAGAAGCTCGTTGGAGTTGCCGGTATCGACCAAAAACCGCCCCGGAACGCGATTGATGGTGGTCAGCGTTTCAGGCAGCTCGCGATCGGTGTCGATTGCGATCGCGGTTCCCTGTGGCGGCAACGTGCCCGGTTTACCGATCGTCATCGTCAAGCGGTCGGGATCGACGCGCACTTCTGCAGCCGCGAAGAATGGGTAACCGAGCACCCCGTCGACCGTAGCAGCGTGATACACGACCGAGCTGAGATCGACCACCGAAACGACGTGCAACGGCAGACGTGCGTGCCCGATGTCGATCGCGTCGAGCGCGGCGACGCCCAACCCGTTGGTTCGCCTCGCGCCCCGCACTTCGAGAGTGCCTTCGGTCTTCAGCCCCAGTCGCTGCGCCGCAGCCGGATCTAAGAAGACGCTTTGCGATCCCGAGTCGATAAGGAAGAGCAGCGGCGTACCGTTAACGGAGGCGCGAACGAACAAATGTCCCCGATCGTACAGCAGGGGCACGGTAATAGGGGCCGCAGTTTCGATAACCGTCGATTTGAACGGGTCGAAGACAGCGGGATCGATCGGCTTATCGACTTCGACGCGATCGACGTGCGAGGTAACGTCGAATGCCGCCGTTCCGCTCGAGTCGACCTCCGAAAACGCCACGAGGGTACCGCCGACAACCCGATAGTCGTCAAAGGTGGTCGTGATAAGCGAATCGCCGTCGAGGTATGCCTTTTCATCGATCAACCACGTCTTTGCATCGAGCGCAACGTCGTAGGTCTCGCCGCCGGGCGGCGAAACGCGAACGCGCCATACCTTGCGCCCGTCGGGTAACGACGCCGCCCCTAAGAGCGCGTCGCTTTGCGGATGCCGGGCGAAATCGGCCGAATCGATGAAATCTTCGGTGATCTGCCGGCGCGCCATGATGCCGCGTAAGGTTCGTACGTCGCCGTTGGCATTCTGCACGTATTCGACGTCGCCCAGCCGCAGCGTCCGCTGCGTACGCAGACCGATGGCTTCGTCGTCACGCTCGCGATCGCCGTCGCGCCAGCTCGTAAACGTTCCCTTCAACCCCAAACCGTCGAGGCTCCCGCTCGAGACGATCGTATGCGGGCGTTTCACGCCAAGTGCGGCGATCGCGCGCAGATGCGCGTTCAAGATGTCGTCGACCGACGGCGCGTCCGCGCGCGCCGAACCGGCCGCGAGCAACGCAACCGCGAGCGCAACGCAAGGGGCGATCTTAGCGAGGAACTTGAGCTTTATACTTGGCGAAGCTGGCCAGTACGTTTTGAACGTAATTTTGCGTTTCGGCATACGGAGGAACGCCGTTATACTTCTCGATGGCACCCGGCCCCGCATTGTAGGCCGCTACGGCCAGTTCCGTGTTCCCGCCGAACCGGTCGAGCAGACCTTTGATGTACCGCGTGCCGCCCCAGACGTTCTGGGCCGGATCGTACGCGTCGGTGACCCCCAAACCGGTCGCCGTGCCGGGCATCAACTGCATCAATCCCTGAGCACCGACGTTCGAGGTCGCGTTGGCGTTAAAGCCGGATTCGTTCGCGATAATGGCTTTGATCAGCGACGGGTCAACGTTCCACGTGGCGGCGTTTGCACTGACGAGCCGGTCGATCTCGTCCGGCGGAACGGGCGCCGGCGCGTTCGGCGCCTGGGCGAACGCAATGCCATCGGCATCAGTGGAGGCCTGGCCGCCTTGTGAAGCAAGAGCAGCAGCTACGAATGCACCGAACGACGTGCCGCCAAGTCGCGACGGATCGAGAACGGGCAGGCCGTCGACGCCGATGCCGGCGGTCACGCCGGCCGGAACCGTCGAGGCCTGGGGAGCCGGAACCACAGAGGAAGTGATTTCCGCAATGCGCCGGTTAACCGCGGCGATATCGCTATTGATGTCCATCGGATACCTCCAAAGTATCGGCAAGTTCCGCAAGTGCCGCTAGCGTCGCGGCCGGTTCGGCGGCGCACCCGCGCAAGAACCGCTCGATCTGCTGCTCCGCCGCGATTGCGGCGACCGCTGCCGCTTCGACCGGCTCGATACCCAACGACCGCGCGTCGGCAGTTCGCTCGAGCACCGCCAACGCGGCCCGCACGCGGGCGGCGTGCCGCATGTGGGCGTCGCCGGCAACGAGTCCCATGGTGCGGCTCGCGCTCGCTATCACGTCCACCGCGGGAAATCGTCCCTCGCGCGCGAGACGATCGGACAACGCCAAATGCCCGTCGAGCAAAGCGCGCGCGGCATCGCTTACCGGATCGCGATCGTCGCCATCGTTGAGCACCGTCGCGACGAGCGTGATCGATCCGCTCGCCAGCGGACCCGCGACTTCGAGGATGCGCGCCATCTCGCTGAAGACGCTCGGGGGATACCCGGCGCGACCGACTATTTCGCCGGCTGCAGTCGCGCGCTCGCGCAGCGCATTCGCCACACGCGCCAAACTATCGAGCACCACCAGCACGTGCAAGCCCCGATCGCGCAGGGCCGCTGCATGGGCAAAAGCGACCGCGCAGGCGTCGATGCGTTCGCAGGCCGAACGATCGCTCGTCGCGCACACGATCGTCGTCCGCGCGTCTCTGCGCTCGATCCAGCATTGCGCTTCACGCCCCCGCTCACCGACGAGCGCGATCACGACGGCATCGGCGGCGCAACCGTCGACGATCGATTCGATCAACGTGCTCTTACCGGCGCCGGGCGAACCGAAGATACCGACGCGCGCACCGCGCCCGAAGGTGAGCAGCCCGTCGATCGCGCGCACGCCGGTCCAAAACGGCTCGTATACCGGCGCACGCTCGTCGGGCTTGGGAATCCGCAGCTCCACGGCAACGCGCCTGCCGGCGGGCACCGGGCCGCCGTCCAACGGTAATCCGTCGAAGTCGATCGCGCGTCCGAACGCGCACGTTCCCAACGACAACGCGCGCGCGGTCACGGGGCGATGCGATCGAGGACGGCGGCAAGCCGCGCGCCTAACGTGACGTCGATCGTACCGCTGCGAACCTGCAGCAGCGCATCGCCGCGCCGCACGGCCGAATCGGCAATCACCTCGACGCCGGCATCGCAAAGCTGCGCGGCCTCGTCCGGATGAATCCGAACGGATACGATACCCTCACTCGTATGCCGCGCGCACGCGCGTGCGACGATTGCTTCGAGATTCGCCGGCGCGAGTTCGAGCTCGCGCGCGAGCACTTCGCAGGCGACGTCGAAGAGCACGGATCGAACCGCAACGTCTACGGCATCGGAAACCGCCGCCCGAAATCGCCGGAGCTCGCCCAATCCTTCACCTGCTCGAGGTTGTGTACCCTGCGGTTCTTCCGTTTGCGCGGGCGCAGCCGGTTCGAGAACTTCCAAATCGGCTTCACGCGATTGCAGTACGAAGTCGCGAAGGGAAACGAATCGATCAGCCATGGCGGCGTACATACTCCTCCGGATCGCCGAGTAACGGATTGGGTGGCCGTTGCATGCGACGAACGATTGCCTCGCGTTCGTGTTGCGGATAGAGTTCCAACACGGCGGCGGCCGTGGCCGCCGGCAACGCGCTGATGATCGCTGCGGCCGCGTGCGGCGGCTCGTGCACGAGCGCGGTGCGTACGCGCGAAGGAGCGAGTCCCGAAACTGCGTTCGAAGCTTCACGCACGGCGGCGCGTTCGAGCCAGCTCGCAGCGAGCGAGGTCAACGACGGCAGCAGCAGTCGTACGATGACGACGGCCCCGATGGCGATGACTATCGCGGGAGCGAGCGGCACGATCGTGCCGTACAGCAGCCACCAGACGTCCTTGCGCGCTGTCGGCGAGCGGTGAAAATCTACGGCTTGCACCGAGAGCGTGTCGCCTCGCTTGGGATCGAATCCGAGCACGGCAGCCGCCAAGTCGTGCACTTTTGCCAAATCGATGGAACGCGCTTCGTCGATGAAGATTCCGGTAGAGATCCGACGTATCGATCCCGGCGGCGTCTGCACCGTGATTTCGCGCGTCTCGCTGCCGCGATCGTCGTCGACGTCGTCGCGACGGTAGCGTTTGTTTCCATCGGCGTACGTTTCGCTGTGCGCGGCGTGCCCGATTGGCTGCTGGGCGATTGGAGCTCGCCGTACTTCACGCCGCGCGACGCTATCGTTGCCATACTCGGCCCGCACCCGAACGATCGCCGCTCCGGCGCCGAGTGCCCCGTCGAGCGCCGATTGAAGCGACGTTTGGAGCGCGACTGCGTCCGAACCATCGTCACCGTTGCCTAACGCAACACCGCGATCGTCGAGAATAGTGACCCGCGCAGGGTCGAGACCGGTCACCGCTGCGGCGACGAAGGATCGTATGCCGTTGACGGCCGCCTCGGACAGACGCGTTCCGGATCGCAGCTGCAGCCGAACGCTCGCGCTCGCGTCACCCGCAGCCTCGTCGGCAAACTCCGCCTCTTTCGCGGGCGCGACGATCACGCGGGCGTCGTCGATTCCGTCGATTCCTCGAAGTCCCGCCTCGATATCGCCTGCTAAGCCGGAACGCGTCTGCGCGTCGATCACGGATTGCGGCGTCAAGACCCCAATGCTCGCGAGTGCCTCGCCGGTCGTTTCGACGTGCGCGTGCGGAACGCCCGACAGCGAGAGCCGCAGCAAGAGATCGTTGCGGCGCGACGTTTCGACGATCACGTTGTCGGCAGTCGGCGTAAACGCGACGTTCCAGCTTGCCAGGCGTTCCTCAACCTCCGCCAGCTGTTCGGCATGCAGCGGCGTCGCGAACAACGCGTCGCGCGAAGGATGCGATACGATGCCGCACGCAACGGTTAGCAGGGCCGCCGCGATCGCGCCGCCTGCCAGCGCCGTTCGTACCGCGCGCGGCAGCGACTTCCAGCGGTTGAGCAGCGGAAGCAGTTGCTGCATGCGCTACACTTGCATGTTGAGAATCGATTGAATCGCTTGCGTCGCGCGGCCGGCCGCGGCAGTCGCGACCGACAGCGCCACGTCGGCGCGGGCGCGTTCGTAGACCGCAGTCTGTAGCGATCCGCTGCCGGCGGCAAAAGCATTTTCGGCCGTCTCGGCGCGTTCGAGCGTCGTGCCGAGGGCCTGCGCGACGTCCGCGAAGAGCTTGGCGGCATTGCCGTCGCTCTTGGGTCGATCGGGAGCGGCCGGAAGGTCGGGGAGGAGCAGCTCGACCTTCACAGCCGCCCCAGATCGATCGTCTTCTCGGCCAGCGTTTTGCCGACGTCGAAGAGTGCGGCATTGGATTCGTACGCCCGCGAGGCTTTCATCACGGCGATCATCTCGGTAATGAGGTTGACGTTCGATCCCCCTTTCGGTATGCGTGCCGGCGAACGCTACGCGAGCGCCGGCGTCATCGTCGAGGACGCGAAACTCCGGAACCTCACGCGCGTACGATCCTCTCGGCCCGGCTGCCTCCGCGGCGGCGACGTTGCGTGCGGCGACGTCGAGAGCGGCTCGTTGCGCGTCCATGCCGGCGGCAGCGGCATCGAGCAGATCGAGGCTCATCGCGCCACCGTCTTAATCTCTTCGAGTCGCGCGTGCTCGGCGGACAACAAGGCTTCGGTAAATATGGCGGCGTGCGCGGTCCGTGCCATGGCCGCATCCGCGCTGCGGCCTGAGCGGCCGCCCGCATTGGCAGCGGCCACGTGGCTCTGCGCGTCGCGAAGTTCCAGGTGAGCTCGTTCTAACGCAGCCTGTAACGTATCTCCAACGTCAAACATGCCTGTAGGCTACGGCGGCAACGTGTCCGAAACACGGCCTGGAGATGAACGGATCGTTTCCCGGTCGATGAACAAGGCGCGATTCGAAGCGTTCTCCGACGGTGTCTTTGCGTTTGCCATCACTGTGGCCGAACGTCATTGCCTATGCGCTGAGCTTCGCCGTCATCGGCATCATGTGGCAAAACCATCACGCGCTCTTTCGTTTGGTCGAGCGCGTCGACCGGATCACGGTCTTTCTCAATCTTCTGCTGCTCGCCGGAACGGCGTTCATTCCGTTTGCCACCGCCGCCTTGGGCGCGTACCCGGCGATGCCGCCTCATTTGGTTCGGCGCCGTGCCTTTATCGACAGCGTCGACGACGCGGCTGTTAAGTGGACCGTTCGAACGTACCGCGTCGGATGGGGAATTTACGTCCTGGCTACGCTCCTAGCGCTGCTCGCGCCGATTGCGAGCTTCGCCGCGTACGTCGCCGTCGCGATCTACTACCTGGTTCCGCGCGGCGTCGATGCCGATATCTAATTCTATGAACGCTCGCTGTGCGGCATTGCTCGCGTCGATCGTAGTCACTAGTTGCGCGCGGACGGTCGATTCGCCGCTTCCCGGCGCACCGGCTCCCCCGTCCGCCCATCGCTCCGCTTCGAGCGCACTGCTGCACGCTGCGGTCGGCTTTAGCGTCGACACGCCGGCGCGCGCCGCGACCGCGGCAAGCGAGGGCATCACGTCAACCATCCTGTACGGCGGTGCGCCGAATCCGGCGTCTGCGCTCGAGCAAGCGCTGCAATCGCACGACATCAGCGTGATCGACGGCGGCGTCTCTTCGATCGTATTTTATTGGGAGTGCCACCGCACGCACACGGTCGCGCCGCCTCCGTCGAGCTACTCGCGCAACTACTATTGCCTAACCGACGAGAATCCACATATTTCTTCCGACGCCGTCGCGCTCGCGCACCTGTCGCGCCTGCTCGATCGCGATGCGAAACGGCCATACGTCGCCGGCTATTGGGTGCTCGACGACTGGCCATGGTGGGATTACGGCAGCGGCCGCGATCTATTACGAAAAATTCATGCGCTAATCGCTCGGAAAACTCCCGGACGTCCGGCCATCTGCGGTTTCGGGGCGGGGTTCGGCAAAGGCACGACTTACTATTGGGATCCCGGAACGGCCGCCAACTACTCCAACGCCGGCTGCGACGTCGTCGGCTGGTACAACTACACGCCGTTCGGAAAGCGCAAGCCGTCGAGCGGCGTGAACTATAACTGGTCGATGCACGGACTGCTCCCGGCGATGTCGCGCTCGTTGGCAAAATACGGCTGGAACATCTCGCGTACCCCGCTGATGGGCATCGGGCAAGCATGGGGCGGCCGCTACGACGGCAACCATTACCAGCCCGGCATTACGGCCGATGAAATGCAGTCCCAAGCGGCAGCGTTCTGCGCCTACGGGGCGAGCGTCATCTCCTGGTATGCTTGGGATGACAGCGGAGACAATGCGCAAACGCTCACACCAAATAACTCGCCCGCAGTCACAGCCGGCATCAAGGCCGGGTTGAGCGTGTGCAAGGCCGATTGGGTTACCGCCGCTAGATTCGGCGAAGGACTCCCCAGCGCGGCGCAAACACGAAGTTCAGCTGGGCCAAAATGATGAAACCGATGCTGACGTAGGTGTTGAAGACGCACAGCAGCATGCCGAATGCATAGAGCGCTTGAGCAAAAACGATGCGCGAACGTAGTGCGGCCGCCAGGCCCGGTGGAGCATCGTCCTTGATGAGCCGGGTCTTGGAGGCGTAAGACCAACTGCAATAATGGCTCACGCCGAAGACGAGCAGGTTGAGCCAATAGACGAATAGCGCACCGCGATAGGTAATGAACGCCGCGAGCAGCTTGGTCGAAAACGGCAGGAACGTCACTGCCAGCAATGTCGCGAGATGCAGCCACGTCAGGTCGCGATCGGAGTGTTTGAGCTTGCTGAGCTGCGTATGCTCGCCGACCCAAAAAATGCCCAAGATCATGAAGCTGAGCAGGTACGTCACGAGATTTGGCGTTAACGCCGCGAGCGCATTCCACAAATCGCGTTCGGAATGGATAGCGTGGGCAACCGGGACCCGTAAGTCGAGCACGAGCAGCGTCATGGCGAATGCGAAGACGCCGTCGCTGAGACCACCCAGCCGCTCAACGCTGCGGCCGGCGATTTCGTTATAGTGCAAGCTCACGATGCGCCTTACTTCGCGATCGGCAGCCCATCTCCATCGAGGGGTACGCCGAGAATCAGCCGCGTTACCTCGTTATAGTTTTGGATCCCCGACGCGATCCGGTTGCTCTTGAGATAGGCGTCGTACGAGCGCCACGTCCAGTGCGCGAGCAGCACGTTGACATGGCGCGCGTCGCGGCGGCGGATTGCCGCAAAGTCTTCCCACACCAGCGGCGCGAACTCGCTATGGCGATAGCGCGCCTTCGGCGGCAAGTAGAGAAAGAGCTCGAACCAGCCTGAATACGCGATTACCGGATTGCTGGACCGCACGCAAGTAAGAATGGCGGCGTAGTTGGCTTCGTCTTCGCGCGCGTACGCGCCGACGTGCGTCCACTCGTGCGCCATGTCGAAGGGCCGCTCGAACCACAATAAATCGCCTGCGGTCTGCACGGTCAAGGAGAGCGGATTGATGTAGCCGCTCGTGCCTGTTGCCTGCATGAACGGATTGGTAATCGTCGGCTTGGCCGGACCGGTGAAGGGCGTCCAGTCGTCGCCTGCGCGCTGCACCACCGGAAGCCAATACTGCCGCAGCACCGCCAGATCGAGCGCGTCGGACGCATGAGCGTGGGCGGCCGGCGCTAGAACGTTCATTTCGTGCATGGCCCGCGCGCGCAATGCGTCGGCGGCCTGCGGGGTTACGCGTTTTTCATCGAACGCGAGACGTGCTTCCATCGGAGCGCGCGCGTAGTTCCAACCCCAGCTCAGCTCGAACCAGACCGCGTAGAGCCCGACAATCGCCGCGATGTCGAGCAACGCGAATGCGAGTGCGGGAAGCGCGCGCTTGCGGCTCCGAAAAAACGCTACGGCGCGCCAGACGA
Organism: Vulcanimicrobiota bacterium; assembly: GCA_963715435.1. Classification (GTDB taxonomy): domain Bacteria; phylum Vulcanimicrobiota; class Vulcanimicrobiia; order Vulcanimicrobiales; family Vulcanimicrobiaceae; genus JAFAHZ01. The sequence continues at coordinate 1,097,797 of OY970243.1, forward strand.
TTGCCGCGATGCCGGCGAGTCCAGCGACGTCGCCCAACGACCACGGTACAGGATTGGCGACCGCAAACGCGATGTGTTGCCAACCGGCGTAAGCACCGTTAACGTAGGCGCGCTCGAGCCACGCCGGATCGGGCTGCCAGAGCAATAAAAAGACTCCGAGCGCTATAAGGGCGACTCGGAGTCCGGCCGAGAGAAAATCGCGCTTTAGCGTTTGCTGTATTGGAAGCGCTTGCGTGCGCGCTTACGGCCGTACTTCTTCGACTCTTTTTCGCGCGGATCACGCGTCAGGAATCCGGCTTTACGCAGCGTGTCTTTAAGCGTCTCGTCCATCGCAAGAAGCGCGCGAGCGATACCGTGACGGACGGCGCCGGCTTGACCGGTGACGCCGCCGCCTTCGGCCTTGACCACGACGTCAAACCTCGTGAGGCTTTGCGTCGCTTCGAGCGGCTGGCGGACGATTTGCTGCAGCTGCGGACGGGGGAAGTATTCGTCCATCGGCTTCTTATTCACCGTGATGACGCCTTGGCCGAGCGTCAACTTGACACGGGCGATGGCGCGCTTACGGCGACCGGTGGCTGCGACGTTCTCGTTCAAACTCGGCTCCTAGAACAGCGGCTGCGGCTTTTGCGCTTCGTGGGGATGATTCGGACCGGCGTAGACGTTCAAGCGGCGAAGCTGCTCGTCACGCATGCGATTGGTCGCAAGCATGCCGCGCACGGCGGTTTCGATCAGACGCTCGGGACGCTTGTCGTGCATTTCGCGCGCGGTCTGCACTCGCAAACCGCCCGGATAGTTGCTATGCCGATAGTATAGCTTCTGATTCCACTTTTGCCCGCCGAGCTCGATCTTGTCGGCGTTGATCACGATGACGTGATCGCCGTCGTCGATATGGGGCGTCCAGGTGGGCTTGTGCTTGCCTGAGAGCGCGCGAGCGATTCGCACTGCGAGCGTGCCGAGACGTTGTCCCGCCGCGTCGACGATGTACCAATCGTGCTTGGTCTCGGCCGTCTTTTGAAGATAGGTCCGCATCACAACCCACGCATCTTACTGTAGTCAGCGTGCTGCGTCAAGCAAATTTTACTGGGACTTATTGCTTGACAAATACTTGATTACTCAAATAGACTGAGCCCATGGAATCAGTCCCGTTCGAGGCCGTGCTGCGCCTCGCCAAGACCAACGCTCGGATCGTCCGGGAGCTCGAGACTCGCATCGGCGGTCATCATGGGCTGGGGTTCTCGGAACTGCGCCTGCTGCGAACCCTGGCGGCAGCTCCCGAGCAGCGGCTCCGCCCCACCGACCTCGCGTCGGAGCTGGAGATTACCGCGTCCGGCGTCACCCGCGCCATTCTGCCGCTTGAGAAGCGGGGGATCGTCAAACGCCAATCCGACCCGCAGGACGCCCGCGCCAGTCGCATCAGCTTGACTGCGGCCGGGCGGGCGCTGGCCGACCAGGCGTCGGCGACAGCCGCCGAAAGCACCGCGAAGCTCACGCGCCGGCTTAGCGTCGGTCAGATCAAGCAGCTGGAGCGGCTGTTGAGTGAGATCGGCTGACGGTTTCACGCGACAGAATACGGCCCATCGAAAATGCGTGCAATACAATGAACAACGGCACGCCGAAGGTCGGCACCAGCACCAGCGGCGCAACGGTAATGAGGTCGGTGCTGGGATTGACGTGAATCAGTTGGAGCGGCGTCGTCGAGGCAAGGAATCCGATCGAAAGCGCCACGACGAAGTCGGCGATCCCGGTAACGCCTAAGAACAGTGCCGCCGCCGGCGCCGACGTGGACCGCCGCGTGTAGAGACGAGTGACGAAAATCGCTTCGACTCCTACGAGCATGTCGCCTAACCCGGCCGGCAGCGCGAATACGCTCGGAAGCTGTGATTGCGCAAGAAGCAACAAGAACGCAAACCCCATTAGTCTGACGGTTTGAATGCCGATCAGGTGCTCTTGCGGAACGTTGTCGATGGCGGTGCGAAGCGCCGGAAACGCTCTCAACGCCACGAACGCAACGAGCAGCGGCAACAGCATTGCAATAGGAAGCGCTGGGAATCGACCGCCGGCGCTGAACGCGTAGTGCGCCGCGGCGTAAACGTACGCCGCATACCACGCAGCCAGAAACAGCGTCACGCCGCCGACGGCCGTCCGCCGGGCGGTTGCACCGAGGCGCCCGGCACTCGCGGCGCGCGCGAGCGCCGCTAGAAATAGACCTGCCGCCAGCAGCGGGCCGCCCACCACGGGTAGCCAATCGAACCACGGTAGATGTATATACATGTTTTCTCCTCAAAAAATCTTACGCTAGTGCGGACGCCAGCCGCCGAAGCTGCTCTTCGAGCTCGCCGGTATTGCCGCCGATCGCGCGCTTAAAGCGGCGTTGTGCCCGCTGCCAATGCGGAACGACTTGCTCTACTTTCCGGGTGCCCGAGGCACTCAGCGACAGCACGCGCTCGCGTTTGTCGCTTCCGTGCCGTTCGGCGATCCATCCGTTCTTTACGAGCGGCCGCAAGCTGCGGCTAAGGGTGGTGCTATCGATGCACAGCAACGCACCAAGCTCACCTTGCGTCAGCGATCCGGCGATCTGCAGCGCCTGCAGCAAGGAAAACTGCGTACCGCGCAGACCCGATCCTCTCAGCTCCTCTTCGTATAGTTGCGACACCGCCCGCGCGGCCCGCCGAAGATTGGTCGACGCGCAAGGTAGGCGGGGCAGCTCTTTGGGCATAACATGTATATACATCCATTTACGGACGGCGTCAAGAGAACGCCGGCGGCTCTTTAAACGAGTCGTAGTCGTCGTAGCGTACGCCGGCGAGATACAGGCCGTGAGGCGGGGCATTATGACCGGCCGCCGCACGATCGCGTGCGTCGAGGATAGAGTGCATGTCGCTCGGATCTCTTCTACCCCAGCCGCACTCTACGAGCGTTCCGACGATCGTACGGACCATGTGATGCAGGAAGCCGTCGGCTGAGATTTCAACGCGAACCAGCTCGCCGGCGCGTTCGATAACGATCTTGCGCACCGCGCGCACGGTGACGCCGCCTTCGGGAAGCACCCCGCAAAACGAACGGAAATCGCGTTCGCCGGTCAGCCGCTGCGCCGCTTCACGCATGCGCTCGAGATCGAGTTCGCGCCAAACGTGATAGGCGCGCTTGGCCAGTAGGGCCGACGGTGTGCCGCGATTGAGAATGACGTAAACGTACGTGCGTTCGCGCGCCGAAAGCCGTGCCGAGAAATTCGCGTCGACGCTCGCGCTGTGGCGCACGCTCACATCCGCCGGGAGCGCGCTGTTTAGCGCGAGCGTGAGCCGTTCGAACGGAAACGCCGCTGCAGTGGAAAGCGATACGACCTGTCCGGTTGCGTGAACGCCCGAGTCAGTGCGTCCGGCGCATGCGGTCTTTACGGGTTCGCAAAAGAATTCGGAGAGGGCGGCTTCCAGAACGCCGGCGACGGTTCGCACCTCCGGCTGCCATTGGAAGCCGCAAAACTCCGTGCCGTCATATTCGACGGCCAGACGCAGTGTGGTTAGGCGTTCGCCGGAATCGTGCGGCGCGGTACGTCGCGCTTCTCGTCGAGATCGAGCAAGTCGGGCCAAGCGGTAACGTCCGTGCGGTCCGGCGCTATTTGGTTGCGGAGCTGAAGAAATGCCGCACGCGATCCCTCGTTGTCGGGCTCATGCGTGACCCATTCACGGTTCCAACGCGTGATTTCCTCGGGGCTCTTTGCGGCTACGTAGGGTCGTGTGAACGTCTCGATCTCGGCGTCGCTTTTGGCGCTCTCGATCGCGTCAAGCAGCTTTGCGTGGTCGATCCCAAGGAAGCCGAACACGGCCTGATCCATCGAGCAGTTATAGTGGTACTCGCCCACGTCTCCGTGAGCGACGGCCTTGCCTTTGTCGATCGTCCGGCCAAGTTGAACGACGCCCTGCCATTTGGCATGAACGCTGCGGGGGTAGCTCTTTGTAAGGTCCATGGCACCCAAAACCTGACCAACTTAAAGTAGGTTGCATGGGAAAAGTAGCCTAGTGGCTACCGGGTCTCACACTCCGCGTGACGGCAGCCGCACCGGGCGTGGGGCGCGGCATCGCCGTCTTGCGCGTCTAGATCTTTGCAGCGGTCGCTGCAATACGTTTGGCCCAGATCGATAAAGCAGGTGCATTGTTCGTGCCGGCACTTCTGACCGTCCATGCCGTGATTTTAACCGTGCTGGCGCTGTAACGGATAGAGCAGCACGTCCCGAATCGAGTGCTGTCCCGTCAGCAGCATGATGAGGCGATCCATGCCGATGCCAATCCCGGCCGTCGGCGGCATGCCATACTCGAGTGCGCGCACGTAGTCCCAATCGGGATCGGGCACCTCTTCGTCGCCTTGGGCGCGATCGGCGATCTGAGCTTCGAACCGTGCGCGCTGATCGTCGGGATCGTTGAGCTCGGTGAACGCATTGGAGATTTCCATGTGGGCGCAAAACAGTTCGTAGCGATCCACGAAATCCGAATCGCCGGCTTTGCGCTTGGCCAGCGGCGAGATCACCACCGGATAGTCCATTACGAAGGTCGGATCGATGAGATGCGGCTCGGCAACGCGTTCGAAGATCTTGTCGAGGGCGTGACCGTGCGTCGGCGACTCGGGTAAGCCGAGCTCGTCGAGAATCTTCACCGCAGCGGCCGGATCGAGCAGATGCTCGCGCGTGTACTTTCCTTCGCTGTGCTTCTCGATGGCCTCGAGATACGTCGTCTTGGCAAAGGGACGCTTGAACGAAATCGTCTTGCCGTCGTACTCGAGCGAATCTTTACCGTCCGTCGCGACGCTGATGAGATGCGCGATCAGTGCCTCGTTGAATGCCAGCATGTCGTGCACGTCCCAATACGCCACGTAAAACTCGAGCATCGTAAACTCCGGGTTGTGCGTCGTATCGATGCCTTCGTTTCGAAAGATGCGTCCGATCTCGTAGACGCGCTCCATGCCGCCGACGATCAGACGTTTGAGATTGAGCTCGGTCGCAATGCGCAGCTGCATAATCTGATCGAGCGCGTTGCAGTGCGTGGTAAAGGGCCGGGCGGCAGCGCCGCCGGCAACGTGCAGCAGCGTGGGGGTTTCGACTTCGTAAAAACCGTTATCGTCGAGGAAACGGCGCGTCTCCGCGATGATGCGGCTGCGCATGATCATCGTATCGCGCACTTCGGGATTCACGATGAGGTCGACGTAGCGTTGACGATACCGCTTCTCGACATCTTGAAGACCGTGCCACTTGTCCGGCAGCGGCATGAGCGACTTGGAGAGAATCTCGGCGCGGGTCACGTGTAGGGTCAGTTCGCCCATCTTCGAGCGGAACATGTAACCGCGCAGACCGGCGATGTCGCCGCGCTCCAGGTGACTCCAGTCGGCGAACGCCTCGTCGCCGATTTCGTCCTTACGAACGTAGAGCTGGATACGTCCGGTACGATCGGCCAGATCGGCGAAGATGGTTTTGCCCATCGTGCGCTTGGACATGATACGCCCGGCGATGCTCCACGCTTGCGATTCTGCGTTTTGGCCGGGAACTAAAAAACCGTAGCGCTCGGAAAGCTCCGCAGCGGTCGCATCGGCTTCGAAGCGGGTCTGCACGAACGGGTCCCGACCGCGCGAACGTAAAGCGGCCAGATTTTCGCGTCTGGCCGCTACGAGGGCTGCTTCGGTTTTGCCGAGATCGTTTTCGCTCTGCATTCTACTGGTAACCGTTGGCCCGAAGGGCCATCTGTACGCAACCTCTTTTCGTGGGGGCCGAAGGCCGGGGGCCCCGGCGGCTCCGCCGACCGGGGGGCGCGGAGCGCGAAGCGCCGATGCGCCATTTCTACGAAGCCTTTTTAGCGGCGGCTTTCTTTGGAGCGTTGCTCTTGATCGCTTCGATCTTGTATTTCACGACGCCGCGCGGCGTCGTGACGTCGACCGTGGCGCCTTTCTTGTGCCCGATCAGCGCGCGGCCCAGCGGCGATTCGTTGGAGATGCGCCGGTTGGGCGGATCCGCTTCGGCGGACCCAACGATCGAAAACTCATAGTTCTCGTTGTTCTTGAGGTCTTTGACTTTGACGATACAGCCGAGATGCACTTCGTCGGCGGCATACTCCGACTCGTCGATGAGGCGCGCATTGCGAATCATGCCCTCGAGCTTGAGAATGCGCCCTTCGATGAAAGCTTGCTCTTGCTTGGCGTCTTCGTATTCGGCGTTTTCGCTTAGGTCGCCGTACTCTTTCGCCTGACGGATGCGGTCGTTGACCTCCCTGCGATGAACCGTCTTGAGCTCGTCGAGCTCTTGCTCCAGCTTCGACAGTCCTTCCGCGGTCAGGACGATCTCTTTATCGTTCAACTACAGACCCTCGCAAAGGGAACCTTGCGGCTGCTTTCAGCCTCCGGATCCCATATAGTTTGATGGCGCCCTCGCGGACGCTGGCGCGGTGTGTTCGGGAGGGCAAATCCTTACCCTGCTCCGGTTAGTCCCGAACCCCGCTGCGGACCGCCCGAAGGCCACCCCTCGTCTTGGGCGCTCGCCAGAGCGCGAACAATATACCCAAGCCAACGCCTGCCCACGCGTAGTTTTGGGTGACCTTATCTTCGAACCGCACGGTCGCTGCGAGCACGCCCAACAGTGCCAAGGCACCGACAGCGGGCACGATCACGCCTGTCCAGCGGGCCTCCGAATCGCCGAGGAAGCGCCGTACCGTCGCAGCGGCGCTCAACACGAACAGCAGGCCGAGAAACACGGAGCTGGCGGTGACGACGGTATTGAGCTGGTCGTTGGCGCTGGGCGAATACCCCGTCACGAGTTGGCAGATCGTGGTCAGTACGGCCACCACGGCCAGCGCCCAAAGCGGTTCGTTGCGGGAATCGAGCTTGCCCAGCGCGCGCGGCAACACGCGATCGCGTCCCATAGCGTAGAGCGAACGCGAAAGGTAAAGAATTGTCGTCCACAGCGTCGAGAGCGTCGAGACCATCACGGCTACGACGATCAGAAGCCGCCAGAGGCCGCCGCCGAGCAGCACGCTGACGTACTCGAGTGAATCGGCGGCGTTGTCTGCAAAGCCCTTGGGTGTGCCGAGATGCAAGAAGGCCGTCATACAAAATACGAGGACGATGGTCGTGATTACCAAACCGACGATGCCGCCGCGGCCCGATGCGCCTGCGTCGGCGGCGACCTCTTCGCTGGTTGAAGCCGACACTTCCCAGCCGTCGCTCATCCAAATGCCTAGCGTCATCGCGGTAGCAAAACCGGCGAACGTCAACGGAATCGCACCGTTGGTTGTGGCGGCGGCGTGCACGACGGGGTGCGGGACGACGTAGGAGGCGACGGCGGCCGCGCACAGCACCAGCATCTCGAAAGCAAGCGCTATGAACGTCACCATTGCCGTGGGCCGTAGGCCGACGTAAAGGAGTATGGTACTGGCGACGATCCAGATGGCACCGACGCCGGCCACCCAGTGGGGTTCTTGCGCGTACTGCGGCGCGACCAGCTCGAGCGTGTAGCTTCCGGCGGGCACGGCGATCGCCATCGTCGCAAAGAAGTTCGAGAGTATCAGCAGCCACGCGCCGTAGGCGCCGGCCCAATGACCAAACTCCATGCGAATCCACGAATAGGACGAGCCGGCATTGGGCGCGACGCGCGACAGCATTGAAAACGAGACGGCGATGCACAACATGATCGCTGAGAGCGACGTCAGCGCCAGCGGCGCAAACGCGCCGGCCGCCGCAACGACCGGGCCCATCGTCGATGCGAGCGAATACGCCGGTCCCATCGACGCCGAAGCCAGCACCGACACGTCAAAAAATCGCAGCACTTTGGGTAAGCGCTGCTGGGGCCGCTCGTCGCGAAGCTCAGCAACAGCCACTAATTCAGATTCACCACCCGAGGCTTGAGGCGGAGCTCGTGCAGAAGGCGCTCGTAATCCTCGGGCGTGACGTCGCTCCACTTCTTGCCGAGCAGCGCGAGCAGCGCGGCTTCGATCACGTTCGTTCCGAACGAGCGGCCGTCGAAATCTGGAGTCGTCGTCACGAGCATCTTCACACCTCGTGCCTTGAGCTCGTCAAGATTGGCCGGCGTGACGGTATTGGTCAGCACGATCTTCCCGTCCAGCCTGTCGGGCATGAACTGACGCATGAAATGGAAATCTCCGGCGATGATTTCCGCCTCTTCATAGTACTGCGGGTACTTCGGCTCCGGCGGCTTTTCTTGCTTTTTGCCGGTAGGATAGAAGAATTGGAACGGGAGCTTGCAGGCGTCGGGGAGATACTTTTCGGCCAGGTCCTCGAACTCGTGCAGGCCGCGAACCGGCTTGTCGAGGTCGAGCGCGAAGATGAAGTCGCCGAAAAGTACGTCCGCTCCCGCGTCGACGAGCGCCTGGGCCATCCCGAACCGGTCGAGCGCGCTAACCATCAGCACGTGCTTCTTGCGCAGATCGATTCCGAGCTCAGTCTGCATAAAGCGCACCGCTTCGCGCTCGAGCGTGTTCTTGAGACCGCTGCCGTCCACCGCCGGCGTTACCTTCGCCGCTTCGAGCAGACGCAACCCGTCGCGCAGCGCGTACCGGTGTTTGCCAGCGTAGAGATACACGTCGATGCCGCCTAGCCCGATTGCGTCGACGTGACCGTCCAGCTCTTTGACCTTGGCAATCGCGACATCGAGCTTGCCGTCTGTGCCAATGCGCGAGATGTCGAAGTCCTCGCCCATGAGATTAATCCGGACACTGTGATCGCGCGCCGCCGAGCCAAGCGAAACGGAGACGACTTTCTTCACGCAACCACCCCCTTGCGACGCTTAGCAGCCGCATCGCGCGTTGCGGCGATCTTCTCTGGTGTAATTGCGGCGTCGAACGCGCGCATGCCGGCGAGCGTGAACGCGTTCTTCGTTGCCAGCGCTTCGATCTCGACGACCTTCGCGAGATCGATGCCGCGGCCTAGGGTATAGGGCTCGAAGCGGCCTTCCAACGCCAGCACCATCGTTTCGCTCATGCATGCAAGCGCCGTGCGCGGCGGGAGATTCAAATCGAAGTCGCTGCCGCGCTCGCGTACGCGTTCGAAACGCGGCGTTCCCGGGACGACCATGTTGCCGCCTTCGGTAACCAGTACGTCGGGACGCTCCTCCGCGACGCGCCGGCTAACGTCGTGTGGAAGAGACAGCTCGCACACGACCGCACCGGTCTGCAGATCCTCGGGCTCGATGATATCTTGCGTCGACGACGTTGCGGTGAGAATCATCTGCGAGCGGCGAACGGCCTCGGGAATATCGGTGGTGTAGGAGCTTTCGCACGGCAGCGACGGAGCCGTCGTTTCGTGAAACTTTCGCAGTCGCGTCTCGTTGCGGGCGACGAAAATCACGTGCTTGACGCGCGGCGCGATCAAATGCACGCACGCGCTGCCGATCGAGCCCGTCGCGCCGACGACGACGGCCGTCGATTCGGCCGGATCGATCTCCATCTCGCGCCCCGCACGGAAAAAACTCTGGATGCCCGCAGCGATCGTCAGCGAGTTCCCGGTCGTCACCGGAATCGGCGAACGCTCGTTGACCGTAATGCCGCCGTCTCCGACGACGGCCGTGAAAGCGCCCAAACCGGCAACTTGGGCACCGCATTCTACGCCCAGATCGATCGCCTTGAGAATTCGCCCGTAGACCTCTTCGCGCGGAAACTCCATCATCTGTTCGGGCAGGAGCGGTGCCGAGACGAACCAGCCTTCGACCTCGCGGCCGTCCGGAGCGCGCACGCCGGTCACGTGCGCTACGTTCCAGGGCGGCATCCATTCCATGATCTTGCGCACGATCGCGTCGCCTTTACCCTTAGCTCCCGGCTCGTAGCGCGCGACGTCCTCGAGCGAAAGCGGGTGAATCACGAAGCAGAACTTATTCATTTCAAAGGCGCTCCGCCCAGGCTCCGCGCCCCCCACTTCGTGGGGCCCCCAGACCATGGGGCGCATAATCATATTGGCTGGCCAGCGTTCCCCTAGGGCGCCCCAAACAACCGTTATCGCTCTAACGTTCATCTTCCGGGACCTCGCCGCGCTCTTGACTTTCTGCCTCTTTCTTGAGCGCGGCGAGCATCATCTCGCTGTTTTCACGCACTTTTTTCTGCAAGGTCGGGCCGATCAGTTCCGCAAGCGTCGGCACGCCGAAATCGTAATCGACGCCCAGCACGACGTGCGTCGTGCCGTCGTTTTCGTCGAAGGTCCACGCGCCCTCGAACTTGTCGAGATCGCCTTCGAGCAGCTTGTAATCGATCCGCAGCGCTTCGTCGTTGAAGCGATCCTCTTCGGTCCACTCGATCGGCGCTTCTTCGACCAGCGTTTTCCAGCGCGTGATGATATGGTCGGAATGGCGCTCCAAGATCACGACCGTCTCCACGTCGGGCATGAACTGCGGGAAGCGCTCCTGATCTTTGGCAAGCTCGTACACCACGCGTGCCGGAGCGGCGATCGCGACTGAGGTCTCAACATAGGGCATGTACTACAGTTTGCCTAGCTTTTCGTAGGCGGTTTGCACTCCTGCTCGCAAGGCGGCCAAGGCTTTATCGACCTCTTCGGCAGTGACGATGAGAGGCGGTTCTAGCCGAATCACGCGCTGCAGGTTGAGAGTCCAGGCTGCGGTCACGCCGGCTTTGAGCATTTCGGGAATGATCCAGCCGCCGTAGCCTTCGTTGCTCAGCTCGACGCCGACGAGTAAGCCGAGTCCGCGCGCCTCGCGCACGATGTCGGGAAAGTCGCCGGCAATCGCTCGCGCGCCGGCGAGCAGTTGTTCGCCGCGTTCCCGCGCCGCGTCGACCAAGCCGTCTTCGACGAGCACGTTCATCGCCGCTAAGGCCGCAGCACACGCGAGCTCGTTGCCGCCGAAAGTCGACGTGTGCAGCAGCGGCGCTTTGCCGAAGGCGCGGTTCCAGCAATCGGGTCGCGCGATGAACGCACCCACCGGCATCACGCCGCCCGAAAGTCCTTTCGCAACGGTGATGACGTCGGGAACGACGTCGTCACGATTGCTCGCAAAGAGATAACCGCAGCGGCCTAATCCGGTTTGAACTTCATCCGCGATAAAAAGCGCGCCGGTGCGATCGCACGCTTCACGAACGGCGCGCAGGTAGCCAGGAGGAGGCACGTTCACGCCGCCTTCGCCCTGCACGGGCTCGACTACGAACGCCGCCGCATCGTGCAGCGCTTCGTCGAGCGCCGACGCGTCGCCGTACGCTACGTGCGCGAATCCTTCGAGCAGCGGCTTGAACGGCGTTTGAAACGTCTCGCGTCCGCTGACTGACAGCGCACCCATCGTTTTCCCGTGAAATGCATCGATCGTGCTCACGATCGTCGTGCGGCCCGTCGCTGCGCGCGCGAGCTTGATGGCACCTTCGATCGCTTCGGTGCCGCTGTTGCACCAAAACGAAATGCGCAGATCGCCGGGGGCCAGCTCAGCAAGCCGTTTCGCGGCGCGGCCGAGCATCACGTTGAACATCGTCTTACCCGACAGCGCCATCAAATCAAGCTGCTTGCGCACCGCTTCCACGACGCGCGAATGGCAATGGCCCAAGGTGAAGACGCCGTAGCCGCCCGCAAAGTCGAGATACGCCTTGCCGTTCGAGTCCCAAATCGTGCTGCCTTGCGCGCGCACTTCGACGGGCGAACCGGAGATTTTCATCACGCGCGCCAACGGCGGATTGACGAACTGCTTATAGTTTTCGAAGACTTCCGCTGCGAGCTCCTGCGGCGAACTCGCGCCGTAGAGCGCTTCCTTCAAATCGATCATGCGGCTACCGGCGGCGAGCTTTCCAATCGTTCGATCGTTTCTTCGATGACGGCGACCGCTTCGCGTGCGTTGTCGACACGCATGATCCGCTCGCGCAAGGTGGCTGCGCCGGGAATGCCTTTGAGATAGAGCGCGACGTGCTTGCGCATCTGCGGCACCGCCCGCGACTCACCGAGCTCCTCCACCATCGTGTCGTAGTGAGCGATGCAGAAGCGTAAACGATCTGAGGCCGCGGGCATCGGTCGCGCCTCCCGGCCTTCCATGAGGTCGCGAATCTGCGTGACGAGCCAGGGGTTGCCCAGCGTGGCGCGTCCGAGCATGATTGCATCGACGCCGCTGGCACGCATGCGGCCCATCGCGACGTGCGCGTCGTCGAGATCGCCGTTGCCGATGACGGGAATGTCGAGCGAACGCTTGAGACGCGCGATGTGCTCCCACTCCGCGTGGCCTTTGTAAAACTGTTTGGCGGTGCGGGCGTGAAGCGTTACGGCCTGCACCCCGGCATCTTGCGCGCGCTTGGCGACGTCCAGATAGACGAGACGATCCTCGCTCCAACCCAGCCGCATCTTCATCGTCACCGGACAGTCGACGGCTTCAACCACCGCGCGCATAATCGCCTCGCAGCGATCGGGATCGCGCAAGCAGGCAGAACCACCGTTGGTCTTGGTTACTTTAGGAGCCGGGCATCCAAAGTTGATGTCGACGATGTCGGCGCCGCACTCGCGTACCACTTTGGCTGCGTTGGCCATCGTCTGCGGATCGTCGCCCCATAGCTGCGTCGAGACGGGCTTCTCGAGCCCGTGCTGATCGATCATCTCCATCGTGCGTTTGCTGCCGTATTTGAGTGCGTTGGACGACACGAACTCGGTGACCGTCAAACCGAAACCGAACGGCTTATAGAGCGCGCGCATGGTGCGGTTCGTCACGCCCGACATGGGCGCGAGGATCAGCGGCGGCCATACTTCGATGGGGCCCAGCCGCAGGGGTGCGATGGTCACAGCGCTCCCTACTATATCATGGGCTACCAGTACTTCTATAGCCGAAGGTACCGGCCGCCGCGCCCAGCAGAAGGCACGCCCGGATGGCGTTGGCGTTCCTTTGAAAGGATGCGGCCGCTTTGCCTCTTACAAGTACCTGACTGCCGTCACCAGCGTTCCCGTCACGAAGCGTGCCGAACAGGTGAGCGGATTCACAACGATTGCTCGAAGAGCCTGAGTCCGGTGAGACTGAGATGCGGATCGACGGCGTCGACGATCGGCGTTTGCTTGGCAACGATGTCGGCCAGTCCGCCGGTGGCGATCACCTTTGCGCTTCCACCCAGCTCGGCACGGATTCGCGTTACGATCGCTTCGGTTTGTCCGACGAAGCCGAAGACGATTCCGGACTGTAAGGCCTCTACCGTATTGCGCCCGATCGCGCGCTCGGGCATTTCCAGCGACACTTGCGGAAGCTTCGCCGCGCGTCCGACGAGCGCGTCGATCGAAATCGTAATACCGGGAGCGATCGAAACGCCCAGATACTCGCCTTTGGACGAGATCGCGATGAACGCCGTGGCGGTGCCGTAGCTGATGACGATCAGCGGCGAGCCGAAGCGATGGCGCGCGCCGATGGCCGCCGCAACCAGATCGGCGCCCGATTCCGCGGGATACTGCGTGAGGACCGGAATCAGCGTCTGCTCTTGCGGCTTGAGAAACGACGGCGCGATCCCGAAGTATCGCCGGCACACCGTCTCGAGGGCTAAGTCCAGCTTTGGAACGACGCTTGCGATCGCGATCGCGGCGATCTTTTGCGCATCGATGCCTTCGGCGGCAAAGAGCTGCGTGAAAAAGACGCCGTACTCGTCGGCCGTGCGTCGCAGATCGGTGGTTACTCGCCACTGATGAACGAGCTCTTCGCCGCTCTCGAAGCAGCCCAGCTTGGTTTCGGTGTTGCCGACGTCGATGGCGAGCAGCATCGTCAGCGTCCCATCAGCTCTTCGACGGCGTCGAGCAGACGGGCGGCCAGCGCGTTCTTGTCGGCCGAGCCGAGATCGCGTCGCCCGTCCTTCCCCCACAACAGCGTGAGCGCGTTATTGCCGGTACCGAAACCGCGCTCGCCTGCGACGTCGTTAACGGCAATCGCGTCGAGATGCTTGCGCTGCAGCTTCTCGCGTGCGTTGGCTTCGTGATCGTTCGTCTCGGCCGCGAAGCCGACGAGAAACGTGTTTCCCTTTCGTTCTCCCAGCGCCGCCAGTACGTCGGGATTGCGCACCATCGCTACCGTCAGGTCTGCATCGGTCTTTTTCAACTTCACGTGCGACGACGTTGCAGGGCGCCAATCGGCCACGGCCGCTGTCGCCACGACCAGATCCGCGCCGACCGCGTGCTGGAGCGCGGCATCCTGTAAGTCGCGTGCCGTCGCAACGCGGACGACGGCAACGCCGGCCGGCGGCTCGAGTATGGTCGGCCCTAACAACAGGGTGACGTCGGCTCCGCGCAGCACCGCTTCACGCGCGAGTGCGATGCCCGTCGCGCCGGTCGAGGCGTTGCTGACGAATCGAATTGGATCGAAAGCTTCGCGAGTCGGTCCCGCCGTAATGGCGACGCGTTTTCCCGCGAGCGAACGCCTGCGCCGCAGCGTGCGTTCGATCGCGTCGAGAATGCGATCTTCCGATGCCAGCCGTCCGATGCCGCTCTCGCGCTCGGCGAGAAATCCTCGTTCGGGATCGACGATTTCGCAGCCGCGTTCGCGCAAGGTTGCAAGGTTTACTTGCGTGGCCGCGTGTTCGTACATCGCTTCGTTCATCGCCGGCGCAACCACGATCGGGACGCGGGCGGCCAGCAGCGCGGTCGTAAGGAGATCGTCGGCAATACCGTTGGCGAGCTTAGCGATCACGTTCGCGGTGGCCGGAACGACGGCGATAACGTCGGCTTCGCGCACCAACCGGATATGCGGAATACGCTCGGGTGCATCCCACAACGATGCGTACACCGGTCGCGCGGTCAGCGACGAAAAGGTCAGCGGTCCAACAAAACGTTCGGCTTCCGCGGTCATGATCACGTCGACGGAAGCGCCTCGCTGCACGAGTGCCGACGTGAGCGCCGCCGCCTTATACGCGGCGATGCCGCCCGTGACGCCTAGCAGTATGCGCGCTTGATTCATAGTTCTAGGTAGAGATTATCCAACAGACGAGTCGGCCCAAAACGCACCGCCCCGATCACGAACGTCTTTCCGTCGAGTTCCTCTTTTGGTTCGAACGTCAACGCATCGACGACGTCGAAATAATCCGGCGTCGCTGCAGGGGGAATGGCCGCACGAGCGCGATCGACTGCTTCGCGTTTCGAAGCGCCGTTCGCAAGCGCCTCGCGCAGTTCGTTGAGTGCGCGATAGAGCGAAGGTGCGGCTGCGCGCTGCTCGGCATTCAAGTACGCGTTACGGCTCGACATCGCCAAGCCGTCGCCCTCACGTACCGTCGGCACGACTTCGACCCGAACCGGCAAGTCCAAGTCACGGACGACGCGCCGCAGCACCGCCGTTTGCTGCGCGTCCTTCTGTCCCAGATAGAGTGCGTCTGGGCGCACGATGTTGAGCAGTTTGATCACGACGGTTGCGACGCCGCGAAAGTGCGTCGGCCTGACCGCGCCCTCGAAGGTCGCGCCCATCTCGCCGATATCGACGTAGGTGGAGTAACCGGGCGGATACATCACGGCAGGGTCCGGCGCGAAGAGTACGTCGACACCGACGTCTGCCAGCTTTTGGCGATCCCCTTCGAAATCGCGCGGATACTTATCGAGGTCCTCGTTCGCGCCGAACTGCATCGGATTCACGAATACCGATGCCGCCACCGAGGCGCAGTCTTCGCGCGCACGGCGCACGAGTGCCAAATGACCCTCATGGAGCGCTCCCATGGTCGGTATAAAGCCGAGCGGCCGCGCTAAGACGTCGAAAAACGCACGGGCGTGGGAAACCGTGCCTGCGATTTGCATCGTTACGCTTTCAGTCTAGATGCGCGTTACCCGCAGCACCGTGCGGCCGACGATAAACGGAACGCCGATTGGCAGTGGAGCATCGTTGACGACCGGCTGGCCGTTGAGTTTAGTTCCATTACGACTTTGGAGATCAGTAAGAAGAACGGAGCCTTCATCGATGCGAACCCGGGCATGCTTTCGAGAGACGTAGCGATCGAGCGCGATGCATGCGTCGGCTACGGCATCGTCGCGCCCAATGGTAATCTCACGGTCGAACGGCCACGTCTTGCCGTCGAGCGGGCCGCTCAGAACCTCGAGCAGGTACATGGCCGGCAGGCCTTCGAGGAGCCCGTCCGGCGCTTCCTGGTGCGGATCGTTTCGGCGCGCCGAACGCCTATACACAACGCTAACAAATCGCCCCAACCGGACGATTACTCATAGGGTGACGATGAACGACCGGATCGACGAGCTCCTGCACCTCATTGAGGTCGAGCCCGATGCCCTGCGGGAGGCGGAGTTCCTTCAAGCTCAAGCCATTCTAGAGACGCTGGTCGGCAAGACCATCACGGGCGCCGGTATTGAGGATACCCGAATCGTCATCTCGACGTCGGACGGCAATCGTTATTTCTTCTACGGCTTTCTCGGGGGCGGCAGTAACTAAATCGGCGCCTCTTTGGCGTGCGCAATGAACTCCGTAATCGCTTCCTGATCGTTAGGCGCGTATTGCGTGAACGCGACGCCGTGCGCGTATTGCCTGGTGCTGGCGTCGTAGAACGACAGAACGACGCGGCCGCGCACCAGCAGCTCGCGCTCTTGCCCCGGCAACGAAAATCGTAAGACGATCGTCTGTCCCGACGGGAGATCCGTGGGAGTAACGATTCGCATCCCGCCACCACTGAGATCTACGGCTTTGCCCGCAAGAATCAGCTCGTGTCCGGGGAGTATGACCGTCGCCGGGAAATCGGCGTTGACGCGCAAGAACTTGCGCTCGGGTGCTTGTTCGCTTCCGGTGCTCACCGAAGCAGTTGCTTCTTCGCGGTGCGCGCCGAGCCTCTAATCGATACATGCCCGGGCGGCAAAGAGAGCGCCGAGGTAGGCATGTGCTGCGGAGACGCCGCCCTGCAGGTAGACTTCGTACGGCGGGCGCAACGGCGCGTCGCAGGAAAGCTCGATCGTGGCACCGGCAACGAACGCACCGCTCGACATGATTACCGGATCCGCGTAGCCCGGAACCGGTCCCGGCTCCGGGCGAAAACGTGCGTTTACCGGAAGCGCCGTCTGCAGCCCAGACGCAAAACGCGCGAGCAACTCCGGCGACCCCAGCCGAATCGCTTGCACGATGTCGGTGCGTCGCTCACCCGGCTTCGGGTCGACGCCGAATCCCAGTTCCTCGAAGAGCGCGGCGGCGAAGTCGAGTCCGCGCAGCGACTGCTCTACCACCGAGGGCGCCAGAAAGAGACCCTGAATAAAAGCGCGTCCCAAGCCGAGCGTCGGCCCGAGCGCAGCGCCCAATCCGGGGGCATACAGCCGCGCTGCGACGCGATCGAGCAGGCGCGACGGACCGGCGACGTAACCGCCTGTGGCGGCGATGGAGCCGCCCAAGTTTTTGATGAGCGATCCGATCGCAAGATCGGCGCCGGCGTGCGTCGGTTCGCGCTCTTCGACGAGCTCGCCATAACAGTTGTCGACGACGATCGTCGCGCCTGGGGCGTACGAACGTATCGCGGCACACGCCGTTTCACATCGTTCGATGGAGAGTGACCGGCGCGGAGCGTACCCGCGCGAGCGCTGGATGAATACCGTTGAAACGGTTGAAACGTTGGCACGGTCCATCGCCTCGCGCGCGCCGTCGAGATCGATCTCGCTTCCGTCGCGGAGCGCGACTTCTTGGTATGCGATGCCTTGGGCTACCAGCGAGCACGGCGCGTCGCAAATGGCGTTACGCAGCGTGTCGTAGGGCCGGCCCGATATCGACAGCAAGGTCGTGCCCGGCGGCGTGCACGCGG
Organism: Vulcanimicrobiota bacterium; assembly: GCA_963715435.1. GTDB lineage: Bacteria > Vulcanimicrobiota > Vulcanimicrobiia > Vulcanimicrobiales > Vulcanimicrobiaceae > JAFAHZ01. The sequence goes on from OY970243.1 coordinate 1,115,490, forward strand.
CCAGAGCATTGACGATCGCGTGCGTTCCGCTAACCATCGAGATGCGCGCGAGTGCTCGTTCGGTCCCGAAGATACGGGCGAGCAGCGACTCGTAACGCGCGCGCGCCGCATCGTCGTAGCCGTACCCGGACGTGCCCGCGAGATCGCTGTCGTCGATGCCTTCGTCTACGAAAGCCTGTAAAACGGCTGCCGCGACTCTACACTGCGGTGCGTAATCTAAAGACGAAACGCGCGCGTCGGCGCGCTCCGCAGCGGCACGCACGCGTCCGGCAATACCGAACCGCGTGCAAAGCTCGACGATCACGCGGCGTCGCTCAGATGCCGCTCGTATGCGCGAACGAACGGATAGTATATCGCAAACGCCAACGCGATGTTGAACGCGGTTAGCGCAATCGCGCGAACGTCGCCGGTGGCCAAATACGTCGCTACAACCGACGGAACGAAGGACGGAACGTAAAATGCGGCGCGCGCCACGAGCCCCGTCGCAACGGCCGCATACGTTATCGTTGCCAACACCATCGGCGTGCCGACGAACGGAATGACGAAGAACGGATTGAACACTACTGGGGTACCAAAGAGCAGCGGATCGTTGACGTTGAATAACGCCGGCAGCAGCGTAACCCGGCCGATCTTACGCAAACGCGGAACGCGCGATATCGCCAGCAGCGCCGCCAACGACAGCGTCGCGCCGGCACCGCCCGGAAAGACGAACAGGAAGAGCGAGACGACGACGACGTACGGCAGCGGCGCGTGCGCACCCAGCGCATGCGTGTTGGCGATCTGCATCGAGAGATAGACCGGCGTTACCACGGCAGCCAGCACCGCGGGACCGTGAACGCCGGCGGCCCATAAGAGCGTCTCGACGATCACGATGATCATCAATGCGACGTAGCTATCGCCCAGATGCGCGAGCGGCTGCATAGCCGCGGCCATAGCGCCTGCGATCGAAACGTGCAGCGCCAAGGCGCACGCAAATAGCGCCGCGGCCGTCGCAGCGCCTACCCACTGCGCGAGGGCCGTATGGGAAAAACGCCGCGCGACGGCGACGGCCGCACCCGTGACGCCGCAGGCCAAGATCGCCAGGAAAAGACCCGACGCGCCGAGCGTGCGCAGATACGCGACGACGTCGGGCGAGAACGGACGCGGAAGCGCGAGATAAAACGAAAGGACGCTGCCGATAAGGAGCGGCCCGCGCGCAGCGCCGCAGCGTTCCGCCAAGCGCAGCGAGAGGAGCACCGCGAGCGTCGCTGCCATGACTCCGAATCCGGGGAGGAATGCTGCCGTCAACCGCAACGGAAACGACACGCCGGTATCGGCGCCTGAGATCGCGCGAGCGACGAAAACGGCAACGAAGCCGGCGGCTAAGCCGGTGAAACTCCAAGGTAGGGCTTCGCGGACGGCCGCAACAAACGGCAGTTCGCCGAGCCGGTGCATCTTCGGCGCGACGTGCGCCTCGAAGAACGCAACGTTAAAGGCGGCGAACGACGGCCTCCACCCGTCCAACGATCTCGACATCGCTCGCGTAGATTGGCGCCATGTCGCGATTCTCCGGCTGTAAGCGAATGCGCCCCTCTTCGCGATAGAAGCGCTTCACCGTGGCCTCGCCCTCGAGCATTGCGACGACGACCTCGCCGTTGTCGGCGGTGCGCTGCGGCCGCACCAGAATCAAATCGCCGTCGAGGATTGCGGCCTCGATCATGGAGTCGCCCTGAACGCGCAGCATAAACGAGTCCGACGCTTTCGGCACGAACCCCGACGGCAGAACGAACTCGCCTTCCACGTTCTCCGCTGCGGTAATGGGCTGACCGGCGGCGACCTTGCCGACGATCGGCACCACGAGGGCGTCGCGGCCGGCGAACGATCCCACCTCGGAGCGTAGGGCCCGCGGCTTGGTAGGATCCCGCGAGATCAGACCGCGCTTCTCGAGCGCCTTGAGATGAGCGTGGATCGTCGACGACGACGAGAGTCCCACTCGTTCTCCGATCTCCCGTACCGACGGCGGATACCCGCGCTCGGACGTAAACTCGCCGATGACCTGCAGGATCCGGCGCTGGCGCTCCGTGGCCGGCTTATCCGCGAGGGTTCCACCCATAAAAATCTCCCGTGCGATCTTCAACAATGCCATGCGTATGGCACCACCATCGGGTATCACCTTACCATATGGCGGGCCTGAAAGGCAAACATACGTTCGAGGAACCCTTGACACCGCTTGGCGAGCCCGTGGTAAAATCTAGTGGACGAACAGGCGTTTGGCACAATATATAGAGGGAGAGCTGACAGTGTATAGACGCAAAAAGGTCACCCTGATGCCGGTCATCGCGTTAGCGGCGCTGAGCCTCATGGTTGCCCTGCCGACGCTCTCGAGCACACGGCTCTACGCAGCGAGCGCGCCGCGCTATGCGCTCGTCACGGTCCACACAGGTGATACGCTTTGGTCGATCGCGGCAGCGCACAGCGCCGACGCCGACGTGCAAGACGCCATCGATCGCATCACCGCGACGAACCACCTTCACAACGCGACGCTTCAACCCGGCGAGAAACTCAGAATTCCGGAATAACGTCGCGGGATGTCAAATTTCAGCGGCGGGAACGCCGCTTTTTTATTTAGAGAAATACTCTAATCCGACGAACGCGTCGTCAACGTTGAAGACGAGCCATGGCGCCGCCGGATGCTCGAACGCGTCTCCGGTAGCGAAACGTCGCACGCCATCGTTTTCATGCGCCTCGATGCGCCGCGTTGCCGGATCGACATCGAGCACGAGCGAGGTACCGCAAGTGAGATATCGCGCGATCTTGCTCTTACGGAAACCGGCCTTCTCGCCTTTCGAGCGTACTTCCACAACGACGTCGGGCGCGACGGGGGGCTGTTCGCGTTCGGTCGGCGGAAGTTCGGCCAGCCGTTGGTATCGGACGAATGCCAGGTCCGGAACGAGGAACGTATGGCTATCGTCCACGATCCCAAGCCGAAAATCCCATTCGGTTCCGGCAAGGCCAAGCTCGCGACCGCACCGCTCCAAAATCGCCATTAACAAACCCTGTACTCGCGCGTGGCGCGAGTTGGGACTCATCTTGCGGTAGACCCGGCCGTCGAGAATCTCGTTGACCGGAGCTTCAGAGAGGACGTCGATAACGATCGGCATGGCTTCACGCTATCTTATCACGGCCACCGCAGCCGGCGTCTAGGTTTAACGCCTTCTGCTGACGACCACTATCGAGTGGCCGGAGTGATCGTCGAGAAACGATAATCCTTCCGTCATCCAGGTTTCCAAGCCGCCGCTCGAGTGTTTCGCAACCTCGCGCACGACGTGCACGCGGTCTTTGAGCCATTGCAGCTCCGCGCGCGTCGTCGTCGGGAAGATCGCGGTTTCGCAATCCTCGCATTGATATCTATTCCGTACTGCATAAAATGAGGAAGCCTCGGCTCTCGAGCCGAGGCTTCCTGCTTTTTACCCGAACGCTAGCGTCAGATCTTGACGTTCACGTTGAAGTAGACCTGGAACGGTGACGCGATCTGGTAAGTGCCCGGGGCATACGCCTGGTCGAACACCTTCGGATAACCCGCCGTGCCGTTCACCGACGAGTGCGGATTGCTGCCGTAGAAGTAACCGGCACCGGCAGTATTATACTTCTCGCCCTGCGACCAGCCGAGGTACGAAGTATTGTAGCTGTAGGTACAGATTAGGTTGTTCGGCGGATACGCCGTAGTCCACGGTTCAACCGAACCGCCGAAGCATGTGTTGAGGATGTTTGCGAGCTGGACCGTGCCTCTGATGCGCGGGGTGAAGTCGTAGGCGATTTGCGCGCCGAGGTTGAGGTCCCATGGATTACGGAACTGGCCGATACCCGCGAACGTACCGGTGGTCGGATTCGGTATCGCGATGCTCGACGAGCAGGTCTGGTAGTCGCCATACTTCGAGCCCGGCACCACGCCGATCTCACCTTGGTTCGCCAAACACGAACGCGGATCGAACCCGGCTACGTCGACCGGCGAACCATAGGTCGTTCCTTCCCACAGATTTCCGGTCAGCGTTGCTTGGAGTCGATCGTGCTTGTAGCTGATGAATCCGGAGAATACGTTGGGCGGAATGATCGTCGAACCGTCACCGGACTGCAACCCCGTAGCGCCCGGGAAGCTGTTGGCGTAGGTAGGGTAGAATCCGGTAAGCGGATACTGGCTTGCCAACTCCTGGTCGGTGAACGTGAAGTTGTAGTAGGGATTGATCACCGCCTTGGAGCTGCTGCAGCTGATCGGTGCACCACCCGAGTAACAGGGCGCGCCGCCGTTTACCTTCTCCAGCGACGTGAAGGCCTTGAGCGTGTTGAGCATGCTCGTGATGATGTTTGCCCCATTGATCAGCGAATATTTCAACTGAGAATAGGTATACGTGTACGAGAGTTGGCCCGAGAAGCCGTTCCTCGATACGTCGCCCTTTTGAACCGCCAGCTCGACGCCTTCGGTCTTTTGAGTTCCGGAGTTAAATGCGCCGGCCAAACCGCCGGGCAGCGAAACCTGCACCGACTGATTTGACGTGTAGCGATAGTACGGCGAGAGCTTGAAGCTCCAATCCGTATTCGGGAGATGCTGTTCGTACGACAGATCCCAGTTGTTCGAGAACTGAATGGGGTTGTTGTGGACGATTGAGGAGAAGCCGTTGCTGTAATACGACGAGTTATAGAGGTTCGTCGCCATCTGATAACCGTCGGCATAGGTGAGCACCTGCTCGTACGCCGTCGGCGTCGGCTGCGTGTAGCGGCCGTACGAGAAGCGCAGGACCGAGTCCGGTCCGAACGTGTAGGTGAAGCCGACGCGCGGCGACACCGACGTGTTGGTGATCGTTCCGCCTCCGCCGGTAGTGATCAGCGGAACGCCGTTCTGACCCGGGTGGTACAGTTGAGCGTTCAAGACCGGATCGAACGGGCACTTCGCTCCCGGCGCCGTCGTGATGTAGCTGACGTAGCTGTTCGGCACGAGTCCGTAGCGAGCAGCGCCGTGGTTGAGATCCGTTGCCGGCGCTTGCTGCAAACCGACCGGATCGACGCACGCCGTCTGATTCACCTCATTGAACCAGAAGCTTGCCTGGGCGCTGTTATAGTTCGCGAGACCGTAGCCGTAGCTCTCGAAGCGGACGCCGGCGTTGATGTCCCATTTATCGGACGGCCGGAACTCGTCTTGAATTGCCGCATCGAAGAACTTCGGCGTCACCGTATTGATGTTGGCGTCCGTCGCCAGGTTCTGCGTGAGATACCAGCTCGTTCCCGCCGGCGCTCCGGCCGGCTTGGGTTGGAGACAGCTGAACAGCGCCGCAGGCGTGCATCCGGTTTGTCCTGCCTGAACGGCCGCAACCGGCGCACCGGCCAGGGCCGACAGACACGATACCGGAGCGCCCGCTTTCAATCCGGCCGAATAACCGGGATCGATTAGGGCGCTTCCTTGTGCGTTGTTGTACGCTGCATAGCACTTACCGCCCGACATGAGGGTCGCAATCGGCGAACCAGCCGCGCTGAACTGGTACTGTGCGCTATTCGTACGCGACATCCCAGCCGTGGTGTACGAACTCGTCAGCGTGAATAAGTTCTGCGGATTGAACTGATCTGCAAACTGCATGTACGCACCGCGCGTGTGTGCCGCCACCTCATAGTCGCCCGACGTAGCGCCGCCGATGTAGTAGGGGGCGATGCTGGCGTTGGGATCGTTCTGGAGCCAGTCCGAGTAGAACGTGTAGCCGAAGAGCCTCAAGTACGCGTTCGACGTAAAGTTCTTCGTGTACTGAAGTTTCACGATTCCGCCGTTGTTGAGCGTGCTCGAAACGGCGAACGGAGAAACACCCGTGCCGAACGCATGCGGCGGGGAGCTCGGGAAGTAGTAGGGGGCCACGATGTTCGGCTGTCCAAGCGCGGACTGACCGAACGTCGCTCCTTTAATCTGCTGACCGTCCCACCACGGCATGGGGGAAGGCCCACTCGAAGCGCAGCGATTACCGACGCCGAACAGCGCGTACAGATTGAAAAGCGCGCAGAAACCGGCATACTGCGGCATGCCGGCCGGCCCAAGATAGTTTACTCCGCTGCTGCCCAGAAGGTTGTTGAGGAACGTGTTGTAGAGACCGGTTCCCGAGGGACCGGCGACTCCGGAGAACATGTTCTGTAGGTACGGCAGGCTGCCGAACGTCGACAGGTTATCCCACCCGAGCGTTTGATAGTAGAAGTTGTCGTAGAGGATCTGAACGTCGTCGCGGTTTGAATCGTACTTATGCGGAACCGCGATGTGGAAGTTGACGACGCTTTCGCGGTCGCTGAGATCGTTGCCGCGAAGGGCATACGTTCCCGTCGCCGTCAGCGGGCTGTAAGCGATGCACGAGTTTAACTTGCCGGCAACACCATACAGGCCCGAGAGAATGGGCGACAGGTACGAGCCGTTCGACGGCGCCGTTGCGCCGCCGTTCGTACAGGTCGACCACGGTCCGCGCGAGGCGATGCCGTTAAACGTACTCGTGAGTCCGAAGACGTACGCGGGGAACAACAGAACGTTCTCTTGCAGGCCCTGGAAACCGTATTGATTGGTTCCGTCGGACTTGAGATCGTTGCCGTTGGATTCCGTGAACTCGTTCGGAATCATGTGGTTGCCGCGGAGGCCGACGTACCATGAGAAGTTACGATCGGGCGTGGCTCCGCCGGCTTCTGCGGTTACGGAGTGATAGAAGGCCGGCGTCCCGACGCCGCCCGCAAGGCTTGCATAGCCCGGGAACGTACCGGTTTTAATGACCTGATTGATGTATCCACCCAGCGTCGGGGACGTAGCGGATGCCGGTCCGCCGCCGGTGTAGACTTCCGTTGAAACGGTGCCGAGATTCGAGAGCGAGCTGGCGTTGTAGTTATCGAAGGCCCGGTTGACCGGAATACCGTCGAACTCGTAGCCGATTTGATTGTAGCTCGATCCGTGAATGAAAAAGACTTGGCCGAAACCGTAGTTACCCGGCAAACCAAGTACGCCCGGCTGCGAGTAAATGGCGGAATACGCACTGTCGAGGTTATTACCGCCGCCGGAAACCGCGACTTGTGCCGCGGTTGCCGCGCTGACGTTGTAAACGTCGACGGTCGTTCCCGAACGTACTAAGGACGACGCCGCTTGAGACGTTACGTGCGCAATCGTCTTGAGCGACGTATTGATCCGTAGCGTGAGGGACAACGCCTGATCGGCAAAGATCGAGACGCCGGGTTGCGACGTCGGAGCGAAGCCCGTCTTGTTCACCGTGACGGTGTACGTATCGGGGGCCAAGGTAAGAAACGCGAAGTGTCCGCTGCCATCGGTCGTCGTCGTCGCACTCCCTGACGGAGCAACGGCTTGGACTGTGGCGCCGGAAATGGGGGCGCCCTTCTGGTCGGTGACCGCACCGCTGAGGCTTCCGGTGGTTCCTGCCAGTGCCCATGTTCCCTGGAGCAGGAAGGCCACCAAAGCCACTATCGCTACGGCCGATCGACGGAGGGATTGGATGTTCTTCAATTCTTTAACCCTCGGTCGTGACTAGTGATTTTGCGCCACGCCGGGGCCAGGCCGAAGGTGGTTTACCTCAGACTAAACTCAGGGTGACGCAATTGCGGCACTTACTTGAGATCGGTAGCCGTTCCTTTAAGACTACTTAAGGCGAAAATTTGGAGGGTTTAAGCCGTAACTGCCAGCCGTTCCGCGAGCAACGCCGGGATCTGCGAGGGCCGGTCCGCGACCGGTACGCCGGCGGCCTTGAAGGCCGCGATCTTGCTCTGCGGCGTGCCGAAGTTTCCGGAGATGATCGCGCCGGCGTGACCCAACGACTTACCGGGCGGCGCGTTTCGTCCGCCGATAAAAGCGACCACCGGCGTTCCCGGCATATGCTCGCGAATGAAGGCAGCTGCATCCTCCTCATCCGACCCGCCGATTTCGCCGCAGACGACGACACCGGTCGTCTCGGGATCGTTTTTGAACTCCCGCAAGCAGTCGACGAACGTCGTTCCGATGATCGGGTCCCCGCCGATGCCGATACACGTCGACTGACCTATACCTGCCCGCGTGAGCAGATCGACGACCTCGTACGTCAGCGTGCCCGACCGCGAGATGAGACCGACGTTGCCCGGCGTGAAGACGTGCCCGGGCATAATGCCGACTGACGCCTTCCCGGGCGACACGAGACCGGGGCAGTTCGGCCCGATGATACGCATACCCGGAGTGGTGCCGACGATCTTGAGCATGTCGTGCACGGGGACGCCTTCGGTAATGCAGACGGCGAACGTAATGCCCGCTTCGTACGCTTCGTACAGCGCGTCGGCCGCAAACGGCGGCGGAACGAAGATGCACGTGTGCGTCGCCCCGGTGGCCTCGACCGCATCTTTGACCGTATTGAAGACGGGCAGACCGTGCGGCGTTTTTTGACCGCCTTTACCGGGCGTCACGCCGCCCACGATGTTGGTTCCGTACTTCACCATGCGATCGGTGTGATACGACCCTTCCGAGCCGGTGATACCGGCAACGATAACCTTGCTGTTCTTATCTAAAAAAATCGACATTACTTTGCGAGCTCCACTGCCTTCTTGGCACCTTCGTCCATCGTCTCGACCGGCGTCATGCCGGCCTGGGCGAGGATCTTGCGTCCCTCTGCTTCGTTCGTTCCGGTCAATCGGATGACCAGCGGTATCTTGCGCGACGACGTCTCCTTCATCGCCTGCACGATGCCTTTGGCGACTTCGTCGCCGCGCGTAATGCCGCCGAAAATGTTAATGAAGAACGACTTCGCTCCGGTGTTGTTCACGACGAGCTCGTAACAGTTGCGGACGCGCTCGGCGTTGGCGCCGCCGCCTACGTCGAGAAAGTTGGCGATCTTACCACCCGCATTGGTGACGGCATCCATGGTAGCCATCGCCAGACCCGCACCGTTGGCCATCGTGCCCACGTTTCCGTCGAAGCGGCGAAAGTTGCGAATTCCAAGTCCGGCCTTCGCCGCCAGCTGCTCGTCTTCGTCGAGCGGAAGGTGCTTTTGCCATTCCGCAAACTCGGGATTGCGGAACAGCGCGTCGTCATCGAGCTCGACCTTCGCGTCGGACGCAAAGACGCGGCCGTCGGTGGTCAGCACGAGCGGATTGATTTCAACGAGTTTTGCGCCGTAGCGGAAAAACAGATCGTAGAGCGCGCCGGCGATCGCCGGCAGCTGCTTGCGATATCCCGGATCGAGCTCCGATTCGAACGCGAGCTCGCGGCCGACGAACGGCGAGTATCCGATCGCGGTATCCACGTAGAACTTTGCGATCGAGTCAGGATGATTCTCGGCGACTTCCTCGATGTCCATGCCGCCGAAACGGCTGACCATGATGACGGGCTTCTTCTGCGTGCGATCGATGGTGATCGCGCAGTACGCCTCTTTGGCGATCGGCAGCTTTTCTTCGACGAGCAGCGAGTTGACCGGCTCACCTTTGGGATTCTGCCGGTTCGGCGGCATCGGCGTCGCAAGGATGTCGGTTGCGACACTCCGCCCTTCGTCCGCGGTGTTGGCAAACTTGATCTTGCCGGCCTTACCGCGTCCGCCCATGAGCACTTGAGCTTTGACCACCCACTCGCCGACGGTCTTTTCGATGTAGTCGGCGACCTCGTGCGCCGAGAGTGCGTGCCCGCTGCGTGGCACGGGAATGCCGGCCCGCTTAAAGAGCTCTTTGCCCTGGTACTCCATTAAATTCATAGCCGCCGTTGGTTCTATTACGGGCTCTGGCCGACCCTTGCAGCTTTAGTCGCAGCTAATCGAGCTTGCCCAGGAGCGATCGGCTGATGATGAGCTGTTGGATCTCCGACGTGCCCTCGTAGATCTCGGTGATTTTGGCGTCGCGATAGTGGCGCTCTACTGGGAACTCGGTGGTGAAGCCGTACCCGCCGTGAATCTGCAGCGCTTCGGCCGCGTGCTTGCGCGCTGCAGTCGACGCAAACAACTTCGCTTTGCTGGCTTCGATCGCGAACGGCTTGCCTACATCGGCCAACGACGCGGCACGGTAAATAAGCAGCCGTGCGGCGTCGAGATCCGTCGCCATTTGCGCGATTTTGAACGACACGCCTTCGAAACCGCCGATCGGCCGCCCGAACGCGGTGCGCTCTTTAGCAAATTGCACCGATTCGTCCAGGCAGGCGGCGAGAATTCCGGCCGCTTGCGCCGCGATGCCGATGCGCCCGGCCGTCAATGCCTTCATGGCGTTGCCGAACCCGTCGCCTTCGTTTCCCAGCAGCGCGCCGCTTGGAACCTTCACGTCGTCGAATGCGAGGTCGACGGTGTTGCTCGTGTGGATACCGAGCTTTTCTGTGACCTTTTCAACGACGATGCCCGACGCTTTCGAATCGATCACGAACGCGCTGACGCCTTTGGCGCCGGAGCCGCCGGTGCGAAACATCGCCATGATTGCGCCGGAGTGACTGCCGTTGGTGCACCACTGCTTGCGACCGTTGAGCACGTACCCCGAATCGGTTCGGCGTGCCGTGCCGCGAAGGTTCGCAGCGTCCGAACCCGCATCGGATTCGGTTAGCGCGAATCCGGCGATCACGTCGCCGCTTGCAAGCTGCGGAAGCCAGTGGCGCTTCTGCTCCGCACTACCGAGCCGCACGATTGCCGAACAAATCATCGCGTGGACCGACACCGTCACCGCGGTGCCGGCATCGACCCGCGCAAGCTCTTCGATCGCTAGCGCATACGAAATATAATCGGCACCGGCGCCCCCGAACTCTTCGGGAACGATGATGCCCATGATGCCGGCCTCGGTAAGTTTTCCGTAGAGCTCGCGAGGAAAGACGTGCTCGCGATCCCATTGGGCGATGTGCGGTGCGATTTCGCGTTGTGCGATCTCCGCTGCCAGCGCGCCGATCTGCCGCTGCTCGTCGGTGAGGTCGAACTGCGTCCGCTCGGCACTGAGCATATTCTAGTCGACGCGCACCAGAACGGCGTCACCCTGCCCGCCGCCGGAGCAAATCGTCGCGATACCGTAACCACCGCCGCGCTTGCGCAGCTGATTGATGACCGTGCCGATGATCCGCGCTCCGGAGGCACCGATCGGGTGTCCCATCGCGACGGCGCCGCCGAACTTGTTGATCGCTGCTTCGTCGAGTCCCAAGTTGCGTGCCGACGTAATGGCAACGGCGGAAAACGCTTCGTTGATCTCCCACACCGCGATATCTTCGCGACGAAGGCCGACGCGATCGAGCAGCTTCGAGGCCGCCATCGCCGGCGTTAGGCAGATGTACGGTGAATCCCAGGCAACCGCCGCGTGCTCGACGATCGTGGCGAGCGCTTCGTGACCGCGCTGCGCGGCCCACTGCTCGTCGGCGAGAATCAGTGCGGCGGCGCCGTCGTTGACGCCCGGCGCGTTGCCCGCAGTAATCGTGCCGTCTTTTTCGAGGGGTCGCAGCTTTGCCAGCGCCTCGAGACTCGCCTCGCCGCGTACGGCCTCGTCGCGGTCGACGACGGTATGCGCAACATCGCCCGTAACGAACGGTGCGTACTGTTCGTACTGCATCGTGAATTCGCTCGACGGCTCGTGGTCCCAAACGCGATTGGCGGCGCCAACCGAAGCCGGAACGCGAACGTCGCCGCGCCGCGGAAGTTTGTCGACGACGACTTTTCCTTTGGCTTTCGACGCGACCCGTACCGGAACGATTTCGTCGGCGAAGTGGCCTTTGCTATGCGTTTCATGCGCGCGACGGTGGCTTTCGTACGCAAAGCGATCTTGTTCTTCGCGGGTCATTCCCATTTCGCCGGCGACTTTGCTGCCCTGCGTCGACATCGTCATGGGGAAATACTGATCCCATAGTCCGTCGTAAATCATCGCGTCGACGAGCGCGCCGTCGCCGAACCGGTAGCCAAAGCGCGCGTCGCGCAAGAGGTAGGGCGCGTTGGACATCGATTCCATTCCACCGGCGGCGACGACGTTATTGGCGCCTGCGTTGATCGAACGCATGGCACCGACCACCGCGAGCAATCCCGAAGCGCATACCTTGTTGACGGTTTCGGCCGTAACGGTCTTGGCGAGGTTGGCTTTGAACACGACTTGCCGCGCCGGATTTTGCCCGACGCCTGCTTGAAGCACCTCGCCGAAGATCGCGTGCTCCACGTCGGAGGGATCGATGCCGGAACGTTCGATAACGGCTGCGAGCGCGACGGCGCCTAGGCTTGTTGCGCCCAGCGGCGCGAGTGACCCGCCGAGCTTACCGAACGGGGTGCGAGCCGTCGAGAGCACGACGGCTTTGGAATGGGTCTGAGTCATAGCGTTTATCCTTCTCTCATAGAAGGCGCTTGGCCCCCCAAACGGTTGCGCAGTCAGTCAGCGTCCGGCGGCAGATGCGACGGCGGCCGCATCAAAAAGTACGATGCCGGCTTCTTAGCAGGAATCGGGTCGAACGCACGTGGTTTCTGTCGGAAGTTAAAAACGTCAAGCATGCTGTTGGCACGCGTGTCGGTGTAGCCTGCGCGCGACGAACCCAGCGGCGGCAGATCGAAGACTTCCTCGATCAGCTTGACGACGCTGCCGAACTCATAGCGCGTGTGCGAAACGTAGTGCGCTTTTGCGTACGGTGAGATGACGATGCACGGAACTCGTATGCCGAGTCCGCGATAGTCCACCTGCGGCGGCGGCACGTCGTCGTACCAACCACCCCAATCGTCCCATAACACGACGATTGCCGTGCTCTGCCAATCCCTGCTCCTCCCGATCGCGTTGACGACTGCAGCTACCCACGACGGACCCGTTTGTCCAAAACCGGGATGGTCGGAATCGATTGCGTCCGGAATGACCCAGGACACCGACGGCAGCCGTCCGTTACGCGCGTCGTAGATCGCCCACGTCGGCGGCGAGACGACGTTGCGCGTCCAATCCGCGCCATGCCTAACATTTGCGACGGCGTCGAATTCCGACCAAATGTTCCCCCCGAACGCGTTTACCGACGGCGCGTAGTATTTCCAGGAGATCCGTTTGGCATCGAGCGTGTCGGCCAGCGTGCGAAACTGCGTGAAGCACGGGAACGGGCCGCCACCGTCGGTTACAAATCGGCTGGTATTGAGGATCGACGTCTTCGTGCCGGGCGGCGCATCGCAGCCCCAGGGTTGCGCGAGCGGCGTATTCACTTCGGAAATCGACGGTGAAAGGCTAGCGGTAGCGGCGATGAGGTCGAGATGCGCCGTGAAGCTGTTGCCGAACATCGTTGGGAACATGTGATCGGCCAACACGTAGTCTTTTGCCATCGTCCAATACGGGGCGACCTCGTTATGATAAACGTACGAGTAGACGTAACCGCCGGCGACGTCGTGACGCGTGCAGTCAAAATGGTTTTGATCGAAGCCGTCCATGCGGCCACCGTCGTAATCGGCGACGCCTTCGGCCCATTGGTTGGTCAAGCACGGCCCGATCAGCCCTGTGGCGTGAAGTTTTATTCGCTTGCCGTGCGCCGATCCATACGTCGCGTAATGCGCGCCGGCAAAACCATAAAACAAATTGTCGAACGTGCGGTTTTCCTGCACGATGACGACGACGTGTTTGATGTAGCGACTCGCCGCTCCCTTGTCGTTCTGAGAGCGAGGCACATCGCGCCCAAAGAAGTCGAAGGACGGCATCGGATGCGTGCCGGCGCATCCGGCGAATGCCAACGCCGCAACGGCTGCTCCGACGTAAAACGCTTTCATCGTCGTCAATCGTCGTCCGGCGGCAACAACGTTATTCCGTATCCAACGGGAGATTTGAAGGGGGAAGCGATAGGAAGAAGCTCGGCGGGTGCGCGACGTGAACGGGAACGTACGGCCGCGGCTGTTGCGAAAAATCGAAGACCTTGCCGATGCTGTTGGCGCGAACGTCGCTAGTGCCGAGCCTTCCAAGCTGCCAGTTATCTTCGATGAAACGGAGAATGCTGCCGAACTCGTACTCGGTGTGCGCGACGTAGCCGGTGCGCGCATAGGACGAGACGACAATTGCCGGTACGCGAAACCCTAGTTGGCCAAAGTCGAATTGACGTGGAGCAACGTGGTCGTAGAACCCTCCCCAATCGTCCCAAACGATAAAGATGGCAGTCGAATTCCAATACGAGCTTTCGCCGATGGCATTGACGATGCTGCCGATCCAGTCCGGCCCGTAATCGCGCGGCATTCCGGGATGATCGGAGTATTCTCCGGTCGGTATCACCCACGATACGCTGGGAAGCCTTCGGTATTTGATGTCCGTAAACAGTTTGGCCTGTGGATCTACGACGTTGGTGCCCCATTCCCGGCTATAACGAACCGCGCGAATTGCTTCGAAAGCATTCCAGGCATCGTAGGGTGTGCTGTGATAGTACCGCCAACTGACGTGTTTGCGATCGAGGAGGTCGCGCAACGTCGCGTATTGGAAGCACGGAAAGGGACCGGCATCTTGCAGGTACGCGCCGTCGCGGGTCACCAGCGACGTGACCGTTCCGACTGCTGCATCGCATCCCGGCCGGTTATTGCCTGAAACCGCTCCGTCGACGATCGCATCGTTAGCATTAATTTGGGTGCCGCCGGCGATCAGGTCCTGATGCGCGATGAAACTATCGCTGCCGGCCGTCATGAACATGTGGTCGGCCAACACGTACCGTTTGGCCAGCGTCCAATACACGGCAATCTGCCTTGGATCCACGTATTGATACGGTGCGACCTCGGGAAACCCATAGTCGCTCGCAACGACGCCGAAACCGTCCATCTTGCCGCCGTCGTAATCGATTCGATAGTCGTTATAGCCGTGCGGAACGTCGGTGCGGTCGAGCAGACCGGCCTGCGCCAATGAAACAGTAGTGCCGTTATGAAGCCGTCCTTGCCTCGTGCCGTCGGCACCTGGGAACGTCGCGAAGAAGTTGTCGAAACTGCGGTTCTCCTGAATGAGGATCAAGACGTGCTGAATCTTCGTTGAAAGCGCTGCCGGCGAGCGCCGCGCATTTGCGGCCGGGGGCTGTGCCGGGACGACGGTCGCAGACGCACAGCCGCCGGCAAAACCCGCAAGAGCGGCAAGCGCGCACGACCTTACGATTGGTATTGATAATTTCATTCCCTATCCCAAAGGCCGCTTTGAGCCTGCAGCGATAGTTCTCTTGCCACGCCCATTAGACTTCCTCTAAATCCCAGGTCAGGAGCCCGCGCCGGGAGCTTGTTCCTACGCAGATGCATAGAGCGGCTCATCTGTGATTCACCACGACGGGGCAGGTTTCGCACTCGAACTGGATCGTCACGTGCGCTATGCCGAAGTGCTCGCGCAAGCATTCATCGATCTGCCGCAGCACCGCATTTGCTTCGCTGAGCCGCCGGTCGTCGAGCAACACGTGCGCGGAAAGCGCGTGCGAACCGCTGCCGATCGACCAGACGTGAAGGTCGTGAACGCCCGTCACGCCCGAAATCGCCGCGATATGTTTGGTGAGTTCGGCGTCGTCGAGTCCGCGTGGCGTGCTCTCGAGCAAAACGTTGGTCGCGTCTCGCATCACTCGCAATACGCCCGTGACGATGATCGCGGCTACGAAGAGCGAGAGCGCAGGGTCGATCCAGGCAAAATGCGTGAGCGCGATTGCGACGCCGCCGACGATAACGGCGAGGGCGCCCAACGCGTCGCCGAACACGTGAAAAAGAGCCGCGCGAACGTTGAGATCCCGCTGCGATTCGTGCAGCACGAAACCGACGATCGCGTTGCAGACCAGCCCGATGCCGGCGACGACCGACATGATCGCGGCTTCCGGCTCGACCGGTGCGCCGAACCTGCGCGCGGCCGCATACACGATCGCGATCGTTGCGATCAGCAAAATCGTGCTGTTGACGAGCGCACCCAAGACTTCGATTCGGCCGTATCCGTACGTTCGCTTTCGATCGGCCGGCCGTTCTGCGCCGATTGCGGCGAGCAGCGCCAAGCCGAGCGCGAACAGATCCATGGTTACATGAACCGCGTCGCTCGTCAGAGCCAAACTATGCGATGCGTAGCCGCCCCAAAACTCGAGAAGGGCCACCAGGGCGGTGACGGCGATCGCGAAGCTGAGACTGCGTCGAACCGTCACCGGAGCACCGCCTTTTAGGCGCGCAACGCCTTGAGCGCGAGCGTCGCGAGCATCGCTCCGAACGTGGCGAACGTGTTGCTTTCCGCTTTGGTAATGACGTCCGCGCGCCATTCGCCCGCTCCGTCGGGCATCGGTTCCAGCTGCGGGACGACCGGCGGAACGCGCTCGCAATACCGCTCGAACTCTTCTCCGAACTTTTCGCGCAGAAAGCGCTCTTCGTGCGGAACGATCGTCGCGTAGACGGCGGCCATCGAACCCAGCGCGCCGGCGACGAGACCCAAACGCGCGAGCGGCGAGTTCTTGCCGGTGAACGCGAATGCAAAACCGGCAGCGGTAAGGAAGTTCCCAACGTACAGCGGATTGCGAACGTAGGCGTACGGGCCCGCACTTACGAGCTTCGGCGCCTCGACCGCGTCGCCGCGCGTGGTAACGCCCGAGTACCCGACCGCCCAACAACGCAGCAGCTCGCCGGCGATGGCGATCGGCAAACCCGCGGCAACGCTAAACGCGCTCGGCTTTCCGAGCGCCGCAAGTGCGACGGCGGGCGCCGCAAGCAACGCGCCGCGGTTCTTGAAAACAAACGCTTCAAAGCTTTCGGAACCCGAATCCATTACCCAGCCTTACGACGCCGCGGCGTAAGCCGCCTCGTATACGTCGCGCAGCGAGCGCCCAAGCGCAATCTCCGGCTCCCAGCCGGTGCGCTCGCGCAGCTTTCGCGCGCTGCCGACGAAGATCGGAGCGTCGCTGGGCCGCAGTCGCGACGGATCTTCCCGAATCTCGACCGGAACGCGTGCAATCGTCACGAGCTCGCGCAGCACGTCGCGAATGCTGACGGCGTTGCCGCTGCAGACGTTGTAGATCTCGCCCCGCTCCCCGTCACGCGAGAGGGCGACGTAGGCGCGTACGACGTCTCTCACGTCCAGAAAGTCGCGCGCCACGTCGGTATTGCCGACCAGAAGCACCGGCGAGGCGCCGCGCGCAATCCGGGCGAGCTGCGCCGCAAACGAGGGCACGACGAAGCGATCGCTTTGACCCGGCCCGATATGATTGAACGCCCGAGCGACGACGACGTCGAGCCCAAAGCTGCGGGACTCTCCAAGGAGAATCGCTTCGGCCGCGGCTTTACTTGCAGCGTAGGGATTGGCCGGGCGCAAGTCGAGGGACTCTTGCAGCGGAAAGTCGCGGTGCGCTCGCGCGCCGTAGACTTCGGCCGAGCTCGTGAACAGCAGCCGCGGCATCGTTGCGTTTGCTGCCGCGTATTCGCGTATAGCCTGCGCGACGAGCGCGGTACCGATGACGTTCGCGCGATACGTTACCTCCGGAGACCCCAAGGAATCGGGGACGAAGGTCTGCGCCGCTAGATGAAAGACGTGCGTTGGCCGCGCCGCATGGACCGCAGCGCGTAACGTTGCAACGTCGGCAAGGTCGATCGTTAGGCCTTCGCCGGCGTCGCGCGGTGCACCACACGCAAAGACTTCTGCATCCTCATTCCGCAGCGCAGCAACGAGATAATGCCCGACGAATCCCGACGCTCCGGTAACGAGCGCACGCATTATGTGTGTACCTAGACGCGAGCGTTTTCGGCGAGCCGGTCGATATCGGCTTTGACCATCATCTCGACGAGCTCTTCGAACGTTACTTGCGGCTGCCAGCCAAGTTTTTGATGCGCCTTCGCGGGATCGCCGATCAGCAAATCGACTTCTGCAGGACGCACGAAGCGCGGGTCGATGACAACGTACGGTTCGTACGAACCGAGCCCGGCCGCTTCAAATGCAATGCGCACGAACTCGCGTACGCTGTGCGTGCGACCCGTCGCAACGACGTAGTCGTCCGGCTCAGCAGCCTGTAGCATCATCCACATCGCGCGCACGTAGTCGCCGGCATAGCCCCAATCCCGCTGCGCGTCGAGATTACCTAGACAAAGGTCTTTTGCAAGTCCCGTCTTGATTCGTGCGACGCCATAGGAGATTTTTCGTGTCACAAACTCCTTACCTCGACGCTCCGACTCGTGGTTAAAGCATATTCCGCTGCACGCAAACATGTCGTACGACTCGCGATAATTCACCGTAATCCAATGGCCGTAGACTTTTGCGACGCCGTACGGGCTGCGCGGATAGAACGGCGTCGTTTCTTTTTGCGGAACCTCGACGACTTTGCCGAACATCTCGGAGCTCGACGCTTGATAGAACTTGATCTTGTGATTGACGTGGCGGATCGCGTCGAGCATGCGCGTAACGCCGAGCGCGGTGAACTCCCCCGTCAGGACCGGCTGCTCCCACGACGTGGGAACGAACGACTGCGCCGCGAGATTGTAGACCTCGTCCGGCTCGTATCGCGCGACGATCGACTGGATAGAGCTTTGATCGAGCAGGTCGCCGGAGACGATTTCAATGTTGCCGACGATGTGCTCGATACGCTCGTGCACCTCGGTGCTGGTGCGGCGCGTCATTCCGACGACGCGATAGCCCTGGGCCAAAAGCAACTCGGCCAGGTACGATCCGTCCTGGCCGGTGATACCGGTGATTAACGCTGTTTTCTTCAAGGTATTCTCAATTCAACATCTCAACCTTGGTGCCTTGATCGTCGAACACGAACCGCGTTTCGTACATCTCGGCGCCCTCGGAATTTACGACCTTCGACTGGATGGTCAAGCGGTGCATCAGCTCGTTGTTGTAGCGAACGACGCCGGAGTAAAAATACTGCACCAGAGGCGTGACGTTATCTTGCAGCGGCGCGAGCCGCCGGCGTTCGACGAGCATTGCGAGCAGTCTGCGCTGCAGCTGGATCGGCAGCAGGCGGTTCGCATCGTCGGGCGTCATGCGAACCGAGACGAGCTCTTCTTGCGCCTTGTTGACTTCTTGCACCGGTTTGTCGGTCGTGTATCGGATAATCGTGTCCCAATCGTCGGCCGAGATGCCGGTAAAACGCATGCCGTATCGCCAGACCGATTTGCCCTGGTGCGTAACGGTGTCTTGCCAAACGGATTTCGCGCGCATCCGCAGCACGCGCGTATCGATGGTGGCGCGCACCTCGAACTCTTCGGTGCCGGTGGGCTCCTGCGTCAGCAAACAAAGACCGCCGCCGCTGATATCCAAACCGATCGCCGGACGCTGCGTTACGCCGCCGTCAACCGAAACGGTCGCTCGGTACGGCTTGCGTTTGCGGGGATACTTGCGGCGATTCGGCTCTTTTCCGGTGAACCACCCGAGAAGTTCGTCGAGCATCGCGCTCTGAGACTTAGACGCCCGCCCGCCCGGTTACTTTTTCTCGCAGCTTCAAACGCTCGGCGAGGGTAACCGCCACAAACGCGGCGACCTCGCTCGGGAGCGTTCCGCGGCCGAATCCAGCATCGTAGCCAAGCTCGCTCGCCATCAAGTTGGTCACGCGCGGACCGCCGCAAATCGCCACGACGTCGTCGCGCAGTCCCTCCGCCTCGAGCAGCTCGACGAGCTCCGTGAAGTTCTTGACGTCGCTCCCTTTTTGCGTGACGACCTGCGACGCCAAGATGGCGTCGATGCGGTTTTCCTTGGCGTAGCGGACCAGGTCTTCGGGCGCGACCTGGCTGCCGAGGTTATACGCCTCGAACGAATGGTAGCGTTCGAGGCCGTAATCGCCTTTGTATCCCTTCATATTGAGGATCGCGTCGATGCCGACCGTGTGGGCGTCGGTGCCGATGCAAGCGCCGGCGATGCGAATCTTGCGTCCGATCTGCCGCGTGACGAAATCGTCGACCTCTTCCATGCTCATCGCATGCTCGCGCGCCGACGGCGCCTTGATGCTCTCGACGTCGACCGCTTGGGGCGTCGCTGCGTAGACGACGAAGAACGAAAAGCCGGCGGCGATGCGGCGTCCTTCGGCAACCTGCACGTCGGCGAATCCCATTTTGGCGACCAACTGGCGTGCCGCTTCGTCGGCGGCTTCGCTCCACTCGACCGGCAGCGTAAACGACAACTGCACCTTGCCGTCGTTCATCGTGTCCCCATACGGTTTAACTAATTTAGACATTCCTTACAGCCAAGCGCTCGGAGAGCGCGCAGTCCTGAGCGAGCGAAGCGAGTCGAAGGGGCTCTTCGAACGGATTGTAGTACACCGCCGACCGCTCGAAAACGCCGTCGAAACCGCGCCCGCCGTCGGGGTGACGCGTGACGTCGGCGAACGCGGCAGCGTCGATTGCGTGCATCAATCCCATCGAGGCCACTCGTTCCAGCAGCCGTTGGGATCCTTCGAGCACGTCCTGCGCGCGCTGCTCGACGATACCGCCCGGCTTGAAGGTAATCTCGTCGCCGAAGTGCCGAGCCGTACTCATGACGTAGCGCGCATTCTCGAGCGAAAGGACGCGATCGCCCAAGAACGGCGTGTGAATCGCTTCGGTCAGCATCCCGCACAGATGAATCGTCTGCCGGGTCATCACGGATGTGAGATTGAACAGTGCGTCGATCAGATGTCCTTTGAAGATGTCGCCCGTCATGTGCTTGGTGGGCGGCATGTATTTCAGCGAAGCGTTCGGAAAGATTTGGCGCGCGAGCTGCGCCTGCGCCACCTGGTAGAGAAAGCCGTCCTCGAGATCGGGATTGATCTCGTACGCGTCGCCTAGACCGATTTGACGGTCCGGCATGCCCGCACGGTGCGCGAACTCTTCGTTGATGAACTGCGACGCGAGCACGGCCGGAGCTTGCTCGACCGCGTCGGCCGTCGTGAGATAGTTGTCCTCGCCGGTGTTGATGATGATGCCCGAGTACGCATTGAGCATGCGGCTGAAGTGCTGGTCGACGAACGTCCGCTTCATGTTGATGTCGCGGAAGAGAATGCCGTACATCGAGTCGTTGAGCAGCATGTCCAAACGCTCGACCGCCGCCATCGTGGCGATTTCCGGCATGCAAAGGCCGCTCGCGTAGTTTGTGAGCATCACGTAGCGCCCGAGTCGCTCCGAAACTTCGTCGAGCGCGGTGCGCATGATCCGGAAGTTGGCCTGCGTGGCATACGTGCCGCCAAAGCCTTCGGTCGTGGGCCCGAAGGGGACGAAGTCAAGCAGCGATTGACCGGTCGAGCGAATGACCGCGATGATCTGCGCGCCGGCTTCGGCGGCCGCAACCGCAGCGGTGCGGTCTTCGTAGATGTTTCCGCTCGCGACGATGACGTAGAGCAGCGGCGGTTCGAGTTGCGGCAAACGCTCCAGCCGATCGACGCGCTCGTCGCGGCGCCCTCGAATGCGCGCCAGCGCTCCTTCGACGTACGGGCGCAGCGAGCCGCGCGCGGCCGCATCGGGCGTTTGCGTGAAGTCGGCGAGATGATACCGTCCGGCGGCGAGCGCTTCGCCCAGCGGCTGCGGCTCGAGGCCCGTCTCAGCCAACGCTTTCCCGAAAGCCATTGCCACGCCGTCCCGGCGTTGAGCCGGCGTGAGCGCGTCGACGATGAGATTCGGGATCGGAACTTCGTCGGCGCCGATGCCGTCGACGCCGAGCAGGCGCAGCACGGCACGCTCGACCGAAACCGTCGAGTGAGCGGTAATGAACTCTTCGACCGGCGCGACGATGGCTTGCGCTAGCTCCCGGCAGCGTTCGATCCGCGAGCGATCCACCCTTAACTCCATGGTATAGCGTTCTTCGCCGTCCGGCGCGTTAAGCCCTAAGGAGACTCCGGAGCGCTCCTGCGCCGCAGGTACGCGGCGATTCCCTCGCGCCAGCCGGGCATCTCGAAGCCCGACGCGCGCAGCTTACTGCTGTCCAGCGCGGAGAACGCCGGACGCCGCGCCGCAGCCTTCCACGCCGAAGCCGGAATCGGCTCGACGGAATGATCGACGCCCGCTTGGCGCAGCGCCTCTACTGCGAAATCGTACCAAGTGACGGGACCGGCGTTCGCGGCATGATAGAGGCCGGTCGCTCCGGACTCCACGAGCGAGAGCAGCGCTTCGGCCAAGTGGCCGGCGAACGTCGGCGACGCGGTCACGTCGTCGACGATCCGAATCGTCTCCTTTGCCCGGCCTTGCGCGATGACGCGGTCGACGAACGTATGCCCTTTACTCGCAGACGGACGAACGCCGTAAACGCCGCACGTGCGCACGACCAGCGCGCGCGAATCGAGGCGCGCGACGAGCTGCTCGCCGGCGAGTTTCGAAACCGCGTATGCCGAGAGCGGCCCCGGACAATCGCGTTCCGTGTACGGCACCGTCGCCGTTCCGTCGAATACGTAGTCGGTACTGATCGTCACGAAGACGGCATCGTTGTCGCGAGCGCTGCGGGCGAGGCGTTCGACGGCGATCGCGTTGACGGCCAGCGCGCGATCCGGCTCCGTCTCGCACCGGTCGACGTTGTGAAAAGCGGCGCAGTTGACGACGGCGGCGGGTTTCTCTCGGGCCACGAACGCATCGACCGCATCGTCGTTTTCGATATCGAGCTCCGCATGCGCCGGGGCGAGAATCTTCCATCGCGTCCAGCTGCGGCGGATCTCCGTGCCGAGCTGTCCCGAACCGCCGATGAGAAGGGCGCGGTTCACGCAGCGTTGACGGCGCGCTCGCCCAATGCCGCTTGCGCGGCAATGGTAATTGCAACCGCGCACACCGTCACCTCATTTCCCACGGCAACCGCGGTAACGACCTGCTCGAGGGTGCGATGAAAGAGCGCGATGCTGATCAAGGTACCGACGATGCAGAAGATCAGCGGCACCGCAAATGCGATCCGGTGCGTCGCGATACCGTACGAGCCCAACATGCCCGAAAGCGCCAGACAGACCATCGCCGTACCATAAGGCAACAGCAGGCTTCCGGCTGCATCGAACGCGTGTCCCACGAGCGCGTGCAGCAGCACGATCCCGAAGAACTTTAGCGCGATAACGCCGGCAATGCCGATACCGACCAAAATCACGACGCACGCGGCCAGCGCATAGCGCGTGCGCTCGCCGCGCACGTGGCGTTCCGTCGCCTGCG
The DNA here is from genome assembly GCA_963715435.1 of Vulcanimicrobiota bacterium. GTDB lineage: Bacteria > Vulcanimicrobiota > Vulcanimicrobiia > Vulcanimicrobiales > Vulcanimicrobiaceae > JAFAHZ01. The sequence continues at coordinate 1,138,445 of OY970243.1, forward strand.
GCAGCAAAATCGTCGGGACGAAGCCCACGAAATAGAGCAGCACCTTGCCGCCCAGCGACGCCGCGGAGTAAATACCGGCTTGATTGGCATCGAAGAAATGCTTGACGAGCACGACGTCCATCGATCCCATCAATACTCCGGCTAAGGTGATTGCGGCCGAACCGACGCCCGACAGTGCGATGCGGCGCCAATCGTAGCGGATCTCGTGCTCGCCGATGCGGCGGTAGCGGAAAAACAGCGCGCCGCCGACTGCGACGGCTCCGCCGAAGATCCCCGCGACGAATCCGAGCGCGCCGCCGACGAGCCCGAGCGCCAACACCATGCACGCCGCAAGCACGATGACCTTCGCCGCGCCGTCCGTAACGCACGAGATCGTAAACGCGCCGTAATTTTGCGTTCCTTGCGCGACGCCGCGCAGCACGCCGCTGAGCAGCATGCCGCCGCCCATGATGGCGACGAACGGAACCGTCCAAGCCGGCACGTGTAAAAACGCCCCGACCGGATGCATCGTCGCGAACGCGAGCGCAAGATAGACGACGGCCAGAGCTCCGAAGAGACGGACGACGTCGACGATTAAACGCCGGATGTGGCGCTCGTCGTGCAGCACGCGAAACTCCGCCGCGAACCGCGCGATGACGGGTACCGCGAGCGCGGCTGGTACGGCAGCGATGGTACAGCCGGAAATCAGCGTGTAGAGCACGCCGTACTCTGCAACGCCTAGCTTGCGGCTGGCAATCGCGTGAAAGACGAACCCGCCGACGTTGAGCACCATCGTCGCGAAAAAGACGAGCGCCCCCTGGCGGAGGATAATGCTTCCCTGGAGGCGCGCAATTCCGCGATCGACCGCTGTGGTGGCCGCCACGGGCTTATTGATCGTCCACCGCGCGGTATGACGGCGGGCGATGTTCGAAGTAGCTCTGTGGGTACTTCGCCGAGATCTTAACGAACGGGCGGGGCGCTTGCGCGAAGTTGAAAAAGTCGTTCGTAAAGTCCGGCGCGCGATAATCGGTCGCATGCAGCGTGCCCAGCGACCAGTTATTTTCGACGAATTTCAAGATGCTGCCGAACTCGTATCCCTTGTGCGAGACGTAGCCTTTCTTGGCGTACGGCGCGATCACGAGCAGCGGGACCCTGAAACCTAAACCTTGGTTGTCGATCTGCGGAGGCGGCACGTGATCGTAGAATCCGCCCCAGTCGTCCCACACGACGACGATTGCGGTCGATTTCCAGTATTTGCTTTTGCCGACGGCGTCGACGACCGACGCTACCCACGACGGTCCGGTATCCGAAGTCGTTCCCGGATGGTCTGAATCTTGGAAGTCCGGCAGCAGCCACGAGAATTGCGGCAGCTTGCCGTTCTTGATGTCTTTGAAGATTTTCAACTGTGACGGAACGATGTTGGTCTTCCACTGCGGACCGTACCGGACGGATTTAATCGCGTCGAAGGCCGACCAGAGGTATCCGACGTTCGTGGAGAGCGGCGGCGCGTAATACTTCCAGGAAATGCGTTTGGCGTCGAGCAGGTCGGCCAACGTGGCATAGGTCATACACGGGAACGGCCCCGCGCCGGCTAACAACTGACGAGGAGTCGTCACGAGCGACGTCCTCGTGCCGGACGGCGCGTCGCAGCCCCACGGCGTGCTGGTGGGATAGTTGGCGAGGTCCTCCTTCGCGTTAATCGCCGTGCCGGCCGCGATCAAATCTTGATGGCCGATGAAACTTCCGCTGGACTGCGTTTCGAACATGCGATCGGCAAGCACGTACTGCTGCGCCATCGACCAATACGGTTGAATCTGCGCGGGATTCACGTATTGGTAGACGTAGGCGCCGACTTTAGCTCCGGAGCCCCACCCACCGTATCCGTTGAGGTCGAAACCGTCCATCTTGCCGCGGTCAAACGATGTGACGAATGCCTGCCAGGTGTGGCCGATGTCCTTACCGAGGAGATTTTGCATCGTCAACGGCACCGTTGCGCCGGTGTGGATCTTTCCGCTCACGGCGCCGTCCGCACCCGGATACGTCGCGAAGAAATTGTCGAAGCTGCGGTTCTCCTGAATCATGAGAATGATGTGTTGGAAGTGCGGTGCCGCAGCGGCCACCGAATCGGGAGTTGCCGGCAGCGACCCCGTTTGCGGCGATCCGTTTGCGCCGCATGCGGCGAACGCCATGCAGGCGAGCAGCGCGATCACTCGTTTCATCGTCGATTACTCCGTGTCCACCGGCAGACCCGAAGGCTGCTGATGTTCGAAGAAACTCTGTGAATATTTCGCTGCAATCGGTACGAAGGCGCGCGGCTTCTGCCTAAAGTTGAAGGCGTCGACGGCAAAGTCACGCGAGATCGCATCGCTCGTGTTGAGGCTCGGCAGACCAAAGGTGTCTTCAACGAACCGCACCACGCTCCCGAACCCGTAGACGTGATGGACGACAACGCCTTTTTTGGCATACGGTGAAACGATAATCATGGGGACGCGAAAACCCGGGCCGCCGACTTCCGCCTGGGAGTCGATTTGCGGCGGCGGCACGTGATCGTAGAAGCCGCCCCAGTCGTCCCAAACGACGATGACGGCCGTCGAATTCCAATACTTGCTCTTGCCGACCGCGTTTACGATCGAGGCGACCCAGGACGGCCCGGTGTCGTGGTGCGCGCACTCCGAGAATGTGCCGGGGTGGTCGGAGTTGCACGCATCCGGAACGACCCACGACACGGCGGGCAGCTGACCTTTGGCGATATCGCTGAAAACGAGGCTCGTCGATGGCGAAACGACTTTGCTACCCCATTCCGACCCGTGGCGAACCGCCTTGACGGAATCAAACGCGTTCCAAATGTTGCCGTCGAAATGGCTATCGATCTCATCCGGAACGTAATATTTCCAGCTGAGCTTTTTGGCGTCGAGCGTGTCGCGCAAGGTCGCGTAGCTCGCCCCCAAACACGGAAACGGTCCGTTGGGCACATACTGTCCCGCGTTCGTGAGGAACGGCGTGGTCGTTCCAACCGGAGCGTCGCAGCCCCACGCCCCAGACGAACCGTCGCTGGGAACGTCGACGAGCGTGCGATTTGCGTCGATGCGCGTGCCGCCGCGAATGAGCGCTTGGTGTGCGGTGTAACTGGCGCTGCCCTGCGTCATGAACAGGTGATCAGCGAGTACGTACTGCTTTGCCAGCGACCAGTACGGCACGATTTGCTTCGGATCCACGTATTGATAAACGACGCTACTGCTGGCTTTAGCGAAACCGTCCATCTTGCCGTTGTCGTAGTCCGTAAGGAAATCTCTATAGACGTAGTTTGGGAACGTCGGGCTGTAGAGCGGAACCTCCTTGAGAGCAGTGCATTTGCCGTTGAGCATTCCGCACTTCGCCCCGTCCGCACCGGGAAAGCGCGCGAACAAATCGTCGAAGGAACGATTCTCTTGAATCATGATGACGACGTGCTGGATCTTTCCGGAAGCGGCGTTCATGGGCGCCGACGGCGCATTCGGAATTGCGGCGACGCCGCCGGACGAGCCGCCGCAGGCTGCAAGCGGGCCAGCGAAGATGATGGCGACGGCAAAAGCTGACGCCTGGCGCAATAGTCGTTTCATGGACACGGTCAATTTGCGGGAAGGGCCGCTCGGGCTCCTCTTGAAGCCACAGGGCCTTATGACCGTCGAGCCCCTTCCAATCGCCGGTGCCCTGCTTGTCACGCCTACAGTATATACAGACGCGCGCGGTAGTTTTGCTGAGATTTTCTCCAGCGCGCGCTACGCCGAGGCCGGCGTCGCTGATACGTTCGTGCAAGACAATCTGTCGATTTCGCGCCGGGGTGTGCTGCGCGGCCTGCACGGCGACCCGCGGATGAGCAAGCTCGTGCAGGTGCTCGCCGGAGAAGCGTTCGATGTGATTGCGGACGCGCGCGAGGGCTCGCCGTCGTACGGACGCTGGCACGGAACGCTGCTCAAGGCGAGCGAGCGTCGCCAGATTTACGTGCCGAAAGGCTGCCTTCACGGTTTTCTTGCGCTCTCCGACGAGGTCGCCTTCCTTTACAAACAGAGCGCGCTCTACGACCCGGCCTCCGAGTTTGGCGTAGCTTGGGACGACCCGCAGCTCGCCGTCGCTTGGCCCCTCGAGCACCGGCCGCCCATTCTCTCGGAGAAGGACGCCGCCAACCCACCCCTTGCGAACCTCGCCTCCGGCAGGGCGTAACAAAGCCGCCTCCGTGCGGTACGTCGTGCTAAGAGAAATGCTGTAAGGCCCAATGGCGCTACAACATCTAAGCGATGAGGAGGTGGTTCGCCGCGTGCGCGAAGGCAAAATCGATGCGTTCGAAGTGCTCGTCGAACGGTACCGCCGAGGTATCGCAAACTTCGTAAGCGCGGGGTTGCGCGACGCCAACGAGGCGGCGGACCTCACGCAAGAGACGTTTTTGCGCGCTTACGCGCATCTGGGGACCTTCAATCCGCAGCTCGGCAAGTTCTCCACCTGGATCTATCAAATCGCGCGCAACGTCGTTCGAACGCATTTGGGCCGGTCGCTTCGCCGTCCGCGCGCGCAGCAGTTCCCCGAAGATCAGACGCTGGAAAACGCGCTGCCGGATCTTTCGCGCGAAGGCGACCCATCGGGCGGCGTGCTGCGGGAAGAAGCCGAACGCGAGCTGCGCGAAGCGCTTTCGGAGCTGCCCGAACGTTCGCGCACGGTGTTGGCATTACGGTACTTCGACAATATGGAATATGCGACGATCGCCGGCACGCTGGGACTTTCGCTAGGCAACGTGAAGACGCTGATTCACCGCGGAAAGCTCGCGCTGGCAAAAAAAATGCGCGAGCGTGAGGAGCGAGGCGCGATGCAACACGCCGCCAAGGGAGGCCGTAGTGCGCTGCTCGTGGTTTGAAACGGTCCTCGACGAATACGTCGAAGCGACGCTGCCCGCGCGTCAGATGCTCGCCGTGGCCGCGCACTTGCAGCAGTGCTCCGCCTGCGAACTGTTGCACCGGCGGTTGCGGATCGTGGACGGCTTGCTGCATACGCGTAAGACGATCGATGTTCAGCCCGATTTCAGTCAGAGCGTCATGGCTCGAGTCCGGAGTATGCCGGTTCCGCACGCGCCTCGCCGGGCAATGTGGATCGTCGCGCTCTTCTATTTAATTTGCGCCTGGGCCGTAGCGCTAACGATCGCGCTCGTTTGGCCGCGCGCTCACGTCCCGGGCGCGTGGACGAGCGTTATCGCCAGCGGCTGGCAGGCGATCGCCCACGGCGTGCACGCGGTCTCGCCCATCGCACCAATCGCGTTCTCGATCGTCGTCAGCGTGCTTGCGATCGACGCGCTGCTGCTGGCGGCGATTTACGTCTTCTATCGCACGATACGACCGCTGCTGAACGATCATCTCGCCGCTTCGGAGGGCGGGTCGTGATGGCGCGCGTGAAGTTCGCGGCCGTCCTGGCAGCTGCTCGTCGCTGCGTTGGCGCCCGTCGCGGCACTGGCGAGCGTTCAGAGCGTTTATCACGGCGGAACGTACGTCGGTTCCGTCATCGTCGAACCCGGACAAGTCGTTCAAGGCGATCTAACGGTCATCTTTGGCGACGCAACGATCGAAGGCTCGGTCGACGGTGACGTCAACGTCGTCGGCGGCACGGCCTACGTTCGCCCGGGGGCGGCCATCACCGGACAGGTCAACATGGTCGGCGGCGACGTCGCCAGCGCCGTCGTTCCGTGGGCGGGAACTGCACCCTATCGGGACACCACGGGCGACTTTCGTTTGATATGGCGGATCGTGTGGGATCTCGTCGCCGTGCTCTTCTTCCTTATCTTTCCGATGCGCACGCGAATGGCCGTCGAACGGCTGGAAAACCATCCCGGACTATGCGCCGCCATCGGGCTCGTCGGATGGGTCGCAGTCGTTCCGCTGGCGATCTTGCTGCTCTGCACGATTCTGCTGATCCCGTTCATCGCGGTCGAAGCCGTCGCGGTCATCGCCGGCCTTTTCCTTGGAAAGGCGGCGCTCGCGCTGCTGGTCGGCCGGCGATTGTGGGACGTCCTCAGCCCAAAGACCACGCCGTCACCGTTTGCCGCCCTGATTGTCGGCCTTGCGTTGATCACGGCCGCCGAGCTCGTTCCCGTCGTGGGTGCGGTCGTGATGGTCTTCGTCGCCCTGATCGGACTGGGCGCTGCGATCCTGGCTTTCAGCGGCAACTCGTTCGTCGGCCCGCGGGCCCCGATCGGCAGCCCGTTGGTCAAAGCGTAACGCCGGGCGCGGCGTAAACGAGGTTCGCAACCTTCGGCCAGCGCTCGAGCGGCAAGTCGGGAAGAATGCGCCGGTAACCGGCCGCTAGCAACCGTGCGTCTCCAAACCCTTCCGTCGACAGCTCGGCGGCCCGCTCGGCAACGTATTCCATCATGATAAAATCGATCGCGCCTCGCGCCAGCGTCTCGCGCGCGCCGGACAACACCGCGCTCTCGTGTCCTTCGACGTCGATCTTCGCAAGGCGGATTCGCTCGATCGATTCTTGCCGGCAGAACTCGTCGACCGTGGTCGTTTGAATGCGAATCTCGTCGATGCGAGTCTCGAGTGCGGTTCCGGACTGCATGCTGTTGTGGCCGAGATTACTGCTTCGATAAAACGTCGCCTCGCCGGGCCGGTCGGAAAGCGCGAGCGGCAAGAGCGTGACGTTGCATGCGAACTCATTGAGCGCCAGGTTCGCGGTCAAACGCTCGCGACTGCGTGGATCCGGCTCGAACGAGATCACGCGGCCGTTCTTGCCGACGGATTTTGAGAAGGTCAACGTGTAGAGACCGATTTGCGCGCCGACGTCGAGTGCGACGTCGCCCTCGCGCAGGGCGCGTTTAGCGAACTCCAGCTCGTCGACGTCGTACGTCGGAATGAAGCGGTCGAAGAAGATGCGCATCTGCACCCACTCGCTGATGTCCAGGCGGAAGCGGATACCGTCACGCTCGGACAACACGTCGACCGGGCCGCCGCGTAACGCCAAAATACGGCGGTAGGCTTGAGCCAGCGCCGTGAACGAGACCGTTCCGATCTTGCGCGCGTAGGGTAGAGAGAGGAGGATGCGCCCAAGGTTTTCACCCTTCATGCCAGTGCGCCGATTCCGCAAGCGCATCGCCGAAACTTTCTTCACAGGGGGCCGCCGAGGGGCGGTCGTGTAAATAAGCGGGATGACTACCGTTTCCCGAGCTGCCCGGTTTGCCGAGCGCACCGAACGGTTACGCGCCTCGACGATCCGCGAGATGCTTAAGGTCACGCAGCAGCCCGACGTAATTTCGTTCGGTGGCGGCCTGCCTGCGCCGGAGCTCTTTCCCACCACGGCCATTGCCGAGGCAACCCGGCGAGTCATGGAACGGCGCGGCGGTGCGGCCTTGCAATATAGCGTTACCGAGGGAATTCCGGAGATGCGCGAATGGGTCGCCGAACGCCTGACGCGGCGCACCGGCCAAGTATTCGGTGCGGATTCCGTGACGATCGTCAACGGATCGCAGCAAGGCTTGGACCTCGTCGCCAAAATTTTGCTCGATCCCGGCGATCACGTCGTTCTCGAAAATCCATCGTATCTCGGCGCTATTCAAGCTTTCGACGCATACCAAGCGCGGTATCTCACCGTGGAAACCGACGACGATGGCATGATACCCGCTTCCCTAGAGCGCGTTTTGGAACACGCCGATCCGTTTCCGAAATTCATCTATTTGGTACCGAACTTTCAAAATCCAACCGGTCGTACTCTCTCCGAAGAGCGCCGCGAGCGCATCGTTCGCATCTGCGAGCACTTCGATCTGCCGATCGTCGAAGACGATCCGTACGGCGAGCTGCGGTTCGAGGGGAAGGATCTGCCGTCGCTGGTTTCGTTCCAAAGCACGGCGCCGATCGTTTACTCGGGAACGGGCAGCAAGATCATGGCTCCAGGGATGCGCGTCGCGTGGCTGGTGATTCGCAACGAGGAGATTCGCGAAAAGATCGTGCTCGCTAAGCAAGGCGCGGATTTACACAGCGGCACGTTCGCCCAGTACGTTTTCCACGAATACGTAAGCGACGATATTGCTTTCGCGGAACACGTACGCGTCATCGCGCACACCTATGGACGGCGCCGTCACGTCATGAGCTCGGCGCTCGCGAGCGTCGACTATAAAGCACTCGACTATTCGCGGCCGGCGGGCGGTATGTTTCTATGGGTTACCCTTCCAGGAATCGATACCACCGAATTGCTGCGGCGCGCCGCGGAGCAAAAAGTCGTCTTCGTTCCGGGCGTCAGCTTCTATCCGGCGCGCGACGTCCACAACGGTATGCGGCTGAACTTTTCGAATGCCTCAGAAGAGATGATCAAGGTGGGCATCGAACGTCTGGGCAACGCAATCACGTCATTTTCCCGCTAGGAGGGGTTCCGCGTGGCAAACGGTCTGGTCATAGGCATCTTCCCGGGCGCCGATCCCAAGGATATCGAGAGCGCGTTGGCCGGGCAAGAGATCGACCTCACCAAAGTCAAGGTGGTAAGCCGCTCTCGGTCGGACCAGGCGGACGACACGGCCCTTCATTTCATGGACGTCGAGGAAGCGATGGAGCACAACAGCTTCTCGGACGACATGACCAAGGGCATGGGCATCATGGGCGATTCCGGCGGCACCGAGGTTCCAGGCATCGGCGGCCGCGGGCCGTCGCTTGGTTCCTTTTCGCATTCGGCGCGGCCGAGCTATTTTGGCGCGTGGCCGATTCCCGAGGACGAAGTAGATAACTTCAACGGCGCGATCGACGAGGGACGCGCGGTCGTGCTTTACTCCGACGCGGGCGCCGACAAGGCCGCAATCGCGACGAAGCTCAAAGCCGCCGGTTTACGTAACGTCCGTCAATATTAGGCCCGGTGACGGCTCGCGACTGCGCGAGGTTTGGGAGAGCAACTGGGCCGGCGTCGAAATCGATGCTGCGCTCCGCGACGTATTAAAGTCTGACGCATCTTCGAACACGCTTGCACATCGCCCGGTGATCGATCGAGTGCTCGCCAATTATGCTGCTCCCGTCGTTCTCGAATCGGGCTGCGGTGCCGGGCAGTGGCTCTTTTATGTGGTCGAGCGTACGCAAGGTACCGCGATCGGTCTCGATATCGCGAGACAGTCGTTGGATCGAGTCGCGGCCGCGCCCCTGCTCAAACCACACCTCGAGAACGGTCGGGTCCGTTTAATCGAAGGAGACATGCGACAGACGCCGTTACCGGATGCTTCCGTTGACGTCATCCTGAGCTTCGGAGTCATCGAGCACGTCCTCAGCCCGGATTCCCAGCGTGCCGTTAACGAGTTTGCACGGATGCTAAAACCAGGCGGCCGCGCGTTGATCACCACGCCCAATCCGTATAGCATGCACACTGTCACACGACCTATTCTCAAGGCGCTCGGCAAATGGAAAGTCGGATTCGAACGCTCGATTTCGCCTCGGAGCTTGTGTTCCTACGCCGAGAGCGCCGGCCTCAGAGTTGAAAGTTACGGCGTGCTCGATTCCGGCTATCTCTTCGGCGCTGCCCTCGCAGATCGTTTACGCTTCTTAAAACTGCTCGGTCATATCATCGAGCGAAGGCAGAAGACTTTCGGCTTCCTTGCTTTTTGCGTCGCCTGTAAGGATGGTTAGAGTCTGGAGCGGGCTTCGGACGATGCGCTAAGTGCGAGCGCACTCGCAAACGCTACTAAGGTAAGAGCAAACCCGAGCGCCTGAAGCAGTGCTGGAAGGTAGATTAGCGGAGCACCAGCCAGCCGAGAATCCCATGCCATCATCCATCCATTTGCAAGCTGCGGGGCGACGAAGTGACTTTCTTCCAGTTTGCGCCATCCTGCGTCGTAGCCCGCCGCTAATATAAGTACGCTTCTGTTCGGTTCCTTTCGAGTACAGGCGATGGTGGCAATGCCTGCGACCCCAGGTTGAGGCGTTAGTGTGATTGGTCCTGAGATCGCACTCACCGGGCTGCGCTTCCAGGAGCCGTGCAGTCTCATTAGCCGGCTGCCGGCACGCAGCGTCGCCGCAGGGTCGGCTCCCGCTAGAACGCACGCTGTCTTCGGAGGTAACGCAAAAGATAGCGGTTGCGCCGAAACGGTCCAGACGAACGGATATATGCTGTCGGGCATCCAGCTGCGATAGCGCCATCCGATTCTACCGGCGACCCAACCGGCGCGCGGGTCGGCCGTGGATGCGGAAGGCTCGATATCTAGTGGCACGGTGCGATCAGCGATCGCAACAGTTCCCGGCTTGAGCTCGGAAAACAGCATTGCATTGGGGTCTCCCGTCGCCGCGTGAACAATTCCTGAGTCTAACGGCAATTCGTAAACCTTCGATCGCTCGGAGCGTCGGATTATTGCAACATGGTCGTCGTGCCGAAGCAGTGTTCCGACAGCGCGATCGTCAAGCGCCCAGTATGCGATTCGAAAACCAGTTCCAAGATTATCCTCGGGGGCGACGGAGCGTACGTAATTTCGATACACGAGATACCGCACACCCATGCTGGCGAAAGCATTCCAATTCGGATGCCCGGCTCGAAGGGTCGCCAACGCATATGCCATTTGCGGATTCTGCAGGTCGTCGCTTGCGGATGGATTTCCGGCCGGTCCGTAGGCGGCGAAATCTCGCCCCCAATTTTTCCGTTCTCGTAGCCCTACGGGTTCCTCCGCCGGAAGCCAGATGACCCGACCATGACCCGCACTAGCGATCGCCCGCATATCGGCCAACGTATCGTTCACGTAAGGCTTGGGCACGATGAGGTCTTCGATCGCATTTCCCGATAGTTCCGGGATAGCGATCCATATTGCGAGCACCGCGAAGAGCGGAACGAGCACACGGAACCGTTGTAACGCAACGCCTGCCAACAGGGAAGTACCAATTGCAACCAGCGCTGCAAAATAGTGAAGGTCGCGAAAAACGGTCGCATAGGCGGTGTGCGTAAAGAGCCAGGTCAGGATGCCGCTCGCGGGACCGTATAAGCCAGCCGTTCCAAGGGTTCCGACTGCAACGAGGGCGACGGCATAGAGCGACGGCCGCCGGGCTGCGACGATTCCAAACACCAGCGCGACGCCAAGCACCACGTAGAGCGCGATCGCTGCGAACGCCAAAGCATGACTTTCGTAGTAGTGCGTAAAATAGCCAAGGCCAATCAGAGCGGCGACAAACGGCGAGCTGTTGTTGTACTCCCAACTCAGGATCGCTCGTTGCCCGAGGTACAGCGACGGCGTGGCGCCGCTGAGCATCGGAAGCAGTGCTTGCAGCTGCGCGGCGATCGATAACGCCGCTGCCGCAGTCAAACGTCCGAACCAACCGGCCGATCGGCCCGCAAACGGGATGAGCAATACTATCGCCAAGCCATCGATCGCGTAAAATTGTATTTGACACGCTGACAACCCAACGACCAACCCGAGCGCTATGCCGCTGCGAACATGCCGCTCGGAGATAGTCTTGTGGCCCAACTCGATTGCAAAGGGCAACAGAGCATACGCAAGCAGATACGCTAGATGGCCAGCGGCAATGCGTGTAAAGGAAACCGGGCCGAAAGCGAAGAGCGCGGCCGGAATCATTCTCGCGCTAAGCCTCGCTACTCCGAAGCGCTCCAACATCGCCTCGCATCGCCAAGCGCCGAGGAACAAGGTGCCGGCAATCCATATCGCGAGTCCCAATGAAGGACCAAAGATTAGGATCGATGCGGTCTGCGTTACGACGGCGTACGTTTGCCAAGGTAATGCGTTTGCTTGGCCCAATGCGCGCTCGTCCCACAGGCCAACGAATCCGTGTAACCACTGGAGGGACAACGATCGCGAGAGCGGCCATGCCCAGTCCTGTTGAAACGCGGGAATCGAACCGGACTGCACAACTGGCCAAACTGAAACCGCGCATGCCAACGCAAGCACGCCAAAGACGAGCGCACTACGGCCGCGGGACTCCAACACGCTTAGCCCCATTCTGTTTTGTGGAGAGCTGCCCTTTTACGGCAAAGGCACCGAACTACCGCCGCTCGAAAATGCGTCGGACGGCATGACAGAAAAACTCGAGCAACAACGAGCGCATTTACGTCGCAACAAGCCGACGGTTCCGTTCTTCTTTCCCGATTGGCTTCTGGTCCGAGAACTGTCCGCGCACGTACGGCAATGCCTCGTAACTGTCGGCGATGGTCGGTTGCTCGACGTCGGCTGTGGCGAGAAGCCTTACGAGTGTTACCGAACGGCGCAAATCTCCGAATGGGTGGGCTTCGACGTTCCCCAAAACCCAAGGGCCGACGTCCACGGATATGCGAATTCCCTGCCGTTTGCCGGTGAATCTTTCAATACCGTCCTCTGCACAGAGGTCTTAGAGCATATCCCCGAGCCCTATTTAGCGGTAAGCGAGCTGTTCCGCATACTCGCTCCGGGTGGTCACGTGATACTCACGGTGCCGCAATACTTCCCGGTTCATGAGGAACCGTACGACTTTTTCCGGTACACTCCGTACGGCGTACGCCACCTATTTGAAAAAGCCGGATTCGAAATCGCAAAGCTTACACCCATCGTTACCGGCTTGCGCGTAGCTTCGATTGCAGTCAATGCGTGCTTTTACGACCTTGGGGACCGCCTTCCGGGTGGCAAGACAAAAATCGCCCGCGCGCTGTTCGTCCCGTTTTACGTACTCTCGAACTTTATCGGCTATGCGTTGGCACCGCTGCTGCCGGATCCGAAGAACGCCGTCAACGTCGCGCTGGTAGCCAAGAAGCCTTGCTGAGGCCTCAGGCTCCTTCGGTCGGCATTAGGACCGCTTTGCTCCTTCCGACGCGACGCGCCGCCAGGCCGTTGATGCCGCATGCGGCAGCAACGAGAATCGATAGTATCGTGATCGCCATACCCCACAGATAAGGATAGAGCGCCCTATTGACGACGCGGAACGTTACCGGACCGGAGCCGTCAACGATCCACGCGTTCGCGAAACCATCGATTTGCGTGTGATCGAGGATCCTCGCGCCTCCCGATACCATCGACAGCGCCCAAATCGGCGAAAACGACTCGCGAAAGACGACCGTACATCGCCCGTGCAGCGTTCCTGAAACCGTATACAACAAAGGATTCTGCTTACTCCAGGCGAGATCCGAAGCGTCGCACGTATGCACTAGCGGAGCTTCGGTAAGGTCGCGTGCCGGGAGCGATTGAAAGTTAAGCCCTTTAAAGACGATGTCTGAGTACGGGGGCACCTTTACGAGAATCGTCGCGCTGCTGGGCCACCGCGGGAGCTCCACCGGCGCGAACGTCGTATCGATCGGAAGATCGTCCCGAAGTTTCCCTTTGAGGACCAAAAGCGTCTGAAGCACGCCTGGAGGCGACGCGTCCGGAACCGCCTGAATTGCGCGAAACTGGTGGAGCTTTGGCAACTTCAGCACAAAGCACGAAGGATACCAGTTCGTCGAAACGGTGACGATTTGCTGATGCGCGTCAATCGGATGCACCTTGCTTCCGTTCCCACAATCGGACACGCCGTCGAGCATGGAAGGCTTCAGAAAGCGCTCCTTTACTTGCGGCAGCTGCGCTTTGGTCATTGCCTGCGTCGTTGACGGCCCGTTCGGCATGCTTATGTAGAGCGGCCGATAATCTGCTGCGCTGTGATGGACCACTGACCACCACGAAAACGCTTCGAAGTCGCCGCCCCACCGAGGATAATCGTACACGCCCACTTCAGGCAGAAACCACTTCGTCGTGGCGGTCACCAAATGCACGCCGACGTCGGTTTCGTCACTACGCGCTCTTAAGAAGCCGCTCCGCTCTAAGCGCCTGAGCGTATCGAGCGATCCAATGACGTCGAAGTTCGGCCAAAGGTTGAACTCGTTCTCGGAGTCGCCGGAGATCGCCACCGTTCCGATGCCCATCAACGGCGCGAGCGACTCGACGGTATTGAGTTGTCCCGCGACAAAGGCGTTTGCGAGGCGAAGCTGCACCAGATCCGTACCGTACGACACAGACTCAGACATCGACGGTCCGATCGCATCCGACGGCGAGTTCAACGAAGTGAAACCGTTGATCACATAGGACGACCATCGGTACTTCACACCTCGATAGGGTGGCAGCCACAACGTATTGCCTGGAACGTGCGCGCGCGAAAACTGCGCGTACTGCCGCGGCTGCCCCGTCTGCGGCAGTCCGGAGTCGGGGCCATTGATCGGCAGGAATGGTACGACGCCGCTGATGGCGACGAACCAGATCGCCGGCTTCCACAGGCTGGGATACGCGAGGGCGCCCAGCCGCGCCCAGCTGCACAGCATCACGAACGCGCCGAAGATGTACAGCGGCGAGAAATAGTCCGGCTCTACGAAGGCGTGCAAGCCCGGAATCGTGTCGTGGAACCATTCGTAAAACCCGGGCGCAATCACGATGCCGTCGACGAGCCAAATGCCCAGCAGCGCCAGCGCGAGTCCGGCGTAGAACTTCGAACGGAACGTCGGGCGTCGCGCCAAGAGCAACAGCGCCAGCAGCAAGATCGGTAGTAGCATCGCAGCAATGGCAACGATGCGCCATTGATGGTCGATCGACGAATAATAAAAGCTCGACAGTGCCAGCGTGTTCGGGATCGTGATGCGCCCAGCGTAGTGCTGGAAAACGCCGAAATTGAATCGCGAGTTGACCAGCGTGATGTTCCCGCCCGAATTGAGCAGCGCGTCTGCGATCATCGAGAAGACGTAGAACGCGTTGACTGCCACGACGGCGGCTCCCAAGCCGGCAAGCCGAACGATGGATCGCCAGCCCCTCATCGCCACATCGTAGATTGCAATTCCTAGGCAGATGACGACCGCGAGATAGCAGACCTGGAGCGACGGGATCAACACCAAGACCGAACACCCAAAGTAGAGCGCTCGCGCAACGCTCGGTCTCGCCAGGTAGCGCAGGAAAAAATAAACGGCCAGCGGCGTCGCTTGATACGAAAGAAAGATCGGACCTTGCGCGATCCGGTCGTACGACCAGATGTTCAGCGCATAGACGATGGCCAGAGGAACGGAGTAGATACCGGCTCCTAAGCGCCGCGCGAGCAGAAACGCGCCGGTCAGACCGAGCGCCGCCATCGACGAGTACCAGACCCACTGCGAGACTTGCAGGTTGTGCGTCGTAACGATGAGCAGGTTGATGGACAGATGATAGATCAGGCGCGGGACGCCTACGAACGTGTTGTCGGCTCCCCCGAACCCCGCCGCGCTCCACGGTAGGATGTAATCGATGCGAAAGGGGTTGAGCGGAAAGTTAGCATCGCCGAGCTCGAAGAGTCCGCGCGAGTTGAGCAACGGAAAGAAGACCGCAATCGGCAGTAGCAGCAACATCCATGGGTGCGCGTAAGCGAACTTCCACGCCGAAACAAGCGCACTATAGACACGAGTGCGTCGCATCGAGCGCCAGTGCTTCATCGAGTTTCCGAGCCGGATGCCACGGTGTCGGAGAGATTCTGCCTCAAGGCGCGGGGCAGCGACGCCAGATCGGGCATCGCGCGCCCGCAGCGCACATCCTGCATCGCCTCGGCAATCACGCCGACGTTACGCATGTGCGCGATCTCTTCGACGCGTTCTGAGAGCGACGTTTCGTTGCCTCTGAAGAAATCAACGATCGCGCGCGCACATTGCTCGGCGGTCGGTTCGAAGACTTGGCAATCCATTGCGCCGTCGAACCGAGCGTAGCTCGAAACCAACACCGGCCGACGCGCCGCAAAGACCGCATTGAGCGCGCCGCTCGCGCCGTACGCGTTCGTGTAAGGGAGGACGACCACGTCGGCTGCCGCCAGCAAATCGCCCAGCTGCTCCTCCGCAACGAAATCGTAGAGGTGCGCTCCCACCGATGCGGCTTTAGCCTTGAACGCGTCGTAAAACTCTTCGTATCTGTCGTTGCCGCGCAGGCGCGGATGACGCGAGGCGACGAGCCGGAGCTCGAGATCGGGAACGTCGGCCCGCGCTAGCTCGATTGCATCGAGAAGGACGTCAAGTCCCTTATAATACGAAGCGTAGCCGAAAAAGAGTGCGACGTTCCCGGCGCCGATGCCGCATCGCCGGCGCGCTTCGTCTTTGCTCGGACGCGGCGTGTCGTACATCAACGGGTGCGGGCATACGAATACTTTCTCGCGCGCTACACCGTACTCGGTTTCGAGAACCTCGCCGAGCTTGATCTCGAGGACGATGATCCGGTCACTCGCCCAATCGAACAGTCGGTAAATCGTAAAGAACCCGAGCTTGCCGATCCGTGAATATGGGAGAACGAAGCCGTTCTCACGCAACATCTCACGCGTCACGACGCGCTGCGAAACGACGCCGTGCAGCGTCGTTACGATCTTGAGACCTCGCAGCATCCGCAAGAGCTTGAGAACGAATGGAAGGATCAACGCCGCTACGACGCCGCCGTACAGATATACGTCGTACTCTAGGTGGAGCCCGTCGGCGCGATGGCGTAAAGCTTCTCGTAATATCTGAAAGGGCGCGAAGTAGCCAAAACGCCAGCAGCGGCGGATCGTCACGTTCGGCGCATAACGTTCCGTCGTACCCAACGGCGCTCCCGGCGCGGCGTCTGCCAGCACGACGAACTCGTCCGAGCTCCCCACCAGCGGATCGAGCACGGTCTTCGAAAAATACGCGATGCCGCTCTTATTGACGCCGTCGTCGGGAAAGGACGTAACGATCGCAATCTTCATCGAAGCGCCTTCGTGCTGTCGGCTACCGCCCAAGCTCCGCCCTGCGTGCGATCTCGCGACGGCTGCACGGCTTTGGCAGCGAGCATCGTTGCGAATGAGATTGCCCCGATCGGATCGCGCGCGCTCTCTGCAATCAGCGTCGTCAATACGTCCTTAGCGCCGAGGTCGTAATACCGGCCGAGCGTCTCCTCCGGCCATCGCTCGCGCAGAAGGCTGCGACCTTCGCTGAATCGGCTGGCCTGGCGGAGGTAATCGCCTAGCGTACTGGGCGCGCGATAACGTACGACGGCGTCGCGTCGATAAGCAAAGCGCAACCCCTGCGTAAGACAAACGAGCATGAAGTGCGAATCTTCCGTGTGACGCGGCACGTCACTGCGGATGATCGCGTCGATCAGGCGCCGGCTCATGCCGAGCAGCCTGCCGTTCGTGCAGCGCGCGGGGTAGCGCTCGACGAACGCGTCGCGCAGCCGATCATGCCGATTCGCACTGAAGATCGCTCCGCGCTCCCAAAAATTGCGCGGACGGGCGATCGCTTTGGCGTTCGCCAACACGAGATCGCTGCGCCCGATCTCCTGCAAAACTGCCTCGACGGCAGACGGCGCGAGTTCGACGTCGCAATCGATGAAGAGCACGCGCCCGATCGCCGGATCGAGCGTCGCGCATTACGGCAAGGAGCGATTGCGCTTTGCCCGCGCGCACAGCGTTGCGCCTGACCGACACGCGCGGGCTGGCAGCAGCCAGATCTTCAAGCACCGCCTGACTCGCTGACGCGCTGGCGTCGTCGACCAGGACCACGTCGAGATCGGAAACGGATAGGAGCGCTGAGATGAGCGATACGGGATTGCGGTCTTCGTTGAAACAGGGAACAACCGCGACGCTGGCCGGGCGTCGAAGTGCGTCAGACATGATATCCCGGCTTAATCGACACGGGGGGATGCCTTTCCTGGCCAGGCAAGCGTCACCCACTGACCGTTCTGCAGGAGAGTCTTTCCGGCAACTTTCTTGCCATGATACGTGCAAGCCGTGCACGTGAGTGCGCCGTCAACGCTAACGTTCTCGAAATCGGACGCCGTAAGGTTGCTGCTCTGCCAGTTTCCTGGACTTAGCGTCGAGCTGGAAAAATCGACGTACGACAAATTCATGCCTTGGCCGACGAACTGCGCATTGTCCCGAAGATCCATGCGCGTGAGGTCGATTCCGGCTTGACCGAAGTTTGCACGCAACGCGAGAATGAGCCAGCACGCATGGGCCGTGCGACGCACGATAGCCGGGCCGTCGCTCGTCGGGTTGATTCGGCCGACGACGTTTAGCTCGTGCAGCCAGCGAATCGTGTTCGTCGTATCGTATCGCGCGAGATCGACCACAATCGCGTTCAGGAGGCGATTGGGGAGATCGCGATTCGCCAGCACCGTGACCAGCCGCTGCACGACTCCTGGCGCAAGCGGGGCAGCCGCGATGTCTCTCTCGATTGGAAGAAGCGCCTTTTCGCTGGGGTGCCGCTCGAACGCATCGAGATCCGACAGAGTACTCGCCGGTGCTTCAGCTTGATGAACGATTGATTGCCGCGTGTATAACGCCAATGAAGATATCTGGTAAAGCACCGCGCCGTTTAGCCACAAGTTAGCCGCGACCAAGAGGATGACCAATATAGCGGCAATCCCGGTCCACTTCATCGCATCGCCCTCGAAAAGACCTCAAAACGCTGTAAAACCGGCTTAGCGTAGGCGTCTCGGCGCGCTTCCGCCATGCTAAAGCGGTAGACGAGAAGTGGATTGTTCGCGATGAGGGAGCACGGGCGTTCAAGCATCTCTTCGCTGGTTCGAAACGGAAAGAGACGCCGAGTGACGTCGAAAGACCTGCTTACGCGGACAGGTTGCTGCTCGACGGAAAGCAAGTCGTCGCCGCCGTACGACGATGGCAGGCTGCCAACGGGCGTCTCAATTCCACGAATTACCACGGTATCGGGAGAATACAACGTGTATCCCAAGCTTGCCTTGACGAACCGCGCTGCAAAGGGCTCCCCTGCGAAAAATGCGGCGTCGCCGGCATCGTAGGTCAGCTTGCAGAAGCTCAGCGCCCCGTCTTTATATGGAGCAACGGATATGGTATTGAGCCAACTCTCCTCCCGGGAGAACGAATAGGGCTTCAGCGGAGAGGCGCTCGCCGATGAAATGTCTATGCCGACCGAAACGCAGAAGGCTACGACGCAAACTAGTGCTAGGGCCTGTGCGGCCTCGCGGAAGAGTCGTTTCCAGAACGTCGAGATAGCCGGACCATAGAGAACCGTCACAATCGCCGCGGTGGCGGCGAGCGTAATCCAATTCAGAGGTCTGGTCCCGACGCATCTAAAGACGTCGTGGGCAGCGCCGCTTCCGAAGTTAAGGAGATAGTACTCACCCGGTCCCTCCTGACAGAATTGTGCCATAACCTCCGTAGTGGAAAGTGCCAGACCCGCGAGGCTGATGAATCCATCTCCGGTAACGGCAGCGTAAAAGACGAGAGGTCCGACAAACCACAACGGAAACGTCGGATGCGCTCCCGGATTGAGCAGTACGATCGACATCGCGATGACCAGCGCCGTTCGTGCGATATCGCGCGCTTCTGGGCGGTGCCGGCACTCGAGGAGCGCCAATAGGATAGGCACGGCCATTGCTACGAGCTGCTCGGTGCGGGGCGCGATATGCAGTCCCTGCGGCAGCGCGTACCATAGCGACGACGGCGAAACATGGGTGCCCGCTTGACCGAAGCTGTTGGTCGTATATTCTCCGCTGACGGCTCCCAACCGGCCCCAGAATACGGGGAGCAGCGCGGCGGCCGCCGTTAGGAGGAATGCGCCGGCGGAGAGACACGCGCAGGCGAGATTTTTGCGGCGAAGCGCTACCACGAATAACAGCGGCATAAACGCCGCCGGAAAAAACTTTGCTCCAGTTCCCACTCCAAGCGCGACGCCCGCGAGCTCGTACTTTTCCAGCAGCATGAGTCCCAGCGAGCCGACGACCAAGAGGTTGGGAAGGGCGTCTTGCTGGCCGTGAAAGGCGGTCACGAAAATGACCGTCGGGTCGGCCAAGTAGCGAAACGCCCACAGGTTCGCGGAACCGGCGTCGGATGAAAAGCGGCGAATCACTAAGGCCGTCCCTATGTCGGTGAGCCAGAAGGGAAGCTTCAACAGCGTTATACGTACGGGCATCAATGTCGCCCATTGGTAGGCGAATAGAATCGGGGCCTGCGAAAACAACAATACCAATAGCAAGATCGAGCCGAACGCCCAATCCTTTGCAAGAGGTGTATGCGCGAAGAATACCCGGTCCGCTACTTCAAAAAAGGCGGTCGTATCGTAGAGGTGAGCTGTCCATGGCAGCATCGCGAGCTGCAGTAAGAGCACCGCAGCGATGAGGCCGGCGCTCAGGCGCGGCGAACTCATGCGATCAGAAAAATGCCTTCCGAAAAGTCGACCTTGTCAATAGTCGCCGTCATATGGTCTTCGTTCCATCCGCAGTGGGCGCAATTGTCGTCGGCTGGTGAAGTACGGCAGCGACTAAGTCGGCATAACTTGACGCAACGGAATCCCACGCGAAATCGCGGCGATACTGAGCAATGCGCTGCAAGACGGCCGACCTTTGTGGGGGTGATTCGAAAAACCTCCAGAGAGCCTCGGCGTAGCGGCTAGGCTCATAACCGTGAACAACTTCGCCGACGCCTTCCACAAGCCAGCCGCTGGCCGGTGATGCGATGACCGGAGTCCCCGCTGAGAGCGCCTCGAGAATGGCAATAGAGAAACCTTCATAACGCGCCGTAGAGAGAAATACTTGAGCGGAAGCGACTTCCAAGCGTGATAGCTCTCGCGGCACGGTGCCGAGCCAGCGCACCCAATCGGAATTCGACGGGCCGGACCGCTGACCAAGAACCCGAAGCTCTAGGTTTGGTATTCGCTCTCGGGCGATCCGGCACGCAGCCAGAGCAATATCGAGGCCCTTTTTATATGGCGTCGTACCGCTCCAAACAACAACGTAGGCATCGCTCGACTGCCGCGGCTCGATGTGATCGCTTTTCGGCATTCCGTTTGGTATCACGTTCACGTCCGCCGGAAGGCGGCCGTAAACCGCTTTCATCTCCTCGACCACAATCGGCGTAATGGCCACCTGCTTTCCGAAGCGGAATCCGAGACCTTGAATGGCGTTCTCAATGCGCGTGTACAGCGACAGCAGCAATCCGACGTGCGGCGACTGAGCGCGAATCTCGTGAGCCCTCGTTCCGTGCCAGACCGCGACTGTTCTTTTCGCATACCTCGTAAACAGAGCCAGTGGAAGAGCATACTCGGTTCCGTGCAAAACGATAGCGCCGGCGTGCCGGGACTTTCGCAGGAACGCAATGCTGGCCAAGACGTCCCCAACGATCGGCAAGCTGTTCCAAAACGTCCGTTTCTCGAAGGCCGAAATCGGCTGCACGTTCCAATCCGGGCGCAAGTTTCGGAGGTGAGCGATCAGCCCTTCTGCGACCGCCTCCACACCGCCAACGTTTTTCTCGGTTGACAGCCGGCTCGTCACGACGACTAGCGGCTTCAACGCAGTTCCTTCGTAGCATCGAGCGATTCCCACGAGCCATCTCGTCGCGGTGTATACGCGCGCACGAACTTTCCGCGAACTTGCTCGCGTGCCCACGCCACAGCACCACCAGGATCCTCAAGCGCCGCCGATGCCAACACACGGGCGTAATCCTGAATCGAGGGCTCGTAACCAGGCTGGATGATCCCCATCCGACGCAGCTGCCGGTAGCCCTTATCTGCCCGCTGGCGTTGCGAGGCAAAGTCAAAAAGGTTAGTCACTTCCGTGTACCGACATTCCGCGTCGGGAACGTAGAGCGCCTTAAATCCCGAGGATACCGCGAGGCATCCAAGGTAGGCGTCGCAAGCGATGATACCGGTTTCGATGACCTTGCTGCAGAACCACGCGCGACGCACCACCGCGAGTCGGCCGATAACGGCATCCCTTGCAAATCCCAGCAACCGAAGCTTGTGCATGGCCACTGCCCTGAAGCGGCCGGCCGGATATGACGTCAGGTCATTGAGGGGAACAACGCGGCCGCTCGCCACGGCGATTTCCGTCGACTTGGTGACCGCGTCCAGCAAGATCCGTATGGCGCCGGGAGACGGACGCGTATCAGCATCGACTAGCAGCACAAAGGGGGTCTTTGCCGCTTCCACGGCGAGTCGCCAACCCGCTAGTGGACCGGCTCTACCTCCCGTCTGCAGCGATACGATTTTTTGATCGCGTCGCGAGTATTCCCGAAGAATCGATGGCGATGCATCTGTGCTTCCGTCGTCCACCACCAGAACGCTCTCCAGCTCCGCCTCCCCGAGTAACGAGTCGAGGAGCGCCGGCAGATTTCGCTCCTCGTTATACACGGGAATGGCAACGCTAATCTGATTTCGCAGCTCGCTCATGGGATTACAGCTTCGTTGCTGAAAAGCAGTATTGGTATCCGAAGGGCGACGGTACACCCACTCGAAGAATGAACAGCTTCACGAACGGGATCCAGAACTTGAAGTAGCGCATCCTGTTGACGCGAAAACCGCGTTGAGACAGATACTGGCGAAGGTTGGCTTCGGGAAAGTGAACGAGATGGTCCTCGACATCGGGAACGAGCACGCCGAACCAAGATTTTAACGTTTCGTGCAGATAATGAGGATTCGGTGTCGTCACGATCAGAGAACCGCCGCTTCTTAGGATGCGATGCAAGTCGTCCATAAAGTCAAACGGCCGTCGAAGGTGCTCGATAATGTCGCCGGCGATGGCGACGTCCTGCGACTCATCCGGAAAGGGTAGGGGCGTTCGGTCGAGATCCCAGCGTACGACGTTCTCGTAGTTCGGTGGAAGGGGATTATTTGCCGCGTCGACGCCGGTTATGTGCCCCTGTAAGAAGGAGTTCGCCGCTTGTCCAAAGCCGAAGTCGACGATCCGAAGTCCCCGGTTGCCCGGGTACAGCCGTTCGACCTCACGCGAAATCCAACGCTGCTTTGGAAGCTCGGTCTTACAATACTCCATCGCCGTTCATTCCAATAAAGCCGGCATATCCATAGTTCACGCGTGCGCCTTATTCGTAGTGAAGCCTCGGCGCCGATCAACGGCGGCGAACATTTCTTCTTCCATCGTTCGAGCGGCGCGCTCCCACGAAAACTGTGCTGCGCGTGCCAGCGCGCCCTCTTCAAGCCGTGATCTCAGACGCTCGTCTCGCAGTACGGCGATCATAACCTCGGCAAGATCGGATCCTGCGGGGACGATCAGTCCACTTACGCCATCGATAATAGCTTCGCGCAAGCCAGGCACTGGAAAAGCTATGGCAGGCGTTCCGGATGCATTTGCCTCGATGACCGTAATTCCCCATCCTTCCATCTCCGACGGCGCGACCAATACCCACGCCTGTCGCAGCAGGGTTCGTTTGCGCTCTTCGTCGACGAAACCCTCAAAGGAGACGCCTTCAAGTTTCAACGATCGAACGAGCTCCTCAAGGCGACCCCGAGCGTCTCCGCTCCCCGCAATCCGCAGCACTGCGTTAGGAATTACGGCTCGCACGCGGGCGAACCGCTCGATCAGCAAATCGACACGCTTGTAGGCTTTCAGGCGTCCAAGATAAAGCACCGTCGGCACGTCCGCCTTTGCGCCACGTTTTAAACCTGCGGCAACTCCGTTGCGCACGAGCCCAATCGAATTCGGAGTCGCCATTCCGGCCGCAATCATCTCCTGACGCGTATCTTCGGAAACGGCTACAAACCGCACATTGCGATAGACCAATGGCATGAGCTTTTCTTCGCACCAGATCAGCGGATACGCTAGCCATGTCGGAAGATGGCTGCGGAACACCTCCCGATGCACGTGGTGCATAATACAAATTTTAGCGACCCGGGCAAACAGAGGAGAGAAGAACGGTATACCGTTCTCCGCATCGAGGATAACGTCAACTTTTCCGCGGTACCGCAGCAAGTATATTAACGGAATCAAGAAGTATACGGTTATCGCGTTGCCGATGCGGTGAATGGAAATCGGGCCGACCGAGTCGCCCGGCCTCGATCCAGGAAATCCAGCAGTTAGCCAATCGACGGTGTGGCCCCACGCCACCCACAATTTTGCTTGCTCGACCAGATAAGTTTCAGCTCCGCCCGCCTGAGGGTGCTTCGGATCTCGCCAATTGAGCATGAGAATACGCAGGTGCCGCTGGCTCGTAGAAAGGTTCACTGGAGGATGCGGCTGATCGGAGCTCCCGTTCGGCAATCGGAATAGTGCAGCGAGAGCGCGTCGTCGCCGCCGACGAACATCGTAGGGTGAGGAGCCGTTACGTACGCAGTTGCGAGCATCACATCCGCCGCAACTGCGGGTTCCTGAGCATCGAGATTCACGAACGTGGAACGGCCATACCAGCGGCGGTGCGATCTGCGAAGCGCGTGCGCCCGCCCATGCACAACGAACGATGGCTTGACCGAAAGCCAGGGCAAAATCCAAAGCCGGCGGTCGGCGACCTCGATCACCGCATCGTATTCCCTACGGCTACGGAACGTATACCACCGGAGCACCGACAACGGTGTAGCGTGGGTAGCGCCGGTCTCGGTCGCATCGACCAGCTCCACGCCGGCTGCGTGAAGACACCCCAGAAGCGCTGCGACTTGCGGATCGGACGGATTGCGAGCGTCCTCGCCCAAAACGAGCATACGCCGCGAACGCCGTACCGGTATCACGTTCTCTCGTCCAAAGTAGTCGACGAACGGAATGCCCCATAAGAGCGTGTAGCGCAGCCGCAACCTCAGAATCGACGCCAACATGCCCCACGACGACCGCAGCAGTCGAATTTTCGTTCCTGCGGCGCGGTCCGCCCAAGTTGTCGGCACCTCCGAAATCGTTTTTCCAATTCGCTTGAGCAGCCAGAGCACTTCGATATCGAAGGCAAAGTCAGCGACTTCGAGCGAGACCAAGATCGTCCGCAACGCCTCGCGGCGGAAGAGCTTTGCACCGCATTGCGTGTCGTGTAGCCGTAAGCCGAAGAGGGCGCGCACGATTGAATTGAACGTGCGGCTTGCTAGGCGGCGTGCAAAGGATTGCCGGGGGTCCACCTTAGACTCCGGCAGCCAACGAGAGCCGACGACCGCATCGGACGACGAGTTTCGCAGCGCCTCGAACAGCCGCGCGAACTCACGTGCGCTGGTCGACCCGTCGGCGTCGACGAATCCCACGAACGGCTCGTTTCCGGTCGACATCCCGACGCGGACGGCGCCGCCCTTACCGATAGCGTTTGGAATGTCGATGAGCGAAAGATTCGGAAACTCGCTCTGAAGATCACGAGCCGCTCCGGCCGTGGCGTCGTTACATCCATTGGCGACGACGACCACGTGCGCGCTATTGCTAAAGACGCTGCAATAGTCGCGTAACGTCGGAACGATGCGCGCTTCCTCATTATATGCGGGAATGACGATGCGCAGGATGGGTATTTGAGCGTTCATGCGATCGGCGCCTGGGGTCCATCCGGCGGGCTCAGGAGATTGCGTTCGAACTTCGCGAGAATCGTCTTTCGCGCCAGTTCGAGCTCTTCGATGCCGAGCAGACGGGCGACCGCGACGAAGACGGCGCCGCCGATGGCGATCTGACCGAACAGGAACCATGCGCGCGACTCGAGCGTCGCTTCGGGAACGACGCCCAGGGTGCCGATCCAGTGCAGCGCTGAGAACATGGCCAGCGATGCCACGATCGTTTTGGCGAGCGGAATCAGCAGCGCGTTCCAATCGATGCCGGAAACCAGGCGCGCCGCAAGCATGAGCAGGAGCACGGCCTGCACGCTCTGGCTGACGCTGTTGGCCAATAGCAGGCCGCTGGCGCCGAGCGGCTGCAGCCACACCAGCGATAGCAACACGTTGAGAACGACGGTCCCGACAGAGATGGTCACCGGCCAAACCGACTCCTTGCACGCAAAACAGCAGCGCGTCAGCACGACGTTGGCGGCGAGCGCGATCAGCCCAACTGCCGTGTACGGCAGCAAATTGGCTGTGAGATCGGTGGCCGTCGCCTGGAACGTTCCCCGTTCGAACAGCGCCTGCACCATCGGATGCGCGAGCACGATGAGCGCGCAGCATGCCGGAATCGTGATGAAGTTCACCAGGCGAAGGCCGGTGACCAGGCTGCGCGCCACACCCCGGCGATTCTCTTGTGCGAACTGCGCCGCAAGGAGCGGGAAAATCACGGTGGCGATCGCGGCCGCAAAGATCTGCTGCGGAAAGTTCACGAGTTTGACGGCATAGTTCATGCCGGCGATATAGCCCGGCGCCAACGTCGACGCGAAAAACCGGTCGAAGAACAGGGCGAGCTGTCCGGCGGCGGAGCCGACGATGATCGGGCCCAGCAGCAGCCAGATCTTCTTGAAACCCGGATGATGCAAATCGATGATCGGGCGGTACTTCCCGATCGCCAAAAACGACGGCAGCTGAACGATCATTTGCGCGATCAGTCCCAGCGTCGTTCCCAGCACCAGCGCGTAGATGCCGATCTCGTGATTCAGCGACAACACGCAAGCGATCGTTACGATGTTCACCGAGACGCCGATCAGCGCCGTCGCGCGGAAGCGATGATAGGCGTTGAGCATCGCGGAAAGGACGCCGCTCAAACTGACCGCCACGATACTAGGCATCAGCCAGCGCGTCATGCGAACGGCGACACCCATTTGCGGCGCCGGAAAACCGTGCGCGATGACCGGTACGTAATAGGGCGCCAGGAAATAGCCCAGCACCGCTCCGGCGGTCAGCACGATCGCCAGCACGTTGAGCACGCTGCTGGCCAAGCGCCACGCTTCGTCGTCTTTCTTATGCGTCAGGTATTCGGAAAAGACCGGTAAAAGCGCGCTGACCAGTGCGCCGTTGAAGACGCCGAAAAGTATGGTCGGAATGGTCGCCGCCGCAAGAAACGTGTCCATCTCCCAACGCGTGCCGTAATACTTCGCGCTGACAACCTCGCGCATGAAGCCCAGCACCGTCGAAACGAACGTAGCGCCGACTATGAATAGGGTCGACGCCGCTATCGAAAATCGAGGATGATGATGGGGACGGTGGGACTCGGAGACGACCCGGAGATGCTGTTTAATGAGCTCCGTCCCTACGCAGAACGGCCGGTATCGTGCGCGCAATCAGGACGAGATCGCCCATCGGCGTCCACGTATCGACGTAGTCATTGTCGAGCGCCATCCAGTGCTCGAACGAAACCTCACTGCGGCCGTTGATCTGCCACAGGCACGTAAGGCCTTGCGGAACCGTGAGCCGTCGGCGCGCGAACGCGTCGTAGTGTGCCACCTCAGACGGCAACGCAGGGCGCGGCCCGACGAGCGATATGTCGCCGAGGATGACGTTGAGCAGATTGGGCAGCTCGTCGATCGAGGATTGCCGCAAGAATCTTCCCAACCGATGCAGACGCGGATCGTTGCGAATCTTGAAGACCGGCCCCGTGACCTCGTTGAGGTGCATCAAGTGGTCGCGCATCGCGTGCGCGCCATTGACCATCGTGCGAAGCTTGAACATCTTGAACCGCCGGCCGCCCATGCCGACCCGCTCCTGCGTGTAGAACGGCGAACCGCCGCTGACGCAGACGATCCCGATTGCGGCGGCTGCAACGATTGGCGAGAGAAGCACCAACAATGCCGTGCCGAGCGCTACGTCGGTCAAACGCTTGATCGTGCGCCATGACTGCGGCACGGTGCGTTCGAGCGAGGGAGCGGCGACGGCGATCTGCATCCTCGTTACCGGCCCGCGAACGCCGCCTTGACGGTAGCGCCCACGAAATCGAGTCCCTCGATATCGCCGAGCGTCGCTCCGGCGGAACCGCTCAAGTGAACGAACGGCACGTACTCACGCGTATGATCCGTGCCGGGCGCAGTCGGATCGCATCCGTGATCAGCCGTGAACACCACTTGATCGCCGGGACGCATCAGCGACTCCAGCTCCGGCGTCATCGCGTCGAGCTTTTCCAATGCCGCGGCGTAGCCGCGTGCATCGCGACGGTGCCCGAACTTGGAATCGAAGTCGTTGAGATTGGTAAAAATAAAACCCCCGTTTACCGTACGCAGCAGTTCCAGCGTCTTTTCCATAGCGTCGCAATTGTCAACGGTGCGTACCGACGAGGCGATGCCGTGTCCGCAGTAGATGTCGCAAATTTTTCCGACGGCGTGCACTTCGATACCCCCGGCGGCTAGCTCGTCGAGTACGCACGGCGGCGGTTCGAGAGCGTAGTCGCGTCGATTCGGCGTCCGGTAGAAAGCCCCCGGCTTTCCTAAAAACGGACGCGCGATGACTCGGTTCACGTTATGCGGCGCCACGAGCATCCCTCGCGCACCTTCGCACCATTGGTACAAGGTCGCAAGAGGGACTACCTCTTCGTGAGCGGCTACCTGAAAGACCGAGTCGGCGGAAGTATAGAGGATAGGACGCCCGCTCGACAAGTGGTCGGCGCTTAATTCGTCGATGATTTCCGTGCCCGAGGCAGGCTTGTTACCGAGCGGCTGCCGGCCGGTGAGCGCGGCGAACGCCTCGACGACCTCTGCTGGGAAGCCTTTAGGATATGTCGGAAAGGCGTCGGATGTGACGATGCCGGTCATCTCCCAATGACCCGTCACCGTGTCTTTACCGGCGCTACGCTCGCGCAGCCGGGCGACGCGCGCTCGCGGACGAGAAGCCGGGATCAAGCCGCGTATCGTCGTGAGCGAACCCAGCCCATAGCGCTCGAAGTTCGGCATGCGCAGAGCACCAACGCTGCGCGAAACGTTTCCGATCGTATCGACACCCCGCGAATCGCCGTATGCGGCGCAATCCGGTAGCGCGCCGACGCCGCCGGAGTCAATGACAATCGCCACCACACGCACGTTAAGTCGCAATTAGCGTTCGACTCGCCGCCGGCCTTCCGAGGGGCGCGCCGATAGGATAGAAGGACCATTGCCGAAAACCGACGCCTGGCTCATGCGGATGTTTCTTCGGGCGCTCTTTGCCCTGACGGTCTTCGTCGTGCTCGCAGCACCTGCGTACGCTGCGCAGCCCGTGCTCGTCCGCTTGAACGCCGACCGCGTCGCCTTTTATTATGATCGATTTTTAATCGAAGCCGACGGTCACGTCAGAGTGCAGGCGAGCAACGGTCTCGTCGCAACCGGCGATGCGTTCTCGATGGACTTAAAGCTCAACCGCTACGTTCTGGCGGGCCACGTTACGGTGAGCACTCCAAGCGGCAGTGCCAGCGGCGCCGCGATCTCCGACTTTTTGGATTTCGACCGGATTTATTTCGTCCCGGTGACGAGCGAGCCGGATCGCTGGACCTTTCTCAACGGCGATCTCGCGCATCCCGTAAAGGGCCGCATCATGCCCGGCGACGTCTTTTCGTTTCCGGAGCTGCCGCAGTACCCAAGCCTCACCGCCACCGGTGCGGTAATCGGAACGAAGACCTACGTGCGGTTTCTCGGCGCGCAAGCTCAGTTCGGCGGTGCGTCGATTCCGATGGGGTCGTACGTCGTCAACTTCTCGCCCAACCAGTACTTCGCGCAAAACTCGCTCACCGGCGCGAACTTCGACGCCACTTGGAACTTCGCGGGGAACGAGAACACGCTCTCGGCGCTGCACGTCCGCTACGATACACAGAACTACTTATATACGGCGTTCGAGCAGCATCTGGTCGGCAATCACGAGTACGCGATCTTCTCCGTCAACCCGATTTCGCGCGCCGGCAAGTTTTACAATCTGCAGCTCTACGACCGTTTGAGCCAGCGACTCCAACTGCAAAGCTTTACGCAAGTGTACGCGTACCAGTACAACCTTAGCTCGCCGCAGGCAGCCACGCAGACGACGTATCTCCAAGGCACATACGCGTTTCCCCACTCGTATCTGTCGGCGCTGGCGAATCTGACGAACTACAACATGTTGGGTATCAACCCGCTGATTCAACAAACAACCTATCCCGACAGCGTAAAAACCGGAGCCGGAAGTCTTTCCCATCCCTCCTCGCTGCAAATTAGCATGTCTAGTTTCCAGAACCGGATCGGGCGAACGCCGTTCTTCGAGCAAATCTACGGCGGCTACGGCTTCAACCACGACACCGTTGGAGCCGACCAGTACCTTCAGGGATGCACGCAGACGTCGTGCGGAATCACCGGATACGAACTCCCGGTCACCGTACCGGGCCTACAGGTTTTTGGCGTTCCCTGCCACTACTTTAAGTATACGTCGTCGTCCCCACCGACGTACATTTGTCCCGTTTATACGACGATATGGAATGAGGTCGCGGGCTTTAATCTGTATGCAACATCGATAAAGCTCGGCGACCAAGAGAATCCGTTTAAGACGTTCTATCTCAACGCGAGCTTCAACGATCAGGAGCAGTGGAACTCGCTGCCGCACCGCATTCGCCAGCAGGTTACGAGCGTCAGCTTGAGCCGCCAGTTCGCGCGTCAGGTCAACTCGTATCTCAGCTACTCGGTACAGAACACCGGCGATTATTATCTCTCCGGCGGCTACACGACGTGCGATCCGTTCATTATCCAAAACGGAACAAGAGTGCCGAACCCGAACTGCCCGAACTCGATTCAAGGTTTCACGGGCGCGGCTACGTGGCGAACGACCTCGCTGGGAATCAACTACGTGCCGTCGCCGGAGTTCAACTTTACGTTGCTCGCCCGCCATCACGACGACTTTCCGCCGCCGGTGCCGAACTTCTATTCGCAGCCGCCGGTCAACGTGATCGGCCAGCCGCTCTATACCACCTACCTGGGGCAGCCGCCCGACGACATCACCGGCGACCTGCGCTTCAAGCTTCTTCCGCATATGCTAATCGACGTCACACGCACGTACTACTTCCATTACGGCTCGCTGAACTGGGCCCCGCAAACCATCGTACAGGTTTTGCCTATATGATCCGCCGCGCTCTCTCGCTCTTCGTCGCCGTGCTCGCGATCGTGCTGATCGCGGCCGGTCCGTCGATCGTCGTCACCGGCCAGCTTCTCGCCTATCAGGACGGATACGTCTTCTTTACGACCGGCGACGGCTTCCACGTCGCGCACGACGTGGTGATTCACGACGCCAAGACGAACGGGCCGACGTCGATCGTTCCCGGTCCACGGTTGTACGCGCGCGCCACCTTCGACGCGACCGGCACGGTCACGCAGCTCGATCTATCCCGCTCGCCGCTCCCACCCGAAGGGAGTTTCGACGACGTGTCGCGCTTCGCCGTCGCGCTCTCGTCGCCCGTGCCCAACCCGGATCTGATCCCAACCACTCCCGCGCCCGGCCAATCGATCGCGCCGGAGTTCCGCCACTTCTCCGGGCGCCCGGTCCTCGTGACGTTCACGACGCAAGTTCCGCCGAATACGCCGTTCACCGCGACCGTCTACATCACGACCGATGCCAGCGGCTGGAACGCACAGGCGATTCCGATGGACCGCATCGACACCCTACACTATCAGATCACGCGTCGGCTCAACTCGGGAACGATCTTCCGCTATCTCTACGATCGCGGCTCATTCCAGCAGGTCGAGGTCGCGCAGAACGGGTTGCAGCGCGTACCTCGGGAGATCGTCGTCACCGACGCTGACGTTCGCGTGATTCGCGACGACGTTTACGCATGGATCGACTCGACAACCGGAGGCTACAACCAGTCGCCGACCGGCGTGCCGACACCGTATAATCCGGCGCCCTTCCCGAATCTGCCTCCGGGTGTCGGGCCACCGGGCGTCTCAACGCCTTGCCCGACGCATCCGCGCTGTCCGCCCTAGTGAACCGTTAGCGGCAGCGTCTGCTCGACTTTATCGCCGCGCGAGTTGCGCGCGATGATACGCATTGGATACGTTCCGCGAACGAAAAACGGAATCGATCCCACGCGATACGCCAGCGTAAAGCGTCCGACGCCGACTTTGTTCAAGCCGACGCCGATGTTCCCGACGCGCACCTCGACGCTGGCGACGTTGGAGCTGGTCAACACCTTACCCCACAGCGTATCGCCCGACCCTACGTCGTCGGTATTCATCTCGACGTCGACGATCTGCGGCGGCGCATCGGGCTCGCGCATCGGCACGATGACGTGCTTGTGCGCCGGCGATGGCAACGTGGCCGGCGATGCAGATGCCGAAGCCGCCGTTGAGGGTGAAGGCACCGGTGAAGGGCTGGCGATTGCTGCCGGCGTCGAGGCCGGTGAGGCGATGACGCGCGACCCGTTCGGGCGGGGTCTTTTCGGTGCGGGCGCTAGGGTTGAAGCGGGCGTCGCTGCGGCGTCCGACGACGCCCGATCGGAATGCGTCTGGGGCTGCGAAGTGCAAGCGGCGGCGAAGGCTAGGGCCGTGAGGGCAGCAAGCGATACGGTGGGGCGGTACACAGCGCGGCCATTCTCGTCAAGCGTTTTCGTTCCGCTTGCTAGGCGCGGCGTGCGGGGCGACGAACCGCTGGCGTCGTGACCATTAGCGTCGTCGTTCCGCTCTATAACGAAGAGAAAAACGTTGCTCCGCTGGTGCAGCGAATCGTGGCGATTCTCGAGAGCCTGCCCGACCGCCCGGAGTACGAGATCTTACTCGTCAACGACGGAAGTTCGGATGGCACGCTCGCCGCCATTCGCAACGAGATACGCGTGCGGCCGCATATGGTGCTGGTCAACCTGTCGCGCAACTTCGGCCACCAGCTCGCGGCGACCGCCGGCATCGAGCTGGCGTCGGGCGAGGCCGTCGTCCTCATGGACGGCGACCTGCAGGACCCACCCGAACTGATCGAGTCGTTCGTGGAGCGTTGGCGCGCCGGATACGACGTCGTCTACGCCGTGCGCCGGACGCGCAAGGGCGAAAGCGCGTTTAAGTTACTCACCGCGCGTGTTTTCTACCGCGTGATCAAGCGTTTGACCAATGTCGCGATACCGGTCGACACGGGCGATTTTCGTTTGATGAGCCGGCGCGTGGTAGAAGCGCTGCGCAGCTCGCCCGAGCGCCACCGCTTCTTACGCGGTATGGTGAGCTGGGTCGGCTTCAATCAAACCGGCGTTGAATACGATCGAGACGAGCGTCGCTCCGGAGCGACGAAGTATCCGCTACCTAAGATGCTCCGTTTTGCGGTGGACGGCATCACCTCGTTCTCGGACATTCCGCTGCGCTTCGCGGCGTATTTCGGATTCATAGTCAGCGCCGTCGCCTTCGTCTATGCAATCGTGGTCATCGTCGCCAAACTGTTGCGCGTCAACGCGCCCGGCTATACTCCCGGCTGGGCATCCACGATCGTCGCCGTCGTCTTCCTCGGCGGCGTGCAGCTCATCAGTCTCGGCATCATTGGAGAGTATCTCGGGCGCATCTACGATCAAGTCAAAGGACGGCCGCTCTATCTCGTCAGCGACATCGAACGCTCTTGAGGAGCCTCTGAAGAAGCCCATGTACCGATCGTTTGAACCGCAAAACTGTCGAATGCAAGGAGAAACGGAGGGAGCAAACCCGCTGCGGTTTGTGACCGAGGTTTCGACGACGCAAGCGGCATTTTTGCGGTTAAACCCGTGGGGCGGCGGGATTTTCGCCGCAGCACTTCGTTGCGGTCTCGGTCACAGAGCGCCTTGCTGTGCTCCCTCGCCCGCGCCTAGTTCTACGGCGAAAATCCCGGCCGCGATCGGTACAGCGGCTTTTTCAGAGGCTCCTTGACCTACCATCCGGTCATCGACCAGTTTCCGGTCATTCCCTCGCTCGATCCCTGGTCGGCGGCCGTCTTCGCCGCGGCCTTCGTTGCCGCGGTCGTACTGACGGTACGGCGTCCGGCTTACGGTCTTTGCGCCTTGATCGTCGTCATGCCGTTCGCACTCTATCGAGAAGTGTTTGCAACGGCGATGACCTTGCCGCGGCCGGTGTTGCTCGGGGTACTGACGGGACTCACCACGTATTCGGGATGCTGGAAGAGCTTGCGCGCGCGGCCGGCGCTTTTGCTGCTCGGTGCGCTGTCGGCGTATCTCATTGCGACCGCACTCTCCGGAATCGGCGCGCATCATCCGGAGCTCGTCGTTCGCGAAACGCTCAAGGTACTCGAGTACGCGCTGCTCTTCATCGCCGCGTGCGTATGTTATCGCCTCGATCCTGATTCCGGGCCACCGTCGGCAGCGCTCGCCGCAATCGCGATCGTCGTCTCACTGACGGCGCTGGCGCAAGAAGTCCTCGGCGCGCCCTCTGGACTTTACGTCGGACACGCGATCGTGCCGCGCATCGCGGGAGTGCTGGAAGGCCCCAATCAGCTCGCCGGATATTACGATCTGCTGCTGCCTGTGATTGCCGCTTGGGCGTTTACGCAGCGATCTGCGTTGACGAGCGCGGCGCTCTTTTTCGCCACGGCGGCGGACGTGCTGACGTTTTCGCGTTCGGGTTTGATTGCGGTGGCGATTGCCGCTGCGGTGCTGGTCGCCGTCAACGGACGCGCGATGCTGGCGGCACTGCGCCCCGCGTTCGCCGGCGCAATCGCAGGATTTCTCGTCGTTGCGGGCTGGGGTGCGTACGCGCAAAGCGCCAACGTCTTTCGGCTATCGATCGAAAGTCCGTACGCGGGCGGCGTCGGTAATCGCGGGCAACTGTGGGAGGCTGCACTGCGCATGTGGCGGCGGCATCCGGTGGTGGGCATCGGAGCCGGCAACTACGAGCTCGAGCTTCCGTTCTACGGCGTGCTCGGAGTGCGAACGCACGCCAACAGTTGGTATCTGCAATCTTTGGCCGAGGGCGGCATCCTGTTGTTCGGCGCGACCGTCGCAGTGATCGCAGCGATCGTCGCGGCATTCGGACGCGAGTTGCGCCGCTCGCCGTGGATCGCCGGTGCCGTAGCCGCATCGCTGGCGATCTGCTTGCATCAAATCGCCGATTATCTGGTCTTCTTTCCAAAGGTGGGCATGACGTGGTGGCTGCTGCTGGGGATCGCCGCCGCGGCGTAACGCGCGGCGCGATCGCAATCGGCGTTCCTGCGGCTTTCCTCTTTGCAGCCGTCATCACGCGCCTGCTGCGCATGGCCGCGCCGCGAGAGATCGCGCCGGATTTGGCGCAGCCGCTCGTCGTCGCGACGAACTGGGGCGGCTATGGCCGAACGATTTTCTGCGTCATCTTCGCTATGCTCGCCGTGGCAACGATCGCATACTTTCACGTCGTTCGTAAGCTTTGGGTCGACGACGAACGGTACGCGCTGCGGCCCGGCTCGATTGCGGCGCTAGGCGCCGTAGCGGCGATTGGAGCCTGGCTTATTCCGGTAATGCTGTCCAGCGACGTCTATGCATACGCGGCCTACGGGGAGCTCGCGCGCCTCGGCCACAATCCTTACGCACACGCCCCGCTGGCGAGCGGCGACCCCATCTTCGGCGCGGCGATCTGGCAATGGGGAAATCCGATACCGATCTGCGTTTACGGACCGCTCTTCGTCGTCATCGCGCAAGGGGCCGTTACGGTGTTGCACGCGTTCGGAACTGCCGTGCAGCTCGACGGCTTACGCGCCGTTTCGGTACTCTCGCTTCTGCTGTGCGTTCCGCTCGCCTTTGCCGCCTATCCCGGAAACGCATTTGCGCGGAGCGTTGCGGCGTTTACGATCGGTCTCAATCCCGTAGGCCTGTGGTGCGCCGCCGAAGGCCACAACGACGCGCTTGCAATGGCGATAGTGCTCGCCGGCGTCGCTCTGACGCGCAACGGTCAGCCGTTTGCCGGCGCGGCAGTTGCAGCACTTGCCGGGACGGTGAAACTGCCGGGCGTCCTCGGAGCGATTCCGGGATCGATGGCGGGTACGCGCGCGCGCATCGGCGCGGCGTTCGGAGCGATCGCGGCGATCGCGCTTTCCGTTCCGCTGCTGCACGCGGTGACGACCGAACTTGCGCCCCGAGGCCGCTTCGCTCCCGAAGCGTCGCTTGAAGCGCTCGTGAAACCGCTGGCATTCGCCGTCGCACGCGACGACGGCACCGCAACGACGATCGCGTGCACCGTCGCTTCAATAGCGGCGCTCGCGTGCATCGCCGCCGGCGTTGCGCGGCTGCGCGAAGCTCGTACGGAGGGTTGGATCTACTTCGCGCTCGGGGCTTGGCTGCTGATTCCGAATCCCTATCCGTGGTATTCGCTGTGGCTGCTACCGCTCGCGGCGGCCGCGCCCGGCACGCGCCCGGCCGCCG
Organism: Vulcanimicrobiota bacterium; assembly: GCA_963715435.1. Lineage (GTDB taxonomy): Bacteria > Vulcanimicrobiota > Vulcanimicrobiia > Vulcanimicrobiales > Vulcanimicrobiaceae > JAFAHZ01. The sequence continues at coordinate 1,174,200 of OY970243.1, forward strand.
TCGCGCTGTGGATTTCGCTCTTTTCGATGCTGCGCTACGTGCCCGATGCCGTGGGTGCGCCGGGACCGGCGGGCGCCGCAATTCTCGGCGCCATTGCAACGCTGCCGTTCCTGGGGTTGTTTCGCGCTAAGTAAATGATTGGCAGAATCTCCGGCAGCGCGACGCTCGCGGACGCCGCCGCTCGGCTTCGTGCGCTCGTCGCGCTTCCCGCGCCCAAGCCGGGCGCGTACGCACTGCACGAAACCATTGCGGCGGCGCGGCCCGCGTTGATCGCTGCGGTACGCGAAGCGACGAATGCACCGTTGCTCGTCGCGGTGCCGACGCCTGACGTCGCCGAGCGGGCATTCGCCGATCTTCTGTATTATCTCGGCGAAAGACGCGCGCCGGAGCTGGCGCTTTTCCGTTCGCGCGACGAATCGATCGGCGCGATCGAAAGTCCGTCGGAACGCAGCGCGCGCATGGCGCTGTTGGCCGACCTTGCGGACCGACGACCGCGCATCGTACTTGCGCCGGTCGCCGCACTGCGTCAGCATTTCATGCCGAAAGCGATCTTCGACCAACTGCGATTCCGTCTTACAGCGGGAGCGGAGGCCGGATGGGAAGCGACGCAGCAGCGGCTTTACCGCATGGGATATCGCCGTGCCGACGTCGTGAGCGCGGCGGGCGAATACGCGGTGCGCGGAGGCATTCTTGACGTCTTTCCCCCGACCTCGGAGCGTCCGCTGCGCGTCGAGTTCTTCGGCGAGGCGGTCGAAAGCGTTCGCGCCTTCACGATCGAGTCGCAGCGCAGCGACGAAACGGTGGAGTTCGCCGATATCGTCGCCTGGACCGAGATTCCGCGCGAGGAGCGCTATCGCGCGCGCGTGCTCGAACGCTTCGAAGGGCCCGACGCCGTACGCCGGGAGCTCGCCGCTTTCCTAACCGTCCAAGGCGACGTTCCCGAAACGTGGCTGCCGCTCGCGTTCGAGGAGCCTGCCACGTTGTTCGACTATCTGGCTCCCCAAACGATCGTGGTTCTCGACGAGCCCGGCATGATCGCTACGATCTCCGACGCGCTCGACGAAGAGCGCACGCGCGAACAGCACGTTTTACTGGCCGACGTCGAGTCTGGCGAGCTGCCGGTCGACGAGGAACACATCGGCGAGGCGATGCTCGCCGAAATCGCAGTGCCGCATCTCACGCTCGAAATGCTCGGCGGTTCGATCGCACGCCATGCGACGCTCGTCTTCCCCGGTGCGATCGAGCATGCGGCGTCGGTGGCGTGGGTGCCGCGCATTCTCGAATCCTTTGCACTCGAATGCCGCCCGGTCGAACACTTCAACCGGCAAGTCGAGCTCTTCTCCAAGAGCGCGCGCGAATGGGTCGCGGCCGGCGATGCCCTCATTGTCGTAAGCACCGCGGTCGCGCGCACGACGGATTTACTGCGGGCGGCCGGAGTGGAGCGCGGCGATACCGTTATCGTCGATCACGGAAGCATCGACGCAGGGTTCGCAATTCCATCGTTGCGGCTGCACGTGCTCGGCGATCGCGAAATCTTCGGCGCCCCGCCCAAGCGCGTGAAGATGCGCGCGGTCAAAGAGGGCGTGCCGGTCACGCTCGCCGATCTGCGCGTCGGCGATTACGTCGTGCACGCGGTGCACGGCGTCGGCCAGTATCTGGGCCTGCGCGCCGAAACGATTCTGGGCGCAACGCAAGATTATCTCGATTTGAAGTATGCCGGCAGCGACCGAATGCTGGTGCCGGTCACGCAGATGCATCAGGTCGCCAAATATTCGGCGGCCGAGGGCGCTTCGCCGCGGCTATCCAAGATGGGCGGCGCCGACTGGGCGCGGGCGAAAACGCGCGTCAGCGAGTCTCTGGCCAAAATCGCCGACGAACTGGTTCATCTCTACGCCGAGCGCGAGCTTACCCGCGGCTTCGCCTTCGGCGCCGATACGGCGTGGCAAGCCGAGATGGAAGAGGCGTTTCCGTACGAGCCGACGCCCGATCAGCAAAAGGCCATCGACGCGACCAAAGGCGACATGCAAAATGCCAGACCTATGGATCGCCTAGTCTGCGGTGACGTCGGTTACGGCAAGACCGAAGTCGCAATGCGCGCCGCATTCAAAGCTATTGAGGACAAGAAGCAAGTTGCCGTGCTCGTTCCGACCACGCTGCTAGCCGACCAGCATTATCGCACGTTCTCATCGCGTTTCGCGGGCTTTCCGATACGGGTCGAGGAGCTTTCCCGGTTTACTCCCAAGCCGAAACAGAAGACGATCCTTCGCGATCTGGCGGAAGGCAAAGTCGACATCGTCATCGGCACGCACCGCCTGCTGCAAAAAGACGTCGCGTTCTCAGATCTCGGCCTAATCGTCGTCGACGAAGAGCAGCGTTTCGGCGTCATGCACAAAGAGCGTCTCAAAGAGTATCGCGCCAGCGTCGACGTGCTCACGCTTTCGGCAACACCGATTCCGAGGACGCTGCACATGTCGCTCATGGGCGTACGCGATCTATCGCTCATTCAGACGGCGCCGAAGAACCGTATGTCGATCAAGACCGTCGTCGTGCCGGCCGGCGACGCGGTGGTGCAGCGCGCCATTACGGCCGAGCTCGATCGCGGCGGCCAGATCTACTACCTGCACAACCGCGTCGAGTCGATTTTTGCCGTTCGCAACGCGCTCGCGCAGTTGGTGCCGCGCGCGAGGATCGGCGTGGGCCACGGCCAGATGGTGGAATCGCAGCTCGAGCCGGTGATGCAATCGTTCATCGAGGGCGACCTCGACATTCTGGTGGCCACGACGATCATCGAGAACGGCATCGACATCCCCAACGTCAACACGATGATCGTCAACGACGCCGACAAGTTCGGACTCGCGCAGCTCTATCAGCTGCGGGGGCGCGTCGGCCGGTCGAATCATCAGGCGTACTGCTATCTGCTCTATCAGGGGCATAAGGCGCTCACCGAAGAGGCCAAAGCGCGACTGGAAGCGATTCGCGAGTTCGCGCATTTGGGATCGGGCTTGCAGATTGCGATGCGCGACCTCGAAATCCGCGGTGCCGGAAATTTGCTCGGTTCGGCGCAGTCCGGATTCATCGCGTCCGTCGGATTCGACACCTATTGCGAGCTGCTCGCCGAGGCGATCGCGCAACGCCGCGGCATGGCGGCGTCGCTGGAAGACCGGCGCGAAGCCGTCATCGACGTAAAGATCAATGCGTTCATCCCCAACGACTATATCCCGCAAGTGTCGCAGAAGATCGCCGTCTACCAGCAGCTAGCAAAGGCACGCACGCAGGAAGAGGTCGAGGACGTTGCCGCCGGCGTGCGTGACCGCTTCGGAGCGTTTCCGCTGCCGCTGCAGCACTTGGTCGAGCTGACGAAGCTGCGCGCCATCGCGCTGCAAAAACACGTGACGCGCGTCGTCGTCGACGAAAAGCGGCTCACGCTCGGCGTCGGCAGCAGTTTTTCGCTCGACCCGGCAATGATCCCGAAGTTTCAGTCGTTGACGAAGAACCGCTTTCGTTTTGCCGAGGGCAAGATTTTGGTCGATCTTCCGGCGCCGCGCGACAAGCAGCGGACGGAAGAGATCTGGATGCCGCTGCTGCGCAAGCTGCTGGAAGCGTTGTAATGGAGCGACCGAGCGCCGGGCAGCGAGGGTCCGTGCCGTCGCATGGTCAAAAAAAAATTCCGTGCGGTGGAGCTTCGAAGCTGCCGACGCCGGTCGGGCGTACGGCGTGCGGCGCGACTTGCTGATGTATTTGCAGTCGCGAGCGGCTCAGGGTTCGGATCTCGAAGCCGCGGCACTCATCTTCGGCGAACTGGTGGGCAACGTCGTCCGCCACGCGCCCGGACCTATAGCCGTCGACGTTTACTGGGAAGGCGATATGGCCGTGCTGCGCGTCATCGACCGCGGCTTGGGTTTCGACTGGGACGGCCACGCGGAGCTTCCCGACCGCTACGCCGAATCGGGACGCGGCCTTTTCATCGCGCATAGCGTCGCACGCAACCTGCGCGTGCGCCGGCTTCCGGCCGGCAACGGAACCGAGGCGACGGCATGGCTGCCGGTCGCCCTCAGCGACGCGTTCAAAGCGAAAATATAGCGGCTGGGAGAGGACCTCGGGCCTTCCGGGAGAACCTGGCGACCTGTTTGCGGGGATGTTTCGTCCCCGCCTCATTACGCACCGACCTTTTCCTGTGGAGCCGACTATGTCGAAAGCCCAACGGATGTTCGCGGTCCTCGCCGCCCTGCTCGCCGCGACGATGTTCGCGGCCTGTTCCGGCAGCAGTGGACCGATCGCGACCGTCAACGGCCAGCCGATCAGCCGCGCAGACTTCGAAACGAAACTGGAAGCGAGCCCCGTGGCGCGCAACGTTTTGCAGCAGATGGTTCAAGAAGCGCTGATCCAGCAATATGCGAAGAACAACAACATCACCGTCACCGACGCCGAGATCTCCGAGCGCGAAGACCAACTCAAGGCGAACTTCCCCAACGGTTCTTGGGACGAGATGCTCAAAGCTCGCAACCTGACCGAAGCCGACGTGAAGACCGCTCTGCAGGAGCAGATCATTCTCGATAAGGCGCTCGCGAAAGACGTGACGATCTCGCCCGCGCAAGTGAAGCAGTATTTCGATAAAAACCACGCGGCTTTCGACAAGCCCGAAGAAGTTCAGGCACGTCACATTCTGGTGCCCGATCTCGCGACCGCGAACAAGATCGAAGCCCAGCTGAAGCAGGGTAAGAACTTCGCCGATCTTGCGAAGCAGTACTCGACCGATCCCGGCAGCAAAGACAAGGGCGGCGATCTCGGCTGGTTCCGCCGCGGGCAAATGGTTCCGGCATTCGACAAGGTGGCCTTCACGCTTCCGGCCGGCGCAATCAGCCAACCTGTGAAATCGCCGTTCGGCTATCACATCATTCAAGTCGAAGGAAAGCAGCCCGGGCAAACGGCCACACTTGCCAACAGCACGCCGCGCATCGAAGAAATGCTGCGTCAGCAGCAAGAGGCGCCGCTGATTCAGCCGTTCTTACAGAACTTGCAGCAAAAGGCGACCATTACGACCGATCCGCGATTCCAAGACCTCTTCCCGTCGCCGGCACCCGGCGCGGCAGAGAGTGCGGCTCCGCCGTCGGCGCCAGCCTCGCCCGCACCGGCGAAGACGTAAGCCTCAAACGCATCAGAGTCAATGCCCCGGTTAGTTAGCCGGGGCATTTTCTTATCTCAGCGCGAAAGGACGCGCATGCTGGTGCGCATCGCCGGATTGGGCCCCGGGGACCCCAAACTGTTGACGATCGGAAGTTTGGAAGCGCTTCGCGATATCGGCCGCTGCGCTGCTCTGCTTGCACCGCCCGACCTCAGCAACTACTTGCGCGACAACGGCATCGAAGTCGTACGAGGCCTCGTCGACGATCCCGCGCTGTTCGTGCGAGGCGGAGCGGAGGAAATCGAACGTTTCGTCGAGCGCGTCGCAACGGAGGGATGCGATCTCGCTCTCGGCGTGCTCGGTAATCCCCTGTCTGATTTCGCAGGACTTCCGCCGCTGTTGAGAATGCTGGAACGCCGCTCGATCAAAACCGAGCTCGTGCCGGGCATGCCGCGAGCGACGCTCTCGGCGTCGATCACGATGCCGCTCGTGCCGCTTCCACCGCAATCCGCACACCATTCTTGGGACGATCTCGTGGAGATCATGGCCCGCCTGCGGATGGGTTGCCCATGGGACCGCGAGCAGACGCATCGAACGCTGGTTCCCTATCTCATCGAAGAAACGTACGAGGTCGTCGAAGCGATCGAGGGCGGCGATCTCGACGCGTTATGCGAAGAGCTCGGCGATCTTCTTCTTCAGATCGTCTTCCACTCGCAGCTCGCTACGGAGACTGGGAAGTTTACCGTTGCCGACGTCGTCGACGCACTTTCCAACAAGATGGTTCGACGCCACCCGCACGTGTTCGGCGACGCCGTCATCGAAGACGTCGACGCACAATGGCGCAACTGGGAAAAGCTCAAGGCACAAGAAAAAACGGGACAGAGGCGTAAGAGCCGCCTCGACGGCATTCCCAAGGAACTCGGAGCCCTGCAGCGAGGGCAACGCATGCAAGAGAAGGCGTCGCGCGTCGGGTTCGATTGGCCCAACGTCTACGGCATCCTCGACAAGCTTTCCGAAGAGCTGCGCGAGCTCGCGGAAGCGCGCCGCGAAAAACAAGACGATGCGCGGGTGCGCGAAGAGCTCGGAGACATTCTGTTCACGCTCGTGAACCTGTCGCGAGCTCTAGGCATCGATGCCGAACAGGCAATGCGCGAGGCCAACGAAAAGTTCCACAAGCGCTTCTTCTTCATGGAAGAGCGCGCGGCAGCCGACGGCAAGACTCTTTCCGATCTCTCGCTCGACGAACTCGAGGAACTGTGGCAACTAGCGAAGACGCAGGCAGCGTAGGAACGTCCCTGATTCGGTTGCGCATGAGTGCGCACGACGCGCACTACGGCGGCAATCTCGTCGACGGAGCGCGCATGCTCGCGCTCTTCGGTGACGTCGCGACTGAGCTGCTCATCAGACTCGACGGAGACGAAGGTCTCTTTGTCGCGTACGACGAGGTCGAGTTTCTTGCGCCCGTATACGCCGGGGACTACATCGAAGCCGAAGGCCGCATCGTCAAGGTCGGCAACACGTCGCGCAAGATGAAGTTCGAAGCGCGTAAAGTGATCGCGGTGAGGAGCGACGTCAACGACAGCGCTGCTGACTGCCTCGGCGAGCCGGTGGTCGTCTGCCGAGCGTCCGGAACTTGCGTTACCCCTAAGAACAAAAAGCGCCGTTAGGCCAAGAGCTACGAATCCGGAGGTCGAATCGCCGGTGGCTGGTGCTCGAAGAACGCACGTCCGAAACGGGAATGGATTCGGTGAAATTGAGTGGGCGGCTGCGAAAAATCGAACATGTCTTCAAGCGCGTCGGCGCGCTTGTCGGCACCGCCGAGCGAAGGCAGCCCGAAAATTGCTTCTATAAAATGCAGCGTACTGGCGATTTCGTGCTGCCGGTGCGAAACGTAGGCACTCTTGGCATAGGGTGAAACCACGATCAGCGGTACTCGATAGCCTAAGCCCTCGTAAACGCCGGTTTGCCGATTGGGGTATTGCGGCGGTACGACGTGATCGAACCAGCCGCCCCACTCGTCCCACGTAACGATCACGGCCGTGTCCTTCCAATAGCCGCTCGTGCCGATTGCATTAATTACCGCGGCCACCCAGTCCGGACCAAACGTCGTTCCTGAGCCGGCGTGGTCGGAGTTCTCGTAAGACGGCGTAACCCACGAGACGTCGGCCAGCTTTTGCGCGGCTATGTCGTTGAAGATCGTCGTTTCCGGCGAAATGACGTGTTTGGCATAGTCGGCGGAGAACCGAACGTTCCAAATCGCTTCGAACGGCGAGAAGCTTTCGAAGTTCCGAGCAACGTAATACGCCCAACTTACGTGAGCCCGGTCCAACAGCTCCGCGATCGTTTGGTAGTGGTAACAGGGATAGGCGTACCTGTACTCTTTTCCGGTGGCGGGCTTGGATCCGGGAAAGTCCATGGTTCCGTATTGGAGGCGCCTCGTAAAGCTTTGAACGGCCGGAGCGTCACAGCCCCACGGCGCGAGCGATGGATTCTCGGCTACGTGATCGGACTGCCCTGCAATTAAATATTGATGTGACGGGAACGTCGGCCCGTTGTTCGACGCGAACGTGCGATCGGAGAGCGCATACCGCGAAGCCAACTCCCAATACGAACCCGCTTCTGCACGCGGAACGTAGGCGAAGGCGAATCGGCGATAGACTGGACCCGAATCGAAAATCCAACACGACGGATCGTTCCATGGAATCCTGCAAGATCGGTTAAAGCCGGCAATCAGCCGGTCCCACCCGTCGTTCTTTCCGTTGTCGTAATCCTCGATGAACTGCAAATGCTCGTGATCGATGTCCGACGGATTCGCCAGGCTAACCGGCTTCAGTGCGTACTTCGTGCCGTGTCCGTAGCCATACGATGCCGTATTGGCCCCGGGAAAACCATGGAAAAGATCGTCGAACGAACGGTTCTCCTGAACGATCACCACGATGTGACCGATCTTTCCGGAGCCGAGTCCGGCAACGGTTCTGCGCGGCAGCGGAGCATACGCGGTCGCCGGGATCCCACTCTGTGGAGCGGCTTGGTTGGAACTCCCGATCCCTCGGCAGGATGCCGTTGTGAGGAGCGCTGCAACGGCTATGCCCGTTCCCAGTTGCTTCCTCGGAAACTTCACGCCCAATAATACCCGCTTGAGCTTGACTTTAGACGAGGCGCTCGTGCGTTTTGCGCTTCCAGACGAACTCGTAGTAGCAAAACTGCAGCAGCAGGCTCGCGCAGTATGCCGCCGGATAGCCGATCCAGACGCCGTCGAGGCCCACGCGGTGCATCAACAGCCACGCGACCGGAACCTCGACGCCCCAAATGACCGCAACGCCAATAATCGTCGGCCACAACACGTCGCCGCTGCCGCGCATCGTACCGCTGAGCACGGCGCTGTTGCCGAAAATCGCGTAACTCCATAACGTGATCATGAGGAGCTCGTGCGCGATCCGCAGCGTATGCTCGTCCGTGATGAACCATCCTAGAATGACCCAAGCAAAGATATAGCACAACGCAATCAAGATGCCGCCCACGACGTAATTGAGCCCGACCGCCGAGCGGATCACGCTGCCAAGCTTGCCTTCTTGGCGCGCGCCGATGCACTGCGCGCCGAAGATCGAAGCGGAGATACCGATGGATATCGCCGGAAACTGCACGTAGCCTACGATCTGATTGACGGCGCCGTATGCCGCGGTCGCGCTCGAACCGAAGTGATTGACGAACGTGATCACCGCCAGCTCGGCTAGCGAGACCATCATCACCTGGATACCCGTCGGCACGCCGATCTTGAGGACGGACCACAGGATACGCCAGTCGATTGCCAGATCGGCCAAGGTTTCTCGGTCGACCTGGAGCGGATTTTCGCGGTAGCGCAGATAGAAGATCATCCATGCGAGCGCACACGTATTTGCGATGAGCCCCGCAACGGCGGCGCTGACGACGCCGAGTTTCGGCAGATGCAGCCAGCCCAAAATGAAAAACGGCGTAATGCCGATGGCGAGAACGCTCGAAACGATGAGCGCGTAGAAAGGGGTTGTAGAATCGCCGGTGCCGCGCAGAATCGTCGCGTAGACGAAGTACACGAAGAACACCGGCATGATGAGAAAGACCGCCTTGGAATAGGCGTCGGCTTGCGCGAGAATGTCGGCGGGCGTTGCCAACCACGCCAGCATCTGCGGCGAGAAAAACCAGCCGACGATTGCGACGAGAAGACCGAGATAGAGCGCCGCGCCAAGTACGGTCCCCGCGATGCGCTTCACCTTATGAATGTCGCGCGCGCCGAACGCTTGCCCCACGAGCACCGTGCCGCCGCTGCTTACTCCGAACACGAACGAGAACAGCAGAAAGACGACGGGAAAGACGGCCGAAACCGCGCCGAGCGCCTGAGTGGAGATCAGCCGGCCGATCCAAATGCTGGCGAACGTCTGCGATGCCGATTGCAGCGCGTTGCTGAGCATCAACGGCACCAGAAAGACGAGGAGGATCCGCCACATCGGCTTCCCCTCCTCGAAAATGTCGACGCCGTGCCGTCGCGCCTGCTGCGGCGTTTCCACCGGCGGCGCGGTATCGGCCTCTGCCATGCTTACTCCTGTGCCAGCAGCGTGTAAATCTCTTTTCGCGTTTTGTTCAAGAGTTCTTGAACCCGTTCGATCGTTTCGGGTTTCGACGACGGCCCGATCTGTCCGACGGCTTGCAGCAACCGTTCAGCGGCATCACGCAGTTCCGAGCTGGGCGTCGTCCGAGCTTCGGCTTCGCCGGCGTCATCCTCGAAGAAATTTTCGAAGAAGTTGCCGGCATGGGCCGTGTGCTCTTCCAAATGGCGTCGTCCCTTTTCGGTGATCTCGTACACGCGGCGCTCGCCCTCGGCACGGCTGCGAACGAAGTCCTCTTCCTCGAGGGCGTTGAGGATCGGATAGATCGATCCCGGGCGCGGCGGCCGCCAGCCCTTTTCGGCAAACAGGCGCATGAGGTCGTAGCCGTGCCGTTCGCTTTCGGCGAGAAACCTGAGGACGACGAACTTCAGGATGCCGCGGCGCAGCTTGCGGCCGGCCTTCCAATGCCGGCCTGCATCGCCCATGCGGAACGCAAACCCGTGATGGAACATCGATTAACCCTCCGATGTATCGACATACTATTCGATATATCGGTATATGTCAATCGTCTGTAGGCCAGGCGGCCGAAAGCGGCGCCGGAATCGGCGTGAATTTTCTTGCGCGAACGTCGGACGAATTTCAGTATGCCGCCAAACTCATAGCGGCGAAAGCTAAGACTTCAAATGCGGCTGGACAAGTTCATGAAGGTGGCCCGCCTCTCGAAGCGGCGCAGCGAAGCGCACGAAGCGCTCGAACACGGACGGATCAGCAAGGAAGGCAAACCGCTTAAGCCCGGATATCAAGTGAAGGCCGGCGACGTGCTCGAGATCCATTACGCCACTCGCTTCGTCACCGTGCGTGTCGTCGACGTGCCGTTACGCGTGACGCCTGCAGTCAAGCCTGCCGAGTTATATGAGATCCTTGACACGCGCAAAGACGACCCGAGCGACTGGATATGATTTCCACCGACACGAAGGACGCGCTCGCCCGCGACCTTCCGGAAGCGGCGCATTGCCGCCAAGCGCTGTTGGCGGGTCTCGCGCTGTACGGAACCGTGGGACGGCGTCATGAGTTCGTGACGCATCGCAACGCGGTCGCCCGGCTGTTCTGGTCGCTGCTCGACGAAGACCGCAAGTCGCACGCGATCGAAACGCGCGCCGTAACGCGTCTGCACCGTCTTCCCACGTTTGCCATCGGCGTGCCCGAGCGATTGCGCGGCATTCCTTCCAAACCGGTGCACAAATGCGATCGATTGGCGGAGGTTCGCGCTGCGTTTCTTGCCTGCGGATCGCTGACTGCCGGCGCTCACGGTTACCACCTCGAGTTCGTTCTCGCCGATGAAGAGCTCGCAGCGCGCTTGACGTGGATGCTTCGCAGTGCGGGGACGACGCCGAAAACGACGCTGCGCAAAAGCCGTACCGTCATTTACTATAAAGACTTCGACGCGATCGTCGAAGTGCTCACGCTCGTGGGCGCGTTCTCCGCCGTCCTGCGTTTAGAAGACGTACGCGCGCTGCGCGAGACCAAGAATCGCATTCATCGGCTGGTCAATACGGAAGCTGCGAATCTCGAACGTACGGCCGCCGCCGCAGCCGTACAGCGAAGCACGATTGCGTTCGTCGAAAACGCATACGGTTTATCGCGATTGTCGCCGCCTTTGCGTGAGATCGCGGAGCTGCGCCTAGGCTATCCCGACGAGTCGCTTGCGGAGCTTGGGCGCCGGTGCAGGCCGCCGATCGCCAAGCCTACGGTCAGCAGCCGCTTGGGAGCATTGAGCCGCCTGGCCGAACGGCTGCGGGGCGGGAAGGGGCCGGATAATCGGGCCCGGTAGAACCCCGAGCTACTCTTTCCAGTACGGAGTTATACATGCGTATCGGGATCAACGGCTTCGGCCGCATCGGGAGAAATTTTGCCAAGGCGCTGCTGGAGCACTATCCGCACGTCGACATCGCGGCCGTTAACGACCTGACAAGCGCGAGCGAATGCGCTCACCTCTTCAGATACGATAGTAACTACGGCATCTACGACGGCGCCGTCTCGGCCGACGGCGACACGATCGCCATCGGAAGCAAGCGCATCAAAGTGCTGGCCGAACGCGATCCCGGTAAGCTTCCCTGGAAAGATCTCGGCGTCGACGTCGTGATCGAATCGACGGGCCTCTTTACCGACGCTGCCAAGGCGCGCGCGCACATCGACGGCGGTGGCGCCAAGAAAGTCATTATCTCGGCACCCGCCAAAGGCGAGGACATCACGCTCGTGCTCGGCGTCAACGACAAGTCGTACGATCCGAGCAAGCACAACGTCATCTCGAACGCGTCGTGCACGACGAATTGTCTTGCGACCGCGGTCAAGCCGATCGTCGACAACCTCGGATGGGTCAAGGGGTTCATGACGACCATTCACTCGTACACCAACGATCAGAACATTCTCGACGCGCCGCACAAAGATATCCGCCGCGCGCGCAACGCCGCCACCAACATCGTTCCGACGTCGACCGGTGCCGCCAAAGCGCTCTACCTGACGATTCCGGAAGTCGAAGGAACGTTCGACGGGTTTGCTCTGCGCGTTCCGACCCCGACCGTCTCGATGATCTACCTCGTTGCGCAGACCAAAAAACCGACGACCAAAAACGACCTCAACCGCATTCTCCGGAGCGCCGCCGACGGCGAGCTCCAAAAGTACGTGCAGTACACCGAAGAGGAGCTCGTTTCGGCCGACTTCAAGCACAATCCGCACAGCTCGATCATCGATGCGAAGCTCAATAACGCCAACGGCGATCTCGTGCAAATCGCCGCTTGGTACGACAATGAGTGGGGTTACTCGTGCCGCCTCGCGGATTTGACCGCGATGGTGCTCGACAAAATTCCGGCCAGAGCATAACGCAGCTCGTGGGCGTCGCATCGCTAGAGGATCTGGACGTGCGCGGCAAGCGCGTCCTGGTCCGGGAAGATCTCAACGTCCCCATGAGCGGCATGCAAATTGCCGACTACACTCGCGTAGATGCCGCGATTGCGACGTTGCGGTGGCTTCACGAGCACGACGCGCGGACGATCGTGATGTCGCACCTGGGGCGCCCCGACGGAAAGCCGGATCCGAAATACTCGCTTCGACCGGTCGCGCAGGCGCTGTCCGACCGGCTCGGCATTCGCGTCGGTTTTGTCGACGACTGCGCCGGTCCGGCCGTCGAAAAAGCGGTATCCGAGCTCACAGACGGGGACGTCCTCTTGCTGGAGAACGTGCGCTTTCATCCCGAGGAGGAACGCAACGATCCCGGCTTTGCCGCCGAGTTGGCGAAGCTCGGCGACATATACGTCAACGACGCGTTCGGTACTGCCCATCGCGCGCACGCATCGACCGAAGGCGTCGCGCACCTTCTTCCGCACGCAGCCGGCGATTTGATGCTCGCCGAGCTGTCGGCTCTGCAGCGTTTAACCGAGCACCCTGCCAAGCCGTTCGTGTGCGTGATCGGCGGCGCGAAGGTCAAGGACAAGATCGACGTTTTTCGCAAGCTCATGGAAAACGTCGACGCGTTCTGCATCGGCGGTGGGATGGCCAACACGTTTCTTGCCGCGCAAGGCGTCAACGTCGGCGCGTCGCTGCGCGACGACGACCTGACGCCGGCGCACGACATCATCGCGCTGGCGAAGCAGCGCCGCGTGGACCTTCATCTGCCGAACGACGCTGTCGTCGCGCCGGCATTCGACGCCGACGATCGCGCGCACGTCGTTCCTATCGGCAAGCTCGAAAGCGGCGACATGATTCTCGACATCGGTCCGGAGACGGCAAGAGCGTACGCCAAAACCATCGATCAAGCCAAGACGATCGTGTTTAATGGCCCGATGGGCGTATACGAGAAGGAAGCCTACCGCCAGGGGACCGCCGTGGTCGGCGACGCGATCGCGCGGGCGACGCAAAACGGTGCCGTTAGCATCGTTGGCGGCGGCGACGCGGCCGCATCGGCGCACATGCTCGGCTTTGCCGATAAGATGACGCACGTCTCGACCGGCGGCGGCGCGACCTTAGAGTTTTTGGAAGGCAAAACCCTTCCGGGCGTGGCCGCGCTCGAATCGTAATGCCGCGAACGATCGTCGCCGCCAACTGGAAAATGCACAAGACGGCGCAGCAGGCGGGCGCGTTCCTCGACGCTTTTCTCGCGCGCGCCGCCACACTGCCGGCAGCAATCGAAGTCGTCATCGCACCGCCGTTCACGGCGATTCCCGCGGTGGCGACGCGCCTCGCCGGTAGGAATATCAAGCTGGCTGCCCAGACGATGCACTGGGAGCTGCAGGGACCGTTCACCGGCGAAGTGAGCGCGCCCATGCTCCTCGAGTTCGGCGTGAGCTACGTCCTTCTGGGACACTCGGAACGCCGTGCGTACTGTAACGAAACGGACCGCGCCGTCAATTTGAAAGTTTCCACGGCGCTCGCGCAAGGCCTCACGCCGATCGTTGCCGTCGGTGAAACGCTCGAAGAGCGCAACGCCGGCCGAACCGACGACCGCGTGATCGCGCAGACGCGCGACGCCTTCGACGGCATCGCACGCGACATGCTCGACCGCGTCGTCATGGCCTACGAACCGATTTGGGCGATCGGTTCCGGAAAAAACTGCGATCCCGGCGAGGCGGATCGCGTGATGACGGTCATCCGCAGCTGCGTCGCAGGCCTGGAAAACACGCCGATTCTCTACGGCGGCAGTATGAAGCCCGAAAACGTGGCGTCGTACATGGAGCGTCCGAACGTCAACGGCGGATTGGTCGGCGGCGCGTCGCTCGACCCCAACGGCTTCGCGGCCCTGGTCGAAAACGCGGCGGGATGAATGCAGTTTAAGCCCGTCGTGCTCTGCGTGCTCGACGGCTGGGGCTGCAGCGATAAGACGCACGGAAATGCCATTGCCGCGGCAAAGCTGCCGCACTGGGACGCATTCTTCGACAGGTATCCGTGGACGGTGCTCGACGCGTCCGGCGAATCGGTCGGCCTGCCCAAAGGCATCATGGGCAACAGCGAAGTCGGACACCTCAACATCGGCAGCGGGCGCGTCGTTCCGCAAGGCGTCGTGGTCATCGACGACGACATTGCGTCGGGTGCGTTTGCGAAGAATAAGACACTGCAGGACGCGATCGCGTACGCGAAGACCAATGGCGGCAAGCTGCACCTCATGGGGCTGCTCTCCGACGGTCAAGTGCACAGCTCGATCGTGCATCTCTTCTCACTGATCGACGCCGCCGTCGCAGCCGGCGTCCGGCTGGCCGTGCACTGCTTTCTCGACGGTCGCGACACACCGCCGCGCTCGGCGCTCACCTACATCGATCGACTGGAAAAAAAGCTTGCAGCGGTCGATCGAAAAGGATCGATCGCCACCGTGTGCGGCCGCTTTTATGCGATGGATCGCGATAAGCGCTGGAAGCGCACGAAACGCGCGTACGATATGCTGACGCACGGAAAGAGCGAGCTGCACGCGCAGAGCGCTGCGGACGCCGTGACAATGGGATACGGTCGCGGTGAGGATGACGAGTTCGTTGCGCCTACGACCGTGAGCGAGATCCGGACGGTCGACGAAGGCGACGCCTGCATCTTCTTCAACTTTCGCCCCGACCGTGCGCGCCAACTGACCACCGCATTCAACGCCGGCACGACGATCTATTTCCACGGTGACTTCCATGAGTTCGAACCCAAGCGCTACGACAAGCTCCTCTTCGCGACGATGACGAAGTACGACGAGAACTACACCAATCCGGTGCTCTTCGGCCCGCGCCGGCAGTACGACACGTTCGGCGACGTCGTGTCGAGCGACGGCTTACGCCAGCTGCGTCTAGCGGAAACCGAAAAATACGCACACGTCACCTACTTCTTCAACGGTGGCCGCGAGGAGCAGCTGCCGGGCGAAGACCGTCAGCTGATTCCCTCCGATCGCGACGTCGCGACGTACGATCTCGCGCCGGCGATGCGCGCCCGCGAGATTACCGATTTTGCCGTCGACGCCATCACAGCCGGAACGTACGACGTCATTGTAATGAACTATGCGAACGCCGACATGGTCGGTCATACGGGTAAGTGGCAGCCGACGATCGAGGGAGTGGAGGTGCTCGACGCGTGCGTGCAGCGCCTGGCGGATGCGACCCTTGCGGCGGGGGGACTGTTAGCGATCACCGCCGATCACGGCAACGCCGAGGAGAAGATCGATGCCGCCGGCAATCCGCTCACGGCGCATACGACCAATCCCGTCCCGTTTCTTTTGATCGCAGACGGTCTGCACGGGAAACTCGCGTCCGGAGGAAAGCTCGGCGACGTCGCGCCGACGTTGCTCGAGATCATGGGGCTTCCCGTTCCCACGTCGATGACCGGAAGAGCGCTTTTCTCATCTTAGCCTTAGGCTCGGTTCAGCCGCTTACCAGCCTGAGCCGCCACAATGGCGGAATGAAACGCACCGAAGAAATCCAGATCGCGTCAGCGCTGCTGTACTTCGTGTTCGTCGGTGGGGCGACGGTCGCCGCAGCCGTCGCAGCGCACCTGCGCTAAGACTCGATTCTGTAACTGCCGCTCGCGTCTATGCCGACGCGGCGGCCCCCGATGGCGATGCAGCGCATACCGTGGTCCCAAAACGTCAAAACGCGCATGGCGATCGGCTTTAACCGGGCGACGAGATCTCGCGCCGCACGCGAGATCGCGACCGCGTCGCGCACCCACTGCGGATGATCGTTCGGCAGCTGACCGCCGTCGAGATCGGCTTCGCCCAGCGCCGCCACCACCGGCTCCGCAGCGTGCGTCGCGGTCGCCGCGCCGATCGCGTTCGCACGTTCGTCGACCTCAACGCCGCGCAGCACGCGCCCGTTCCCGTAAGGCCGAAATCGCGTTCAGATGCAGCTGCGAGACGCGCTGCGGCGACACGGCGAGCTGCTCTCCGATGGCGCGCAGCGATCGGCCGCCGAAGTAATGCGACGTCACGATGCGGTGCTGTCGCGGCGGGAGCGTCGCGACGAGCTGTTCGAGCGCGTCGCGGTCGTAACGCCGCTCGAGGATCCTCGCCGGATCTTCGTGCCAGTTCATCACCACACGCTCGCCTTCGGGCAGCGGCGCGTCGAGGGAGAGCGGCTGGCCCCATTGGGTTGCCGCGACCGCACGCTCGAAACCAGGCGTTCGCCGGTTCATCTCGGCCATTGAAGGCACTTCGCCCCGATCCAACGCGATCGCGTAACGCTGATTCTCGCCGTCCCGCGCGATCCGGCGGGCGCGCTCGGAAACCGGATCCATCCGGCGGATCCCGTTGAGCATGGCGCCGACGATCAAACGCCGGGCATACTGCCGTAGCAGCGGCCCGCGCTGCGGATCGTACGTATCGATCGCGCGGATCAAGCCGACGCTGCCGTCACCGATCAAATCGTCGAGGTCGAGACCGGGCACCAGCCGTTTGATTCGCCGCGCGATCTTCCGCACGAGCGGCAAATACGACGCAATCGCTGCGTCTCGCTCGCTCACGGGCGCACCTCGAGCCGTTTGGCGATCTCGAGCGCGAACTCGCCGGCTTCGACTTGGCCGACCGCATCGCAGCCGGCAAAGAGCGGTGCAAGCACCGGTTCGAGTAATATGGCTTCGAGCGCGGCACCACACGCAGCGATAGAACCATTAACCATTATGCCGCGATGCTAGCGCGCGGCTATTGCCGAAATATCGCCCGGGCGTTACGGATTGGCGAACAGATCGACGCGCCAACGGCATTTTGGGATAAAGCTATCCGCGCTGTAAGTTGTTGGCGATTCTCAACAGCTCATCCGCGGCTTGAACGCCTTTACGGGTGCAAAAAAACGACGGACATTCATCAAACGCGAGGTAATCTAAGCGGATTCGGGGAATTTCGCACCCTTGGAACAGATGGCATGGAAGTACGCGCTGCAGTCCCCTACAAACGAAAGGAGCCTTTCAGTGAGTGACGCGATAACCCAAGGTATTCAGGCGACGCTCGCAAGCTTAAGCGATGCATGGAAAAGTGGCGACGGTGCAGCGTTTTCGGAGTGCTGCACTGACGATGTAGACTTCATCAACCTGCTCGGCACGCACGTCAAAGGGCGACGCAGCGTCGCTGAGCTGCACGAAAAGATCTTTCGAGGCCCGTACAAGGACAGCACCGTCGACTTTACAATCGAGAGCGTTCGCTTCATCTCGCCAGGTGCATCACTCGTGATCGCACCATCTCGAATCGACGTTCCCTCGGGACCGGTAAAGGGTATCGTCTTGAGCATCGCCAGCATTTTGTTCGTGCGCGACAGTGATGGCTGGAAGCTGGCCAACTTTCACAATACGCGACGCGAAGCTACCCAAGCCGACCATCTTGCCATCATGCGGGAAGCCGTCAGTAGTTAAATTTCCTTCATCCGCGTTGCAAGTTGTTGGCAATGCGAAGCATCTCGTCTGCCGCTTGTACGCCCTTAGGAGTCTATATAAAGAGTCGACAATCCCGCGGCAAAGGCTGCCTAAATGTTCGAGCCGAACACCCGGCTATGAGCGACCGTTCGGGGGCGCTATGGCGTGTCTTACTCCTTGCGTTTTGCGCACTCACTGCGCTTCTCTCGATAGCGGAACTTTTTGACGTAATGGGTGCCGGCGGAAAAGCGCCTTGGTATGGGCTTTGGGGAGCCACCATGCGCTCCGCCGGTCCACCCTATACGGCCGAAGTTCTGAGTATCGATCCCGGACGAGCTTCGGACCGCGCAGGCCTTCGCCGCGGCGACCGCTTCGACATACGCGCAGAAGACCTCGTCGGGCGCTTCAACGTGCTGTCTACGTCGGCGCAACCGCTCAGCGGAGAGCCGATACGCCTCTCGGTAACGCGCAACACTCAGAACTTGAGCGTTACCGTCGTACCGCTTCCCATCGATCTTAGGCGGCGACCGGACGAGATCGTTGCACCGATAGCGGTTCTCTGGCTCGTCCTTTTCGCGTCGATAATCGCGTGGCGCCGCGCATACGTTCCTGGAAATCTTCTCCTTTCCGCGGTGCTGCTGCTTACCGCAATCGTTAGCGGTGCGCCGAGCCACGGTTTCGCAGCGCCCTGGGCTTGGGTTTATGTCGCCCTCGCGATCTGTTTTGTAGCGGCGCCTCTGGGGGTGGCAACCTGGGCAGCGTATGCGAGCGGCTTCGCGCGTCCGCTTTCGCCCTCGCGCCGCGTCGCACAATGGACGTGTTACGCGCTCGTTACGGCCGCGATGGCCGTCGGCATCGCTCAACTCTTAGGAGCCGCCACACTTTGGGTCGATCCCGTGGGACTGTGGCTTCGGCCGATTTGGACGCTCCCCATGGTCGCAGCGATTTTTGCGGCGCTGGGATGCAGTATCCTCGCAATAGCCCAGTGTCGAGGAATCGATCGGCAGCGCGCGGCATGGTCGCTCGTTCCTTTGCCGTTTGTCTATTTGGCCTTCCAGGCGTTGCTCTTTGCAAACTTTACGTCGTCCTCCTATGCCGTATACGTCGGATTCGCATGCCTTTATAGCGCTATTACGTTTATCGCACCGCTATCCCTCACGTATGCTGCCGTGAATCGAAGCCTGATCGACATCGGCTTTGTTTTGAATAGAACGCTTGTCTTCGCTATCGTGTCGGCAATTGTGGTTGGCGTTTTCGTTCTTGCCGAATGGGCAGCCAGCGAATGGTTTGTGAGCGCCAGCCATACGAGCAGCGTCGTCATCGGGATGCTCGTGGCGCTAACGCTTGGCTTGTCGATGCGCTACATTCATAAATATGTGGATCGCTTCGTTGATCGGGTTTTCTTTCACAAGCGGCATTTAGACGAGGCGGCATTACGCGCTTTCGCGCACGAGGCTTCTTACATCACGGATCGATCGCTCTTGCTGGAGCGATCCATTCAGACAGTCCGCGAACACACAGATACAAACGACGTTGCGATCCTTCTCCGCGGCCACGCCGGCTCGTATCGGGAATATTCTAACGGGCGGCCGGCCGTTTCGGAGAACGATTCGGCAGTTGTCGCCCTGCGTGCGTGGGGAAAGCCGCTAGACCTGCACGACATTTCGGGCTCGCAAGTGCTGGGCGCGATTGCGTTCCCAATGATGGCACGCGGTGTGCTGCTCGGAGCGGTCGTCTGCGGTCCAAAAACGAGCGGCGAGTCGTTCGCTCCAGATGAGGTCGACGCGCTCGTGGCACTCGCGCACGGCCTAGGCGTTGCCCTCGACTCTCTGAGTCGCGACCCCGGTGACTCGATAGCACCGCTTCGTGAAGTCGTCGTGGGACTACAAACCAGCATCGTTGCGATGCAAGAGAGCGTCACCGCCGAGCTTCGTGCATTCGGGAACTCGCTTCGACCATAAATTACGATCGCTGCAAGTTGTTGGCAATACGCAGCATCTCATCCGCCGCTTGTACGCCCTTTGCGTTGGCTTCGTAGGCGCGCTGCGCGGTGAGAATTTGCATCATCGCGTCGACGATGGAGACGTTCGATTGCTCCAGCATACCGAACCGAATGGCAGGACCGTTCGTGCGGCCCGCTGCAATCGGGCGCGGAGCCCCCGACTCCGGGGTACGCTCGAACAGCGTCCCGCCTATAGTACGCAAGCGGTCCGGCGCCGGAAATTCATAGAGCTTCAGCGTCCCGATCGTTCGCGTGCCGCGGGCAAACGTCGCACGGATTGTGCCGTCGTCGGCGATCGTCATCGAGAGCGCATCGCTCGGCACCGTAATATTGTGCAGGCGAAGGCCGCGCTCGTCGCGCAGTCCGCCGTCGGCGCTGCGAGCGAACGCACCGCCGCGCACGTAAGCGATGCCGCCACGCGGATCGTCGACGGCAAAAAATCCGGGACCGTCGATTGCGAGGTCGCACGGCCCGCCGCCTTTGGTCAGCTTCCCCTGCGTGAGCAGCACGCGTTCGCCGAGCGCGACGGTACCGAGCGATTCGCCGGGTGCGGCCAGTGCCGCAAACTGCGCAACGGATCCCTTATAACCGGCGACGTCGGCGTTTGCGAGATTCGCAGCGATCGTATCGAGGTTTTGCTGCTGCGCGGCCATACCGCCCGCCGCGATGAAAAGCGCGCGATCCATCGGCGACGCCTACTTTACGCGCGCCGCATCGGCGGCGCGTTGTTGCGTTCCGTCGATGGCGGAAACGGCCTTTTGCGCGCTTTCGAACGAGCGCTGCGCCCACACGACGTCGATCATTTCGGAAATCGCGTCGGCGCCGGACGTTTCGAGAAAGCCGCGACGCACCACGCTGCCGCGTGACAACTCGGTACGCACCAACGTACGGCCCAACGGATCGCTCAGCGAGCCGTCACGATTGCGGACGAAGGCTCCGTCTCGCGTGCGCGAGAGCGTTCCGTTGCGATCGCGGACGATGAATGCGCCGTCGCCGGCAATAGCCCGGTCGAGGTCGCGGCCGGTCGGCCGCAGGGCGCCGTGACGCCGCGCGCGTTGCGCAGCGATCGATACGCCGCTATCGGTCAGCGTGCCGGAGGCGACGAGCGGTTCGAAGCCGCCGGTGGAGACGTTGGCGAGATTTCCCGTTGCGATGTCGAGCCGGGACTGCGCCGCCTCCATAGCGCTGCCCGCCCATGCGATGCCGTCCATGGACGCATGGTATCCGGCGAGAGTAACCGAAACGTTGCGGAAATATGTATGCCATGCATCGGCTTATCGCTGCCGCCGCAATCGCGCTGTTAGCGGCCTGCGCTTCGCCTTCGCCGCAGGAGGCGGCGCAGAATCAGGAACTCGCCGCGCTGACGCCGCTCAAACAGAAATATCAAGACGTCGTGATGGGCTTTGATTTCAAGTCCAACGAGACGCTGATCGTCAGCCTAGACCTCAACAACTACAACGGCATGGGCGACGACGATCAGGATGCGATGAAGAAAACGATCGCCGCCGCGTGGCGGAAGGCATGGCAAGAAGCGCATCCGGGGCGGCACGCGACAATCCATCTCAAACTCATCGATTTCATAGGACGAACCGTCGCAACGGAAACGTTAAAAACCTAAGCTCTAGGTCCAAATTACAACGTTGCCGGCCGTCACCAGTCCGCCGCCGAAGCCTATCAATAAGATCCGTTGACCCGGCTTTATGCGTCCGCCGCGCACCGCGGGCACGAGCGCTAGCGGAATGCTCACCGCCGACGTGTTGCCGTACTCCTCGATCGACAATAGCGTACGCTCGATCGGAAAGGGCAGCCGTTTGCAGAGCGCTTCGATCATGCGCAGGTTGGCGCTGTGCGGCACGAACCAATCGATATCTTCGAGCGCAAGGCCGGCGCGCGCGACGACGCGATAAATGTATTCCGGCACGTTTTCCATCACCCAGCGGTACACGGCTTGACCTTCCTGGTGCAGCAGCCGCGACGTATCCTCAACTCCGTTGATCTCGGTGCGCATTGCCGTGCGGTACAGAAACTTGCCGCCGTTGCCGTCGGCACCGGCGTCCATACCGAAGATGGCGGGGTGGCGGCTATATTCGAGCAGCGCCGCGCCAGCGCCGTCGCCAAACAGCACGCACGTCGAGCGATCGGTGTAGTCGACCGAACGCGTCAGCGCATCAGCCGTGACGATCAATACGCGATCGGCCTGCCCGGTGCCGATCAATCCGGCACCGAGATTCAGGCCATACGCAAAAGCGGCACACGCGGTGCTGATGTCGAAGGCGCCGACGGTTAACGGCAGCTTGTAATGGGCCTGCAGCATTGCCGACAGGCTCGGATACTCGTAGTCCCGCGTGGAGGAACCGACGACGATGTAATCGATCGTCTCGACCTCGACGTCCGGATGATGCGCCAAGAGATCGTCGACCGCCGCGATGGCCAGATCGCTAGTGTACTGCCCTTCGCTCACGACGTGCCGGCGCCGAATACCGGTCCGTTTGACGATCCACTCGTCGCTCGTATCGACCATGCGCTCGAAGTCGGCATTCGTGAGGACCCGCTCCGGCGCAAACATCCCCAGCGCTGCGATGCGCGCCGGCGCCGACACGATGCGGCGTTCGGTTTGCGCGATCATAACTGCGACGCGACCGCTTCGGCGAAGGCCGCCGTCGACAACGTCGCCGTTCCGTTGCGCGCAAGTTCCGCGGTACGCGCCCCACTGCAATACGCGGCTTCCACCGCACGCTCGATGCGCGCGGCGCCGGCGTCGTCGTCGAGGCTATAACGCAGCAGCATCGCCGCCGAGAGAATTGCCGCGGTCGGATTGGCGACGCCTTTGCCGGCAATGTCCGGTGCGCTTCCGGCGATGGGTTCGTACAGGCCGAACTGACGTCCCGGACCGCCCTTCGTGCCGAGACTCGCACTCGGAAGCGTGCCGATCGAACCCGTGAGGATCGCCGCTTCGTCGGAAAGGATATCGCCGAACATATTCTCGGTTACGATGACGTCGAAGTCGCGGGGGCGACGCACCAACTGCATCGCCGCATTGTCGACGAGCAAATGATCGAGTTTCACATCGGGGTACTCTTTTGCGACCCGTTCGACAACGCGTCGCCATAGGCGCGACGTTTCGAGAATATTTTGCTTGTCGACCGACGTCAAACGCTTACGCCGGCCGCGCGCCAGCTCGAACCCGACCCGCACGATGCGTTCGATCTCCGGCGCGCGGTAGATCATCGTATCCACCGCTTCTTCGACGCCGTGCACGCGTCGCTGCTCCTTCGGCCGGCCGTAATAGATCCCGCCCGTGAGCTCGCGCACGACGATGAGATCGAGGCCAGTAACGAGCTCCGGACGTAGCGAGGACGCTTCCTCGAGTCCGGCAAAGACGCGCACCGGACGGATGTTGGCGTACAAGTCGTAATCGCGCCGCAGCACGAAGAGCGCGTATTCGGGTCGCTGTTCGAGCGGCTTACCTTCGTACTGCGGAAGCCCGACGCTGCCGAACAGAATCGCCGCGCTGCGATCGCACAACGCGCGCGTCTCGTCGGGTAATGCGGGCAATCCGCGCGAAAGCGCCGCCCCGCCGACGAGCGCTTCGACGCACTCGACGTCCGGGCGCACGTGCGACAAGACCGACGCGGCAACGCCCAGGACTTCCGGCCCGACGCCGTCGCCGGGCAGCAGTGCAACGGTTTCGCTCAAACCACGGTGATTCGCGTGGTGTCGTCGCTGGGCGGCTCGCCGTTGACGGCGCTGCCCGATGAGGGCGGTGGCTCGATCGTTGCTTTTTCCAAAAGCGCAAGATGCGTCATCAGCAGGCTGCGCAGTTCGCTGCGCGCTTTCTCGGCCGATTCGAACGCGCGTTGGTGCTCGCGGCGAGCTTCGACAGTGGCATCGTTATAGTTAGCTAATTCGCGCTCGGCCGCAAGACGCGACCGCTCTTTGATGAGGTCGGCCTCCTTATGAGCCGATGCCTTGACCTCGTCGGCCGTGCGCTGGGCGAGCACGAGCGTGTTTTGCAGCGATTCTTCCATCGCCTTGAAGTGGCTGATGCGCTCTTTGAGATCGGCGATCTCCGCCGCTAACGCGGCGCGGTGCTGCGCCTCGTCTTCGAGCGTCTCGATGATCTCGTCGAGAAACCCGTCGACGTCGCCACGGTCGTAGCCTTGCAGCGCCTTCTTAAACTGCTTGTGCTGAATGTCGATCGGTGTAATCTTTTCCACTATCTTTCTCTTCGTATCGGCATTAAATCGTGCCGCGACTCGACATGAAGTCGAGCGTGCCGTCGTTACCCATCAAAGAATCGCGCAAGCCCGCAGTATTGACGACTACGCCGGCCGGCACCACCAGATAGATCGCCTCGGCGAGTTTTTGAATCTTCCCGTCTATCGTGTAGGCTACGCCGGACGTAAAATCGACGACGCGCTGAAGCAGCGTCCGGTCCGCGTTCTGAAGGTTGATGATCACGACTTGACGGTTGCGGAGTGAATCTGCGATCTCGACGACGTCTTGATACGTGCGCGGGGAATAGACACTTACTTCCTGCCCGCCGCGTCGCGTGTGCGCGAGGGGAACGACGCGGCCTCCGGGCGGTACTGCCGGTTCGTCGTCGTAAAGCTCTTCATCATCGTCGCGGATCGAGAAGAACGACCCGATCTTGCTGAACACGCTCACTAGTGCCTCCCACCGAACAATGCGGTCCCGATGCGAATCATCGTCGACCCTGCGCGCAGGGCCTGCGGCCAGTCACCCGACATGCCGATGGAAAGCGTACTTCCACCAACCAGGGCAAACGTCTTGGCTGCTACCTCGAAAGCTCGCGATATCTCGCCGGCGTTCGAGCTAAGAGGGCCGATCGCCATCACGCCGTCCAAGCGTAAGCCCTCCAGGCCGCGCAGCGCCTCGGCGAGCGACGGCACCTCGTCGGGCGGGCAACCGAATCGCTCCGAAGGCGAAACGTTGACTTGCAAGAGGACGGGCAACGTTTTTTCCAAGGCGCGAGCCGCTCGCGCCAGCGCCTTGCCGGCCTCGATGCGGTCGACGCTCTGGACGACGTCAAAAAGCTCTGCGACGGCTTTGGCCTTATTGGTTTGCAGGTGCCCGATGAAGTGCTTGCGCACCGGCGGTACGAAGGCAAACTTCGCTCGCGCCTCCTGCAGATAGTTTTCGCCGACGTCGGTCAGGCCGGCCGAAATTGCAGCCGCCACGCGGTCGGGCGTCTGCCGTTTGCTCACGCCGACCACGACGACGCTCCCCGGCGGGCGCCCGCATGCCGCAAGCTCCCGATCGACTTCGGCAACGAGAGCGCGGTAGCGCTCCTCGATATTCAGGATGCGGAAGCCGCCGTCACCTTGGGCGCCACGTCGGTTCGCGGTCCGGGACGCCGCATGCAGTAGACGATCCCGATTGCTCCGATGACGATCATCGGCAGCGCGTAAAGCTGTCCGCCGGTCAACCCCATCCACATGAAGTCGGCCTGCCGCCAGATCTCGGCGACGGTACGCGTGATTCCGTAGAGCGCAAACCACGTCCATGCAACGACGCCGTCTTTCGGCTTGAGTCTGTACACCAACAAGACGATGGGCAACGTAAGGAGGTCGAGGATCGCTTCGTAGAGCTGGGCCGGGTGGCGATAATACCCTTGCCACACATTCGTGTCTTTGGGAATCATGCACCACGGATGGTCCGGATTGCAGACGTCGCCCCACAGCTCATCGTTAATGAAGTTGACGAGGCGCACGAGTGCTATCCCGACCGGAAGCATCACGACGACTTCGTCGCCCAATACGGTGTATCGCAGACCCGGGTGTTTTCGCACGAATAGCGCAATCGCTACGATAACGCCGACGAGGCCGCCGTGAAACGCCATGCCGCCGTTCCAAACGGCGATGAAGTTGACCGGGTTCGAGGTGTAAAACGAAGCGTCGTGCTTGCTAATGATGTCGTTGATGACGAAGAACGTGCGGCCGCCGACCAAGACGCCGATCAGCGCATAAAAGAGGAAGTCCTGAATCTGCTCCTTCGTCAGTCCCAGCCTGGTCCGGCCCGCCGGGCGGCTGAGCCACAAGTAGACGAGGCAGAACGCGACCAAATAGGCGATCCCGTACCAATGGATCTGGATCCGCCCCAGATGGATGGCTACGGGGTCGATATTAGTCGGATAGGTGAACCAATGTTGCATCAAGTACCCACTTTAGGCGCATGAGCTCGACAACGCATCTCACGGCCGGCATTGCCTTCCTCGCGGGCCTCGTTTCCTTCGTTTCGCCGTGCGTCCTCCCGCTGGTGCCGGCCTACCTGTCGCTGCTCACCGGCGAGAGCCTGGAAGATTTGAAGGCGGAAACGGCGTCGGCCGCCCGCGTGCAAGCGCTGGAGCACGCGGTCGCGTTCGTCCTTGGATTCAGCGTGATCTTCGTCGTGCTTGGCCTTACGGCCAGCGTAATCGGCGGGGCGCTCAACGCAAATAGAAATCTCATCTCGCAGATCGGCGGCGTACTCGTCGTGATCCTCGGACTGCAGATGATGGGTTTTATTCGCATTCCATTCCTTATGATGGACAAGCGCGCGCACGTGCAACACGACCGGCGAACGTTCTGGACGTCGCTCGTCGTCGGTATGGCGTTTGCCGCCGGATGGTCGCCCTGCATCGGCCCGATTCTAGCGGGCATTCTGGCGCTCGCGTCGCAGCAGCATACGGCGCAGGCTGCCGGATTACTCTCGTTCTATTCGCTCGGCCTGGCGCTGCCGTTTCTCATCACGGCCGCCGCCATCGGCGCCGTGCTTCCCGCATTGGCGCGACTGCGCCGTTACCTTCGTGCGATCGAGTTCGCCTCGGGTGCGTTCCTCATCGCCGTAGGCTTCGTCTTGATCAACAACGCATTTCTCAACGTCGCAGGATGGTTTTACAGTTTTGTTCCGCAACCGAAAATTTAGGATCGGCCTCCTCAATACGCTAGTGATCGCGGCGGTCGCGATCGCCGTGCTGTGGCTCGATCAATATACCAAGGGCCTCGTGCTGAGAACGTTCCGGCATTGCGAGGCGACGGTCGCCTACAACGCTCCTTGCGATAGCCGCATCGTCATTCCGCACCTGCTGAACTGGACGTACGAGCGCAACTTTCACGGCGCGTTCGGCCTGTTCGGCAGCAACGCGGTGCTGCTCATCGGCATGGCGATCGTCGTTCTGGTGCTCTTCTGGTACAGCTTCCGCGACGCCGCCGAGCGTTCGCGCGTCGTGCGCGTCGCTTTCGGCATGATCGTCGGAGGAGCGATCGGCAACATCGTCGACCGGCTGCACTACGGATACGTGATCGATTTCGTCGACTTCTTCCGTATTTGGCCCAACATTTTCAACGTAGCGGACTCCTGCATCACCGTCGGCGTCGCGCTGCTGCTGCTCTCGAGCCTTGTCTCGCGCCGTCACGCCTGAAGAGATCGGCAAACGCGTCGACGTAGCCGTGGCGCGACGCACCGGCTCGTCGCGATCCCTCGTTGCTGCGGCGATCAGAAACGGCACCGTGCGCATCAACGGCGAGGCGGCCAAAGCCAGCCGTCTGCTCGAAGACGGCGATCTGCTCGATTACGAAGTTGCGCCGGCCCAGCCGCTCGTCGCGCGACCCGAAGCGATAGACGTTCCGATCGTCTACGAAGACGAAGACATCATCGTCGTCGATAAACCGGCCGGCATGATTACGCATCCCGCGCGCAGCGCAACGAGCGGCACGCTGGTCAATGCGCTGCTCGCCCACGCGGGCGGCGCGCTTCCGGGGCACGAGCTGCGCCCGGGCCTGGTACACCGGCTCGACCGCGACACCTCGGGATTGCTCGTCATCGCCAAAAACGAGCGCGCGCTGTCGGCCTTGGGCATCGCGATGAAAAAGCGCTTGATCTCGCGCGAGTACCGGGGAATCGTGCGCGGCATTCCCGAGCACGCGCACGGCACGATCGACGGGCCGATCGGACGCGACCCGCACAATCGACTGAAGTTCGCCATCGTCGCGGACGGTAAGCCGGCGATTACGCATTATTGCCTGCGCGAAGCGCTCGCGCGCCACGCCGAACTGACGTTCACGTTGGAGACCGGCAGAACGCATCAGATTCGCGTGCACGTTGCGGCAATCGGGCATCCGATTCTCAACGATCCGGTGTACGGGCGCTCCGAGCCGCAATACGAACTGCCGGGGCAAGCGCTTCACGCGTGGCGTCTCTCTCTCGACCATCCGCGCACGGGCCGAAGGCTCGTTTTCGAAGCGGATCCGCCGTCCGAGTATACACGCGCCCTTGTCAGTCTGCGATTGCAGAACGGGGGACGAAACGTTTAGCTTACTCGCGACCGGCGGCGACGCGCGGCGAGGAACGCTGCGCTGCGCGCAGGGCGAAGTGGAAACGCCCTGCTTCATGCCGGTCGGCACGGCCGCGACCGTCAAAGGGCTGACGCCGCGCGAGCTGCACGAAGCGCACGCGCAGATCGTGCTTGCAAATAGCTATCATCTATGGTTGCGCCCGGGCTTGGCAACGATCGAAGCGGCCGGCGGACTGCACCGCTTTATGGGCTGGGACCGTCCGATCCTCACCGATTCGGGCGGCTTTCAAGTATTCAGTCTCGAGAGTAGGCGACGCTTGGACGACGACGGCGTCACGTTTCGGTCGCACCTCGATGGGAGCGAACATCGCTTCACGCCGGAAAACGTCGTTGCGTTTCAGGAACGCATCGGCGTCGACGTCGCGATGGTTCTCGACGTCTGCGTGAAGCTGCCCGCGACGCGCGAGCAGCTCGAAGAATCGGTGCGGCTCACTA
This sequence comes from Vulcanimicrobiota bacterium, assembly GCA_963715435.1. Classification (GTDB taxonomy): domain Bacteria; phylum Vulcanimicrobiota; class Vulcanimicrobiia; order Vulcanimicrobiales; family Vulcanimicrobiaceae; genus JAFAHZ01. The sequence continues at coordinate 1,203,050 of OY970243.1, forward strand.
CCGATTGGGCGCGCCGGTCGGCCGCCGCGCGAACGCGTTCCCAAACGGCGCTCTTTGCCATCGTGCAGGGCGGACTCGAACCGAGCCTGCGCGAGCGCAGCGCGCGCCAGATCGTCGCACTCGATCTGCCCGGATATGCGATCGGCGGACTCTCCGTCGGCGAAACGCGCGAGGAGATGTACGCGACGGCGCGCGCGACCGCAGCGCTGCTGCCCGCGGAGAAACCGCGCTACCTCATGGGCGTCGGAACCGTGCGCGATCTGCTGACCGCGATCGACTGCGGCATCGACATGTTCGATTGCGTGTATCCCACGCGCTGCGGGCGCAACGGGCGCGCGATGACGCGCGACGGCGAGTTCAACATGTTCAATGCGGCCTACGTCAACGATTTCGCGCCGGTCGACGCATCGTGCGGCTGTTACACGTGCACGACGTTTTCGCGCGCGTACATCGCACATCTCTTCCGCTCCAAGGAGATGCTGGGACCGCGGCTGCTCTCGCTCCATAACGTCTTTATGCTCGACGAGCTGATGGCACAGGCGCGCGACGCCATCGCCCAAGGAACTTGGCAGGGGTTCAGGTCGGCGCATCTCAAGCAGGCGGGCCAATAAGCGGCAGTTTGGGTACACCGTGGGGATTATGGCGAAGATACTGATGATCGTCACCGGACACTCCGAAATCGACGCGCAGCATCCCACGGGTTTGTGGTACGACGAGTTCGCAAAACCGTTCGCTGCATTCAGAGACAAAGGCTTCGAGGTCACTACGGCGAGTCTGCGCGGAGGATCTACGCCCGTCGATCCTCGCTCGCTAGAGGGCGTGACCCCCGACGCTACGGTCATGCACGCGCTCGAAAATACCCTAAGCCTGCAAGAGGCCGGCGATGCATATCAATACGACGCCGTCTTTCTTCCCGGAGGCCACGGAACGATGTTCGATCTTGCGAAGAGCCAGCCGCTCAAGGCGCTGGTCAGCGAGCTCGACGCGCAAGGAAAGGTCGTCGCGGCCGTCTGTCACGGACCCGCGGCATTTGTCGACGCCATCCGCGCCGCCGAGCCGCGCACGCTCGTCGCCGGACGGCGCATCACGTGTTTTACGGACGCCGAAGAGCGCGCGACGAAACTCGACTCGCTGATGCCGTTTCTGCTTGCGTCGAAGTTGCGGGCGCAAGGCGCTCAAGTCGTCGAAGGCACCGATTGGGCCGATCACGTCGAGGTGGACGGCAACTGGATCACGGGCCAGAATCCGCAATCGAGCGGCAGCGCCGCACGAGCCGTTATCGATGCGTTAAGCGCGCGCGTGTGAGACGACGGCCGCGCACTCCGCACAGATTGCCGGATGCTCCGGATCGGCGCCCAACTCGCGGAACTTCCAACAGCGCTGACACTTTTGACCGTCCGCGCCGCGCAACTCGAAGCCGACGATTCCGGCGGCGCCGTCGGAGGCCTGTGCGTCGTTGAGCTCGAGCTCCGACACGACGAGCGCCTCGCGCAGGTTGTCGCCGAGCGCGGCCAACTTCGCATAGAGCGGTTTGGCTACGTCAAGGCGCACCTGCGCTTCGAAATCGCGCGGCGACTCGCTCGCCGCGACGCGCGCGCGCAGGGCGCGCAGCTCATCCCATAGTGCCAGATCCGCTTCGCGCGAATCCGGTTTTAGGGCGATCCGAAACGACGTGTCGAAGACGCTTTCCGCGTCGCCGCGCAGCGCTGCCGGCAGCGACTGCCACGCTTCTTCGGCCGTAAACGAGAGCACCGGCGCAATCGCGGTAAGGAAACTCGTTAGAACGTACAGCAGCGCCGACTGCGCGCTGCGGCGACGCGGGTCGTTGCTCGCCCGCGAATACAGCGGGTCCTTGAGCGCGTCGAAATAGAGGCTCGACATCGCGCTCTCGAATTCGACGATCTGCAAGTACGCGTCGTGCAACCCGGTTTGGTCGTACGATCGCTTCACGCCGGCGACGAACGCATCGGTGACGTTGCACGCGAGCCGGTCGAGCGGATCCATCGCATCGCGCTCGACGAGGCCTTCCGGCGAAAGATCCTCAAGATTCGAAAGCATGAACCGGACTCGATTGCGCAAGTTTCGGTAGACGCGCCCGATCTGGTCGATGACGTTCGGCCCAAAGCGCACGTCGTCGAAGAACTCGACCGATGCAACCCAAAGGCGCAGAACGTCGGCTCCCCACTTTTCCATCGCTTCGCGCGCGCCGATGCCGGTGCCCAGCGATTTCGACATCGCGCGGCCTTGTTCGTCGTTGACCCAGCCGTTTTTGACGACGTGCTTGTAGGGCGCGCGACCCTTGATCGCTACGGCCGTGATGAGCGAGCTGCGGAACCATCCGCGATACTGATCGCCGCCCTCGAGCACCATGTCCGCCGGCCACGGCAGACCCTCGCGTCCGAGCACCGCCAGATGCGTGACACCCGATTCAAACCAGATGTCGACGATGTTGTACTCTTTTTCGAACTCGGTCGCGCCGCACGACGAACACGCGAATCCTTCGGGAACGTACGTCTCCACCGGATCGCTCCACCAAGCGCTCGCGCCGGTCTCCGCAAAACGCTTCGCCGCCAAGCCGTGCGACGCGGGGGTCGAGCGTCGATTCGCCGCAACGCACGCAAACGATTGCCGGAATGGGCGTGCCCCACGTGCGCTGACGCGAGATGCACCATTCCGGATGCGTCTCGATCATTTGGCGCTGGCGAACCTTGCCCCATTGCGGCGTGTACTCGACGTCGTCGATCGCGTCGACGGCTCGCTGCCGGAGCAGATTCTGATCCATCGCAATGAACCATTGCGCCGTTGCCCGGAAGATCACCGGATTGTGGCAACGCCAGCAGTGCGGATAGGAGTGCTCGATTTCGCCGGCGCTCCATAACGCGCCGCTGCGCTCGAGATCTTCGACGATGCGCTTGTTGGCCTTGAAGATGAACTGGCCGGCGTATGGGCCCGCTTCGGTTGTGAAGTGCCCGCGCGCATCGACCGGATTGAGAATCGGCAGATTGTACTTAACGCCGGTCTCGAAGTCGTCGGCGCCGTGTCCGGGCGCCGTGTGCACCGCGCCCGTTCCGGTTTCGAGGTCGACGTAGCCGGCGAGCACGATTGCCGAGTCGCGATCCATGAAAGGATGACGCACGGCCAATCCGTCGAGATCTTTGCCGGTCACCTGCGCGAGCAGTCTAGCGTCCGCGAATCGCTCGCCCAACGCCTGCGGTGCGAGCGCCGTCGCAAGAATCAGCAGCTCGTCGCCGATGCGGTAGAGCCCGTACGTCGCGTCGGCTCGCAGTGCGATCGCTACGTTGGCCGGAAGCGTCCAAGGCGTCGTCGTCCAAATGAGGAATGAGAGCCGTCCTTCGACTTCACGCGCCACGCGCGTTGCGCTCAGGATGGCGGAGCGCTGTTCCTCGTTGGCCGTAAATCTGACGTAGATCGACGGCGACTTCTTCTGTTCGTATTCGATTTCGGCTTCGGCGAGTGCGGTTTCGTCGTGGACGCACCACAACGTCGAGCGCAAACCTTTATAGATTTGCTGCTTCTCGGCGAGATCGGCCAGCGCGTTGACGATCGTAGCTTCGAACGAAGGATCGATCGTGCGATACGGACGATCCCACAGCCCGAAGTTGCCCATGCGGATGCGAATCTCGCGCTGCTTGTCGAGCCAAAACAGCGCGCGCTCTTCGCATTGGCGGCGCAGTTCGAGCGGATCGATGTCGTGGAAATCCTTGATGCCGAGGTGCTTGAGCGTTTCGAGCTCGATCGGCAGCCCGTGCATATCCCAGCCCGGTACGAACTTCACGTACTTTCCGCCGAGCAGCGCGATCTTCACGAACATGTCCTTGAGGACCATGTTGAAGAAACCGCCCATATGCGGCTCGTTGTTCGCGTACGGCGGACCGTCGTGAAACACCCACGGTCCATTGGAAGCGTTGCGCTCTAAGCGCCGCTCGTACGTACCGTGCTCTTTCCACCAGCGCACGCGATCCGGTTCCCGTTTGGGCAGATCCGCCTTCATCGGGAACTCGGTCTTGGGTAAGTTCAACGTCTCGCGATAATCGCGGGCCACGGTCTCCTCGCTCACTCTTTCATTAACTCGTCCAGCACGTCGAAATTCCGCTCGGCCAAGCGCCGTACCGCCTCCACGCGCTGCGATAGGTGGGCGGAAAGAGCGTCGCGTTCGGCTACCAGCCGATCGACGAGCGCGTCGACCGTTTCGTCGTCGGGCTTGACGCGCCCGGGAGTCCACAGCGGCTCCAACGGATAGCCCAGATCGCTGCAGAGTCCTGCGACTTTGGGATCGTACGGAATCGCCAAGAACGGAACGGCGTACCGCGCCGCCAGAATCAGCGCGTGGAGACGCATCCCGACGACCACGTGCGCTCCGCGGAGCACTGCCGCAGCGCGCGGCAAGGTCGACTCCGGCAGCAACACCGGCGTCGAGGCGCATTGCCGAATGATCGCCGTCGATACCTCGGCGTCGCCGATCCCTCCGAGCGGCAAGAACGCAGTGCGAATGCCGTGATTTGCTGCGAGGCGGTCGACTGCGCGCGCAATGACGCGCGCGCCGTCCTGCAACGTGGTTGTCTTGCGCACGCTGACCACTGCATACGATCCGCTTTCCGGCCCCAAACCCTCCGACGAGAGATCGATCTCTCGGTCCGGCGCGTCGTAGAGAAAGACCGGATCCGAGGTACGCTCGACCGCAGTCTTTGGCAGCAGCGACTGCAGCAGCTCGCGCGAGCGCTCGTCGCGCACGGTGGCGCGCTCGAGGCCACGACAATACCGCCCAACTATAAAACGGCCCAGCGCGTCGAGCGGGCCAACTGACTGTGCGAAGACCATCGTCTTCCGTTTCGCGCGAATCGCATCGCGCAGAATCGCCACGTAGTACAACAGGCTGCGCAGGCTCGTCGCGTTCTGCAGCAGTCCGCCGCCGCCGGAAACCACCACGTCGGCACGCCCGATCGCTTCCCGCACCGAGCGCCACTGCCAGCGCGGTACGCTCGCGACGTTATATGCGGCGGAGGTCGCTTGCGGCGTCGCCGACAGCACCTCGAGATCCAGCTGCGGAAAACGCTCGCGCAAGCGCTGCACGATCACTTCCAGCAGCGCCTCGTCGCCGAGGTTGCCGAAACCGTAATAGCCTGAGATCAGAACGCGCATTACGGTGCGGGAACGGAGACGGGTCGCGCGAACCGCCGGTACAACCAGATCGCGGCGATGCCGATTATTGCGCCGACCCAGAGGCCGTTGAAGACGCGTAGGACGGAGACTTCGAGCGGCGTGTGCAGGTGCGAGAAGGTATCCACGACGTCACCGATACCGACGCCGATGCCCAGCGCGAGGAGCCATCCGATCGTGCGCCGATGCACCTGGAGCAGCGCGGGCACCAGCATCATGCACGGAAAACCGATCAAAAACTCCTTGAAGCGCGGACGCACGCTGAGGACGCTCGTGAGCACGTGACGTAACGACAGCTCGATCTGCGACGGCGATACGTCGCTGTCGTTGCCGCTGCGCATGACCAGCAATACGCCGGCAGCGACGATTGCGATTCCCGCCAAGAGCTGATACGTCAGGACCGGTGAAAGGAAGACGTCGCGCGGCCGTTCGACGCCCGAGCCGAATCGTTTGTCGAACATGTAGAGCACCAGCGCGATGAACGGTCCGAACGCGAGCACGGCTTTGACGCCGCGGAATCGCTCGATCTCCTCCATGGCCAAGGGCGAGCTCATCAAGCCGACTACGGTGAGCGCGCCCAGCAGCGCGACGCCCGTTGCCGCTAGCGTCCAGCCGACGCTGCGCGCGATCTGCTCGCCTCCGCGCGCCGGCGGAGTCTCCGCGAAGGCGGGAATCAACACGAGGAACGCGGCGGTCTCGAAGAGCAGAGCGCCCGCGAGCGCGATGATCGAGCGCGCTACCAAATCGTGATGCACGGCTACGCCCGCTGCGTAGACGAGTATCGTCAACCCGTATGCGACGATCGCCCAACTCGGCCGGTACCACCCGAAGAATCCAAGCAGTAAGGCGAAGATCGACGGAACGGCGAGGGCGCAGATACCGACGAGAAACCGGTTGTTGCCGTGATAGGGGAGAATCGGCGTGGCGCGCCCGAGCTTAAATCCTTCGGCTTTGAGCTGATCGGCAATCGTTTTGACCATCTCGACGTTGGTGGCTTCGATTGAGAGCGACCCGTCCTGGTGGTCCCACGGACGCAGGTAAACGACGCGAACGTTACGTTCGCGCACGCCCAGTACGTACCGGCCCGCGACCTCGTCGAGCTTGAGCTTGTCCAGCTCCGTCTTGGCAATCGCCTGCACGCGTACGGTACGTCCCGGAATGAGCCGCGCCAAGGTGACGTTGCCCTTTTGAATCTGACTGTCGTCGTACGTTTCGATCGTCCCGAAGTTGAACGTATGCGCCTTGAACGCGGCGGCAGCGTCGTCGAGATGGTCGGGATATCCGAGCACCTGATTGCGCAGCCCGAAGAAGATGACCGTCGAGACTTTCGGATCGTACTTCAGCACGCTGGCGAAGAGCGCGTTCATTTGCGGTTCTTGAAAGCGCTCGTCGTTTTGGAAGCGGGGAATGACGAGCAAGCCGAGATGGTGCGCCATCTCCAGCTGATCGGTAGGAATTCCGAGGGCGGTATTGTTGAAGTAATCGATCTGCGTGTGCACTTCGATTAGCCACGGCTTGCCGTTATGCAGCACGCGAATGCTTTTCGGCATGAAATGCAGCGCCAACTGCGTACGATAGCGATAATACGACGACGGATCGGCAACGAGCAGATACACCGCTCCCGGATCCAGCCGTTTGGCCGCCATGAGCTGCGCAATCGTCGCGTTGCCTATGGGAGCGAGATCCGCTTGATTGAGCAGCTGCGCCCCCGTCAGTGCGGACGCTTTACCGTCGTAACCGACGTTCGCGCCGAGCTCCTCGGTTAGCGCGAGCGACGTAAGGCCGGCACGCCGCAACGCGATGAGAAATGCGCTGGGGTTGTAGTTGTACGATCGCGCGAGAGCGGAGAAGTCCTGAAAATCCATCGCGAGCTCGACGCGTTTGGCGTGCGATTCTGCCCGCGCGCGAAACGCCGCTACGGCAAGCGAAGCGAGCAGGGCAACGAGTAAGACGATTGCAGCATAACGCGTGCGTGAGTCGATGAGCTTCACGAAGCGGCCCATTTCGCGGATAAAACAAGGGGACCCGCCAGAGGCGAGTCCCCTTGCCGTCGCGTATGCGCGATCCCCTTTTTGTCGGGTTTGCACATACCGGGTGTGGGCGACGCCTGTACGACATCGCGCTCACCGAAAGCCCACGATTCGGCAGCGCGGACGACTACGATTCAACCCCTCGGACTCGACCCCTTCCACTGCGGAACGCGCTTGTGTAAGAATGCGCCCATGCCTTCCTGAGCGTCTTCCTCGAGCGCATTGGACGTCATCACTTCCTTGGCGTATTCGTAAGCCCGCGGCTGTTCTAAGTCGACTTGGCGGTAGAACGCGGACTTGCCGATGCCGACCACCACGCGGCTGGCCGATGCGATCTTGCGAGCCAACTCGAGGGTCTCGGCATGGAGCTCGTCCGGGGGTACGACTCGGTTGACCAGCCCCCAGTCGCCGGCCGTTTCGGCGTTGATCGACTCCCCCGTGAGCAGCATCTCCATCGCGCGCTTGCGCCCGATGGCGCGCGTGAGCGCGACCATGGGCGTGCTGCAGAAGAGTCCGATGCGCACTCCCGGCGTGGCGAAGGTCGCCTCCGACGACGCCACTGCCAAATCGCAGGTTGCGACGAGTTGGCACCCCGCCGCGGTCGCTACGCCGGCGACCTCGGCGATCACGGGCTGGGGAATCGATTGGACCCGTTCCATCAGCTTCACGCAGGTGTCGAAGACCTCACGATAGGCTTCGACGTCGCGGTCGACAAGTTCGCGTAAATCGTGACCGGCCGAGAACGCGGGTCCCTCCGCCCGCAGAATAACGACTCGATTTTCTTCAGCGCCGCCTACGTTCGCCAATGCGCTCTCGAGTTCGCGCATCATCTCGAGGGAGAGCGCGTTGCGTTTCTCCGGACGGGTTAGGGTAATGAGGGCAACGTCACCGTCGCGTTCGACGTTAACGCACGAGCGAGTTTGCATTGCGATTCCTAAATGGGCGATGACGGGCTCGAACCGCCGACATCCTCCTTGTAAGGGAGGCGCTCTCCCAGCTGAGCTAATCGCCCGTAGACGCGTAGCTTGCCCGTGGTGCCGTGCTTCGCCTCCCACGAATGCGGTTAGCGTCGGCCAACCGTGGCAGCGCGCACCACAAGGGGCCTGCCGCGCCTCTATACCGACGTTGGAAGAACACCCCTGAAAGACTTGAGAGCATCTTCGGCATCATCGCGCGAAACATGCCGTTGCGCAGACGCGTGAACGCCTGCGTGACGTCCGCGAGTCCGCGTAGCGTCGTCCATCCGTGCGTCGTTCAAACTACGTTTCGCGAACACGTTCTCCGCCGAGAATCTGATTGCGACGTTCTTCACTGGCGTCCGGCCGGGGGAGCCTCCAATAGCCGACTGTCGGGTCCGGTCGGGCCGAGAGACCGCACGGCGACATGTGGCTCGTGCTATCAAACGGCGATTCGCACGGCTTCTTAGGAACTTTAGGCCGGCTCCGTGCCGCCGGGACACTGTCGGGACGCGCCGCTGCTATCCTCTGGCCATGGACACTTATCCAACGCCTTAGGTGAGGAATCGGCATGATACGCACTTCTCGAGGTCTTTTGTTTACCGCTTTGCTCGGGGCTCTGTCCTCTGCCACGTTTGCCCTGGCAAACGCCGCTCCGGTGACCGGCACGTATTCCGGAGGTAGTGGGTGCGGATTGTCCGCCGTGACGACGGCTGCGACGAAGGCTTTTGGAGCCGCTTTGTTCGTAGACCATTTCTCGGGTTCGGGCTCGGGATCGACGGTCTCCGGTGGAACGTTTCGCGCCGGCGGAGTGATCTGCAGGTTCCGGCGTCCGAGCGATATGCTGTACGTCAGTATGATCGTTACGGACAAAGCTGAAAAAATTTTTGAAGATTCGCGGGGAAGCATGACCGTCAAACATAACGGGTCGGCAACTTTGGCGGAATCCCCGGGCCACGTCATCGGATATAGCGGCGACGCGCTGATCGACGTCCGCTGGGAATTGCTTCCGTCCGGTGCGAGCAACTCGTCAGTCTCCGGAGCAACTCTGGAGCCGGTCGCAATGGCCCTGATCTGCGGAAATGCTACGAGCTGTTAGGTCTCAACGGCGCACGTTCAATTTATATGAGGAGTTTGGCGATGAGGATTAAGGCCTTACTGATCGCGGCGGTGATAGCGATGCCGCAGATACTTTCACCGGCTCAAGCGCTTGCGCAGATGAACAACAGCCGTAACGGCTGCATGAATCAATGGTTGTTCAACGGCGTTTGGCGCGCCCGGATCACCAAAGTTGAACCGATCACCGATGGTACCAAGCAAACGGGATGGCAAGTGACGCAAACGTGGGGGAACGGTACCGGACGCGAGCTTTCACCTGCCGATTCGTCGCTACTCGCCGAACAGCTTGCGCTGTCGAGCGGAGCGAAACTACAAGCGGAGGGCCACCGTCAAGAGGGACTCGCCTTCAATACTTTGGCGCCATCCGGTCAGTATACGTATACGCAATTCTTCTACGGCAATAATGCGACTGTTGATCCCAACGACAAGCCCAAGGCACTCGAGGTCTCGTTCGACAATAGAATCGTTTCACAATCCAACAAACCACACTTCACGTCGAACCAATATAATTTCGACTACAATTTGACATGCGTCGCAACGGGCGCGGCCGCCCAAGCACAAGGCGGTTCAACGCAACTGCTCGCGCAGGACGGCTGCATGAATCAGTGGATGTCGAACGGCGTGTGGAGAATGCGCGTCACGAAACTTTCGCCTTTTCCCGTAGGGGCGAAGCCGGAGGATCAAGTCGCCTGGCTCGTCACGCAGACGTGGGTCAATATTACGCATGGTAAGGTCTACCCGGGAGGAGCATCCGACCCGGGCAATCGCGTCGCGCCAACGAATGTGAGTGACGAGTTCCTCGCCACGAAGAACGGCAACAACGCCTCAACGGCCAATACCGTGGGAGGCTTCCACGTCGGCCAACGCAACGTTCCGTTTATGCCGAACGATTCATATACGTTCGATCAGCTCATTGGATGGTCGCCGTTCGATCGAAACGATACGCCGATCCGTCTGCTCGTGACGTTCGACACGGCAACGCAAAAGAAAGTGCAGCTTAGTATCCCGGTTCCACAATATCACATGCCCGCGAATTTCCGAATCAACTTGACATGCGGATCGGGAGCAATCAGCGTAGAGTCGTCAATCGAATCACAGGACAACACGACGCAACCCTCTGCGCAATGAAGGCTCACGGTTCTGCGCGCGGATATGGCGTTTCAAGTGCTGGTTCGCGTTACGCCGTAACAGCTGCTACGGCCACGTGCCCGTTCGGGCGGCACGGACACCGGCAACCGAGGCCAGCTGGCTGAAAGCGCGCCGCGAACGGGGGTCCGACATCGCATCGAGTTGCAGCTTTACGAGATCGTGCGCGCGCTGCAGTGCAGCGGTCGCTTTGCGCTCGTCACCCCGGGCATGATAGACCCGCGCCGCAGCCCAAAAACAATAATGCGGCAAAACTGTGTTTTCGCTAGAAACATCGGCTCGCTCTACGATATCGTCGGCGGTGCATACGGCGGCGTCGTCGCCCGCTTTCATTTGTGCGAGTGCCAGGTCACCCAGCTCTTCAAACGTCGCCGGCCGGTTCAAACGCGCGCGAATCGCGATGGCGTCGTGCATATGCGCGAGTGCCGCGGTCAAATCCCCGATTTCACGCTCTGCGTTCCCGAGGTTTGCCAGCGCGGCAGCCTCGATGACGGAGTTCGCGATGTCGCGTGCGGCCGCGAGCGCGCGCACTCCAATTTCCTTTGCTTCTTGCGGCGCCTGTTGCAGCAGTCGAACCATGCTGAGATTGGCAAGGCATGCGGCCCGCCCGCGCATATCGTCGAACGCCTCGAAGATGTCGAGCGCCGCCGTCAGCGAATCGCCCGCATCTTCGAGAAGCCCGAGCTGGATCTGGCTTCCGGTTTGATTGAACAGCAGATAGCCGAGCTTCAGACGATTTCCTAACGCGCGATAGAGTTCTGCAGCCGCGCTGAATTCCGCGTCAGCTTCCTCGAAGCGCAATAGGAATGAGAGCGCGGACGCAACGCGTGCGCTCGCTTCAGCCTCGCCTTCGCGATCGCCGATTTCTCGATGGCGCCGTTGAGACTCACGTGCGTCCGTCAACGCGCGTGCGAAATCGCGACGCATGATAGCGACCCCGGCCGCGGTCATCGTGACGCGTGCGATCAAGGCCGGATCTGCCGTGCGGTCGGCATGATCGCGCGCTTCGTCAAGCGCCTTTTCCGCCGCGGTCGCGTCGCCGCGATTCACCGCAATCTCCGAAAGCAGGCAGAGCGCGTCCACTTCGCCCGCCGTGTCGTTGCGTTGCCGATCGATCTCAACAGCTGCTTGTCCAGCCGCAAAAGCTTCTGCGTAGTGGCTTCGCAACATCAGGTTTTTCGCCGACGCGCGGCGCCCGGCGGCTTGCCGTGCGAGATCGTTGCTCGCGAGCGCCCGCTGCATCATATATTCCAAGTAACGCGCTTCGTCGCTGAGCTCTCCGACGGCACGCGCCCATTGCGCACGCCGCCACACGACGTCGACGCGGCTTTCATCGTCGCGCGCAAGTTGTTCGAGTGCTTCGATGTCGGCGCGCTGCGCTTCACGGTCGCCAAGGCGCGCGAGAATGCGTTCGCGCAATCCGAGCAACAATCGCCGGCGTTCGAGGTCGCCGGAAAGTTCGAGTCCGCGAGTGGCACCGGCTAACGCTTCTTGGTTTGCGAAGATCGCAAAACTGCGCTGCGCCGACGCAAAGTAGAATTTTGCCGCCTTTTCCGCTTCGCCGCCGTGGTCGTAGTGGTGCGCAAGCGTTCCGGCGACTTGCTCGCGATCGATCGACAACCGCTCGATCGCCGCGCCAACGCGGCGGTGCCACAGTGTACGCCGGGTGGTATCAATTTGGTCGTAGATCGTTGCAGCGACTAAGTGATGGCTGAAAGCAAAAGCGAAGTGTACCCGTCCGACTTCACGCACCAAGCCACGCCCGAGAAGTTCGCCTACATTCTCGAGCACGAGATCTTCCGGTAAACCAGAGATTTCGCGCAAGAGATCCACATCGAAGGTGCCACCGACGATGCTGGCGATTTCGCCGATCCTGCGTGCATGCTCAGAGACGCGACGTGTGCGAACCTCGATCATCGCTCGAAGAAAGTGCGACGATGCTTCTCGAATGCCGGTTTCGGCATTTTCTCGAAGCATCTCGGTGGCGAAAAGCGGATTGCCTCCGCTCACGGCGTGAACGTGCATGCCGATCGACTCTGCATCCGGCGCGAGGTTTGGAATGCTGCGGGCGAGATCGCGGATGTCGCCGTCCGAGAGGCCGCCCAGCGATACGTGATATGCGACATTCTCAAGTTGCAGCTTGCGACGCAACGGATGAATACCCGGGGTGCTTTCGCCATCTTGATTGCGATACGTGGCGAGGATCAACGCCGGAAATGCTGCCACGCGACGGGCAAGATACTCCAACGCCGACAACGTCGCTTCGCCGGCCCACTGCAGGTCTTCCAAAACGACCAGCAGTGGCCGTTGACGCGAAAGCCCTTGTACGACGGCGGTCAACCCTTCAAGGAGCCGCGAGCGCTCGTGGTCCGCATCGATCGCCGGCAAAACGGGAAGCTCCGTCTGCTGCAGGGCGATCTCGGGAACCACTGCGGCGACCGACGCCAGCCAAATCGGCCGCACGTCGAGCAACGTCAAGAACGGAAGGGCGTCGCGCAGCGCTTCGACCACCGGCTGGTACGGCACGGTTTCGGGTGAGGATGTCGTGCCGCGTAATACGCGCCCTCCCTGTGTATTCGCGACCAACGCGAGTTCGTTGGCCAGTCGGGTCTTACCAATACCGGGTTCACCGGCAATCAGCACCGCCATGCCGTGGCCGCTCGACGTTAATCGCCACGCTTCGGTAAGTTGTTGCAACTCCGCCCTGCGCCCAACGAACGGAAACACCTTCGCGGACACACTCGCATCAATACGCTCATGGGCCGCCGCATCGGGTAGCGCGCCGCCACGCAGCATCAGCCCGCGCAACGCGAGCGTTTCCGGCATGAGTTCGACGTTCATCTCGTCGGCAAGGCGTGCGGCGAAGAGCTCCATCTCGCGCAAAGCACCCGCGCGGTCGCCGCTTTCATAGCGAATCGATACAAGCTGCCGCAGAACATCTTCTCGCCATTGATCGTTCGCTAAGATGCGCTCGGCATAGTTGGTGGCGAGCGCGAATTCCCGGCGGCTACGAGCACGAAACAGCAAACGTTCCAGCGTCTCGACATAGTGACGCCGGTAGCGATCGCGGATTGGCAATATCCAATCATCGTAAACGGAGAGCGCCAGATCGCCTTCGTACAGATCGACGGCCTGCGGCCAGCTGGATTCACCGGCTATGCACCGCTCGAACTCGTCGACATCGACCCATACACCGGTGTCCTCGTTCCACCATATCGTTTCGTCTTTCGAGTCAACGTAGGGTTCGGAGGACGCCGGCAGTGCGATCGTGAGTTGATGTAAATGACGACGCAGTTTTCCGCGCGCTTCCGGCTCGCTGTCATCGGGCCATAACGTGAACGCGACGAGATCGCGCGTAAGGTGGACCCGTCGATGCATCAACAGAAACGTAAGGAGCACAAGCGCCCGCGGCCGGCTTCGGAACGCGTAAGGTTCGCCATTATAGTAAAATCGCGGTTGCCCGAGGAGATGGATTCGAAGCGCAGTCTCCCGCGACACGCGGTCGGGGGCTGGATCGCCGGGACGGAAGCGCCTCGCGCTCATCTGCGTACCTCACCGTCGCTTCTACCAAGAAAGCGGCAGCCAGCATCGATCTCGCAGGCCCTCGTTTTTCTCTTCACCTTTCAGATTTTTCGGCGAAAGGGTTATCGGCCTCGTTTACTCCCGATCAAACCCTATGTGGACGACCCGTTTGGCTCCGAACTATCGTGCCACGTTCCGGTGAAGCGCTGAGCAACGCCGTCGAACACGGCGCGACACATCGCTCAAGCGGTTTCTCGGTGAGCTGCCTCTTTCGCAATGATGAACTGACCATCGAGATACGGGACAACCGTGAAGGCTTCACGCAATGCCGTTGGACGACATGCCCGACAAACAACGCAACTGCGGATACGTATTTTTTTCATGCGCCCCTTATGGATGGCGTCACTTCGATTAAAAACGGGACACTCGTGCGTCAGCTCTTGCATGCTGAAGACGTCTACTACGTTACGACGTGCGAGGCGATGAGGCGTTCATCATAGACCATGACGACGGGAAGCGCTTCTACGAGCCAGTTCCCAGAGCAGCAAAGTCGAGCGCGCACTGTCGCCGCGAAACGCGGCGGCGGGCCGGTTCATACGCGACCTTGAGCCGCCGTCCGGAATGGCGATTGCTACGCGATCATGCCTATTCGGTAGCGTGCACGAGCTCATTGGTGTGAGAATGGCCGGCCGCCTCATCCAAAGCGCGCCGGCCGAGACGAGATCTCTTGTTTTTAGCCTCCGCCCCCCGCGAGGCCCTTTTCGCACGCGTAAAGGTTGCTCGGATGGCGGAGGACCGCAAATGCCATAGGCGAACGCCATCGCAAGAGAGGTTTTCTTATGCGTCACTTGACCGTTGCAATTCTGAGCATCTTCTCCGGCGTCGCGCTTGCAGCGTGCGGCGACACCGGCGATCACTTCCTCGAATTTCGCCAGGCGCCGCCGCCGCCGGCCGTCGTCGATAAGGTCGCATTGGCGATGCCGGTGATCGCGTCGAAATCCACCGCTCACGCCACGTTCAAACTCTACGTAACGGCGTATGGCGAAAACGGCGATGCCTTACCGCAGGGCACGACGCTGGTCAACCCCATCACCGTCCACAGCAACTGGTCGGGCCTCACAATGTTCGTCGGGGGCAAACACGTGACCGCGGCGGCATTCGGATCGGCGCCTGCGACGATACTCGTGACGTACACTGCCCCTTCGCGCCCGTGCGAGCCGCCCGTAGGCTTTTCGGCCTTCAACCAAAACGCAGATCCGCAGACGGTCGTGCTAGACGCAGTAAAGTGTTGACGTAAAGCGGACGCGTTGACGACGGGCGCCCGCATTTAAACGGCGCTCGTTTTGTTTATTCATAATAAGTTCGGGTACGGGGTTGGCGTCCCAGGACTAAGGATCGTGAGCACGACCTACCGCGCGACTTTTACCAGCGATCCCCGTAACGCCGCGCTTGCGCGACGAAGTATTGCCAGTTTTGCCAGCGTCTGCGGCTTCTCGGAAGCGGAAGTAGCGGACATTCGCTTGGCGGCCGGCGAGGCGCTCGGCAACGCTGTCGAACACGGAAAGAGCCTTCGCTCGAGCGGCTTTTCCATACGCTGCACCTTCGACGGGGAACAGCTCATCGTGGAAGTTCACGACAACGGAAACGGTTTTACGCTGTTTTCCGACGAGATCGTCCCGCCGTCGATCGAACGCGAGCGCGGGTTAGGGATCTATCTCATGCGCCGGCTCATGGACGACGTTTCCTACTCGCATAACGGCACGCTCGTTCGCCTGGCTCTCAAACGGCACGCCGGCGTCGAGCAGAGCGTTTAAGCGTTCTCAGGGTTTGGCTGAAGCGATTTTACGCTGCAGCAGCTGCACGGCGGCGCGAAGCTGAGCGTCGTGCTCCACGTCGCCGAAGTGCGCGTCGCGATTCTCTTCGATCCGCACGTCGGGATCGATACCGCGAAGATTGATATCGCGCCGGCGTGGCGTCAGGTAGTGTGCCGTCGTGATTTTTATCGCGGCTCCGTCCGGAAGCGGGGTCAGCGTTTGCATGACGCCTTTTCCGTACGTTTTCGTTCCGATCAATTCGCCGATGCCGTCGTCCTGCAGCGCGCCCGCGGTAATTTCCGACGCCGAAGCCGTATACTGATTGACCAGCACCGTTACCGGGATGGCAATCGACGCTTCGTTGTCGGCGTCGATCGTCGTCGCATGTTGACCGCGTTCCTCGACGGTCACCAGCGCTTTGTTCGCGATGAAACGCGAGCTGATCGTCAGCGCGGAATCCACGTACCCGCCGCCGTCATTGCGTAAGTCGAAGACCAGTGCGCGCGCCCCTTGATCTTTCAGCCTCGAGATGGCCGTGTCGAACTCCGAGGGCGTGCTTTTCCCGAACGCCATCACCCAGACGTAGCCGACGTCACCGGGGAGCATCCGGAAGACGACGGTAGGCGGCTGCACTTCCTCGCGCTTGATCGAGAACGCTACTGCTTGCGGCGCGCCTTGACGCTGCACGTTCACGGCCACGAGCGTTCCGGCGCGTCCGCGCAGCAATCGGCTGGCGTTGTCGACGCTCATGCCTTTGATCGAGGTTCCATCGATGGTGAGGAGAACGTCGCCGACGCGCACACCCGCGCGCTCTGCGGGCGTTCCCGGAACCACGTACGTGACCTGGACGCTGCTCGAGGTTTCGTCGGCAGCGATCATGACGCCGATGCCGCTGATCTTTTCGGGATCGAGCGCGTCGTTGAACGCGCGGAACTCCTCGGGCGTAAAGAACTGCGTATACCGATCGTTGACCGCGTGCGCCATTCCCTCAATCGCCGCGTATGCGAACTCCGTAATCGGAGCGTGTGCCGAGTCGGCGGCCGAAGCGATGGCAGCGTCGAGCTCGGCCATGGTCTCGTCGCTCTGCGTGCCTGCGCGCAACGCTGGGGGCGCGATCGTGATCCCGTGCTTGCGCGCGGCGGCAACGAGCGCGTCCGACGCGGCTGCCAGCAACGCTTGCGGATCCACGGAGTTGTAGAAACTCGACGTGAGCAGCCGATAGCTTTCGTGTACGTCGGCCGCAACCGGCCCCGGTAACGACGACTCGGGAGCCGCTCCCAAAAAGAGCAGTGACATGGCAAACGCGGCCATCGGCCGCGCTGCAAAAAAGATTCTCGCCATCGCTATTCCTCTATCGGCCAAACCCAAGTCAAGATGAGGCAGTTGCGCGGCGCAAGCGCTCCATCATTGCAGCACCCAGCCCTGCCTCCGGCAACCGCTCCGCGTCGATATGCGTGGGACGTACGCCGTCGAGCTCGTGTAAGCATTCAAAGAAACGAGAAGCCGCTTCGCGCAGTTCGCCTTTTTCGGACAAAACTCGCACGTGGGCATAGCCTGCAGGCGCTTGCCGGAAGGCGAGCGCGGCTGCACCGGTGCGCTGGTGAAGGGGCACGCAGTCGAACTCGACCATTCGAATCGGCGCTACCGGCGCGTAGTGCTGCGGAAGCCGCCCCGGCGAGAGCGGCGCCGTTTCGGCACCGGGCTCGAGTGCGAAAAGCGGACCGGTGACGGCCTCAATCTCTTCGGCGGCGATGGCGCCGCGACGCAGCAGTTCGGCACGAGCCGCAAAACGCACGATGGTCGACTCCAGCCCAATGCCGGCCGGCCCGCCGTCGACGATAAGGTCGATCCGGTCACCCAGCATGCGCGCGACATGCTCCGCACGGGTCGGACTAAGGTAGCCGAAGGGATTGGCGCTGGGCGCCGCTAGCGGCCTTCCGGTGCGTTCGAGGAGAGCCCGCGCGACCGGATGGGCCGGCATACGAACCGCAACCGTGCTCAATCCGGCGGTGACGATTTCCGGAACGCCGGGACGTTTAGGGAGAACGAGGGTCAGCGGACCGGGCCAGAAACGCGCGGCGAGTTTCGAGGCGGTGGGCGACACGAAGTGTGCGACTTGCCGGAGCATCGTTTCGTCGAGAACGTGAACGATTAGCGGATCGAATGCGGGCCGGCCTTTGATTTCAAAGATCCGCGCAACCGCGTTCGGGTCGAACGCGTCGGCCCCAAGACCGTAGACCGTTTCGGTCGGGAACGCGACCACGCCGCCGGCCCGGAGCACCGCGGCCGCGCGGTCGAGTTGTTGGGGCGACGCGTCTACGAGCACGCGTTACTTCAACGACGTAGACCCGTACGAAACCTTTGATCCACCGTCGCGGCAAACAATGCGACGTCGACCGCGAGCTAGGGAACTCTGATTTTGCCTTCCCCCATGAAGACGGCGTTGCCGCCGACGTCCACGGCTCGAACATCGTTTCCGTCCCAAGTCACTTTCACGTGCAGCACCGATCGGCGTCCCATCGCGACGCCTTGCTCGGCCGTGAAACGTTCCGTCCGCTCGAGCTTGCCATGACGCGCCAAATACGCGTACAACGGGCCGGTTGCGCTTCCGGTCGCCGGATCTTCCGCGATACCGAACATCGGCGCAAACATGCGCGAGTATGCGCCCTCCTTGGACTGTGCGAACAGGTAGACGTCGATAAGCGGACTCCACGGCAGCCGGCGCCGCACCGCGTTCGTGTCGTAAACGGCACGGTCCACCGCTTCTTTCGAAACCAGCGGCACGTACAAGAAAATGTTGCCGGCGCCGGCAAACTCGCACGGAAGATCGTCACGCACGTCTTCGAGCTCTAAACCCAAGATCGCAGTGGCATCTTCGCGGCTCACCGTTCGTCCGAACTCGACCGGCGGCGTAGTCAGCCACGCCGTTGTGGGCTTAGCGCGCTCGATACGGATCGCAACGTCGCCGATTTTCTCTCGCAGCACGAACTGGGTTTCATTCGGTCCGATCCACCGAAGGTGATCGGCGAGCGCGATCGCCGTGCCGATCGTCGGATGACCGGCAAAGGGCACTTCGGCCAATGGCGTAAAAATCCGCAGCGACGCGGCCACGTCGTCTGCCGGCGTGACGAACACGGTTTCGGCCAGGTTGAGCTCGCGGGCGATGCGCTGCATCGTCGCGTCGTCGAGCGTAACGTCCGGGAACACCGCCAGCTGATTGCCGGCGAACGCGACGTCGGTGAAGACGTCGAAGAGCATGTAACGGGCATCCGACATGTCGATGCTCCGCTCTTCACGCGTGAAGCGGGGACTTTTCCTTTCATTCCAAAGAGTGAGCCGCAGCACAAAATTGACTTTTGTTATCTAAGTGCCGCTTGGTTTGCCAAATGGGACTTCTCCCGTAATGGAGAACTGATAGACTCAGGCGCTAGCTGCACCCGCCGGTGTACTATATACTCAACGGCTTATGACTCCGAATATATCTTCAGCTTTCGCGCAACGGCGCACCGCCACAGCCGAAGCCGGCACCGTCGCAGGGATCCAGCCCTCGCGCGTTCCGGTGGTTCTTTCCAATTTCCAGCGTGTTCAGCTGACGGAGCCGTGTCCTCAAGACGAGCTCAAGCGCATTCAAGTGCACTTCATGACCTTAGCGCAATGTGCCAAGCGCGGGCTGACTTCGAGCGGCGACTGCGAGGAGCTAGGCCGCACGATCGCCGATCGAATGGCGCGCTTCGGCACGTCGTCGGAGTATATCGCCGCGCGTCAAGTGAGCGTCTTGCGTTCGTACTTCGTTAAACAGGTGGACGATGCGAGCGGAACGACGGCGCAATACGGCGGCCTTCGCACGCCGACCGGGGAAATGCTCGATGCCAGAATGGCGCTCTTTGAAGCGACCGCGGAGAGCGTTTTCGAGCGGATTTATGCCGAGGCGACCGCCGCGCCGGACCACATCGTACACGTGAGCTGCTCGGGGTATCTCTCGCCGAGCCCCGTGCAAATCTATCTTTCCAAGCGCAACTGGCTTCGCACCGCAATAACGCACTCGTACCACATGGGATGCTACGGTGCGTTTCCGGCCGTGCGCACCGCCGTGGGCTTAGTCGGTTCGTCGTACGCTTCGCTTCCGACGCCGCAGCCTCACGTCGATTTGGTGCACACGGAGTTTCTTTCGCTGCATTTCGACCTGCTGGGTGAAGCTCCGGATAACTTCGTTACGTCGACGCTGTTCGCCGACGGGTTCATCAAGTACACCGCGTCGCCGCAAACGGAGTTCGCGCGCACCGGGAAAAGCGGGTTGAAGATTCTGGCGATCGAAGAGCGGATTTTGCCGCAATCGCTGCCGGAAATGACGCTGCGCCCGGGGCCGTTCCAGTTCGACATGTCGCTCTCCAAGAAAGTTCCGTTCCTGATTCGCGACAACGTAGCGGACTTCGTGACGTCGCTCTGCGAGCAAGCCCGGATCGAGCTCGAACGCGAAAAGCACGACATGGTTTTTGCGATCCACCCGGGCGGTCCGGCCATTCTCAATCAAATCCGCAACAAGCTGGGCATCGACGAATCGCAGATCGCGATAAGCCGCGAGGTTCTTCGCGACCACGGCAACATGGCGTCGGCAACGGCGCCGCATATCTGGCAGCGCATCGTCGAATCGAGCGAGGTTCCGGCGGGGACGAAGGTCCTAAGTATGGCATTTGGTCCCGGGCTGACAGTAATCGGGGCCGTCTTCGAAAAACTGTAAGAGCTCGATGGCCAGCAACGATACGAAGCCGCCGCGCTTCTCAGTGCCTCCGGCATTCTATTGGGCGGTCCGCGGAGTCCATGCGGGCGCGGGACTCTTCGTGGGCCTGGGCAACTTGGAATCGAAGCTGCTCGCGGGCAAGCTGCGCGGCGCTTCCGTCGACCGGCCGGTTTACATATGCGGGCTTCCCCGCGCCGGTACGACGATCTCGCTGCAAATGCTCAGCGAACATCCGGACGTCGGAACGCACAAGTACGCCGACTTTTTGATGCCGTACACCCCGTACGTCTGGAACTGGATCTTTCCCAAGGTGCCGATCGACGCCATGCGCAAGCCGATGCCGCGCATTCACCGCGACCGCATCAACGTGACGCGCGACAGCGCGGAAATGGGCGAAGAGATTTTGTGGGAACGCTTCTTCCCGCACATTCACGACGAATCGCAGCGCAGCGTGCTGGACACCGCGACGAACAATCCGTCGTTCGAGCGATTCTACCGCGAGCACATCGAGAAGCTGCTGCTGATCCGCAACCGCTCGCGTTACGTGAGCAAAGCAATCATGTGCGTCATCCGCATGCAGTATCTCAAACGCATCTTTCCCGACGCGCGGTTCCTGCTCTACGTTCGCAATCCGATCGATCATATCGCGTCGCTGTGCAAGCAAGATCGCATTTGGGATGAAATCTACCGCGACGATCCGCGCCAGATCGAGATCATAGAGATGACCGGACACCACGAGTTCGGGAAGCGCCAGATCCTCGCAAATTTGGGCGATGCGTCGGTGCTGCGCGAGATCCACGAGCTTTTCGACTCCGGACGAAACGTGCGCGCTCGCGCTCGTTATTGGGCGTACGTATACGATTTCGTACTGAAACAGCTCTCATCCGACCCCAGTCTGGCAAAGGCGGTCTGCGTGGTGCGTTACGAGGATCTATGCGGAAAATCGCTCGAGACGATCGATCGCATCGTCGCACACATGGAGCTCAGTGCCGAACCGTTTGCAGATACGCGTCAAGCTTATGCGGAGAAGCTTTCGCTTCCTGATTACTACCGTCCCAACTTCAGCGCCGCCGAGCTCGACGACATCGTCGAGCTCACGCAGCCGGTCGCCTCGCAGTTCGGTTACGACGTGGCGGCGCTGGCCTCTATTTAAGAACGACGACCTCCGGCCGGCCTAGTATTCGTTGTAGAAAACGATTTCCGGAATGTAAGGTGGGGTGTGGTACGGAGGTCCGACTTCAAACCAAATCGCCTGGTGCGAGTAGAGCGCGATTGCGTTGGGATCGCCGGAATCCTCCGTATAGCTGTTTGGGGACACCGTCGTGCTGCCGAGCGGTGCTCGTCCGATAAAGGTGCGAACCGTTCCCGTAAACGGGCCGACGTTATTGGGTCCGACGGTCATGCCCCATATGTCGAAGACGTTTTTCAGCGTGTAGAGCGAACCGCCGAGCGGTTCGCTCACGGGCGACTCGAGATGTATCATTCCCGATGCGTCGTGGGTGTGGATGTAATAAAAGCAGGTTGCGGTATCCGTATAACCGTTCGAAATCGGTCCCGGCTGATACATGCCGATTTGGTCGGGAATCGCGATCTGTTTGCCGTTGACGTACAGCCCGATATAGACGTGAACGTGATAGACATTGGACATCGTCGGCATGCAGGGAATGCCGTCGACGTTTTGGCTTTGTGCGCCGGTTGACGTATCGCCGTCCGGCGGCGTAAACATGTCGTCTTGGCCGACCACCTCGCCCGGCTCGAGCGCGATGCCTCTGGGCGTCGGTCCGGGCGTCGCAGTCGGTGTCGGTGCCGGTGTCGGGCTCGGCGTGGGAGTCGGTGACGGCGTGGCCGACGGTGCGTCCGGCGAGATTCGCGTTGCAACGATGCCGCGCTCCGGCGACCCGAACCCGATGACGGTCACCTCTTCGCCCACCGGCAACGCCGGCGGCATCTTCGTCGACGAAGCGATGACGACGATCGTCGCGGACGAGCTTCCGGCGCGATCGAGTGAAAAGCCGACCTCGCTGGAACTGGCGATTCGTCCCGTTACGGTAATCACCGGCGGCGGAGAGTGCCAAACCGCAACGTAGCGCGCACGATCTCTCAGCTCGCCGCGGCCGACCACTTGCGCGAACTCGCCGTCGCGCAAACGGCCGCGGATGACGGTCTTCGAAGAGACATCCACGCTAACATGGCGGCTGTGCGTTTGCAGGATGAAGTTGCCGGATTCGACGTGTTCGATTGTGCCGTGCAGCGAAACGGGCGGCGACGCCGCGACGTCGGCGGCTACGGCGCTCGGTCGATCGACGACGGTCGTTTGGAGAACGCCGGAGTTCTCGGTTGCGCACGCGACCAGTGCGCACGCCACGATGAAGCAGATGACCGGTGGAGCGACGCGCACCATGATTTCACTATAATAGTCCCGGGCCGTTCGGCGAGAGCCGAACGTCCTAAATGCGTATTGCCTCGATGACGAGCAGGCGCTCGCTTTGCGAGAATGGGCGCCCGCGTCACGTCGCGCGGCGCAACGTATGGCCCGGCACGGCAGCGTTACGCCTGCGCCCTCTTTCGCCGGTGCATCGCGAACCGGTTCCCTTCGGGGTCACGTGCAAAGCACACAAAGCAAACCGGGGTATCGTGCACCTCGCTGACTTCGGCTCCGCTTTCACGTAACCGCTCGCGCATCGCCTCTACGTCGTCAACCTCGAAGGCCGCTCCGGTTGATTCTCCCGGGGCGTACCCGAGCGGTTCGCCGTTGCCGATTCCAAATGTCGCGTTACCGACGTCGAACTCGCTCCAGTGTTCGCTGAAGACGTCGCCCGGCTTCAGGCCGAGCACGTCTCGGTAAAAAGCCTGAGCCCGCGGCACGTCGCGCACGGAGTAGGCAAAAAACGCGATCTCTTTCACCATGGATATCGTCGTAAGGCCTCCCATTGATCGTTACGAGTATCGTTCCAGGCGAAGAAACATTCTCCAATCGCGCCGATCGCTCTGCTTGCTTCCAGAGATGCCAGAATCTCGCCGGATCCGGGCGGTCCCGCGGGACCAGCGGCGGTTTGGCCTCCGATGCTGATCGGAACGCCGTTGCCCGCCGCGCGACGCACTGCCGCATACGATTGGCGAAGGATCGCCCGCACTTGATCCGGCGTCGTCTTGCCTTTGACCATGCGCCAATACGCCATCGGCTGCACTACCGAACTCTCGCGCGCGATCTCGGCGTACGGATAAGACGTTTCGTCGAGGTGCTCTAGATACGCGTCCTCGACGTTAGCTACGATGAGATAGTGGGAGCCGAGTGCTCGACGAACGAGCGCGACGTATTTCCAAAGGGCTGCATTGCCTTCGGGGGCATCGCCCATGAAATCGTCGCCGCGCTCGATGTCGATCGCCAGGCCGCGAACCGGCGTGCCGTTAGCGGTTCGATAGTACGCCGCGCGCACGCTCGCGCCCAAATCTTCAAAAGAAAGCTCCCGAGGCACCGTCCAGGCGATCGTAGCAATACCGTGCGCGGCGAGTCCGTCCACGATCGCGTCGATCGTCGGTTTTGCCTGCGCGCCGGTCTCCCAGTACGCGCCGTACGCGAACCGCAGCTCGACGTAGCGCAGCCCCGCTCGCGACGCTTGCTCGACGATCGCGTTTGGATCGAGATGAGCGTAATAAATATCGTCGACTGGATTGTCGGTAAAGAACAGCCACATTCCCTTTCCGTAAACGCTCGCGACGGCCGTCCGCGGCGGAGGCGGCGGTGTCGTGGCCCTCACCACGACCCGACGGCGACCGCGCCGATAGACTGCATACTGGTATGAGGCGCCCGGGGCGACGCCCGTGTCGAGGAACGCGGAACTTGGCGCGGGGACGATCGTGCGAATCACGTGTTTGCGTGCGTCGATGCGATCGACGCGAACCGCGTAACGCTCGCGCGGAAACCACCCGACGGAAATCGCTTGCGGCCCCAACGCTTCCGATACGACGCGCGGTTGGCGCCAGTAGCGCGTATTGGTGCCGGCGGTCCGCGTGCCGAGTTTGGGGTAGTTGGCGCGCACCGTCATGCGCAGCGGCCCTTCACGATTGGTTATGAGAATCGCCGACGGCTGTCCGAACCGCATGCGCGTCTGCCATTGCACGCGGCCGTCGGGAGACGTCCAGCTGAAATCGCTGTTCGCCATGATGAGCGTCGCGTTTCCCTGCGCGTCGAAAAACTTGGTGAGCACCAGCCAGCGGGCGTTCCCGTCGGGATCGAAGCCGAGCGGCCGCGTGACCAGGGTCATACGCGCCGGCGGCGCGCCGAAATACGGTGACGGCGTGGGTAGCGTTCGCGGCGCCGGCGCAAAAAACGGCGCTAGAAAGAAGCTGGCGAGCACCTGGCGGATATTCGGCTTAGGGTTTCTTGTGCCGGTCCGGCTCGCTGGTCACTTCGATACCGGCCTTCTCGTGTAGGACGCGAATGCATAGAACGGCGACGGCAAAGAAGAATAAGATCGCCGCCTTGATCCAGACGCTCAAGCCTGCAATGAGCACCAGTCCGGCCGATACGTAAGGGAGTATCGTAACGGCATACCCGGTGTACTCTTTGAGCCAGCTCCAGGTACCCGGCTCGGCTTCGACCGTCAGCTCCTTTGCTTTCTTACGAATCGTGCTCGCCATAACCGAACTGTACCCAGCGGGTACAAGGTTGATGAATGAAGCAGATCAATCCCACGAACTTTGAGGCGATTCCCGCGTTTGCGAACGGAGCCAAGAACGGCAAGCGGCGCGTGCACGCCGTCATCGAAACGCCGCGCGATACGCGCCACAAGTATGCGTTCGAGCCCAAGCTCGGCTTATTCAAGCTCAAGCTGACGCTTCCGGAAGGCATGCAGTGGCCGTACGATTACGGTTTTGTGCCGCGAACGCTGGCAGAGGACGGAGATCCGCTCGACATCCTAGTGCTCAACCAAATCGGTACCTTTACCGGCTGTTTGCTCGAAACGCGCGTACTCGGAGTCGTGCGACTGAAGAAAAACGGCGTGGAGAACGATCGAATTCTTGCCGCGCCCATGGTTCAGGCCGGCGTGTCGCAAACGAGCGACGCTTTCGACGAGGTCGACGACATTCCCAAAGAGACCATGAAAGACATTTGTCGTTTCCTGGTCGAGTACCCGGAGGAAGAGGGTAATCGCATCGAATTCAAAGACGTAGGTTCGCGTAAAAAGGCCATGGCGACCATTGAGGCCGCCATTGAGGCGTACGACAAAAAGTCTCGCTAGCCGTTACTCGAAGCGCAGCGCCTCGATCGGGTGGAGTGCCGCGGCCTTACGCGCCGGCGCGTACCCGAAGAAGATGCCGACCATCGCGGCAAACGCGACCGACGCACCGACCCATCCGAGCGGGATGGCCGTCGGCCATCGTGCCAGCAGCGAAACGACTCCGGTACCCATCAAACCGAAAATAACGCCGATGACGCCGCCGATCGTCGCTAGAACGATCGACTCGGTGAGGAACTGCTGCAAGATCACGCTGCCCGGCGCGCCGACCGCCATGCGCAAGCCGATCTCACGCGTGCGCTCGGTAACCGAAACCATCATGATGTTCATGATGCCGATGCCGCCGACGAGCAGCGATACCGCCGCCACACCGGCAAGGAGAAACTCCATCACGGCGCTGGTCTGAGAAGCGGCCTGCGCGATCGACTGCAGATTGCGAACTTGGAAATCGTCGCTTTGCGGTGGAACGATGCGATGCCGCTGCTCGAGCAGACGCACGATCTCATCTTGCGCCGAATCGATCGACTGCGAGTCCGTTGCCGAAACGAGCAGCGCGTTGACGGTCGTGAGTCCGGTTAGCCGCTCCATCGCCGACGTATACGGAACCAGAACCGTATCGTCTTGATCTTGGCCCATCGCGCTTTGGCCGAGCGGCGCGAGCACGCCGATCACGGAAAAGGGTGCGCCCTTGATAATGACGGTAGCGCCGATGGGTGAGCCCCCGTTGGGGAAGAGCTCCGAGACGACGGTTTGACCTAAGACGGCCACCTTAGCGGCCGAAGCCACCTCGCTCTCCGAAAAGAACCGGCCCGAAGCTAGCGACTGCGAACGAATATACGTGTAGGTCGGCGCGACGCCGTTGACGGTCGTCTGCCAGTTATTGTTGCCGGCGACGACTTGCGTGCGCTCCGTAACCTGCGGCGACGCGCTCGCGACGCCGGGGAGCCCCGCGATCGCAAGGCCGTCGGCCGGCGTCAAGGTCGACGCACCGCCGAACCCGCTGCGCGCGCCGCTGCTGGTCACGCTTCCCGGCTGCACGACGATGAGATTCGAGCCGAGGCTGCTGATCGAGTTTTGCACGGAGATTCTCGCGCCCGCGCCAATGGCCACCGTCACGATCACTGCCGCGACGCCGATCACGATACCCAACATAGTCAAGAAGGAGCGAGCTTTGTTGCGCGCCAGCGCCTGCAGCGCCAATCGTAATGTTGCGCGGGGTGTCACGCGGCCCTCCTTTCGTTGACGGCGTCGCCGACGATGTGACCGTCGCGGAAGGTAACGATGCGCTGCGCGTAGGCCGCGATGTCCGGCTCGTGCGTGACGAGCATGATGGTGGTACCGCGCTCTTCGTTGACCTGCTTGAAGATGCGCATGACTTCCTTCGACGTCTTCGTATCTAGCGCGCCGGTCGGCTCGTCCGCCAAAATCATGGCGGGATTATTGACCAGCGAACGCGCAATTGCGACGCGCTGCTGCTGGCCGCCCGACATCTGATTGGGATTGTGCTGCGCCAACTTGTCTACGCCTACTAGCGACATCATCTCGAGAGCGATACGGGTACGCTCGTGTTCGGGCACGGCGGCGTAGACCATCGGCAGCTCGACGTTCTCGAGCGCGCTCGTTCGCGGCAAGAGATTGTAGGCTTGGAAGACGAACCCGAGCCGGCGGCTGCGTATCGCCGCGCGCGCGTCGCCGTCGAGGCACGAAACGTCGTCGCCTTCGAATCGGTAAGTTCCGGATGTCGGTGTATCCAGCAAGCCGGCGATCTGCATGAATGTCGATTTGCCGGAGCCCGACGGGCCCATGATGGCGACGAACTCGCCGCGTTCCAGGGCCAGATCGATACCGTCGAGAGCGCGCACTTCGGCATCTCCCAGCTCGTAGCGCTTCGTCAGATTTGCGACGTCGAGGACCGGTTCCATTAGTGGATCCCCCGCATCGCGCCGCCGCCCATCGGCGATCCCGACATCGGCGAGCGCGTTCCCGGCGTCCGCGCGTATCCGCTCGATTTGTCCGGGCCGTTCGAGGAGACGACGACGGTATCGCCGGCTTGCAGCGAGTTGCCTTGCGCCGCCACGACGGCGGCTTGCGTCGCGGTTGCCAGCATAACGGTAACCGGTACGCGCTGCAGTTTGCCGTTGCGCTCGACGAAGAGCATCCCGCTCGAGCCGCCGGTTATCGCGCTTGCAGTAACCGCGTTCGTGTTGACCGCGCCCCACGGAGATCCCGAACTCACACCGGCTGCCGAGGCGCTGCCGCGCGTGCCGCCGTACGGCCTCCACTGAAGTGCGGCGATTGGCACGACCAGCGCGTTCTTCGCCGTCGCCACGTCGATCGACGCATTCGCCGTCATACCCGGCAGCAGCGCTCCGTCCGCGTTGTCGACGAGGACGACGACGTCGTACGTCACCACGTTGTTGACGGTTTGCGGATTGATGCGCACTTGAGAGACGGTTCCGTGGAACGTGCGGTTCGGGTACGCGAGTACGCTGAAGTCGACGCCGTTGCCGCCCTTGACGTTGCCGATGTCCGGCTCGCCCACGTTGATGTCGATTTCCATCTTACCGAGGTTTTGCGCGATTGCGAACAGCGTCGGTGTCTGCAGTGAAGCGGCGACGGTCTGTCCGACCGAGACGTCGCGCGCTACGACCGTTCCGTCGACCGGCGACCGAATGACGGCGTGCTCGAGGTTGAGCTCGTCTTGCTGCACGACCGCTTGGGCGGCGGCAACGTTTGCCTGCGCGCCTTGCGCCGTGGCGGCCTGAGCGGATTGGCTGGAGCCGCTTTGCCCGATGTCCGCCGCACCGGCTTGGGCCTGCGCTTGCGATTGCGCGATGGCGGCTTGCGCCGACGCAACGTCGGCTTCATCGGAAGCGACGTTCGCGCGATCGCTATCGACGGTACTCTGCGCGAGGTAGCCCTGCGACAGCAGCGACGAATCGCGAGTTAACGTCGACCTCGCAAGCGTCAACACCGCCTGCGCCTTTTGCGCGTTGGCCTGCGCTGCGCCCACCGCCGCCGCCTGCGCGCGAGCGTTGGCTGCGGCAGCATCGGTTGCGGAGGCCGCGCCGCCGACGTTGGCATCGGCGGCCGAAACTTGCGCTTGCGCTTGAGCCAGCGCGGCACGAGCCTGATCGAGCTGCGCTTGAAGCGTGCTCGGGTCGAGACGCGCGAGAATCTGGCCTTTCTTGACCTTGCTATTATAGTCGACGTCGATCTCCGATATCGTCCCCGAGACTTGCGTGCCGACCGAGATGTTATTCTGTGGATTGACGACGCCTGAGGCCGTTACGGTCTGCACGAGCGTTTGTTGCGCCGCCGGTGCCGTAACGTAAGACACTTGAGTCCTAGCGTGAACGAGTCCGGCGGTCACCGCGACGATGCATAGCACCGCGAGTCCCACGATCAGAAACCAGCGCGTCCGCGCTCCGAACGCACCCAAGGTGCGCGTTAGTGGGGTAAATTTTGGCACCGCTATAGTTGACATGACGCTAGCATCGTACGGCGAGCCGCGGAGCCGTATTCTGTGGAAGCGCGGGCCGGCGTTTAAGGCCACATTAGTTTGGGTCGTTCGGAGGGCCGCGTGAACGCTCGCTTGCTTATCGGAAAAAAGTTTGCAGCGAGTCCTAGGTCGAAAGACTGCTCGGACCCAGATGCAGCAGAAACGTCGCGCCACCGCACGAGAGAGTCTTGAGGCCGGCCTCGACGTCGGTTTCCGAGCGATTGCGGAAGCGATGCCGCAGCTTGTCTGGTCGGCGAGACCCGACGGGGCTATCGATTACTTCAACCAGCGCTGGATCGACTATACGGGCGTCAGGGTCGAAGACTACGCTTTCGACGAGAAATCCGCCGCTGTAGGGGTCGTGCATCCGGACGAGCTGGCGGAAACCTGGTCTCGCTGGAAGCGCGCCCTCGTCACCGGTGAACCGTTTGAGATCGAGCACCGAATCAAGCGAGGCAGCGACGGTACGTATCGCTGGTTTCTCGAGCGAGCGGTGCCCATCACCGACGGCACGGGACACGTCGCCCGTTGGATCGGCACCGGCACCGACGTCGACGAGCAGCGGCGTTCGCGCGATCGGCTCGCGTTCGTCGTGGAAGCGGGCAACGTTCTGGCGTCGACGCTCGACGTTCGTACCGTCTGCGACGCGCTCGCAAGGGTAACGATCGAACGGTTCGCCGACTGGTGTTTCGTCGTGCTTCGTCAGGACGGCGCCGCGAAGACGGTCTCAATCGCGCATAAAGATAAACGGTTGATGCGCTACGTCAAAGCGTTTCGCGATCGCAGCACGACCGGCCCGGACGCGCAGCTCGACGCCGTCTTGGCGCAGCGCACCGGCTTCGTCATCGAGCGCGTTCTGCCTGAGCATCTGCTAGCCGTAGCCCGCGACGAGCAACACCTCGAGGTTCTACAGCGTCTACAGATACATTCGCTCGTGGTCGTGCCGATCTTTACGGACCACGAAGCGTACGGGGCAATTACCATTATCTCGTCGGAGTCCGGAAGGCTCTTCAGCTTGGCAGATCTCGAAGTGGCTACCAGCGTCGCCAAGCGGGCTGCAATCGCACTCGAGAACGCCACCGCGTTCCAGCGGGAGCGCAGAACGGCCCAGACGCTGCGTTTCGTGGGACGCGTGAATCAGCTGCTGCTCGAGTCGTCTGACGTCGGCGCGACGTTCGAACGTATCGCCCGTATGATCGCTGCGGAAATCGCCGACGCGTGCACGATCGTGCGGTTAGACGGAGACGCAGTGCGAGTCCAATGCGCCGTGCATCGCGATGCGGCGAAAAATAAAATCGTGAGCGAGATGCGCGGAATGCGTACGTTGCGGCCGGAGGCCGAAGCCGAGCTCGCTCAAAGCTTACGCAGACATCATCCCATCGTGCGCGATCCCGACGACATCGATGCCGTGCGTTCCCGCGCCTGGCCGTACTTGATGCCGCAGATCGAGGCTACGAATCCCAAGACCACGATCGTCATTCCGCTTTATTCGTCGCCGGCCACGTACGGCGCGCTGATCGCGTACTACTCCGAGCGGACGTACGATCTGGAGCGCGATCTGCCCCTGCTCGAAGAGATTGGCGCCCGTCTTTCTGTGGCGCTCGCGCGCGCCGAGACGTTCGAGCGGGAGCGGCGGATCGCCTCGACGTTACAGCAAGCTTCGCTGCCGTCGTTGATTCCCCAGCCGCGCGGCGTCCGTTTCGACGCAGCCTATCTGCCCGCCGGAGAAGAAGCGGAAGTCGGCGGCGACTGGTACGACGCCGTCGAGCTCGACGACGGCTCGGTCGTGGTCAGCGTCGGCGACGTGACGGGGCACGGTATCGAAGCCGCGGCCATCATGAGTAAGGTGCGGCACGCCATGGGCATCGTTCCCAAACACGTTTCCGACCCAACGAAGATTCTCGACTCGGCCGAATGGTTTTTGCGCAAACGCTATCCCGAAGCTATAGTCACGGCCTTCGTCGGCATCCTGAGTCCCGACCGCAAGACGCTTCGCTATGCCAACGCAGGGCATCCGTGGCCATACCTGCGCCGCAGAAACGGAGAACTCATTGCGCTCGAGTGCGGCGGTCTGCCGCTCGGAATCCGACACTCCCACGAGGCCGCCTCGTCGCGCGCGATCGATCTGGGCGACGGCGACGCGCTCGTGCTCTACACCGACGGTTTGGTGGAGTGGAATCAAAACGTGCTCGAAGGCGAGGGGCGCCTCGAGCGTCTGCTCGCGAGCGAAGCGATCGTCGCATCGGTCGCGCCAGCAAAGCTCATCGAACGTACCTGTCTGCCGGGCCGGCCGCGCGATGACGTCGCCGTGCTGACCGTCGTGCTCGGCGAATCGCCGGGATGGTCCTTTGCAGCCGAAGATGCGCGAGCGGCTGCCGACGCGCGCATGCATTTCGTCGAGTTCCTGAAAACGCGCAGCCGGGATGCCGATTTCATCGCGCAGGCAGAACTGGTTTTCGGCGAGCTGCTCGGAAACGTCGTGAGACACGCGCCCGGACCGGTCGAGACCCAACTCTTCTGGAACGAGCAGCACGCAGCGCTGCACGTCATCGACACCGGAACGGCGTTCGACGCCGCGGCGAACTTACCGAACGATATTTTGAGCGAGCGAGGACGCGGACTGTTCATCGTGCGCCAGCTCGCCCGCAGCGTTCGCATCGAGCACGTCGTCAACTGCGGCAATCATATCCGCGTCGAACTTTGATCGATGTAAGAACCGTCGAGCGCGCCTACGTCGTGACATCCCAGCAACTGCAGCGTGCGAACGATGCCGTCGCGCAAAATCGCGATCGCCTGAGCGACGCCGGCTCCCCCCGCGGCGCCTAAGCCGTACGCGTACGCCCGTCCCACCAGCACCGCACGCGCACCCAAGCAAAGCGCTTTGACGACGTCGCTGCCTCGGCGAATGCCGCTGTCGAGCAAGACTTCGGTGCGTTCACCGACGGCCGTAACGATCTCGGACAGCGCGCCGATCGTCGATGCGACGCAGTCGAGCTGACGGGCGCCGTGATTCGAGACGACGATTGCGTCGGCGCCTTCGCCAACCGCACGTTTCGCATCGCCTGCGGTCAGCACGCCTTTGACCACGAGCGGTCCTTTCCACTCATCGCGAATCCATCTCAAATCTTCCCAGCCGCACGTCGAGCGCTCCAGTGCCGCGCCCACGTCGGCATATCCCATGACGCCTTCACCGGGAATGACGACGTTGGGAAACTTCATCAAGCCGCCGTCGCGCAGGAAGTCGATCAGCCAACGAGGCCGTGCCGCGAGTTGCCAGAGAAACGGAATCATCTCGCCGAGGTTTCCGCTCGTAAGCTCCTTCGATCCGTTGCGCAGATCGCGCTCGCGCAAACCGGCGACCGGCGTGTCGATCGTAACGACCAGCGCGGCGTATCCGGCGCGGCGGGCGCGTGCGATCGTCGCAGTCGCCGCATCGCGACCGCCGAGAAGGTAGAGTTGGTACCACGCCGGTCCTGACGTTGCGGCTTTGACGTCTTCGAGGCGACAGCCGGACAGCGTCGAGAGCGTGTAGGCCGTTCCGGCTCTGCCAGCTTGGGCGGCTGCGACGCACTCGCCGCGTGGATAGAACAGCCGGCTGCTTCCGACGGGCGCCAATAGGAACGGCAGTTCCAGCTGCGTGCCGAGAACGCTAGTCCGCAGTTCGCACGGACCGCTGGGGATCGCATTGCGCGGTCGAAACGTTATGCGATCGAACGCGCGGCAGTTTTCCTTTAGAGTCACTTCGCCGTCCGCACCGCCGTCAATGTAATCGAAGACCGCGCGCGGCAATCGCCTGCGGGCCGAGTGGCGAAGATCCTCGATGGTCACTGCACGCATTGCAATTTCATTTCGGAAGAACTGCGCCGAAGTGTAGCAGCGTCGCCCACACCAACGCCAACCAACCGCATCCAAACAACGTTCCGCCGGCGACGTCGGTGGGATAGTGAGCGCCCAGCGCCAAGCGCGACCAGTCGATACCCGCGATAAGAACGACCGATAGCGCGATTGCGGCGGTCGCTGCGGGACGGCCGCCGCCCGCGGAAGCCGCATATACCAGCCACGATCCGAAGAAAAACGCCGCGGTCGACGCGTGACCGCTGGGAAACGAAAAGCCGAGTTCTTGGTGGAAGATCCAGTCGTCGGGGCGCTTGCGCGCAAACCGTCGCTTTGCAAGCTCGGCGAAGCCTTGAGAACACACCTGAGCGGCAAGAATCGTCGCCGCGACGACCAGACTGCCGTGCAGCGCCACGACCGAAACTAGCGCTGCAATCGCAAAGGCGGCTAGCGCAAAGGCTCGTCCGCACAAGGTAAAGAAAGCCGCGAGGGGCGTTGCCCCTCCCACGAGCCCGCGCGCGCGTGCGTCGATCGGCCACAACGATGACGAACGGCAGACCGCGTAACCCAGCGCGACGAACGACGCGAAGCAAAGCACGCTTGCGATCAGAAGCCCGCCGTCGAAAGTCACGTTTTGTCGAGCGCGCTAGATGCCGCCATCACGCGCAATGCCGCCGGAACGACGCGAATGCGAAGCGGAGTCTTTCCGAGCGGCCGTCCATCGACGGAGACGGACTGCACCGGATCCGCGCGGACCTTCAGCGAATCGAACGTCGACCACAAACGCGCGCCGTCCAGCAAGCGTTGCTTGCCCAACGCCAACGCGCCATACGTCAGCAGCAGCGACATCTTGCTCTGTTCGTCGCGAACGAAAACGGTCAGCTTGCCGCTGGTCTGCGATGCGTCGGAATCGATCGGACGATATCCGTAATAGCGGCCGTTGGCGACGATCACGTGATGCGTCTCCAGCGCGAGCCGCCGTTTGCCCCAGCGCAACGTGCAGCGAAACGGCCGGTGGCGCAAAAACGGACCGAGAGCCGCGGCGCCGTACGCGAGCGGTCCGAGAACCTTCTTGAGTCCGCGCGTCGTCCGCCGCGCGATTTCGGCTTCGACGCCGACCGTGAGGAAGTTCGCGAAGTAGGTACCGTTGACGCAGCCCACATCCACATGACGCTCGATTCCTCGCGCGATCGTATCGGCGGCGCCCTCGAAGGTTTGCTCGATGCCGAGATTGCGCGAGAAGCTGTTGACGGTTCCCGAGGGGACCACCCCGAGTGTGACGTCGCGATGGGCGAAAAGCGAGACGACCGACGTCAGCGTTCCATCGCCCCCGCACACGACGATCAACGGCACGCGGCGGCGCGCGCCTTTGACCGCTTTGCGCAACTGCTTGCGCGTTTCGACGCCGCACGCTTCCACCACGTCGATTCCGCGCTCGGCGAGCATGGCGGGAACCCGCCATAGGGCCTCGCTGCCGCGCCGAGACCGTAGCCGCGCGATCACCGCCGCCCTTCGAGTTCCCATACTATGAAAAGGATTTTCCCCATCATGCGGCGCGATATCGCAATTATGAAGCGTCTTCTTGCCGCCGCTATCGCGGTATCGTTCCTCGTCTCGCCGCTGGCTAGTCGCGCAGCGGACTCGACCTCGCCCGCACAGCAGCTCATGAGCAAGCTGCACTGGCGAAGCATCGGCCCGTTCATCGGCGGCCGCGTCGTTGCCGTCGCCGGCGTTGCTACCAATCCCGATCTGTTTTACATGGGCGGCGTACAAGGCGGCGTTTGGAAGAGCACCGACTACGGTCAAGACTGGACCAACGTCACCGACGGTAAGATCCCGGGCATCGCCAATCCGATCGGCGCACTCGCCGTAGCACCATCGAACTCAAACATCATTTACGCAGGGACCGGCGAAGCCGACATTCGCAGCAACTTCGACACCGGTGACGGCGTGTATAAAACGACTGACGCCGGCAAGACGTGGTCGTACGCGGGGCTGCGCGAGACGCACATGACGACCAAATTGGTGGTCGACCCACGCAATCCCAACGTCGTGTATGCCGCATCGATGGGGCACGTTTTCAAGCCGAACGCCGAACGCGGCATTTACAAAACGACGGACGGCGGCAAGAGCTGGAAGAAGATTTTGTTCGTCGACCAAAATAGCGGCGGCGTCGACCTCACCATGGCGCCGAGCCAGCCGAACGTGCTCTACGCCGCTATGTGGCAAGCGCAGCGTACGCCGTGGAAATTGACCAGCGGCGGACCCGGCAGCGGTTTATATAAGAGCGTCGACGCCGGCGCTCATTGGAAAAAGATCTCGTCGAATCCCGGATTCGCTCGCGGACTATTGGGCAAGATCGGCGTTTCGGTAGCCGCCAGCAATCCCCGCATCGTCTACGCGATCGTACAGGCGCTCGACGGCGGCGTCTTTCGCTCGGACGACGGAGGCGGATCGTGGCGCCGCGTCAATGACGAGATGCAGCTTCGTCAACGCGCTTTCTACTATACGGCGATTTTCGTCGATCCAACGAACCCGCAAGTCGCATACGCTCCCAACGTCGACGGCGTGTGGAAGACCTCCAACGGCGGCAAGTCGTGGACGGCTCTCAATCCGCCGCACGGCGATTGCCACATCGTGTGGATCAACCCGCGCAATCCCAAGATCTTGCTCGAAGGGGACGACGGGGGCGCGACGGTCTCGGTCAACGGCGGCGAGACGTGGAGTACCGACCACAATCAGCCGACCGGACAGTTTTATAAGGTTGCCATCGACGATCAGTTTCCGTTCCACGTCTACGGCGCGCAGCAAGACGAGAGCGCCTCGGAGACGGTAAGTGCGGCGTGGGACGGCATCGGTGCGCAGCACGTCTACACCGTCGCGCTTGGCGAAAGCACGTGGGTGGCGCCGCAGCCCGACAGCCCGCATACGACGTACGGCAGCGGCTACTACAGCTCGATGGTGCAGCTCAATCGCGATACCGGACAGTTCAAAAACGTCAGTCCATACCCGCGCTACATGGCCGGCAGCCCGGCGATCGAAGAAAAATACCGTTTCGGCTGGACGCACCCCATCTTTTTCAGTCCTTCCAATCCCAAGGAGTTGCTCGTCGGAGCGCAAGTAGTCTTTTCGAGCACCGATCTCGGGCAGACATGGTCGGTTATCAGTCCCGACCTGACGCGCAACGATCCAAGCACCGAAGGACCGACGGGCGGTCCAATCTTCCGCGATCAAACCGGTGCCGAAACGTTTCCTGACATCGCGTCGCTGGCCGCGTCGCCGCTAGACGCGAATATTCTCTGGGCCGGTTCGGCCGATGGTTTGGTGCACGTTACGACCGATCACGGAGGGCACTGGTCGCCGGTCACGCCGCCGCAGCTGCCGGAGTGGGCGCAGATCACCACGATCGAACCGTCTCATACCGATAAGGCGACGGCTTATTTGAGCGCTTCACGCTACATGTGGGACGACTATCATCCCTACGTTTATAAGACGACCGATTATGGAGCGCACTGGACGACTACATCGAGCGGGCTGCCGCCGGATCAATACGTCTTCGTCGTTCGCCAGGATCCGCGGGAGCCGCAGCTGTTGTTCGCAGGGACCCGCAGTACCGTCTACGTGAGCCTCGACGGCGGCGCACAATGGCAGCCGCTGACTTTAGATCTTCCCGGCGTGCAAGTGCGCGACTTGGCAATTGACGTTCGTCAGGGCGATCTGGTTGCCGCGACGCACGGACGTGCGTTCTGGATTCTCGATAACCTCGCGCTGCTCGAACAGCTCGCGCGGCAGTCCTCCTCCTCCGTAGCCGGAGCGCAGGTCTTTGCGCCCGAAACGGCGTGGCTCACGTCGGAGTTCGGCAGCTCGCCGTTTCCAGTTCCGAACCAAGGCGAAAACCCGAAATACGGCGTTACCGTTTACTTAAATCTTCCGAAGAGTTACGACGGGCGTACGCCGGCGAGCTTATCGTTCGTCGAGGGCAACGGCGCGACGATTCGCACGTTCGATTTGCATCTCAAACCCAAGCACCAGAAGCCGCTGACGGACGAGCAGCGCGCCAAGCTCGACTCGACGCAACTCCGCGCGCACGATCTTCAGGATCTCACGGCGATGGAACCCGGTATGAACGCGTTCCAGTGGGACATGAAGAACGCGCCGGGTTTCGACGTTCCGGGATTCCGCCGAGCCGAAACCGACGACTTTCCGGATATATCGGACGGTCCGACGATTCTGCCGGGCAAATATACCGTCGTCCTAAAGTACGGCGGTCAGACGATGCAGCAAGCCTTTACCGTCCAGCTCGACCCCCGGCTGCATCCGGCGCCCGGCGACTTGGAAGCACGTCTCGCTCTGGAGAAGCAGATCCTCGACTCAATGAATTCGCTCGATCGTGCGATCGCCAACGCGATGGCCGTCGCCGCAAAGACACCGTCCAAACGGGCGGCCATCAACGACGAAATCGGTAATCTGGTCATGCTCAAGATGCGGTCGAGTGAATCCGACGTCTTGTACCAGGACCAAATTCGCGAGCAGCTCGGCTTCCTGATGAACTCGCTGGAAGGCGCGTATCAAAAGCCGACTACAGCCGAGTACGCGGCCTACCAGGAGCTCAAAGGCATCGCCGAAGCGGGCGTAGCGAAGCTGACGGCGCTAACTCGTTAGCAGCGCGAGGGCACGTTCGGCGCGCGGATCGCTAAAGTCGCGCGCCAATTCGCCTATGATGGTCGGCACCGACGTCATTTCGACGCCGGATTGCGTCATGCGCAAGATTGCGGCATTTTCGCTGCGCTCGCTCTTGCCGTTGCAGGCATCGAGCACGACCTGGGTGCGATAGCCGCGCTCGATTCCGGTGAGCGCCGGGCGCTCGACCGCAACTTCGGTGAGTATTCCGGCAATGAGGACCGTCTTTCGGCCGGTCTCCTCAATCGCGTGCACGATGTCCCGATCCTCAAACGAATCGGATCCGCTGCGTACGCGGACGGGCACCGATTCGTCCAGCGCGTCGCGTAAGCGTCGCGTCAGTTTGGGCTCGCCCGTTACACCGACCGCACTTACGACGACCGGAATCCGATACAGCTTTGCGGCTTCCGCAAGTTTCGCCGCCGCTTCGTCGACCTCGCCGCGATCGGCGGTTTTCGCACCTTCGGCAATGCCGTGTTGATGGTCTACGAAAAGAATCACCGCTTCTAAGGCCAGCGTCATGGAGTCATCACCACCTTGACGCACCCGTCGTGGGCGCCGAATTCGCTATACATCTTGGGTGCGTCTTTGAGCGGGGCACGATGCGTAACCACGAATGAGGGGTCGATCTCGCCGCGCTCGATCATCGAAAGCAGCGGGTGCAGGTAACGATGCACGTTCGTCTGGCCTCCGACCATTTTCAATCCCTTGCCGAACAGCGCGCCCATGGGAAACGCATTGATGAATCCGCCGTACACGCCCGGGACCGAAACCGTGCCGCCCTTACCGCACGCTTGGATCGCTTCGCGAAGCACGTGCGGCCGATCCAGTTCTAGGCGTAACGTCTGCGCGGCTTTGTCCGTCACGGCGTCGGGCGTCGTGCCGTGCGCTTCCATTCCGACGCAATCGATCGCGTGGTCGGGTCCGCGCCCGCCGGTGCGTTCGTACAGCGCCTCCAAAACGTTGGGCTCGCGGTCGTGATCGATAACCTCGGCGCCGCCCGCTGCCGCGAGCTTCAAACGGCTTTCAACTCGGTCGATGGCGATGACGCGCTCGGCGCCGAGCAGATACGCCGAACGAATTGCAAACTGACCGACCGGTCCGCACCCCCATATCGCCACGACGTCCCCGGGTTCGATGCCGCATTGTTCGGCGGCCTGGTATCCCGTGGGAAAGATGTCGCTGAGAAACAGCGCCTGCTCGTCGTCGAGATCGGTTTCGACGCGTATCGGACCGACGTCCGCAAACGGAACGCGCACGTACTCGGCCTGACCGCCCGAGTAGCCGCCGTACATGTGCGAGTAGCCGAAAAGTCCGGCTCCTGAGTATCCGTAAAGTTTTTCCAGAACTTCGGCGTCCGGATTGGAGTTATCGCATAACGACGTAGAGCCTTTCCTGCACGGCTCGCACTTGCCGCACGCAACGGAAAAAGGAACGACGACGCGATCTCCTACTCTGAGGTTCGCGACCGCTTCACCAACTTCTACGACTTCGCCCATGAACTCGTGTCCCAGGACGTCTCCCGGCTTCATCATCGGAATCAATCCGCCGTATATGTGCAAATCGGAGCCGCAGATGGCAGTCGCTGTGACGCGAACGATCGCATCGCGTGGGTTGAGAAGCGACGGATCGGTCACGCGTTCCACGCGCACGTCTTTGGGGCCGTGCCAAGTGAGCGCTCTCATAGCGTTCGCTCTCCGGTGGGAATCTCGCCGGCTTCAATTTCCGCCTTCACATCGCGCAATAACTGTTTGAGCCGTTCTTTCGTGAGGTCGTAAGTCACGGCGCGCATTTCGATTCCGCGTCCGCCTGGGGCAGCGTCCAGCGTGACGACCGCCCGCACCCCCTTTGGACGGCGCATTCGGCGTAACGTGACGGCCGCAATCGTACCGGCACTCAATCCAGCGATTCCCAACGCGGCGCTTTTTACTGCTACTTCCATGTTCTCTGGTACCGGGCAAATGCAGAGCTAAACACGCTTGCCGGTGCAACGCACAAACGACGCCGCTGGGTATTCTCAATGTATGAATCGAGCGGTAGGATTTGCAGCAACCGGGTTGATGCTCGGCGCGGCGCTGCTCGGCGCGCGGGCGCTGCTGCGCCGGACCGAAGACTTCACCGATAAAATCGTCGCAATCACCGGAGGCTCGCGCGGGCTTGGTTTGGCGCTCGCTCGCGAATTTTCGCGCCGCGGCGCGCGAGTATCCATCTGTGCCCGCGACTCGCAAGAGCTCGAGCGTGCGCTCGACGAGCTTGCGATCGAGGGTCGCGAGGCCTTCGGAATCGAGGCGGACGTGCGCCGCCGGGAAGACGTCGAGCGATTCGTCGCCGCGACGGAGCAGCGCTGTGGAAGAATCGACGTTCTCGTCCACAACGCCGGCACGATTGCGGTCGGGCCGATGCAAACGATGTCGGTGGACGATTACCGCGACGCTATGGATACCCATTTTTGGGCGGCCGTGTACGCAGTAGAAGCCGCTCTCGACGGGATGCGTAGTCGCCGCTCGGGGCGGATCGTCTCGGTCGCTTCGATCGGCGGCATCGTCAGCGTGCCGCATCTTCTTCCCTACTGCGCGAGCAAGTTCGCACTGGTCGGATACTCGCTCGGGCTCGCACAGGAGCTCGAACGCGAGGGCATCGGCGTCACGACGATCTGTCCGGGACTCATGCGGACGGGAAGTCACCGCTTCGCGAACTTTAGGGGCCAGCCGGAGAAAGAAGCTGCATGGTTTGGAGCGATGGCGACGTCGCCGCTGACCGCCATTGCGTGCGCGTCGGCGGCGCGCCGGATCGTTGACGCGGCGAGCAGCGGCGACGGCCTCGTCGTTCTTTCCAAGCAGGCGCAGCTGCTCGCACTTGGCGAGCACTATTTTCCAAACGTCGTCGCGCGAGTAAATGCCCTGGTAAACCGGCTGTTGCCGGCTGCTTAATAAATCGCGACTGCTTAACACGGAGCGGTACGCGTCCTGCGCAAAGGGTGAAACCGCAGTCGGTGAAAACTGCGGTTTCTGCAAACTAGGCCATTGGAATTAACCTCTAGCTTTCTGTTGCTTCTCCATTATACCGCGACGTAGCTCGCGATTAACGCAGTCGGCCCTGGCATGGTCGCCCGGCGGCCCGAGTTTTCGCATAACAATCGTCTTAGCGGGGGAAGCATGGCTCCATGAACGCACCGCTCAAACAAGCATACGGACCCAATGTGGCGCTGGTGCTGCTCACGCTGTTTCCGCAGCTCATTAATACGGCCGCCTACGCCATGCTGGAACGGCCGATGGCGGGCGATCTGCACGTTTCGGGACCCGAGATCGCGCGCTTGGCGCTGTTTAACGAAGCCGCGTTCGTTTTCGGCATTTTGATTGGTACGTCGCTCGTGCGGCATTGCAACCTGCGGCCGGTCTATCTCGTATTGCTGGTGCTCGACGTCGTCGTGGTTACAGCGCTGTCGTTCACGTCCGTTTACGAGCTCGCGCTCGCTTTGAACGTGCTGGCCGGTGCGATCGCCGGAACGTTTCTCATGGTCGCGCTTCCGCCGCTCTTTACCAACTTCGAGCCCAAGCACTTTCCGGTTAGCGCAGCGCTGATGGTGCCGTGTCTGTTCGGCGCCGCCACCGCCGCTCCGTTGGTAACCGCACCACTGGCGATTGCCGCGTTGTGGCGGCCGTTATTCTGGGGTGAAGCTGTCGCGCTGGCGTGCGCTTTTGCTCTTGCGGTCTTCACCGTAGGCAGTAAAGACCCTCAGGACGCACGAGCTCCGGTCGACTGGTTTGCTTTGATCGTCGGGGCCTTTGCGCTTGCATGCATTTTCGCCGGCGTCCAAATCGGAGCGTCGCACGGATGGCACTACGCCGGCGCGCTCGTGCCGTTTCTCGTTGGGATTGCAGGCTTTGTCGTGCTCCTTTTGGGGGAAGCTACCCGCGAGAACCCTTTGCTGCCGGTCAAAGCGCTGCTCGTGGCCTATGCAATTATCGGCATCGTCGGTGCGACGTTCGGAAACGCCGTTTACATCGCCGACATTCAGCTCTTCAACACGGTCGCGCAGCACGTGCTGCACCAGGGTCCGCTGCAGATCGCGCTGGCGTCATGGCCGCTCTTCGCCATGACCGTGTTGGGCGGGTTGCTTTTTGCGGCGGTCTTGCAAACGAAGTGGGTTCCCGTGTTCGCACTGTTGGGATTGATCGCGATTGCAGCCGGCAGCGCCATGCTGTTGTGGAACCTGCACAGCCCCGGTCTCGAGAAGCAGCGCGCGAGCGTCTTTCTCATCGGCTACGGGGCCGCATCGACGATCACGCCCGGCCTCTTCACGGTCGGCTTGAGCCTCGCGCGCCAGATCATCGTCAAGGGCATAGCATCCGTCGAAACGTTTCGTCTGACCGTCGGTTTCATCAGCGGTCCGCTCACCGAGCACGCCGTGGTCGTTCGCGGCGGAGCGCAGCTCGCGCCGATTACGAGTACGATGCACTACGTCATCGGGTTTAGCGTGCTGGGAACGTTGGCCATGGCTGCACTGCTCTTAATCTATTATCGAAATCCGCACAGGCCGAACATCGAACGCTACATCCGCGAAGGCTCTCCGGCGTTCGACTCGCCACCGTTAGCGAATACGCAGGGAACCGCCATGTAATGTCTTACGTACCTCTCGTAGAGGTAGATGCCCTATGAAACCGTGGGCGTTATTTTTAAGCGTGGCGTTGACCGGCTGCGGTTCCATGTTGCCGCTGCAGCACTTGCCCTCCGCGTTCGGCGTTGCGCGTCTGCGGCCGTCGCCTGCTTCGCGCAGCCTTCCCTCAAACTTGCGTGGGATAACGTATGACGACGTCTCAAGCACCTGCAGCGCCACGGCGGCGCAGATCCGCACGGAACGGCTGCTGCAGGCGCCGACAATTCGAGTCGTATTCGACCGCGTCGCACCGCGCTGTTACGTTTCGGCCATCGCTAATCTCGATGGCTACGGCTACACGATGGGCGAGCTCATCGACAGCTCGGCCTTGAAAAACTATTCGCTGCCACAAGTCAGTTCGCGCGTGACGTCGTACCTGCGCTCATTAGGCGCGAACGTCGATCTGTGGGAAATCGGTAACGAGGTCAACGGCGAATGGCTGAGCTCCGTCGAGTGTCCGGGCCACGGCGAATGCGCGGCCCAGGCCCGCGACGTCATCGAGAAGGTAAGCGCGATGTACGATGCGGTCCATGCCGCCGGTTATCGCACGGCGATGACGCTCTATTATCAGCCGCCGCAGACGGTTACGAGAGGTTACGATATGCTCTCGTGGGAGCGCGCCTACGTTCCGAGCGCGATGCACGAGGGGCTCGACTACGTTTTCGTCTCGTACTACGAGACGGACAACCGCGATATCCGGCCGCCGGCGGCGCAGTGGGAGGCCATCTTCCGTTCGCTCGCGAGGGACTTTCCAAACGCGCGAGTCGGCTTCGGTGAAATCGGGATGGACCGGCCCATCGTCTCCCGCACGCTACGCCGCGCGCGCGGGATTTTTAATTACTATCAAACGCTCGCATTTCCAGACGTCGCTTCGTATACGCGCGCCGGCTTCTGGTGGAACGGTGCGGAAGATCTCGTTCCGTCCACGAAGTGGCCGGCCTTCTTCCGCGACGTCAGCGCCCGGTTCTGAAGCGCAACACCTCTAGCCGCAGCAGCTCGCGCGCCGCCGGCGCGGCCTTAATGGCGCGCGCGAGACGTGTTCCGGGTTGGCCGCGTCGTACACGCGTTTTCCGCCGAAGTACGTTGCAAGAACCGTCGTGCCCATGATCTTCTCGGGTGCAACGGTCATCCAATCACGATCCATTACGACGAAATCGGCGTATTTCCCCGGCGAGATCGAACCGATGACGTTTTCCTGGAAGTTAGCGCGAGCCGCCCAAACCGTCATCGACCGGAGCGCTTCTTGATGCGTCATGCGCTGATCCGGATACCACCCGCCCGGCGGCTCGTTCCGTTCGTTTTGGCGCGCGATCGCCGCGTGAAACGTACGCAGCGTGTTGACGACTTCCACCGGAGCGTCGGTTCCATTGGCAATTATCGTTCCGGTATCGAGGATCGAACGCCAGGCGTAGGCGCCCTTGACCCGCTCGGGGCCGAGCCGGCCCTGCGCCCATCCCATATCGCTGATCTGATGCGTCGTCTGCATCGACGCGATCAGTCCGAGCTGCTTGAACCTCGGAATGTCTTCCGGCGCGAGCACTTGCGCG
Organism: Vulcanimicrobiota bacterium; assembly: GCA_963715435.1. Taxonomy (GTDB): domain Bacteria; phylum Vulcanimicrobiota; class Vulcanimicrobiia; order Vulcanimicrobiales; family Vulcanimicrobiaceae; genus JAFAHZ01. Next base: position 1,247,013 of record OY970243.1, read on the forward strand.
TGCTCGATTCTAAAACGATGACCCGCAACCGGTACGCGCCGCACAGCGCGTTCGTATGCATCGAGCACGACGCGGTTTCCGCGATCGCCGATGGCGTGTACGCTCACCTGGAAACCCGCGCGCAGCGCACGCTCCGCTACGTCTTCGATGTGAGCCTGCGTCGTTCGCATCAGTCCCGTGTTGCCTGGATCGTCGGAGTAGGGCGCCAACAGCGCCGCTCCGCGCGAGCCGAGCGCGCCGTCGGCAAACAGTTTAATTCCGCGAACCCATAGGTGTCCGTCGTGCAGCGCCGAGGCCGGCCCGGCACGCAACTCGCGTTCGATCAAATCGGCGTCGTCCTCGAGCCGGGTGAAGTTGCGCAGCGAGAGCTCGCCGGACGCGGCCAGTTCACGATAGACCGCCAGATCGGCGGCCGACGTGCGCGCTTCGCCGATCCCCGTGACGCCCCACCTGTGACACTCCGCCGCGGCCGCCAACGCGGCGCGGCGCAGCTGCTCGTGCGTGGGCGGCGGCACGACCCGGTAAATGAGCTGCATCGCGTTATCGACGAAGACGCCCGTCGGCTCACCGCTCGCGTCGCGCACGATACGGCCGCCGAACGGATCGGGCGTCGCCTTCGTAATGCCCGCGACCTTCATGGCTTTTGCGTTGACGAAGACCGCATGACCGTCGACACGATCGAGCGCGACGGGACGATCCGCGATTGCCGTGCTGAGCGCTTCGTGTGTCGGAAAGACGCGCTGCGACCAACGGTTCTGATCCCAGCCGTTGCCTAGGATCCACGCATCGGGCGACGTTTTGGCAAACGCGACGGTTCGGCGAATCAATTCGTCCAGTGACGGCACGCCGTCGAGATCCACCTCGTGCAGCGTAAGTCCCACGTCGGTGAGATGCAGATGCGCGTCGATAAGTCCGGGCAACACGGTTTTGCCGGGGAGGTCGAGTACGTGCGTGGCGTCGCCGCGAAAGCGCATCGCTCCGTCCGTATCGCCGGCAAAGACGAAGCGCCCGCCGCGGACGGCAAACGCTCGTACGGAGCCCAACGAGTCGTCCACCGTGTGTATGGTTGCGCCCGTTACGATCAAATCGGCCGGGCCGTTCTCGGCTCGTGCGCCGCGAGGCAGCAACGGCAATCCAAGGAGCGCCAGCAGCGAGCGCAGGAAGCGCGGTCTATCGACTTTCACGGATGGACTCAACACTACGCCGGCGCGCTAAGGCGATCTTTCCGCCGGCGGCTCACCAGCCGACGGATTCACCGTCCTTGCCGAAATCCGACCCGGCGCTATAAGCGCCGTTGGGGAGAACGACGATCGCCTGGTATCCCCCCATTGGAGCGCGGTTGCGGGAAACGACGTCGTAACCCATCGCGCGCAACGGTTCGGCGACCAAAGCGTACAGCGGCGCTTCGAGATACAGGCGGTTCGAAATTTGATCGTGCCGAAACCGCGCCATATCGCCGGCTTGCTGCACGTTGGCGCCGAGGTCGATGAGATCGACGAGAACTTGCTCGTGACCCTGCGCCTGCATGTCGCCGCCCATCAAGCCGATCGTCGCGTACGGCCGACCCTTTCGCATGACAAATCCGGCGCACAAGGTGTTGAAGGGACGCTTGTGCGGCGCGATGACGTTCGGACTCCTGGGATCCAGCGTAAAAAGTCCTCCACGATCGTGCAAGATGAAGCCGTATCCCGGCACCGTAATGCCGGAACCGAATCCGTCGTAGTTGCTGTTGACCAGCGACACCATGTTGCCCCACCGGTCGGCGGTCGACAGAACGATGGTATCGCCCCGTCCCGTGTCTGTCGCCGGAGGGAGGATGGGCGACGCGTGCGAGGGATCGATCTTCGCGCACAGCGATGACGCATAGTCTTGCGACAGCAGCCGCGAAAGTGGAACCGTTTCGGATCGCGGATCCGCGTCGTACGCGTAGAGATCGGCGTACGCGAGTTTTTTGGCTTCGACGAGGAGATGCCAGTAGAGCGGGTTCGCCGGTCCTAGGGAGGCCAGCGTGCCATTGGCGACTTTGGGAACGCACTGCTGTAAAACGTTGAGCGCCTCGATCGTCGCAAAACCTTGCGACGGCGGCGGCAGCTCCATCACGTCGTAACCGTGGTACGACGTTCTCACCGGCTCGGTCCAATCGCCGTGATACGACGCGAGATCTGCAAGCGTCATCGTGCCGCCCAGCGCCTTCGACTTTGCAACGATCGCGCGCGCAATATCTCCACGATAGAAAACGTCGCGGCCGCGCGCACCCAGCAGCTCGAGCGCATGACCGAGCCGCGGGTTGCGAAAGATCTGTCCCTCGACCGGCCGCTGTCCGGCGACGTACCACGTCGCAACCGAATCGGGATCGAGCTGCGTGCAGCATCCGCGCAACGGAAGGGCCGCCGGGAGCTGCCATTCGTGCGCGATGCGCTCGGACACGGGGAAGCCGTTCTTCGCATAGTCGGTTGCCGGCGCCAGCGCTCGCGAGAGCGTCATCGTGCCGTAACGCCGCTCGAGCTCGTCCCACCCCCATGCGGCACCCGGGACGGTAACCGTGAGGATTCCGCCATCCGGCATTCCGGAGCCCGGTCTCGGCGATTTCGGATCGTACGCATAACCCAGTTCGTTCAGGTGCCCGCGCGTCGCACCGCTAGGAGCCGTTCCGCTCGCGTTGAGTACGTGAACGCGACGCTCTTTCGCGACGTACACGATAGCGAAAAGGTCGCCGCCCATTCCGGCGTTCATCGGTTCTGTAACGTTGAGTGCGGCATCGGCCGCGATCGCAGCGTCGATTGCGTTGCCGCCCTGCAGGAGAACGCGCAATCCCGCCTGCGCCGCAAGAGGCTGGCTGGTCGTGACGATACCGTTGCGCGCAATCACCGGGGAACGGCTCTGCGCAAGCCATCCCTCGGCGCGGTCACCGCGCACGGCGTCGTTCGCGGCTCCCGTCAAGACGAAGAGTGCGAGTGCCGCCGCAACGGCCGCTCGTGCGTTACTCATCGCGCGCCTCGGCAATGCCAGCTGCATCGCGGAGGCAATGCGTCGCCTCACGCTCGAGGCGGCCGAGAATCTCGGCAGCATTTTCGACGCGATCGATCAAGCCGACCGACTCTCCGGCGTAGATGTGTGCGCGCGTATAATCGCGCTGGGCTTTCGCTGCTGTGAACTCGTCGAGGGCGCTTTGCGTTTGCATAAGTTCGTCTTCGCGGCGATCCCAGCGCTCGACGAACGGATTTCGCAACGCACGTCCGGCGAACTCGTCGGGCCACGGTTTGTGCTGCAGCCGGTCGTAGACGTGCGTTTTGATCGTCTGCGTCTCGGTGCTGGCGGCAATCTGCGTGCGAGCTTCGTCGGGCGATCGGCCCTCGCGCGCCAGCAAAAACGGAGTTCCGATCCACGCGCCCGCACCGCCCGCAGCCAAAACGGCCGCAACGCCGCGACCGGATGCAATGCCGCCCGCGACGAGAACCGGCTTACTAGTCATTCCGAGCACGATCTGCATCAGCACCATCGTGCCGACGCTTCCGGTATGTCCGCCCGCTTCTTGCCCTTGCGCGACGAGGACGTCGACGCCGGCATCGAGTGCGGTTTGCGCCCACGCGCGGCTCTGTACTTGCGACGCAACGAGAATGCCCGCGGCATGAAGGTTATCGACGTAGGGCCTGGGATCGCCGAACGAGATGCTCACCAGCTTCGGCCGTGACCGAATCGCAAGGTCGAGCAGGTGCGGCCGTGCGTCGAGCGCCCACGCAGACATGCCGATTCCAAAGGTACGTCCGCCCAGCATCGCCGCTTGCGCCGCAATCGACTCCTCCCCCTCGTCTTCGTCGAATCCAAGCATGCCGAAACCGCCGGCGTCGCTGACCGCGGCGGCCAATGCGCCGCCGGCCTGCGGCGTCATCGGAGCGTTGAGGATCGGTACGCGAATGTTCAGAACGTCCGTTAACGCGGTATGCAGCATAATCGTTCGTCTAGCCCCTCGGGCGCAAGCGATGGCAAAACGCGCGGTGCATCCGGACGTAAGGTCAACCTCAGATACACAGATCCGACGCGGTGGGCTAGGACCTCATCGATGAAGACGGTCCGGACAACGGCCCTGCTCATCTAAGGAAGGTTCGAAACGTAGCCGGTGCGCCCCCTATCTCAAGGCGATGAGACCATCACTCGTATCGAACGTAATTCTCGCCGTGCTCGCCTTTGCGGCTCGCCGCACCCGACTTCAGCAAGCATAACGACGCGACGAGGCAGGTGATGACGGCGGGCGCGCCGGCCTCCGGCCCAAACGAGCCGCCCGTTAACCACACCGGACCGCTCAAATGAGCGGTAACGAGGCTGTTGGAAAAGGTACTGCCGGAAATTTGGGTGCCGTAGATCGGTCCTTCGCAGAAGTTCCATGCGAAGTGCAAGCCGATCGGAAACCACAGGTTCTTCGTGACTGCGAATGCCGCGCCGAGCAAAACGCCGGCCTCGATCGCGATCGCCGAGGATGAAAGCCAGGTTGCTCCCGGATTGGATGCGTGAGCTATACCGAACAACGCGGCCGACATGCCGAGCGCGACCCACAAACTCGCCGTTACGTGCACGGCAACGACGTGGTAGTGCCCGGTAAGAGCGAGCTCGAGCGCGACCGCCGTAAATAGCGCAGCGCCGAGCGCGACGCCTCCGGCCGTGTCGCGCAGGATGCGTTTTGGATCGAAGCCGATCGCGGCCGGACCTCGACCGGTCGTTGCGCGCTCCACGCCGATGATAGGCAGCAGTAAAACCCCAATGGCGACGGCAGTTATCAAAGCGCTCGTCCACTGTCCGTGATGCTTGCCCGCCGCGATTTCCATCCCGGCGAGCACTGCGAAGAGCGGCACGACGATGACGGTGAGCCGCACCAACGGAAAGGCTACGATTTTTTTCATCTTGAACGTACAGAGTATGACGTTCGCATCGAAATCGCTTGCGATCGCTACGGCGCTTGCATGCTGTGTTTACGCCAAAGGAGGAGCCGCACCGGCCGCTAAGCCGCCGGTGACCGCGGAAGACCTCTACAAACTCACGCTCCTCTCGGAACCGCAAATTTCGCCCGACGGCCGAACCGTCGCTTTTATTGCATCCCGCATGAACGGTCCGGAGAACCGTTACGATACCGATCTTTGGGTCGTGAACACCGCGGGCAACGCGGCGCCAAGGCGGCTGACGACCGACGGACACGCGTCGCGACCGTCGTGGGCTCCGAACGGCCGAATCATCGCCTTCGCCGACGACGCGTCGGGCACTGCGCAGATTCTCACCGTGGATAACGCTAGCGGCGCGACCGCTACGCTCACGGCCGGATCGCAGGCTTCGACGGCACCGATTTTTTCCCACGACGGCAAGCATATTGCGTTTACCCGCGTCTCTGTGGATACGCAGCCGCCCGCGCAGATCGACTTTTCAGCGGCCGGCTTTACGCCGAGCGCGCAGCAGAAAACAAGCGACATCCGCATTATCCATGACGAACGGTACGAAGCCAACGGCGTCGGTTACACGTACGACGTCCACGAGCATCTTTGGGTAATGAATGCCGACGGCACCGGTGCCGTGCCGTTGCTGCACGACGACCGCTGGTCCGAAGCGCCGGTCGCATGGTCACCCGACGATAAGCGCATTGCGTTCGCTTCCCTGCGGCACGCGACGCCGCTCGCGTTTGAAAACGACGTCTATACGATCCCCGCGTCCGGGGGCCCGATCGAACGCGTCGCCTCGACGGATGAGGCCAATACCGCGCCGGCCTTTGCGCCGGACGGCACGCATCTCTACTTTCTCGCCGGCGGCGTCAAGGACAGTGCGGAGTATCCTTCTCTCGTGCGCACGTCGCTCGACGGAAGCGGACGGATTACGATCTACCGGAGAAACCGTCACTTGCTGGGCGATTGGGTGCTCGCCGATTTGAAGATGCCCGGAGCCGTCTGCGGACCGATCGTCGCGCCGGACGACAAATCGATCGTGACCGATGAAAGCGGCCCCGGTGTCACCCGCCTCATACGAATCGACGTCGCGAGCGGCAAGGTGACGGCATTGACGCGCAACGGCGAAGCTTCGGACTGCACCGCGAGCGCGGACGGCAGCCGTATCGCCTACGCGTACGCCGACATGCTTCATCCCGCCGAAGTGTACGTGCTCGACGCGCGCACCGGCAAAAGCGCGCAGCTGACGTCGCTCAACGCGGCATATCTCGACTCCGTTTCGCTTTCCGTTCCCAAACCGTTTTTTGCGCGCGACGAAGCCGGCTTCGAGGTTCCGGCATGGTTCATGCCGGCGGTCGGTCCGAAGGCGTCCGGCCGGCGGCCGACGATCGTCGCAATTCACGGCGGCCCGCAGACGGAAGCGGGTGAAACGTTCTTTCACGAGATGCAATATTGGTGCGGCCTCGGTTATAACGTCGTGCTCGTCAACGCGCGCGGCAGCACCGGCTACGGCTACGCGTACGAGCGCGCGTTGGAAGGCCATTGGGGACCTCCGATGCAACGCGACGTCTTATCGGTCGTCGCCGAGGTTGCCAAACGCTCCAACGTCGACGCGGCGCGTATCGGCGTGACGGGCGGCAGTTACGGCGGCTACGCGGTTCTCTGGCTGATCGGCAATACGAACCGCTTCAAGGCCGCAATTGCCGAACGTCCGGCGAGCGACTTGGCGACTCAGTCGATGACGTGGTTTCTTGCCAGCCCGAACGGACTGGGCGGCTATTACGCGTGGGGCAAGCCGTGGGATCCGCATAGCACCAATGGCGCGGATTCGCCGTTTACGTACGTCGAGCACGTGCGGACGCCCGTGCTCCTGCTGCACTCGACGCTCGACACGGAAACGCCGATCGACCAGACCTTGGACGAGTTTTCCGCGCTGCGCCAACTGGGAAAGACCGCCGTTTTCGTCGAGGTCCCGGGCGAGAACCACGATCTGAACCGCACCGGAAGCCCGCTGCACCGGGTGGAGCGGTTGCACATCCTCGCAGTTTGGTTTGCTCGCTGGCTGAACCCATAAGCTGACCGGCAGGATTCTTGAAACGGATGTTTCAAGAACCTCCCATGAGCAGGGGAGGCCGGTGGGCGGCCTGGACCGTCGCGGCCGTAGCCGGCTTGGTGCATCTTATAGCCGCCGATCGATACGGCGCCTTTCGCAACGAGCTGTACTTCATCGTCTGCGGCCGTCACCCGTCCCTGGGCTACGTCGATCAGCCCCCCGTAGTCCCGCTGTTGGCGGCAGCCACGCAGTTTGCGGGTACGCACGTCTGGGCATTGCGTCTGCCCGCCGTAATTGCCGCCGTTTTGCTGGTTCCGCTCACCGTTGCCCTCGCGCAGCTTCTCGGCGCGAGCACCCGCGCCGCGTGGCTTGCTGCGGTGGCGGCAGCCTGTTCGCCGCTGCTCATTGCGATGACCGCCGCGCTTTCGACGTCAACGTTCGAACCGCTCGAGTTCACCGCGATTGCCTATCTCATCGTACGCGCGACCGTTTGCAACGAGCCTAAGGCGCTGTGGTGGGCGGGCGCGATCGGCGGCCTTGCATTCGAAACGAAGTACGGCGTCCTCATGTGGGGGGCCGGACTCGTAGCAGGCATCGCGCTGACAGGTCCGCGATCGGTGCTGCGCTCGCGCGACGCATGGATCGGCGCCGGCATTGCGGCCCTCATCGCGCTGCCGAACGTGGCGTGGCAAGCCGTGCACGGACTGCCGTTCCTCGAACTCGTGCGCAACGACAACTCCGGAAACCTCACCGGTTCCCCTGGGGCGTTTACGATCGATCAAATTTTTTCGGGAAACGTGCTGCTCGCGCCCCTCTGGATCGCCGGCATCATCGCTCCATTTACGCTGACGCGCCTGAAGACTGCACGTTTTCTTTCGATCGCATTCCTCGTCACCGCCGCGCTCGTTCTGATTAGCCACGGCAAAAATTACTATCTCGCCGGCGCGTATCCGGCGATGTACGCCGCCGGTGCCGCGGCGTGCACGGCGTTGCCGCGCGTCCTGATCGGCATTTGGTCGGTATTGGCAGCTGCCAACGCAGCGTTGGCGCTTCCGCTCGTTCTGCCCGTCGCGTCGCCGGGCGGATTGCAGCGCATGATGAACCGCATGTCTTTCAAACCGCCGCCGATAGAGCGCGCCTGCTTGGGCGCACCGATCATGTGCCAGATGTCCGACCAGTTCGGATGGCCGCAGCTGGCGCAAGCCGTCGGCAGCGTATACGCCGCATTGCCGCCGTCGCAGCGAACGAAAGCCGCGATTTTCGCTTCAAACTACGGCGAAGCTGCGGCAATCGACGTGTACGGTCGCGATCTTCCCCCCGCCCTGAGCGGCAACAATGAGTATTATCTCTGGGGTCCGCGCGGTTACGACGGTTCGGTCGTCATTGCGATCAACGTCGATCCGGCAATATGGTCGCGCTTCTGCGACTCGGCACGCACCGTCGCCACGTTCGGAGACTCGCCCTACTCGCTGCCGTACGAGCGGAGCCGCCCGATCGTGCTCTGCCGGGGAATGCATCCGCCGCTCGCGCAGATGTGGCCGAACTTCAAGCACTACGGCGTTGAAAACCTTGGGGAAGGTCCCTATACTCGGCTACCAGCCACGCCGCCCCGGTGATCAAGTAGTTCAGCGCAAACTCCGACCAGTTTCCATGCATTTCGGGATGAGTCACGAGCGCCGGCACCCATACCAGCAGGCCGAAGAGCGCGAGCATCAAGGTCATCAGACGCAATGCCAGCTGCGCCTGCACGTTGATGAGAATCGCGATTGCCGCCAGTGCGAACGCAATCGTCGTAGCTATCGCCCAAAACGTCTGGTTCGGTAATATCCACGAAGGGACTAGACTCGCCGTAAATTTGAAGTACGCGATCTGAGCCAGCGCAAAAGAAACCGCGCAGACGCCCATACCGATGCGCGCGCCGGTAGGCGCGTACGCGGCGAGGGCGCCGCACACTAGTGCGAGGAGTTCGAAGAACAGGACGTAGGAACCGTAGACGTTGGGGTGCGCGGCGATACTGGGGACGCACCCTAACGTAAGAATAGCGTACACCGCGCCGAGAACGACCGAGCCCCAGCGTACGGCCGATGGCAAGAACATCGCGATTCCGCCGGCGATTTGAGCGATCGCCAGAACGTCCGCGACGAACGGCTGCTTGAAGTACGGCAAGCTCTGCCACGTGTCGGCATCGTGCCATAGCAGCCCGATGATCCCGAAGAGCACCGCCGACGCGCCAAAGACGACGCGCCCGTACAACGCCGCTTTCATGCCGCACGTAACGCTCGCAGGCGGCTGTGCGTGACGCTACCCCGGACCCGAGCCGCCGCAGCCGTAGTCGAGCGTCGTGCTGCAGAGCACCAGGTCGAGTACCGCCGGGGCACTTTGCTGCTTCACGACGACGTCACGCTTTTGCGGCGGCACGTCGTTGGAACGCGCCGACAGCGTATAGTGACCGGGCGTCAGACCCGCCAGCTTATACGCGCCATGCGAGTCGGTCGTCGCGTGATGACTCCCGATAGCGATCGTCACGTTAGGCAGAGGCTGTCCCGTCGTCGCGTCCGTGACGTGGCCAATCAGCACGGCTAACACCGCAACCGCGGCCTTGGGAAGCAGGCGGCGCAAACTCGTCATACCGGATGGGATTCGCGCAACGCGACGCCCGTCATCCTTTGCGCCAGGGCAAGTGCGCGTGCCAAACCGCCCCGTTCGCTTTCGAACCTTACGTTCGGCTCGAGCGCGCGGATCTGCCGCCGCAGCGTGCGCGCAAACTCCCGATCGTGCTTGAAGCGATCGATAAGCGCTGCGAGTGCCTTACTCGATCCTACCGGGTAGTAGCCGGCATAGCGCGCTCCAAGAACGCCGGCATTGCCGTCGATTCGCGATGCGAGCACCGGAATGCCGTTGGCGATCGCTTCGCTCGCAACGTTTGCACCGCCCTCCGAGCGCGATGAGAGAACCAACGCGTCGCAAGCGGCTAAGACCCGCAGTGCGCGCGCGCGCGACACTTCTCCCAGGTAGCGGTAACGGGCGTCGCGCGATTCGATGGCTTTGACGCGCGTCGCGTATCGCGAGTCGAGGATACGGCCGGCCTGCAGCACTTCGACGTTCTCGCTATTGAGATAACGCAGCGCATACGCTGCACGGAGCGGATCCTTCTCGCGCCGCAAATGTCCGATGACGCAAAGACGCAGGGGGCCGGCAACCGATTTCTTTCGCTTGACTTCAATCCGGCGTGCCGATTGCAAGACCGCGATCGCTTTCTTACGCAGCCGCTTGGGGAGCCGCTGGATCGCCAGCGGCTGCAAAGTAACGATCGCACCGGCCGCCTCCAGAGCGCTCGTTGCAGCGCCTCTCAGGGAACAACCGTAAACGTCGGTTCCGGTGAGCACGACGACGATCGGACGAGTTGGAAACTTCTTACGATACGCCGCGACGAAGCGCGCGGTTTTCTTCGCATGCAGGGCGACCAGCATGCCGGCGTTCGGAACGGCAGCGGATAACGGAACGATTCGCGTCCGGTAGCCTAATGAGGTCAGTATGCGGGAATACCTCTGCGCAGTAACGGAATTGCCCGACCGATAACCGGCAGAATGAGGAGTCGCGATGACGACGGACCTGACGGTCCCACCGGAGCAAACGCTGCTCGACGCCCGAGCGCGAACGCTGGCTCTCGTCGACGACTTGAGCGACGATCTCTTGCGTGTGCCGATGCTCGATACCATCAATCCCATCTTGTGGGAGATCGGGCACGTCGCCTCTTTTGCCGAGTTTTGGACGCTGCGTCATTTGCACGGCCGCGATCCCATGATCGCAGGCGCCGACAAACTCTACGACTCCGCCAAAGTGGCCCACGATTCGCGCTGGTCCCTGCCGCTGCCCTCGCGTGCAAAAACATTAGATTTCATGGCGCGTCAGCTCGACGCGACCCTCAACCATCCCTGTGCCGACGAGCGAGCCGGTTACTTCAACGCGCTCTCGCTTCTGCACGAAGACATGCACGACGAAGCGCTGATCTATACACGCCATATTCTTGCGTATCCGCAGCCTCAGTTTGCTTTTGCATCGCCTCCCGCAAGCGGCGACCGAATCGAAGGCGACGCGCACGTTCCGGCGGGAAGGTATATTGTCGGTGCTCGCCCCGGCGAGGGATTCGTCTTCGATAACGAAAAGTGGGCGCACGAAGTCCACGCCGATACGTTTTCAATTGCCAAGCGCGCCGTGACCAATGCCGAGTTCGCCGCGTTCGTCGAAGCCGGCGGATACCGGAACGACGAGCTGTGGAGCGTGGAAGGATTGGCGTGGCGAAACCAATCGCGTGCCGAACATCCCGCATTTTGGCGAAAGAACCACGGAGACTGGGAGCGCCGGCAGTTCGATCGGTACGTTCCGCTGCGCGAGCGCGAGCCGGTCGTCAACGTGAACGCGTTCGAAGCGGAGGCCTACTGCGCGTGGGCAGGCCGCCGTCTTCCGACCGAAGCCGAATGGGAAGCCGCGGCTTGCGGACCGGCGCACGCACGCTATCCATGGGGCGACACGCCCTGGACGCCCGAACGCGCTAATCTCGACGGGCACTACGGCGGCGTCTGCGACGTCGACGCCTTTGCCGGTGCGGCGAGTCCGTTCGGCTGCGTTCAAATGATCGGGAACGTCTGGGAGTGGACGGCAACGCCGTTTCTGCCGTACCCGGGATTCTCACCGGACGCTTATAAGGAATACTCGGAGCCGTGGTTCGGCACGCACCGGTCGTTGCGCGGCGGCGCGTGGTCGACGCGGGCGCGGATGGTCTCGAACCGCTGGCGCAACTTTTATCGACCGCACCGCGTCGATATCATCACAGGCTTTCGCACCTGCGCTCTTTAGCGTAAAAGGAGGTACCGGTGTCCGTTCGACAGATCGAGGGTAAACGCACGACCGACTCCGGCTTGTTGTACGGAACCCTCGCGTTCCTCGCTTTGGCGGTTATCGGGCTATTCGTCGTCAAATGGTTTCCGTATTGGAACAAAGCGCACGTCGCGGCTGCAACGCACGCGATCGGCTCGTCGATCGTCAGCGGCAAGAGCATCGCGCCTCCTGCCGCCGGACTTGCGGCGGCGTGGCAATACACCGTTGCTTACTTCAATTCGGTGTGGATGGCCGTGGTTCTCGCCCTGCTGCTCGGGACGAGCATTCAGGTTTTCGTTCCGCGACGTTGGCTGCTGCAAATGCTCGGCGCGCGCAATCCGCGGTCGGCCGCCATAGCGGGAGCGCTCTCGCTCGGCGGGATGATGTGAACCTGCTGCACCGGGCCGGTGGTCATCGGCCTTCGCAGACAGCACGCGGGAATCGAAAGCAGTCTCGCCTTCTTTTTGGGCAATCCCGTGCTCAATCCGGCGACGCTGGTCTTCATGGGTTTTATCCTCGGCTGGCAGTTCAGCCTGATCCGGACCGTGGCGGGCCTGCTGCTGATCGCCGGCGTGGTTGCAATCTCCAACCGCATGACGGTCGACGAAGTGCCGGACGAAGCACCCGCGCTCGAACTCGCTCCGATCGAGCGAGAAGATCGCTCCGCGCGTTCGCTGAGCGTTGCGTGGTTCAAGGAACTGTGGAACGAAATCGTTGCCGTTCTGCCGGGCTACGCCCTCATCGTCTTCATACTCGGCGGTTTGCGCGCGTGGCTCTTCCCGCCGGACTTTACGATCCACGCTTCGGGCATCGGCGGAATGGCGTTGGTCTCGCTCGTCGGGACGCTCTTCGTGATTCCGACGGCGGGCGAAGTGCCGATCGTGCAAATGCTGCTCGCGCACGGCATGAGCGTAGGCGCCGCCGTGGCGCTCATTATTACGCTGCCGGCGATCAGCTTGCCGTCGCTCTTCATCGTTCGCAAAGCGTTTCCCGCCAAAGTACTCGCCATGACCTTCGGCGTCATCTTTGCCGGAGGTTTGATCGCAGGGACGATCGCCCAGTTTCTTCTTCGCTAGGGAGCAGCTCTTGACGAAAGCGGATATCGCGCGCCTCACGCATATGAGCGCCTGCGCGGGTTGAGCGTCGAAACTCGACGCTAGCGTCCTCGCGCAGGTCCTGCGCGAGCTGCCTCCGATTACGGATCCGAACGTCATCGTCGGACATGCGAGCGCCGACGATGCGGCGGTCTATCGTCTCGACGACGAACGCGCCCTCGTGCAAACGGTAGATTTCTTCACGCCGATCGTCGACGATCCGTACGATTACGGTCGCATCGCCGCCGCAAACGCGCTCTCCGATGTGTACGCGATGGGGGCAAGGCCGCTCAGCGCGCTCGCAATTGCCGCCTTCCCTGAAAATCTCGACCCTGCGGTCGTCGCCGCGATTCTCCGCGGCGGCATCGACGTCGCCGCAGCCGCAGGCATCGACATTGTCGGCGGACACACAATCAAGGACGACGAGCCGAAGTACGGATTATCCGTAACGGGAATCGTCCATCCGGATCGCGTCTTGCGCAACGACACCGGACGATCCGGCGATGCGCTCGTCTTGACGAAACCGCTTGGGACCGGCATCCTAACGACCGCGCGCCGCAGCGACGAGATCGACGAATCGGCGCTTGCGCCGGCGATCGACGCGATGGTAACGCTCAACCGCTGCGCAAGCGAAGTTGCGGTGAAGTTCGACATTCACGCGATGACCGACGTCACGGGGTTCGGGCTGCTCGGTCATCTGCGCGAGATGCTGGCCGGGCGCCTGGGTGCCCGGATCGACGCTGCATCGGTTCCACTGCTGCCTAACGTGCTGGCCCTGGCGGCGCGCGACGTCATGCCCGGCGGCACGCGCAAGAATCTCGCCGCCGCTCTGCAAGACGGCGCGCGATTCGACTCGACGCTGCCCGCCGGCCTATCTACCGTGCTCTGCGACGCGCAAACGTCGGGCGGTCTGTTGATCGCCGTCGACGGCGCGCAAGCCGCGCAGCTGATCGACGCACTACGATCGGCCGGCGTGCGCGATGCCTCGGTTATCGGCAGCCTTACCGATTCGGGCTTTATCGAGGTGGCGTAGACTCGAACGATCGGGCGAGGGTCGGTAATCCTTCGCAATACGTGGGATGAACGTGCACCGACTCGTCGAGCGTCTTCCAAGTCGAGCCGGCCTGCATGTGCGCGATGAAAACGTGCACGATCTCCGCCGCTTCGTAACCCACGAGCGTCGCACCCACGATCTTATCGGTATCTTGGTCGATTACCATGCGATAGACGCCGCGTTCCTGACCCCATTCGATCGCGCGGGCGACGTCGCTGAGCGCAATCTCTTCGCGGCGCGCGCGAATGCCTTTTTTCATCGCTTGATCGTACGTCAATCCGGCGCGCCCCACTTGCGGCTCCGTGTAGACGGCATAGCCGAGAACGCGGTCGTCGCGCGTGCGCTTCCCGCCTGCAAGGATGTCGATCATACGGCGGGAGTCTTCCCACGACACATGCGTGAACGCAGGCTGTCCGCTCACGTCGGCAATAGCGTAGACGCCTTCGCAGGACGTTCGAAACTGCGAATCGATCTTCACGAAGCCACGTCGATCCAACTCAATGCCCGAACGCTCGCAGTGCAGCGCCGCGCTGTTCGGCGTACGGCCGGTAGCGACCAAAAACTGCTCGCCCTCGAAACGCTCTCCGCCCTCCAGCTCGACGGTGAACGCGCCGTCTTTGAATGAGATGCTCGAAACCTTAGCGCTCAACTGCACGTCGACGCCGTCTTCCTTGAGCGCATCTTGCAGCAGCGCGCTGACGTCGGGTTCCTCGGTATTGAGGACGCGGTCCCCATTGTGAACGATCGTCACCTTGCTGCCGGCGCGCGACATTCCTTGTCCGAGCTCGAGACCGATGTATCCGCCGCCGAGCACGAGGAATCTCTTGGGCAGCGTCTTCTGATCGAAGAAGCCCACGTTCGTCAAGTACGGCGTGTCCTCGAGTCCGGCAACCTTTGGTATTGCAGCCGATGTGCCGGTATTGATTACTACGAGCGGTGCGGCTACTTCAACGTCTCCGCCCCTTACGATGCGTTGACCGGCGAAGGAGGCTTCGCCGTGAATCAACTCGACGCCGGCGCCGTTGAGCCGTTTCATGAGCTCCCCGCGAAAAGACTGCCGAATCTCGCGCAGACGATTCATCACGAACGGAAAGTCGACGGCGGCGGTCGCTCGTACGCCGATGTTCGCGGCTAAGCGCGCGCGACCGGCGTTATGTGCGGCTGCTAAAAACGTTTTCGAGGGCGTGCACCCATAGTTGACGCAGCTGCCGCCGATTTCGTCGCGTTCGAACAGCACGACGCGGCGGCCGTTCTTTGCAAGCTCGATAGCAAGCGGGACTCCGCCCTGCCCGCTGCCGATCACGATTGCATCCGCTTTTTTCATACCGCGATATTACCTAACTGCCGCTTGTTCGGCTGCTCGCTCGAAGGCACCACGACCGGCGCTTCGGAACGTCTCTTCCTATGCACTCCTCGCCGGGGGCAGATACGCCTCTGGAACAGCGCTATCTCGCCTTTTTCGCCGAGGTCGGTTCGATCTTCGGCGAGGCTTTGCCTTACGACGCTACCTTGCAGCGCATTTGCGACGCGGCCGCTCAAACGGTCGCGGACACGGCTACAATGTATCTCTTCGACGAAAACGACGAGCTGCAGGTAGTCGCGGCCGCGCACGTGATTTCCGAACGTTCGGAACGTTTGCGCCGTCGCACCGTGGAGCTCATGAACGATCCACGGGGCCCGCGCACCTGGTTCGAAGCGGGCGTCCGGAAGGCCAAGAGTCTGCTCGTTCCGCAGATCGACGTCGATTCGATAGCGTCGGCCGGCGGTCTCTCGGAATACGTGCAGTTCATACTCGATATCGGGGTTCGCTCGTTCCTGATCGTGCCGCTCATCGCGCAAGAGCGCGTGCTCGGCGCGATCGCTTTAGTGTACACCGACTACAGCAATCTCCGGTACGACAATGCCGCGCTCGCTCTGGCAGAAGATCTAGGAAGGCGTTGCGGCGCCGCGATCGACATCGCAAAAATCCATGAGAGGGCCAAAGCCGTCTCGACTCGTTTTCAGCTCGCGGCGCTTCCGAAGTCCTTGCCCGCGCTCTCCGGTTTCGCGTTGGATTCTCTCTACGAACCCGCGTCCAGCGAGATGCTGGTGGGCGGTGACTGGTTCGATGCCTTCGAGCTTCCCGGCGAACGCTTGGGCATTTCCATCGGCGATATCTCCGGTCACGGCGTCGACGCCGCGGCTTTCATGGGAAGTCTTCGCAATGCGCTCCGAATCGCAATGTATATGGAAACCGATCTGCTCAAGGTGCTGGCAGCCGCGGACGTGCTGATCGTGCAAGAAACGGAAAAAGGAATATTCGCGACCGCGATGATCGCTGTCGTCGATATGAGCCGGAGCACCCTGACTTGTGCTGCAGCGGGACATCCCGGCCCGTTATGCTGGAACGAACGCGAGCAAGCCGTGACCGATCCCTTTACCGCCCGTGGACTTCCGCTCGGTTACCGCGAGCTCGAAGCGTTGGATCAGCCGGTCCAGACGATCGCCTTAGAGGATGAGGCGTTCGTGGTTTTCTTCACCGACGGTCTGCTCGAGGCCGAACACGATTATCTGCGCGGACAAGAGCGGTTGATGGCAGCAATCGCGCGCAAGTCGGTTCGCGAGTCCGCCCATCCGGCGTCGGAACTTCGCGCTTGCGTCACCCCCGCGCGTCACCCGGACGACTTGGCAATTTTGACGCTTTTCGTGCGCAAGCAGTCAGGTCAGTAGCTTCTCCACCGTAATCGGAAGCTCGCGTACGCGAACGCCGGTCGCATGGTAAACGGCGTTTGCCACCGCCGCTGCCGAACCGCACATGGAGACTTCTCCGATTCCGCGCACGTGCGCCGGATTGACGTTCGGATCGTCGGCTTCGACTGCAAACACGTCGATGTCCGGGACGTCGGCGTTGGTCGGAACGAGATAGTGCGCGAGCTCGGCGTTCATGATTCGCGCCGTTCGCACGTCGTACCGCGATTTTTCGAAGAGCGCCATGCTGATGCCCCACACGCATCCGCCCAGGAACTGGCTGTAGGCGGTCTTGCGGTTGAGGATGCGGCCGCCGTCGTAGGCACCGACGAAACGCGTGACGCGAACCATGCCTAGATCGGGATCGACCTCGACTTCTGCGAACTGCGCGCCGAACGCTTGTTGTGCGTAGCGCTCTTCGTCTTCTTCCGACGGTTTCTCGTGATGCACGATGACGATGCCCTCCGGCGGAATGTTACCGTGCGATTCGTTCAAACGTTTGCGTGCCAGCGATGCGGCCACCGCGACTGCCGATCCAACGCTGGCCGCAGTCTGCGAGCCGGCGGCAAGCGGCGCGTTGGGCAAGGTCGTGTCGCCCCAGTTGAAGCGCACGCGGTCGTATGCAACGCCCAAGATCTCGGCCGCGAGTTGCGGGAAAACCGTCGGCGAGCCAGTTCCCTGCTCGATCGTACCGCTCGCTACCTCTACGGTTCCATCTGGATGAATCGTAATCCGAACGCTCGCCTCGCTGCGATGGGTCGCCCGCGACGCCGTCGCCATGCCCATGCCGACGAGCATGCGGCCGTTTTGCAGCGCGCGCACCTTGGGGTTGCGGCGGCTCCAACCGAATCGCTGCGCTGCCTGCGAGTAACACTCGCGCAAATGCTTGCTGGTGTACGGCTTGTCCGAGTCGGGATTGCGCTCCGAATAGTTTATCAAGCGCAACTCTAACGGATCGATCTCTAACGCATACGCCAGCTCGTCCATCGCGGATTCGATGGCGAACGATCCGGTCGATTCGCCGGGGGCGCGCTGAAAGGTCGGTTTGGCGATGTTTAGCCGCCGCAGCTCGTGCGACATGCGATAGTTCGGCACGGCGTACAAGTCGCGGCTGAATACGCCGCACGGCTCGACGTACTCGTCGGACACACTCGTCTCGCTGCGCACGTCGTGCAGCACGCTGACGAGCGTCCCATTGCGCTCGGCACCGATCCGGACGTGCTGCTCGGTCTGCGGTCGATGCCCGAGCCAACCGAACATTTGAGGGCGCGTCAACACGAGCTTGACGGGACGCTCGACCAGCTTCGCCGCCATCGCTGCGAGCGGAACGTGCGACCACGGCTGTCCCTTCCCGCCGAACGCACCGCCCACATATTTCGACACCACCGTGATGCGATCGGACGGAATGCCGAAGATGTGCGCCATGCGATCGCGTACGCCGAAAGCCCACTGCGACGAATCGTAGAGCGTTAGACGCTCGCCGTGCCACACGGCTACCGTCGCGTGCATCTCCATCGGATTGTGGTGCTCGGTCGGCGTACGATAGATTTGGTCGACACGTGCCGGCGCGCCGCCGAACGCGGTCATCGGCTTCTTCCGTTCGTGCGTCGCGGGTTCTCCGAAGATTTCCTCGGGACGATAGACCGCAGCCGCGTCGAGGTCCGTCTGCGGCGCTTCCTCTGCGTATTCAACGCGAACGAGATCGGCCGCGTGCGTCGCTTGCTCGAAGGTCTGCGCGATAACGACGGCCACCGGCTGGCGATCGAACTCGACGACGTCCTTCTGCAGCAAAAAGAGGTGTGACTGATTTGGACTGGCCTTCTGCTCGGTTACGCGCGGCGCGTTGCGATGCGTCATGAGCGCGATTACACCCTCTTGCCCGCGCGCTGCCTCGCCGTCGATCGAGACGACGCGACCGTTTGCGATCGAGCTCGGAATGACCACGGCGTGAACCATTCCCTCCAGCGCGACGTCCGCAGTGTAGCGCGCCGCTCCCGTGACCTTCTCGCGTCCTTCGGCGCGATCGAGCGGCGCGCCGATCAAAGGTTGAGTCACGTTGCGACGGCCTCCAAAGCTCTGATCAGCGCCCGCTTCGCAAGCGGAATCTTGAAGGCGTTCTGCTGGTAGCCGCGGGCGCCGATCAACGCCGCTTCGGCAGCGCGCTCGAACGACGCCCTCGTTGCGGCGCTTCCCACGAGCTCGCGCTCCGCCTCGCGCGATCGCCAGGGAACCGTCGCAATTCCGCCGAGCGCAACCTTTGCATTGCGCATCGTTCCGCCCTCAATTTCCAGCGCGACGGCGGCCGACGCGAGCGCAAACTCGTACTGGGCGCGGTCGCGTACTTTGAGGTACGTCGACTTCACGGCCCAAGGCACGATGGGAATCGAAACCGCAACGATCATTTCGTCCGGCCGCAAAGCGTTTTCGACCTGCGGCGTCTCTCCAGGTAAGGTATAGAAATCCGTGAGCGGTATCTCTCGATTCCCGCTCACGCCTACCGTATGGACCGTCGAATCGAGCGCGACGAGCGTCACCGCCAGGTCGGACGCGTGCGCCGCGATACAGTTGTCGCTCGTTCCCAGGACCGCCTCGGTACGGTTGACGCCGTGCAGCGCGCCGCATCCGCTGCCCGGAGCGCGCTTATTGCACGGTGTCGCGACGTCGCGGAAGTAAGCGCAGCGCGTACGCTGCAGCAGGTTCCCCCCGATCGTTCCCATGTTCCGCAGTTGGGGCGAAGCAGTTTCGTCCAGCGCGAGCGCGACCATTGGAAACAGCGATCGTACGTCCGGATGGCGCGCGACGTCGCTCATGCGCGCCAGCGCACCGATCCGCAGCTCGTTATCGCCTCGCTCGATGCCGGCAAGCGGCAGCGCGCTGATATCGATCAGCGTAGGGGGCGTCTCGACGGCGTCCTTCATCAAGTCGAGAATGTTGGTTCCACCCGCAATAAAGCGCGCTCCGCTGCCGTGCGTAATTGCCGTCAGCGCCGCCGAGGGACTTTCCACGCGCACGTAATGGAATTGATTCATTTCTGCCCGGCTGCGTCGACGACGGCATCGACGATGTGCTGGTAACACCCGCAGCGACAGAGATTTCCGCTCATCTCGCGAGCGACCGTCGCGCGGTCGATGGAGTGCCCTTCTTCGAGAAGCGCCTTTGCCGAAACGATCTGTCCCGAAGTGCAGTAGCCGCACTGAAATGCGTCATGCTCGATGAACGCTTCTTGAAGCGGATGCAACCCTTCGCCGGGCGCAATGCCTTCGATGGTCGTGACGCGGTCGCGCTCGTGCATCACCGCGAGCGTTAAGCATGAAAGAACGCGCCGGTCGTTGACGAGCACCGTGCAGGCTCCGCACGTTCCCTGGTCGCAGCCCTTCTTCGTTCCGGTAAGGCCGAGTGCGTCGCGCAGCGCGTCGAGCAGCGTGACGCGCGATTCGATCGTCAACTCGTGCTTCTTGCCGTTGACCTCGAGCGTCACGGCTTGCTGCATAACCGCGGTCGGAGTGGTCCCCGTGACGGCGCCTCCGAGCTGGGCGGCAACCGTCGTTGCCGACGTCGTAACGATGAAACCCCGCCGGCTCATTGCATCGTAGCCCTCCGCGTCAGGCATACGGCCGTTTTTCCCCGGCCGACGGCCGGCGACGCAAACCGCCGTGCGTCTTCTTGTTGGGGAAGGTAGACTATGCGGCCAGCCCGCGCTCGTCGTTACGGCTGCGTTTTAGCGACGCGAAGCCCCTTAGGATTGGAGACGATCGCATAGCCCGGTGCGAGCCGCAGCTTCCATCCCTTTCCGGTAATGACCCTCCCCGTATGCGCGCTCGGAGCGACGACGCGGAGGATCTTGAAACCCGTCGTAACCAGCGCGTCGCCGCCCGCCACCTCGATTGCGCCCCACGGCGCCGTGACGCTCACCGTGTGATACACGGTGCCGTAGCGGCCGAGCGTTTCGATATCGCGCGGGTCGAACCGGATGTGAAAACGTTGGAGCGGAAGCGATAACGTCGAGCCCCCGACGAGCTCGCGCTCGTAGGCGGCGTCGAGAGCGGTTTTCTTGGACGAACGCGCCGCCTCTTGCGCTTCAATGTCCTTGCCGCCATAGCGATCTATCGCCGCTTGGGCTTGCGCGGCGGTCGACATCGCGACGTTCAGCCCGTAATCCCGCATCGCCGTCAAGGCAATATCGGTCGACGGCGTCACACGGCGGCGCCAGCCGGTGCGCGCGGCATCGAGCAACTCGGTGTACGCCGGACCGGTGGCGTACGGAAAGGTTCGCGCGAAGCTCGGCTGGCTTTCGACGAGCGCGATGTCTTGCAGGGCGTACGGAGTTCGGTGCTCCGGCGGTAAGCCGGCGTCGATGCCGGTGCCTTCAGCTAAGCCTTCGAGCACGTCGAGCTGTCGTTCGCGCGCTGCGGTCGCCGAAGAAAGGGTGTGCCGGTAAAGCCGGATGACGAGCGCGTCGCGCAGTGCTTGCGAGCGCGCCTTTCCGCCGCTCTGCAATGCGGCGCGTAGCGCCCGCAGCTCCCCCCGCAACCAAAGGCGCCCGGACTGCGTGTCGAGGAATGCGTCGCCGGAGATGCTTCCCGTATCGGCGTTGCCGTTGAAGCCCAGCTTCGGCTGCACGATGTGAAATGACTCGTGCATCAGCGTTACCGCTTGCGAGTCGGCATCACCGTACATCGGCCATTGGATTTGTGCCCAATGCTTCCCCGCGTACGTAAACGGTGCGTTCGCAACTTGCGTTCCGGCCGGAAGCGTAAAACGGAATACGCTGCCGTCGCGAGTCGCGGCGGGCAAATCACGATTGGCAACGGCTTGGAGCGAGTTCGGATCGGCGAGCATCATCGGCACGCACAGCGAAACGCCCCACAACCGTCCGTTATCGGCCGTGCAGAGTGCTTCGGCCCGTGCGAAGACCTCCTCCGCAGTTGCCGTTGGGATCGCGCGCGGAGGCGATGCTGCAGCCGTCGCGGTCGCTACGAGCAGCGCGCAAACGACCGTGCATCGTGCCATCTTCACTAATAGCGGCGCTCCCGCATGACTTCAGTCATCTCCTGCCGGATGCGGGAGTCGCCTTAAATTTAGCGTAAGTAACGATATATGATCGATTGCCGTTGTCCTCATGCGCCATACTCGCATCGCGTCTATAGCGAGGCCAAACACTCGCTCGAGCGGCGCACGTTTATCGCTGGATTAGCCGCGGCGGGCGCTGCGCTGATCGTGCCCTGGCGGGCGTCGGCCGCACCGAGTGTCGTCGTTCTGAAAGCGGCGCGTTTATTTACCGGCACGACGCTGCAGACGCCGGGTGTGCTCGTCATCGAGGGCGATCGCATCGTGTCGATGACAGAAGGTGACGCCGGCAGCGGAGCGACGACGATCGACTTGGGCGATGCAACGATTATGCCCGGGCTGATCGACTGCCATACCCACGTGTCGCCCTTTATCATGCCGTCGTATTATCTGACGCTGATGTTTCCGAAATACCGGACCGCCGACAACGTGCCGGAAGCAACGATCTACGCCGTGCGCAACGCGCAAGCGATGATGCGCAACGGCTTCACGACGATTCGGGACGTCGGCGGCGGAGCCGGTATCGACCTGGCTGTTCGCGACACGGTCGCCAACGGTGCAATCGTCGGTCCACGCATACTCGCCGCCGCTCAAGCGCTGTCCATTACCGGCGGCCATGGCGACTCCAACGACGTGCCGGGCTGGGTGGACGAAGATCCGAGCGTCAAAGGCGGAGCCATCGCTTACGGCCCGTACGCCTTCCGCGAGAAGGTTCGTCAAAACGTGAAGCTCCACGTCGACGTCATCAAGATCCTTTCGACCGGCGGCGTCCTTTCGTACGGCGACACTTGGGACATCCCGCAGTTCAATCTCGACGAGGTGCAAGCCGTCGTGGACGAGGCGACCAAGTTCCAGCGCAAGGTTGCGGCACACGCGCACGGCGACCCGGGCATCGCGATCGCTGTCGAGGGCGGCGTTCACTCGATCGAGCACGGGACGGGCGTGAGCGAGAAGACGCTGGCCAACATGCAGCAGCGCGGCACGCACCTCGTCCCGACGATTTGGGCGCTGGACTCGATTTTGCAGCCGGGAAATCCAAATCACATTCCGCCGTCGTCGGTACAAAAGGCCGAATACGCGGCAACGCTGCGTAACGAAGGTATGCATCGAGCCATCGCGTCGACGGTGAGAATTGCCTATGGAACCGACGCCGGGGTATTCCCGCACAACGAAAACAACAAAGATTTTGCGTTGCTGGTGGGCCTCGGAATGCGCCCGACCGACGTTCTGCGCTCGGCAACCGCGACCGCGGCGGAGCTCCTCGGTACGCCGGATCGCGGCGTGCTGGCTCCCGGAAAGCTTGCCGACGTCGTGGCCTTCAACGGCGACCCCACGCGCAGAATCTCGGTGATGGAAAGCGCACCGGCACTAGTAATGATCGGAGGACAAAAAGTCGCCGCCAATCGCAAGATGTGAGAGCGACCATGCTCCGCTCAAGCAGTCTGCAATACGGGTCGTCGTGCCTTAAGCGCGAATCTCTCTTCTGTTCGCAATCGCCAGAAAGGCACTCTCGTCGGACTCGACGAGCAGTCGTTGCGCCAGCAGTTTGTCGTACGCCGGAATCCATCCCACGACACGCAGGCAAAACTCCTGATTGCCGCTTCGGATATTGAACGCCTCGTACGGTCTTAACGTATACCGCCGCCCACTTCTTCCCACGATGACCAGACTACGTTCGCAGTTCCAGCGCCGCCGTTCCGCATCGGTCATTTTCGACAGAAAAAGCTTCTTCGCGCGCAGCCACGAGGCCGGCCAGACCGTACCCTCGTTGATCGGCAGCACGAGGAGAATAACGATGGCAACTGCGACGGCGAGCAGCGCCAGGGCGAAGGTCACTTCATCCACCGGCAAAACGCGGCGTCACAATTACTTCGGAGGCCTGCGGATCGAACGTTTTCATCACTCGGCCCGGCGTCGTCGAAACGTCGAAAGCGGTAAATCCACGTTCCATCAACTCCCGGAAGCGCGTTTCGACTTCGTTAACCTCAGCGGGATCTTGAGGGTTGAAATGAAGCTGTGCATCGCCGTGTGCGTCGAGGATGCGCAGTAGGTGTAGCTTCGGAGATTTGTTCATGACTCGTCCAAGGATGTTTTGATAACGCGATATACCCGCAACCCGGCCGTAGTTAACTAGCATGATAGCGCGCAAAAACCGACGGGCGCACTGCCGGTTGCCAACCAAGGCGCCGTCACACTGCTTCAGCAAGCGCTCGGCATGGACGCGGCGATGAGGTGAGTAACTCTCCCATCGTAAGACGATGACTTTGCAGAGACTGTGCTTCGCCGCCACGCTCGCGGTAGCGGTTTCGATGCTGACTGCGTGCACGGGCAGCGGCGACAGCGGCTTTCCGGTGACGCCCGGCGTTCCGGACACGAGCGACAACGGTCCGGACATGCCCGAATCCCCGGAATCGGTCTCACCGGGTTCGTCAGAACCTCAACCGGCGGAAACGCCCGTCGTGATGCGGCCCGACAATCCAATGGGAGCGGCGCCGTTTTCGGCAGAACCGTCGAGCCCGCCGAGCGCTCCGGCCCCTACCGCAAGCCAGGCGCCCAACACGCGCTTCGTTTCTCATGCATCCGCCGCGTTCACTGTGCGCAGCACGACGTTCAAGAACGACAAAATCGTGCCGTTAACGATGGTCTATAAAGGCAATGGCTGCAAGGGCGGCGACATGTCGCCGCAACTGCAATGGACCGGCGCACCTAAGAAGACTAAGAGCTTTGCGATCCTTATGCTCGACACGACCGCAATCTTCTGGCATTGGGGCATGTACGACATCGCCAAAGGGGCGACGAGCGTTCCGCAAAATGCCGGAAGGCCTTCGAGCAAGTACGGTAAGGAAGTCCTCAACGACTGGTCCATCTATTTCGGAAAGAAGAATCGTGGCTACGGTGGTCCTTGTCCGCCTAAGGGCCCGAAGCATCGCTACGTCTTCACCCTCTACGCACTCAATACGACCTTGAATTTGTCGCCATCGGCTCATGTGGAAGATCTCGATCTCTCAATCAGGGGTCACATTCTGGGAAGTACGACCATCACGGGTCTCTACAAAACTTAGCGCTGCCACACGCGTTCGGCGGCGCGCATAAAGTTCTCGCCGAGCACGCCGCGCACGACGTCTTCCGATCGGCCGCGCTCGAGCAGCGCAGCGGCGAGATCCAGCAGTTTTACCGGCGCAACGAATGCTATTTCGCCCGCTCGATAACGATCCGGCGGCCAGTACTCGGGATGGTCTTTTACAAACGCATGGGTATCGTCCGCGCCGACGGGAAAACCAAAGTCCAGGCCGATACCGACGTGCTGCGGGCCCGCCCGTTCGATG
This sequence comes from Vulcanimicrobiota bacterium, assembly GCA_963715435.1. Taxonomy (GTDB): domain Bacteria; phylum Vulcanimicrobiota; class Vulcanimicrobiia; order Vulcanimicrobiales; family Vulcanimicrobiaceae; genus JAFAHZ01. The sequence continues at coordinate 1,272,134 of OY970243.1, forward strand.
AGGTACTCGACGTGATCGGCCAACCGTTCGACCTGCGATCCATCGCCCAGGAAGTGATTGATGCCGGCGACGCCGATAACGCCGCCCTGCGCCGCGCACGCCGCAATTTGATCGTCGAGAATATTGCGCTCGTGATCGCATAACGCGCGCGCGTTCGAATGCGAAAAGATCGCCGGCCGCTTCGAATAAGCCATGGCTTCCATGCTAGTGCGATGACTGCAGTGACTGACGTCTACGAACATGCCGAGCCGGTTCATTTCGTCGATGACGGCGCGGCCAAAATCGGTTAGGCCCGAATCGTCGTCATGGCAACCGCCCCCGGCGAGGTTATTGCGATTATATGCAAACAACATTTGACGAACGCCGAGCCTGTAGTACACTTCGACCATTTCCACGCGGCCGTCGAGCGCGTTCATTCCTTCCAGGTCAAACGTAACCGCCATCTTGCCGGCAGCTTTGGCGCACCGCACGTCTCGCGCAGTTTCGGCCAGCACGTACTCGCCGCCATGGTCGAAAATCCAGCGGCGAAAAGCGGCCAACGTCTTGATCGCGTTTTGCCACGGCAGGGCGTCGAAACCGACGTTGATCGAGAGATAGTCGACGCCGGCGTCCCGCCACGCCCGAAGATTCTCGAGCTCTGCGGATGGATCGGGCATGAAGCCGGAGTGTGTATCCCACACCAGCGCCTCTCTTAGAATCGCTTCGGCACGCACCACGTACGCTTGCAGCAGGCTCGGACCGCATCCTGCTAGTACGTTGATTGATGCCCTTAGTTGCGCTTCATTTGCACTTTCGGTCTTACCGATTAGCGATCGCGCGCGACTTGAGCGGGGGTCACGGCCGTGCCGTGATTGCCCCACGACGTGCGCTCGTGATCGACGACCGCGGCAATCTGCGCGTCGGTGAGCTGGCCGGCAAAGGCGGGCATCTGTGCGGCATACTTTACGCCGCCGATCGACTTCCCCGAAAGCCCATGGAGAACGATGCGGATATGGGCGTCGGCATCGGTGCGGTTGACGACCGCGTCGCCGGCTAAAGACGGAAAGACGCCGGGCGTGCCCGTGCCCGCCTCGCCGTGACATGAGGCGCATGATTGCGAAAACACTTGTGCACCGGCGGACGAGTAATCGAAACCCGCGACGTTCTTGCTGCCCACGCCGGCGTTTTGTGAGACCGGCGCGGGAGTCTGCGCCCCCGTTTCGGTCGCGGCGCCGACTGCAGCTTCGATGGTAGGATTCGGCGCGTAGGTGGGCGTTTGTGCAAAGGCGGCGGGTGTCGGGAAATATAGGAGCCCGTACCACATCGCCCACACGCCGATGATCACGATCAGCACCCACGTCCAGACCGGAATCGGACCGCGCGATTCCGCTCGTCCGGGGTCGAACGGTTCCTCGCCGCTGAATGCGTTCACCTCGATATCGAGTTCGCCGCGCACGCGCGATCCAGCACGCAGCCCCGTGACCGTAATTCCTGGGCCGTTTGCGACGACGAACGGGATTTTTCGAACTCCTACGTTGCCGACGGCGTCGACGGCCTCCAGGCGCAGCGTGTGATCGCCGTCGGATAGTTCTCGCGTGTCGAAGCGCACGCGCGCCGGCGGCCGGTACGTGGCGACGGGCTGCGCGGCGTCGTCCAGATACACTCGAACTACGACCGGGTCGTCGACAGCCCGTTCGAAATCCATCAGCGGTCGCTGCGCAAAACGATGCGCTTGGGATGGTCCGCGTCCGTTTCACCCGGGCGAAGAAACCAATAGACGGTCGAAGCGATCGCAAAGAGCGTTGCGATCGTTCCAAATACGACCACCAGCCATCCCAAAATGTCGTCACCGGCGGGCCGCGCGTCCATATTCATTTCGAAGTTGCCCGGCTCAGCGAAACTTGCTTGAGCGACTTCAAATAGGCGACAAGGTCTTGCGCTTGCTGCGTCGCGATTGCGACGCCGTCGTGCGGCGCAAACTCAGGCGGCAAAGCCACGGTCACGTCGCCGGGGCCGGCCTTCGGAACGACGGTAAAAAGCCACGGATAGCGCGGCATGATCGATTCGTGAACGACGGCGCGCGGATTCCAGAGATGGATGTATTGCCAAACGTCGCTGGGCTGGCGCAATCCGATGTTGCTCAGATCGGGCCCGGTCCGTTCGGTTCCCAGCAGTTGAGGCGTGTCGTAGGCATAATCTCCGCCAACCGATGGCCGGCCGAACACACGATCTTGCACGAGCGGACGGACCTGCTGCGTATGGCAGTACGAACACCCTTCGGCAACGTACACGTCGCGCCCGCGCCCTTCTTGAGCGCTCGGCGGCTGGAGCCCCGAAACCGGCCTTTCCTGCGACATGACGATTCCGGGAACGACCCCCATGAGAACGCAGAAAATGCCGTATATAACGGCGGCCGAAGCCACTAACGTCCAGACGTTGTTCATGCCGCGGTTCATACCGAGACGGCCCGCGTTCGTTCGTAGCGCATGATTTCGGGTTGCGAGGAGACCGTCATTAGATAGACGTTGTACGCAAAGAACACGTGCGCGCCGAACATTGCGATGCCCGCGACCGCCCGTCCGAGCCAGTACGGCGCAGCAGCCTCTACCGAAGCAATAAATGGATTGCCCGAAGCCCAGGTTAGGCCTTGCTCCGTGCCGCCGACGGACAAAAACGCGACGTACGCGGTAACGCCGACGGTGGCGAGCCAGAAATGCAGTCCCGTAGCAAGCTGCGAGGGCCGTTTTCCGGTGGCACGCGGCAGCAGGGCGTAAATCGCGCCCCAAGCGATGAACGTGATGAAGCCGTACATCGTTGCGTGCGAATGCCCGACGGTATAGCTGGTGAGGTGCCAGATGTTTTGCAGGCTGCGCAACGCTTCGACCGTGCCCTGCGTGGAACCGAGAAAATAGTAGGCGACACCCACGACGACGAACGGCAACGCGTACGATCGGCGCACCGTTTCCCAGCTATAGCGCATCGTCAGGAAAAAGTTGCCGGTTCCGGCGGCGACCGGAACGAGCATTCCGACGCTAAAGACGATTGCCAGCGTCTGAAACCACCATGGCAGCGGCGTAAATTCGTAATGGTGGGCACCGATGACCGGATAAAAGAGCAGGTTCGTCCAGAATCCCAACACGCCCAACGCATAGGAGTAGATCGGTCGGTTCAAGAGTTTCGGAAGCGCGTAATACGTTACTCCAAGCGCCAGGAACGTAAACCACATGCCGACGGCGTTGTGCATGTAAAAGGCCTGCACCGCAACTTGTCCGATGCCGTATTGATAGGCCGGAATGTACGCCGTGATGCCGAGCAGCATCGTAAAAATGAACGCACCGATCGTATACCAGTTTGCGATGTAGATCTCGCGCTCGACGCGTTTTGCCACGGTGCTTACCAGCGACACGAACGTCGCGATCAACGCACCGAGAAAGACCAAAATGACCCACCAGGGCCACTCGCGGTACTCCTGATTCCCGTTGTTGACTCCGAGATCGAGCGCGATCGTCCCGCATGCAGCGGCGACGTTGAACAATACCAGTCCTAGCCAAGCAAAGCGTTTGTTGGCGATCGGAATGCCCGACGTCCGTGCGGCGACGTACAGCGCCATGCCGCACAGCGCGACCGAAGCCCACCCGTAGAACGTTCCGTTGGTGTGGATCGCCCGCAACCGGCCGAACGATAGGTATGGACTCGCGGCCCAATCGGGATACGGGAACTTGAAACTCAGCAGCAGTCCGACCGCAGTGCTCAGCAACAGCCAAAACGTCGCGCTCAGCGTAAATGCGCTCACTAGCGCTGAATCTTCGGGCTCTACGTTGTCACGCGTCAACTCGATGGAAACGCTCAAGGCGCAGTCCTTCCGTTGCGGCTACAATGGCGCTGGTTTACCCGCCTTTCGTCGGAGCGAAGCAATCGATGTACCGGTCGATTTCACTCGCGACCATTGTCAGCGGCATGCCGCCGTTGCTGACGATGCGATCGTGAAAGGCACGGATGTCGAACTTTGAACCGAGCGACGAGCGCGCCTTTTCGCGCAGTTCGGCAAAAGTTAGCGAACCGAGCTTATAGGCTAGCGCCTGCGCCGGAAGATCGGTCGCGTAACGCGGCAGCTCGCTGGCAATCTCCGTCTCGGACATCAGGGTGTTCTCGCGTAAGAAAGCGGCGGCCTTATCGTAGCTCCAGCCCAGAGCGTTCATTCCCGTATCGACCACGAGCCGTGACGAAATGAAGATATCGAGTGCGTGCCGGCCGTAGAGATCGTATGGATCCTCGTACGCGCCAAACTCTTTGCCGAGATCGGCAGCGTATTCGGCGTAACCTTCGTGATAGGCGGCGATATAGGTCGAGATTGCGTGAAAGGCACGAAAGCGCGGCAAGGCTTCGTTTTCTCGTGCGACGTTAATCTCGTAATGATGGCCCGGGACGAGTTCGTGGAGCGCGAGTGAGGCGAGGCTAAGCAGCGATCGCTCCGAAAGCTTCGAACCGTTGAAGAGGTAGTATCCCGTCTCGCCGGTCTTCGCGCCGGGATGATAGTAGCCGAAGGTCATGCCGGCTTCGAGATCCTCGGGCAGGCGCTTTGCTCCGAATGGCGCTTTCTGCCTGCGCGCGAAAAACGAGTCGAGTGCATCGTATCCAATCTGCGCAAAGCGCTCGAGTTTATCGCCGATCTGGTTGGGCGACTGCGGAACGAAGCGTGAGTCTACGCGCAGTTGGGCGTGAAACTCCGAGGCGGTGCCGGTGAAGCCAAGCCGTGCGCGCACGCCGGCCATCGCTTCACGCAGCTCGGCCACGACGCGGCGGCCGCGTTGGTGAATCTGTTCCGGCGTCAGCTCCGTGGTCGTGTTATCGCGAACGCAGTAGCGGTAGTGTTCGGCGCCGCCCGGCAGCGCGGATTGGCCCCAAGCCTCCGAAGCGGCGGCAGCGTAGGGCCCTTCAAGGTACGCGACCAGCTCCGCGACCGCCGGCGCGACGTGCTCGCGCAGGACGTTCTGCGTTCCGTCCGGCGCACTGCCGCGGCCCGGGAGAAAAGGACTCTTTTCGGTCGACATGGCGTCGCGATGGGTTGCGACGATGGGACCGAGCACGCGGCGCGGGAGCACGATGCCGCGTTCCAGTTGCCCCTCGAGCTTGGCCTTTGCCGCACGGGCGTAGGCACCGACGTCGCGCAGCACGGCAAAGTAGCGCTCGCGCGATTCTTCATCGTCGACCGCGAGCGGACGGAAGATCAACTGAAAAGCTGATGGAAAGCAGCGATACGGCGTCACCGTGATGACTTGCCAATAGTGCTGCGTTGATTCGAGGCGGCGGGCGACGCCGTGACGCAGCACCGCGAGTGAGAGACGATCCTGATCGTCGAGCGCCGTTGCGTCGATCCCGTCGATCCGCGCCAGAGCGCCGCGACACCACGCAGCGGCCTCCTCGTTGAGTGCTTCGGTTTCGGGGGCGATGCCTGAAATCGGCATGCCCTGCCCGGCGCGGTAGATAGCCGTGAAGGCGGCTCCGCGCAGAGGCCCGTGTTCGTCGCGGTTCGTCGCCTCGTATGTGTCGATCGCTTGTTGTAAGGGCTGCATGGGCAATGACTTAGGCGGCGCGTGGTGAAATTACCGCCGCATCAGCAAGATTCGACTCGTCAATTATTCGCTGCCGATCCTTGCGATCGAGTTCGTTATCTATCCCGTCCTCGCGATTCTTCCGTCATTTTACGCTAACTTCAGCGGCGGGGAACTTGCCTCGTACGCGACGGCGATATTCATCTCACGCTTGGTCTATTCGTGTAGCGGGCCCGTCGTCGGCTATTTGAGCGACCGCTTCACGACGCCGTGGGGGCGGCGTAAGCCGTGGATGGTCGCCGGGACCGTCGTCGAGGCGATCAGCGTCTATCTCGTTTTCATGCCGCCGGCGCATGCCGGGGCTACGTACTTTGCATGGACGGCCGCGCTCGCGCTCTTCGGCTTCAGCATGATCGACGTTCCGTATATTGCTTGGGGCAGCGAAATGACGCGCGACTATGCCGGACGCTCCCTCGTCGCAACCTATAGAGCGGTTTTTGCCGTATTAGGCCAGGTGATCTTTCTCGCGCTGCCGATGGTGCCGGCCTTCGGCGGCAAGAATCTTCTGGCTGCGTCGACGATTGCGCGCCTCGGCTATGTCGCGATTCTGTTACTCGTCGTTACCATGACCGTTGCGCTGCTATTTGGACCGAAAGCCCAAGCCGAGGAAACGGCACCGGCCGAGGCCGGCGTGTTTCGCGTCATCTTCGACATGGCGCGCAATGTGCCGATGTTATATCTCACCGGAGCGACCGTTTTCGCGTTTCTCGGCTATTGCGTGCAGTTGACGATCGGACTGCAGTTTATGGCATCCATCGGATTTGCCAACACGTTTAGCGCACTAACCCTAGCCGGCCTAGTGATTTCGGTCGTCAGCGTGCCGTTCTGGGAGAAAATAACGAGGCGAATCGGCAAGAACAAGTGCTGGACCGTAGCGCTCGTTGCGAGCTTCATCGGACTCCCCGCCTATTTCATCGTGGCGCCGATCTTCGGCACCTTTGCAGCGCTGGTCGTTTCGTCAATCGTCGTGGCGTTGCCAAACACGTACATGTTGACGTCCCTGCCGTATTCGATCATGGGCGACGTGATCGATTACGACGAGCTCAAGACGCATTCGAATCGAGCGGCGAACTACTCCGCTATACTTTTGCTTGCCATTCGATGGCAAACGGCAATTGGCGGAGCCATCGCGTTTTTCGTTCTTGGAGCGATGCATTTCGACGTGCACGCGGTGAATCCGCACGCACTGCAACCGGCAATGATCGTAGCGTACTTCATTGTTCCGGCCATATTCATTCTGGTTGCGGCGGTCTGTACGTGGCAGTTTCCGATCGACTCCCGCCGCGCGGCGATCGTTCGCAAACGACTGGAAAAGGGCAGCGCGGCATAGCCGATCTCCACTTGCCTTCCTTGACTTGTGGGTACGAAAGCGACGTCATGGTCCGTATCGGTACGAGCGGCTGGGTATACGGCGACTGGCGCCGGCGCTTTTATCCCGAGGGTCTTGCGCAGCGGCGCTGGCTAACCTATTATGCCGAACGGTTCGATACGGTCGAACTCAACGCGACGACCTATCGTCTTCCAAAGCCCGAACAAGTGCGCACTTGGTGCGACGCGGTACCGCACGATTTCCGCTTTACGGTAAAGCTCAGCCGCTTGATCACGCACCGCCGGGCCGCGAGCGACCGGCTCGATACGTTCATCGCGAACTACTTCGAACGAGCGTCGTGCTTCGTTCCGGAAAAACTCGCACAAATTCTCGTGCAGTTTCCGCCGTTTCTCGAACGCGATGACGGCCGTCTGGAAGGGTTCTTAGCGCGGCTTCCTCCTCAGTATCGTTACGTGGTCGAGTTTCGTAACGCAAGCTGGTTTGTGCCCCGGGTACGCGCACTGCTCGAACGATTGGGCGTGGCATTCTGCATGCACGACTATCCCGGCTTGCGCGTTCCGGAGTGGATCACGTCGCCAGCCTTGGCATACGTCCGTTTTCACGGCGCGACCGCGCTCTACGCCGGCTCGTATTCAGCCTCTGCGCGCAAGCGGTGGGCAAAGCGCCTAACGCGCTACGAAAGCCAGGTTCCCGAAGTGTACGTGTATTTCAACAACGATACGCTGGCCGCCGCACCGCACGACGCTCTTTCATTACGAGCGGCTCTCGGAACGCGTTAGGATTCACCGGCGGTTACTGCGCGAGCAAGATCACGAGCCGTGCGGCAAGTAGCCGGTCGGCAGGCCGTCCAGCGAGCGAGAACTTGAGCGTTTCTTAACGCTCGTCAATAGGCCGCGCCGGCGGTCAGTGCCGATAAGCATTATGTCGGCGAACGCCGGCATGCTTAGCAGCACCGCTTAACTCCCAAAGAGGAACTCGTTCATATGAGCCGTCATTTGCAACGCTCTGCTTTGCTATGTCTTCTTGCGGCATCGATCGCCGCGTGTTCGAGAGAGAGCGCTACGTCCGCCCCACCGAACGTCCTGCCGGCGCTCACGAGCGGCCCGCAGACCGCGGTCGCTTCCAATAACGCCGACACGCGCGACGCTAGACCCTTCGTAATCGCTCAAACCACGATCGAAGGGAAGGTTATGAGCATTCTTCCCAAGCCGTGGTATCACGTTGTGGTAGACGTCACCGGAAAGAACGTTTCAGTCTATACCGGCGAGCTTAACGCGGCGAAGGTCGGATATATCGTCAAGGCTACTGGTTTTTACAACTCGTTAGGGAACTTTCAAGCCTCGTCCGCTTCTATCGTTTCGACGGGCTCACCGTCGCCTACGCCGAGCAGTTCCCCTACACCAAAGAGTTCGCCGGTCACTTCGCCGACGCGGTCAGTTCGCCGACGCCGATCAGTTCGCCGACGCCGCCAACCGGTGCTATCTCAGGCATCATAAAACAGTTCCAGGTTTTCGATTACGACGTCACCGCAGCCCAGTCCACGAACACCGCGCCGAACATGAGCACGGTCTGGGGAGCGGGCACCGGAGATGCCGGCGCAAACCCGAGAACGTGGCTCGCCGGCAATTCACATCTCGCGGCGACGCAGTACATCGTGCAGCCCACGGACCATTACGCCGTCTCGCAACACGACATCACTTGGTGGCAAGCGAATCATCCGGACTGGATCGTGTACGATTGCGACCAGAATAACAATCCGACGCGCACCGTAGCCTATCAACCGGGACTGCCGCAAGACGTGCCGCTGGACATTCACAATCCAAGCGTCGTCAACTATCAAATCCAAACGGCGGCCGCGTTTGCTATCGCGCACGGTGCTAATGCGATCGGCGCAGACCAAACGCTGTTCTTCGATTACGACGGCCGCCAGCAACCCAGCTGGTTCGGCTGCGGCGTGTACTCGCGCGACGGAAGCTTCATCCGCCGCTGGGGCGCCCTCAAGGGCGGCTTTCCGAACTACGATCCCCAGTGGAATCACGATGTTGCCGCCTGGGTCGCCGGTGCCAAGGCGATCCTCACAACCAACCCCGTTCTGGCGCCCTATCATCTGAAGCTCTTCGTCAATCATCCCGCCGGCTCGATTACCAACCCCGACGAGCAGACGATTATCGCCAACGCCGACGGCATCGTCGACGAAACTGGATTCACAGACTACGGTCACTACGCGGGGCAGCCGTCGCTCTTCACGTCGACGCTAAACTACATGGAGTTCGTTCAGGCGCAGGGCAAGCAGTTCTTAGACATTGCGAAATTCAGCGGAAATCTTGAGGGCGCAGCGAGCAACTTCGGTCTCTCTTCGGCGCAGCTTTCATACGCGATTGCGACGTACTTGATGGGTAACGAAGGCCACGCCTCCCTGTTCGTTACGCCTGGGCCCTACGGCGTCGTCGTCGGATTTCCGCAGATCTCTACCGTCAACGCGAAGCTCGGTTCGTCATGTGGTGCTTATAACACGGTCGCCAACGGCAACGCGTACGAGCGCAAGTTCACGGGCGGAATGGTCGTCGTAAATCCAGGCGTTGCAACGGTCGAGGTACCGCTTTCACACGCGTACACGAACCTCATGGGCGGCAGCGCGGGTAGCGGCACGCTGTCGGTCGGCCCAGCGCAAGCTTACGTCCTGTTTACAACCTCGAACGGCTGCACCTAACCGCGACCGATTCGAGCCGTAGCGCGGCGGGTATCGCGGGTTTGATGGATATGCCCGCCGCGGCCCCCAACCGCGCTTCGTTGGCCCTAGCCGCACTCGGCATCGTCTTTGGCGATATCGGGACGAGTCCGCTGTACGCGTTCCGGCAGTGCTTTTTCGGGCTGCTCAAAGTTGCTCCGACCCACGAAAACGTACTGGGAATCGTCAGCCTGATTTTTTGGGTACTGATTCTCATCGTCTTCGTCCGCTACGTCGGCATGATTATGCGTGTATCGCACGACGGTGAAGGGGGCATCTTGGCATTGCTGGCTTTCGTGCTGCCGCCCGTGAAGCGCGGTATCTTGCCGAAGGCGACTTGGCTTACGTTCCTGGTGATTCTCGGCGCCGGCATGCTTTTCGGCGATGGTATCATCACGCCCGCGGTATCGGTATTGTCTTCCGTCGAGGGGCTGAACGTCGCAACTTCAGACGCGCGGCCCTTTATCGTCCCAATTGCGATGGCGATTTTGGCGGCACTGTTTGCACTTCAAAGCCGCGGGACTCAAAAAATAGGCTCGGTCTTTGGGCCGATCATGCTCGTGTGGTTCGGAACGATTGCGGCACTGGGTGTTTCCGGCATCGCTCGTTATCCCACGGTTCTGTGGGCACTCAATCCCGTCTATATCGTTCGCTTCTTCGCGCATCACGGATTCGTTGCGATCGGCGTCTTCGGCGCGATAGTACTCTGCGTTTCAGGCGTCGAAGCATTGTATGCCGACATGTCGCACTTCGGACGCGGCCCCATCGCGCTGGCTTGGACCGTGGCTGTCTTTCCGGCACTAGCCCTCAACTACGCAGGCCAGGGCGCATTAGTACTCGCAGATCCTAGCGCGCTCGACAATCCCTTCTACCGGCTCACATCACAGTTCATATTGTATCCCGTCGTGGTGTTGGCAACGGTTGCAACCATCATCGCCTCGCAAGCGCTGATCTCGGGTGTGTTTACCTTGGCCAAACAGTCCATTAGTTTGGGGTTCATCCCACGCGTGCGGGTCGTCTACACGTCGATTGCACACCGAGGTCAAGTCTACGTACCGTTCGTCAACCGGCTCCTCGCTGTGATTTGTATCGGGTTGGTGCTTACGTTCCACAGTTCGACCCGGCTCGCGAATGCCTATGGTTTGGCCGTGGCGGTCACGATGGTCGTCACGTCGATCGCCTACTTCGAAGTCGTTCGAGGCAAGCTTGGATGGAGTCTGCCCGCCGCGCTGTTCGGAACGGTGCCTTTTGTAGCGCTGGAGCTACTTTTCGTCCTCGGCAACCTTCCGAAAGTTTTGGAAGGCGGTTGGATTCCGTTGGTGGTCAGCGGGATCGTCTTCATTATTGCAAGCACATGGCGTACCGGCCGCCGGCGGATCGCACAAAGCCAAGTCGACCAGTCGCAGCCGGTAGAAACGTTCATACGCGAGGTCCAGGGACGCCTCGAGATTCCGCATCGGGGGACGGCCGTTTTCCTTACTGCCGACACCGACGGCGTTCCGTTCGTTTTGCGCCATCACTTGCTGCGTACGCACAGCACCGACGAAAAGATCGTCCTGTTGACGCTCGTCCCCACCAACGATCCGTACGAGTCCGAGCGCTCTCGCGTTAACGTGGAAACGCTCTCCGAAAGTCTGGTGCGCGTTAGGGCTTGCTTCGGATTCATGGAAAAGCTCGACATCGGCCTCATCTCGCGCGCCTGTGCCATGTCGGGTCTGCACATCAGCGGGGAAGACGTGACGTACTATAGCGCCGACCCGCAGATCGTGCCGGTCAAAACCGACTGGCGGCACGCATTGCGGCGGACTTTATTCGTCCTCTTGAAGCGAAACGCGCGCTCGGTAACCGACAGCCTGGGTATTCCGGCCGACGCTCATGCGAAACTCTGCATGGAAGTACCAATGTAGGCCGGCACGAAAACGTCACCTGTGATCGTGCACCTCATCGACGGAACGTACGAGCTGTTTCGTCACTTTTACGGCTTACGACGCGCTCCGAGTGAACAACGCACGCGGTTCGGCGCGGTTGCCGGCGTGCTCAACACCGTCTTGCAGATGTACGCGGAGGGAGCCACGCATGTCGGGGTTGCCACCGATCACGTCATCGAGTCATTTCGCAACGGCCTCTGGGATGGATACAAAAGCAGCGAAGGAGTCGAGGCGGCTCTCCTGGCCCAGTTCACTCCGCTCGAGGACGCGCTCAGGGCGATGGGGGTTGCGGTATGGGCAATGACGGATCTCGAGGCCGACGACGCGCTTGCCTCCGCCGCCGAAATCGCAGCGCGGGATGCTCGCGTTCAAAAAATCTGCATTTGGACGCCGGATAAAGATCTCGCACAGTGCGTTCGCGCAGATCGTATCGTCCAAGTAGACCGGCGGAGCAACGCCGTTCGCAATGCGGACGGCGTGCGATCGAAATTCGGCGTCGACCCGGAGCTCATACCGGACTATCTCGCCCTGGTCGGCGACGCCTCCGACGGCTATCCCGGCATAAAAGGTATCGGTCCGAAAGGAGCGGCCTCTTTAATCGCGCGCTACGGCAAAATCGAGTGCTTTCCGCCGGAAGTGCTCGGCGATCACCGCGTGATCGCAGTTCTCTTCAAAAGACTCGCGACGCTCCGCACCGATGCCAGCCTGTATGCGAGCATCGACGAGCTGGAGTGGCGCGGAGCGACCGCCGCGTTTTCCACGGTTTGCGAACGACTTGGGCTGTACCATCTCACTGCACGCGCGAACGAGATTGCTTCGAAGGTTAAGAGCGTCAATCTTTGATGAGTTTTAACTCGACCCCGAACTGATCATCGAGGTATCCAAGAGCTCCCGCAAGCGGAGATTTTCAATTCGCACGTACGCTTGCGCCGCGGTCTGGCAGAGCGTTTCGAGAATATCGACCTCGTCGGGGTCGAGCTTGGTGCCATCGCGGTGCAGCCCGTAGAGCGCGAATCCGCGCAGGTCGTCTCCTTCGAAAATTGGAACGGCGATTGCAGGCATAACTCCGGAGGCCGATATTTCCGCTTTTACGCGCTGGCGCAGGTCGCGAACTTCCAAGCGGCGCCTCTCGGTCGCCAGGAAGCGCACGACGTCGTGCTCGTGCTCGAACGACAGCGCGGCGCCATTCCAGCCCTGTGCGGAAACTAGGGAGTATCCACTACCGTCAGCGCGTAGCAATGCGGCCATTTCGAGATCTAACTTCTCGTAGGGATCGTCCACCACGGCTTGGTCGATTGTCAGCTCGCGATCGGCGCGCAGGAGCGTGCGCGCGAGCCGCTTTAGGTAGCTCTCGGCCTCGTGCTTTCGCCGGTAAATAAGGAAATCGACGGCGTTTTCGATCGCGCCGTACATGCGGTGAAACGCAACGCCCAGAGAAATGGTTACAAGCGCATCGATAGCGTAGGCGATTCGAAGCCCATGAAGGTATTCACTGGTTAGCCAGTCCACAGCCGCAATCACACCGACGATCAACGTCGTGACGGCACCATAAACCACGGTACGGCTGATTGCAAAGCGCACGTCGATTACATGACGCCGCAAGATGGCGTACATCAGCGTGATCGGCATAACGGCAGTCACAGTCCCGGCAAAGGTCGTGTAAGACGCGCCTCCGGGCAGCAAGCGCAGGTAGTTTGCGACTACGCCGACCACAATTCCAAACGTTACCCAGCCGAAACGCGCGCGATCGGCGGGTCGCATGGTGGCCAGGCGGCCTAACGCTACGGCGACGACCACCGCCGCCGTAATAAGGTTGAAGTTAATAGTCAGCGGATCGCTCAGAAACGCATAAACGGTGGCCTCAAAAGTTTGCGTCAGCTTGATGATGGCCAGCGTCAAGCTAACCGCGCAAACAACCCAGAAGGTAATCCTGCGCCAGCCGTGCGGAAACGACGTGTCCGGGAAGACCAATGTGAAAAGCAACAGGGCCGCGCTGCTCAAGAACTGCTCGAGCTGCAGCCAAATCACGGCGAGCGCATATTGCGACGGCGATGACTTGGTGAGCATTTCGCTCACTGCAGCGGCGGGCGCCGTGCATACGCAGAAGACGAACAGGAGCCACGTCATCAGCGACGGTCGCAGAATGACTAAGGCCGATCCGACGAAGAGAAAGATTGCGTAAGCGAGCACGCGCAATAAGACGAAACCGAGCGCTCCATAAATGCTCGCCGCCGGTGGTCCAGGCTGAGCGACTAGTTCGAAAGGCCGTTCGCTATCCGTGGATACGACGCAGCCGCGAACCGGCGACATACTGTATCCTGGTGCACCAAATGTCGGAAAAAGTATTTGGTAGTCGCGCATGTGTAAGCAACGAATGACATCCCCATCGCGGAGTCCGGCGCGCGCGGCCGGCGATCCCGGATCGATCCTAACGTGCGCTACCACCGGTCCCGTCCCCATCGGACCGGCGTGCAAACCCGTGTAGGCGGTCGTGTAGCCGCCGAACATCGGCGGGACGATGATTGCGAAAAATATGGCCGAGATACCGACCGTTAGGATCGCGTTGAAGACGCGCGGCATGAAATCCCGTTTCGCGACCGAGCCGAAGCGCGCCTAGCCCCATGCCATAGGGCTATTACTTTTGGCCTACGCCGCGTGCAGCCGCAGTTCCATGGGGCAATGGAGCGGCTATCGAGAACGGTTTCCGTCATGAAAACACGACGGCGGCTGATATTGCTCGCGCTTTGCGGACTAGGCCTACTGGTCGTGTTTTTCAGCGCCGCCGATATCTACGGTTTGGGCAGCCGGCCGTGGCGCGGTTTTTGGGACTCGACCGTCGTTACGACGGGGCGGCCGTACCTAACGATAGATGCTCAGCCCCGGCCGGATGGCGCCACAGCCGCCGCCGGCATACATAACGGCGACGTCGTCGATCTTCGGGACCAAAGCGCAAGCGCTCGCTACCAGTGGATCTTCGAACTCATGGCGACGCAGCCTACGCAGCTGGTCGCGCGGCGCGCTGGCCAACGTTTTGTTGCTCACGTGACCGGCAGCACCGTGTTTGAAGGCCCCTGGGCTTTTAAGATCGGCGGCGTCTTGGCGCCACAAGTGGCCGTTCTCTTTTTCTTAGGCTGCGCCATGTTAATCGCACTGCGTCAGGCCGGATCGCTCGCGGCACGTGACATTGCATTTGTCCTGCTGCTCCAAACGGGTTCACTTGTTGGACCGAGCCTGGTGACGGGTCCCAACGCGGCCGTGAACTTTAGCCTGCTGCTCGTCAACGCCGGATGTGCGCTTGCTTCGTCATGGATACTCGTGCGCTTAGCTTCGCGCTTTGGTGCTCGTAGCCCGCGACGCGACGTCATTGAACGGGCGGCGTATGTTCTGGCAGCCCTGACCTTCGTACGAACCGTCGTTTCGGTCATTGGAATAAGCACGCTGTGGTTCGATCCGCTTCCATATCTCGTGCCGTCGGTGATCTCGAGCGGGTGGTATCCGCTTCTTTGGGCCGTCGAGCCCGTTGCAGCACTCTTGGCCGTGGTCGCCGCGGCCGCAGCGGCGGTCGCAAGCACGAGCGCTGCCGAACGAACGCGCGCCGCATGGCTGCTCTTGCCGCTTCCGATCGCATTTGCAATTTCATCAGTCGTCGGCCTCTCGACGCTGCTCAACTCCTCCTGGTTTCTTTTCTCGGGCGCCCTGGTAGGACGAGGTGTCGTCGCGCTGCTTGGAGCGATGACCGTGACGTACGCTTTGCTCAAGCGGCGCGTGCTCGACTTCGGGTTTATTCTCGGGCGTACGCTCGTAGTCGCGACGATCTCACTCATGGTCGTTGTCGCGTTTATCTTGCTCGAGTGGTTACTCGGCACGGTGCTTTCGAACGTTAGTCATGCAACCGGCCTGGCTGCAAATGCCGCCCTCGCGTTGGTCCTCGGTCTATCTATGCGCTACATTCATCAACGCGTCGATACAGTGGTCGATGCGGTGCTGTTCCACAAGCGCCATGAAGACGAGCGCGCGCTGATCGACTTCTCGAAAGAGGCGGCTTACGTTACGGATTTAGAGGCGCTGCTCGACGCTTCGCTCGAGAAGGTTCGGGGCCACACCGACGCACGCGGCGCGGCACTGCTCGTCCAGTGCGAGGGACAGTATACGCCAGTCCGATCGTTCGGTGATAGTTCGACTCGCGCGGTGAGCGAAAACGATCAAGCCGTTTTGTCGCTAAAAACCTGGCGCAAACCGATCGACCCGCATCACTACGCAACATCGTTGTATGGCGCGCTTGCCCTTCCGATGCTTGGGCGCGGACGGCTCGCCGGTATTCTTTTGCTGGACGAACGTATCGGCGGCGAAGCCTATGCGCCCGACGAGGTCGAGGCGCTGGCTCAGTTTACCCACGGCGTCGGTTCGGCGTTGGATAGCCTACGCGGGCGACGCGGCGACGAGAACGCGGATCTTCGGAAGTCCATAGCCGAGTTAGCCGCGGAAGTGCGGGCCTTGCCGAAGCGGCTTTCCGACGAGCTCGCCGACCGTCTTCCGGCAAACTAGCGTTTTCGACAAAACCATCGGCAGGCAACGGGCGCCTAGATGAGATGATCTTAGCCCAACGCGGCATCGTCAAGCGGGCTCGCTTACGGCAAGGCGAGAAGTCTCGTAAATGCAGCCGCTTGTGACGACGCTTCGCTATCCGGTTCTGTGTGCTGTGTTTCTCAGCGCGTTCTGCGGTCTGGCCTCCGCCGCGCTCCCGTCACCGTTTGCGCACCTGGAGTTCCGCAGCGTCGGACCGACGACGGGCCGGATCGACGCCGTCGCCGGCGTTCCGGGTAACTCGCAAACCTTCTATGCCGGCGGCCTCGGCGGACTCTGGATGACCGCCGACGGCGGGGTCACGTGGCAGCCGATTTTCGACAAGCAGCCGCTGACCTCGATCGGCGCCATCGCGATTGCTCCATCGAATCCGAAGATCGTCTACGTCGGAACGGGCGAACCCAACATTCGCAACGATATTGCGTTTGGTGACGGCGTTTGGCGCTCGGATGACGGCGGAAAGAACTGGCGCCATCTCGGCCTCGACGGCACCTCGCAGATTGCCCAGATCGCGGTTGACCCGCGCGATCCTAACGTCGTTTACGTAGCGGCGGTCGGAGATCCGTTTGCGCCGGGAAGCGATCGCGGCGTCTACGTTTCGCGCGACGGCGGCAAACAGTGGACCCGTTCGCTCTATAGCGGGCCCACAACCGGCGCCTCGACGGTGGCGATCTCTCCCGCAAATCCTTCGTACGTCGTCGCGGGAATGTGGACCGTGCAACGGCGTCCGTGGATGCTGACCAGCGGCGGTCCGGCCGACGGCATTTTTGTGTCGCACGATGCCGGCGCGCACTGGCAGCGTCTTTCCGGAGGCGGCCTCCCGAACGGATTGATGGGTCGCATCGGCGTACGCTTCGCGCCGAGCGATCCGCAACGCCTCTATGCCGTGATTGAATCGAAGAGCGGCGTTTTCTGGAGCAGTGACGACGGCGGCGTGCGTTGGCGTCTCGCGAGCGACAGGCACGTGCTCGATCAGCGCCCATACTACTTCTCGCAGTTCACCGTCGATCCGAAAAACCCCAAGCACATCTTCTTCATGTCGATCTTTCCTAACGAATCGTTCGACGGTGGAAAGACGATCAAACGTATGCACACCAACGGCTACGACCACCATCAGATGTGGATCGATCCGATTTATGGTAAACGCGCGATCATCGCCGCCGATGCAGGGGTTCGGTTGTCCCTCGACAGTGGAAAAACATGGCGCGATCCGCAGCTGATCGTTTCGCAGCCGTATCACATTTCTGCCGATGACGAGATCCCGTACACCATTTGCGGCGAATTTCAGGACCCGGGAGCGGTGTGCGGACCGAGCATGAGCTTCAGCGGCGCGATCACGCCGGACCAGTGGTTCTCGCCCAACAGCGGTGAAAGCGGCTGGATCGTCTTTTCGCCCGCGAACCCGAATGTGATCTATGGCACCGGATATCAGGAAGCCGTGATTCGCTACGATCGCACTTCAATGCAGACCCGGCTCATCAGCCCCTGGCCGGACACCTATTCGGGCTCCGGTGCCGAGGCTTATAAATATAGGGGAGCTTGGGTGGCACCCGTCGCCGTCTCGCCGCTCGAGCCGAATGCACTATACTTCGGCGCGCAAATGCTGCTGCGCAGCGATGACGGGGGCGGCACGTGGACGGCGATCAGCAAAGACCTTACGCGAAACGACAAGAATAAACAGTTTTCTTCAGGGCGGCCGATTACCGTCGATGACGCCGGGACCGAGGTCTATGATACGATCTCGTGTATCGCGGCATCTCCGACGCGCAAAGGCGAGATCTGGGTCGGTACCGATGACGGCCTCGCGTGGTTAACGCGCGACGGCGGAGCGCACTGGACGAACGTCACAGCGAGTCTTTCCGGCTTACCCGAATGGTCGCGTATCGAGAACATCGATCCGTCCGCCGCTGCCGACGGCACCGCCTATCTCGCGGCCGAAGATCACAAGCTCGGCGATCGCGCACCATACGTGTACGTTACGCACGACTTCGGAGCGCACTGGTCGTCGATCGTCTCGAACCTTCCGCGGGAGAGCTACGTGCGCATGGTGCGCGAGGATCCCAAGCGCGCCGGATTGCTCTTTGCCGGAACCGAAACGGGACTCTGGTACTCCCTCGACGCGGGGCTGCAGTGGGATTCGCTGCAGAACAACCTGGCTCGAGCACCGATCTACGATTTCGTCGTGCAGCCGCGTTTTGACGATCTCGTCGTGGCCACGCACGGACGCGGCGTGTGGATTCTCGACGATATCGGCGCGTTGCAGGACTGGAAGCCGCAGATTGCCTCCGAGCGCGCTCACCTTTTCGCGCCGCGCGACGCCTACCGCTGGAACGCGTCGCGCGGAACGTGGGCAACGAACGAAGGCGCCGGCGACAATCCGCCCGGTGACGCCGACGTGACGGTCTATCTGGGCGTGCTGCCGCCCAAGAAGAATCCGGCGAAGATCGAGATTCTCGATGGATCGACGGTCATCCGCACTATTACCCTCGAGCATCCCGTCGCCGGCGTCAACCGCGTCTGGTGGGATCTCATGTACGATACGGTCGGGCTGGTTCGGGACTATCACGCACAGCAGAACGGCTTTGCAGGGCCGCAGGCGTTACCCGGCACGTATACGGTGCGACTGATCGCCAACGGCAAGCAAGAGGACGCGCCGCTCCGTGTGTTGCCCGATCCTCGCACGCCGGCGACGCTCGCGGACATGCGCGAGGCGTTCGCACTGACGGTGCAGCTGCGCGATGAGTTCACGCGCACCGGCAAGGAGATTGAGGCGTTACGCGCACTTCACGTCGCGCTCGGAAAATCGGACAAGCTCGCCGCTGCGAGCGATACGCGACAGGCGATCGCAGAGATGCAGCAGGCGACGACGGCGGCGCTCGCCGGCCTCTACATCGGCAACGCGCAGACTTGGGAGGATACGCTGCGCGAACCGAGCCGGCTGTACGAGCGAATCGCGGGTTTAGCCGGCGGTCTGATCGGAGGCGATTACCCACCCACGCAAGGCCAGCGCGACTTGGCTGCGTCGCTTCAGACGGAGCTCGGCCAGGCAATTGCCGCTGACGATTCCCTCTTCGGCACACGACTACAATCGCTCAATGCATTGCTGCAACGCGATCGACTGGCGCCGATCTCCGTCAAACGGTAATGCGATGAACGCGATTGCCTGGCGGCGGTTCCTATTGGGCTTATGTGCCGTCGGGTTCGTTCTCACCGTCAACGCAGTTTGGACGGGGGCGTATACCCTCGGAGTGGATCCGGGCGTCACCCGTGCCTACACCACTCCGCTCGTCGTTCCAAACATAACGGGTGAAGCGCCGTTCATCATACGCATCGATGCGCCGCCGGGGAGCCCTGCCTATCGGCAGGGACTTCGCAGCGGCGATCTCCTCGATCTCCGTTTGCTCTCACCCGGAGAGCGCTACCACTGGATAAACTACTTTAGGCTGAACGGCCAGCGCGCCGATATACCGATCGAACGCGACGGTAAACGCGTCGTCCTCAGCGTCGTATCGGAATCACGCACGCTCGTCGGGGGCGGCAATCTCAGCTTCGGCTGGGACTCTTGGCTGGCGCTCTTCGGCCTATTCTGGACGTTGGCGTTTGCCGGCGTCATCGCTTGGAAGCGCTCCGAGAGTCCCGAAGGCCGCGTACTTTCGTTACTGCTGATCACGTCCGTACTTTCGAACGACTTTACTCCGTTGAATTTCGTTACGGCATGGCCGGCGCTCGACGCAATTGGCGCTTTTCTCAGTTCCGCACTCTACGGTCTGAGCACCGCTCTGTTGGCAACCTATGCGATGACCTTCCCGGCCCGGCCGACCCCGTTGCGGCAAACCTTCATGTGGCTCAGCTACTTCACCGGAGCGTCGATGGGGATCTATGGCCTCGCGTTCGTCGTCGGCGCGTGGACGGCAACACTCGATCCGATGCAGGCGTGGTACTCGGGAACGGCAGCGCAATTCACCGTTGCCGTTTTGCCTTTCCTCTTTCCGGTGTTATGCGCGATCGCAACGATCGTTCAGACGCGTGGCACGGATCGAGCCCGTCTCGTCTGGGCGACGTCCGCGCTGGGCATACAATACGTCGCGGCCGCGGTCGTCGGATTGGCGACCACTTTCGATCTTCCGCTCAGCTCGAACGTGGAGCTTTTGCTCTATAACGTAACGGGTTTTATCACGCCCGTCGTCTTGACGTACGTCTCTCTGATTCGACGCATTCTCGACATCGGCTTTGCGCTCAACCGGGCATTGGTTTTCTCGACGATCTCGCTCCTCTTCGTCGGCGCATTTCTTCTCGTCGAATGGGGCTTAGGCGAGTGGCTCAGCAGCGCCAGTCATACCACGAACCTCGTCGTCGGTGCCGCGATCGCACTCGTGCTCGGACTATCGATGCGCGGTGTCCATAGCCGCGTCGATCGAATTCTCGATACGGTCTTTTTCCGTAAACGCCACGAGGACGAGCATGCGATTCGAGCGTATGCGCAAGAAGCGTCCTATATCACCGATGCCGCCCTGCTACTCGCCCGCACGAAGACTGTACTCGAACGGAACGCGGACGCGACCGGCGTAACGATCCTGTTGGACGATGGCCGCGGTCATTACGGCGAGGCGAGTGAAAACGACCATGCGATTATTTCGTTAAAAGCCTGGCGCAAAAGCATCGATTTGCACACAGTCGATACGGCGCTGCACGGCGAGTTCGCTTATCCAATGGTTGCACGCGGACATCTCGTCGGCGCAATCGTTCTCGGACCAAAGGGGTCCGGAGACCCGTACGCTCCCGACGAATCGGAGGCAATCTTGCATCTCGCGCACGGAGTCGGCAGTGCGCTCGACGTGCTTTCGGCAAACGGCCGCGCTGCAAGCGACGGACTACTCGAAGCGATCCAAACGATGTCCGGCGACTTGAGAGCGCTTACGGCAGAGGTTCGCGCCTTACTTCAACGTCAGCCGGACCCCTCTTGAGATCGCGCAGGTCGCGAATTGCCTCTCGCAGCTCGGCAATCGTCGCTCCCAGAGTGCCGTTGGAATGAATGCCGTCGTGTGCGAGAATACCCAGGGCGCTCGCGACACCGTCGGCGACGAGTTGTAACGCCGCGGACTCGTCGGGTGCGTACACCTCGTTGTCCGTTTTGGTGCCGCAGACCAAGACGCCGGCGAGCTGGCCGCGAGCTACCATCGGAAAAGCGAACTGTCCGCGCAGCGCGGAGTCGGGAAACAGCTCGAGGTCGATCGGTTTAAGCCAGGCCCTAAGCGCGATAAGCCCCGAGTCGTTTTCATCGACGGTCGAGCGATCGCCGTCGAGCACGAGGATCGATGCATCGGCTGCGGTGGACGATCGCACCGTCGATAGAGCGCGTTCGAGCAGCTTATCTCGCTTAGTGATAAACCCCGCTTCGTGAGCGAATCGCCGCAACGCCGCCTCTGCCTCGTGACGTTTGTGGAAGAGCACCCGATCGACAAAACGGTCGGTGTAATTGTGAACGTACCGTACTGAAAAGCCCAGTGCAAGGGCAACGAGCATCCCGACGATGGCGCTCGTCGTATGGTTTGTAGTCAGCCATTCGTTTGCGATCCATTCGATCAAAACGAACGTCCCGATCAACAGCGTCGAAACTACAGTAAAAACTGCCGCTCGGTTCAGGACGAATCCGATATCGAGTAACCTACGGTTGAGCGCGACGTACGTGAGCACTATCGGAGTAAGGAAATTGAGCGCGCTTATGATGTAAAAGACGGTCCATGCGACGTCGTAAGATGTGAGGATGCCTTGCAGAGACTCGGCGCCGAAGCCGACGAAGATGAGGACTCCCGCGGGTACGAGCGACCAAGTGGCGCGCTGGCGTTGTGCGCCTTCGGTCGCGCCCAACGCCAGAATCGTGCAGGCCACGCCGGCGAGACACGCGAGAATGAACGGGATTGCGGAGGCAGTCGAGCTGAAGGCCATCGGATCGACGCGGAGCGTGACGATGCCGAAGATCCTAGCGAAGCCTACGGCGATGAATGCGGCGACCAGCGCGTAGCAGACCCATTGGCTGACGAGCCGGGCTCGCGAAAGTGGTTGCGCAAACGTCGCAGCGCACGAAGCCCAGAACGCAACGGCTAGAGCGCCGAGAACGTTGACCCCAGCGGCAACGGCAAGCAACCATGCCCATTTCGAGGATATGTAATGTTGATTTGTGGACTCCCACAAGCCATAGGTCACTAGAAGCAAGCACAGCGCGCGCATCTGCGGATCGTCGGAACGCCGCCAAGCGATGATGGCGGCAAACAGCGCGATCCAGGCAAAGCCGAGCCAAATCGGAGTCAGAAGGTAAAGTCGAAAGTGAGTGATCGATTGGGGCACGACCGTAAAGTGCAATTGGTGCGGTCCGCGGCGCGCCAGTATTGGTACCGGATTGCCCGTGAGCGGCTGGCCAAAGAGCCAGAAACGTTCGACTGGTGCGTTCGCGCGGATGTCTATGAGATCGCCGGGCCGGAGCCCCGCCATGTCGGCTGCATGAGCGGGATCGATGGAACGAACGACGAGGTGAAACGGAACGGACGATGCCCCGACGGTGTCGCCCCACTGGCCGACCATCGACACCGGACCGGCATATTCGAACCCAACGTCAACGATCGAGAGCAGAGCTACAACGGCGCACAGGCTGAGCAGAATCCACTTCCACCGCAAGTCATGCGGTGGAACCGACGCATCCATACGCGTCCGGCTAGTCATAGCACCTCTAATTCTTTTGACGAATCGGGCTAGGTTCCGCCAGCCGCCCAGTGCTCGTAAAAGTCTTTCTCGATTGGCGGTAGATCGGTGCCGGGTGGAAGCACGTATCCGATGGGTGGCGGCGGAAACGGCATCGGATGTGGTGGTTGTTTGAATGGATCTGTAGCGGGCTCGTAGCAGAACGGCCACGCAATCCCGCCCGCCTCTTCCGCGCCGTCAGGGTACGTATACTCGTAGCGTCCGTAATAGCAGTTTAGCCCGTGGTCGTGCCAACTCGTTGTTGGCGTGATAAGACCGTTGCCGTGTTCCTGACCGCGCATCGAAGCGGGAACTTGAAACTGATACGTCTTCATGGTGGATGACTGCGAAGCGGGATCGATCGTCGGTATGGCATGGGGATCGTCGGCTTTATTGAGCAAGGCGACTTCGCGCGCGAACTGTGCTTGGTCGCGGTCGAGGCGTGATTCTACCGCCCTATGGCGGCGCGGCGGCGCGGGGGCGGCGTTTGGCACGTTCTCTTTTGAAAGCTCGTGCGCCGGCGCGACCGACGGAGGTGCCACTACTGCTAAGCGGGGTGTGGTACTGCGAACCGTTCGCGCCTGCGGCTGGACTCGCTCGATCGAAGAAATCGTGACTTGCGCAACGATTTCTCGACTTCCCAGCGGCACGACGACAGGGGAAAGGACAGTAAACAGCACGCTCAGTGCAAGAGTGTGTAAAATCAGTGAAACGACTGTCGACGACGCGAGCGCCCTGCGGCGACGGTCGACCGGCGCGGTGATCACAACGACAGATCATAGCACGCCGGACCTCCGGCCACTCTGAAGTGCGGTCGCAGGGAGCAACTCGCGAGGCTGCCCATGCTTGGGCGACCGCCTCGGCCGGTTTGAAGTGACCCGCGAGGGGAAGACAGTAGCAGACAAGCTACTAGCGTTCGGAGGATGTGATGGCAGGACTGCTTTGGGCAATAATTGTGATTCTGTTTATCCTGTGGCTGCTCGGATTTCTGCTGCACTTTGGTGGCGGACTCATTCACCTGATTCTGGTCATCTGCGTGATCCTTCTCATCGTCAATATCGTGACGGGTCGCGGCGCGAGGATCTGATCTCTTCGGCTTGACCTCAAAAAAGAGTGGCCCGGATTTTCTCCGGGTCACCCTTTTTTTGCGGTTGCCAGTGGGCTTTCAAGCACATCGAATAGCGTCGGCTTTCTGACGAAACCTTGAGATAAGGGGACCGCGAACCGGCACTAATCCCGCGGTCTCAACGCATTTACGCTGCCTTAACGCAACGCGTTTACGCAGCGTTAACTTGCAATTACTTAACACGGGCCGTCTAATGCCATTCGTCCGGCAGACCGATTGCTTGCGGAGTGTCCGCGCCTCGTCGCTCGCTGGTCACGTGAGGGGTGAACTCATGACCATCCGGTCCAACAGACGGTTCCGCACCATCCGCCGCTACGTATCCACGGCGCTTTTGATCTCGGCGGTTTCCTGTAGCGGTTCGAATTTTGCGCCGCTTCCCGTTGCGCAGAACGGTGTAGCGCAAACTTTCTTGGCGCAAACGCAAAACGTTTTGCCGGAAGCAAACGGCACGGACGTTGCGCCTCGTGCGATGTCGCTCGCATGCAAACTTCCCGCGGGTTATCGCGACCCGGCACGCAACATGAGGCTTACGGGAGCCGGTGGAGCTTTCGGTGCTCTGCAATGGACCGGTAAGAACAGCGGCTGGACGATGCGAACCGACGTTGATCTTGACGACAGACGGTCTCCCGTTTATGCCGTAGCGAACGGCATAGTCATCGCAGCCGGACACCTTACTGGCTTAGGCTTAGCGATTATCGTGCGGCATGCAGGCGGCGTCGAATCGCTTTACGCCCACCTGCGAAACTCGCTGCTGCGAGGACGTCGCGTTTTTGCGGGACAGCAAATTGGCGTATCGGACGCGTGGGGATTGACGTTTGGAATCACCAGCGGCAGCCCCATGGACCCATGCGGCAGCGACGACACCGCAACCGCGACGATTTCCGTCGTAGGCGGGGTGAACGTTACTAGCATCACGCTCGACGGAACTGCTCTTGCACCGATTGCAGGTACGACGAACGAGTTTTCTACCGGGACGCTCCCACTCGTCGAAGCAATGCCGAACGCGACGAAATCGTTACACATGCTCGCCGTGAGAACGACGGCGCAATGCGAAGGCGATTACAGTATCGTAATTCAGCCCGCGCATTCGCAACTCGGGGGCGCCGTGTTTGCGAGTGGGTCGAAGGACGCACCGCTAGTTTTAGAGGGCGTCAAAAACGGAACTGACGCGAACGCGTCGCTCATCGCGTATGGAAGCGCGGGTCTTTACAAGAGAGAGGTTTCGCGGGGCTGGACGCATCGCGGCGATTGCGCGATTGACAGCCCGTCTCCCTCACCGGAGCCCTCGTCAGATCCGAGTGCTTCTCCGGATCCGAGCGCATCCCCGGATCCGACGACGTCACCTGTTTCGACTGCCACACCCGCCCCGACTCCTACGCCGCGTCCGTCGCCGACACACAGTCCTGAGCCGACACCTAGTCCTGAGCCAACGCATAGCCCTGTGCCAACGCCCAGCCCTGTGCCAACGCCCAGCCCTGAGCCGACGCCTAGTCCTGAGCCGACGCATAGCCCTGCGCCCACGCCTAGTCCTGAGCCGACGCATAGCCCTGCGCCCACGCCCAGCCCTGCGCCCACACACAGTCCTGCGCCGACGCCGTCGCCAACGCCCGTTCCGACGCCAACGCCGGTACCGACGAGTTGTTCGGTATTTCCGGCCGGCGATGCAACGTATAACCGCGACATGAGTTCGGCTTCGGTCGACCCAAATAGCGCATCGTATATTCAATCGATGATCGCTGCCGGTAATACGGCGGGATTCTACGCCTCAACCGGTGTCGAACAACCCAATATGGCCACCAGCGGCACGCCCATGCTGACGGTCGTCCCGAAAGTTTCGTGGCATTCATTCCCCGTTCCATATCCGTGGAAGGGCGGCTTTTTCATCGAACCGCTGTCCGACGGACATGCGATGGTCGTGCAAACTCAAACGTGTCATTTATACGAGTCGTACAACACGACGTACTCGGGTGGAGTGCTCTCCGCGTATAGCGGCGCAAACTGGGATTTGACCAAGACGTTCGTGCCGCTGACCCCCGGGAATCCCAGCGCAATGGCATCGGGCCTTCCGCTTTTCGCCGGAATGGTTACGTGGGCCGATTATCAGTCAGGGGCCATCACGCATCCGCTCAACTGGGGAGCGATCGCCGGAACGGTGTCGCAGTGGGGCTTCGTTTCACCAGCCAGCGACACCGACGGGCTCACCTTTAGAGGGAAAAGTTCGTTCGAGCTTCCCTACGGTGCCCGCTTGCGGCTGCGGGCTTCGTTCAATACCGCGGGTTGGGGACCTCAAGCTTCATTGGTCGCACAGGCGATGAAAACGTACGGCATCATTCTGGCGGACACGGGCAGCAGCGGCAATGCTCTATACTTTGCGAACGAGCCGGACGGCAGCAATCCTTGGAGCAACGTCGATCTTGCCGCACTCGGAAGCATCAGTATGTCGGACTTCGAGGTTTTGACTCTGCCGCCAATTCAGGCGGTTCCGGGGCATTCGCTGTCCTCAAAGGTTCGTTACAAGAGAACAAAGAGTCGTTCCCCTTCCAGCATTTAGGGTAAATAGGCTGTGTATGCGGCTCGCAGTCTTGCTTTTCACGCTGGTTGCAGTTCAGCCGGCGATTTCGCCTGCACCCGTTGGAGCTGCCACATCATCGGACTGTTCAGCGTATGTGGACGCTATTGCGAAGGATCTCCGGACGAACACGACGATGGTGGATGATCTCGCTCGCCCTTGGAGTCCCTCACCCGACCACATCGTGCAATCCGCAGCTGGATATAATAAGTACGTCGATTATTTCAGCCGCTGCCCGTCGTCGAAAAAGACTTACGCGCAAGCCCTCTTGACAACGTGGAAAGCTTGGCTGGACCACGCTACGACACACGCAAATCCGGCAGAGACCACCGAACTTGCTTCACGGCAGTTAGAAAAGTGCTCCGTCGCCTACTACGGAACGGACGATGGCGCAACGTGCGCGACCTGGCAAAAACAGGTCACCAAGTGGCAAGAAGATTGGGGTTCACCTTAGAGAGAGCGCTTTACCGATTCCTCGCCGTATCTGGCTTTTTTACTCCTGAGAAACAGATAGCAACATATACCGCCGCTCTCACGCTAGGCCCCATATTGCTCGTCGCTGACCTTCTCGAGCCAGTCGACATTCTTACCGTTGAGTTTTTCTTGGATCGCGATGTGCGTCATCGCCGTCGTAGGCGCACCTCCGTGCCAGTGTTTTTCGTTGGGCGCGATCAACACGACGTCGCCGGGACGAATCTCCTCGATCGGGCCGCCCCAGCGCCGAATTCGGCCAAGGCCGGAAGTCACGATCAGGGTCTGCCCGAGCGGGTGCGTATGCCACGCCGTGCGAGCGCACGGTTCAAACGTCACCATGGCGCCGGTGGCATGCGCCGGATCGTCGCGATCGAAGAGTGGATCGATTCTCACCGTACCGGTAAAATAGTCGGCGCAACCGACCGCCGACGGCTGACTGCCGGCGCGTTTGATCTCCATTTTTGATTCCCTCAAGATCGAGCGTAGCATCGGTAAAGGCGGCGCGGCAGTAAGCCGCGCTGCTCGCTGCGATCGGCACCGACCACAACACGCGATGGGCGCAGGAAGAATACCGTCATCGACGCCGGTTCTCGACTCACTCTCATGGGTTCTGCGGCTAGACGACGATCAGCGAGCGTATTTACGCGAACTCGTTGTGTGGCGAATGGACCGCAGGGGTAGGCTTGAACGATGGAAGGCACTACGAATAACTGCCGAGGCGACGGCTGTAAATGTGAAGTTCGCGGGGAAGGCGACTACTGCAGCGACAAATGCAAGTCGTCAAACGACTATGGGCACTGTCACTGCGGTCACGCGGCTTGCATGACGGGCTCCGACGGCGCGTAAGCGCCAACGGAATGACCCCGAGGAACTTCGTCCTCGCAGCTAATTGCCGCTTTTTCGCCGGCTGCCGCCCTTCGCCGCTCGGCTTTTAACCCGTTGTGCCATCGTGTCGACAAAGTCGGCCGTATCGGCGATCATCTCGCCCGCTGACGCAACCGACTCGCCGAGCCGGCGCGCGCGCGTCGCTGTATCCTGCACATTGTCGGCAGCTTGACGAACGGTGCGTTTGGGGTTGGACGCGGCCTTCTTTACTTTCGCAGCGGCGCCGGACGCACGCTTGCGGACTTTTCTCGCGGCCTTTTTCACCGCAGTTCCCGCACGCCGCGTGGTTTTCTTTGCCTTCGATTGCTTTGTCTTTTTCCTGGCGGCCATCGGCTAAGTCCTCCGTCGTGTGGTAGAGCTTCCCCATAGTAACTCCCATCAAACTGGGGTATTAAACGCACGGCGCTTTTTGTGAGGTGGTATATGGCAGCGAAGGACGAGCCGCACGGCACGGTCGAAACCGTTGGGCAGTTGGCAGGTGACGTCGTTCTGTTGGTGCGCAAAGAGTTGGAACTCGCGCGCGAAGAGATGGCTGGGAAAGCGAAGTCCGCCGGGATTGGCGCAGGCATGCTTAGCGGATCGGCGGTGGGCGGACTCTTCGCCATCGCGTCGCTTACCGGATTGGTCATTGTCGCACTTGCGCTGGTGATGCCGCTGTGGGCGTCGATGCTGATCGTGACCGTCGTTTGGACGGCCGTTGCGGCCGTTTTAGGATTGGCCGGACGAAACAAGGTCAAGGAAGCCGCGCCGTTCGTTCCCGAGCAAACGATTGCGAGCGTCAAAGAGGACGTCGAATGGACTCGCAATCAGAAACGAGTGCGTTAGCGTTTCGCCTGATCTCCGATCGGTCTTCTTGGGTACAGCGCCGGCCGGCGACGAAGACTGCAATGAAATACACGCCGTCCCCCTGTGAGTTGGCCACGTAAACGTTGGACTGGGAGTCCAATGCGATTTGATACGGAGCGTCGATCCAGAGTCCCCCAGTATTGCATAAACTCGTACTCGTGATGGTGGTCGACGATGCATTGTTTATGCCTCCGCGGCCGCGCACGGCAAAAGCGTGCTTGCGAGATTCGGAACGTCGATGTTGCCGCTTGCGTCCAATACGAGCCCGGTAGGATCGCTCAGTCCAGTAGACGATCCCAGATCGTGCCGCCAGACCGTCATTTCCGTTCGTTCCGCTTATGGTTTGCAGCGGCTTGGCGTTGCCAATGGCCCCGGCGGCATAGACGGTCTCTGAGTTGAGGGACTTCCTGTAGTGCGAGCACCCTCGCTTGCTTTTCGAGTAAGGGCTCAACGCGTCAACGGATCGTTAACCACAAACGCGGACCTTTCTAACCATAGATTCGCTCGCCCGGTTCGCCGATAAAATATGCGTGAGCCTTGCTCTACCTTTTCACTTTGAACAACTCTTGGCAGGAGCGTAAGAATGCGACGGATCGCGCGAGAAAAAATTACCACAATCTCGGTGGTCGCCGGCATTGCCCTGGCCGCCACACTTCTGAGTGGTTGCAATAGCAATGCACTCTCGCCCGCGTTGGTGAGCCCGACGAAACCGTCGGTGGTTCAACCGCCTCATAAACGCCGGCGGGATACTGCTAACATAGCGGTGACGGTCGATCCGTCGCAAGTCGGTGCGGCGATGAACGTCGACGATCTTGGGTCGGGCTTGGCCGTTTGGTACGACCTCACGTTGCCGGGAATCGCACAGGCGTTCCAATCCGCGAACTTAGCGATGGCACGATACCCGGGGGGCAAACAAGCCGACGTCTATCATTGGAAGAGTGGAACCGACGGTCCAGCCGGCACGCCGTGCGCCGGTAACGCCAATCCGTCTTCGACATTCGACGCGCTCATGCAAGACATTGCGATCCCGGCGCACCTCCAGGTTGCCCTTACCGTAAACTATGGCAGTAACACCGCGTGCGACGGAGGCGGCGACCCCAACGAGGCGGCGTCATGGCTCTCATACGTCCAACAAAAAGGCTACAACGTCGTCTACGCGACCGTTGGGAACGAGCAATACGTTCCGGGTGCGGTCGACTGCCGTCAGGCGGGCTGCAAGTCTTCGCGCGATCCGGTTCAATACTCGACCAACGAACCGGCTTTTTACAGCGCAATCAAGACCGCTGATCCGCACGTGAGCGTTTGCATCGACGCCAATCTCCAGAACATGAAGAGCCCGTGGAACAGGACCGTCTTCGTCGACGCCAAGTACGACTGTGCGGAGATCCACTATTATCCACAACGAGTTACAACCAGCGACACCTTCCTGCTTTATGACGCGATCCCGCAGCTGACCACTGACGTCAACGCCGTCAAATCCGAACTCGCCACCGCCGGTCATTCAAACACGCCGCTCTACTTGGGAGAGATCTCTTCGGCGTTAGGTCCGTACGGAAAACAGTCCCAGTCGATCGTCGGGGCACTCTACGCCGGTATGGTCATCGGGGAGGTCGAGCAAGACGGCGTCGCGGCAATGACGTGGCACATCGGACATGGCTCGTGCGATGCGCGAAGCCAAGGGGGAGACTTCGGTCAAGACGTTTACGGTGACCAAAACTACGGCGGCGCTATGATGTTCTCCGATGGAACGAGAAATTGTCCGGCGGGAGCGCCCGCCAATACGCTGCTCGCGACCGCCGACGCCTTTCTTACGGGCTCGTACTTTGTTCACGCCGGTGAAAAGATGCTCGGGACGTCCGTCGTCGGGTCGCCCGACGTGCGTGCCTACGGCGGCACGTACCGAGGTGGCTACGCCGTCATGCTCTTCAATCTGAACGAGACGACGGCGCAAAACGTCGCCGTCACCATCGCGGGCAAGAGCTCCGGCAACGGCGGTACCGTCGTGACGTACGATAAATCGATTTACGATCAAAGCGCGCAGAATATCTGGAATTCGCCCAGCGTCACGTCCTTGGGCAGTTGGAGTAACTCGATCGATCTCACTCTGCCGCCGTGGTCGATGGTCGTCGTTCAGACGCAGTGAAATTGCGGTGGTTCTCAAGGCGAAGCAGCCTCATTTAAATAATCGCAGGGCCTAGAACCGTAATGGTCTTGGCCCCCTTGCGGCAAGTCCCCGACGCTGGCGTATAGTATTGCGATGAAAAACCATGCGGTTGTGATTGCCGTGGTCTGCCGGACCGATGGCGTTTGCGGTGTTGAACGCGGCGTGGGCTTGGCGCGCCGCCGGCGATCGACGTGACTTGGTCGCCCGACTTAATCTTCGGTGCCGTGCTAGGGCGCCGGCATCGTTGCGTCGATTCTTGCGCCTTCGACCGTGCCGGCGATTTGAACGGGCAATGAGGACGAGTGCGCGTACCACGTCGCGCGGATGGCGGACGAACGCAGGAAGCGGAGCGTCGCTTCAATGCGGTCGTCCTTGGCGTCGTAGACCACCGTGCCGCTCGCTGCGAAGTCGTTCGTCCATTTCACGCCGCGCAGAGTCACGGATATACTTGTCCCGCGGTCGATAGCAGCGAACGTCCCGCCGCGCAATCCGTCCCCGGATCGGATACCGTAGGTCCGCACCCGGTACAGCATATCGGCTGCGGCGTAGACGGCTGTTGCCGCCGAGCGGAGATCGCGGTCGTTGTGCGTGCCGCTGCGGCGGGGCCAGGCCGCCGGAACGTCCATCACCCGTAATGCGAAGACCGGAACCAGGCGAATCGGCGGAATCGTCGCAGCGCACGACGTATCCAACGGCGCATCGCTGATAAACGCGCGTACGATGACCGACGCGCAGCGATCTGCGTCGCCGATGGCCGTCACGTGCCCCGTGTTGCGCACGATCACCCGCCGACTGTTCGCAAAAAGCGCTGCAGCGCGATCGCCGTCCGGCGGCGTCGTGATCGTATCGAGGTCGCCCGTAAGCACCAGTGCGGGCACCGCGGGCATGCGCGTTCCTGGCGGAATGGGCTCGCCGGCAGGATGCCCGGGCGAAGCTACCGGCCACGATTGACACAGCGGCACGTAGGCGTAATCGAGCGGAATTCCCAGGAACTCCGCGATCGTGAACGGCGCGTAGAGATCGGGCTGCAGATTTTGCTTTTCCTGCAATGCGCGCTGCCACGCGACTTGGCGCGCCGCCGGCGGAAGGCGCATGTCGTACGCTTGGGGGTTGTCGCTGCAGCTGTTTGCCACGAAGAGCCCTTGACTGAGCATGCGCGGCGAACTCGGCCCGCGCTCATCGAACGCATACGTCTCGTGCGCGAGCCTAAGGAGAGGCACCGCGTCACGCGAGCCGAGATATGCGCGTGCGGCGGCGTCGAGCTCGCGAAACGCGATCGGATTGAGTCCCGCAGCGATCTCGATCAGTGCTAGATCCGACGGCGTGATTGGGGCGCGCGGCAGGCGCAATGCTCGCACGAGCGCCGCGAGCCGATCGTTCGACGTTCCGGGAAGTGCCGCACACGCCGGCGAGCGTCGGCAAACGAGGTCGAAAGCATTCCGAATCGTCGTGCCCGTACTCGAATACCACGGATCGAGTCCAATCGCAGGATACGCTCCGTCGAGAACGAGGCGGGCTACATCGTCCGGATGGCGCGCCGCGAAGACCTGTACGAAAAACGTGCCGTACGAATCGCCGTAAAACGTCGCGGCCGTCACCCGCAGCGCGGTCATCAGGGCCGCAAGATCGTCGGAAGCCAGTGCCGAGCCGTATAAATCGGCGCGCGGCCCGAGTTCCCGGCCACAGCTCGTCACGTTGAGCAGTATCATGACCGGAGCATGCTGGAGCGGTTCGCAATCGATCGCACCCGAGCTGCCGGTGCCGCGGTCGTCCATCAGCAGAAGATCGCGCGTATCGAGCAACGGATAGAAGAGCGCGCGATAGCCTTCGCGCGATCCTCCCGACGGATACCCTGGCCCACCTTCGGCCGCAACTATCGTTCCAGTCGCGGGGCCGGCCGCGCGATGCGGAAGCCACATAAAGCCGATCGAAATCGTTCCGGGCACTACGCCGGCCGGATCGAGCGGACGGGCCAGCGACCCGCAGTAGTACCCGGGAGCGGCCGAGCAACTATGAAGCGAGAGCGTTCCCACGACCAAGAGCGCGGCGAGCATGGCGCTCCACATTGCGCCGTGTCGCGTATTTTCCTGGAACGGAGTCCTTGCTGCGTTGCGGAATAATGCGGCATGCGACGCATTGCAGCGGTATTTCTTGCGGCCGTACTAAGCACGCTCGCGCCGAGCGCTCGCGCGGGCACGACCGGCGCGTTGCGCGGCGTGGTGCTTTCCGACGGCAAGCCCGTCGCGGGCGTAACGATAAAGGCGACGAGTCCGTCAGGAGCGTCGACGGCAGTCACCGACGCCGGAGGACACTTCACGTTTGCATCGCTCGCGCCGGACGATTACACGCTCGAAACTAACAAGACGGGCTACGACAGCGTCTCATTCTCCGGT
The DNA here is from genome assembly GCA_963715435.1 of Vulcanimicrobiota bacterium. GTDB lineage: Bacteria > Vulcanimicrobiota > Vulcanimicrobiia > Vulcanimicrobiales > Vulcanimicrobiaceae > JAFAHZ01. The sequence goes on from OY970243.1 coordinate 1,305,487, forward strand.
GTCGTCGTTTTTGCCGACGCGACGCAAGTCGTGACTTTGCCGATTCGCAAAACGCTGCTGACCATCGCCAGGACCACGTCGCGAAGCGCGGCTTCACTCGTGCGTCCCGGGACGACTGCCGACGTCTATTCCGTGAACGCGGCCCAGCAAGATCGTGCCAGCGTCTTGGGCGGAGGCGGCACGCTCGATAGCGCCTATTCCGCAATCGCTACCGTACCCGGTGCGTACGTGCCGACGAATCAGGCGGGCTATAACCTCGCCATACACATACGCGGCGGAGACTCGAGTGAAGTCGGCTACGAACTTGACGGCATTCCGATGAATCGCATTATCGACGGCTATCCTTCCGGCTCGCTGTCCTCGCTCGGCCAGCTCGAACTTCAGGTCTATACCGGCGCGTCGCCGGCCGACAGTGAAGGTCAAGGCCTCGCCGGTTTCGTCAATCAAGTTATCAAAACGGGCACCACTCCGGGCTACGCAACGGCAGACCTCACGCTAGGAACGCCGACCTTCTATCACAGCCTCAATGTCGAAGTCGGAGGAGCAACGCCCGATCGGCTCTTCTCGTACTACGTCGGCATCGGCGGTTTCGATCAAGATCATCGCTACATCGATCAGTTCAACGGTGCGGCGTACGCCAATGAGTTCGGGCCTATTCTCGACAACTGCCCGACGCCGAACGCTCGCGGCTACGTGCCGCCGCCCTCCTGCTATACCAACGGCAAGCTCAACGTGGGACAAGCCGGTGCTCCAGGATACATTCTCGGCCCGATGCCGTTTGGCAACGAGAACGCCGGCGTTACGGATCGCTCGACGCTCTTCAACGTGCACGTCGGTGTTCCACACCGGTACGACGCACTGCGAGATGACGTACAGCTGCTCTACGACAACGACACCATCTTCTCACCGCTCTTTGTTTCGGCGTACGACGAGGGACTGCAGAACTTCCAGGGTGCGTCGTATCCTCCGGGGACGACGCCGTACTATTCGGACTGGTATCAATACGACGGACCATCCGGCAGCTTTTTGCCCGGACCCGCTGCGGCGTCCAAGCTAGTGACGCCGTACTACTTCCCCTCGTCGCCCGCGAATCGTCCGTTTGACGCGTCGCTGCCGCTTGATACGCGCGACGTACAATACAACCAGCAAGCCGTTTTCAAACTGCAGTACCAGAAGAACATTGCGTCCGACGCCTACCTGCGGATCTACGGGTACACGTACTTTGCTACGTACGCTTCGGCTGGCGCGGTATCGTCGTGGCAGCCGTACACCGGCTACGACTCCGGCGACTATGAGCTCAACGCCCATACACGCGGCATCGGCATCGACTTCGGCAAGCAGTTCGGCCCGCAGCATCTCGTTTCGATCGAGGGCTCGTACACGAATGCGACATCGATGGACTACAACAGTTCGGAGATGTTCGGCGCCGCCGATAACTTTGCGGTGCTGGTCAATCCGCACGACCTCGACCGGGGGATTTGCTACGCCGCTCCGCGCTCGCCCGGTCCCGCGGCGCCCACGACGTGCAATCCGGGGACGCTGAGTTTGCGCGCACCGGCTTCGTTTGCGTCCCTGGGCGGAATCGCGAGCGGCGTCACGTACGATCCGATGAAATACACTTGCGGAGGCGTGACGTGCGCCTACTACGTGGCCGAAACGGGACCGTACGGACAGGTCGAGCGCGTGACGCCGACGTTTTATGGGATTTCGGCCACCGACGAATATCGTCCGACCGACAAGCTCGTCATCAACGGCGGCGTTCGGCTCGATAACTACCACTTCGTCGGCGAAAATACCACCGGCGGTCCAGCCCGGGCGTTCTGGATGGCAGCGTTCAACCACGATACGTGCTACAACACGAACAATCTGACGCTTTACGATAAGACTTCGCTTCTGGGCGGAGGCAGCATTCCGATCTCGAGCCCTTGTTCCGCGGCTGGTTCCGAATATCAGAACGTGAACATGGCCAACACCCCGACCAACTACGTTTTCAACCTGTGGCAGCCGCGAATCGGCGCGACGTATACCGTAGATGCGAATACGGTTCTGCGCGCCAGTTGGGGAAAGTATAACGAACAGCCGAGTTCGAGCTACGTGCAGTACAACGCACTCCAGCAGAACCTACCGACGGAGCTCATCCCTTACTATTCGCAAGGCTTTAACACGCCCGGTCATGAGGTGCGGCCGGCGATCTCGTTCAACAGCGATTTTTCACTCGAGCACCACTTCAAGGGTACGCAGCTCTCGTTCAAGCTGACGCCGTTCCTCAGGCAGACTCATGACGAGATCGAGAACTTTTACATTAACATCAAAGAAGGTATCATCGCGGGTCTCAATGCCGGGAACGAAACGTCGACGGGATTCGAGTTGGCAGTCGACGACGGGAATTTCGATCGTGACGGTTTCGCCGGTGAACTTTCATTTGCGTACACCAACGTCTACGTTAAGTACAGCTTGTTGCCGAACGGAACGACGATTCTTTCGCCGATCAATGCCGACATAGCTAACTATAACGCGTATACCTCCGCTTGCGCGCCCGGCGGGCATGCGGTTGGAAAGCGCCAGTTCGGAGTGTCGCTCTGTGGCGTAACCAGTACTGGAGCCACAGCGTCGGCCTGCTACGTTCCGACCTTCGCGGGCTCGCAAATTGACGGAGCGCAGCCCGCGCCCTGCTCCGCAAAGAACGCCTATGCAAATCCGTACTGGGATGCTCCGCCTCAATCGCTGCTCGATCCAAACGGAGCCTATCTTCCATTTTCGGTCATCCCAGGCGCGATCGGGACGGGCGTCAACGCATACAACTATCCGTATGTGGCGACGGCGATTCTCAACTATAAACATGGGAAATTTGCGATAACGCCGTCATTTCAGTTCGTCGCCGGGAACCGCTACGGCGCTCCCGAGACGATGCCGGGCATCGACCCGGCTGCCGGCTGTACCGCGCTTGCGGGTACGATCGCTCGCGATCCGCGCTATCCGTATGGCGCGCCGGGCGGCGCACCGTACAACTCACACACCTGCGTGGCTCAGCTCAACGCGATTCCAGATTCCTACACCGGCGTCTTCGACGGACTCGGCGCATTTCGAGAGCCTAGCCAGATCGTGGCCCATTTGCGCCTGTCGTACGACATTTCGCCGAGGATGTCGCTAACGGTTACTCTGGCGAATATCGTTTCCGATTGCTTCGGCGGGCAACAGACGCCGTTTACATACTACTGGGCGCGCGGTGTATGCCAGTACAGCACCCTGTCGCAAGGGGAGCCGCCGGTCGGAAACGTCTACAATCCGCGCGACAACGTGCAGACGTTCCAGCGGTATCCGTACGAGCCGGACTTCGGCACGTACAACGACCTCAACGACTCAACGATCGCGCCGTTTTCTGCCTATTTCGGCCTCCACGTCAAAATCTAGTGAGCTTCCGCCATCATTCGGCAACCGCTTGCCAACTAGGGCACGAGCGCACTATCGGCTAATATGATTTTATTCCGCCGTGGTTCGACAATGGCGGTAATTCTCGCTTACAACGGGCGACCTGGCGCCCAGGAGCTTTTCTGCGTCCTACTCCATCGAATCTCCAGGGGTTCGCCAAACTGTTCGCAAGCGACCGCGTAATAGTCACACGAAGCTGAAGGTTGGCTCGACTCCGTTAAGCATTACGGTCCGTTGCAATCGCAAAGCACATCGGTTTTCCTTCGTTTGCCGGTCCCGGCGTTACGTCCAATCGGGGTGCCAACGACGATTCTGAAGGCGCCGCAGGGCTTCTCGTAAGAACGTGCGCTCGCTTTCGAGCACGTGCAGCGCGTGAGTTCCCGCGAGAAATCCCGGCGCCGACCGGGCCTCCAAGTTGCCGAAAAGGCGGCGAACGCGTCGCTCTTGGCGTACGAGCTCACGCTCGCGTTCGCGTAGTAGCGCGAGGCCTCGTGCACGCGAAAGCTGGCCCAGCAAAACCATCGCAATTTCAAGCGACGATTCCGACGATTGTGCGTCGAGCAACACGCGCTCGAGCGTCTCATGAAACCGCTTTTCCCCCGACGCGGAGAGCGCAAAGACGGTTTTGGAAGCCGATGGCCCGCGCTTGGAAGCGGCGCTTCTCCGATGCAAAAGGCCGCCATCGGCCAAGCGTTGGAGCAGATGATAGACGTTCCCGCGATTCATCAGCCGATACAGCGGCGAGTGATGACGCACCACCTTATCGACGGAATACGCGGAAAGCGGCGCGTCACGGAGGATGCCGAGAACGAGCAACTCGCGCCCCACGTCAGCTCCGGCATTCTTAGCTTGCAACATGTGCGGCTGCGGTTCGCCGCATGGCGGCCCGGTCCCACCGCCGGTACGCGACGTAGACCGCCGGCACGACGAAAAGCGTGAGTATCAGCGACGTTGAGAGTCCGCCGATCACCACCGTGCCCAGCGCGCTGCGGTATTCGGCGCCAATCGCGTGACCGAGCGCCAGCGGCGCCATGCCCGCGATCATCGCACACGTCGTCATCAAGATTGGGCGGACGCGGCGGTGCGCCGCCCCGACGATCGCATCGGAGACCGGCACGCCGGCGCGTACAGCCCGTTCGGCAAAATCGACGAGCAAAATCCCATTTTTTGATACCAGTCCGACGAGCATAACGATGCCGAGCATTGAGTAGAGATTGATCGGCTGCTGCGTGACTGCGAGCGCGCCGAAGGCACCGATCGAGGCTAGCGGCACCGTCAGCATAATGACCAGCGGCAGCGTGTAGCTGCGATAGAGTATCGCGAGGATGAGATAAATGGCAACGATTGAGAGCGCGAGCGCGGCACCGATACGCGAAACGGCTTCCAAGAACTGTTCGAGGTCGCCGCGAGGTTCGATCCGAGTTCCGGGCGGCAAAAAATTCGGATCGCGCAGCGCCGTGGCGAGCGGCGCGCTTACGCGGCTGATCGGCGCGCCGGAAGTCGCGTTCGCGCTCACGGTCACGATGCGCTCCCCATCTTCACGCTCGATGACCGCGGGAACGAACACGTTCTGCATCGTCGATACGTCCTCGAGAGGCGCGAGCGTGCCGCCGGCGGAGCGTACGTCAAAACCGCCTAGTGCGTTCAGGTCGCCGACGCGCGCCGCGTCGCTTTGGATGACGACGTCGGTCAAGCCGGAGCCGAGCCGAACTTTCGTCGCGATCGCACCGCCGGCGGCGATGCGCGCCGTTTGCGCTACGTCGTCAGGACTGACGTCGAGCAGTTGCGCCTTCCCCATGTCGACGTTGAGCTGCAGGTACGGCTGCAATCCGTAGTCGCTGGTGCTCACGTCGGTGGCATACGGATTCGCACGGAGCTCAGCGGCGATTTTTCGCGCCGCGGCGTCGATGGAATCGGCGTCGCCGCCGACAGCGTAGGCAACGGCCGGGCGGCCACCCATGCCTTTGCCGCCTCCGACGATGGTAGCGTCGGGAATCTCGCGCACCGCAGCTCCCAACTCGCGTTCGATAGGTCCCGTGCTTGCATTGGGATCGGTCAGCACGAGGTCGATCTGCGCGACGTCTCCGGCGAAGACGTCGGTCGTGCCGTCGAACGTACGGCCGGCGCTCGTCTCGACGTGACGGACCGCGGGATCCTCCAGCATGATGGCCGCCACACGAGCCGCCGCGGCGTCGGTCGATTCGAGTGGTGTGCCGGCGGGGCGAATCAACTGCACGGATACTTCGCCGCGATTGACGGGCGGTGAAAACTCCGACGGTATCCATCCCAGCGTCAGCGGCACGAGCGACAAGATGCAAGCCACGGCCGTAGCGCCCAGAACCGGCCTGCGACGTTGGAGTGCAGCAGGAAGCCAGACGCGCGCGTAGCGCTGCGAAATCGAACTTTCCCACCTGTTGAACCCGTTGATGGCAGCGTGCCACGCCGCGAAGATCGACAGCACGAGCGGCACGCGGTAGGTCCAGGGAAACGCGTTGGCGCGCCGATGCAGCTGGACATACGCCTCGCGAAGGGTCAGGCCGTCGACGTTGGGTGAACGGCTTGCGAGCGCCCAACGCGCGGAGAGCAAAGGCGTGAGCGTAAACGAGACCAGCAGCGAAAAAGCCGTGGCGAGCACGATGACGAGCCCGAACTGGCGCATGAACTCGCCGACGAGACCGTTCATCAGCGCGATCGGCGTAAAGACGACGACGTCGACGAGCGTAATGGCAAACACCGCGCCGCCCAACTCTCGCCGCCCGGCTAGCGCCGCCTCATCGCGACGCAGTCCACGTGCGGCGTGATTGGCAATCGCTTCGATAATAACGATCGAGTCGTCCACCAGAATCCCGATCGTCAGCGAAAGTCCCATGAGGGACAGCACGTTAAGACTCAAACCGAGCAGCCACATAGCGACGAACGCCGCCGCGATCGAGGACGGAATCGCGATCGCCGCTACCAGTGCGTTGCGCCACGCGTGCAGAAATAGCAGCATGACGATCACCGTCAGGACGATGCCTTCGCCGAGCGTTTGCAAGACGCCATCGATCGCGGCGTTTGTCTGCGGCAAATCCGTGCGCAGCTCTTCGAAACGCAGGTGGGGAAATTCGGATGCGAGACGAGCGAACGTTCGACGCACCGTTGCTACCGCTGCCGTCGAATCGGCGCCCGAGCGGCTCGAAACGTAGAGCACCACCGCTTCGTCGCCGTCGACGCGTGCGATCAGGTCGCGATCGGCGACCGTATCGTAGACGCGTGCGACATCGCGCACGCGGACGCCCGGCGAGCCCGCAATAGCAACGGGGAGCGCTTCAATTTGCGGCGCGTCGATGGCGGACGCATCGATGCCGATCGTCGACTCGAGCCGCTGCGACCGCAAGCGACCGCCCGGAAAAACGTCGTTACCGGCCGCGACGGCGCGAAAAAGGTCGAGCACCGTACCGCGTAAGGCCTGAAGCTGCGCCGGCCGCGGCTGCACGACCAGCTGCCGCTGCGTCGTGCCCGATGCTTGCACCGCGCCAACACCCGAAGTAGCGCGCAATGCCGGCACGATTCGCCGCGTCACGATTTCGGAAACTTCGCGCGGCGCTATCAAGACCGAACCAACGGCCTCGTCGAGGATGGGGGATTGGGCGGGGTCGTCTTTTGATACGACGGGTGAAACGAGATCGGCGGGGAAATTGGGGCGCGCAGCATCGACGGCTTGCTGAACGTTGACGCGGTCGGTTTCGAGATTCGTCCCGAAACGGAACTCGACGGTCAGCTCTCCGATGCCGTTTTGTGCGGACGACGAAACGCGCGAGACGCCCGGAAGCGCACGCACCTGCTCCTCGACGGGCTCGAGCACGAGTCGCTCGATCTCTTTTGGTCCCGCGCCCGGATACGGTGCGGATACCGCAACGACGGGCAGCGCGATCGGCGGTAAGATACTGCGTCCCATCGCAAAGAACGCGACGAGGCCGATGGCTCCCAACGTGACGTAAAACAGCGTCACAGCGATGGGATTCTCGAGGCAAAATCGCGTTAGTCGCACGCCGTGACTCTTTCACGCGTGCGCGGGGATCGACTTCCGCCTTTTCGAGCGAATTACTCCGCATTGAAGTAATTGATCGATTCCGCGCTATTCCGCGCGACGTCGATGCGTCCTAGACTAAAGCGCATGAAGTACGTTCTCTTGGCCATCATGGTCGCCCAGATGATGGGCGGTCACCAGCCGACCCCAATGTCACCGCAAGATTTTGCGGCAACGCACGCCGGACAAAACGCTCAAATTGAGGTGCGCGTGCAGCACGTAAACCGCACCACCGTCACGGCCGAGCTGCTGCAGCACGAGACCGACACCAAAGCCAAAGCTACGGGCAAAACGGTTACGCTATATTTACCGGACGGGACGCCAGTGATCATGGGCTCTCCCGGTGACATTGCCCCCGGCGCGTTACTCTTCGTGAACGGCGTCGTGACGGCGTTGGGGCACGTCGACGTCAAACGCGTGGTAGTTCTCACCAAATATCTCACCATCGAATAGCATGGGACTTTCCGACCTGGCCGCTTGGTTGGCGACGGCGCTGACGCCGGGCACGGCCGCAGCGGGATGGATCTTGCGGCGATGGACCACTGGCACGTTCGTCCTCCGCATGCGGCCGCATTTTGCGTTGGGCTACAGCGTGTTGGTCCTCGCAACGGTTCACGTCGTGCTTTCAATGGGTAACGCAGCGAGCGCAAACACCGTCGGCATCTGGTGCGCGTCGCTCGCGCTGCTCGGCATCGCTCTCCAAACCTTTTCCGGTACGAATCTACAATCGCCCGGAATGTATCGCCTGGTCTTGCGCCGTTGGCACACGGCGCTCTTTTGGACGATTGCTCTACTCGTGGTTGGACACGTTTTACTCAATGCTTAAAACAATGCGTTGATTGCGATCAGCGGCATCGGAAGAATGAACGACAGTGCAGAAGAGACCCAACTCGTACGTCTGAATGTCGTATGACGCTGCTGCTTCCACGGCATCGCGCTTGGTCGTCGATCGTGATCGCAGCCATCGCTAAGCCGGAAGTTCGAACGTACCGGGGCTCTTGGCGGTACCGCTAAACTCTGGCGTTCGTTCTTTCTTCGCCAGCGCCAGGGCCCGCCGAACGCCTTCCGCGTCGTAATCATGCGTGTAAACCGGCGTGTTGGGTTGCTGACGCCACGAGTCGTCGAGCCCGCCGTCGTCGACGGAATCGAAGCCGATCTCGTCGATTAGGCGCATCACGATCGCCTTTGCGTTCGGATCGTCACCCGCAACCGGCAATGCGATGCGGCCCGGCGTGCCCTTCGGTTTGCCGAGCTCGAGCAGATGCTGCGCGTAGATGTTGTTGAATGCCTTGATCACGGGTCGGTGCAACTGCTGCGACACCCAGCGGCTCTCGGTCGTACCGCTCTCGATCGCCTCAATCCGTCCGTCGCGCTGTCGCGGATAATAGTTTCCCGTATCGACCACGATCACGCTGGCGGGCACGCCGGCAAACAAATCCGTGGGAAGATCAGGGATGCTCTTTTCGGGAATCGTCACGATGACGACGTCTCGATCGGAAACAGCATCGCGAACTGAGACTGCTTTTGCGCCGGTTTCAGTGGCGAGATCCCGAAGGCTGTCGGGCCCGCGCGAGTTGGCGATTGCGACGTCATAACCAAGCGTGCGAAACCTCCGTGCGAGCGTTCCGCCGATGTTGCCTGCACCGATGATACCGATCTTCATCTCGATCCCTCTGGAGAACCGAAGACCCCGACGATCCGCCGCGGGTTTCACCCAGTCACTGCGCCGGTGCGAAGAGCGCATCCTTCGCAATGTAGGGCACGTAGCGGAAGTCCCGAATTAGCGATACGCGGCTGTCTTCTTCGATTCAATAACGATGCGAATCGTCTCGGTTTCCAGGTACTTGGCGTAGCGGTTCGCGTAGCCGGCATCGGCCATGCGCTGTTTCACGCGCGACACGACGTCGAGCCTCGACTCCTTGCCGAGCAACGCCGCAGTCCGTCCCAGTTGCGCGCGTTGAAAAGCTCGACGTATCGCCGCAATGTCGCCTGTTTTTCGGCGGAAAGCGATTGTGCGCCGTGAACGGCGCGTCCGCTCCGCGGTATGTTTCCGCGGCCGCCAGATCGCGACCGGCGAATGTGGTCTTTCCATCCGAAAATGAGGATTGCGCTCGAGCAAGTGGATGGCAGCTGAGGACGTCCTTCGCGAATAGTAAAGGTTACGACGGCGTAGCCGCCGGGAATGCTGAAGCATGATGAAATTCCTGTCTTTTCTTCTCGTGGCAGCATTCGCCGCGTCGGTCACCGCCATCGCCGTGGCCGCACCTAATACCGTTAATCACATCAACAACGCCGCGTCGGCACACTCGATGACTATTAACATGGGAGCGCAGAACGGGTCTAAACAAGATGGACAAGTCTTTCTCAACGACACGTCGAGTGGCCTCAAGGTCAAAATTCAACTCAAGAACGAGCCCGCAGGCGCATCGGAACCGGCGCACATCCATCAAGGCACGTGCGCGAAGCTCAACCCCGCTCCATGGAAACCCCTATCGAACGTAGTCAACGGTCTTTCCGTCACGACGATTTCTGGCCTAACGATCTCCAGTCTCAAGAAAGCCCACTACGCGATCAACGTTCACCAAAGCGCCGCAAATCTGACGCATTACGTCTCCTGTGGCGACGTCTAGAACCAACCGGGGGCGACCCCTCGCCCCCATCACCCAGCCTAAAGTTCGATCTCAGATGAATTCCAAGTTGCTCGCCAGTTGATCGTGAATGCTGCGACGATTCGTACACCGGAAGCTAGGCCGAACGTCCGCCCCGCGATGCGTCCCTTCCAAAAATGATGGAGCTGCGCTAGTCCAGGGATTACTGGCGCGGCTCGCATATTTGCGGGTGGATTCCGCTCGATGCGGCCTTCCGTCCAGCGCTCAATTAATGCAGAAGGCTCCTATTGGCTGTCCGTTCGGTTCCGGTCATTCCGCTCGGTTCGGTGTGCGGCGTGGTCACGCCCCAGAGGATTCCAGACGTTCCCGCAAGAGCGATGACGCGATCCAGAAGGAAATGCAGAGCACGAAGCGCAGGTTTCGGTGAACCTCCGATACGAAGAAGACGGTGGTCGATACAGCGATGGTCTCTACGCGCATCGTTTGCCGGCCGTTCGTCGGCCGCGCAGACGAAATCGAACACCTTTTGTTCCGGCGCCGCCAAGCCGGCGACGGTCACGGTGGACTCGTGCTCGTTGGCGGCGAACCCGGCATCGGGAAATCGCGGCTCATCCGCGAGTTCATGGAGCGACTCAACCGGCGCACCGCGATTCTTTCCTCGAGCGCTTGTCGCGAGTTTGCTCAGAAGCCGCTGGGACCTATGCTCGAACTCCTCGAGCAGATCGCGCGTGTAGGCGCGGGCGATCTCACGTTTTCTTCGAAGAGCGAGCTACTCGAAAGCATCGCGCTGACGTTCGGGCGCGCCGCCGCCAAGCGCACGACTGTCGCGGTACTCGAGGATCTACATTGGGCAGACATCGATTTGATCCAGACGCTCCTCCTGCTCGTGCGGAGTGCCGCGAACCAGCGTCTTCTGTTCGTCGCAACCTACCGCGACAACGAGCTTTCCCCAGCGCATCCACTCTTCAAATGGTTCGGGCGGCTCGTGCGCGAGCCAACGGTTTCGGTGGTTACGTTGCCGCGCTTCACCGATCGCGAGCTCGACCGGTTAATGATGCATGCGGTCGAAGGCACTGCCAGACTCGCGCCACCGATACTGCATGCGGTTCGCGACCGGTCGGACGGAAATCCGCTCTTTGCCGAAGAGCTACTACGCAGCGCGATCTATTCAAACCGCCGCTCCTCCGGTGCTTCGCGGGCACTCCCGTTATCGCTGCACGCCCTCATTGCCGAACGGCTGCAAGAGTGCGCCGATGACGAACGGTCGTTCCTCCGTTGCGCATCGCTGCTCGGCCGCAACTTCAGCGTCGACAACGTCTGCGGAATCTTCGGCGAAACTGGTGCGAAGAAGCGGCCGCTTCTCGATCGCCTCTGCGACCTACAACTGCTCGATGCGATCGATCCGGAAAACGGCAGGTTCCGCTTTCGTCACGCGCTGACTCGCGACGTTGTTTGCGGGGAGATGCCGCCCGAAACGGTGCGGCCTCTGCACTTGAGAATTGCCGAACACTTGGAAGAATCGAATGAAGGAATCAAAGCGCCGGAGATCCTGGCGCATCACTTCTGGGAGGCGGGTCGACACGAGCGCGCTGCCGCTTATTACGAGCACGCTGGGGACGCGGCGATGGCGCTCTTTGCCTACGACGACGCTGCGGCGTTCTACGCGCGGGCCGCCGAAGGCTTCGCACGGGACGGTCAGGCGCAGGCGCGCGCGTACGCGCGCGCCGCACGGGCGCAAACCTTCGCCGGCGACCTCGACGGCGGACTCGCGCTCTACGAGCGCGCCGTAGATTTAGCGCTCGAGCTCGGCGACGTCGCGGAAGTCGTCCGCAACCGCGCGTTGATGGGAGGTCACCTGTTTGATGGAGGGCGTCGCGAGGCGGCGGTCGAGTTGCTTAGAGCGACGCTGCCGATCGCGCAGCGCGGGGATGCATCGCTAAACGTTCGGCTGCGCACGCGATTGGCGATGATGCTCGCGAGGAACGGACGGCTCGAGGAGGCGTGGAATTCGCTGCAAGCGATTGATGCCGCCGATCTCGATGCTCGCGCCGAATTTACCGGTGAGTACTATCTCTGCGCAAGCGAGCTGCAGGCGCTACGCAGCGAGCGCGCAGCGTGGCAGGCGTGCTTCACTCGCGGGGCTGATATCTACGAAACGCTCGGGCATCCCGGGCCTTTGCAGATCGCGCACTCGAACTTTGCCGTGCAGGCGCTCTGTTTGGGCGAGATGGAACTCGCGCGCAAGCATCGCCACCTCGCGGGCGGCCTTGCACGCACGTTACGCTTCGACGATCAAGCTGCCCTCGAGGCGCAGGTCGAGTTCTACGCCGGCAATCTCGCGCAAGCGCGGCGCATCGTCGAGACGATGCCCGCACCGAGCCGGTTCTTGATGCGCGCGATGCTGCTGCAAGTTGCCGTTCCGGTAGCGATCGCGCTCGGCGACGATCGCATGCTCGAGCGCTATTTCGACGAAACCATCGTCGCCGATTCCGGGCCACAGCCGTTCACTGCAACCATGACGCGCGTTGCAGCGGCGCACGCCATGGCCCTAGCCGCCACGAACCGGCGCGGCGAATCGCAGACGCTGGTTTCGCGCGTGCTGCAGTCGCTCAATACAGCGTTCGGCATGACACTGCCGATCGTCGCCGTCGCAACGTTGTTGCCGGAGCGCGCGCAGGAGCTCCGCCCGATGCTCGAATGCGCCGCTAAACCGGAGGGCGACCGCGTCGGCAAGGCGCTTCTCGCCTTCATTGAGGCCGAGATCGCCCTGTGGCGCGGCGACGCCCAAGCGGCAAGACTTTCCGGACTCGAAGCTGCGCGGTGGTTCTCGGCGATTGGATGGCCGCTGCTCGAAGCGCAATCGCTCGAGATAGCCGGCGAACGGCGCGACGCCGTTGCCATCTACGAACGCTGCGCCGCAGCGGGGGAGCTGCGGCGCAGCGAGTTCCGAGCAACGTCCGCAGAAGGGGCGCTGCTCGGGGTTCTTACGGCACGGGAGCGCGAACTCGCAACACACGTCGCTGCCGGGAAAGCGAACCGCGCGATCGCCTCTTCGCTCTCGATCGGCGAAAAGACCGTCGAGAAGCATCTAACTTCAATCTATACAAAACTTGGCCTCACTTCTCGCGCGCAACTCGCCGCCCTGGTCGTAACGTCGCAACAACGATCGGATTAACATTACGGCGTGAACTCGACGATGCCGTCGCCGGTGTAGTCGGTGATCCAGAGTTTCTGGTTGCTTTGCATCGTGGCGACGTCGGAAGCTAACGATGCGGGTTCCGGATACTCCACGATCCTGCCGCTGCTCGCGACGCGCCCGAGATTGTGCGCGTTCGATTCGGTGAACCAAACGTATCCGCGCGCCGATGTAATCGATCCGGGTCCCGCATTGGCTGAAATGCCGTGCGAGAACTCCGTAACCGTGCCGCTCGTTGTAATCCGGCCGATTTGGTTCAGTGAATTTTCCGTGAACCAAAGATTGCCGTCGGGCCCGGCCGTGATGTCGACGAGACCGGCATTCTGGCTGATTCCGCTCGAGTATTCGGTGATGACGCCGCTGGGCGTGATCTTTCCAATGCGGTTGCCGAACTCTTCGGTAAACCAGACGTTGCCATCGGGGCCTTCCGTGACGTCGTGTACGGCCACATCACCGGGCGAGAGGCCACTGGTGAAGAGTGTTGCCACACCTGCGAGTGTGATACGGCCAATCGCGTTGATGCTCGGAGAACGGAACGTAAACCAGAGATTGCCATCGGAACCGGGCGTAATATCAAACGGACCGTAGGCCTCATTGCCCACGGCGTACGTGGTGACGCGACCGTTCGGCGTCATGCGCCCGACCGCGTCGGAGCCTTCGGTGAACCAGAGGTTGCCGTCGGGGCCTTCGACGATGTTGTTGACGCCGCCGGCCGGTCCGGCATGCTCGGTGACGACTCCCTGCGCTGTGATGCGTGCGATCTGATCGGAACCGGTTTGCGTGAACCACATATCGTTGTGCGGCCCGTTCGCGATTCCACGCGGATTGCTGTTGGCCGTTATTCCTGTGAAGAACTCGTTGCTCGTTGCCGCTGGTTTGCGAACGCTGCTCTCCCATTTCACGGAAGCACCGGCCTGCGGCGCTCCGGGAAGTGGCGAATTCGCCCCACTCGTGCACGCTGCGGCGATGCTCGCCAGAAATACGCCGCGGGCGGCGGTCAGTAAGAAACGCTGCGATTTGAGCGTCATGAGAAATCACCCCTCTCTGTGCCAATCGTACAGGGCTGCGCCCGCGCGACGTAGTGGGGGAACCCCCACCATTTTTCCGTCGAGCAAACAACCGCTTTGCCCGGGGGACCGATTTGGATGCGGCCGCCTGGTGTGAAGGGCTATCTGCGCACGCGATGAAGGTGATGCGTGCATCAGCTCGCGGACACCCTCAGAGAGAGACAAACGAGGGAAAACAGCGGGCAAAGGAGGTGGTCGTCGTTAGTACAGACAGTAATAACCAGATGATCGGAGGTGCCGCCCGTTAGGGCGGCATCTTCACTTTCCGGGCTGACCTGTCGCATTGTAGCGGAGTAACGGCGACTACCCAAAGATACACTTATACGGCCGCTCTACCACCGTCGACCGGTAGAACCACGCCGTGGACGAAACTCGCGTTATCGGACGCGAGATAGACGATTGCGTCGGCAATTTCTTCGGGCGTTGCGGGATGGCCGGCAGGCGCCGCAGCCGCGAGCTGCGCGAGACCGTCTTCCATTGCGGCTGTTCCTTCGGTACGCGTTGGCCCCGGGCTGACCGCGTTCACCCGCACGCCTTTGGGACCAAACTCGGCGGCCCACGCCTTTGTAAGCAAATTGAGCGCCGCTTTGCTGGAGCCGTAGAGCGCCATTCCCGCCATACCAAAATGGCCCGCCATGCTGCTCACGTTGACGATCGCGCCGGTGCCGCGTTCGGCCATCTTCGGTGCCAATTCGGCGACGAGGATGTACGGAGCCCGAACGTTGGTTGCATAGACGTCATGAAAGGTGTCGAGCGGCGTTTCGGCAGTCGGCCCGAACGGGAAGAGGCCGGCGCTATTGATGAGTATGTCGATATGCCCGGCCATTTCGAGCGCGCGCCGTGCCAGCGCTCGCGCCGACTCGGCGTCATTCAGCGCTGCCTGCACGAAATCGGCGTCCCCTCCTTCAGCTCGAACCGAAGCGACCACCGATTCGCCGCGCGCTGCATCGCGACCAGAAACGATTACGCGGGCGCCTCGGCGCGCGAGTGCGAGGGCGGTGGCTTTGCCGATTCCGCTCGTGCCTCCGGTGACGAGCGCCGTCCGGCCGCTAAGGTCTTGATAAGTGTCACGCATGATGTTCTTTCGATTTGGAGTGGTTAGTCCAATATAGCCGTCGTAAATTGGATTTTCAACTCCAAAATGTAGTATTCTAGCTGCGTGAAGACCGTCGTTACCGGTGACCGAAAGTTCACGAACAAGGGGCTCGCAACGCGAGAGCGCATCGTGGCGGCCGCTGCGCGCCTCATTCAAGAGCGTGGCGTGGCCGGCACGACGACCGAAGAAGTACGTGATGCCGCCGACGTGAGCTCCTCGCAGCTCTATCACTATTTCGAGGACAAGATGGCCCTGGTGCGCGCCGTGATCGCCTATCAGACCGACGCCGTCATCGGGGCACAAGCGGAGTTTCTCGAACGTCTCGACAGCTTGCCGGCCCTGCGAAAATGGCGGGACCTCCTCGTACGGATTCAGCGGGGAGGACGTTGTGCGGGGGGCTGCCCCTTAGGGACGCTTTCAAGCGAAGTCGCCGAAGTCGTTCCGGAATTCCGAATCGACCTCAATCGCGCGTTCACGCGTTGGGAGCACGGCATTCGCAGCGGCCTACGCGCCATGCACGCGCGTGGCGAGTTACGCAAGGATGCCAATCCGGATCGGCTGGCAACGGCACTGCTCGCCGCAGTTCAGGGCGGCTTGTTGCTCACGCAAATCCGCCGCAACACCAAGCCGCTGGAAGCCGCAGTCGACGCGATGCTCGACCACATCGAATCGCTAACGAAAAATCAAGGCTAGCCTTTACGTTTACAGATGCTCGTACTGTACCGACTCGGGGAGATGCACTCCGAAGATTTAACGTCCTAAACCGCCGTGTCGTGTCGCAGAAGCCCGGTATTTCATCCCCCGTCCACGAGGGTTGCCTCCGGCATCGATTGGGGGTTATACTTTTGGTATGAAAACGGCGGTCTCGATACCGGACGATGTCTACCGGCGTGTCGACCGGCTCGCGCGCAGAACGAAGCGCTCGCGTAGCCGGCTTGTTAGTGAAGCACTCGGCGAATATCTTGCTCGTCATGAAAACGATGAAATTACCGAAGCAATGAATGCGGCGGTAGCCGAGGTCGGTGAGACCGCCGATCCGTTCGTCAATGCCGTCGCGCGTCAGATGCTCGAGCGCACCGATTGGTAGTCGCACAGGGCGAGGTCTGGTGGGCCGATCTTCGCGATCCGCGAGGTTCTGCACCGGGATTCCGCGGACCGGTTATCATCGTGGAGGGAGACGCCCTAAATCGAAGCCGCATCGCGACCGTCATTTGCGTTGCCGTTACGAGCAACCTCAAGTGGTCCGATGCGCCGGGAAACGTTCGCCTCGCGGCTGCTCAAACCGGATTATATAAAGATTCAGTAGCCAACGTTTCCTCGATCATCACCCTCGACAGGTGCATTCTGACCGATCGAGTTGGCCGATTGCCGGCGTCGAAGCTTAAGCTCGTTCTCGCCGGAATCGATGTCGTGCTCGGAAAGTAATGCTCACGATTTCCCAATTCTGTCGCAGCCCAGCGAAATCTCGAAAGTTTTGTAGCGCCAACGGGAATCGAACTCGTCAAGGGTCGTGCTGAGCCGTGTTGGTCGCTGCCGTGGTGTGACCTTTTGTGCGGGGAGCAGCGGTCTCCTGGGCTGCTCCGTGACCCTATGGGTGGCTCGATGACCGATGGTTCGTGGTCAAAAAGTGGGCATCGCGGATACCGACGCCGTGTACAACAAGGATCGGTCCGCTAAGCGTTGGACCTTTGAAAATGCTCCGATCCGCCTATATCGATTTCTCTTGGCACGCAGCGGTTGTCTCGTCAGAGCGATTCTACATGGCTAAATCCGTCAGGCAGCGGAGGCGTGTGCGCGGTTAGCACGCTTGGTTTCAGGATGCCGCAATCCACTAGGCGTTCATCGACCGATCTATGGTCCAATAGCGCAACGCTTGTAAGCTGCTGAAAGAGCCGATGCCAGAGAATCTTTTCGATGCCTGCGGGGAGCGGACCTGATGCGCGGAAGTCTCGGCTAGTCATGTTTTTTACGCGCGCAAAGGTAAGAGGCGTGGTCGAGGGGTGATACTCGTACGCAAGAGCTTTGTCAATCGTCGACCCAAGGGCATTGGCTTGCTCGGTCAGTTCGGCAGGCGACGACTCTCCTAACGCATTTCTTGACGCAACCGCAAGGCGTGCCTTCATCTCAGCTATCTCCGGCGAGACAAAATCCCGAATAGTAAAATAGTCCTGTAATTGAGCGTTCAGCGCCTCGCGTCCAAACCGTTGATTTTTATCCGATTCGAATACGCTCAGCGCGGTCCGGTGTGTCCTGCCGATGTCGCAGAGATTGATCCAGCTCTCAGCCACCTCGTCTTCGAAAAGGCGCGTACTCGACACCGCCCTACGGTCCAAAGCGGCTTGCGCGTCGATCGCAGCAACGACGGCTGAGAACTCTTGC
This sequence comes from Vulcanimicrobiota bacterium, assembly GCA_963715435.1. GTDB lineage: Bacteria > Vulcanimicrobiota > Vulcanimicrobiia > Vulcanimicrobiales > Vulcanimicrobiaceae > JAFAHZ01. Next base: position 1,323,332 of record OY970243.1, read on the forward strand.
AGTGCATCTTGCGTCATTTTCGATGAAAAGCGCTGCTTCGTGTCGTCGAGCAGTTTGAGCTCGGTTTTGATCGGGGATGCGCAGTCGCGAGTCAGAGCTTCGTAGTAGATGAATGAATACGAAGAGTACAGCCGCTCACAGCTCGTAAATGTGCTTTCTACCGATGACAGTTCATCGATGGACGAGCGCAGGTCGGTTGCGGTTGCGTTATGGACATCTCTGTTTGTGGCAATCCTAGCGTTTGAGAAGATTAGCGTGAGCCCAACGATCAGGGCCAATAGGCACGCGATCGAAACCGTCACGATGGCTGCTTGGCGCCCCCAGCCGTAGAAGCGCTTCACGATCTGGGGGTGCTTTTCGAGTTCGTCACAGATCGTCTGCCAGCCCCAAACGTAGACCTTAAGGCCGCCGAGCGTCGGGTCATTGGTGAGCTGTGCGGCGTAGGCCTCAATCTTGGCATCCCATGGCGGCGTCGTCATTAGATGAAATTCTGAGACCTTTCCTGGAAACGTAGCGACCTCGCTAAGGGCCGCGTCGACGGACCCGATGTCATACGGAATTTCCCCGTCTTCTTGGCGGCTCTTACACTGAACAGCAATAACGCACCCCGCAGCGTCGTAACAAAGATATCGACGCCGTTCTGACGCTGGCCGCCTCGACCGTGCCTCTGAAAGGAAGTGCTGCCGCGTGCGTTCATGATGGCTAGACAGAGCCGCTCGAAGTGTTGCCAATCATTCAACCGTGGAAACTGAAAGGAGGTCATGGTTGCGTCACACGCAGACTCTCATTTTAAAACATGCTCGCATTGTCGGGCGCGGATCGGCAGCAAACCGAATTTGTCAAGGATGGCCGGAATTTTTACGCAGACGTGCGGCCAAGCTTCTGGAGAATAAGTCGCACGACGTCCGCCGGTGACTTTACTCTGAGGTCAACATAGCCGATCGTCGGGCGGAGTCCTGGTATCTCAGTATCGTCGAATCTTGCAGGAAGAATGTACTCCTGCTTTTCTTCGAGCGCCCTTGCCAGCGCGCTGCGTCGCTCCGCAGTTGTCCATACTTTATCCGCATACCCCTTCGAAACGAACATTACGCAATATCGCGCTGTTCCACGATATACGGTGTCGAGGTGCTCCGTCAGCTCCTTACCCCAAAGCGTAGCCTCCTCATACTTATCGTAGAAGAGCGACACCCCAGCGTCTCTCAGCATCGCGGCCACGGCCTCGACGTAATCACGCTGCTCGCCGGCAAAAGACAGAACGACTTCGTAGCTCGTACCTCCCGGACCGGCATTGTCTGGCTCAACCCGGAAAACGGGGCGTCCCGAAATGTTATCGGTTTCGGCAATACGAAAGCCATCACGAGCAAGATACGAAGTGAGCTCTCGTGCCATTTCTCTCGCGTCTTGAGCGTTTGATTGTGCGAGTGGATGAAGCACGGTTTCAAGAAACTTGCAGAACTGCGTGTCTGGGCACGTCAGCAGGTTTAGGCGCACCGTTAGAAGCTCGGACTCGTCCCAATCGTGGTTGTTCACCATGTGTTGCCAAATGTCGCCATCAAGGTTCTTGAAGCGGCTGTCCGTCGAGGGCATCGACTCGAGATCCCATATCCGTCTAAGAAAATCGAGGAGATCGAGCCGGCCATGGAACGGCTTCCCTCGAAGCAGAAGCCAATCAATTATGTCACGCCGGGTAATGTTTGTTATCTTGTTGCTGCTTACTGACATAATATTGTAGGCGCCGTCCGGCATCAAAAGATGAGCGCATAGTGTTCAAAAACCATCCGGCGAAACTTCTTTATGTTTCACACTTCCCGTTTATCTGCCGGCGTTATTGAGAGCTGGCTGACGTCGGCTGAGTACGTATTTTGGATGGTCGAAAGCGAAACTTGATGGACCGTAACGGCTCGAGTCTCCTTGACGATCCCAACGCTCCCGGGCACCACTTCCGCGACCTTCTGAAGCCACTTTTCGACGGAATCTTGATTCGCCCCATCTTCGGTAACGGCATAGAGCCCGACGCTAGGCGGTTCGCCGGGTTCGAGCCGCATCAGGACGTCAAGCACGATGTCCGCGACTTCGCCCTTCTGCGTTTTGACCGCGCTTGCAACCGCTTTAGAGAGGGCGACAAACTGGTCCGGGACAGCCGGTCGATCGTATCGAAGACCAAGCCACGTCTTCAGCAGCTCTGCACGTCGGTTCGGCAATCGCGGCGGCTCACCCGCGTTCAGGGCAACAAGGCGCCGGGGCGTAACCATCAAACGCGGGCTTTGCGCGTGAAGCACCCTTTTCTTATACAGTACAAAGGTCTCGCTTCGAATCCCGACCACAGTGTGACTCGCGTTTTCGTATACCGGTCGCAGTTCGATCAACGGCTCTCGCGCGTTCTCCAGCGCTCCGTCAAGGTCGCATTCCTGCGTAACTACGACCCACTCATTGAAGGTTTGTTCGGCAGACTCATCACTACTATCCAGTGCGTTGCAGCTAAGATTTGCTCGGAGAAACGAGCCTTGCCGCCATCCCTTTCGGTAGAGCGATTCCACTACTACTCGTCTAGATATGCATTGCTGGCGTCGTACTTACTGAACGGAGATTGCGGCACACTGATCATACCGGCGACTCGTGGGTAGAGCACGCGTCGCGCGAGCGCCATGGCTCCGTACACATCACCCCTTCGAAATGCTTCTGCCGCAGTTTCACGTGCGTCATCAATTGGCCTGGAAAATAGCATACGGGTTAACGTGCGCGGGTCGCCGCTCGCCACGGATAAAAGGCCCCGCGTAAGCACATCCGCGTCAGCAATCTGAAGTGCGAAGTCGTGTCGAGGATTCGACTCTCCATCGCGAACTCGGCGAATCTGCGCGTGTGAGCAGCCGAAGAACTCGCTTGCTCTTCGCAGCGACCAGCCGGTCCGACCGAGAACTCGCCTTAGAGCCGCATCGCTATCCACCGCCGCGTTTGGAAGTGCTGCGACGTTCGACGGGTTAGTGTGGGTGGGGGCCTTAAACCGACGCTGTAAGTCAGCAATCCATTCGTTGATGTAGTCGCCTTGGAGGCCCCCAATATGGTAGGTACCTTCTTCTCGACCAAAGATATGGAGCGTTGCCAGACGCCCAGTCTGGTAAATTGCAGCGGGCTGATGAAACTCAGTGCCAGGTGGCAGCGAATAAACTGCGCTCATGCTTCGACCCTCCGTTGAACTTCAAAATGTTCGCGCCCAGGTTCGGCCAGCGCATAGTCAAAGAAACGTGCGATTTCGTGGTTGTATGCGCGAAAGACATCTAAAATTATGTCACGCCTGAACGGCTGAGGGGTTGGGAGACTTATTTCACAATCGATGATGAATGACTCACCCTGCGCTTGAGGCTGAATATCGGGGCCGACCCCCTGCACTAGCCCATGGCGAATTATCGCGTTGGCCGCAACCGAGTGATCACTATCGGGAATCTCAACCGTAGCATCATTCAGCACCGTCTGCGAAATGAAATGCTTCTGCCTTGCGCGCACATCGCTCGAACCGATCCAGCCGGCAACCTCGGGACGAAACCACGTTTCCCATCCCGCTGCTACGGGCGCCGCGTTAATGTAGCGCACCGTCATCGATTCGCACGTCGCCAGGGCCGCTTCCGCCGAGAGCAGTGCGTCGCACACCAAGGCCAGCATGCGCGAAAATTGCTCTCGACTTTCATATGCCTGCCCCACTGATACTTCGGTAAAGCTCGGCGTAACGATCACCTGGTACTCACTAGAACCGCCGCCGAAAATCCAAATGGGCATTGGGGCCTGCTGCTGTTGCGACGTAGCCGTTCCGCTCGGCGAAGCGTTCAGCGTGAGCTGGATCTGATTAAGCTGGCCGGCGCGTAGTTCGGGAAACTCCCCGGCGAGCGCGCGCTGTATCGGCTCGATGGCGGGCATGGTCGAAAAGGCCGCAACTATGGGGTATCGCAGCGCCACGATGACGCGCGCCAGCGGGGGGCGGCCCGACTCAAACCGCCCTGAGTCCTCAAATGCAAATATCATCGCATCCCTTTAAACCCGAAATGATACAGAAATGTTCCACGGCTGGCGGGGTTTATGCCTGCCGCCTCCCCAGCAACGCCGGTGGGAGAGGATTCTTCTCGCGCTAACCGGAGAAGCACGTCACCCTAGCGAGGGCCGAGAGCAAGATCCCAGCCCTATCGCAAGTACCCTACCCCTCAGGCCCATCAAGCAGCCTGGCAAAGTAACTCAGCCTGCTCCAGCACCTGTTCAGTAGCCTTCTCGGTGGCGTCGGGCGGATAGCCGTGCTTCCGCAGAATGCGTTTGATTTTTAGACGGATCACGGCGCGTACGCTTTCACGAAGGTTCCAGTCGATGGTTACACTCTCGCGCACGCTCTTTACCAGGTCTCGGGCGATCGCCCGAAGCTGGGCGTCGCCTAGGACCTGTACCGCACTTTCGCTTTGAGCAAGGGCGTCGTAGAAGGCCAGTTCTTCATCAGATAGCCCCATCGTTTCGGCCCGCTTCGGATCGTCGCGGAGCTCCTTAGCAAACTCGATCAACTGCTCGATGAGCTGCATCGTTGTGACCGATCGACTCTCGTATTTGGTAATCGCTTCAGCGAGCATCTCGGAAAACTTTCTCGCTTGCACCGCATTTTGGCGCGACCGCACTTTGATCTCATCCCTTAGAAGCCGCTCGAGCATCTCTCTTGCGAGGTTTCGCCGCTCCATGCCAGCAAGCTCCGCTAGGAACTCGTCGGAAAAGACGGAGATGTCTGGCCGCTTGATGCCGGCCTGTTCAAGTACGTCGACGATGCCGCGCGAGGCGACCGCCTCGGATACGAGTTGTTGCAGGGCCAGGTCAATTTCTTCAAGGCTCTGGCCGGTGGCCGGGGATATCTTTACGATCGTGGCCCGGACGCCTTTGAAGAAAGCCACCTCGTCGGCGATGCCACGCGCATAGTCAGAAGTCGACGCCAGCGAGAAGGCCTTCGCGAGACTCGCGCACGAGCGTAGATACCGCGATTTCCCATCATCTTGTCCGAGAATGAAGTCGGTCGCGTCGTTTAAGCCGCGCATTTTCTTCGCGGTATCTCCTTCAAGATACGCCTGATATGGAAAGCCGTGGAACATTCCGCGTACCACTTCGTAGTCGCGCTGAAGCACGGCAACGGCATCTCTCTCGTCCAAGACAGGCTCGCCGGTCCCACCCGAATCGATGTACGTCGCGAGCGCTCGTTTGAGGTCGTCGGCGATACCGAAATAATCTACGACCAGTCCGCCGGCCTTCGTCTTGAAGACGCGGTTGACACGTGCGATCGCTTGAACGAGCGTATGCCCCTTCATCGGCTTGTCGACGTACATCGTATGCAGCGACGGCACATCGAAGCCCGTCAGCCACATATCGCGCACGATCACGAGCTTGAGGGAATCAGCGGGATCCTTGAAGCGCTTTTCGATGGCGCGCCGGCGGGGCTTATTGCGGATATGCGGTTGCAGCGGCAGCTCGTCGGCCGCGCTACCAGTTATGACGACTTTGATGGTACCCCGTTCGTCGGCGTCATCGTGCCATTCGGGCCGCAATGAAACGATCGCATCATACAGCCGCGCGCAGATGCGCCGGCTCATGCAGACAATCATCGCTTTGCCGTCAAACTCGAAGCCATTTTGGCGCTGCTCGAAGTGCTGCACGAGGTCCCTGGCGATCTCTTCGACCCGTGCATCGGTCCCGACCAGCGCCTCGATCTGCGACCAGCGACTGGCGCTGCGACGCTTTTGATCCTCTTCCTGACCTTCTGTAATCTCCTCGAATTCTTCGTCGAGGTACGAGACTTTAACGGGGTCTAGATCAACCTTGACGATCCGGGCTTCGTAGTAGATGGGAACGGTCGCCCCGTCATCAACCGCCCTGCGCACGTCGTAGACATCGATGTAGTCTCCGAACACCGCACGGGTATTGTGATCGGCAGTCTCGACCGGCGTGCCGGTAAACCCGATGAACGAGGCGTTCGGCAGCGCATCACGGAGATGGCGCGCGAAACCGTAGGCCAGCTCTCCGGTCTCACTGTCGATCTTTCCCGCGAAACCGTACTGGCTGCGGTGAGCTTCATCGGCGATGACAATAGCGTTGCGCCGCTGCGTGACGGGGGGATACCGCTCGCCGTTTGCCTCCGGCAAGAACTTTTGGATCGTGGTAAAGATGATGTGCCCGGATGCGACGTTGAGCGCATCGCGCAGCGCGTCCCGGCTTTCGATTTGCTCAGGCGTTTGACGTAGAAATTCAGTGCAACGCATAAACTGGCCGAAGAGCTGGTCGTCGAGGTCATTGCGATCGGTGAGAACGACGAGCGTAGGGTTCTCAAGGGCGGCCTCCTGCGCAATCTTAGCGGCATAGAAGGCCATCGAGAGGCTCTTGCCACTGCCCTGCGTATGCCAAAAGACGCCGATGCGGCGGTCGCCGCCCTTAGCCGTGGCGGCTATGCTTCGTTCCACGGCTTTGTTTACACCGTAATACTGATGATAGGCGGCCAGAATTTTGTTCGCCGGTGTCGTGGTTTCGAAGAGGATGAAGTGGCGAATGATGTCGAGCAGCCGACGCTTTTCGAACACTTCGGTGAGGAGCGGCTCGATCTCGATGGAGCCTTTGGCGCCGTCTTCGCGCTTCCACGTACTGAAACGCTCCCAGTCGGCGGTCAGCGACCCAATGCGAGCATGTGTACCATCGGCGACGATCAGCAGTTCGTTGTAGGCTAGCAGCCCGGGTAAATCGCGCTTATAGGTCTGAGCTTGCCGGAAGGCGCTCAGGATTGTGGCCTTCTCATCCATGGGGTTTTTGAATTCGAAGAGTGCGATCGGCAAGCCATTCACAAAGACAAGCAGGTCGGGCCGGCGTTCGCCAGCGTCTTCCTTGATTGTGAACTGATTGACGGCGAGCCAATCATTCGCCTCGGGGTCGCTGAAGTCGATGATCCGCGCCCGCGCGTACCGCACGTTGCCGCCGTCGCTATATTCCACATCGACGCCCTCGATGAGAAAACGATGGAAGCGCTGGTTATTTAGTACGAGATCGGTTGTCTCATGGACCGTGACTTTGCGTAGCGCGTCTTCAAGTGCTGAAGGCGGCAGGCTTGGATTGAGCGAGCGAGCGCCGCGCGAAGTCGACCCAACAAGATGGCGTCCTTGAAAGATTTGCGCTCTTCGCGAGGTCCGCCTGGTGCAATCTCAGCGCCAGGAAGGTAGTTGTACCCCGTTACTTTTGAGACGCTCGACAGCGTATTGCTCCACGGCATCCTCGTTGAGGTAGCCCGGCATTAGGCCGATCCCTCGACGATGCGCTCGCCGTCGGCTACTCGAATTTCCCCAGAGATGAGCTTCGGAAGGAGCGCATCTCGGAGAGCTGTAAGGGTGCGCGATTCATGCTCAGCTTGCGCATAGCGATCGAGCAATGGTGACGCCACGGCGTCGAACGCGCGCAAGACGTTGTCCAGAGCAAGCGCAATAGGCGTAGCACCAACCACCTCCGGACGAACGGCCGGATAGGCACCGCCGTCTGCAAGGTGACCTAGGCGATCGATATTTTCCTTGGCAGTCGCGGCGGGATATGTAAACGACTTTGACCTCGTTGGGCGAAGCACCGCGAAGCCGGTACTTCCGGTCAACCCCTCATCGGCCACAAGCGCATAAGAGCCGTTTGCCGGGCGAACGGTTCCGATAAGTGTGTCACCCGGGCGAAGCACCCGCTGGGCGCGACTAGGAGCCTTCGCTTGATCGTACAACTGCGACCGCTCAAATTTGCCCCACTTTACGCTCGATAGATCGACATACCGAATGACGTCCGGGCGACTGGCGCACGACCATGCTTCGGGATTCAGCGTTCCAGTATCGGTCAGCGAGCCTAACTTCCATCCCTTCGGAATTTCGCCCAGTTCGGAATCCTCGAATGAATCGGGGAAGAGAGCGGCGGTCTCTGGCGGTAGGTCGGGGTCGCGGCCTTCGGCTTTTGCGCGAACGGGATCAAAATCGACGAACCACGATTTGAACAGCGCGCGTGCCATTGCCTCAAGAGTGGCGCCGATTTTGCCGTTCACTTCGATCTTATTATCGAGAGCGCCAAGTATTCCGATGATGGCTCTTTGTTCAGAAATAGAAGGAACTGGAATGTTGATATTCTCGACCACTCGACGTGGTGCGATGTTTACTTGAACCGAGCCGTGGGATGCTTGGAGGAGTTGGTCTCTGCCTCTCCGCGTCGATAGGACGTAATATAGAAACCTCGGCAAAATCCGTTTCGTCTGTGGCCGTAGGACTAGCAGGGCCTGGCTTATGATGCCAGGAGGATCCTCGTCGGCAATGACGGACATTCTACCTACGGTTCCAGAGCAGCTAATTATGATGTCATTCGGTATGACCTGAAACCGTGCCATCTGGCGAAACTTGTCTTCGTAATAAAAAAGCGGAAGTCTCGGGTGCCGCTTATTGCGTGTTGCTGTTCGTAAACGGGAATGCCTGCCCGAAGCAGATCATGCCTTACAAGAGAGCGACCCAAAGCGGGTCATCTAATATAGCCCTTGGGAGCCAAGGATGTCGCCAAGCACGTTCCTCGTTAAATTTAATAACGAAGCAGATTGAGATTGGCGTCGATCAATCCGTCGAGCGCTTTGGCCTCGTCTGTTGCTGCTTGCAGAACGCTGACGTCAAGCGCGCCATCTTCTCCGCGAAGCGGTTCGCCATCGTCTTCGAGTCTCCTCGGTGCCGACGTAGCGGCCCGGGCGTTAGCACGTGCCCATGTTTACGGACCTCATCGAGCGATGCCGCTTTGCAAAAGCCCGGAACATCCGCGTATACCGATCGTCCTTGCCGCGCCAGGCATGATAGGCACCAGCGATCTTCGCAATATCTTCGTCTCGTAAGGTCTTGTGCGTACGATCAGTCATCTCGCCCATCTTGCGGGCGTCGATAAGAGAATCTCGCCGCTGCGATCACGGAACTTGTCGTTGCGGCGATCGCGCGCGAGAATCCACACGCAGACGGGAATCTGCGTCGTGTAAAAGAGTACCCGGCAGCGCGATCATGCAGTCAACAGTCCGCCATGTTCGGCTTCGATTAGGTTCTGCGGATTTCGCCCTCGCCGCTTTGATTCGACGACATCGAGCCATTAGCCATCACGAACGCAGCAACGCCGCGCCGGCGCAAGGTGATAGACGAAATGCTGAATCCAGGCGTAGTTCGAGTTTCCCGCCGGTGGAATGCCGTATCTGCCAGCGCTTGTCGTCGCGCAGGCCTTGGCCGCCCCACTCGCTGTCGTTAAACGGCGGATTCGCAAGAATAAAATCGGCCTTCAGATCGGGATAGGCATCTTGAAGAAACGAGCCGCCCTCGTTCCAAGTGATGTCCGCCTCGATGCCGCGGATCGCGAGATTCATCATCGCTAGGCGCCAGGTCGTGTGGTTCGACTCTTGGCCATAGATCGAGACGTCGCCGATCTTCCCGCCGTGCGCCAGAACGAACTGCTCGGATTGCACGAACATGCCGCCTGAGCCGGAGCATGGGTCGAACACGCGTCCCTTATACGGCTCGATCATCTCGACGAGAAGCCGAACCACCGGGCGCGGCGTGTAGAACTCACCGCCCGCTTTACCTTCGGCATTCGCAAACCGCCCGAGGAAATATTCGTACGACGCGCCCGATCACATCGTGCTTACGCGCCTCTGCGTCGCCCAAGCCGATGCCGTTAATGAGGTCAACGATCTCGCCAAGCCGCGTCGATCCGAGCGACGGCTTCGCATACTCCTTTGGGAAGCACTCCGCGAAGCCGCGGATTGTCATGCTCGATCGCAATCATCGCCTTGTCGACGATCTCGCCGATCTGCGGCGACTTCGCCTTCGCGGCGATCTGCGACCAGCGCGCATCCGGCGGCACCCAGTACACGTTGCGCGCCTTGTATTCGTCGCGATCTTCAGGATCCGATTCCGGGTCGCGTCGCGAGCTGTGCGTGCAGCTCTTCGAACGCGTCGGAGATGTACTTCAGGAAGATAAGCCCGAGGACGGATGTTGTACTCCGACACATCCATTGAGCCGCGCAGCGTATCCGCTGCAGACCAGAGCGTTGCCTCAAAACCCAAGATCGCCGCCATTTGTTTTCTTAGCGTTGGGCTGTACTGAAGAACGTGCGCCATTCATACCGCTCTTGACGCGTGACATTTCGAGATCGTGCCTCCCTGGCAGCAAGCTACCGGGAGATTACACCAAGCCGCCACAGCCGGCCTCGGGGCCCAATGAACTATCTGCGGATGTTGCCTTCTCAGCGCTTTCGCTTGGGAAGCTGCCGGCTGGTGTGAGGGTCGAGCTTCCAGCCGCTTTTTCTAGACGGACGATGAGTCTGCGGGCGTCCGACCTCATGCGCTCGATTTCAGCCAAGGCACCAGCGACCGCCTTGGCTGCGCCCGAAGCGCCGCCCGCCGCTTTGCCTTCCATTGGAGCGCCACGTCCTCCATTGAGATGCCGACGGCGCGTGCAAGCTTAAGGACAGTGCTGAAGGAACAACCCCTGGGCGCATCCGATGGGGCCCCCGTCGAGTATGCGCGCGTCGCTCGAGAAGGTCGACAGACCGTAGCGACGCGCTGCGAAGAGCGAGCCTCGCGTGAGAAGAGCCTCGGTTTTGCAGATGCTCCCGTGTGAGATCGAGACTTCGCCGTTCAAGACGCGACCGTCTTGGCCGTGAGTTCGAGCCGCTTCGTCGTGTCGTCCAATCGCTGAGATAAGAAGCTCGTTTGTTCGTCGAATCGCTGGCTCAATTGCTGCCCGTATTCAGCAAGGCGCTCTGCAAGGCGTGCTCCCGCCTCGCATACTCGTTCTCCAAACGCTCGAATGCGCTCGGCAATTGACGCTCCAGCTCGGTCATCGCTCAAAGCTTCTTCACGCGAAGGCGGAGATAGTTGACGTTCTTCCAGCGGTATGGCAACGGCTGGCTGTCCAAGATGTCGACGGGGATCGCGGTACTTGCCCGAGGCGTCCTCCTGGAGCAAGTATCCACCTCTCAACGCTTTGAGAACTGTGGCTTGCCGTGGCTGCGCCGTATCCGCCGCTAGGGATCCTGCGGCTGCGGCGAGCCCGAGGTCCATCGAGATCAGAACCATGCCCAGCGCGATCAGGGATAGGTTTACGTAGCCCCACGACCGTCACCACCTCTCTTCCGTGTCGGCCTTCAGAAACGAGTTCCTGACCAAGTTGCGATACGTCGCGACTGCGACCCGACCGTAGCGTACGTCCTTGAAGGTCGGCATATCGCTGGAGGTTGTACTCGCGGCGGGCGAGGCTGAGCCGTTCGAGCTTTTTGACGAGTTCTTCGATTCGCTCGGGCTTCGGTCGTTCAAATTCTTCCAGGCGCTCTGCAACCTGGATTGCAAGCCGTTCTCGTCGGAATTCGACATGGGAATAGGGTCCTTTCAGGCGATACTTGTCGTTCGTGTGAGCGTCACGACGAAAAGGTAGTCAGGCACTCTCCGATTGATTTCAAAGCCTGCGTCGCGAAGAAACGAGATAGCACCATCGCGATCGGCAATGTCTCCCCGATCGACGGCTGCCGCAATAGCGGCGCCGATGAGCTCGCGTGGGTCCTGGCGTGCATCCCGTCCAGCGCGGACGTCGGCAGCGCGTAGCTTTGCGATATGGTGTGGGACGTGAACATCGCGAGCCCGGTCCGGGTCCTCCGGGTCCGCAAATCCGCGTTCGATGTTTATGAGCGTGCGAAAGGTATCGAAGAGCTCGCTGGTCCTGGCTCCAGGCGGTGCGATGTTCCAGGCTCTTGCCGGTTGAGAGCTCAAGGCGCGGGACGAGGAAGTGCGACTCATGGTGCCCCGCATGCTCGTGGCAAACCCACAGAATCGCGTACCAATCGCGTTCAAGGCCAGCGAAGGCAGCGGCTTCGAATCGGTCCATAATGTCTCGCTCCAACTCGGCCGTTATTAGCTCGCCAGGTGCGAACGCAGAGATAGCCTGAGGTGTATCGTGTATGAAGTCGAGGATGTCGATGTGCTTCGCCACGAGGTGAGGATCACTCCGTGGTCTGCTCGGCGCCGGTTCTCTTCAAGGCCGTCGCGAACGCGATCGGTGAGGTAGCGAATCGCGCTTGCGACCTTACCCCGATCGTGCTTCGAGAAACAATACCGGTCACGCGCTTAACCAGGGCAAGCTTGGCGCGCTACGGAGGCGAGTTGGGCGATAACCTGAACGGCGTCGGCCGCACTGCGGTCCGTATTAACCCAGCGTGCAATCATGTTCAGGTTCGCATTGATGCGGTTCAGCATAGCGACCCTGGCGCGCTCGGTTCCAACGTCACGGACGGTGAGGCGACCGGCATCCTGTCGGATTAGGTCGGCAACGAGTTTTGCCGGCGGAGGTCGCGACTGCGGCTAATCGGTCGCGCTCGACTTGCGACAGTCTAACCTTCAAAACTATGTCGCGTGCAGAACCGCGCGGCGTCGGTGAACCCGGTGGGGATGCAAGGGGAGGGCGGTGCCCGCCGCTGCCAAGGCCCCGTGGAGCGCGCGAAGCGTGGTCCATTGGGTGCCTTGTTGAGATTTGGGGGCATTAAAGCTGCGGTGCTCGCACCCCGATACCGGTTACGCCGTTTCGCTCGCGCGTTGCTCTACGGCCACGATGTGCCATGCGTGGAAATTGACAACCATCGTGCCGAAGCGATACGTCGCCATAGATCTCGGCGGCAACGTGACCGCCGAGCTCTGTTCGTGCTTTTTCCAAAAGCGATTGTCGCTCGGGCGGAGTCATACGCATGAGCGCCTCTCGCGCTCCGGGCTCAACCACAATTGCGGCGACTAACCCCGCGGCAAGGAGTGCCCGCTCTTTCAGGTTCGCGCGCTTTTCCGCCTCACGCGCCTCTTTGGCGGCGGGTAATTAGGCCCACCCGTAACGCAAGGCAGCAACGAGCGCCGCCGTCGGTTGCGGAAGCTCCCATGACGTATAGACTCGATCTGCCGGCGTACAGCGGTTATCGAACAAGTGGCCGCGAGCTGTGACCTCATGGGTTCGCCTATACCTGCGACCGCCAACTCGCCGCGAACTAGCTCTACTTCCAACTCGTCAGCACCAACTGTTGTTGATACCTTTTCTTGAATAGTGGTTCTTGAGGAAGAGGAACTGGAGGACGCCGATGTCCCCCTAGGCCGGACATCGGCGTCGTGCTGATGGCGGACATGGGTGTCCTCCTCTGGTGTTTCGCTCGGGCGGACATCGATGTCCGCATTGAACGAGCTGAGGTCCAGTATGTATCGGTTCCGTGAAGCCGTCGAGCCATTCGAAATGCTGACGTCACCCGACTTTAGGAGCTGGCGCGACGGCTGGCCAACATTGAAATCGGCGACACCCTAAGTGAAACGGAATCGGCGCTGGCTTGGGGGAGCAGCCCGAGGCCACCCAGTCGTGCGATAGCAAGTAAATCAGCATCAGCTTCAGCTCGGACGGCAGGTTCGGGATCACAAATTATAGCGTTAGGAACCTTCGTCTAGCCCCTCGCGACGTTCGGCACCAACGTCACGACTCAACGGCGAACCCGCCCGCCGCGCTCCAAGCGCTTTGGCTCGCACTCGCTGAGGAGCTTTTCCAATGCCAGCTTCGGAATCACGAGTCTCTTGTTGGCCAGCCTGAGCGTCCAAAGTGGCCCATCCGGACGGCCTCGTAGGCTGAGCTTCGACCGATGCCGAGGATGCGTGCTGCTTCCGCGATGGTTACGGTAGCGCGTTTGATCTTCTCACATGTTGCCACGTACAAAGCCTCTCCGTTGGCCGTGCTTGTCGATATGCTTTGATCTCCAGTAATGTTATGTGCTGAAGTGTGTCAGTTCAAGCATCGTTGTGCCGGAAGCTTCTAGTAAGTGTCCGGCAACCCGCAAAAGGGCAAGACGTCAGGAGAAAGAAAGTACGACACCGAAGAAAGAGCACCAGATCAAGCTGCTGGCTATTACCCGAACGCGTCGACAAGAGATTGCGGAGAATGATGATGGATATGAAGCATCGCAAAAATGGGGTTCCTTCGTCGAAAGTCGGTTAGAAGGGAAGGCGCCAAAGACAAGTTCGTCACGTGGTTCTCCGCCGTGATCGATGAAGGTAACTTCACGATGGACGAGCTGGCTACACTGAGGCAACGCTCGGAGCGGACGGCGAGAAAGCGGAGAGAAGACCTGGAACGATACGCGAGTGGCGATCATTTGCCAGACGATGAAATGGCGTACTGGATCGGCGAAACGCTTAGCACGAGGCTGCAGTTCGTGCGCGGACCGGTCGGGCTATATGCCGCTGGTCACATTGCGGAACTTATCCGCCTCGGGAATGAGCTTGTCCCGCTGATAGGCGCGAGTCGCGCTGGTTTGATGCTAGCTTCCTTACCGATGATTGTCGATCATGAGCGCCGCGCGGTCGGTCTGCCGCTGACATCACCCTCGCCCGAAGGATCGCGGCCGCAATTTTTGCCCACTCAAAGAACGCGCTGGCGGCCGCGTGGAGCGCGCTAAACGGTAACACCGATCGCTTCGAGCCGCAGGCGCCGCACGGACTTCGACCTCGCGATTTGGGAGGCGTACCAGGTCGCTCGCACGTTAGAGAAGAGTAATCTGCACACACCCGACCAGATTCGCGATGCTTCCTTCCCTACTGTTTTCAAAACATTACGCATGTATTGGCCCGAGGACCCATCTGCTGCCGAGCTCCTCTTGGACGCGAGCCGCGAACATCAAACATGGGAGCCAATATGCGCTCTGCTCAGACGGCGGGATTTTGCCTTCGTTCTCAGTTTAGACAGGAGAACACAAATTGGGATTCGGCAGCATAGTGGTTCGGCGCAAAGCGGATCTTGATGAAAAGAACGCACGTTACGATGAGTATGCTGCTTTGACCACAGACGCAAGAATAATCTGAACGAACTACTTAAGAACTGGAGCGACGTGAATAAGATGAGGAGCCATTGATGCGAGGCTACTTCCGCAAGCGATCGAAGGATTCGTGGACCGTAACAATCGAGCTGCCGCGTGATCTCAGCGGGAAACGGCGGCAGAGAACCTTTACGGTAACAGGCACTAAAAAAGATGCGGAAGCGCGCGCCGCCGAGCTTATCGCGTCACTATCTAAGGGTGGTTACGTCGATTTCAACCGACGTACAACGGTCGCCGAGTACCTCCTCGCGTGGCTCGATGCAAAAAGATCCAGGGTAACGGCGAAAACATTGCAGCGCTATACCTCGATCGTGAACCTTCACTTAAACCCGGTATTAGGCGCTATTCGACTCGTTGAATTGCGTAAGCACCATGTAGAGAGTGCCATCACTGCTTGGTCAACGAATAGGCGAAGAGACAAAAAGAGTGGCGCGCTCTCTGCTCGTTCCGTTCACCACATCTTTATGACCCTGAACACCGCACTCAGAGAAGCCCGCATCGATGGCTATATCGCTGCTAATCCGTGCGAGTTCATGAAGGCACCTCGTGCGATGCGCAAGGAAATGACGGCTCTCGACGGAACGGCCGCGCGCCTCATTCTTGCGGCGTTCAAGGATAGCGAAATCGAGATGATCGTCGCCGCCGCTCTCGGCACCGGCTTGCGCCGAGGGGAGCTGCTCGGGCTACGGTGGGGAGACGTGAATCTCGATTCGGCTACGATCACCGTGCAGCGTTCGCTCGAAAGGGTGAGCGGCGTGACGCGGTTCAAGGAACCAAAGACGCCTCGCTCTCGCCGCACCGTGGTTATGCCCAAGTTTGTCGCTCAGAGCATGCGGAAGCATCGGCTAACGCAAGCGCAGCGTCTGCTTCAACTCGGCCTTGGTCGCCCTACGGAGTCGACGATCGTCTTCGATCGTCTTGGGGAGCCGTGGAATCCGGCCACCTTTTCGTCGATGTTCCATCGCGGAATCAAACGACTAAAAGCTCATGTGAGGTTCCACGACCTCCGTCACTCGTTTGCTTCCATCGCGCTCAGCGCCGGCACTGACCTCAAGGCCATTTCCGACGCATTAGGTCACTCGGCGATTTCAACTACTGCTGATCTGTACGCCCATCTCTTTGCTTCGGTCAAGCGTGAGGCGGCTGCGCGAATGGATGCAGCCCTTGGTGACGAGGCAGAGGGTTCAGGATAACGCTAAGATGGCGGCCGCTGGAAGCATCGCGGTGTGAAGCGATGTGGGCAAAATGTGGTCAGGCAAGTATTGCGCTAGTGGTAAAACCTTGTAAGATCATGCTTTTTCGCGCACGTATTGGTAGCGCCAACGGGAATCGAACCCGTCTTTCCGCCTTGAAAGGGCGATGTCCTAACCGATAGACGATGGCGCCTCGGTGACAGGAGGTAGGCTACCCGGCAACCCTGGTCCTTGTCAACGCTTTTGATGGCTTCGCCCAACGGGGCAAGGGAGGGGGAGCCTCCTCCACTGGGTGCGGTGGCTTAAGGTGGCGGTTTAGAACCGCGCTTGAGGCGCTGCATTCCTATCCGAGCCATCGTTATTGGATGCGAAAGCACCGTTACGACTTTACCCAAAACCGTCTCAGGTTCGTGAAAGACGCCTAGCTGGCGAAACACCGTCGCGCGGTCGTAATAGATCCGCTCGCCGCTCAGTCGATCCTTTTGATCGAAAATGAAGACGCCGCAGAGCGGAATCGCGACGGTACGATTCGTCCCCGGCAAGCCGCGCCACGTTCCGGCGTGAGTGCCGCGAATCACGACTTCTAAAATCACGCATTCCTCGGTGATGTGCTCGTGCTGCACGTCGATGAAGAGATCGGGAACGCTTTGCAGCAGCTGGGCGTAGTATCCGCGCACGGCGACTGCTCCAACGTGATGCTCGGCCGCCGGCTCGTCATCGTATTGCGCCGTGTCGCCGAAGGTTCGCATGATTCCGTCGAGGTCGTGTGCGTTTTCGTGCGACACGTGCTCGCGTACTAAGGCAAGGGCGAGCTGCAGTTCTATCGTCGACTGGAGTTGCAGACATAGTGGCGCCCCCTCGACTTTCGCGCTTTCTGGTGGGCCTGGTAGGATTCGAACCTACGCGCAACCAGTTATGAGCCGGCCGCTCTACCGCTGAGCTACAGGCCCCGGTGAGGAGGGCGGCTTCCCGCTCGGGGTCCGATTTTCCTTATGCGTCGTCTTACCGTATCGATAACACAGTTCTACTGAAAGAATAACTGCCAGCGAGCAATCGTCGTCCGACGATGTTCCAAACATGCATTTGGTCGAGGGCCGCGCCTTCATGCCGCACTAAGAGTGCGCGCGAATCCGTTCCAGCAGTCTCACGCGCGACTGATAAAACGGCGTATTCGACAATACCAGATAGTGCGCGGCAACGAAGCGCTCGAGCGTGGAGCATCCGAAGGCCACGTTCGCGGAAGTGCACTCTCCAGCCGTAATCAGCCAAAGCCGCTGCGCGCGCGGCATGACGGCACCAAGCTGCGAATCGTCACGAATGATAAAGTCCGTAACGTGGTAGTCCTGAAAGTTCACGCCCTGCGGAATCGGCACAATCTCGTTTGGTCCCCGATAATAGTAGGCAAACGGCAACGCGTTCTCGGCTTCGAAAATGGCTATCGGCTCGCCGGCCCGTTCGTGGCTGCGTATGTAGGATGTCACCCGGATCCAGTCCCCCGGTGTCGCCATAGCTCGATACGTGCTCGCTAGCGTCAGTAAAGAAAGCACTACCAAACCTGCCGCAGTGTACGCCGCAATCCGGACGCGCGACGGTATTCGCAATGCGGCAATAACCGCGAAGACGCTCAGCGCCGCCGGAATATAGAGTGAAGCGGCGTGCCGGTTCAACACGTGAACGCCGGCTGCATACGTGGCGCCTGCAAACAGGATCACGGCGCCTACGGCAATCGCTACGACGGCGCCCCCGGCGCTTACCGTCAGAGATGGGCGATACCGCACCAAACCGAACGCAGCGATAACCGTGAGTCCCGCGTACACCAACCTGCCGCCCGGAAACGGCAACGGTAAAAGAAAGTGCCACAGAATCATCGCCAGCGTTGCGAACGAGTGCACGACGCTCGGCGACGAGAAACCGCTTCGAAAATTGCCGACCTGAGCGGGAATCGTAGCCAGCATGGGCGCAAACGCCACGCCGGCGGCAAAACAGGCTGCGACGAACCGAAAAGCCCGTCGACGGTACCATAACGCTACGGCGATCGCTTGAGCAGCGACGATGAAGGCGAGATAGTACTGCGTGTAGAGCGACAAAGCCACGACGACGGCGTAGCCTGCGGCGGCCCAACGTGATTCCGTCTCCTTCATGAAAGCGTCGTAAAACGCCAGCAGGAGCAGCGCAGACATGAACACGATGAGCGCGTAAACGCGCATCTCGACGGCCGACCAAATCAAAAACGGATTGCAGGCGACTACAACTGCCACGGCCCCGGCATCTGCTTTCGGTATATATCGCCGAACGATGGAAGGAACGATCGAAACGGTGGCCGCCGCGCACAGCACGGAAAAACCGCGCAGAAAGAAGACGCTTTCGCTGACGTGACGCAGGGCCACCACAATGAGAAAATAGAGCGGCGCATTTTGCTCGAAGGCAACGGCTTGCTGCAGCGCATATTGGATGCCGTGCGCGGTCGTATGGAGCGTGTAGGCTTCGTCCTGCCAAATGTTGAGCGCGTATGCCAGTGGAAGCGCGATTGCCAGGTTCAGCACAACGGCCGCAGTCGCAAGCGACACGCGGCGCGACAAGACTACGTTGCGTTGTACGGCCTCGGCCACGGGCTAATTATAGTTTGGGAGGACGACGCAGCCAACGTCGATGGTCCCGCACCGCCGCGCCCAAAGTCCCTGCGGCATGCCCTTGCGTCATGCGATGCCGTAGCCGCCAGCCTCTACTCATTGCCGGCTCGTTCGTTTACCCTTGTCACATGACGGCGCGCGCCGGGATGGCCGCATTTGCCTCCGTATTCCTTGCCTTGATCGTAGCAGCGCTCTATCTTGCTGGGACCGGAAGCGTCGAGCACCAAAGCTTCAAAGCGTTTTACTGCGCGGGCACCGCAGTCCGCGAGGGGCACGACCCGTATCGCGTCGAGCCTCTTCGCACCTGCGAGCGCCGTTTCGAACGGACGCCCTTTCCGGACGGGTACGTCGAGCCGGCCCCGCTGCCGGGCTACGATCTTCTCCCGTTAGCCGCCCTATCGCTGTTGCCGGCCAAAGCAGCCTCGCTTCTCTTTTCCTTCCTGCTCGTCGTCGCCGCGGCAATCAGCGCGAAATGCTTGTCAACGTTGATACGAGCCCCGAGCGCGGCCGTTCTCCTGTCCCTCGCGCCCCTGACGATGCTCAACGTGGCCTACGGAGAAATCGCTCCGCTCGCTACACTAGCTATATGCTGCGCGGCGTACTATGCAGCACGGGGGCGGTGGCGCGACGCAGGAATAGCGGCAACGCTGGCGCTCGTTCAACCCAACGTCGGGTTGGCGGCCGTCGTTGCAATGTTCCTGTTCGCGCCTCGCGCGCGCGTGGCCATCGCCGTTACTGCCTGCGCTCTCGGTGCGGTCAGCGTCGCACTGCTGGGGATTGCGGGCAATGGCGAATTTCTCCTTAGCGTTCTGCCGCTCATGGCACGCGCCGAGCTCGCCGCGTCCGACCAGTTTAGTTCCAGCCGACTGCTGTACGCGCTAGGCGCCTCGCCGCACTTGGCGCTCTCGATCGCCCAGATTTGGTTCGCCTGCACCCTTTCGTTCGGCGTGCTCCTGGCTGGACGGTTCGCGCGCGCCGGCCAACCGGATATGCTGGCGCTGCTGCCGCCGGCTGCGGTATTGTTGCTCGGCCTTTTTCTGCACGATCTCCAAATTCTGATCGCGGTGCCCGCCGCTCTCGTCGTTGCTGCCCGTGCACCCACCGCTTTTTATCGGTCGCTCGCCGCCGCGGCAGTGGCACTGCTGGTTGCGGTGTGGACGCAGCGCCCTGAGCGCGCCGTCATTGCGCTAAACTTCGCCGGCGTCGCCGGCGGATTGTATGCAGTGCTCGCCATCCACAGGTACCGCCGTTTGGCGTTAGCAGTGGCAGGCGCAACGGCGACGGTGGTCGCTTTTTTGGCGCTGCATCTAGTGCAGCCCGCAACGACTGCGGCCGATATCCTGTCGCGTCCTTTCCACTCCGCTCCCGATGCAATCGCGGCGACAGCGTGGGCTGCATATATCGTGGCTACGCCAGCCTTGACCGTACGCGAGTTCGCGCCGCAAATCGTAGCGTGGCTGGGTCTGCTTACGTTGTTGGGTTGTGCGCTGGTAGTCAGGCCAGCCCGATTCGAATCGCCGTAACGGCGATTTGCGATCGTGCTTTGCAGTTGAGCTTCGATAGAATGTGGCTCACGTGATTCTTGATCGTTTTTTCCGATATTGCCAGGTGCTGCCCGATTTCGCGATTGGTCAAGCCCTGAGCGATGAGGCGCATGATCTCCCGTTCGCGCGCAGAGAGCGCGCGGCGGTGGGCGAACGCGCCGTTGCAGAGCAGCGCCGCCGCAGCCCGCGGGTCGGCGTAGCCTTGGCCCTGGCAAACCGCGCGTATCGCATCGAGAAGTTCTTGTGAGGCAGAGCTTTTCACCACGTAAGCGTCTATACCTGACGCGAGGCAATGCTCCATCAGCTCGCCGTGCTCGTGGAACGACAAGGCACAGACTTTAATTTTCCCGCCGTTGGTTTTGAGCCGCTGTAAGATGTCGTCGGGCGGCTCGGCGTCGACGTCGACCACCGCTACGTCCACATCGGCGTTCGGTGCGATCTGACCGGTCGATGCGACTATTCCAACCACTTTCATACCGGGATCGGCCGCCACCATACGTGCTAGCGCCCGCGCAAACAACATTTCTTTGTTGACGACGAGGACTTTGAGCGGTGCGGCCATCTCGATCATGCCGCGTCCTGCGGGACGCCCTGCGGGACGTCCTGCGGGACGTCTTTCGGGACGTCCTTCGCCCACTCGGCAAGCTCGCGCACCGGTCGCACGTCGAATCTCCCGACGAGCGCCTCCAGCGATTCGAGCACCGTGCGGCTCTTGTGCGCCGGATCCATGCTCATCGCGGGAAAGAATGCCAGCTCCCGGCAGTCTGCGGCGCTGAGGAAGTCCAGCGGGTGGAGCAAGATCGAGGGTTCGGTGCGCGTCAGTTCGCAGCAGCGCAATGCCGCATGAAAGTACGTCATTGCCGCCCGGTGTGACAGCAGCGACGAGATGTAGAGGACGTAGCTGACGTGTATGGGAACGCGAAGCAAGGGGAACGTCGTTACCGGGATCTCCGCGATCGAACCGTTATTCACGCGTAAACGGTGAGGCTTATTGGGACGCAGTCCGTCCCCAAGGCTCCCAAAAAGATCCTCTCGCTCCGCACGATCGTTCTCACTTAGTTTGACGCTGCGAAAGTAGTACGCGCGCGCGAGCGGCCCTATGAATGTAGGAAGCGATGAAGCATCGTACAGGTAGTTCCGACTCACTAGAATTTCGAGCATCGATTCGGAGCGCGTAAATCCGGGGCCGCGGAATCCCCGGGGCCGCTGCCCCGTGACGCGTTCGATTGACTCCTCGGCACGAGCCAACTCCTGGTCGATGTCGAACGGCGTGCGACGGTGCATCCACGGCTCGTGTTCGTACGAGTGGTTACCGATCTCGTGACCGCGACGCGCAATTTCGGCGAACACGTCTGCATGCTGCGGCAAGTCGGCATCTCTTCCGACGATAAAGAACGTTATTTTCACTTTTAAATCGTCGAGAACGTCGAGAACGCGTGGAACCAGCGCGTTTAAATACGACGGCATCGATTTCCACCGCTCGTCGCCGTGAGTTTTCATGTACGACCATTGGTTGTCGAGGTCGAGCGACAACGATGCCCTCATGCGTGAATCAGTTCCTTCCTCCCGGACACGTCACTTGAAAGCAGCTCGGGCACGATACTGTGCGCGAGTTTGACCGTCTCGTTGACGTTGAGCGTCCCGTTGACGATATGAGCGCTGTTCGCAACGATCAGGGAGGGCAGCGACGTTCGTATCGCGGGAAGCCGCTCCGAATAACCGACCGTCGGAATTGGAAACACATGAGGCACCCGAGAGACGCGGAACGCGCGGACGTTAGCTCGATCGAACGACGGATGCATTCGTTCCAACGCGGCGAGGAACGTTTCTTCGATCTCCGCGTCGCTCATGAGCAGCGCGGGATCCTCCGATGCCACGTATTTCGGCAAATACAGCAGCGTCTTTCCGCCGAATTCTTTGCGATCGACGAGGGCGCTCATCTCGATGACTGCGGTAAACGGCACGGTAGCGTCCGCAATGTTGGTAATATAGTAAGGCGTCAAAGGCCGATCCATGAGAACCGACGCGCAAACGATGCCTTGGTACTCGATCGCCGAAGCGCGTGTTAGTTCGGCCGGCGCCAGACACGTGCATAGCTTCGCCGCTAACGGCGCCGCAAGCGTCACGACGACGCGATCGAAGGTTGCCGTCCCAGAATCGGTAACGACGTCGATGTGCTCGCCGGAAGGCTCGAGGCGCCTGACCGGACACGACGTGCGAATCTCGACGAAACGCTGCGCCAAGCGGTTTTCGAACCGATGCAGGATTCGATTGTAGCCCCCCTTTACGTAGCCGAACTGCTCGCGCTTGGGGCCATTACCGCGCGCGGAAAACATTCGGGCGATGATCGCCCAAATGAAGGCAGCCGAGGCGCGCCGCGCGTGCGGGCCGAGTTTGGCACGCAGCAGCGGCAGCCACACCTTCTCAACCGTGGCCGCACCGCAGTGACGCGTCAACCACTCAACCGCCGTGATCCGTTCCAGCGGCCGCCAATCGCGTATGCGCGACGCCATCACGATTGTTGCAGCCAAACGAATTTTCTGCAGCGGCGAAAGGGCCGGAAACCGCATGTAGTCCATTGCACCCGAAAAAGAATGGAGCGCGCCGTCGATGTAAAATCCCGTGCTCGCCTTTACCCATTGCATCTCCCGCTCGAGATCGAGCTCTCGCAAGAGCTCCCGAAGCGCCGTATCCGACGAGAGGGTAACGTGATAGTGACGATCCCAAATCACGTCGCCCAGCTCCCAAGGAGCCGCGAGACCGCCGCAGCGGGGTGCGCCTTCAAAAATCGTTACGGCATGGCCGGCCTTGGAAAGATCCCAAGCCAACGTCATTCCCAGCAAGCCGCCGCCGACGATTCCGAAGCGTCCCATTATGCGAACGTCAACTGCACGATGCTGGATCCGCCCGGAACGTATTGCGCTCGGCAAGAGGAGCACTCGATTCCGGCACTTGTCGAAGAGCTGTCTTGCGGCAGCGTCTCGCCGCACGCGCACGCGTACCCAACCTTTTTTGCCGGGTTACCGCAAACGATGGCGAAGTCGGGCACGTCGTGAGTGACCACGGAGCCCATCCCGACCATAGCGAACCGGCCGATCGTAATGCCCGGCCCGATAATGGCGCCGGCGCCGATGGTAGCGCCTTCTCGTACGAGCGTGCTGAGCGTTGCTTCGTTCGGATCCGATGGCAAGAGACGCTCGAACCCCGTAGTCGTGGCGCGTGGATGACGATCGTTCGTGAAGGTTACCCCGGCGGCGATCATGACGCCGCGCTCGATCTCTACGCCTGTGCAAACGTATACGAACGCGTTGATCTTGACCTTGTCCTCTATGCGAACGTCGTAGGCGATGTAACTTTTCTCTCCAATGATGCAGTCCGCGCCGATGCGCGTGGAATGGCGAACGTGAACGTTATCCCAAACGGCAGTGTTCTTGCCGATGATAACGTCGGGCTCGATGATCGCAGTGGGATGTACGGCCATGCTAGGAAGCCACCATCGCTTTGCCGATCGTACCGGTCTCCACGCGCACCGGTTCCCGCTCGTCGTCGATTCTCTCCCAACGAGCCAGCGCGAGAGCCGTATATGCCGCCTGAATGACCCGCACCGACGCCAGGCCGTCGCCCGGGGTCACGATTAGCTCTGCAATGCCCTGAATTGCGTCGCAGAAATTTTCGATCTGGTCCCGAAACGCTTGTATCTTGTCGTATCCGTTTCCAAACGTGCGCCACTCGGTTTCACCGTGACGGCGAAAACGGGACGTCTGCCAACCAATGAGGATGGTTCCGCAGCTTCCATAGACCCGCAAGTAGGTTTCCAGCGCCTTGTCGATGCTCCACGACAGGTCCGACGCGCCCATGACGCCGCTGTCGTTATGGACGAAGAGGCGCACGGTGTCCTCGACGTCGAGGTCCTGCATGCGCCGGCCTTCGACGACTTGTATGTCGCAAAGGTTTCCGAGGAAGTAGCGCAAGATATCGACGGCGTGCGTACCGTTGTCGATGAGCACGCCGCCGCCGCTCACGGCGGCGTCCGAGTTCCAGCGTTGACGCATGTCCACGTGCGAAGTAAAGGCGTTTTCCAAGAAAACCAGTTCGCCGATAGCTCCATTGAAGACGAGCTCACGGCACTTGCGCACGTCCGCAGCGTAGCGGAACTTCGAGGCCATCGTGAGGATCGTGCCGTGCTGAGCCGCGGTAGCGATCATCGTCAGCGCCGAGCGGACGGTGACTGCGAGCGGCTTCTCGCAGAGCACGTGTTTCTTGCTGCGCAGCAGCTCGCACGCAACCACCTCGTGAAAAGCCGGCGGCACGCAGACCACGGCGGCGTCGAACTTGGTTCCCGCCACCATGTCCTGCAGGGACGTATAGCCCGCGCAGCCCACTTGCCGCGCGAATTCCTCTACGGCCGCGGGGCGAACGTCGCACGCCGCCACGATCTTCGCTCGCTTCGTGGCAGCAAATGCGGTTGCGTACGCTCGGGCGATCGCCCCGGTACCGACGATCGCGAATCGCAACGCGCTCACGAGGCCATCCCTTCCCGGTTCAGAGCGGCTGCCGCGCCGGTAAGCGCGTCGGCGATGTAATCGACGTCGTCGTCGTCGTAACGATCGTTCCAAGGAATGACGAGGATGCGCTCCAGTGCGTCGGCAGCACCGGGATAGCTCTCCAGCCGGTAGTCGAGCGCCTCCGGGCGCGCCAGCGTCAGCGGGTATCCGCTGTTGCCGAACGTTCTGCGGAGTTGAAACACCTCGCACATAAAAGCCGGCTTTTGAATGTATCGCGGTGCGCTGACGATACCGCGTTCCTTGAGCGATCGCGCCACGTCGAAAACCGCGCTCGCCGGCACGTGGGGCGCCATTCGAACGCAATACTTCCAATAGCTGTGCTCGGCGCCGGGCAGCACGAACGGCGTTAGGAGGGCGTCGATGCCGGAGATTTTTTCCGTGAGGACTTCGGCGAGCCGGCGCCGCCGCGAGACCACCTGCGGAAGTTTTCCGAGCTGCGCGAGAGCGACGCTGCCGCACAACTCGGACATCCGGTAGTTCAACGCCAGAAAATAATGATCCGGATTCTCGTCGCCGTAGCCCCAGGCTTTATTGATGAAAAGATAAATCCGCCTCGCCAGTTCGTCGTCGTTGGTCACGACGAGGCCTCCCTCGCCGGTGGTAACGTGCTTTCCTTGCTGCAGACTAAAACATCCAATCCTGCCCGCCGTACCAACGAAACGTCCTTTGTACGAAGCCAGAAACGCCTGGGCACAATCCTCTATCACCGGAACGCCCGCGCGATCTCCCAGCGCGACGATCTCGTCGATCTCACATGGATTGCCGAAGAGGTGGGTTGCGACGATGGCTCGCGTTCGCGAGCTGAGACGCTGCGCCACGGAGGCGGCCGTCACGTTGCACGTCAATCGCTCGACGTCGGCAAAGACCGGAACGGCGCCCTGATAAAGAATGGGCGCGATTGCGCCCATGTCGGTGATCGGCGTCGTGATGATCTCATCGCCGGGGTCCGGGTTGATTGCCGCAATCGCACAGTGCACGGCTGCCGTTCCGGAGGAGCACGCAAAAGCATGCTTGACGCCCAGCAGCGTAGCGAACCGCAGTTCCAGTTCGCGCACGAACGTTCCCTTGGTGCTGGTCAACATACCGCTGTCGATCGCGGCAGAGACATTGGCAATCTCCTCCGCGCCGAGATTACGGCCGGATGCGTCCTGATCGGAAGGAAGCGTCCTACGGGATGTGGTGGGGAAGGCTATAGCCACTTTCGGTTACTCCCTTAGAAATACGGCGTCTTTGCCGGAAGGTGCGTGCAATAAAAGCGCTTATCTGACCGGTAAAGAGCGCGAGACTTCCGTATTGCACGACGAGCGTTGCAATGGTCCCAATTTCGAGTACGCGCGCGCTTACGTGCAGTAAGAGAAGCACCGCCACAACGAGCGGCAGGAGGCCGGGAATCAAGCCCGGCACGGCGAGGCACAGCGACGGCCGATGGCGACAAGCCACTATCACCGTCGCAACGATTTGCGAGATGAGGCCGCGAATATTCAGACGGCCGCAATCCGAACGCCGTGCATCACTCCATTGCAGCGTTGCGGGAAGTTCGATGACGTGCATCTTCTGACGAATGCCGCTCAAGAGCATTTCGGCGATCGCGACCTTTCCATCGGTGCAAAACTCGAGCTGCCGCAAAGCCGTCGTGCGAAGGGCGCGCACCATACACGTAAGGGTTGCGTAACGGCCGGCCGTCGCCAGTGAGAGGAATCTATTTGCTTCTCTGCTTAGCATACGCCGAACGAACGGCACGTTGACGACTGCTCCGCCCTGCAAATACGGAGAGGCCAGCGCAATATCGGCGTCCTCTCGATCGAGCGCTTCAATCAACTGCATGGCCATTCGCGGTTCGTAGCTGAGGTCCACATCCAAGACCACCACCAGATCGCTATCGATTAGCCTAAAAGCGGTTCGCAGGGCGGCTCCCACGCCGCGATTCCGTTGGTGCTGGATCACGCGCACGTTCGGACGCCAGCGCGCGAAGTCTTTCGCGATTTTCAAGGTATCGTCGCTGCTGCCGTCGTCTACGATGATATAACTGAACTCGTACCCGCGATGCAGCGCGAAGTATTCGGCCAGCTTGGCCAAAGACGGGGCGAGCTCGGCGCCTTCGTTAAACGCCGGAAGCACCACGGTGACGCTTGTCATGCCGCTCATCCGCGAAGCGCCGGGGTGGGTATCGTGCCGAGATAATCGTGATAGTCCGTCGTTTGAACCGTCACGTTGTTGAGGACGATTCCCAAAATATTCTCAATCCCGAGTAAACGCAAGTTCGTCACCGCAAGGCGCGTTTTTTCGTCTGAAGCCTTTTCTTTGACGACCAAGAGCGAGCCGTCGACCTTCGGTGCGATAACGAGTCCGTCCGATACCGCGGGAAATGCCGGAGTATCGACGATCACCATCTTGTATCTCTGTCGCGCCCAGGCGAGTAGCGGCTCGAATCCGACCTGGAGCAGGTGCACCGGTTCTTCCGTGCCGGGACTGCTCGCGAGAATGTCGAGACCGTCGCCGATGTGCTGCACCGCGTCTTCAGGGGATATCTTCTGAGCGAGTACGTCGGCGAGCGACGGCGTGCTATGGCACGGGATCTTCTCATGCAGCGTCGGCCGCCGCAAATCGGCATCGACGAGCAGGATTCCCGGCTCCAGTCGCGCGAGGCTCTTCGCCAGTTGGTACGCGATCGTCGATTTTCCGTCGCCGCGCTCCCCGCTCAACACGGCAAGCGTCCGCAGCGATCCCTTCTGGAAACCCAGCGCAACGCAGAGGTGCAGAAACGCTTCCACCGTCATCGATTGCACCCACGGAAGCATCCGCTGACTGGTGACACCAAACGCCGGGATACGCGCGATTATCGGAAGGCCGAGATAGTTGATCAAGGACTTGCTAAAGGTCCTGCGCTCGATCAGGTCGAGAACGTAGACCACGCACAACGCCAGAAGGACGCCAACGGCAAGTGCGATAGCTAAGTTGACCAGGAGCCTGGGCGACTTCACGGCTCTCTCGGCGTTCGCGTGCTGCGCTACGACGATATCGCTTATTGCGGTCGCTCTTGCTATTTGCGCGTCGTTGTACTTTTGCTGCAGCGCGTTGTAGACGTCCGCTGAACGCTTGGCGTCTTCCTGAATGGCCGCGAACTGAACGGCCTGCTGCGGAAGGGCACTGATTGCGCCGTCGTAGGACTTCCGCTCGGCTTGAAGCTCGCGCATCTGCCGTTCATCGCCTTGAATGCGAGCCTCGTAGGTCGAGCTCTGCTGCTGCAGGGTTTGATAGAGCGGATTCGGAGCCAGTGTCGTCTGGCCGATGACCGACGAAGGCTGCGCAGCTATTTGAGCCTCCAGCGCCGCCTTTTGGGCTCGCAGCGAGATCACCAGCGGATGCGCCGGCGTATACGTCTGCTCGGCATTGGCGAGCTGCGTTTCGACGTCCGCGAGCTTCGCACGCAGGGCCGATGCGACGGGATTCTCCTGGACCTCCTGGGCGCTGTCGATCGTGTTCGCTATCGTGCCCATCTGCTGTTTGTCGTTCTTCAGAAGGGCGACCGCTTCGCTCTCGTCGACTTTGAGCTGGTCTAAATGCTGATCGACGGTATCGACCCGCGAGATTAATTGCTGCTCTTCCGCCGTTGCGTCGATATAGCCGTGCTGGGATTGAAAAGTCGCGAGCCGAGCCGCCGCGTCGCTCATCTTAGCCCGCGCGTCGGGAAGTTCTTGAGACAGAAAGCCGATGGCACTCACGGCTTGAATGCGCACGAATTCACGCTCTTGCTCGATAAATGCGTCGGCGAAAGTGTTGGCAATGTTCGCCGACTCCTCGGGCGTTCTCCAGCTTACGCTTAAATCGAGCAGCGCGGTATTGACGATCGGACGGACGCTGATGTGGCCTAAGAGTTGGGCCGGCCTCACGTTCAACTTGAGCTGATCGACCACGGCGGCAGCTATGTCTTGCTGTTGCGCAATCGCAGCGAGCGTTTCGGCCGACTGCTCGCCGCTTTGCAGAACCAGGGCGTTGAGAACCGGGAGATTCGTACCTTGATCGTTCTGAGTGACAGTATCGTCGGAACGTCCGGCCAGCAGCTGCACCGTCGTCGTATACGACTTGGGCACGAGCAGCGTCACCAGTCCGACCAGTACGACGAATCCGAGCGCGATCGCGACGAACAGTTGCCACCGCTTGAGGATGGCCTTGAAAAGGCGCTCGCCGTCGCGTTCGGGTGGAACTCCCGCGTACAAATCATCCGGCGGCGGCAAAGCCGGTTGGGACATCCACGGCGATATCTTCGGGGTCACAGTAAAAAGCGTACGCCGACGCCGGCCAATTGATAAGGACATCAAGACTCAGGACGAGGGACGTTTGCAACAGGGACCTCGGGCCTTTGCACCGAGGTCACTGCCTTTGGTGCTAAGGACTCTTCGGCAGCAGACGGGCGGCGGACTACGATGTGTACGGTAATGTCGACGCGCATAGTAGAAAGGGCCCAACGCGTCCCGAATACGGCGGCTCGTCGCGTTTCGGGATCTTACCCTGCTCATTGGGTTGCCCTGCTGCTCGCGACGGACATCGCGCTTTTCATCGTCGCGTGGACGCTGGGAGCGCTCATAGGGTTTCATTCGTGGCCGTCTCAGCACGTCTGGGCAAATCTGCTGCTCATCGGCACGCTCTCGATCTGCCTGTGGATCGTGGTTTTCGATCGACTGGGCCTTTACCGCAAAACGTTCGCGCTTTCTATGAAGGACGAGCTGTACTATACGGCGGCCGCCCTTTTCTTGGGAATTATCCCGCAATTCGTCTTGTTTTCCGCGTACCCCGGCATCTCGACGTCGCGCATCGGTCTTGCATTCACGCTGCTTTTTTCCGTCCTTTTCGTAGGAACCTCGAGATCGATTCTCCATCGCGAGCGGCAGCGGCAGTGGGTCGCCAGTCCCCGCAGGATCGCTATCGTCGGCAAAGCCGAGCACATCGACGACGTCCTCGAAAGCCTCGAGCTCGGCGAGAACCCGCAAACGCTGCTCATCGCGGTCGACGATATACAAGAGGCCGTAGCGAACATCGACCTCACCCGCGATCCAAAGCTCCAGCGCATCGACTGGTTCAACCGCTCGCGCCTTTGGGGTTGC
The DNA here is from genome assembly GCA_963715435.1 of Vulcanimicrobiota bacterium. Classification (GTDB taxonomy): domain Bacteria; phylum Vulcanimicrobiota; class Vulcanimicrobiia; order Vulcanimicrobiales; family Vulcanimicrobiaceae; genus JAFAHZ01. The sequence goes on from OY970243.1 coordinate 1,353,283, forward strand.
GACGTCCTCATGCTCACGGAGATGCTTCCGCCCGATCTGCTGGCGCACGTTATGGAAGCGGCGACCAAGGAGCACATGCGCCTCGCGTTTGCGCCTCCGAAACTGGTTTGCCAGTCTTACGAGCTGATTACCAAGACCGACGGCCGGCAAGTCTTGCTCGTTCCCACCCGTCTGCGAGCTTGCTTACCGCGCGCGCAGCTGCTGAAACGGCTGATGGACATCTGTTTCGCGTGTTTGGCGCTCGTGATTTTTTCGCCGGTCATGCTGGTCGCCTACCTGGCCGTCCTTTTGGAATCGGGCACGCCGGTTCTCTATAAGCAAGAGCGCGTCGGCGCCGGCGGCAAGACCTTTAGCATTTTGAAGTTCCGTTCGATGCGGCAGGACGCCGAAAATCGCGTCGGCGCCGTCTGGGCCAAAGAGAAGGATCCGCGCAGGACGCGAGTCGGAGCTCTTTTGCGCCGGTTCAGCATCGACGAGATGCCGCAGCTGTTCAACGTTATCAGGGGCGACATGTCGCTCGTCGGTCCGAGACCGGAGCGCCCCATGTTCGTGGACCTGTTTCGCGCCAGCCTACCGCGATATGACGAGCGCCATCTCGTTCTGCCCGGAATTACCGGCTGGGCGCAGGTGCACATGCGGCGCGTCCTCGACACCTCAGCGGCCAGCGAAAAACTGGCATACGACTTGCAGTACCTGGAGCACTGGTCACCATATCTGGATATTGCGGTGCTCTTTCAAACCTTTTGCGAGTTCTTGTTCCACCGGGCGGCATGAGCAGCGCCGTTCGCGTCCTCCACATTTTGCCGTCCGTTCACGGATACGGGGCAGAGCGTCTCGTCGTAGAGCTCCTGAAGCACTTAGCACCGCAGGGACTGGAAGTCGCTCTGCTGACGATCTACGAACCGCCCGTCCCGTCGGGCAACGGATTGCCGTTCAGGCATCTCACCGCCGGGCGGCGCAACCGAAGGGATCGCACGTTCCTCTGGAAGGTGGTGCGCGAGATTCGCCGTTTCCGGCCGCACATCGTGCACACCCACACGCACGTCGGCAAATATTGGGGACGAATCGCTGCCGTATGCGCCGGCGTTCCGTGCATCGTGCACACAGAGCATAATCCCTGCGATTCTCGGCGGTCGTCGGTGGAAACCATCGTCGATCGCCTTTTGCAGCCGGCCACTTCGAGATTCATCACGTTCTTCCAGGAGCAGTCGCAGCATCTGGGCAGCTTCGAGCACATTCCGAGCAGCAAACTCGTTGTCATTCCAAACGGCTTGGCTCCCCCGGACAAATCGGCCGACGACAGACAGCAGGTGCGAGAGCGCCTCGGGATTCGCCCAGATCAATTCGCGATTATCGTCGTCGGCCGCATGGAATATCAGAAGAATCACGAGCTGGCACTATATGCGCTTGCCGAGCTGGAACCCGAAGTCAAAGCGAAAACTCTGCTGCTCTTCGCAGGTGCCGGAAAAAATGAGCTGGCACTGCGAAAGCTGGTCGCGGTGCTACGGCTGGACGACTGCGTGCGATTTCTCGGCTATCGCTCGGACGTGCCCCAGTTACTGCCCGGCGTCGATCTTTTGCTGATGACCTCCCGGTTCGAGGGGATGCCGTTGGCGCTCGTCGAGGCGATGCTCGCCGAGGTGCCGGTGGCCAGTACTCCCTGGCTCGGTGCGCGCGATATGCTCGGCGACGGCCGGTTCGGCTTTATCGCCGATGGCTTCACCGGAGCAGATGTTGCAGTGCAAATCCAGTTTGCGGCCCGACACCCGGAGCTCTGCAAAGCGGTGGCGTCTCGCGCGTCCGACCACGCTCGAAAGGCGTACGATATCGATCGCATGGCAGACTCTCACCGGCGCTTATACGCGCAGCTCAGCGGCGCCGCATCGTGAAGAGGCCGGTGCGATCGCTCCTGATCGTTTCGTCACGGTTTCCGTTTGCAGCGCAGGAAGGCTTTCTGGCGATCGAGCTGGAGGAACTCGCAAAGCACTTCGAGCGCGTGGCCGTGGTTCCCGTGCGCCCGCCGGCGAGTGCGGCTCGCTACCGCGTTCCCGATACGGTTGAGGTGCTTCGGTGGCCCTTGCTCGATGCGAATATTGCGCGGCGCGCCGCGCGCATGATGCGCACTCGTCCTGCCGCTTCGATGCGGGCGCTCTCGAGCGTCGTGACGTCGCGGGACGGCGGCGCGATCAAGAACTGTCTTGCGCTGCCTAAGGCTTTAGCGATCGCGCAGTGGGTGCTCGAACAACGCTTCGACCACATTCACGCGTATTGGATGTCGACGCCCGCGACGGTCGCGATGGTGGCCGGTGCCGTCAGCGGCGTACCGTGGAGCGCGACGGCACACCGATGGGACATCTACGAACGCAACGCGTTCGACGTCAAGGAACGAACCGCGTCTTTCGTGAGAGCGATATCGACGCGCGGAGCGGTGGATCTCCAGAAGCGAATGCAGAATATGAACGGCCGGATCATTGAGGTGCGATTGGGGACGGTCGTGCCTCCGAGAACCGCCGCCGTCGCGCCGGATTCCGCCGAGTTTCATATCGTTTGCCCCGCGCTGCTGGTTCCCGTAAAGGGCCACGAGGTCTTGTTACAAGCACTGGCGATCCTTCGACGGCGGAACGTGCCGATACGCTGCACTTTGTGCGGTGACGGACCGCTGCGCGAGAAGATCATCAACGGCGCGGCGACGCTTGGCATCAGTGATATCGTCGAGTTTGCAGGCTACGTTCCGCAGGAAAGGCTGCACGCGTGGTATCGTGAGAAACGTTTCGCGGCGGTGGTTCTCGCCAGCAGAACCATCGGCAAGAACACGATGGAAGGCGTGCCCGCGACACTGATCGAGGCCATGGCCTTCGGCGTTCCCGTCGTCGCATCCGACTCCGGAAGCGTCGGCGAGCTCGTCGACGAGCGCTGTGGGCGTCTCGTCCCCCCCGACGACGCCCACGCGCTCGCCAATGCGATCCTCGAAGTGTATGGGGACCCTCGCGCCGCGCGCGAGCGGGCGGAACGAGCCTACGAACGCGTCGCCGCCGAATACGACGTCCTTACGCAAATGCGCCGTTTGGCGGCGGCTTTTCAAGAGGTGGGGTGACCTTGGACGTCGCTCGGCAATTGGCGCTCGGATTTCCGTTGAGCTGGTCGCACCGGCGCCCCTGGTCGTTCGAGTCTATCGCGGAGCCAGGCCGCGCGCCTTACTTCGTAGACTGGGATCCGGGCGACGGCGTGTACGGAGAACGTTGGACGAACGCGCCGCGCGATGGCGGCGGAGTGCTGCTGACGGGCAAAACGCTATCGTACCATCCCACCCGAATCGCTCAGTTTGCGCTCCACCGTTTTGGTTTGTGGCATGCGAACTGCGACGTTACTGCTAAAGCCGATTTCTTCGCACAGGCTCGATGGCTTCGCGATCACCAGCTTGCCGGCGGCGTGTATCGCTTCGAGTTTCCATGGACGAAATACGGCGCCGAACCGGGCTGGTCTTCAGCGATGGCTCAAGGCGAGGCAATCTCCGTGCTTCTGCGAGCGCACGCTTGGGAACCGTCGGAGGCGTATGGCGATGCGGCGATGCGAGCGGTGGAACCGTTTCGACGCGACGTAACGCAGGGCGGAGTTGTCTGGCAGGACGCCGGCGATCTGTTCTTCGAGGAGATCGCTACCGATCCGGCAGCGCACGTCCTCAATGGTTGCATCTTTGCGCTCTGGGGCGTATGGGAGCTGTGGAAGTGCAGCAACGCATCCGACCTTGGCGATTTAGTGGAACGGTGCGCACTCACGCTGCGGCGCTGGCTCCCCAGGTTCGACACCGGCTGGTGGACGCTCTACAGCCTTTTGCTGAGCGCGGGAGGACGTCCTCACATCGCGACGCTGAAGTATCACCAGTTCCACATCGCGCAGATGGCCGTGCTGTTTGCAATGCTGGGGCAACCGGCTTTCAAAGACGCCGCCGGCCGCTGGGACGCATACGCGCGCAGCCGCGATTGCCATAACCGAGTGCTTGGCGCGACGCTCCGCGCCATCCCCGAACGGCTGCTCGGACGCGATACCGTAGCAGGTGGTGCCCACACGTGAACGTCGCGCTCGTCACGCATTACTATCCGCCCGAGCCGGCTGCGGGAGCGATCCGAGTCCACTCACTGGCGGTCGCGCTCGCAAACGCGGGACACGACGTTACCGTGGTTACCAACTTTCCGTCGTTTCCACGCGGACGTTTCATGACGGACCACCGGCCTTTCTTACAAACCGAGCGAACGGACAAGGTCCTCGTGGTCAGGCATCCCTCCGCGCTCTTGCCGTTCGTTCCCGGCGCGCGCGTACTGCATTGGGCGTCGTCGGCGATCTCGTCGACGCTCTATCTCCTCGCAACCCGAAAACGATACGACGTGATAGTGGTCAGTTCGCCTCCCATCACACTCGCGCTCCCCGCAGTGCTGGCCGCCTTACGGCACCGGGCCCGTTTAGTGGTCGACGTGCGTGACGTCTATCCGGATATCGGAATCGCGATGGGCGTCTGGAAGCCGAATAGTCCGATCGTGCGCGCATTGGAGTTCGTCGCGCGCGTACTCTACCGCCAAGCCGATCTCGTCGTCGGCGTAACGGCGACCGGTCTCGCGCAAATCGCCAGGCGAGGCGTCGATCCGGACCGTCTCGTCCTCGCTCGAAACGCGTCGGAGCGAGACTCGCTGCCTTCGATGGAGTCGCGATCGCCCCGAACTCGCGGTAACGGCTTTACCGCGATCTACACGGGGAACCTGGGCTTAGCCACCGACGTCGACGTCATGGTAAGCGCGGCAGCGCTCTTGACCGATGCCGGCGTGACGCTCAATATCGTCGGCGACGGCGCCCAGCGAGAGCATCTCATCGAGCGGGTGCGAAGCGAAGGGCTCGACAACGTGCGGGTCTTTGGAAGCTTGCCGCGAGCCGAAACGATGGCGATGCTGGCCGACGCCGACGTTTCGATTGTCCCCTTGCGCAAAGGCATCGAGGACAGCGTCCCCACGAAGCTGTACGATTCGTTCGCAGTGGGTTGTCCGGTTATCGTCGCAGCCGACGGTGAGGCGCAGCGTGAAGGTTCGCTGCTAGGCGCGTTGCATACGCCCGCCGGCGATGCGCCAGCGTTGGCAGGCGCACTGCGGCGGCTCGCCGGTCTTCAAGAAAGCGAGCTGCGCGAACTCGGCGAGTCGGGCAGAAGCCGACTGGACAAATATCCGGATCGCGCGCGAATCATGGCGGAGCTAGCGGGCAAGATCGGAAGCCTCTCTTGACGCTCTAACGCGGCGTTTCGGAACAGCGCCACCATAAAGAAAACGAGCCACGCGTATTTATAAGAGAACAGGTCGATATTGAGCGATACAAACGCTATCGCCAATAACGCAGCCTCCATGAGGATTCGGTCGTCGTACAACTCGTCGCCGGCCTTCACCACGCCCAGCGAGCGAAACTGCGACCAGAAGAATATGGCGATCAGCGCAAGGCCTACGATTCCCATTTCCACCAGATAGTGCGCGACGATGTTGTGCGCGGGACTGTCCCACCCGTTGGTGTACGGCTGGTACGTATTCAAATAAAAAAGATCGTACGCCGCCTGGAAGGCTCCTATGCCGTATCCCTGGAGCGGTCGATGCTTTGCAGCCTCCAGCGCAACGGCCCAGACCGACGTTCGACCGGATCCTCCGGTTTGGAACGCGGTCGCGAGGCGAACGAACATAGACGTTTGAATGCTAGAAACCGCAATCGCCATGCAAGTACATGCCAACGCAAGACGAAAGCGATAGCGTGATCGCAACGCGTAGTAACCGGCGATGAGAACGAGCCCGACGAATCCCTCACGCGATCCGCTCAACATCACCGCTACCACCAGCAGCACGAGAGCCGCGACGCAAGCGACGAGCTGAATGAATCGACGCGCGCGCAGCGCCCACATTCCCGCGATGCAAAACGGAAAAAGAAGCGAGTTGGCAAATTGGTTTGGATCGATAGCTGACTGGCCGACGGTGATGACCAGCCGCCGCACGTCGAGCCTTTCCTGCGTCAGGGCCGGATTTCCATAGAAAGCGTGCACTCCGTAAGCCGCAGCAAGCAGCCCGCCGACGAGCGTTACCAACAAGAGCATTCGAAATTGGGTCGTTGAAATGGGGATCATCGTTACAACGGCATAAAGCACGAACAATCCCAGGTAGGTCGGTATGATCTCTAAAGACGACTTTTGATCGATCGACCATAGCATACTTGCGAGCATCCACAACGCAAAAAGGATCAAGATCCTAAGCGGCGAGCTCTTTAATGAGACGCTGTCGCGACGAACGAGCCAAAGCAGCAGAAATGCGCCCGCGACCATGCCGAGGAGTTTGGTCATCGTACCAAACGATCCGAATCCGAGCAGGTTGTCGAACGGAACCAAAAACACGTAAAGCGCGAAGGCGGACTCGATCGGCCATTGCAGCGCAACGTACACTCCGATCGGCGCTAACGCGAGCGCCGCGAGCGCGACTGAATAAACGGTCACTCCATCGGCCAAGAGGAAGATCGCGGCTACCGCGACGAGCGGTAATGCCATCAGCGCCGCCCAAGGCGTGAACCCTGACGTTTGCGTACTCGTCATGTCGACTACGAATATACGTGCGCCGGTCGACCCGGGGACAGAAACGAAGGTCTCAGCGGGTGGGCCCTAAGCCCTTCGACCTGCTTGCTCAACGCCTTTACACTGCAAGTATGGTGCCTTGGCAACTTCTCGCGGCGATGGGACTGAACGTCGTCGTCCAGGCACTAGCAATAGCGGCGTACGCCGCGCGCTTGGCCGGAGCTCGCTCGGGAAGAGTTGCTACGGCCATTTCGCTCTTCAATATTTTTGCGACGACGAGCCGGTTCGCGCAGATGTTCTACTCGCCGATGCTCGGCGCTCTTTCCGATCAGGCGGCGTCGGGCGCGCTGGACCGGTATCAGTGGCAGCTCCGATCGATCGTGTTCGCGGGTACGGCCGGTGCCGTGATAGGGATGCTCGCCATTCCGACGTTCGTCATGCTGTACATGCGCGCGATTCGATCGCTCGAGCGCAACGGAAGCGTTCCGAAGGCTTTCATCGCAATGTTACGCCCTACAACCGTGGTGGGCGTGGTCAAGGACCTGAAGTTCGGCGTTGCGACGCGTTGGACCGACTTGTCGTTTCGTTACGTTCCAAAGGACGTGCTGCTCCTCAACGTTATGGTGACGGCGGTCTACGGCGTTGGCGTAGTCGCCGCCGCCTACGCGAGCGTGCTTCGGCCCGACGTCGTTCGAACGGCCGTTCTCTCGAGCGGATTGGTGAACGGATTCGCTGCAATCGCTTATAACATCGTCGTCGATCCGGCTTCTGCGCTTTTAACCGATCGTGCGGTCCGCGGCGACCGTTCGGTCGAAGACGTGAAAGCTTTGGTCATCGGACTATCGCTCACGGCCATATTGGGTCTGTTGCTATCTCAGGTCATACTCGTGCCTGCCGCGGCCCTGATCGGCTGGGGCGCGGGCATCATCGGCGGCCGCTAGCGACCGGGTACGTGCAGCACTTGGGCCACAGACAGCACTTCGAAATCGGAAATTCGTATCGACCCGAGCGCTGCAAGGTCCGCCCGGTTCCAACTGCTCGACCCATCCGTTGCGGCGAAATTGTAGAGTTCGTTGGCACTGGCCGAGTCGGCCAAGTAGATACCGTACGTCTTCATCGCTCGAGCGATTGCGGCACTCTGTGGTCCGAATCCGGAGATGTCGAACGAAGGCCGCAAGCGCAATCGCGCGCCGTAGGGTAGTCCGCGACCATCGACGCCATTGAATTTGATACCGTCGGTGTCGCTTGCCGGCCGAACGAAAGACCATTGCGCGACGGTCCCTTTGGGCGCAGCCCAGTTCAAGGCGTGATCGATACGCCCGCTCGCCACTTCGCTCCAGTCGACCATACCAGCATAGAGCGAGAGGCCCGAGGCCATCGCGGAGGGCCTGCCGGGAGGTAGCGGCACGAACCGACGCTCGAGACTCCACACCGCGCCACTGTACGCCCAAAGCATGCCCTCGTCGAATGCAGCACCATACAGCTCGTAGATCGTGCACGACTGCCGTTGCAGGACCACGGCGTGCGCATCGCTCAAGGACTCGATGCGAAAGAGCGGATTCCACGGAAAGCGTTGATATAAACGATGGCGGCCGAAGCGCGCTCGAACGCGATATTTGGGCGTTTGATTGTCGGCGACGTTGAGGTATTCAACCGGTCTCGCAGCTATCCAGAAGCCGCCGCGATTGCCGGCCTCGATTGCCGCATCGATGTATTCGCGGCTGTTGCGATCGACGGGGGCGTTCACTACCGGTTGGGCATACGTTCCGGCGTTTCCGAAAAGTGGACATCCCAGCAAAGCCGCGACCAAAAGCGAGAGGAATCCCATCTGTAAACCGTCTTCCGGCCTTCGGCAGATGGGATTCTCTCGCCTTGGAGAGCCGTTACTTGACCTGCTGTACCGCCGGCAGCGTAATGACGTCGAAGTCGGAGATATGGATCTTCGAAAGACTGCTTAAGTCGCTCGAGTTCCAAGGGTTGGTTCCGTTGCTCGCGTTACCGAAGTACAACGCATTTCCCGACGAGCCGGTATCTGCCAAGTAAATGCCGTACGTTTTCATGGCGTTTGCAACCATGGTTGCTTGGGGACCCCAGCCGGCCGTGCTGAACGAAGCGTGGAGCCGCAGCCGCGCACCGTACGGCAACTGATACGAACTGGTGCCATTGAACGTGAGACCGTCCGTGTCGCTCGCCGGCGTTACGAAGCCATACTTCGAAACCGTGTGCGCTATGGCAGCCCAATCGAGGGCGTGGTTGATCGCGCCGGACTGATAGTCTTCCCAGCGCACCAGGCCGGCGAACAGCGACAGACCCGAGGCCATTGCCGACGGCTGTCCTTTCGCTAGCGGAACGAAAGGTTTGGTCAGATACCAGTTCGCGCCGCTGTAAGCACTGAGCTTACCCCCGGAATACGTGGTGCTGTACGCTTCGTACAGATGGCACGATTGCGTCTGAACGACGATCGCGTGGCCGTCGCCGAGCTTCTCGATATAGAAGTTGGAAGCCCAAGGGTACGACGCCGGAAATGAATGATATGAAACTTTGGGATGCACGGCGAGCATAGGCGTGCTATTGCTAGCTTCATTGGCTTTTTCATAACCGGTCGAAGCGTAGAATCCGGCCGTATCGCCGGCCTGCTGTACGGAGCTGATGTAGGCGCTGCTGTGGGGATCGATCGCAGACGCATTCACGGGTGCGTTGTAGGTATTGCCCGCGGCAAAAACCGGGCAGCCGTAATAGGTCGCGACGGCGGCCCGGGCGCGCAACATTGAGGGGCTTGTCGACGCCGGACGCGCCGACGTGGCCTGCTCCGGCGGTGGGTTCATGGTTTGCGAGACGGCGCTCGAACAAGCCGTAAGAACGCTCAGTAACAGTGCTCCGGGACCGCGGTTGCGGCTGATGAAGTGGGGTGGCATCCTCTAAAGACCTCCTAGGTATGGGTTTCGCGTTCTCAGCAAACACCAAGGAACGGAAAAGAACGCGTTAAGGTACGGTTTCGGACGTAAGAGTGAATACTTTAGACCCAAAGTTGCCTAGGAGCCAAGCGTTACCCGAGCGTATTTAGCTCTTTCCGGACAGAGTTAGGAACGCTCTGGAAGGTTTCTTATCACCGTAGGATCCCAAGGAAGTAAACGTGTCTATGCGCTTGCTTGGATCGCTTTCCCTAAATGGAGTTACAGCGCGCTTGTGCGCATCTTAGTGGTAGAGGACGACCCCCGAATTCGAGAGGCGCTGACCGAGGATCTGCGCCGGCAAAAACATGCGGTCGATGCAGTTGACGACGGGCTGACAGCCTTCGATCTTGCTCGCTCCTGCGTACACGACGTCATTCTCGCCGATATCATGCTGCCTCGTATGAGCGGCTTGGACCTCTGCCGCCGGCTTCGGCTGGAAAAATCCAACGCGTTCATCCTGATGATCAGCGCGCGGGATGAGGTTCGCCACAAGGTAGAGGCGCTCGATTCGGGCGCCGACGATTACATCGTGAAGCCGTTCGATCTCGCGGAGTTATCGGCTCGGATTAGAGCAGTAGCCCGCCGGCCGGGCGAAAGGCCGGTCGCCATTTTGGAATACGGCGACTTGCGGCTCGATCCAAGCTTACGAGCAGTCACCTACTGCGGCAAGACCCTGTCGTTTACCGGCTCCGAATACGCGATCTTTGAAACGCTGATGCGCAACGCCCGGCAAGTCTTTAGCCGCGACATGCTCCGCGAGAAGATTAGCTGCTACGACGGCTTCGGCGAGCACGATTCCGTTAAGACGCACATTACGAACATTCGAAACAAAATTCGGGCCGCCGGCATGACGCACGACGTCATCGAAAACATCTATGGCGTCGGCTACCGGCTCTATCCGTTGCGAGGGGGTTAACGACGCTCCCCGCGATAGAACGGCGCCTTTTACAATCGTTCCTACTCGCGGTCGCAATTATTTTGGCTACTGCGGCTGCGACGGTGCATTTCATGGTCGCCCAGGTCGTGCGTCAGGAGCATGCCACTAGCCTCGGAGATATCGCGCGCGCCGGATTGCGAAGCGTGGTCTTCAACGGCGATAGGTTCGCGGTCGATCCGCGCGACATCGCGATGAGCGGGCTGCTCGGCGAAGGACAAGGGCTGCAGTGGTTCGATTCGCAAGGACGCCTCGTAAGTTTCCAAGGTCTCAAGCCCAATCCCGTAATGGCCCGCGAGTTCGACACGCGCGCGATGCCGATCGTCGATCCGATCGTAAATAAGCCCGTGGGCACGGTCGTGGCGAGCATCTGGTTCGGCGAAGAGCGCGATCAAGTCGCGTACCTCGATTACGGACTTATCGCGGGGGTCGTCCTAGCCTTTGCGTTTTGCACGCTGGCGGGATTTGCGTACTCCCGCTGGGCGGCCGGGCTCGTCACCGAGAGCATGCGCAGACTGCGCGACTTCACCGCCGACGCGTCGCACGAGCTTCGCGGGCCGATCGCGGCAATCGCGACGAATGCCGGAGCCGCGCTGCGCGATCCCGAGCGCGATCCGAACCGCGACTTACGCCGCTTCGAAGCGATCGCCGACGGAGCAGCCCAGATAACGCGTTTGCTGAGCGATTTGCTCGTTTTGGCAGCAGCCGAGCGGCCACTCGACCGCGACATCTACGCCATCGATCTTCGAGAGACGCTGCGAAGAGACGCCCTCGAGTATCGATCCAAGTTCGAGGAAGCCGGCATTCGTTTCGAGGTCAAAACGCCCACACTGCCGACGTACTACGGCAATCCGGAGCAGATCGAGCGCATCGTTTCCAACCTCTTGGAAAACGCCGTGCGATATACACCTTCCGGCGGCACGGTCTGCCTGGAAGCAGAACAAAGTGGCGGCGATATTCGTATTAGCGTGCACGACACGGGCGTTGGGATCCACACGGAAAATCTCGATCGCGTCTTCGACCGCTTTTGGCGCGCCGATTCATCGAGTAGTTCAAATAGCACGGGACTGGGACTTTCGATAGTGCGCGCGCTGGCGCGGCGGCACGGCGGCGACGTCAAAGCAATTAGTTCTTACGGTTCCGGAAGCACGTTCGTCGTGACGTTGCCGTTGCGATTACCGTTACGCGAAAAAACCTCTTGACGATGTCTTAACTATCACCGTTTATTATCAGCATCCTCGAATCTTCAAAAGAATTGGGTCTTCAACGTATGTTCGATAGCAAGGGGCGGCCCGCTTGTAGCGGCCTGGAGGAGAAATGGTAACCCTCGAAGCTTCGCCCGCGCCGGTGCGCGTGGTTATTATTGAAAAGGAACTGCTGTTCGGAAGGGCCGTCGCGCACGTGCTGGCAGCCGATCCAAGCCTCAAGGTGGTCGGGGTTTGCGCCGGCCGCGATGCAATGTCGTCCACCGCCAACGCCGACGTCGTGGTGATCGACATAGACAACGAAAACGTCGACGAGGTGGTGGAAAGTCTCAAGAAAAGTCCTTCATCGAACGTTAAGATATGTGCGATGTCGGCTCACACTCAGGGCGAGCTGATGCAGCACTGCCTGGGACTGGGCATCGACGCTTACATCGTCAAGGATTCGTCGTTACAAGAACTCTTTGCCGCGATCAAAACGCTGGCCGCCGGCTCGAGTTACGTGGACCCGCGCGTTGCCGCCTCGCTACTTCGCCGGCGCGGCCCGACGCACACGCGCTCGACTAGCGAGCTTTCACCGCGCGAACGAGACATCATCCGGCTGATCGCCCTAGGCTATTCGAACCGCGAAATCGGCCGTCGGCTCATTCTTGCGGAAAAGACGATCAAGAATCACGTGAGCCACATCTTTGCGAAGATTCATTGCACGGCGCGATCGCAGGTAGCCGTGTACGCAGTTCGATCGGGACTCGTCGCCAGCTAAGTCAAATGAGGGGCTATGATAATAGCCCTTCTCGCGTGGAAGGTCACGATCTACGATCTGGCTCGCGCGAAGTTCCACCACCCCGCTTGGGGGTGCCAGCATTCCGAGCGCGATTATAAAATCGCTATGCAGCTCGCGCAAAGCGAGCATCTGCGCATCGACACCGACGTGCTATTTGCGGCGGCGATGCTGCACGACATGGCCGCCTTCATGCCGTGCGCGCAGTCGAAAATGGAGCACGGCGATTGCGCCGCGCTGCAGAGCGGCGACATCCTCCGGCCCTCCGGCTTCCCGATGCAGAAGCTGCCCGCGACGCAGCCGGAAGCCATCGTCCTGCACGACGCGGACGCGCGCATGATTTCCCTCACGGGTGAGAAAGCCGAAAGCTTCGACGGCGCCATCAAAGCGCTGCGCAAGTCGCTGCGGACATTCCGCCGCGGCTCTTGACGGGCACGGCTCGCAAAATGAGTGCCGAGCGTGCGGCGGAACTCGGGCGATTCATCGATGCGCTCGAGGCCGAGCGTTACGGTACGTAACGCTACGTCGTTTCGGTAAACTCCGAAAGCCGGCGGCGCAGCTCCTCGATCTCTTTTCGAGCACGCTGGGCGTCGAGGTGGTCGAACGTGGCGGCGGCGCCGGCGACCAGGGCACCCAACAGCGCTCGCTCGTCGGAGTTCAATACTGCCCCGTCGCGATGCGACCCGTACAAGGCGAAAGCGTAGAGATCGCTGCGTGCGAGCGCGGGCACCGCAAGAGCCGGCGTATGCGCGCCGCGCGGTAGTCCGTCGTGCGACCAGCCGATTTCAAGAAGCGAGAGCGGTTCGCGCTCGGAGCGCAGCTGAGCGATGAGCGGATCGTCGGTCGAGATCGTAATCATCGCGTCTTGCGGCCACGACCGCATCGCGGCGCAAACGTACAGGTTACGTTCCTCGTCGAGCTTAAACAGGGCCGCCGACGAAAGCTCCAGCGCGTCCAGCGGCTCGTCTAAGATCAGCTCGATCACCGTTCGCTCGCTGGTGACGAAAGCCAACGCTCGCGTATCGCGCTTGAGGCGCTGCTCGGCCAAGAAGTCGCGCCGGAAAAACAACCAGTCGAGCAGGGAGTCAATGCGGCGATGAATGGCGTTGAACGAAAAGGCGCCCAACAGTGCCGCGGCCAGCGTCCCATACGCTGCGAGGTGCGAATCGGCGAAAAGCTCGCCGACCGACCATTCGCTGACGGCCATGAACAGTACGAGCAGCGCGGAGGTGATGGCGTAACCAGTAGCCCGTCCGATGACGAAGCCGATGTCGATGATGTGCTCGTTGACGAAGGCGTACGAGACGACGAGGGCGCCGATGACGGCGGCCCAAGGCTCGAGCGTTTTAAAGAGCGGCGTCCAGAGAAGCGCGCTGCTCCAATGGACGACGACTTCTTGCACAAAGCCTTGCAGTGAGTTCACAATGATCACGGCCGGCTGTAGGGCGAGGCCCGCGACGATCCAGCGGGCACGGCTGCGTGCGGTTTCGGGCGCCCGCCCAACCAACGTCCACAAGACGGCAAGCACGGCGGAGGCCATCGCGATATCGGCTAGCTGACCGGCGATCGGAATGAGCAGCGGACGGTGCCACCAGTGCAGCGCGTAGCCGTTCATGAAATAGTTCCAGACCACGAAATTGAGGATCGCTAGAACGGCGACGATCGCTTCCCAGCGTTTCTGCAATCGCCATTGCGGATTGAAAACGCGTGTCGAAAAGAGCGCGAGCGTGAATAACGCGCCGACGAACGCGAGCTGGTAGATGCCTTGAACGGCAAGGCGCCCGATGACCGGGCCTTTGACGTAGAAATAGTTTTGGAACGCGATGATCGTCGACATCCAGACGAACGCGTAATAGGTCCAGGTCGGCCTTCCCGGCCGCAAAAGCACCACCGCAGTAGCCAGACACAACGCGATCAAGACGAGGAGCGGATAGCCGTAGAGGTCCAGGGACCCGAGGAACCCTTTCGGACGATCGAGCACCGCGGTCACCGTAACGGTGCGGCGCGGCTTTATCAGCGGTAAGTCGATCTGCTCGCCGGCATTCGGAAAGAGAAAAGCCATGCGGTCTTCCGGCGACATGGCGGCAAGATCGACTTGGTCTCCTACGACGATTCCGGCGCGCGCGGCTGCGCCGCCGGCTACGACTTCATGAACGGTGCCGAGATCGCCCCACGTCAGCCCGTACGAGCCGACGTTAATGGCGTTCCATTCGGCTTGCGCCAACGCAAGAAGCGCCAGCAGGTTGAGCACCACGAGCAACGCGACGCCTGCCGCATTGAGGCGTTTCATTGCGATGATTGTAGCACAGGCTCGAAGGCTATTTTCGGTAGGCCTTTACCCCTGGGTAACGTGCCGCGCCGCCGAGCTCGTCCTCGATAGCCATCAGACGGTTGTACTTCGCGATCCGATCGCTGCGGGAAAGCGATCCGGTTTTGATCTGGCCCGCAGCGCTGGCCACCGCAATGTCGGCGATCGTGGTGTCTTCCGTTTCGCCGGACCGATGCGAGATGACCGTAGTGTATCCCGCCTTGTGCGCCATGTCGATGCAGTCGAGCGTTTCGGTAAGCGTTCCGATTTGATTGACTTTGATGAGGATCGAGTTGGCGACGCCCTCGGTAATGCCGCGCTCGAGAAACTTGACGTTGGTTACGAAGAGATCGTCGCCGACGAGTTGCACCCGGTCGCCGAGCGTTTCGGTGAGCGCGCGCCATCCTACCCAATCGTCTTCCGCCAAACCGTCTTCGATAGAGACGATCGGGTAACGATCGCACAACTCCGTATAAAGCGCCACCATCTCCTTGGAGCTCAACCCTTTGTCTTTGGAGAGCGCGTAATATTTGCCGCCGGAGTGGAACTCGCTCGATGCCGGATCGAGCGCGATTGCGACTTCGTCGCCGGCCTTATATCCGGCGAGATCGATCGCTGAAACGATCAGATCCAGCGCTTCTTGCGGCGTGTGCAGCGGCGGAGCGTAACCGCCTTCGTCACCGACCAGTGTGGGCAGGTGCCGGTCGCGCAGCAGCTTGCCCAGCGCGTGAAAGACTTCGGCGCCGTAGCGAACCGCTTCGGCTTCGCTCGCGGCGCCGACTGGAACGATCATGCACTCCTGAAACTGCAGCGCCCCTTCGGCATGTTTGCCGCCGTTGACGACGTTCATCATCGGAACGGGAAGCGTAGACGCAGACGGACCGCCCAAGTACCGGAATAGCGGTAGCGAAAGGCTCGCCGCGGCGGCGCGGGCCACGGCCAGCGACGTACCGAGCAACGCGTTCGCTCCCAAGTTCGCTTTGTTTGCCGTTCCGTCGAGATCGAGCAGCTTTTCGTCGATCTCGCGCTGCGCGGTTGCATCGAGCCCTTCGAGGGCCGGACCAAGCACGTCGTTGACGTTGGTGACCGCTTTCAACACGCCCTTGCCGCCGTAACGCGCTTTGTCTCCGTCGCGCAGCTCGACCGCTTCGTTCGCGCCGGTCGACGCGCCCGACGGCACGATCGCTTCTTCCACCGCTCCGAAGCTCGTCGCGCAGCTCACGGCAACGGTCGGATTACCGCGCGAGTCGAGCACCTCGCGTGCGTGGACTCCCTCGATCAACGGCCGGCCCCCGGCGCGAAGCGATTCGAGCGACATTACGGACCTCCGTCCTACTCTTTTATCCAGCGTTCGAGATCGTGACGGCGCGAAACGAACTCATTGTCTTCGAAGAAGATTGTCAACTCGCGTTCGGCGCTGGCTTTACTGTCGCTGCCGTGCACCAAGTTGCGTCCGATCGTCTGCGCGAGATCGCCGCGAATCGATCCCGGCGCGGCGGTTAGCGGATTGGTCGCACCGATCAACTGGCGGCAGCCGTCGACCACGTCTTTGCCTTCAACCGCCATCGCCACCAGCGGACCGCTCGTGATGAATTCCACGAGATCGACGAAGAACGGCTTATCTTTATGCTCTTCGTAATGGCGGCGCGCCCGGTCGCCGTCGAGCTGCATGAGTTTCATCGCGGAGATGACGTAGCCGCGCCGTTCGAAGCGCGTTACGATTTCGCCGATAAGGCCGCGTGAAACGGCGTCGGGCTTACAGAGGATCAACGTACGTTCGATAGCCATAGGACCGCGCAATACCACCCGCCAAACGCCTTTGCCTCCATGCAAGATTCAGGACCGTACGCCGGCGTGGCAAAGGAGCTTTCCGGCAGCGCGTTCGCGCGGATTCGTTACATAAGGGAAACCGGAAGCACGAACTCCGACGCCGCCGCCCGTTTGGGAGAGCCCGGCGCGGGCGGCCTAACGATCGTCGCAGAACACCAGACGCACGGCTCCGGCCGCAAAGGCCGAACCTGGCTCGCCGAGCCTGGGACGTCGCTGCTCTTTACGACGATTTTGCCGCATCCGGTTCAGGCACGGGATCTTTGGGCAGTTCCGTTTTGGACGGTACTCGCGTTACGTGCCGCAGTCGCCGAATTCGGGATCGAAGCGACCGTCGTCTGGCCTAACGACGTATTGGTCGCCGGCCGAAAACTCGCCGGCGTACTCTGCACCTCGCGCGTTGCCGGCGACACGGCCTGGGCCGCGTGCGGCGTCGGCGTCAACGTGCACCGCCCCGATCGTGCAGCACCCATCGTTCCGCCGCCGAGTTACTGCGACGACCTCGCCGCAATCGAGCGCGCGCCGCTGCTGCGCGCGGTTCTCCTCGCGTTCGATACATCACTCGACGCGCTACGCAATCCGCAGCGAGTCGCGCGTCTTTGGGAACGCGCTGCCGGCGTTCCCGGAGCGCACTATACGCTACTTGCAGACGGCGCGAGCGAGCCGTTCAAAGCCACTGCGTTGAACCTTGCTACCGGTGGCGGACTCGTCGTCGCGCGCGCCGATGGAACGCGAGAAACCGTCTCGCTAGCCGACGTACGAGCTCTCAGATAGCTACTTGACTACGCCGCCCAAAGCGACGCCCGCAGTCGTAAGCGCGGTCTTAGCGTGCGACTCCGAGCCCGCATCGATGCTCAAGCACAAATTCGAGGGAGTCGACACGTTGGCGGGCTTCGGAATCATCTTTGCGGTCACGCCGGCATCTTTGAGCGCCTTAGTGGCGATCATCGTGTCGGCGTTGGTTCCGAAAAATAGTATTACGTCCGCCATGGTCGCCTCTAAGAAGACTCACCCGTCACGAGTTGGTTGAGGCCTCCGGCGACGTCGTTGAGCTCCGCGACGCGATCCACCGCTTGTTTCATGCGGCCGGCGATCTCTTGCGAAAGCGTGTCGATGACGATCATGTCGCTTTGAAGTTCGTCGTTGAGCGATTTGAGCTCGCCGATTTTGCTGGTATCGCCGCCGCTGATCTGCGCGATGACGTTTCCGCTCTTTTCGACCGCGGCTTTCGTCGCGGCAACCTGATCGCCCGAAACTTCGGCGCCGACCACGATGACGCCCAGTTCTCTGGCTGCATCGCGAACTTGATGGCTGCGCTTCGTGAGGTTCTTCGACACCGCTTGCACGATCGGGATCGCGACCAACAGCGCGAGGACCATCGCAATGAATCCCCAGAGCACGAGCGTGAGCGTCGTGTGATTGATGATTTCGTCGATGCGCGCTATCGGGATGCCGTACCAGCGTGCTCCGATGACGTTGTTCTGATCGTCGGCGATGGGATCGATGTGTACGAGATAGACGGTGCCGCCTTGAGAGTCGGTACCGGTATACGCTTGTCCGCTCTTGACGACGTTCGCAGCCTCGCGCACCACGACGTCGACCGCGCGCGTCCCGTCGGGCTGCGCAATGGTGCCGGCGACGATCGCATCGCCGTCGAGTAGGGCCGCCGAGCCGCCCAGTGCGCGCGTCGCCGAGTCGACGAGGTCGTAATAGTGGTTCATCAGGACGCCGCCGTAAATCGCGCCGATGGTGCGCTCGTTCTGATCGCTGATCGGCGCCGCCGAAACGATGGCCAATCCCTTATCGACGTGCTCGGAGACTTTACCCGAGGAGTCTTTGATATCCGACTGGGCTTGCAGCCCCAAGCCTTCGCTCTGCAGGAACGGCGGATCGAGCAGCGTTGCCGTGCTGACGGTCTCGCCGGTCAGCGCCCGCTCGATAAGCCCGTTGCTCTTGAGCGATCCGCGCTCGGGTCCATTGGCTCGCGCGACCACGTTTCCGTTTGCGTCGACAACCGTTAGGAACGACAGGCCCGACGTGCGAGCCACGTTCGAGAGCTCGTCTTGCAGCGCTGCGACGTTTCCGGACTGAACCGCCTTGCGCAGCGCATCCGAGAGCGCGTCTTGAGCGACGAGCAGTCTGATCTGGTCCTTTCGAGAGTCCCAATAGCCCCCGAATGCTCCTCCGCCGTTGGTGACCTGCGTTTTGCCTAGATCGATGAGGTCGCGCTGGAGCACGAGTCGTGCCGCAACGACGCTGATCACGAAGAACAACACGATCGCGCCGATAATCGTCCCCAGAAGACGGACGCGTAAACTCATTCTCATGCCGTGACTTCCTCCGTGCCGCTGTCGTTGACTTTGAACTCTCTAAATCTGGTATCGATCTGTTTGGCCAAATCGTTCATCTGCTCGACCGACGTCAGCATCCGCTGAGCAGCGTCGGTGACTTCCTTATTGACGTAAGTGAGAACCTCGACCGACGAGGCGTTCTGCTGCGAGATCGAGGCGATGTCGGAAAACGCTTTGTTGACCTCGTCGGATTGGCGCGTCATCCGCTGGGTAGCGGACATGTTGTCGCCAACCGACTTGGTGATTTCTTCGATCGACCGGATCACCTGATATGAGTTAGCGCTCATCGCCCGTGCCACCGAGCTGATCTCTCCGATTTGGGTGTTGGCCGTCAAGACCGCCGAAACGATGTCTTGGAGAGCGCCCGATGCCGACGTGGTGCTGTTCGCACCCTCTTCCACTCGCTCGGTCAGCCGTTCCATCGCGGTTACCACTTCCCTGATAACCGCTTGGGTCGAACTGATGTGCGCCGCGATTTCCTTGGTGGCCTGAACGCTGCCATCGGCGAGCTTGCGGATTTCGCTCGCGACGACTGCGAAGCCGCGGCCGTGCTCGCCCGCGCGGGCCGCCTCGATGGCGGCATTGAGCGCGAGAAGATTCGTCTGTTCGGCGATGCGATCGATCACTTTGACGATGTCACCGATCTGATCGGAGTTGCTGCCGAGCTGCGTGATGTCGGTTCCCAGTTCCGCAATCGTCGAGCGAATCGTGTGCATTCCATCGACGATCGTGCCGATCGCGCTTCCGCCCCGCTCGGCGGTCCGCGACGTCTCGGTCGAAATCGACGAGAGCGAATCGACTTGTGCCGCGACTTGCTCGATCGAGCTGGCCATATTGGAAACCGCAAGCGCCGTTTCGTCGAGGCTGCGGGTCTGCTCTTCGGCGGCGGCGGCGATCGAGGCGATCGCTTCGCTCAACGACTGAACCTTTGCGACGGCCTCGTCGACGATCTTCGATTGCTCCTGGACGCCCTCGTCGAGCTGGCCTTGAGCCACCGCGGCGCCTTCGATCACCGCCAGAGCGGTCGAGGCCGTCGTTTGGAGCTCGCCGCCGGCAGATCCCAGTTTGGCCGCACGGTCGTGCAGCTGACCGAGAAAGCTTCGGATGCCGTAGATCAGCTTGTTGAGCGCCACGGCGAGGTCCGCAAGCGCCGCGTCAGAGACGGCAATGTTCTTGGTGAAGTCGCCCAACGCCACTTCACGAATCCCCGCTGCCATCGACGCAAGGCTCGTGTGGAGGTTAGCGACGCCGTTGCCGCCGCGCGGCAGCGCGACGCGAGAGACGCCGAGAAACGCTACCTGGCCCGACGCCATATCGCCCCACTCTTCGTATGGCGGCGGGTCGCCGTGAAAGATCGTCGCGACCCCGATGCCGACGACGACAAGCACGACGCTCCCGGAGATCGCTCCGGGGAGATGATGCGCGACGCGGGCCTGATACTCCGCGATCCCGGCCACGGCGGCCACGAGCGAACCGAGGGGGAAGCCCGCCAGCGCCGCTGCCAGGGCAATCAGCGCGACGAGCAGCACCTCGATGGCGGCAGCATTGCCGTACCGCGGCAACCCATACAATGCCACCGCGGCGCAGAGCGCCGCGGCCAGCACTGCCAGCACGATACGACCCGGCAATGAGAGACGAGCTCGCCAGCCGGAGAAATACGCATAGACCACTATCTACACTGTTATCGTACGAATAAAGGCTTTCCCACACCCGGGAAGGTCCTTCCGGACCGCTAAACGCTATGGCTTCTGATTCCTGGCACGAGCCATGCGCCGGTCGCAGACCTCACAGAAGTGCGGCATCTTATTGTCGGTCTCAAAGATCGAGTTCGAGTTGTACATCGCGCAGCGGGCGTTGTAACAGTGCTTCAAGCCGAAAGCGTGCCCGAGCTCGTGTACCGCCTCTTTGAGCGTGCGTTGGAAAAGCAGATTCGCATCGGGCTCTTCGCCGTAGAACTCGGCGCGCAGCCGATGAAGCGAGACCGCGGCGACCCCTTGCGCGTCGTCGCCGGCACCGAAAATAAACCGGTGCGACGTCTTGTAAAGATCGTAATCGGTGACCGCCAGCAGAATACCGTCGTCTTCGGGAAAGGCGCGCAGCACCTTCGAGGTCAACGTCGCGAGAAAGAGCTGCTGCCGGGTTGCGTTGAGCGCGCTACGCGGTATGACCAGCGATCGCTCGACCCGCACGCTTGCCAGAAAACGTTCCTCGAGGCAGAGCGCGAAACGGTCCAAGAATAGCGCGTCGATGGTGTTGACCGGCACGATGCGAATTCTGGAATCCATTCGTGGAGGATGCTTCGACCCTGCGGCGGGATAACCCGCCATGATCGTTGGCATCGGCATCGATCTCGCCGAGGTCGATCGCTACCACTTCGACGAGTCGAAGCTCCAGTGGTTCGGGCGCAAGGTTTACACCGAGGTCGAGATGCGATACGCGATGCGCAAGCGCAACTGGCCCGAACGTCTCGCCGGCTTTTTTGCGGCCAAGGAAGCGACTCGAAAAGCATTCGGGCATGCGATACCGTGGCGCTGGGTCGGGGTTGCGCACGAGCGCAGCGGCAAGCCGATCGTCGAGCTCTACGGCGATGCACGACGGCTCATCGCCGATCGCGGCGTCACGAGCATTCACCTCACCATCACGCACACGGCGAGCACTGCAGCCGCCGTCGTCATTTTAGAACGATGATACACGTACTCGAACCGGACGCAATCCGCGCGGCCGACGCTGCGGCTATCGCCGGCATCGGAGAGGATGCCTTGATGCGCAACGCCGGCGCGCGGATTGCCGATCGGCTGCGGGCCATCGCTCCCAGCGGCGGACGTATTGTGGCCTTCGCAGGTCCCGGAAACAACGGCGGCGACGCCTTTGCCGCGTTGGCCGAGCTAGGTCCGGAGTACGACTGCGAGATTTATACCGCCGCCGAAAGCCGGCCGACGGAAGGGCGAACGGCTGCGGAAAAACGCGCTCGCGCGGCCGGAGTTTCGGTGCGACCGCTTCCGTCGACGCAACGCGAAGCACGCGCTGCGCTCGAAGGCGCCATCGGCGTCGACGGACTGTTCGGCACGGGCGCGCGCCTGCCGCTTCCGGATGCGTACCGTGAGGCCGCCCGGGCGCTCGACGCGCGCGAACACCCGATACTCGCCATCGACGTTCCATCCGGCATCGACGCATTGACCGGCGCCGTAGCCGCCGATGCGGTGCGCGCAACCGTCACCGTGACGTTAGGCGCGGCGAAACCAGGTCTGCTCCTCGATCCGGCGCGCGAGCGTGCCGGCGAACTATGGTATGCGCGCATCGGCATTGACGACGCCATTCTTGCGGCTGCTCCGCGAACGTATGCCGCGCTCGACGACGAATCGTTTCTGCACGCGCTTCCCATGCGCGAGGCAAGCGCGGACAAGCGCAGCGCCGGCGCACCGCTGATTATTGCCGGATCGGCACAGTTTCCCGGCGCCGCGGTACTTTGTGCGCGCGCCGCGGCGCGTGCCGGCGCCGGCTACGTTACCGTTGCCGCGCCCGCGAGTGCCGCAGCGGCGCTGCGAGCGCATCTGGTCGAACAAGTCGTCGTCGAAATTCCCGACGACGCACCCGCGTCGCGTGCGGTTGAGGAACTGCTCGAGATCGAGAAACGCAACGGTGCCGTCGGGATCGGTCCCGGTTTAGGGCTCGACGACCGCACCGGCGATATCGTCGCAGAGTTTCTCGCGCGAACGTCTCTTCCGGCCGTAATCGATGCCAGCGCGCTCTTCCATCTATCGAAGCGCCTCGAAACGCTGCGCGGGAAACCCGTCGTCGTAACGCCGCATGCCGGCGAGTTCGCGCGCCTTTCCGGAAAGGGAACTCTCGCACCTGAAGAACGCGTCGCGCGCGTTCGCGAGTTCGTCGCTCGCACCGGCATCACGACCTTGCTGAAGGGACGCGATACGATCGTCGACGACGGCGCGACGGTTCATCTGAATGTTACCGGCACGAACGCTCTTGCCACGGCCGGAACCGGCGACGTGCTCACCGGAACGATCGCGACACTGCTGGCCCAAGGCTTGTCTCCGGCCGGCGCGGCCCGCGTGGGCGCGTACTGGCACGGATTGGCCGGACAGCTCGCAGCTCGCCGCCGTCTGGTCGGCGTCGTGGCGGGAGACGTCGCCGACGCACTGGCGGCGGCCCTTCCAAACGTCGACACCGAGGCGCGCGCTGCATTCAGGCAACCCAGACGGGGCGATCTGTGGCGGATTTATTGATTCTTCGTCCGATACCATAGGGGTGAGCATTCGGTTCTGTCGTTTCTTGCTCGCAATAGCGGCGACCATTAGCCTGCTCGGCTGCTACGGACAGGCGGCAACGCCGAACGCGCCGGAACCGGCGCATGGCAATACCCGCCTCGACCGATTCTACTCGCCGCCGGTGACGACCGGCGTAATCGTGCCGCTCTACGTGTATCCCGGCAAGGTATGGAGCGACGTCATCCGCACGAAGCTCGCGCACCCCTACGTTCCGTTCGTCATCATTGCGAACGTCGACAACGGACCAGGGACTTCGGCCAACTCTACGTACGCGAGCTTCATTCAAAAAGCGCAAATGGCCGGCATCGACGTGCTGGGCTACGTGTACACCAAGTACGGCAAACGCTCCGCCACGGCGCTCGACGCCGACATCGCGCGCTGGGAGGCGCTCTATCAAACCGACGGCGTTTTCCTCGATCAGATGGCGCCCAACGCACCGTCGTACTACAAGGCGGCGACGGCTTACGCGCACGGGCACTCGCTATGGTTCGTGATGGGAAATCCGGGCGTCGATGCGTCCGGCAGCTCCGGACCCGACGTCATCAATTTTTACGAGCGAGCTGGTTATCCGAAACTGGCGTTCCTGCGCAAGCCCGCGCATCGCTCGTACGGCAGCGCGAAGTGGAGTTATATCGCGGGCGCGGTCCCGTTCGACGCTGCAAAGATCAAAGCAACGTCGCATTACGTCGGATATCTCTACGCGACCAATGGAAAAGAGCCGGAGTGTTACTGCCGGCTGCCTTCGTACTTTGCTTCACTGGTCGCGCTGCTCGATCCGCACTAAGAGATCAGCGCTTTTAAACCGTCCTCGTCTAAAATCGCGATTCCCAGCTCTTGCGCTTTGGCGAGTTTGTTTCCGGGCTCGCTCCCGGCCACGACGTAGTCGGTTTTCTTACTGACCGAACCCGTTACTTTACCGCCGGCGGCGACGATCATCTCCGTGGCTTGTTCCCGTGTGAGATTCGGCAGCGTTCCGGTCAGCACGAGCGTCTTTCCGTCTAGTGCGCCGCCCGAAGCGCGACTACGCTTCGGCGCGGTGACGACCACGCCGGCCTGACGCAAGCGCTCGACCATCTTCACGTTGGCGGGTTGCGCGAAGAATAGCCGCACGCTCGCGGCCACTTCCGGACCGATTCCTTCACTGGCCTTCAAATTGTCTTCGGTTGCACTTTCGATCGCGTCGATCGACCCGAAATCGCCGGCCAGAATCGCCGCCGTCTGCTCGCCCACGAATCGGATGCCCAAGCCATGGATCAATCTCGCCAACCCTCGCTGCTTCGATCGTTCGATAGCCGCAAGCACGTTGCTCGCGCTTTTCTTTCCCATGCGAGGTACGGCCGACAACGTATCGAGATCGAGCGTATAGAGATCGGCGATGTCCCGAACGTGGTTGCCCGACGTCAACTGCTCGGCCAGCACGTCGCCGAGCCCTTCGATATCCATCGCTCCGCGTGATGCGTAGTGGCGCACGCGCTCGTACACCTGCGCCGGACACGAGGCATTGGTGCATCGGGACATCGCTTCACCCGGCGGATGATCGACTGCGGAGCCGCACACGGGGCAGCGGTCCGGCATCTTGAAGCGCCGCTCTTTGCCGGTTCGCTCCGATACGATCGGCCCGACCACGCGCGGAATCACGTCGCCGGCGCGGGTGACGAGCACCGTATCGCCGATGCGAATATCGTTGCTCGCGATGTAGTCGGCGTTATGCAAGGTCGCGCTCTTTACCGTAACGCCGCCGATCTGAACCGGCTCGAGCACGGCGTTGGGATTGAGGGTTCCGGTGCGTCCGACGGTAACGAAGATCTCCCGAAGCTTCGTTCGAGCTTCGCGCGGCTTGAACTTGAACGCAATCGCCCAGCGCGGATCCCGCGCCACGACGCCCAAACGCTCTTGGAGCGCGAGATCGTTAACCTTTATGACGACGCCGTCGATTTCGTAGTCGAGGTCGTCGCGCTTGGCTTCCCAACTGCGGCAATAATCGACCACGTCTTCCATCGAGCTCGCTCGACGCACGTTCGGATTGACCGGAAAGCCCAGCCGCTTGACGAGCTCGAGCGAACCCCATTGCGTTTTCAACCGCACGCCATCGCGCAGGTCCGCAATTTGATATGCAAAGAACGACAATCGCCGTTCGGCGGTGAGCTTAGGATCGAGCTGCCGCACGCCGCCCGACGCGGCGTTGCGAGGATTGGCAAAAACCGGCTGTCCGCTCTTCTCCCGCGTCGCGTTGAGCTTCTCGAAATCGCTCTTACCGAGAAACACCTCGCCGCGAACTTCCACGAACGCCGGCATCTCCCGCAGCCGTAACGGGATGCTCTTGACGGTGCGCAGGTTCGGCGTGACGTCTTCGCCGGTGCGTCCGTCTCCGCGGGTTCCGCCGCGTACCATCGCGCCGCGCTCGTAATCGAGCGCGATCGCAAGACCGTCGATCTTCAGCTCGCACACGTATTCGACGGGACCGCCTGCCAATTTGCGCGCGCGCTCGTCGAACGCGCGCAGCTCCGCTTCGGAAACCGCGTTTGCCAAGCTGAGCATCGGTCGCGCGTGCTCGTAGGGCGCAAAGCGTTCCGCGGCGGCCGCGCCGACGCGCTGTGTGGGCGAATCGGGCGTTCGCAGCTCCGGATAACGCTCTTCGAGCGCGATTAGCTCGCGCAACAGCACGTCGAACTCGGCGTCGGTAATAGCCGGATCGTCGAGAACGTAATATCGGTAGTTCGCTTCTTCTATCTGCGCGCGCAATTCGTCGACACGCGCGTCCGGCTTGGTGGCGCTCACGAACTCGGCGCAGCGATCTGAATTGGATAGCCGTCGGGGTCGCCGATGACTGCAATGCGGCCGAACGACTCGTCATACGGATCTTGAAAGACCGGCACGCCGAGCGCAACGCAGTCGGCGACGAACTTGTCCACGTTATCGACGCTAAAACCCAGCTGCAGTGAACCCGGCCGCACGGCCAGCAGCTCGCTCTTCGTGTGCAGTCCCAGCGTCTCACCGTCGCCGAGTTCGAACTCTACCCAGCGCGGAATGTGATCGGAGACGACGCGCAGGCCCATGACGTCCTTGTAAAATGTGCGCGACCGCACGAGATCCGAGCAGACGAGCATGACGACGGAGAATCTAGCCATGATTTTTGAAGGCTAGGCTTCGACGGCGACGCGTTCGCCCTTCGCAAGATCGTCGAGCACCGAAAGGTTCTCGCGTTCGAGCCGTTCCAGTTCGGCCTGATCGACGTGATGATGCCCTACCGCCCGCTCGTCGCGCAGGACCGGCGCGAGGTAGGTTCCGGTGTGCGAGTGCGGTGCGGCGGCCACTTCTTCCGGGGTGCCGGTAGCGATCACCGTACCGCCGCGATCGCCCCCTTCGGGACCTAGATCGATCAGGAAATCGGCGGTCTTGATGACGTCCAAGTTGTGTTCGATGACCAATACGGAGTTGCCCATGCCGACCAGACGCGACAGCACGTCGAGCAGCTTGTGGATGTCGGCAAAGTGCAAGCCGGTCGTGGGCTCGTCCAATACGTAGAACGTTCGTCCGGTGGATCTGCGCGACAGCTCCGTCGCCAGCTTGACTCGCTGCGCCTCGCCGCCCGAGAGCGTCGTGGCAGGCTGACCCATCTTTATATAGCCGAGCCCCACCTCGCAGATCGTCTTGAGCTTGTTGCGAATGCGCGGAATGCTTTCGAAGAAATCGTTCGCTTCGTCGACGCGCATTTCGAGCACGTCGGAGATCGTCTTTCCTTTATATTTGACTTCGAGCGTCTGCGCGTTATAACGCTTGCCTTTGCAGACTTCGCACGGCACGTACACGTCGGGCAGAAAGTGCATCTCGATCTTGATGATGCCGTCTCCCTCGCACGACTCGCAGCGTCCGCCTTTCACGTTGAACGAGAAGCGGCCGGGCGTATAGCCGCGCATGCGCGCGTCGGGAACCATCGAGAACAGCTCGCGAATGTGATCGAACGTGCCCGTATAGGTTGCGGGATTGCTGCGCGGCGTGCGGCCGATCGGGGACTGGTCGATCACGACCAGCTTGTCGAGCTGCGCCGCCCCTTTGACCGTGCCGTAGGTTCCGCCGGGCTGCTGCCCGTGAAGATGCTGATTGAGCGCACGGACGAGCACGTCGTTCACGAGCGTCGACTTTCCGCTGCCGCTCACTCCGGTGACGCACGTAAACGCGCCGATCGGAAAGCGAACGTCGACGCCCCGAAGGTTGTTGGCGTTGGCATTACGGACCTCGAGCCACCCGCGCGGGTCCCGGCGACGCTTGGGAATCGGAATGAACTTACGTCCCGACAAATACGCGCCCGTTTCGGAAGCCGGATTTGCCACCACTTGTTCCAGAGTACCGACCGTGAGAATCTCGCCGCCCTCGGCGCCGGCACCGGGACCGATGTCGACGACGACGTCGGCCGTACGCATGGTATCCTCGTCGTGTTCGATGACTACCAGCGTGTTGCCGAGATCGCGCAGCGTCTTCAACGTGGCGAGCAAACGTTCGTTGTCGCGCTGATGCAGCCCGATCGACGGCTCGTCGAGAATGTAGAGCACGCCTACCAGCGCGCTCCCGATCTGCGTCGCCAGCCGGATGCGTTGCGACTCTCCGCCCGAGAGCGTCGTCGCAGAGCGCGCCAAAGTCAGATAGTTCAAGCCGACGTTGTTGAGGAAGCCGAGCCGCGCGCGTATCTCCTTGACGATCTGATGCGCGATCTGCGCCTGCCGCTCGGTCATTTGCAAAACCCGGAAGAACGACTCCAGATGCTCGATCGACATGCGTGTGAGGTCGTCGATGTTCGCATCGCCCAGCGTGACGGCAAGCGCCTCGGGTTTTAATCGCGCGCCTTTACAGGCGGGGCAGGTCGAGGCCGACATGTATTTTTCGATGTCTTCCTTGACGTACTCGCTCGACGTCTCCGAGTAGCGGCGCTGAAGGTTGTTGACGACCCCTTCGAACGACGAACGGTACTCCCAAGTCTTGCCGCCGCGCGACGTGTACTCGAACGTCTGCTCGCGATCGGTGCCGTAGAGAATCAGATCCACGACCTCTTCGGGCATCTTTTCGATCGGCGTCGACGTCTTCACGCGATGCCGTCGCAGAACGCGTTCGAGCTGTTGTAGATAATACGGATTCATCGACGGATACTTGCCGGTGCCCAAGCTGCGGCTCCACGGAACGATGGCGCCGCCGGCAATCGACTTACTGTGGTCCGGAATCACTTTCCACGGATCGATCTCGATCTTTTCCCCGAGTCCGGTGCACGACGGACACGCGCCGTAAGGCGAGTTGAAGGAAAACAGGCGTGGCGCCAGCTCTTCGAACGAGAGTCCGCAGTAGACGCACGCGAACGCTTCGCTGAACGTGAGCTCCTTCGAATCGGTTAAGACCGTAACGATTCCCGTCGACAAGCGTAGGGTCGTCTCGATAGAATCGGTCAGGCGCTTGCGAATGTCGGGCTTCATCACCAATCGGTCGACGATGACCTCTATCGTATGCTTGCGTTTCTTATCAAGGACGATCTTTTCGCGGAGCTCGCGCGTTTCGCCGTCGACGCGGACGCGCGCGAAGCCCTCCTTCGCGGCCTCCTCGAACAGCTTCGTATACTCGCCCTTGCGGCCGCGCACGAGCGGCGCGAGCAGCGCAATGCGCGTTCCCTCCGGCAGCTCGAGAATCGAATCGACGATCTGCTCGCTCGACTGCGAGCTGATTTCGCGTCCGCATTCATAACAGTGCGGAGTCCCGATGCGGGCGAAGAGCAAACGCAAATAATCGTAGATTTCCGTAACGGTGCCGACGGTCGATCGCGGGTTGCGCGACGTCGATTTCTGGTCGATCGAAATCGCCGGCGACAGTCCTTCGATGTAATCGACGTCGGGCTTTTCCATCTGGCCCAAGAACTGGCGCGCGTACGACGACAGCGACTCGACGTACCGTCGTTGGCCTTCGGCATAGATCGTATCGAATGCAAGTGAAGACTTACCGGAACCCGAAAGTCCGGTAACGACGATGAGCCGGTTGCGCGGCAGCACCAAGTCGACGTTCTTGAGATTATGCTCTCGCGCGCCCTTGATAACGATGGAATCTAGCGGCATCTATTTCCTTACGAGACACTCCGGGAGGGCGGGAGGTTGCCGAGGAGCACCCGCGAGACCTCCACGATCGACGTGCAGGTCGCGTCGGGAGGAGTGCAACCGTCCGGTAGGACCTCTTCGCGTACTTTGAGATAGACGGTGAAGAGCCCGGCTGCTGCCGCCCCTTTGACGTCGCGGTCGTACCGGTCACCCACCATGGCGGTTCGCGACGGAGCGGCTCCCAAGGTCGTGCAGGCGTGAGCGAACAGCAGCGGATCGGGCTTGATCATCCCGACCTCATCGGCGATGAAGAGGGCGTCGAATAAGTCGCCGATGCGCAGCAACGCGATCTTCTCGTGATGCGTTTCGGCAAAGCCGTTCGTAAGGATACCCAGCTTCTTGCCGGCCGCGCGCAGCTCGTTGAGCAGTTCGATGACGCCCGGAAATACGACGTAATACTTCTTGCGGTATTCGTTGTACAGATGCGCGGAGCGGTGCGCGAGCGCTTCGTCCGCGATACCGACGCTCTCCAGCGCGGCCTGCCAGAGCTGCGGCCGGATGTTGGCGAGTTTTAGCGCAAACGCGTCGGGCGACAGCTTCTTCCAAAATCCCTCGGCCTGCGCAATGTACGCGGCTTTGAGCGCCAGTGCGTCGATGCCGTGCTCTGCCGCGACTTCGTGCGCGACCTCTTCGGCCGCGCTCTGGTACGCCAGCGTGTCGTCGTGCAGCGTGTCGTCGAGATCGAAGAGAACCGCGTCGATGCCTCTTTTCATACTAAAACCGTACTCGGAACGAACGCAGCGCGAAGCCCGCGATGGAAAAGATCAACGACTCGTCGTCGAGTATGACGTTACCGGCGGCCGGGCGCTCGAGCCCGTCGACGGCCACGACATCCCGAACGCGTCCGCCGCAACGCAGTGCCGCTTGCGCGCCCGTGCCGTTACACTCGCGAACCCGAACGATGACGCCGTCACCGTCCTCGGCCGGTTTGCAGGCGACGACGGCGACGTTTGGATCGTCGCTCGTGAAGAGACGCACGCCCGAGGCACCGGAGAATGCGAGCCAGAGTCGCTCGATGTCGGCGATCGACGCTCCCCGCAGCGGCGCGAACGCCCACATCAGTGCGTGCTCGCCGCGGTCGGCGCGCGGATCGGGCCACGTGGTCGAACGCAGCAGCGAGTGTCCGAGTTGGATGCCTCCGCCATTGAGTACGCGTCCGCTCCACCCATACGTGTCGAGCGCGAGACAAGCGACGGCGTTTCCGTCCGCGGAACGGGCCGACGCGAAGCGCTGACCCGGCACTTCAAAGCGCGCCCGTTCGTCGGGCGTCTCGGCGCGTGCGCTGCGTTCGATGCTTCCGTGCGGCGCGCCGTAGGTCACGGTTTGCGCGTCCACCGCAAACCAGTTTTCCATCCGCAGCAGCTTCCGGCGCTCGCACCAGTCGATGGCGAGATCGACGCGCAGAAATCCGTCGTCGCCGCCCAGCGACACGCGCATCGTCGCGCGCGACGCGCCGACGTCGAACGGAATTTGCAACGCGCCGTCGACGACGCGCGGCGCCTTCGGTTTGGCCGCACGTCGCGTCCGCTGATATCCGTCGTCGATATTCCACGCTTCCCACCGCTTGGGACGATCGCGATAGAACGCGAGTACGTTCGCCTGCGCGACGAGATTGCGTCCGCCCGCGGCAATGAGCTCGACGACCGCTCCCGAGGGACGTACGCGCGCATGCAGGCGCTCGTTTTCGAACGTAAAGTCACCGCCGATCGATTGCGGCTGCACCGGCGGTGACGGCGCGCGCTCGCGCGCCGCGCGCGGCAACATCGCTTGTGCCGCAGCGGCGGCCGCCGCGAGGAGCTCTCCGGCTTGCGCGTATTCCGCGTTTACGTCGTCGTACACTTCGGCGATCGACGTTCCCGGCAATACGTCGTGGAATTGATTCCGCAGCACGATCTCCCACACGTCGTGCAACGCGGCGCGCACGCGCGCAAGGCCGTCCGCCGGCGCCCGAACGGCTACGCACCACGCGGCAGTCTCTTCGACGTCGCGCAATCTGCGCTCGAGTCGCGCATTTTGCGCCTTGACGTCGTGATGCGTCGTAAGGACGCCGCGATGGTATTCGAGATAAAGCTCGTCGTCGTGCACGGCAAGCTCGCTGCGGCGCGCGTCGAGCCGTTCGAACCACGCGCGCGGGCGCTCCCAACGGCCGCCTGCGCCGGCTCGATCGGCCTGCGCGCGCGTCGGCCCTCCGCCGCCGTCGCCGTAACCAATGACCAGCGGCTCGCCGCGTTCGCGCGCCGCTTCGAGGCCCGCGCGCACCGATCGGCAGTCCATTCCCGCTAGCGATGCAGCAACGATTTCGGCACCGTCGGGTCCGCGCCACACAAACTGCGGATGCGGAAAGCGCGTCGTATCGTTCCAGCCGAGCTTGGTCGTCGCAAAATAGCGGATCCCGGCGTGCGCCAACAGCGTCGGAAGGGTGCGCGCGAAACCGAACGTGTCGGGCAGCCACGCGATCGCCGGCTCGACGCCGAAACGCTCCTCGCAGTATCGATGTGCGAACAGCATCTGGCGCAGCAGCGATTCACCTGACGGAACGTTGCAATCGGGTTCCACCCACATGGCCGCAACGTCCGGGTCGAATCGCCCCTCGGCGACGCGGCGTGCGACGCGTTCGAACAGGTCGGCGTCGCGCTGGCGAACGAACTCGTAGAGCTGCGGCTGGCTCTGCATGAAGACGAATGCGGCGTTGTCGTCCATCAATGCCATCGCGTTTGCGAAGGTTCGCTCCGCTTTGCGTTTGGTTTGCTCGTAGCTCCACAGCCATGCGACGTCCAAATGGCTGTGCCCCCAGAGCGTTACGCCCTCACCGCGAGGAGGCGGTGCCTGTGAAAGCGGTCCAAAAGTAACGCTTAGGGAGCGGCGCGCCGGCGTTGCGGCGCGATAGTTGATCCACGCCCACCACACGCCCGGACCCGGCGGCAGTCCGTGAGTGGGCAGCGAGCGGCGCTCGACCTCCAAAATCAGCTCGCGCGGCTGCGGTGCGGGCGGCAGCACGACGTCGTGATGCTCGAGATCAAAAGCACCCGCGGCGCGTCCGTCGACTCGCAGCAATGCGCCGGCGGCAGCGTCGTACGCGACGACCGCCGGTGCCTGCGAGGGCGGAAGCGTCGCGCGAAACGTGACGGTTGCTTTGCTTCGATCGCACTCGGCCAGGCGCAGCTTCACGTGCCTGTGATGCGCGGCGGCGCGGGTCCCTTCCCGTGTGCTCGCGAAGCCTCATACATGTTCGCGCCGGCCCTGGCCGCCGCAACGCTTCTGGCGCTCGGTTCGCCGCCGTTGGATCTTCGCATTTCGATCACGCGCGACCGCTTGATCGCCGAATCTCCGTTGATTCGCACCGAGGGCGTCAATCCATACGATTTCGTTTTCCGGCTCGACTATCTGCAAGGTCAGCTGACGGCCGTTCCGGACGCGCAACGGCGCGCCGATCTCGAACAGCAAGCGCGTCTCGAGCTGAAGCTCGATGCCGAGCTGCTCGCCAATCTCTGTCCCATCTTCGCCGCCGTCGACGGCATCGACGAAAGCTTTTACAACGACGATCCGCGGGCGCCGCCCGATCCAGTCGCGTTCTACATTCCAAAAGCCGATGGGAACCGGAAGTACTCGATCGTCGTGGTCTTGCACGGCCGCCAGCAGACGGAAACCGACGTGGTATCGCGCAGCGTGCTGCGGGAACTTGCCGATAGTACGCACGCGATTCTGGTCGCGCCTTTCGGAACGGGCGGCGCCTTATGGAGCAAGGAATCGGCCGGAGAAATTGCTGCGATCGTCCGCGAGATGGAACGAGCCTTTCCCATCGACTCGACGCGCGTCTACTTGGCGGGCGTAGGGCTTGGCGGGGACGGCGTCTTTAGAGTCGCATCGGCGCACCTTCAAGCGTTCCGGGCCGTTATGAGCCTCGACGGTGCTCTGGAGCCGGAGGACGCATTCGCCGCTATTACCACGCTGCGCAGCGGGAACGTTTATCTCGTCGGTCAGAGCGTAACCTACGCCGTGCTGGCGCGAAACTGCGTTCCCGTTTCGTACTATCCGGTCGCCGGAGATACCGCCGGTTTCTACCAAACCGCCGCGCAGCTGCAGCAGGCATGGTCCGACATGTTCGACGGCATCGTTCGCAACTCGAATACCCGCGAGTGCAGCTCGATTTAAAGGTGCGGGCGTTACGGAATTTGGTGGAGATGCTGCTGTAAGGAGACCCAGCCGTCATCAGAGATGCTCACCGAGCCGCTAAACGGCCCGTCGAACTCGTCGATGACGATGAACAGCACGGCGATCAACCCAGCTAGGATCGCCGTCATGACGAGCTGGGCGAGCCGATTCTCCGATCCGAACAGAAACGCGAAGGCCAGCATCGAGAGCGCACCGATCACGAGCGCGAACCACAACACCCCCGGCACGGAAGGCGCCGATTGTATCAGCCGCTGTCGCCGCGCGTCGAAGAGGCGCACCACCTGCACTATCGCGGCCTGCTGCGCGTCGGATTGTGCCGGGGTGTTGGGGACGAACGTCTCCACTTGATGCGCCGCGCTTTCGAGGATGACCACGTCGGGATTGACGTTGACGTCTTGTGCCATCAGTGGCCATTCGGCCGTAATCATTTGGTCGACGTACCGTGAAAGCTCACCGCGAACCTCCGATCGCACCGGGTTCGGAAACGCACCAACTTCACGATAGAGGTCAGAGACGGCAGCGACCTCGCTCTCGACGTTTCTAACGGTGGCGTCGTACTTTTCCCAAACGACGACGACGATAAATCCAAGGACCACCGCGTAAATAACGCCGACCGCAGAGAATAGGAAACCCGCCACGTCGTTATGACGACGGAGAACGTCTGGCTTGAACCGGTGCTGAAAGTATGCGTGAAGCAGTACCGCTGCGACGACGACGGCAAAAACGATGAAGATCTCGCTAACTGCCTCGCCAAAATAGAAGTTCGTCCGCGTCAGTGTCAGTTTGCCTCCTTGGCCTCAGCTCTCGACCAATTCTGCCAGCGCCTTATCGAATATCTTCGGCGCCTTTCCTCCGAAAAGCAACCCCTCGTTGCCGCCTATCTGTCTACGCAGCTCGATGAGTTCGTCACGGAGCGCCGCGGCTTTCTCGAATTCGAGATTCGCAGCAAAATCCCGCATCCGGCGCTCGAGTTCGGCCGCGGTTCTCAACGCTACCTCTCGCGGCAGCTTCTCGAGCTTAGCCTTTTGCGCCGTTTCTTCGGTGGATCCAATCATGCTCAAGATATCGCGCACTTCCTTGCGGATCGACCTCGGCTCGATGCCGTGCTGGACATTGTACGCAAGCTGCATTTCACGCCGGCGACGCGTTTCGCCGATGGCGCGCGCCATCGATTCGGTCACGGCGTCGGCATACATGATAACTTTGCCTTCGACGTGGCGCGCCGCTCGGCCAATCGTTTGAATGAGCGAGGTGCCGCTGCGAAGGTATCCCTCCTTGTCTGCATCGAGGATGCCGACGAGGGACACCTCCGGCAAGTCCAATCCTTCGCGCAACAAATTGATACCGACGAGCACGTCGAAAGTACCGATGCGAAGATCCCGCAGAATCGCGACGCGCTCGAGCGTATCGACTTCGCTGTGCAAGTACCGCACCTTAAATCCCATCTCGAGCAGAAAATCGGTTAGATCCTCGGCCATCTTCTTCGTGAGGGTAGTCACCAGCACGCGTTCCTTGCGCTCCGTGCGCTGCCGGATCTCTTCCATAAGATCGTCGACCTGATTGCGGGTCGGGCGCACCTCGACTTCGGGATCGACCAGGCCCGTTGGACGAATGATCATCTCAACGGTTTGCGCGCTGCGCCCGGTTTCGTACGTGCTGGGCGTCGCCGAGACGTATACGACCCGGCGAATGTGGTCGTCGAACTCGTCGTAGGTGAGCGGCCTATTGTCGAGCGCGCTCGGCAGCCGGAAGCCGTGCTCCACGAGCACCTGCTTGCGGGAGCGGTCTCCGGAGTACATGCCGTGCACCTGTGGGAGCGTGACGTGAGACTCGTCGACGAACAGCAGCCAATCCTTGGGAAAGAAATCGATCAAGCACCACGGGATCGAGCCGGCCTCGCGGCCGGTCAAGTGCCGCGAGTAGTTTTCGATACCGTTGCAATACCCGACCTCGCGCAGCATGTCGAGGTCGTAACGGGTACGCATCTCCAAGCGCTGCGCCTCGAGCAGCTTTCCGTGCTCTTTGAAATACTTCAGCCGCCCGTCGAGCTCGACTTCGATCGAGGCGATCGCGTGGCGCAGCTTCTCTTCGGGCGTGATGAAGTGCTTGGCCGGAAAAATCATCAACTCGTCCTTGCTCTCGACGTATTCGCCGGTGAGCATGTTCACGACGTTAATTGCTTCGATCTCGTCTCCGAAAAACTCGATGCGGTGCACGAGCTCCTCGTCGACGCCGACGAATTCCAACACGTCGCCGCGAACGCGGAACGTTCCGCGCACGAGATTGATGTCATTGCGGCGATACTGCATGTCGACGAGCTTGCGCAACAGCACGTCGCGATCGAGCGAGTCGCCGAGCTTGATACGGATCGACATCTCCATATAGTCCGACGGCGAGCCCAAGCCGAAAATGCACGACACCGATGCGACGATGAGTGTGTCGGGCCGCGTCAGCAGCGATTGGGTAGCGGAATGACGCAGGCGCTCGATTTCATCGTTGATAGAGCTGTCTTTTTCGATGTAGGTATCGGTCGAGGGGACGTACGCTTCGGGTTGATAGTAATCGAAGTACGAGACGAAGTACTCGACCGCATTTTTCGGAAAGAATTCGCGGAACTCGGCGCAAAGCTGCGCGGCGAGCGTCTTGTTGTGGCATAGGACGAGCGTAGGCTTTTGCACCAGCTCGATCGTCCGCGCCATCGCCATCGTTTTGCCGCTGCCCGTGACGCCCAGGAGCGTTTGGACGCGGTCGCCCCGCAGCACGCCTTCGGCCAGCGCCCGGGTCGCTTCGGGTTGATCGCCGGCCAGCGCAAAGGGTGAGACCAGCTCGAATCGTTGGGCCATACGCACAAGGAAACCCCTTCGCGAAGGCACCCGGTTGCGGGGGCGTGAAGACCCACGGCAGCCCGCTGCTCTCTACCGCCGGGAGAATCGCCTTGACCCATAATCCGCTGCTGTTTAGCGGAAACTCGAACCCGCAACTTGCCGAAGAGATCGCCAAGCGTCTCAAGCTGCACGTCGGCAAAGCGCTGGTTACCGAGTTCAAAAATGAAGAGACCCGCGTCGAGATCGGCGAGAACGTCCGGGGCTCCGAAGTCTTCGTCATTCAATCGATCTGCAAGATGCCCAACGGCAAGAGCGGCAACGACGCGCTGATGGAGCTGTTGCTGATGATCGACGCGCTGCGCCGCGCATCGGCGGCGCGCATCAGCGCGGTCATTCCTTATTACGGCTACGCCAAGCAAGACAAGAAGACGAAAGGCCGCGAGCCGATCTCCGCAAAGGTGGTTGCCAACCTCCTCAAGGTGACCGGTGCCAAGCGCATCGTTACGATGGACTTGCACGCGGCACAGATTCAAGGTTTCTTCGACATCCCGGTCGACAACTTAATGGCCATACACGTGCTCTGCGAGCACCTCAAGCATCAGGGGCTTTGCGACGACCGCATCGTCGTCGTCTCGCCGGATGCCGGGGGGGTGCATCGCGCCGAATTGTTCGCCAAGCGCCTCAATAGTTCGCTGGCCATCGTGTTCAAACGCCGTCCGCAGCCCGACGTCTCCGAGGTCACGGACATCGTCGGCGACGTAAGCGGCCGAATCGCCGTGATCGTCGACGACATGATCTCCACCGGCGGCACGCTCGCGAAAGCGGCCGAAGCGATCAAAGCGCGAGGCGCCACCAAAGTGTACACCGTCGCGACTCACGGCATATTTGCCGGCGACGCGGTAAGAGTTCTCGAACAATCCGAAATCGAGAAGGTCGTCATTACCAACACAATCCCGCTACCCAACCTCGAGCAGCATCCGAAGTTCGTGCAGCTGTCGATCGCACAGGTTTTTGCAGACGCGATTAGCCGCATCACGACCAACCGCTCGGTCTCGGAACTGTTTGCAACATCGGAAGACAACTCCAAGGTCGAGTCGCAAGCGCTCATTCCCGAACCTGTCATTTCATAAGAGGATTACTCGTGGCTACCAAAGAGCTCAAACTCTCGATCGAGTCGCGTCAAAAACTTGGCACGACCGGAGCCGCCGGGCTTCGCCGTCAAGGAAAGATTCCGGCGGTCGTTTACGGGCACGGTACCGCCCCCCAGCATATTGCTCTCGACGCGCGCGCGTTCGACGATATTCTGCATCACGGCGGCCGTAACTCGATCATCACGCTCACAGACGGCGGGAAAAAAGGCGAGACGGCGCTCGTCCGCGAGCTGCAGATCGACCCCGTCACGCGCCGGGTGATTCACGCCGACCTGTTGCGCGTTTCCGCCGACGAAGCCGTCCGCGTGGAGCTTGGGGTGGTCACGGTCGGAACGGCTCGAGGCGTCAAAGAATTCGGCGGCGTGATGGACGTCGTGACGCACTCGCTCGAAGTGGAAGGTCCGGCGAACCGCATTCCCGAGCATCTTGAAGTCGACGTGACCGAGCTCGGCATCCACGAGCACCTAAGCGCCGGCGACGTCAAGCTGCCCAACGGATTTACGATGGTGACGCCGAGCGATACCGTCGTCGTCGCCATTGAGGCGTCGCGCACCGAGCGCGAGCTCGAAGAAGCGGCGGCGGGTCCGACCGAGGCAGCCGAACCCGCAATCGTCGGCGCCGAAGAAGCATCCGAAGCGACCGAATAAGGCTCGTTGCCGGGCTAGGAAATCCCGGCAAAGAGTATGCTGACACGCGCCACAACGCCGGCTATATGGCAGTCGACGAAGTGGCGCGGCGTTACGGCGTCACACACTGGCGAAAGAAAGACAGCGCGGAGCAGGCCGCCGACATGGCGCGCCGCGTTGTCTTCGTCAAACCCACGTCGTATATGAATCTCTCCGGGACGCCCCTGCGGCTGATTTCGTCGTGGTACAAAACGCCGCCCGAAGACGTACTGGTTCTCCTCGACGAAATGGACCTTCCGTTCGGAAGACTTCGCATGCGGGAGTTCGGCGGACACGGCGGCCACAACGGGCTTCGCTCCGTCATCGCGACGATCGGCGATCGTTTTCCGCGCATCCGCATCGGCGTGGGACGGCCCAGACACGACGCAATCGATCATGTGCTGGGCGGGTTTGACGAGGAAGAGCGCCGTCGCTGGCCTTCAATCCTCTCGGCAGCTGCCGACGGCGTGGAGAAGTGGCTCTCCGGCGATTTCGACGGGGCGATGCGCTTCATCAATACTTGGGAAGAACCGAATAAGGAAGAGAGGGGGGAGTCGGACGGAAGGTAAGTTTGCGGGCAAAACGTTGGTCCTGCGCGTCGACGAACTGAGCGTGAACGCCGATACGTCGACGTTCCTCGACGACCTTGCCGTGCTTACCGAAGCCCTCGTTCGCCCCGTCGTCGTCGCACCCGAACCGGCGGTCGCCCGCCAGATCGTCCGCGCGATTAACCGCAGCGCAAACACTGCCGTAGCGCTAAGCGGCTCCGACGCCGCGATGCTGCCGCACGCACCGGGAGGCATCGGCCGCATCCAGACGGGCATTCTCACCACATTGCTCGATGCAGGATACGTTCCGGTGATAGAACCGACCGGGTTCTCGGTTTTTGCCAAAGGCGACGCGCCGCTCGTCGCGGACGACGTTGCAAGCGCTCTTGCGTTGGCGCTGGAAGCGGTGCGCGCCATCTTCTTTCACGCGTGCGGCGGCGTTCCCGATCCGCAAACGGAAGCGCTGATTGCCGAGCTGACGCCGAGCGAAGCGCTCGAGCTTGCTGCCGACCTGCGCGTTGCGCAAGACCTACGCGACCTTATCCGCGCGGCGGCATTAGGCGTGCGCGGCGGCGTTCCGGTCGCGCAAATTCTCGACGGCCGCGTTCCTCATGCAACGATCGTCGAGCTGCTGACGGCGCAGCACGTCGGAACGCGCGTCACGGGCAGCATTACTCTAGCGGCTTAGGGACAACCGCTTGGAACGCCGTTGATGGCGGCGATGCGCGCACCGGGGCTGGGATGCGCGTAGAGAAACAACGTGGCGGACAGCTCCGGGCAAACTTCTTCGATGTGTTGATCGGCTTCGCGCACGAGCGCGCGGACGGCGGCGACGCGATCTCCCGTCAGACGAACCGCATACCGGTCGGCATCGAGGTCGTACGAACGCAACGACGCGTTACGCACCGGCACCGCAACGAGATAGATCAATGCCAACAGCGAGCCGAGGATCGCCAAACGCGATAGCGGATCGTCGTCGCGGCGAAATCCGATACGATCGGCAATGACGACCGCCAGTGCCGAAAAGACGATGACGATACCGCCCTCGATCAGCGCGATAAAAATTGGATCGCCTAAGACGATCTGAGCGATTGCGACGCCGGCCAAGAACAGCACTTCGGGCGGCGTGTTTCCGGCGACCAGCGTATCGGTAAGCACCAAACGGCGCGACGCTCCGAGTCCGACGACGATCGCCCGATCGAGCGGCGAGCTCTTAGACTGCTGCACGAGCACCGGTAAGCCGGGAAGCCCGGCGCGGTCGACTTCGGAGTTCAGCCGTACGCCTAGTGCGCCCGTCACCGGCGCCGGCGCACCGGACCCGGGAATTTGAAAATACGGACTCGCAAACGACCATCCCAGACTCACTGCAAGGATGATGACGATCGTGTAGATGTACCACTGGTGCGTTCTCTCGACGAGCGATAGCACCAGAGCGGCAAGCAGTCCCGCAACGACCATCGCCAAAATCGTGTGTCCGATCCAAAAAAGCGCCCACACGCGGGTCAGCTCGAAGGACAGACCCATGACGCGCTCTACGCGGTAAAGGTAAAACGCGGGCAACAGCGCCGCGCATCGCGCAATGAGGCCCAAGATCGCGCCAAATGCAAAGCGCATGCCCCATTCGCTGGCGATGTGCCGCCGCAGCCGATCGCGCACCCCGGCGGCGCGGCCGGTGCTCCAAAAATACGCAAGCGCGATCGCTTCGAAAAGCGCCATTGCCAGCCAGCCGGGCAGAGTCAAATGCACGAGGCGCACGGCAGCCTCTTGGCGCGTTCGGTCGACTAAGACGATTGCCGGTTTCGCGAGCAGCGCTCGTGCGGAGATTTCGTCGACTCGATGGTCGAGTTCGTTCGGCCGCTCGACGGCGGCGGCGGCCGGCGACAGCGACGCGAAAAAGATCGCTACGATGACAAGTCCACGGAAGACACGGCGCGCGTCGAAGGCCATCGTTCGTGGCTTCGCGATGGTCCCGTTTCGGCCTCCGCTGCGACCGATGCGAAGCGCCCCGGCGATTCGACGAACGAAACCCGATCTCGACCGTTGCGTTTGCTGTGATACATCGCGCCGTCGGCGAGCTCCAATAAATCGTTCGACGTCGCCGCATCGTGCGGAAACGTTGCAACCCCTATGCTGGCGGTTATCGACGCCGGTACGCCAAACTCGTGACGTCGAACCGCCTCGAGAAATCTCCGCGCGCGCTCGACGGCGGCGTTCTTGCTTGCATTACGAATGAGCGCACAAAATTCGTCGCCGCCGTTCCGCGCGGCAAGATCGCTTCCCGGCACGAGGTGCGCTTTCAACAGGCTCGCCATCGTTTGAAGCACTGCGTCGCCGGCGGGATGACCGTAGCGATCGTTGACCTCTTTGAAACGATCGGTGTCGACGAACCATAACGATACGATGGTCTCGGCCGCCGTGGCCCCGATATGCGCCAACTCCTCGTGCAGCTGCCTTCGAAAGGCACGTGGCGACAGCAATCCGGTCAAACCGTCGTGCGTGGCATCTCTGCGATCGGATTCGCGCTCGATCGCGCCCGCATATGGAACCGCCG
The DNA here is from genome assembly GCA_963715435.1 of Vulcanimicrobiota bacterium. Lineage (GTDB taxonomy): Bacteria > Vulcanimicrobiota > Vulcanimicrobiia > Vulcanimicrobiales > Vulcanimicrobiaceae > JAFAHZ01. The sequence goes on from OY970243.1 coordinate 1,394,544, forward strand.
CCGCTTCGATCGTTTCGACGAGCGCATCGACGTCGAAGCCGGCTGCAAACGTGCTCGAAGCGTAGACGACGGCGCACACCTCGCCGTCGCAGAGTGGAACGGCCACGGCAAAGCGGTCGCTCGGGAGCACGGCTCCGTCGCCGCTGCACGCGACGCGACAGCGCGACGCCGCTGCTCGTGCAGGCATCGCGCGAGGGTCGTCGCGACGCAGCCGCAGGCGGCGAAAATGCTCGCTGCGGGCGCCGCTCGCGTACGCACAGACGAGCTCGTCGCCGGCCGTTACGAACGTCAGCACGGAATCGAGCCGAGAATCCAGCGCGCGCAACCGCTCGTCCAGCACCGCAAGCACCGCCGCGCTCGAACGGCGTGCGGCTCCGGCAAGCACGCGCGCGGATTCGCGCAGCCACTGCTCGCGCCGCGATGCGCGCGTCTGCTCGTGCAGCGACGCTGCCAGCGCATTCCCACGCCGGTGCGAAAGGGCGAGGAGCGCTAGCAACGAGCCCGAAGTGATCCACGCTACGAAAGACGTCGTCGCAGACACGCCACGGGAGAGTGCCCCTATTCTCGATCCGCAGGACTGGGCTGCATTTCGCTCGCTGAGCCACGCCGCCCTCGACGACGCACTCGACTATCTACAGAGCGTTCGCGAGCGGCCGGTCTGGAAGCCCGTCCCCGAAGCAGTGCGCGAGCGTCTACGCGCCGATCTTCCGCTCGACCCCACCCCGCTCGACGTCGTGTATCGCGAGTTCGTCGAGAACATACTGCCGTATCCGACCGGCAACATCCATCCGCGTTTTTTCGGTTGGGTGCACGGCAGCGGAACGCCCACGGGCGCGCTCGCCGATCTACTGGCCTCGACGATGAACTCCAACGTCGGCGGCCGCGATCACGGCGCCGTCTACGTCGAGCGCCAAGTCGTCGAATGGTTCCGGAAGCTGTTCGGCTTCCCGAAGGCGGCCAGCGGCGTTCTTACGATTGGGACGTCGGAAGCAAATCTCATCGCGGTTCTCGTGGCGCGTACCCGCGCGTGCGGCTTGACGGTTCGCGAAAACGGTCTCTTCGGTTCCGAGCGTTTAGTGGGGTATGCGTCGGCGGCGACGCACGGATGCGTTCGGCGCGCGTTCGAAATCGCCGGATTCGGCAACGCTTCGCTGCGCGTCTTGCCGACCGACGCACTGCACCGCACCGATCCGAAGACGCTCCGGTACGCCATCGAAGACGATCTCGCCGAGGGATTCGTTCCGTTTCTCATCGTGGGTAACGCCGGAAGCGTCGACGTCGGAGCGCTCGATCCGCTCGGCGCCCTAGCCGACGTTGCGGCCCACTATAAACTCTGGTTCCACGTCGACGGCGCTTTTGGCGCTACCGCAATTCTGGCGCCCAGCATCGCGCCGCAGCTTCGCGGCATCGAGCGGGCCGATTCGATAGCCTTCGATTTTCACAAATGGCTGCACGCGCCGTACGACGCCGGATGCGTCTTGGTGCGCGACGGCGAGGCACACCGCGCAACCTTCGCATCGACGCCTTCGTATCTCACTCGCATGCCTCGAGGTTTGGCCGCGGCGACCCCGTGGTTTACCGATTACACGATCGATCTTTCGCGCTGTTTCCGCGCGCTCAAGGTTTGGTTCGTACTCAAAGAGCACGGCGCGCGGCGTCTCGGAGAATCAATCGAAGCAAACGTTCGTCAGGCCAAGCGCCTGGGCGAGCTCGTCGATGGTGACGAAGCGTTCGAGCTCCTCGCGCCCGTGCAGCTCAATATCGTTTGCTTCCGCTACCGCGTTCCGAAGTACAGTGACGCCGCGCTGGACCGATTCAACGATAATCTGGTGATTGCGCTGCAGGAGAGCGGCACCGCGGTCACCTCGTCGACGACGGTCGCCAACAAGCGCGCGATACGCGTCAACATTACGAACCACCGCACGCGCGACGAGGATTTAACCCTCTTGCTCGACGCCCTCAAGAGACTCGCCGGCGACCTTCTTTCGGGGTAGCGGGCGCGCGGGAACTCCGGCCACGCGCTCGCCCGGCGGAACGTCTCGAGTAACGACTGCGCCGGCTCCGCTGACCGCACCGTCGCCTATGGAGAGCGGCGCAACCAACGAGCTGTTCGAACCGATAAACACGTTCTTGCCGATGACGGTTGGATTCTTGTCCTTACCGTCGTAGTTGCACGTGATCGTCCCGGCGCCGATATTCGAATCTTCGCCGATGACCGCGTCGCCGAGATAGGTGAGATGGCTGGCTTTTACGCCGGTCGCGAGCTTCGACTGCTTGATTTCGACGAAGTTGCCGATTTTGACGCCGTCGCCGAGCACGGTCTCGTTACGCAGATGCGCGTACGGACCGACGCTCACGTCCTTTCCGATCGTGCTGTCGATTACGACGCTTTCGCGAATGGTAACGTTATCGCAGACGCGTGCGTTAGAGAGACGGCTGTTCGGACCGATCACACAGCCTTCGCCGATCTCGGAAAGCAGTGAAATCGCGGTATTTGGATAGATCACGGTATCGCGGCCGATCGTCAGCTCCGGTTCCAGGTAGGTGACTTCCGGATTGATGATAGTGACGCCGTCGCGCATGTGCTGCGCGCACAGACGCGCGTTCATCTCGCGCCGGGCTTCCGCAAGCTCGACGCGATCGTTGACGCCCACTACGTTACGGCGGTCGCTGCAACGAACCGGCACCACGCGCTTGCCGCTACCGACGAAATCGGCGACCGTATCGGTGAGATAGTACTCTTTTTGCGCGTTGTCGTCTTTCAGGCGCGTGACCGCGTCGCGCAACAGTTCTTCGTCGAACGCATAGATGCCCGCGTTCATCTCCTCGATCGCCAGCTCCGCGGCCGACGCATCGCGAACCTCTACGATTCGTTCGACATCGCTTCCGCGTCGAACGATTCGGCCGAAGTTCGACGTCGGCGGCATCTCAACGGTGACGAGCGCCATCGCCGCGTCGTTGTCGAGCGCTTCCGAGATGCAGCGGAAGATATCGTCATCGACCAGCGGCATGTCTCCGTATGCAACGATGATGCGCGAGCCGGTTTGGGGCTCCAGCGCGTCCAGCGCGATTTTTACCGCGTGGCCGGTACCCAGCTGCTCCGCTTGCAGCACGCCGCGCACGCCGAACTCCTCGATTCTCGGATGAAGCTCTTCGTTCGTCACGACGACGATTTCGGAAATGCCGGCTCCGCCGAGCGCGCGCAGCACGTACCAGAGCATCGGCCGCCCGCAGACGTCATGCAGCACTTTCGTGCGCCTGCTCTTCATGCGCGTCCCTTTACCAGCCGCCAAGACGATCGCACGAATCACGACGCCACCGGTATCTTTGCGGGGCCGCCCGCAACGGCGAGCGCCGCGCGCAAGCGTTCGCGCACGATGTCGCGCCCGAGAAGTTCCATCGAATCGTAGAGCGGAATCGACGTCGCGCTGCCGGTAACGGCAACGTAAAAGGACCGGGCGACGTCGCGCGGCTTCCTTCCGAGCGCTTCGGCAATCTGCTTGAAGACGGCTTCGATAGCGAACGCGTTCCAAGCCGGCAGCGCGTCGAACTCGGCCAGCGCCATCGTCAGCGCGGCCCGCAGCTGCGTATCGTCGAGCTTCCCGCGCAGTTCCTCGATACGAACCGGCAAGCGTCCGGCAAAGAGAAACGCCAAGAGCAAACTTAGATCGCTGAGACGCTCGATTCGCGGCCGTGCGAGTTCCGCGATCCGCGTTAGACGCGCGGGCGTAACGGCCCACTCGCGCACGCGCTCGACGAAGGACGCCGAGTCGAGACGCTCGCGAATGTAGCGCGCGTTGATCCAATCCAGCTTGGGCACGTCGAAGACGGGACCGCCGGTGGGCACGTGGTCGATCTCGAACCGCTTGACCATGCAAGGGAGATCCATGAGCTCGTCTTCACCCTCGTGCGCTGCGTTTGCGAGCAATCCGAGAAAGTTCATCAACGCTTCCGCCAAATATCCCATGCTGCGATAAAATAGAATTCCGGTCGGATTCTTGCGTTTGCTCAACTTGCTCTTATCTGGATTGCGCAGTAGCGGCAGATGCATCAGCTTCGGCGGCTCCCAACCGAAATATTCGTAGAGCAGCAGGTGCTTGGGGGCGCTCGAAACCCATTCTTCGCCGCGGAAGACGTGCGTGATCTCCATCAGGTGATCGTCGACGACGTTCGCGAGGTGATACGTCGGGAGGCCGTCCGATTTCATCAGCACTTGCATGTCGACGGTCTTGTAATCGAACTCGATCGGCCCGCGCCGTAAATCGTTGACGACGCACGTTCCCCGATCGGGCACCTTCATCCGCACGACGTACGGCTCGCCCGCCGCCTCGCGGCGAGCGACCTCCGGGGCGTCGTACGTCAAGCAGAGCCCGTCGTATCGCGACGGCTGCGCGGCGGCACGCTGCGCCACGCGCATCTCTTCGAGGCGCGCCGGCGTGCAAAAACACTTGAATGCGTGTCCGGCGGCGATGAGCTTGTCGACGTATTCGCGATAAACGCTCGACCGTTCGCTCTGGCGGTAGGGGCCGTGCGGGCCGCCGACGTCCGGTCCTTCGTCCCAGGTCAAACCGCACCAGTGTAACGCTTCGAGAATGGTGCGCTCGCTTTCGGCGGTGCTGCGCTGCTGGTCCGTGTCCTCGATGCGCAGAATGAACTCCCCGCCGTTTTTCTTAGCGAAGCAATAGTTGATCAGCGCTACGTAGGCCGTGCCGACGTGCGGGTCGCCGGTCGGCGACGGTGCGACTCTGGTTCTAACGCGCACGAAGTTCGTTTAGCCGACGAGCTCGCGGCGTTGGCCGCACTCTCTTTCGACGAAGTCGACGATCTCTTGCAGCGGGGCTCCGGGCGTGAAGATCTCGCGCACTCCGAACGCTCTGAGTGACTCTGAATCCTCCGGCGGAATGGTGCCGCCGCCAAAAAAGACGATATCTCCGGCACCCTGCGCTTTGAGCTGCTCCACGACCATTGGGAAGAGCGTCATATGCGCGCCGGAAAGAATCGACAGCCCGATGCCGTCGGCATCCTCTTGGATCGCGGTCTGCACGATCTGCTCGGGCGTCTGAAAAAGGCCGGTATAAATGACTTCCATACCGGCGTCGCGCAACGCTCGCGCGATCACCTTCGCGCCCCGATCGTGACCGTCGAGTCCCGCTTTAGCGATGACGATGCGTAAAGGTCTGGCTGCCATTAAACTCCCCAATGAACTCCGTTCATCGGGGACCCCTGTCAGTTGAAAAGGCACTCCGCCCTTCGGGCTCCGCGCCCCCCGCCGACGCGGGGCCCCCATGTTGCTTACTAAGCCTTAGTGCTTCTTCGAGTTTGCGCTTGACTTCGGAGAGCGTGCGCCGCACGCGATGACGTTCTATGTCGGTTCTCCACGGCATGACTGCTCTTTTCTCTCTTTCCTGCCCCTAAAAGACGCTCCGTTCGGTGTAACGGCCGTAGACCGCAACCATCGCGTCGACGATCTCACCTTCGGTGCAGTAGGCGTTCACGCAATCGATGAGATGCGGCATGAGATTGTCCTTAGGATCGCGACACGCGCGCTGCAGTCGTTCGACGGTTGCTGTTACCGCCGCTCCGTCGCGGTTCTTTCGGACGTCTTGCACCGAACGGGCCTGCTCCCGCTCGGTCTCTTCGGTGATCTTCAAGAGATCGATGTCTTGCACGTCACCCTCCTTGGTGAAGGCGTTGACGCCGACGATCACGCGTTCTTTGTTTTCGATCGAGCGCTGATAGCGATAGCTCGCTTCGGCGATCTCCTTTTGGAAAAAACCGGCTTCGATCGCTTCGACGACGCCGCCGAACTCGGCGATTTGATCGAAATAGGACTCGGCTTGGCGCTCCATCTCGTCGGTGAGCGCCTCGACGAAATACGAGCCGCCGAGCGGATCGACGACGTTCGTGACGTTGGTTTCGTACGCGAGCACTTGCTGGGTGCGCAGCGCGATTTCCACCGATTTCTGGCTAGGCAGCGCCAACACTTCGTCCATCGAGTTGGTGTGCAGCGATTGCGTGCCGCCCAGCACCGCGGCCATCGCTTCGAAAGCGACGCGAACGATGTTGTTCTCGGGCTGCTGCGCGGTGGCGCTGCATCCGGCCGTTTGCGTGTGAAAACGCAGTTTCCACGAGCGGGGGTCCTTCGCGCCGTACTTCTCGCGCATGTGACGGGCCCAGATGCGCCGCGCCGCGCGGAACTTCGCGATCTCTTCAAAGAAGTCGATGTGCGAGTTGAAAAAGAACGAAAGCCGCGGAGCGAACTCGTCGACGTCCATCCCGGCGGCCATGCACGCTTCGACGTACGCGAAGCCGTCGGCCAACGTAAACGCCAGCTCCTGTGCCGCCGTCGATCCAGCCTCGCGAATGTGGTATCCGGAAATCGAGATCGTGTTCCACTTCGGCATCTCGCGCGTGCAAAAGTCGATCATGTCGACGATGATGCGCATGTGCGGACGCGGCGGGAAGATCCACTCTTTCTGCGCGATGTATTCCTTGAGAATATCGGCTTGAATCGTTCCGCCGAGCGCCGAGCGCGGAATACCCTTCTTTTCGGCAGCCGCGACGTACTGTGCGACGGCTATCGCGGCCGGGCCATTGATGGTCATCGACGTGGTGATGTCGCTCATGTCGATTCCGTCGAACAGCACTTCCATGTCGGCCAGCGAGTCGATCGCCACCCCGCATTTACCGACCTCGCCGCGGGCCTGTGGCGCGTCGGAGTCGTATCCCATCAGCGTGGGCATGTCGAAAGCGACGGAGAGCCCGTGCTGTCCTTGCTCCAGTAAGAAGTGGTAGCGTTCGTTCGTCTGCTTCGCAGTGCCGAAGCCCGCGAACTGGCGCATGGTCCACAGACGGTCGCGATAACCGTTGGCGTGAATGCCGCGGACGTACGGATACTCGCCGGGCCACGCCAGATCGCGAGCCAAATCGAGCCCTGCGACTTCGCCGGGACCGTAAACCGTCTTGAGCGGCACGTCTGAGATGGTGCGATCCGTGGCGCCCGATCCGGGACCGCGACGCGGCTTGCCTTTGGCAGAAGCCGCTTCCCAGCGGCGCTGCTCTTCTTTGAACTCCGACGTCGGCTCCGCCCCCAGACCCGATGGGCGGTCGATCATTTTGGCCAAAAGTCGCTTCCTCTTTAAAAGACGGTGCTCGAATGCGAATCACAACGGTTCGACGGCGCCGCGTCATTTTCCCAAGAACCGCTGCGGGAAGCAACCGCCTTTCCGGCTGGGGATCGCGGCGGCGCCTTTCCACCTCAGGCGAGGGACCCTATGATTAGCTCAAGGAGGGGTCGTTCATGATGAAGCCTTTGTCCCCGGTTTTGCCGGCGATCGTCGTTTTGACGCTAGCCGGCTGTGCGCTATCGCCGGCGACACTTCCCGTGCCGTCGAAAGGCGACGTCTTCGCGATGACTTCTGCGGGGCGCCCTCTGTCGTCGGCAAACATGCCGCTGTGCCCTCAGCTTGCAATGGGATCATTCCGTTGCTTCGCGTGGGCGCACGCTGCACGCACCGGTATTGAGGGCCTGACGCCGGCCGATCTGCAGAGCGCCTATCGTTTGCCCTCGGCTAGGAACGGGGCGGCCCAAACCGTTGCAGTCGTCGATGCGTACGACGATCCGCGCGCGGAGAGCGATCTCAAAGTCTATCGCGCCCACTTCGGCCTCGGCGCCTGCAGCACCGAAAACGGCTGTTTTGAAAAGATCAACGAATACGGCGTGCGCGGCAATTACCCCCAAGCCGATGCCGGCTGGTCGGGCGAGATATCGCTCGATCTAGATGCACTGTCGGCCGTTTGTCCCAAGTGCAAACTCGTACTGGTCGAAGCCACTACTAACACCGCACCGGATCTCGGTTTTGCGGTGAACGCTGCAGCGCGCGCCGGCGCGAGCGTAATCAGCAACTCGTACGGCGGATACGAATACGCGCCGTACGATGCAAATTTCGATCAAAGCGGTAAGGCCATCGTCGTGGCCGGCAGCGGCGACAGCGGATATTTCCCCGAACAGCCGGCGTCGTTTGCGACCGTCGTCGCCGTCGGCGGTACGACACTCCAGCGCGCGAATAACTTACGCGGCTGGATTGAACGCGTGTGGAACGATCCGGACATCGGCGCGACGGGCAGCGGATGCAGCGATTTCGTGACAAAACCGCCGTGGCAAACGGATAAAGGCTGTCCGACGCGCGCGGCAGCCGACGTTGCGGCTGTCGGCGATCCGTTGACCGGCCTCGCCGTGTACGACTCGCTGCGGCTCGCCAAGAATCGCCCCGGCGGATGGCTCGTTATGGGCGGCACGAGCGCCGCGACGCCGATCGTCGCGGGCGTCTACGGTCTGGCCGGCAACGGAAAGCTGCTGTCATCGACGTTTGCGCGTTCGATTTACTACGCGGCCGGATCCCGCGCGCTCAATCACATCAGCCGAGGTAATAACGGCAGCTGTCCGCAAGTCTACGAATACATCTGCCAGGCCGGCGCGGGTTATAACGGCCCGACTGGGATGGGCACGCCCAACGGCATCGGAGCGTTTTAGCGTCCCACGTCCCATTGCTCTGCATTCCAATAATCGTAGAGCATGTTCGGCCGGAAGTTCCGTAAGGCGGGATTGACGGCGATATACTCGCGTTCGACCGCAATCGGCAACAGCACGGCTTCGTCGCGGATCCGCCGCTGAAGGATGCTGAAATCTTTGCCTCGGACGCTCCGGTCGAGCGCGAGCTGCTGAGCGTAATAGGCGTCGTCGTAGGCGCGATCGCAAAATCGCGCCATATTCGCACCGTTCGGTGCGCGGTTGGCACAATACCACTCTTCCGATTCCTCGGGATCGGAGCCGCCGTATAGGTTATCCGAAAAGATATTGAAGCGGCCGCCGTATTGGATACCGCCCGCCGGTGCCGGTTCGTACATGACGGTATTGATGTAAGTGCGTATGTCCACGTCGATACCGATCTGCGCGAGGTCGCGCTGCACGATCGCGTCCAGCCGGCGATTGTAATCGCGCGGATCGCTGACCAGCTCGATTGAAAGGGGCATTCCATTTTTCGCGCGGCGTTTGCCGCTAAGGCTCCATCCGGCCGCGTCGAGATCGGCGGCGGCTCTACGAGGGTCGTACGCAAACGGCGCAACCGATGGATCGTTCGCCCAAAGGACCGGCGGGATCTCGCTATTGGCGGGCGGCTCCAGACCGACGAACGCCTCGCGCAGCAGCGAGTCGCGGTCGATCGCTTCGACGATCGCACGCCGCACGCGAAGGTCGTTCGTCGGTGCCTTTGCCGTTTGGAAATTGAGATAGAAATAACCGTTTCGCAGCACCGAAACGAGCGTGACGCCGTGTAACGATCGCGCTACGGGAACTTGTAGGATCGAAAGATTGTCGACGTCGAGGTCGTGGGACCGAAACGCATTGAACATCGCCTCGTAGTCGGCGACGATCTTGAAAATAAGACGGTGCAGCCGCGGTTTGCGCCAGGCATAGGGGTTAGGTGCGAGATCGATCTCGTCGCCGCGCACCCAGCGTTCGACGCGGAACGGACCACTTCCGAACGGATGCGAGTTCCACTCCGAGTGCGAAACGTCCGTACTCGCAAACGCGTGCGCGGGAAAGATGCCGAAGGCGAAATCGGACGGTGCGAAAAGTTCGCCGACGGCAGCGGCCCACGGATGACGCAGCCGGACGCGCACCGTATAGGGATCCGGGGTTTCCAACGACGCGATCGCGCGATATGGCTCGATATCTACCGTGGGATTGCGCGGATCGAGGATAGCGCGATACGTGAACGCCACGTCCTTTGACGTCAACGGCGCACCGTCGGCGAAGCGGACGCCGTGTCGCAGATGATAGACGATCGTTTTGCCGTCCGGCGAGACGCCGCCGTTGGCCCGCGAAGGCACTGCGTCGGCGACGAGCGGAATGAGCCGGTTCCGATCGTCGAGCCCTACGAGCGTTTCGCAGTAGAGCTGCGAAAGATCGATCTGGCGTTCGACGTAACCCAAGAGCGGATTGAGGGAGTCGGGGTCGCTGACCATTCCGACGCGCAGCACGTGCGGCGTGCCCCATCCGCCCGCGACCTTGCTGCATCCCCACAGGAGCACCGCGAGCGTTAAAAACGCCGCACACAGGCGCATAGTGGTTCATGAGGCGTGGCGGGGGGCTCGACCTGCAAAAGGCCAACAGTTTTCCGCCGGGAAGCGTCTTCACTATATGAAATGGCCCTCTGCGGCAATCGCAGTGCTCGCCGTCGCGCTCTTTGCCGGCCCTGCCGCCGCACAATTCGCGGCGCCGAGGCCGCAAGACGCAGTCTCCTTCATGACTAAAGCCTCACAGCGTTACCAAGTTTTGGAGTTGAGCCGTACTGAGGGAACCGGGAACGCGACCGAGCTCGATCTGATTGCGCGGCTCCTCGCCGACCACCGCTTCACGCGCAACATCGACGACGTCGTCCTCGAATGTGCGAATTCGCGGTACCAAGGCACCCTTGACCGTTACGTCTCCGGCGGTCGCGCCTCGAAACAGCTTGCCGACGTTTGGCGAAAAACGACGCAGATTATCGGTTGCGAGGCGGATCCCACCACAATGATTCTCATCGATCTGGTCAGAGGCTATAACCTCAAGAGGCCGCAGCATCCACTGCGCGTCTTAGCCGCAGATCCGCCGATCGATTGGAACGCGATTCACACCGCCGCACAGTTTAACGCATTTCTCGACGCGCGAGATACCAATGCCGCATCGGTGATCGAGAGGGAGGTGCTCTCAAAACGCCGCAGAGCACTCGCGGTTATCGGTGGCGCTCACTTCACGAAGTGGTCGCCCGTCGATGAGCCGACGATAACGATGCAATTGGAACGGCGGTCTCCGGGCTCGACCTATGTCGTTTATGATATCGAAGACGTTTCACGCTTGGGCGCCCCACTGCGCCGCACGTTCGCATCGTGGCCGGCGCCGGTCATCGTGCCGATTGCGGACACCGAACTGGCCCTCCAAAGCGGTCGCACGATCACGTCAAGCGACACGATGCGCCGCGTCGGCTCTCGTTGGGTTCCGGTGTCCAACGCATATCCAGGTCACAATCTGGGGCAGCTTTTCGACGCTATTCTCTACCTAGGACCGCCGGACAAACTTCGAACGATCGATCTCAAAGAACCGACGGACGAGCCCTATGCGTCGGAGCTCAAGCGAATCCGCGCAATCGTTGTGGGCACGCCGTCACCCATGTAATTTACGTGAGGCCTTTGACGGTGGCGCGAGGACGGGCGACCCGAGTATCGTCTTCGAGCGCGTCGCCGGTGCCGCCGAACTCCGAGAGAATGCGGTCCGCGGCTTCGTACGGGTCGATGCCGGTTGCGGCATCGTGGATCAGCTTACGGTCGAGCCGCCGTTCCAGACGTCCGAGCGCGAGCTGACGAACCTGGTGCAAAAACGCTTGTCGCCGCTTCTCTTCTATCTCACCGCTTTCGTTGAGATACGCGACGTGACGTTCGATCGCCGACCAGAGCGCGTCGATGCCGTCACCTGCAAGCGCTTGCGTCATTACCAACTCCGGAATCCATCCGGGAAACGCCAGCATTTCCATCATCGCGCGAATCTCCCGGCGCAACTGATTGGCCATTGGGTGATCGGACTTGTTGACGACGAAAATGTCCGCAATCTCCATGATGCCCGCCTTGAGCACCTGAATCGAATCGCCGCTGCCCGGCTGCAGCGCCACTAGCGTCGTTTGCGCGAGCTCGGCGATTTCGATTTCACTCTGACCGACGCCGACCGTTTCGACCAGGACGACGTCGAGACCGAATGCATCCATCAGCAGCACGGCGTCGGCGGTTGCACCGGCAAGACCGCCGAGGTGACCGCGGCTGGCCATGGAGCGAATGAACACGTTTTCGTCGGTGAAGTGCTCGCTAAGCCGGATGCGGTCACCCAGCAGCGCGCCGTGCGAGAACGGCGAACTGGGGTCGACGGACACCACGCCGACGCTTTTTCCGAGCGAACGCGCTTTTCGCACCAGCGCAGAGGACAGCGTCGACTTACCGACGCCGGGAGGACCGGTCAACCCGATGGTCGTGGCCCGTCCAGTTTTCGAGTAGAGACGCCGAATCAGCTCGGCAGCGCGCCCGGACTCGCCCCACGAAATCGCGCGCGCTAGTGCGCGCGGCTTTCCTTCGGAGAAGTCCCGCAGGAGTGTGTCGGTCGGCTCTTGGTTTGCCAAAGCCCCGAATGATTGGCGCGCGAGGTCAGCGAAGCCTTCGGTCGATGTCGAGAGCGTTCTCTCGCCGAGTTGTCGCGTTGTTTGTCGCGGCGGCTTTTGCAGCGACCGCACTTTTGCCGGCAAGCGCCGAGACGCTCAACATTCCCGTCGAGTCGCACATCCGCCCCATTGAAACCGCGGTCCTGTTCTCGCAGATGTTCGGCAACTTTTTTCGCGAAAGCGACGGTACGACCTACGTGCAGACCGGCGACATTCCCGCGATGTGGCTGCGCGATTCGGCCGCACAAACGATTCCATACATCCGCTTCGTCGCGGCGTATCCTGCCATGCGATACACGTTTTTCGGCGTGATCCAGCGCGACGCAAAAAACATCGTGGCCGATCCTCACGCCGAGGCGTTTAGTGCCGACTACCACGTATGGGAAGGCAAGTGGGAGATCGATTCGCTCGCGTGGCCAGTGCTGATGGTCTTCATGTACTACGCTAACACGGGCGACCGCACGATCTTCACACCCCTTTTGCATAAGGCGATGCAGGCGATCGTCGCGACTTTGCAGTGCGAGCAGCACCATGCGACCTGCAGTCACTATTCGTGGCCGCAGCCCGTTCCCACCCACAATACGTACAATCCAGATACGGGAATGATCTGGAGCGCGTTCCGGCCCTCCGACGACCCCGTCACGTATCGGTACAACGTTCCGCAAAACGCCATTGCGGTGATCGCCATGAAGCTGCTCGCCGTTTTCGCGCGCGATGCGTTCGGCGATCAAAAGCTTGCTTCCGACGCAATGACGCTCGCCGCACAAGTCCAGATCGGAATCGAACGCTACGGACGAACGTGGGTACCAAACAAGGGTTGGATGTATGTTTACGAAACCGACGGTTACGGCCGCGACAACCTCATGGACGACGCCAATATCCCCAATCTCACGACGCTGCCTTACATCGGCTGGTGTGCGACCGACGATCCGGTGTATCTCAATACGCGGCGATTCGCGTTGAGCTCGGCCGATCCGTATTATTACTCGGGAAAATACGCGACCGGTCTCGGAAGCCCGCACACGCCCAAGGGGTGGGTGTGGCCGATCGGGATGATGGGAGCGGCGCTTTCCACGCGGCGCCGTGCCGAGATCGAAAAAGCTATCAATATGCTCGATGCCAGCGACACGCTCAACGGGCTGATGCACGAATCGGTCAATCCGAACGATCCCTCGCAATTTACTCGCCCGGACTTCGGTTGGGCGAACGCGTTCTGGGCGGATCTCCTCTTCCGCACCGTCGCGGGTTATCGGGCCATCGGCTTCGTGCAGCTCGACACGATGACGCCGTTCGAACCGCTCAGCGACATCCCCTCGATCGCGCCGCTGTTTACGCAACTCGACAACACGGCGCAAATCAACATGACGCTCGGCGAGCTCCTGTCGCAGCATTCGGCGTTGTGATTGCCCCGCTGATGGCGGCGGCGCTGCTGGGCGCTGCCCGATCGGCGCGCATCGACTCGATCGTCGCGTCGGTGATGCGAGAAAGCGGCGTTCCCGGACTCTCGCTTGGTGTCGGCCGTAACGGTTCGACACTCTACCTGCGCGGGTACGGCGTTCGCGACGCCGCACGAAGGCTGCCGGCAGACGGCTTTACGATCTACGCGGCAGGCTCGATTGCGAAGCAGTTCACGGCTGCAATAGTGTTGCAAGACGTTGCGCAGAGGCGCCTTACGCTCGATCAAGACGAGCCGCCGGTCCGGGCGCTGCTCTGGCAAGTAACCGACGACACCTGGGAGTATAGCAACGAAAACTACGCCGCACTCGGCAACCTGCTCGAACGCACCGACGGCGCATCGTACTGCACGCTTGCGTCTGAACGGCTTTTCGCACCGCTCCACCTGCCATCGACGTCCTGCGGCGCGCCGCAACCGGCCTGGAATCTCGCCGTTACCGAAAAGACGCCGCGGTGGATCGCGCCCGCAGCCGGCGGCCTCTGGTCCAACGCTCCGGATCTCTTGCGCTGGCTCGACGATTTGCGCGGCGGGCGCGTCGTGCCGAAGCCGCTCTTCGCGATGATGACGACGACGGGGCGTCTGCGCGGCGGCATCGCGACCAACTACGGCTTCGGCTTCTTTACCGGCGTTTGGTATGGCTATCCAGTGGCGTTTCACGATGGACTCGTCGACGGTTATTCGTGCGAAGACGTGCTTTCACTCGACGACGGGCTCGAACTCGCACTGCTGTCGAACGGCGATCGCGTCGATCTCACGCCGCTAGCCAAGAGCGTCTTTGCCATCGTCGACCCGCCACGCGACAAGAACTCGTACGCCGTTCCGAACGCGGCGCCCGAGAACGAGAATGCGACAATTACCGCGGCGATTACCAAGATGCTGCAGGCTCCGGCCTACACGTCTTACGGCAAACTCAAACTGCTCGAGTTTACGGAGCGCACGACCCAGGGAGCGACGACGTTCGACCGCTATCGCGTCACCTTCGAGCGCGCGGTGCTGTTCGTTACCGTCAAATACGGTCCCGGCAACGTCATCGAATCGATGAACGTCGCCCCGTGAGACGCGCCGCACTCGTAACGCTCGCCGCCATGGTGGGGTGCTCGTGCTTGCCGGCCCGGCTGCCGGCGCAAACGCTGTTAGTACCGCTCACCGGCAAACGCGTGCGCGATATTCAAACGGCGCAGCTCTTTCACACGCTCTTCACCGACTTCTTCCTGGAAGACGACAACACGACGTACGTGCAGACCGGCGACATTCCGGCTATGTGGATGCGCGATTCGTCGGCGCAAACAATTCCGTACGTCCGTTACGAACGCGAATACCCTTTGCTGCGAGAGCGCTTCGCCGGCGTTATCCAGCGTAACGCGCGCAACGTTCTCACCGACGTCTACGCCAACGCCTTTCAGGCCAGCTATCACGTTTGGGAACGAAAGTGGGAGATCGACTCGCTCGCCTGGCCGGTCGTCCTGGCCTGGGTGTATTGGCGTGTTTCGCGAGACCGCACGATGTTTACGCCGGACCTGCACGTCGCACTACGCCAGATCGTCTTCACGTACACGTGTGAAGAGCATCACCGTCAATGCAATCGCTACAACTACCCGTACCGCGTCGATACCATCGACCGATACAACGATGGCACGGGAATGGTCTGGAGCGCGTTCCGGCCCTCCGACGATCCGGTGCAATATCGGTTCAACGTGCCGCAGAACGCGTTTGCCGTCGTCGCGCTGCGCGACATCGAGCGGCTCGCGATCGAAGGTTACGGCGACAACGAACTGGCCGCCTCGGCGCGCGCGCTGGGCAACCGGGTACAACGCGGCGTCCTTCTCTACGGGCGCTTTTACAATCCGGTGCGGCGAGCGTGGATGTACGCCTACGAAACCGACGGCTACGGCAGCTATAATCTCATCGACGACGCGAACATTCCCAATCTGACGACGCTGCCGTATATCGATTGGTGCTCCGCATTCGACCCGGCTTACCTTGGAACGCGCGCCTTCACGTTGAGCATGGACGATCCGTATTTCTTCTCCGGTCGTTACGCCGAAGGCTTGGGCAGCCCGCATACGCCCTACGGTTACGTGTGGCCGCTCGGCATCATCGGACGCGCGTTGACGGCAACCTCGTCGGCGGAAGTCGCCGAGGCCATCACGACCTTGGCCGAAACCAACGGCGAGGCCGGGCTGTTTCACGAGAGCTTCTATCCCGACGGGTACTGGCGGTACACGCGCAGCGATTTCGGTTGGGCAAACGCCCTCGGCGCCGAGCTGTACTTTCGGACCCTAGCAGGCGATTCGGCAACCCAGTTCGCCCCGGCTGGTCCGGTCTTGCCCTTCGAGGCTCGCACCCGCACGCCGACCCTGGTGCCGCCGTTGACTCAACTCCAGAACGCGGCGGAGCTCAGCGGCACGCTCGGCGGCCTGCTGCACCTCCAGCCCTCTCTGCCTCACGGGCCCTAGGTGTAATTCGCCCCTAGGAGCGCCGGACCGCACAGCCAAGCACCGTTGACGTCATGAACCAGGGCTACTACCGTTATCCCACCATCGCGGGCGACCGGATCGCGTTCATCTGCGAAGACGACCTTTGGAGCGCGTCGCTGCACGGCGGGTACGGTACGCGCCTGACCGCCAGTTTCGGAACGTGCACCCATCCCCGGCTCTCGCCCGACGGAACGAAAATTGCTTTCGTTTCGACCGATGAAGGCAACCCCGAGATCTTCGTCATGCCGTCGGAGGGCGGCCAGCCGCGACGGCTGACGTTCCTCGGATCGACACAAGCGTCGGTTTCGGGCTGGAGCGCCGACGGCAGCGAGATTTACTTCGTAGCCAATCCGGTTGCGTGGTTCGAGGGTGAAACGCGCTTATTCGCCGTGGCGCCGGACGGAACGGGAAATCCGCGCGAGCTGCGTTTGGGGCACGCGCGCGCGGTTGCGTTCTCGGGCGACGGTAAAGTTGCGATCGGGCGCAACGCGACCGATCCCGCGCGCTGGAAACGCTATCGCGGCGGCACCGCGGGCGAGATTTGGATCGACGCGACCGGCGGCGGAACGTTCACGCGCTTGGCGTTGCCGCCCGGAAACCCGTGCTGGCCGATGTGGTTGAACGATCGCGTCAATTTTCTCGCGGATCACGAGGGCATCGGGAACATCTACTCGTGCGCGCCCGACGGCAGCGATCTGCAGCGCCATACGAACGAAGCGGAATACTACGCCCGATTCCCCTCGACCGACGGGCGCCGCATCGTCTATGCCGCCGGCGGCGAGCTCGTATGCTACGACGGCCAGAGCGGCACCGTCGACCGCATCGACATCGAAACGCACTCCTCCGCACCGCAAACGGTACGGCGCTTTGAGGATGCATCCGAATCGTTCGAACACTTCGCGCCGCATCCGGACGGCACGCGTCTCGCCTTTGTTTCGCGCGGCCAACCGTTCACGATGCCGCTCTTCGAAGGCGCCGTTATCCATCACGGACGCGGCAGCAGCGCGCGCGCCCGCCTGACCGAGTGGCTGAGCGACGGTAAGCGATTCGTCTGCGTCACGGATCTCAACGGTTACGAGCAGATTGCAGTTCATCGCGCGGACCGCTCCGAGGAGCCGCAACTCGTAAGCACCGGCGACATCGGCCGTATCACCGATCTCGCCTGCTCGCCCTCAGCCGATATTGTCGCCTTCGCCAACCATCGTCACGAGTTGTGCGTGCTCGATTTGGACGACGGCAAGGTTCGCGTGCTCGACACGTGCCCGTCGCATCGCATCGGCGACCTGGCGTTCTCACCGGACGGACGATTTATCGCCTACGTATGGTGGCCGGCCCATGGAACGTCGATTATCAGGGTGGCGAAGGTACGGTCCGGGAAGGTTCACGACGTTACGCCGCCGCTGCGCACCGATCAATCTCCGGCGTGGGATCCCGAGGGAAAATACCTCTATTTCATCTCTTCGCGAGATTTCAACCCGGTCTACGACGCGCTGGCGTTCGACCTGAGCTTTCCGCAAGCGAGCCGGCCGTTCGTCGTAACGCTGCGCAACGACGTGCCGTCGCCGTTCGTTCCGCCGCCCAAGCCGGTTCATCGCGATCACGAGCACGATCGTACCGACGAAAAGAAGAATGGTAAGCCGCCGGATATTTCGATCGACTTCGACGGCATCGCGGGACGGGTGCTCGGCTTTCCGGTTGAAGAAGGCGAGTACGATCAAATCGTCGCCGTGCGCGAGCGCGCGCTCTTCACGCGCTTTCCCGTAAAAGGCATCAAACCGGTACGCCGCGAGGACCGTGAAGAAGACGAGCACGGAACGCTTCTGGCTTTCGACTTCGAACAGCAGCGGCTGGCGACCGTCGCGCAAGAATGCGACGAAATTCGCATCGGCCGCGACGGGCGTACGCTGGTATATCGCTCGGGGGAACGGCTGCGCGCGATTGACGCGCTGCTCGACCTGCCCGAAGAAGGCGACGAACAAAAGCCGAACAACGAGCCGGGCCGCAAGACGGGCTGGATCGATCTCGATCGCGCCAGCGTCGAGATCGTTCCGCGCGACGAATGGGCGCAGATGTATCGCGAAGCGTGGCGGTTACAGACGGAGCAATTCTGGGTCGAGGATATGAACGACATCGACTGGGATCGCGTCTACGATCGCTACAAAGCCGTCCTCCCACGCGTACGCACGCGCGGCGAACTCTCAGATCTCATCTGGGAGATGCAGGGCGAACTGGGAACGTCGCACGCGTACGAATACGGCGGCGATTATCGCGTGCCGCCGCAGTATCAGCGCGGCTTCTTGGGCGCGGACCTGGCGTGGGATGAGAGCGCCGGCGGCTACCGGATCGACCGCATTTATCGCGGCGACTCGTGGAATCGCGAAACGGATTCGCCGCTTGCCGAGCCGGGCAACGACGTTCACGAAGGCGACGTCGTCGTTGCCATCGGCGGTAAGCGGTTGTCGCGCGAAGTTACTGCCGATCGTTTGCTCGTCAACACCTCGGGCCGCGACGTCTCGATCGCGCTGCGTTCGCGTAAGGGCGGCGAACGAACCGTCCTCGTAAAGGCGCTCGAAAGCGAGGCCGCGCTGCGGTATCGCGCGTGGGTCGAAGCCAACCGGCGCTACGTGCACGAACGCACCAACGAGCGCGTCGGGTACCTGCACGTTCCCGACATGGGTCCGTGGGGATTTTCCGAGTTTCACCGCGGCTATCTCAGTGAGTTCGACCGCAAGGGGCTGATCGTCGACGTGCGCTACAACCGCGGCGGTCACGTGTCCCCGCTGCTCCTCGAGAAACTCGTGCGCAAGCGCGTCGGCTACGATGCGCCGCGCTACGGTGCGCCAATTCCCTATCCACCCGAATCGGTGGGCGGCCCCATCGTCGCGGTGACCAATCAGTTTGCCGGATCCGACGGCGACATCTTCAGTCATTGCTTCAAGCTCTACAAGCTCGGGCCGTTAATCGGTAAGCGCACGTGGGGCGGCGTCATCGGCATCGACCCGTACCACCATCTGGTCGACGGCACGCTCACGACGCAGCCGGAGTTTTCGTTCTGGTTCGTCGACGTCGGCTGGAAAGTCGAGAACTACGGAACCGACCCGGACTACGAGATCGACATTGCACCGCACGATTACCGCGACAACAAAGATCCGCAGTTGGAACTGGCGCTGCACCTCATCGAAAGCGAGATTGAAAACTACGTCGATGTACGGCCCGATTTCACGACGCGTCCGTCTCTGGCATTACCGACTTTAGCGTGACGCGCGAGCGGATCGCGCGCGCAGCGACGGTCCTGTGCGACGCCGCGGCGTTCGCCATTCCAACGGCCGTTTACGTCGCCAGCGCGTCCCACGAACCGGCATCTTGGGATACTGCCGAACTGCAAGGCGTGCCGTACATCCTCGGAATCTCGCACCCGACCGGTTTTCCGTTCTTCGTCCTCCTCGGCTACATCTGGTCGCACGTCGTTACCGTCGGTTCGGTGGCGTTCCGCATGAACGCCCTAAGCGCCGTTTGTCTTGGAGTTGCGGCGCTCATGGCTTACGCGGTCGCCCTGCGTATCGGCGCGAGCCGGCCGGTCGCGCTCCTTGCGACGCTGTGGTACGCCTTTACGCAAAACGTTTGGTCGCACGCCAATCGCGCCGAAGCGCAAGATCTGGCCGTCTCCTGCGAGACGCTGGCCATCTATGCCTTCGTGCGTTGGCTGCAAGAGGACGATTCGCGATGGTTCGCCGGTGCTTTTGCGCTGTACGGACTCGCAATGGCGTCACATCCGAACGCTCTCTGGCTCTTTCCGGCATTCGCCGTAGGCGCGATCACGGCCAAGAACCGGCCCCCCGTGCGCCTCGTCGCGATCTCACTCGCACTGACGATCGCGGCCTTGGGTTTATATCTGTATCTGCCGCTGCGTTCCGCGTACATCGTCGCGCACGGTCTCGATCCCACCCTCGCGCTGGGAACCAAGGGCGGCATTTTTTGGAACTACAACAATCCCAGTACGCCGGGTGGCCTGTTGCTCGACCTCACCGGCAGCGAAAGCAATGCACCCGGCGCGGTCTTGGGTTCGTTCAATCCCGTACACATTCAGGATGCGCTGTGGGCGTTCGTTACGGGCTTGGGCGAGCAA
The DNA here is from genome assembly GCA_963715435.1 of Vulcanimicrobiota bacterium. Taxonomy (GTDB): domain Bacteria; phylum Vulcanimicrobiota; class Vulcanimicrobiia; order Vulcanimicrobiales; family Vulcanimicrobiaceae; genus JAFAHZ01. The sequence goes on from OY970243.1 coordinate 1,414,845, forward strand.
TACGGCGCGTTCGTCGCCGTCTTGACGTTTGGCGGTTTGTTCGCCGCATGGAAGCGGGACTGGCGAACGGCGCTCTTTCTTTGCCTGGCGTGCACGGTCGCGCTGCTCTTCTCCGTTACGTATTCTTCCGAAGAGGGCGACATCGGGCGCTACCGTCTTTTAGCGCTGTGGCTAGCCGTACCGATCGTCTCATCGATCGTGCCGCGGAATCTCTCGGGATGGACGGCAACGGCCGCGCGAGGGGTGTTGATCGTCTTTCTGGCCTGCGGCGCGACGGCAGCGGCGAGGGCGCACCCGGAGTACTTCGATCACGATCCCGGCGAAGGCGGTCGCTGGGTCATCGACGTCGTGGCTCCGCTGACGTCGCCCGGCAGCGTCGTCATGGCCGATTGGCTCGACGCAACGTCACTTGCGTACGGCGCATACGTCGATAACTCGCTTCCGGGACGCATCATCATTTCGGGTTGGGAGGCGGCGAGTATGTCTCAATATAGGGCTTGGGCGCATGCGCGTAACGTGTACATACTCGTGAATCCCAAGGACGTCGGGGAAATCAATGGCGCAAAACGCGTCGCGAACATCGATGCGTACCACGCACTGTTTCAAGTAAATCCCTAGCCTATAAAGCTATTCAATAGGCCTTATTGACAGGTTGATTCGGATTACCGTATACAGGGTATAGCCATCCAATGGTTTGATGCAAGCCATCCAATGCATCGATCCAATGATGGAACCAAACCGGTCCAAGTGACCTGGAGGGATTCAGAGGTGAGCAAGAAGGATCGTGCCGAGTCGCTGCGCCGCTCGTGGACGACTGACAGCCGTTGGAAAGGCATCGACCGCCGCTATTCCCCCGACGACGTCGTGCGCGTCTCCGGCAGTGTGATCGTGGAGCACACGCTGGCACGGCTCGGAGCCGAGCGTCTTTGGAACTTACTGCAGGAGGATGAACCGACCGCGGCACTGGGCGCGCTCACCGGAAACCAAGCGGTCCAGGCCTCACGGGCGGGACTTAAAACCATCTATTGCAGCGGATGGCAGGTAGCCGCCGACGCCAACGTCGCCGGCCAAATGTATCCCGATCAGAGCCTCTATCCGGTCAACAGCGTTCCGATGCTGGTGGAGCGCATCAACAACGCGTTCGCTCGTCTCGATCAAATCGAGTCGCTCGAAGGGCGCGGAGGCGAGCATTGGTATCTGCCGATCGTCGCCGACGCCGAAGCGGGCTTCGGCGGCCCGCTCAACGTTTTCGAACTCATGAAGGCGATGATCAAGGCCGGCGCGGCCGGCGTTCACTTCGAAGATCAGCTTAGTTCCGAGAAAAAGTGCGGCCATCTCGGCGGCAAGGTGCTGATTCCGACGCAGCAAGCCATTCGCCATCTCATTGCGGCGCGGCTAGCCGCGGACGCGCTCGACGTGCCTACGATCATTGTGGCACGCACCGACGCCGATGCCGCTACGCTCATTACTAGCGACGTCGATCCGGCCGATCGAGAGTTCCTCACCGGCGATAGAACCGCCGAAGGCTTTTACGTGACGCGCAAAGGCATCGAGGCGTGCATTGCACGCGGTTTGGCCTACGCGCCCTATGCCGATCTCGTTTGGATGGAAACGTCCGAGCCGAACATCGCGCAGGCGCGCGAATTCGCCGACGCGATTCACGCCGAATATCCAGGCAAACTGCTCGCTTACAACTGTTCGCCATCGTTCAATTGGAAGAAGAAACTCGACGAGCAATCGATTGCGACGTTCCGCGAGCAACTCGGCGCGATGGGTTATAAGTTCCAGTTTATCACGCTCGCCGGCTTCCACTCGCTCAATCACAGCTTCTTCTCGCTCGCCCGCGACTTCAAAGAACGCGGGATGGCGGCCTACGCCGAGTTCCAGCAGGCGGAGTTTGCGGGCGAACCCCACGGCTATACCGCGACGCGCCACCAGCGGGAAGTCGGCACCGGTTACTTCGACGAAGTCGCGACCATCGTGAGCGAAGGCCGCGCGGCGACGACCGCGCTCAAGGGATCGACGGAAGCCGAGCAGTTCTACGACAACGGAAGCGCCAAACGCGCGGTCCTTGCGTAGCGCTGCGCGATGAACGTCGCTCCCGCCGGCTTTCAGCTCGCGCGCGACCTTCCCGAGGGTTTTGCCGAGTATTTCCTGGCGCTGCACGACCGGTTCTCATCGGATCGGCAGCGACTCGTCCGCGCGCGGGCCGAACGGCTCGCGCGCGCCCACGAGGGGTATCTGCCGACGTATCTTCCGCAGTCGGAAGGCACGCGGACGCAGTGGAAGATTACGGTTCCGCAGTGGTGCCGCGATCAACGCAATCAAATGACGGGACCGGCTGACGACGCCGAGCTGGTCGTCAAAATGCTCAACTCCGGCGCACCCGGCGTCATGCTCGATCTCGAAGATTCGATGGCCAACACGTGGGAACATCTGATGCTCGGCCACGACAACGTTATCTCGGCGCTCTACGGCGAGTTGACGTACGCGGACGCCAAGCGCAGCGGCACCGTGCGCATCGAACCGAGCGATACGGTCGTGTGGAATCGGGTGCGCGGTCTGCACTTGTCACAGGCGGGCGTGCTCGAAGACGAGCTCACGAGCGCGTCGCTTTTCGATTTGGCGCTGCTGTCCTATCGCGTCGACTACGAGCGCCTCAAGCACCCGCTGTGCGTCTACATTCCGAAATCGGAGTCTGCCGAAGAGGCGCTGTGGTGGAAGAGCGTTTTCGACGCAATCGTCGCGGCCAAAGGCTGGGACCCCGGCTCGATTCGCTGCATGGCGCTCGTCGAATCGCATCCGATCGCGTACGAGATGGAAGAGTTTCTCTTCAATTTGCGCGACTACATCGTGGGACTAAATCTCGGACGCTGGGACTACATGGCCAGCCTCATTCACTTCAACCTCAACGATCCGAACTGGCTGCTTCCCGACCGCAACACGATTCCGATCGACGTTCCGTTCTTTCAACGCCTCCGCACGCTGCTTCCCGAAATAGCGCACAAGCACTGCGCCCTGGCGATCGGAGGGATGACGGCGCTTTATCCGAGCCGCGAAGATCCCGAGCTCAACGCGCGCGCGCTTACGGTGCTCGAGCGCGACAAGAAGAATGAGGCGTCCTGCTTGATGGACGGCGCGTGGACCGGTCACCCCGATCAAAACGCCATTGCCGTCGCGCAGTTTCCGTCACCGAATCAACTCGACAAACGCCCTTCGCTCACCGATTATCATCCCGATCTCCGTCCCTCGCCCAAAGGCGTCGGCACGACGACGCTCGACGGCACGCGGGCAGCGGTTCGTACGGTGATACGGTATCGTAACGGCGTCCTGGAAGGCCGCGGTGCGAGTCTGCTCGACGGCTATATGGAAGACCTCGCAACCGATCGTATCTACCGCCTGATGATCGCGCAGCGCCTGCGCTATCCCGGCGACTACACGCCGAAATCGCCGGGCGCCATGTTCGATGAAGAGCTCGAGCGCGTCGTCAAAGATTTGCCGCCCGGCGCCACCGACGAAGCACGCGACCGGTATCGCAAGGCACGCGAGTTATCGGAACGCATGATCCTGACTGGATCCTTCGACCCGACTTAAAAGACGATCTAGCGGGCTAGTACGTCAGCACCATGCGGAAGCGCGCGTCGCCGCTCAACATGCGGTCGAAGGCTTCTTGCGCGCGCTCGATCGGCATCGTTTCAATCATCGGACGCACGCCCGCGAGCGCGCTGAACTTCATCGTGTCCTCCGAGTCGACGCACGTTCCTGAAGGCCACCCTTTAATGGAGTGACGGCGGCCTAAGAGTCCTGCGGTATCAATAGCGGCGGGCTGCGCAGAAGCACCGAGCACCAACATCTCCCCATCGATGCCCAAGCCGCCCATTGCTTCTTCTAAAGCCTTGGACGCGGTTGCCGTGAAGACGATGACCTTAGCGCCGCCGAGCTTCTGCAGTTCGGAAGCGACGTTGCTTGTGGCGGAATCGATGTAGTGATGTGCGCCCAACTGCTTGACTAACGGCGCTTTGTCCGTGCCGCGCGCAATCGCGGCGGTTTCAAAACCCATTTTCGTCGCATATTGAACGGCGAGGTGACCCAAACCGCCGATGCCGAGCACGGCGACGAGATCGCCTGCGCGTGCTTGTGTGTGCCGCAAGGAGTTGTACGTCGTTACGCCGGCGCACATCAGCGGCGCAGCTTCCTGCGACGACAGTGCGTCCGGGATGCGCGCTAGGGCGACGGCCGGCGCTAGGACATACTCGCAGTATCCCCCGTCGTAGTTGAACCCGGGAATCTGCAGGCGCTCGCAGGTCAGAAAGTCGCCGCGCCGGCAGCGGTCGCACGTTCCGTCGTGGCCGCCGTGCCAACCCACACCGACGCGGTCACCAACGTTCCATCGCTCGACGCCATCGCCGACCGCATCGATCACTCCGGCGATCTCGTGCCCTGGCGCGCGCGGAAACGCAATGCCCGGCCAACGATTCTGTACGGCCAAGAAATCGCTGTGGCAAATACCGCAGGCCTCGACGCGGATGCGAACAGTTTCGGGACGCAGCGCGGGAATGGGCAGCTCGCTTAGTTCGAGACGGTGTTCGCTGGCCGACGGAACGCGCATAGCGCGCATGGTGGCATTTGCAGTTGCGGTCGACATACGGCTCTCAACCGTGCAGAATCTCCAAGAGTTTCGGGTAGACGATATCCGTTCGCGCGAGCGGATTGGCAGGATCGATGATGTCGTGGTTTTCCGGGAGGTTGCGCAGGTCGACGTAAGCGGCGCCGTTGCTGATCCACGCGCTCCACTCTTTGGCGATATCCTGCGTCACCTCGTTGTTCACGGCTGGATCGCACCGGTTGACGACCGTGACGATGCGCTCGGCGAGCGGAGCGCGCCGTTTTGCCGCTGCATAGACGTCGTCGCCGATGCGCAGCGTCTGCATCAACGCGCGCGTCGAACAACGCGGATACGCCGTCACCGGCCGCTGCCTAATTCCGGCTCGCGGATCCCACCAAAAGAAAAAGTTCGGCAGCGCCAGGAAGATGCGCGCCAACAGACGGCTCACGCCGTACGGCAGCTGCAAAAGCGCAAAATCGGGAGCAACGGGAACGGCGATCTGCACGGACCGGTATTGCCCGAAATATGCCGCGAGCGTTCCCCCCATCGAAATGCCAAGCAGCGCCACGCCTTCGCCCAAGCCGAAAGCGACGTCGACCGCTTCGTTTGCGCTAGCCAACAGCGTCTCCGCCGTCAGCTTCGCCAGGCGCGCCGTGAGCCGGTCCTTGTCGCCGTGCTCGGGCATCCGCGGCACGAACACGTTCGCTCCCGTTTGATACACCAACGGCGCAAGTTGCGCGTATTGCGCCGGGTTGTTGGTGATGCCGTGAAAAAGCACGACCGCGAGCGCGGTTCGCTTGCCGTGATCGAGCAAAGCGGTCCGCGCCTGCGGCAAGATGGTGTCGTCGTCGAGCGCCATAAAGGCGCGCGCCCGCGCTAAAGCCTCGTCGTAGTTGGATGCCGGGTGACCCGGCGGTACGGCGACCATGCGAGCAAGTTTGCCCTAAGCGGCCCCGGACCATTCAACGGAACGCACAGTCCAGCACGTGGTCGTTGACCATTCCCACGGCCTGCATGAACGCGTAACAGATCGTCGGCCCTACGAAGCGAAAGCCGCGTTTGCGTAAATCTTTGCTCATCGCTTCGGATACCGGCGTCGACGCGGGGAGCTGCGACCGCCGCTGCCACTTATTGACGATGGGCGTACCGTCGACGAACGACCAGATGTAGCGATCGAAGCTTCCGAACTCCGTGCGAACTTTTAAAAAGGCGCGGGCGTTGTCGATCGCCGATTCGATCTTCGCTCGATTACGGACGATACCCGGATCGCGCATCAGACGATCGACCGCACGCGCATTCATCTTCGCGACCCGCTCGGGGTCGAAGCCCAAGAACGCCTCGCGATACCGGTCGCGCTTGTTCAATATCGTTTCCCAGCTCAATCCCGCTTGCGCACCCTCGAGAATAAGGAACTCGAAGAGCCCGCTATCGTCGTGTAAGGGCCGTCCCCACTCGTTATCGTGATAAGGAATCGACAGGGCGGTCGTCGCCCACGCGCAACGTTTTGGCGTCACGGTGCATCTTCCGGATCGATTGCGCGCAATAGCAATGGATATGCGCGCTCGGCCAGATCGCTGCGTCGCAGCGGTTCTACGACGTCGTGCGAAGGCGGCATGCCTCGCAGAACTACGAGTTCGATCAGGTCCGGATGCACGGCGCACCAATGACGATATAGTCGCCGGATCGCGCGATTGTTCACGGTCGCTTCGCGCGCGTTCGTAACGAGCACGACCTTTCCGGCGCGCGGCGGGCGCCGGCGCGCTTCTTGCAGCACGCCGCTGGCAATGCGAAATGCGTGTGCGACGGCGTGCGTGGAGTAACGGGGATATCCGTGCTCGGGTTGTTGCCGATCGCGCACGACCGGATTCCACCAGTGAAAGCGGTTCGGCATGGCCAGCATGAGCTCGGCGAGGCCGCTCATCACGAATCCCGGAATCCATGCGACGCCGAAGAAGGGCGCGATGGCAACGGCGCGATCGACGTCGAAGTTTTGCGCGGCCCACGCCGCCAGCAACCCTCCCAATGAGAAGCCCGCGATCGTTACACGATCGCCGAGTTCCGCCCCGATCGCAACGTATCGTGCCGTGGCCTCGTACAACTCGTCGGGTCGCAGGCGTTCCAGTGCCGTCGTAAGACGATCGGCATGTCCGTGGCGCGGCAGCCGCGGCACGATAACGTTGTGCCCACGCTCGTATAAATCGCGCGCGAAACGCGCGAATTGCGGGGGACTCGCACTCATACCGTGCAGCAGAACGATCGCGCGGGGACGCCGTTCCCCGTGCAGGTACGTCATCGTACGCCCTTTGTCGCCGACGGCGGGATGATCGCGTTCGAGAAGCTGCTGGAGCCGTTGCGAAAAGGTGGCCAAGGGAATCGTCCTTAAATCTGGGCGTTAAGTGTTCCCCCAGCCGCACTTCGTGCGCCCGGGGACCCCGTAAGTTCTGAAACGGCACCGCGCAGCCTCGCTGCTCTGCGCCCCCGCCTTCGGCGGTCCCCCAGAATGCGGGCATTTTGAGGAACGTGTGATGCAAGAACTGTCGCAGCGGGCGCGCGAGTTGATCTCCGCCGAGGAGCGCTACGGGGCACATAACTACCACCCGCTCGATCTCATCGTCGAGCGCGCGCAAGGCGTCTGGCTTTGGGACGTCGACGGCAATCGTTATCTCGATTGCATCAGCGCCTATTCGGCGGTAAATCAAGGTCATTGCCACCCGCGCATCGCTGCGGCGCTGATGGAACAAGCGCAAAAGGTTACGTTGACTTCGCGCGCCATGCGTAACGCCCGCATGCCGGGCTTTCTCGAAAAGCTCACGCGACTCTGCGGCTACGACATGGCGCTGCCGATGAATACCGGCGTCGAGGCGGTGGAAACCGCGGTGAAGCTCGCGCGCAGGTGGGGCTATGCCGTCAAAGGCATCCCCGAGGGACAAGCCGAGATCATCGTCTTCGCCGACAACTTTCACGGACGAACGCTTTTCGCCATAAGCGCGAGCACGTCGCCGGAGTATCGTAAGGATTTCGGCCCCTTCGTACCCGGATTCGTTCACGTTCCTTACGGCGACGCCGACGCACTCGAACGCGCGATCGCGCCGACGACGTGCGCCATTCTGATAGAGCCAATTCAGGGTGAAGGCGGCGTCAACGTTCCGCCGGAGGGTTTTCTCAAGCGCGCGTGGGCGCTGTGCCGCGAACACGACGTGCTCTTTATCGCCGACGAAATTCAAACCGGATTCGGACGCACTGGAGATTTATTCGCGTGCGACTACGACGGTATCAAAGCCGATATCATGGTCGTCGGAAAAGCGCTTGCCGGCGGATTCTATCCCGTATCGGCAGCGCTCGCGAACGAACCGCTAATGAATTTGTTCGGCCCGGGAGACCACGGCAGCACGTTCGGCGGAAATCCGCTGGGCTGCGCGGTTGCCGACGCCGCGCTCGACGTCATCGTCGAGGAGAAACTTCCATCGCGGGCCCGCTATGCCGGCGCGAAGATCATGCAGGGCTTGCGCGCAATCGGATCGCCGTTGGTCGAGGAAGTGCGCGGCCGCGGATTGCTGATCGGCATTGAGATGACGAAACCGGCCCGATTGCTCTCCGAAGCGCTCCTCGAGCGCGGCGTCGCTGCGAAGGATACGCGGGAGAAGGTTTTACGCATCGCGCCACCGTTGGTCATCGACGACGAAGCGATCGACTTTTTTTTGACGGCGTTCAAGGACGCAAACGCAGCACTAGCTCCCGGCCGTCCGTAAAGCCGAGAGTGCGGTATAAGCCCTCCGCCTGCTCGCTTGCGATTAAACGGAGTGCGCCGCATCCTCGGCGTCGCGCCCAGCCGATCGCGGCCTCGGTCAGGGCCCTGGCCGTGCCCCTCCGGCGGTACTCCGGCCGTACGAACACTCCGGCGAGCGTTGCCCAGGGCCGTACGTAAACCAGCGCAGTCTCGCCGATGAGGACTCCGGCGCAGCCGAAAAGCGTCCCGTCGCCGGTCCGGGCGACGAACCACCCTTGGGACCCCGCCGCGATCCCGGAGGCGAAGTAGCTGCTCAGGCGACCGCGCCAGTCAGCAATGAGGCCGCCGGGCGCCATGTCCAGCTCGTCCATCATGGCCTTCCAGCAGTCGGCAATGAACGGCGCCTGTTCCGGACCGGCGGCATCGACCATTGACACGCACCCTCCTCGGCGTGATACTCTGTGCGGGCCGAAGTAGCGGGCCCAGCCTCGGAGTTGGGGTTCGCTCACCGGATGCCTGCGGGCGATCCGGTCTTCACGTGGGAACGACGGCGGCGTTGTTTCAGCGATGGGGTTGCTTCGGCGGCGCCATTTTTTGTTTCTAAGAACTAACGGGAGATACGCCATAGCACGACCCCTCCGCGTCAACGATCAGATCCGCATTCGTTCGGTTCGCGTAATCGACGAAAACGGCGAACAACTCGGCATCCTGGCAACCGAAGACGCGCTCGCGCGCGCCCGCACCGCGGGATTAGATCTGATCGAAGTCTCGCCGACGGCACAACCGCCGGTCTGTAAGATCGCCGATTACGGCCGTCTGAAATACGAGCAGTCCAAGAAAGACAAGGACGCTCGCAAAAAGCAGCGCCACTTCGAGTTAAAGGAAGTGAAGCTGCGCCCGAAGATCGAGACGCACGACTACGAGACCAAGGCGCGCATGGCCGAACGCCTGCTGCTCGACGGAAGCAAGATCAAAGTAACCATCATGTTTCGCGGTCGAGAAATCACTTATACCGCCTTCGGGCGACGGCTGCTCGATCGGATGGCCGAAGACATGACGTCTCTGGCAACGATCGAACGCGAACCGCGACTCGAAGGAAAGAACATGTTCATGATTTTGGCGCCGCGTGCGACGCCGACGGGGCCTCCGAAGTTCTCGCTGCACCGCGAGAAGGAAGGCGCAGCGGCAGCACAAGAGGCCGAAACGAAGGAGCCGACCAGTGCCTAAGATACGAACCCACCGTGGGACGGCCAAGCGCGTCAAGGTGACGGCGAACGGCAAAGTGCTGCATCGCCATCAGTTCGACGGCTGCGGCCATATCCTCAGCAAAAAGACGCGCAAGCGTAAACGGAAATTCCGTAAGGATCAGCCGACGTTCAAGGGCGACCTCAAGCGCCTAGCGCCGACGATTCCGTACTTGGTGTAGGAGGGTTGCTACAAAATGGCACGCATCAAGCGCGGCGTTCACGGCTTAAAGCATCGCCGCAAAGTCATGAAGCTCGTCAAGGGCTTCCGCGCCTCACGCCGCCGTAACTATCGTGTGGCCAACGAAGCGCTCCTCAAATCGCTGGCATACGCGTTTCGCGATCGACGCGTTCGCAAGCGTGACTTCCGTTCGCTGTGGATCAGTCGCATCAATGCGGCCGCGCGGCGCGAGGGCATGACGTATTCCGTCTTCATGAACGGCCTCAAGAAGTCGGGCGTCAGTCTGAACCGCAAGGCACTAGCCGACCTCGCAATCTCCGATTCGAAGGCCTTCGGGTCGCTGCTGAATCTCGCGAAGAAAGCCGTCGGCAAATAAGCCGGCCGCCGCAAAGAAACAGAGAGGGCGGTTACTCCGCCCTCTCTGCAATTTTACGCCTGTGATTGGTACGCGCACGTAATGGAAAATATCGAGATATGAGATTAGCGGTTTTAAGCATGCTCGCCTTCGCCCTCGCAACAAGCGTACCGGCCTGGTCGGCGGTAAGTTCGGACGATGCGTCGTTCGTGCAATCCGCGCAGCACGATGCGCTCGGTCAATATGCGCTTGCGGCGTTGGCGCGCGGTAGAGCGCAGAATCCGACGGCCAAATCCCTCGCGGATCAAGTGGCGGCCAATGCGAAGGATGCCAACGACTTCATTAAGACATACGCGAAGACGCACGCCGTTTCCTTAGACAACCAGCCGAGTACCCGAGCCGACAATCAATACAGCAACATATCGTCGGACAAGGGTTCGCAGTTCGATAAAGAGTTCGCCAACGCGATCTACATCGACTCAAATATGTCGATCGACAGCTATCAAGACGAAGCGGCTCACGGAAGCGATCCGGCGTTGCGCGCGTTCGCGAAGAAGGAAGTCGCAACGTTGCAACGGTTCTCGAAAACGGCACAGAAGCTCTCGCCGCAATAGCCCCACGAAATCGACCCTTCTTGGGGTGGCGCTCATCCGAGCGGCCGCCTCAAGGCGTTCCCTTAGGGTGGTCGAACGCAGCGGACGATGGTGGACTCGAGCGCAGCGAGTGAAGAGCCGCTTGCCGACGGTTTTGCCGAACACGAAGCATGGGCTTTCGAGGAAGCGTACCGCCGATACGGACACCTTCTGTACTCCACTGCTTACAACGTGCTGGGAAACGGCGACGATGCGGCGGACTGCGTGCACGATGCGCTCGCGCGCATTTGGCGATCGGCCAAGGCGTACTCTCGAGTGCGGGGCGCCTTGCGCAGCTTTCTGACGGTCTGCGTTCGTAACGAAGCGATTTCCCGACGGCGAGCCCAAGGCCGCCGGATCAGGCTTGCAGACCGCTTGGCGGCCGAACCCGTCGAGCACGACGAACTCGCTGCCGGCGATCCGGTCGAACGCGACCGGCTGCGCGCCGCGATGACGCGGCTCCCCGACGAACAGCGGCTGCCGCTGCAGCTAGCGTATTATGAAGGCAAGACGCACACCGAGATCGCGCACGAGCTGCAGACTCCGCTCGGCACGATCAAGAGCCGCATCTCCATTGGATTGCGCAAGCTTTCCGTCGCTCTTGGAGGTGCCCGCGAGTGAACGAGTTGGAACACCTCGGCGACGCGGCGGATCTCTACGCGATCGGCGCACTTGACGACGAAGAGCGTGAAGCCGTCGACCGGCACGTCGCACGTTGTCCGCAATGCGCCGCGTTACTAGGCAGGGCGGAAGAACGCGTCGCGGTACTGGCCGCAGCCGACGTTCCACACGTCCCGCCGTCGCAGCTCGCGCGCCGGGTAGCGTTGGCCGTAGGGCGACATCCTTCACGTCCCTTCGCGTTTGCTGCAGCGGTTGCCGCCGCTTTCGTGATCGGCGTATTGCCATCGGCATATTTCTGGCAGCAAAACCGAGCTATGAACGCAACGATGCTCGTGGACGCCGCTGCGATGAACCGGCTGGCCTCGATGCCGCACCGGTCGGCCGCGTTTAGCGGAATGAGCGATGGCTCGGCCGCTCGAGTGATGTACGCCCCCGACGGATCGTGGTATGTCGTCCTAGTGCGGGGCGTATCAAACGCGCTATCGGTTGTTTGGATGCACGGCGGCAAACGGACGATGCTCGGCACCACGATCCCTCACGGCCAGGTAGCCATGCTCTACCTTCCTAGGAGCCATCGGATGGATCAATTGGCATTAATGGATGGGCGGCGAGTCGTTGCCGAGGCACAACTCGCCTACTAGGCTAATATCCTAAGCTATGAAACGCTGGGCTTGTGCATTCGCGGCCGTAGCGGCTTTGGCTGCCCCCGCCAGCGCGCAGCAACGGTCGAACCCGCCTGCCTTTACGGCTGCCGCTTCTGCGTGGATCGATCGCCTGGGCAAATTTGAAATCGAATCCGGGCGAACGCCCGGCCTTGCCATCGGCGTGGTCGCCGACGGCCGCATCGTGTACGCGCGTGGATTCGGTTCGGCGAATCTTTCGCGCAACGTGCCGTTCGATCCCGATACGGAATCCTATATCGGCGGCGTTTCGATGCAGTTCGTCGCCGCGTCGATATTAATGCTCGAACAAGACGGCAAGCTCAAACTCGACGACAAGATCGTTAGATACTTGCCCGACTTTACGGTTGCGGGCGATGCGACCATCGCACAGTTGCTCACGCAGACGTCCGGGCTTCCGGATTACACTCGAGCCGGCGGCATCAACCTCGATCCCACGCACGAAACGAAAATCCAGGATCTGCTCGCCGCGGCCAACAAACTCAGCCCATCGTCAAGTCCCGGCTCGACGTACGCGCCAAACGATCTCAACTACATCGTGGCGGCGTCCATCGTCGAGCGCGTAAGCGGCTTTCCCCTCTCCGATTTTTTGCAGCAGCGCATCTTCTTGCCGATCGTTATGAACCGTACGTTTTTGGCCGGGGATAGCGGCATTGCCGATTCGCACGCCGTCGGCTACACGAGCTCGCCCAGCGGAAAGTTCCTTCCGGTGCGGCCGTGGGATCGCACGTGGCTATACGGAGGACGCGGCGTCGTCTCTACGATCTACGACTTGGCGAAATGGGACATCGAGATGCCGATTCTGCTTCGCGTCGACGCTGTGCGAACGATGTTCACGGCAGCAACCGTACCGGGGCAGACCCAGCACGGCATGGGCTGGGTCATTGACCGCCGCGGCGGAAAGCTTTTTACGTGGTACGACGGTGAAATCGCAGGATATCGCGCGATGAACGCGCTGCTGCCCGACGATCACATCGCAGTCATCGTCCTAACCAACGCCGATTCGTTCAAGGGCGGCCGCGTCGCCGATCCGCGCGAAATCGCGGCCCGCATCCTCGATCAGATCGATCCGCCGGCCAGTGCCCACCTCGATAACGCCATCGTGTCGCGGGCCAAGGAATGGCTGACGCGGTTAGCTGCGCGCCAGATCGATCGCACGCAGCTCACCGCAGAGTTTAGCGCCTACCTCACCGACTCGCTGGTCGCGCGCGAAAATTTCGCCGCGTTAGGAAAGCTTCAAGCGATCGTACCGATCGCGAGCTCTACCGACCCAACCGGCGGTACGACGTACGAGTTTCTCGTCCGTTACCCGCACGACGTTCAATTCCATTACAAATTTGGGATCACCAAAGACAACAAAATCGACCTCATCGAGCTCGCGGCGTAAAATAGGAAATCTAAGCCGCTTCTAAGCAGCCGGACACTCGAATCGATTTTTCTCTAGGTTCGTTTAGTCGTCGCCTTCGGCGATTCTGCGACCGGTGGCTTCGACCACTTTTCCTAACATCGTTACGGCTTCAGCACGCGTCGCGTTGCTGAACATGTAACGTAAGCGTTCGTCTGCGTCTTCGACGATCAGGACTGCTCTACGCCCCGAGCGAATAGACGTTATCAGCGAGTTCAAATACGCTTCGTCTTCCGGGGCCAGCATCGAATCTGCGGCGTCATGAGGCGGATCCAGCAACCGCTTCAGGACCGCGTCGATGTCGCTAGGTATTTCCACGACTTCCTCCAAGGCCGATTCCCCGCGCCTGTAGGTTCTACAGACCGGTGGGTAACCCGTAAACTACATATCGACCGAAGCCTGTCGCGATTTCACCTGATTGCTTTCCGTCCAGAGAAGGGCCAGAACCGTCTTCATGTCGGCCACTTCCCCCAGAGCAACCAAGCGCCAAGCCGCATCACGTGTAAACGTTGCCACATCGATGCGCTCGTCCTCGTCGAGCCTCTGTTCGCCGGCGGTAAGCTCCTCGGCCGTAAAGAAATGCATCGTTTCGGTACAGAAGCCCGGCGTCGCGAAAAGAGAGCCGAGCCGGCGCATCCGGGCCGCCCGGTAGCCGGTTTCCTCGGCGAGCTCCCGGGCCGCGCCCGCGACAGGATCCTCGCCCGGTTCGGCCGTTCCCGCCGGCAGTTCCCAGAGGACCTTCGAAACGGCGGGGCGGTACTGGCGCACCAAAACCACCTCGTCCTGAGCCGGCATTGCGAGCACCGTAAGCGAGCCGGGATGTTCCACGACGTCGATGCGGTGCTCCGCACCATCGGGATAGCGAATTCGATCGATGCGCACGTTAAAAACGCGTCCTTCGAAAACGCGCTCGCTGCGCAGGAGTTCCGCCTTCTCGTCCATCGGCTCGTTGTTGGCGGGAGCGCCGAGTCTCGCCTCGTACTCCGTGACGATGCAGAAGCAGCGGTCTTCGGTACTGGTCGAAATGGGATGGCTCGCGTATTTCTTCGCCATTTTCGTCATTTTGGTTTACTTGGCGGTGATCTTCGTCGTGCCGCATCACTTCAACGACAAGATCGCGATTACGCTGGCCGGTTTGATCGCCGGCGTCGTCATGATTGCAACGCGCGCGTGCCTACGCCGCTAGGCATTCATGCCGATCGCTTAACGGCGATACGTGCGTTACTCACCGCAAAAGGCCGCCGGCAGAGCGGGCGCTTTGCCTTCGAAGGTTCCACACTGCTGCGCGAGGCCCACGCCAACGGGTTTCCCATCGAAGAAATCTATGCGACGAAGGAGGCCTACGCGGCCGAGCCGCTCGTCGCTGCGCTCGAAGCCGCGGGAACTGCGGCGTTCATTGTGGAGCCGCGCAGCGCTCAAAAGCTCTCCGACTTGGAAACGCCGCCGGGTATCTTCGCCGTCGGCCGCATGCAGTTCGCATCGCTCGAAGCGATCTTCGCGGGCGACGGCGTTGTGCTGGTTCTGGCCGACCTCAACGACCCCGGTAATACTGGAACCTTGCTGCGTACGGCCGACGCGTTTGCGTGTCGCGGCGCAATCGCCGGAACGAAGGGTGCCGACCCCTACAATCCCAAGGTGGTGCGCGCCGCGATGGGTGCCATCTTTCGCCTCCCGCTCGCGGTGGCCGATCCAGGGGAAGTCGCCCGGGCAGCCGCCGGGGCCGGATACGAAATCGCGGGATTGACCGCCGAAGGCGACCCGTTCGGGGGCACCCCCCTTCCACTCCGGCTCGCCGTGGCGGTGGGCAACGAACGCCACGGTTTAGGGCGTTGGGAGGGGGTTCTCAATCGCCGGCTAGCCATTCCGATGCGCGGCCCCGCTGAAAGCTTGAACGCGGCTGTCGCTGGGTCCATAGGACTGTACGAAGCCGCCAAGGGGCCCGTCCTTGACCAGCCTGAAGGCCATTGTCAATACAGTGTCCGAAGGCCAAAAAGTCAAGTCTACCCGCGCTAAAAGTCGCATGCTATACTCACGGCATTCCGCGATAGGGTCCACCCCTGTAAGGAGACCGAGCGCACATGACCTCCAAACTCTTCTGGAAGCTTTTCGCCCAAACGGGCTCGATTGACGCCTACCTCGCGTATAGGCATCTACACCCAGCGCCAAGCCCGAGCTGAGCACGCGGAGAAGTCTAAGTCTTTTTAGGAGGCGCCCGGTATAGTAGAGAATACCGGGCGTCTTCAATTTCATAAATGAGCGAACTAACAGCAAAACTCGACGATCTTCATCGCCGCTTCGAAGCCGCATTGACTGCAGCGTCGGACGAGTGCGCTTTGGAGGACGCGCGGATCGAATTTCTCGGCCGCAGCGGCCAAGTGACGCTCCTGCGCCGCGCGATTGGATCGCTGGCGGCCGGTGAACGCCCGGAGGCCGGGAAGACGATCAACGACGCCGTCGCGACTATGGAGACCGCGCTCGAGCGGGCACGGATGCATCTCCAAGAACGGGCCTTCGAAGCGGAGCTCGAGGAGCGCATCGACGTGACGTTTCCTTCGATCGCTCCCAACGAGGGCGCGATTCACCCCATTCGCCGAATCACCGAAGACGTATGCGCGTACTTCGCGCGGCACGGCTTCGCAATCGTGCTCGGCCCCGAGGTCGAACCAGACTACTATAACTTCGACGCGCTCAACATTCCGGCCGATCATCCGGCGCGCGAAGGCTTCGATTCGTTCTGGCTCACCGACACGCTTTTACTGCGACCGCACACATCGCCGATGCAGATTCGCACCATGCAGCAGCACCGGCCGCCGATAGCAATTTTGGCGCCCGGCAAGTGTTACCGCCGCGACGCCGTCGACGCGCGCCATTTGTTCCAGTTTCACCAGATTGAAGGTCTGCTCGTTGCCGAAGACATCCACTTCGGCCATCTCAAAGGCATGCTTACCGGCATGTGCCGCGCGCTCTTCGGTTCCGAACAGAACGTCCGCTTCCGTCCGTCGTTTTTTCCCTTCACTGAGCCGAGTGCGGAAGTCGACACGACGTGCCCTCGCTGCAAGGGGTTGGCCTCACAATGCGCTATGTGCGGCGGTTCGGGCTGGATCGAACTCGGCGGTTCGGGGATGGTGCATCCGAACGTGCTGCGCGAGGTCGGATACGATCCGGACGTGTATTCCGGGTGGGCGTTCGGCTTCGGCGCGGAGCGCCTGGGATTGACGCGTTACGACATCGACGACATCCGGCGCTTCGTCAACAGCGATCCCGATTTCTTACGGCAGCTTCAATGAGCAACCTCAGAAGAAGTCCATGTACCGATCGTTTGACCGCAAAGGCGTCAGATGCTAGGAAAAGGCGATGGAGCATACTGGAGGTCGTCTGTGACTGAGCCTTCGACGAAGCAGATGGCAGCGACTTCTTCTGAGGTTGCTTAATGCGCGTTCCGATTTCTTGGCTTCGAGAGTACGTGGACTTGCCGCGCGATACCGATGAGATCGCGCATCGCCTCGCCATGCTGGGCTTTCCCGTCGAAGACGTCGTCAAACGGCCGGAGATTACGGGCGTCGTCGTGGGTAAGATCGTCGAGCTCCAGAAGCATCCCGACGCCGACCGTCTGCAGGTCGGCACCATCGACATCGGCGGCGAAAAGACACTAACCGTCGCGACCGCTGCCACGAACGTTGCGAATGGACAAGTCATTCCCGTTGCGACGATTGGCGCGCGTTTGCCGCAGCTGACGATCGAGCCGCGCAAGATGCGCGGCATCGCGTCGGAAGGCATGATGGTCTCGGCCGACGAGCTCGCGTTGCCTTCGGAATGGTTCGAAGACGGCATCATGCAGCTCGAGCCGAACGCACGCATCGGCGACGACGTCGTTACGACGTTTGGGCTACGCGACGACGTTCTCGACGTCGAAGTCACCAGCAACCGCGTCGACGCAATGTGCGTCATCGGCTTGGCCCGCGAACTTGCGGCTTCATACGGTGTCGAGCTTGCGCCTACCGCCGTCCGAGCAATCCGGGCTCGGGCGACGAGCCGCCGGGCAAAGAGGTGGACGTCGCAATCGAGTCGCCGGATTGCCGCCGTTTCGTCGCGCAGCGTTTCGACGGCATCGCGGCCGGACCGGCGCCGGCGTGGATGCGCATCAGGCTGGCGCTCGCTGGGCAACGTCCGATCAATAATCTCGTCGACGTATCGAACTACGTCATGCTCGAAACCGGACAGCCGCTGCACTTTTACGATGCCGGCCAAAATTTCCGGCGGCCGGCTCGTCGTTCGCGACGGCCGCGAAGGTGAAAAAACGGTAACCCTGGACGACGTCGAGCGCACGTTGTCGCCGCAGTCGCTGGTGATTGCCGACGACCGTCAAACGCTGTGTTTGGCCGGCCTGATGGGCGCAGCCGCCGGTGAAGTCGACGACTCGACGACCAGCATCGTACTCGAAGCCGCAAACTTCAACGGCGCGCGCGTGCGGCGCATGAGCAAAGCGCTCGGCTTACGCAGCGAAGCCTCGTCGCGGCACGAAAAGTCGCTGCCGGTCGCATTGACGGACGCCGGCGCGGCACGTGCCGCTCAGCTGCTCGTCGGCTTAGGCGCAACGGCATATCGGCCGCGCGCTTTCGGCGGCGCAATCGAACCGCATCCGCAAGATCGAGCTGAAACTTTCCGACGTCAAACGTCTGCTGGGCATCGACATTGCGCCGGATCGCATCGTGGCGCATCTGCAGTCGCTTGGCTGTGTCGTGTCGCGACGCCCCTCGACAAGCTCGGGACAGGCATGTCGTCGACGTAACGCCGCCTGCCATGGCGAAACGATCTTACGATACCGGCGGACGCAATTGAGGAAATCGCGCGCGTAGAAGGCTACGAAAACATTCCGTCGGTCGTGCCGTCCGTGCCGGCGCACGACATTTCCAGCGCCCAGTACGCACTGGAGAACCGTAGTTGCGGCGGAGCTCGCAGCGCTGGGATACTACGAGATCGTCACGTATTCGCTCGTCGGACGACGCGATGCCGGTTCGGTTGAAGTTCTCGATCCGCTCTCCGAAGATCAGCGCTATTTACGAACGTCGATTCTGCCGGCGATGCTCGAGTATTTCGCAAAGCAGAACGCGGCCGTTCGCGTTTTCGAAGCCGGTCACATCTTTCGCGGCGACAACGGGCATATCGCGGAGTCGGCGGTGGTGACGTTTGGTTTCACGAGCGAGCCGGCCAACGATCCGCCCTGGCACGACTCAGCATTCTTGCGCCTCAAAGGCGATTGCGAAGCGCTGATTCGCCGAATAACGGGACGTAATGCGGAGATCTCGCGCGACGTTCGTGAGGGCTTCCACCCGGGTAAGAGCGCCGTGCTCATCGTCGATGGCCGCGAAGTGGCTCAGCTAGGGCGCATCGACCCGCGCGCGACCGCAGCCGCCGGCGTGCATTTGCCGGCATACGCGTGCACCGTGCTGCTCGACCGGCTTCCGGAGTATCGGATTCCGCAATATGTCGCACCGCCGAAGTTTCCATCGACGTATCGGGATCTTGCGCTCGAGGTCGATCTGGAGGTAACTGCGGCGGACATCGAGCGCTCCGTTGCCGAAACGCTCGGACCGACGTGCACCGGCGTTCGCGTCTTCGACGAATACCGCGGCCCGCAGGTGCGTCCGGGCCATAAGAGCGTTGCGGTCAGGATCACCTTGCAGCGCTTCGACGGAACGATCACCGACGAAGAGGCCGACGCGGCCATCGAACGCGTACTTGCGGCGCTGCGCGAGCGAGGAGCGGTCATCCGCCAATGATCGGCGGCGTCGCGTGGGCCGACGTCGCAATTTTCGTCGTGCTGGCGTTTACGACGTACCGCGGCTACGCCCGGGGATTCGTCGGCGAGCTTGCGGGTATCGTTGCTTTGGTCGCCGCCTTCGTCGTTCCGTGGTATTACAACGGCGCGCTCGACGATCCGATACATCGTGCGACCGGCATCGGCACGCCGATCGCCCACCTGATCGGTATGGCGATCTCGAGCATCGTCGCTTACGTCATCGTGCTGATCGTTGCGAACGTTCTGGGACGCGTGAAGAAAATACCGGTGCTCGGTTTGGGCAACGCGCTCGGCGGTGCGGCTGTGGGTTTTCTCAAGGGCGCGATTTTGGTTTGGCTGGTCCTCTTCATCGCGCTGTTCTTTCCGTTAAGCGTCCCGATCCGCTCGAGCCTGCATCATTCGAAAATTGCACCGTATTTCGTTGCGTACGATGCAACGATCGATCGAGCGGTGGAGTCGGCGATTCCGTCGTTCGCCTTGCCGTTCCTGATGACGCTGTTCCAGCGGCATCACGTCTAGTTTAAGAGGTCACCCGTGCCGGGCTCCCAAACGTAAGCGCATGGACGCCAACGCCAGACGGGTTCGCTGGATCGCGGTGCTCGTCGCGTTGTGGGCCCTGTCGCATCCGGTCATCCGGCTGGTCATCCATCTTGGAGCGTACGCCAGTCCGGACGACGTCGGCACGAAAATCGTTGCTTCGACCGGACAGGTCTCGTCGGTGACTCCCGGGTCGACGGCGGCAGCTTCGGGACTTCAGACCGCCGACCGAGTGGATTTTACTCGGACTGGGCCGCTCATGCACTTGTGGCTTTGGGACAGCCTCTTTCCCGCGGGCAAATCATTTGTGCTTCCGATCGTTCGCAACGGACGACCGGAGGTCGTAACGATCGTTGCGAACGCTCCGCCGCTAGACGCCGGAATGCTCACGCAAGACGTCATAGCAGTGCTCTTTTCGATCGTCGTGCTGGGCCTTGGATGCGCCGCTATCTTTGCGCGCATCGACTCGCTCACGCTTGCGTTCTATGTATTCTGTATCTATTCCGGCGCGGCATTCAGTAACATCGCTTGGCTCCAGATATCGCCACCCGCCCTGACGCCGTTGGCGGCCTTCGAATCGGGTCTTCCGGTGACGGGCGGCAGCGTACTGCTGTACCTTTGCTTGCGCTTTCCCACCGGCGCGCCGATCGGACGCTGGCGCGTCGTCGACCGTTTAATACCGGCCTATATGGTCGTTCTTTTCCTGGTCTACGAGTTGCACTTCTACCAATCTGCCTACGTCACCGGAGTAACGTCTTCGCTTTACAAACTCAACGCCGTGCTGGTCCTTGCCGGCTATCTCGTCGGTTTCGCCGCATACGTCTCGCGTTTTTGGCGCGCACGAGGCGCCGAAGTGACGCGCATGCGTTGGGTAGCAGCCGCAATCTTCGTCTACATCGTAGCCGTGGCATTGTTCTTCGTAGATCAGGTTGTCAATCGCAACGAAACGCCCTGGGTAATCTGGTTCTTTACCTATAACCCTGCAGTGTTTGCTTTCGCGTATGCGTTAGTGCAAGGACATGTGGTCGACATTCGCATTGCCGGCGGCCGCGCCATCATCTACGCATTGGTAACCTCAGTCCCAGTCGGGCTCTTGGCCTTCGCGGATTGGCTGTTCGCGCGCAAGTTAGAGGACGCCCGCCTCGCGACGGTCTTCGAAGTTGGTATCGCTCTCGGTTTCAGCTTCTGGCTGCGCGCGCTGCACAAGCGGATCGACCGGTTTGCCGAACGCGTCTTTTTCGCGTCGCGCCACCGGGCGTTTCAGCGCATGCATCAACTCACTGCCGCCCTGCCGTTCACGGAGAAGATTCCCACCATCGGCTCGCTCCTCACCGAGGAAACCGCCGAAGCCATGCATTTTGCGTCGGCGGCGCTTTTCCGAGCCGACGACGGTGCCTACGTGAGAAGGATGGCGTTTGGCTGGGAGAGTGCGGCCGAAACGCTCGACGATGACGACGCGATCGTCCTATTTACTCGCTCGGCCCATCACGGCGTACATCTTTCCGGAATTCCGTCGTCGAAGGCCGTCCTTCCCGACGGGAATAAAAGGCCGGTCTACGCCCTACCGATCGTAGTCGGCCGAAACGTTATTGCGATAGTGCTGTACGGTGGCCATCGCGACGGCCAGGTCATTGACGCCGAAGAGGAACACTTGCTCATCGGACTCGCGCACGCCGCCGCTACCGCCTACGAACATCTTCGCGCGATCGAGCGCGAACGCGAAAACGCAATGCTTCGCGAAAAGCTAGCGCAGCTGAGCGCCGCGCCCGCTCAGTAAAACCTGCGAACCGCTTCGTTCCACCACGGCCAATCGTGGCCGAAAACGCCCGGCCAGATTTCGCAATGATTTGGGAACGCCTTTGCTCCACAAGAGTGCAGAGAAGTCCCGGTTCTGATGCACGAGCGAATCCTGCTCGCCCGTCGCGATCGTCCATTGGACTCCGCGCAGCTTCCCAATCCATTCTTCGTTCATATTGGCGATGTATGCGGTCGGACAGTTAAAGTAGCAGTTATCGTCCCAGTAGCCGTTGACGAAGCGGTGAATGTCGTAAATCCCCGAGAGGCAAACCGCCTTGGTAACCACCCTAGGATAACGCGCCGCAAAGTTGGCCGCGTGATACGCGCCGAAGCTGCAGCCGAAAACTCCCATATCCTCGCGACCGGCTGCTTTTTGCACGTAAGGCGCCAACTCGTCGCGCAGATACGCGTCGTACTGCGTCTGCCGAAAGGCCCGGTACGACGGCGGAGCGGCGATGTTATACCAGCTCTCGCCGTCGTCCGAATCGACGCAAAAGAGTTGAATGAAACCGGCGTCGATCTTGTCCGTGAGGTATCCGACCGTGTTCATGTCTTCGTACTGATGGAAGCTGCCCATCGACGTCGGGAAACAGATCACGGGAAAGCCGCGGTCGCCGAAGCGTAAAAAATCCATTGGGCGCTGTAAGGAATGGCTAAACCACGACCCCTTGTACCGGTTCATGGCTGGGGCGTTTCGGGCGCCCGTAGGGGCGGGCCTTCGTGCCTTGAATCCTCCTCTATGGCACACAGACGCTCGAACCGCATCGGCATCCTCTTCGGTATGGAGGATACCTTCCCGTGGGCTTTGATGAACGCGATCACCACTCGGTCGGCCGGCGAGTTCGAAGGGTGCCCAGTCGAGCTTTCATACCTGCACGACAAGCAAGTTTTCAACTATGCGGCGATTCTCGACCGCATTAGCCACGACGTAAAGTTCTACCGCGTCTACTTGAAGTGCGCGGCCGCGCGCGGCGTCGTCGTCGTCAATAATCCCTATTGGTGGACCGCCGACGACAAGTTTTTCAATAACTTAGTGGCCGATTCGGTCGGCGTCGCCGTTCCGAAGACGGTTCTGCTGCCGCCCAAGGAGCATCCGCCGGGAACGCAGGCGACCTCGTTTCGCAACATGCGCTTCATCAACTGGAACGAAGTCTTCGATTATTTGGGATTCCCGATCTTCATGAAGCCGGCCGACGGCGGCGGATGGCGCGACGTGCACAAGTGCGACGGGCCCGAAGAGTTCTTCGCCGCCTACGACAGCTCGCGAGATCTCTGCATGATGGCGCAAGAAGCCATCGACTTCACGGAATATTTTCGACTTTACGTGCTCGGGCGTTCGCGCGTGCACATCATGCGCTACGATCCTGGCGCGCCGATGCACGAACGGTACGTCAAGGACGCTCCGCCGATCCGTTCGGAGATGGAAGCGCGCCTACGCCGCGACGGCATCGCCTTGTGCGAAGCCTTGGGCTACGATATGAACACCGTCGAGTTCGCCGTACGCGACGGCATCCCGTACGCGATCGATTTCATGAATCCGGCGCCCGACGCCGAACGGGCTTCGGTCGGCGAAGAGAACTTCGAGTGGGTCGTCAACAACATGGCCGACGTCTTGATCGATCGCGTTCGCAATCCGCGTCCGTTCGAAACGACCGGCGTATGGCCGAAGACCCTCGTCGACGGCGGAGGCTCCGCTCCGATCTCGGTTCACTAGCCGCCGTGCAGACGGCCGTGGTGCCTACCTTTACCTTGGGCATCGAAGAAGAGTTTCAGGTCATCGATCCCCAGACTCGCGAGCTGCGCTCGCACCTGGCGGAGATGTTCGCACAGGGCGAGCAGCGCATGGGCGAGCAGATCAAGCGCGAGATGCATCAGTCGGTCATAGAAGTCGGCACCAACATCTGCGCCGATATGCGCGAAGCGCGCAGGGAAGTAACCAAACTTCGCACGGAGATCGTCCGGCTGGCACGTCAGAACGGCTTGCGAATTGCGGCAGCCGGAACGCATCCGTTCACGCACTGGTCTAACGTAGAGATCACCGATCACGAACGCTACGCGAAGCTGATCTACGACCTGCAAATGGTCGCGCGCGCGAATCTCATTTTTGGGCTGCACGTCCACGTCGCCGTCGAAGATCCCGATACGCGTATCCATATCTTGAACGCCGTGCGCTATTTCTTGCCGCACGTGTTCGCGCTTTCGGTGAACTCGCCGTTCTGGTGCGGCACCAATACCGGTTGGAAGAGTTATCGCGCGAAGGTCTTCGAGCGTTTTCCCCGCACCGGCATTCCGGATTATTTCGGTTCGGCGTCGGAGTACGAAGATTTCGTCAAGACGCTCGTCGTGACCGGCTGCATCGATAACGCGAAGAAAATCTGGTGGGACGTCCGCCCTCACCCATTCTTTCCGACGCTCGAGTACCGCATCTGCGACGTACCGATGCGAATCGACGAGACGCTGTGTTTCGCAGCGCTCTTTCAGGCTCTGACGTACAAACTCTATCGCCTTTACAGCCGCAATCAGGGTTGGCGGCTCTACCGCCGCTCGCTCATTGCAGAAAACAAGCAACGGGCAGCACGCTGGGGAATCGGCGGAAAGCTCATCGATTTGGGTAAGCGCGTCGAGATACCCACCGAGTCGCTGCTTCAAGAATTGCTGGTGTTCATCGATGACGTGGTCGACGATCTGGGATCGCGCGAGGAAGTAAACTACGTCTACGAGATAATGCAGCACCGGACGGGTGCCGACAGGCAACTGGCCGTTTACGAGCAAACGGGTAGCTTGCAAGCAGTCGTCGACTATATCGTCAGTGAAACGGAACAAGGATTAACGGTTTGAGCGCATCTTTCGAATACGTCCGGCCGGAAACGGCGGCACAGATACCGGACTCTACCCCTGAGTTCGTAGACGTCGCCGTCCTCGACATGAATCACGCGCATCACAACGCGGGTCACGATTCGATGGTCGACCTGATTCGGCGTCTGGCGGCCGATTTGGCGCCCAGCCTCGAATCGGTGGGCGCAAAAGTGCGGCTCATATCGTACGACGTGCGCCGCCGCTCCCTGCTGCCGGCCGTTACCGACCGTCCGTCGCTGATTCTCGGAACCGGCGGCCCGGGACACCTCGATCCACGTTTGAATCGCCGCGACGCCGTCGACGAGGGCGAGATTTTAGAATCCCCCGAATGGGAGAGCCCGCTTTTTGAGTTTTTCGATGCCGTCGACCGCCACGACACGGCGATGCTGTATGCCGTCTGCCATTCGTTCGGATTGCTCTGCCGCTGGTCGAGCATCGCGCATCCGGTCGGGCGCGGCGAGAAAAAGGGCGGCCCGAGCATCGGCATCGTCAACAATGTGTTGACGCCGCAAGCGCTCGAGCACCCATGGTTCGCGCGGCTGGCATCGCATCTGCCCGATGGTAGGCACCTTCCCGTCGTAGACTCGCGGCATTACGATCTGATTCCCACGCGGAAACACTTTCCGCGCGGCGTCGTGCCGATCGCTTTCGAAACGCAAGCCGACGGCGAGCCTGGCGAAGCGTTGACGATGGTCGAGTTTGCGCGCAAGCCGAACGGCACGCCGCGAATACTTGCGGTAAACCATCATCCCGAGATTCCCAACGCGGCGGATCTGGCCGAACTGCTCGATCGCAAGCTGCGCGAAGGTGAAGTTTCGCAGGACTGGTATGCGAGCCGTGCCGCATTGGTCGATCGGCTGCAGCGCGACGACCACAGCGAACCGGCTCGGCTTCTCGCCGCCGGCTACTCGTTCGCGTTCTTGGTGCGTGACGGTCTGAAAGATCTCATCGAAGATCGCAGGCAGCGGCGTGGACGCGCGTTATCGAGCGCTCTTTAACTCCGGCTACACGGACGATCTGTATCGCCGATATCTCGCCGATTTCTTTCGGCGCTGCGACTGTCCGACCGACATGCAGATCGCCGAGACGCCCGTGTTTCTCCCCGAACGGTTGCGCGAACGGTGCGAACGCGCCGGCGCGCAAATCCTTGCACAGCTCTGCGATCCGGCACGTATAGCCAAGATGCGGGCAGCGATTCCGCCGCGATGGAACACGCCGGGCGAGACGCCCATGCCCACGTTTTGCATCATCGATTTCGCGCTGACCGAAGACTCCAACGGAGACCTGACGCCGAAACTGATCGAGCTGCAAGGCTTTCCCACGTTGATTGCTTACGAGACCATGCAGCGCGACGCATGGAATGCCGCTCTTCAAGCGATCCAAGGTCTCGAGACCGATTGGACGTGCTGGTTCTCCGGGTTGAACCGCGACTCGTTCATCGCCTTGGCAAAGCGCGTGATTCTCGGAAACAAAGACCCGCGCAACGTCATTCTCATGGATTTCGACCCGCCGTCGCAGAAGACGTACCCCGACTTCACCGCGAGTAAAATCCTTTTCGACGTCGACGCCGTCTGCCCGACGTCGCTGATCAAGCGCGGCCGTCGCCTGTTTCGCAAGACGGACGAGGGCGAGGAGATTCCCGTCGAGCGCATCTACAATCGCGTCATCTTCGACGAGCTCGAGCGGAAGAACGTCACGTTGCCGTGGGATTTTCGCGACGACCTCGACGTGGAGTGGACTCCGCATCCGAACTGGTTTTGGACTTGGTCGAAGTTTTCGTTGCCGTTTATCGATCATCCGGCGGCGCCGCGCGCTACTTTGCTATCGCATCTCGACGACCTGCCGGCAGCCGTCACCGAAACTTTCGTTACGGAACACTACGTGCTCAAACCGCTTTTTTCATTTGCGGGCGCGGGCGTGAACGTCGCACCTACGGCCGAGGACGTCGCGGCGATCCGCGCCGATCAACGCGACGGCTGGTGCTTGCAGGAAAAAATCGCTTACGCACCCGCGCTCAAAGCTGCCGACGGCGGAGGCGGCGTAAAAGTGGAGCTGCGTATGATTTACTTGCGGCCCGACGACGAACCGCAGTTTTTGCTAGCACAGAATCTATGCCGCCTATCCCGCGGCGCGATGATGGGCGTCGACCACAACAAGAAACATCGTTGGGTCGGCTCGTCGATCGGCCTCTGGCCAGCAATCGAAACGGCATGAGCGTCGACTGGGGCGTCGTTTTCGGGTTAACGGGGTTGGCCGTCGGCAGCCTCTCACTCATCTATGCACGGACTCAGGCGATTCACGCCCGACGTCAAGCCGATGCCGCGCATTTGGCGACGACGCTTCAACTCCAGCGCGAGATGAGCGACCGTATCTTCAAGCATCGCATGGCGCTGGTTCGCGACCCATTAATCGCAAAGATCTACTACGAGAACATCCCTAACTCACCCAATATTAACAGGGAAGATGGTCAAACGTTGGAGAGTTTGGTGACGATCCGCAACGCGCTGGACGGCTTGCAGGACATGTATTTTTTGCGCAAGCGGGGTATCGTGGAGAAATATCACTGGCGCCATTGGGCCGCCGCCTTTAGCGTGGTTGCGCGCGCCCCAGTTGCCCGCCTCGTTTACGACAACGGCATTGAGCACGACGTGTGGGAACCGGAGTTCGTTGCTTTCTTGCAGCCGCTCTTCGACGGCCATCCGCTCTCCGACCCGAAGGTGGTACCAGACGATGTTGAAACCGATACGTAAGCTCCTTGCGTTGTTTCTAGCGTTGGGGGCCGTCTTCACAGCGTGCGGTGCATCGGCTGGCCCGGACTTGTCGCAAGCCTACAACGGCTTCGGTTTTTCGCTCTTTGCAAACCTCGCGCGAGACAATGCGGGCAAGAACACGTTCATTTCGCCGGCGAGCGTCGCAGTGGCGCTGGCCATCGCAGCCAACGGCGCGGCCGGAAGCACCCGAGCATCGATGCTCAAGACGCTCGGCGCACCCCGCGCGTCCAGCGCCGATTTCGACGCTGCGAACAAAGCACTGATGACGGAACTAAGCGATCCTGGCAGCGATTTACAGTTCACGATTGCGAACGCGCTGTGGCTCAATAAGCAGTTTTCTATCCTACCGGCGTTCGTAACGACGAGCCGCGACGTGTTTTCGGCAACGGCGGAGGATCTGCCGTTCGGTGACCCAAGCGCCGCCAAGACGATCAACGACTGGGTCGACAAGAACACGAACGGCCGCATTCCCGAGATCGTCGATTCGACCGACCCCAACGACGTACTCGTGATCACCAACGCGATTGCGATGAAAGCGAAGTGGATCGTTCCGTTCGAGAAAGACGACACGCACGACGCTCCGTTCGAAACCGGCGGCGGCGGTCACGTCACGGTGTCGATGATGTCGCACAACGGCGCGTACGCTTATGCCGACGCCGGAGGCTGGCAGGTGGCACGGCTGCCGTATCGCGGCGACCGGTTCGCCATGTACGTTCTGCTGCCGCATGAAGGATCCGCGCTTGGCGACGCGCTGCACGCGTTCGGCGGCGCCGACTTCGACGGCCTAATTTCCGGGCTTACGGAGCGGCAAATCGCCTTTGCGATGCCGCGCTATACGGCGACGTTCAAATCCGAGCTCAACGCGCCGCTCGGGCACCTCGGTATGGCGCAGGCGTTCGATCCCGGCAGCGCCGACTTCAGCAACCTGGTCGCGCCGCCGCAGCGCGCCTACATCAGCTTAGTGCTTCACCGCGCATTCGTGCGCGTCGACGAAGAGGGCACTGAAGCGGCCGCCGCCACGGCGATCGGAATGCACGCCACCGCCATCATGATGCCGCCTCAAACGCGGATGATCGTGAACCGTCCCTTTCTGATGGCGATCCGCGACGACAAGACGAAGCAAATCTTATTCCTTGGCGCGATCTTCGACCCCGAACGGTAACCTGAGGTCGCCCGCTAAGCGCTGACCGGCTTACGGGCGGTCAGCTCTTCGATCGCCGCTTTCGTTCCGGCGCCTGACGTTGCGCTCGCCTCGAGGTCCGCAAGCGTTAGTTCGATCGCGCCGATCGCGCCGACGACGTCGCCTTCCGAGACGTCGCCCATGGTGCCGAAACGAACGATCTTGCCGGAAAATTCGCCTTGGCCGCCGGAAAGCACGACGCCGTAGCACTCGCGTAAGTGCTTGAGGAATGCAGATGCCTCGACGCCGTCGGGCGGGTACGCCGCGACGACGGTGACCGAGTGCGCGCCGGGACGGGAGAAGATCGTAAAGCCGAGAGCTTCCAATGCCGCGCGTACAGCGCCCGCGTACTTTGCGTGGCGCGCGAAGACCGTCTCTTGACCGTCCGCATGATACCGCTCCAATGCGACTTCCAACGCGTAGACGATCGAGATCGGCGGCGTCCACGGCGTCTGACCGGTCTTTGCAAACTCGCGAGCCTTGCGCGCATCGAAGTAAAACCGCGGAACGGAGCTGCGCTCCATCCGTTCCCAGGCGCGATCGCTCGCGGCGAACATTGCGATGCCGGGCGGCGCGGCAAACGCCTTTTGGGACGCCGTAACGACTACGTCGTAGCCCCAATCGTCCATCCGGAAATCGGACGCCCCCAGACCGCTGATCGAATCGACCAGCGTTATCGCACCGTGCGCGTGCAAAACGGGCGCGAGCGCCGCCATGTCGTTTTGCACGCCCGTCGAGGTCTCGTTATGGGTCAATAGCACGCCCGCGATGCGCCTACCGGTATCGGCCTCCAAACGCGAGCGCAACGCCTGCGGATCGAGCGCGGAGCCCGCCGGTGTGTCGAGCGTCTCGACAACGCATCCGTAAGTCTGCGCGATCGAGCCGAAGCGTTTTCCAAAGACGCCGATAGGACACGACAGCACGACGTCGCCCGGCGAAAAAAGATTGACGAAAGCCGCCTCCATCGAACCGGTCCCGGACGATCCCAGTAGCACGACGTCGCTCTTCGTGCCGAAGACGGGACGAAGTCCGCGTTCGATGCGTGCGAGCATCTCGGCAAACTGAGGACCGCGATGGTTGATCATCGGCCGAGCCATTGCTTCGAGCACCGGTTGGGCTACGGGAACGGGACCCGGGAGAAGGAGCAGCGACTTTTTCATGCTAGCGTTTACGCGCCAGCGACCGCCTTTTCCGCTCCCCGGGCCGAACGCGCTTGAGCACGCCGTTGCGGCGGATCGGCACGACGTTGCTTGCTCGTCCCGCGTCGTTTCCGAGCGGTACCGGCGTGATCAGCCGCTTGCCGAGCGCGTGATGCAACACTTCCGAAAGCTCTTCCACGGTTACGAAGGACATGGTATCGCGGACTTCCTTTGGAATGTCGTCGAGATCCATCTCGTTGCGCTTGGGCAGCAACACCTTCGCGATGCCGGCGCGCTTTGCACCGAGCACTTTCTCCTTAAGACCGCCGATCGGCAGCACTTGTCCCGTCAGCGTAATCTCGCCGGTCATGGCCAAGGTCGGATCGACTTTGAGGCCGGTCAACGTGGATGCGATCGCCGTAGCGAGCGCGATGCCGGCCGACGGTCCGTCCTTGGGCGTCGCGCCGGCCGGAACGTGTACGTGGATGTCGTGCTTAGCAAAGTAATCTTCAGGCAGTCCGAGCTCGCTCGAGCGCGAACGCAAGAACGAGACCGCAGCCTGGGCGCTTTCCTTCATGACGTCACCGAGCTGACCCGTGAGCACGAGTTTGCCCGTACCCGGCATCGCTTGCGTTTCGATGAAGAGAATGTCGCCGCCGACGGGCGTCCAAAACATTCCGGTCGAGACGCCGATCGAGGCCGTGCGCTTGCGAACTTCGTTGAAGAAGCGCTGACGGCTGAGGTACTCCACCAGATTTTCGGGCTTCACGCGTGCCTTATAGCGCGAATTCTCGGCGATCTTGCGCGCGATTTTGCGAAAGACCGTGCCGATCTCGCGCTCCAAATTGCGCACGCCCGCTTCGCGCGTATAGTCGGTGATGATCGCGCGCAGCGCCTGGTCGCCGATCTGTGCCTGCGTCTCTTTCAAGCCGTTGGCCTTGCGCTGCTTCTTGATGAGATAGCGCTTGGCGATCTGCAGCTTCTCGAGTTCGGTGTAGCCTGAGAGCTGGATGATCTCCATACGATCGCGCAGCGGCGGCGAGATCGTATCGAGATTATTGGCCGTGCAAATGAACAGCACCGATGAAAGATCGAACGGCAAGTCGAGATAATGATCGCGGAAGTTGCTGTTCTGTTCCGGATCGAGAACTTCGAGCAGCGCCGACTGCGGATCGCCGCGGAAGTCGGCACCGACCTTGTCGATCTCGTCGATCATCATCACCGGGTTGCGCGTGCCCGCATCGCGGATCGCGCGAATGATCGTGCCCGGCATTGCGCCGATGTACGTGCGACGATGACCGCGAATCTCTGCCTCGTCGCGAACGCCGCCGACCGAGAGACGCACGAACTTGCGTCCCATCGCGCGTGCGATCGACTGACCGAGCGACGTCTTACCGACGCCCGGCGGTCCGACGAAACAAAGGATCGGACCCGTCAGCTTCTTCTTGAGCTTGCCGACGGCCAAGTACTCGATGATGCGATCCTTGATCTTCTCCAGATCGTAGTGATCCTCGTCGAGGATACGCCGCGCTTCCGCGATGTCGATATGATCGGTCGTCTCGCTGTTCCACGGCAACGTCACGAGCCAATCGAGATACGTGCGGATGACGCTGTATTCGGGACTGGCTTGAGGCACTTTCGAGAGGCGGTCCAACTCGCGGTCGGCCGATTTCTTGACGTCCTCCGGCATCTGCGCGGCTTCGATCTTCTCGCGCAGTTCGTTGGTTTCGGCTTGCTGCGGATCGACTTCGCCGAGCTCTTCCTGGATCGCGCGGAGCTGCTGGCGCAGGTAGAACTCGCGCTGATTCTTCTCCATTTCGCGCTGGATGTCGCTCTGGATCTTGTGACCCAGCTCGACGACCTCGAGCTCCTTCGTGAGCAGCAAGGTCAGCTTGCGCATGCGCTTGGCGGTATCGCGCTCTTCGAGCAGCGCTTGGCGATCGGCCGTATCCAGACGCATCGTCGAAGCAACGAAGTACGTCAGCACCGCGGGATCGGTGATATTTTGAACCTCCATCTCCATCTCGCGCGGCGCTTGCGGCAAATAAGAGAGAAGCTTCTGGAACAGACCGCTCAAATTGCGCTGCATCGCAACGAGCTGCTCGTTCTCGACGGTGACGTCGGGCAGCTCGGTGTAAGCCGCAACCATGTAGGGCGATACTTGCGTGAACTGCTCGGTCTTGAAGACGGTCTGCCCAGCCACGATGCAGCGAAGCGTCCCGTCGGGAACCTTCAGCATCTTCTGAATGACGCCGATCGTGCCGACGCGCTGAACGTCGTCGGGGCCGGGATTGTCGACCTCGCGATCTTTGAGCACGGTCAAGCCGATCGGCTTGCCTTCGCGCAACGCTTCCTCGACCAGTTGAATGCCGGGCTTCTTGACGACTGCGAGCGGAATGACGGTGTGCGGAAACAGCACCGCCTCTTGCAGCGGCAGAATGCCGATCAAGTTGGCGGGAACGATTTTCGAGTCTGATTTCGTGGGCATGCGATTAGGAATGTGTCCTCTTTACCAGGATATGGAGCTCCGTGCGCATCGTCGGGCGGTATGCGGTCGCGGCGATCGGCAGCGCGACGACGAGAAAGCCGCCGTCGTAGCTCGCCGCAACGCTTTCGTATTCCACCGCTACCGGCAGCGCAATGCGTTTGACGAAGTCACCGTAAACGATTTCCTTTTGCGCGAACGAGCCCCGGCGCAGGCGAATTGCTTCGAGCCTGCGCCCCGCGATGAAGAGATGCCGGTCCTCGGCGCCGATCCGAAACGAATCTGCGTCGGCGCCCGCGATCTCGACGACCGCGACGACGCGTCCGCCGTCTTCGTCGACGAATACGTCGGCATTGGGTTCGAAAGTGCCCGCACGGGCCCGCAAAACGAAATCCATGGTGTTCTGAGCCTTAGACCCCATATCTTAGCACTCGGATGCGCCGGGTGCTAATCGGAGGGAGCGCCGGCGGCTTTGCGCCCGATTCGCTACATCTGCGCGTCGGGAAGCGGGCGGCCGGACGGCCACACTACGCACGGTTCGAGCTGAATCCGCAGGGTCTCGAGCGCCGTCGGAACGATCTGGACCTTGAAGAACTGCGTGTATTTCGTGGCGACCCCGTGGAGCATCTGAGGCGGGAAGGCGTTGACGTTTTCGCCGGGCAGGTGCGTCGAAGCCAGGACCTGATTCATCTGCGCCGCCGCCGCTCCGGACATGTATTGCTGCGCGCGCTGCCCGAGCCAGGTCGAGCCGTCCTGGAGCGTGTAGAGAAAGCCGATGGTCTCGCTCGGCAGCATCGACGCGGTCGAGACCACCCTGTCTATTCGGATGATCTGGTTACCCCGTATGACCGGCGGCACAAGCACGCGGGGAATGGGACGAGCCGAGTCTAGACATGGTCCGGTACTCATGGGTTCCAGCGCGGAGCCGGGTGCCGCAACAGGGGCTGCCGGGGCCTGCGCCAGCGTAACGGCTGCAAGAAGAATCGATGCAAACATGGCTGACCTCATTCGCAGCCGAAACGCATAACCCCGGTGGACGTCCGTAATGCGACCTCGGAGTTCGGCGATCGTTCGTATCCTCCGATTCTCTTTCTTCATGGCATCCGCTTGGGGCGCGAGATTTGGGCGTCTCACGCGCGGGTTTTGGCATCGCGCTATCACGTCGTAACGTCGGATTTGCCCGGCCACGGCGTGCTGGCCGGCGTGCCTTTCACGCAGGACAGCGTGACCGCACTGCTCGACCACGTCATCGAAGAGGTCGTCGTGGGGCCGCCGCCGCTCATCGTGGGCTACTCGCTGGGCGGCTACGTTGCGATGCGCTTCGCGTCGGGTTCTTCCGAACGCACGTCCGGTCTGCTGCTGGCAGGCTGCACGTTGGACTTCGAAGGGTGGAAGTGGTGGCCGTACGGCATGAGCGTAAAGTTCACCGAAATGCTGCCGCGCCCGTGGTACGAAGCTTTCATGCACGCGTCGCTGGCAATGACGTTGCCGCGGCATTGGGTCGACGTCGTGGAAGCCATTCCGTTCGACCGCGAGGTATTCTCGCAAACGAGCGCGATCGTTCGCGAACAGCACCACGCGCTCGAGTCGATTGCCGACTATCGGAAGCCGGTGCTGATCGTCAACGGCGAATACGACTTCGCGTTCCGCTCCGACGAACGGCGGTTCTTGCACCGGCTGCCGCAAGCGCGGCTTCGCATCATACACGGCGTCGACCACACGGGGCCGCTGCGGAGAGTGCAGGAGTTCACCTCGATCGTCGACGATTTCGCAAAGAAGGTCTTTGGCGCCTGAAGCGAAGCGTCGTTTCTATCGTGAGAACAGGCCTTCTTTCGGCCATCGCTCTGCTCGCGGCGCTGACCGTGCGCGGCAGCGCGGCGCAAGAAACGCCGTGGGATCTGCTCTCCGGTTTTCCTGCGTACGTCACGATGCAGACGTATCACGATCCCTCGATCGCGAGCGTCATGGGCAAAACGCGTCTCTTCTATGAGATCTACGTTCTTAACGCGTACGGCGCGAACATCGAGGTCACGTTGCTGCGCGTACGATCCGGCACGCGAAGTCTCGCGACGTTCACGGGCAACGCACTCGCTAGCATGATACGGCCTATTGGGCGACCATCCGACAAAGATTCGCGGACCATCGCAGCGGCTGAAACGGCGGTCTTCTACGTCGAGCTTCCATTTGGGGGCGGCCACGAAGTACCGCAAGCGCTGCAAGACGAGCTCGTCCTTTCGGGCGGCGGCCATACCTTCGTCGTAACGCAGCATCCCATCCACGTCGGATCTGCGCCGCCAATCGTCATCGGCGCGCCGCTTCAAGGCGACGGTTGGTTTGCGGGAGATGCACCGGCGAACGATACGGGCCACCGTCGAACGATCTTCTATCGGGATGGACGTCCGTATCTGGGTCAGCGCTTTGCCATCGATTGGCTCCAAGGGAAGCTCGATGCAAACGGGCATCTGAGCTTCTATCACGACGATCCGAAAGAGAATGCAAACTGGTATTGCTGGAACGCGCCGATCCTTGCGGTGGCCGATGGCGTCGTCGTCGGAGAACGGACCGACATTCCCGAAAACGTTCCGCTCGAACCGCCGGTCGTTCCCATTTCACAGCAAACGCTGGGCGGCAACTACGTCGTCATCGACATCGGCTTCGGACGCTACGCCTTCTACGCGCATATGCGGCCACATAGCGCAACGGTCAAGGTAGGCGACCGGGTTCGAGCGGGCCAGATCATCGGCCGGCTCGGCAACAGCGGAAACTCGACGGCGCCACATCTCCACTTTCACCTGACCGATGCTCCGGCGTTCATCTTTGCCGATGGTGAACCGTACGCATTCGCCGCGATGAAAGCGGCATCGTCGGCGTTCGATCCCGAAAAGCCCGACTCCGGGGCTAACCTCACCTCGGCATTTACGACGTCTTATAACACGATGCCGGGCAACGGCGCGGTCGTGGATTTTGGACCGGCGTCTGCGACGCCGGAGCGGTAGTGAGTGCCGAAGCTCTTACGTAGGCTCGGCGCTCGAGATGCCGCGCTGATCGTAATGGGAGGCATCGTCGGATCGGGAATTTTCCGAAATCCGTCGGTGGTTGCGAAGTTCGCGCCGAGCGCCGTCGTCATCATGGCGATTTGGGCCATCGGCGGAGGGATCGCCCTTCTTGGTGGCGCCGTCTTTGCCGAACTCGCCGCGCGGCGGCCTCACGACGGCGGGCTGTACGCTTACATGCGCGACGCGTTTCATCCGGTGATCGGGTTCATGTACGGTTGGACGCTCTTGCTCGTTTCACAGAGCGGCGGCATGGCGGCTGCAGCGGTTACGTTTGCGGGCTACGTTACGCCGTGGCTTGGCTTTCACGCGTCCGAAGCGACGGCTGAGCGCGTGCTCGCGCTCGTTGCTATCGCGATCTTCACCGCTGTCAACGCGCTGGGCGTAAGGCAGGGCACCAACGCGCAGAATGCGTTCATGATCGTCAAGATCGCCGCCATCGCTGGTTTCGTCGCGGTTGGTCTGTTCGCACCACACGCGCACGCCGCCGCAGCGGCAGCCGTACCGCCCAGCTTCGTGGGCGGCAGCATCGTCGCGGCAATGGGCCTGGCGATGGTTCCGGTGCTCTTTTCCTATAGCGGATGGCAGACGTCGAGTTTCATGTCAGCGGAGTTGCGCGATCCGCAGGTGACGCTTCCGCGCGGAATGATCGTCGGCGTCGTTACGGTCGTTGTCTTATACCTTGCGGTCAACGCCGTTTCGCTGCGCGCGCTCGGCGTCGATAATCTGGCGGCCACCAACGCTCCGGCGACCGCAATCGCGCAACTGGCGTTCGGCCAATCCGGCGCGATCATCATTACGGTCGTGGTAGCGCTGTCGACGCTGGGCTTCTTGAGCAATCAAATTCTGACGTCGCCGCGAGTCTATTTTCAAATGGCCGCCGACGGAACGTTCTTCAAGCAGCTAGCCAACGTTCATCCACGCACGCACGTGCCCGTGCTCGCCATCGTCGCGCAGGGCGCCGTCGCCGGAATCATCACGCTCTCAGGCGCGTACGACCAAATCCTCAACTACGTCACGACGGTCGATTATATTTTCTTCGGTCTCTCCGCGATCGCGCTAATCGTCTTTCGAAATCGTGACAAGGGCGTTAACGCGCCCAAGCCGTTCTACGAGATCCCGGGGCATCCGTGGACGACCGTGCTGTTTCTCGCAATCGCGTGGACGATCGTCGGCGACGTTCTGATCAAATCGACCGGTCCGACGCTCGATCGGTTTAGCGATTCTTTTCAGCGGCATTCCGGTGTATTGGCTGTTTACGCGACGCCAAAAAGAGCGCGCGACGGCATGAGACAGGCGCTGCGCGTTACGGCAGTCTTCGTGATCGCCATTTTCGAAGTTGCCGCCGTCATCGTCACGCTGATGACGTGGAACACGCCGGGAGCGGAGTTCGGATGGAACCTCGGCAGCGACGGCGCGACGGTGATCAATGTCGAGCGGAACCTTCCCGCCGCAAAGGCCGGCATTGCGCCCGGAGACAAGGTCGTCTACTCGACGATGCCCGTGCTCGGACGTATCGATACGTTGATGGCCGAAGGCGTGTATCCGGGAGCGAGGATCTCTTTTCGAATCCTCCGCAACGGCGTCGAGCGGCAGGTGACGATGCAGGCAGAGAGCTTTCCCTCCAGCGCTGCAATCGCGTACGTGGCTTACGCTCTGGGCGGACTCGCTTTAGGTCTGGTCGGCCTGGCACTCGTCGGATTTCGGCCGAGCGCCATGACTTGGGGCTTCGCGGCAGTGGCACTCCCGCTGCTTATTCCCGAGGCGCCTTATCTTTGGTCGCAGCAGACGACATTTGAGCAAGACTTCGTATTTCATATCGCGGTTTCGGTTCTATACGCGCTGCAGCTTTTCGGCGTGCTGGTCTTTGCGAGCCGCTTTCCAGCAGATGCTCCGGCCGCCTTTGCCAGAATCGTGAGCCGCATTGCCGTTCCGATTTCGGTTCTCGCTTTAGCAATATATTGCTATTTCGATTACGCGGTTTTCGTCTCGCCCGTCCCGCCTCAGCATTGGGTCTTACTGCTCAACGACTACGGAGCCGACGTTTTAGGTGGGATCCTCGCGCTCGCTGCGCTGTTTTCGAACTATGCGGCCGAGCAGCGGGCCAATCGCAGCCGGCTGATTCCGGTGATTGCGGCGTTCGTCTTGCTCAATGTTTCCGTCGTGGTCGAACAGATCGGCGGAGAGACCAGCAGCAGTCCCAGCATCGTCGTGGCGTCGAACTTCCTCTTCGCCTGTTCGGCAGTATTGCTGGCGGCGGCGATCGCCTACGGCGTCATCCGGCATCGCGTGATCGACGTCAACTTCATTATCAGCCGTACGATCGTTTATACAATTTTGACAGTCTTCGTCGTGGCGGTCTTTTCATTCATCGAGTACATTTTCGGCAAGGTGCTCGAGCATCAGGGCGTCGCGACGTTCTTAGAGATGGCGGCTGCAATCGGATTGGGCCTCTCGCTGAACGTCGTGCACGGCAAGGTCGACGGGCTAATCGATCGCACGATCTTTAGGAAACGCCACCTCGCCGAGAAGCGGCTGGAACGTGCTTCGCAAACGCTTGCGCACGCGAGCTCGGCATCGTTCGTCGACGAAATGCTCGTTGCAGAGCCCGTGGATGCGCTCGAGCTGGCATCGGCGGCCGTCTTCCGCCGAAACGGTACCGCATACAATCGAGAAAATGCGGCTGGGTGGTCCGCCGCCGACACCGACCGGCTCGACGAAGACGACCATCTCGTCGCCCGTCTGCGTGCCGAGCTTCAGCCGGTCGCAATCTCCGAGCTGCGTTGGCCGCGCGAAGATCTTCCCACGGGGCTCGGGCAACCGCTGTACGCCGTGCCGATTGCTTCGGGGCACAAACTGGCCGCGTTCGCGCTCTACGGAGGACATGCCGGCGGCGAAGACCTCGACCCTGACGAGCGCCGCAGTCTGCGCGGCTTGGCGGCGGGCGCGGCGGTGGCCTACGATCATCTGACCGCCGAAGAGCTGAACAAGGCGATCGAAGAACTCCGGGGGGAGAACGAAGCGCTTCGCCGCTCGCAGGAACTGCTCGTCGAGAGGATACTTAAACGCCCGCCGCACTAAGGCGTGGCCATGCCCAGCGGGAGTCACATTTGCTCGACGCATCACGTCGATACGACATGAACGAGCTTTACGTTGCAGTTACGGGAGCGACGATAGTCGCCAACGGCGCGGTTGCCATCGGCGGCCTTGCAAAAGCGCCCTTCGTCGTCAAGAACTCTGTCGAAGTGGGCGTCGCGCCTGTCTGGGTACCGCTTCTAGGCGGCCTGAAAGCCGTCGGCGCCATAGGATTGCTCGCGGGAGTTTTGGGCGTTCCGGTTGTCGGAACGGTTGCAGCCGCCGGCCTGGTATCGTTCTTTACCGGGGCGATCTGCTTTCATATAAGAGCCAAGGTATTTTATAACATTGCTTTCCCCGGATTCTTCCTAGTATTGGCCGCCGCTTCGCTCGCTCTTTCGCTCCACCATTGAATACCTCAGCACGTATCGATGTCTTTCAGCACGAGCGGCAACACTTGCTGGCCATCGCGTTCCGAATCGTCGCCTCGGAGGTCGACGCCGAGGATGCAGTGCAGGAAACTTGGATCCGATTCGCCGGCGCAGACACTGGCCGCGTCAAAAACGTCCCCGCGTGGCTGACGACGGTCGTAACGCGATTATGCCTCGACGTTCTGCGGCGGCGTCGTGACAGCGGCCGGGTGGAAGCCGAACTGCTTGCCGATGACGGCCAAAAGCCAGAGGACGTTGCGCTACTTGCAGACGAATTGAGCGCCGCGTTCGTCGTTCTGCTGGAAGAACTAACGCCGCCGCAGCGCGTGGCACTCGTACTTCACGATGCGTTCGGCACCCCGTTCGACCAGATAGCACATATTCTCGGAACGACCGAAGCGTCGGCTAGGAAAATGGCCAGCCGCGCGCGTTGGCGCGTTCGGCGCCGATCGGTCTCACCGGCGCAAGACACTGAGGGCGCGCGGAAGGTGGTCGAAGCATTTCTCCACGCAGCTCGAGCGGGTGACACAGCGCGCCTCGTCCAGCTGCTGGACCCGGACGTCGTGCGGTTGGCCGATCCCCAGGTTCTGCCGCCTGGCGGAAAACAGCGCGTTGAAGGGGTGGATGCCGTTGTGGCTCAAACGCTTTTATTTCGACGCAGTGCACTGAGGGCGAAAACGGCGACCGTCGATGGGCGCCCGGGAATCGTCGTTCTTGCAGGCGACAAGGTTGCAGCGGTTTTAGTGATCGTCGTTCATGGAGACCGGATCGTTCACTACGACGTCGTAGCCGACCGGCAACGCATGGCGTGCTTACGTATCGATAGTACCTGACCGGCTCTCAGCGTGCCCCAAGGACCGAGCCGGCTAACCCGCCGAT
Organism: Vulcanimicrobiota bacterium; assembly: GCA_963715435.1. Taxonomy (GTDB): domain Bacteria; phylum Vulcanimicrobiota; class Vulcanimicrobiia; order Vulcanimicrobiales; family Vulcanimicrobiaceae; genus JAFAHZ01. The sequence goes on from OY970243.1 coordinate 1,454,299, forward strand.
ACAATCGGCGGATTCGTGCGAGCCGGGCGATCCGGTATTGCATACCGGAGGAGCGACGCCGTTGCCGTGACGCCGGCGGCGTCAAAAGGCGGTTCGCTTTACGATACGACGCCATCGGGGAAATCGCGGCCGGATTAGCGATTAGCCGCGCTCTTACCGCGTCGTTGCCCGGTGCACGAGCCGCCCAAAATGGAGGTAACGCCGTAACGGAAGCTCGGCCTTTGCAGCGTGCCGTAATCCCGCGACGATCGTCAGCAGCATGAGCGCGCCGAACGCAATGGCCACCCAGAAGGCCGCATGCAGGCCGGCTGCCAACGGCGGACTGCGCAAATCTTGCACCGCGGCACCGACCGCAACGCCGAGCCCGATGCCGAGCTGCAGTGCCAAACTCATGGCTGCCGATGCGCTGCCCTCGTCAACATCGTCGACGTGCGCTAAGCCCGCGATCATACCGCTTTGATACGCGAGCATGCCGCCGAAACCGCCGATGCACGTCGCCGGCAGTAGAATCGCCCAGTACGGCGAGTGCGGCTCGATGAAGAGCAGAATTACCTCGCCGGCAATCATCAACAGACCCGTTATGATGCCCATGGTCTTCACGCCGATGGCGCGCGCGATCGGCATGGTGAGCGGCGCCGCGACGAACGAGATGAAGAACGCTTCCGGAAGAAACGCCATCCCGGCGGCGAGCGGCGAATACCCCGACACCTGCTGCACGTAAATCGACGCGAACACCATGACGCCCGCGTACGACGCCGGCTGCAGCATGACCACGGCCGCACCCGAGAGCAGGTCGGGATAACGGAAAAGACGCGGCGGCAAGATCGGTTCCGTCGCGCGCCGCTCGACGAAAGCGAGCGCCACGAACAGCGCAATCGTCACCGCAAAGGCAATCCAGGTTGCCGGTGATGATAGGCCGTTGGCGGGAATCGATTCGATCGTATAGACGAACGTGACGAGCGTTGCGGTCAACAGCACTGCGCCGGCGACGTCGAGCTTCGGCCGTTGGCGCATGCCGCTATCGCGTGGCACGTGAAATGAGACGAGCGAGCCAATGACGACGGCAACCGGCACGTTCACCCAGAGCACCGCGCGCCAACCGAGATATTGCACGAGAATGCCGCCGAGAAGCATTCCCGCGGCGACGCCCAGACTGCCGGCCGTTCCCCAGAGCGCGATCGCACGCGAACGCTGCGGTCCCGAGGGAAAGAGCGAGAGCACGATGGCCAGCGCGGCCGGATTAACGAGCGCGGCTCCCAACCCTTGCAGCGCGCGCATGGCAATGAGCATCGCTCCGCTCTGCGCCAAGCCGCCGGCCAGCGATCCGACGGTGAAAACGGTCAAGCCGGCAACGAAAAACCGATAGCGTCCGAAAAGGTCGGCGCATCGTCCGGTCAGCATCAAAAATCCAGCCAAGAAGATCGCGTAGGTGCTGACGATCCATTGACCTTGGGCGGCGGTCATGTGGAGTTCGGTCTCCATAGACGGCAGGGCGATGCTGACGATCGAGAAGTCGACGATGAGCATGAAAAAGGTCGCACTCAGCAGTGTGAATGCGACCCATACGTTCTTGGGCGGCGCGGTGTCTTCGGGTGCCGTCACGGCATCGATTTTATCTTGGCCATGAAGTTGTAGAGATGGCCCTGATAGTTCGCGGTGCCCTGAATCGTTCCGTGACCGTTGATCGTCCCGTTCGACAACGTAAACGACGACGTGGCAAAGCGCAACGACACGTGCTCGCCGCTGATCGTACCCGTCACGTTCACGATCCGTCCCCTCAACGGATCGGGCCGCACCGACTGCGAGTCGTACGTACCGCTGATAACGCCATGGTTGAACTTGAGCTTCATAACTCCGGAGTAGGGAACGCCCTGTGTTCCGAACTGCGGCTGGTATGCGGCCACGTACGTCGCGCTCCAGACGGCGGGATGCGCGGGTGCGTTCTGAACTGCGGCCAGGGTAAAAGGCGCCAATACTGTGGCAACGAGTGCGAAGATAAGGTGCATAGTGCTAGACCTCCATCAATTTTGCCCAGTCGTCCTTCGAGATGCGCAGGGCGTTTTCGTCCAGCGTAGCGAGCGGCTTCTTAGTTAAATGCTCGCGCTCGCACAGATCGCGCTGTTGCGTGTCGACGTAGAGCAGGCCGGTCACGAACTCGCCGCGCGCGGTCGATTCGTGCATCGTTCGCAGCGCGCCGATCGCGTCGGTCGGATCGTAGTCCGTATCCAACTTGCGAAGAATCACGTGGGATCCGTCCTCCAGTTCCACGTCGTGGACGGAGCCCGGTTCGTAGTCGGCCTGAATCTCTTTGCTGCCGGCGATGAAATCGACGGTGTGAAGGACGACGTCGTGATCCTTGACGTGAGCGTAGCTCTTGGTCGATCCCTCGTGATCGTTGAACGTCACGCACGGGCTGATGATGTCGACGATCGCGGTTCCGCGATGCGAGAATGCCGCCTGCAGCAACGGCACTAGCTGCTTGCCGTCACCCGAAAATGACCGCGCGACGAACGTGGCACCGAGTTCGATAGCCAGACCGCAGACGTCGATCGTCGCATACTCGTTGATTTTTCCGCCCTTTTGTTTCGATCCGACGTCGGCCGTCGCGGAGAACTGACCTTTGGTAAGTCCGTAGCAGCCGTTGTTTTCGACGACATACGTGCAATCGAGGTTGCGGCGGATCAAGTGGCAGTATTGGCCGAGGCCAATGCTGGCCGTGTCGCCGTCCCCGCTGATGCCGAGCACGAGGAGCTCGCGGTTGGCGAGCTTGGCGCCCGTGGCTGCCGACGGCATGCGGCCGTGCAGGCTGTTGAATCCGTGGGCCTGCTCGACGAAGTACGCGGGCGTCTTGGACGAGCAGCCGATGCCGCTCATCTTGGCCAGCTTGTGCGGCTCGACGCCGTAATCGAACAGCGCTTTTATCAAATGATTGGTGATCGAGTTGTGTCCGCAGCCGGCGCATAGCGTCGTCGGAAGACCTTTGTAGACTTCCCGAGTCAGACCGATGATGTTGAGATTTGCCGTCATGATGGTTACTCCGCAACGACCGCCGGCTGGCGTTCGGCTTCAAGAATTGGGTCCAAAACGGCGTGCGCGTCGATCGGTACGCCGTTGTAATGGCAAACCGACTGCAGCCGGCCGATGAGATGGGGCGGCAGCTCGGTACGCAAAATGCCGTAGAGCTGGCCGTCGCGGTTCTGCTCGATCACGTACACGCGCTCGTGCCGTTTGACGAACGCAGCAACTTCCGGCGCTAGCGGCAGCGCGCGCACGCGCATGTAATCGACTTCGAGTCCGGCGTCCTGTAGTTTGTCACGTGCCTCTACGACTGCGTGATGCGTCGTTCCGTAAGCCAAAATCGCGACCGGGTTCCCCTTATCGTCGACCCACGGCGCCGGCACCGAAGTGCGCGCCGTCTCGAGTTTGCGCAGCAGGCGATCGAGTCCGCGCTGCCACACGTCGGGCAGTTCGGAGTAGCGCGCCTCTTCATCGTGACCGGTGCCGCGCGTGAAAAAACCGGCGTTGGGATGTTTCGTACCCGGAAGCGTTCGATAGGGAATGCCGTCCTTGTCGACGTCGCGATACCGCCCCCACGATTTCATCGAGCTTAGATCCTCGGCCGCGAGCACCTTACCGCGATCGAACGGCTTCTTCGGATAGGGCAGCGGTTTAGTCAGCCACGAGTTCATGCCGAGATCGAGATCCGAAAGCACGAAAACCGGAGTCTGAAACCGGTCGGCGAGGTCGAACGCTTCCATCGCCAGTTCGTACGCTTCGCGAACCGTCGCCGGCAGCAGCACGATGTGCTTGGTGTCCCCGTGCGACAGCGTATATGCAAATGCCAGGTCGCCCTGCATCGTTCGCGTCGGCAAACCGGTCGACGGCCCCGCGCGCTGCACGTCGAAGATCACCCCCGGGATTTCCGCGTAGTAACCAAAGCCGGCGTACTCCGCCATCAGCGAGATGCCGGGACCCGACGTCGACGTCATCGCCCGCGCACCCGCCCAGCCGGCACCGAAGACCATTCCGGCTGCGGCGAGCTCGTCTTCGGCTTGAACGATGGCAACGTTGCGTTCTTTAGTTTCAGGATCGACGCGAAACTTGTCGCTATACTGAATGAAGTATTCGCACAGCGACGACGACGGCGTAATCGGATACCACGCCGCTACCGTGCAGCCTCCCATGACGCAACCTAGCGCGGCGGCGCGGTTGCCTTCCATGAACATATAGCCGTCGGTCTTGCCGGTCATCCGCTCGAGAGCGTACTTGTCGCGCTTTTCGAGGTTATCGCGCGCGTAATCGTAGCCAACCGTCACGGCCTTCATGTTGAGCTCGACGGCCGAGGCCTTACTCTTGAACTGCACGCGCAAGCCTTCTTCTACGGTCTCGGCCGGAATCTCGAGCAGATGCGCGAGCACGCCTACGTAGATCATGTTCATCAGGTACTTGCGCAGATCACCTTTGTCGGCGAAGTGCTCTTTGGCGAGCGCGTTGAACGGAGCGCTGTAATACGTCAGATCGTCGCGCTGCGTCTCGTTGGTCAACGGATACGTCGCTTCATGCACGATCACGCCGCCGGGTTTTACCCCCGCCACGTCTTGCTGCCATGTCGCGCCGTTGAGCGCAACGAGCACGTCGACGTCGCGCGTTCGGCAGCGATAGCCTTTCGATGTGACGCGCACGTCGAACCAAGTGGGTAAACCTTCGATGTTCGAGGGAAACACGTTTTTGGGCGCGACCGGAACGCCCATGCGAAAGATGGCGTTGGTCAGAACGAGGTTGGAAGACTGGCTACCCGAGCCGTTGACCGTCGCCACCCGAATGGTAAAGTCGTTGACCGTTCGTTGGGGCATGCGTTGTGGGTTATCCGCCGCTTGCGTAGGCTCCCCCCGCAGGGAAGCGCGGCTCGGCCAGCAAGCTCTACCCTGTGATACCCGGCCTCGCACACGTCATTCTTCACGTCGGTTTCTGCAGCGCAATCGCGCGTCTGAAACCTGAAGCTCCGCTGGCAATTCGCGTTCGCTTGTCCGACCGAACGGGGCGAGCGACGCTCGATCGCACGTTCCGCTTCGAACGAGGTGACGGCTCCGAAACCGTGGTCGAGTTCGATAGCAGCTTCGGAACCTACCGGCTCGATACGGCCGCGCCGAGGTACGGCTGCTCCTCGACGGATTTTCTCGCGTTGATGGCCGACCACACGCGCAGCGTCACCACGCAGCTCGATACATCACCGCCGTCGCCACCGGCTCCGATCATTCTGTATGGCGAAGCGCCGCAAACGATGCTGTACGCCAATCCTACGTTCGTGCTGTTCGACAAGTCTGCAGTCGCTTGCGGAAAACCGCTTCCCACGCCCCTGACGACCCACATCGACGTCGAAAACGATCAGGATTCTTATTACACGTGGCTGTACAACGACGACCCTTCGCGACAACCGGACACCGAGCTTCTCGCATTGCGTCTCCAAACGCCGACGCATCAGCATCATTACGTTCGCATTCCGCTTCCGTTTCCAGCCCCGCCCACGCGCTGGCCGAGCAGCATCCACCTCGACGTCAGCCAGGACATGATAGACGAGCTTGCGACCGAACCGATCGACACGCTGCTCTGTCCAAAGATGTGGAAGACGTCTGCCGGTTAGCGATTAGGCCGTGGGGACGGACGCCGTCAGTGGCTTGGAGAAGGTTGCGCGCATGACGACGACATACCGTGCCAGCGCCGCTTGCGCGGCTTTGTTTCTGCTCTGCTCGGGATACTGCGCGGCCGCTACGAGTTCGGCTTCGGCAACGAAGGTTGCGTCGGAGCTCAAAGCCGACTTACAAACGTATCTCAAAACGCGCAGCGTCATCGAGCATATCTCGGCCGTGTCACTCTCGGTGAGTTTACCGAATCGCCGCTTCATCGACGTGGCAGCTGGCACGACCGCCTACGGCGGCGGCCGAACGGTAACGCCGGCAAATCTCTTTCAAATCGGCAGTAATACCAAAGCGTTCACCGGCGTGCTGGCGCTCAAGCTCGAGGCCCGGCACAAGCTCGCGTTGAGCGATACGCTAGGCAAATGGCTGCCGCAGTATCCGGCGTGGAAATCGTCGACGATCCATCAGCTGCTCGACATGACGACCGGCATTCCGACCTACGACGGCACTCAAACGTTTCAGCGAGCGTTCAGCCGCGATCCATACCATTTCTTCCGCGCAAAACAACTGCTTGCGTACGTCGATCCGGTCTCGCCGCTCAAGCACGAATGGCTTTACTCGAACTCGGGGTACATTCTCACGCAGCTGATTGAGGAGAAGGCGACAGGTAAGAGCTACACCGATCTGGTGCGCGACGAAGTCATCGCGCCGACGGGTATTTCCGATCTCTATTACTATCCCGACATCTATCCCGCTGCCTTACGAGCCCGCACCGTTGCCGGATATTTCACAAACGACGAATCCGACAATGCCGGCTTGGCGCCGCTGCTCGGAAAGAACCAGCGCGATTATAGCTTATCGTGGACGCAAGCCGCGGGCGGCATCGTCGCGACTCCCCACGCCATCGCCGCGTGGGCCCGCCGGCTCTATCAAGGCGACGTCCTCAGCGCCGCGCAGCGAAGCGAAATGGAGCGGCTCGTTTCCTTGAAGACCGCCGACCCGATAGCCGACCCTTCCGCGAACGATCCGCGCGGTTTTGGTTTGGGCGTCGCCAAGATGTACGTGTCAGGTCTGGGGTCGTTTTGGTTCTACGAAGGCATGACGCTCGGATATCACATGGTACACGCGTATTTTCCGAAGCAAAACGTGGTAATCGCTATCGGTCTGAACAGTCAGCCGCGGGGCGATCGCAACGGCTCGGGCTCACTCGTGCAAACGATCGTCAAAACGCTTAAGGCAAATGGGCTATTTCAATAGCCGTCAGATTACGGGATAGTTTTGCCATCCGTGTGACTGGGCGAGCTGCGTTGCGGCTACGCCCGACGGAACGATTTGAAACCCCGGCAGCACGCCGCTGACGAACTCTTCGAGCGCGGCGCTCGCCGTCGTTCCCGCTTTCTGCGAGAGCAGCGCGGCAACGGCCGTCATGGCGTTGTGACAAACCATGAAGGTACCGCCGCGATGCAAGACCGCCTGAGCACTCCAATCCTGGTAGATGCTATCGGGTTCGTCCGGCGATCCGGCGGCTCTTAGGCTTCCGGCCTTGTAGTACACGTTGGTCGCGGCCAAATTGAACGCGGCACCGAATCCGTATTTCTTCCAAAGGTCGTCATTGAGCGCATACGCGATCGACGGTCCGGTCAAAACGGCGAGCGTCGCGAGGCTTGCCGCGCCCAACCCATACGAAAATTCGAATGCATTGAGTGAGTTCTGCATGTGTAAGTATAGGCTGGGGACGCCGGCGACGGTAAGCGGCGTCACGGATTGAAACGCCTGTTTGTAGCGCTTCTGCACCGCTAGCGTTTTCATCATGCGGTCGTGATCGTACTCGTGCGGAGCGAGCACGTGAAAGTGCAAGGGCGAAGATGCTCCGGCAACCATGGCTGGCTGCGCTCCGACGGCGCTGACACCTGCCCCCAACGACGTAACGGCTACGAACTGCCTTCGCGAAAGAAACATATGGCGCACCTCCGAGGAAAGCGGGTGCAAGCCTTTTCCTCGGGGCTTCCAACAATCCTTACGGTATGGTGCGTGCTTCGGACCGCTTTCGGCGATGACACTCCCATGTGCGATACGCACCCGATGAAATTGCAATGCTTGCGGAGTGGCTCACGAAGTCGGGGCAGAAACTGCGCTGCTCACCGGTTCCATCGATCTGCGCGAAGCGCGCGAGGGCGTCAAAGGGTAGAAAAAGGCCCGGCGGTAACCGCCGGGCCGCGATGTTTTCCGCGAGCGCGGAACTACATCATGTCGTAGCCGCCCATGCCGCCGCCGCCGGACATCGCCGGCTCTTTCTTCGGCTCGGGCTTGTCGGCGATCAGCGTCTCCGTCGTGAGGATGAGCGCGCCGATCGACGCAGCGTTTTGCAGCGCCGCACGTGTCACCTTAAACGGATCGATGATGCCCGCTTCGAACATGTCGACGACTTCGCCCGTCATGGCGTTAAAGCCGAACGGCGAGGTCTTCGAGCGAACGTTGTTGACCTGCACCGAACCCTCGAAGCCGGCGTTCTCCGCGATCTGGCGCAGCGGCTCTTCAAGCGCTTTGCGGACGATCTGGATACCGATCTTCTCGTCGGCCCACGTCGTGGCATGACCGTTGGTCTTCGGAGGCTCATACTTGTCGATGGCCTTGACCGCGTGCACGAGCGACGCTCCGCCGCCGGGGATCATGCCTTCTTGCACCGCCGCGCGGGTCGCGCTGAGCGCGTCCTCGATGCGATGTTTCTTCTCTTTGAGCTCGGTCTCGGTCGCGGCACCGACTTGGATGACCGCAACGCCGCCGGACAGCTTGGCGAGGCGCTCTTGCAGCTTCTCGCGGTCGAAGTCCGAATCGGTCTCCTCGATCTGCCTTTTGATCATCTCGATGCGGCCCTTAATGGCATCTTGCTTGCCGTTGCCGTCGACGATGGTCGTTTCTTCTTTGGTAACGGTGACGCGCTTGGCTTTTCCGAGCTGCTCGGTGTTGACCTTATCGAGCTTGAGACCCAACTCTTCGGAGATCACCGTCGCGCCCGTGAGGGTGGCGATGTCCTTGAGCATCTCCTTGCGGCGGTCGCCGAAGCCCGGCGCCTTGACCGCAACGGATGTGAACGTGCCGCGCAGCTTGTTCACGACGAGTGTCGCGAGCGCTTCGCCTTCGACGTCCTCGGCGATGATGAGCAGCGGACGCTGCATCTGAACGACCTTCTCGAGCAGCGGCAGGATGTCGGCAATCGCCGAGATCTTGCGCTCCGTTACGAGAATGAAGGGATCGTCGAGCACGGCTTCCATCCGCTCTGAATCGGTGACCATGTACGGCGAGATGTAGCCCTTGTCGAACTGCATGCCGTCTTTGGTCTCGACTTCGGTCTTGAGCGTCTTGGACTCTTCGACCGTGATCACGCCGTCTTTGCCGACCTTCTCCATCGCTTCGGCGATGAGGTCGCCGATCTCAATGTCGTTGGCCGAGATCGACGCGACCTGCGCGATCTTATCTTTAGTGTCGACTTCCTTTTTGAAGTTTTCCATCTCTTTGACCGCGATCTCGACGGCCTTCTCGATGCCGTGCTTGATCTGCAACGGGTTGCTGCCCGCGGTCACGTTGCGCAGGCCCTCGCGAATAATCGCCTGCGCGAGCACCGTCGCGGTCGTCGTGCCGTCGCCGGCAACGTCGTTGGTCTTGGAAGCGACTTCCTTGACGAGTTGAGCGCCCATGTTTTCGAAGGGTTCGGGCAGCTCGATTTCCTTGGCAATGGTCACGCCGTCGTTGGTAATCGTCGGCGAGCCGAACTTTTTGTCGAGCACGACGTTGCGGCCCTTGGGACCGAGCGTCACTTTGACGGCGTCGGCAAGAATATTGGCACCGCGCTCGAGCGCGCGACGCGCACTTTCATCGAATACGAGTTGCTTTGCAGCCATGATTACGTTTCAAAAACTCCTTGTCGCGTTCAGGCGGCCTTAGACGGCGGCCGGAACTTTGTCGACGATGGCGAGGATGTCTTTTTCGGGGATGATGAGGTACTCGGTGCCGTCGATCTTGACTTCGCTTCCCGAATACTTACGATAGAGCACGCGATCGCCAACTTTGACGCCCATCGCGAGCTTCGTGCCGTTGTCGAGCGTGCGGCCACTGCCGGCCGCCCGGATCACGCCCTCTTGGGGCTTCTCCTTAGCGGTATCGGGCAGAAACACGCCACCGGACGTTTTGTCTTCTTGCTCGACGTGCTCGATAACCACGTTATCGTGCAAAGGCTTGAGATTCACAGAAAACCTCCACAGCTAGGTCTGTACTGGCTATTAGCACTCTCAGCGCGAGAGCGCTAGCCGTGCTATATTAGCAAACTCCATAGGAGACTGCAAGCGCCCAACCTGCATTCTGTGGCGCCCGCCGCGTTTGGCCGGGCATACCCTAGTGAGATGCGACGGGCACTGAAGACGGCTCTCAAGCTTTGGCAAGATCACCGGGTGGCGCGCTTCGCGGCCGCGCTTTCGTTTTACGCGATCTTCACCGTCCCGGCGTCGATCCTCATGGTCGTGGCGCTGGCTCGCTTGCTACTGGGACAGGCACGCGGGCTGCCGATGGTCGACGCCCAGCTCTCGCCCCTCATCGGCATCAAAGGCACGCAGGGTATCAACACGCTCGTGGCTGCGTCGCAGCATAGGGTCTCCACCGTTCCCATCGTGATCGGCGCCGCGCTGATCCTGGCCGCGGTCTTCGGCATCTTCATGCAGGTCCAAGAGGCACTCGACGACCTGTGGGAGATCCCGGAGCACCGCCGGGGCGGCGCTAAAGAGATCGTCTTTCTCCGCCTGCACGTCATCATCGTCATTGTGGCCTTAGCAGTGCTCGCGCTGCTGGCGCTTCTCGCCGCGGCCGCCGGCGGCCGATTTGCGGCCATTGCGGTCGACGCCGTCTCGGTCGTCCTGTTCTTGACCATCGCGTATCGGGCATTACCGCGCGTCGAGGTCTCGTGGCGCAGCTCTGTTCTCGGTGCGGTTGTGACCGGTGCCGTGTTGCTGGCCGGAGAGGCGGCAATCGCGTTTTACCTCACGCGGTTCCACCCCGAAAGCGGCTACGGAGAAGCCGGATCGACGATCGTTCTGCTTATCTGGATCTATTACTCGGCACTGCTGTTTCTGTTCGGCGCGATCCTGACGCGCGCGCTCGAAGACGCCTTAGGCGACGAGATGCGCGAAGGCGGGGCCGCCGAGAGTGTAGCCCAGCACGAAAACGGCCGCCATGACGACGAGGAAGATACGCAGCAAAGGCCGGTCGAGGGATAACGCGATGAGGACCGTACCGGCGCCCAGCGTCCCGACGGCGGCAAGCGCGAGGCCCGACTCGGCGACGCGATGGAGGCCGGCCCACAGAAAGAATGCTAGGGCCGTGCCGACGAGAAGTGCGAGCATTGCCGACGTCATCCAGATTACGTAGTCCGCCGGCTCGCGGAACGAGCGATCGTTCATCATGGGAACACCATGATACCGCTCGATTCGTAAGGGTTGCTTAAAAGGGAGTTAGCTGGCCGCTTTTCACAAAATCACGATCACGTGTGACGGGTGCCAAGAGAGTAATGCCAGGGCCCTTAGACAATGCTCGGGGCAAGCTCTAGGCGAATGCAAAGCGCGGCATGGTAAAACGCGCAGTCCTCGCCGGAATCGCCGGCGGCGTCATCCTCGATTTATATCTCTGGCTGACGACGGTATTGCCCGCGCATCAAAGCGCCGCGTCCGCGTTGCAGTACGTCGCGTCCGCTGTCTTTGGGAACCTCGCGTATACCAGTGCTTCGTACGCAGTAGTGGGTTTGGCGATCAGCCTGCTCGTCAGCATCGGCTGGGCCGGCGGATATGCCTATTTCTCGAGCACGCAACCGGCGACGAACCGGCATTGGGTCGTCGCGGGCGCTACTTACGGCGTGGTGGTCTACGTTCTGATGCAGCTGCTCTTGTTGGGAAGCGGACGCCTCGTGCCGCCCGCAAATCCGACCGCGCTCGTCAACGCCGTCGCTGCGTACGTCCTCTTCTTCGGCATTCCGGTCGCCTACGTCGTACGCTCGCTGACGTCGCCGGTCACCGCGTGATCGGGACGATCACCGTATCGTTGGGCGCGCTGCGCCATAACGCAACGATTCTACGTGAAGCGATTGCGCCGGCACGGGCGGCATTCGTGGTCAAAGGGAATGCCTACGGGCACGGGCTGATCGAAACGGCGCTTGCCATCGAGCCGTTCGCCGCGCGCATCTGCGTGTTCTCGATCGAAGAAGCGCTCGCGCTGCGTGACGGTGGAATCACGGCATCGATTCTCGTGCTGGGGCCGATTCCGCCGTACGATCTCAAAGACGCGCTTGCCGCCGATATCGAAATCGCTCTCTGGAATACGAAAGAATACGTGCTGGCGCTGACCGGCGCGGCACGCGAACGTTACGCGCGGGCACGCGTCCATATCAAGATTAACACCGATCTCAATCGCCTTGGGATCGAACCGCACGAACTGGTCGACGCGCTCGAAGAGTATCTTCGCCACCCCGAGATCGAGATCGCCGGAATCTACTCGCATCTGGCGTCGGCTGAAGAGCTCGACTCGCCGTACACGACGCGTCAGCTCGACGCGTTCGATCGCGCCATCTCGCACGCAAGACCGTTGCTCGACCGCCGCGAGATTTCACCGATACGGCATATCGCAGCGTCGGCAGCGGCGATGCTGTGGCCGCAGACGCGCCTGGATATGTCGCGATTCGGTATCGCAGTGTACGGTTTGTGGCCGTCGCCGCAGACTCGTCAAGCGATGCAACCGCCACTCGATCTTCGTCCGGCACTTTCGTATACGTCGAAAATTATCGTCGTGCGCGCGGTTCCGACGGGCGCGTCGGTCGGCTACGGCGGAGCGTTTCACGCGCCGCACGACATGCGCGTCGGCGTCGTGGCGGCCGGTTACGCCGACGGCCTGCCGCGCGCACTTTCCAATAAAGGGCACGTGCTCGTCGACGGCGCGCTCTGTCCGATCGTCGGCCGGGTCGCGATGAACATGACCGAGATCGACCTGACCAACGCACCGAACGCGCGTCCCGGTTCGAAGGTAACGCTCATAGGACGCGACGGCGAGGCCGAGGTCTCCGCCGACGACTGGGCGCTCTGGAGCGATACGATCAACTACGAAATCGTCACTCGCTTACCGAGCGAAGCCCCGCGCGAGTACGTAGATTAATTAACCGCTGCTATCGCCGATTTGAGATCGATCGTTCCCTTATAGAGCGCGCTGCCGACGACGCACGAGTCGACGGTCAGCGGGACCGAGCGCTTGAGTAGCATGAGGTCGTCGATGTTGCGTGCGCCGCCGCTCGCGGTGATCTTGACCTCGGCGGCGCTGGCAACTTCGTTGAGCGCGTCGATGTCGTAGCCTTCTCCCATGCCGTCGCGGCGAATCTCCGTGAACAGGATGCGAGCGACGCCCCATTGTGCGACGCGCTTGACGAGCGCATCGCGATTGACCGGCGCACGCTCTTGCCATCCGCGCGTTGCGACTTCCTGGCCGCGCGCGTCGATCGCCGCGATGACTTTTTGCGGAAAGCGTCCGATGATGTGACGCGCCATTCGCTCGTCTTCGACGAGAATCGTCCCGAGGATGATCTCGGCAGCGCCCGCACCAAATGCAGCTTCCGCTTGCTTTACGGCGCGAATGCCGCCGCCGACCTGAACCGGTACGTCGACGGCGCGGCAAATCGCCTCGACCGCAGCTTGATTCTCGCCCGAGCCGAGCGCGCCGTCGAGATCGACGACGTGCAGCCGGCGCGCGCCTGCGGCAACGAACGCTTTGGCGCGATCGACCGGATCGCCGTCGTACGCCGTCGACGTTTCGAGGTTGCCCTGCTCCATCCGCACGCATTTACCGCCGCGCAGATCGATGGCGGGAATCACCTGCATCGAGAACCTCCTAGCTCCTGACTCCGTTAGATTCGCGCTTTTCGATGGGAAGGTACGGACCCGGCGCGGGTCCGTCGTACGTTGCTTGCGGCCGAATCAAGCGATTATCGGCTAGTTGCTCGAGAACGTGACTCGTCCAACCGGCGATGCGCCCGCACGCGAACAGGCAGGTGAACTCGTCGCCCGGGATGTCGAGATCTGCGAGCACCGGTGCGGTGTAGAAGTCGACGTTCGCGTAAATCGTGTTATCCGGCTTCTTTTCTTGCAGCACTTTACGACTCGAGTCTTCAAGCGAGCGCGCGATGTCATACCATTTGCTGTTGCCGACGTGCTGCGACAGCTTCTGCGCCATCGCTTCGAGATGCCGGGCGCGCGGATCTCGCACTTTGTACTCGCGATGGCCCATGCCCATGATGCGCTCGCCGCGACCGAGCACGTCGCGAACGTATTGCTCGCCGCGATCGGCCGTCTTTACTTCGGTCAAGGTGTGATATGCAGCGCTCGCGGCCCCGCCGTGTAAGTCGCCTTGCAAAGTCGCCAGCGCAGATGTGATCGAGGCGTACACGTCGGCTCGAGTCGACGCGGTAACGCGCGCGGAGAAGGTGGACGCATTGTACGAGTGATCTGCCAGCAGCACGAAGTATGTGTCGAGCGCGTCCTCCTCGATAGCATGCGGAACCTTGCCGGATCGCATATAAAGGAAGTTACCGGCTTGCGAGAGATCCGCCCGCGGCTCGATCGGATTGAGTCCGCGGCGTATTCGGTCCCACGCGGCGACGATCGTTGGAAGTTTTGCGATTAGCTCGATTGCAGTGTGCACGTCGGAAAGATGCTCGCCATGCGCGTTGACCGGCGAAAAGAGCGCAAGCCCGCTGACGATGGTACGCAGCACGTCCATCGGCCATGCCGTCTTGGGAACGTTCTGCATGGCGGCGATCAATGGTTCGGGCAACGAGCGGCGCGCGCCGATTTCGCGCTTGAGCATGTCGAGCTCGTGCCGGTTCGGCAAATGTCCGTAAAGTAAGAGGTGTACGATTTCTTCGAACGACGCGTTGGGCGCGAGATCGTCGATATCGTAACCGCGGTAGGTCAGGCGACCGATGGTGCCTTCAACGTTACTAAGCTGCGTGGACCCGACGACGACGCCTTCGAGACCGCGATCGACAACGGTTGGCAACGATGTCCTCCTGGGAAGCCGCCTCCGCAGAATGCGGAAACGGGGCGGTTTTTCGGCGGCCGGGAGGGGGTGTCATCCTGCGGGCCAACCTGTTCCCGCATGGAAGCGCTCGATCTCACGCAACGGCCGCCTCGCAGCCCTCGCGAACAGGTGGCCGAGCTCGATCTCTTGATGTTGGCCCGCACGATCGACAAGGTCCGCGCCACCTTGCCCGGGGGCAACATCGGCCCCTATCAGATCTCCGGTTTTAGCTCCAGTTTGCTCAACGCACTCGAGATTCCCGAAGCCGACCTGCGCGCCGTCATCGCCAAGGCAAGCGACGAATCCGAAATTGCGCGCTGGATTCGCGGCCGCACCGACGCGTCGAAGTATGCCCAGTACAACGAAAAGCTCGCGGCGCGCAAAATTGCCGACCGTATCGATGATGAGAGATGGCTCGCACGGTATCCGATCGCGAAGCGTCTGCCACCCGAAACGCCGTTAATCGATATGCTCGTTGCCGACGACGAGGAGACGTTCGCTTAGCATTTTAGGAGGTCGAACCGTGACCGAGGGAATCTCCGTCGAGTCCAAATCCCACGTCGCGCACGTGCGGATCGTACGTCCGGAGAAAAAGAACGCGCTCACCACCGAGATGTACGCCGAGATGGCGGATGCGCTCGAATGGATTGGCGAAGACGACGCGATTCGCGTCGTAGTCATCGAGGGCGGCCCGGATTTTACGGCCGGCAACGATCTCAAGGATTTCATGAAAGCCTCGCTGCGCGCCGCGTCGTTCGAAGATCTTCCCGTGCTGCGCTTCTTGGGCCGTCTGCGCGACTGCAAGAAACCGGTCGTCGCCGCCGTGCGCGGAAACGCGATCGGCATCGGTACCACGATGCTACTGCATTGCGACGCCGTCGTGGCGGGTCGCGACGCGCGCTTCCGGCTGCCGTTCGTTCCGCTAGGACTCGTACCCGAGGCCGGTTCGAGCCTGCTTCTGCCGCTCATGGTGGGCAGGATGCGCGCGAACTGGCTGCTGCTTTCGGGCGATTTTTTCTACGCCGAAGAAGCGCAGGCCATGGGACTCATCACCAAGCTAGTCGACGACGAAGTCGTCGATCCCACGGCGACCGAGATTGCCGCGCAGCTAGCGCTGCTGTCGCCGGCCGCAGTCGCCGAAACCAAACGGCTGCTGCACGAACCGACTGCCGCGCAGGTCGTCGCGCAGATGGAAGAAGAGGCACGTGCATTCTCAGCGCGACTGGCGTCCGAAGAGTTCCGCGAGGCGGCGATGAAACTGCTCGCCCGCGCTAACCCTTAAGCCGCATCTCGGGTTTCGGCGCGTTCCAGCGCGTAGCCGATCAACCGGTCGATTAGCGATTCGAAGCTTATCCCGATTGCGCCGCACGCATCCGGAATGAGACTGTGGGGCGTGAGACCGGGAAGTGAGTTGATCTCCAAAATATAGGGGCGATTGTCGCGGCTGACGATGAAATCGGTGCGCGAGTAATCGCGCAATCCGACGAGGCGATGCGTCGAAAGCGCCAGCATTTGCAGGCGCGCGGCGAGATCTTCGTCGATGCGCGCGGGAACGATGTGGGTGCTTCCGCCGTCCGCGTATTTGGCTTCGTAACTGTAGAATCCGTCGCGGTTCGCGATGATCTCGACGATCGGTAGAGCCTCTTCGCCCAGCACGCCGCACGTCATCTCTCGACCGTCGATATACTCCTCGGCAAGAATTTCCGAATACGTCTTTGACACAGTCAGCATGGCGTTGGTCCATTGCTCGTGCGTGCGTACGATCGTTACGCCCGCCGACGACCCTTCGAAACGAGGTTTTACGACGAGCGGTAAATCGAGGGACCCCGGAAGTAACGGCAGCGTTCCGCCGGCGAGCTCGAACAAATCCCAAGCAGCGGTCGGCAAACCTTCGGCGGCAAGCAACTTCTTCGTCAAATGTTTGTCCATCGAAAGCGCGGCCGCTTCCACGCTGCTGCCCGTATACGGAATCGACAGGTATTCGAACAAGGCTTGAACGTGTCCGTCTTCTCCGCCCGGGCCGTGCAACGCGTTGAACGCGACGTCGGGCTTGAGCTCGCGCATGGCGTCGATGAAACGCTCGTCGTAATCGACCGACTTCGCGTCGTAACCCAGCGACTGCAGCGCGCGCAGCACCATGGAGCCGGTCTGTATCGAGACTTCGCGTTCGGCACTGTTGCCGCCCATGGCAACCGCGACTTTAGCTTTGCGTTTCATGATCGACGAACACTCCAACGAGGTGGACTTCCAGCTGCAGCTCGACGCCGAATTGGTCGCGCACCGCCCTGCGAACCCTAGCGAGCAGCGTTGCGACGTCTTTTGCGCTCGCGTTCTCGACGTTATTGATGAAGTTGGCGTGCAGCGGAGAGACTTCCGCGCCGCCTTCGCGCCATCCCTTGGCGCCGGCCGCTTCGATCAAGCGGGCGGCCTTGTCGCCTTCGGGGTTGCGAAAACACGAGCCGGCGTTCGGGAGCGCGATAGGTTGCGTGCGCTTGCGCCGCACCAGCCGCGTCTGCATCTCCTCCCGTACGCCGCGCGGGTCCGCCTTGGCGAAGGCCAGCGTGACGCGCGAAACGACGGCATCGCGCGAAAGGGTGGAGTGGCGATAGAAGTATTCAACGGTAATGGGATGCGATTCGGGCTTTGATGGGGATTGCACCCACACGTCGCGCACGAACTCGCCCATTTCACGATCGGTTCCGGCGTTCATCCGCAGCGAGCCGCCCACCGTTCCGGGGATGCCCGAAAGCGAGCCAATTGCAACGGCTCCCGCCGAGGCCGCGCGAGCGGTAACGGTTGCCATCGGCGCCGACGCACCCGCTTCTACCACGATTTCTCTGTCGTCTTCCCGTACCGTTACGCGCGCGAACCCGGTGCCCAGCCGAACGACGATTCCGCGCATTCCGCCGTCGCCGACCAGCACGTTGCTTCCGCTCCCCAGTACGAACCACGGCACTTTGCGCTTGAAACAAAAACGCATCAACGCAGCGAGCTCGTCTTCGCTCTCGAGCAATGCCAGCGCGTCGGCAGGTCCGCCGATCTTCCACGACGTGAATGGAGCCAAGGGTTCGTCGAACGAAACGCGCTCGCCCAAAAGCTCGCCCAGCGCCGTGCGATCGTGATCCGAAAGGAGCGATCGAAGCGCCTGTTCCGTGGTCAAACTCATCGAACTGCTCGCTGCGGCGCGGAAACGCGGGCAGCCAGACGTGCCGCGACGTCGGTAATGTTCCCGGCGCCCAGCATGAGCACGAGCGATCCGCGCGGCGCTTCGTCCCACAAACGATCTTCCAGATCGCCAACGCCTGCGACGTATCGGACGTTGGAACCCGCACGCGCCAGGGGCTCGCCGATCGAGCGTTCGCTCACACCGGGCATCGCAGGTTCGGACGCCGCGTATACCGGCGCAAGATAGACGCGGTCCGCGCCGCGCAAAGCGTCGGCAAAATCGGCTGCGAGAAAGGCGGTGCGAGAATACCGGTGGGGCTGAAACGCCACGTACACCGGACCGCGGTGGTATTGTCTGGCCGCTAGAATCGTCGCGCGCACGGCGGTCGGGTGATGCGCGTAGTCGTCGACGACGATCATTCGATCGCTCGCGGCAAGAATGTCGAAGCGCCGGCGTACGCCGCCAAACGCGCCCAGCGCGCTTGCAATTCGCGCAAACGGAACTTCGAGGTGACGTGCCACCGCAACCGCCGCGAGGGCGTTGACGACGTTGATCTCGCCGGGTACGCGCAGCTCGACGGTCCCTAGGCACGCTTCGCCGGCGATCACGTCGAAGGCGCCGGTCAACCCGTCGAAGCGAAGGTTGGCTGCGCGGACGTCGGCGCGCGGACCGATACCGAATGAAATCGTCTTGGCGCGCAGATCGTGTTCGAGAAGCGATGCAGACAGCTCGTTGTCCACACCGACGATGGCGACGCCCTCGTCGGGAAGCTTCGCAAGGAACTCACCGAACGCGCGCACGAGCTGCGGCAGCTCTTCGTCGCTGGTGAGATGATCGTTCTCGATGTTGGTAACGATCGCGATCTCGGGATCGAGCAGCGCGAACGAGCCGTCCGATTCGTCGGCCTCCGTGACGAACCATGCCGACGTTCCGTCGTGCGAGTTGGTGCCAAGTAAAGCGTCGATGCCGCCCAGCACTAAGCTTGCGTCGACTCCGGAAAGCCGCAGAACGGCGTGCACCATTGCGGTGGTGGTCGTCTTTCCATGAGTTCCGCACACGGCGATTCCACGGCGGCCGTCCATGAGTTTCGCAAGCATCTCGCCGCGATGCAAAACGGGAATGCCCAAGCGCTGCGCCGCGGCGTATTCCGGATTGCGCCGTTCGATCGCCGAGCTTACGACGACCGTTTGCGCCGTCCGGACGTTGGCCGCGTCGTGACCGATCGTCACCTCCGCACCTTCGTCGCGCAGACGCGTGATGAGAGGCGTCTCTCGTACGTCGGATCCCGAGACGGACTCGCCGCGCGCAAGCAAAATGCGCGCGATCGCGCTCATGCCTATGCCCCCGACGCCGACGAAGTGTACGCTCACGCCTAGTTCCTTCTCGCCAAAAGTGCGTCGACCCGGGCGACAATGGTCGAAACGGGATCGCCCGTGCTCGAATGGGCGGCGGCCGCTCGCATCGTCTCGAGACGCGACGGCTCTGCACACTCCGCCAGCACGATTCGCAAGCGGCCGGAAGCGAGGTCGCCGTCGGGAAGTGTAACAGCCGCGCCGGCTGCAGCGAACCGCTCGGCGTTTGCCGCTTGGTGATCTTCCGTGGCGTGCGGATACGGTACGAGGACGGCCGGTTTTCCCAAAGCCGCCAACTCGCCGAGCGTCGACGCTCCGGCACGCGCGAGAACCAAATCGGCGGCCGCATACGCGTCGGCGATATCGTTTAGGTAAGGGCGCACTACCGATTCCGATGCGCCCAGTTCGCCGCGTACGCGATCGTATTCGCGTTCGCCCGTGATTTGCAGCAACTGCCAGCCCGGCGGGAGTCCGCCGCTTTTGATAAGGGCGGTCAACGCGTCGTTGATTGCGCGCGCCCCCTGGCTGCCGCCCATTGCCAACAGCGTTTTGCGATTCGGATTGAGACCGAGGCGGAAAACGGCTTCCTCGCGCGACGGGAGGTGCGAAAGCGACGAACGCACCGGAATGCCGGTCCTCACGTACTTTCCGTTAAACCGCGGATCGCCCACGTCGAACGCGCCCCAGACTTCGTCGACCAGCGGCGCGAGAAGGCGGTTCGTCAGCCCCGCGCGCGCGTTTGGCTCAAGGAGGGCAATCGGTCCGCGATAGAGCGCCAGCGCGCGCAACGCGCGCGCCGCAAACACAAACGGAAAGCATACGTAGCCGCCGGTCGCAATCACGAAGGCGGGTTTGAGTTTGCGCAGTAGCGCAAAACTCTCGAACGTTCCGGCAGCGTTGGCAAGCGCGGTGATCGGTAGCTGCACGCTGAGCCGGCGCGAGAACGGCCGGCTCGCGATCGGATGTAGTTTGTAGCCGGCCTGCGGCACAATTTTCGCCTCGAGCCGGTCGGCGGTGCCGACGAACTCCGACGTGGTGCCGCGCCGTTTCAGCGCGTCGGCAATGGCGATGGCCGGATAAACGTGCCCACCCGTTCCCCCGCCGGCAAAGACAACGGTCATTGCCGCCTTCCGACGCGCTTCGCACGGCCGACGTTGGCGATGAGCGCGACGGCGATCAGGCTGACGACGAGCGAGCTTCCGCCGAACGAGATGAACGGCAACGGAACGCCCGTGACCGGCCACGACGACGTGACGACGCCGATGTTGATGAAGGCTTGAATGGCGATCATCGACGCGCAGCCGACCGTCAGAAAGAATCCGAACCGGTCCGGAGCGGCGAGAGCGATGCGAATGGCGCGGTAGGTGAACGTAATGAAGAGTGCGATCACGGTGAGCGCGCCGACGAGACCGAGCTCTTCGCCGAGAATCGAAAAGATAAAGTCGGTGTACTGTTCGGGCAGATAGAAGAACTTCGCACGCGAGGCCCCCAGGCCGACGCCGAAAATACCGCCGCTGCCGAGTGCCAGCAGCGATTGCACGATGTGGAAACCGGTGTTCTGGGGATCCTTCCATGGGTCCAGAAACGCAAAGATGCGCGCCCGCCGGTAAGAACTCGCCAGCACCGTCATCGCGGCAAACGGCACCGTCACCAGCGCTACGGCGGAGAGGTGTGCGATTCGCGCGCCCGCCGAAAAGAACATCGCAAAGGCGGTAAAGACAACCAAGCTGGCCGTTCCCATGTCCGGCTCTTTGAGCACGAGCACGGCTACGATAACGACCGGTATGCATAGCGGAAAGAGGCCGCTGGCGAGCGATGTGATCCGTTCTCCGCGCGCCGAAAGCTTCGCCGAGAGATACACGACGATCGCAAGCTTCGCAAACTCGGAAGGCTGAACGCTCAGCGACGAAACGCCGATCCATCGCCGTCCGCCGTTGACGCCCAATCCAATGTGGGGAACGAAGACCAGCAACAACCCGATAACCGCTCCCACCAAGAGAAACGGCGCGGCGCGTTTGAGCGCTTTCAAATCGAGGCGGTAAGCGAAATACGCGAGGACGAGTCCGGCGACCAGCCAAATGAGCTGGCGTTTGAGATAGTAGGCGATATCGCCGTGCTCCGCATACGCCGTGGCGCTCGACGCCGAAAAGACCATGACGAGTCCGATGCCGACCAACGCCGCAACGACGGCAAAAAGGACTGCATCGGGCGGCGTCGCGACGTACGACTGCACCGGTGCGCGTTCGTTGCGCCGGTTCCGCGCCACGGCGGCCCCGCTACGCACCGGCCGGCTCCCGAAGTCCGCAAACCGCTGCGATGAAACGCTCGCCGCGGTCCTCGGCCGAACGGAACATATCGAACGACGCACAGCCCGGCGAAAGCAGCACGACGTCGCCCGGCTGGGCGAACTCGCGCGCGCGCCGTACGGCATCTTCCATCGACGCCGCGCGCGCGGTTACGCCGGCTTGGCTGGCCTCGACGATTTCGGGGGCTGCTTCACCAATCGCCACGAGCGCCTTGACGCGCGCCCGGATCGTCCGTCCCATCTCTTCGAAACTAGTGCCTTTCGCGCGGCCTCCGGCGATCAGCACGATCGGCCGGTCGAACGCTTGCAGCGCGGCGACGACCGAGCCCGGATTGGTGGACTTGGAGTCGTCCACGTAGGTCACGCCGCCGATTTCCGCGATCGTCTGCAGCCGGTGCGGCATCGGACGAAACGACGCGACCGCCGCACCCAACGCGGCGGGATCGCATCCCGCAGCGATCGCAGCCAGAAATGCGGCCATGGCGTTTTGCACGTTGTGCTCGCCAGCCAACGGAATGTCTTGCCGCCGGACGATCTGCACCGGTCGCGGATCGCCGGTGACGGGCGCGTAGGTCACCGCACCGTCGCGCACGTACATGGTTGCCGGGCCGGCTCCCAGATCGGGCGTACGTCCGTCGAGCGTAAACCACATTTGATGCGCCTGCACGCGCGCTTCGCCATGGCGCCAATGCAGCTGCGCGATACGCGGATCGTCGAGATTACCGACGAAGAAATCGCCCATCGATTGATTGGCGAAGATGCGATACTTCGCTTCGGCGTACTCGTCCATCGAATAGTAGCGGTCGAGATGATCGGGAGCGAGATTCAATAAGACCGCGACCCGCGGGCGAAACGACCGAATCGTCTCGAGCTGAAACGACGAAACTTCCGCGACGACCCAATCGTGCTCGGTCGCCGGAAGTACTTCTTCGATCAGAGGATTGCCGATGTTGCCGCCGACGTAGACCCTGCGGTCGCACTTGCGCAGGAGATGGCCGATCAGCGCCGTCGTCGTCGACTTGCCTTTCGTTCCAGTGACGGCGATTATCGGCGCCTTACAAAGACGATAGGCGACTTCGATCTCTCCCAGGACGGGGACGTTGGCGCCGTTGACCGCGCGGACGACGGGCGACGTCGGCGGAACGCCCGGCGAAAGCACCGCCGACGAAAGACCGTTCAGCAACGGCTTGAGCTCCGCGGGCGGCACGAACGTCGCACCGTTACCTTCGACGGCAGCGATCGCGTCGGCGAGCTCGCCGGGCGTCTTTTCGTCGGTCGCGTAGACGCGAACGCCGCGCGCGCGCAGCACCGAGGTGCTGGCGAGACCGCTCTTGCCGAGTCCGATGACGAGCACCGTTTCTTTAGCGTCAAAGGTAAAACTCATCTCACCACGCTCCGCGTGCCGCGCTTACGCGCGGGGACATCCTGTCCGTGACAATGGCTCGCATCCTGCTCACTCATCTCACCACGCTCCGCGTGCCGCGCTTACGCGCGGGGACATCCTGTCCGTGACAATGGCTCGCATCCTGCTCACTCATCTCACGATCGCCCATGCTACGGCCGAGCACAGCAGGGACGCCAACCAGAAGCGGGAGGTTACTTTCGTCTCGGGCCAGCCGGCCAGTTCGTAGTGGTGGTGCAGCGGGCTCATGAGAAAGATGCGCTTGCCGTGCGTAAGCTTAAAGTACGTAACTTGAAGAATCACCGAGAGGGTCTCGGCGACGAAGATGCCGCCCACGACGATCAGCAGCAGCATCTCGCCGCTCAAAATGGCGACCCCCGACAGCAACGCGCCCAACGCCAGCGATCCGGTATCGCCCATGAACATTTTCGCCGGATGGCGATTGTAAAACAGAAACCCCAAGCACGCGCCTAAGCCGGTCGCCGCACCGATCATGGCCGCAGGCACGAGCCCCTGCGCGCCGACCAGCACGAACACCGCCAGCGGCGGCACGAGCGACCCCGTTGCGAGCCCGTCGAGGCCATCGGTGAGGTTGACGGCGTGAATCGTGCCGACCACGGCGAGGACTCCGAGCACGAGCCAGAGCCAGTGCGGCACTATCAACGAGTAGGTCCCGGCGTGAAAGAGCGTGTCGCGAGGAAAGAAGCTGAACGATCCGTCGAGCGCGCGCAAGAAAACGACGGCGACGAGCGCCGTGAGCAAGAACTTGGTTCGCGCGCGCAGCCCGCGGTTTCGTCCTTGCCGGATCGCGAGGTAGTCGTCGAAGAACCCAACGAGTCCGCACGCGATGACGAGGAATCCGAGCGGCACGATCAGGGGCGCGCGATTGAGCATTGCGATCGCCATGGCGATGACGAATACGATACCGCCCATCGTCGGGGTACCGCTCTTCACTTGATGCGTGGCCGGCGCGTCTTCGTAGGCGTGTTGGCGAAACTGCATCCGTCGCAGCAGCGGCAACACGATCGCTCCCGCCGCTAATGCCACGACGGCGCCTTGAAACGCCCATAGCGGAGCCCAGTCGATCAAGGTCTGCGCGCTGGGCGCCGGCAGCGTCAGGACGACGTGCGCGTTCATTCCGCGCCGTCCTCGAGTAACGGATTGCATCCCGGCGCACGCCACTTCAGCACGACGATGGGCGTCTGCTCGTCGCCGTTACCATGCGGATTATCGAGAAGGGCACGCTCGATCGCAGTTCGGTTCACCCCGGACGACGCGCCCAACACCTTGGCCTTTTGTAAGTCGTTTGCGTCCACTACCGCGCACGCGATGCCGGTGCGCGACGCAAAGACCGCCGAGAACGCGTCAGGATCGCGCGGTGCAAACACGATGGCACGTTCGTATGGAGGCATAGTTCCGGTGTAGCCGTCGATCGCGGTAATGGCATCGCCCATGACTTCGTAGAAGGCGCCCCGCCGTCCGCGCAAGCGGCCGAGCACATGTGCGACCGTCGCGCGAACCACGCGCCAAACGCCGACGCGATCGATTACCAGCTGCATCGACTCGGGCTGGTTGACGGTTGCAAGCGTCCCGGCGCGGCGCGACAGGGCGTACGCCAGGCGCGACGGACGTACGAACTCGGCTGCAACGAACTCGCCGTCGGCAATGGCAACGGCGGTCTCGGATACGGCGATGACGTCGCCCGAACGAGCGATACCGCCGACGGCTTGCGCGACCACCGCAACGAGATCGTCGTTGGGGCGAACCAAGCGGGTGCGCACGGGAATCGCCACCAAACCCGGCGGCAACTCGGGACGCACCACGGCCAGCGGTCGCGTCGCGACGCTCATCTCACCGCCCTCCGGGCGCCGCGCTACGCGCGGGGACATCCTGTCCGTGACAATGGCTCACATCCTGCTCGCTCATCTCACCACCCTCCGACCGCTCATGCCATCAGCTCCTCGACGATCTCCTCGAGTTTGTACTTGCGCGATCCTTTGAGCAGTACTACATCGCCGCGGCGTGCGTGCTCGCGCAACCATCGTGCGGCGTGCGCGTTGTCCTCGACCGTCACGATCATTTGCGACGAAAATCCGGAACCGGCCGCGCCGCGAGCCAGCGCGTCGGCGTATTCTCCGCTTACGAGCAGTACGTCGACGCGTTTGGCCGCATGTGCCCCCACCCGTTCGTGAAGCTTGACGGATTCGTTTCCCAGTTCGGCCATGCTGCCCAGCACGGCGATCGCCCGGTGCGGTTTTTCCATCGCGAACGCGTCGAGCGCGGCGACCGTTCCGCTGGCGTTGGCATTATACGCGTCGTAAATGATTCGCCATCCGCCGGGCATGCGGAACGACTCGAAGCGTCCTTCGGGCAAGCGCAACGCTGCAAGTGCGTCGCGCATCGACTTGAGAGTGACGCCCAGTTCGAGTGCACCCGCGATTGCGGCGGCGGCGTTGGCGCGATTGTGAATGCCGGGAACGGTGACGTCGACGGCGATCTCTTCACAGCGGTCGCCCTCGCGGTCGAGCGCGCGCGAACGCCCGATCAAGGCCGTTATCCGTCCGGGACGAGCCGCGCCTTCGGTTTCGCGCGCCGCAAACCAGTGCGGCGCCTGCGCCAAACGGTCGGCGCGTTTGACCGAAACCGGATCGTCGGCATTGAGTACGGCGCGCGCTCCTTTCTCGAAGAGCGCCCACTTCGTATCGGCGAGCCGTTCGCGCGACCCCATGATCTCCAAGTGCGCTTCACCAATGTTGGTAAGAATTCCGACCTGCGGCTTGGCAAACGCGACGAGCGTCGCAACGTCGCCGTACTGCCGGGCGCCCATCTCGATGACGATTGCATCGTGCTCTTTGTTGGACGCCGCAAGCAACAGCTTGCCGACGCCGATCTCGTTATTTTCGTTGCCGGGGGCGGCGATAACGCGGTTTGCGTATTTCGGCGCCAAGAGCTGGGTGAGAAAGGCTTTGGTCGTAGTCTTTCCCGTGCTGCCGGTAACGGCAATGACGCGTCCGTCGAACATATCGCGGGCGACGCCTGCCAGCGCTATATACGCCGAGCGCGTGCGCTCGACCAGGATCGTTGCGGTACCCGGAACGCGCGCGTCGGCTTCGTCCACGATCAGCAATGCGGCTCCGCGTTTGACGGCTTCGGCGGTGTAGTCGTGACCGTTGAACCGGTCGCCGGAAAGCGCGAGAAACGCATCGCCTTTTTCGATCGTGCGCGTGTCGGTGCTCACGCGCAGCTCGTTCGGCGCTCCGTCGGCGTCGAAGAGCGTCCCGTTGAGCGCCATCATCGCTTTTTGAATCGGTATCTTCACGTTAGACGCTCCAAGGCGTCCCGCACGACCGCGACGTCGTCGAAGTCGAGCACTCGCTCGCCGACGAGCTGATACGCCTCGTGTCCTTTTCCGGCGACGAGGACGACGTCTCCCGCATCCGCTTCGGAAACGGCGCGTTGGATCGCGCGCCGTCTGTCGAGCTCGACTACGACCGTCGACTGAATTCCGCTGCCGGAAACGATGTCGGCGGCGATCGAACCCGGATCCTCGCTGCGCGGATTGTCGCTGGTCACGATGACGCGATCCGCCAAACGTGCTGCGACGGCGCCCATCTCCGGCCGCTTCCCGCGATCGCGGTCACCTCCGCAGCCGAAAACGACGAACAGTTTTCCTCTCGTCGTTTCGCGCAACGAGCGCAGCGCGTTCTCGAGCGCATCGGGCGTGTGCGCGTAATCGACGACCACGTCGATCGCACCGCCGCGCACGTGTTCCATCCGGCCGGGCACGCGCTTGAGCTCGGCCAAACCCGCCGCCGAATCGTCATCGTTGATTCCCAAGGTGCGGGCAGTGCCGATTGCGGCCAATGCGTTCCACACGTTGAACCGGCCGGGAAGACGAATCTCGAAATCGCGGCCGTCAAGCGTAAAGCGACTGCCGCTGGGCTTGACCGCGACGTTACTCGCCGCCAGCGTCGCGGCGCGTCCGCAGCTATACGTGAGCGTTTCCACACCCCGCGCACGCAGATCGGCGGACCAGCGCGCGCCGTGCTCGTCGTCGGCATTGATTACGCACGTCTGCGCGAGCCCGAACAGCCGGCGCTTCGCTGCCGCGTACGATTCGAGCGTCTGATGAAAGTCTAAGTGATCGCGCGTCACGTTGGTGAGCACGCCGACGCGAAAGCGTACGTCCTCGACGCGATCGAGGGCGAGCGCGTGCGAGCTCACCTCCATTGCAACCGCCGCCGCACGTTCGTCGCGCATCGCTGCGAGCAGTGCCTGCAGCTCCGGCGGCTGCGGCGTCGTGTTTGCGAGGGTCCAGGAGCGTTCGCCGAACTCGGCGCCGACGGTACCGATGACGCCGCACGGCCGATTTGCGTGATTGCAAATCGCAGCGATCATTCGTGTAGTCGTCGTCTTTCCGTTGGTTCCGGTAACGCCGGCAACGTCGAGCGCCTGCGACGGATCGCCGAAGAATGCGGCGGCGAGCGGCGACAGTGCCCGGCGCGTATCGGGTACGTGGACGACCGTAACGTGGCCGGGCACCTGCGGTCGATGCGCCGCCTCCACGACGACCGCGATCGCGCCTTTCGCGACGGCTTGCGAGACATAGGCATGTCCGTCGGATTGCGCGCCGCGCAGCGCGACGAATAGCGCACCAGGGGTGACGGCCCGCGAGTCGATCGTTATCGCGGTCACCAAACGCGTCGTGTCGCCGTTGACCTGCGTGCTCGCAGGCAATCGGCGCAGTAACGCCGCCAGCTCGATCGTGCGTTCAGCCATGCGTCTGCTTTGCGGGCTCCGGCGACGGCAAAACGCCGGCGTGCAACATCGCCGCGCGTGAAATCTCCGAAAACGCCGGGGCAGCGACGACGCTGCCGTAATACGAACCGATGGGACGCTCGACTTTCACGTAAACCACGTAGCGGGGATGCTCGTAAGGAACCATTCCGATGAACGAGGCGGCATAGTAACCCGAGCGATACTCGCCGCCGACGACCATCTGCGCGGTGCCGGTTTTGCCGGCGGTGCTATACCCGGGGATTTGGGCCGACGGGTCGCCCGTTCCGTGCAGCACGACCAAGCGCAAGAAGCCGCGCAGCTCGGCGGCAGTCTTCGCAGAGAAGACGCGGCGAGTCACTTTCGGTCCGTAGCTGCGGACGAGCTTGCCGTCCTGGTGGTAAACCGCGCGAACGATGTGCGGCTGCATCAGCAGCCCGCCGTTGGCAATCGCGCAATAGTAGCGGGCCATCGCGATCGGCGTGACCGATACACCCTGTCCGAACGACATAGTCGCGAGCGACGGCGCGCTCCAGTCCTGCGGAGGCGGAACGATTCCCGGATTCTCACCCGGCAGTCCGATGCCGGTCGGATCGCCGAAGCCGGCGCGCCGCTCCATTCGGTAGAATGTGCGGCCGCCTACGTACATGCCCACCTCGGCGGCGCCGACGTTGTGCGAATACTGAACGATCTGAGCCAGGGTCTCGGTGCTGCTGCCGATCGGCATGCCGTCCTCGGCGTTATGAATGACCTGTCCGCCGACTTCGAGTGCGTCGCGCGCGGGAAAGCGCGATTTCAACGTCACCTTTCCCGACTCGAGCGCCGCCGCTGCGGTTAGGAGTTTAAACGTCGAACCGGGCTCGTAGGCATCCATGACCGCACGATCGCGGCGCTGTTCGTCGGAGTACTTCCAGAAGTGATTCGGATCGAAGTCCGGCATGTTGGCCAGTGCGAGCACTTCGCCGGTCCAGGGATTCATGACGATAGCCGTGCCGTCGAGCGCGTGAAATGCCTTCACTTGCTTAGAGAGCGCGTGTTCGGCGGCGAACTGGAGGTACGAATCGATCGTCAGCTCGACGTTATCGCCGGGATCGGCGGGTTTGACGACACGTTCCATGCCGAAGGGAATCGGCCGTCCGAATTCGTCGGCCTCGAGCGTCATCGAGCCCGAACGCCCGCGCAACACGTCGTCGAACGAGTACTCGATTCCGTCGAGACCGTTCTCGTCGGTACCGACGAAGCCGATTATCGTGGACGCAAGCGTTCCGATGGTGTCGACGCGTAAACCGGTGTCTTCTTCTTTTAATGCAACGCCCGGAAGCGAGAGGTCGCGCACCCGTTCGGCGACGTCGTGCGGAACCTTGCGCGCGATCCATGCGAACCACGAGTGCTTGTCCCGCAGCGACTGGATCGTTTCCGGCGACAGTTTACCGACGGATTTGCTCAGCTGCGCCACGGTACGATTGAGGTCGGTGATATCGCGCGGAACCGCATAGACGCTCTCCGAGGGAAGCGATTGCGTCATCACGTTTCCGTCGCGGTCGAGAATGCTGCCGCGCCGCGCAAAGACTTCCACCGTGTCCGAGCGCTGCTCGAGCGCATCGCGCGCGTAGGCAGGACCGTTACGCACTTGCACGTCGACCAGACGCCACGCGAGGAACAGCGCTACCAGCAGGCAAGCGTAAAAGAGATATTTGGCACGCATCGGGGCGACGCGCGCGAACGTTCGTTGGTGCACGCTACGTTGTCGTCTGCGCCGTTACCGCGGCTTCCCGACCGGGGGCATGAACATCCCCGCCAGCGAGGAGAACGCGGCAAGGTTCCGCCCCTGCGCCGGCTCCACGGCCGCAGGCAGGTCGACCAGCGCAAAATGTTGGGGATCGGTCATGCCCAAGCGCGCCGCTAACGCCGCCAGACGATCGTCGGAGCGCAACGCCGCAATCCGGTCGTCTAAGCGCATCGTTTCACCTTGCAGCTCCGCACGTTCGTGCTTGGCAGTTGCAACCGCATACGACAGCCCCGTAAGGCTCGAGGTAAGCACGACGTAGCCCATGAGGAAGGCGAGCACGATCGTGAGAACGCCCGAAATGCGCAGCAGGTTCCGGTATCTCGCCTTCGACTTCCTGTCGATGCGGGTGTGCGTGGCCGCTCGCGCGGTACGCGGATTGACGATGCGGTGCTTACGTTCGAGTTGGCGGGGCTGTACCAATTAACTGGCCTTTCGTCGAGCGGCGCGCAACTTGGCGCTGCGCGCGCGAACGTTTTGCTCTATTTCGTGCTCGGTTGGGACGAGCGGACGGCGCGTAAGCACTTCGAGCCGCTCGTCGCCGCGGAACGTATGCTTCACGATGCGGTCTTCGAGTGAGTGAAAGCTGATGACGACCACACGACCGGCCAAACGCAAAAGCCCAATTGCGGCGGTCAGGCCGTCACGCAACGCATCGAGTTCGTCGTTGACGGCGATACGCAGTGCTTGAAAGACTCGCGTCGCGGGGTGAATGCGCTCGCGCCGTCCCGGACGATGGACGACGCCGGCGACGAGCGATGCAAACTCGGTGGTAGTGGTCGGCAGGGTCCCTGCCGCGCGCCGCTCGACGATTGCGTGCGCGATGCGACGCGCGGCACGTTCTTCACCGTATTCGAAAAACATGCCGGCCAGTTCGCGTTCGCTCGCGCTGCACAGAATGTCGTACGCGGTGCGCCCGGCGTACGGATTCATCCGCATGTCGAGCGGCGCGGGCTTGCCCAGGGAGAAGCCGCGTTCGGGATCGTCAAACTGCATGGACGATACTCCCAAGTCGAATAAAATGCCATCGATCGAATCGATCGCATGCTGGTCGAGCCGCTCCGAAAGCTCGCGGAAGTTCGCCGGTATAAAGGAAAAGCGTGGATCGGCAATCTCTGCGGCTCGCGGTATTGCCGCCGGATCCGCGTCGAACGCAATGAGCCGGCCAGTTTGTAAACGTTCCAAGATCGCTCGGGAGTGGCCACCCGCGCCGAAGGTCGCATCGACGTAGATCCCATCCGAGCGGATCTCCAGGCAGTCCAAGGCCGGAGCCAAGAGAACGGGGATGTGGCTCATGCGCGCACCACATCAGTACACGCCAAGGTCGGCCATGAAATCGGCGACCTCGCTCCCAGACACCGCCTCGACGTTGTAGCGATTCTCAGCCCAAATTTCGATGCGGGTCGTCATGCCGACGGAGACGACATTGCGCTCGATGCCGGCGTAGGCGCGCAATCGTCCGGGAATCACGACGCGACCTTGAGTGTCGCTCGTGACTTCCTCTGTATGGGCGAAGACGTAGCGCAAAAAGCGCCGGTACTTCTCGCGGTCCTCTTTGCGCGGGGGCGCCTCCAGCCGGCGCGAGATTTCCACCCAAGTCTCGAGCGGATAGAGGGCAAGGCACGGGTCCGGGTGCCCGATGCTTACGACGAAGCGCTCACCCAGGCGGTCTCTGAAGCGCGCGGGCACGATGAGACGGCCCTTACCATCGAGGGCGTGCTGCTCCGACCCAGCGAAACGCGGCAGATCCGCCTGCACCAAAGTCCTCCGGAAGCACCACTAAACACTACTTCGCTCCACTATACGCCCCATGAAGGCGCGAGGCAAGTTGGTGCAGCGTGGGATCCCGCTAACTTTTGAAAAGTGCAGCTAACTCGTGAATTGCCGCTGCCCAAAGCGTCGACACGCGATGGCGAACGTTTGTTCGGTTTGTCCGCGAGCCCGCAGAGCGACCCTATAGACGTTGGCGAGTCGTGGCCGGTCGACATCAACACGATCATAGGCTCTTTGTCAGCTCCAGGCCGGGAGGCACCTTGGGCGCTGGTACAATAACCTCGCGAACGGGTCCGCTGTTCGGTCCGCAGCGCTCGTTACCGCGTACTGGCATCCGTGAGCCCCAATCCCTTTGAGCTGTGCCGAAAGACCTTTGAGCTGTGTCGAAAGACAAAGAGGAGCGTATGGCGCGCTGGCGGTTGGGAGGATCCCGCACTCGAACGCGCGCAGGCAGTTTTCCAGCGATCCAGGCATGGCGATCTATGACTCGACTCGAGGCAATGCCCGAGGGGGGCCGATTGAAGAAAGCGTTGGCCACTGCGGTCATTATCGCGCTTACAACATTACTTGGCGCGAGGCAAGGAACCGTTCAACAACAGCTAGATGCGTCAATCTGGCCAATCCGCACTATCGTTCCCGACAACGACTTCCGCGATTTAGCGCCGCTCGAAAAGGCGATCGGGACGTCCCGCATTGTGGCCCTCGGTGAAGCGACGCATGGCACCAGCGAGTTTTACGAACTAAAGGATCGCATCTATCGGATGCTTGCAGAGCGAGACGGATTCACCGTCTTTGCGATGGAGACGCCGTGGCTGAACGGTCGCGCCATCGATACATACATTACCACTGGAAAAGGCCATGCCCCTGACGCACTCGCCGGTTCGTTTGCGGTTTACAACAACCAGGAGGTGCTGGACCTAATCGAATGGATGCGTTCTTATAACGCAGCGCCCGGGCCCCATGCGACTCTGCGCTTCGTCGGCATCGATATGCAAGAGAATCCTGCTAAGGTGGCCCAGTTAATCCCACAGCAATACGCAGATCGTCTTTCATGCCTCACGTCGTTACCAGACTTTACGACGCTGGGCAACGATCCTAAAGCGGCAGCGCGGTGCGTGAGCACGATAAGTGCCATAGAGCGTGAACTGCCAGCCGGTTCAGACGCTCAACACGCGGCCACCATCGAACGCCAAATCGTGCAAATGTATAGCTCGACTGATGGGCTAGATCGTACTGCATCACGAGATCGATCAATGGCGGCCAACGTTCAATGGGTGGCTGATCAACTTTATCCGAACGCAAAAATCACGATATGGGCTCACAACGCTCACGTTATGACTGGCTCGGGGCTATATTACACCCCTATGGGCACGTATCTCAGAGGGGCGTTCGGCCAAAACTATTACATCGTTGGGTTTGCGTTCGACGGAGGTTCCGTAAGTCCGAACGGAGTTTCGGCCCCGGCTTCGATTCCTACGTCGCCACCGAACTCCATTGATGCCATGTTCCGTGCAACGGGTCTCCCTTTGTTCGGATTGAATCTGCGCACCATCCAAGCCGACACACTCCTGGGGAAGTACGTCTTAGTCTCCCACTCCATGCGAATGCTTGGCTCGTTTTACGATATAAAACAGGCGCTCGACCCGCAGAATCTGGTACAGATCGCGGTAAAGAACTCTTTCGATAGTCTCGTGTTCGTCGCGAACAGTCATGCAGCTCATTCGTTCATCTACGAGAAAGCGCGCGCAATCCATACCTTTACGGTCCCCATTGGGACGGCCGGAGTGTCGTGGCCAACGAAGTGGAAGATTGCCGGCACCGATCCAGCCAGCTATAACGCTGGTTCTAGTTCGGGGTCGCCGCAAATCTCGGATGATTCGATTTGGCTCGACTCCTCCTTGGCCGCGCAAACCGCAGCGGGCACAACCGTCGCCACAATACCTGTCGACGCCTACCGTGGGAAACGGTTACGACTCCGAGGCGAGCTCGAAACCGCCAACGCCGATCTAGGCGGCGCATTGTGGATGCGAGTCGATGGTCCGCAGGGCGTGACATCCATCGATACCATGTCGGATCGGCCTCTGATCGGCACGAGATCCTGGACGTCATTCAGTATAACCTTGTTGTTCCGACAGACGCGAAGGGTATAGCATTCGGACTCATTCTCAAAGGCACGGGTCGCGTTGCGGTAAGGAGAATTATACTGGATACCGTGGACGCGTCAGTTCCAACCACGGGCAAAACCGTTGGACGTTAACGGCCGACAATGATGGCCAGCCGCACTTTAGAACGCGGATAACTGCGCGTTTAAGCTGGAAAGGACGTTAATGAATCGCACGTCGGCCAAAGCTATCGTCACGATAGCTTTGACTTGCGCACTGGCCGTGCCTGTGCCGCAGAGCGCGAGCGCCAAGGTCAAGTCGGCTTCGACGGATGGCGAAGCAACGGTTTATCTAACGGGCAAATCTGACGCGGATTTTGACGTTGCGTATCGCGCCTTACGAAAAGCTGGGTCCGACAATAAATCCTGCTCTACGCTGAGTATGCTGCTCGTTGGAAGCCGGATTCCGGGTACTGGCGCGTCGGTTGGCGTGGCAAGCGATCCCGAACATCCCGGCGTAGCTCCGTTTACCTACGTTGTGTTTCCCAACGGGCGATATGACTATAGAAACCAAGCGTCACGGCGCGCGACGGCATGTCTTATTGAACTACGCGGGGATCCTTTCCACATATACGCTTAACCTAAATGACAAATTATCGGCAAGCTGGTCACGCTCGAACCTTCAACTCAAATACCCCAATATTCAGGTAAACGCGGAAGCCCACGGCGAAGGAGACACCATCGAGGCATCAATGGCTCTCGTTGGAGCGCATGCAGCTGGTCAGGTACTTTCCCATCCGAAGTGTGCATTTAGCACCCCTGGAATCGAGCCGGCCGGATGCTCTACGCTGCTGTTTGCGGGGAAGACGAACACCGCACCGGACGCCTTTGTCAATTTGGCAATGGCGCTCATGAAGACAAGTGCCCACGCTCAGTGAAGCACTAGTTCCGCGCCCTGCACCATACTCGTCACATACGCGACAGCGCTTCCATTACGTCAGCGTGTCAGTCACCGATAGGATACTTAGGAAATCGGTCTTAGCATTATTTGTTGTTGCTGAAAAGCAAATCTTCGTACCATTCTTCGTCGTCACGACGTTGCCATGTTGGGAACTCCGGAGTCGCTGCCTTTTAGGCAACGTTCGCAAAATCTCGCGCGTTGGCAGGGGCGGAATTACGGGAAAGGTACCGGTCGTTACCAACGCGTTCGATCACTTACATAGCTGCGTAACGGAATAGTGATACGGATTAACGACAGCATCGCGTAGCCCTAGGTCGCCAAGTTGGCAATACGCCGCGTGCACCAATTCCGTAAGTTCTTCGAAACTCTCGCGGTGCTCATCAAACGGAAAAACGGCTCTATCCGTTGCTTCAATCGCAGACGAGATGTTGCACGTCGTGGCGAAAACTTCTTTCAAATAAGCCGGCCGTGCTAGAATGTCGCCAAGATGGAAAAGTGGTTTCCGATCCAGACGGAACGTTTGTTGCTCCGAGAGTTTACGATAGGTGACGAGGCCGACGTGCATGAGTTCGGCGGCGATCCACTGGTTTCACTCTATACGGACTGGGGGCCCAATACGCCGGAGGTGACCCGACAGATCGTCCTGGCGAGGCTAGAACAGCAGCAAAGATGGCCGCGCGACGAAATCAACCTGGCGATTGAGCTTCGGGCTGCCGGCAAGCTTATTGGTGCCATTGGTCTACGCATATCCGATAGCGAGCACGGCATCGCGAACTTTGGTTTCGTGCTAAGCCAAGCTTATTGGAACCAAGGCTTCATGACTGAAGCCGCACGCGCCTTGATCGACAAGGCGTTTCCGGCCCATAAGCTTCACCGTCTCGTCGCAACCTGCGATACCCGCAACATCGGATCGGCTCGGGTGATGGAAAAATCCGGCATGCACCGCGAGGCCCATTTCCGGCAGGACGTCTTTCAAAAGGGCGAGTGGCGGGATTCGTATCTATATTCGATCCTGGAGCAAGACCGGCAAAGCTAAGTGCCCGAGCCTTCCGACGGCCAACTGGTAGTCCGAGCGACACGCATCCGGAACTTGCTCAACGCGATCTTCCTTACCGGTGGCCGGGCGATCCGCGCTCGGCGACGAAGTCGTAGATACCGCCGCGGTAATCCGCCGTTCCTGAGATCGTTTCGTCGGCATTCATCGTGCCTTGAAAGGAAATCACGCCGCCGATCTGCGGCTGCACGTGACCGTCTTGCCGGTCGATCGTACCGGTAACTGGAACGATTCGGTCGTTGAGCGCATCAGGCATAACGGACATGCCCGTGTAGGTTCCATCGATCGTACCGTCGTGAATGTTCAAATGCATCGAGCCGACGTGCGGCATTCCGCTCGGGCCGATCGCCGTATCGAATGCGGCGACGTACGCGACGTTCGTGCCCGTGCCACCGAACTGCGTTGCCGCCGATGCGGGAGTCGCGGCTTTGATGAGTCTGTGAGTTGCGGTTAGCGTGTGGTTAGAACGCGACTGATCGCTTATCCGGCACGGGCCTTCTGCGCGCGCTCCCGATCGATGAGCGCGCGCTTGCGCTCTAAGCCCCAGCGGTAGCCGCCCAGGTCTCCGGTACCGCGAATGACGCGGTGACACGGGATTACCACAGCGACCGGATTGCTCGCGCAAGCGCCGGCGACGGCGCGCGCGCCATTTGGCGAACCGATGGCATCGGCAACCTCCGCATACGACTGCACTTCACCGTACGGAATCGATTGCAGATATTTCCAAACGCGCATCTGGAACGCGGTCGCGCGAATGTCGAGCGGCAATTCGAGATGCGGCCGATCGCCCGAAACGTGGCGTGCAATTGCATCGACCCATTGCCCGAACTGCGGGTGCGGCGGCGTATTCATCGGTTCGATCCGTGCGTTGCGATATTCCGCGCGCAGTCGCGCCAGCAACTCGGCTTCAGAGTTGCCGAATTGCACGAAGCAGATACCGCGATCGGTGGCGCCGATCATCATGAGACCGACCGGCGTGGCCAGCGGCGCATAGGAGATGGCCACGCCTTCGCCCGCGCGCCTATATTGTGCGGGCGTCATGCCCACGCGGGAGATGGCTTGCTCGTACACGCGGCTGGCCGAGCCGTATCCCGCGTCATAGACCGCTGCGTCGACCGGCTTGGCTTCGGCTAGGCCGCGCTTGAGCTCGGCGAACCGGATCCCGGCGAGATACTGCTTTGGCGTGACCCCGACAACCGCTTTGAAGCTGCGGGCAAAATGATATCGGCTCATGCCGGCCATCGAGGCGAGATCGTCAAGGGTGAGGGACTCCTCGCTGTGGGTCTCGATGTACCGGCAGATTTTCCTGATTCGCTCAGGAACCGACGAGGTGGACTGGTGTACCATGGGTATCACTCTAACGGCTGACAAGCGGGCTAGCCATCCGGAAGTTGCGAGCGGACGGGAAGCCAGGCCCGGCCGGGACCTTAGAAGAAAGCGTAGTTTCTCCCTTATGAGGCGACTGCTAGGGATTTTCGGTCTATTGAGCCTGATCTACGGCTGTAGCGGCGCGGGCTACCTTCCCTATGCGCCGCACGCGCTGGACCCGTCGCAGATCCACTCCCTGGTCGCCGGCGCCTCGCAATCGAACGGCATTCCCGAAGGCCTGGTTCACGCCGTGCTGATGACCGAATCGGCCGGCGATCCGTCCGCGGTCAGCGTTGCCGGCGCTCAGGGACTCATGCAGCTCATGCCGGGCACCTCTGCGGGATGCCGTATCGACAATCCCTTCGACCCCATCGAAAACGTCCAGTGCGGCGCCGGATACCTTCGTTCCATGCTCGACCGGTATCACAATAACGTGACGCTGGCGGTCGCCGCCTATAACGCCGGTCCGGGAGCGGTGGATCGCTACCACGGCGTTCCCCCCTACGCCGAAACCCGCGCGTACGTCACTCGCGTGCTGGCGGCGTACCGAGACTACTAGCCCCTTCGCTTTAATGGCGACCCTGACGCAACGGCAGCCGCTTCCCCGCGTCCGCGCTGCGATACCGCGCTTGCCCATTCTCGACGCCTATCTGCTGCGCGAGATGATGGGGCCGTTCATCTTTGCGTTCTCAGCGTTTTTGCTGTTCTGGGCGCTGAACATTTTCTTTTTGGCGGCGGACTACATCATCAACCAACACGCGCCGTTCTTCCTCGTGTTGCGCTTCGTGATCTTCCGCGTACCGCAGGCCATTCCGATGGCGTTTCCGTTTGCGTGCCTCTTCGCCGCGCTGCTCGCAATGGGTCGCGTCATGGGCGACAACGAGGTTACGGCGATGCGAACCGCCGGCATCTCGGTCGCACGCATAGCGATAGCGCCTTTGGCCTTCGGCTTTGCGATGTTCTTGATCGCGTACGGGATGAACGAATGGATCGCGCCGGCATCGGTCGATCTCTCGACTCGTACCTTTTATCAAATCATCTACCACACCGATGCGCTGCCGGTCGAACCGCAGTTCTTTCGCAAAGATCAGGACACCGGCAACGTCTTCTACGTCACGCAGGTGGGCCCGGATAACCGGACGATGGAAGACGTGCAGATTTTCAAGCCGGCCCGCTATGGACCGTGGAACGAGACCCTGCAGGCAAAGAGTGCGACGGTCAACGGGAACTCCCTCGTCCTGCACGACGTCATCGATACGCGTTACAACAACGACGGCTACCTGACGAACCAGCAGCGCGTCAAGGAGATTTCCATCGGATTGCCGATGGGAGAGACGGTGTCGCAGTTCGTCAGCAACGTCAATAACGATCCCTGGACGATGAGCAGCAAGTCGCTGCGACAGCAGGTCAACGCGCTGGAAACTCAGGGGATCGGCGGCACGGCTCTCGGCAACTTGCAGCTCAATCTCGCGGATAAGCTCGCGTGGCCCTTTGCATGCTTTATTGGAGTCGTCTTAGCGCTGCCGCTGGCTCTGCGTTTTGGAAAACGCGGCCGGACGCTCGGTATCGCCATGGCGATCATCGCGTTTTTCGTGTATTACCTGATGACGTCGGCAGCAGCCGCTTTCGGACGAAACGGAGCGATCAATCCGTACATTGCCGCATGGCTGCCGAACGCCCTCATGGGCATCGCGGGTGTAGTTTTGCTCAGGCTGGAAGAACGCTAACCCGGTGTTCCCTTCGCGCAGAAAGAGCCGCGGCTTCGCCGCGCTCGCGTCGTTCCTTGTATTGTTAAGCGCAACACCGGCATGGGGCTCGGCGCCAACCGACGACGACCGCGCTTCAGCCGAAGCATTACTGCTCTTCAATCATCAGACGTGCGCGCAGCGTTACTACGCGGGCAACGCGCGGCAGGTCGCGCAGGTTACGCCCTCCGAAGCGCCGTCGATCGAACCGTCGCTCGGGGCGCCCTCGCCGTCGCCCAGCCCCGTTACGACGCCGGGTCTGCCGAACACCATTCCGGGCACCGGAAACGGCACGTTCCAGCTTTACGCAACGCCGCGCCCGCGGCCGGGTTCGTCGGCCGAGGTGAGTCCGCCGCCGGTTCCAACGCCGACCCCCAACGCCAGCGGTTCGCCGGTACCGATCTTCCTCGAGCGCGGAGGTGAAACGCCGCCGCCGATCGCGCCAGCCGGACACCCCACCCCTACGCCGAGCGCTGAGCCTACCAACGTACCGACGCTGCCGCCGGGATACGTTGCCGTGATATCGGACCGCGTCGAAGGCGGCACCAAGAAAGGCCAGCCGTCTGACGCTATTGGTAACGTGCACATTTATTACCGCGAAGAAGAGATCGTCGGCGATCGTGCCCATTTCGACGGCAACCGGACTATTACGATTACCGGCCATCCGTTTCTCATCAACCACCAGCACGACTCGATCCTTACTGCCGACGAAATCTCGTTCGATACGATCGCCGAGACGGCCAAGCTGATCCGCGGGAGCGGCGAAACCGCCGAGGGCATTCAAGTCGGCTTCATACATTTTCACGCGACCGATCTGCACACCGATAACGACGGAAGCGCGCACGGCATAGACCCCTATTTGACGACGTGCGAGAATCCGCGCGGCGGCTATCACGTCACCGGAAAGACGATCGACGTCATTCCCGGAGACAAGATCGTTATCAGCAAAGCCGTTCTGTGGCTCGGCGCGGCCGCCGTATTCTACCTTCCGAAGCTCATCATTCCGCTGCGTACCGTGCAAGACCAGCGCCAGCGCCCCCAGTGGTTCCCGGAAGTGGGCTACGACCAGTACGAGGGCGCCTGGATCAAGATCAAAATGCCTTTCGGTAAGGATCAGTACTACTACGGCTACTACATTTTGAATTATTTCACGAAAGCCGGCCTCGGGCTGGGGTACGTGGGGTTCTACGCCGCCCACAGCGGCCGGCGCAGCTTGAGCGTTAATATCTACGAACAAAACGATCCCATCGAAGGAGGGCGCACGTATAACGCCGCGCTGTCGGAGCAGGAGAACTTTACCCGACACTTGCGCGGCAACTTCCAGTTTGCGTACCAGTCGAACTACGGCGCCCTGACGAACGTTCCGCCCAACGAATCGCTCACCGCAGCGATCGTCCATCAAACCGAGCGCGCGTCTCAAAACTATTCGTTCAGCCGCAACGAAGTCGCAGGCCAATCGAGCAGCGACACGTTCACGTTCACCGACACGCGTCAGTTCAACCAGTTTTTGAATCAAGCGGTCAGTTTAAACATCTCGGACTCCGCGACCAACTACATCTCGTCGACATTCACGCACACGACCGAGTTCGATTACCTGATGCACTATACGACAACCGGCGCCGACTATCAGGTGGAGTACAACAAGACGTACACCGATGAGGGATTCGGCATCAATAAGATCCCGGAGTTTCAGGTCAGGCCGTACGACTTTTTCCAGCACTTCGTCTTCCCGATGTCGGCGCAGCTGACGTTCGGCGAGTATAGCCAGCCGTCTACTCCCCAAGTGGACCAAACCAGTCTCGCTACCTGGCGCGCCGATGCAGGAGTCGTGCTGGGGCCAGCCTTGGCGAAAGTCTTCGGAAGCGATTTTCAAGCGACCGTCAACGTCGATCAATACGCATACGGCACCGGCGACCTCAAAGCGGCCATTCAG
The DNA here is from genome assembly GCA_963715435.1 of Vulcanimicrobiota bacterium. Classification (GTDB taxonomy): domain Bacteria; phylum Vulcanimicrobiota; class Vulcanimicrobiia; order Vulcanimicrobiales; family Vulcanimicrobiaceae; genus JAFAHZ01. Next base: position 1,494,756 of record OY970243.1, read on the forward strand.
CAAGACATGTCGCTGACCACGCCGATCGGATCGCATATCGTCAACTCGCTTACGTACAACGAGGCAAACTATAACGGTCCGGCGCTCGTGCCGTTCCAGTACCTCGATCAGCAGCCGACGCAGAACACGTCGAACGCGCAGGATCTGATTCGCTTCTTCAACGACGACGTTTACAGCGTCGCGCTGGGCTGGTCGACGAACTTTCCGCTCAATATGAACGCGCAGCCGATCAGCTACCAGATCACGGCGAAGCCCTCACCGCGCTCGGTCGTGCTGCTGTCTGGCGCGTATATCCCAGGACCGGGTCTCGGATTCGAAACGACCAACCTGCAGTTGTCCACGCCGTTCGGTCGCGACGCAGCACTGCAGTTCGTTTCGGATTTACAGTGGAAAGGTCCAGAGTTTTTCGCCAATAAGATCATCTACTACACGCGCACGATCGGCGATTGCTATCAGGTGCGCGTGCTCTATAGCGAAGCATCCCGTTCGGTCAACGTCGGATTGAGTCTGCTCGCGTTTCCGAACCAGCAGGCGACCTTCGCGATCGGCCAGCCGGGAGCGATCGTTCCCAGTACGTTCAACTTTTAAAGGCGGTCAGCGCGTACGCGACGTCGTTGGTTCAGCTCTGGCTGAAGCGACGCGGGCGCACGACGAGCTCGCCGCTGCAATTTGGGCAGACCCGTCCGCGTTCGTCGGCGCAGCGCCGGCAGAAGGTGCACTCGTACGAGCAGATATAAGCCTCGTCGCCGAGCCCGAGCGGGCCGGCGCACAGCTCGCAAGCGGTTTTCATCAGCATCTCAGCGCGCCCCGGGAACTTCGCACGATTCAAACGCGATGTCGTAAATGCCCAGGCCGTAGCCGTCGGGTGCGATCCGCAGCTCGTGCTGGCCGAACTTGGCGTTTTCGACGAGAACGTACGCGCGCGGCTCGTTGACGGTGAGGTACGAGTGACCCTTGTCGTCGTAACGCACGTCGGTTCCGGCGTCGGTCTTGGGAATCGGCGCGCCGTCCTGGGTCAGCACGACCCGAATGGCTTTTCCTTGTTCGGGTCGCAGCACCGCTACCACTTCGATGCCGTGATAGCGCAGCGCCGCGTAGCCGCCGGATCCGCCCGAGACCGCGCCCGACTCGTTCCGATGCCAGTAACCGCTGAGGTAGACGTCGCCGTCGGTATGCGTCGCCGGGTCGGTGTACGCAAAGTCGCGCGTCGGATCGGCAAAGCGTGGAGCATTGGCAATGCCTTGGCGTGCGATGACGACCTCGTCGGTCTTCGGATAGCAGACCGCTCCCGGTTTGTCGTAACTGTCTTGCGGCAAGAGCGCCATGACGCGCGGCAACTTCAAGTTCGGCTGTTGCGCGAGCAGCAGCGCTTGAATCTTGCTTTCCGTTTGCTGATAGTTTCCTTCACCGCTCGAGCGGTCGACCAGCCTCCCGTTTTGATCGAACAAAAACTCGGTCGGCCACGCATCAACTCCATAGCGCTTCCAAGCGGCAAATCCGTCGTCCAGAACCACCGGCCAGGTGACGCCCAGGCGCGGCAGCGCCTGTACGACGTTTTCGCGTTGTCCGGAAAAGCCGAACTCCGGCGAGTGCACTCCGACGATGGTAAAGCCGTACTGCTTGTAACGCTTGTACCATTCGCGCAGATACGGAAGCGTGCGCAAACAGTTAATGCACGTGTACTCCCAAAAATCGACCAGCGTGACCTTGCCCCGTAAATCGCCGGGCGTCAGCGCCGCACTGTTGAGCCAGCCGGCATTACCGTCGAACGGCAGCATCGTTGTGGGCGGCGATACCGCCAAGAGCAGCGCGAACGCCGCGACGACGAGACGCGCCATACGTCAGAGTCCGAAAGATCTAGGGCTCATCGCATGGGGGATGGCCGCACCCGCACGCTTCGGATTCGCGGCCACTCTCCGTCGCATCACGGCAGAAATCGCTGCAATAGGCTTCGCCCGTCTCGACCGGTCCGCTGACCATGCAGACGCATAAATCGTGGTTACATTCGATGCCGCGTTCCTGCATGTCGTCTCCTACGGCGGACAAGGTGGTGGCGTAGCAGCGTTGTTGGCCAGCTCGACGCTTACGAGCTGCGCCGCCGCCGGAATCTGATCGCCGCTCGACAGAGCGAACACTGTGTTGTCGAAGTTCGTGCAGATCGGAAGACTGGGCGATACCCAGGTCGTGTCGGTGGGACCACCGATGCCCATCGAGTTCACGAAGATGAACTGATTCTGAGAGTTTGCCTGAGTTACGAATGCGTTAAACGTCCAGGTTTTTGCGTACGGCAAGGGGCTTCCGGTCGGCGTCGGCGTGGGGCCTGGAGTCGGCGTCGCGATATTCTTGAAGATTCCGCGCTGGAACGCCACGGTAAACTCCGTGCCGGTTCCGTTACTGTTGGATTGGAACTGAAGTTGCGCCGGACCGACTCCTAGCAGTTGGAAGTGCGGCGGAATTGCCGGGTTCGTGGGATTCTTGATGAACTGGTAGGCGTTGGCAAACGAGCCCGCACCGTTGCCGCCGATCACGATGCCGTCTGAGTACGCCGCCCAGTTATTACGGATAGGATTGGTGTCGGGCGACAGGCCGTTGCCGCTGGTGTTGAAGACCATCCAATATTGGTAGGTAGAAAAGTCGAATGGCGCGGCCACGTCAAACTTGACGACCATGAAGCCGGGATTTGCGCCCCCGGCTCCTAAACCGGGAGGATTCGGCGTAACCTGGCGTCCGCAAGCCACAATCATGAGTGCCGTCACGAATACGAGAGAGAAACCGAGTCTGCGAATCATGCCTTCCTCGCTGGTGCGCGACGTTGTCGTTGCCGCAGGTGCGGCCGTCGCGCTAGCGGCGGCATTTCCGAAGACCGGTGCGGCATGGATCGTCCCATTAGGAACAGCGGCGCTGTTCTGGGTGTGGCAGGGTGCCTCCTGGAAACGCGCGGCGGTGCTGGGATGGTTCTCCGGCATCATATTCTTTGCCATCGCTTTCGACTGGATCGGACACACGGTCGGGAACTACATTGGCGCCTACGGCCCTTTTTTGATGTTCGGTCCTGCTATTGTTGAGGCACCATTCTGGGGTTTCGCTGGGATCGCGTGCGCGCTCGCTTACCGCTGCGCCCGTCCGGCGGTTGCGCCGCTTGCGGCCGCAGCCGCATTCACCGTTTTCGAATGGCTGCGTTCCATTGGTTTGCTCGCAGTGCCCTTCGATCAACTGGGCTACACACAAGCCGGCTCTCCGTTGCGCGCGATTGCGGCCTACGCTGGAACCTACGGCATAACGTTCGCCCTCTGCGTTCTCGGCGCATACGGTGCGGACGCGGTGCGACGGCGCACGTGGCGCCCGTTTGCCGTTTGCGCGATCGCCGTTGCTGCAGCGACCGCCGCCGCGTGGATTGCGTGGCCGGCGCGGCATTTGCCCCCGCCCACAACGAGAGTGGTTGCGATTCAGGGCAACATCGCGCAATCGTTGAAATGGAACAGCCTCGGCCTCGCGATCTCGCGCTACTCGATGCTGACGCGTATCGCGTCCCCGCGACGCCCGCAGCTCGTCGTTTGGCCCGAAACCGTCATCACCACGGATCTGAACCGCTATCCGGCGCTGCTGCGCTCCTTTCTAGACCTCAGCCGCGAAATTGGAACGACGATCGTTGTGGGCAGCGTCGACGTTACGCGCGAAGCGGCGTACAACGCGCTATTCATCCTGCAGCCGGACGGAACGTACCAAGTCTACCGCAAGCGCCAGCTCGTGCCGTTTGCCGAATCGTTTCCCGGACGCAGCTTTCTGGGGTGGTTGCCGTACGTGGGCCAGTTGAGCGGACGCTTCGGCACGGGAAAGCTCGACGGAGTCTACCGAACCACCGCTCTTCCAATCGCACCGCTGATCTGCTGGGAATCGGCGTTCGCCGATCTCGCACACGCACAAATCGCGGACGGCGCGCAGCTGCTCGTCGTGAGCACCGACGACGCATGGTTCGGCAATACGTCCGGACCGTATATGCACGCGCAGATTTCGCAGCTGCGAGCGGTTGAAACCGGTGCCTACGTCGTGCGCGCCGCCGCCACGGGCATCAGCGGCATCATCGCTCCCGACGGGACCTGGCAAAAGCGCAGCGCGATGGAAGAAACCGTCGCGATCGAGGGAGTGGTCGGTCCGCGGGTCATTACCGCGTTTTCGCGCATTGGTCCCACGCCGGTGGCGATCGTACTCATCGCATCGTACGCGCTCGTGCTGGGAGTTTCGGCGATGCGGCGTGACTAGCGCACGGAAGCGGTTGTGGAAGCGTGTCGCGATCGTGGCGGGCGTGCTGTTCGTCGTGTGGGTCGTCGTCGAAGTCGTCATTGCGGGAAGCGGTCCCACGCCGCCGCTACCCTCATCGGTCTCGATGAATCTCCGCGGCGGGCACGTCGTTACCAATCGTATTTCGACGAAATCCTGGACGTTCGACTACGAACACGCGCAGCTGTCACCGGACGGTCTCACCGGAAGCGTCGACGGCGTGCGCAACGGTATCGTCTTTCGCAAAGGCAAGCCGCTATCTCCGAGTCTCAGCGCAGCACGTGCAGCTCGACATCGACTCTCTCGATTTCACGGCGATCGGCAAGGTGCACGTCGAGCGCATCGGCGATACCGAGCATCGCTCGTTCGATACGGATCTCGTCACGTGGACGAACAACGCAAAACTGCTTCACATGGATCACCCGGTCTACATGCACTCCGGCAACCAGATTTTGCGGATCGACGGCGTCACCGTAGACTTCGACGCTAACACGATCCATCTGGGAAAGATCGCCGGGGGAGTCGAGTTCCACCATTGATTAGGAGGGAGCCTCGCAATGCGACGCATTCTCATCGCCGCAGCAATCGCGTTGTCCGCCTGCAGCGGCCGACAGCATACGGCGGCCGACGCTACCACACCGCCGCTGCTGATCGACGGCCGGGGCACCACGATGCCTCTGGAACAAGTCGTCACGCACATTGCGTTCCGGCCGTACGTGCCGGCGCAGGCTGTCGCATTTGCGGTGCTGCCGCCGCTGGGTGCCTCTGACACGAACGAGCACCGCGGAATCGGCGTGGAGTATCGGGCAGGTCGCAGTGCCATGCTGCTGTCGGAATGGCCGAAGCAGGGTTTCACGATACAGTTTGGGCATGGCGGCGGGCTGGGCGATTGCCGCCCGGAGCATTACAGCACGACGAGCGTCGCCTGGATTACACCAGGCAAACTCGTCATGACGCTCCAACCCGACGGTCCAGTCGACGCAACGGATGTTGACCGCGAGGCGCAGCGGCTCATTCGGGCCGGCGCGTGCACGCACTAGAACCCGCTAGCGCTTACGCTCCTCGCCCCCACCCAACTTTTTCTTGGCCTCGGCAATCAGTTTCTTGACCTTCTGACCCCCTTTGTGGCCGATCTCCTCGTAAAAGTCGGAGCCGTATTTTTCTTTAACGACTTTTCCGCCTTTTTGACCGATGGACTCGTAGAACTCGACGCCGTGCCGATCGCGGGTGGCTTTGCCGCCTTTACGGCCGATGTCCTCATAGAACGTCGAACCATAACGATCGCGCACGGTGTCGCCGCCTTTTTTCCCAGCCTCGCGCACAGACATTTCGCGCTTGGCCGCGTCGTCGTTCTTCTCAGCCATCAGTCCCTAACAGTCGCCGAAGTAGTCGGGTCGGGAAAGTTGTTTGGGTGGTTACGTCGACGCCTTACGTTTCGGTCGCTGGCCGCCTTTTTGACCGATTACTTCGTAAAACGACGGGCCGTACTTGCTTTTCGTCGCTTCACCGCCTTTACGGCCAATTTCCTCATAAAATTCCGAGCCGTATTTGGCTTTGACTCGTTCACCGCCACGGCGTCCAGCCTCGCGAACGCTCATGCCGCCACCGGCGGGTCCAGGGTCTTGCACTGCCATAAAATGTGGACCTCGTTATCTGCTGAAGGGTAAGGTACGAATGATACTCTTTCCCATCCAAGCGCTTGGTAAACTCACAATTTTCTCAGGAACTGCTCGGTCTGCAGCTCCCCAGACACGGGAGGCCACCTGATTCATTCCCAGGCGGCGCCTGCATGACTCGCTGGGCAGTGCTTCGAGGGCGTAATTGCCCAGAAGATTAGTCCGTAAGTCCGATGAAGCAACAGGCGCTTGCATCTGATATTCTGCGCCATCGTTCTGAGCGTCAAGCTGGTCGTGCAGCGCTCGAGCCTCGATCTGCTCGATAGCCTACCCATTGCCGTCGTGGTGCAAAACTCCGCGTCGACCCCGCAAACGCTCCATTTTACGCAGCCGGCGGAATATGCGATCGAGCTGCGAGCCGCAGACGGCAGCCTCATCTGGACCTCTCCGGGAGCTGCCGGGACCGCCGACGTACCAGCCTACCCAGAGCACGCTCGCATGTTTGCGCCCGGCTCGACGACACTGGCCGTTTACGATTGGAACGCGTTACTGTCGAACGGAAATAGTCCGCCGCCGGGCGGTTACACGCTGCGGGTGCGCCTCATCGTCGATAAACCGCTAGCCGGAAACAGCATCCACGTAACGTTCGCGCCGCCGATCTCACCGTCGTCGCTGGCAGCGTTGCATCCGGGGCAAGATTTCACGCTCGCCGGCACGCTCGACGCACAGCACGCCGCTTTGAGCGACCCGCGCGGCAGCGCGCCGCTTTCGCGCCGTCTCGTGGCAGCACCGGTCGGAACGATCATTTTAGTTCGCGGATTTGCCGCCGTTTTAGCCGGCGGTTCCCGGGTATTTACCGTCGAACGCTGGGCGATGTTGAACGTGCCTCAACCGACGAGCACGCGATAAACGTCGCCGGTCCGTTCCCGGAGGCGATCGAAGTTGCCGTCGTTTTCGATGACGTAATCGGCCCGGCTTCGAGCTTCTTCCGGATCGATCTGCGCCGCCATGCGGGCCCGCACGCGCGTTTCGTCGATTCCGTCGCGCGCGACGATCCGCGCGATGCGCGAATCTTCCGGTGCGACGACCACTATCGTCTTTTCGACGAGCCGGTCGTAACCGGTTTCGAACAGCAGCGGAACGACGTGGACGACGAGCTGACCGGGCCTGGCCGGCGCTTCGCGCTCCATTGCCAAACGCCGGATGTGAGGATGAAGAATCGCATTGAGACGCTCGCGCGCAGATGGGTCGTTGAAGACGATTTCCGCAAGCGCGGCCCGATCGAGCGCGCCCGTCCGCACGACTTGCGGCCAGACGCGCGCGATCTCCATAAAACCGTCGCTGTTTGGAGCTACCGCTTCACGTGCGAGCGCATCGGTATCGACGATGTAGGCGCCGAGATCTCCGAAGATCTTGGCTACGGCGCTCTTACCGGCGCCGATACCCCCCGTCAATCCGACGCGCAAAATTAGTGAAGCCTTGGCTTTTAGCTGCTACTAGTCGGGAATCGAGTCCGCAGGCGGCACGACGTCGATCTCCTCGACGACGAGCTGCTCGATCTCCTCGGGCGGCACGTCGGCAACGTGCTGAATCGAGGCCGTGATGCGACGCGTGGTGTGATTGATTGATAACAGCGTCACTTCGATCTCTTGTCCCGGGTTGTACTGAGTGCCGGCATCGAACTCGCCCTTGGGCACCATCGCGAGAATGCCAGGGATGATTTCGACGAGCAGGTAGTTTGGCGTAACCTTGACGACCTGCGCCGTCAGTTTGTTCGTTTCGTACAGTTTGGCCGCGTGCTCGTCCCAAGGATCCGGAAGCGTGTGCTTGAGTGAGAGGCTGACTTTCTTTGCCTCGGCGTCGAACTTCATGACTTCGACTTGCACGACGTCGCCGATCTTTACGACTTCCGACGGATGCTTGATGCGCGCGTACGACAGCTCGCTGTTGTGAATCAGGCCGTCGATCCCGCCGAGATCGACGAACGCGCCGAAATCGGCCAAGCGAACGACGACGCCTTCGCGGATCTGCCCGACTTCGAGCGTATCGAGAAGCTCCTGCTTCTTCGCCTGCAGCTCTTCTTCAAGCACGAGACGCTGCGACAGGACGACGCGATGCCGTTTGTGGTCGAGGTCGATCACCTTCAAGCGAAGACGCTGCCCGACGAGCTCGTCGAGATTACCGACCGGCTGCCGGCGGATTTGCGATGCGGGAACGAATCCGCGCATACCCAGATCGACCAACACGCCGCCTTTGACGACTTGCGTTACGGTTGCTTCGATTACTTCGTCGCGGTCGTGGGCTTCGATGACTTTCTCCCACGTCTTGAGGGCGCGAGCGCGGCGCTCCGACAGGAAGAGCGTTCCGTCCATATCATCGATCCGATGAATCATTACTTCGAGCGTATCGCCGACTTTGATGATCTTTGGATCAATTGCGAGCGACAACTCGCGGAACGGGAGGACGCCCTCGGACTTTCCGCCGACGTCGACGAGCAGTTCGTCCTTGTCTTTTTGGACGACCATGCCGGTGAGGACTTGGCCCTCGTCGAGGACCTTCAGCGATTCTTCGTAGAGCCGCTGTTCGAATGCAAGTTGATCTTCCTCTATTTGAGCGGGAGCGATTTCAGTCGTAGAGATGTTGATGTTCCTACCTTAAAAAATGATTTTTGCAGACGTTACCGCTGACATCGCCGGCACCACCAGGTTCCTCGTTGCGCAAGCACCGTTCTTACGATGGGGCTGCCGCAACGCGGACACGGTTCGCCGAGCCTTCCGTAGACGGAGAGGACGTTTTGAAAGCCTCCCCGCAGCCCATCGGCATCCACGTAGTCGTCGACGCTCGATCCCCGCAGCTCGATGGCGCGGGTCAAGACGTTTACGACGGCGTGGTGTAACCGGCGAATCGCTGGTTTCGTCAACGCCTTGGCCGGACGGCTCGGACGGATCCGAGCTTCCCACAGCGCCTCGCACGCATAGATGTTTCCTATGCCCGCAATGTGCCGCTGGTCGAGCAGCAATGCCTTGACCGGCGTCGTCCGCCCCGACAGCATACCGGTAAAGGCTTCCTGTGTAAAGCCTGAAGATAACGGCTCGATGCCAAGGTCGCGATCCCAGGGTTCGCCCCGTTCGACCAGACGCATGCGGCCAAACGTACGCACGTCGGCGAAGTTCAGGCGACCTCCGTCCGCGAACTGCAGGACGACGTGCGCAGCAGGAAAATCGGGCTGCTCCGGGCCGGCGACGATGAGCCGCCCGGTCATGCGCAGGCTGGTGACGAGCGAGCGACCGCCGGAGAGTTCGAGCACGGCATACTTTCCGCGGCGGCGCACCGCGGTTATTGTCTGGCCGGTGACGGCCCGTTCGAAAGAAATGTCCGCCGGCGCTTGCGCGATCTTCGGGAGGCGGATTTCCGCCTTGGCGATGCGCCGTCCGACAATAGCAAAGTCGAGGCCGCGTACAATGGTCTCGACCTCGGGAAGTTCCGGCACCCCCGGAGTTTAGACGCTAGACGCGGCGGTGCCTAGAACCGTGCTGGTATTGTTGCCGAAGGCCTGTAACGCGACAATAGCAATGATGCTCAGCAGTACGATGATCAAAGCGTACTCGACCAGGCTCGCCCCGCTCTCGTCTTCCCACAGCCTCCGAAGGTAGCTCTTCATGGCAGGCTAGTTCGTCGCTGCCGAGGGGACCCCCGCTAGCTTCAAGGTGATGCCTGGCACGATCCCGTCGAGTGCGGCTTCGCCGGCCGGCAGCTCGATAACGTACCTCGCAGTCCCCTTTTCCAGGGGAATTTTGCCGTCGGGCGTGTTGGCGGCAACCGTCGGAACGTTGGCGTCGACCAGTCGGACGGTGCCGTCGCTGCCGACGAAGACCATATCCAGCGCAAGGAGCGTGTCCTTCATCCAGAACGCGACGCCGCCCTGGTGCGGGAAGACGAAGATCATGCCGGTATGGGGCGGCAACGACGTGCGGTTCATTAGGCCGTGCTCGCGCTGAGCGTCGGTTTGCGCGACCTCGAGCCGCAGATCGGCTTTTGGAGCGTGAACGATCACCACGGCCAGCGCCGCGGCAACCAGCGATGCGTTAAACAATGGCTCCCTCCGCGATCTCTTCATCGATAGCTTCGACGTCGTACCAGTTGCGGCCGGACTTCAACGTGACTTCGAGCGGCACCGAAAGCGCGATCGCCTCCTCCATGTGCTTGCGTACCAGCGCCGCGACCTCGTTTCGAGCCGAGGATCGCACTTCGAAGATCAGCTCGTCGTGAATCTGCAAGAGCATTACGGCATCGAGGCCGGATTCGCGCAGCGCGCGATCGATGCGCACCATCGCGAGCTTCATGAGGTCCGCCGCGCTGCCTTGGAGCGGTGCGTTGGTCGCCTCACGTTCCGCCGCCGCGCGCAGCATATAGTTGCCGGAGCTCAATCCGGGCATGTACCGCCGCCGGCCCAGAATCGTCGAAACGTATCCGTTACGGCGTCCTTCTTCGATCGTGCGGTCGATGTACGCGCGCACCGACGGAAAACGTGCGAAATATGCGGCGGTTATCTCTTTGGCTTCAGCGCGGCCGATTTCCAATCGCTGAGCCAGTCCGAAATCCGACATGCCGTAGAGCAATCCGAAGTTCACGCTCTTAGCCATACGGCGCTGATTGCCGTCGACGCGCCCGTCCGGCGTGACGCCGAAGATCTGCCGCGCCGTAAAGTCGTGAATGTCTTGACGCCGCTCGAAGGCTTCGCGCATCGCGCCATCGCCGGACAGATGCGCCATCAGCCGCAGTTCGATTTGGCTGTAGTCGGCGGCGAGCAGCGCGTGATCCGCGTCGCGCGCGACGAACGCCTTACGTATCCGGCGTCCCAGTTCGCCGCGCACGGGAATATTTTGGAGATTTGGATTGGTCGACGAGAGCCTCCCCGTTGCGGTTGCCGTTTGATTGAACGCGGTATGCAAACGTCCGTCGCGCGGATCGACGAGCACGGGAATCACGTCGACGTAGGTGTTCTTCAGCTTCGTCACCTCGCGCCATTCCAACACGAGCGCGCAGATCGGGTACTCGCGCGCGAGGCCTTGTAAAACTTCCACGCCCGTCGCCCAGCCGGTCTTCGTTTTCTTTCCGCCCGGAATCTCGAGCTTTCCGAAGAGTATCTTGCCGAGCTGCTGCGGCGAACCGATGTTGAACTCTTCCCCGGCAAAATCGTAGATCTGCCTCTGCAAACGCGACGCCGCCGCATCGATCTGCTCGCCGATGACGCCGAGCTCCCGCGGATCTATCGCAATGCCGGCAGCTTCCATTTCGGCGAGCACCGGCGCCAGCGGCACTTCAACATCGTCGTACAGCTCGAGCTGCGAGCGCTCTTGGAGCGCGGGGCGCTGCATTTCGACCAGCGAGAACGCGGCATTTGCATGAGCCGCAACGTCGGCAGGAACGCTCGCGTGCAAGAACTCGGCCGCAGCGTCCTCGAGATCGGCGAAACCGCGCGCCGGGTCGAGCAGATGGGCGGCGATCATGGCGTCGTCTTCAAAACGCGCACGCTCGACGCCCCGATCGCGCAACGCTCGCAGCACCCGCTTGGCGTCGTACGCTGCCGTCGCGGCCTGTCCGTCAAAAACGGCATTGAGCGCAGCGCGTACCGGCTCGTGCGCGAGCGCTGCGGCGGCGAACGAAACTCCCGATCCGGCGCGGTCGGTCACGCCGATCGCGTCGTCAAGTGCGGCGAATGCGACGCGCGCCGACGAAGCCATCGCCCGCAACTCTTCACCCAGGAGAACGAACTCCGGCGGATCGACGGAGGCGACGTACGTGCGATACGTGCCTTGCAGTTCTTTGCCGGTATCGAGCAGCGGCAAACCGGTGGGCGCCTGCAGCTTGGCCAACAGCGATTTGAACTCGAGGTCGCTATAAAGCGGATAGAGCTCGGCATCCGGCGGCAACCGGTAGCGGCATTCTTCCCAATCTACCGAGAGGGGCAGGTCGCGACGCACGACCGAGACGGCGCGGCACAGACGCGCCTGTTCGCCGAACTCTTCGACGAGTTTGCGCAGTTTCGGATTGCCCGCAAGTTCCGGACGCTCGACCAGCGCGTCGAGCGAGCCGGCTGCCTGCAGCAGTTTGGTCGCCGTTTTTTCTCCAACGCCGGGAATGCCCGGCAGATTGTCGGACGGATCGCCTTTGAGCCCGCGATAATCGGGCAGCTGCACCGGCTCCAACCCAAATCGCTCGCGGACCGCAACGGGATCGTAGCGACCGAGCTCCGTGATGCCGCGACGCGTCGTCAACACCGTCGTGCGCTCGTCGACGATCTGCAGCAAATCGAGATCGCCGGTGACTACGATCGTCTGCTCGCCGGCCTCTTCGGCTTGACGCGCGAGCGTCGCGATGACGTCGTCGGCTTCCTGTCCTTCCATTTCGATGATAGGAATATGGTGCACGGCTAAAATACGCCGCACCAGGGTAAACTGGCCGCGCAGCTCGTCGGGCATCGCCGTACGCTGAGCCTTGTATTCCTTATAGAGAGCGACGCGTTCGGCCGGCATTCCCTTATCGAAGGCCGCAATCACGTGCGTCGGCTTCTCGTCGGCGATGAGCTTGTTGAGCATCATCGTGAATCCGTAAGCCGCGTTAATCGGAACGCCCTTACTGGTCGTGAGACCAGGCAATGCAAAGAACGCACGATACACGAGCCCATAGGTATCGAGCAACATGAGGCTCATTTGAAAGGCGCTCCGCCTCCGGCTTCGCGCCCCCCACTTCGTGGGGCCCCCAAGGCATGGGGCGCATAAACATCCATATGCGCAAAAGTCTCCCCTAGGGCGCCCCAAACGAACATTGTCTCTTTAACGATGATACATCGGGACTTCGCCGGGCAAACCGATTTCGTCATTTCACGACTACGGCGCTGGAGCCCGCGCTGACGCTGCCGTCGTCCGAAATCGCGAGCACCGAGAGAGTATAGCGTCCGCTCTGTGCGGGCATTTGCACGTCGACGGAACCGTTGGCCGCGCGAGCGACGCTCCACGAAACCGCCTGAGTTTCGGCTTGCGCCAGCTCGACGACGCTTGGAGGCTGGGTGCGCCGGACGAAGCCGAGCACTTGCGCGTGCTGGCCCGTCGAATCGACCCACGGATGCCACGTCACCGCAGCGGGCGCACTGCTCTGCGTCGTGGCGACGCCGACCTCCAGCAACGACGGCGCCGAATCGAAGACCGCACTGCCCGAGGGCGTTCCGCGGCTTATGCGAACGACAACGGTCCCGGCAGCGTTCGTTTGATCGCGCAATACGATGTTAGCGGCCTCATTCGGCGCAAAGTCGGTGCGCGCGAGTGCGATCGGAACGTTCTGCGGGCGTCCGGGAGCGACGAGGCCAAGCGCAACTCCATTCCATGCGATAGCGCCGTTGCGTACGAAAGCGGCGGCGACGCGCAGCTGTCCGGTGGCGTCGACGGCACGGAAGTGTGCGATTGCATGGCCACCGTTCCCCGGGACGACCGTGGTTTGAACGCCGAGCGCGCTCTCGAGCGTCACGAGCGCGTCGCCTTGCGCACCGGGAAGGCCGGCGTCGACCGTCACCACGTCGCCGCTTCGATACGCAGATTTATCGAGCGCAATACGGACGTCGCCGCTGCCGCCGTCGCTGGTCCCGTTGGCGGCTTGTGTGACGACCTGTGTCTGAGCGGCGTCCATCGAGGCGCCGCCTTCATTGACGATCGCAAAAATGAGATTGGTTCCGAGCGGCGGCGCGGTAAAGCTGCCCCGCGCGTGACCGTCTCCGTCAAGCATCAAGTTTTGCTGCGATGTCGACGAGCCGTGCACGAGCTGTACGGTAACGGCGTGATTTGCCAACGGCTTTCCGCTAGCGACGTCGTTTGCATACACGTCAAAGAACACCGGAGTTCCCAGCGTCTGTTCGTCGCGATCGAGTGCGACGCGCACCGCCGCTCGTCCGGTCGGAATCACGACGCGCGTATCGGCCGTCGCCCCACCCGATTCGACGCGCACGCCGTAGGTCGATCCGAGCTCGTCGCTGGGATGCGGGACCTCGACGACGGCATTTCCGTCATCTCCGGTTCGTACCGTTTTATCGAGCCACGTCGTCGTGCCCCACGGCGTCTGCTCGGGTGTGTAACCCACGTATACGTGCGGCGAGCGCACTACGGAAACGTGCACCGGGACGTCGCCGCGTGACGCGTGGACGAGCAGTGGAACGTCGCGCTCGGGATCGCAGCCTTCACCGCATTGGGCCGAAACGTCCAGCGAAAGGCCGCTGGCATTGGCATCGACGTGCAAGGTGGCGCCGCCGGTTCCACCACCCGCTTGCGCCAACACGGCATAGTCGCCGCTCCTCGCGCCCGGCGGTATCGTGAACGTTGCCGAAAACGCACCCGCGCCGTCGAGCGCCACGCGCTGTTCGCCGATCGAGGTCGCCCCTTGACGCACCGAGACGACGGCGTTGCCATGAGTCGGATGCAATACGCTGCCGTCGCGAGTGCGTGCAAAGCCGATGACGCGCACGCCCTCGCCGGCGTGAACGACCGCCGAATCGGTACGTATGCCTACGATCGTCGACGGCAGCGGCGCTTGCGGCAGCAAGCTCAAGAATGCGTAACTCGATCCCCACTGCGCGAGCGCAAAGACCGGACGCGGCGAGCGATTCCAGCGCACGATGCCGTGCAGATCCGAATACATCGTGACGAAACGGTTGTTGACGACGAAGGAAACGCGCATGCGTGAGATGGCGCGTCCGCTGCCGAGATCGGTTCCGTACAAAAGCAGCTCGCTCGGCGTTTCCTTCGATACGAGACCGACGCGCGTGCGATTGATCCACACTTGCTCGCCGACGTCGCCGCGGCGAGCTTCGACGATAAAGAAGCCCTCGCGCGAACCGAGCTGCGCGTCGACTTCATTCGACTGGAATTGATAACCGCCCGGAGGAGCGAACGAAAACGACGTGACGGGACGCCGCCCGCGCGTCGAAATCGCGCGCGGTCGCGCGTTCGAACCGGCGGTCAGCACGTCGGCCGGATCGACTTGGTAGACCGCGAAGTTTACGGACGCGCTCGAGTAGGTGTCCAACCTAACCGTGGCCGGTTTCCACGGAACGTTGGAATCGCCGGCAAAGAGCGCAAAATACGCATCGAGCCGGTGGAGATCCACGATCGGCCGCTCCGCATTAACGGGAGCGACCGAAAGGGCGAGCACGACGACAATTGAGACGACGAAACGAACGAGCACCATGTTGCAGGCCAAGACTTCGACTTCGCTGCCCGGCTGCCTCGGAGGCGAAAAAAGGGCGAGGCTAAAGATGCGCTTAAGGCTGGGGCGTGGACGAGCAAGCCGCCGACGGTCATCCTACCTCGACCCGCTGCAGGTTCTGCGGCTGCGAGGACGACGCGCTTTCGGCCGAGGCAGTGCGCGAAAAGCAGCACATTCAAGTCGTCGTGGCCTGTGGATCGTGCGGCCACCCGTTCGCCATCCTTTCCCGCAACTAACTAGGAAGAAGCCGTTCATGAAGGTCAGTCACACCCTCGCCTTGTTCGTATTGCTCTTGGGAGCGCCGGCATGGTCTGCAGCCGCAACGCCGCCTCCGGGTTCGAGCGGTCAACCGGGGATGCCCGCGATCAAACTCCCGACAGTACCGCTGCACACTGAGTTTCTCGTCGAAGTGAACAAAAAAGGCCAAGTGGTGAAATCGAAGCCGACGAAATTGTCCAAACTCGATACGTTCAATCTGCAAACGTACGGCAATACGCTGCAGATGTGGATTCGTAAGCCCGACGGGTCGGCCGACGTCGGGACCTTCCGCGTCAGCTTCGACTACGATCCGAAGACGAAGAAAGTCTCACGCAACATTTCGCTGGTGTCTTTCGGCGGAAACTGGGGCGACCAAGAGGGTGCGGCCAACTCCATGTACCAGGACGCCGAGAAACAGCTCCAGCAAGCGCTGAAGAAGCAGCAACAGCAAAACCAGTCGCTGCCCTCGCTCAACGAGATTCGCGGCAACTCTCCGGCGCCGAGCGCTCCGCCGAACTAGCCAGTGCGTTTCGTCACGTACCGCCGCGCCGATGGTACGGTGCGGCCGGGCGTCGTCGAAGACGATGCGATCCGTACGATCTCGACTGCCACCTTGCGCGACTACGTCGCGCTCGCTCCGCACGAACGCATTGCCTGGCATTCCGCCGACGAAGTCATTGCGCTGTCGAGCGTAACCCTCGATCCGCCGATCCGGCCCGAGCGCAACGTCTTCTGCGTCGGGCGCAACTACCTCGAACATGCGAAGGAAGGCGCGCGGGCGTCGGGACGCGAGCTCAAGCTTCCCAACGTGCCGACCTTTTTCACTAAGGCGCCGACGTCTATCGCGGCGCCGGACGCGACGCTTCGTCTTTCGGCCGAGGTTTCGCACGAGTACGACTTCGAGGCGGAGCTCGCCGTCGTGATCGGAGCGCGCTGCCGTGACGTTTCCGAAAACGACGCGTACGACGTCGTTTTTGGCTACACAGCGCTTAACGACGTCACCGGGCGGGATCTTCAGCGCGAACACTTACAGTGGTTCAAGGGCAAAAGCCTCGACAACGCGTGTCCGATCGGACCGTGGATCGTCACTCCCGAAGAGCTCGGCGATCCGCACCGGCTCGAGATTCGCTTCCGGCGCAACGGCGTCGAGAAACAGCACAGCAATACATCGCGCATGATCTTCCGGATTCCGCGGTTGATTGCCGAGTTGAGCAAAGGGATGACCCTGTTGCCCGGCGACGTGATCGCGACGGGAACGCCGGAAGGAGTGGGATTCGCGCGCACGCCGCCCGAGTTTCTTGCCGACGGCGATGTGATGGAGGTCGATATCGAGGGGATAGGCGTCCTGCGCAACGCCGTAGCGATCGGCTAAATGTCGGCACTTGTGTTGACCGCAATCGCCTAATCATTTCGTGACGCTAACGAACCGTACGTCGTAGGAGTCCGTCGGCCGCAGGCGTATGCCAGGCCTATGATTTTTGCGGTACCCCGGGAGGACGCTTCTAAGGAGCGCAGGGTCGCGCTCGTGCCCGAAACGGTCTCAAGGTTCGTTAAATCGGGTATTGCGGTTCGCGTGCAGCGCGGCGCCGGCACCGCCGCCGCCTTCCCCGACGATCTCTACACGGCCGCAGGCGCGACGATCGCCGACAATCCGCGCAATCTCGTCGCCGACGCCGATGCCGTTTTGACCGTCGGCCGTCCGTCATCCGATACGCTGGGAGCGCTGAAGTCCGGCACGGTCGTCGCCGGTTTTCTCAATCCGCTCGGCGATCCGGCGTATCTGGGAGATCTCGCGCGAGCCGGAGTCACCGCGTTGGCGATGGAGATGATTCCGCGCATAACGCGCGCCCAATCGATGGACGCGCTTTCCTCGCAAAGTAATATCGCAGGTTATAAAGCGGTACTGCTCGGCGCGGCCGCTCTGCCCAAGTTCTTTCCGATGCTCACGACCGCCGCGGGAACGATTCCGCCGGCGAAGGTGCTCGTGCTCGGCGCCGGCGTCGCGGGATTGCAGGCGATCGCTACCGCGCGCAGGCTCGGCGCCGTCGTCAGCGGCTACGACGTGCGCGCGGTCGTCAAAGAGCAAGTGCAGTCGCTCGGCGCAACGTTTTTGGAGTTCGATCTCGGCGGCGACGCCGAGGGCGCCGGCGGCTACGCCAAAGAACTGACGCCCGAGCAGCAAGAACGCCAACGCGCGTGGATGGTCGCGCAGATCGGCGCGAACGACGTCGTGATCACGACCGCGCTCGTTCCGGGCCGTAAAGCGCCTCTGCTCGTGAGCGAAGCGGCCGTCGCGGCGATGAAACCGGGAAGCGTCATCGTCGACATTGCTGCCGAGTCGGGCGGCAACTGTGCGCTGACCAAAGCGGACGAAACGGTGATGTCGGACAACGGCGTGGCCGTCGTCGGAACCACGAACCTTCCGTCGACTATGCCGTATCACGCAAGTCAGCTCTACTCGCGCAATCTCCACGCGCTCTTGTCGCCGTGGATCAAAGACGGCGTGCTGACGATCGACATGAACGACGACGTCGCCAAAGGGGCGTGCGTCGTCCACGCAGGCAACGCTCTGGTGGGAGGAACCGCATCGTAATGGATGCCGCACACTATCTCAATCTGTTGCTGGTACTGGTTTTGGCCGTCTTCGTCGGCTTCGAGGTCATCTCGAAAGTACCGACGACCTTGCACACGCCGTTGATGTCGGCGACCAACGCGATTCACGGCATCGTCTTCGTCGGCGCAATCGTCATCGTCGCGCAGCTCTTCGGCGGTACGGCACAGGCGGCGGTGCTCATTGGGCTGGCAACCGCTGCGGTGACGCTGGGCGCGATCAACGTCTTCGGCGGATTCGCCGTAACGGAGCGCATGCTCGAGATGTTCAAGGGTAAGGAACGCGGCAAGTGAGCGATACTGCCGTCGGCATCTTTCTCGGCGATCTCGTCGCCATCGCGCTCTTCATCTACGGTCTTCACGAGCTGAACTCTCCGGCGACGGCGCGTCGCGGCAACCGCATTGCGATGGTCGGCATGGCAATCGCCATTGCCGCGATCCTCGTGCAGACCGGTGCGGTTGGATGGTGGGCCATTTTGATCGGCGTCGCGGTGGGTGCTGCCGTCGGCATCGTGGCCGCGTTCAAAGTGAAGATGACGGCAATGCCGCAAATGGTCGCGCTGTACAACGGCGCGGGCGGCGGCGCGGCGGCGCTCATCTCGATCGTCGAATACTACGTCTCGCAAAACGGAACGGCGTCGCTCGATATCGTCGTTGCCGTTTCGCTCGTGCTTTCGCTCATCATCGGGTCGGTAAGCTTCGCCGGCTCGCTCATCGCGTTTCTCAAGCTGCAAGAACTCATGACCGGCCGGCCGGTAACGTATCGGGGACAACAAGTCGTCAACGCGCTCATCCTTCTTGCGATTGTGGGGCTGGGCGCCTGGTTTTGTGTAACGCTCGGCCTTCTGCCGCCCGGCGCATTCGTCGGCTTAGTGATTGCGGCGCTGATGCTGGGCGTGCTGTTTGTCCTCCCGATCGGCGGCGCCGACATGCCGGTCGTCATCTCGCTTTTGAACTCAGCAACGGGCGTGGCGGTGGCGATTGCGGGCTTCGAGATCAATTCGTTCTTGCTCATCGTTTGCGGCGCGCTCGTCGGCGCAAGCGGTACGATCCTCACCGTCGCTATGAGCAAAGCCATGAATCGTCCGCTGACCAACGTGCTGTTCGGCGCGTTCGGCGCCGGCGGCGGAATGGAGCCGGCGGCTGGTTTGGGGGGACCGCAGCAAATTCGCCAAGCCGGCGCCGACGACGTCGCCATTATGCTGGCGTATGCGAACAAGGTGATCTTCGTGCCGGGATACGGAATGGCTGTCGCGCAGGCGCAGCACAGCGTTAAAGCGCTGGCCGATCAGCTCGAAAAGCGCGGCGTCAAGGTACTCTACGCGATTCACCCGGTGGCCGGGCGTATGCCCGGACACATGAACGTGCTCCTCGCCGAAGCGAACGTACCCTACAATCAGCTGCTCGATATGGAAGACGTCAACCCTGAGTTTACGACGACCGACGTGGCGCTCGTCATCGGCGCCAACGACGTTACCAATCCCGCCGCGCGCAACGTAGCGAGCTCCCCGATCTACGGCATGCCGATTCTCGACGTCGATAAAGCCAACAACGTCGTGGTGCTCAAGCGGTCGATGCGGTCCGGCTTTGCCGGCATCGAGAACCCGCTCTACGAGATGCCGAACTGCTCCATGCTCTTCGGCGACGCAAAGGCTTCGGTCGAGGAGTTAACCGCAGCGGTTAAAGCGACGTAGCGCTCGCCCGGCATCCTGGCTGCCTCGCACGACGAACCATCGAGGAGACGGTTTCCCGCTGTCTTGAGGAGGCTCCCGTGCGTTCGTTTCACGCCAAAGCGATCGCCGCCGCGACGCTTGTTTTCGCCGCTTCCGCTTGCTCGTCCACCTTCGGCTCGCTGCCGACGCCGAATTACGGGGTTTCCAGCGCCACGCTAAACGGCGCTGCAGACAACGGCGACCCGCAAAGGCTATGCGACGCTTCGGCTTCGAATTTGGGTGCCCGGACGAACGCACGACTCGGTTGCACATCGTGCGCTTCCCGCCTACGTCTCGTCGGCGACCCGTAAAGTTGCCGTCACGGTGCAAGGCGCCAATCAGACGACCTCGACGACGCAGAAGCTTCGATGCACCGCCGTGTGCTCAGGAAAGATCGTCGCGCCGCTCGGCGTCGACCTCATCACGCTGCAGTTAGAGGATAAAAAGAACCGCGTTTTGTCGCGCGGCTCTGCGACGGTTCTGGTTTTCAAGACGAACGGAAACCTCTTCGATTTCACCCTCGACGGTGTTCCCGCTAGCGTCGCTCTCGTTCCGGAATCGAACGTGCTTGCCGTCGTACCGGCGAGCAACGGGTACGTAAACTTCGAGGCGCGCGATGCCGACGGCCGCATCATTACGCCGGACGGACACTACACCGATGCCAACGGTAACGCGCTCGTCTTCGATCTCAAATCGACGAACAAGTCGTTTCACCTCGCGTCTACGACCGTCAGCGCACCCGGAATGCCTATTCCGTTTCGGTACGACGGCACGCAACACGTCGGTACGTTCGCGCTTACCCCTTCGGCGCACAAGGGTGTGAAAACGAGCGTAGCGTTTCACCCGTCGACGGTCCGGTTCGTCCCCGGTATTGCGTTGCGGGTGGCCCCTCCCATTCCCATACAGGTAATGTCCGCAACGCAAGTTCCATTTGCCTCCACCGCGGGATTCGATCCGAATTCGGTTTTCGTTCTTGGCAACTCGGGGGGACAAAGTGCGGCTCTGGCCTTTAACATCGCATCCGCAAGTTACGGGATCGGCGTTGGAAATTCGACTGGGGCGCCCTTTCAAAGTCCGCCGATCGATTGGGGTGGTACGGGATTTGAGGGATATCTTGAGTACGGTAACAACACGTGGGGCTATGAGAATATTGCGCCTTCAATTGCGACAGTCTTCGGCGGCGGCACCGCCAATCCGTGCAGCTTCAGTACGCCGATCGGTGAAGACGGCGCCGGTACGCTGTTCTGTCAGACGGCTGGTTTTCCAGGAGGGATTTACGACAGTACGCACGGCGCGACCGTCGCATTCGGACAGGATCGAAAGATCGAGACGATCGGCGGCGTCGATTATTTCGTTACCGTTGAAGACGTCAATGCCGCGACGCCTGGCCTTAATGTCTACGCCGCAGGAAGCACGACTTCCGTGGCTGGAGCAACCAGCGTAGGAGCCAACGTAACGCAGTCGACGACGGCATATTATGGCGACTCCGATGGCACGGTTCGCATTGTGGGAGGCTCGACGGTTGCTACGTTTTCGAACCCGGTACGCGGCGTGATCGGAAACGGATCGTCGTTGTTCGTCTACGAACGAGGCGGCATTTTCGGCACTTCAAATACGTCGGGAACGTTCGAATCTCAAGCCTTGCCGATTGGTAACGTCGTGGAAGTCGTCACCGGCGTCAACGGCGCTCCGATGCTCGTCGAAGCCGACGGGACGCTGGATGTGATGGGAATATAGCGCCCCGTTACGATGACACGAGAGGCGGTGGTTGGGTAAGCGGTGGAGGCGGAAGCTCGGACGTATCGGGCTTCCGCTTTCGGCGTTCGGTCCAATTCACGACCAGCACGTAGAGTACGGGCACGATCGCGAGATTCATAACCGTCGAGACGAGCATACCGCCGAGTACGGCGGTGCCGAGCGAGATCCGGGACTGCGCGCCGTCGCCGTGCGCGAACGCAAGCGGCAGAATGCCCAAAATAAAGGCGATCGACGTCATCAGGATCGGCCGCAGACGAGTCGCCGCCGCATGCGTGACGGCATCGATCGTGTCGCGGCCCTGCTCGCGAAGCTGGTTCGCGAACTCGACGATCAGAATCGCGTTCTTCGCGGCGAGACCGACCAGCATGATGTAGCCGATCTGCGCGTAAACGTCGCTCGTCGTAATGTAGATCGGGACCGGATGTCCGGCGAGCTTGCTATGAATCAAGTACGACGCAACGCCGGTCCAGAAGCGCAGAAAGATCGCGCCGACGGCACCCAGCAGCGCCAGCGGCACTGCCAGCATAATCACGAACGGCGTCGTCAGGCTTTCGTATTGAGCCACGAGGATCAAGAAGACGAACAGCAGGCCCATTGCAAAGATCAGAATGGTCTGGGGCCCGCTCGAGACTTGCTCGCGCGCAATGCCGCTCCACGCGTACGACATGCCGAACGGCAAGTTTTGCTTCGCCAAGCGCGTCATCGTGTTGAGCGCGTTGCCCGAACTGGAATCTGCCGACGGCTGCCCGTCGATCTCGATGGCGTTGTATTCGTTGAATCGCATGATCGTCACGTACGCATTGACGTTCTGCATCTTGAGGAACTGCGAGGCAGGCATCATCGCACCGGCCGAGTTGGCCACGTACACGCGCGACAACGATTGCATGGTCGCGCGGTCCTTGGCGCGGGCCTGCACGAGAACGTCGTACGAGCGGTTGCCGTAATCGAAGAAGTTCACGAAGGTGGAACCGGTGCTCGCGTTGAGCGTTTGAAAGAAGGTCGATGGCGAAATGCCGAACTGCTGCGCCTTGGCGCGATCGAAGTTTGCCTGCAGATAGGGACCGCTAAAAATGGTCGGATACCGCATCGCTTGGAGCTTCGGATCGGCCGCGGCTTTCGCGAGAATCGTACCGGCAACTTTGCTCAACGTCGGTAGGCCGAGATTGTTGACGTCTTCGATCTCGAACGCGAAGCCGCCGGTCGAACCCAAACCGGGAATCGGCGGCGGATTCGCAGGCAGCGCAGTTACGCCCGGCATCTTGAGGAACTGCGTGTAGAGCTGGTACTGCAGGTACACGGCGCTGCTTTCGATGCCCGCGCGCTCCTTGAGCGGTTTGAGCGTGACGAATAGCGTCGCTTGATTCGAGCCGTTGTTAGCCAGGCCGAAGCCGATGCCCGACGTTACGGCCTCGACCTGCGGCAGATGGAGCATGTAGCTCTCCATCTTCTTGACGACGGCCGTCGTCTGATCCATCGACGATTGAATCGGCAAGGAAACGATAACGAACAGCAGGCTCTGATCTTCTGAGGGTATGAAGCCCTGCGGCGTAACGACGAACAAGGCGCCGACGAGAGCGAGTCCCGCCAAGAATATGATGACGAACGCTTTGGTTTGCGCGATGAACTTCGGCACCAAGCCTTCGTACCATGCGGTCAAGGCGGCGAGCTTGCGGTTGAACCACTCGAGAAAGACGTTCTTGGTGGGTTCTTCGCCATGCACCCATTGGTAGGTGAGCACCGGCGCGAGCGTCATTGCGGTAAACAGCGAGATCGCGATCGACGCGGCAATCGTCAAGGCAAACTGCCGGTAGAGCTGTCCGGTCGTGCCGGGCAAAAACGAAACCGGAATGAAGACCGACATCAGCACCAGCGAAGTCGCGATGACCGCCCCGCCGATCTCTTTCATAGCTCGCGCGGTCGCCTCAAACGGGCTGCTCTTATCGTCGACGATGTGCCTAACGATGTTCTCCAAAACGACAATGGCGTCGTCCACGACGAGGCCCGTCGCCAGCGTCAATCCGAACAAGGTCAGGGTATTGATGCTGAAGTTCAGCACCTTGAACACCACGAACGTTCCGACTAGGGAGACCGGAATCGTGATCGACGGAATGAGAACGCTGTGCCAGTTCTGCAAGAATAGAAAGATGACGAGCACGACCAAGAGGATCGCGATGAAGAGCGTAACGACGACCTCTTCGATCGACGACTTGACGAAATCCGACGTGTCGAACGCGATCTCGTAGCCGTAACCCGGCGGAAACTGCTTGGAAAGCCGCGCCATCGTCGCGCGCACGTTCTTCGAAATCTGCAGCGAATTGGCCGTAGGCTGACCTTGAATTGCCAGCACGACGGCGGTCTTACCGTCGAATCGCGCCGAGGTTATATAGTTTTCCGCGCCCAGCTCGACATCTGCAACGTCGCCAAGCCGGACGAATCCGCCGTTGGGCTGGACCGCCACGACGATCTTTTTGAACTCTTCAGGCGACGTCAGACGGCCGTCGACCTTGATCGGAATCTGAAACGGCTGCGAGCCGGTAGTGGGCGGCTGCCCGATGGCGCCGGGCGCGACGTCGGCATTGTTGGCCCCAATCGCGTTGACTACCGTCGTAAGTGAAATGCCGTTGGCCTGCAGTTTGTGTGGATCGACCCAGACGCGCATGCCGTACGTACGATCGCCTAAGACGGATACGGCGCCTACGCCGGGGATTCGTTTGAGCTCTTCGATGACGTTGATGTCGGCGTAGTTGCTGACGTCGATGTCGGAAACCGCCGAGCTCGCCGACGTCATCGCAACGGCGATAGTGATGTTGCCCGAGCTCTTTTCCACCGTAACGCCGTAGCTCTGCACCGCCTGCGGCAGCTGCGCCAGCGTAAGATCCACACCGTGCTGAACGTTGACCTGATCGATCGTCGGATCGGTACCTAGCGCGAAGGTACAGACAATGGTCGCCGTTCCGTTCGCACTCGAGTACGACTGCATGTATTGCATGCCGTCGGCGCCGTTGATGTTGATTTCGAGCGGCGACGTGACGGAACGCACGACCGATTGAGCGTCGGCGCCCGGATACTGCGCCGTCACCGTGATCGTCGGCGGCGCGATTTGCGGATACTGCGAGATGGGCAGCGCCGGCAGCGTGATCGCGCCGCCCAGCAGCACGATGAAACTCATCACGGCCGCAAAAAGGGGCCGCTTCAAAAAGAATTCGATCACCGAGCCATCGCCTCGGCACCCATCTCGTGAGGATACCTTTTTACCGTCGTCTCCCCCTTCGCGCGTTAGCGTAAAGTCCAGGCGAAGGCGTTCCACGTGGGGAGGAACGCGTTCGGCGCAAAGCCGTGCATTCGCGAACGGTACGCGTAAAGGTACCGCGCATCGAAAAGGTAGACGATTGGAACGTCGCTCGCGACGATTCGCGCGATTTGCCCGTAAAGGCGCCGGCGCTCCGCCAAATCCGTCGTCGCTAGTGCGCGCCGCTCCAGAGCGTCGACGGCGCGGCTGCACCAGCGCATATAGTTTGACGGCCCCTTACAGGCGAGCACGGCAGAATCATCGGGATCGGCGCCCATAGTCCACGGCACGTACGCAATGTCGAAGCCGCCGCTTGCCAGCACGCCCGAACGCGGCAAAAATAGCTGAGCGTTGCTCACCGATTTCACCGTTACGGCGATACCGCGATCGTGCAGCGCGGCTTGTACCGCCGTTGCGACGCGCACGCCCGTCATCGATTCGGGAAACTGCACGTAGAGCATTTGCAACGGCGCGCCGTCTTTACGGCGCATGCCGTCCGGGCCGCGCCGCCAACCGGCCAGATCGAAGAGCGCGTCGGCCGCGCGCACATCGTATGCCGGCTCTTTGACCGACGCGTCGTACGCCCACGAAAACTGCGGTGTAATCTGATCGGTTACGGGATAGACGCCGAGCGTGATTTTCTTCGAGATCGCGTCGCGGTCGATCGACATCGCGATCGCCCGTCTGACGCGCACGTCGTCGAGCGGAGGATGCGCGGTATTGAGCGCGAGGCCGGCGACGACGGACGTGGGCACGCTCACGAACTTCAATCCCGCTTTTCCGCGCAGCACCGCTCGCTGCACCGGCGCGATCAAATTCCAGTCGAGCTCGCCCGCCTGCAGAAGCACCAGGTTGGTCGAGGGTTGCGGTACGACGCGCACGTCGAGGGCGCCGACGCTTGGGCGACCGCGCCAGTAGAGCGGATTTGCTTCGTAACGCAAACGATCGCCGCGCTGCCACGAAACGAATCGGTACGGCCCGTCTCCAACCGTCGGGGCGTCATTGAATGCTGCGCGATCGAGCGGCGCTCGATTGCGCAGCACGTGTTGCGGTAAGACGAACTGGGGCGAAAATCCATACGAAAAGTACGTCATCACGGCCGGAGCCCACGCGTGTTTGAGATGGAAGACGACGGTGTACGGATTGCGCGAGTACGCACGATCGATCAAGTCGTAGCCTTCGTGTGAGCGTACGGGATTACGCGGATCCAAAATCGCGTGCAGCGTGAAAAGCACGTCGGCGGCCGTCACGGGCCGCCCGTCGCTCCAGCGAGCGCCGTGCCGCAAGCGATACACGATGGTGCGGCCGTCCCGCGAAACGCCGCCGTCGCGCTCGTCGGGAATGGCGGCGAGCAAAGCTGGCACCGCGCGGCCCTTTTCGTCTAAGTCGATGAAGGGCTCGAAGGCCAGGCGGGCGAGCTGCTGCTCGACCGAGCCTGCGTCGGGGTGAAGAAAAAGGGGGTTGAGTGTCTGCGGATCGGCCGCAATGGCAAACTGCAAGGTCGAGCCCCGGTTGGCGCCGGATCCGGTGCTGCACGCCGCGGCGAGGATGGCCGCCGAAAGAGCAAATGTTCGCGCAAGCCCCCTTGCGCCGAATAAATCGTTGGTGCTATTATTGCCTGACCGAAGATTGTTCGGCAAATCCGCCTCCCCAGCGAATATGGTATTAGCAACCGAAGAACTCGACGAGCTCGATATCCGGCTCCTTGACGCGTTGCAGCGTAACGCGCGGTCCACCTTTGCCGAGCTCGGTTCGGTCGTCGGCCTCAAGGCCCCGGCGGTCCACGACCGCGTCAAGCGCCTCGAGCAGCGCGGATACATTCAGCGCTACTCGGTACAGCTCGACGCCAAACGGCTAGGGTTGAACCTAACGGCGTTCGTGAGTTGCTATACCGCGCCGGACTGCAGATACGACGAGTTCACCCGCACGCTGGGCGAGATGCCCGAAGTCTGCGAGGTACACTCGGTCGCGGGCGAAGAGACCTTCCTCATTAAGGTCGTCACGCGCTCCACGCAGCATCTCGACGATCTCCTCGCGCGGCTCAAAGCCATGCCGGGGATGGCGCGGACGCGCACCACGATCGTTCTCACCACGCCTTTCGATCGCGGAGGAGTGACTATCCAATCATGAGCGCCGTTTCCGAACGCAAGGGTCATCCGCTGGGCACGCACCGCGTGCTCGAACCGGCCGGTGCCATGCCGCAGAGCGCGTGGAAGATCGACAATACGCCGGTCCCCCACGACAACGAAATCCTTTGCAGCGTCGAGACGCTGAACATCGACTCCGCTTCGTTCAAGCAGATCGCCGACGCTTGCGACGGCGACGCCACGCGCATCGCCGAGCACATCGTGGGCATCGTAAACGAGCGCGGAAAGCAGCATAACCCCGTGACCGGCAGCGGCGGCATGTTCATCGGTTCCGTCGCCGAGGTCGGTAAAGAGCTGCGTGGAACGATCGGCCTCGAACCGGGCGACCGCATCGCGTCGCTCGTATCGCTTTCGCTGACGCCGCTGCACCTCGAAGAGATCGTGCGAGTCGACGTCGCGACGGGGCGTGTCTGGATCCGTGGAAAAGCGATTCTCTTTCAAAGCGGCATTTGGGCGAAGCTGCCGTCTGATATCGACGAGAACGTCGCGCTGGCCGTGCTCGACGTCGCGGGCGCTCCGGCACAGGTCAAGCGGTTGTGCAAGCCCGGTCAAACGGTCGTCGTCATCGGCGCCGGCGGCAAGAGCGGCATGCTTGCGTGCGCGGAAGCACGCCGGCAGGTCGGTCCGCAAGGCCACGTGATCGGCGTCGTGCCGCATCCCGAATCGGAGTCGGCGCAACTCATCTTGACCGATCACCTGGTCGACACGCTCGTCAAGGCCGACGCGCGCGACGCGCTGGAGCTCAGCGAACAGATTTCCGCCCTGGTGCCGGAGCTGGCCGACGTGACGATCAACTGCGTCAACGTTCCCGCTACCGAAATGTCGTCGATTCTTTGCACGAAAGACGACGGGATCGTCTACTTTTTTTCGATGTCGACGTCGTTCACCGCCGCGGCGCTAGGTGCCGAAGGCGTCGGACGCGACGTCACGATGATCATCGGCAACGGCTACGCCAAAGATCACGCGCAGACGGCGCTGCAGACGCTGCGCGACCATCCGCACCTGCACGACTATTTCAACGCCAAGTACGCTAAGAAACACTAGAGGACAAGCTATGAGCGAGACCGTCACGATCAACCACCTCAAGCCGCCCGCATCGCCCGAGCAGTTCGACTATAAGAACCTTAAGCAGGGCGAGTTCTGGCGCCACATACCGGCGTACAAAGACGTCGACGAGGCGACGTTCCTCGATCATTTATGGCAGCAGAAGAATGCCGTAAAGACGGCCGACGAGCTGCTCGCCGCGATCAAGGACGTCTGCTCGGCGGAGTTCTACGCCGATGCCGAGGCCGGTTTCAAGCGCGCCCCGATGGCCGTGCGCGTTTCGCCCTACGCGATAGCGCTGATCGACTGGAACGACCCCGTCAACGATCCGATTCGCCGGCAGTTCGTTCCGCTGGGCTCAACGTTGCTGCCGGATCATCCGCGGCTGACCTTGGACTCGCTGCACGAACAAGGCGATTCGCCCGTTCCGGGTCTCGTGCACCGCTACGTCGACAAGGCGCTCTTCCTTCCGCTCAACACGTGCCCCGTATATTGCCGGTTCTGCACGCGCAGCTATGCGATCGGTCCCGATACGGAGAACGTCGATAAGGTCGCGCTCGCCAAGACGCCCAAGCAGTGGGAAGAGGCTTTCCAGTACATCGCCGGGCGCCCCGAACTCGAAGACATCGTGATCTCGGGCGGCGACATGTATCAAATGTCGCCGAAGAACCTCGACGTCATCGGCAACCGGCTGCTCGACATTCCTCACGTGCGGCGCATGCGCTTTGCCACCAAAGGCCCGGCGATTATGCCGATGAAGATACTGACGCACGTGGAGTGGCTCGACGCGATCACCGCCGTCGTCGACCGCGGCCGTAAGATGGGCAAGGAAGTCGTACTCCACACGCACTTCAACGCTCCCGAAGAGATCACGTGGATCAGCGAAAATGCGATGCGAGTGCTCTTCGAGCGCGGAATCTTCGTGCGCAACCAGTCGGTGCTCATCCGCGGCGTGAACGATACGCGCCGGCGCATGCAGCTGCTCGTCAAGCGTCTCGGCCATATCAACGTGCACCCGTACTATGTCTACATGCACGACATGGTCAAGGGAGTCGAGGAACTGCGCACCACGATCTGGACGGCGACCGACACCGAGAAGTTCGTGCGCGGAAGCACGGCCGGCTTCAACACGCCGACCTTCGTCTGCGACGCGCCGGGCGGCGGCGGCAAGCGCGACGTGCACTCGTACGAGTATTACGATCGCGAGAACGGCATCGCCGTGTATGCAGCGCCCAGCGTCAAGCCCGGCAAGGCCTTCGTCTACTTCGATCCGGTCGACAAGCTTTCGGCCGACGCACAGGCGCGTTGGGCCGTGCGGGAGATTCAGGATCAGATGATCCAAGAAGCCGTGCGTAAAGCCGGCGTCGGCGACGAACAGCTCGTACTCGCCTAACCCGTTCGATGGGCGGCGGCCGCGGCCGCCGCCCGCACCGGAACCGGTGCGGCGGGCCGCAGCGTTACCGATGGCAAGGTCGGCACCTCGACCGTTGTATCCATAACGAAACGATAGCGTCGCGCGAGCGCGAGCAGAACGATCGACGCTTCCATCCACGCGAAATCCTCACCGATGCAGCGCCGCGCGCCGCCACCGAACGGAACGAACGCGAACGGCGGAGGCGCCGCGCCGAGCCAGCGGTTCGGATCGAATCGCATCGGGTCGCGGAAAACGTCGGCGCGAGCGTGCAGCAACTTCGGCGAGATAAAGACCGTCGTCTTTGCCGGAATAACACTTCCGTCTGCAAGGGTAACGTCGCCGACCGTTTCGCGCCCGAGCAGCCACGCAGGCGGATACAACCGTAGCGTTTCGTGTATGACGTGGCCGGCGAACTCTCGGTCACCCTCGCGTGCCGCCGCTTCCAAGCGCTTCTCGACGTCCGGATTGCGCGCGAGCAGGTAGAACGTCCAGGTTAGGAGATTGGCCGTCGTTTCGTGTCCGGCCATGAACAACGTCATGACTTCGTCGCGAACCTGTTCGTCGGTGAGCCGGTCTCCCGTCTCGGCGTCGCTTGCCACCAGCAGCATGGACAGCGCGTCGGCGCCGCTGCCTCCACGGCGGCGGCGCGCGATCACTTCGTAGATCACCTCATCGAGCGTGGCGCGAGCGCGTTCGAAGCGGCGCGTCGACGGTAGCGGCAAACGCTGCAGGAGCCGCCCCAACGGCATCAGTGCGTAAGGAAACTCCTCCATCATCAAGCGTAGTGCGTCGGACACCACCCGAGTCGATCCGCTCTCGTCGCTTCCGAAGAGCGTCGTGGTTGCAATGCGCAGGGTCAGCTCGGTCATTGCCGCATGCAAATCGAAACTGCTGCCGGGCTCGATGCGATCGGCGAACGCCTCGGCGTGGCGCTCCATCTCACGCGCGTACGCCGCGATGCGCTCGCGATGAAACGCCGGCTGCACGATGCGCCGCATCTTACGATGCAACGGATCTTCACTGGTCAGCAAGCCCTCGCCCAAAAGCACTTTGAGCGCTCGCGTACCGAGCGACTTTACGAACGCGTGCTGCTGCGTGACCAGAATGTCCTTGATCAGCAGCGGCTCGTTGACGAAAACGTAGCTTCGCCACGGCAGCGCGAACGCGATCAGGTTTCCGTACCTTTGCGTCATCTCGCTCAAGAACGGAACGAAGCGCGGGAAGGGATTGGGCGCAAGTTTTTGCAGCGTCTCGAGCCGGCCGGGTCCCGGAATGGGCGCTCCTATTGTCCGCATATGTTACAACAATACTCGATGAACCGCACCGCTGTCCGAACACCGGATCGAAGCCGACGAATGAAATGGAGCTGCTCTAGCCGCCGGCAAGTTTGACCTTGCGGCCTTGCGACGCGAACCACGCGGCGATGCGCTCCCGATGATCGCCCTGGATTTCCACGACGCCGTTCTTCGCGGTTCCGCCGGTACCGCAATGACGTTTCAGTTGCTTGGCAATATCGTCGATTTCGCTCGCACCGAGTCCGGCCACGACGCTCATCGTTCCCGCGCGCCGTCGTTCGCGCATGATGCGAATGATGCCATCGTCCGGCACGCGCCGTGCAGTGGTCACGCCACGCGGTTCGGGAGGCGCAAGAGATTCAACTGCCCAAGCCGCACGCGATGAAGCTGCGCATCTGCGTCTTCTGCGGCAGCAGCCCCGGTTATGACGGTTCGTTCCTTTCAATGGCGACTGCGGCGGCGACGGCGATCGTGCGCGCCGGCTTCGGCGTCGTCTACGGCGGCGGCCGGATCGGGCTCATGGGAGCGGTAGCCGACGCAGCGCTGGCGGCCGGCGGCGAAGTCATCGGCGTAATTCCTCAGGCGCTCTCGAGCGTCGAGATCGAGCATCCGGGCCTGTCCGCGCTCCACATCGTAGCCAGCATGCACGAGCGCAAAGCGCTCATGGCATCGTCGAGCGACGGATTCCTCGCGCTGCCGGGCGGCTTTGGAACGATGGACGAGTTCTGCGAGATCTTGAGCTGGCGGCAGCTGGGCATCCACGACAAGCCCATTGGCCTGCTCAATCAGGCCGGATATTACGACGACCTGCTAGCGCTTTTCGATGCGATGGTGGAGAAGGGCTTTGTATCGGCCGCCCACCGCGGGCTCTTCGTCAATGCGCCGTCCATCGAGGAGTTACTCGCCGAAATGTTTCCTTAGAACACCATTTGAAGCGGTTACAGCGCTGGGAGCGTTGACCGATGGCTCCGTAACCACTTAAGATAGTTACGCTTGACTTCGTGCAGCGTCGGCTTCGCGGCTCTATCTATCGACGGCGAATCGCAGCTTGCGGGCGCTCTGGTCGCTCTCGACGTTCTGTCCCATCCTCCGTCCGTACGGCCTGAGGAACTGGCGTCGGCGATGACCCTGCGCGACGTGCTCCGCCGCGCGATTGCGGCCGCCGCCACCGGCGATCTCTTGTCGTCGCGCGACGTCGAGACGCTCAATAGTTACGCGGCCGACGAGCCGCCCATCGTTGCGCTCTCGCCGCAAGGGCGGATCCTACACATCGCGACGGATCCGGTTCGTTGCGCGCTCGCGGCGCTCGCGCGTGACGGCATCGCCGTGATCGCCCGCCGCGCGCGGGATTTAAGGCGCTGCGAGGGCTGCAAGGCATATTTCATCGACGATTCGCGCGGCAGGCGCCGACGCTGGTGCTCGATGGAACGCTGCGGCAATCGGGCTAAGGTCGCCGGATACCGCGCACGACGCGGGCTAAAGCGTGAAGCCTAAGTTCCTTACGAGGAAAGCGTACTCGTCGGCGACAAGGTCGATACTTTGCGCCAACGTCGTGGCCTCCCCATGGCCGGCTTTCATTTGGACGCGCAGAAGTACCGGCGCCGATCCGGCCTGATCGGCCTGCATTTTGGCGGCAAATTTGAAGCTGTGGGCCGGAAAAACATGATCGTCGTGATCGGACGTGACGATCAGCGTGGGCGGATACGCGACTCCCGACTTGAGGTTGTGGTACGGAGAGTACGAATACAGCCAATCGAACTGCTCTTTTCCGCACCTCGAACAACCGTACTCGGAGATCCAAACGTTGCCAACCGTGAATTTGTCGAAACGCAGCATGTCGAGTAGACCCACACCGGGGATTGCTGCACCGAAGAGATCCGGGCGCTGCGTTTCGACCGCACCGATCAGCAGGCCGCCGTTTGAGTCGCCCTCGATGGCCAGCTTGGAGGTGGAAGTATATTTCTGCGCGATGAGGTACTCGGCGGCAGCGATGAAATCGTCGAACACGTTCTGCTTCTTTGAAAGCATGCCGCCCTTATGCCACGCTTCTCCGTACTCGGAGCCGCCCCGAATGTTCGGCACCGCGTAAATGCCGCCCATTTGCATCCATACCGCGCGTGCGGTTGAAAAATACGGCTCCTGTGGAATGGCAAAACCGCCGTAGCCATAGAGCAGCGTGGGGTGGGAGCCGTCGAGTCTGATGTCTTTGCGATGGGCAAGGATCAGCGGCACCCTCGTGCCGTCTTTGCTGCTGTAAAATACTTCTTGCGTCGTGTAGTGGGCGGCGTCGAACGGGATTCGCGCCTTTCTGTAGACGGCAGTTGCACCGGTGAAAACGTCGTACCGATAGACCGCCGGCGCGGTCGTATAACCGGAGTAGCTGTAAAACGTCGTGCGATCCGAGGCGGAACCCGCAAACCCGCTCGCCGAGCCGATACCGGGAAGCACGACGTCGCGAATGAAGCGTCCCTTCTCATCGTAGATTCTTACGGCCGAGTGAGCGTCGTGGAGATAGGAAAGAATGAAACGATGTCCCACTGCGGATGCGTCTTGGAGCTGATCGCTCGCCTCCGCAACGACGGTTCGCACGGCGGGGTTGCGAAGATCCACGGCCACGATGCGCTTATTCGGTGCGTTCAGCGCGGTGGAGAAAAAGAACAAGGGGCCGGCGTTGTCGACGAACGTCCACAGCGCGTCGCTTTTCCACAAAAGCGGCATTAAACGGCGTTTACGATCGAGAAAATCGAAGTAAGCGATGCGGTTGTTGATCGAGTCGTTGCTTGAAACGCTCACAATTCCGTATCGCCGGTCGCTCGTCACCCTTACGCCGTACAACCAGTTTCTGTGCGCTGGCCGGTATACGATTCGCCGATCGGACGACTGCGGCGTTCCTAGGCGGTGAAGATAGACCGCGTGGTCGTACAGTGCACCCTTGTATGCCAGCCCCATTGCCGGCGCCGGATAGCGCTCGTAGTAGAATCCGCTGTCGTCGGGCAGCCAAGCGCAATCGGAAAACCTGCTCCACTTGAGCACGTCGGGTAGATCTTTGCCGGTTGCGACGCTGCGGACATGCCACGTCTGCCAGTCGGATCCCGAGATTCTGGTCGTGTAAGCCAAAAGCTGTGCGTTCCAGCTCGGCGACTCCTCGCCGAGGTTGATCGATCCGTCCTTCGAGAGAGTATTGGGATCGATGAAAACCCGCGCCGCTCCGTCGATTCCACGCATGGTATAAAGCACGGCCTGATTCTGTAAGCCCGTATTGTAGAAGAAGAAATACCGTTCACCCATGTGAAACGGCACGGTCCATCGCTCGTAGTCAAGCATTGCCGTCAGACGCCGTTTTATTGCGGCACGTTGAGGGATTGCATCTAAATACGACCGCGTGAGGGCTGCCTCGGCCTTCACCCATGTACGCGTCTGCGGCGAATCGATGTCCTCGAGGGGACGGTACGGATCGGGCACCTTGGTGCCGTAATAATCGTCTACCGTGTCGTCTACCGGCGGCGACGGATAGCTCAGACGCGCAGACGCCGCTGCCAGACAGGCCAAAAGGAGAACGACGGGTTTCACGCCGGTTTGCGCTTCGCAAGCACCCGTTTGACTACGGCCATTGCATTCAGTGCCTTTGGGAACCCAATATACGGAATCAACGTCATCACCGCTTCCACGATTTCTTCCTCGCTCAATCCGACATTAAACGCGCCGTGCACGTGCGTTTCGAGCTGTCCGTCGCAACCGCCCATCGTCGCCAGCGAGGCAATGGCGACGAGTTCCTTGTGCCGCAAGTCGCCGTCGCGCGCGTAAATCTGGCCGAAGGCAAACTCCACGAGGTAGCGCGTGAAGTCGGGCGCGACGTCTTCGTACTC
This sequence comes from Vulcanimicrobiota bacterium, assembly GCA_963715435.1. GTDB lineage: Bacteria > Vulcanimicrobiota > Vulcanimicrobiia > Vulcanimicrobiales > Vulcanimicrobiaceae > JAFAHZ01. The sequence goes on from OY970243.1 coordinate 1,529,295, forward strand.
GCGCAGCAGGTTGTCGGCGACTTTATCGCCGTCGATTTTCCGCAGGAGGCGCTCGCCGCGTTCGCGCGCCGATTCGCTCACTATTCGCTCAAAGCTAAGCCGAGAATCCGCTCTTGCTCAACCGCGTGTTGGCCGGCGTATCCCTCAGACGGACTAGCGCGATACCCGCGACCGATGTATTCGATGTCGAAACCGTCGCGTTTACTTTCCAGCAGCCGCCGGCGCACGAACGCACGCGCGCCCATGTTCTTCGGCTCTTCCTGCACCCACACGATTTTCTTGAGATTGGGATAGCTGCCGATAACGCGATTGATCTCGCCCGCGGGCAGCGGCGCCAGCAGCTCGATGCGGGCGATGGCTGTCTTCTTCAGCTTCGCGGCACCATCGTGTGCGACGAGATCGTGATAGATCTTACCGCTGCAAAGGACTAGCCGCTCCACGCTCTCGCGATCGAGCTGTCGCGGATCGTCGATGACCGGTAAGAACGTGCCGGTTGCCATGTCGTCGAGAGTTCCTGATGCGGTTTCGGCGCGAAGCAGCGACTTGGGCGTCATTACTACCAGCGGCACGGCGATCGGCGAGCGGGCCTGCATGCGCAGGAGATGGTAGTAGTTGGCCGCCGTCGACAGATACGCAACGCGTAGATTGCCTTCGGCAACGAGCTGCAGAAAACGCTCGAGACGCGCGCTCGAATGTTCGGGACCGCCCCCTTCGTAACCGTGCGGAAGCAGCAACGTTAAACGCGAGGTCTGCCCCCACTTTGCTTGGCCCGCGGCGATGAACTGGTCGACGATGATCTGAGCACCGTTGAAGAAGTCGCCGTACTGGGCTTCCCACAGGACCAGCGCGTTGGGTTCCTCGGTCGAGTAGCCGTACTCGAAACCGACACACGCGTATTCCGACAGCGGGCTATTATGGATTTCAAACGACGCCTGCCCGCTCGAAAGATGCTGCAGCGGTATCCACGTCTTACCCGACGATGGATCGTGAAGGACGGCGTGGCGATGGCTGAACGTGCCGCGTTCGGTATCCTGTCCGGTCAGACGAATCGGCGTGCCGGACGAGAGCAGCGACGCAAAAGCGAGCGCTTCTGCAGTTCCCCAATCGACGATGCCCTTTTCCGCGATCGTCGCTTTTCGGCGCTCGAACTGCAACAGCAGCTTGCGGTTGGGCGCGAAATTCTCGGGGACGGCTGCAATCGCTTCGCTCCAAGCGACGAGCTGCGCACGATCGACCGGCACGAGGGTCGTACCGTCGAACGTATTGCTGCCGGACATCTTGCGGCCGTGCATGTGCGAGGCCAGCACACCTTTGACGGCCTTGCGCGCTGCCTGCAAACGCTCCATCGCCGCATCGGTCATGGCTTGCGACTGTTCCGACGTGAGCAGCCCTTGATTGATCAGCTTGTTGGCAAATAGTTCGCGCACGGTCGGATGCGTCTTGATCTTGTCAGCCATGTGCGGCTGCGTGTACGCCGGCTCGTCTTGCTCGTTGTGACCGAAACGGCGATATCCAATGAGATCGATGAGCATGTCGCGGCTGAACGCCCGGCGGTAGTCGATTGCCAGATGCACCGCTGCGATGCACGCGTCGACGTCGTCGGCGTTGACGTGCACGATCGGAACGTCGAAGCCCTTTGCCAAGTCCGAAGCATAGCGCGTCGAACGCGCGTCGAACGCATCGGTCGTAAATCCGATTTGATTGTTGGCGATTAAATGCACCGTGCCGCCCGTTTCGTAACCGGGCAGCGACTGCAGATTAAGCACTTCAGAGACGATGCCCTGACCAATGAACGCGGCGTCGCCGTGAATGAGAACCGGGACCGCGCGTTTGCGCTCAAACGCCGGGACGCCGCGACTGTGATCGGTCTGCAGCGCGCGCGCGCTTCCTTCGACGACCGGGTCGACGGCCTCGAGATGACTGGGATTGTGCGCCAAAGTGACCGCGATGCGCTTGCCCTTCGATGTGACGAAGTCGCCCTTCGCGCCATGATGGTATTTTACGTCGCCCATCACGTCGTCGTCGCCGAGATGTCCCTTGTATTGGCCGGCTTCAAACTCGGTCATAACCTCTTCGTACGGCATGTCGACGACGTGCGCAATGACGTTGAGCCGGCCGCGATGCGCCATGCCGATCACCGCGTTGTCGACGCCGTCGTCGGCAAGCATGTCGAGCATCTCTTGGAGCATCGGGACCATGACGTCGAGTCCCTCGCCCGAGAACGTCTTCTGTCCCAGAAATGCCTTGCGAACGTAACGGTCGAACGCCTCGACGCGCGTCAAACGTTGGAGAAACTCGATCTCGCGTTCCGGCGAAAGCTTGATGCGGTTTTTGCCCGATTCGATGTAATCGCGGAGCCAAACGCGCTGCGTTGCGTTCGAAATGTGCTCGATCTCGTAAGCGATCGTCGAGCTATACGTCTCCTTGAGACGCGGCAGCACCTCTGCCAGCGTGCTGCCGGGTACCTTCACGCGCAGCACGCTGGCCGGGATCGCGCTCTGCAGCGCCGGGGTCAAACCGTACGTCTGCGGTTCGAGCGATGAGTCGCCGACCGGTTCGGTGCCGAGCGGATCGAGAGTCGCCGCCAAGTGGCCGAAGCGCCGATAGGCCGACACGATCGCCATACCGGCCGCGACGGCGCGCAGCATTTCGTCGGAGGGAGCCGCTGCGGTCGGTGCGCCTGCCGCCGGCGGCGCGCCGGCTGCGATGCTGACTTGCGGGATTGCAGCCGCCTGAAGACCCAACGATGCAAACAACGCTTCGTAGAAGCCGTCCTTACCTTGCAAAAGATCGTCGACGCGGCGCAGGTACTCGCCGGACTGCGCACCCTGAACGACGCGATGATCGTAGGTGCTCGTCATCTGCATTACGCGCGAAACGCCCAGAAGCTTGAGCGATTGCTCGTTCGCGCTGGCAAAGCCGGGCGGATAACCGATGGCGCCGGCTGCAACGATCGCACCTTGTCCGGCCATGAGTCGCGGCACCGACGCAACGGTGCCGATACCGCCGGGATTGGTCAAGGTGAACGACGCGCCTTGGAGATCGTCGGCGGTGAGCTTGTTGTCGCGCGCTTTGACGACCAGTTCTTCGTACTTCATCCGGAACGCGGCGAAATCCAAACCGTCGGCATTCTTGATGACCGGAACGACCAGAAAGCGCGATCCGTCTTTGCGTTCGGTGTCGACGGCCAGTCCCAAGTGCACGCCCGGCTCGACGCGCAGCGGCGCACCGCCGTCGTCGCGACGGAACGAATACGTGATCGCCGGGATTTCTTGAGCCGCGCGCACGAGCGCGTACGCGATAAGGTGCGTGAACGAGACCTTTTCATTGCGTCCGGCAGCCTTGATTGCGCCGTTGAGCTCCTTGCGACGCGCATCGAGAACGTCGACGAGCAACGTACGGAAGCTCGTCGCCGTCGGAATCGTCAGGCTCTGCTCCATGTAGCCGGCCAAGGTCGCTACGGGACCTTTGAGCGGTGTGAGCTTCGCATGCGGCGCGACGGCGGGCAGCGGCAACGCCGCACCGGCGGAAGCGGTTGGAGTGCGGCGCTTCGCTTGCTGCGCCTGTTCCAGCACGTCGCTGCGCAAAATCAGTCCATTAGGGCCGGAAGCGCGCACGAGCGCAAGATCGACGTCTAGGCGTTTGGCCATTCGCCGCGCGGGCTGATCCGCGAGTACGCCGTCATCCTGAGCCTGTCGAAGGGTTGACGTTATCTTTTGCGGCGCCGGCGGCGCGCTCTTCCTTGCCGTTACGCTCGCGCCGGGTGCTGCATTTGCATCGAGTTCCATCAGCTTCGCGCCGACGGTAACCGTGTCGCCTGCCGCAACCAAAACGTTGACAATCGCCCCGCTCGCGGGCGCCGGTATCTCGACATCGACTTTGTCGGTCGTGACTTCTAGCAGCGTATCGCCTTCCTGCACGTAGTCACCGATTCGCTTGCGCAACTCGACCACCGAGCCCTCGGCGACCGACTCACCCATTTCAGGTAACGTCACGGGCACGATCCGGGGCGGCCCGGCTGAGCTAGCGGGCGCCTTGGCGGCAGGGGCGGAGGGGGCTCTTCCGTTCCCGTTGCGAGCTGTGTCGATTTGGGCGAGCGCCGATCCAACCGCGACTGTGTCGCCCTCGTTGGCAAGAATTTGCGTGATCACGCCGGACGCCGTGGCCGGAACTTCGACGTCGACCTTGTCGGTGGTAACGTCGACCAATGCGTCGCCCTCGTCGACGAAATCGCCAACTTTCTTGCGCCACTCGACGATGGAGCCTTCGGTGACCGACTCGCCCATTTCGGGGAGCGTCACGGTCACGGTCCCTGCGCGATCTTCCAAGACACCTCATTTTATCTTCCGTCGGGCCGGCGCCCTACGACCAAACCGTTTAACCGGGCGCCCGTAAGGGAATTTCTCTTGCATGAGTAACGGTCTAGCCCGAGTGCTGCTGGGAGTCACCGGTAAGAACGGGCCCGTTGCGACCGAACCCGAACCCAAAGACGACCGCGAAGCGATCGAACTCGCGAACGCGTCGATGGTCGCGGCCGCGCTGGGCCTCGGGATTTACATCGAGACGTTGGTATAGTGCGCGATCGCTAGACTTCCGAGTACGATGGCGATCCAAAGTACCGCACCGAGCGCAAGCGGTCGAAAACCGGCCGCCTTTATGCGCGAGAGGTCCGACGAGAGGCCTACGCCTGCCAACGCGACCACGATCGTAAAGAGCGCGAGTCGCTGAATCGGCGCGTGCCACGATGCTGGGATCGCGCCCGCGGTGTCCAGTGCCGCGGCGACGAGAAACCACAAAATGAACCACGGAATAACGGAACGCCATGGAATGGGTTTGTCGCCTTCGCGATGCGCGGCCGTTCGTTTCCACGCATAAAAGAGCACGACCGGCACGATCAACAGCGTGCGCGTGAGCTTCACGACCACCGCTGCGTTTCCCGCGGAGTGACCGTATGCGAACGCGGCCGCGACGACCGACGACGTATCGTTGATCGCCGTACCCGCCCACAAGCCGAACGCGCTTTGCGAAAGATCGAGCGCGTGACCCAGCGCGGGAAACGTCAGGACAGCGACGATGTTGAAGAAAAAGATCGTCGCCAGCGCATACGCGACGTCGGAGCGGTCGACGTCGATGACGCTCGCAAGCGCGGCGATCGCAGAGCCGCCGCAGATTGCGGTGCCGATTGCCAGCAGCCGCCGCAAATCGCGGTCCAGCCTGAATACGCGGCCGGCGACGTACGCCAGCGCGAGCACTAGCGCGAACGTTCCAAGCATCACCGGAAGTGCGGAGCGTCCGCCGACCGCAATTTCCGCCAAGCTGAGTCGAGCGCCGAGCAAAACGATCGACCATTGTAAGACGAACTTGGCCGCAAATGCGGTTCCCGCGCCCCAAAAGGGCGAAAGCGGTCGTACCGCTGCGACGGCTACACCTAAAACGATGGCAAAAACCGGAGCGCCGACGAGCGGAACGCGCGAGCCCAGCACCTCGGCGACGAGCGCGAGCGCGACGCACGCCGCAAGTCCCGGAAAGACCGGCACGCGGCTTTAAAAATACCGCGCTGGCGTGGGTTCCGGCGCCACGACCTGCTCGCCGTGGAACCGCGGCCGCGAATGACTCAGGACGAACGCGGAAACGTCGTACGCGTCTGCGATCGATAGCGAGCCGGGCGCGTTTTGCGGCATATTGTAATGCACGAAACCGGTCATGCGATCGAGATGCGCCATGCCCGCGCCGGCATTGAACGACTTTTCGCCCCAAAGCGGGGGGAACGTTCCGCTGATGCCGGCACCGTCGGCCTGATGGCACTGGCTGCATTTTGCGGCGTAAATCCGCGCACCGTGACCGACGTTTGGCGCTTTGTCCGGAAGCGGCACGATGAAGCGATCGCCCTCGCGCTGTTTTGCCAGATTCGGCATGCCTCGCGAAAGCCACGAGATATAGGACACCAACGCGATCATCTCGCGGCTCGAATACGCCGGTGGGCGCCCATTCATACTATAAAGGAAGCACTCCGCCAAACGGTCCTGCAGCGCGATGACGCGGCGCGAGCGTTTGTTCCACTGCGGAAAGCGCAGGTACGCGCCCACTAAACTGCCGCCCTTCGGCTTGGTTCCTGCGTCGATGTGGCAAGCCGCGCACGACATGTCCGAACGCACGTAGTCTTTCATGAGCACTCGCGTGCGGATCATGATGTCGTGTCCGTACCGTATCGAATCTCCGACCGGTCCGGCGGGAAGCGCTTTGGGATCGTACGTCGGGCGCGCGACTTCTTTCGTGCCGTTCGAGCCGGCAGAACACGCCCAGAGGGCCAGTACGAGAACGGCGAGCAGTCTTCTCACAGTACCGGCGTAATGTAGGTATAGTGGTACGTCGCCTGCAGAACGGCAATGGTCGCAACCATCGACGGAACGACGACGGCATCGGGAATCAGGTGCGTCAAGATGTCCGCCGCCACTTGCGACGGCGTTGCCCCGGCCGGAGCAAAACCCTTCTTGACGATCGCGCGCGCTTGTTCTTCGACGGCCGTGTGGCAGGTGAGGACGATGAGGCCGCGCTCTTGGAGCATCTCGATCGACGCGTCTTGATACATGCCTTTGTCGTCGTCGGGGTCCACGCTGCGGTCGACCGTCGCATGGCGCTTCAAGAACGTATTCGAATGGATCGGCGCCCCGGCGACATTCTTGAGATCGAACATCTCACCGATTTTATACTTGTCCCAAACGTACTCGCTATAGGCATACGACGCCGACGGGCCGTGTCCGGCCAAAGCGATTGCGATGGCGCCCGCCGGAAATCCGAACCCGAACTGCAAACCGTTAAAACTGTTCTTCACGTTGTTGAGCAGCGACGGCTTGAACGACACCGCTTCGTAGAGCTGTCGGATTTGCGCGTCGCGGCCTACGATTTTCGCGAAACTCTCTGCGTCGAAATCGGCCTTGCGTTCGACCAAATGAGTACCGCCCGGGATGCCTTGCGCCTCTTCCTGAGCGATGGCTTCCGCGGTAGCCGCGAATGCGGCGGACGCGGCGAGAAAGGCGGTGCGGTTCATCACGAGCGTTCCTCCTTCAGTGGCCTGCCGGCGAGCCAAATCCATACGAGTGGAAGATGGCACGAGCCTGCGAGCTTTCAAGAAACCGCACGAACGCCGCTGCGAGCCGGACATGCGGCGCGCACGCCGTAACGGCCGCCTGATAGGTTGCAGATACGTTCGAATTGGGCGCTATGCGAACGATTGCCAAGGGGGCCCCGATACGCTCCTCATAGAGCGCTTCTGTAAGCCATACCGGTCCTGCGTCTGCGCGCCCTTGCCCGAGCCAAAGCGGCGTTTCGCGATGGTGGATCGTCGTCAAGAGCGTCGTGCCCTCACGCACCTTCCTTACCATAACCGCATCGACGAGACTCTCTCCGCCGGCTTTGCGCAGTGCGGTCTCGATCTGCCTGGCAATGCCTTCACGGACCGGATTGGGAAGTGCGACGCGTATGTCGGGTCGCATCAAATCGGCCATGCTCGCAATGTGTTTAGGGTTACCGCGTCTCACCAGAATCGCCAACTCGTTGGTCGCGTACGCCGAAGGCCGTTCTACGAGACGCGCCCGAACCACGCCGTCCATACGCGCTTCTCCCGACATGAATACGTCGGCCGGCACGGAGATAGTAAGTGCACCGATCCTCAATGACCCGTACGCGAGCTGATTGGCCAACACTCCCGGCGGAAGCGTCTCGTAAAAAACTGGAGCCGCTTCGGGATGACGGCGTAAAAAAGCGTCGACGATTGCGGGCATCGCCATCCACTGGTTGCCCCCCACGAACAGCACGAGCCGCGCGTTGCGCAGATCGCCGTGCAGATCCATGACGTCGTCGACACCGGACGCGCTAAACGACGGCGCACTCGAAGCGACCGCTCCGCAACACACGGCAAGGCCGAGACAGACGATAAGCGAGCGCAACACCATCTCAAGCGTAGGATGCGCGGAGCAATTAGTCAAATAATGAGATCCATCGCAACATGCCGTTTGAAGAAGAGTACGAGACCGATCCCGCCAACGCAACGTCGCTGACTCTGAACCGAGGCGCTTTCGTCGGCATTGCGGTAGCCGCCGGATCCGCAGTCGCGACCACGAAGATCGCAAAAGCTCAGGCGGCGCTGGGACAGCCTCATCCGCCGATCGTTCCCGAAGACGATCCGGCGATTACGATCGACCGGGTTGAATTGCGCCGCCCCGACGCCATCATTCCGGCGTACGCAGCGTGGCCGGATCGCGCGCCGTTCAACGTCCCGTCGGTCGTCGTCATCATGCACATCTGGGGCGTCGATACGTCGATTCGCGACGTCGTGCGGCGCTTTGCAAAAGCGGGAATAGCTGCGGTCGCTCCCGATCTGTACGCTCGTTTCGGAGCGCCAATCGGCGACGGCAGTACCGACATCGACACGTTCCGGCCGTTTGCGTCGAAGCTCGACCGCAAGCAATACGACGGCGACATTCGCGCCACCGCGCTATGGCTCTCGACGAAGTTTCCCTCGACGAAGACGGCGGTGCTCGGCTTTTGCATGGGCGGGCATATCGCGTTAATTCAAGCGATCGATAACGCCGATGTCTTTAGCGCTGTCTGTCCGTTTTACGGCTCGCTCAAAGATATCGACCCCGACAAGATTCACATGCCGGTCTGCGGCAGTTACGGGGCGCGCGATACCAGCATTGCAGCCGACGACGTGCGGACGTTCCGCAGCTTGCTGCGGGTGCCCAACGACATACGCGTGTATAGTACCGCGGGCCACGCGTTCTTCGACGATCAGCGGGCCTCGTACGTCGCTGCCGCGGCGGCCGACGCCTGGAAGCGCACCGTGGATTTTCTGCTCGAGCAGCTGGGAAGCAAGAATCGATGAACGTCGCGATGCTTTGGATTGCCGTAGCCTTTCTGCTTGGAGCGCTTTTAGGAGCGCTCGTCGCGTGGTTGGCCGCGCGTGCGGAAAACGCCGCGCTGCGCGCGACGCTGGCCGGAACGAAAGCAACGGCGGAGCGCACCGTCGAGGCGCTACTGGAACGCGCGAAGAACGAGCTGCGCGATGCTACCGCGGAGCGCGCGAGCGAACGCGTCGGCGAGCTCGTCGCCCCGGTCACGGAGCGCTTAGGCGAGTTCGATCGCCTGATTCAAGAGCTCGAAGCGCGCCGGCAGAACGATGCCGGAAGCTTGCGCGAGCAAATCGAGCATCTGCTCGGCCGTGCCGAAAAGCTCGAGAGCGCGACGACGAATCTCACGACGCAAACCTCGACTCTCGTCACGGCGTTGCGTAACCCGACGTCGCGTGGCAAATGGGGCGAGATGCAGCTGCGCAACGTCGTCGAGAAGGCCGGTATGCTGCCGTATTGCGACTTCGCCGAGCAGCAGACAGTCGTCATCGACGAAGCCCGTGCGCGCCCCGACATGACCGTCAATCTTCCCGGCGAGCGCTGCGTTTTCATCGACGCAAAAGCGCCGATCGACGCGATGCAGGCCGCTCTCGAAGCCACCGACGACGACTCGCGCCGCACGTTCGTAAAGCGGCAGGCGCGCGCCCTGCGCGATCACGTCGACTCGCTGGCTCGTCGGCAGTATCATACGGCGAAGGGCTCCGCCGACTACGTCGTGATGTTCGTTCCCGGCGAAGCGTTCCTCAGCGCGGCTTGCAACGAGGACCCGGCTCTCATCGAATACGCGCTCGATAAAGGAGTGCTCGTCTCGGGACCGCTTTCGCTCATTAGCCTCCTGCGCACGTTCGCGATGGGCTGGCAGGCACTCCGTCAGGAAGAGAACGCCAAGCGCATTGCGACGATCGGCAAAGTGCTATACGAACGCGCCTTGAAGTTCGCCGAGCATCTCGCGGACGTGCGCAAGCACCTCGAGCGCTCGGTCAACTCGTTCAACGAGGCTATCGGTTCGTACGAGACGCGGCTGCTGTCGCAGGGACGCAAGCTCAAAGACGAGGCCGCACTGGCCGGCGACGAGCTTCCCGACATACCGCCCATCGACGTCGTTCCGCGCACCGTTACGGCGCTCGACACGGAGACGACCAAGCAGCGTCTGCCACGGGCTCAGCAGCTCTTCGCCGCTAACGACGACTAGAGTTCTCGGTTTGCCGTGCGCGTCGTCGCCTCGCGGTTCAACGTGGCGGTCATTGCTATGCGTGGGGGCCGCCGTTGGTGCGCTAATGGCTTTGCGGGTGCGACGCCTCCCATTGCTTGAGGGCGGTCAAGGTGTTTTGTACGTGGAGGGTCGGGTCTAAGTCCGTGTACGTATAGACGATCGTGCCGTCGGGAGCGATGACGTACGACGTGCGATTGGCGTATTGCGGCGCCTTGCCGAGCACGGCATCGTATTCTTTCATCACGGTTTGATCGGTGTCGGCCGCGACCGGAAACTTGCTCCGGCAATCGCTGACCGAAAACTTTTGCAGTGTGTCGATAGGATCGTGGGACACGCCGATGACGGTCGCGCCGAGCGCCTTATACTGATCGATCGCATCTGCGAACTCGTGCGCTTCGATCGTGCAGCCCTTAGTGAACGCTGCCGGATAAAAATACAGTACGACGGGTCCTTTTGAAAGCGCATCGACAAGATTAAAGGTGTAAACGTTCCCGCCCTGGCTCGCTTGCAGCGTGAATGCAGGCGCCTTCGCGCCGACTGCGAGCGAAGCCAATACGGGGGCCGTACAAACAGTGAGAATGCAAACGGCTAATGACGACGAGCGAAGAAGCATGGGCGACCATCCTTTCCAGGGCACACCATAGCACGGCGCAGTTAGGGAATTCATGAATTCTACGCGATTGCGGCAGAATCGCCAAATGCTACGCCGGTCGTTTCTGAACCTTGCCGTCGTGCCGCTGCTGGGCGTCGTGGCACCTGTCCGCGACGAACTCGCGCTTCCGGTCGAGCTGCACGGCGGCCGCTTCTTTGCGCTACCTCGGCTCGCCCGGTCTTTGAAGGCAGCGACCTCACAGGAAAACTAGGTGCGAACGCGTACGCCGGCCCCATCATGACGATCGACTATCCCAATGCACGACCGCGCGTGGAGTGAATCGCCGAGTAGTCGTCTTGATCGTCGGCATCGTTTGTGCGGTTGCGATACTCGTCGTCGCCGGAGTAGCGGCGCTCGTTTTCGTCGTCTTCTCGTTGGTCGACCGTACTCCGGCTCACGTCTGCGGGCTCGCGATCGTTCGGCGCAGCGCGGCGGCGACGCGCCTCATCGGCACTCCGATCGTGCAAAAAAGCTTTACCGGCGGCCGCACTTCCGACACCAATGGCGAGCTGTACGAACGCATAACCTTCAACGTGGGAGGACCGCGCGGCGAAGCGTTCGTCCTTTCCGAAGGATCCCGTTCGCAACTGGGTTCGCACTTGACCGTTACAATCGGCCGCAATCAGCAAAGCCAAACCATTTACTCGGGTCCGTTCGACTGCCCCGAGCTCCACGAAAGGCGTTAGACTACACCTTGAACGTTATGCCGGCGAACTGCTTTTCGTCGTAGTTCGGACCGGGCGGGCGCGGCGTTTGGCGCCACCACGCGCTGTACGTTGCAAGCCACTCAAAGTTTTCGAAGATATATTCGTTACCGCGCACGCGGCGCAAATGGTAGATGAACTCCCGAATCGTCTCCCAACGTACTCGAATCATGTATCCGATCGCGTCGACCAAGAGCGACGGGTCGAGCACGCGCCGCCGGGCGAGGGTTGCAACCGTTTCGAAATATTGCGCGACCAGGAGCAGCGCCCTGTCGTCGTCCGAATCGTCGTAACGCGAGAGAATATCCTCGTCGGTGGGATATCGCTGATGCACGCCTTCGAGCCCTTCGAACGCCGCCATGGCGCCCGCGTCGGTAAGACGGTTGATCGCCTCCAGTATCGCAAGCGCGTTCCGTTCGTGCTCGAGATGGCGATTCTGCCGTGCCAGCATGAACGTCGAGACGCCGAGCGCGCCGAGTGAGACGACGATCGAAGCCGCGCCAAAAACCGTATCGCCGTTCACGCGACCTCGCTACAGACCCATGAGACGCGCCAGCACCATTCGCTGAACCTCGTTCGTACCTTCACCGATCTCGTTGATCTTCTGATCGCGATACATGCGCGAGATCGGGTACTCGTCCATGAACCCGTACCCCCCATGAATTTGCAGCGCTTCGTTGACGACGCGGTGAGAAAGCTCGCCCGCAAAAAGTTTCGCGAAGCTCGCCGCCTGCACGTAGTCGCGGCCTTGGTCTTTCTCCCAAGCGGCGCGCAGCATCATGAGCTTGGCGTGCTCGATCTGAGTGAGCATGTCGACGAGCTTGAAGGAAATGGCCTGAAACTTGCTGATCGGACGGCCAAAGGCGTGGCGTTCCTTGGAATACGCGAGGGCCTCGTCGTAGGCACCCATCGCCAAGCCGATCGAGAGCGCAGCCACCGAAATTCGGCCGCCGTCGAGAATCGTGAGAAACTGGCGATACCCCTCGCCTCGAGGGCCGAGCAAGTTCTCTTCCGGCACGGCCGCATCCATAAAGGAAAGCTCGCGCGTGTCCGAAGCGCGCCAGCCCATCTTTTTATATTTCTTGCTGCGGGCGAAGCCGGGCGTCTCCTGCGGCACGATGAGGTTGGAGATCTCGGGCTTGCCGTCCGGCCGCGTGCCGGTCACGGCCGTTATCGTCGTACCCCCGCTGATGTCGGTACCGGAGTTGGTGATGAACGCCTTCGTACCGTTGACGATCCACTTACCGTCCTTTAGCGCCGCCTTCGTCTGCACGTTGCCCGCGTCGCTGCCCGCGTTAGGCTCGGTCAGTCCGAAACCCCACAGCTTCTTTCCTTGCGCCAGCGGCGCGAGGTACTTCTGCTTCTGTTCTTCGCTGCCGAAGAGGTAGAACGGTGTGGCGCCAAGCGAGACGTGAGCGGCCATGGTGATTGCGGTCGAAGCGTCGGCGCGCGCGATCTCCATCACGGCCAGTGCGTAACTAACGGTATCGCCGCCCGCGCCGCCGTACTCTTCGGGGAACGGCAGGCCCATGAACCCGAGCTCGGCCATCTTGGCGACCAAGTCATAAGGAAAGGCCTCCTCGCGGTCCATCTGCTCGGCACGCGGCTTCACCTCGTTCTGCGCGAAATCGCGCGCGAGGCCTTGGATCGCCTTTTGCTCGTCGGTCAGGTCGAAATTCATGGTCCGAAGGTATAGGCCGCAGCCTCAGGAAAAACCCTCCGGCACCAATGATTTCCCTGCGCGGCGTCTCTCTGATCTACCCCAACGGCGTTCATGCCCTCGATAACGTCACTCTCGAAATCGCTAAAGGCGATTTCGTCTTTCTCGTGGGTCACTCCGGAACGGGCAAGTCTAGCCTAATGAAACTTCTCTATCGCGAGGCTCGTCCGAGCTCGGGCGAGATCATCGTCGACGGAATCCGCGTCGATCGGCTCAAGAACTCTCGCGTACCCGCGCTGCGCCGCCATCTCGGCGTCGTCTTTCAAGACTTCAAACTTCTGACCGACAAAACGGTGTGGGAAAACGTTGCCTTCGCGATGCAAGTCACCGGCGCACACACGCGGGACGTGATGCGCCAAGTGCCCCGCGTGCTCGATCTCGTCGGACTCTCGCACAAGTCCCGGATGTATCCGAACGAGCTCTCAGGCGGCGAACAGCAGCGGACGGCGATCGCGCGAGCGCTCGTCAACAATCCGAAGATTCTTCTGTGTGATGAACCGAGCGGCAATCTCGATCCGTCGAACACCACCGAGATCATGGAGCTGCTGCTCCGGATCAACCTCAAGGGGACGACCGTCGTCGTCGCCACGCACAACCAAGCCGTCGTCGATCGCATGCGCCGGCGCGTCGTCCGCCTGGAAGACGGCCGCATCGTGACCGACGAAGAACGGGGCTATTACTATCTTGGACTGGGGCAAGGTCAAGTTCTTTCTGGGTGAAGTGTTGCGCAACTTTACCCGCAACGCGAGCATGCAAGCCACCGCAATCGGAACCGTCGCCATTACCATCGTTATACTTGGCGTGTTTCTCTTCGTTCGCGGCGAGCTGGCGGGCGTGGGCGCGCAGCTGCTCGATCAGATCGAGATCTCCGCGTATCTCTCCGCGAACGCCAGCCCCGCGCAGATTGCGTCGGTGCGTCATCGCGTCGCTGCCGACCCGCGGGTCGAGTCGGTCGAATACGTTCCGAAAAAGCAAGGACTCTCGGAACTAAGAGACCGCACTAAGGGCGCGATCGACACGAGCACCTTGACGGAGAACCCGTTACCCGACAAGCTGCGCGTTCGCGTACGCGTTCCCGAACAAGTGCCCGCCGTAGCCGAAAGCATTCGGCGGCTCAAAGGCATCGACAACGTCGTCTACGGACAGTCGATCGTCCAACGGCTGCTCCAACTGGGCGACGTCATGCGGCGCGTCGGCATCGCGGTGATCCTGATCTTCTTGTTCGTCGCCGGCATCATCATTTCGAACACCATCCGGCTAACGGTTTACGCACGCCGCCGTGAGATCGCCGTCATGCAGCTCGTGGGCGCAACGAACACCTACATTCGCATGCCGTTCATCTGTGAAGGTTTGCTCGATGGATTGATCGGCGCGATCGTCGCCGTTGCAGTGCTGTCGCTGGCGCGCGCAATGCTTTGGCCGAGAATGCTCGAAGCGTTGCCTTGGATCGGCTTCAGCTCCACTCGGATCGATCTCGTATCGATCGTAGCCGAGCTCTTCCTCGTCGGTGCTGCCATCGGGGTCGTCGCGTCGTGGATTTCGGTCGGACGCCACCTGCGAACGTAGTGGAGCGGCGTCCCAACGCCGTACCGCTCGACGCTCTCCTCGCGCTTTCGAACGACGGCTTTCTCTTCGTGCGCTCCGACGCTCACGTGGCATCTTGGAGCGACGGAGCGACGTCGCTTACGGGTGTTAGCGATGGCGCCGCAATGGATGCCGACGTGCGTCGCCTGTTCGTTCACGGCGAGAGGATCGTCGCCGTTCCGTTCGATAACCGCGTGCACGAAGTGCGGATCGGCGTGGAAAACAAGGCCGGCGTGCAGTGGCTGCGCCTGGCGACCACCGGCGTCGACATCGACTCGCAGACCCACGGCTGGCTCTGCTCGTTTGGGCCGGAGCGCCGCTACCGGGAGATCGAGCAGCTAAAAAGCGAGATCGTCACCGCAGTATCCCACGAACTCAAAACGCCGATCGCGACGATCAAGGCGTACGCCACGACCCTTCGCGAGAATCCTCGCGGCGTCGAAGAGCAGCGCGATGACTTTTTGCGCGTCATCGACGAGCAGACCGATCGTCTGAGCAGAGTCGTCGACGAAATGCTGCTCGCGTCGCGCGTGGACGCCGAACAGCTGCTCAAGCGACGCGTCACGATTCCACTCGAAGAAGTCGTCGACGCCGCGCTGATGGCGCTGGTTTTCGACGACGCGGCTCATCCGATCGAGCTTCGCACGCAAGGAGCGATGCTGTCCGGCGACCCCGAAAAGCTGCGCGACGTCCTGGTCCACCTCATCGATAATGCCGCCAAGTTTTCGACCGCCGGGTCGACGATCACGATCGAAGGCGAGACCACCGGTGACGAAACGATCGTTCGCGTCACCGATAACGGCATCGGCATCTCCGACGAGCATCTGCCGTACATCTTCGAGCGCTTCTATCGCGCTGACCCGGAGCTGACGGCGCAGACGAGCGGCAGCGGCCTCGGGCTTGCAATCGTTTCGGCACTCGTTCGCGCTCACGGCGGCGCGATCGCCGTCAATAGCGAACCCGGCCGCGGCTCGACCTTCACCGTTCACTTTCCCGTGCGGAGCACGCCGTGAAGAGCGTTCCTTACGAACTCGGCCATCACGTACTCGTCGTCGACGACGATCGCAACCTGCGCAAAATCATCTCCACCAACCTCGAGCTGGCCGGATACAAGGTCGAGACCGCTTCGGACGGACGCGACGCGCTCAGTAAGATCGAGGCAGAGGTGCCCGATCTGCTCCTGCTCGACTTAATGATGCCGCAGATGGACGGCTATGAAGTCGCACGCCGGGTGCGATCGCACCCCAATCCCAGCATCGCCAACGTGCCGATCATCATTCTTACGGCCAAAGGCGAGACCGAGGATAAACTCCGGGGCTTCGAGGCCGGCGCCGACGATTACATCACCAAACCGTTCGGACCGCGCGAACTGCTCGCCCGAGTTCGCGCAAAGATTCGGCGCGTCGAGGTCGATTCGTCGCTATCGCCGCTCACGCGCCTGCCCGGAAACCTCGCGATCGAAGGCGAGCTGCGCCGGCGCATCGACGACCGAGAAGCGTTCGCAGTGCTATACCTCGATCTCGATAACTTCAAAGCCTTCAACGACGTCTACGGCTTCACGCACGGCGACGAAGCGATTCAGCTCGTCGCTCGCACCTCCGTCGACGCGGTGCGGCGACGCGGCACGCCCAACGATTTCGTCGGGCACATCGGCGGTGACGACTTCATCGTCGCAACGACTCCCGACCGCGCCGAGGAGATCGCTCAAGGGATCGTCGAGGACTTCGACCGCAGCATCCGCGCCCTCTACTCGCCCAAAGACCTGCGGCAGGGCTACATCGAAACGCGCGACCGGCGCGGAGTGCTCAATCGCTACCCGATCATGTCGCTTTCGATCGCAATCGTGACCAACGACGGACAGCAAGTGTCGAACTACGCGCAAATCGGAGAGAAGGCCGCCGAACTCAAGCGTTATGCGAAATCGGTTGTCGGCTCGGTTTATATAAAGGATAAACGCCGTACATGAGTGCTCAAGAGCTCGGGGTATCCGTCCCTCGCTTAATTCTATGTTTAATCGCTCGGGCCAGATACCCGCTCGCTCTTTTGCTCGTTACCGCAGCCTTTCTTCCGCACGCGTCCCTGGCGCAGTCGATCGACGCTAAAATTCGGGCGCAGAAAGAGAAACAGGCACAAATTCACGCGCGGCTCGAGGCCAAGCGAAGCGAGCTGCACGGCGTGACGCTTCGGTACAACGACTTGCAGCGGCAGCTCGGCGAGACGAATGCGGCCATTTCACAAGTCGACGGGCGAATCGGCTCGCTGCAAGCGCAGGCTTCGTCGACGCAGCGCCGCATCGATTGGAACACGATCCAGCTCGATGCGGCTACGAAATCGCTGGCCTTGCACGATGAGCTGCTGCGCCGCCGTCTCGTGAACATCTACGAAAACGGCGATCTGAGTTACTTAAATGTGTTGACGTCGGTTCGGTCGTTCAGCGAGTTCGTGGAGCGTTGGGAAGATTTGCGACTGCTGATCGCGGCCAACGAGCGGGCGGTACGGGCGCGCAAAGCCGCGGAGGAACGGGTCGCTTCGGTCGAGGCCGATCTCGAACGCGCGCGGCTCGAGCTCGTCTCGCAGCAGCAGGCGCAGCAGGAAGCGCGCAACCAGCTCGACACGCTGGCGTCCGAGCGCCAGAACTTAGTCGAGCTCGCCGGGGAGCAGCGGCAGCACGTGGCCGCTCAAGTCGCGGAAATGGAGGATCTCTCTGCCGCTGAGGAGGCCCAGCTCGAAGTGTTGATCCGCGAACGGGAAGCCGAGCTGGCGGCAGAGCGCAAGGCGGCGGGCATCGCCGGCGAAACAGAGGGCGGCTCGGGCATCTTTTCGTGGCCGGTGACCGGGACGATCACGTCGCCGTTCGGCTGGCGCTCGAATCCGTTCGGGGGAGCCCCCGAGTTCCACCAAGGCCTCGATATCGCCGCTCCCACTGGAACCACCGTCACGGCCGCCGCCGGTGGAACCGTTATCATGGCCCAGTGGTACGGCGGCTACGGCAACTACATTCTGATCGACCATGGGGGCGGTTACTCGACTGGATACGGGCACTTATCCGCGATCTACGTCTCTCAGGGACAGACGGTGTCACGGGGGCAAGCCATAGGCGCCGTCGGGTCCACCGGCCAATCGACCGGTCCGCACCTGCATTTCGAGGTAAGAATCAACGGCAAGCCTGTTGACCCGGCCCCCCGGCTACATTAAGACTTAGCGAGTATCGTCGTTGAGAAGCAACCCTTGGCGGGTAATTCGCGGTAGTTGGATAGACTGGCAGCTCAACGCGAGAGGAACTAAATGACCCTAGGAACTCGCGCCCTCATTGCGGCGCTCATCGTTATCGCTGTCGCAGCGGGGAGCGCTCTTTTTGTCGGTTACCGGACGGGTACGATCGCCGCCCAGTCGGGCATCGACGTGGCCACGACCGGCGACATCAACGAACTATTCGGCGATGCATCGGTAAGCGGTACGCGTCTGGTCGATCTCGCGTTGCGAAAGCTCGAGAGTTCCTACTATAAGCCCGTCGATCCGCAGACTCCCGTCACCGGTGAAGAGCAGGCGCTGCGCGGATACCTGCATGAGAAGAACGTACAAAACGCCAGCCTTCCCAACGTCGCCGCGTCCACCAACACGCAGAACGACGATCAGCACGTTGCCGACGTCCTCGCGTTCGCACAGCAGCATTATGGCGACAAGCTCGGTCCGCACGGGAATGCCGATCTGACCGATGCCGCTCTGCGCGGCATCATGGGTTCGGTCAAAGATCCGTACACGGTGTACTTGTCGCCGCGCGAGATTCAAGGTCTCAACGAGTCGCTTTCCGGCGGCAACTTCGGCGGCATCGGCGTTTACATTTATCAACTCAAAGACGGCCGCATCGTCGTTCAGCCCATCGAACAGATGCCCGCAGCGCGCGCCGGTATGAAGCCCGGCGAAGTCGTCGATACCGTCGACGGCAAGAGCGTCCGTGGATTGCCGCTCGACCGCGTCGAGGAAATGATTCGCGGCGAGGCCGGTTCGACCGTTCGTCTCACCACGCATCCGTATACCGGTAAGGGCTCGGAGCGCGGCTACGACATCGTGCGTGAGATCATTCACGTGCCGACGGTTCGTGCGAAAATGGAGAACGGTTACGATTACATCCGGCTCTCCGATTTTGGAACGACGTCGGCCGAAGAGGTGCGTAAGGCTTTGCTCGACGGACGCTCTAAGAGCGCGAAGGGATACATTCTCGATCTTCGCGACAACGGCGGCGGATTGCTCGATGCGGCGGTCCAGATTTCCAGCTACTTCGTTCCGCAAGGAACGATCGTCTCGACGATTCGCCGCGACGGCCAGAGCAGCAGCGAAGAAGCGTTAGGCGACGCCATTGCGGGACTGCAACCGCTCGTCATTCTCGTCAACAAATACACCGCCAGTGCGTCGGAGATTACGTCGGGCGCCCTGCAAGATTACCACCTAGCCACATTGGTTGGTACGAAGACATTTGGTAAGGGCGTCGTCCAAAGCATCTATCCGCTGCCCGACCGAGGAGCGCTCAAGATAACGACCGCGCGGTACGTGACGCCGCTCGGCCGCGACATCCAGCACCGCGGAATCGTTCCCGATATCGTGGTGGCTCAGGATCCGGATCCCTCGCTGATCGACACTCCGGCCGACAAACAGCTAGCCGCTGCCAAGGCTCGCCTGCGCACTCTCAGCTCACTTTCGCACTAGATTTTGGAAACGATGAAACGTCTGTACTCACTTTTACTCGCCGGCGCGTTCGCCGGACTGCTGATTCAAATGCCCGCTTCGGCGGCCGGGTCGGCGCAGTTGTCGCCGGTTGAAGCCGGCGAGATTTCCACCAGCTACACGCACCTGACCACCGAGTTCTATCAAAAGGTCGACCCTCAGGCCGTGCTCGACTCCGTACGCGGACAGCTGCTGCTCGCTATGCGCACGGCCGGCGTGAAACATGCGTCGCTGCCGGACCCAAAATCGACCGAAGTCGGCGATGCGAACGTTCGCACGATCGAACACGAAGTCGAGGGTGCCGCGCAAGAAGCGCACGGTAAATTTACTGTGGCGCAGCTCAGCTATATCGCACTCGACGGCATGATGCGCTCGGTCAAAGACCGCTACACCGTCTTTTTGACGCCCAAAGAGTTTGCGGGGCTCAATCAGGATCTCGACGGCGGCGATTTCGGAGGCACGGGGATCGTCATTCAAGTCGACGATCAAACCAAGCAGATTTTAGTCGAGAACGTCGTTCCCAACGGTCCGGCCGATAAAGCCGGCGTGCACCAAGACGATCTCATCACTACCATCGACGGTGCGGCGACCAAGGGCATGAGCGTTCAACAGGCCAGTTCGAAACTTCGCGGTAAAGAAGGTACGAACGTCACGCTCGGCATTACGCGCGACGGCTCTACCGTAACGCCGATAACGATCACGCGCCAGAAGATTCATCAGCTCAGCGTCTACGAGAAAATGCTGCCCGGCAAGATCGGCTACGTCGACGTAACGGTCTTTGGACGTGATACCGGAAGCGAGCTCGACACGGCGCTCGACCGCCTCCAACAGGAAGGCGCGCGCGCGCTCGTGCTCGACCTTCGCGACAACGGCGGCGGCTATCTCGAAGCCGCAGTCGCCGTGAGCTCGAAGTTCATTCCCAGCGGCCCCATCGTTTCGGTCGAGTCGCGTGCCTCGAACATCACTACCCTCGAGGCCGACAACACGGCAATCCCGCCGCTCCCGCTGGCCGTTCTCGTGAACGGCTACACCGCCTCCGCGTCGGAAATCACCTCCGGCGCGATTCAGGACAGCGGCGTAGGCTCGATCGTGGGCACCAAGACCTTCGGCAAAGGTGTCGTTCAGACGATCTATCCGATGCCCGACGGATCGGCCATCAAGATTACGACCGCGCGCTATCTGACGCCGCGCAACCGCGACATCAATCACCTCGGCATTACGCCCGACCTCGTCGTGTCGGAGAACAAGCA
This sequence comes from Vulcanimicrobiota bacterium, assembly GCA_963715435.1. Taxonomy (GTDB): domain Bacteria; phylum Vulcanimicrobiota; class Vulcanimicrobiia; order Vulcanimicrobiales; family Vulcanimicrobiaceae; genus JAFAHZ01. Next base: position 1,550,049 of record OY970243.1, read on the forward strand.
TCCGGAGTTCGGCACACCGACGAAGGACGACCAGCTCTCGCAAGCCGTGCAGCTGCTCGACCAGAAGTTGGCGAAGCTCGGCGACGATCAAACGACCCAGCAATAGCCGAGGGTCCGTCCCTTATCGGCGACGAAGGCGCATCGCAATGGCGGTGCGCCTTTCACTTTGCCCCAATGCCGTTCGAGAGCGACCGCTAACGGCGTTAGCGGCGCTCTTGCTGGCAGGACTGCTGCCCGCCTACGTCTGGCTTCTCGCGCACACCTTTCATATCGATTTCGTCGCTTTTTGGTGTGCAGGTTCAGGCGTGTTGCAGGGCCGCGATCCCTATCTAGACGCGACGATGCACGCCTGCGAAGTCTCCAACGGCTTGTTGCCGACGCTCACTATGCCGGCGCCGTACGCGCCCTACGTCATGCCGATCTTTGCGTTGACGGCTCTTATGAAAGAATCGACCGCTTTTGTCGTATGGGCCGCCGTCCTCATTCTTTCGACTGGACTGACGGCTCGCGCGCTCGCCGCCGTTACCGGGCTTTCTGCCGTCGTCACGGGTGCCGCGACCGCGCTGCTCGTCTTGATCCCCGCGCTCTTGCTCGGGCAGATCGTTCCGCTCGTTATCGCCGCGTTCGCACTAGCTCTGTGGTGCGCGCATCGCGGCAATCTTACGGCAGCTGCATGGGCGCTCGCTCTCGTAGGCATTTTACCGAACTTTGCACTGCCCGTCGGGGTTGCGGCCTTTGTCTGCATTCCCCGAATGCGGATTCGTCTGATCGTCGCCGGAGTCGCGCTCGTTGCGGTGGGTACGCTTGTAACGGGCTGGCCGAGTTTCGTACGGTACGTCTCGTCGGTTCTGCCCGCGCACGGCCGCTCCGAGATTCTGGCATTTTGGCAACTCGGAGCGCCGGGAACGCTGGCCCTCGGCGGCGTTCCGATCTCCGCCGCCATGGCGGCCGGATACGCAATCTACGTCGCGGCCACCGTCCTCGGGATCGTGATTGGTGTGCGCCTGCGCGGCCGTTTCGGCGGCGATTGGTGGATCCTCGCTACGGCAGCGGCATTTGCGGCGGCCGGTTCGCCCTTCGTTCACGGACTGGATATCGGTTTTGCGATGCCGCTTACACTGCTGCTTTTGGCGTTTGCGCCGTCCCCGCTGACTGCGGCAGCGGCGATCGCAGTGCTCGTTCCGTGGCAGTATCTTACTCAAGATACCGGCGTAGCCGTTGCGATCACCGTTCCGTTCTTGCTGATCGTGATCGAAGCGGCGTTTGGACCCAAGCTCACGCCGGCTGCGCTGGTCACTGCGGCGATTTTGCTCGTGGCGTTGGTTGGTTACCGAATCTCCGGCGCCCCGGACATCCAACAGGCGGCGGCATCGGGCGTCCCGCTGCATATGGCGCTGCCGGCGGATGCGTTGGCAGAAACCCGGTGGCGCTTATTTGCCGATGCGACCCATCAGACGCCCGCGAGCCTCATCTCGCGGGTACCGACGTACTGCGCGCTGGTGCTTCTTTCGATCGCGGCCCTAGTCGAATCGAAAAGAGCGCGACCGTTGGAAAAACCAGCAGTAGCGTCCACAATCGTATAGCTTGCTGGTCAACTAAGATTGATGCAAACGGATACCAGACGAGAAGGTATCCGAGAACGTTCCGCCGCGCTAGGGCGTAAGGAATGCCCCAGGCGAGATACCACGGAAAAATGAAGGCTGGAAAAAACCCTCCCACAGGCGGAAGCAGCCAAACCGCAGTGCGATACCGCCGAGAGCCCAGGATCGCCGCGACGATGAGCACCAGCGCAAGTACCGTAGCGGTTACGTGCCAAACGGCATTTGCCCGCATGGGCGCTGCGTGATACTCCAGAGCCGCTACATACGGAGATCCCGCCGCCATCCACGAAATGGCCGCAGTGAGAACCACGACACCGAGCGCGAGTATCGCTCGATTCCAGCGGGACTTGACTGCAAGAAGTATGGGCAGCCCTAAGACGGCGTAGCTTATCTTTACCAGGCCGGCCGCGGTAAGAAATGCACCCGTAAGGAGCGGCTGCCGCCGCGCGAAAACGGCGCCCGCAAATATCAGAACCAAGGCGAAGACGTCGTTATGTGCGTTTGCGATGAACTGCATCGCCAGTGCGGGGTTCAGCAGTATGAGGGCGCCAAAGCGTCGCGGAAAGCCGATGACGCGCAGTAGGAGCGCAAGCAACAGAAAGCAACACGCGCCAAAGACTCGTAATGCCAGTAATTTACCGTACAGACCGGCCGCTACGCTGCTAACGACCTTATCGACGGCCAGCCAAAGCGGACCGTACGGTGCCGGAACCATTGGAACACCCCAGGCCAAGTTCGCCCAGTCGCTGATGAACTTGAACTCGTGCTGAAATGGCTGCGCGGGCGGAGCGTATGCTCGAACGCCGTCGAGCAGTGCAAATCCGACGTCTGAATACACGTCTGCGCTGGTCAACGCAGGTTCGGCTATGGAAAGGGTTACGATGGCAAGACAGCCGCACGCAACGAGGCGTCCGGATGGGCGCGACAAATAGATTACGGCGAGCGCGTAGGTTTGAATCGCTCCGCAGAGCAGCAGCAGCGCTTCGATCGCATCGGAGTTCACGCTATAGATGAAAACCGTCGGGAGCGGCATCTGTAGACGCCAAGGCTGAAGGGGAACCGCGTGCGTGGCACCATAGCGAACGATGAGCAGTTGGATGGTATACGTGAGGACCAGCGCACCGATCCAGAGGGCCGGTAAACCCGTATTGGTCGCCGCCTTGGCGGCCTTTAGTCTCCCGGTAACCTCTGCAACGAAGAGCGCCAGTGCCGTTGCGTACGGTATCCAAAGCAGCGCATAGGCGGCGATCATTCGGCGGCCTTCACCAGTGCCGGGCGGTCCAGCCTAAAGTGGTAGACGACGATCGGCTCGCGCCGAGCCGGGTACACCGTGCGGTCCTGCAGATGGTAGCGCGATTCGAGGCCGTGCAGGAGCTCCCACGTCTTTGCATAGCGCATCGCGGCGCTGTCTTGCACGCCCTCGACGGTAACGAAGTCCAAATACCGGAATTTCTTTGCTTGGCGCTCGATCGCCGTAGCCGCGAGTGCAACGGCCTTCGGATCCGCCCATAGCTTCTGATATCCGTCGAGACGAAAGATCTCCGGACGATCGTCGCGCACGAAACCGCGCACCGTTACGTTGGTTCCCCTCGAATAGAACGCAAACGTCGCCGCCGTGAAGTCGGGTGCGACAACGTAAAGAGTTTCGGAGTCGGCAGGATGCGCCGTCAGATAGGGCCGGATTCCCGAATTCGGCAGGCGTGCCGTACGAATAGCATAGGCAACATCCGTTTGAAGCAAGGCGAGAACCAATATCGCGGCGATCGTGACTCCGTAAGGCTTCCATAGGCGAGGAGCCTCGACTGCGAATCCTTCGAACGCCGAAACGAGTATCCAGGCAAGGAATACGCAAAAGAGACCGTACGCCGGCAGTATGTAGCGAATCTCTAGCAGATTAGCAGCCGATACGCAGAACAGTACCGCCAGAAAGACCGCGCCAAGCCCGCACGCCGTCGCATTGAGGTTCTTCCGAGAATACAGTACGAACCCAACGATGAGAACGTCGGCAACAATCCTTTCGCCCAGCGCCGAAAAGACCGGCAAACACGCGAACAGTACTGAAATGGCAAAAGCTGCGCGAACTTGCGGGGAAGACGCGGCGTGCCAGTACGGCAACCCGACGTGATGCTGATGTAAGAAGACGGGCGCCCAGGCCAAAAAGGTCGTCATACCGAGCAGCAAGGCGGCGGCAATCGCGACCGACGCGCGAGCGAACTTACCGGCTAGCAATACCCAGACGACTAGCGCCGGAACGAAGAAGAGGGCGATGTAGTGAGTATACACTGCCAACGCCGCGAAAACGGTGACCGCTGCCAGCGATCGCGGCGTCGCGCCCAACCGCCGGGCCTCCACGACACATAGCGCGAGCGCGCTAAAAATTAGCGTCGCAAACGGATACAGGTACGAGGTGGAGAGCTCCACGGCAAGCGGAGAAACCGCGAACGCGGCTGCCGATGCGAGTCCGTACCGGTTCGAAGATCCGGCTTTCCCCAAACGGAAGAGTACGCAAACCGTTACGATGCTGCAAAGATACGGCAGGACGGTCATTGCCGGCTCGCCGGTACCAAACACCCGGGTCCAGCCGAGCGCCAATAAAAAATATAACGGCGGATGATATTCCGTTTCGGAAACTCGCCGTAAGAACTCCGCGAAACTGGGTGCCGCGACGTCGAAGTAGACGAACGCTTCGTCACGCCATAAGCCGGCGTGCAGTAATGTAGGAAGACGCAACCATGCAGCGACGATGACTAGCCCGGCAACGATTGCCGGAACGCGGACACGCTCCACGAAATTTTTCTCGTTCACCTCAAGGTGCCGTTCGAGCGCCGAGCAATCCATTCTTCCGCAGAAAAAAATACTCGTTGTAGGGCCGGTCGTCGGATACCGGCCGGACTGCCGAACGAGGCGAAGGCAGCAGTGAATCGACGGCAACTTCTCCACTGAGAATACGTGCTGCTACGCCCACAATGGTTTCGTGGGGCTCCCATTCCATCAAATCGCGGCGCGCGGCCGCCGGCATCGCAGTGACGAAAGCAGCCGGCGTCAAATGCGAAGTCGGTCGCAGGGACGCTATAAACATCGTCCCTGCGAACCCGGGCACGCGCGGTTCCGTCACTCGAAAAGCCCGCACGTACGGAAACGAAATCGGCAAGAGCTAGCGCGACGGATTGCAACGTCGGCCCTTGCGTGAGCGGAATCCATTGCTGCACGATTCCATCGTCGTTGAGGCGGCGCTTCAGGACGTTGTAGAACTGTTCGGAGTATAAAAGACTGCTTCCGGCTGCTTCTACTGGGGGAGGTGGGTCGATAGTGACGACGTCGAAGCGCCGGCGCGTGCGGGTTAGATAGCGCCGTCCGTCGTCGACCACAAGTGCGCCTCGCCGAAGAGTCGCCAGTGACTTCGCGTCGGAGTGGAAGAATGCAAACGATCCGAGCACCGAGGGCGAGAGGTCGACCGCGGTCGTATCGATGCCCCAGCTCAACAGCGAGCGAAACGTCGTCCCCATACCAAAGCAGATGTCAAGAGCGGTTCTTGCGGTAGGGTGAAGCGCCAAGGGCAAATGCGCCATAGCTTTGGTAACGGTGCTTAAGAACGTTATACCGACACTGTTGACCGTGAGCGTGCGATCCATGCCGGTTCCGCTCGCTACTACCGACGCCACGTAATCGCGGCGCACTTCAACGGGCGCCCGATACAACGAGACGTCGTCGTAAGCGCGAGAGTATCCAGCGCACGCTACGAATAATGCGCAGCCGGCTGCTGCAATGGTTGCGCCGTGCGCCTTCGCATACAGCGCGCGCACGAGGTACAACGCCAAGAACGGCAGCGTCAATGCGATCATCGTTGCGCGCAGGCCCAATGCCGGCAAGAGAACGTACCCCGCCGCTAACGGTCCGAGGATGCAGCCGGCGACGTTGATGGCATAATGCTTGCCGGTACAGGCCGGATCGCCGTCCGAGGCGTCGTCGACGAGCCGCGGCGTCAAATAGCCGAGCAAACCGCAAAAGGGTACGATGCTCGCGAGCGTCAGCACCGGCGACGGCCCAAGGCGCGGATCGGTTAGTAAGACCGGCAGCAGAGCCGAGGCGAACAGCCCGGCTAAGATTTCGTCGATCGAACCCGCATTCTTTGCGCTCCTTTGATAGATCCAGGCGCCGATCGCGGTAGCACAAAGATAAGTCGCCAGTATCGCAGCGAAAGCATAAATCGTCGTCAACAAGCTAAACGTAAAATCACGCGTCCAAGCGACCTCCAACGCGAGGCTGCAAAAGCCGGTCGTGAACAAAATGGCACGAGTGAAACCCCCGCCCGCACGCTTCGATGCGCCGGCGTGCGATCGGCCGGGCAGCAGCAACTTCGGCGACGGCGGCCGAACCAAGAAGCCCAACGCAACTGCCGCCACGGCATTCATCACGTTGCACACGCTTCCGGCCGTCCACGTTCCGCGAATGCCGCAGAGCTCGATGAGCACGAAGGCTTCCGCGAGCGCGCCAAGCGCTCCACCGATGACGTTTGCACGGTACAATAGTCCAAAACTGGATTCGCCAGCGCCAAAGGCACGGACGTAACTCATCATCAAGGGAATCGTGGCACCCATTGCTATCGTCCACGGAAGCACCGTAACGGCGATAAAACAACCGGAAAGCGTCAAATAGAGGGCCGAACTTGCCACTCCCGCCCCAAGCAACACGTTCGCTCCCCAATCGAAGCTTGCCGGAACGGCAAAGGCTCCCACGGCAACGGCCAGCTCGCAGGCTGCATAAACGAAAATCGGGTCGACGCCAAAGCGTCGCGCTCCGTCCGCCAGCCTGCCTCCGAGCGCGGCGCCGACTCCGATACCCAGCATGAACACGGAGAGGATCGCGGAGAGTACCGGGGTGACGATGCCGAAATGCGCAAACGCCAAACGGGTCCATAAAATCTGATAGAGGAGTGCGCAGAACCCCGAAACGAGAAACAATCCGAAAGCCGCGGCGTATACGACACGATGCCTAGCCGCGTTACGGCGCTCTACGTAGGCGACGTCCGGTCCGGTCGCGCTACGAAGATCCATTGATAGCCGAAAAGTCGCGGAAACACGCGGGTGACAAAGGCCAGCGCCGAATATACGGCCCGCATAAATGCGTTCTTGGCTGAAAGATCTAGAACGAACTCGAGCGGCACGATCGTGGCGACCTCCTCCTCAATCGCGAACCCGCAATCGGTCAGCATCGCCCTGGCCGTAGAACGCGTGAAGAAGCGGAGATGGCGACGATCCAGAATTCCGCGATCGGAGTAGCGGAAGGTGCCAAACAGCAGCGCGATACGCACGGTAACGTTGGCCACGTTAGGCACCGATACGATCGCCTTTCCTTGCGGAGTGAGAAAATCGGCCGATTCCTTCAGAAGTGCCTTCGGATCGGCCAGCTGCTGCAGGAGGTCGAGCATGAGCACTTTGTCGTACCGTTTGCGCGCCAGCTTGCCGGCCGCAGAAGTAAGACCGTCGCTCAAATCCGCGCAGGCATATCCCGCGAACGCATCGCGGCAGCGCGGGGCCGGTATCAGGTCGACGCCGAAGACGCGGTTACCGTCGCGCGCGAGTGCTGCCGAAAAGTAGCCGTCGCCGGAACCCAGATCCAGCACGTCTTGGCCCGTTCCGACGAACCTACGTGCGACGCCGTGGCTCGAGTGCGGATCCTCCTTTAGCGCATAGTTAACGAAGTACTCCGAAAATTCCGGGAATTTTTTTGCGGAACGAACCGTAGACCGATAGCGCCGAACGGCGCGCACGACGTCGTAGGCATACTTCAATCCGTTGACGTAGCATATTTCGTTTCCGTAATAAGTCGGTATCGGCACTTCTGCGATCCTAAAGCCTTGATGGTGGAGCTTTATGATAATCTCGGTGTCGAAGTGGAAGTCGTCGGTCATCGCACTCGTATCGATCTTGCCGAGCGCGTGCAGGTTGTAAGCTCGGTAGCCGCTATGAAACTCCGATAAATTCAGACGAAGCGCACGGTTTTCGTAGGACGACAGAATTCGGTTCCCAATATATTTGTATAACGGCATCCCGCCGCGGAGAGGGCCTCTATAGTCCGGCATCATTCTGGAGCCAAGAACTGCGTCGGCTTCACCGGCGACTATTGGGGCGTAGAGGTGATGCAGGATTTCGGGTGCGTATTGGCCGTCACCGTGCAGCAGCACGACGACGTCGAAACCCTTTTTCATAAAATACGCGTAACCGAGTTTCTGATTCCCGCCGTAGCCAAGGTTGCGAACGTTTTTGGTGGTATGCACTTTGTCGAGGCCGCCCACCGTCTTGTAACCAACGGCCAACTCGTACGTCGCATCGCCGCTGGCGTCGTCGAACACGGCAACTTCCTCAACGTTCTCCCAAACTTCCGGAGGGATGCGCCTCAGGACGTTTGCCAGCGTGCCGACCGCGTTATACGCGACGATCAATATTCCGATCCGTTTGCCGGCGTTGGAAACGGATTTTTGGGAAACGGCGCTTGAGCCGCTCGACAAGAGGAGCTGGCGCCGGGTCGACGACATGCGGCTATTTTAGCACAAGCGAACGGTCGCCGGCCGTTACCGATACCCGGATCTGTTGAGCCAATGCAAAGATCGTAAGGAAAGGCACCAGGATCAGCGTCCAAAGCTGCATGAACGCCGTATCGACCAGTGTCGAGGCAATCGGCAGGAAGACGAGGAGATATCCAAGCGCTCGCCGGCTCGCAATCGCGTATCCGCTGCCCCAGGCGACGTACCACGGCGTTGCGTACGAGCCCGCCAGTGGAAAGAGCCATGCCGCCGTCTCGAATCGCCGGCGTCGAACCACTGCCGAAATCACTGCGGCAAGCGCGCAGATCGATACGGCAAATCCTAACGCACCCGCCGGCGTATGGGCGGGAACGTGGCTCAAAACCGCGCGAAAGTACGCCGCGCCTGCCAATAACCAGGAAAGGGTTATCGCGCAGACGACCGCGCCGCCCACATACAGCCACCGCAGTCGCGGCGAGACGACGCCAAAAAATGCGGGTAAGCCAAATGCGGCAAACGGCAGCTTTACCAACGCGGCCGCGACGACGGCCGCCATCGAGACGAGCGGCATCCGGCGCGCGATGACCGCAGCCCACGCAACACAAGCGATGCAGAAGAGATCGTTGTGTGCGTTTGCCACGTATTGCAAAGCCAGCGCCGGGTTCAGCGCCGCCACCGTGATAATGCGAGACGGTAATCGCAAAGCATTGAGCGCTGCTAGGAACGCAATGAGCATGAGTACGCCAAAGACCCGCAGTGCGAGCAACTTTGCCAACAACGAGGGAGCGGCACCGGTAACGACTGCGGTTATTTCGATCCAGAGCGGACCGTAGGGCGATGCCGATAACGGTAAGCCCAACGCGTCGTTAATGACACGATACTCGCCGCCCAACGGCACCGCGGTAGGAGCGTACGCCGCCGTTCCCAGCATCACGTCGGCTACGTACGAGTAGGCATCGGGGCTAATGAAAGCCGGCTCGGAAAGCGAAAGCAGTATTACGATCGACGCCGCCGCTGCGACGACGGCCCTAGACGCACGCCGGCGATAAATCGCCAGCAAACATAGGCTCTGCGCGAATGCAAGCGACACCATGAACGCTGAGAGCACTTCCTCGTTACGTGCGTCCCGCTCGAATACCGGAATCGGCAACAGCGATCGCCACGTTTGCCAAGGCGTTTGGTGCGTCGCGCCGTACCGGACGATTGCCAGCTGCAAAACGTACGAAGCGACCAGAAACGCGATGTAGGGCGTCGCGCTCGATGCTTCCGCGGCGCGGGGTCGCGCTTTCCGGAAGCCCAGAACGCTCGCCGCGAACAGCACGAGAGCTGCGCCGTAGTAAACGCTGAAAAGTTCGCTCGCCATCATCGGCGCCTCGGCAGCACGCACCCGAGCACCGTAAGTGGAAGCACGACGGCGTAGGTCCACGGGCGAGCGAACTTCGCATCGATAAGCATGGTGGCAAACGGCAGAGCGATGAGTAAATACGAAACGGCGCTCCGGCGCGCTAGCGCGTACGGCAAGCCGTACGAGACGTACCACGCGGCGACGTAAGAGCTCATCATCGCAATCGTCCACACGGCACTTGCCAAACGGCGCGCCGTAACGAGCGCAAGACCCAGAAAGGCGAGCGCGGCAATGGTAACGGCCGCATTAAAAAAGTAGACTGCGCCGACGGCAGGTACGTGCACCGCAAGTCCGCGCAGGTAGTCCGGACCGGCTGCGAACCAGGACATGCCGAATGCGACCGCCGCGACTGCGACGACGAGCGCAGTGCGTCTGCCGATCGGTCTTACGCCGGCAAAAATCGGCAGTGCCAGTAGCACGAAAGGAAGTTTGATCAGCGAGGCTACGACGACCGTAGCCGCGCCTAAATACTGACGCCGCGCACGCAGCAGCGCCGCGGCCGCGACAATCATTGCAATGCCGAGCAAATCGTTGTGCGCGTCGGCGACGTACTGCTGCGCTAACGCCGGATTGACCGCCGCAACCGCGAGCACGCGTTGCGGAAGTCCGCACGCCCGCAGCGCCGCCAGCAGCGCCGCGTAGCTGAGCGCACCCATGCAGCGAAAGGCGAGTAGTTTTCCCAGTAAGGTCGGCAACGGTGCGGCCAACCAAACCGCCAGCGCGAGCCACAGCGGACCGTATGGAGCCGCTAGCCTCGGATGAAAGAGCCGATCGATGACGGCGTATTCTCCCGAAAAAGGCGCAGCCGGCGGATGGTAAGCGCTTCGCCCCATTAACGCATCGCCGGCATACGCGTAAACGTCCGGGCTAATCGTTGCCGGCGCCGCTATAGACAGCGCGATCAGCAGCGCAAAGCCGGCCGCGATCGCACCCGGTGCGGCGCGCGCGCGATAGAGACCGAGCAGTGAGTACGTTTGCAAAGCTGCAACGACTAGAAGCGCAGCTTCTATCGCATCGGGATGCGCCATCCCGTGCTCCGCGACGCCGATCGGAAGCTCGCGTCGCCAGGGCACGCTGTGCCCGATGGTTGTCGCCGCGTACCACACGATGCCCAGTTGCACGGCATAACCGGCCGCGAGCAGCGCAGTCCACACCGCCGCAGGCCAGGCCGGCACTGCGAGCGGCGGCACGATGGAGCGTCCGCGCAACTCGAAATATACCAGCGCGAGCGCAGCGACGTAGTACGGGAGAAAGACGATCATCCGGTGCTTTTAGGCCGGCCGCGCAGCGCATCTTTGAGCGTCGCACTTATTCCGCGGCCAAACGTCAAGTACCGATGGCCGAAAAAACCGACCGGAACGTTGAACGCGATCGCTACGAACTTACCGAGCAGCGGCGGCGCACCGAATGCGACCGCACCTTTGACGATTATCGTCGTCGTCAGCCAAGTGGTCCCGGCGACGATTGCGTACGTCAGGGCCTGATGGTGCGCCGGCCGGTCGTGCGCCCGGAAATTCACGTACTTGTTGAGCGAAAAATGCGCGACGAGCGACAGCCCCAACGATGCCGTAATGACGGCTAGAAGCGGCCACCCGGCGCGCAGAAAGAGCAGGAACGACCCGACGTCGATACACGTGACGAAACCGCCGATCGACGCATATCGCGCAAGCTGAAACGGCCACGACGCATCCGCGTAAAACCTTTGCGCGACGTCGTGGAACCGCGTCATGAACGGGCGCGGCTACTTCGCGGTCTTGCGCTTGCGCGAGGTCTTTTTCACCTCTCCGTCTGCGACGGCTTCGCTCTTCTTGGCTCGCGTACGGCGCGGCTTGACCTCCGCGCGCGCGGCCGGCTCGGCCTTCTTGCGCGTTCGCTTGACCTTCTCTGGCGCGGGAAGCGCGGCCATCGAAGACGATTCGAGTTCCCCGGCGATGCCCGAGGTCGCAGCAGCGGCGCTGCGACGGCGACGGGCCGGTTTGGTCTTGCGCGTCTCTTCCGGCGGCACGCTCAAGCTCGGCGGCGGCGCTTCCACGGCCGGCGGGTGCGCGCGACGCAGCGGCTCGATGGCGCGCGACGGCTCCTTCGGCGCGAGCGTGCCGGTGGGATGTGCCGCGCCGTCGGAACCGACGCGGAAGATATGCCGGTCCGGCAGCGTCGGGCCGCTCGGGAGCGATCCGGTGAGCGGTTCGAATCCTTGCCCGCCTTCACGCGGGCCTCCGGCTTGCCCGCCCCGCCCGCGGCGGCGGCGGCGGCGACGGCGATGACGGCGGCCTTCGCCGGCCGGCGCCTCGCTCCCGGATACGGGCGGCACGAACTCGGCCTCGTCCTCTTCGTCAACCGCCGGCCCTATAGCGGCGGGGGCAGCGACTTCGCGCTGCTGCGTCCCGTTTTGTGCGCCGTTGAGGGCACCGCGCCCGCGGCCTCCGCGGCGGCGGCGACGGCGGCGCTTGTGATGGCTTTCACCGTTCTCGTCGGCGTGCGTAACTTCACCTTCCGCGATGATGATCGCGTCGGCTTGTTCCTCGCCGCGCCGCTCGGCGATGAGCGCTTTGTCTTGCGCCTCTTCCTCTTCGGTGATCGTCGAAATGCCGATCGGCGGACGAGCTTGATGCGCGCGCGCCGCCTCCTCGGCCAGCTCCCGCAGTTGTTTGGTTTGTTCCGCTGCGGTGAGCTGGGTTTTGCGGCCGCCGCGGCGCCGTTTCTTCTTCGCGGCGACCGCGGCGCCGACGTTTATGAGCTCCGCCATGACGTAATCGTCCGAATCGTCGACGTCGAGAATGCGGATGCGCGCAAAGTTCCCCGCGTTGTTCGCGGCGTTTTCGACTTCGACGATACGGCCTTCCACGACGGCTGCAGCGGAAGTTGCATTCGGAAGGCGTCCGGGCAGCAGCTCGACGTCGTATTCGTCGCCGACGCGCACGACGTGCGTCTTGTCTTTGTGGGCGGAGCCGACGTCGATGCGGGCTTTTTCGGGATGCAGCATCGGATCGACGCGCACGTGAATGTGACGGTCGAGCTGATGCGCGAGCTCCTGGCACTCGTCCTCGTACCAGAAGTCCATCTGCGCCGCGACGGTCGGCGCGACGTGCGCGACGACGTTCCCCGCGACGCCGTTGCCGGCGTGTTTGCGGATCTGCCGGAAGGTTTCGATTGCAACCGATTGCGAGGACATCACGCTGCCCATGCCGCTGCAGGTCGGGCACGCGCCGCGCAGTTGTGCGCCGAGATCTTTGCCGATGCGCTTACGCGTAAACTCGAGCAGCCCGAGATTCGAAAAGGATTGAATCGTGGCGCGCGTGCGGTCGCGACGCAAGCCGTCTTCCAACGCTTTGATGACCTTGCTGCGCGACGACTCCGACGACATGTCGATGAAGTCGACCACCACGATGCCGCCGATATCGCGCAGTCGCACCTGACGCGCGATCTCGTGCGCGGCTTCTAGGTTGGTCTTGAGAATCGTGTCCTCGAGGTTGCGGCCGCCGGTAAACTTACCGGAGTTGACGTCGATGACGGTCAGCGCCTCAGTGGATTCGATTACGATCGTTCCGCCCGAGGGCAGCGCGATCTTGGGCTTCATGAGCTTCTGCAGCTCGTCGTTGATGCGAAAATCCTCGAAGAGCGAGCGCCCCGAGTTGTAGTATTCGAGGCGGCTAAGGTACTGTGGTCCGAGCAGCTGCAAGAAGTCGCGAATCTTGCGGTACTCTTCTTCGTCGTCGATGAGCACGCGCTCGACGTCGGCCGTCACGAAGTCGCGTGCGGCCTTGTAGACGAGATTCATGTCCTTGTGCAGCAGCGACGGAGACGACGCGCGCTTGAACGTCTCCAGAATGCCGTGCCACATGCGGATCAGCACGCCGAGATCGGCGATCAGCTCAGCTTCGCTGACGCCGGCCGCCGCGGTGCGAACGACGGTCGCCATTCCTTCGGGCCGAATGCGCTTCATCACCGCCTTGAGGCGGTTGCGCTCGTCGGCCGATTCGATCTTGCGTGAGACGCCGGAGTATTTGCCGGTCGGCATCAGAATCAGGTAACGCCCGGGCAGCGAGATGTTCGTCGAGATGCGTGCGCCTTTGAGGCCGCGCGGCTCTTTGACGATTTGGACGAGAATGTCGTCGCCCTTCTTGACCTTCTCGCTGATCGTAAAGCCGCTGTGTCCCGACGTGATCTCCACGTCGCCGATGTTCAGCGGCTGCTTGTTGATGTCGTCGACGTAAAGAAAGGCATTGCGGCCCAACCCGATGTCGACGAACGCCGCTCCCATACCCGGGAGCACGTTCTGTACTTTTCCTTTGTAGATCGAACCGATGACTCGTTCTTCGCGTTCGATGTAGAGTTCGGCGAGCTCGCCGTCTTCCAAGATGGCAACCCGATTCTCCCACGGGTCGCTCGAGATCAAAATCTCGCTAGCCAAAAGTTCCTCACTCCCAAAGTGCTGCACACTTCGGGGACCCCGTGCCGTTCTTGCAGCACTCCGTTGCTCCGCAACTGTTCCGAACATGGAGGTTCGCAATGCAGGCGGGCACAGGATGTGCGGGAGCCTGCCGCGCCCCTTGTCCAGCGCGGCATCATTGGTTTGCCTGCGGCCGGGGCCATAAAGTTTTTAGTAAAAAATTTTTTTCCGTCGGGCGGCCTGCACGGGCGTCGCCCATCCTAATTGAGGGGGCGACACGGCGGGTCCGGTCCGGCTGCGCCATGCTTCCCTCCTGCCGGGAGGCGGACCTGCGCCCCGCTCCGTATCAGGCAGGCGCGCATCGTCTTTAGTTCGCTCCAATGGCGGCAGGCATCCAAGCGCTCGCTAGTCGAACGCGGCGGCCAGCCTCATCGTGGAATACGTGTCCTGTGGGAGGGACCAAACGCGCCGCGGGACGGCGCTTCGACCGCGAGCATGGCGTTACAACGCAGGCGCTGCTGTTTCTGGGCGAGCTGGGAACCGAACGCGGCGAAGCGTACGCGCACGCCACGCATTACGAGCCCGTCCCCATCGCAGATTTTCGCGCGCTCGTGCGCCGCGTCGACAAAGAGGCGATTTGCGCGTCCACGTTCGTCGACGTCGGCGCAGGAATGGGCCGCGCTATGCTGCTGGCACGCCAGTACCCGTTCAAGCAAATCGTCGGCATCGAGCTGTCGCCGCACCTTGCGGAGGTCGCCCGCGAAAACCTGGCTCGCGGACACGGGTTCGACGTTGCATGCCGCGACGTGCGACTGATCCGTGCCGACGCGCGAAAGCGACGGATGCCGCGCGGTGAGCTCGTGGTCTTTCTCTATAATCCGTTCGACGCGGAGGCGCTCGACGCAGTTCTCGACCGCATCGCCGAGCGCCGCGACCCGAGAAGCGTTTGGCTACTCTATCACACGCCGGTTCACGGCGACCTCGTCGCCGCGCGCGGCTACGAAACGGTCGCGACCTTCCCCGGCGCCGCAGCTTACCGCTTTTCGCACGAATGCCTTTAGGCGTTGCCCAGCACGTCTCGGTCCTTCTGCGAGTAGATGTTGAGCAGCACGCCGATGGACGCGAAGCCGGTGAGAATCGCCGAACCTCCGTACGAAACGAACGGAAGCGGAATCCCGGTGATCGGCATCATTCCGATCGTCATCCCGACGTTCACCAGAACGTGAAAGAAGAACGTGCCCACGATGCCGGCGGCCAGCAAGAAGCCGAAGCGGTCGCGGGCGGCAAGCATGGTGCGAATACCGCCGTAGATCAACACGATATAGAGCCCCAGCAGCGCGAGGGCTCCGAGGAATCCCCATTCCTCGGCCAAGACCGTGAAGATGAAATCGGTGGAGTTCTCGGGGACGAACCCCAGCTGCGTTTGCGTTCCGTGATGGAATCCGCGGCCCAGCCATTCACCGCTGCCGACGGCGATCTTCGATTGATTGAGGTTGTAGCCAGCACCGAGCGGGTCCAGTTTGGGATTGAGAAAGACGAGCAGACGCGCTTTCTGAAACGGCTTGAGTACGGCGTTCGTGCCGACGGCTGCGGCGGCAACGAGAACGACGCCGAACGCGTAGATCGCGAAATCCCCGAGCTTTGGCAAACCAAAGAAGAGTACGACGCTCAAAATCGCGAGCAGCACGAGCGCGGTTCCGAGATCGGGCTGCTTGAGCACGAGCAGTGCCGGAATCGCGACTGTGAGCAGCGGCTTCCAGAGATCTTGCAAGTTCTCGTAAGTGCCTTTGCACATCACCGCAGCTAACGAGATGGCCAAGATGAGCTTAGCCGGCTCGGACGGCTGAAACGTCCCGAACGGACCGAGCGAGATCCAGCGCTGCGCCCCGAGCGCGCTGTGGCCGCCGCGCAAGATGAACAGCAGCAACAGTAAGTTGACGGCATACAGATACGGCGCCCAGCGCTGCCAGTTGCGGTAGTCGATGAGCGAAAATACGAACATCAACGGAATACCGAGTGCGACGTATAGCACTTGGCGGTGCGCTTCGCCCTCAAAGGCGGGATTGCGCAAACCGGCCGAGCTGATGCATGCGATGCCGATCAGCGTAATAGCGCTGCCGGCGATCGCGAGCGGCCAGTTGAATCTGCGAGCGTAACGCTTCGCATTAACGCGGACGGTTATCGTCCCGTCAAAAAGAGTTGCCAATAAAGAGCTAGTGCGCCGGAGCCGGGTTCGGCCCTGCCGCGACGGGCTGGTTCTTCCGCCTGCGGCGACGACGGCGAACGACGATGTTTTCTGCCGGCGCTTGAGCTCCCGGCGAGGCGACGTTCGGCGCCGCGGCTACCGCACCGGCGGTCGCCGGCTCGGCCGGTTTCCGAGTTCTATTCGTCGGCCGGTTCACCGAGATGATCGGGATGTTCGCCAGCATCGCCAGCGCGCGATCTTGTTGCTCGAAGTTGACTTCGATGCGCTCGCGGTCAACTTCGACGTATCGCGAGATCACGTCGACCAAATCGCGCTTCATCGACTCGATCATCTCCGGCGCGAGCTCGAGATGATCCGTCATTAGGACCAGCCGCAAGCGCTCTTTGGCGGTGACGCTCGATCCCGGCTGTCCGAAGAGCCGCTTGATGAACTCAATCATGCCCTTTTCCCTCCAAAGATCGAACCCAGTTTATCCAACAGCGTTTCTTTCGTTACCGGCATCGGCGCCGGCACGTCTTCGCCGGCAACACGCGCCGCGATGGCGTGATAGGCTGCCGCGGTCGGCGCGTCCTTGCGGAGCGCCAAGGGCTCGCCTTTGTTCGTTGTGACGATGATTTCCGGTTCGTCGGCGATGACGCCGAGCAGCGGAAGGCGCAGGATAGCGTTCACGTCCTCGACGGAAAGCATCTTGCCTTTCTTCACGAGCAATGGACGCAACCGGTTGATCACGAGCTGCGGGCGAAAACGATTACCGAGCAATCCGACGACGCGATCGACGTCGCGCACGGCGGAAACCTCGGGCGTGCAGACGACGATTGCTTCCTCCGCGCCCGCCACCGCGTTGCGGAACCCCAGCTCGATGCCGGCGGGACAATCGATCAACACGTACTCGAAGCGTTCGCGCAGCGCTGCGATCAGCGCGCGCATCTTCTCCGTGTCGACCTCATCCTTTTCGCGCGATTGCGCGGCCGCGAGCAAGAAGAGCTTCTCGCTGTGTTTGTCGGCAACCAGCGCGTCGTCGAGCGTCACTCGCTCCTCGAGCACGTCGAGCACGTGGTACTTAACACGGCTTTCGAGTCCGAGAACGATGTCGAGATTGCGCAAGCCGACGTCGGCGTCGACCAGCGCGACCGAGGCTCCGCGTTGAGCGAGCGCGGTCCCGAGATTTGCCGTCGTGGTCGTCTTGCCGACGCCGCCTTTGCCCGACGTAACGACGATCGCTCGTCCCAGCGGCTTCGCGCGCTCCGGCGCGCCTTCAAACGAAGGCTGCAGTTGATGCATCTATGTACCCCTTATCCTGCTTTTAGTGCGTCGATGAGACGGCCGAAGAAGCCCGGCTGATCGAAGTTGGTAAACGGCACGATCTCGCCTTCGAGCCGCCGCGCGATCTTGTCGTAGATCGGCCGCAGCCGGCTACTTTCGTCGAGCACGATCGGCTCGCCGCGATTGGTCGTATCGATGATCTCCTCATCGTCCGGAACGATGCCGAGCAGTTCCACCGAAAGAATTTCGCAGACGTCTTCGACCGAGAGCATGTCGCCGCTGCGCACCATCTCTTGGCGCAGCCTATTGACGATCAGCCGGATCGGCTTGCCCCGCTCGTTGAGCTTTCCGACGACGCGATCGGCGTCGCGAATCGCACTCACCTCCGGCGTCGTGACCACGATCGCCTCGGACGCACCGGCGATGGCGTTGCGGAAGCCCGCTTCGATACCGGCGGGACAATCGATGAGCACGTAGTCCGCCGCCTCAGTTGCGCGGTCGACGATTGCGGCAAACTGCTCTTCCGTGATCGCGTCCTTTTCGCGCGTCTGCGCTGCCGGCAGAATTGAAAGCGACTCGAAGCGCTTGTCTTTGATCAGCGCCTGGCGCAGCTGACAGCGGCCTTCAGCGACTTCGACTAAATCGAAGACGATGCGCTTCTCGAGGCCGAGCACTAAGTCCAGATTGCGCAGCCCGATGTCGGCGTCAATCAAGATGACGCGCTTGCCGCGCTTCGCGAGCGCGGCGCCGAGGTTGGCGGTCGTCGTCGTCTTGCCGACGCCGCCTTTTCCGGATGTAATGACGATTTTGCGCGAGCTCATATTGATGAGATTCCCCGCTCTTGAAGTTGGTCGATTTGATCGAAGGGCACGATAACGATTCGTCCGTCCCGCACGAGCGCCGCTTCGGGCACGGTGCGAACGCGCCGCGTATTTTCGGGATCGGCGGCAATGTAGGTCGCGATGCGAAGTTGCGTCGCATTGAGATCGAGTGCGAACACGCGCGCGGCTTCGTCACCTTGCGCGCCGGCATGCGCGACGCCGCCCAACCGGCCGAAGACGAGCACGTCGCCGGACGCAACGATCTCGGCGCCGGGATTAACGTCGCCGACGACGACGACGTTACCGGGATGGTGAAGAGCTTGTCCGCCGCGCAGCGTGCCGGTGTGATAGATCGTAGGCGGCGGTGCCTCGACGACGTGCAACGGGGCCGGCCGGGTTTCCGGCGTCTGCTCGGGCTGCGTGGCGCCATCGAGCCGGGGCACGCTCGCTTCACCGCGGCGGCGACGGTCGGCGATATCGGCTCGGGCGCCGGCGAAGTCCGCGACGAGCGATTTCGCCGATTCGGAGAGACGCAGCTCGCCGCGCAGCCGCAGCGCCCGGCGGCGCTCCAGTTCCCGTGGCGCCGGGATTTCGGCGGCTTCGTACTTCAGCCCGCAGGCGCGTGCCAGCGACTCGACGTCGCGCGAGCCTGTGAGCGCTCTCAGCTCTATCCCAGCTTCATTCAAAAGAGATTGGAGTTTGGGCATCACGTCGGAACTCGGCGGTTCGTTACCGAAGTTAACGAGTGCAGAGGTGCCCCGGTAAAAGCCCGGACGTTCGGCAAGACGAGCTTCCAGCTCTTCGAAAGCCTCCCCGAGCTCTCGCCCGGCAAAGACCAGTTCGAGACCCAGCCCTTTACCACGTAAGAGCGCCACGCGCCACGTTCCGAGGCGCTCGTAAGGAACACCTTTTAAAATCCACACTGCACTCGCAAGTTCTTGCGCTTATCCACATCCAATACACAGGAGCACTATGTTCCGCCGCATCGTTCCCGCATTCACGATTTTCGCGTTGCTCAGCGCGGCCGTTCCCGTACCGGCTCCGGCAATGTCGACCGCAACCGAAATTCAGATGGGTCAATCAGAGGATCAGCAGATCGTCCAAAGCAGTGTGATCGAGACCGATCCGCTGCTCAACGCCTACGTTTCGGGCGTCGCAGAGAACTTGTGGAATCAGGTCGCGCGTAAGGACCTTCCGTATTCGGTCAAGATCATCAAGGACACCGACGTCAACTCGTTCGCAACCATGGGCGGGTTCGTCTACGTAAACGAAGGTCTGGTCGACTTCGTCCAGTCTGACGACGAGCTGGCAAGCGTTCTCGGCCACGAAACCGGCCACATCGAGCGCCGTCACGTGATTACGGAAAGTTCGAAGGCGCAAATCCTCAATATCCTGTTCGGCATTGCGTCGATCTTCTCGCCGCTGGTTTACAACCTCGGCGGTCTCGCCGAAGCCGGCATAATGGCCAAGGTTTCGCGTGAGAACGAGATCCAAGCCGACCGGTACGGCCTGCAGCTGATGTCGCGCGCCGGATACGATCCCGACGCGATGGTCACGATGATGGCGCACATGGCCGTGCTCGGCGACGAACACAGCGATCTCGTCACCAAATATTTGCAGGATCACCCCGAGCCGGACAAGCGCGTCGCGCATCTGGTGGGATATCCGGAGCTCGATCCGAAGGACGTGACGCCTGCGCAGAATCTCGTCGATGCGTCGAGCGACCTCGAACGCGCGCGGTACGAGTTTTCCTCGCTGCGTCTGGCGGAAGCTCTCAAGCAAAACCCGCAGAACGCCGAAGCGCTCCTCGAGCAGGGCAAAGCCGATCTGGCGCTGGGTTTGACCGGAAAAGGCGAGCAGACCTTGGCAGAGGCGGCGCAGCTGGGCTCGCCGCAGACGCGCGCCGAAGCGAACCAGCGCATCGCGCAGCTGCGCCAAATGGAAGTCGAACGCGTCAACTTGACGCATCCCAATCTCGGCAAGCTCCAAGCCGCGATCGCGTCGGCTCAATCCTCGCACGTCAGCACCGCGGCTCAGGTCGTCGAGCGGGCCTCCGAAGGCAAAGATCAGGTCAAAGCGATCAACGCGCGCGTCAACAGCATCGAATACGAGATTCCGTCGTATTTCGGCCGCATCAATATCAAGCGCGGCTCGCGCATCGAGGCGGTGGTGAAGAATCTCACCCTGATGGCGCGTTCGATCAACAGCGCGCTTCAGGACTCGGGCGCGACCTTGGGCGGCGTCGGATCGATGGAGAAAAACAAGGAGAGCGGCTTGCTCAAGGATACCGCCGACATCTACAACGACATGCTCGAGCCGATGTCGATGGCTCCCGTGCCGGAAGATTCGCTGGCGGTATTGCCGTCGTATCCGCAGATCCTCGACCAGCTCTCGATCGCCGACGGCGACATGCTGCGTTCGGTCGACGCGGCGCGTGCGTCGCTGACGATGCTCGACCAATCGCTGGGCGATCTCGACGAATTTCTCAAACGGCTCGACGAATACGAACCCGGATATAACAGCGACTTTAGCCTAAGCAGTTACGAAGCGTTCGCGCCGCTGATGCAGAAAGCCGTAACCGATTTCGACGGTGCGGCGACGGCCGCATCGCAAGGCTCGCAACTCTATAATCTCGCGCGCTCGCGGCAGCTGTCGGCCCGCATCACGATGCTCGGTCTTGGAAACTCTCCGCAGCGCTATGCAACGCTGCGGTACGCCCTGCAGCGCCGGTTCGGTTCGAACACAATCGACTACCGCACGATGCTGCGCGACGGTTTGACGCCCGGCGACGCCGTCGCGGCGACGATCGTTGCCGCCGATATCAAGAGCACGCCCGAAGCGATCGTGGCCGAAGCCAAGAGCAACAAACAGAACGTCGTCGACGTCGCCAACAGCCACGGCATGCACGCCTGGCCGCTGGAGATCTTCCTCGGTTTGGTCTACCTCGACTACACCGACGACCCGACCAAGGAGCTGCACCGTATCAACAACGGCAACGGGGATCAGCAGATACTGACACAAATCGGCCTCTAGACGGGTATGTAGCCATCATGGCTACAGCAATGGGTGCCCGCGATCTGTTTCGCATGGTGCGCCGCGGACTCGACGTCCGTTCGATCCACGCGCACGTGCGCCGTCCGTTCCGCTTCCTGCTCTGCGGCGACCCCGCGCTCGTCGCCGAGCTTCGCGCTTTGCTGCTCTCGGGGCCAAGCGACGCTCCGGTACCCGCCGACGCGGCCGCATGCCTGGAGACGATCTTCCCGCATACGTACGTCGCTGACGGCACGCGCGAAGTGCGCGCGGCAATTTTTCTCGGTCGCCGCGGCGACGCGCCGAACCTCGAGGCTCTTCGCGCGTTGAAAGTTCCTATTTTGGCCGTTACGGTCGATCCCGATGCCGTGCCGACGTCGCCGGCATCGCCGCCGGCTGCGGGCATGATCGGCGAATATACCGTTCCCGCGCTCACGCGCGACGCGCTGCGCAATCGTGTCTTTCCGCATCTCGTGGACGCCGCTCGCGGCGTAGAAATCGCCGTCGGACGCAACTTGCCGCCGCTTCGCGAAACCGTTGCCGCAAAACTTACGCGCGACGCCGCCAACAACGCGCTCAAAGTCGCAGTCGCCAGCGCCGTGGTCGATCACATCCCGGTACTCGGCGTCGTGCTCGGCGCGGTCGCTTCGGCCGGCGACATGGTCGCGATTACCGGCATTCAAACGATGCTCATGCTGCACATTGAGGCTACGTACGGCCGCGATCCGGACATGCAGCGCATTTGGCAGCTGCTGCCGGTGATCGGGGGCGGTTTCGGCTGGCGCACCTTGGCGCGCGAACTCGTCGGGTTCGTTCCGGTCGCCGGCATTGCCATCAAAGGCGCGATCGCCTACGCGGGAACCATCGTCGTCGGCGAGGGCGTTACGTTCTTTTTGGAACACGGCCAACACATGAGTAAAGGCCAAGCCGCGCAAATATACGAGCGCACGAAAGAGGACACGCTGCGCTTTGCCCGCGACTTCGTGGGCAAGCTTAGAGACAAAGACTAGCGCGTTTGCGCAAAAGCTCACGATCCCGCTCGTTCTGCGCCATTTCCGCAGCGCGCTCGAACTCCGCGCGAGCTTCTGCGAAGCGCCCGAGCTTGAAGAAGAAATCGCCGAAAACGCTCGGCAACAAGTGATACGAGCGAAGCGACGGTTCGTCGCGCAGCGGCTCGACGATCTCTAAGCCGGCTTGCGGACCAAACGCCATTCCCACGGCAACGCCGCGGTTGAGCTCCACTACCGGCGTCGGGACCAGCTGTGCGAGAGCGTCGTAGAGCGCCGCGATGGCGGCCCAATCGGTCTCTCGGGACGTTGCGGCGCGAGCGTGACACGCCGCGATGGCGGCCTGCAGCCCATACTGTCCGAAAGGACCCAGCCCGCGCGCCCGATCCAATGCGGCCAAGCCGCGTGAAATCAACAGTCGATTCCACTTGCTACGGTCTTGATCGAGCAATAAGACGTGCTCGCCGTCGGGTCCTAAGCGCGCCGGCATCCGTGAAGCGTGAAGCTCCATCAGCGCGATCAGCCCCTGTACGTCGGCTTCGCGAGGCATCAATTTGCCGAGCATACGTCCGAGGCGCAGCGCGTCTTCGACCAGTTCCGGACGAAGCACGTCCTCGCCCGACGTCGCCGAGTAGCCTTCGTTGAAGACGAGATAGACGACCTCGAGAACCGACGATAAGCGCTCGCGCCGTTCGCCGGGGCCAGGCAGCTCAAAGGGCACGCCGGCCTCCGAAAGCGTGCGCTTCGCGCGCACGATGCGCTGAGCTATCGCCGGTTCGGTGGCGAGAAACGCACGCGCTATCTCCGGCGTAGTCAAACCGCCCAGCAGCTTGAGCGTCAGCGTCACGCGCGCTTCTTTTGATATGACCGGATGACACGCCACGAACATCAGTCGAAGCAAGTCGTCGTCGATCTCTTCGTACGTTGCGGAAAAATCCGGTTCTACACCGGCGACTGCATTGCGCTGCAGCGCATCACTTTTTTCGCGCAGCGTCTTTTCGCGCCGAAACGCATCGATCGCGCGCCGTTTGGCGGTTGTCATGAGCCATGCAGCCGGATTGCGCGGAACGCCCTCGTGGGGCCACTGTGAGAGCGCAGCGACGAAGGCGTCCTGCGCTAGATCCTCCGCTTGTCCGACGTCGCCGCCGAGCATACGGGCCAGCGCGGCGATCAGTTTCGGCGACTCGATGCGCCAGATCGCCGCGACGGTGGCCTCGACCTCGGAGTCGCTCACTCGGGCGGCTGCGAAAAGAGAATCTTCACTTCAATCCTCCCGCCAGACGCTCTTGACGCTCGCGAATTTCCGGCGTAGCGTTTTCGCCGAAGTCTTCCATCTCGTAACACTGACGTATTTCGATCGTCGCCGCGTGATGGAACGGTGCGTGCGAGAATCGCTCGACGATTTCTTGGTGCGACTTGCCTTGCACGATCCAGAAGCCGGCAACGAGCTCCTTCGTTTCGGCGAACGGACCGTCGGTGACCGTTGCGCGTCCTTCGTCAAAGCGGATGCGCGTGCTCTTCGATGTCGGCCGCAGGCCTTCGGCAGCGAGCAGAACGCCGTCTTTGGCAAGCTGCTCGTTGAACTTGCCCATTGATTCCAGCTGTTCGCTGGTGGGCAGCCCGCCCGCCTCGCTATCCTTGGTGGCCTTGACCAAAATGACGAATCTCATGAGTTGTCTCTCCCGTAGTGTGGGTGTTTTGAACGTACGTCGAACGGGCAGCCCGGTTTTCGACACCGGCCCGGAGCGAATTCTCTTCGGCGACTAGAGGCGCTCGAGCAACGCTTCGTCGCCGAGCGCGCGCAGCTCGGCCGGAACCCGATCCCGGACTCGCGACGCCAGCCTCGCCGCGAGCACGGTGCGCTGCTCCGAAGCGAGCGCGTCTCGCCGCTCGATGAAGCGCCTCACGAGGGCGCGCTCTTCGCCAGACAGGTAGAGCGTCGGAGCGTACACCGGCTCGGTTTTTTCGGCTTGGCCGGGCAAGGTCAGCGCGATCGCGGATTCCCGTACGACGATGGTTCCGGCCGCGTAATCGCCTAGCCGCTTATTCTCCGGTGACAGGACCATACTGAGCGCCGAGAGTGCATAGTAGCCGATGGCAAGCTCGCCGATCCGTATGAGATTGCGAATCACGGCCGCACCAAAGTCGACCGAATAACCCCCGTCGCGCACGACGCGAATGCTCAAGGCCCATTTTCCCGGCGTTTTGCCATTCCAAAGCGTCTCGAAGATGATGAAGTAGCCGAAGAAGATCGTGAAGATGACGATGATGACGGCCGCGATGACGATTGCCGACGCGATCTTATCGGCTTCCGTGCCGGCGGCGCCATTCACGGTTGGGACGTGTAATGCGGCGCTGATGATGCCGTAGAAAATCGCCAGAAACACCAGAATCTGTATGACCTGGTCGATGACCAAGGCGAGAAACCGGCTGCCCAGGCCGGCCAGCTCGTAGTTGAATGCAATGCTTTCCGGCGTTCTGACGTCGACGTTACGGTCCACGTACAAGCGCTTCGCCTCCGCCCTGCGACTTCATTGCCGAAGGCGCGAAACAGCGACGGTCTTATGCCGTACAATGCGGCATGGAGCCTGGCCGCACGATGAAGGCGATCGTCTGCCGCCGGTACGGACCATCCGAGGTGCTGCAACTCGAAGAACTGGTCGTGCCGGTTCCGGATGCGGACGAAAGTACTGGTCCGCGTTCGCGCCGCGGGGTTTCGATTTCCGACTGCGTCGTTCGCAGCGGACGCGTAAAGCCGCTGATGTGGCTTCCGTTTCGCGTGTTCGTAGGCTTGCGCGGACCAGGAAGCGGCGACGCTGCCGAGCCGCGGGATGCTGGCTTTGTCCCTTTTGGAGAAAGCAGCAATTCGCACCGGTCAAAGGGTGCTGATTTACGGCGCGTCCGGCGGCATCGGCATCTTTTCCGTTCAAATTGACAAGCATTTCGGCGCCGAGGTCACCGCAGTCTGACAGCACCGCCAACTTGGAGCTGGTGAAATCTTTCGGAGCCGATTGCGTACTGGATTACACGCGCCACGACGCAAGAGTTCGCCGCTTAAATTAGGCTGCCGTACAGCGCTGGCCATCCCTGCGTCTTATCTCCATAACTGATACGTCGAGGCGGGCACAAACGCGGGGGCGTCGCCGTCGTTCCTTGAATCCGTCCCGTATGCGGCAAGCTACTTTCGTTGCGCGCCGGAAGGACACGTGGGAGCGGCTCGAGACGCTGGTGGCGCTCGCCGCCCGGCGAGGCGTTCGTCGTCTGGGCGCTTCCGACATCGCGGAGCTCGGCCGCACCTATCGCGCCGCGACCAGCGATCTTGCCTACGCGCGCGGCAGCGAGTACGACGCGCCGCTGATCGAGTATCTCAACCGGCTGGTCGCGCGGTCGCATGGCTACGTTTACGGCTCGGCGGCCGAGAGCGGCGGTGCACGCCTGCGCCACTTCTTCACGCGCGACTTTCCGGCCGAGTTTCGGCGATCGTTTGCGTACGTCGCGATCTGCATCGCGATCACCGTAGCCGCCAGCGTGGTCGCCTACGTCGTTATTCGCACGCACCCGGCCAACGCGTACGCGCTACTGCCCAAAGAGATCGTTCCGGCGGAAATCCGCAAGAGTTTACACGATTCAAATTTTGGCTTCGACCGCAGCTTCGCGCCGGCCATGTCCGCCGCGATCATCACCAATAACGTGAAGGTCGCGGTCATCGCGTTCGCCGGCTCTATTACGCTGGGCGCAATGACGGTCTACATCATTGCCTCGAACGGCTTGATGCTCGGCGGCGTGGCGGCGCTCTTTACCAACGCGGGCTTCGGCTACGACTTTTGGGCGACCGTCGCTCCGCACGGCGTTATCGAGCTCACTGCTATCCAGATCGCCGGCGCGGCGGGGCTCATGATCGCGGCCGGATTGCTCTTTCCGGGCCGACTGCAGCGGCGGGACGCCATCGCCCGCAATGCCCGCCGGGCGGGGACATTGATTCTCGGCGTCGCATCGATGCTTATTGTGGCGGGAACGATCGAAGGCTTCATATCTCCTCAACGCTGGGCCCCCGACGTGCGTATTGCGATCGGCGCGCTGACCGCCGTTGCGCTGCTGCTCTATTTCGGTTTTGCAGGTCGCGATGTGGCGGCATAACGTACTAGCCGCAGCCGCCTGCGCGCTCCTTATCGCAACTGCGATCGGGGCAACACCCGCCGCCGATAATTCCGCTCCGATCGACAGCGGCTGCGGTGTGACGGGCGGCACGCTGACGATGCTCGCGACCGATAACGAAAGCGACTTTGCCGCATTCGCGCTGCTCAACGCACACGGCGACGAAATGGCGCGGCAGTTCATTCCGACGTTCAGCCAGGACGCCTCGGCGGAGCTCATGCTAACGCCGGTCGGATTCGGATCGAATGCCGGCGTGGCGTCGGTGAAGTGTTTGGCCGATTCGAGCCTTCGGCGCTGCCCCGACTCGAAGTGGCCGCCGGTCGATCAGGGCGTCGGCATATCGATCGCCGGCGTGCTCATCGGTCTGGATTGGGCGGTCATTTCGATCAAGGGCCGGTACGTGAACGTCGCGAGCCCAATCGCAGGCAGCATCGACGGCGCGAGCATCGGCTTCCAACTCGACAACGCAACGCCGCGATGGTCGTCCTTATACGACAGTCAAACCGAAGCGTCGCAGGCGTTCTACGACATAAAGGGCGGCGAGCATACGATTACCATCGGTTGGCGCGATCCGGATCGCGGCACGCTGCTTCCCGAAGAGCGGCTCTGTTTCAACACCTAGCGTCGCCGGTTCCGTTGTGACCTGAAGTTTATTGGCGGCAATCCGTTGCGTAACGTCAAATCGATTGTGCCGCCGGGAGCGACATGGGGCGGAGGCGCAATGTTTCTCGGTGCTGCCGATGTCCAGGATTAAGCGTAGCTTCCTAGGCCTGATTGAGCGTCAGCGCTGATAATCGATAGGACCGCATTTTAGCGGAATTGCCGAACCACCCCTAAAAACAGCCGGAGCGTTGTTCGGAGGCAGTATATATTGTCCGCCCTCAACTAGTATGCCATCAAACGTGATTGTATAGTGCGTATCCTTTTTCATAAAGGCATTCCCGCCATGATATCCCCACGTTTCCGTTTTCCCGGGTGGAATGATGAGCGCCGCATACGCGTTGGTGAGAAGTACGGCCCAGGGAGCCCATGAATTGTTCGACGCACTATCCTTTACAAGCAAACTCTCTGCTGCTGCCGCAAATTGACGAGCCGTGATGCTGATCTGAGTTGGACGGAGATTTCTCATGAAAAAGTTTACGCCTATCTCCTCTGGGCGCGAATGGACGTCAACCTGCAATGCGCACTGCAACCCTTCCGATACCGGTCCCCAGACTAAAGGTTCCTGGTCACCCGTCTGTGCATTGACGGCTAACGGTATCGAATGTAAAGCCGTAACGCCGACGAAGACTAGTGCAAGTTTCACCGCTTTTCGTAGCATGTCATAAACTCCGTTCCGTCCAGGAGCATGTCTACAGCAATCCGCGCTGTTTGACGCGCAGGTACTGGTCGATGAGCGCCGTCGAGAGCTTTGCCGCAGGAACGTCGAGCACGACCGCTCCGGTGCGCGTCAGCATCGCCGCCGCCGTCTTGCGCTCGTCCAACAGGTCGAGCGCCACGCTCGCGCGATAGGCGGAATCTTCGTCGCGCGGCGGCGCTTCGAGCGAGCGCGCCACCGCAGCGTCGTTCATGAAGACGCACATGACGAGATGGCGATGCGCGAGCGAACCGAGCTCCGCAAAGACCGTCGCTTGCGAGACCGGATCGATGACGTCGGTGAGAAAGACGATGAGCGAGCGTTTGTGCAGATGCGTCCGCAAGTATGCAAACGCGCGAGCGTAGTTGGCTTCCTCGAAATGCGGCTCGAGATCGTAGAGCTGCTCGGTCAGCTTTGCAATCGACGAACGCGTCGAACGGGGAGCGCTCGCAGCGAGTATCTTTCCCGCAAACGCAACCACGCCCACGCGGTCGCTCGCGAGGCCCGCGATCGTGGCAAGCGACAGCGCTGCCGTGACGGCGTAATCGAGCTTGCGCTGTTCGCCAATGCGCGGCGTCATGAGGCGCCCGCAATCGAGAACGAGCATAACGTTCTGGCTCCGCTCGACCTCGTATTGAGCCACCATGACCCTGCCGCGCCGCGCCGTCGCCTTCCAGTCGATCGAGCGGAACGCATCGCCGTCGGCGAACTCGCGCAGCGACTCGAACTCGGTGCCGCTGCCGCGCAGGCGCATCTTGCGCAAGCCTGCCTCGATCAAGCGATTTCGGACGTGGAGCGAACCGTAGCGTTCGACCGCCGACAGATCGGGAAAGACGCGGAAACGTTCGGCCGCGATCGCGTTCATCCGGCGGTACAGCAAGCCAAGGGTATTTTCGTACGTGATGTAGAGCGTCCGCAGCTCATCCGCGCCGCGCGCGACCGGAACCGCGGTCCACGCAATCCTCGCCTCACTGCGAGCCGGCACGTCGCCGCTCGCCGCGTCGGTCGTAAAGCGCAGCGTTCGCGCCGGATCTTCCGCGATCGTTACCGAGATCGCGCGAGACGAGCGATTTTCGACCACGTAATGGAATTCCGCCGGACGGCGCAATGCCAAGTGTCCGATTGGAACGCGCGAAACGCGCAGCTCGCCTCGCCGAGGTCCCAGAAACGCGTCGAGGGCCAGCGCTAGGATCAGCAATACGCCGAGCGCTTCGGAGACCGGAATTAGAATCCGCAATCCGGGCGAACACGCAAGCAGCACGGCGATGCCGCCGAGCAAATAGAGGAACCGCCGCGTCACCCACGTCATGCGATCAGTCGCGCGGAACGGGTACGCTCGAAAGTATTTCGCGCAGGACGTCGGCGGCGGTAATGCCTTCGATCTCGGCGTCGGGTGCCACGATGAGGCGATGCGGCAGCACGTACGGCGCGACGTCCTTGACGTCGTCGGGGGTTGCAAAGTCGCGGTTGGCGATCGCGGCGGCAGCTTGCGACGCGATCAGCAGTGCTACGCCGGCGCGCGGCGAGGCTCCCAACGTCAACCGCGCGTTTTCGCGCGTCGAGGCGACGATGCGATACGCGTACTGACGCACGCCCCCCGCCAAATGTACGCCGCGAATGGCGTGTTGAGCGTCGAGGATCTCTTGCGATCCGGTAACCGGCGCAATGCCCGACGACTCGAGCTCGCGCGCGTCGAACCCGCCCGCCACCCGCTCGAGCAGCTCGAGCTCGCGCTGCTCGCTCGGGTACGACGACTCGATCTTTACCATGAAGCGATCGAGCTGCGCTTCCGGCAACGGATACGTGCCTTCGTACTCGATCGGATTCTGCGTCGCGCAGAGCAGAAACGGTTGTGGAAGGTTCAGCGGCGTGCCGTCGATCGTGACGCGGCCTTCTTCCATCGCTTCGAGCAGCGCCGCTTGCGTCTTGGGCGGCGTCCGATTGATCTCGTCGGCCAGCACGACGCTCGTGACGATTGGGCCCGGCCGCGTCGTGAACTGTGCGGTCTGCGGATTGAACACCGTCGTGCCCACGACATCGGCGGGCATCATGTCGGGCGTGAACTGAATGCGGCGAAACGGCAATCCCAGCAGTTTGGCGAGCGCGCGCACGGCCAGCGTCTTTCCGGTCCCGGGAACGCCTTCGATGAGCGCGTGCCCACGCGCGAGCAGCGCTACGGTCAGTCCGAATGAGATGCGGCGTGCGTCCACGACGGCGGCGTCCATTCCCGCAGCGATTCGTTCGGCGAGCTCGCCGGTATTAACGGCCATAGGCGTCCTTTCTAACGGGTATACGTGCGCGCCGCATCAACGCGGCCATGGCGTCGATGTAGCCCGACGAATCGCGTTCGTCGGGCGGCTCCAGCGGAATGGCCGGAACGAACGGAATGTTGGCGCCGACGAGTGCCAACACCACGATGGCAATCGTCACGTACACGGCCGCGTGTACCGCCGCAGGCAGCGCGTTCCAGAACGTCACGCCTTCGTCGTAGCCGTGGACGTATTCGTCAAACGCGATTGCGCCATGACCGGCGAGCAGATCGTAGCCGAACGCAGCGTTGTCGTCCTCCGTGAGGTACGCGTTGCCGAGCAGCGCCGGCGCGGTAACCGCGATGACTTCGCCTGTGCCGTAGGTATAGGCGATCGCGACGATCCCGTTGCGATTGGCTAGCAGCGGAACGCCTTGGCGCTCCGAAAAGCCGAATACCGCGTCGATCGGACCGCCAACGCGCGTGACGCCTGCCGTGAAGCGATTGTTCGCCAGCGCGATCGCGTCGCGTCCCGATGCAGCGACGCTCGTTCCGGCCGCGGGCGTGATGTCGTCTTTTCCGGCGAACTCGGCGTCGAGCACGACAAGCCGGCCGCCTCGCTTCACGAACGATGCGAGAAACTTTGCATCGTTTTCGTCGAGCGGCTTGGCCGCCGGATCGTTCTCGTACCCGCCGATCGCTAGCGTCCCGACGTCGGCGTCGAGCGTCCCCAACGCGCGCTCGAAACGCCGAACCCGAAGACCGGCTTTTTGCGCGACGTTATACCATGCGGCGTAGCCGTTGCGCCCGGTGTCGTACGTGGAGAAGACCGAGGGCGGCGGTTTGCGCCCGGCTGCGTCTTGCACGAACGCGATGACGACGAGCAGCAACGCGCCGGTAACGAGCCATAGGATGTCCGTGCGCCGCCGGGTCATGCGGCCGGCTCGCGCGCAAGGGAGAGGTAAGCATCGCGCGCGCGTTCCCACTGGGCCGCGTCGAGCGGACGCTCGGCATACGTCCCTGCAACGAACATACCGGCAACGGCGTCAAACGCTCCAATGAGGTCGCGCGCGGGGAGCCGTCGCCGAATGTCACCGACGGTGGCGCTCGCGTCTTCGCGCACCGTGCCGCGCACGTCGAGCAGCGCGAGCGTCGCGCGAAAGAGCAGCTGTCCGGCGGCGGCGTATTCACCTCGATCGGCGCGCTCGGACGCCATGGCGAACAGCGTCGCGGCGTCTGTCGACGTCAGCTCGCGAACCGACGCCGCGCGTTGACCGCGACGGCCGTATACGACCAGAATGCGTATCGCGGCAGCCGCAACGGCAAGCACGAGCAGCGCGATAATGGCGTCGCCGACCAATTTCGCGGCCGTCGGATTGATCCGCGCGCGGCCGAAGAGCGCTTGCCAGAACGCGTTCCACCGATCGCCCAGCCACGAAAGCAACTGCTGCCACCACGTTTTACGCGGCGGCGCGGTCGCGGCGGCACGAAGTTGATACCGCCCGGGAACGCTCAGCTCGGCGACGGTCAACCGCTGCAGCCGCGCGAGCGTCGATTTCGACGGTGTGGCGCCTTCGTGAAGCCGGCGATTGACGGGCACGGTAGCGCGCGAGGCGTGCGCCCAGCGCGTCATCAAGGCCTCGCGTTCGGTCGAATTCGTTAAAACGACCGCAAGAACCGCGGCCGCTGCGATCATGCCGGCTGCGGAACGCTCGCGAGCCGGTCGAGCCCGGCTTCGATCTCGAAGCCTTCCCGGCGAATGCGGACGTCGAAGTAATAGACGGCCAGCAAAACGGCCGAGAACGGTGCGATGGCCGCACGGAAGACCGACGTGAGCACGACCTCGAGCACGACCCAATGCAGCGCCATGGCAACAATCACGAACATGCTGACGATCATCGAAGCGCCCATCATGATGACCGCAGCGGCGATCGAAAAGAGCAGCGCGCGCCAAATCTCTTGCCGGTTGAAGACTCGGGAGAAGCCCACGCCGATCGCGGCAAAGATCGGCCGCTCTTCGATGACGATTGCGTACATCGCAAATGAGAAGGCAACGACGAGCGGCGCGATCGACAGCAAAGCGGCGACTACCATCAACAGCAGCACGAAACCGACGAAGATGGCGAGTGCGGGCGAGACGCGAGCAAAGGCAATGCCGATGAGCATCGCCACCACCGCCAATACGACGAAAGCAAAGTACCACACCAAAAGCAGCCCCAGCTCGAGGAAGAGCAGGCCGACGACGGCGGGCCAGCGCTTCAGCGACGCTTTATAGCAAGCCGCGAAATCGACGGCGCGCCCGCGATAAAGCCGTGCGATGCCGACGGCGCACGCATTGAACGCAAACGGCAGGAGCAAATACACGATCGCGATGAGCGCGATGAAGAGCGCCATCGTCGCTGGATCGCGCATGAATGCCGGCAGCACTGGTGGCGCGGGCGTCTTGTCCGGGTGGGTGAGAACCTTCATCATCGCGTCGAACTGCGGTGTCGAGCTAACGTCGACGAAGTACTGGAGCACCGCAAGCGGCACGATCATCACGCCGACGATCAGCGCAAACGGAACGAAGTTGCGAATGTACAGCGTGATGGCCCGGTCGAAAATCTCGCCGAAACCGAGCGGACGGAGTTCCACGCGCGGCGATTTCTGGCAGGGCGATGCGAAAACCCCTGGGAAGCGACAGCCTATGGTCCTCGGAACCATCGCGTCCATCTGGCGCTATCCCGTCAAGAGCCTCCACTTCGAGGCGCTCGACGAAGCCGAGGTCGACCCGACGGGCCTTCGTGGCGACCGGACGGCGGCGTATATGGTACGAAGCGACGGTCATGCCCGCGACGGAAAGGCCTTCCGCGGCAAGGAGAACGAGACGCTTCACCTCCTCTCCGATGGCCCCGGCGTCCGCGCGGCCGCACGGGACGCCGGCGTCGAGATCGAGCGCCGCACGGACGACCGCTTCTTCGACGACGCTCCAGTTTCGCTGATCTTCGATCGCTGGCTTCGCGACCTCAGCGAACACGTTGGCTATGCCGTCGAGCCGCTGCGTTTCCGTCCGAACTTCTTTGCGGCCGCGTCACCCGAGTTTTCCGATGACGAAACGGCGATGGCCGGACGCACGCTGACGGTCGGAACGGTGAGGTTGCGCGTGCGCGCGCCGATTCACCGCTGCATCGTGACCACGTACGATCTGCATGGCGGCCCGAGCGACCCGCGCATTCTTCGTTTCGTCGCGCAGCAGCGCGACAACACGATGGGAATTTATTGCGACGTGGCCGACCCGGGTGTTGTCCGCATCGGAGACCGAATCGCGTCCTCGTAGCACAAGCGCGCGGGTACCGCACAGGAGCGGTGAGCTCCCAACGCGGCTTTAGCTTAGCGGAAATTATTATCGCTTCGGCGATCGCGTTTACGATCGGTGCGCTGTTGATTTGGCTGACGCACGCGACGGTGCTTGCAGCGGCGCATTTGGATCAGCGCCTGAGCGCGGGCAGTACGACCGACCGGCTCGCCGACCGCATCTCCGCCGATGCCTCGAGTGCGTGGTCGATTTTCGTTCCGGCGCGCGACGTGTTAGGCAATGCCAATGCCGACGGTCACGAAGTGGATTTCGTCAGCGAGGACGCGTCGCATCGCTCGTACTGGTGGGCATACAACTTCGACCCGCACGCCTCGAACGTCACTGTGTATTCGTATGCACCGGGCACGCCGCCGTCGAGCGGCGACGTATATGCCGGCGTAACCTCATTTTCTGCAGAAACGCACGCACTAACGGACCTGGCCAATCCGGCGAGCGACGTGTACGATGCGCTCTTCGCCGGCGATGTCCTTACGCCGGTCGACGTGCCGTTCGACTGGGGCGGCAACGCGGTGGGCGGGAATCATTTGGTGCGCGTGCGCGTCGCGGCGGAAGGCATCGATCGTACGATGCTTTTGGCGACCGGTACGGCTCCGTCGCACTTTACCGTCGTCGTCGACTACACCCCGCCGCCGCCAACCCCGACACCGTAACCTTGTGAATCGCTCACAATCGTGATAGCGTTATCGCATGCACGAGGCTCGGAAAGATACAAATTCTTATGTCGTCGTATGTCCTTGCCGTTGTTTCTTCGTCGGCCGCGTCTTCTTTGCCGACCCAAAGTGCAAGGAACGTGTTGATGCCGACGCCCCAGCGCAGCAAACGTGAGGTCGAAAGCCCCCACTTGGAAGGCTTTGGTGCTGGAGGTTGTTTTCACGCTACCGAAAGCGTTCTCGCTGCGCGACGTCGAGGCCAGAAAAGAGTTCTTCTCGCGACATTATCCCGATAACCGCTTCGTCGAGGCAAAGATTCGCCAGAGCCTGCAAATTCTTCGCGATCAAGGATTGATAAAGTTTCTTGGCAACGGTTCATACGAGCGGATATCCGACCGGCCGGTATTTAGCGCGTTCTTTGATCCAGCGGTGGGATCCGAATACGTGAACAAGGCTCAGGTCGCGCGTGTATCCGTCGAAACGTGGGCCGAGCACAACCTTTACTGCTTAAATTGCACCCAAGACGAGTTGGTTCGATTACCAAATAACGAGAAAGTCGCGGATTTCGAATGTGCCGACTGCGAAGCCCGGTATCAGCTCAAGGCGAAAAATGGTAGGTTCGGCGCAAAGATCGCCGGCGCGGAATACAATACGACGCTTCGCGCGGTCAAAGACGGCATAATGCCCGACCACGTCTTCGTCGAGTACGACCCTCGCTTGCACGTCGTCGTCTTCGTATCGGGTTTACCCGGTTGTCTACTGACGGCGGATCGGATACTGCCTAGGGCAAAGCTGAAGGACTCCGTACGCCGTGCGGGGTGGCAGGGATGTCAAATTCTTATTGGCGATCTTGAGAGAGTTTATATCGTCGAGCCGGCCGGCGTGGATCGTTCGGACGTGCGCGATAGGTGGCACCGGCTCGAACGCATTCCCCTCCGAACCGGTGCATCATGAAGACTCCCAAAGACTTCGCCGATTACGCAGCCGGCTTTCCGCCTAACGTGCGCAAGATTCTTCAAAGCGTGCGGTCCGCCATCAAAAAAGCCGCTCCGGATGCCGAGGAGATCATCAGTTACGGAATGCCGGCGTTTCGGCAGGGAACGATTTTGGTGTGGTTCGGCGCGCACGCCAAGCACATCGGCTTGTATCCCAAAACGGCGGCAATGTCTGCGTTCAAACGAGAGCTCAGCGCGTACAAACACGCCAAGGGATCGGTGCAGTTTCCGCTCGACGAACCGATGCCGCTCGATCTGGTCGCGCGCATCGTTCGCTTTCGTCTCAAAGACCTGTCTTAGAGTGTCGTTCGCCCTTCTAGAGCTTTGGCCAGCGTGATCTCGTCGGCGTAATCGAGGTCGCCGCCGATCGGCAAACCGTACGCGAGTCGCGTGACCGTCACGCCCAGCGGTTGCAGCAGACGCGAAAGATAGAGCGCCGTCGCTTCGCCTTCGGCATTGGGATTGGTCGCCAGAATGGTCTCTTTAGGACCTTCGCGCCCAATGCGCTCGACGAGCTCTTTGACGTGCAGCTGTGCGGGCCCGATACCGTCCATCGGGGAAATGAGTCCCCCCAGCACGTGATAGCGGCCTTTGAACGCGCCGGTACGCTCGATCGCATACACGTCTTTGGCTTCGGCTACCACGCAAATCGTCTCCGCATCCCGATCGGGATCGCTGCAGAGATCGCACGGGTCGGCCTCGGTGAGCGAGTAGCAGATCGAGCAGAACCGTATGTGATCTTTAACGTTGAGAATCGCCTCGGCGAGCGCTTGTGCCTCGTGACGCGGACGATTCAACAAGTAAAACACGAGCCGCGCCGCCGTTTTCGGGCCGACCGTCGGAAGCTTGCTGAATTCGTTGATCAAGGCCGCAACCGGCCCGGCAATGGAGCCCGTTCGCGGCACGATGCTACATCAGGCCGGGAATACGCATGCCGCCGGTGACGGAGGACATCCGCTTCTGCGACGTGTCGGCGGCTTTGGTCAATGCGTCGTTGACGGCCACGACGACCAAATCTTCGAGCGTCTCGACGTCGTCGGGATCGACCGCGTCCTTACCGATCTTCACGCTCTTCACGCGCTGATCGCACGAGATCTCTACCGAAACCGCTCCTCCTGCCGCCACTCCGGTTACCACGGTATTGGCGAGCTCTTCTTGCGCTTTTGTCATTTCGGCCTGCATCTTTTTGACTTGAGCCATGAGCTGGGCTTGGTTCATCATTGTATCCGTTCGTTGGCGTAGTTGAAGAGCGCGTCCGCATCGTCGATTTGCGGTTCGGCAGCGGTCACCGATGCCAGGCCACCCGGCGCTGAGCCTTTCGCCCGCGGCTGCGTGCCGTCGACGCGCAGGGTCACGCGGAGCGGCGAACCAAAAACGTCGGCAATCGCCGATTCGAGCCGGTCGATGCGGCCGCGCACGATGTCGGCGTCGACCGCATTGCGCGCTACGAGCACGAGCGAGTCGCCCTCGACTTCTTCCACGCGCGCGCCGGACAGCGGTCCGCGTAGCGGCGGCGATTCGCTCTCGACCTTCGTTCGAACGCTTTGCCACGCCGCACGCACTTTTTGCAGCGATACCGGGCCGCCGTCGGGCTTGGGCGCGGGCGGTGCTTCCGCTTTCGGCTTTACCGAATCTTGCTTGGCCGGGGGCGGCTGCGACGGCTTGCTCGGATTGACAACGGGTACCTCAGGCACTCCATTACCGAGCCGTTCTTCGAGTGAGGCGAGCCGCGACGAGAGCGCGTCGAGCGTAGGGTCTTCCGAGGTGAGGATCAAGCGCAGCAGCGCCGTCTCGAGTTCGAGCCGAGGATTGCCGCCGGAGCGCGCCAGCGACATCGCGTCGGTCAGCACGCGCAGCGCGCGCACGACGGCCGCCTGCGTCGTCTCGCGCGAGCGTTCGGTCGCGTGGGCGGCGTCTTCGGGTGCGAGGTCGCGAGCCAGCAGCTGCGGATCGACTCGCGCGACCAGCAGGTTACGAAATGCCGCCATCAGCGAGCGCAGCAGCACTTGCATGTCGGCTCCGGCATCGCTCGCGGTTTCGATCGTCGACAGGGCCGCCGAAGCATCGCGCGCGACGACCGCGTCGAGCAGCGTCTGTGCGAAGTTGCGTCCGGTCGCACCGAACGCGAGATCGAGCGTCGCGGGCGTCACCATTTCGCCGCCCGCGAAAGCCGCAGCCTGCTCGAGCATCGTGAGTGCGTCCCTTAGGCCGCCGTCGGCGCGATAGGCGATCGCGGCCAGAGCGGCATCGTCGATCGCGATCTTCTCGCCGCGCGCGATCTCGCGCATCTTCTCGATCATTACAGGAATCGAAATGCGGGCGAACGCGTAGCGCTGGCACCGCGAAAGAATCGTCACGGGCAGCTTTTCCGGCTCGGTCGTCGCGAGAATGAAAACGGCGTGCGGCGGCGGCTCTTCGAGCGTTTTGAGGAACGCATTGGCGCCCTCTTTGGTGAGCATGTGCGCCTCGTCGATGATGTACACTTTCATGCGCATCGACGCGGGCGCGAACTTCACGGCGTCGCGAAGTGCGCGAATCTCGTCGATGCCGCGATTGCTCGCAGCGTCGATCTCCAGCACGTCCAAGGCAGTGCCGGCTAGCATGGCTTGGCAGTTTTCGCAGGTGTTGTCGGGCACCGGAGTAGGCCCGTTGACGCAGTCTATGCAGCGGGCGAGAATCTTGGCGGCCGACGTTTTTCCAGAGCCGCGCGGCCCCGAAAAAAGATAGGCGTGGGCAAGTTTTCCGCTTTCGATCGCGGCGGTGAGGGTGCGGACGACGGCATCTTGGCCCACGAGATCCGCGAATACCAAAGGGCGCCAGGTACGGTAAAGGGACACACCCTCCACTTAGCTTGGAGGAGAAAGAACTCCCGGCGTTTGAGCTTGCCTGCCGCCGGGTAACCCCTGAAACGGGAAGCCCTGCGCAGAGGTTATGGGCATTACACGAAGCCGTCACATCAAGGCGGCGGCGTTCGTACTTTCCAAAATATGGGATCGGAAGAAAGAGGTCTCGTGGATTTGCGCGCTGCGCTTCGAGAGAAGTTCGGGTTCAAAGAGTTTTACCCCGGGCAGGAAGAGGTCGTTTCCCGCGTCCTTTCCGGCCAGGATACGTTGGCAATTCTCGCGACCGGTGCCGGCAAGAGCTTAACGTACCAGTTGCCGGCCCTGCTCCTCGAGGGAACGACCGTCGTCGTCAGCCCGCTGATTGCCTTGATGAAAGATCAGCTCGACATGCTGCGCGAGCGAGGCATCACCGACGTCGTCGCGCTCAACTCGACGCTTTCGGAAGAGCAAGAAGTGCGCGCGCGCGAGCGCATTCGCAGCGGCAAGGTAAAAATCGCGTATACCACGCCCGAAAAGCTCGAAGACGAAACGTTTTTGCAGCTGCTGCAATCGATTCAGGTGCCGCTCTTCGTCGTCGACGAAGCGCACTGCATCAGCCAATGGGGCCACGATTTCCGGCCGGCGTATTTGGCCCTTGGCGGCGTCATCTCGAAACTCGCCCGCCCCACGGTGCTCGCCCTTACCGCAACGGCTACGCCTTCGGTGCGAGAAGACGTGCTCCATCAGCTCGGCATCGAGCACGTCAAGCCGATCGTGCGCGGGTTCGACCGTCCCAACTTGGTGTACGAAGCGCGCAAGGCCGACAAGGAAGCGGACAAACTCAAGATTCTCAACGCGCTGTTCGCGGGCGAAGACGCGCTGGAAGGCACCGGCATCATCTATACGGCGACGATCAAGAACGCGCTCGAGGTACAGCACTACCTCACGCGCCAGCTCGAGGTTCCGGCTGCGGTGTACCACTCCAAACTTCATAAAGAAGACCGCACGTCGGTGCACAATCTTTTCATGGACGAAGCTATTCGCGCGGTCGTCGCTACAAACGCGTTCGGTTTGGGCATCGATAAACCGAACATCCGCTTCGTCGTCCATTACGATCTGCCGGGATCGCTCGAAGCATATACGCAGGAAGCCGGACGCGCCGGTCGCGACGGTCTCGAATCGCGCTGCATTCTGATCTATCGTATGAGCGACACGCGCGTGCAGAACTACTTTCTGACCGGCAAGTATCCCGACGTCGAAGAGGTGCAGCGCGTTTTCGGCACCATCGAGGTTTTTGGCGATCAGACCAGCGGCGTTTCGATGACGGATCTACGCAAGATTCTTCAGTTGCCCTTAACCAAACTCAAAGTCATCCTCGCGCTGCTCAAGAAATCGGGCTATATCGAACCGGTAGGAAAGTCGGCCTACGGTTTGACCGAAGCGGTTCGCAAACATCGGGAGCTCGTGCTTAGCCTGGCCAACTACGAGACGAAGAAATCCTACGATCAAAGCAAGCTCGCAATGATGCTGCAGTACGCCGAGAGCAGCTCCTGCCGCCGGCGCTTTATCCTTAACTACTTCGGCGAGGATTTCGAAGCCCTCAACTGCGGCGCGTGCGATAACTGCCTGCGCGCACTTCGGCGCGGGACGGACCAGGGAGCGGCCACCGGAGGGTTCAAGATTTCCGACGTGGTCGCGCATCCGAAGTTTGGGATCGGCACCGTCGAGCGCACGGAAAAAGACTTGGTCACCGTGCTCTTCCCGAACGTCGGCTATAAGACGCTGTTGGCTTCCGCGGTCCGCCGCGCCGAAGCCGTGAAAATCGCCTAGTGCTTTTGCCAGGCCGTCGTTGCCCAAAAGCTCGTTTACTAAAGTAAACTTCGCCTTTGGTCGCCTAGGCCTGACGAAAAGCCTAGCCGTTTTCGCGTTCGGCGCGATTACTTCGATCTCGGCGGCTTACGCTCAACAGTCACCGCCGCCGCCGGCTCCGGGACCGACCTACTCGCCGTTCCCGACCGCTTCGACGTCGCCCACACCGCTAGCATCCGGCGCGCCGGCCCCATCCGGCGTTCCCGCAACGCCCGGCGCCGTACCCGAGACGGTGCCGACTTCCTCGGCTGCGCCTTCCGCAACGCCGACCGCGCCGCCGATCACGGTTGCACCCGCGGCTCTGCAGGTTCCCATCGGCACGTCGCAGCGCATCACCGTCGGCTCCGCGCTCGCGCCGATCGCAGCGACCGTCCGCGATCCGTCGCTCGCCGACGTCTCCGTCGACCAATCCGGCCAAACCGTAACGGTTACCGGTAAAGCGCCCGGGGCGACGGTCGTCACGATTTCTGATGCGCGGAACTTGACGCGCGACGTCGGCATCACCGTCGCCTACTACGCCGGGAGCATCGCGCCGTACATCGCCGTGCAGATCACGGGCGATCCCGCGTCCGAGCAGTTCGTGCGCGACCAAGTCGCCGCCAGCGTGCGTCACGTCGCGCAGGCTCGCCCTGGGGCGCAGATCGTCGTCGCATCCGACGACGTACCGTTTCACGGCTCGCTAGCGCAAGACGACGTTGCGGCATTCAACGTTCCCGTGCTCATTCAAGGCACCAACTATATAGAAGTCGACGGCTCGACGCACGTCGACGTGCAGAATGTCGCCGTTCCACGCATCTCACCCGACTCGTTGATGGTCAGCGATTATCCCGAGCGCCTCACCGAAAACGGCACGCTGTTCGTTAGCGATCTCCATCGCGAGAAGCCGTCGCGCTTTCTGTACTTTCACTACAATCCGCCCGGACAGCCCGAGCGGCGCATCGTCCTTCGTGCCGAGAATACTTCAGGGGAACCGTCGATCGTTCAGTTCATCAGCGGCAGCGGCGGCCCGGACCCTAACGAGATGCTCGTCGGACACAACGCGACCAGAGCCTTCTTGACCGACGTCGTTCAGAACCAAGGACGTCTGATCGCTATTCCCGGCAACACCAGCGTCAACTTGGCCGAGCAAGATCTTCCGCCGGGAAATGTCGTCTGCAACCTGCTGCAGCTGCGCGTGCTTTCCGGGAGCGACCTGAAGCTGACGCTGTTCGCTCAGGACGCCGGCGACAGTCCGTTCGTGACGCTGACGAACACCGATTTACTCGAGAGCACGCACAAACACGCACGCGGCGTCTATCCGATCCCCGAGTTTTACTACGCGACGCAGTGGAACGTCAACGGCGAATATCTCGAGTTGCCGATTGGGCAGATTCCGTTGCCCAACGATCTGCAGGGAGAAGCGCTCGCCGGCGACTACGGCGTGCTGCAATCGTTCGTCGTCACCGTTGCGAACCCGACGTCGTCGCCGCAAGCGATCGCCATTTACGAAAACCCGCGCGGCGGCCGCGCAACCGCCGCGTACTTGATCGACGGCGTGCTCGTGCAGTCGCACCAAGTACCGGCGTTTTCACGCTATAAGGTTCGGCAGTACGTAGTGCCGGCGCGCGGTTTCGTGCGCATCACGATCGTAACGACGCCGGAAGCGGGATCGAGTTATCCGCTCCGGCTGGTCTTCGCGCCCGACGACGGCAGCGTCGCTCCGGGCGGCCCCGGCTCACCCATTTACTGACGCGCGATAGACGTCTTGCATTTGGCGCGCGCTGGCATCCCATGCGAAGCGCGCTCGCGCCGACTCGCGCGCGCTCAATGCAGCGGCGTCACGATCACCGCGCAGCGCCGTGGCGAGCGCCTCGATCCAGGCGTCGAGGTCTTCGAGCGACAGGGCCGGCGCATTGCCGGCCACGACTTCGGGCAGTGCGCTGAGATTCGAGACGACACACGGCGTACCGGCGCAGAGCGCTTGAGCCGCGGCATATCCGAAACCTTCGTATCGGGACGGAACCGCTACGACCGCAGACGTCGCGTACAGCTCCAGCAGCTCCCTCCGATCGACGTAGCCCGCGAACGTTATGCGGTCGCGAACGCCGAGCTCCAGCGCCAGAGCTTCACATTCGTGTTCGTACGGTGTCTGCGGCCCGACCGCAACCAGTCGCGCTTCCGCCAACGACGGCAACGCGCGAACGATGAGCTCGAGATTCTTGCGGCGCTCGATCGTGCCGACGGCAAGGATCGTGCGTCCGTCGCCGTTGTGCCGCTCGAGCGTGCAGTAATCGGCGGCGACTCCGGGATACACGACTTCGATACGGTCGGGATCGTAGCCGTCGAGCAGTTCCAACAGCTCGCCGCGCGAAAAGTTCGAATCGACCGCAATTCGCTCCGCATGCCGATAGCGCTGCAGCGCGAACGCGCCGAAATAGTAACGCGCATAGGGCCTGGTGTGCGCCTGCACGCGCAGCCAAGCCACGTCATGCACGGTCACCACGATTGGTTGCTCGAAACGCAGCGGCATGGTTCCGGAGGCGCAATGCAGCACGTCGGCGCCCTCGGCGCGCGCACGCTGCGGAAGATGCACTTGATCCCAGAGCACGCGCCGGTCGAAGCGCCACGGATCGAGTTGCGGCTCGGAAAGCTCGACCACGTCGGCTCCTTGCGCGCGCAACGCTGCGATCAAGCCGCGCACGTACTCACCGATCCCGGTGGCCGTGCCAACGGTCAGTTGGGCATCAACCCCAATCTTCATTGCTTGAGAAAACGTTCGAGCGAGCGAACCATAAGCGAGTTCGGATCGAGCGCAAGTGCACGGCGAAGATCGTTCTCGGCCGTAGCGACGTCGCCCCGCTGATACGCGATGACACCGAGGCCGGCAACGGCGTCGGCGCTTC
This sequence comes from Vulcanimicrobiota bacterium, assembly GCA_963715435.1. GTDB lineage: Bacteria > Vulcanimicrobiota > Vulcanimicrobiia > Vulcanimicrobiales > Vulcanimicrobiaceae > JAFAHZ01. The sequence goes on from OY970243.1 coordinate 1,592,628, forward strand.
CAGGATTTGCGTCGGCTGCGCGCGCGAAAAATCGTTGCGCGCCGTCGAGGTCGCCCAAAAGCATCGCTTGATTGGCCGCGACGATGAGGTACTTGTCTGAAAGCGGCGCGAGAGCCGCCGCCGATCGGAAATCGCGCATGCCCTGCTCGAGCCACGCGCCTTGCGCTTTGCTATCGGGAATCTCCCGCCACGCTTGGCGATTGGCAAGTTGCCCTAACCGAAAGTACGTTTCTGCAACGTCGTCGGGATGCGTCGTAAGTAACGCGAGTCGCCGTTCGAGCAGCGTTTCGAGCGAGTACGCCGCGGCTGGACTGCGGACGGCAAGCGTCTGAGCCGCTGCATCGACCGCGCTCACGTCGGGCGCCGCGAGAAAGTACTCCAGCGCTAAGCGTTCGTCGCCTTGCGCGCGCGCGATGCGCGCGAGGAGCTCGTCACGAGCCGGCGATGCCGGAAGTTGGGTAGCTTCGCGTAGAGCAACGGCAGTATTGCCGGTCGACAGATCGTGTGCCGCCAACGTTGCGACCACATACGGCGCTGGAGCGACGCGCTCGAGGGAGCGATAAACGGCTAGTCCGAACTGCTGCGGCACGCGCGTCGGAAGCGTACCGGGTGCGGCAGCCCCGGCGTTGAGCGCGTACGACGCCAGCTGAATCGCTGCAAACGCCGCCCCGATCGCGGCCAGCAGCAACGCCGTAACGACGCGCGCGAACGTGAAAGAACGCGCCCCGAACGGGCGCGCGTTCAGAACTTCACCGTAAAGTTGAGATTCTCTCGAGTCTGCGACAGCGAGTTGGCCGGCAGAATGTTGTCTTGATAGCGATATTGATATGCCGACAGCGACAGCGTACTCGCCGTGTGCGGCAGCGCGAACGTCAGACCACCGCCGTATGCGTTGTCGATCGCGTCGAGGTTCGTCAGACCAGGCAGACCGTAGCTGCCGAGCAGGCGCGCGGTGTCGTAGTTGAGATTCAAGGTCAGGCCGTTGATGAGCGGAACCGCGACCCCGGCTCCGATCGACAGACGACTGAGGTTGCCGTAGTTGGGAATGACCAGCGACGCGTCTGCACCCGGCATTGACAGCGACGCAGAGGGGGCCGCTGGTTCAAAAGTGCTGTCGTTGCGCGTCAACTGTTCGTAGCTGCTCGAAAGTCCGACGTCGAGATTACGCCGTCCGGCACGCACGGCGATGTCGGCGCCCGCATTGTAGCTGTCGTCGCGCAGCGAAAGCTGCGGCGCTTGCGCGGAGTTGCCTTGCACTTGTCCTTCGACGCGTACCGGACCGACGCGCAGGTCGGCTGGGACCGTATTGCTTGTTCCCGCCGCACCCGCGACGGTGCTCGCGTTAGACTTCGCCAGCACCTGCGACGCCGGCGGAACGATCGGGACAAAGGAAACTTCGCCCGATTGCAGCGTGACGTCGGGTGCTTCTTCTACCGGCTGGTACGCGGCGACCGGAAACGTGGACGGAGCGCCTTCGGTACCGTCGCCGGCATCCGGACGCGGTGCGGCCGGCGCCGAATACAGCACGTTGGTGTGGAGAACGCGCGCGCGCACGCTCTGGGCCAGATCTACGTAATCGTCTGATACGCCGGTTCCGCCGGTATTACCGACGAACGTAGGGGCGGCGGCCAAATCTACGGTGATGCTGCCTTCGGACTGCGTCTGCGGAATTTGCAGCGCGAGCGCCCGAAGCGGTGACTCCGACGCGCGATCGCCGTATGCAGCGTTGACGGATGCCGCCGGGTCGGTGGTTTCACCGAAGAGCTGCATCAAGACGGCCGATCGAAAATCGTAGCTTGGAACCGCGAGCGGGTCCGCCGAGGCAACAGGATGCGACAGCGCTATTCCGAGCGCCGTAACCAACACGACGCCGACAGCCCGACGCATGCGCTTACGCTCCTGTTCCTAATTTTCAATCTCCCCGCCGAAACGGGGGTGCTTATATGTATCGGAGCTTTTCCGGATTGGTTTCACTCCGAACGACTGCCCGCGGTACCCCGTGAGAGGTACGCGCGGGCAATTAGTATAGCCGAATAATCGTCGACTGGCCTGGGAGGAAGCTGCAATCCTAGCGGAATCAGCCGACGCCAGCCGCGAGGCGGATGGTCGCTGAAGTAGAGCTCCCGAGCGCGCCGGCTCGTTTCGTACTCGTCGACGAAGACGACCGGAAGGCCAAGTTCGTTCAGGGCCTGAGCCACCTCGCGCGATCGCGTGCCCTTTCCGACCGCCAAGCAGGTGATAGGCTGCCTGGTCACGAGCTCCCGCAGCTTCTGCGCAAGCGCCGCGACCGGCTCGATCCCCGCACACAGAACGGTGCCCTGGCCGTCGACCAGCGCATAGCCCGCTTTCGTGCTCCCCGGATCGATGCCGAGAACCGCGCCGCCCACTTACGTCGGCTGTTGGGTGAGGACGACGACGACCGGAATGCCGCCGAGGTGCGGGTAGAAGTCTTCCGACGCAAACGCCGTGAGCACGTACAGTCCGGGCTTGGCGATCATTTCTTTCATTTGCGGACCGCCCGGCAGGGTTTGTACGATCTGCACGTTGTCGGCCAGAAACGGCGGCAGCCCGATGCGCTTCGAAGTTGCGGATATGACGTTGAGCAGCTGTCCGATGGCGCCGTTGACGTTCGCTCCGTTAGGGATATTTCTGAGCTGCGCTAGGATCTGTCCCTTTTGGTACACGCGCTCGTCCGGAACGACCCGGATCGTAAAATGAATCTGATCGTTTTCAAAAAGATTCTGATCCGAGTCTACCGCGAGCATGACGTTGGATCGTGCACTTTCCGTTAGCGCTACGATGTCTTCCAGCTTCTTATCCAGATCGGGCGGTTTGACGAACTGCTTCAAGCCGAGGTGCGGGTAGTTGGCGTTGATATATTTGACCGAGTCGTCGTAAAACGACTTGACGTTCGCCAAGCGCTGACCGTGCGACGCGTTGACCGCGATGAATCCGTAGAACGGCACCATCAGCTGATCGACCGGCCACACGAGGCGGCCTTGGCTGACTTTGTGCTCGAGCTCATTCTCGCGATCTTGGAGGTCCGAGATCTGCTTGTTGAGCGTGCCGAGCCGGAAAAACGCCGTTTGCACCTCCTGCGATGCAAAGATCGCCACCAAGGTCACCACGAACGCGATGATCATGCCGGTCGCGATCGCAATGATCGTCGACGTGTACCGCGGGCGGATCCCGTAGAGCGTCATTCGCCGGCGCCCAACCTGGTGGCCGACGCGATCGCCGACGTACGCAACGCCCCCCGCCAAGGCCATGACCAGCGCGATATTTCCTACGCCGCGCAAAATCTCGATGAAGTTCAACGGCGTTTCACACCATCGCCGCCCGGCGCAGCCGCGTCAAACCGATGATCGTGAAGATGAGATTGGGCACCCACGACCACAGCGCCGCCAGCGGAATAAACGCTTCGGCCAGAAACGAACAGACCGTCATGACGATGTAGTAGACGAAAACGATCGCGAGCGAAACGCCGAAGCCCAAGCTGGCGCTGCCGCCGCCGCGAGTCGAGCGCAGTCCGAACGGAATAGCGATGAGAATAAAGACGAAACACGCGAACGGCCGCGCGAGCTTTTCTTGATACGTGGTGACGTATTTACGATACTCATTCTCCGTCAGTTGGCCGGTACGGATCTGACCGGCGATCTGGGCGCGGCTCATATTCTCCGGATCGTCGTTACTGATGCGCTTGACGAGTTCGGTTGGATTCTCGCCCAGTTCGACCTGCTGTTGCGGTATGCGGGGCTCGGCCAGCGTGGTCCCGTCGGGATTGAAGCGATAAACGCTCGAGTTTTGGAGCACCCACTTGTTCGCGCTGAACTCGGCTCGATCGGCAAAAACAATCTGGCGCGGCTGATTGGCGCTATCGTACTGAACCAGCGTCACGTGCAGGAGCGCCTGCGAGTGCGGTTCGTACGCGGTCGCGAGCGTTACTTGGCGTCCGCCGCCCGGGAGCGGCGCCGAAACGGTGAGATCGCGGCTGAAGGCGCTGGTATGGTTGATCACGTTGTCTTCTATCTCCGCCAACTCGTCGTTGGCGTACGGCACGACGCGCTCTTGGAGAAAGTACGTCAAAAACGACATCACGACGCCGACGGCCAGCAGCGGTGCGACGATACGCGCAAACGTGACGCCCGCAGCTTTGAGCGCCGTTATCTCGCTATCGCCGGAGAGCCGCTGAATCGCTAGGAGCGTTCCCAGCAGCAGCGCCATCGGGATGCACAGCACGATTTGGGCCGGCAGCGACCAGAGAAAGATGAGCACCGCCGCCCAGAGCGGCGCGTGATCGCTGCTCACGAGCTTGCCGATATTCAGGATTTCCGTCGCGGCGAAAATCAGCGTAAACGCCGCTAAACCGAAACAGAAAGGCCCGGCGAGCTCAGCGAGCATATAGCGGTCGAGGATCGTGAAGCGGTAGCCGGTGCCTCTCACAGCCTAAACCCTTCGCCCAGATAAAACGTACGGGCGATGGGCGAGTCGAGAACTTCCTGGGCCGTTCCGGAGACTTCGATCCGGCCGTTGTTGACGATGTATGCTCGATCGACGATGGCGAGCGTCTCCCGCACTTGGTGATCGGTGATCAGAATGCCGAGCCCACGATCGCGCAGTTGCCGGATCATGGCTTGAATGTCGGCAACGGCGATCGGATCTATGCCCGTAAACGGCTCGTCCAGCAACAGAAACGCCGGCTCGATGGCCAGCGCACGCGCGATTTCCACGCGCCTCCGCTCACCCCCCGACAAGCTATCGCCGCGTGCATCGACGAACGCGCGAAGTCCGAACTCTTCGAGCAGCGCCGGAAGCCGCCGCTCGCGTTGGTCGTGGGGAATGCCGTTTTGCTCCCAAATCAATCGAATGTTGTCGCCCACCGAGAGTTTCCGGAAGATCGAGTTTTCCTGCGCGAGATAGCCGATCCCGTTGCGCGCGCGAGCGTACATCGGTGCCGACGTCAAGTCGATCTCGCGATCGCCGTTGTCGAGCAGCACCGTTCCGCCGTCGGGTTTCACCAGCCCGACCACCATATAAAACGTCGTCGTCTTGCCGGCGCCGTTGGGACCGAGCAGACCGACGACTTCACCGGTGCCTACTTGCGCCGTAATACCGTTGACGACGGTACGCTCGCCGTACCGTTTGACGAGACCGCGCAGCTTGATAGAGGACTGATGATCGCCGTTTTCGTTCATCGCATCGTTATGTGAGTCAAAGAGATATCGGAATCGAAGCTCGAGCCCGTTCCTTTAAAGCCGTTCGGCTCGACGATCGTCACGTTTCCCTTCCCGTGCATCATCTGCGTCGTGCGGTCGTACTCCAGCGTGTCGCACTGGAGGACGGTGCCCGAACTCGAGCGCGCGATAACGCCGTCGATTAAAGTAAGCGTGTTCGCCGTTTCGTCAACGATGGCTTGCGGGGCCCGCGCCACCATCGTGCTGCCGTCTTTGCCGTGAAACGTTACCGTCGCGTTCGAAAACACGGCGCGAGTCCGGCCCTGCGGCCCACGACTCTCGAACGAGCTGGCGATCAATTCATACTCGATCCGGTTGTGAATTTGCCGAACGATTCTCACCGGCTGCGTGGCCGTGCCGTGCCCGGTGATGTGGAGCGGTGGCTGGGTCGGAGCCTCCGACGACGCGGTCGTCGGCCGTATTGCGGTCTTAGGAGCCTGCGGGTTGCACGCACAGAGCGCCAACGCCACCAGAAGGGGTGCGGATTTCCGCCTCACGCCCGCTCCCAACCGCCCTTGACCGCGGCCAGCGCGAACCCCATCGTCGGCATCCACAACCCGAAAATCACGACGCTCATAGTATCGATAAGGCCTTGCACGGCCACACCGGCGAGTCCCGCCGCGGCCGCGAGCGCGAGCAGCGCCGATGCGGGCGGCGCCTCGTGCACGCGCCGGTTCAAAGTCGCGCCGAACGACCAGACGTTCCACAAAAACGCGCCCAAACCCAAAATTCCGAGCTCGGCAAGAAACGTGAGATAGAGACTGTGCGCGTGAAAGGCCGTTGCGTCGGCATCGGGCACGTGAACGACTGCGTACAGACGCGCGAAATCGAACGGACCAACGCCGGTCAACGGAAAGCGATCGATGATCTGTTCGGCGGCCTTCCAGATGGCGACGCGCGTATAATCCTCACTCGGATTGTGCTGCACGTTGAACGCTAGAGCGACCGCAATCAGCCCCACGCCGACGACCGAGGCCGCGGCGAGAACTCCGGAGCGGCGACGCGGCATCTGCACCGCAATCAAGAATGCGGCGGCGGCGGCAAAACCCATCCAGCCGGCCCGCGAATGCGTTTCGTACAGCGTTACCAGACCGACGGCGACCGCGACCCATCCCAAAGCGCGCAACGCGGCGCTGCGCGCGACGCGCGCGATCGCATACGCAATCGGAATGAAGACGACGAGATACGCGGCCAACTCGCCGGGCAGAATGAACGTTCCGGTTGCGCGTCCGTGCGAGATCGCGTAGAGCGCGGACGGTCGGTGCGTGACGACCATCAAAACTGCAGAGGCCGCTGCGAGCGTCCCCGAAATCAGATACGACCAGAAGATCGCCGGCACGACGTACCGATCGGCAAAAAACCGCACCAGCGCGCAATGCCAGACGATACCCAACCCGAAGATGCAGACGAAGAGTATGCCGGCGGGCGGATCAAAACCGAGCAGCGCGCTAAGCATCGAAGCGCCGAACCACGCGAGCATCGGCAGCAGCAGCGGCTGCTCCACTCGCTGGGAGTTCACGAACAGCGTCGCCGTTGCGTAGATCGCGAGCACTACCACGAAAGCAAGCACGCCGTACACGACCGGTGCGGGAATCAGAGAAACGCCCGGGTACGCGACGCTCGTGAGCGAGATGAACGCCGGAAAAAGCGGAACGGTCGCGTACACGCCTGCGAACGCAGCGGGCATGAGCGCGCGCAGATTACGCATGCGAAGCCACCGCCGCGACGCATTCGGCGACGGTGCGTGCGGCGCCGGGCCGGCCCATGCGTTCGCGTCCGACCGCACCCATGTGCGCTAAACGCGCACCGTCATCGAGCAGCGCGGATACAGCGGCGATGGCGCCGGCGAGACGATCCGGCGCGACGACCAGCGCCTCGCCCAGCAGACCCTGTTGACGCCGGCGATACCATCGGCTTTTCCGGTCGCCGGCACGCTCGAACGCAACGACGCCGACGCCGGCCGCCGCGGCCGCTTCGTTTGCCGTACCGGCTTGACCGAGGACGAGTGTGACCCGTCGCAAAACGGGACCGAGCGCGCCGCGCCAAGCGCGCGCGACGACGCGTTCCCCGTCGGCAAGCTCGAACGGTATCACGTCGTTCCCTGGGAGCACCGTCCAGCCGTCGTCGCGCGCGTCGCGAGCGAACCGGTTTTCGTCGAGATTGCGCGCCACGGAAATCACCGCGCCGAGCTGCGCGCGTTCGCGCGCGAGTTCGCGCGCTACGCTCAAGAGAAAACGCCCGTCGGGGTACGCGCTATCGCGGCTCCCCGGAAAGAGCGCCAACGCCGGGGTGAAACCGGCCAGCGCGACCGCAGCGCGCGGGTCGTCCGGCGTAGCAAATAGGTCGACGATCACGTTGGCCGCCCCCTCAATCGGTACGCGGCGGTCGCGCAAACGGGCGGCGGTCGCTTCATCGCGCACGAAGGCTGCGCGCGCGCGGCGTAAGACGCGCTCCTCCGCAGGGCCGTACCCCGCAACGTTGACGCTCTTTGCGGTCCCGACGAAGACGACCGGAGAGCGCGCGGTCAGCGACATCATCAGCGCGTAGACGTCGCCGATCGCCACAACGACGTCGTAGTGGCCGCGCACGCCGCGTAAGAAGCGGCGCTGCGCGAGGGTGAGCCCGATCAACCCGGAGCCTACGTCGCGCACGATGTTCGCAACGTTTCCCATTGCAATCAATCCGCCGCTCGGCATCGCGCGCTGCGGGCCGACGTCGTGCATCTGCTCCGACGCGCCGTCTCCGACCAGCGCCAGATGATCGACGCACGCGTCGGGCACGATCCCGCGAAGCTCCAGCGAGATGCGATCGGCGATCGACGCTTCACCGTGCCCGTTGCTGACGAAAAGCGCATTCATGACGCTGCCGGTTCGCGCAGCGGAACCAGCGCAAAGGTATCGACGACGAATCGCGAGCGCGCGCCGTCGTAGCGCATCTCCGTGCGCGAGACGAAGCGGCCGTACGGCCCCGCGTGAACGACCGGAACGTCGCCGGTATATTCGGGCTGCTCGAGCGTGTCGTGACTGTGTCCGCCGAGGATCAAGTCGATGCGCGGCACGCGCTGCGCCAAGATGCGGTCGAGTTGCAAGCCGACATGCGACAAGACGACCAGCATGTCGCCGGTGGGAACCGTCGACGCGTAGGGCGCGACGGCATCCCACGGATCCAGAAAGCGCCAACCGAAGAGGCGCTCCCAGCGGCTGCCCACCGGGTACTGCATGATCAACAGGCCGAGCACGTGCACCGTCGTACCGTCGCGTTCGAAGCGCAACGACGGTACGAAGGGCAGCCCGCGCCCTTTCGTATCGAGAAGATTCGTACAGACGAGCGGATGGTGCATCTTGGCGGCCCGCGCTCGCAGCAGCGGAAACAGATAGTGAAACTCGCGATTGCCGATCGCCTGAGCGTCGTATCCGGCTTCGTCGATCTCTTCGATGATCGGTTCGCGCCGGCGATAGACCGTCTGGCTTCCGCGCAGCGAATCGCCGCAATCGAAAAGCAACCCCGGTTCGGCCGCGCGCAGGCGGCGCAGCCGCGCCGCAATACCTCGCCGATCGTGCAGATCGGACGTGTGATAGACGCGCGTCACGCTGCTCGTCCTTTGGCCAGTTCGACGGCAAACTGCGCGCAGCGTTCGAGTGCGTCAGGCGGTCCCAGGGCAGCGCGCAGCTCTCCGAACGCGGCATATTGGCTTGACGGATCTTCGAGGATGCGCTCCATCTCGCCGGCCAATCGCTGCGGGGTCGCCTCTTCTTGCAACAGCTCGGGGACGACCTCGCGCCCGAGTACCAGATTGGGCAGCGTGATAAAGCGATGCTTGATCATCGTGCGCCCGTGCTTGACCAGGATCGGCGTAATGATGTAGAGCGCGACCGCCGGAACCCCCGAGAGCGCACATTCGAGAACCGCCGTTCCCGACGCGACCCATGCCGCATCGGCATCCGCCAGCGCGTCCGCTACGCGATCGGCGACGCGAACGTTCGTGAGACCGAATGCTTCGATCGTGGTTTCGATTTGCCGGCGCCCGTGCGCGTCGGCTGCGCCGAAAAATCCCCGCAGATTCGGCCGCCGTCGCGCGAGCGTTTTATACGCCTGCGCGAGCGGCGGCAAGTGCCGCCGCAATTCGCCGCTGCGGCTGCCGGGCAAGAGCGCGAGGGTGCCGCCGGTAGACGGAGGTGCCTGACGCGGTGCGCGCATTGCGTATTGCGACGCAAGCGGATGACCGAAATATGCGATCGGTAAGTCGAGCGATCGGTAAAAGTCGTATTGATGCTCGAACGCCGTCATCGGCACGGCCACAGAGCTGACTGCGCGCGCTTTTCTTTCGTTGTCGAGCCACGTTCCGGGCGGAAAAACGTCGAGAATCGGACCGGTGTAGTGCAGCCGGCGCAGCGTCTGCGCTAGACGCAGATTGAAGACGCCGAAGTCGACGAGCACTACCAAATCGGGGTTTACCTCGTTGATGTGAAACGCAGTCTGCCACATAACGGCCAGCAGCTTCGGAATGCGCGGCAGGGCTGCAAGCGGTCCCATGCTCGCCCAGCCCGTATGATCGCGCCACATCGTAAATCCCGCGTCGCGCATCCGCTGCGCACCGATTCCTTCGAACGATGCATGCGGATCCGTCCGCGCGATGGCTCCGGCCAGAAGCAGCGCGCTCGTTTCGCCCGACGCCTCGCCCGTTGACAAAAAATAACGCATGCTAGCGTCGCTACTTTAGCACGCCACGCTCTGAAGGGGTCTCCAAAAAAGCGATGATCTCGCGTCCGGGCGTCGTGGCCACTTCGGTGCGCATTGCCTCGATTGCCTGCGAGACGTTCATCTTCGGATTGTAGAGATGCTTGTAGAAGCGCTTGATCTCGTTGCGTTCGTCGACGGAGAATCCGGCTCGCCGCAAACCCACGCTGTTGAGTCCGTACGGCTGGGCCGGATTGCCTTCGATCAAGAAGAACGGCGGCACGTCCTTGGTAAGCTTGCTGGCGCCGCCGATCATGGCGTATCGTCCAATCCGCGTGAACTGGTGAACGCCGGCTTGTCCGCCGATCGTCGCGAAATCGCCAACCTCGACGTGACCGGCAAGCTGCGCGAGATTGCTCATCGTCACGCCGTTTCCAAGAACGCAGTTGTGCGCGATGTGCACGTAGGCCAGCAACAGGCAATCGTCGCCCACCGCCGTGACCTCGTCGTGCCCGGTGGCTCGCTGAATGCTGACGTATTCGCGCACCACGGTGCGGCTGCCGATGCGCGTGAACGCGCGCTCGCCCGTGTACTTGCGGTCCTGCGACGCGGCACCGATGGTAGCGAACGGATAGATCTGGCAATCTTCGCCAATCTCCGTCCATCCGTTAACGACGACGTGCGCCTGCAAGACGGTGCGCTCGCCGATCGACACCTGTTCGCCAACGATGCAGTACGGACCGATCTCGGTCTTACGCCCGACCTGCGCGCCGGGATGAACGATCGCAGTCGGGTGAATCACGTTGCCCGTCTTTCGGGGGCCCCACGAAGTGGGGGGCGCGCAGTCGGAGCGCGCAGCGCGCAGACGGAGTGCCTTTTCAACCTATGGGGTCCCCGGTGCGCGGAGCGCACTGGGGAATGGATCGCCGTCGGATGAATCATACGTGGAGGATGGTCGCGTCGCCGATCATCCGCGGATCGGAGGAAATGGAGAACATGAGCTCGGCCGAGCAAACGAACTGACCGTCGACGCTCGCTTCACCGCCGACCCAGCCGATGTTGCGCTTATGACGCAGCATCTTTACCTCGATCTCCAATCGATCGCCCGGAATGACGGGACGGCGAAATTTCGCCTTGTCGATGCCGGCCAGATACGGCACGGTGCGCACGTACTCGCCCGGCTCGAGCACCACCGCGCCGCCGAGCTGCGCCATGGCCTCGATCATGTACACCCCCGGCAGCACCGGATTGTTGGGAAAGTGTCCAGCAAATACCGGCTCGTTGTACGTGATGTTTTTATAACCGCGCGCACGTACCATCGGTTCGTACTCGAGAACGCGGTCGATGAGCAGAATCGGATACCGGTGGGGCAAGATTTCCATGATCTGCCGGATGTCGAGCTCAGCCACGTAACGAAACCTCCCCGGCGCGCGCGCGCAGCTCGCGGGCGACCACAGCGTGCAGCTCGTGGCCGCTCTTAATAGCGACGATCTCGCACTGCGGCCACGCTCCAAGTAAACAAAAGTCCCCGATGAGATCGAGCACCTTGTGCCGCACGACCTCGTTGGGCCAACGCAACGGTTGCATCGGACCGTCGGGCGCGAACACCAGCGCATTGTCGAGGCTCCCGCCCAGCGCAAGCCCACGTGCCCGGAGCGCTTGCACTTCGTGCAAATAGCCGAACGTGCGCGCCGCCGCGATCTCGTCGCGGTAGAGCGCGGCATCGATCTCCCCGTAAAAATACTGCGTCCCAATGGGCGCCGGAAAATCCGCGATGAACCGCACGCGAAATGCGGAAGCCGGCAGCACCGCCACCATTCGCTCGCCGCTTTGAATCACGAACGGGTCCGATGGCGCGAATACCGGCCGCGGCGATGCTTGGCCGACGACTCCGGCCGACTCGATCGCGTCGAAAAAACCGCGCGCACTTCCGTCCCCGATTGGAATTTCTTTACCTTCGACTCGAATCTCGGCGTTGCTCACGCCGGCGGCAAATAAAGCGGACAACAGGTGCTCGGTAGTAGAAACCGTCGCTCCGTCGCGGCCGATGACGGTGGCGCGCGAAGTGTCGGTTACGTGCTCGGCCGTTGCGGGAACTTTGGTGCTCTTATCGCCCGAGACGATCGTGAAGGCGATGCCTGAATCGGGCGGCGCAGGCAGCACGTCGACGACGGCGTGCGAACCGGTGTGAAGACCGACGCCTTCTAGCCGCACCGCATGGCCCAGCGTCTTCTGTTCTTTCATTTCGGCTCGTCTTTGCCGAGGCGCCGTTCCAGCGCTTCCACTCGTGCGGTCAGCCTTGGCAGCTTGCGAATCATGACCTCTCGGCGGAGATCCTCACGATGATCGCGCGCCGGATTTCCGGAGACGGTCGCACCGTCGGCAACGTCGCCCCAAACGCCGGATTGACCGGCAATCGTTACGCCCGATCCAACGCGCATGTGCCCGCGCGTGCCGACCTGGCCCGCAACCTTAACGTAATCCCCGATTACCGTCGATCCGGCAAACCCGGTGAGCGCCGCGATCGCGCAATGCTTGCCGATGCGGCAGTTATGGCCGATTTGCACGAGGTTGTCGATCTTCGTGCCGGTTCCGACGTACGTGCTGCCCGTCTGCGCGCGATCGATGCACGTATTCGCACCGACTTCGACTCCATCGTCTAAGACGACGTTGCCGACTTGCGGAATGCGCTCGAGCCCGCCGTCGATGAACGCCCATCCGAAGCCTTCGCTGCCGATTACGCATCCGGCGTACAAAACGACGCGATTGCCGATTTGACAGCCTTCCATGAGACGAGCCTGCGGATGAAGCCACGATTCTTCGCCGATAGCGGCGCCGTCGCCGACGAACGCACCCGCCGAAACGATGCTGCGAGCTCCGACTCGCACGCGGTGCCCGATGTAGGCATTGGCGCCGACGTACACGCCCGCATCGAGCGATGCGTCGTCTTCGACGACCGCGCTGGGATGCACGAACGGTCCTTGCGGTCGTTTCGGGCGCAAATCCCGCAGTAGCTGCGCGAGCGCGTAGCGCGCGTTCTCGACGACGATGAGCGGTTTCTGCGATGCTTCGAGCGCAATGGAGGCATCGACGAGCACGGCCGCCGCTTTACCGGCCAGCGCCGAGGACAAATACCGGGCGTCGGTCGCGAACGTCAGCGCTCCGGCGCCGGCTTCTTCGACCGCAACGATTGCGCCGATCTCAACGTCGCCGTCGCCGACCACGCGTCCGCCGACGCGGGAGGCGAGCTGCTGCACCGTACCCAGCATGGCGGACCGAACTTCGCTTAGGGTCCGTTACGACCCGCTCGGCGCGGGCGAAGCCTTCTCGACGATATTAAGGCTCTTCTCCACGTCGGGCGTGATGTCGACACCGCCGTAGCCGATGCCCTCACGAGTTACCACGAGCTTGAGCTGCTTATCCGTCGCGATCTTGCTCGCGGCTTCGCGGATCTGCTGCGTCAGCTGCTCGGTAATCTTCGTGTACTTCCGCTGCATTGCCAAGACGGCTTGCTGTTTGTGCGCCGTGCTGCCCCTGCCCGAAGCGATGGTCCGCTCGTCGGCGTAGAGCTGGTTTTGATAGCTCTGATACTCGGGCCAGTTATTGACGATGCGATTCACGTCGACGAGTCCGATCGGACTCGACGCTGCGCATCCGGTTACGATGAGGGCGGCAAGGGCCGCTAAGATAATATGTTGTTTTTTCACTCGTGTAGGCTTTCGACGTCTTTGGTTACTTCATTCGTCATATCGTAGCCGCCCACCGCGGCGTCGACTCCGTTGAAGACGATGCTGAATCCCTGATCCTTCGCGATGCGGCTGGCTTCGTTCTGGATCTGATCGACGATCTCTTTATAGAGGCCGTCGCGACGCTTTTGCAAGGCGTCTAGTTCTTTCGCGGCCGCACCGGTGGCGCCCACGTCGGCTCCGTGGAGAGCGGCAAACTGACGATCGAGATCGTTCTTGGTTGCGGTGTATTCGGCGATCGTCTGCGACGCGTCGGCGCGAAACTCTTGCGTCAGCTCGTTGTGGATCTGCCCGATCTTTGCTTTGACGTCGGTCGGCAGATTCGCAGGAAGCTGTGGCGGGCCGAGGCTGCGCAACTGCGCCCCCACCTCGTTGCGGCGTTCCTCGATCTTGGTCTGCGTCTGCGACTGGATCGCCGCGAGCTGCGAGCGGACCTGCGCGTTGGTTTCGTCGTTGAGCTGCTTGCGATACGCGTCAAGCGTCGATTGATCGGCCTTGCGCATCGCATTGATCTGCACCGCTTCTTTCGCATCGATGGCGGAAAGCTGGCCCTGCAGCTGTTTGCGGGACGTTTCGTCGAGCGCGAGATTCGAAAGGCGTGTCTTGACGGCAAGACGCTGCTGTGCATCGTCTTGCGACAAGCGCAACGAAAGATCCGTTTCCTGCTGCCCCAGCTGCTCGGCCTTCGCGCGATATTTCTGCTGCGCTTGCATCTGCAATTGCCGAACGATCGATGCTGCCGCCGCGCGGTTCTGCTCCACGACGCTCTTCTGATAGGCGAGGAAATCCTGGCCGGCAGCCTGCGCGGCTTGCTGCGCTTGCTGTGCCGAGGTCGCCGACATCAGTCTGGATGCGTACTCTCCCGCGCCCGGAACGCCCGCTGCAGTCAATGCCGCGCCGATCGCCTGCTGCTCGCGCTTGAGATAGGTTTGCTGCTTTTGCACGATGATCTTATTGGCGCGATCGTTTGCAGCTTGCATTTCTGCGTTGAGCTCTTTGGTCTGCGCCGAAATTTGCGAAGCCGACAGCGGAACGTGCGGCATCGAAGCGTTCAAGTTGATGGCCGCAATAGCGTCGTCGATCTGCGTTAGCTGCGGATACAGCGGGTGATGCTTGATCACATCGGCCACGCGCACGTACCCGACGCCCCGAATCGATGACGAGTGCACGTTTGGCCCACACCCTGCTAAAAGCAGAGCGACGACCATTGTCACCACGAGTCCCGTCGAAGGGTTACTTGAGATCATTTTGGACATCGGCCGTGATGTCCGTCCCACCGAAAAGAACGTCGGCACGGTCGACGACGAGCAGGACGTTGTGCTTGCGCGCGGCGTCTGCGGTTGCGTTCTTGGTGGCGTCGACCAACGGCTTGAGCAGCTGCTCTTGCTTGTCGGAGAGCACCTTGTTGAAATCTTGGTAGACCTGTTTCTTATCGGCGTCGGTCCTGGCGGCGGCGAGCTTCGGCGCGTAGAGCGCGCGCTGCGTTGACGCGAAAGACGCCATCTGATCGTTGGCAGACTTCACTTTCGGCATACCGTCGAGCACGCTTTGGTCCACGTAACCGATTTCAGACGGCGGCGGCGTCGCCGACGGGGGGTTGATCGCCTGATTGCTCATGAAGAGCGTCTCGACGTCCTTGGTAATGTCCTGACCGCCGTAGATTACGATGCGCTTATCGACCACGACCGAAAGGTTGCGAGTTCCGCTGACCGCGGCGATCGCGAGATTCGCGCGCTGAAAGAGCGGTCCGACGATCTCGCGCTGCTTGTCGCTATATTGTTGCTGGAACTGCAGCGAGATGCGTTGCTTGTCGGCATCGCTCCTCGCCGACCTCATCGTCTGCGCGAACTGTGCGTCGAGCTGCTGCTTGTACGCCATCAAGGTGCGATTGGCCGCGACGAACACGGGCATGTTGGCGACCTCGGCCTGGTCGATGTAGCCGACGTCGGAGAGGTCCGCTGCGATGGCCGCAGGCGCGACGAAAGCCGCGATGAGTAACGCGGCTGCGAAGGTAGTAGCTAACCGGATCTTCATAGTTTCCCTTTGACTGTAGACGAGATAACCCCTAAAAGCTTTGGCCGATGCCGAAACTCGTGTGCGTTCCGCTGGCACCGCGGGCAAAGTCGATGCGAATCGTGTGCAATCCCAGCTGGGGCACGTCGAAGCGCACGCCTACGCCGGCGTCGCCGTACAAGGCCCAGTTCCCGGGATAACCGACGATTCGGTTAGTGTACGGATTGAGCAGCGGGTACGCTCCGCGGATTCTATAGTCGAGCTCGTCGACGAACACTGCGAGGGTTAGCCGGCGGTCCAGCGCAAGCGGCTGGCGCAGCTCGATTTGACCCAAGAACGCATTGGTCGCGTAGAACACCTGATTGTAACCGCGCATCTGCTGGTCGGAGAACGTAAACAGCTGACTCGGCGGTATGACGCCGGTCGACGAATACGCCGCTCCGTGGACGCCGATCGTCGCGCTGCGCAGGATCGGGAAGAAGCGAGCGACGTCGAGCGTCTCTTGCGTGAAGTCGAAATTCGAACCGAACGCCGGCACGGAAAGCTGAGCCGACAACTGCCCTTTGACGCCGGTGCGGGGGTTGAACGGATCGTCGAGCGTCGTCGTTTGCAATCCGACCGTTGCCGTGTTCAGTTTGTACGGCGCGCCAGTGTTGACGTTGGCAATCGAGGTGGCGTTGATGCCGAACGAGCCGCCGCCGCAGCTGGTGCCGCTGGAAAGCGGATTGCACGTCGGTTGCGGCAGCACGCTGAGCCCGGCTTGATTGCCCTGGAAGTAGTACGGCTGCGGAACCGTCGTGTTGTAACGAATCGTCTGCGCCCCGCCGGCTACGGTGAGAATCGTGTAATCGCTCAAACGGCGGCCGACCGTCACGGATCCGCCCGTAGCGCTCGAGTCGCTCGTCGCAACGATGTTGCCGACTTGCGACGACGTCGACGTCGGATAAAGCGTGACGGGGGTGCAGTTGTTCTTACAGCCGATCGAAGTAATGCCCGATGTCGAGACGTTATACACCGGATAGTAGTAGGTCGAGCTATTCGTGAAGAGCGATCCCGAAAGGCTGTACTTCATCGATTGCGGCGTGTTGCCCAAGTACGGAACCGATGCGGAGATCTGTGCGACGCTGGTGCGCGCGCCTTTCTCGAACTGGATGGAAGCCGAGTTACCCGTACCGTGCAGATTGTTGTCGGAGAAGCCGAGCGTGCCGTAGAGACCTTGGCCCGTCAGCCCGCCCGAGTACCCGAAACCAACCGACGCTTGAGCCGTGCGCTGTTCGGTGACGTGCCACACCACCGTTACGAGCTGGGGCTTTTTGGGATCCGGACCTTCCTTGATGTCGGGTTCGATCTTCGAGAAGAAGCCCAGCGAGTTTAGGCGCTCGTAGTCGCGTTTAATCGCATCGGTGTTGAGCACTTGGCCCGGCCGCACGCGCAGCTCGCGACGAATGACCGCGTCCTTCGTGCGGGTGTTGCCGGTGATCTCGACCACGGCGACGCGTGCGACGTAAATGTTGTACTTGACGTCGGCCGTACCGGCTTTCAGGTCGATCGAAGACGGATCGATACCGCCCTCGAAGTTGCCGACTTCCAGATGGAACTTGTCTTCGTAGAGCTTTTGCAGCGCTTTGAAGTCGGCGTCGCGCACTTCGTCGGAGTAGACGCTGCCGGCTTTGAGCGTCAAGGACGGCAGGATCAGCGGAGGCGGAAGAACTGGATCGCCGCCGATGATGATGTTCTTGACGACGAGGCCTTCTTGAATGAAGAGCGTGAGAGAGCCGGTTTTTGGATCGAGATTGAGATCCTTGACGTGAGTGGGGACCTGACCGCCGTAACCGATCCGCTCGTAATAATTGTTGATCTTGAGAACGTCTTGCCGGAAGGTGTTGGTGTTAAAGACCTGGCCGACCGAAAGGTCCATCAGCGCCAAGAGCGTGTCGCTGGGCACCTTCTGGTTACCCTGGAAGTCGATCTTGGTAATGACCGGGTTTTCGATGACGCGGTAGGTGATCGCAACGCCGTTGGGGCGTGGACGTACGAGCGGAGGAGCGATGTCGGCGAAGTACCCGAGAGCGTTGATGCGCGCGAGGTCTTCCTGAACGACCTTCGGATCGTAGAAGTCGCCCGGCTTCGCTTGGACGACGGCCATAATCGTCTGCGTAGGAACGTGCAGGTTACCGGTCACGTCCACGGAGACGATCCGCGGCGGCGTCGCGGACGAAGCGGGTGCTACGATGAAGCCGACGGACAAGACAATCGAGAGCAGAGCTCCCGCCCACCTTGTCAGTGCGCGCAAGCACCGCCGAAGGTCAAAGGTCATGCGAAAACGTTCGTTCCTTGTGCAGAGAAGGGGCTGACGACATCAGCGCAGGCCGGCGCACGAGCACGCCCCTGACAACCCGGCACGCCCTGTTCGCCCTGGCGAACCTTGGTCCTTGCCTGCGTCCTTAACCCTGAGCAACCTCTCATAAATCCCTCTCGAGCTTGAAGCTAAAGCCGCTAGTGCCGTAGATGGGCTGGCCGAGCAGCACCGTCTGGTTATAGCCCAGTGCCTGCGCGGGCGTGGTCTCCAACAGTTTATATGGGCCAGTCTGATAGAAGAAGCTGAGGGTTGCCGTGGTGTACGCAGAGGGATTGATCTGAACGCCGAACGACTGCACCTGCGGCAAGCCAAAGGTAGTGGCGTAGACCGCGCTGACGTCTTTGCCCAAAACCCGGGTGGCCGTCACTCCGACGTTTCCATAGTATCCCAGCGAGAGGTTGACGCTGGAGAGTCCCAGGCCTTGGCCGAGCGCGTTCTCCACCGGCCCTAGCAAGCCCGCCGTAAACTGGGCGTTGAGAATGTTGAACGCCTCTTGGCCGACGGTAATCGTGCCGTTGCGCTGCAGGTCGTAGATGCCGGGCAGCGGTTGAAGCGCGCCGTAAGGCGTGAAGCCGCCTGGAGACTGCACCTGCACGGCGCCGGCGCTATTGAAGGCAATGCCGCCCAAAAAGCCTCCGAAGGGGGCAAGCATGGCGATCACCTGCTCGCGCGAGTAACCGGCAGGCACGGTCGTGAAGCCGATCTTAAGGTTCTCGATCTGTCCGTCGACGTTGATCGTGATCTGCGCGGTGCCGTAAGGATTGCGCGCTCGATCCGGATCGGGATTGACGACGCTGGCCGTTGCGACGGCGTGGATCGTCGGGATCAAGCCGGAAGACGGATCGAATTGCACGCTGCCTTCGCGAACGCGGAACGCCCGGTCGAAATACGTTAGCGTTCCACCCGATGACGTAAATCCGCCGTCGAGCGTCGGATTCGAAAGCGTGCCGCCGAGGCGGACCGCACCCGTCGCCCCGATGTCGAGTCCCGCACCGTACCCATTGCCGCGCACGCGCACGTTTTTACCGGCGGTAGCATTGAAGTCGAAGGCCAGAGGAAGCGCCGGAAGGCCGCCGCCGGACGCGCCTTGCGCCGCGTTGATGAACGCGACGAAGGGGAGCGTTGCATTGCTGAGCACCGCGTCACCGGAAAGCAGCGCGCTCGACGATGGCGTCTTGGTCAGGGCGATGTTGGCGTCGATCGTTCCCGTGCCGTACGCGGGGAGCGCCAGTTGCGCGCCCTTCGCAATGGCCTTCACCACGAACGAAATGCCCCGCCCCTTGGGAAACTCGATGCTGCCCGAGCCGCCGAGCGTGCCGCGGCCGAGGTGCGCCGAAACGCGCTCGATGGACGCAGTCGTTCGATTGAAGGCGAGATTGGCAACGGTCTGCGTGATCGGCACGCTTTCCAAGGCGCTCACGTACGAACCGTTGGTCAGCGACGCATGGCCGATGACCACGGGATCGCGCACCGTTCCCGAAATGCCGAGATGACCGTTGATCGTGCCGCCCAACTTCGTATCGTTGCCGAGCAGTTCGTCGAACATCGCCGGATCGAGGTCGACCACGTCGACGTCGAAGCTTACCGCCTGATTCGCGGGTCCGACGCGAAACGGCGACAGCTCCAGCGGAACCGAACCCGCTATCGACGCTTCACCTTTGGTAAACGTCGCACCGGCATTCGAAAGCACGAGTTTGTTGCCGTTGAGCCGCACTTCGCCGAAGAGCGACGCGATCGCGAGGTCGTACGCCCTCACGTTGCTGGCATCGATGCCGGCCCGAAACTCCGGCGACTTGACGTTGCCGGCAATCTGCAAGGTCGACTCGAACGATCCCGACACGGGGATTTGCACGCGCGTGAGCTGATAGACCAACCGCGGCAGATCGCCGGTCGCTGCATGAACCGATACGTCGAGATTGTCGGTGGGGCGTAACCCGAACGATCCGCTAGCCGACGCCGATAACCCGGGCGTGATCAGCTCCGCGCGATCGAGTGCAACGCGCCGGCCGACCGAGTGCAGCGCGACATCGGCGCTATCGAGCGTCAGCGGGCCGAGCGTTCCGCCGTCGACGCGTGCGGCCGCGCGCAAGTCAATCGCCGGCATTCGCCCGACGATCGTTGCGTCTCCCGATGCACGGCCGGTGATCGGCACGCGCTGCAGGCCTAAGGCCGGAACCCATAGCGAAAGATCGAGGTCTGAGATGCTTCCGGTGAGATTAAAGCGCGAATCGAACAGGCTCGCCTCGAGCGTTTTCCCGGAACCGATGCCGATCGATCCGCGCGCGCGCAACATCCCTTCGCTTCCGCCGACGGCCACCGATCCGTTGATCACGTCGCGCGCGCTGGACCATGTCGCGCGCGTATCGCCGATGGGCAGGTTACGGTAGCGCAAACCGGTGACGTCGATATCGCCGCTCGTCGTGAATCGCGTGCTTTCTTTCGCCGCGGCGATCTTCACGCGACCTTTGCCCGCCAGGGTATCGCCGGTATCGAAGAAGTTATTGAAGTCGGCGAGATCCGCGCGCGGCGCGGCGACGTGAACCTCGGTGGTCTGGGGACGGGCGACTGCGCTGAACCCGGCGTGCGTCGAACCGACGTCGACACGGCCGTCGCCGATGCTGACGCCGGTCGGATCGGCGGCCAAGGTCGCACTGCCGTTGACGAACGGCAACCCGTTGACGTCGCCGGCCGGAACGCCGATATTCCCGCTGACTTGCGGCGCGAGCCCCCGGCCGCCGAGATGCAGCCGCGCGTTGAACGAACCGTCGGTCATGTAGTTGGGAAACGCGAGCGAGTGCAGCGACGCAGCGATCGGGCCGGCCGGTACGTCGGCATCGATTGCGTACGTCGGAGCGCTCGACGTCAGCGATCCGATGCTGCCTTTGACGTACGCATACGACGGGCCGAGCGACGCCATCATACGGCTTAGATACGCGGTGTCGCCGGAGAGCCGCACGTCGCCGGCGCCCGAAATCTCGTACTGCTGCATGCGGCCGTGCGCGATCGCGACTCCGCCCTCGAATGTCGGTACCGGTACGCCGCCGGCGAGATCGCCGCTTGCGTCGAGCATCCCTTGGGTAAACGGCAAGCCGATGCCGCGCAACTGCGCCGAGTTCAACCCGCGGACGATCAGCGAAAGCGCGTGCGACGGTTGCGGCGGGCTGGCAACCGAGAACGTCCCCGCGGCCACGACGTCGCCGCCGGCGGCGTGCGCGTGCGCGGAGTAAACGTGCAAGTTGTTGCCTTCGACGGCGAGCGTGATGCTCGCACGATCGATCGGAATGCCGTGCAACGTCGCGCGCTGCATCTTCAAGTCGACGCCTTGAACGACGATGCGGTTGCCCTCGACGGCGATCGCCGCCATGCCGCCGAGCGATCCGTGACCGGGAATCGAGCTGCCCAGGAACGGCTGCAATCCTTCGAACGTGCCGCGGTAGTGGCCGCGCGCGACGAAGGCTTGGGTCGAAAACTCGCCGCTTCCGTCGAAGACGCCCCACGGGCCCGAAGCGTGCAGCAAGTTGATCGACGCGCCGCCGAGGGATCCCGAAAATGCGCCGTTCATGCGGTCGAACTTCACGCCCGCTATATCGGTGCGCTCCGCGCCGAACAAACCGGCCAACACGACGTTCTTTCCGGCGCCGCCGCCGGCGATCGTCACGCTGACCGAATCGCCGTTGATCTTCGGCATCTCCGGAAGATCGAGCCCCGGAAAGGCTTTATAGCTCGGCGCACGCATGCGCAATCCGCTCGCCATCGCCCAAAACCCGCTCGTATCGTGCGGCCGATCCAAATGATAACCGCCGTCGAAGTTTCCGCGCTCGGTATGAAACCAGAACGGCTCGACGTTTCCGGTTCCGTTCGGCTCGAGATCGATCATCGCGGCGACGCGATCGACGCCGCGCGCCGATGCCAGCGCGCCGCGCACGTGGAAGGACAGGTCGTTGCCGATCGCGTCGGCGTCGACGAGCATCGGCTCGCGACCGAGCATTTCGTCGAGATACGGCAAACGATCGGCCGAGCCGACGACGTGCAGCGCCAACTCCGAATGCAGCTTCTGTCCGAGCAGCATCGTGCCGCGAATGCCGACTTCGGTACCGCCGTAATATGCGTGGAGCGGAGCGTAAGCCAGCATATTATCGTGATAAACGATGTCGGCTTGGAGCGCGTCGAACGGCAGCTGCCGGTAGATCGTGCGCTGCGCGCGCGCGCGCGCCAAGATCAGCGGGTTCTCGATCGGTCCTTCGACGAGCACGCCCAGCGACGTGCCGCCCGAGATCGGCTGATCGCGCGTGAACGTAAATGCCCTGCGCAGATCGCGCAGATCGCCGGTGCCCCAAACGCCCAGGCGCAGCTGCGCGCCGCCGGTAAGCTGCCCGGTGAGGTCGTAGATGCCGCCGGTTACTTCGAGCGGAATGCCCGCGAGCGTTCCGTCGATGCGTTTGAGAAAAAACGCGTTATCGACGAGCTGGAGATGTCCGCGAACGTTGTCGATCGGCTCCGCAAGGGAAGCCAGCGCCATGCGGCCGCCCATAACGTCGAGGTTCAGATTCACGTGATAGCTCGGCGCAACGTTAGGCCGTACGTCGAGCGAATATAAGAGCGCATCGAAGTTGCGCGCGCGTCCTTTGAGGATCCGCACCGCGGGCGTATCGGCGAAGTAGTTTGCCAGCGCGCGCAGCGGAAACCGCGCAGCGTGCGCGTGATGGATCGCAAAACTGCGAACGGAGTCGATCTTACCGACGATGGTGAACGGCTCGCCGGCGCGCTCGCGGAAGATGCCGCGCGCCCGGTAGCTCGTGACGGCGGCACTGTCGATCGCGGCATCGACGTTAAAGTTTCGGATGATGACGTCTTTGGCGCTGACGTCGAAGGCTTCGGGTTCGCGTAACTCGAGCGCGGCATCGTGCATCTTCACGAAAAAGCGCAGCGGCACCGTGACCGGCGGCTGCGGTACGGGTGGCCCCGGCGGTCCGCCCACCGGGATGTTGAAGTTGTACGATCCGTCGCGAAATTTCACGACGGTCAACTTTGCTTGCGTGATCTCGATGCCGGTTAGACCGAACCGGTGGAGGCTCCCCGGCAGCAGATCGCGCAGCGAGTAATGGACGTCGATTCGCTTTGCGGCGAGCAACGGGTAACCGCGATGCGAAACGCGGACGTCGAAAATCGAAACCTCGTCGCCTGCGACGTGCTGATCGGCGAGCGCAATCGTATAACCGCTCGCCAGCCCACCGACGGACACAATGGCATAGCGCAAGATCTCGTGACGGTTGGCCGCGACGAACCCGACGAGAGCCGCGACGACCGCCAGGACCGTCACCCACCGTTTGCGCATCAGCTTTTAAGGCGCTTCGGCTCCGCCTGCGCGCCCCCCACTTCGTGGGGCCCCCGGACCATGGGGCGCATAGACATCTCGGCTGTCGAACATTCCCCTAGGGCGCCCCAAACGAACATCCTCACGTTAACAAAGTCGTTGCGGGACCTCGTCGAGCTAACCTGCCCGAGATGTTATGCAGCGGTTAGAGATCGAGAGTCTTCACCGATTTCGCGTAGTCGAAGATGTATTGCTTACGCGGTTCTACTTTGTCGCCCATCAGATCGGTAAAGATCTGCTCGGCTTCGACCGCGTCTTCGACGGTGATCTGCTTGAGGCGACGGTGCCCGACTTCCATGGTGGTCTCCGCCAACTGGTCGGCGTCCATCTCACCAAGACCCTTATACTGCTGAATCGCGTAGTCTTTACCGTCATC
Organism: Vulcanimicrobiota bacterium; assembly: GCA_963715435.1. Lineage (GTDB taxonomy): Bacteria > Vulcanimicrobiota > Vulcanimicrobiia > Vulcanimicrobiales > Vulcanimicrobiaceae > JAFAHZ01. The sequence continues at coordinate 1,616,407 of OY970243.1, forward strand.
GCCGACGATAGACTTGAGCTCGCCTTCGTTAAAGGCCCACCACTGCTTCTTGCCCTTCTTGATGCCGTAGAGCGGCGGCTGTGCGATGAAGACGTACCCTTCTTCGACGAGCGCCTTCATCTGGCGATAAAAAAACGTAAGCAAGAGCGTGCGGATGTGCGAGCCGTCGACATCGGCATCCGTCATGATGATGATCTTATGGTAACGAAGCTTGTCCAAATTAAACTCGTCTCCGAAACCGGTTCCGAACGCGGTGATCATCGTCCGAATCTCTTCGTTGGCCAGCACTTTGTCCAAACGCGCCTTCTCAACGTTGAGAATCTTGCCGCGCAGCGGCAAAATCGCTTGGTTGTTCGGATCGCGTCCGCCTTTTGCGGTTCCGCCGGCCGAGTCGCCTTCCACTAAGAAGATCTCGCTCTCGGCGGGATTGGTGTTCTTGCAATCCACCAGCTTGCCCGGCAAGCCCGAACCTTCCAGTGCGTTCTTGCGCCGGGAAAGGTCGCGCGCTTTCTTGGCCGCCTCGCGGGCGCGCTGCGCCTGCATGCACTTCTCGACGATCGCACGAGCGAACTTGGGATTCTCTTCGAAGAAAAATTCCAACCGCTCGTTTACCAAACCGTGAACGATACTTCTAACCCGGGCATTGCCCAGCTTGGTCTTCGTCTGCCCTTCGAACTGCGGGTCTTGCAGTTTCACCGAAACGACGGCGGTAAGGCCTTCCATGATATCGTCGGTCGACGGCTGGTTCTCGTTTTCTTTGAGCATTCCGCGCTTGCGGGCGTAGGAGTTAACCGCATTGGCGACCGCCGTACGGAACCCCAGCAAATGCATGCCGCCTTCGATGGTGTTGATGTTGTTCGCGTACGAGAAAATCGTCTCGGCGTACGTGTCGGTATACTGCATCGCGACTTCGACGTCGACGCCGTCGCGCTCGGCATGCGTCGAGATGATTGGGTGCAGCGGATCCTTCTTCTCGTTGAGCCACTCGACGAACGAGACGATGCCGCCCTCGAACTTGTAGTTGCGCTCGCGCGGCGCTTCGCCGCGCAGATCGCGCAGCGTGATCGACAGCCCGCGATTGAGGAAGGCCAACTCGCGCAGGCGCTTCTGTAAGATATCCCAGTGGAACGTTAGCACTTCGAACATCTGCGTGTCGGGCTTGAACCACTGCACCGTGCCGGTCCCCTCGGTCTTGCCGATCTTCTTGAGCTTCTGCACCGTGATGCCGCGCTCGAACCGCATTTCGTACTCGGTGCCGTCGCGCTTGACGCGGGTGATCATCCACTCCGAGAGCGCATTGACGACCGAGATGCCGACGCCGTGCAGTCCGCCCGACACTTTATAGCCGCCTTTGCCGAACTTGCCTCCCGCATGCAGGATCGTCATGACGACTTCGACCGCCGGCAGTTTCTCACCGGCGTGGATATCGACCGGAATGCCGCGACCGTCGTCCTCCACCGAACAGGATAGGTCGGCATGGAGCGTCACGACGACGTTGCGCGCGTATCCCGCAAGCGCCTCGTCGACGGCGTTATCGACGGCTTCGTACACCAACTGATGCAAACCGCGCTCCGCGGTGTTGCCGATATACATGCCCGGGCGTTTGCGTACCGCCTCGAGACCCTTGAGAACTTCGATCTGTTCGCCCGTGTAGTTATTGGACATTCGTTTTAACTGTGTTCCGTTCCGTAAATCAAGTCGTGCAGCTCGTCGCCGAGCACGCTGCGTATCGTCGCCGCAACGATCTCTTCCGGCGGCAGCTTACTGCGCAAGAGGACGTACGAGCTGGCAATCGACCGCTCGTATCCGTTGCGGGAAAGCCGTTTGGCCGCCCGAGCTTTGGACAACGTTTCCCACCACGCCGCCAGTAAGCGCGCGCGGATCGCTTCGTACTCCTCTAGTGATAACCCCGAGACGAGCGCCGCCGTTGGGGCGTAACCCAACCACGGCGCTTCGAAGAGCAACCGCGCCGCTTCACCGGCCCGCTCGCGAGCCCGCGCGTCGGCGCAGACGATGCAAAGCGCTTTTGCCTCCGGCGCGACGAGCGCGCCGCAGCCTATGCACTCTTTCCACCCGCCAGCCCGCTTTGCCCGCCGCACCGCCGTCACGTCCTCGCGCAGGCGCGCTACCGCTTCTTCCAAAGTGGCCGATTCCGGCCGCGGCGCGACGCGCCTCGGCGAGCGCGGCGGACGCTGCGGCGCGGTGCCCGAAGCCGGCGATTCGGCAATCCGGCCGACCCGAAAGCGCAGGCGCTCGATCCCCACGTGCGGCAGCCGGGCGCGCACGGCGGTCAGAATCGTTTCGGCGAGCAGGCTGAGCTGGTGACTCCACGCGCTCGACCGCGCGGTGATCAGGAGCGCGTCGCCGGCGAGCTTCGCAGGACGCGAGTTCTTCGCGACGTCGCTGCCGACGATCTCCTCCCAGCCCGCCGCGAGCAGCGCGATGGGGTCGCGCGACGCGTGCGCCGAGGGCTGCCAGTTCGCGAGCGCGTCCGAAAGCTTCAACATGCGGGTACCTCGGCCGCAATGCGCGCCGAGTCGATGCGATAGCGATGCACCCAACCATGCAGCATCTCCGGCAGATGCGTAGCTGTAACGAATGCTTGCTCGTAGTCGCCCACGCTGCTCAAGAAAGCGGCGGCGCGATCGCGATCGAGCTCGGAGAGGACGTCGTCGAGCAGCAGCAGCGGAGCTTGTGCGGCGCGTTCGTTCATGACCCCGTATTCGGCAACCTTGAGCGCGAGCACCGCCGTCCGTTGTTGACCTTGCGAGCCGTAGGTGCCGAGGGGGGCGCCGTCGAGCACGAGGCGTACGTCGTCGCGATGCGGGCCGGCGACTGCGGCCTTACGCGCTCGCTCGGCTTCCCTGACGTGACGCAGGCGCTCTTCGAAGGCCGCGGCGACCGCGTCCGCCGCCGGCGTTTCGAACGCGACGTCGGGATCGTACTCGACGTTGAGATGCTCGACGCCGCCGGTGAAGCGCGCGTGCGCCGGCGCCGCCTCGGCCGCCAGCGCACGAATGAATCGCTCGCGCGCCAAGATCAGCTCCGTTCCGGCTTCGACCAGCGTGCGATCGTAAATGGCCAGCAGCTCCTCGTCGGGAGCGACCGCACCGCGCAGCAGCGCGTTCTTTTGCGAAATCGCCTTCCGGTAGCGCGCGAGCTCGCGATAATAACGCGGTTCGTCTTGCGACAGCGCTGTATTCAAAAACGCTCGCCGTACGCCGGGTGCGCCGCTTGCTAGCTGCAAATCGGAAGGCACGAACGTCACGACGCGAAGCTTTCCGAGAAAGTTGGCGTATCGCACGTTGCTGCCGTTGAGCGTGTAGGTCTTTTGCGTGCCGCGGCCGGTCTTCGCAATCGCGCACGCGAGCGTCACGTCTCCCGCTCGCACCGTCGCTTCACCGCGCACGACCGCGAGTTCGACGCCGGTGCGCACGACGTCGGCATCGCGACTCGTTCGAAACGATTTGCCGGTTCCCAGCATCGCGATCGCTTCGAGCAAATTGCTCTTTCCTTGCGCGTTTGCGCCGACGAATACGTTGAGCCCCGGCGCGAGCTCGAGATCGAGCTCGCCGTAGTTACGAAAGTTGGAAAGCGCGACGCGCTCGAGAAGCAACTACTGCCGCAGCGGCATCAAGACGTAGAGCTGCTGACCGGAGTCGAGCGGCTCGAGCGGCCGAATCGCCGCCGGCGAGAGCGGTCCGAGAAATTCGATGACGGTCTTCTCGCTCTTGACGTGGTTGAGGATCTCGACCAAATAACGCGCGTTGAAAGCAATAGTGAGATCTTCGCCGGTTTGCTCGACCTCGAGTTCTTCGTACGCGTTGCCCGATATGTCGGAGCTGGCGGTAACGATCAGCGTTTGATTTGCAACCGACAGTTTGACCATGCTCGCACGATCGCCGGCGACGAGCTCGGCACGCTTTAAGCTGCTGATGAACGCGGCGGTGCTGACCGTAACCGAGCGGTCGAACTTCGCCGGAATGACTTGCTGGTAGTTCGGATACTGCCCGTCGACGAGCCGCACGGTGATCGAGATCGTCCCGGCCGTCAACTGCAACTGATTGCTCTGCGCGCCGAGCGCGCTGACCGCGATCTGCTCGCCGCCTCCCAGATTACGCGCGACTTCGGCAAGTGCGCGCGACGGCACGATGTACCGTTCGCTTCCGCTGATGCCGTCGTCGAGCGTCGTCGTGAACTTTGCGAGACGGTAGCCGTCGGTGGCCACCATCGTCAGAGCATCGCCTTCGATCTCGAGCAGCGTGCCCATCAGCACCGCGCCCCGCGCTTCTTCACTCGACGCCGCGAAGATCGTGCCGTCGATACCGTCGCGGAAGCGCTTGGCGGCAATCCTGAAGTGCGAGCCGCGCGTCGCCGCGGGCAGCGGCGGATACTCATCGGCCGGCAGGGCGTGAAAGTCGTAGTTGCTGCGTTCGCACTTGATGCTGGCCCGCGTCGGCGTCCCGGTCAGCTCGAGCATACCCGCCGGCAAGTTGCCTAGGTAGCTCGAGAAGAGCTTAGCCGGTACCGTCACCGAGCCCGCCTCGGCGATCTCTGCGGGAAAGGCGTGCTCGAGGGTGAGCTCGAGGTCCGTCGCCCGTACCGCGATCTTTCCGTCGTCGGCCTGGAGCAGCACGTTGGAAAGAATGGGCACAGTGGTGTGCTGGTTGACCACCTTGCTGGCCGCGCCCACTGCGGTCGAGATGTCCTTGGTGTTACAGCTAAACTTCATGTCTAAAGGCGCTCCGCTCTAAGCTCCGCGCCCCACTGCGTGGGGCCCCCACACCATGGCGCGCGACAAATATCGATCCGCTGGTGATTCCCCTAGGGCGCGCCAAACCATCGTAACCTCGCTACCAAACATGCGACGGAACCTCGTCTTGCACAGGTTGCTGGATAGAAAATTTTAGGTAGTTAGTTTATACGTAAGGAGTCGTAATAGTAGTAGAGCGGTGTATTCTGCGAAGAAGTGCCCTTTTGCTTGCTGCGCCGCGACTTTTTGCGTGGGATAACGTGTGGACGGTTGTCCCGGGGCCTCCACTTCTCCACGCCGGGGATCCGAGGGGCTGGGTTATCCCCACGAGCCTACGGATTTTGACACATTGCGATCAACTGGCGGATCTTGTTTCGGTAGGCCTCGTCGCGCTGCATCTGGTCCTTGATCTTGTCGCGCGCGTACATGACGGTGGTGTGATCTTTCTTTCCGAATTCGCGTGCGATCTGGGGCAGCGAGTATTGCGTGAGCTCCGTCGCGATGTACATGGCGATCTGACGCGGTGCCGCCAGGCGCTGGTCGCGCCGGCCGTTGTCCATTTCTTTAACGGTTAGGCCGTGCGCGCCGGCGACGGTGTCTTTGATCTTGGGGATGGTGATGCGCTGCAGCGGAGCCTGGGCAACGGCGCTCTTGAGCACTTCGGCGGCAAGATCGATGGTGATCGGCGATTTCGTCAGCGACGCGTAAGCGACCACGCGAATGAGCGCTCCTTCCAACTCGCGGATGTTCGACGGAATTACCTTTGCGATGAACGACGTCACTTCGTCGGGCACGGGAATCTTTTCGCTCTCGGCTTTCTTACGCAGAATGGCTTCGCGCGTTTCGAGATCCGGCGCCTGAATGTCCGTTAGCAAGCCCCATTCGAATCGCGAACGTAACCGGGACTCGAGCGTTTGAATTTCTTTGGGCGGACGATCGGACGAAATGATGAGCTGGCGGCCCGATTCGTGCAGCGCGTTGAACGTGTGAAAGAACTCTTCTTGCGTAGTCTCTTTACCGGCTAGGAACTGGATGTCGTCGATCAGCAGCACGTCGACTTGCCGGTACCGGTTGCGGAACTCCGGCGTGCGGTTGTTCTGCAGCGCGATGATGAATTCGTTGGTGAACTTTTCGCAAGTGACGTATACGACGTTCGCACCGCTATTATCTTGGAAAACGCGGTGGCCGATGGCGTGCATCAAGTGCGTCTTGCCCAAGCCCACGCCGCCGTAAAGGAACAGCGGGTTGTAGGCTCTTGCAGGTGCGCTTGCGACGGCTTGCGCCGCGGCGTGGGCGAACCGGTTCGAATTGCCGACGACGAACTCTTCAAACGTATAGCGAGCGTTGAGGTTGGCGGTGCGCAGCTCTTCCGGAGCGCGAGGTGCCGCCGGTGCGGGAGAGGCGGGCGGCACCGCCCCTGCCTCGCCGGCGCTCTCGGCTACGGACAGCCGCAGCTCCAGCGAGGCGCCGAACATCTCGCGCAAAACGTCGAGAATTTGGCTTTGCAGCTTGCTTCCCACCCACTCGCGGGCAAATTTGCTATGAACCGCCAGGTGGAGTTCGTCGTTCTGATAGGTGACGAAGCGCATCGGCTTGATCCACATCTCGAAGACCGGTTTCGAGAAGCTGCGTTCCAGCGTTTCAAGCGCAGATCGCCACAACTCATTAGATGTGTCGGGTGAGCCAACCGCAAGCGCCATCCTAAGCGTCCTCGTTTTCGGTGGGAGTTGGAGGCTCCGCCCGGCCCCCGAAGGGCGCATTCGTTGGCTTAATCAAGGCTCGGTCCTGCGATTTCTATGCACGACTTTATACACTTATCCACAGGCTCCGTGGAACGGTTTTACCGCGATTTTTCGAAACTATGAACCGGACGAACGTGGGGGCTTGACAAGCCCGAAAGTGACTGCAACGCAAGCGTTTTGGAGAACTCTCTGAGGCACGTTCGTGATTCTTTTCCACAGGGTTGTCCACACATGTGGAAAGTCTAGCGCGCGTCCCGGGAGTTCCTTGGGGCTTTGGCCCTGGAGCTGCCGAGCGCCAGCCGTTCGCGCGACTCACTTGCCTTTGAGCCCGCGGCCCTGCTATACTCCTCCGGCTATGTTCCAGTTCGACCTTCAGCTTTTTGCATCTAAGAAGGGCGCCGGCTCTACCCGTAACGGCCGCGACTCCAACGCTCAGCGTTTGGGCGTCAAGCGGTTCGGCGGCGAGCCGGTAGTCGCCGGCAACATCATCGTGCGTCAGCGCGGCACCCGTTTCCATCCCGGCCATAACGTCGGCATCGGAAAGGATCACACGCTGTTCGCCTTGGTCGACGGGACGGTCACCTTCGCGACCCGGCGTAACCGCAAGCACGTCGACATCACACCCGCCGCATAAGCATCGTGAACGTTAGGGATTAGCGGGGGCCATGAGGCCCCCGTTTCATTTCCAGCGAACCAGAGTCGCCCGTGCAGTTCATCGACGAAGCCAAGATTTCGGTAGCGGCCGGCAACGGCGGCGACGGCATCGTCGCGTGGCGGCGTGAGAAGTACATTCCGAAGGGCGGTCCGGCCGGAGGCGATGGCGGCCACGGCGGCAGCGTCTATCTCGAGGCGACGCCGGAGCTTTCCACCTTGGTCGAGTTTCGATTCCGCCACAGTTTTGCGGCCGACGCCGGCAAGCCCGGCGGCACTTCAAATAAGTCCGGCCGCAGCGGCGAGGACCTCGTGGTGTCCGTTCCGGTGGGAACGCTCGTCTACCGCACGTTTGAAGGGAAGCCGGAGACGTTCGTTTCGGATCTCGCACGCGCCGGCGACCGCATAGTCGTCGCCAAAGGCGGACGTGGAGGTCTGGGCAATCAGCACTTCGCCACCAGCACGCGCCAGGCGCCGCGATTTGCCGAGAAGGGCGAGCCCGGCGAGCGATGCGCGGTGCGGCTGGAGTTGAAACTGTTAGCCGATTGCGGTATCGTCGGCGTTCCCAATGCGGGTAAGTCCACGTTGCTTTCGGTGGTTTCCGCGGCGCGGCCGAAAATCGCGGACTATCCGTTTACGACGATCGAACCGCAGCTCGGCGTCGTACGAGTCTCCGACGACGAGTCGTTCGTCATGGTCGACGTTCCCGGCCTCATCGAAGGCGCTCACGAAGGCGCCGGATTGGGCGATCTGTTTCTCAAGCACGTCGAGCGGACGCGCGCGCTCGTGCATTTGCTCGACGGCGCAAAACCGCTCGACGAGATCGTGCACGACAAAGAGACGATCGAGAGCGAGCTCGGCGCGTGGAATCCGCAGCTGCTCGAGAAGCCGACGCTGCTCGTGCTCAACAAACTCGATCTTCCCGACGCACGAGAACGACTCGAACAACTTCGCGCGCGGTTTCCCGATATTCGCGGCATCAGCGCCGCAACGAATGAAGGCGTGCGCGATTTGATTTACGCCGTCTGGCAGATCATCGAACACGCGCCGATGCCCGAGATCGTCGCGCCGCAAGCCGCGCACATCGAGCTGGTGCCCCACGGTGCGTTTCGCATCGAACGCGCCGGAGACGGGGCTTTCGAGCTCTTCGGCGAGCGAATCGAACGTCTCGCCGCGATGACCGACTTCGATTCCGACGAGGCGCTGGCGCGTTTCGAGCGCGCGCTCGGAAAGATGGGCGTCGAGAAAAAATTGCGCGAACTGGGCGCGGTTGAAGGGGATACCGTGCGCATCGGGCAGTATGAGTTCACTTACTCATAATGCGACTTGGAATTTTCGGTGGGACGTTTGATCCCATCCATAACGGCCATCTGTTCGTAGCCGAATCCGCGCGCTTGCTCGAGGGGCTCGATAAAGTGCTCTTCCTACCGGCGAGCAATCAGCACTATCGCGAAAGATCCGAGACGTCGGCGGAGCATCGCTGTGCCATGATCTTGGGAGCGATCGCGAGCAACCGCGCCTTCGAGCTGGACGTCACGGATCTGCGGCCAGACTCGACGGGCTACACTGCCGACCTATTGCCTAAGCTGCAGGCCAAGCGTCCCGGCGCAGACTTCACCTTCATTATCGGCGCCGACTCGCTGACGAACTCGGAATGGGTGCGATTTAACGACGTTCTCGAAGCGCTGGAGAAGTTCGTCATCGCGCCGCGCCCCGGCGTGCGCGCCGACGCTTTGCAGCGGGTCCTCGACGCCGTCCCTCACCATTTGCGTGCACGCGTCAGCACCCTCAACATGCCGGAGATTCCGAACTCCTCGACGACGGCGCGCACGCTGCTCAATCAAGGCCGCAGCGTACGGTATCTCGTTCCCGAGCCGGTTTGGCAATATATCGTCTCGCAGAAGCTCTATGGAGTTCCGGCCGCCGTCTAAGGCCGTCGCGGCCGCGCTGCTGGTGCTAACCGGCTGCGCCGCGCAAACTTCGCCCGATAACTCCGTCGTCTGCGGCGCCTACAACGCTGGACGTTCTCGTGTGGAGGTCGTTGCGGACGGCCGCGTCACGCGCGTGCTCGGCATTCAAAACGGTCGCGTGAGCCCGCACGAAGGTTTCCTCATGCGGCTCAACTCCGGTTGCAGCGTCATCGTGCGCGTCGAAGTCAATACCGATCTCGCGGGTACGTTTCCCGTTTCACCCGGCGATCGGGTCACGGTCAAGGGCGAGTACGAATACTATTCACGCGGCGGCGTCATACACTGGACACACCACGATCCGCGGTTTCACCACGAAGCCGGATTTATTGAGATCGGCGGTAAGATTTACGAGTAGCTCGGCGCTCGCTACTCGATCCTTACGCCAATTGTTTGCGGTAGCGTATAACGCTTAGCGTTAGCAGAATCAACGTAAACAAAAACAGCCACAGAAAATTCTGCCACAATGCGTCGAAGCCGCTGCCCTTGATGAGGGCGCCGCGCGCGATTATTGCCCAGTTGGCGACCGGGTTGGGAATCGTAAACGGCTGCAGCCATTTCGGCATCGCCTCGATCGGGGTGAACGCGCCTGACAACGCCGCCAGCGGCGGGTTGAGGAAAAAGACGGCCAGCTGCGCCTGCAGCGCGTTTTTGGCCAAAGTAGCGACGAACATGCCGAGCGCGATTCCGGAAAGCACGCACAATGCGGCGCCGAGGATGACTAATCCTAAACCCCCGTGGAACGGCACTCCGAAGATGAAGCGGACCGCCATGAGTGAGACGGTCGTCATCGTGCCGAGCAGCAGAAAGAGCGGAACGATCTTGGCGAGGATGATTTCCGGCGTCGTTGCCGGCGACATGAGCAGCTGATCGATCGTACCGGCGGAGCGCTCTTTGATCATCATCGTCGAGCAGATCATCGAGCCGTTGAGGATCATGAGCATGCCGAGCACGCCGCAGACCATAAACCACGAACCTACTAAGCCCGGATTGTTTAAGAAAGCCGGGATCAGCTGAACCGGTCCTCCGGCTCCCAACACGTGCAAACTTCGCAGATTGTCGATCGAGATGATTTCCGACGCGTAACCTTGCGCGATCTCGGCGGTGTTGGCGTTCGTGCCGTTGAGCAGAAATTGAACTTGCGCGATCTCGTTCCGGTACAGATCGTGTGCGTAGTCGAACGGAATGACGACGCCGGCGTCGAGCGTGCCCACCGTAATTGCATGGCCAAGCGCTTCGGGCGACGCGTAGAACCCCTGCAGCTTGAACGCTTGGCTTTGAGTGAGCGCCGAGATCAGCTCGCGGCTCTCCGGCGTCTGCGATTCGTCGAGAATACCCAGCGGTAAGTTCGTGACGTTGGCGCTGAGTACGAACCCGAAGATGCACAGCTGAATGAAGGGCGCCAGAATGGCCACGAACGCAATGCGCTTGTCGTGCCGCATCTGCTGGAACTCTTTGAAGAGAAGCGAACGAAAACGCGAGCCGAACATCGTCGTCTTAATACTTCAGCTGCATCGAGCGCGTGCTTCGCCAGGCGTTGCCGTAGAAGACCGCTCCGATGAGCGCGATAAGGATTGCCTTCCACCAAGTCGCCGGCCAGCCCGCGCCCTGCAAAAACGCGTCGCGAACGATCTCGATGTAGTAGCGTCCCCATACCAGATTGCTGATCCAGCGTAGCGACGCCGGGATGTTCTCGATCGGGAAGAGCAGTCCCGACATGATGAAAACGAGCAGGAAGCCCCCGAGCGCCACTACGGAGATGGCACCGAGCTGGTTGGGAATCGACACGCCCACCATCACGCCGAAGGCCGCTACGCAGAACGCGTAGAGGATCGATCCGACGATGAGCGGCGTGGGATCGACGACCAAGCTTACGCCGAAATACGTGAACAGTAAAATGCTCAGCAAGACGGCTTCTGCCGCGAAGACGACCATGATGGCAAAAATCTTGCCGAGCAAATACTCGTGAGCCGAGATGTTCGAGACGTAGATCTGTAAGATCGTTTTCTCCTCGCCTTCGCGCGCGACCGAAAGCGCCGCCAGCAAGGTGGGGAACAGCGTCAGCACGAGCACGAAGATGCCTGGTCCGTAGAACTTCTTTGAATCCAGACCCGGATTGAACCACAGCCGGATAACGGCTTGAATGCCCCGTTGCGGCTGGGCAGCGATGCGCGCGTTATACGAGGCAATGACCGATTGCGCGTACCCGGCCACGAGCTTGGCGGTGTTCGCGTCGGTCCCGTCGACGAGAAGCTGGACCTGCACGCCTTGGCGCCTCGCGAGATCGTGCTCGAAGTGTTCCGGAATGATCAGCACGCCGCGCACACGATTCCCGGATAGCGCCCGGACGGAATTTTCTTGCACGGGCCACGCGACGACGCGAAAAGTCAGCGACGCCCGAAACGCATCGACCAGCTTGATCGAGGCGGGCGTATTGTCGAGATCTTGGACGACCAGCGGCATGTCGTCGACGGTCAGCGAAATTGCCGTGCCCATCAACAGCAAGAGAAATGCCGGCAGCAGCAGCGCGAGCGCGAGCGCGAGCCGATCGCGTACGAGCTGCGTCAGCTCTTTACGCACCTGCGCGAAGATCCGGCGCATCAGGCGGCCGCCTCGGCCCGTTCGACCGCGCCAATGAAGACGTCTTCGAGCGAGAACTGCGCCCTGCGCGCGGCAATGACGCGGACGCCTGCGCTTTCCAGCTGCGCCGTGACGGTCCGGATCGCGGCGTCGGCATCGCCGTCGACGACGACGTGCAGGCGATCGCCGAAGAGCGAAACCCGCCACTGCTCGCGTCCGCCTTGCAGCGTTCCGACGGCCTTTTGCAAATCGTCGACTCGAATCTCCAAGAGCGACCCCTGCTGTCGCGACTTCACCTCGGTGGGGGTGCCTTGCGCGATCAGCTTGCCGGCGGCCATGAAACCGAGCCGATTGCACTGTTCGGCTTCTTCTAAGTAGTGCGTCGTAACGAGCACCGCGGTACCGGCTTCCGCCAGCTGATCGATCATGCTCCAGAAGCTGCGGCGTGCGATCGGGTCGACACCCGAGGTCGGCTCGTCCAGAAAAAGCACCGTCGGCTCGTGCATGATCGCCGAGCCGAACGCTACACGCTGCTTCCACCCGCCCGGTAAACTGCCGATCACCTCTTGCTCTTTGCCACGCAGACCCGCGAAGTCGATCACCCACTCGATCTTGTCCTCGCGCTCGGCTTTGGGCACGCCGTAGACGCCGGCAAAGAACTCCAAGTTCTCTGCGATCGACAAATCGTCGTAGAGCGAGAACTTTTGCGACATGTAGCCGACTCGGCGACGCACGTCGCTCGAACGGACGTTGCCGCGCACGCCGGCCAGAATCGTCGCGCCCGACGTAGGTGCGAGCAGTCCGCACAGCATGCGAATCGTCGTCGTCTTTCCGGCACCGTTGGCGCCGAGCAAACCGTAGACTTCGCCGAAGCGCACTTCGAGGCTCAACCGGTCGACCGCGGTGAAGTTGCCAAAGCGTTTGACGAGCGTCTCGGCACCGATGGCGACGTCGTTGGGACGATCGACCGGCGCGCGCTTCATCGGAAACGGACCGCAGTCGGGCGGGGGATCCGACGCGCGAATCGATGCCACGAATACGTTTTCCAAGGTCGGCTCGTCGGTGCGCACGTCGCCGACGGCGATGCCGTCGCGGGACAGGACGGCCGACACGTCGCTTTGCACGCGTGCCGCTTCGGCGTCGTTGGCCAGAACGTCGAGGTGATCGCCGAAGCGCTGCACGTCGACGACTCCCGGGCGCGACTCGATCGCGCGCACCGCCGCGCCGACGCAGCGCAGATCGTTCAAATACACTTCGAGCCGATGCGCGCGCAGGCTCTTGCGCAGCGCGTCGGGCGTATCGAGTTCTTTGATCTCGCCGAGATGCATGAAGGCCACGCGATTGCAGCGTTCGGCTTCGTCCAGATACGGCGTCGCGACGAGAATCGTCAGACCTTCGTTGGCTAAGTGGGCGAGCGAGTCCCAAAATTCGCGTCGCGATACGGGATCGACGCCGGTCGTCGGTTCGTCGAGCAGCAGAACGTGCGGTTGCGGTACGAGCGCGCACGCGAGTGCGAGCTTCTTCTGCATGCCGCCGCTGAGATTTCCCGCGAGCCGGTCCTCGAACTGCGCCATGCCGAAGAGTCCGAGATAGTGCCGGCCGCGCGCGACGACCGTATCGGGCGGCGCCAGCCGCAAGTCGCCGATGTAACGGATGTTTTCCATCACGGTGAGGTCGTGGTAAAGCGTAAAACCTTGCGTCAAGTATCCCGTTTTCAGGCGCGCGTCACGAGCGCTTTGACCGAAGACGTCGACTTGACCGGACGTGGGGTTCATCACGCCGGCAAGAATCTCGAACGTCGTCGTTTTGCCGGCGCCGTCGGGTCCGATGAATCCAAAAATCTCGCCTTTGCCGACGTCGAACGTAATGCCGCGAACGGCTTCGAGGGCGCCGTATCGCTTACGCAGGTCGCGCAGAGCGACCGCTACTTCGACCACGATCCGCCGACGAGAATCTGACCGTCGGCAGGCATTCCCGGCTTGGCGGAGCCGAAGCCGCCGCGAAGCCCCAACTTGACGCCGAAGACCTGCTGCACGCGGTCGCTTTGGAAGTACGTGTTCTCCGGCGTGAACATCGCTTCGGGATCGATGCGCATGACGTATGCATCGATGGGATGCGCGTGCGAAGGGTCGTCATCGAGAAAGACGCGCGCGGGTTGACCGAGCTTTACTTTGGCGATGTCGCCTTCCGGAATGAATCCGCGCAGATAGACTCTCTCCAGATTGAGCAAAGTGACGACCGGGGTGCCGGCGGCGAGTACCTCACCCGGCTCCGCCGTGCGCGTGAGAACCGTGCCGGTAAACGGCGCCCGAACCGTCAGGTCGCGCAAGTTCGCGCGCGCTTGATCGAGGTTCGCCATGGCGGCCGAGACCGCCGAGTTTTGTTGATTTATCTGGCCCGTCACGGCCGCAGCTTGCTGTTCGCGCATCGGCGCATTGCTCAACGTCGCAGTTGCCGACTTGAGCTGGCCTTGCGCGGCTTGCGCGCGCTGCCGCGCTGCCTCGAGCGTTGCCTGCGCCTGCTGCTCGTCGGAGACGGCGCGATTGCGCTGCAGTTCCGAGACGTCGCCCGTGCCGTACAAGTTCTCCGCCATCTTTTTGTTATAGGCGGCGAGCTTTTCCGCGGCCTGGGCTTGCGAGAACTGCGCGTTGGCCGCGGCGACTTGCGACTGCGCGGCGCTCACGTCGCCGGTCGAACCGACGTTTGCCTGCTCCGTCCCGAGCTGGGCTTGACGCAGCTGCGCCTGCAAGACGGGGACTTGCCGCTCGGCCATCGAGACGCGCGCTTCCGCATCGGCGACCGCGGCGCGCGCCTGCGCGTCGTCGAGCGTGGCTATGACGTCGCCGGCATGCACGACGTCGCCTTCGCGAACGCTAATCGAAACGACGCGGCCGGGAAGTTTGGAGGCGACCGCAGAGTCGTCACCTTCGATGCGTCCGCTAAGGGCGACGACGTTGCCGGAATGATTGGAACAACCGGCGATTGAGGGCATCACCAGCGCGGCCGAGATGAGGGCAACCCGAAGGAGGCGTTGATCCATGCGAACACGCATCCCGCCCTGATACTGCAATGAGCAAGCGCTGTCCCCTCACGAGGATCGTCTTAGCGAGTGCGTCGCCGCGTCGCCTCGAGTTGCTTAGGTCGCTCGGGTTGGAGGTCGAGGTCGCGCCCAGCGGGTACCACGAGCCCGATTCGCCGCACCTGTCGCCGGCCGCACTCGCCTCGGCGCACGCGCGCGAAAAGCTCGGAGCGGCGATTGCCAAGCTCGGCGAACCGGCGGCACCGGTGGTCGCGGCGGATACCGTGGTCGACCTCGACGGGGTAGCGCTCAACAAGCCGTCCGGCGATGACGACGCCGCTCGGATGCTCGGGAGCCTTTCCGGCCGCGACCATCTCGTGCACACCGCCTTCGCGCTGGCCGTTCCGGGGGGCGAACGAATCGAGGAGCGCTCGACGACGATCGTTCGCTTCTACCGGCTGTCGCCCGAGGAGATCCAGGATTACGTTGCGACCGGGGAACCGCTCGATAAGGCGGGCGCCTACGGCATCCAGGGGCTTGCCGCTGCGCTGGTCGAGTCGATAACCGGCGACTTTTATACCGTGATGGGATTTCCGCTCGGACGTTTCATTCGCGCGGTGCGGCGGTTGGGATTTGTGTTGCCATTGCCGAAGACTCAAATAACGTAGGGCGTTTATTCAAAAGGAACCTCCCCATTTTCACGTACCGGGACGAACGAAAACTCTTCGCGCTGATCACCGTTATCATCGTTGCGGCGCTGGTTGCGCTCGTTCAAATTAGTGCGGAACGGGCGGGCGAAGAGAGTCCGATTGCAACGGCGGCGACGACCCTCTTCGGAATCAGCGAAGTGGTGATTTCGACCAGCGTCGATGGGGTGCGCTCGGCCGCGACCGGCATCATTTCGCTTCCGACGCTCGTTCGCGACAACGCGCAGCTGCGCGATGAGAATCGCAAGCTCGCTCAAGAAAATGCCCGTCTGCACGAGCTCGCTTCCGCCTACGCCTCGGAGACGGCCGTCCGTCCGGTCGTGGAGCTATATCACGGCATCGAAGCGCGCATCGTCGGATTTCCGCCCGAAAACGAATCGCAGGCCGTTACGATCGATAAAGGTTCGATCGCCGGCGTCCACCGCGACGACGGCGTGCTCGATGCCAACGGCGTCGTCGGCCGCATCGCGTCGGTCGGACCGTTCTCGAGCACCGTTATCTTGATCACCGATTACACGAGCCGCATTCCCGCGGTCGTGAGGCGCGGACGCTGGTGGGGTATTGCGCGCGGAAATATCAGCAGCGTGCGTATGGAGTACATTCCCGAAGACGCACCGCTGCACGCCGGCGACGCGATCGTGACCGGTGAAGGCCGATCGTTCCATGCCGGCGTTCCCATCGGAAAGGTCGTCGCCATCGAACGCGGCGATACGACACTGTATCAAACCGCGGTAGTAAAACCGGCCGCAGCGCTGGGCGCTCTCGACCGCGTCGTCGTTGTCCCGCAGTAGACTTCCAACTTCTTCCAAACGCCGCTTCGACTCGTATGCCGGGCCGCAGTGGCATATCGTCGTGCTCGTTCTCGTCTTGGCGGTCGTCGCGCAGTCGACGCTATTGCATTTCGTCGCGATCCGCGGGGCAACCCCAAGTCTCGTTCTAGTTGCAGTCGTGTGGTTCGCCATCCGCGTCGACGTGCGAAGAGCCGCAATTTACGGGCTTCTAGCGGGAATTTTCGAGGACGTGCTGGCGGCGCGAACGGGCGGCGCTTGGACGATCTCGACGACGGCTACGGCGATGCTCACGAGCGTGTTATCGCGGGGATTCTTTGCCGACTCGATTCCGATCGTCGCCGCGGTCACAGCAATTGCGACGCTCGTACGTGCGCTCATTTTTTGGACGGTTATGTCGCTCGAAGGTTATCCGGGCGGTTTGGCCGGCTTGCACTTTCATCAAACGCTCTGGCAAGCGTTGTTCGACGTCGTCGTTATGGTCATCGCCATGCTGCTCGCCCGGCGCTTCGAGACGGCGCCGCGATCGTGAGCTATCCGTACGAGCGGCGCAAAAAGCCGCGCTGGACGCGGCCGGTCTGGCGTATCGTGGGCTTCGTCGGATTCGTGGTCGTGCTGCTGATCGCGCTCGTGGTGCGGTTGATTCAGATTCAAATCGTCAACGGCGATCAATACCGCGCGGCGGCGATGGCCAATCAAGTGCGCTTGATTCCGGTCGCGGCTCCCCGCGGCATCATTCGCGACCGGTACGGCGTCGCGATGGTACGCAGCCGTCCCTCGTTCGTCGTCGGTATGATTCCGTCGCAGATTACCGACCCCAACGGCGAGCTGCGCACGATTTCGCAGACGCTCGGCATTAGCGAGGAGACGCTGTGGTTCAAGCTGCTGCACCACCACGGCGTCAACTATCGCAACTTCGACGAAGTGGTGACCTACGAGCCGTACGGTCCGGTACTGCTCGCCGAAGACGTTCCGGTCGCGCGATCGGCGCGGCTCTCGGAAGTGCTGACGGATTTACCGGGTATCGACTTGGAAGTGCAGGCGATCCGCGATTATCCGTATCGCGGCATGGGCTCGCACATGTTTGGTTACGTCGGACAAATCACGGAGAGCGAATATCAACGCCTAAAGAGCCAAGGTTACTCGATGAACGACGTCGTCGGTAAAGACGGACTCGAGTATACGTACGACTCGTACCTGCGGGGCGTGCCCGGCGGCCAACGCGTGGTGGTCGACGCGACCGGCTCGGTGGTCTCGACCACGTCCGCGCAAGCACCGATTTCCGGCGACACGCTCAAGACCAATATCGACTGGCGGCTGCAGCAAATCGCCGAGGAGGCGCTCTCCGACGGCATCAAGAGTTGGGGACGCGGCCGTAAGCTCTCAGGCGCGGTCGTCGCCGAGGATCCGTGGACCGGGCAAATTCTCGCACTGGTGAGCTATCCGAACTTCGACCCCAACGATTTCGCCGCTGACAACTATAAGAAGGTGGCGTTCGATCTGCTCGATCCGACTCAGCCGTTGTTCGACCGTGCGATCGCGGCGGCGACCCCGACCGGCTCGACGTTCAAGATGGTCACCGGCTCGGCCGCCCTCACTGAGAGGGTGGTCAAAGTCAATCAAGTGGTCTACGACACCGGCGGCTGGGACTGCGGCGGCTACTACGCGCGCGATATCGCCTCAGGCGGTCTGGGCAACACGACATTCGTGCCGGCGCTAGCGGCATCGTCCGACGGTTACTTCTTCCGATTAGCCTGGTGGTTAGGCAACGACCGGCTGCGAAAATACGCGCTCGCGTTTGGACTAAACGCGAAGTCCGGGATCGACATACCGGGCGAGAACGAGGGCAACTGGCCGACCAACGCCTGGTCTATGCGTACGTTCGGCGTGCCGATGGAGCCGAGCGACTCGTGCTTCTTGGGCATCGGACAAGGCGCGATGCAAGCCACGCCGCTGCAGATGGCCAACGTCGCGTCGGCAGTCATCAACGGCGGCACGTTGTGGCGTCCCTACATCGCGCGGGAGATCCGCAAACCGAATGGAGCGCTCGTCAAAACGTTTTCGCCGGAGGTCATTCGTCACGTTCCGGTGACGCAAGAAGCGCTCGCTGCCGTGCGCGAAGGCATGGGGAAAGTGACCGACCCGGGCGGTACCGCCTACGGCGAAAAAATCAACGGCTTACCGTACTCCGGTAAAACCGGAACGGCTGAAACCGACGGCGGCAACGGTCCGAACACGACGTGGTTCATAGCATGGGCTCCGTCGAACCATCCGAAGGTTGCGATGGCCGTCTTCGTCGACCGCAGCGGCGGCTATGGCGCTAGCGTGGCCGCGCCGATCGCGCGACAAATCCTGATCAATTATTTCAATATCAAAGACCCCGGCCCGGGCTACTAGCACTCATGTCAGGGCGACAGGCGGCCTTTGCTCAGGGTGACAAGGGCGGCTTCGATGGCTTTGCGCACGGACCGGTCGGATTCGTCGCGCCCAGCCGCGCGCAGCACTTCTACGCACCATGCCTCTCCCACGATTTCTAAAC
This sequence comes from Vulcanimicrobiota bacterium, assembly GCA_963715435.1. Lineage (GTDB taxonomy): Bacteria > Vulcanimicrobiota > Vulcanimicrobiia > Vulcanimicrobiales > Vulcanimicrobiaceae > JAFAHZ01. The sequence goes on from OY970243.1 coordinate 1,635,153, forward strand.
GCTCGACGAGTTCGATGCGCGCGGCAGCATCGCACGACTCGCCGTTTTCGATGCCGGCCGCTTTCATCCACGTGGGAGGCGCATCGCCCCCGTTGGGACGACGAAACGCGCGAGCGAACAAGGCTATAATCGGGATGACGTAGTTAATCGACTGCCAAATGTGCCGCGCCGCGAAGCGCGTCCAAAACGCCGCCGAGAGAATCGTCGAGCCCGCGGTTCACGCTCGTCGTGAGCACGCGGTGGAACTCGTCGATCGGCAGTTCCGATAGCACGGTGAAAACTCGCAGAAGCTCTTCCCGGTAGGGGGCGAGCGCGTCGGCTCGCGTGCCGTCGTGCAGCACGCTCGTGCCAAGCAAATGCGCGTTGATAATCCACGGATTGACCGCACCGAGCGGTGCCGTGTCGAGCTCGGGCATGAGCGCACGGACTTTGTCGGCGTCGATGGAACCTTCGATCCGCACGATTCCCGGCGGTGGTTGAAGCGCAGCTTGGGGCGCGGCGAGCACGAGCTCGTCGAGCAGCGCGCGGAGCGCGACGCGGCTGTCGCGATCTTCCAAATCTTTGCCGGTGACGGTTAGGCGAGGCATGCGCAAACGGACGAAGAAGCGCTCGAGCGGCGCTCGCACCGCGCGGCTGGTGTTCGAAAATGCCGACGCCAGCGCCGGCGACGCTGCGACGGCGTTCTCCGGAAAAAGCATGCGCACCGCGAACAGATGCTGCACCAGACCGCCAGCTTCGCTTCGTTCCAACAGCTTGATGGTATGCGCGAGCCGGTCGGCAGCGAAGTCGATGTAAAGCATCGGTCCGCCGGCGGCCGGAATCGGCGCGATTGCCGAGACCGGCTCAATCGGTGCCGGCGGTTCGAAACGATCGGCTTGCTCGGCGATGACTTCGGCAATCGCGCGCGGCGGCGGCTCTTCGAGCGCCGACGCACTCGTAAGGATCTCCGGCTCGTCGAACTGCGGCGGCATCGGCGGCGGTTCGTATGCGGCGGCCGATTCGGCTGGGAAAATGCGAGCGACGGAGAGCGGCACGCCGACGGTCGACTCACCTAGCGTAGGTTGCGCCTGTACGCGTAACGCCGGCGCGGCTAGTGCGACGGTTTGGCCGTCACCCCATTCCAGCACGGCACGCGTTTCGAGCGTCGTGCCGGCGGCAAGCGGCGACATTACGCTGACCTCCCAGCGAATGCGCAGTTCGACGTTCGGATTGACGTCGGCGAGCACGAGGCCGCGATTCGACCATAAAATCGATGCACCGGCTTCGTCGGCGAGCGCGAGACCGTTGATCGTGGTGCTCGACGGCACGTAGACCGCGATGTTGGCCGGAATGACGCGAACCAGCAGACGATCGGCGGGGCCGTCGCCCTCGTTGCGCAGCCGAATCTCGTAGTAGACGTGTTCGCCGGCGTTGACGTTATCCGGGGGCGCAGCCAACAGTTGCGTGCCGGAAAAATCGGCTTCTGCATGCGTCGGTACTTCCAACGGCGGAAACTGCACGGGACTGATGCCTTTTCCGCGCAGCCAGCCTTCCAGTGCCAACGGGCCGTCGTGCGGAACGGGGCGCAATAAACGCAAAGTCAAGCGCGCCTCGTGCGTGCGTTCGGGAAGAACGTCGCCGAACACGAGACCTTCACGATCGCGGCGGGCGTCGATTGCGCGCTCCAGCGAGAGTTCGGGCGGCAGCGTGAGCGTCAGACGCGCATCGCGCAGCACATCCGAGCCGGCATTGGTAAAGCGCACGAGAACGTCGACGAACCGGTGCGGCCGCAACGGTTCGTTAGTCGCCAACTCCCAAGCAACCGACTCCCGGAAGACCTGCGGACGGGAACGCACGACGACGGTCGACGTGCCCAGATCGATCGCGCCGGCATCGTGTTCGAGCACGACGCCGAGCGTCACGTTGGAACGATCGGGCACCTTCGAACCGACCCGAGCCGAGATAACGAAGACGCGCTCGTGATGCGGCGGCACGATGCCGACGTCGAGCGGCTCGCGGTACGGCAGCGGCTCGTCGGCGGCTTCGGCGATGCGAACGTCGTCGAGATGCACGCCGGGAATGACGCGCAGGCGAACGTTGCGCTCGGGGGCCGTGCCGTCGTTATAGACGTGTGCGAAGAAATGAACGTCGTCGCGCGCGTGCGCGACGCCGTGATCGGCTTCCACGTAGTTTCGCGCGCGATTGAAACGCGGGGAAACGCGGACGCTCAGGCGCCGCGCGAAATCGCGTTCGCCGCCTCTCCAGCGCAGTGCGGCTTCGATCGGGAGCGCTAAGTCGCCGCCGAACGGGGGAACGGCGACGGTCGCCGCCAGTCCGACTTCCACAACGCGATTGGAGGCAAGCGTACCAATCGAGAACGTCAATCCGGGAATCGATTCGTCGCTTACCGGCTGTCCGTCGACGTTGGCCGAGCCCGGTGCGTACACGAGTCCCGGCGGCAGTGCGAACGAGATTGCCACGAACTCGGCAGCGCCCGTTCCGGCGTTGACGGCGCGTAAGGTAATGGGGATACGCATGCCCGGGGCGACGGCGTCGTCGCACAGCACGGTCAGCGCGGTCTCTTCTCCGTCGAAGTCCACCGGCGAAGCGACGTAAATCTCGGCGGACGCGATTTGGAACTCGCTGCATTCGCGCGAGCCGACGCCGCCGACGGCCTTGATGCGCGTGCTGTCGGCCAGCGGCGAATCGATCGTCATTTGATACTCGATCGTTACCGATTGGCCGGGCGCCAACTTCTCCGCCACGACGGTAGCGCTGTCGTAATCGAACGGTTCGCCTTCGATGCCCGGCACGATGCGTCCGTCGATGCGCGCGCTGCGCGGAACGTACGTCGTATGTTCGGGCGCCGGCAATAACGCGACGACGTCGTGCGCGCTGGCCGAACCGATGTTCGCGATCGTTGCGCGCACGGAGACCGTGTCGCCGGGACGCGGCTTCTCGGGCGCACTCAAGGTGACCAGCGTGGACGTATTTTGCAGCGCCGGGCGGCTGCGCACGACGATCCGCTCGATATTCGAAGCCAGCAGCGCCGTCTGATCGCTCACGAGCGCCGCTTGAAAGACGAGTTCGGTTCCGTCTTCGATTGGATCGTTGACGCGGAAGGTGCAGGAAACCTTGCGTTGTGTGTTCGGCTCGAGATCGCCTATGAGCGTGCCGTTTGCGTCGACGAGATGACCTTCACCCGCTATCGGACGATCGTCGACGAGGTCGTCTTCAGCGACGTGCGTTACGCCTTGCGGGTGAGAGAAGCGTACGCGAACGCCGGTCGCGCTTGCGCCGCCGAAGTTCGAGAAGCCGAAATCCGCGCGGACCGTTTCACCGGGAAATACCGTGCGCTTGGGCGCGAGCACGAGCGTGCGCAGGCTCTCGACCAACGCGGGAGAGCCCGGTGCAAAGATGCCGGTCAGCGAGGTGGAGGCCACTAGGTACGCTCTTTCACGCCGTGCGGGGCGGCAACCTACGGCGGCGCCAAAAGGGATAACGTATGGGCAATGCGCTCGGCTCGCTCCCCGGGGTGGCGAGCGAGATACGCATCCACCGTTTCGGAAGATCCGCGTTCTTTGAGGGCGCGGGCTGCGGCCAGCGCGACGGCCTCCGACGGATCGCTCAAGGCGTGTTCGAGCAGCTGCGCCGACCGCTCGTCCTCGAGTGCCGACACGGCGAAAATCATGTCGCAGCGCGCGGCTTCCGGGAGCGAGTCGAACTCGGCTTGCGTCGCAGCGTTCCACGCGGTGTCGACGCGCAAGTCTTGGCGCGGCACCTCAACGGGTGCCTTTTCGGCGTTTCGCCGCGGCGCGAGCAGTGCGTAGATACCCAGCACCGCCCCGATGGCGAACGCGACGATGAGCGCGATTGCTATCGGTCCCATGCGCTACGCCAAACCTCAGACCTGGGCGTGAAGCGAGGTGCGGACGACGTCGAGTGCTCCGTCGAGCGCTGCATCCCGTTTGCGTTGCAGCGCATCGATGAACTCCGTGGCGTCGGCCTGCGACAGCGCGTCGAGCCGCTCGCTCAACAACGCGCGGTAATGCTGCAGCTGCTGCGTTCCGTCGGGCAACAGTCGCGCGAGCGCAGCCCACGGCAACGCCGACGCGAGATCCGCGTCTTCGAGACGGTCGGCAAAATCGCGCATCTCCGAAGGGTCGTAACTCCCGTGCAACAGCAGCGACGCCGCCGGCGATTCGGCCGGTATGCCGCGAGCGTTCGCCGCGTCTTCGAGCACGCGCTCGATTGTGGTGCGGACTGAAGGCGTTTCGAGATCGCGTGGAGCGATGACGTAACTGGGCAAACGCAGCTTGATGAATAGCCGGTCGAACTCTTCGCGCAAGAGATCGCGCAGGGCCGGGAGCGAGCCGGCGTGTGAGTCGCCGATAGCATCCGGCAAGAGCGCCCGGACCGCGAATAAGTGCGTCACCATGCCGCCGAAGCGAGCTTCTTCCAACAATCGCAGCGCACGCGGAAGCCGATCGCCGGTAAATGCCACCGACGTCCCCGCACGATTGGCCATCAGCGTGCCCTCGACGATGCCCTGCGCGTCGCCCTCGACTGCGTCCCCTTGCTCGAGCGCGGCAATTGGATAGCGATTGAGCGCGCGCGCGTGACCGTTGTTGGCTTCGACCGGCGTAGCCGGCGGAAGCTCCAAGAAGCGTTCCGAGTCGATCGCGCGCTGACTGCCGCCGAACGCCGGACCGATCATTCCGTCGAGACCGAACGGTAAACCGGGGATGGCGTTGGCGAACACCGGCGTCGCCCGCACTTTGAGCTCGCCCGAAGGAATCTCGTCGTTGCGTTCGCCGTCGTAATGAATGTGTGCGGCGCGCGCGATCGCTTCGCCGGCCGGCAGTCCGTTGTGCACGACGTCGTGCCACCGAATCGTCGCCTCGACGCCGGGATCGACGTCGTTGAGCACGATGCCGCGCGAACTTGCAAACGGCGCTTGCGCGCCGATGTCGCGTACCGGTACGTCGTTGACGGTCGTCGAGTTGGGAACGTAAATGAGCGTTTCGGGCTGTTCGACCGAGATGAGCACGCGCCGCGCGGGGCCATCGCCGCCGTTACGCACGTGCAATACCCATTCGACCGTTTCGCCAACGTCGACCACGTCGATGGGCTCGCTGCGGAACGTTCCGATCGAAAAGTCGGGCTCGGCGGTAGTCGCAATGACCAGCCGCGGCAGCGGAACCGGAAGCATCGCATCGGCGGTGAGCACGCCGTCGACGGTTACCGGAAACTCTTTTGCCAAACTGCGCAGCAAACGCAATCCCAAACGCGCCCTGGCGGTGGCACCTGGCAGGATCTCGCCGAAGACGAGCGACGACTTCTCGCGGATTGCGCCGTCGACGCTTTCCAGCCGTGCCTCGGGCGAAACGTAAAGCCTCAGTCGCACGTTGTGCGCGACGTCGGTGCCCATGTTGACGACGATCGCGTCGACGTCGGCGAGCTGATTGGGACGCAGTACCGCGTCGCTCGCGAGTTCTAGACGTGACGTTTGCGCGTCAAATCCGGGATGTGAGTCGACGCGCCAGACGGCTTCGCCCAGCGGCGTTTCGCCGAGCTCGCGCGTGTGCACGCTCGCGCCGACGCGCACTTCACTGCGATCGGCGTACGGCGACCGAACGCGGGCGCGTATAGTGATGTGTCGCGCGGCGTAGGCGTCGAGGGTGGCCAGATCGACGGTGTCGCCGTCGAGCGTCAACCGAGAGTTCTTTTCGAAGACGCGTACTTCGTCGAGCGCCGGATCGACGCGCAGATGCAGCACGACGTCGGCGGCTGAAGCGCTGCCGTCGTTGGCAATCTCGATCGTTGCCTCGACGTCTCCGCCGGGCCGCACGATTTCGCCGCCCAGGCGCGCGATGTAGTTGCGCCGCGAAGCAAGTGCCGGTTCCGAATGGACCGCGATGGTGCGTTCGAGACGCCGCGCGGCGACTTCGGTCGACGGTTCCCACGCAAGCGTTGCGGCAACCGTCAACGCCGTTGCGTCGGGCAGCGGCGACACCACCACCGCTTCGGTCCGAAGGTCGACGTGCTCGCCTGCGTCGATGCGGCCGAGATCGAAGACGAGCGGATCTTTGCGACGATCGCGGATCGGACGTCCGTCGATGCTCGACCCACTGCGCACGAGCGTGAGCGTGTCGGGAAGCTCGAGCGTTGCGGTTGCCGAGTCGGCAGCCGCGGTTCCGGCGTTAAACGCCGTGAACGAAAGCGCAACGCGCTGTCCGGGGCGGACGTCGTGCGACGGTTCCACCGAAAACGCGGTACGGTCGTCGCCGAAATCCGGCGCCGCTCGAACGACGAGCGCCGCGGGCTCGAGTTCGAATGCAGGCGTTTCTTGCGAGGCGATCTGCGCGCGTGCCGTGACCCGTGTGCCATCCGGCAGCGGAGCATCGATGCGAATGCGGTAGACCAGGGTTGCGGACGCGCTCGCAGAGAGCGATGTCACGACGATCGGCGCGTACAAACGGTCGAACGCAATACCGAGATCGCGCTCGATCTCTCGCCCGTTCACGCGTGCGGAGCCGGCGACGTACGCGGCGTGTTCGGGAATCGGCGCGACGACGACCACGTCGTGAGCGCTCGACTCGCCGGCGTTGTGAATCCGAATCGTCACCTGTGCTTCAGATCCAGGGCTGGGCTCTTGGCGCGCCTCCACCGTTACGCGAGTAAGCGAATTTTCCAGTTGCGGACGGCTGCGCGCGACGAGACGGACCACGTTGGAACCAACGGGCGGCAGCTCGAACGAGGCGACGGCCGCTTGTACCTCGACGGTCGTGCCGTTCTCGATGGCGCCGGCAACGCTGTATGCGATTTCGATGCGACGCTCTTGCGCGGGTGCAACGTCACCGATGTGCGCGCCGGCGCGCGAGAGAAGCGGAGAGTTGCCGAGCTCGTCGTCGAGCGACGTGCCGTCGAGCTCGCCGCTTCCGACTAAATACACCAGTCCTTCGGGGATACTGAATCGCACGCGGACGCCGGTGGCTACGGCGCCGCCTTGGTTGCGGAACGTAAACGTTGCACGCACCGTCATTCCAGGTTCCAACTCGCGGTCGGGCGAAACGACGAGGGTTCTCAGACCCTCGGGCAACGTTGGAGCTCCAGGGGCAAAAACTTCCGACAGGGTGCGCATGAGGCGGGACGTTTCGCCGCAAGGAAAGGGTAGCCATGCTCGCAGTTCACGAGGATCGTATTGCCGACGCCGTCGCGCGACTCGGGTCCGAAAATGCATTTGAAGTGCTCGCTCGAGCGCGTCAACTCGAAGCGCAAGGGCGTCGCGTCGTGCACATGGAGATTGGCGAGCCCGACTTCGATACGCCCGAGCATATCAAGAAGGCGGCCGTCGATGCGCTTTACGACAACCATACGCACTACACGCCCTCGGCCGGCATTCCGTTGCTGCGCGCGACGATCGCCGATTACGCGAGCCGTTTCCGCCGCATTTCGCCTGCTTACACGCCTGAGAACGTCGTGATCTCGCCCGGCGCCAAGCCGATCATCTGGAACATCCTGTCGGCGCTCCTCGATCCTGGTGACGGCTTCGTCTATTTCGATCCGGCGTATCCGGCGTATGCTTCCTGTGCGAGCTACCATCAAGCCAACATTCACGCGATTCCGTTGCTCGAGTCGCGCAACTGGCGCATGGATCTTGACGAGCTCGCGCGTCGCGTTTCGGATAAGACGAAAGCCGTCGTCATCAACTCGCCGCACAATCCTACCGGCGGCGTGCTGACTAAGGGCGACCTCGAACGCATCGCCGAGCTAGCGAACCGTTACGACTTCATCGTCATTGCCGACGAAATCTATAGCCGCAACTTCTATCTCGACAGCGAGTACGTCTCGATCGCCGCGCTCGACGGCATGCGCGACCGCACGATTATCGTCGACGGGTTCTCGAAAGCCTACGCGATGACGGGCTGGCGTTTAGGCTACGCGCTAATGCCCGATCGTCTCGCCAAGACCGTGACGTTGTTCAACAACAACACGTTCAGCTGCGTGGCGACGTTCGTGCAGATGGCGGGGATCGCCGCGCTGACCGGCGACGACACGCCCGTGAAGCGTATGAACGATATCTTCCGCCAACGCCGCGATCGGTTAGTCAACGGGCTCAACAACATCCCGGGCGTTTCGTGCACGCTGCCGGAAGGCGCGTTCTATGCGTTTCCCAACGTGACGGAAATAACGCACGACGACCGCGCTCTCGCGAAGTTCTTATTGGAAGAGGGCGGCGTCGCGTGCGGCGGCGGTTCGTCGTTCGGTGCCGCGGGCAAGGGCTACTTACGGTTCTCGTACGCTGCGTCGCTCGAAGACATCGACTGGGCCCTGGAATCCATCGCGAAGACCATTCCAAAGTTCAAAGCGTAACGCACCGTGGCGACGTTTCTCAGGATCGTCGCCGCGCTGGTTCTCATGCTCGCTGTGGCGGCGGTCGTTTACGTCGCTTCGCGTGGGCACGTTTTCTTCTTGCCGTTCGTGCTTTTTTTGGGTTTGCCGCTAGGGGCGCTGCTTTCGCGCCGGCGTGGCTAGCGTTATTCGGGCGTACTTTGTTGCTGCAGGCGCTTGAGTGCGGCTTCGAAATCGGCCCGGTCTTCAGCGGTTAGATCGTCGCGCGCGAGGGCGCGCCGGATGCCGTCTACTACCGGGTTCTGCGAGCCGGTGCCGCTGAGGAGTTCGTCGAGTTCGCCCAACTGGGCGTCCTCGTCGCCTTGTCGCTTTCGAAAGAACATCACGTAAGCCTCATAGCGTGTTTGACCTCCGCTAGTACCCGTGCCGCCACCTCGCGCGTGCGGGCCGTGCCGTCCTCGATGATGCGCTCTACTTCTGCAGGGTCGTCCCGAAAGGCTCTATAGCGTTCGCGAACGGGCCGCAGAAACGCATTGAGCTGCTCGGCAAAGTCCGTCTTGTCCGCCACGCAACCCAAAGCTCCGGACCGGCATCCCTCGGCGACGGCATCGACCTTGAGCGGGTTCACGAAGCGCCATAGATAGAACAGCGGACATACCTCGGGCCGCCCCGGATCGCCCTTGCGGACTTTTTGCGGGTCCGTCAGCATCGAGCGAACCTTTTTTGTAGTCGTCTCCTCGTCGTCTTCAATCAGAATGGCATTGCCGTACGACTTGCTCATCTTGCGGCCGTCGGTCCCCGGCACTTCGGGAAAATCGGAAAACGTCGCCTGTGGTTCGACGAGAATCTGTTGTCCGTCGCCGTAGAGATGATTGAAGCGGCGCACGACCTCGCGACCGAACTCCAGATGCGCCGTTTGATCGCGTCCGACCGGAACGAACTCGCCGCGGACGATTGCGACGTCGCACAACTGCAGCAAGGGATAACCAAGGAAGCCGTAGGTCGCGATCTCCTGGCCCAGGGCCTCGATCTGTCCTTTGAACGTCGGCACGCGTTCGAGCCACGAAATCGGCGTAATCATCGACAAAATCACGTGCAGCTCTGAAATTTCCGGCACGCCGGACTGCAAGAAAATCGTCGCCTTGTGCGGATCCACGCCGGCAGCAACCCAGGCCGCTACCATGTCGTCACGCGCGTCGCGGATCTTTGCGGGGTCGTCGAACTCGGTCGTATACGCGTGCAGATCGGCAATTTCGAAGTACGCGTCGGCCGTTTCGCAATACGATTCCCATTGCGTCAGCACGCCGAGCAGATGTCCGAGATGCAGGCCGCCCGTCGGGCGCATGCCCGCCATGACGCGCGATTTCCGTTTAACAGGCGCTCCGGCGCTTTGCGCCTGCGCGCCTCCCGTCGGCGGAGCTGCCGGGGCCCCCCAGTCGTCGGTCATTGCGGGCGGTGTATTAGCTAATGCCTGGCGATTTCCGCGCGCACGTACGCCCGCGCTGCGTGCACGGCGTGGCGCAGCGGTGTGCCGTTGGCCAACTCGCATGCCAGCGCCATCGCTAGCGTGCATCCCGTTCCGCGCATGGATGCGGCTATGCGCGGTTCGCTGAACAGCTCGACGCCGTCGGCCGTCGCTAGTGCGTCGACTGGATCGCCGTCGACATGTCCGCCTTTGAGGAGCACGGCTTGCGCACCCAGCCGCTGGACAGCCGAGGCCGCCTCGGCGACAGCGTCCCGCTCGATGGGCAGCACCCCGAGCATCTCTGCCGCTTCTTCAAGGTTCGGCGTCACCACGACGTTGGGCAAGCTTGCCAGCTCGTCGCGCAGCGCGAAGCGTGCGGCGACATCAAGCAGCTCGCCGCCGCTGCTTGCTGCAAACACCGGGTCCACCACGGTCGGAATCGTGGGTCGCGCGCGCACCACCGCTGCGGTTGCGCGAACGTTGGCGAGCGTCGCCAGCGCTCCGATCCGTACGGCGCCGGCCGCTTCCCATGGCAGCGCGGCGAGCTGCGCCCGAAGCACTTCTACCGGCACCGCATGCAACGCCGTAATGCCCGATGCGTCTTGAGCGCTCACGGCCGCGACGGCGGTGAAGACGCGCACGTCGCGTTCGGCGCCCACGATGAGATCGCGACCTACGCCGGCGACGTTCCACGGATGCGTCGTGCCGATCGAGATCACGATCGACTTCATTTGCTGGGGTTCCCCCAAGCGTTAACTAATGCCGTAGCGGCCACACGCGGATCGTCGGCGTTCGAAATTGCCGAGATCAGCGCGGCCATCGCGACTCCGCTGCGGCACACGTCACCGACGTTTTCGAGCGTGATTCCGCCGATGGCCGCCACCGGCAACCGTGTGATCGAAGCGATGCGCGATAAGCCTTCAATGCCGATTGGTTCGCCGGCATCGTCCTTTGAGGCCGTTGCGAACACCGAGCCGACGCCGAGATAATCTGCGCCTTGGGTGCGTGACGGACGAGCTTCTTGGATGGTGCCGCACGAGAGCCCGATGATGCGATCGGGCAGCGCGTCGCGAACGCGCGCGATATCGTAAAAACCGGCGTCGTCGGGACCGAGGTGAATGCCGTCGCAGTCGAACGCGCGCACGGCTTCGATGTCATCGTTGACGATCAATAGAGCGTCTTGCCGGCGCGTCATCTCGCGCAGCGATTGCAGCGTTTTCGCAACGATGCCGCCCTTCGCCCGGTACTGCACGAGCCGAATGCCGGCCTCGAGCGCGCCGCGCGCGATCGCGACAGTGCGCGCAGATTCGTTAACAATAGCGTAGATGCCGTGCAGCAGCGCGACGCGCTGCTCGCGAGCGCTTACGCGCGCTTTCGCTGCCATAGCCACAGCAGCACGTTGAACGCCACATAGACGACGTAAAACGCGATGACCACGCGCGCCAGCAACATATCGTGCCGCACGATCGCGAGCGGCACGATCAATCCGAAACAGACCACGCCGGCCATCAAAACCGTAAAGGCGCGCGATATCGGAACGAACGACATCACTCGTTTCCGAGCAGCAGATCGCCCAGGCGCGTGAGCTCGTCATCGTTATCGAAGCGAAACTCGATGCGGCCGCCTCGCCCTCCGCGCACCAGCGCAACGTGAGCGGCGTATCTTTCGCGCAGGCGCGATTCGAAATCGAGCTCGTCGGGCGACAGATCGCGCGCTTTGGGCGCAATGCTTTTGGCTGACGGGGGCGAAGCCGTCGCGGCGGCCAGTTCCTCGAGCGCGCGCACCGTCAGACCCTCGATGGCAGCCCGCTGGGCCAACTGCAGACGATCGGCTTCGGGAACGCCCAGCAGTGCACGGCCGTGCCGGCCGCTCAGGCGTCCATCCGCGAGCATCGATTTGATTTGATCGGGCAACGCCAGCAGCCGAAGTGTGTTGGCGATGGCGGGCCGGCTCTTCCCGAGCCTCGACGCGAGTTGCTCTTGCGTGAAGCCGAACTCATCGATCAAGTTCTGGAATCCGGCGGCCTCCTCGAGCGGGTTGAGGTTCTCGCGCTGGAGGTTCTCGATGATCGCGACCTCCAGGGTCTGCCGGTCGTCGCTGCCGCGCACGATTGCGGGGATCGTCGTACGCCCAAGAGCGGCACAGGCGCGCCATCGCCGCTCGCCTGCGATCAGCTCGTAGCCGTCGCCGCGGGCGCGGACGATGATCGGCACCAGCACCCCGAACTCGGCGATGGACGTCTTGAGCTCCTCGAGCGCCCCGGCGTCAAAGTGCTTTCGCGGCTGATACGGGTTAGGCGTGAGGCGGTCGACGGGAATCTCCTGCAGCGTCTCAACCGGCGACACCGGCACGGGCGCGTTGCCGAGCAGGGCGCCCAGGCCGCGCCCAAGGCCGCGTTTGGGGGCCGACATTAGACGTGAACTTCCGCCGGCTCGAGCATCTCGCGCGCGAGCGCCAGATAAGCTTGCGCGCCGCGGCTTTTCACGTCGAAAAGGATGACCGGCTTGCCGAACGAGGGGGCCTCGGAAATCCGCACATTGCGGGGGATTTGCGTTTTGAACATTTGCTGCGGAAAGAACTTCTCGAGTTCGTCGAGCACTTCCATCGCCAGCCGCGTGCGTCCGTCGAACATCGTCACCAAGACTCCGCTCACGTGCAAGCTCGGATTGAGCGCTTCGCGTACGCGCCGCACGACGCTGGTAAGCTGCGACAACCCTTCGAGCGCGTAGTATTCGGCTTGTACTGGAATGATGCATTCGCTCGCTGCGGTAAGCGCGTTGATGGTGAGAAGACCGAGCGACGGCGGACAGTCGATAAAGACGAAATCGTAGCGAGCGGCAACGGGAACCACCGCTTGACGCAAGCGCGTTTCGCGCGATAATGCCGACACGAGCTCGATCTCCGCGCCCGCGAGATTGATCGTCGCCGGTATGAGCGAGAGTCCCTCGACTTCGGTGCCGACGATGATATCGTCGATCGGCGCTTGTTGCAGCAGCAGGTCGTACACGTCGTGGCGCAGCTGCGCTTTCTCGATGCCGAAACCGGTCGTGGTGTTGCCCTGGGGATCGGAGTCGACGACAAGTATGCGTTTGCCGAACACCGCGAGCGCCGCGCCAAGATTTACAGCGGTGGTGCTTTTACCGACGCCGCCTTTTTGATTGACCAGTGCGATTATGCGCGACAAGGGTTTGTGTATCGAGATATTCGTGGAGAAGGTGCAGAAGCGAAATGCGCTCGTTACGCTCGGGTAAGTCCGTGACCTGCTCGAAGAGCCAGCGGAGCGCGGCGCCCACGCGTTCGTCTCCGCGAAAATCGGCCGGCGCTTGCCCGCGTGACACTAAAGCGGCGATGACGTCGCTGCCGTCAACCCGCAAGTCGCCGATGGAAAATGCCGGCTTGCGCGCGATCTCCTCGCGAACGCGTTCGTGAAAGCGCTCGTTGTGGTCGCCGCGCTTGGGCAGGCCTGATCCAGCTACGTCAGCTGCTCGCAGACCGAACAAACGTTCGATATTATTTACTCCTATCCTGCGAATGAAGCGCCGGACGGTTGCGTCTTTCATTTCGGGATCGGCCGAGAACATGTGCGATCGGACCAGGTGCGCGGTGGTCTTGACCACTTCGCCCGGAAAGCGAAATCGCTCGAGCATCGATTCGACCAGGTCGGACCCGACGATCTCGTGCCGGTAGAAGTGCGGACCCTCTTTGGTCCGCGGCTTTCCCACGTCATGTAAGAGCGCGGAAAGCCGCAGGACCAGATCGCCGGATGGGGTGGCGTCGAGCGTTCGCATCGTGTGATTCCAGACGTCGTAAGCGTGCCACTCATTCTGCTCGACTCCGACGCCTTCGAGCAGCTCGGGCCAGAGGTACTTGAGGACGCCGGTTTGACGGAGCAGCTCCAGCCCGACCGACGGACGGGCCGCTTTGGTCAAGAGCTTCGTGAGCTCGTCGCAGACCCTTTCGGCTGAGACCGTCTCCACGAGCGCGGCCGACGCCACCATGGCTGCGCGCGTCGGGGCGGTTGGCTCGTATTCAAAACGGGCGGCGAACTGCGCGGCCCGCAGCATCCGCAGCGGATCCTCTTCGAACGTCTGGGGCGTAAGAATGTCTATATGCTTGGCGCGGATGTCGTTCTCACCACCGTAAGGATCGATGAGTTCGCCATGCGGCAGCGCGCGGGCCAGCATGTTCATCCGGAAGTCGCGGCGGGCCAGATCGTCCTCGAGTGCAATATCGGGGCCGCTCTGTATCTCGAAGTCGCGGTGGCCGTGACCGATCGAGCGCTCGCGGCGGGGCAACGCGATGTCGACGGTCTGACCGCCGGCCGTCAGCTTGACCACCGCGAAGGCGGCGCCGACGACGTCGATGCGTCCGAGCGGCGCCAGGCGCCGCTGCAACTCGTCGATCGGAACCCCCGTGACGACGTAGTCGAGGTCTTTGCTCGCCGGTTCAACAGGCTCGATCGTTGCCCGAATCTCGTCTCGAACGCGGCCCCCGACCGCGTAGAGCGATCCGGGCGGCAGAACCGAGGCGAGCTTCGCATCGAGCGGGTGCGGGCGGTACATCCGCTCCATGGTAACACCTGCTCCTAGCGAGCTACCAAGCCAGAGCTGTGCGTGTTTCCCGGGAAACAAAATGCCTCTTGGAGTTCGTACAATTTCCTCCGCCCGCGCGTTTCCCGGGGAACAAGATTGGCAAGTTATAGAGCAAACGCAGCCTGAGTTTCCCGGGGAACCTGGAGCCCTTCCAGGCGCTCGCGGCGATTTTAGCCCCTAAATGAGTTTCGTATAACGCTTTACGTTATACGTGTAAGATGGTATACTTGTCGTGGGTGATAGCCAGCTTCCGCGATAAGCACACGGAGCGCCTCTTCCGCCGCGAACGCGTGAAGCGGTTCGAAAGGTTCGAACGCGTTGCCCTTCGCAAGCTGGTCCAGATTCACGCCGCTGCGACGCTCGACGATCTGCGGATTCCTCTGCACAACCGGCTGGAGGCTCTCAAGGGCGACCGCGCTGGGCAGTACAGCATCCGTATCAACGATCAGTTTCGCGTCTGCTTCATCTGGAATAACGGCAACGCGGAACGAGTCGAAATCACGAACTACCACTAGAAGGGAACGGGGCATGCGTATAACTGAAACGAAAATCGAGCCGGTTCATCCGGGCGAGGTCCTGCGCCAGGATTTCCTCGTGCCCAATGATCTCAGCGCGAACCGTTTGGCTCTCGAACTGCACGTACCGGCGACTCGCATCGGCGACATCCTCAACGCGCGTCGCGCGATTACCGCCGACACCGCGATGCGCCTCGCGCGGTACTTCGGGACTAGCGCCGAGTTTTGGCTGAATCTCCAGTCGCACTACGATCTCGAAGTCGCCGAAGACAGCAGCGCCGCCCGCGTCGAGCGCGAGGTGCATCCACTCTGCCACGCCTAAAATGGCGACGGATGGGGCTTTGCCCGTAAATGCCGAGTTGCCCATAAAAGGCATGGCTTGCCCGAAAAATGCCCGTGAGATCCGATTACGGCTCGCTTAAGATGCTGCCCCCGATGGACCGGCGCGACCCCAGGATGCTGGCGGTTCCGTGGACGTCGCCTCCGACCGAGATATCCCCAATTGCAATCAAGTTGCCGAGGATGTGGCCACCTATGTCAGCACTTGCGCCGCGTTCAATGCGCACCTCTGAACCGTTAACGCTCCCGCCTACTGACGCAGCCCCGCGCACTATAAGGCGTCCTTGGACGTCCCCTCCGACTACGGCAGAGGCACCGTCTTCGACCAAGAGATTGGCGTTGACGTCACCTTCAGCGGCAAAAGACTCGCCCGCCGCTACGACCAAATCATTCTGCATTTCTAACCCCTCACGCATTAGCTACGTGAGCCCCGCCGCGATGTTTCGAGCTGAGGTGAGCGAGCCGCCTCGGCTTACGCCGAGGGGTGTGGGCAGTCCGCGCGGGATCATAGGTGGGTCGGGCGTCAGGCAGCGCCTTTGAGGACTAGCACTTTTCCAGGAGTCTGACCACTCGATCCATCAGTGGGGCCATTCTTCGGCAGCCAGACCATACGCCGCGCGCGGCGTCGAGCACCTGATATCGTCGTTAACGTTGGCCGAGATTCACGCCGCTTTGGACGCTGGCGCTACGTTCGCGTTTCTCCGCGCCGTGCGATTCTGCAAGAGTTGGCACCAAAATGCGCGCTGAGAGGTGCCGGTTTATGGCCCCTCGGCCTCGTAAAAATGCTCAGCGCAGAACGCCCCGAATTGCGGCTGCTATCGTTCGATGCAAAACTCGTGGAAGCGGCCCGCAATCAGGGTTTGAGCGCGACTTAGTCTCGCGTCAGTAACACAACGGACGTTTTTCGGGAATGCCGCTTCGGCGCGGAAAGCGCAGCGCCGTCGCGGCCGTTTTGCGCACCAGCACGATGCGTCGCTCGCCGTCGAGCTGACGCTCCGACTCTACTGTCGCGCCGAGCATCAGCGACGCGTCTTCGAGCGCGGTGCGTTCACGCGCATCGATCGTTCCCCGCTGAAGCACCGCGACGCCCCCGGCCGCTAGAAACGGAAGCGCCAGCTCCGCAACGGTTGGCGCAACCGCAACCGCGCGTGCCGTCGCGCTCGCGAACCGTTCGCGCAGCGTTTCATCGTGCGCGGCAACTTCAGCGCGCTGCGCGATTACTTCGCCGTCGATGCGCAGCTCGGCCATCGCACGCTGCAGAAACTCCGCTTTTTTCCGCGTCGTCTCGACCATCGTAACCGGAATGCCGGCCGCGATCGCCGCGGGAATCGCCGGCAGTCCCGCACCCGATCCGATGTCGATGTACGGCGCGCTCAGGTAGGGAACGACGGTCAGGCTATCGAGCAAATGGTCGACGAGCTCGTCCTCGTTCTTGGCGCCCGTCAGATTGAATTTTCGGTTCGACTCCAGAACCAGCGTGCCGAACTGCGCCAGCGGCTCGACGAGCTGCGCTTCGACGCCGGCGCGTTCGAGGAGCGATTTAAGCGTTTGCCGCTTCCTTCGATAAACGGTGCACGAAGAGGCCGACGATAGCGACGTCGGAAGGCGTTACGCCGGGAATGCGCCCGGCCGCTCCGAGCGTGCGCGGACGCTGGCGGGCGAGCTTTTCGCGGGCTTCGAGCGAGAGTGCGCGCAGCGACGCGTAATCGAAATCGTCGGGAATGAGCACGCGTTCGTTTTTTGCCGCCTTTTCGATCGCCATCTCTTGGCGACGTACGTACCCCGCCGACTTGATCTCGATGGTCGCGCGCTCGCCGATTTCGTCGGCAACCGGCGGTTCGAAGTACGCAGCGACGTCGCCGTACGAAAGCTGCGGGCGCCGCAGCGCGTCGGCAACGGTTGTGCCGGCTTCGAACGTCTCGGCGGCGATACCGGTCACCGGAAGCCGCCGGCGCTCGGCGCTGGCAATCGCCTCACGCAGCGCCTCACGGCGGGATTCGAATGCTTCCCAAATCTCGTCACCGATGAGACCGATGCTGCGCCCGATCGGCGTCAGCCGCAAATCGGCATTGTCGTGACGGAGCACGACGCGGTGTTCGGCGCGCGACGAGAGCATGCGATACGGCTCGTCGACGCCTTTGGTGATCAGGTCGTCGATGAGCACCCCGATGTAGGCTTGACTGCGCTCGAGCCGCAGCGGCCCGTCGCCGCGTGTGGCGAGCGCCGCGTTGATGCCGGCGATCAACCCCTGCGCGGCCGCCTCTTCGTAGCCCGACGTTCCGTTGAGTTGTCCGCAATGATAGAGCCCGCCGATACGGCGCGTTTCGAGCGTATCGTGCAGCTCGGTCGGCGGCACCATGTCGTACTCCACGGCATAACCGGCGCGCAGCATCGTGCACTCCTCAAGGCCCGGCAGCGTATGCAGCATCTCGATCTGAACCTCGGCCGGAAGGGAGGTCGAAAAACCGCCCACGTAGAGCGTCGGTTCGTCCCAGCCTTCGGGCTCAATGAAGATCTGGTGGCTCGGATTGTGCGCAAACTTGACGACCTTATCTTCTATCGACGGACAATAACGCGGTCCGATGCCGCGGATCAGATCTAAGCCGTATAGCGGCGAATGGTGCAAGTTATCGCGCACGAGCGCGTGCGTGCCCGCATTGGTTTCGGTGACGTAACATGGGAGCTGCGGACCGCCGAATCGCGCTTCACTGGTGTAGGAAAAGAGCAGTGGAACGTCGCTGGGCGGCTGGAGCAGCATCGCATCGCCGTCGACCGTCGTTTTATCGATGCGCGGGGGCGTGCCCGTCTTCAAGCGGCGCATCGGAAATCCGAGACGGCGCAGCGTCGCGGCGAGACCGATTGCGGGCGCTTCACCGAACCGGCCTTCATCTTGCACGACTCCGCCGCGAAAGGTCTTGCCGCCAAGAAACGTGCCCGTTGCCAGAACGACACGCGGCGCAAAATAGTGCGTTCCGTTGCCGCATGAAACGCCGCGCACGCGGCCGCCTTCGACGATGAGGTCGTCGACGAGTCCGCGCACGATGCGCAGACCCGGCTGCGCGCGCAACCGGTCGATGGCTAGCCGCGCGTACGACGGCTTATCCATCTGCTGGCGCAGCGCGCGTACTGCCGGCCCTTTGCTTTCGTTGAGAAATCGCGCGTGAAGGCTGCAGCGGTCCGCTAGGCGGCCCATCGCGCCGCCCAGCGCGTCGATTTCGCGGACGAGCTGCCCCTTAGCGCTGCCGCCGATCGACGGATTGCACGGCAGCGTGCAAATTTTTTCCGGCTCGCCGGTGACCATCAGCGTAGGAACGCCCAAGCGGGCGGAGGCGAGTGCGGCTTCTACACCCGCATGCCCGCCTCCGACGACGATCACCCCCGCGTCGTCGCTATTCATAGAGTCTTACGTTGCAGACTTCAGCTCCGTCGCGTGCGACCGCAAACGCAGCGACAAGCCGATCATCATGATGCCGAAGACGATCGCGTAGATGCCGATGATCCAAACGATCGCCACTGCGCCCGCTATGGGCCTCCACCACATCAGGACCGCAAAGAGAATCGAGAGAACGCCGCCCAGAATGAGCCACGCTTCGTTCGCGAGGCTCTTTCGGAGCTGAATCGCCGCAACAATTTCCAGAATGCCGGTCAGGAGCGCCCATACCGCGATGGTAAAGTATAAGGCGAGAATCGTAATACCGACGTCGTAGAAGGTGATTGCTGCAATGATCAGGCCGATCGCGCCTTCGATAACGAACGGCCACCACCGTTCGTGCGATTCGGCCGCGCGTACGGCCGCCACGATCGCGAACACGCCGTCGACGAAAGCGTAAGCACCGAAGAGAATCCCAATGGCGACCCAGGCCGCCCCTGGCCACACCAGCGCCAAGATACCGAAGATTACCGCTGCGATGCCGCGGATCAGGAGCGCCCACCAATTCCGAGCTAATGCCTCTACCATGACTTATGGCCCGAAGGAGCGGCCGTTGGCCAAATACGTGCGATACACGTAACATTTATTGGGGTTAGGTCCTTTCCAAACGTTACCGACAAAAGCGGTCCGCAAATTGTGGTTGATCACCGCGCCTTTGTTGAACGTGCCGCGATCGGGCAAGATGGAATGATGGCCGCGATAACCGACGAAAAAATCCACTTCGGTCGCCGGCGACGGGTGCGTATTGTAATATACGACGTTAACGCCGTTAGTGTAACCGTTATTGTTGTTGACGGTGCAGCTCGTGATGTTCACGCCGTATTGCGAAAACGTTTGCGCTTGCGCACTGCCGGCTAGCACGGCTAAGGCCAGCGCAAAAACACCGAACGAACGTAGCATATATTCGAGCCCTCCTAGCGAGCGTTATTTTCCGATGCAGAAGCGGGAGAAGATCCCGTCGAGTACTTCTTCGGCGGCGACGCGCTCGCACACATGCCCCAGCGCCGAAAAGGCGCGCGTCAACTCCCCGGCACACAGATCGCTCGGCTCGCCTGCCTCGAGCGTCGCTCGCGCTCGTTCCAGCGCGTCGAGCGCCTCGTTAACGGCATCGAACTCGCGCAGCGAGGCCAGATGCGGCCGCTCGAGATCGGGCAGCTCCCCGTTCCATCCGGTGCGAGCGATAGCATCCCGAAGCGCGTCGAGCGACGCCGAATCGAACGCGCTGCCCGTGAGCACCCCGTCCGTGGCGCCCTTCGACGAGCTCAGGGAGAGACGAAGCCCGAGGTCCGCCTTATTGATGAAGACGATCCGTTCGCGTCCGCGGGTCGCCTCGAGAATGGTGCGGCCCTCTTCGTCGAGTGGGCGGCTGCCGTCGAGCACGATCAGCGCGATGCGCGCTCCGGCCAGGGCGCGGCGCGTCCGATCGATGCCTTCGGCCTCGAGCCGGTCTGCGTGGGCGCGGATACCGGCCGTGTCGACTAGGCGTACCGCAATCCCGTCGACGACGATAGACTCCTCAATCGTGTCGCGCGTCGTTCCCGCGATCTCGGAAACGATCGCGCGGTCCTCGCCAAGCAGCGCGTTGAGCAGCGACGATTTTCCGGCGTTGGGCGGACCGACGATCGCAACGGTAACGCCCTCGCGGACCAAACGGCCGCGTTCGCCGTCGCGGCGCAGCTCTTCGAGCCGCCCGACGATAGCCGTAAGCCGGCGCTCGAGCGCCGTGCGATCCGGATCGGGGACTTCGTCGGGAAAATCGATCGCCCCCGACAGCTCCTCGAGCGCGGAGGTCAGCGCGGCACGCAAAGCCGCGACCTCGCCCGCAAGCCCGCCGCCGAGATTGGCGACTGCGGCACGGGCAGCGGAACGGGTTTCCGCGTCGATGACGTCGGCTACGGCGGCAACTTCGTGCAGATCCATTTTGCCGTTGAGAAAGGCGCGTCGCGTGAACTCGCCCGGCACTGCGTTACGCGCGCCGCATGCCAGTGAGGCGCGCACGACTTCGCGCGCGACGACCGGTGAGCCGTGCACGTGCAGCTCCAGCACGTCCTCGCCCGTATAGCTGTGCGGAGCAGTAAAGAGAATCGCTAGTCCGCGATCGATCGTCGCGCCGCTCTCGTCAACGACGGTTCCATAGCTCGCGACGCGCGGATGCAGCGGCGCGGGCGCGCGAAATAAGCGCCGCGCAATGGTTTCCGATAACGGTCCACTGGTGCGCACCACCGCGATCGCGCCCTTGCCGGGCGGCGTCGCGATGGCAACGACGGTGTCGCTTACTTGGGAAACACCACGACGCGACGTTCGGGTTCTTCTCCCTCGGATTCGGTGCGTACGCGCTCGTCGTCGGCCAGCGCCAAGTGAACGATTTTGCGCTCCGAAGGCAGCATCGGCTCGAGCTTTTGCGGAGCACCGTCGCGCAGAACGCGCTCGAGCGTGTCCATTGCGAGCGACTTGAGCTGGTCGGCGCGATGCGCGCGGTAACCTTCGGCGTCGATCGTGTAATAGTGCCGGTTGTTGCGAACGCCGGCGTTGAGGATGTTGTTGAAGATGAGGTTGAGCGCTTCGAGAGTGTTGCCGTGACGGCCGATGAGCATGCCGAGATCGGGGCCGCTGACTTCGAGATACTCGCCTTCCGGTCGCGGAATGTAGGCGATATCGACGCCGCCCACACCCATGCGCGTCAGAATTTCCCGCAGCAGCTCGAGCGCCGGTTTGGCCTGATCCGGAGGCTCCGTCGCGGTTCCGCTGCGGCCGTAGCTGCGGCGCCCGTAGTTGTTGCGCCGCGCATCGCCGCCGCGCCCGCGCGGTCCGCCGTTCCCGCCACCACGGCCACCGCCGCCGCCCCCTTTTCCGGGAATGGCGCGATCGCGAATGTTGGCGGGCTGTTCTTCGAACTCGAAATCGTCTTCGTAGAGCATCGCTTTGTTTTAAGCGCCTTTCTTATTCTTTTTCTTCTTGCGCCGGGAACCCGCGCTTCCGCCGGCGGAAGCGCCGTTGGTCGCCGGTTTGGCGCCGGCCGGCACCGCTTTAATGCCGTCGTTGCCGGCGTCTGAGGTAATGATGTGCTCGCTATCGATAACGGCGAGCGGTTGATGGTAACGCCGCAGCAGATAGAACTGCTGACCCATCAAGAACATGTTGTACGCGAACCAATACAGCACCATGGCCGACGGCCACTGATACTTCCAGCCGAAAAAGCCGAGCATCACCGGCGAGACGACCGCCATGATTCGCTGGGTTTGCGCCTGCTGAGGATCGGTCGCCGGCATGCTGACGTAGCGGACGCTCAAGTACATCGAGAGCGCATAGAGGATGACGAGCACCAAGTCGGCGTGCGCGAGGCTTTGCGCAACGATCGGTTGTCCGAAGAGCGTGACGTGTGCCAGCGACTGGGAAAGCGAGGTCCCGATCCAGCCCCACGTCTGATTCTCGAAGACGCTTCGATGATTGAGGACGACGTAGTAAACGCTGATGATGACCGGATATTGCACGACCATCGGCCAGCAGCCGGCCAGCGGATTGACTTTGTGTTCCTTGTAGAGCGCCATCGTCTCTTGCTGCAAGCGCTGCGCATCTTCTTTATAGCGCGCCTGTAAGCGCTTGATCAGCGGCGCGATTTTCTGCATGTTCAACATCGCCTTGAACTGCGCGGTGTTGAGCGGCCAGAAGGCGAGCCGGATGAGCGCCGCAAGGACGATCATGCTCCAGCCGAGATTTCTTATGGGCCCGTCGATGGCCGATACGACCTGCCACAGTGCGTTGACGATCGGATCGAAAAACCAGTTCGACGCGATTAAGAGATGCAAAGATTACCTTTCCGTTCCGGGGACAAAGTCGACGCCGCCGGGGTGCAAGGGATGACATCGTGCTAACCGGCAGAGAGCCATCCAGCTTCCGCGCAGCGCGCCGAATCGCGCGATTGCGTCGATTGCATAGTTCGAGCACGAGGGATAGAAGCGACACGCCGGCGGCAAAAGCGGCGAGACGATCGCACGATATACGCGCAGCAGCGCGATCAAGACGAAGCGCACGTTCAGAGCACTCGCGCGAGCAGCGTAGCGATTTCGGTGCGCAGCGCGGCAAAGCCGGCCTGCGCTGCCGCAGGCTGCGGAATCACGAGCAGGCGCATCGGCGGCTGTCCCGCGAGCGCATCGTCGACGATTGCGGCGAGGCGACGTCGCATTTTATTACGGACCACGGCTTTTCCGATCGACTTGTTCACGCTGATGCCCACGAGCGATTCGGGATCGCCCGGGAAGGCATCAGCCCGGTAAATAGTAAGGATAGGGCTCGACGCGCGCCGGCCGCGCCGCCGCAAGCGAACGAAGTCGGCTTGACGGCGCAGGCTGGCGAAATGACGCATCAAACCGTGAGGCGATGACGCCCCTTCTTGCGGCGGCGCGATAGAACTTTGCGGCCATTCTTCGTCGACATGCGTTCGAGGAAGCCATGGACGCGCTTGCGTCGGCGGTTGTGTGGTTGGTACGTCCGCTTCATTGACTAGGTTCCTTCCAATATGGATAGAGCGGCCCGCGCGAATCGACGCCGCCAGACAGCCACTAAGTATAGCCAGGCGTCCTGCGGAGCGTCAAGGACGATTCACCCCGCCGCCGGCTCCGAGCCAACGGTAGCTCGCTTCCCGAGGAGAGAAAGCCTTTCCGACCTTCCGATCGGCTACAAACCTCGCGTGCGCTCCGGCGGCAACGACCGATTGCCCGGCTGGAGTCGCAATGAGGGCGATCCGGCTCGGCTAGTCTTTGGGATTCGGCAGGGCCGTGCGCGGCAGTCCTAGTCTCGCGCACATCGGAAGAATATGCGCGTCGCTGGCGTTGCAAGCTGCATTGAGCTTCGATACGAGATCGTTGACGATGCGCTCGGAAGCGTCGTGCGTCGTCAGCGCGTTGTTGACCGGCGGAATCGTCGACGCGCCGGACTCGCCGCCAATCGCCGTTCCGAAGAATAAGAATTTGGTATCGGTGTTTGCAACGCTTGCAGCCAGTGCGCCTGCGGCGACCGTTTCGAACGGGAAGCCGTTACGCGATCCGTAGCCTTTGAGATCGTTCGACACCCACGTAATCGTTGGCTTTGGAAAACCGGTGGGCGCGCACGATACGAGTTCCGCGTTCGTGCTGACTTTCGACCACCCGTGACTCCAGATGACGAACGGGTCGATGCTGCTGTAGGTGTTGGTGCCCTCAAGGATGATACCGCCGAGCACCTGCGGGCCGTTGGGGTTGCCTTTGCCTGGATCGTTTTCACATTGATCTTCGAGGTCGTTGGGGCCCCACGACAAGCGCGGCAACACCCACACCGTTTGGCCCTTAGCTTCATCGAACAGCGCCTGCAGACGATCCACCAGCGAGTGGACCATCGGCGCGATGCTGTCATCGCCGCCCGGCGCCACGATATAAAAGGTGGAGGCAGATGCGGCAAGCTCATTGTCAGCGACGGCACGTGCCTGAATGCCCGGCAATAAAGCGAGCCCCAAGATTCCAGCGCACAATCGAAGGAAGGGAGCCATCGGCGACGTCTTTTCTAGACGAATTCACGAATGCATCCCGCGATTGCGGCACAAACACAAGACCGCACTCCGAGGCCCAAGACGCGCTACTTATCGTCGTCGAGTACCCGGGTTACGAGCGTTTGCTACGCGAAGCGGTCGAAGTGCTCTTTAGAATAGCCGTCTTTGCACTTACTCTGCTGGTGATCGTTGCGCCCAACGCTGCAACTGCGGCGACTTCGAGCGACCAGACATGGCTCGTCGTCAGCGACATTCACCTCAATCCGTTCGATCGCGACGACTACCCGGCGCAGGTCGGCAGCGATACGAACTTTGCGCTGTTCGATCAAGCGGTCACGCGAATGAAGCACTGGGTCCCCAATCCCTCGGTAGTGCTCTTGCCGGGTGACTTCTTGGTACACAGTTTTCCGACGAGGGCGCGCAACGCCGCCCCGGCCACTCCGGTAGCCGAAACGGCACTACGCACCATGCAGCGTATCGCCAGTGCGTTTGCGAAAGCGTATCCAAGCGCGCGCTTCGCTATCGCGCTGGGCAACAACGACGCTTCGTGCGGAGATTACAGAACCGACGCTGGGAACGCGTATCTTCGCGGGTTAGCGCGCGTCTGGGAACCGCTGATCGATCGCGGCGGAGCCGCTGAGAATTTCGTTGATGCGTTTTCGACCGCCGGGTACTATACGGAGACGTTACCGCAGCCCGGATTACGGCTGATCGTCCTAAACACGGTTCCGATGTCGAGCGAGTATCGCGGTAACTGCGCAACGGCGGCTTCCAACATCGTGCGTAACGAGCTGGGGTGGCTTCACGATCAACTCGCGGCGTCGCGGCCCGGTGCGCACAACATCGTGATGATGCACATTCCGCCCGGATACGACCCGGTTTCAACGCAGTACGCGCACGGCTTCCTCGCTTGGAGCTTTTTGCAAAGCGGTTACGACGCAACGCTGCTAAGCATGCTCGGCGCGCCCAGCTCACGCGTGCGATATGCGATAGCGGGCCATCTCCACCATTTCGACTTCCGCTTGTATGGCGGGTTGCCCATCCTTATCTTCGGTTCGCTATCGCCGATCTATCGAAACAACCCTGCGTTCTATGCTCTGCACGTTGGGGCCGATGGTGCGATTAACGACATCGATACGTACGCGTACGACGAGTGGTCGGGCGACTGGGCCTCCGGACCGCTCAGCTTCGATCAGAAGTGGAACGTTCCGCGAATCGACGCGAAATCGTTGGCTGGCCTTCATTCGCGATTAGGAACCGACGAGTCGTTACGCGACCAATGGTCGTTCGGGTCCGTTGCGTGGCCGAGCAATCCGGAGTTCAGATGGGATGCGTGGGCGAGCCGTCGCTGGCGTATTCCGTGGTGCGCGCAGGTAAACTTCGGAAACAACTATGCCCAGTGCGCCGATATCGGCGGCCGCGTCATCGCCTTCCGCGTTATTCTTGCCGTCATCGTCCTTGCATTCGTCGCGCTACTCGTATTGACCGTGGCACTGATACGCAGGAGAAGATACGCGCGATGACCAGCCGCGCAAAGCATTGACCTAGCGGGGCGGCTTGGGAACCGGAACCGGGTGCCGGCCCGACGGAACGTGCGGCGGCCACACGGCGCGATGCGGCGGACGGCAGTGGACGCTGGCGGGGATCGCGCAGACGGGCCAGTAAGCCGGGTAGTAGAGCGTGCCGTACCAGTCGACCGGCCATACGCTCGGCGTCGGCCACGGGGAAGGCATCGGGCCGGTCGAGAGAGTCCAAAAGGTCTGGCTGGCAAAAAGGAGGGCGAGCAAGAGTTTCACGCTCCTAGCATAGTCCCGAGGTTCGAGAGGGTCCATGGGGGGGCCGTGGTAACTTGGTGAAGTTTTGAGCGCTTCGAGTACTCCGGCGCCTTCCCGGCGGCGCGTCGTCGTCACTGGCTTAGGAGCCGTCACCCCAACCGGAAACACCCGCGACGAGTTCTGGCGACGCACGATCGCCGGCGAGTCCGGCATTGCCCCGATTACGGCCTTTGACGCTCGTCTGTTCACTACGCGCATTGCCGGCGAGGTCAAAGATTTTAAGCCCGACGAGCTGATCGGTCGTAAGGAGGCGCGCCGTCTCGACCGCTTCTCGCAGTTTGCCATCGTGGCCGGCCGCGAAGCGATCGAAGACGCCAAGGTGCCCGACGACGAGGAGTTCCGGCAGCGCACCGGCGCCGTCGTCGGCACGGGCATCGGCGGCATCATCACCTTCTGGCTGAACTCGGAGAAGGCTAACGATAACGGCACGTGGTCGAAAGTGACGCCGTTCTTCATTCCTATGCTCATGAGTAACGCCGCACCGGCGCACATCTCGATGAGCTACGGATTCAAGGGGCCGGTTTTTGCCACCGGAAGCGCCTGCGCCAGCGCCAACGACGCGATCTGCGTCGCCTACAATTACATTGCCTACGGAGACGCCGACGCGATGATTACCGGCGGCAGCGAAGCGACCGTTTCGCCCCTCGCCGTCGGCGGCTTCTGCTCGATGAAGGCGATGTCGACGCGCAACGACGACCCGGCACGCGCGAGCCGGCCGTTCGATAAGGAGCGCGACGGCTTCGTGCTCGCCGAAGGCGCCGGTATCTTGATGCTCGAGGAATACGAGCATGCCAAGGCGCGCGGAGCCCGAATCTACTGCGAGATCCTCGGCTACGGCCAATCGGCCGATGCGTTCGACTTGGTCGCGCCCGATCCCGAAGGCACTGGCGTACGGATCGCGTTCCAGCGGGCTTTTGCCAGTTCCGGCGTCAAGCCTGAAGACGTCGATTACATCAACGCGCACGGCACCTCGACGCCGATCGGCGACCCGGCCGAGTCGCGCGCTATCGAGAAGGCGTTCGGCGAGCACGCGCGCCGCGTCGGCGTCAGCTCGACGAAGTCGATGCACGGTCACGCGCTCGGCGCCGCGGGCGGCATCGAAGGCGTGCTGACCGCCCTGGCCGTGCATCACGACCTCATGCCGCCGACGATCAACTACGAATATCCCGACCCGGAGTGCACGCTCGACTACGTTCCGAACGTCGCGCGCAAGGCGCCGGTTCGCGTCGCATTTTCCAACTCGTTCGGATTCGGTGGTCATAACAGCGTGATCGTCTTCGGTAAGGTCCGTTAACCCCAAGATGTTCGTTTGGCGCGCCCCAGGGGAGTCTTCTGCGAATCGAGCTGCATCGCGCGCCATGGTTTGGCATGCTCCTGCGCATCCTGCGCCCGCATGCATTGCGGCCCTCCATGGCCGGAAGGGGCCCCACGAAGTGGGGGGCGCGGAGGCTAGGCCGGAGCGCCTTTAAAGTGAGCGGCGAACAGCATCGGCGGCGCTTGCGCGCCCTGCTTCGGCTTGCCGGAGTGCGTAGGACGCGGGATCTCACGTTTGTCGATCGGGCGTTCACGCACGAAAGTTACGCGAGGGAACGCGGCGGCACGTCGAACGAGCGCATGGAGTTTTTTGGCGATTCCGTGCTCGGCTACATCGTGGCAGGGTGGCTCTTCGAGCAATATCCCGACGAACTCGAAGGCCGGCTGACCGTGCGCAAGGCGTCGATCGTCAACGACGCGCGCCTCGCCGAGACGGCGCGGCGCCTAGGCTTCTCGGAGCTTATCGAGCTCGGTGCGGGTATGCGCGCGGCGGGCGGTGCGGAGAACACGTCGATTCTGGCCGATGCGTTCGAGGCGTTCGTGGCGGCCTTGTACATAAGTTACGGCCTCGAACGGGCACGCAAGTTCGTCATCTCGGAGCACGTCGAGCAGCACGACCACGAGTCGGCCACGGTTCTCGACCCCAAGACGCAGTTGCAGCATTATGCACAGGCGCACATGTCGGCGACGCCGGTTTACCGCGACGCCAGCCGCGGCACGCCGCAGCGCCCCGCGTTCACTTCGCGCGTCACCGTGAAGGGCAAGACGTTGGGAACGGGCAGCGGTCCCTCGAAGAAAGCCGCACAACAAGCAGCCGCTGAGGCTGCGCTTTCTAAACTACAGGCACAACACACGTGAAACTACGGCGTATTAAGTCTTTTGGGTTCAAAACGTTCGCGGAGCCGACTGCGCTCGAGTTTGCCGGCGGCATCACGGCCGTCGTCGGTCCCAACGGTTCGGGAAAGTCGAATCTCGTCGACGCGTTTCGCTGGGTGCTAGGCGAAACGTCGAGTAAGAGCCTGCGCGGCGGCAAGCTGGAAGACGTCATCTTTGCCGGCAACGAAAATCGCAAGCCGCTCGGCTTGGCCGAAGTGTCGATCCTGTTCGACAACTCGGACGGCCGCTTACCGATCGAGTTCAACGAAGTCGAGATCACGCGGCGCGCCTATCGAGCGGGCGAAAGCGAGTACTTCATCAACCGCAGTCAGGTGCGGTTGCGCGACATTATCGATCTGCTGATGGGCACGGGTTTGGGACCGGGCTCGTACGCCATCGTTTCACAAGGTCAAATCGACGCGATTCTCACCAGTAAGCCGACCGAGCGCCGCGCGCTGTTCGAAGAGACGGCGGGAATCAACAAGTTTCTCGCGCGCAAGCACGAGTCGATGCGCCGACTCGAGCAGACCGAACAGAACGCGATTCGGATCAGCGACTTGATTGCTGAGCTCGAACGCCGCATTCCCGAGCTCGAAACCCAAGTGCGCCGCGCAAAGCGCTATCGCAAGGTGAGCGCGCGCGTGCGCGATCTCGAGATTCTAGGCTACATGCGTGCCAGCGCGTCGCGGCGCGCCGAGCGCGAAACGCTGCGTGCCGAACTAGAACGCAACGAAGAGCAGCGCAGCCTCGCCGCCGCCAAGGCTGCGTCGTTCGGGGCTTCGCTTGCGGAAGTGCGCACGCGAGCATACCGGCAAGAGCTGCAACTCGAAGAGCTGCGCTCGCAAGCGCAATCGCGCCGCGCCGAACTGGCGCGCATCGAAGCCGCCTACGCCGCCGCCCTCGCGCGGCGCGAAGCGCTCGAGCGCCAGTCCACGCAGACGTCGGAAGACGTTGCGCGCGTCGCTCAGGAACGCGAATCGCTCACCGTAACGATCGCCGGACTCGAAGAGCGGCTCGCGCCGTTGCTGGGCGAGATCGAGCGGGCGCGCGAAAGCGAGCTGGAAGCGCAGACGGCGCTCTCGCAGACGCGTGCGCAGCTCGACGCGATCTTCACCGAGCTGCGCGAAGTCGAAGCCGCCGCTGCCGAGGTGGCCGCAAAGAAAGCCGAGCGGCGCGTCGTCGCCGAGAATTTGCGCACCGAAGCCGAGCGTCTGGACGCCGAGGCGCAAGGCGCGCGCGAGCGCGCGTCGGCTGCGGAGATCGCCGCCGGCGGTGCCGCGCATCGTTACGCCGAGCGCGTGCGGCAGTTGGGCGTTCTCGAAGAACGGCTGCTCGACGCGCGCGGGCGTTTCGAGGACTCGGAGCGTGAAGCCGCACGCGCGCAAGAAGGTCTTACGGGCGCGGTAACGTCGCATCGCGATCACGCGGCAGAAGTCAAAGCCGCCGAATCGCGCCTGCACACCATCGAGGAGCTCGAGAACTCGCTCGAAGGACACGTTCCGGGCACGCGCGCGATCGTCGAAGCGTGGCAACGCGGCGAGCTGCACGGCATCGAGGGCATCGTCTCGAACTTGATCGAGACCGACGAACGGTATGCGCGCGCGATGGACGTTGCATTCGGCGCAAGGCTATCCAACGTCGTGACCCGTACCTCCGAAGACGCCGAACGCGCTATCGAGTTTCTCAATCGTCGCGAAGCGGGACGCGCGACGTTTCTTCCGCTCGATACGCTCGGCACGCGCGAAGGGCGTCACGCCACCCCCGATCTCAGCGGCGTTAGCGGGATCGTCGGCTACGCGCACTCGCTCGTCCGCGTTGCGGCCCAGTACCGCGGCGTCGTCAACTTTTTGGTCGGTAACGTGCTCATCGTCGATACGCTCCAGACCGGCATCGATCTCGTGCGCACGCGCGGATTCCGCGACACCGTCGTGACCTTGAGCGGCGAGCAGATCACCGGCGGCGGCGCGATTACGGGCGGCCGCTTCCATCGCGAGCGATCGATTCTCTCGCGGCGGATGCAGGCCCAGACGCTGCGCGAAACACTCACCCCGATGCGCTCGAAGCTTGACGAAGCCGAACGCGCCCAAGACGCAGCGCAGCGGCGCGCCGATGAAGCCATCGCCGGCCGTGACCGCGCGCGAGAGACGCTCGCGCAAGTGGAGCTCTCGATCGCGCAGATACGCGCCGAGATGACGGCGACTGGTGCCGAAGTCGAGCGGCTGCGGGCCGAGCTCGCGAAGGCGCGTGCCGCGGCCGGCGAGTTGTCCGATCGCGCGTGCAAATCGCGCGATCTCGAACACGAGTACGAACGGGACGAGCCGGGCGCGCTGGAAAGCGATGCGGCCCGCACGCGCCTGGAAAAGCAGCTTGCCAAAGCACGCGAAGAAATCGCAGCCGCCGAAGGAGCGCAACTACAGACCAGCGCGCGTGCGGCGGATCTGCGCGAACGCGCTGCGGCGCTCGCTGCCGAGCGTGACGCGGCAAAGGCGCGTTTGGGCATGCTCGATCAGGATAGCGAACGCGCGCGCTCGGCGCGCGAAGAGATGCTCGCCGAGATTGCGGCGCTCGCCGAGCAGACGCGCTCGGCACACGCGCACGTCGAGGGACTCAAGCGCGGGGTTTCCGATCTTGACGCGCAGCTCGACGTTGCCCGGCGCGACCGCGAAACGCTCGGCGAGAATCAGATGCGGCTCGAATCGGATCTGCGTCTAGCCGAGAACGAGGAGCGCGACGCGGCCGCCGGCGGCGAACGCGTGCGCACGCGCGTTGCCGAGATCGAAGCCGAGCTCGGCATGCTCGTTTCGCAGTTCGCGCAGAATCCCGCGACCGACGATGAGTGTCACGACGTCGAAGGACGCTACAAGGAAGATCCCGACACCGTCGTCGACGACTTGCCGAGGCTGCGCGAAGAGCTCGCGCGCCTCCAGGCCAACGTCAACCTCAACGCCGAAGCCGAACGCGACGAGCTTGCCGAACGCGAAGGCTTCCTCAAGACGCAGCTCGACGACCTCGCCAAGGCCCGCGAAACGCTGCTCGAATCGATTCGCGAAATCGAGCAGCAGACACAGGTCCGGTTCAACGAAACGTTCGAGAAGGTCGCTCAAGCGTTCGCCGAGATGTACGGCCGGTTGTTCGCGGGCGGTCAAGCGAAGATGTGGCAGACCAATCCCGAGAATCTCTCGGAGACGGGCATCGAAATCGCGGTGCAGCCGCCGGGCAAGAAGCAGATGCCGCTCGCGGCGCTGTCGGGCGGCGAACGCGCGATGACTGCCGCGGCGCTGATCTTTGCGCTGATTGCGACGAAGCCCTCGCCGTTCTATCTGCTCGACGAGGTCGACGCCGCGCTCGACGATGCCAACGTCGAGCGCTTCTCCGACATGGTCAAGCAGTTCGCGAAGGGTTCGCAGATGATCATCGTCACGCACAACAAGAAGACGATGGAGATGGCCGATCGCATGTACGGCGTCACGATGTCCGAGGCGGGAATCAGCTCGATTGTTTCCGCCGAGCTCGCGCGCACCGAGCCGGAGCTCGCGCTTGCCTAACCGCCCGGCGGCGCTCTTTTCGCTCTCCGATAAATCGGGAGCGGCGGAGTTGGCGCGCGCGCTGCACGAGCGCGCAACGATCATCTTCGCGACCGGCGGCACGAAGATGTTTCTCCAAGAGCACGGCATCCCGGCGCGCGACGTAGAGGATCTCACCGGTTTTCCGGCGCTCTTCTCCGGCCGAGTCAAGACGCTGCATCCCAAGGTCTTCGGCTCGATTCTTTACGACCGCGACGATCCGGAGCATCGCGCGCAAGCCGACAAATATGCGATTCCCTCGATCTCGATCGTAGCGGTGAATCTCTATCCGTTTGAAGCGACGGTGGGACGCGACAGCACGACCTTGTCCGAAGCGATCGAGCAGATTGATATCGGCGGCGTGTCGCTGCTGCGTGCCGCAGCCAAAAACTTCGCGCATGTAACCGTGCTCACGCATCCGTCTCAGTATGGGGAATACGTCGCGGCGCTGCAGGCCGGCGACGTGCCGCCGTTACTGCGCCGAAAGTTGGCCATTGCGGCGTTTGAACGCACTGCGGAATACGACGTCGCCATCTCACATTATCTGGGCGCTGCCGGTGAAGTGCTGCCGAGCGAACTTGCAGGTGCGCTCGCGGTTACGCTGCCGCTTGCCAAACGCCTGCGCTACGGCACGAATCCGCAAGAGCGCGCGGCGTTTTATCTCGACCGTCCCGACCGGTTGCCGCAGCAGCTTCACGGCAAAGCGCTCAGCTATAACAACTTGCTCGACCTAGACGCTACGCTCCGGCTGCTGTCGCGCGCGCCGCTGGGTGCGGAGTTCGGAAGCCGGCACGAGCGGTTCGTGCGCGCGGCGGTCGTCAAACACACCGTTCCCTGCGGCGTCGCACAGCGTTCGGGCGTGGGGCTGGCGGTGCGCGACGCGCTCGACGCCGATCCCGTGTCGGCTTTCGGCGGCATCGTCGCAACCGACGGCGCGATCGATCGCGAGGCTGCCGATTACCTTGCGAAGTTCTTCCTTGAGATCGTCGCGGCCCCGGCCTTCGATGCCGGCGCGCTCGAGCTGCTCAAAAAGAAAAAAAACTTGCGCGTCATGCAGTTCGTCCCGTCGCTGCCCGACGAGCTGGCGCGCGAGCTGCGGTTGCGAAGCGCCCTTGGCGGCGTCCTCGCCGAGGAGAACGATCCGCAAGCGCCGCCCGAAGAGTGGAAGATCGTGAGCAAACGTGCGCCCAGCGCGCAAGAGTGGCACGACCTCGCCTTCGCGTGGGACGTCGTGCGGCACGTCAAGAGCAACGGCATCGTGATCGTCAAGGGGGGCACCACGCGCGGCATCTGTGCGGGTCAAACCAATCGCGTCAGCGCGGTCGAAATCGCGGCGCATCGCGCCGGCGACGAAGCGCACGGTGCGGCGTGCGCGAGCGACGGCTTCTTTCCGTTTGCCGACGGATTGGAAGCGGCAGCCGCCGGCGGCTGCACGGCGATCATTGCGCCCGGCGGATCGGTTCGCGACGACGAAGTGATCGCGGCGGCCGACAAACTCGGTGTCGCGCTCGTCTTTTCCACGTACCGCTACTTCTTACATTAATGAACTCGATGCTCGAGAAGGCCATGATGGCGGCGATTCCGCTGGGGCTCTGGGCCGCATACTACGTTTTCCGCTACTTTTTGGCGCGCGCCGAGATTCTAAAATTGCAAGCAGACCCGGCCGAGGAGTCCGAGCGACTCATCGCGTCGTTCCTTGCGGTTACCTCCCAACGCCGAACTCGTAACGCTGGCACATCAGACGTACTTCAACGACGAACGAAATCGCACCGCGGCGCAAGAGATCTTAGCGCTCCACTCTCGTTGACAAGGCTCCGCACGAGTTTCAGCTCGTCGCCGGTTTGGTTCAGAAGTACGGGGGCCGATACGATAAATTCGACGCGGAGCTATGAGGGCGGCGTCGCGCTGGAACGTAGTACGCGGTAGCCGACGCTGCCCCCTTGCACGTCGATGAGCGCGTGCAGAATCATCGGCCATACTAACGAGCCGGTGCCGATATAGACGGCACCGAGAACGAATCCGACGATCGTGGTTTTAACTATACCGTTGGTTCCTTGATATGCATGGCCCAAGCCGAAGACCACCGCGCTGACGATGGTCGCTCCCGCAAGCGTCAACCATTGCGACGTCATCGCGAAGAAGTATCCGCGAAAGAGCAGCTCCTCGCATACGCCGGCCGTTATCGCGACGGCGAGAAATAAGCGGTATTCGCCGGGGGTGTGCGGCAGCACCGCAGCGGCGCGTCCGAACGACTCGCGCACGCGCGCGAGCTTCTCCGACGGCATGCGCCGCACGACCCGCCACTGCGCGTTCACGTACGTCAACGCAAGGACGCATAGAAACGCGCCGGCCCACGAGCGCGCGTCGCCGGGAATCGTCAAACCGAGCGCCGCCGCGGGACGATCCATGCGCACCCAAATGAGTCCCATCGCAAAGGCGATCAGCCACCACGACAGCATGGTCCGCGCGTAAGCGAGCGTGCGAGCCGGCATGGTCCCCGCGGCTATCCGGCGGCCGGCGTAGAACGAGTACGCCGGAGCCAGCACAGCGAGTGCGCCGAGCAGGATCGCATCGGCTCGGGTCACGGGAAACATCGCGCTTCTCTTGCTTGCACTACACCGGAAATCCGCCATAGGAGCGATCCGCGCCTCGCTCTACGATGTAGTCGGGATGCAGCTGCTCGAAGGGGAACCATACGTAGCGGTTATACGCGGCGGTGTGGTCGAGTCGGTTCACAACGTAGCCGGTTATGCCGTCGGCGGCCGCGGCATACCGGTTTTTTCGTTCGGCGCCGTTGACGTACCGATCTATCTGCGCTCGGCGGCAAAACCGTTTATCGCTGCGGCCGCCGTTGCCGCCGGGGTGGTGGAACGCTTCGGCTTGGAATCGCGCGAGATCGCCGTCATGGCCGCTTCACACTCGGCCGAATCATTTCACCTCGAAGCCGTGCGTTCGATCTTACGGAAGATTGGCTTAGACGAAAGCGCCCTCCGTTGCGGTCCCGAACCTCCGTTTACGAACCCAATCACGAATAACTGCTCGGGAAAGCACGCTGGGATCTTGGCGCTCTGCATTGCCACCGGCGCCGATCCCGCGACCTACCTCGATCCCGAAAACCCCGCGCAGCACCGCATTCTCGCGTTCTGCGCGCGCGCGTCCGACGAGCCGTTGGAAACGTTGAAAATCGCCGTCGACGGGTGCGGCATTCCGGTTTACGCAACGACCCTGCAGCACGCGGCGCTATCGTACCGGCGATTGGCGACGCTCGACGAACTCGACCCAGGCTACGCGAAAGCGCTGCGTATCGTGCGCGATGCAATGATCGCCAACCCGGAATATATGTCAGGTACCGGAGAGTTCGACGCGGCGATGATTCGCGCATACGGCGGCTCGCTGGTTTGCAAGGGCGGCGCGGAAGGCATCTTCGCCGGAGCGCTCCTCGACGAAGGCATCGGTTTCGTGATCAAGATCATCGACGGCAACGAGCGGGCACGTCCGCCCGCCGCCTGCGAGGCGCTGCGGCTGGCCGGATTGATGTCGGATGCGCGGCTGGAGAAGGTTCAGACCTTCGCGCGCCCCATCGTAAAGAATAAAAGCGGAAGGGTCGTAGGCGAGATACGGGCGATTCTGGATCGATGATGCGCCGTATACTGCTCGCATTGCTCGCAGCGATCGCCCTCGCCGCGTGCGGACGTCATACCGCCGCCCCCGACACGTTGGTGGTCGCGCAGCAATGGGAACCGCGCTCGCTCAATCCCGTGCTGGAGAACGGCACGTCGTCGACGGAATGGTCGATGCTGATCTTCTCGTACCTCGTGAAATATGACGACGAAGGGAAGTTGATTCCCGACATCGCGACCGAAGTGCCGACGTTGCAGAACGGCGGCATCAGCGCCGATGGCAAGACGATCACGTATCACATCCGCAAAGGCATTCGCTTCGCCGACGGTACCCCCCTGACCGCCGCCGACGCAGCATGGTCGATCGATGCCATCAATAACCCAAAGAACAACGTGCAGACCCGGTTTGCATACGACCAAGTGACCGCGGCCGACGCGCCCAATCCCACCACGCTGGTCTTGCATCTCGAGAAGATGTTTCCGCCGTTGATCGTCGTCGCCGGCGCACCGCAGGGCTTTCCGATCCTCCCAAAGCATGCGCTCGAGTCGCTTCCCGACATCAATACCGCGCCGTTCAATCGCACGCCGTACGGTTCCGGGCCGTATCTCGTTGCGAATTGGATTCCGGGCGACCGCGTCGAGCTGCGCGCGAATCCCTACTATTGGCGAGGTAAGCCCGGGATATCGCACATCACGGTGCGCTTTATCGCCAGCGCGCAGACTGCCCTCAACATGCTGCGCACGCGCGAGGCTGACGGTTACTTCGACTCCCAGGATTACGGAATTTATCCGGCCCTGCAGCGCATTCCCGGGTACGTCGTGACGAGCACGCCGCAGAACGCCGTCGGTGCGATCATCTTCAACACGCAAGATCCGATCACGAAGGATCCGCGCGTCCGCCACGCGCTGGCGGAAGCGCTCGACATTCCGAATACCGTCAATAAGGCGTATTTGAAAACGCTGGACAGCCGGCACGCGGGCGAGGGACTCTTCCTTTGGGCGTTCGATCCTGCGGCTTATCCGGATATACCGTACGATCCGGCGGACGCGCGCAAGCTGCTCGACGATGCCGGCTGGCGCATGGGCGCCGACGGCATCCGCCACAAAAACGGCGTCCCGTTGCACCTGCAGCTCATTTTGCAGGCGGAGACGCCCGCAGACGCGGTCGCCTCGAACGACATAGCGCAATACGAGCGCGCCGTCGGCGTGGGCGTGACCCTCAAGCAGTACCAAGTGACCCAGTTCGTGGCGCCGTCCGATCAAGGCGGTCCGGTGTACGGCGGCAAGTTCCAAATGGCCCTCTACTCGTTCGAGAACGGCGACGATCCCGACACTACCGACCAGTTTGCGTGCGCGAACGTTCCGCCTAACGGCTACAACAAATCGCGCATCTGCGATCCGCGCATCGACGCGCTGCTCCGTCAGGGGCTTTCGACGTACGACGAAGCCACGCGTAAGCGCACGTATGCCAAGCTGCAAAAACTGCTCTACGACGAAATGCCGATCGCGCTGATCTACCGGCGCACCCAGGTCAATGCGTTCTCGGATCGCATCGTCGGGCAAACGACGTCGCCGGCGGCGGGCGCGTGGTGGGACGTCGCACACTGGAGTTTCTGCCGGCCGCGCGTTTACGCACCGTTGGGCACTTACGCGCGAACGGTCGCACCGCTGCACGGCCCGGGACTCATTCTAGAGGGCGGCGGGACCGACATCGACGCGGAGTGGCATTGGGCGCACGATACGATTTCGGGTGGGTCCAAAGGGCGCTTCGGTAACGTCGTGGTGCTGCGTGCGGGCGGCAGCGACGATTACGATCCGTACATCGCGCCGCTCGGGCCGTTCCAATCGGTGCGAACGGTCGTCATTCCGCACTGTCTGTCGCGCGCGCAGGTCGATGCCTTGGCGCCGTACGTCGACGGCGCCGACGTGGTCTTCTTTTCCGGCGGCGATCAAGCCGACTATGCGCCGTGGAAAGGCAGCAAGCTCATCGACGCCGTTCGAAGGATCTGGACGCGCGGCGGGGTCGAGGGCGGAACCAGCGCCGGCTTAGCGATTCAAGGCGCGGTTGCCTACGACTCGGTCGCCGCCGACCGTCTCCATCCCAATGACGACTCGTTCGAAGTGCGAACGCCCGACGCGCTGCGCGATCCCTTCGAACCCGAGATCAGCTTTACGAGCGATATGCTGCAGTGGCCGCCGCTGCGCAACGTCATTACCGACACGCATTTTGCTCGACGAGACCGCTTCGGACGCCTGGTCACGTTCCTCGCGCGCATCGAGCAAGAACGCCATCTTCCGACCGGCACGTTTTACGGTCTGGCCGTCGACGAGCGCAGCGTATTGCTGACCGACCGCAACGGCATCGCAACCCTCGCCGAATATCCGGGCAGCGGTTATAAAACGACGGGTGCGTACCTGATTCACCTCGTGAACGTGAAGCAGCTGGTTCCGGGAAAACCGCTGATTGCTACAGTGCAAGTGCTCCATCTCGATCGTCCGGGCGCGAAGCTCGATCTGAAGAGCAAGCAAGGCGACGGGCCGATCTACGACGTCACGCTCGATGGCGGAAAAACGCCGCCCTATGGCAGGTCTCCTTATTAGTCCGCAAGCAACCCTGTTTTAACCGATGATCTCCCCCGCAGCCTTTTCCGACTCGTTCGTCGGACGTCAAGAAGAGCTCGAGCTGCTCAGCGACGCGTTTCGCAGCGCCTGCGAACGCCGCTCGCGCTTCGTGCGGATCGAAGGCGAAGCGGGTATCGGAAAATCGCGTCTCGTGCGTGAGTTTGCTGCGCGTCTTGGCGATACGGCAGTCCTTGCCGCCGGCGGCTGCGTCGAGCAGATTCGCCGTCCGTATCTGCCTATAGAACAAGTGCTCGAGCGGATCGGGCGCCGTCCGCGGCTTCCGGCGCACGACGGGCGGACGCATGCCGAGGAGCGCGCCGCATACTTTCAAGGCGTCGCCGAAGCGCTCGAACGAGAATCCGCGCGCAAGCCGCTTGCAATCGTCATCGAAGACGTTCAGTGGGCCGACGACGCGACGGTCGATTTG
Organism: Vulcanimicrobiota bacterium; assembly: GCA_963715435.1. Classification (GTDB taxonomy): domain Bacteria; phylum Vulcanimicrobiota; class Vulcanimicrobiia; order Vulcanimicrobiales; family Vulcanimicrobiaceae; genus JAFAHZ01. Next base: position 1,673,606 of record OY970243.1, read on the forward strand.
CTGCGCTATCTCACGACGGCGATCGAAGAGTCGCGCGTCCTCGTCATCATTACGGTGCGCACCGGAACGATGCTCGCGAACCCGGCGCTCGCTGCGTTGCGTCTTAGCTTGCTGCGCGTGCGCGGACCCTCAGTCGTGTTGCGCGGATTGCGGCGGTTCGATATTCGCAACCTCATCGGTAACGTCGTTCGGGAACACAGCACCGAGATTCCGCTCCAGGCGATCGCCAAGATCGAATCGCTGTGCGACGGAAACCCGCTCTTCGCCGAGGAGCTGACGCGCATCGCCATCGATTCCGGGGAGATCGTTTTGGGAACGTCGTCGCCGCTCTCGGCGCACGCGATGCTCAGCGAACGCCTGGCAACGTTCTCAGAAGACGAACGCAGCGTGCTCGTGCGCGCGGCTATCGTCGGCCAGCATTTCGACGCGGGCTTCGTCGCCGAAATCGCCGGCACGACGACGGACCGCGTGCTGGCGACCATGCAGCGCGCGCTCGATCACGAGCTGGTCATCGCCGATCGCGTACACCCGCATCGCTTCGCCTTTCGCCATTCGCTCATTCGGCAAGTCCTCGCAGACAGGCTCGTTCTCGGCCTCGCCGCGCCGCTGCACCTGCGCATCGCGCGCGGCATCGAAAACGGCCAGTACGCGCCTCGGCGCGCCGCCGAACTGGCGTATCACTATTCGGAGGCTCGCGTCGCCGACAAGGCGCGCTACTACAACGAGCTTGCCGCGCAAGCCGCGTCGGACGTTTACGCATATCGCGACGCGATTCACTTTTACAGCGCAGCCCTGCAGTGGGAGTATCCGCCTGGTCTGTCGCGGGCGGCGATTTACGAACGGCTCGGAACGCTGCTCTACATCGAAGGGGTTGGCGAAGAGCCGGCGCGCTGGTTCGAGCGCGCGCGCAGCGAGTACGAGCAGATTGAAGACGAAATCGGCCATTGTCAAGCGCTCCTGCGAATTGCCGACCAACGCTGGGTCGATGCGCGAACCTCGGAAGGCGAGCAGGCGGCCGCGGAAGCCGCCGCGCGGCTCGAGCGTCTGGGCGAGGCGCGTCCGTGGTTGTCGGCGTCGCTTTCGGTCGCGCGCTACGCGGTAACGCTCGGCGACGCCCGGCGCGCGGCCGCGCTGCTCGACGACGTCGCGCGGTGGCGCGCGCATTTCGACGCGCCGCTCAACGTCGCGTTTTACGAAGTGCGCGCGGAGACGCGCGCGGCGCTCGGACAAGCGGCCGGCTCGCTCGCCGACGGCGCGCGCGCGGTGCAACTCGCCCGTGAAACCGGTTCGAGCGAGCTGGTGGCGCAAGTCGAGAACAACGTCGCGCTGGTCGCGGCCGATTTAGGCGAGCTCGAGCTGGCCGCCGAGCACCATCGACACGCGCTGGCCGAAGCGCACCGCACCGGACTGCTGTGGCGCGTTGCGTACTGCGCGATCAACTATGCCCAGACGCTGGCTTGGAGCGGCGACCTGACGCGCGCTCGCGCGATGGTCCTCGAAGCGCTCGACTGCGGCGTAACGACCGCGACGTTCAAAACGCGAGCTGCTGCGGTCGGCATTCCGCTCGCGCTTGCGCTCAACGATCGGTCGCTCTTGCAGGCGTGCTGCGACGAGCGTGCGCTCGAGTACGCCCGCCAGTCGGGCGAGATACAACGCATCGCCGCCGGCGGTGCCGCATTCGCGGAGCTGTTTCGCGCCCAAGGCGACGCAGTGCGAGCTCGAGCGGTCCTGAGCGAAACGGTTGCCGCGGTCGAAATGAGTCACCGCGCCTGGAATCTGTGGTCCTACGTCGCCTTGAGCGGACGTCCGGCAGACGTCAAAAGAGCGCGCGAGGTGTTGGCTCGGTCGACGGGCCGGCCGCGAATGATCCGCGCTCATCGGCTGCTGCTTGCGGGACAATACGCGGCGGCGGGACGCGTCTTCGGGCGGCTGGGCTTCCGCTGGCATGCCGCGTTGTGCGCCGAGCTCGCCGGCGACCGCGATCGCGCTCGGGTCGCCTACGAAGCAATGGGCGCGGTTCGCGATGCGGCACGCCTGGCCGAACCGCACGCGCCGGCCAAGAGCGGCCTGGGTCTGACGGCGCGCCAAGTGCAAATCGCCGAACTCGTGGCACAGGGTGAGATCAATCGCACCATCGCGGCTCGTCTGCGCATCAGCGAGCACACCGTGGAACACCACTTGACGGGAATTTTTGCGCGGCTAGGCGTCAAGTCGCGCGCCCAGCTCATCGCTCTCTGGCTCGCCTCGCGCCCATAGCGGAAATCCCCGGTTCCCTCGGCGCGACGCGCCTTTCTATAATGGAAAATGGTAGTTGCTGCCAAGGGAGCTGGAGGGAGCATGACGGTTTCGCTATTCCATCGCACTGCCGGAGCGCTTCTCGCGCTGGCGTTCGTGCTGCTACCGGTATCGAGCGTCGTCGCAGGGACGACGGGTTCGATCACCGGCACCGTTAGCGATTCGGCCAGCAAGGCGCCGATCGCGGGCGCCGCGGTGACGGCCGTGAGCCCGTCGCAAGTCGCTACCGTCACGACCGACGCTTCGGGGCGCTTCACGTTCATCTCGCTCTCACCCGATACGTACACGATTACTGCGCGCCGTGCCGGATATGACGAAGTCTCCATCGCCGGCATCTCAGTCTTTGCCGATCAAAGCCAGGCCGTCGCCATAGTTCTTCCAAAGAGTCTCAAACAGATCGCGCACGTCACGTCGCGCTCGTCTTTGAGCCCGGTTCGGCCGGGCACCGGAACCGACGTGTATTCAGTGAACCCCGCCGTCACGACCGCTTCTGCGACCTTGGGCGGCGGCGGCGGAATGAACACCGCCTATTCGGCGATTGCAGCGATGCCCGGTGCGTACGTGCCGCCCAATCAAGTCGGCGTCAATCAAAGCGTATACATTCGCGGCGGCTACTACGATCAGATCGGGTTCGAGTACGACGGCGTTCCGGTCAACCGGTCGTTCGATAACTATCCGAGCAGCGGTCTCAACACGCTCGGTCAACAAGAGCTTCAGATCTACACCGGCGGCGGTGAGGCCGATGCCAACGCTACCGGCCTTGGCGGCTTCATTAACCAAGTCATCAAGACGGGCACGTTTCCCGGCTACGCCGTCGGTGGGCTGGCCGTGGGAACGCCGACCTTTTACCACGACGCGCGCGTCGAGGTCGGCGGGGCGTCGCCGGATCGTCTGTTCTCGTACTACGTGGGTTTGAGCGGAACGAATCAGGATTTCCGCTACTTCGATCAGTACAACGGCGCCAGTATTACGGACCAGATTCCATACGGTTACTATCCGTCGTACGAAACGACGTTCTTGCCGTTCTGGCCGGCAGTCTATCCATCGTGCAAGTCCAACACCACGTACGTGAATCCCGCGACCAAGTTTCTAAACAGCGATCCCGGATGCTTTGGCTCGTTCCCGTCAAACTACGGGCAGCCGTCGACCGTCGACGATCGCGAAGTCGTGGCAAACACGCACTTCGGCATACCGCACAAGAACGATTCCGGCCGTGACGACGTGCAGCTGCTGTACATGTCGTCGGCAACGTTTCAGCAGTACTACTCCAGCGTCGACGACGCCGGTCCGCTCGGACTCGGCATCGTCAACGACGGTACAGTCAACTACGGGAACGTCTACGCCGGTAACACGAATCAATGGGGCGATTTCTTCACCTATCCCGGCGGTACGAAATGGCTGGCGCCGGCCTCGACGCCGCCGATAGCGTATCTGTATCCCGGCTCGCCGACGGGACGATGCGCCAATGTCGAAGGCGTGCCGGGCGCGTGCCCGGTCGTGGGCGGCTACCAACAGACCGTGCAAATTCCCAACAACTACCGCGACGGCCGTTGGGATACGGCGAACATCGCGAAACTCCAGTATCAAAAGAACCTCGGCTCGAACGCCTACCTGCGTCTCTTCGGTTATACGTTCTACTCGAATACCAACCGCGCCACGGCCAACGGCTGGGGCAACGCCTATTCGTTCGGCGTTTCGAACTATCAGTATCAGGTCGATTCGCACACGCGCGGTTTGGAGCTGCAGTTCGCCGATCAAGTCTCCAGCTCGAACATGGTCAGCGGCATGCTCTCTTACATGACGTCGAGCACGCTGCGCTACTACAACCACAACTACGACAACATCGGCTCGTTGGCGGTGAGCAATTTCACCGACGGCGCGTACTGTTACAGCACGAAGACCACGGGTCACTATCCCATCGGCCATCGCGCTCCGTGCAACCTTGCCATAACGCAAGGATTCTTCGCCACTCCGTACGGTAACAATCTCGACTCACAAAATCCATGCGCCGCGGGTGAAGTTCCGGCCGGCTCGCCGGCGTGCCGCAACGGCGCCCAGATGGATCTGACCTACCTCGGAAACATGGCCGATTACAATACGGTTCAGCCCAAGATCGGCGGCGGTTCGATCGAAGATCAATGGCGCCCGACCGATCGCTGGAACGTCAACGCCGCGCTGCGCTGGGAGAACGATACGTTCGGCTTAGCCAATACGAACAACGCGGGGGCGAACTTCTGGTTTAACGCGGCGCAACACGAGTTCTGCGTCAATCCGGTAACGCGGCAGCCGATCTTCTATCCGCAGCCGCCGCAGGACATCCGTCTCTATCAGCCGCTCGTCACGTTCAACTGTCCGATCGACGATTCGACGGGTACGCCGATCCAGACGGTCCACCCCAACGGAACGGACGGGATTCTGCTGACGAACAACTATCCGTCTCAGTACAGTCTAACCTACTTCCTGCCGCGGTTCTCGCTGACGTATACGGCAAGTCCCGACACCGTTTTCCGCGCCTCGGTGGGTCGCTACGCGCAGCAGCCGCAAAACTACGAAATCCAGTACGCCACCGCCCAGCCGAACCTCGCGTCTACGCTGCTGGGATTCATACCGTTCGGCTACAGCTCGCCGCTGCACGAAGCGCAGGCGCAGTTTTCCAACAACTACGACGCCTCGTGGGAGCAGCACATCCGAAATACGGATATCGCGTTCAAGATAACGCCGTATTACCGGTGGGGAACCAATCAGCTCTACGAAACCGTCAACCTGCCCAGTCTGGGCGTTTCGCCCTCGTTCAATGCCGGAACGCTGCGCGTCGACGGCGTCGAGTTTATGATGACCAAAGGCGACTTTGACAAAAACGGCTTATCGGGAATCTTCTCGTACACTTACACGAACGCTGCGGAAAAGTGGGGCAACTATCCCAACAGCACCGTCGGGCCGGTCGATCAATACAATCAGGACATCGAAGAGTTCAACGCCCTGACGAAAGCCGGCGGCGGCGCGCACTGCTACGCGCCGACGGGTACGGGAACGCCGGCACCGACGTGTCCTGCGACGGCGATTCTCAATCCATACTACACGATGGCGCCGCAGCCGCTGCTGGGTGTGCACGATTGGTATACGCCCGGACTCGATTTTCCGTACCTGTCGCCCAATACGTTCTCACTCGTCGTGAACTACCGGCACGGACGGTTCGCGTTCACGCCGGCGATGTCGCTGCAGGAGGGAACCACCTACGGAACGCCGTCGGACGTGCAAGGTATGGATCCGCGCTCGTGCACGGCCAACCAGCGCAGCTCCGGCATTCCCTCGAGTACTCCTCAAAACGCCGATTATACCTCGTGCAGTCACGCACTCACCGCCGACGGCAGCACGCCGGGCTACCTGTACATCCCCAATCCTCAGACGGGAACGTTCGACCAATTCGGTCAGTTCCGGCAGCCCTGGCAGTTCAACCTCGGCGCGCAGATGTCGTACGATATCACGCCGCGCATCACGGCAAAGATGATCGTTGCCAACATCGTCAACGCGTGCTTCGGCGGCTCGACCACGCCGTGGTCGAAAGCGTATCCCCCGAACGGCTACACGTGCGGCTATACGTCGAACACGTTCTACAACGGCGGCAATTTCTTCGAGGGATCGTCTCCGTACGATCTCAAGGCCAACGGCGTTCCAGAAAATCCGTACTTCGCACAGTCGTTCGTGCCGTCGTACGGCGATTCGAGCTCCGGAAACTATCCGCTTGCGCTAAACATGTATTTCTCGGTTAACGTCAAGCTCTAAGCTTCGGGTTTGGGGATGAATGAAGAGCATGATGCACACATCGATTTTCGTCAACGATATGCAAGAGTCGATAGACTTTTATACCAAGCTTGGCCTCAAGCTGCTGGGCGGACCGCACCATTATCCCGGCAACTGCGACATGGCGTTCGTCGGTAAGAGTTGGGACGCGTACGTCGAGCTCGTCTACGATCTCGAGGAACACCCGTCGTACGAGTTGGGCAACCGCTACGAGCATCTCGCCATGGACGTCGAGGGCGATTTCCAAAGCGTTGTCGAGTCGCTGCGCAACGACGGCGTGAAGGTCGTCAAGGGTCCCAAGAAGTCCCCCGGCGGGGATCGATGGATCGCCTTCGTCGAGGACCCGAACGGCATACCCGTGGAGCTGCTCGAACCAAGGCACCGGTAATCCAGATGGCAGGATCGCTAGCGATAGACAAATGGATCCGCGGGAGCCCCAACCGGCGCAATGCGGTCCGCGGAGAGCGCCATGCCTTCCGGCGTGCCGACCATGATGCCGTCGGCGCGCACCCACGTTCCGGGCGTGACGTTTGCCGGTCGCGCGAGCCGCACCACTACGGGAGCGGCGTCGGCGCGGCAACACGTTATTGCGTAGCGGACTAAGGCGGCAGCGCGGCCGTCGCGCGTCAGCACGCCCGTGAACGATAGACGCTCGCCGGGAAAAACATCGGTGAGCGTCGTTTCGGTTGCATGGTAGACAGGCGGCGGTGCCGCAATCAGCGCGCCCAGCAAAACGACCGCAGGAGCGCCGTGCATACACGCGCGTTGGTTTCGTCGCGAGAATGCCAGCGTCGCGGCCGCAACGGCACAAACCGCAAGAGCCGGTGCAAACGCCGGGCGAACGAGTTCTGCGCCGTGCCTACAGGCAACGAACCCGGCGCCGGCCGCCAGCACTGCGTAGGCGAACGCATCGCCGCCGTTACGCTGCGGCATTCGCTGCGGAAGCAGGGCGTGGAGATCGACGATGCCGGCGACGCACAGAAACGCGGCGGCAGCCGCCGGGGACTGTGCGCGCAGCGCTGCCGCAACGGCGACCGAACCAATTGCACACGGCGACGCCAAGAAACCCAGCGCGCCGCCGGCCGCGATCTGCAGCGAAAGATTCGCGTGCGAAAGCTCGGCTCGAGCGGCAATCTGTGCGCCGATCGCCGCCGCGATCGCAAACGGCAGGAGACGCTCGAGTTCGGTAACGAGATCGGTCGTGCCGTGCGCGCACGAACCAGGCTCGCGATTGCGGCGTAGATATCGATCGACGGCGGCGGCAGCGGCCACGCGGGCGAGTGCGGGAAGCGGTCCGAAAGCGAACCACGTCAATGCCGCTGCCGGCAAAGAGCGTGCCGACGGTCCGGCGACGCAGCCGCATCCGGCGTACGCGACGAGCGACGTTCGTCGAAGGACGCGCTCGGCTAAAATGCCGGCGACCACGAACGGCAGCGCCTCCAGCACGATGGCCGCCGCATTAACGAGAATAAGCCGGGCTTCGTCAGGCCAAATCGCTTCCGCGAGAATACCCGCCGCAAACAGCGATCTGCGCACGCAAATGCTATCACGTGCGGAGTGCCGTGCCGCAAGCCCCGACGAGCGATGTCTTTTAGGCAACACGGCGAAATTGAATGCATACCATGAAATGGCTTTCGCGGCTGTTCGGCCACGGGCGAGAACTCGACACCAACTCGTCGCGCGAGCCCTATCACAGCCCGGTACGCCTTCCACGCGTCACCGACGACGGTGACGACGGCCTGGCGGGCGCGTTGGTCCCATGCAAACCGCTGCCGCCGAAGCTCTCGGGCAGCATGGCGCTCGAGATCCCCAGGGACAAAAAAACAAGCTAGTCCATTTGCATCGCAATGGTTAATCTGTACCTTGCGGGGATGTCAGAGAAACGCGATTTCTTCTGGCATCGGCACCACGAGCACGATGCAGCCCAATAGGGCGTAGTCGCAGGTTTGTGCTGAAAGGGCTTTAGGCGCCGATGTATCTTTGCAAACGGCTGCAAATGAGCCGGTAGTCTCCTACGCGAAGGACCGCCCCCATGCCCTCGTATCTTGGCGCGCCTAGAGGGACGCAAGACTTTATTCCGCCCGAGTCCGGCCGCTGGATCGGTCTCGAGGCACGCATTCACGCGCTTGCGGAGCGTTTCGGCTACGGAGAGATCCGCACGCCCACTTTTGAAGCGACCGAGCTTTTCGTGCGCGGCGTCGGCGACACGACGGACATCGTCGAAAAGGAGATGTACACGTTCGTCGATCGTGGCGACCGCAGCATGACCTTGCGTCCCGAATGGACGGCCCCGGTGGTGCGCGCCGCCCTCGAGCACAACCTGTTCGGGCAAGCTCCGCTCCGTCTGTATTACGTCGGACCGATCTTTCGCTACGAACGGCCGCAGAAAGGCCGTTATCGCCAGTCGCATCAGTTCGGCGTCGAGTGTTTCGGATTTGCTGGCGCGGAAGCCGATCTCGAGGTGATTTCGCTGGCGTGGGAGCTGATCAAGGGATACGGTATCACCGACGCGACGCTCAACGTGAACTCAATCGGCGACGACGAATGCCGTCCGCGCTACCGCGCCGCGCTTTTGGAACACTTTCGGCCGAATCTCGAAAAGCTCAGCGAAGATTCGCGCCGCCGCTTGGAGCGCAACCCGTTGCGATTGCTCGACAGCAAAGATCCGTCCGACGAAAGCTTCGTGCAAACCGCGCCGACGTTCGAATCGATGCTCTGCGATGCGTGCCGCGAGCACTTCGAAACGCTCAAAGCGTACCTCAATCTCGCCGGAATTCCGTTTACGATCAATCCGCGTATCGTTCGAGGGCTCGACTATTACAACCGAACCGTCTTCGAGATCACCTCGTCCGTTCTGGGATCGCAGAGTACGGTCTGCGGCGGGGGTCGCTACGACGGCTTGGTGCGGTCGCTGGGCGGGCCGGACGTTCCCGGCGTCGGATTCGCGTTAGGCATGGAGCGGTTTCTCATGATGCTCGAAGCGCTCGGTAATGCGGATCAACGGCCGCGGCTCGGCATCCAAGCCGTTCCGCTCGGCGTGCAGGCCCGCGCGGCGCTGGTGCCGATCGTGGCCGAGCTGCGCCGCGTCCTCGACGTACCGACCTTTGCAGACTATGAAGACCGCAAACTGCTGGCGCACTTGAAGCTAGCCGACCGCAACGGCGCGCGCTACGCGCTGATTGCGGGGAGCGACGAGCTTGCGGCCGGGGAGCTTCTGCTGCGAGACCTCGAAAACCGCACGGACAGCCGCTTGCCGCTGGGCAGCGGAAAAGACGTTGCAGCGGCCATTGTAGAAGCGATGCAGTGATGGATGCGTCAGACCGCGATTCCGCGACGCTCAAAGAACTGCTCGAGCTCATGCACGAGCACGATCTCGATCGCTTGAAAGTCAAAGTCGGCGACGCATTCTACGAAATCGTACGACGCGAGCCGGCCGTGGCGGCTCCCCTTGCGACCGTGCAGCACGCGGCAGCACCGGCGGCTGCCGCAAACGAACCGGCGCATGGGGCGGCACCCGCAAACGTCAAAAAGATCGTTGCACCGCTGACGGGCGTCTTTTACCGCTCGCCGTCACCCGACGCCGAAGCCTACGTTCAGGTAGGCGATCGCGTCGAAACCGGTGACGTCATCTGCATCCTCGAGGCGATGAAACTCTTCAACGAGATTCAGAGCGACTTCACAGGAACGATCGTGCGCATCGTTCCCGGCAACGGCGAGCTCGTTTCGCAAGGTGAAGATCTCTTTTGGATAGAGCCGTAGATTATAAAGGCCGGCGTGGCTTCGACGAGCTGCTCGCCGATCGTCAAGGGCTGCTCGAAGCTCCACACTATCGGGAACAGACCGTCGCCATCGCGGCCGCAATCGCGACCGCTTTGCGCGCGGGAAAGAAGGTGCTGTGGTGCGGCAACGGCGGCAGTGCTGCTGAAGCGCAACACATGGCCGCCGAGCTGTCGGGACGGTTCCTGCGCGAGCGGCCCGGCCTCTACAGCGAGGCGCTTTCGGTGAACTCGTCGGCGTTGACGTGTATCGGAAACGATTACGGCTACGACCAGGTGTTCGCGCGCCAAGTGCAAGCGTTCGCGCAGCCGGGCGACGTGGTCATCGGCATGACGACGAGCGGCGAGTCGCGCAACGTCGTGCTGGCGTTGGAAGCTGCCCGCAACCGCGGCGCGGTGACGGTTGCATTCACCGGCAACGGCGGCGGCACGGTCGCGAAGATTGCGGATATTTCACTCGTCGGCCCGCACGGTTATGCGGCGATCGTGCAAGAAGTTCATCAAGTAATGGCGCACATCGTCTGCGATCTCGTGGAGCAGACGCTGATATTCGAGGACGGCTTGGCGTGACCGGATTTCTCGATCAAGCACAGGCGGTCTTCCGAAGTGCCCGCCGTCGCCGCATCTTGGTCGTCGGCGATCTGATGATCGACGAGTGGATCTGGGGAACGGTTACGCGCATTTCGCCAGAAGCACCGGTCCCTGTCGTTGCCGTGAACGATCATTCGTTCACATTGGGCGGCGCCGGAAACGTCGCGAACAACGTGCGCGCTCTCAATGTGGGCGTAACGTTCGCCGGTACTGTGGGAAACGACGACTACGGCCGCCAGGTGCGGGATCTTCTTCGCGCGGAGCGTGTCGACGATACCGGCGTATTTACGCTGCCCGGGCGTCCGACGACGCGAAAAACGCGCGTCGTCGCGCACAACCAGCAAGTGGTTCGAGCCGATTGGGAAAGCGTCGTTCCGCTCAATGGCAGTAAGCGTAAAGAGTTGGTCGAGTTCATTCGCGAACGCTCCGCCGAAAGCGACGCCGTCATTTTGAGCGATTACGCCAAGGGTCTGTTCTCGCGCGACGTCGTGGAGGCCGCCCTCGAAGCGCCGATCGTCCTCGCCGACCCAAAGCCGCAGAATCTCGAAATGTTCGCCGGCGTTACGTGCGTCGCGCCGAACGTGCACGAGGCCGAGATCGCCAGCGGCACCAAGGTCGTCGACGAGAAATCGCTCGAGGCGGCAGGCCTTCGATTATTGCGCCGCTTGAAATGCCGGTATGTCGTGATCACGCGCGGCGAACACGGCATGGCGCTCTTCGGCAGCAACGGCGAACGGCTTTCGGTTCCCTCTGTAGCTCACACCGTTTACGACGTCAGCGGCGCCGGCGATACGGTGATCGCGACCTTGGGGGTCGCCCTCTCGGGGGGCGCCTCCATGAAAAACGCGATGAAACTCGCAAACTTCGCGGCCGGCGCAGTCGTCGAAAAGTTGGGTACGGCAACGGTTTCGTCGCGCGAGATCCTCGCGCTGGTGCGCAATGGACGAGCGTAGATTTTTTGGCCAGCTGCTGCAGTGGGACGAGGCCGCCGCATTTCGCGATGAACTGCAGTCGGAAGGCAAGACGGTCGTCTTCACCAACGGCTGCTTCGATGTGCTTCATGCAGGACACGTCGAGTATCTCGCTTGGGCGCGCGCGCAGGGTGACGCGCTCATCATCGGTCTGAACGGAGACGAGTCGGTTCGACGCCTAAAAGGCGACGCGCGGCCGATCGTGCCGTTCGCCGATCGCGCCAAGACGCTGCTGGCGCTGCGCAGCGTCGACGCCGTCGTCGGCTTCGGCGAATCGACACCCGAAGCGCTGCTCGAGCGCATTCGTCCTAACGTTCACGTCAAAAGCGATCAGTATCGCGCCGACGAGCTGCCGGAGCGAACGGTCGTGCTGGCTCACGGCGGCCGCATCGCGCTCGCACCGCACGTCTCCGGACTAAGCACGACCGACGTGATCGCCTCCATATTGCATGCGTATAGCCGTCACCGCTAACGGGCCTGGCGAGGTCGCCGGCTGGCTTCGTCCTCTGATGCGTTCGCTCTACGGGCACGCGCCGGAGACGGACGTGCACGTCTTTCTCGTTCCCGACGAGTACGCGACCGGCTTCGAAGCGCAGACCGTCAGAGCGTTGTTTCCGCAAGCGAGCGTCTACGATCCGAAGTCGTACGTTCGTTTCGCGCTCGGCCGCCACGTCGAGGGCGTTCCGCAAAGCGTCGACGTCGTGTTGTACGTCGGAGGCGACTTGCTTCACGCCGCTCGGCTGCACGCGCGTTTGAAAGGAAGGGCTGCGACGTATAAGTTCTCGCGCCGGCGATATCGCAATCTCTTCGAGCGCGCGTTTGCGGTCGACGAGCGCAACGCCGAACAGCTCGCCGCTTGGGGCACGCCCGCCGAGCGGATCGCGCGCGTGGGAAATCTCGCGATCGACGGTGCGCTGCTCGAGGCGAGCGCGCCGCCCGAGCCGGGAGCGCCCGACGACGGTATCTTGATCATGCCGGGATCGCGTCCGTACGAAGTCTCCAATCTCGTTCCGTTTTACTTCACCGCTGCGCTGCGCATTTTGCGCGAACGTCCCGGCTTGCCGATTGCCTTCGGCATATCGCCGTTTACGCCGCGCGATAAGCTCCGCGCCGCAATCGAACGGGGCGGCGATCCGCGCGTCTTCTCGCGCCGCGGACGTTTGACCGGCGCCCACGGCCAAACGTTTGTGGAGTCCCTCGAAGGCGACGTGCGCATTCCCGTGGTGAACAACGCGCTGGCGGCCGCGACGCGCGCGCGCTTGGTGCTGACGATTCCTGGAACCAAGACGATCGAACTCGCGGTGCTCGGCAAACCGGCGATCACCATTACGCCGCTAAACGCTCCGGAAATCGTCACGTTCAACGGTCCGCTAACGTATCTCGATCGCATTCCGCTCGTCGGCGTGCCGCTCAAGCGCGCCGTCGCCGTAGGCGTGTCGAACCGCTTTAGGTATCACACTCAACCGAATATCGACGCGGGCGAGATGCTCGTGCACGAGGTGCACGGCACCGTCACGCCGGGCCGTATCGCCCGCATCGCACTGGAACGGTACGACGACGCATCGTGGATCGCGTCGACCGGCAGCCGGCTTGCGGCACTCTATCGCGAACACGCCGGCGCTGCGGACAGGATGGCGGGCGAGCTGCTCGCATTGGTGGCATGACACCCGAGCTCTCCATCGTCATCGCGACGAAGGACCGCGCCCGCTGTCTGGAGCGCGCGCTCGATTCGCTGGGGCAGCAGCAGGGTGCGCCGCAGTTCGAAGTGATCGTCGTGGACAATGGGTCGAGCGACGACACGCCCCACGTCGTAGAGCGTGCCGCCCAAACGTCGGCCATACCCGTGCGCTACGAACGCGAGCCGGAGCCGAATCGGGGCAAGGCCCGCAATCGCGCCATCGCCGTCGCAGCGGGCGAGATCGTGGTTTTTTGCGACGACGACGTGCAAGCCCCGTCGGATTGGATTGCCGCGCACGCGCGCGCGCACGCATTCGGCGAGCCTGCCGTCGTCAACGGGCCCATTCTCAACGTCGCTTCGTACGGCGAGCGACCGACGCCGAGATTCACCAACTACTCCCGCGCGTTCTTGTGCACGTGCAACGCATCGGTCCCGCGCCGCGCGCTCGCAGCGACGGGCGCGTTCGACGAGAGTTTCGACTTGTACGGCTGGGAAGATACCGAGCTCGGCGTGCGTTTGCGGGAAGCGGGGTTAGTCTGGCGATTCGCGTGGGACGCCTACATTTGGCATATCAAGCCGCCGGCCGAAAACACGATTGAAGTCGAGGCGCGCAAGGCTTACGAAAAGGCGCGCATGGCCGGACGATTTCTACGCAAACATCCCTCGCGGCGCGCGCGCTTGGCAACGGGAGCGCACGCCGCTAACGTGCTGCGGGGTCGCTTCCTCACGCCGGAGGCGTTGCTGGCGTTGTACGCGGGCCTGGCAACGGCCGATCGCGCTCCGGGCTGGCTTCGCGCGTTGGCTAGAACGCAGTTTCTCGACGGCGTTTACACGCGCGAGCTCGTGCGCTCGGTCCGCGGCGATGCCCGCTAATCCATGCGAGCGTTATTGTATTGCGCCGGCGGGGGAATCGGTGATTCTTTGGTGGCCTCGGTGGTCGGTCGAGCGCTGCGTCAGAAGTACGACGCCGTCGACGCCCTTACGCTTCGCAGTCACTGCGCGACGCTCGAGCGCGTACCGGACGTCGACGATGTCCTCGTCGACGACGGCGAAGCGGAGCGCGCGCTGGCCGACGCGCTGCTCGTTCGATCCTACGACCTCTGCGTCGTTACGTGGGCGACGTCGCGTACGGCGCGGATTCCGCAGCTCGCCCGAATCGCTACGCGGGTGGGTCAGGCCCGGCGCATCTACTCGTTCCGATTTACCCGAGAGGTGACGATCCGCAGCGAGACGGGCGACGTGACATCGCATTGGAGCGACATCCTTCTCGACTATGCGCGCGCGATCGGCTGCGACACGCGCGACCGCGTCTATCGATTCATTCCAACCGCCGAAGACGAACGCGAGGCGGCAACGGTAATCGATGATGATTTTATCATTCTCAATCCATGCAACGCGGTTGCGTCGAAGCGCGGCGTCTGGCCCGTCGACGGATGGGCCAAACTGGCGGTGGAGCTGCAGGATCGTTACGGTGGGCGCGTTCTCGTTAGCGGTTCGCCCGCCGATGCGCCGATTTGCGATGCAGTCGTCCTCGCTGCGGGCAGCGAGGCCGTCGCTTCGATTGCGGGGAAACTCGGTATCGGTGCGTTCGGAGCGCTCGCCAAACGCGCTCGCGGTTTCGTCGGCATTACGACCGGCTCGATGCACGTCGCGGCCGCGGTCAACTGTTCGACCGTCGGCATCTTTCCGTTTCAAACGGACTATCCCGACCGGTGGGCACCGCTGGGAACGCGGACGGCGGTCGTCAGGCCGTCTTATCCTTGCCATAAAGGCGATACGAAAGAAAACTGCCGCGATTACGCCTGCGTGGCGGCGCTTGACGTCACCCGCATCCTAGCTGCCGCCGAGAGCGTTCTGTAATGCGGGCGACGATCCAGCTCTGCACGTACAACCGCGCCGCGCTGCTCGAACGCGTGCTCGACGCGTGCTTCGAACAGACGATTCCCGAACGCTCGTACGAAGTCGTACTCGTCAACGACGGGTCGATCGACGACACGGCGGCCGTAATGGAGCGCGCGCGCGAGCGCGCCAACTGCCGGTTCGTCGTCGTGAATCAGGCCAATGCAGGTTTGGCAAAAGGGCGCAATGCCGGTATCGCACGCGCGAGCGGCGAGCGAATCGTATTCATCGACGACGACGTACTGCCGCTGCCGAACTTCTTGGAAGAGCACCTGCGGTCGCACGCCTCGCACCCGCAAGCGATCGTGCGCGGAGGAGCGATCAACGTCGAAAGCTTCGACGATCTTCCGCCGCCGGTGTGGACGATCAAAAACTACAGCGGCAACTATTTCTGGACGACGAACGTGTCGGTGCCGCTGACGACTATTCGCGGCATCGGCGGATTCAACGAAAACTTCTCCGAGTACGGATGGGAAGACATCGACGTCGGGCTGCGTCTGCGCGCACGCGGCGTAAAGGCGGTCTTCAACCCCAAAGCGCTGGCATATCACTATAAACCGCGTACGCGCGCGTGCGACGTAGAGAAGATGGTGCGCCAGGCACGAGCGCAGGCGCGCACCGCCGTGGTGCTCGTCGGCTTGCATCCTACCTGGCGCGCTTACCTCGCGACGGGAATCAACTCCGCACAACGCCGCGCGTACGCTTTGACGCGCGGCTTGAACTCGGGCCGGCGGCTGCGCGCCCGTCTGGGCGACCTGTCCGGCGACCGGATCTTGAGCGATCGCGAGGCCCGGGCCGCTCGCGCGCTGGCAACGGATGCGTATTTCGAAGAACTCGAACGCGCTTTGAAGTGAAGATCCTTCTTTCGCGCACCGATCGTATCGGCGATCTGATCCTGTCGACGCCGGCAATCGCGACCGTTCGTGCCTCGTTTCCGGACGCTCGCATTACGATGGTGACGAGTCCCTACAACAGCATTGTGATGGAACGCAACGACGACATCGACGAACTTGCCGTGCTTCCGCGCGAAGTTCGTCCCACAGCGTTCGGCGAAGGCCGGCGCGGATACGACATCGCTATTGCGCTCGCACCGCGTGCGGTGGATTTACAATTGGTAGGAGCGACGGGCGCACCGCTGCGCGTCGGCTACACCTACGAGCGGCGATGGGTCGCGCGACTGACGGCGCCGCTCTACGTGAACCGCTTGATGGTTTCCGAGGCGGATCCCGAGCTCAGCGATCGGTTTCCCCAGCGCGTCGTTCGTCACGAAGTCGTGCAGCTGCTCGACTTGGTCGGGCTTGCCGGCGCCCACGACCGCGTCGAAACGCTGCGCCTCGATTTGATCGAAGAGGATCGTGCCGTCGCTCGCGCGCTGCCGCGCGATCCCATAGTGCTCCATCTTGGCATGCGATGGTTTACGGTCGGCAGCACGCTCGCGAGCACGCTGCTGCTGGTCGAGCGCCTTGCGGCGCTGCGTCCCTTAGTCGTTACGAGCGCGGCCGAGTGCGATGAGTTCGCGCCGCATTTCGAGGGCAACCCGCACGTGGCACGTTTCCTGCGAGGGCTGCCGTTTCACCAATGGGCCGCCGTCTTCGAGCGCGCCGGCGTGGTGGTCACCGTCGATACGGGTGCGACTCATGTCGCAAGCGCCGTGCAGAGGCCCCTGCTCGTGGCTTTCGAACATCGCTTCTTCCGGCTCAACTCGCAAGAGTGGGCACCCTACGGCGTGCCGCACGTCCTCGTTCGCAAACCCGCCGCCGCGGAAGAGGAGTTGCTCGCGCGATTTCGGGACGAGATCGTCACCGGCGTAACCCATTTGATGCATGCTTGATATCTCGGTCGTCATTCCGACCTACAATCGTCTCGATATTCTGCAGCACGTCGTCCCGACGCTGCTCGCGCAAGACCTCGCGCGCGACCGCTACGAGATTCTCGTCTGCGATTCGAATTCTACGGACGGGACCGCCGAGTACCTTGCACGCGTTTTTTCCGAAGCCGGCAACGTACGGCATTTACCCGCAGCGTACGGCGGCCGGGCGGCGGCACGCAACGCCGGCGTCGAGGCCGCGCGCGGGCGCATCGTGCTGTTCAACGATGCCGACATACTCGCTGCGCCCGATCTGCTGTCGCGGCACCTGCGGCGCCACGACGAGCGCACGCGCATCGCCGTCGTCGGCTTGGAAGTGCAAGTCAAGAATCTCGACGACTACGCGCACAAACGCGATCGGCCCGAAGCGCGCGGCAGCCTGCATCCGGCCGCGCGCAAGCGGTTGTCGTGGCTATACTTCCTCACGGGCAACGCGTCGGTGCAACGCGAGGAGCTCTTGCGGGTGGGCACCTTCGACGAGAGTTTTACCGGTTACGGTCACGAGGACCTCGAGCTCGGCTATCGTCTTCAAAGAGCCGGCGTTGAAATCGTCTACGAGCCCGAAGCGGTCAACTACCACTGTCAAGACGTCTCGGTTGGCGACCAAAAGGAAAAGATGAAACTCGCCGGGCGCTCGACGGTGCGCTTCTATCGGAAGCACCCGGATTATCGCGTGAAGCTCAACCTTGGCATGACGCCGGTTTCGCTCGGCCTGCATTCACTGTTGACCCGCGTCCCATCGGTATTGGGGTACTTCGACGCGCGCGCCGATCGCTCGAAATTCGCGCGCGAGCTCGTTTGGCAGTATTATTACGTTTCCGGCATTAAGGAAGCACTCGCAACACATGAAAACGATGGATAGAGGAAGAGTCTCGTGCGGCGCCCTGCGAGGGGCCGACGAGGGAACGTCGGCCGAGCTGTCGGGCTGGGTCAATCGCCGCCGCGATCACGGCGGTTTGATTTTCGTCGACCTGCGCGATAGCGGTGGCGTGACGCAAATCGTTTTCGATCCGCAGCATCCGAGCTTTCGCGACGCCGAGCATCTGCGCCACGAGGACGTGCTGCGCGTGCGCGGCACCGTGCGGCGCCGTCCGGCCGGCACCGAGAACCCGAAGCTCCCCACGGGCGAGATCGAGGTCGGCGTGCAGGAGCTCGATATTCTCAACCGCTCGCAGGTGCCGCCCTTCTCGGTGAACTCCGACGATCCGGTCGACGAGAACTTGCGCATGGAGTACCGTTATTTGGATCTGCGGCGCGCGCGCATGCAGCGCAACTTGCGCGTTCGCCATCGTATCGTCAAAGCGGTTCGCGACTTCTTCGACTCGCGCGATTTCGTCGAGATCGAAACGCCGATGCTCATGAAGTCCACGCCGGAAGGCGCGCGCGACTATTTGGTTCCAAGCCGCCTGCATCCCGGCTCGTTCTACGCACTGCCGCAGTCGCCGCAAATGCTCAAGCAGATTCTCATGGTTGCCGGCTTTGGCCGGTACATGCAGATCGCACGCTGCATGCGCGATGAAGATCTGCGCGCCGACCGTCAGCCCGAGTTCACCCAGGTGGACGTGGAGATGTCGTTCTGCACGCAAGACGACGTGCTCGAAACGATGGAATCGTGCATGCGCTACGTTTGGAAGACCGTGCTGAGCGTAGATTTGCCGCCTTTCCCGCGTTTGACGTACGACGAGGCAATTTTACGCTACGGCGTAGATAAGCCGGATCTCCGTTTCGCCCTCGAGCTGGCCGACGTAAGCGACGTCTTTCGCGCGACCGAGTTCGTCGTTTTTTCTTCGGCGTTGTCGTCGAGTGGATCGATCGTCGCTTTGCGGTATCCCGGCGGAGCTTCGCTGTCGCGGCGCGACTTCGACGCGCTCACGGAGACGGCCAAACAGTTCGGTGCCAAAGGCATGGTATGGATAGCGTACGGCTCCGACGGCGTGAAATCGTCCGCGGCCAAGTTTTTGAGCGATGCGGATCTCGCGGCGGTTCGCACGGCTGCAAAGGCGGAAGCCGGGGACGCGGTGCTGCTCTTCGCAGACGCACGCGCGCTCGCGTATAACGTGGCGGGACGGATGCGCAACGAAGTCGGCGACCGGTGCAAACTGCGCGACGGGGCGTTTGCGTTCTGTTGGGTGACCGGCTTTCCGTACCTCGAAATGGACGAGGAGACCGGAAATCCCGTTCCCGCCCACCATCCGTTTACCGCACCGGCCGAAGGGCAATGGCCGCTGATCGAAACCGATCCGATGCAGATGCGCGCGCAGCATTACGACATGGTGCTCAACGGCTACGAGCTCGGGTCCGGTTCGATCCGCATACACAAACCCGAGCAGCAGCGGAAGATCTTCGAGATGCTCGGCCTGAGCTCGCACGACGTAGAAGAGCGATTCGGTTTCTTCGTACGCGCACTGGACTACGGCGCCCCGCCGCACGGCGGCATGGCGCTGGGAATCGACCGCATCGTCATGCTGGCGTGCGGCGAGGACAACATCCGCGAGGTCATCGCGTTTCCGAAGAACCAGGTCGGGCGCGACTTGATGATGGACGCACCGTCGGAGGTTCCAGAGAAAAACTTGCGAGAACTTTACCTTCGAAGCACGGTCCCGGCCCAAACCGGCGGCCGATAATCGAAGCGTGGGAGTATGCGCTCGCTTTGCGACCGTGGGCGTCGCGCTTGCGTTGTCGTGTGCGGGTACGGCTTCGGCCTATTCGCCCGGTCCCTCGTGCGGCGAGAAAGCCGTGACGTCGCCCTCGGGCGTGGGCTTCCGCATTCTGTTCGCTAATAACGGTTCGGTGCAGCAATACATCGTCACGGCGAAGGCTGACAATCCCGAGTCCGTCAACGACGCGCGCTTGGCGCTTGAGGCCACGTACGGTCCGGCGGGCATCGACGCGCCGGCTCTCAAGATCGTCTCGTTCAAGCCCGGCGAGAACGGCATGATGGTTCCGGATAAAGCGATCGACTCGTGCGGACGGACGCTATCGTTTAATTGACCAGGCGCTTTGCGGCAACGCTTATCGTGCTGATCGCTGGATGCTCGTCGGCGCATCGCGCCGCCGACGGATCGAGTGCGTCGCCTGCTCCGCTGGGCTCGTGCGAATCGCGCATCATGGATTTCGACGGCGCGCAGGTCGTCGTCACCAGTAACTTCGACACGAGTCTCGCTTCGGTTGAAATCGTCAAAGCGCCCAACGCTGCAGTGCGTTCGCGGGCGGTCGACGATGCGATCCACTTGTTCGGTCCGGTGCGGCGCGATACGCGCGTAATGACGCGTCAATCCAAGTGGGGGTTGACTACCTTGACCGATCCCTGCGGCCGTCCCGTCGCACCGCCGTTGCGGCACTAACCGGGAACGTTGGCGCGATGACCGTACTCGTCTTCGTTCTTCTGCTGGCACAAGCACCGTCGGCGACGCCATCGCCTCCGCCGGTGCCTTCATTTGCGCCCCTGCCGCAGATACGGTCGCCGCAACAGATGGTGCACGTTTTCCAGCAGTTTCGTCCGCAGCTTGTAGAAAGCCGCCGTCAACTGATGGCCGCCATCACGCGAGCGCTGACGCCTGAACAACTCGCTGCGATCGCAGCCGATATCGGTGCCGACGCCGTAGCCGACAAACCAAACGCCGCCGCGCTGACGTCGAAGATAGACGGCCTCCTCACGCCGGCGGCACGCGCCGCAATCGCAGCGGCGTTCACGCAGTATGCCGTGCGGCAGCAAGCGCTGAACAAGCAGATCCAAGCGGCCATGCCGATGATGCAGCAATCCGGCGATGCCCGCGTTCGGCTCCTCGGTCCCACGCCGCAACCAGTTGCATTTGTGCCGGCCGATGCCGCGCGTCTGCTAGCGCAGCGACCGATGGGTGCAGTACTGGTTCCGACGGAGCACGCCATGCAATCGTCACTGGCTGCGCCCGTAATGGAACTGCGCCAAACGAGGCGCGCACGGATGCTTGCGGCGTTGACTCCCGCGCACAGGATCGCCGTCGGCGAACTCTATGGGAAGATCGCGATGGGCGAGTCCGAAGCAGCCGGAGGCGTGGGCGTGCAAATCGACGCGCTTCTGACGCCTGCAGAAAGGCAAGCGATTCTCAGCGCGCATGCGCAGTACGTTGCAGATACCGTGAAGCTGATCGACGCAATGAAGGCGGTCCTGCAGCAGCAGGCGCAGGCGATCGGTTCAGAAGTTCCCCCTGCGCTTCTCAACATGATCGAGCGGCAGATCGACGAGCTTCAGGCACCGCCCGCAGTAGCGGTTGACCCCGGTACTGCACTTTTTATCGCGCTTACGGTAGAACCGATGGCGTCGACGTTGCCTCAGCCTCCGACAGCAGCGCCTTAGCGCGAGCGAAGATCGCATCGAACATCGGAACGGTCAGCACGCCCGTATTCGTGTTCTGCCGGCTCGGATGGTACGACGCGATCGCAACGACGTTGCGCTTTCCTTTGCTCGCAACGACTTCGGCACCGTGCGCGAATTTCGGTTTGACCGGGTTCAATGCAAAGCCGCGCTCGCGCAGCACGCGTAAGATCGCATCGAACCCGATCGATCCCAAGCCGATCGCGACCCGCAACGTTCGCAGCGCGTCGAACTCTTGCAGCAGGTACGGAAAGCAGTTGCGCAGCTCGCCGGGAGTCGGTTTGTTCCCCGGCGGCGCGCAGCGCAACGCCGCGGTGATGAGGCAATCGCGCAAGAGGAGACCGTCATCGCGATTGATGGCGTTCGGCTGCGATGCGAATCCGGCCCGATAGAGTGCCGGATAGAGGAAGTCGCCGGACGCGTCGCCCGTAAAGGGACGTCCGGTCCGGTTGCTGCCGTGCGCGCCCGGTGCAAGGCCAACGAGCACCAGTCGCGCGTTTGCCGCACCGAACGCGGGAACCGGTTTTCCCCAGTAGTCGCAGTCGCGATGCGCGCGTTTCTTTTCACGCGCTACGGCCGCGGTATAGGCGCGCAGTTCCGGGCACCGCGTGCATCCGACGACGGCGCGTTCGATCTCGGCAAGGGTCATGCAACCTCGATTCGCTAAGACTCGTCCTGAAGCCCATGGCCACCGCCGCGACGGTTGCGTCGCCCGACACTCAATCCCTCGACCGCAGAGGCATTTCGCTGCTGTCGCTCGCGCACGTCTTCAACGATGCCAATCAGAGCGCGTTGCCGGCAATCATACCGTGGCTCCTCGCGCATCGCGGATTATCGCTCACGGCGGCAGCAACGCTCGTGCTGGCCATGAATCTTTCGTCGTCGGTCGTGCAGCCGCTCTTCGGTCATTTGTCCGATCGCCGGTCGCTGGCCCCGGTCATTCCCGTTTCACTTTTCCTGGCAAGCCTCGGAACCGCTATGATCGGTTTCGCTCCGTCTATGACGTTGATGCTCGTCGGCGCGCTGGTGTCGGGAATCGGCGTTGCGGGATTCCATCCGGAAGCGTCGCGCTTCGCGAACTACTTTGCCGGATCGCAGCGCGCCACCGGGATGAGCTGGTTCACGACCGGCGGTTATCTGGGATTTGCGATCGGCCCTATCGTCATCACGCCGCTGCTGCTGGCCTTTGGATTGCACGGCACTGCGTTCTTATTGGTGCCTGGCACGATTCTCGCCGTGCTCGTCACGCGCGACTTACCGCGCTTTACCGAGGCACGCGCGCGCGTACATCACGCGCATAGGCATCGTCCGGGAACGGATGACTGGCGGGGCTTTTCTATCATGTCGGCCGTCGTGGCCTTGCGCTCGACGGTGTTCTTTGCGGCCGTAACGTTTACGCCGATCTTTGCCATCGCCGTGACGCACGTCGATAAGGCCGTCGCGGCCGTTGCCCTGGCGGCGATGCTATTGGCCGGCGCAATGGGAACGCTCTACGGAGGCAGGCTCGCCGACCGCGTTGATCGGCGCCGCGTCGTTTTCATCTCGCTGGTCTTCACCACGCTATTCGCAGCGGCGATCGTCGCGCTCGGACGCTTCTTCCCGAACTTCGGATTGCTCGTGCCGATCGCCATGGCGTTCGGATTTGCGATCGGACTGTCGGCGGGCGTGATCGTAGTGATGGGTCAAGAGTATTTGCCGCAGCGCATTGGAATCGCGGCCGGCATGACGCTCGGTCTCTCGGTGACGATAGGCGGTCTTGCTGCGCCGCTCTTCGGCGCGATCGGCGATCGTTTCGGATTGGTGCCCGTGTTCGAAGCGGCAACGCTCTTTGCGGTAGCCGCACTTGCAATGTCGACCTTGATGCCCATGCCGCCGCATCTCAAACGTGCCTGAATGCTAAGTCAAGCCGGGAAAGCCGATTTGCGCTAGTGCGGTATACGTTGCGATGCCAACGGCCGTGGAAAGATTGATGCTGCGCACGCTGTCTTTTCGCATCGGTATTCGGAGTGTGTGCTGGGAGTGGCGCTCGATGAGATGGCGCGGCAGTCCTTTGGTTTCCTTGCCGAAGACGAGCACGTCGCCGGCTGCGAACGCTGCTTCGTCATAGCGGCGCAATCCCGTAGTGGAAAAGAACCAGCCGTTGAGTGACGCGGTCGCTTCGAGAAACTCGTCGAGTGATGGATGGACGACGAGATTTACGGCGTGCCAGTAATCGAGTCCGGCGCGCTTGAGTTCCCGATCGTCGATGCGAAATCCGAGCGGCTCCACGAGATGCAGCACGCATCCAGTCGCCGCACAAAGGCGGGCTACGTTTCCGGTGTTAGGGGGAATCTCCGGCTCTACGAGTGCGACGTGCAGCGGAACGTTGCGCAACGATTCGGCTGGGACGATTCTTTCCGTCGGCTGCATTACGTTGACAAGACGTCTGCGTATTCGATGCCGACGGGGGCGATCACGTACGCGACACCGTTGTTGCGCTGCCAGATCCGCTCGATCGCGGCCCTAGGATAGACAACGCGCACGTGCGGTGCTGCAGGATCGTTGACGGCACAGTCGCCCGACCTCGTAAAACCGCACAGCACGACGAGATGCCCGTCGCTGTGTTCGAGCGGTGCGCCCGGCAGCTCGCCGGGTGCCCACGAGTAAGAAATCACCAGCGGGATATTGCGTTCGATTAGGCGCTGCGCGTGATCGAGATTTCGGAAATGACCTACGACGCCGCGTAGCCCGAGTCGTCCGCTGAAGGCCACGTTGAACGACCAGTTGCCGGTGCCGTTATACGCGCGATCGAAGATGGCGCGTGCCGTGTCTTCCACCGAGACGTCGATGCCGTGAAAGGCGTTGACCATCGACAAGCTGGCGGCGCTGCACCAGCCGCGTTCGCCTTCCTTGATATATTGCGAGCGCGTCGGGACGTCAAGAATGTGCGCGCCGCGGGCGTACGGCAGCGAGGCTAAGGGGCGTCCCGGCGCCGAGAACGCCACGAGATTGAACTCCACGCCGCGCGCGCGCACTTCGATACCGTCGAAGACGTGGTCCGAGTTCAGGGCGTCGACCTCGACGTGCACGCCGCCGCCGTCGGGACTGAACGATTTGGATCCGGTCGGATGCCACTCGGCGTAATTCATCCACGGCGTCGCCGGCGCATGTGCCTGCAATAAACGGAATTCGATACGTCCTTCCGGCGCAAAGGTATTCCAGCTCAGAACGCCGCCGCGCGACGGTGTGAGGAATAGGCGCGCGCTCTCGCGCACGCAACTGACTTGCGCGAATCCGGAGAGTTCCTCTAAATGCTCCATTGCCAGGCGTTCCACGTGTCGGCCAAAAACGCAGCCGGATCGTAGTTCTTGACGTCGGTATTGATCGCCGTGTAACTCATTTGCCAACTGAAGAATACCGTAGGAACCAGCTCACGAATTCGCTCTTCCTCGCGCTGGTAGAGCACTTTACGCTTAGCTGGGTCGAACGTGCTCGCGGCCGCTTCGCTCGTTTCGTTGACGATGGGATCGTTGAGCCACGTCGTGTTCGCACCGTTGGGTGGAATGTAGGCGGCGTTCCAACTGCCCGTGTTGTCGGGGTCGGGGCCGTTCGTGTCGACCGACCATTCGAGGTCGTACTTGCCGGTGTAGAGGGGACCGTTTTGCGCGAACAAGTAGCTGCCGGGGAAGTTTCGCACCGTCAAGTCGATGCCGAGCGGTCGCAGGAACGACTGCATCATGACTTGCGATTGCGTGTTCTCTTCGTGGCCGGTAGTCGCGTAAATCGTCAGATGCATTGAGAGCGGCCCCTTGTGGAGCACTCCGTCGCTTCCTAATCTCCAGCCCGCTTCAGCGAGCAGTTTCCGTGCGTCGCCCGGGTCGTAGCGATATGGCGGCAGCGACGGCGCCGCCCAGAGCTGAGGGAAGACGTCGGAAACCGCGAGCCGATCGTAGCCGCGG
Source organism: Vulcanimicrobiota bacterium (assembly GCA_963715435.1). GTDB lineage: Bacteria > Vulcanimicrobiota > Vulcanimicrobiia > Vulcanimicrobiales > Vulcanimicrobiaceae > JAFAHZ01. The sequence goes on from OY970243.1 coordinate 1,698,776, forward strand.
TAGATCGTGTCGTTGACGCGCTTCCAGTTGACCGCCTCCGATATCGCGCGTCGCACGCGTACGTCGGCCAGCAGCGGGTGGCTTAGGTTCATGTCGAGATGGCGCCAGTTTCCGACGAGCCGTTTTTCGACGGTTATGCCTTGGATCGAGGAGAGCCGCGGGATCGCACTCGGCGGCGTGACGGCGGGATAGACGTCGATCTCGTGAGCGGCAAGCTGATTGAAGAGCGTGTTGGTGTCGGGAACGACTTTCCAGATGACTTCTTTGAGTTTCGGCGCGCCTCGGAAGTAACGCGGGTTGGGAACGAACTCGAGCGACGAACCGTGACTCCAGGCCTTGAGCAGAAAAGGACCGCTCGAAAGCGGCTTGCTGTTGAACTCCGAGGAGTTGAGGTTGGGATACGTTGCGAGCAGGTGTGCCGGCATCGGCGGATATGCGGCGCCGCCCATGCTCAAGATGCCGAGCACCTCGACGCTGGGCCGTTTGAGGTGCAGCACGATCGTGTAAGGATCCGGCGCGTTCGCCGAAGCGATGAGATCCCAGCCGTATCGCGTCTTGACGTTGTTCTGCGGATTCGTTACGGCGTGATACGTGAAGAGCCAATCCGCCGCGGTCAGCGGTGCGCCGTCGGCCCACACGACCCCTTTGCGCAGATGCACGACGATCGTCTTGCCGTCGCGGGAGATGCCGCCGTTGGTCAGCGTCGGAACGGCGGTCGCCAGGTCCGGAAAGTAGTTGCCGTTTGCGTCGGTGCGTAGGATGAACGAAAAGAGCAGGGGCGTGAGCGAGTCGGTCGCCCACGTATGACCGTACATCAGGTTGAGACTGTCGGGTTCCTCGGGCGCACCGATACGTAGGACGCCGGGAATCGTCCATGGATTGCGGTTACCGCCGCTGCCGGTCGAGGGTTTCGAGCATGCCGAGCACGCAAAGGCGATTACGAGAATTAGAGCGAGCGGGTGTCTCGCACGAGCGATTAACCTGAAAAATAAGCGAGTGCGAGACACCCCGAGCGTCATGTCCGCAGCAGCGGCCGCTTTTCGATGCGTGGTGCGATTTCGCTGTAAAACTTGTCGGGACCAAATCGCACGACGTCGTCGGCGGGAAGCCCGGTTTCGCGTCGCGCGCGCTCGATTTCTGCTCGGGCTTGGTCGTCGGAGAAACGGCGCGTGTTGAGTGCGACGCCGATAACGCTCGCCGGCTTTATCGTTGCGAAGAGCCGCTCGTGGATCTCGATCAGTTCCCGATAACCCAAGGTCGGCGTTTCGTACGACTCGATATGCGTGCGCGCCGGATCGCAGACGAGCACCACGCCGTCGGGCGCGGATCCGGTCATGAGCGCGAGCGTTACCGGCGCGTACGCGGGATGATTGATCGAGCCTTGGCCCTCGATTACGATGAGATCGGCGCCTTCGTGTGCGGCATAGAGCACCAGCTGCTCGGTAGCGCCGGGCGCAAAGTCCGCGATAACGCGATCGATCGAGATGCCCCACCCCGCGATCATGATGCCGGTCTGGCCGGTCGGAACGAACCGCGCCCTCAAACCCGTTGCCGTTGCTGCGCGCACGAGCTCGAGCGCCACCGTCATTTTACCGACCGCGCAGTCGTTGCCAACCATGAGAAGAATTGGAGCCTCGACGTCGTATACGGCGCCGCTGAAAATCGGTACGTCGGGCGGCTTGCGTACGTCCCAAATCTCGACCCCGGCGCGTTCGGCCGACTCGCGAAACTCTTCGTCGTCACCGAGCATGTCGTGCAAGCCGCTCACGATCTCAAGCTTTGCATCGATCGCATCGAGCACCGCCTCGCGCCAACTGTCCGGCAACGCGCCGCCCTTTGGCGCGGTACCGATCAGCAGCGACGTCGGGTCGAACGCGAGTGCCTCGTCGACGGTCGTTACGATCGGCGCGCGGCTGCGCAGATGCGGCAGCACGTCGGCGACGGTTGACCCGGCACAGTCGGGATCGATGACGGCGACGACGTCGTCGGCTCCGTAAGCGATCACGCCGTGTGCCGTCTTGGCGTCGTCGGCAAAACGTTCCGGTGCGAGAATCGCGTAGCGGCGGCTCATGCCGGCGCCGTTTCTTTGACGCCCAAGCCGGGTGCGTCGGGCAAAACGATCTTTCCTCGATCGTAGGTGATGCCGGCAAAGGGATCGCGTGCGGTAAGGAACGGCCCGTCGATGTCGGCCCAATCGACCAGCGGCGACAAGTGCGCCGCCGCCGTCGCGGCGATCGCACTCTCGACCATGCAGCCGAGCATGATCTTCATGCCCATTGCGCGCGCCGTGTGAATCATCGCCAGCGCGCCGCGGATGCCGCCGGTCTTTGCAAGCTTGACGTTGACGCCGTCGACGCAGCCGTAGAGTTTCGGCAGATCGCTCGCAACCATCGAATCTTCGTCGGTGACGATCGGGATTGAGACACGCTCGCGTACGGTGCGCAGTCCTTGCGGATTTCCCGCCGGAATCGGCTGTTCGCAGAACTCGATATCGAAACGCTCGAGCTCCCGCAGAACGGCGACGGCAGTCTCGACGCCCCAGGCCTCGTTGGCATCGATGCGAACGATACCGCGATATCGTTCCCGAATGAGCGCCATCGTTTCGACTTGCTCGGCGACGGAACCCAGACCGAGCTTGACTTTTAGGATGGGATGATCGCCGACTTCGGCGACTTTACGCAGCGTCGTTTCCGGATCGGCGATGCCAATCGTGAACGAGGTAACCGGCGTCAGCGACGGATCCAGGCCGAGCAGCGCGTAGAGCGGCTTGCCCAAATCTTTTCCGATCAGGTCGTGCAGCGCCAAGTCGAGGCCGGCGCGAGCCGCGGAGGGAATGCCGTCGTGAAGCAGCGCGTCGAGACGGTATGGATCGTTCGACGCAAGCGAATTCGTCGTTAAGTAGTCGATGACGCTCTCGACCGACTCGTCGTACCGCTCGACCGGCGCGGCTTCGCCTAATCCCTCCAGCTCGCCGTATCGCACGCGCACGAGCGCGGTGCGCGCGACGCTCTCTTCACCGCGCGCAATCTTGAACGGATGAACGAGCGGCAGCTCCAGCGGCGTAACGGAAATCGACAGCGCCGACATACCGGGCGCATTCCATTTTGCAGTCCGCTCTCCTCGCCTAAGTCAACGGGTGATTGGCGACGACACTCGGTAGCACCGCCCCGCGTGGTCGCGACGTACGGCTTCGCCGAGCGTCACCGCGGCTCGCCGCTCGGACCCGGTGATGACGCGTCGCTCCTCGATCGTGTCGTATCGCACGCTCGGCCGCTCGCTCAAGCGCCGCTCGCACGTTCGCGACTCGACGGCATGGTCGATTTCGTGACCCAGACCGAGCGCCGGCGATTGCCGTCCGCCGCTCGTCGTTCGTAATGCCGAATGCGGATCCCACGCGATGGTATCGGTTTGCGGATCGAAGTGATCGTCGTTGTGCGAATCGATTGCGAGACGATAACGCCGGCCGTGCGCGTTCTCGAGCCGATGGAAGAGCGCGCGCTCGCCGCAATCGCGAGAAAGGTAATTCTTGGCCGACTCGTACCAGCGTTCGGCGTAACGCGGAACGAGCAACGAACCGTGACGGACGTAGCTCATGCCGTACCATCACGCGCGAAGCGGCGCTCGGCTAGGACTTGACCGCCGATGGTAAGGTAGAAAGGCTCGACTGCGCATGGCGCGCACCGTGCTTTGGTGCCGAACCGACTAGGTTGACCAAGGGAGCATCAGCTCCGGATACGACGGCCGGGTGAACGATATGCTTGCCCAACCGGCGCCCGGGCCGCACCCACCTGCGAGAACGCAGGTTCGCATACCGGGCACGGCAGACGTTACGTGCGGTTGAGCGCGATTGAAGCGAGCGCGATGCGCCACGAGCGCATCGCGCTTTGCATTTCGACGGGGCTCGCGTCGCCGGACGGTTCGTCGAGCGCCAAATGTCCGCGAAAGTGTCCGAATCCGCGGATCACGTCGCCGACGGAGCGCTCGGTTTCGTCGCCAACGTTGGTCCACAACAACACGCTGTTCGCGGCTAGTGCGGACGGATCGCTTGCAGCATCGAGCGCACGCGGTTCGGGCCCGAAACGCAGCCACGCGGAGTCCGTTTCCTTCGCAACGCGTTTGCAGTCGTGCGTCGTCGCGGCGAACGTTGCCGGCGCGTTGCGCACCGCTAGCGTGACGTTTTGCATTTTTGCGCACGACGTCGCATTTGCCAAAGCAGCCAGCTGTTCGCTCCACGACCACATCGTTTCGGCCGCCAGCGGCGCAGCGACCAGCGGGGCACCGAGTGCGGCCGCGATCCGCAGCGTCTCCTGCATGCTATCTTGCGGCGATCCGAAAAACGCGGCGTCGGAAATCGCGGCGATCGTCAGCCCGCGGTCCACCGCCATCTTTTTGACCTGCGCCAAATACTCGTCGTCTCCGCGAGGAAAATGCCGCACGTCGAGCACTACGCCGTCGGCTGCGAGCGCCTGCGCGCACAAATCGAGGAACTCCAACTGGGTCAGGTCGCCCCGATCTATGACGCGATGGAGAGCGCTGCTGGCAGCCGCTAATTTCACGGGGGAGGCTGTTCGCCTCCGCCCGGAATGTCCCCGTAGCGGGTCGAGCGAAGGGTCCGTCATGACAATAGCGGTTGCTGCCGACCACGCGGGATTCAAATATAAGGACGACATCGCACAGATTTTGCGCGACAAAGGGCACGAGGTGATCGATTACGGCACGCACGACGCGACGCCGGTCGACTATCCGCAGTACGGTTACGCCGTCGGCGAGGCGGTGGCCAGCGGTCAAGCCGACCGCGGCATCGTGGTCTGCGGATCGAGCCTGGGCATCGCGATTGCGGCCAACAAAGTCCCGGGCATTCGCGCCTGTCCCGTCGCCGAACCGTACTCTGCCGAGCTGGCGCGGCGTCACAACGATTGCAACGTCATGGCATTTTCCGAACGGCTTACGGGATGGGAGATGATCGAGCGAATGCTCGATATTTATCTCGACACGCCGTTCGACGGCGGCCGTCACGAGTATCGCGTCGAGCAGCTCTTCGAATTCGGCGACGAACAGCGCTCGCGCACGCTCAAAGCGATCGAGGGCGGCGAAGTTACCGACGCAAAGACGCCGAGCGATCTCATTCCGCACGTATAAAAGGCAGGCTACGACATATGGACATCCTCAGCCCTACCGCCATCGAAGCAAACGATCCCGAAGTCTTCGCGGCCATTGCCGATGAAGAACGGCGTCAAAAGCAAAACCTCGAGTTGATCGCTTCGGAAAACTACGCGAGCCGCGCGGTCCGCGAAGCGATGGGCGGCGTGATGACCAACAAGTACGCCGAAGGATATCCCGCCAAGCGGTATTACGGCGGATGCGAGTACGTGGACGTTGCCGAGAATCTCGCGATCGATCGTCTCAAGCGCCTCTTCGGTGCCGAGCACGCCAACGTTCAGCCGCACGCCGGCGCGCAGGCGAACATGGCCGTGTTCATGGCGCACCTTCAGCCCGGGGATACCGTGTTGGGCATGTCGCTCGCGCACGGCGGTCATTTGACCCACGGAACCAAGGTGAGTTTTTCGGGCAAACTCTATAACGCGATTGCGTACGGCGTTCGTCAGGATACCGAGCTGATCGACTTCGACGAGATGCGCGCGCTGGCGCGCGAGCACAAACCGAAAATGATCATTGCGGGCGCGAGCGCCTATCCGCGCACGATGGATTTCACACCGTTCCGCGAGATCGCCGACGAGATAGGCGCTACGTTTATGGCCGACGTCGCGCACATAGCCGGTCTCATCGCGACAGATTTGCATCCGTCGCCCGTTCCGATTGCGGATTTCGTTACGTCGACGACTCACAAGACGTTGCGCGGCCCCCGCGGCGGCATCATTCTCTGCACCCAAAAATGGGCGCAAGCTATCGACAAGAGCGTCTTTCCCGGAATTCAAGGCGGTCCGCTCATGCATACGATCGCGGCAAAGGCCGTCGCCTTCGGCGAAGCGCTGCGTCCGGAGTTCAGGGCGTACCAGCAGCAGGTGCTGGACAACGCGCGCGGCATGGCCGAAGAGTTCGTGCGCGCCGGTTTGCGGCTCGTTGCCGGCGGCACCGACACGCATCTCATGCTGGTCGACGTTTCGGTCAAGGGCTTGACCGGCAAGGCGGTCGAGGGCTACCTGGACGAAATCGGCATCACGGTCAACAAGAACGCGATTCCGTTCGACAAGCAGAAACCGATGGTTGCGAGCGGCGTGCGCATCGGGACGCCGGCGATCACCAGCCGCGGGCTCGGTCTCGACGATTGCCGCGAGGTGGCGCGTATCATCTGCGACGGTTTGACCGATATCGAAACGCGCTCAAACGTCGAACGGCTGCGCGGACGCGTCCACGAGTTGACCTCGCGGTTCGACGTGCCCTAGGCTATTGGCGCTATCGAGTGCTCGCAGGGCGTTGCTCGGTCCGTTGGTAAAGAGAGCCTAAGATGAGGCCTGGATGGGACGAGTATTTCATGCAGATCGCGCGTACCGTCGGTACGCGCGCGACCTGTCCGCGCGCGTCGGTCGGCTGCGTTCTGGTGCGGGAGCACCGTATCTTGACGACCGGCTATAACGGTGCGCCACGCGGTGTCGGGCACTGTACCGAGGTCGGCTGCACGCTCGTGAACGATCACTGCATGCGCGCTACGCATGCGGAAGCAAACGCGGTAGTGCAGGGTGCTCTTCACGGCGTCGGCTTGCAAGACGCTACCGCGTACTGCACGCATCAGCCCTGCGTCAACTGCTCGAAGCTGCTCATTAGCGCCGGCGTGCGAAAGATCGTCTACGAGACGGCATACCCGGATCCAATTGCGAGCGGGCTGCTCGCCGAAGCCGGCGTCGCGCTGCTCAGCTACGGCATGCTGGAAGGAACGCGCGCGTGAGCGAGCACGATGCGAGCCATTGTCACCGACAGGACGTCGCCGCGCGTCAGCGCGGGCCCGGAGGGCCGTGAGATGAGCGAGCACGATGCGAGCCATTGTCACCGACAGGATGTCGCCGCGCGTCAGCGCGGGGCCCGGAGGGCCGTGAGATGAACGCACACTCCTGGGCAGCCGCCGGCACGTATACCGCCACCTTTGCGATCGCTGCGATCGTTGCCGCGTTCAGCACGCCCTTAATCGTCCGCCTGGCGACGCACTTGAACGTCATGGGAAACATTGCCGAGGAAGACCGCCACATGCACGAGGTTCCTACGCCTCGTACCGGCGGCATCGCAGTGTTTTTCGGCTTTGCGGTCGCCCTGTTCGCCGTGCTCGGCTTCGCGCTTGCGTCGCCGTACTCGCTGCTGCCTTCGGTGCTCGGAACGCACGCTCAGAAGATGGAGATCCTTACCGATCGCTTCGAGACGGTGCACCAGCTCGTTGGACTGCTTTTCGGCAGTTTGCTCATTCTCGCCGTCGGCATCTGGGACGACGTCCTGGGAATGCGCCCGCGCAGTAAGCTGTTCGCCCAGATCGTCGTCGCGCTGGCGTCGATGCTCTACGGCTTCGTCATCCCGGGCGTCACCAATCCGTTCGATCACAATCCGGCGACGAACTGGATCGAGTTTCCAACGTGGCTCGGCATCGTATTGACGGTGCTATGGTACGTGGGAATCATGAATGCGATCAACTTCCTCGACGGGCTCGACGGTTTGCTGTCAGGCGTCGCGGCGATTGCGAGCATCTTCCTGTTCGTGATCTCGGTCGTGCACGATAACCCGGTGGTCGCGCTGGTCGTTATCGCGCTGGCGGGCTCGGCGCTCGGCTTTCTTCCGTACAACTTCAATCCGGCGCGGATCTTCCTTGGCGACGCCGGATCGCTGTTCATCGGCTATGTGTTCGCGACGGTTTCCGTTCTCGGCGCGAGTAAGACCGCGATTGCGGTGAGCTTGATCGTGCCCGTCCTCGTTCTGGCGCTGCCCATTCTCGACACGGCCGCCGTTATCGTCCGCCGCGCGTCGGCCGGAAAGAAGATCATGGAAGCCGATCGCGGCCACTTCCACCACCAGTTGATCTTTCGGTTCGGTCTCAACGTACGCCAAGCGGTGTTCTTCATCTACGCCGTGTGCTTCGTGCTTGGAGCCGTAGCGCTCGCGCTGTCGGGTGAGTTTACGCACGTCTTCCGCCACGCCAGCTAGGACCGCGCGACACTTCATGCAGCCGAAACTCAAGGTCATGACGGTGTTCGGGACCCGGCCCGACACGATCAAGATGGCGCCCGTCGTTCATGCGCTGGCCGCCGAACCGGCAATCGACGATATCGTCTGCGTCACCGCGCAGCACCGGCAGATGCTCGACGATTTGCTCGGGCTCTTTGAGATCGAGCCCGATTACGATCTGGATATCATGACCGAAGATCAGACCCTGACCGACATCACCACGCGCGTCATTGCGGGCATGGAACCGGTGCTCCAAGACGCGCGTCCCGACGTCGTGCTCGTGCACGGCGATACGACGACGAGCACGTCGGCGGCGCTCGCGGCATTCTACCAGCACGTCGACGTTGGTCACGTTGAAGCGGGACTGCGCACCAGCGACCGCTGGTTGCCGTTTCCCGAGGAGATGAATCGCCGGCTCACCGGTACGATTGCGTCGTTCCATTTCGCGCCGACGCCGCTCGCCGCCGACCACCTCCGTGCCGAGAACGTCAAAAACGACGATATCATCGTCACGGGCAACACCGTAATCGACGCCTTTTTGGAGACGGCGCAACGCACCGATCTGCCGTCGCCCGTGCGCTGGAACGAACTCGATCCGAGCCGCCCGATCGTAGTCATCACCGCGCACCGTCGCGAGAATCACGCACACATGCCCGAGATGTGCGAGGCGATGCGCGAGATCGCAGAGCTCCCGATGCGTCCGCAGCTCTATTGGCCGGTGCATCCGTCGCCACGGGTCGCACCAATAGCGCACGAAATTCTCGACGGCGTGGCGGACGTGGTTCTGGTCGAGCCGATCGATTACGCCGGCATGGTCATGGCGGTGAAGGACTCGACGTTCGTGCTGACCGATTCGGGCGGACTCCAAGAGGAGGCGCCGTGTTTGGGCAAACCGGTCATCGTCATGCGTAGCGAGACCGAGCGCCCTGAGGGCGTCGACGCCGGCACTCTCGTGCTGGTCGGAAACCGGCGGAAGCGAATCGTTGAGGCCGCGACCCGCTTGCTGACCGATACGGCGGCGTATGCCAAGATGGCGCGCGCCGCCAATCCTTACGGCGACGGTCACGGTGCCGCGCGCATCGTGGCGTGGCTTCTGGCGAGGCTGCGCAATGGCGAGTATCCGAGCCAGTACGTTCCGTGAAGGGCGTCATGCCGGTGGTTGCGGCCGGCGGCACGTTCGCGATGACGGCTCTGGGCGGCCTCGTCGCAGGCATCTGGATAGGCGGTCGTACGGGCCAAGGTTTGTGGGTGCTTGCCGGGCTCTTCGGCGGCTTTGGGGTTGGCGCATATGCGGCGTACCGGCTGCTGATTCGCTCGTTGTGACCTTTCGTGCAGGAAGACAAGGACGGCGGCGGGGGACCCCGCGCAGCGGGGGGCGCGGAGCCCGAAGGGCGGAGTGCCGATAAAACTACCTTGGGTCCCCAAGGCGCGGAGCGGCTTGGGGAGAACTACAGCGTCGCCGAAGCCGAGGCCGACCTAGCAGCGTATCGGGCGCTAAAGAGGTCCGCGTCGGTCCGATCTTTCGCGATCGCCGCCGTCGTCGCCCTGGGTGTGGCTCGTTGGCTTCCAGTTCCGGCATTGGCGTTAGCGGCAGGCGGGGTGTGCGGGGTCTTCAATACGCTCCTGACCACGGTGACGACGGAGCGGCTGTTGGATTCTAGAAACGCGGGTCTCTTCGTCTTAAGTAGTTTCCTGCGAATCGGCCTCTTCGGTATAGTCCCGGTGGCGTTTGCCGCGCACGGTCCGTGGTGGTCGATGGCGTGGTACTTCGCCGGTTTTTTTCTCCCGTTAGCTATGTTTGCATTTGGCGCCCGCCGCGCGTTCGAGCGAAAGTAGAAATAGAGAAGACTCGTGCAGGAGCACATCGGAGAACACATCCTTTGGCACGTGCCCGTGCTCGGGGCCGTGCATGCCGATACGATCGTGACGACGTGGATCGTCATGATCTTGGCGCTCGCGTTCTTCGCCTGGATCGGGGCGAGCTATCGCTCCGCCTACCAGATGAAGCGTCAAGTCGTGGTGGAAGGCGTCGTAAACTACATCGCCGACCTAGCGACCAGCACGCTCGGGGAGCGCGGCGAGCCTTACGTGCCGTTCTTCATTGCGCTCTTCGTCTTCATTTTCTTGCTGAACCAGTTCGGAATGCTGCCGTTCAAGCCGCTGGGCCTGCCCTTCGGCGGCTCGCCGACGGCCGACCTCAACACGACGGTTCCGCTGGCGGTTCTCGTTTGGCTGGCAACGTGGGTGCTGTTTTTCCGATCGCACTTGTCGCATTTGTTTCAGCCGTTTCCGGCGCTGGTTGCCATCAACCTGATCGAGGAGTTCTCGCGGCCGCTCACGTTGGCGGCGCGCCTGTTCTTCAATATCTTCGTCGGCGAGCTGCTCTTCATCATTATCGCGTCGATCATTACGCAGCACATTACGATCGGGCCGCTCAACCTATCGTTCGCTGCCGCCGTTTTTCCGTTCTTCATCCAATTTTTCAACTTCTTCGTCGGCACCGTGCAGGCGTTCGTCTTTACTCTCCTGGCCATCGTCTATTTCTCGCTGGCGATGGGCGAAAGTCATTAAGAAAGGTTACGTCCTTGACACCTGAAGCGTTGGTAGCAGCCTTCACTCTCCTGGCCTTCGGCATCATCGTTGCAGGCGTCGCTTTCGGCTCCGCCATCGGCGACGGCATTGTCGCGAGCAAGGCGGTCGAAGCGATCTCGCGTCAACCCGAGGCGCGTCCGAACATCATGACGTTCATGTTTCTCGGCGTCGGCGTGCTGGAAGCTTTCCCGATCATCGGGTTGGGTCTGGCGTTCTACATGATCTTCAGCCTCGCACCGCTGGGTGCGCTGATGGCGAAGGTAGTCGGCGGTCACTAAGAGTCATGTTCCTCAAGCTCGACGGCACGTTCTTCGTCCAGCTCGTGAACTTCGCGATCTTCTTCGCGTTGCTCAACGTGCTGTTCTTACGCCCCGTTGGCAAAGCGATCGCTAAACGGCGTGAGTACATCAACAGCGTTACGGCCGACTACGATAAGTATCAGGCCGAGGCCAACGCGTTGCGCGCGAACGACGAACGGCTGCGCGCCGAGGCTCGCCGCGAAGCGGAGCAGATCGTCGCCAAAGGACGTGCCGACGCGTCCAACGCGACGGCCGAGCTTGCGACGAAATACGGATCGCAGGCGCAGACGGTCGTGGAAGAGGCGCAACGGCAAGTTGCGTCGGAGCTCGATGCGGCCCGGGCACAGTCGCAGAGAACGGTCGGCGAGCTCGCGGGCCTCATGGTAGACCGGGCATTGAGCGAGGCTGCACGATGACCGATCCTCAACTGTACGTACACATCGCGCTGTGGAGTCAGGTCGTCGCGGCCGTACTCTTCATCTGCTTTCTCGTTTGGATCTGGGTGAAGTACTTGCAGCCCGCGATCCTGGCGGCGCAGGAACGCCAGAACAAGCAGATCGCCGAAGCCGAGCGGCATCGCGACGAGGCCAAAGCGATGCTCGATTTGCTGCGCACGCAAATCACCGGTGCGGAACACGACGCCGAAGCGATTAAGCAGCGCGCCGTCGCGCAGGCCAAGCGCGAATACGACGCGTCGGTTGCCGAAGCGACGGAAGCCGGCGAACGCGCCTTGGCAAACGCGAAGGGCGAGCTGGGACGCGCGCGAGTCTCCGCGCGCGATAACCTGCGGCACGAGATTTTGGATCGCGCCCTTTTGCAAGCGCATCAAGATGCGGAGCGCCGCGTCGACGCCCAGACCAACGCGCGGCTCGTCAATGAGTTTCTCCGGTCTTTGGAGACGGCCTGACGTGGTAAACGAAAGGTTGGCTCGGCGCTATGCCGCCGCAATCTTCTCCCTCGCGCAGTCCGGGAATGCAGTCGAGCAGGTTGGCTCCGATCTCGAGAGCATCTCGTCGTCGATCGAGCGCGACGAGCTGGCGCGCGAGTTTTTCGTCGCGCCCGTGGTTCAGCGCGACGTCAAAGAGCGCGTGATCAACGCAAGCTTCGCCGGTCGCATCAACGAGGTGGCGCTCCATTCCGTGCTGCTGCTCGTTCGCAAGCGCCGCGAAGCGCTGCTGCCGACCATCGTGAGCGAGTACCAAAAGATGCAGCTGCAGGCGCGCGGCGAGGAGCCGCTGACGGTCACGACCGCGCGGCAACTGGACTTCAACGAGCTGCGAGAGATGGTCGAGCGCTTGGAACGTTTGTACGGGAAGAAATTCGAAGTCAAGCAGGTCGTCGATCGGAAACTGATCGGCGGCGTGCGCGTTCTCATGGGCGACCGCCGGATCGACGGTACGGTTTCCGGCCGTCTGGGCAATCTCGCTAGAACCTTATTCGGGGCCCAAAATGTCTAAGGCGCCCTCGGGGGATCTCATGCAAATCAATACGTTTATGCGCCCCGCGGTGGGGGGCCCCGCTTCAGCGGGGGGCGCGGAGATTGGATCGGAGCGCCTTTCAAATGATTAACGCTGACGAAATCGCCGGAATCCTAAAACAGCAAATTGCGAGCTTCAAGTCCGAGCTGCAAGAAGACGAGGTAGGAACTGTAATCGAGGTCGGCGCTAACCTCGCGCGCGTCTACGGACTGCGCGGAGTTCGCTCGTCGGAACTGGTCGAGTTTGCCAACGGCCTACAAGGCGTCGCGCTGAATCTGGAAGAGGACAACGTCGGCGTCGTGATCATGGGCCCCGACAAGGACATCAAGGAAGGCGATAAGGTGCGCCGCACCGGCCGCATCGCCTCGGTACCGGTCGGCGAAGTGTTGCTCGGACGCGTCGTCAATCCACTCGGTCAACCGATCGACGGCAAGGGCGACGTCCAGACGAACCGCTATCGCACCGTCGAGAACGTCGCGCCGAGCGTCATTGCGCGCCAGCCCGTCAAGCAGCCGCTGCAGACCGGCATCCGCGCGATCGACGCGCTCATCCCGATCGGCCGCGGACAGCGCGAGCTCATCATCGGCGACCGTTCGACCGGAAAGACGGCGATCGCGATCGACACGATCATCAATCAAAAGGGCAAAAACGTTTTCTGCATCTACGTCGCGATAGGTCAGAAGAACTCGACCGTCGCCGCGCTCGCGCAAGTGCTCGAGCAAAAGGGTGCGATGGCGTACACGACGATCGTCTGCGTCGGACCGTCGGAAGCCGCGGCGCTGCGCTGGATGGCGCCGTTCGCCGGCTGTGCGATGGCTGAAGAACTGATGTATTCGGGCAAAGATGTCCTGATTATTTACGACGATCTCACCAAGCACGCGCAGTCGTATCGCGAGATGTCGCTGTTGCTTCGCCGTCCGCCGGGCCGCGAAGCCTATCCGGGCGACGTCTTCTTCCTCCACTCGCGTCTGCTCGAGCGCGCCGCAAAGCTCTCCGACGAGATGGGCGGCGGATCGCTCACGGCGCTTCCAATCATCGAGACGCAGGCCGGCGACTTCTCCGCGTACATTCCTACCAACGTCATCTCGATTACGGACGGCCAGATCTACCTGACGCCCGAGCTGTTCTTCCAGGGTATCCGTCCCGCCGTCGACGTCGGACTTTCGGTGTCGCGCGTGGGCGGTGCCGCGCAGACGAAGGCCATGAAATCCGTCGCCGGTCAGCTGAAGCTCGAGCTCGCGCAGTATCGCGATCTCGCGGCGTTTGCCAAACTTTCGAGCGATCTCGACAAGTCGACGCAAATGCAGCTGCTGCGCGGCGAGAAGATGACCGAGCTGCTCAAGCAGCCGCAGTACCAGCCGCAGCTGATGGAAGATCAAGTTGCCATTATGTATGGAGCGACCAAAGGGTACGTCAACGACATCGCCACCACTCGGCTGCAAAACTGGGCAACCGGATTCATCGGCTTCCTGCATGAGAAGCATCCGGACGTTCCCAAGGCCATCGCCGAGAGCGGTCAACTTTCGGACGACACCAAGAAGCAGCTCGACGCGGCGCTGACGGAGTTCGGGAAAACCTTCTAATGCCGAGCGTTCGGGATCTACGCGACCGGATCAAGTCGCTGAAGAACACGCAGCAGATCACCAAGGCGATGAAGCAAGTCGCCGCGGCGAAGATTCGTCGCGCCGAGATCGCGCAGAAGCAGGCGCGTCCGTATGCCGACACGATTGCCGAGATGCTCAACGATCTGATGCAGGCGGTCTCTTCGGTCGACCATCCGTTCATGAAGCCCGGTAAGGCCGGCGCGCCGGCGGCGATCGTACTGATGACGGCCGACAAAGGTCTGGCTGGTGCGTTCAACTCCAACGTGATTCGCGCCGGCGAGATGGCAGCGCGCGAGCGCGGCAACGTGCGCTGGTATACGGTCGGCGCGAAAGCGCGCAACGCCGTACGGCGTCTGGGCTCGCCCGACGCGCCGTCGTGGACGCTCAACGCACCGTCGAAGCTCGATACCGCACGCCAGGTGGCGCACCGCGTCAGCGACGATTTCGTCGCCGGTACGATCTCCGAAGTGGTACTGGTTTCGCAGAAGCTCGTTTCGATGCTCTCCCAAAAACCAGAAACGCGGCAGCTCATCCCAATTCAAACTACCTTACCGGCAAGCGAGCGGAGCGAGCGCAGTCCCGAGCGTAGCGCCGAAGGCGCGAAGTCGAGGGGGGACGTAGAGTTCGCGGGCTCGCCGGAGTTCGTGCTCTCGCGGCTGCTGCCGAAGTATCTCGAGTTCACGATCTACTCGGCGATGCTCGAAACCGACGCAGCGTTCTTCGCCGCGCAGCTGCTTGCCATGACCAACGCGACCGACAATGCGTCGAAGCTCATCGACGAGCTGACGATTCAAATGAACAACGCTCGCCAGGCGGCGATCACCAAAGAGCTTCTGGAAATCGTCGCCGGCGCGGAGGCACTCGGTGTTGAGTGACGCTTCAGTTGCTGCGTGCCGCCTCGGGTCGCTCGTCGCTCCACATCCGTGTTTCGCTCCTGCTACGCTGCCCTCGCGCCACCTATTAATGAAAATTATGACCTCCTGTCAATGGCGCTCGGGTCAGAGTCCCCGCGGCAGCACGCAGCTGCCTTCGCACCACACAACCCCTCGTTTTGTGAAAAGCTGAGATTAGGACTGTTATGGCTACTGCTACCGGAAAAGTCGTGCAAGTACTCGGAAACGTCGTGGACGTACAGTTCACGCCCGAGACGCTGCCCAAGATCACCGATGCGCTGCGCGTGCGCGTCAACGAAGACGCACACGCCGCGTCCAACGGCGCCGCCGCCGCGAGCGGCGTGCAGCTCGGCGGTTCGGCGATGGAAGCGCGCGACCTGACGTTAGAAGTGCAAGACGAGCTCGGCAACGATCAAGTTCGCTGTTTGGCACTTGGCTCGACCGACGGTTTGGTGCGCGGCGCCCCGGTGACCGCGCTCGGCGGTCCGATCGTAGTTCCCGTCGGCGAAGGCACGCTTGGGCGCATCTTCAATGTTCTCGGTAAAGCGATCGACAGCGACGCGCCGGTAAAAGCCGCGGCGCACTGGCCGATTCATCGCCCCGCGCCGGAGTTCAAGTATCAAGACCCGACGCCGCACGTCTTCGAGACGGGCATTAAAGTCATCGACCTCATGGCGCCGTACACGCGCGGCGGTAAGGTCGGTCTCTTCGGCGGTGCCGGCGTCGGCAAGACGGTGCTCATTCAAGAGCTCATTCGCAACATCGCGTACGTGCACAAAGGCTTCTCGGTCTTCACCGGGGTCGGCGAACGCACGCGCGAAGGCAACGATTTGTGGCTCGAAATGAAAGAGTCGGGCGTGCTCGCGCAAACGACGCTGGTCTTCGGTCAGATGGACGAGCCGCCGGGCGTGCGTTTCCGCATCGCTCAGACGGGCGTCACGATGGCGGAATACTTCCGCGACGAGCTCGGTGCCGACGTGCTGTTGTTCATTGACAACATCTTCCGTTATCTGCAGGCCGGTTCCGAAGTGTCGGCGCTCATGGGACGCATGCCGTCCGCCGTCGGCTATCAGCCGACGCTCAGCACCGACGTCGGCATGCTCGAAGAGCGCATCACCTCGACGCGCAAAGGATCGATCACTTCGGTGCAGGCCGTGTACGTGCCGGCCGACGACTACACCGATCCGGCCGTCGCGGTGACCTTCGCTCACCTCGACGCAACGACGGCGCTGTCGCGTCCGATCTCCGAGCTCGGGATCTATCCGGCCGTCGATCCGCTGGCATCGAGCTCTCGCATCTTGGATCCGCAGATCATCGGCGAAGAACACTACAAGGTGGCGCGCGGCGTGCAGGAGACGCTGCAGCGGTATAAAGACCTGCAAGACATCATCGCAATCCTCGGCGTTGAAGAGTTGTCGGAAGAGGACAAAGTCGTCGTCGGCCGCGCTCGGCGCATTCAGCGCTTCTTCTCGCAGCCGTTCTTCGTTGCCGAACAGTTCACGGGACGCTCCGGCAAGTACGTGAAGCTCGCCGACACGATTGCGTCGTTCAAGGAGATCCTCGAAGGCAAGGTCGACTCGCTGCCTGAGGGCGCGTTCTTCTACGCCGGAACGATTGAGGAAGTGCGCGAGAACGCCGAAAAGATGGCGGCCGTCTAACCCGTCATGGCCGCTACCGTTCCCTTCAAGCTCATCACTCCAACCCAGGTCGTCTACGACGGTCAGGCCGAGTTGGTCATCGCCGTGACGACCGAAGGCGAGGAGGGCATCCTGCCGAAGCACGCGCCGTTTTTAGCCGCGCTTCGGCCCGGGGTGCTTCGTGCCAACGTGGCCGCCGCCGGAAAGACCGATCGCCTCGAGCTCGCAACCGGTGAAGGCTTCATGCAGGCACTTCCCGATCGGGTGACCGTTCTCGTTGACGAAGCCCTTCGTTTCGAGGACGTCGACGTGGCGCGCGCGCGGGAAGAGCTAGCGGCGGCGACCGAGCGGCAAAGGACGCAAGCGATCCACTCGCCTGCGTTTGCGCGCGAGCAAGCCGCGATCGATTTTGCCAACGCAAAACTTCGCTTGACGGGACACTGACGCTTCGGGCGCAGGCCAGGCTCGAACGGCTTCATAAGCGAAATCACCCCGCCACATCATGCTCGATAGGCTCGAGACGACGCTCCGCGTGCGGGGCGGCGTCCGTTTGGAAGGTTCGGTTGCGACGCACGGCGCGAAAAACGCCGCGCTTCCGATCATGGCTGCGAGCTTGCTTGCAAAAGGCACCGTCACCCTGCGGCGGATCCCCCACATTACCGACGTCTCGGTCATGTGGTCGCTGCTCGAAGCGCTCGGCGCGCGGATTCGTTACGAAGGCGACGACACGGTTACCATCGACGCCGGCAACGTTGCATCGTATCGCGCTCCGTACGCTCTAGTGCGAAAGCTAGCCGCCTCGTTCGATATTGTCGGGCCGCTCCTCGGGCGTTTCGGCCGCGCCGAGGTACCGCTTCCGGGCGGCTGCGTGCTCGGGACCCGCGCGACCGACATGCACGAACAAGCCTTCGTCACGCTCGGCTGCGATGTCCGTAACGCGCACGGTTACTTGATCGCCGAATCCAAGCACGCGCGACTGCGCGGAGCGACCATCGACTTTCGCATGCCCAGCGTCGGTGCGACGAAGAACGCGATGCTCGCGGCCGTCCTCGCCGAAGGAACGACGACGCTCAAGAACGTCGCGATGGAGCCCGAGGTCGTCGATCTTGCGAATTTTCTCGTTGCCATGGGCGCGAAGGTGCAAGGACAGGGAACGGACACGATCGTCGTCGACGGCGTCGACGAGCTGCACGGCGTCGAATACGAAATCATCTCCGACCGCATCGTGGCCGGAACGCTTCTGCTTGCCGGCGCGGTCACGCGCGGCGACGTAACGGTGACGAAGTGCCGGCCGGATCTTCTGCGCGCCGCGCTGGAGAAGTTCGTCGAATGCGGAATCGTGACGATGACCGGCGACGACTGGATCCGCGTCAAAGCGGACGGCATCACGGGTGGAACCGACATTCTCACCGCGCCGCATCCGGGGTTCCCAACCGATCTCCAGCCGCAGATGGTAGCGTTTCTCTGCACGTGCCCCGGCACGAGCGTGGTCGAGGAATCGATCTTCAACGCGCGTTTCTCGTACGTCAACGAACTGGCGCGCATGGGCGCTGACGTCAAAGTGACGATGGAGAGCAATGCGGCCGTCATAAAGGGCGTTCGTCAGCTTTCGGGCGCACCCGTCGAAGCGCCGGACATTCGCGCCGGAGCCGGCCTCGTCGTTGCCGGATTGGCGGCCGCCGGCGAGACCGAAATCATCGGTCTGGAGTACATCGACCGGGGCTATGAGCGCTTGGAAGAGCTGCTCTCTGATTTGGGAGGCCAGGTACAGAGAAGCAGCGGCGTCACGCCGCTGAACGAGCCTGCCGGCTTCTTCGAAACCAGCGAATACCCACGAATTTCCGCCGCCGGATAACACACTAAGCACGAAGAGGTACCGATCAATCTTGGCTAACGTAACTTCGTTCGTTTGGGGCGCCCTAGGGTGGCCTCAAGCCTATCAACATGTTTATGCGCCCCATGGCCCGGTGGCCCCACGCGCGGCGTGGGGGGCGCGCAGCCGGAGGCAGAGCGCCTTTTAAAATGGACATCGGAATCGATCTCGGCACGGCAAACGTGCTGGTCCACGTGAAGGGCAAGGGCATCGTGTTACGCGAGCCTTCCGTCGTCGCCAAAGACATGAACAACGGCCGCGTGCTCGCAGTCGGCGAGGAAGCGCGTCAGATGCTGGGCAAGACGCCCGCGCACATTCAAGCGATTCGCCCGCTGCGCGACGGCGTTATCGCGGATTTCGAAGTAACCGAAGCGATGCTTTCATACTTCATCAAGAAGGTGATGAAAGATCGGTCGTGGTGGTCTTCGATCATCAAGCCGAAGCCGCACGTGACGATTTGCGTTCCGGCCGAGATTACCAGTGTGGAAGAGCGCGCCGTGAAAGATGCCGCCAAGCTCGCCGGCGCGCGCGACGTCGACATCGTCGAAGAGCCGATGGCGGCCGCGATCGGCGCAGGACTTCCAATCGAGGGACCGTCGGGCAGCATGGTGGTCGATATCGGCGGCGGCACCACCGACGTTGCCGTCATTTCGCTGGGCGGCATCGTCGTTTCGCAGTCGCTGCGCGTCGCGGGGAATAAGCTCGACGATGCCATCGTTCGTTACATCCGTCGCGTGTACAATCTCATGATCGGCGAACGCACGGCCGAAGAGATCAAGATCAAGATCGGCTCGGCGTACAAGCTCGAGCAGGAACTCGCCATGGAAATACGCGGGCGCGATCTCATCAACGGCTTGCCAAAGACGGTGAAGATCACGAGCGAGGAGATTCGCGAAGCGCTCAACGAGCCGGTTGGTGCCATCGTAGAAGCGGTGAAGTCGGTGCTCGAGAAAACTCCGCCGGAGCTGGCGTCGGACATCATCGATCGCGGCATCATTCTCACGGGCGGAGGCGCGTTGCTGCGGGGACTCGATAAGCTGCTCTCGGAAGTGACCGGCGTACCGGCAATCGTCGCAGACGATCCGCTTTCGTGCGTCGCGTTGGGAACGGGAGCGCGCCTTCACGTCTGAGTCGCACGTAAACCGGATCGTCGATGCGAGCGTCGAGCGCCTCGAAGAGGTGCTCGAAGACGCCGCAAACGTCGTGTTCGCGGGTGGAACGCTCATCTTTCCGACCGACACCAGCTACGCTCTAGCGTGCGATCCGTACCGCGACGATGCCGTCGATCGTATCTACGCCGCACTGGGACGTCCCGATCAGCGCCCGCTGACGATTCACGTGGCGTCGGCTGCGGAGTTCTTAGAGTTCGCCGGCGATAATAAGCTCGCGGTGCTGGTCGCCAAGCGTTTTTTGCCGGGACCGCTGATCGTGCTGATTCGGAAGCCGCGTTTTATTAGCGACGATTTAGCGGCCGGGCTGCAAACGATCGCGTTCCGGGTTCCCGACGAGGCGTTGGCGACTGCGCTCCTGGAGCGATGCGGACCGCTCGCCGGCGTATCTGCAAACCCGCCGGGCGGCCCGCGGTATCGCGGCGACGGCGATTGCGGGGTGCTTCCGCCGGCCGATCTACTCGTCCAACACGGACCGACGCTTTACGACCGCGAATCGACCATCGTCGATCTCACCGGTTCGCACGCCCGTCTGCTTCGAGAAGGCGTCGTGCCGGAGGCGCGCCTTGCGGAACTTCTCGGCCCAATCGAACGTCCTACGGTAAAGGTACGCACGCAACGACTATGATCCGAAGTTTTCTGGCCATCGCCCTCAGCCTGGCGTTCCTCGCTCCGGCGCCGCGTCCGCATCCTGCCGCGCCGGCCGGACAAGGGCCCGCGCCCGTTTCGCCTCCGCCCGCGGGAGCGCCGTCGCCGCAGCCGCAGGCTGCGGCCGGCCAAGCGGCATTCGATCTCGGCGTGTGGACGGTGCACGCGAGTTCCGTCGATGCAAATTTCAAGAACGGAGACTTTAGCACGAATCAAAAAGTGCTGATGACGCGCGCCGGCGGTGACGTCACCGCCGATAAAGCCAACGGCAACTACAAAAAGCAGATCGTTTATTTGGTCGGGCACGTCGTCATGCATGACACCAGCGGCAACTACGGCGGCCTTGCCAGCGGCGCGACGGCGAAATCGAGCGGTCCGTCGACGTTGACTGCGGATCGCGCGGAGATCGACGGCGCGGCGAAGCTCTATAAAGCGATCGGGAACGTGCATTACGTCGAAAGCGACACCGTGGTCGACTCTCAAAACGGCACGCTCAACGACGAAACCCACGATCTCTATCTCACCGGCAACGTGCATATCACGCAGGGAACGCGTAAGGTCGACGCCGATAGCGTCGTTTACAACACGGTAAGCGGCGAAGCGCACGCTCAAGGCAACGTGACGATGCAGTTCCCAGGACAGCTGCATCGCGGCCTCGCGACGCCCAGGCCGTTGAACGTTCCGAAGAATCCCATCACTAAACCGGTGGGAAGCGCGCCGCCGCCTTTATAACGTCCATGGCATCGCACGACACGGCGCCGTCGCTCTTCTCTCGCCCCGAAAACGTGCCGCTTGCCGCTCGCATGCGACCGCGTTCGCTCGACGAGTTCGTCGGTCAACAAGACGTGCTCGGACCCGGTCGCGCGCTGCGCCGCGCAATCGAAGCCGATGCGGTGCCGTCGATGATCTTGTGGGGACCGCCCGGCTCCGGCAAGACGACGCTCGCGGAAATCGTCGCCCATCGCACGGGCGCGTACTTCGAGCGGCTTTCTGCCGTAAGTGCAGGTGTCGCCGATTTGCGCCGTGTGATGGCCGAGGCGAAAGTCCGGGCGCGCGCCGGCACGCGCACGGTGCTGTTCATCGATGAAATTCATCGCTTCAACAAAGCCCAGCAAGACGCGGTTCTGCCATACGTCGAGGACGGAACCGTCACCTTGATCGGCGCTACTACAGAGAATCCGTCGTTCGAGGTGAACTCGGCGCTTCTATCGCGTGCGCGCGTCTTCGTTCTCAAAGCTTTGAGCGACGAGGACGTCGCAACAATCGCCGATCGCGCCCTAACCGACACGCAGCGCGGGTTGGGCGATCGCTCGGTCGTGCTGGAGCCGGATGCGCGCACGACGCTGGTCGATCTCGCCAACGGCGACGCTCGCACGGCGCTCAATGTGCTAGAGTTCGCAGCCGGAACGGCTCCGCTGCACGACGGAAAACGAATCGTCGGACGTGCGCTCGTGCTCGACGCCATGCAGCGCCGGGCTACCTCGTACGATAAGGGCGGCGAGGCGCATTACGATACGATCAGTGCGTTCATCAAATCGATACGTGCCAGCGATCCCGACGCCGCCGTGTACTGGCTCGCACGGATGATCGACGGCGGCGAAGACCCGCTCTTCATCGCGCGCCGTCTCGTGATCTTGGCCTCCGAGGACGTCGGCCTTGCGGACTCGCGCGGATTGTCGGTCGCGATTGCGGCGCAGCAGGCCGTCCACTTCGTCGGTATGCCCGAAGGGTTCTTTCCGCTCGCGCACGCGACGCTGTACTTGGCTCGGGCGCGTAAGAGCAACAGCGTCGGACGCGCGTACGGTGCGGCTATGCAGGACGTCGAAGAAACGCGCAACGATCCGGTGCCGCTCCACTTGCGCAACGCTCCGACCGGATTGATGCGGCGCCTAGGCTACGGTAAAGACTATCACTATGCCCACGACGACTATAGCGTAAAACAGTTTAATCTTCCCGAGAATCTAAAAGGCCGCACCTACTATGAGCCGGGAGAAAACGATAAAGGAAGCCAGTGATTTCGTCACACCCCGAGGCGACACGGGATGAAGTTTACTATGGTAAACGAGTTCCGGGCCAACGAAGGTGTGGCGGACTCAGTGGCTTCCCAGAACAGAAAAAAAGGCGGCCTAGTTTTTTTCCTAGACCGCCAGTTTCCCGTTGCTACTTCTCGGAGTGTGCGTTGGAGCTTCGCACGAACGTTATGGTAAAGTACCCGGCTGAGAGTGCCCTGTGAGCTCGCAACTTTCTGCGCGCGTCTATCTCGACTACGCGGCGACTACTCCCTTACGAGCCGAAGCAGCGGATGCCATGACCCTGGCGCTAAGCGAGGGTCCATTCAATCCCAGTTCGCTGCACGCCGAGGGCCGGCGCAGTCGCGCGATACTCGATGACGCCCGCGAACGCGTCGCTCGAATTCTCGGCGTCGCGCGCAAGGGGATTACGTTTACCGGCAGCGGTACCGAAGCCGACAACTTAGCCGTCGTGGGAACCGCGCGAGCCGCAGCTCGCATCGGAGGCGGGCGGCACGTGGTCGCAACGACGATCGAACACCACGCGGTGCTGCACGCTCTCGATTCTCTCGCCTGCGACGGTTTCGAAGTAACTCTGGTTCCCGTCGACGAGCGGGGTCTCGTGGATCCGAAAGCGTTCGCCGGCGCGCTGCGCGACGATACGGTACTTGCGTCGGTCATGTATGCCAACAACGAAATCGGCACGATTCAGCCTATCGAGCAGCTGGCGGCGATCGCGCGTTCAAGAAGCATCCCGTTTCATACCGACGCGATCCAGACGCCGTCGTGGCTGCCGCTCGACACGCGCGCTCTCGGCGTCGATGCGCTATCGCTTTCGGCGCATAAGTTTTACGGCCCTAAAGGGGTAGGCGTTCTTGCAGTCGGCGGCGCGATTCCGATTGAGCCGCTGGTGCGCGGCGGCGGTCAAGAGTTCGGGCGGCGATCCGGAACCGAAAACGTCGGCGGTATCGCCGGTTTGGCGCGTGCCCTCGAGCTTGCCGAACAGGAGCGGCCGAGAGCGCGGGAGCGCGTGGCCGCGCGGCGCGACCGTCTGGAGCGCGGAATAATGGATGCGATACCCGACCTTCGGCTCAACGGCGAAGGTGCGCCGCGCCTGCCTAATGTGGCCAACGTGAGCTTCGCCGGCATCGCGTCCGACGAGTTGCTCTTGCGTTTGGATTTGGCCGGCGTTGCCGTGTCGGCCGGCAGCGCCTGCACGTCCGGGGTTCTGGAGCCCAGCCACGTCATCGCGGCATTGGGCGTCGACGATCGTTGGAAAAAGGGTGCGATTAGGTTTTCGCTCGGCATCGATACATCCGACGCGGACATCGATCGCGCGCTCGAAGCGGTGAAGGCGGTGGTCGCCGACTTGCGGCGCGTTCGCGCCGGCGCGTAAGCAAATCCACTACCAGTCGGCGGAGGCGCCTTCTTGGTAAATGGGGGCGGCTTCGCGTAATGGCCAGTCCAAGAGGGGATATTAACGGCGCGGCCCGAAACTGCGGCCGGCCTTGGAGGGCAGGCGAGCGTGACCTCAGACTACAGCAGCTTGGTTCGCGACATCCTCGTCGGTGTCGGCGTGTTTTTATTCGGTCTGGGCATTTTTATTGCGATGCTATCGCTCTCGAAGACCCTCGGGCGGCTCAACACAACTCTGGACGGGATCGACCGGCAGTTGGAAAACCTGGGCGAGCCCGTGGCTAAGACCCTCGGCCACGTCGACGGCATCGCCGGCACCGCAGACCACACCCTTGCCCGCCTTGGCGCAGTAGTCGGGTCGCTCGAAAACATGGCCGGAAGCCTATCCGACACGGCGGCGTTGGCCAAGCGCGCCGTAACGCCGGCCATCGTCAACGTCGGCGCCGCGGTCAGCGGCGTAAGCGCTGGTTTACGACGCTTGGTTACGGGAAAGAAGTCCACAGACCAACCCTAAGCTAGGAGTCGGTTTATTATGAGCAACGGTAGAGGCGGAGGTGGATTCTTCGTCGGCTTTCTTATCGGCGCAATCGTCGGCGGCGCTGCCGCCGTTTTGCTTTCGCAGGAAGAAACGCGAGACATTTTCGTTGGAAAGATGCGCGAAGCGGGTAATTTCGCCAAAGATGCCACCGAGGATTTGCGCGGTAAGGTGGGCGACGTGACGTCGCAGTGGCAATCGAGCGCGTCGGAACTGTACGAACGCGGCCGCCAGGTTGTTGAGAACGCCCGTACGACGCTCGATGTAGCGGTCGAAGACGGGCGCGATACGGCCGATCAAACGCGCAACGATTTAGAAAACCAAGCCATGTCATCTCGAGCGGAGTCGAGGGACGGGGGATAAAACGAATTGGACATCAAGGTCAACGTACGTGAGGCGCCGGGTGACTGTTACGTCGTCGATTTGAGCGGCGAAATAGACGTCTACACGTCGCCGAAAGTCAAGGATGCTATCGGCGAGCTGATCGATCGAGGAGTCTACCATCTCGTGATCAATCTCGAGAAGGTTCGCTACATCGACTCGACGGGGCTCGGGGTTCTGATTGGCGGGTTAAAGCGCGTGCGCGAGCATGGCGGGTCCGTCAATTTGGTCTGCACCAACCCGCAGATCAAGAAAATTTTCGACATTACCGGCCTCGTGAAGATTTTCGGCATTTTCGACAACGAAGAGTCGGCGATGAAGGCGCTCGTGTGAATCAAGCGGTCGAGCAGTTGAGTTCCGATCTGGTCGAGTTGCGCATTCCAAGCCGAGCCGAATGGGTTGCTCTAGCGCGCCTGGCTGTTGCCGCCGTGGCCAATCGGTTACGTTTTTCAATCGAAGACATCGAGGACATCAAGCTTGCGGTGGCGGAAGCGTGCACTGCGGTGATTCAGCACGAACGGCACGGCGAGTTCATCGACCTCACCTGCGAGACGTCCTCGAATGGGCTTCGAGTTCGCGTTCGTGATGCCGGAAGGCAATCGCTTCCTCGAGACAACGGCCGAACGATGGATCTCGACGAAGCGCGGATTGCAGGATTGGGAGTATTTCTCATTCGTACGTTGATGGACGAGGTCGCGTACGATGCCGATCCCGATACGGGAACGGACCTCGTAATGGTTAAGAAACTGCAGGGTCGATCGGCGTAACGGCGTGACCGAACGTGACGACTCGCGCCCGGACCGCGAACGGACGCGCGCGCTCTTTTCGCATTTTACGCACGCGCGTAAGCGACACGATCGCCATCCCGAGCGCCAGGACGAAGAATACGAAACATTGCGCGACGAACTCGTCGTCGCGCACCTGAATCTCGTGCGGTTCTTGGCGGTCAAATTCGCCAATCGCGGCGAGCCGCTCGACGACCTCGTGCAAGTAGGCACCGTCGGGCTGCTCAAGGCCATCGATCGCTTCGAGATCGATCGCGGCGTCGAGTTCACGACGTACGCCACGCCGACGATCGTCGGCGAGATCAAGCGCTACTTCCGCGACAAAGGCTGGGCCGTGAAAGTCCCGCGTCGGCTGCAAGAGCTCAATCTCGCGGTGAACCGAGCTAGCGACAAGCTCGCGATCGAACTGGGGCGGAGTCCCACGGTCGGAGAACTTGCGGCGCACCTCAACGCGAGCGAGGAAGAAATCCTCGAAGCGCAAGAGTTGGGGCAAGCGTATAATTTGCTCTCGCTCGACAGCGAAGTTTCCGGCGAGACCGAGAAAAAATCGCAAACGCTGGCAGACACGGTCGGGGTGAACGACGCGGGCTTGGAGCTGCTCGAGGATCGAGCCAATCTAGAACGCGCGTTCAACGTGCTCACCGGACGCGAGCGAGTCATCATCTATTTACGCTTCTACGAATCGGTATCGCAGACCGAGATCGCCAAACGGCTCAACGTTTCGCAGATGCACGTTTCGCGGTTACAGGCAAAGGCGCTCGAAAAGCTCCGCGCCGTGCTCGCCGAACAGTAACTCTAGGGCGCGACGTAGATCCGGTTGCGCCCGGCTCGCTTGGCTTCGTAGCAGGCTTCGTCGGCGCGGCGTATTGCGTGCGCCGCGCTTTCGACCGTGCCGTCGATGGAAATGACGCCGATGCTCGCACTGACGCGAAGCGCTTGACCATCCCACATCAAGGACGCGTCGCTGACGGCGTGGAGGATATCGGTAGCGATGCTTTTCGCGTGGGACGGCGGACAACCGCGTAAGAGCGCCACGAACTCGTCGCCTCCGACGCGCGCCAGCAGGTCGACGCGGCGTAGTTTTGCGTTGGTGGCCGAAGCCAGGGCGATGAGTAGCCGGTCTCCGGCTTCGTGTCCATGCGTATCGTTAATCGGCTTGAACTCGTCGAGATCGAAGTACAACAGTGCATGTGTCAACCCGCCGGCGCGCGCCTCGGCCAGCGCTTCGTCGAGGACGCGTTCGAGCGAGCGCCGGTTGTGTACGCCGGTGAGCGGATCGTGCGACGCCTCGAAGGTCAGCTGGCGTTCGCGTTCGTACTCCGCCGTAATGTCGCGATATACGACGATCGAATATACGCTTTCCGCGTGCTTCTGTTTGATGGGACGCCCGCTCGCATCGGCCCAAAAACGCGACCCGTCGGAGCGATATAACGCAAGTACGCCCTGCACGGGCTCACCCTCGAGCAGCCGGTTGCGAAAATTGAACAGCGTCGTCATGTTCGTCTCCGGGCCGACGAGAAACTCCGAAGCGCGGCCGACGAGATCCTCACGCCGATAACCGACGAGCCGCAGGAACATTTCGTTGACGTACGTGATCGCCCACTGATCTCCGCGCTCGCGGCGCTCGAAAACCGCCATCGCATCACTGGCTTGGTCTATAGCCGCCGAAAGGAGTTCGAGATTCTCTTGCGTCCTGACGCGGTCGGTGACGTCGCGCTGAATGGCGACGGCGCCTAAGAGTCTCCCAACATCGTCGCACATAGGTCGCATGTTGAGGTGGGCCCAGAACGTCGTTCCGTCTTTGCGATAACGCAGCGTCTCCAACCCCACCGGCAGCTTAGCGATCAGCGTTTGCGTGCAGCGCTCGACCACGTTGCGGTCGGTCTTGGGACCGTACAGGAGGTCTGGGGAACGTCCGATCGCCTCGTCAGGACGGTAACCGGTCTGACGTTCGAACATAGGGTTGACGTACCGGATTCGGAATGCTTTCGGTCCGGGGACATAGTCATAGACGATCACGGCGTCGTTGGCGTTCTCGACCGCCGCAATCAGGAAAGGCTCGACCCCGCGCTCCATGGATCGGAGTTCTGCGCCGTTGCGGCCAGCCCCGGCTTGGCGGTAGGAAAAGCGGGGAGGGGTCTGATATCATCTTGGGCTAGCCCATGAAGTCTCAAGAACTCAGACAAGCCTGGATCGATTTTTTCGTTTCCAAGGGGCATAAGCTGTTGCCCCCGGCGACGCTCGTTCCGCACGAGATGTCGACGACGCTTTTCACCATCGCCGGCATGGAGCAGTTCGTCCCAGTCTTTCTCGGAGAGCAGCCGCCGCCCGCGCCTAGTGCGGTAACGGTCCAGCGCTGCCTACGGGTTGCCGGCGCGAAGAGCGACATCGAAAACGTGGGTCGCACCGGACGTCACGGCACGTTCCTCGAGATGCTCGGCAACTTCAGCTTCGGCGGCTACTACAAGCGCGAAGCGATCGAAATGGCTTGGGAGTTCGTCATCAAAGTTCTCGAGCTCCATCCGAGCAAGCTTTACGTCACGGTGCACGTCGCCGACGACGAAGCCGAGCGCATTTGGGTCGACGAAATCGGGCTCGACCCGTCGCGCGTCACGCGCTTCGACGAAGACAACTTCTGGACGATGGGTTCGACCGGTCCGTGCGGCCCTTGCAGCGAAATTTTCTACGATACGGGTGCGGAGAACGCGAGCGGGCCGGAAGATACGGGACCGAATCTCGGCAACCGGTACGTCGAGTTTTGGAATCTTGTCTTTCAGCAATATAATCGCACGTCTGACGGCAAGCTCGTCGATCTGCCACGAAAGGCGATCGATACGGGCGCGGGGTTCGAGCGCGTGCTCGCACTGAGCAATGGCGTCGCGTCGATGTACCAAACCGATCTCTTCACCGACATCGTCGCGGCGATGCCGCCGGCCGCTCAGAGTTCGCTTTCGCCGGAGGGGCGTGACACGCGCCGGAACATAGTCGCGGATCACGCGCGCGCTGCGACGTTTCTCATCAACGACGGAATCTATCCGTCGAACACCGATCGCGGCTACGTCCTGCGGTTTCTCATCCGGCGGGCGATTCGCAACGGAAAGCTGTTGGGTTTTCCGAATGGATTTCTCACGGAGCTCGTCCCGGCCGTCGTCAAATCGCTCGAGCCGGGGTATCCCGAGCTGCGTCAAAACGTCGCGCGCATTCAATCGGCGATGCGCACCGAGGAGCAAACGTTTGACCGGACGCTCGAGCGCGGCACGGCAATGCTCGACCGCTTGATCGACGATGCGATTGCGAACTGCACGCGGTTGGTCGGCGGCGAAGACGCTTTCATGCTTCACGACACCTACGGCTTTCCGATCGAGCTGACGCGCGAGATCACCGGCGAGCGCGGCGCCGCCGTCGACACGGTTGGCTTCGAACGGCTCATGAACGAGCAGCGCGAGCGCGCGCGGAGCGACGCGGCCGCCAAACGCGCCGTCGTCTCGCTGGCGGAAGTTCCCGCGATCAAGAGCGAGTTCACCGGTTATGATGGTCTCCAGGGTGAAGGCGAAGTCGTGGCGATCCTTGCGGGCGACAAGCCGGCGCAAACGTTGACGACCGGACAAGAAGGGACGCTGATTCTCGACCGCTCGTCGTTTTACGCCGAGCGCGGCGGACAGATCGGCGACCGCGGAATCGTGAGCGGCGAAGCCGGCACGTTCGAAGTGCGCGATACGCAGTACATGGGTGACGCAATCGCTCACATCGGCGTCGTAACCGGCGGCGAAATGTCCATCGGCGAACGCGTCCAAACGGAAGTCTACGACTGGTGGCGCCGCGAGATTCGCCGCCATCATACTTCGGCGCATCTGCTGCAGCGCGCGCTCAAAGACGTGCTCGGCGACGAGGTCGTGCAGGCCGGTTCGTGGGTCGGCATCGACCGCATGCGCTTCGATTTCCGTTGGCCCGGCGGTGCGCTCACTCCGGAACAAAAACGTTCGGTCACCCATCGCGTCAACGAGATGATTCGCGACGACTCGCATCTCGTCACGCGCCTTCTTCCGCTCGATCGAGCGCGCGAAACCGGCGCGATATGGATGGCCGGTGAGAAGTACGGCGACTTGATACGCGTCGTCCAAGCAGGTCCGTCGGTCGAGTTTTGCGGGGGAACGCATTCGCACACGACCGGCGAACTCGGAATGTTCCTGATCCTGTCGGAGTTCTCGGTCGGCAGCGGTATTCGCCGCATAGAGTCGTGCGTGTCGGACGCTGCCGAAGCGTTCGTGACGCGTCAGAGCGACCTCGTCGCCACGCTGTCGTCGTCCTTGGCAACCACGCCCGACGAGCTCGCCGAACGGATTTCAAAACTTCAGCGCGAGGTTCGCGATCTGCAGACCGGCCTGGGTCAACTCAAGGCCCGGCTGGCAGCCGCCGATGCGCAGGCGTACGTCGAGCGCGCAGAGCGTAAAGGAGATCGCAGCTTCGTCGGCGCCGTCGTGCACGAAGCCAACGGTGAAGCGTTGCGCCACTTGAGCCAGGCGATTCGCAACCGTCTGCCGTCGGGCGTCATCGCGCTGGCCGGCGTCGACAATGGAAGCGTCAGCATCTTGGTGAGTGCTAGCGACGATCTGGTTCGTGGAGGCGTGCACGCGGGCAATCTCGTCAAGCTCGCCGCACCGCTGGTCGGCGGCAAAGGCGGCGGTCAGCCGGCGCAGGCGCAAGGCGGCGGAAAGAACGCGGGCGGCGCCGAGGCAGCGGTGCGCGCGATTCGCGACGCAGTACTGGCGTGAGATGACGCGAATCGTCCTCGCCATCGCGCTGCTCCTAGCCGCGGTCGCCGCGACGCCGGAGGAGCTCGATTCGCAGTACGTTTTGCAGCGGTACGGCGTAGCAATCGAGACGGTTCCCGTTCCCAAAGCGGTCATCTTCACCTATACGGTTTCGCAGGCGGGGCCGAGCAACATGGATCAGCGGCACGTGGTCTATCGCAGCGGATTGCAGGTGCGCGACGAGACGCTCGCGGTCGACGGCGTCGCGCTGGTGCATAAAGTAGTCAGCTTCGCGCGGCGCGAAGATCGCTACCAGGTTTCGCGGATCGCGCCGAAGGCCGCATCGTACGAGATGCTCTTCGTACGCGCGCTCAAAGACGGCCACCACGTCGATTATCAGTACGACGCAGCGCCGCTGCTGCGCGGTGCGAACGTCGCCGTCGATCGCGTAACGATCGACGGAATCAAGTATCTGCCGAAGGATGTCGGCTTCAAGACCGAAGCGCAGGACGTACGCGGTAACGCGCACGTCGAGTACGCGGCGTTCGGGAAATACTGGATGCCGGTTTTGGCCGAGGTCACAGCCGTGGTCAACGGTAAGCCGGCGCGGGAGCGGATCGTCTGGAGCGATTACCGTTTTCCACAATCGCTTCCGCCCTCAACGTTCGAACCGCCTCGGCCGCTGCCGCATCCCACGATCGCGCCGTTTTGACGGCACCCTCGTGCGGCTAAAGCCGGCGTTGGCCGCAGGAATCGTTGCGGCCGCCTTTACGGCCGTTCTTTCGCATCTGCGCGCGACTCCGTACGACAATTACGTCTATCTGGCACAAGCGTGGCTCCAAGGGCACTCGTGGATCGACTGGCCGGGCGCGTGGATCGATGCGCTGCCGTACGGCGGACGCTATTACGTCATCGAAGCGCCGCTGCCGGCGATTTTGCTGCTGCCGTACGTCGCCGCAGCCGGCTTGCATGCGAACCAAACGCTGCTATCGATTCTGTTGTGCGGCGTCGCGATCGGCGCGGCGTGGGAGCTCGGCGAGCGCTTCGGTTTGTCGCGGGCGAGCAATGCGTGGATTTGCGCGTTTCTGCTGGCCGGTACGGATTTGTTGTGGTGCGCGACCTTCGGCGACGTCTGGTTCATCGCGCACGTTAGCGCGGTCGCCTTTACGATGCTCGCGCTGGCGGAAATTGCGGGAAAGCGGCGGCCGTGGCTCGTCGCGCTGTGGGCGGCGTGCGCGTTCGAGTCGCGTTTCTCGCTCGTCCTTGCGGTGCCCGTCTACCTTGTCATGCTGAGCGCAGGCGATCGCCGGTTCCGCTTCACAATCGCTCAGTTTGCCGCCGTATTCGTTCCCGTCGCGCTGTTGTGGCTATGGTATAACGAAGCGCGATGGGGTACGTGGAACGACATCGGCTACGTCGCTTGGTACCATCAAGATCAAGCCGGAATGCCGACCGGCTCGCCGTTCCGCTTGGAGTACCTGCGGTACCAGCTGTTGTCGTTCTTCGTTCAGGGACCGACGCAGCTTGCGGAGTTTCCCGGACTTCGGCCGGAGATTTCGGGCGTTGCCTTAACGTGGACTTCGCCCGCACTGATTCTCGCGTTGTTTGCACGCTCGCCGCTGCGCTGGACGATCGGTTTGTGGGTTCTTGCCTTACTGACCGCCGCTCCGAACTTTCTGTACTACGTCAACGGTTTCGCGCAGTTCGGCATGCGCCACGCGCTCGACTTCGAACCGTTCCTCGTCGCGCTCATGATGCTCGCGGTACGGGACCGCTTCCCCCAATGGGGCTACGTGCTGATTGCGTACTCGTGCGTCGTGGGCTGTTGGGGAATCTGGTACTGGCAAACGTTCGTCAGAACGTAACTAGATGCTGCGGAGCGGGACCGGAAGTCCGCCGATCGGGCGGCGAGCGCGCGCGGCTTGCGGCGGTTGCGGCGGTGCCGGGGGCAGATCATTTGCATCGGCTTCCTGGTACGCGCCGTAACGAAGCGCGAGAGCGTATGCGACGTAATCGTTGTACGTTTCCACTTCGCCGCCAATCGTGAAGCAGTGCACTATCCACATCGGCACGGTGACGAACATTCCGACGCCGGTAAAGAGCGCCAGCGACATGAGAATGCCGCGAACGTAGTTCCCGACATAGTACGATTCGCCGCCCACGATTCCGAGAACGATCGTCAGGACGAGCGCGAGATTGGAATCTTTGGAATAGCGCTGGTACTCGTAGGCAAACGTCGCTTGCGCTTCGGGGCGCATGCGCAGAGCCAGCATCTGGGCGTACGGTGTCACCTGTTTGATCCTCCCTGACTAGGTACGCGCCACTATTCGCGGTGTTTCACCGCCGACAAATCGTCGTAAGCGGCCCGTAAGCCTCCGGGCCCGGAGGCCGGACTTCCACACACCGTCCCCACGCAAACATACGCCGCCGGGCGGGGTTGGTCGGGTACGCCCAGGGAGGCGCCGGACGCGCTCGTGCGCACCGAAACGAAGGGACCCGGCAGACGGAAGGCCGCCTCCCTGAACTCCGCCGTCTCCCCGGCGTCGCCAAGGATACGGACGGCTACGTCCTGTGAAAGGTATCGGCTGAGGGCGCGTGCGTACGGCGCCGCAAAGGGGCCCGCCGCCGCGTAGGTGCGGGCGTAGAGAGCGAGGGTTCGTTCTGCGGCTTCGCGCCACGACGCTTCGCCCGTGAGCGTGGCCAATCGCAGCAGCGTCTCGGAAAAGAGCCCGTTGTCGACGATTGGCCGATCCGGCACCTCCAGCCGTCCCAACATCTCGCCGCCCCGCCGATCGTAAAAGCCGCCATCCTCGGCGGAGAACCGTCCAAGGACGGCGGTCGCCAAGGATTCCGCGCGCTCGAGGAAGCGCAGCTCGCCGGAAATTTCGTGCGCGTCGAGCAGCGCGCGGGCGTAGGCGACTTGATCGGTCAATAGGCCGCAGACGCGCGGCTGACCATCCGGCTCGACGAAGTGATACGCAAGTCCGTCGCCGTCGAGCAGTCGCGCGTTCACGGCATCGAGCGTGGCCATCGCGTCGGCGACCAATCCGTCGTCGTCGAGCGCGAGTCCCGCCCAGGCAGTTGCGCCTGCAAGCGCGCACGTCCAGTTCGTGTAGGACGTCCGATCGACGTACGGTGCGCCGCGAGCGCGGCGCTCCTCGAGCGGCAACGCGTAATACTCCTCGTCCGCGTCTTGACTGCCGGCAAAGAAACCGGTGTGCGGATCGCGCAGCACGCCCCGCACGTATCGTGACGCGGAGACGAGCGTCTCGCGAAGCCCGCTCGATCTTCCGTAGAGCACGAGCTGCGCGAGAACGCGCAAGAGCCCGGCGTGATCCTCGGCCATCTTTTCGAAATGCGGCACCGACCAATCGCGCGTCGTCGAATACCGGAAAAAGCCGCCCTCGACGTGATCGTACATTCCGCCGCGCGCCATGCCAAGCATCGTTTTGGCAACCACTTCGTACAGTCGTTGTTCGTGCGATAGCCGCCACTCCGTGAGTAAGAACTCGAGCATCTCGGGCTGAGGAAACTTCGGCGCGTCGCCGAAGCCGCCGAACTCGTCGTCGTAGGATTCGAGCACCTGTTCCGTGAGCCGCACGATCATGGTCCGGCGAAGATCGTCGGGCGACGACGACCGATACGTTGCCCCTCGCGAGCCAAGCTCGCCGGCGCGTCGCGCAATCGCACCTTTCTCCTCGGTGTAGAAGTTCGCGATCTCGTCGAGCGCGCGGCGCATTTGCTGCGGCGGAAGGTACGTCGCGCCGGTCAGAGTGGAGCCGTCCGGCGAAAGGAATGCGGTCGTCGGCCATCCGCCCATGTTGTACCGCGCGTTGACGTCGGGGCGGCGGTCGTTGTCGACGCGAACGGGGACGAACCGTTCGTTGATGGTTGCGATGACGCCGGGATCGGAGTACGACGTTTCGTCCATCACGTGGCACCAGTGACACCACACAGCGGAAATCGAAAGCAGAATCGGCTTGTCTTCCGAACGCGCTCGTTCGAAGGCTTGCGTTCCCCACGGCATCCAACCGATCTCACTCGCGCGATTCGGACGTGGCGAAAATCGAAAATCATCCATCGGTGTCTGCGTACCCGCGAAGGAAGGAGGTGAGATACAGAAGCGCGATCACGGCGTAGATCGCCAGCGCGACTAACCCGGAAGCCTGCGCGTGCAGGCCCCAAGCAATCGCAAAAAAGAGAGCGAACGCAAGGCTGATTGCCGCGTACCGCCGATGGATGCTCGGTGCCATTCCGTAGAGTTCCGCATCGTAATAACCGCCGCGCGTACGGCTGCGTAAAAACGCAATTGCCGCGATGAAGAGTGCAAGCGCGAGGCCTCCCATATTCCACATAGGCGTTTTGTGGCCCCCTTCGCTTGGGAATCACAAATCCCATGGGACAACGAGATCCAATCATCGTCGAACGAGATGGCGGCAGCTCCGCGGGGATTGCAGTCCTTGCTATCGTGATCGTCGCGATACTCGTCGCGCTCTTCGTGTGGCATCCGTGGTCGACGTCGACGTCGTCGTCCTCAACGACGACTATTACGCAACCAGGCGCTCCCGGTCAAGGATCGTCCACCCAGAAGACTACCGTAACGTCGCCGACGTAAGAAGGGGCAATCAACTATGGCAGGCATCCTCTGGGCGATCATCGTTATACTCTTCATCATCTGGCTCATCGGGTTCTTCGCAGTACATCTGACCGGTGGCCTGATCCACATCGCGCTGGCAGTGGCGGTCATCCTGTTGATCGTGAACCTGTTTAGCGGACGGGGAGCGAGGGTGTAGCGGCGGTAACCCGTCGAAAGACGGCCGCAATGCCGTCATCATCGAAGCGATCTCGAGCGAGCCGGCGACCCGGCTCGCTCGAAACGTATCAGAAGAAGCGCGACTTCGGGATTACGTCTGAGCCGCGCGGTAAAAAGTTAGCAGCTTCGAACCGCCTGAAGTTCGTCGTCCAAATGCATCGCGCGAGCCGGCTGCACTACGATTTCCGGCTCGAAGCCGACGGCGTGCTGGCGTCGTGGGCAGTCCCCAAAGGGCCGACGCTTGCGCCGGGCGATCGCCGCCTGGCGATGCACGTCGAGGATCACCCGATGGATTACCGTGACTTCGAGGGCAACATCCCCGAAGGGCAATACGGCGCGGGCAACGTCATCGTCTGGGACATGGGCACGTACTCGCTTGCCGAAGGCGACGACCCGGCCGAAGAGATCGCAAGCGGAAAAATGAAGTTCGTTCTGCACGGCAAGAAGCTGCGCGGATTGTTCACGCTCGTACGCATCAAAGGGCGCGAGGGCGAATCAGGCGACCCATGGCTGCTCTTCAAAGACCGCGACGAGTACGCCGACCCGAAGTTCGACCCTGCCGATCATCCAAAATCGGTGAAGACGGGAAAGACGCTTGCAGACGTTGCGCGCGATCCGCGCGCGAAAACGTGGCAATCCAAACCGAGCGCGCGTCACGCGGCCGTTCCCAAGCTCGCCGAACGCGCACGCCGCGAGCGGCTGCCTCAGCTCAAGAGCGTCATGCTCGCAACCCTGATCGACGCGGCGTTCGACGACGACGACTGGCTCTTCGAGATCAAGTGGGACGGCTATCGTGCGGTTTGCACGATCGACGAGAAGGGAAATCTTTCGCTCGTTTCGCGCAACGGCTTGGACATGCTCAAACGGTTCCCGTGCTTCTCGGAACTCAAAGACGCGTTTGCAAGCGTACCGATCGTCGTGGACGGCGAAATCGTCAGCCTCGATGCCGAGGGGCGATCGGCATTTCAGCGTCTTCAGGAGTCGCAAAAGAAGAGCGCCGTACTGACTTACGCCGCGTTCGATCTCATTTACGCGGACGGGCGCGACTTGCGCAAAATGCCGCTGGAAGAACGCAAAGCGCTGCTCGCGCGTCTCATCCGGGACGACGAGCTCGTGCTCTTCTCTAAGCACATCGTCGGCAAAGGCAAATCGCTGTTCGCGCAGGCGAAACAGAAGCGGCTCGAAGGCATCGTCGGCAAAAAGCGCGATTCGGTGTATCAAGAGCGGCGCAGCCCCGACTGGGTCAAGATCAAAGCTCAGCTCGAGCAAGAGTTCGTCATCGGCGGTTACACTGAGCCGCGCGGGAGCAGAAAGGGTTTCGGCGCGCTGTTGCTCGGCGCGTACGACGGCAACAAGTTCCGCTACGTCGGTCACGTCGGGACGGGATTCTCGCATAAGTTCTTGCTGGAGCTGCACGCCAAGCTTCGCTCGATCGAACGGAAGACGTCGCCGTTCGATACGCCGGTCGAAGGAAACATGCAAGCCCATTGGGTCAAACCCGAGCTCGTAGCGGAAATCCGGTTCACGGAATGGACGCGCGATATGCTGCTGCGCCAACCCGCGTTTCTCGGGTTGCGGACCGATAAAGATGCGAACGAAGTGGTCCTCGAGCTGCCCAAGCACGTGAGCAGCCCGTGAGCGCCGCCGAACGCGTGCCGGTGAAAATCGGGTCGCGCACGCTCTCGCTGTCGAATCTCGACAAAGTATTGTGGCCGCGCGACGGCTATACCAAAGGCGACCTCATCGAATACTACCGTTCCGTTGCGCCGGCGATATTACCGCATCTCAAGGATAGGCCGCTCACCCTCCAGCGTTACCCCAACGGCATCGACGGCGAATCGTTCTTCGAAAAGCGACTACCCAAGGGGGTTCCGGATTGGGTCGATCGCGTTACGACCACCGCCGCCGAAGGCGGCCGGAAAATTACGTACGTGGTATGCAACGACGAGCCGACGTTGATTTACGTTGCCAATCTCGCGTCGATCGTGCTCCACGTGTGGACGTCGGGCACCGAAACGCTCGACGAACCCGACTTCGTTTTCTTCGACCTCGATCCGGGCGAGAAGTGCACCTTACAGAACCTGGCCGAAGTGACGCTTGCCATGCGCGAAGCGATGCGCGCGATCGGTCTCGACGGTTTGGTGAAGACGTCGGGCGGGATGGGATTACATTTCTTCGTTCCGCTCGTCGACGGCTATTCGTACGAGTCGGTCAAGCTGTTTGCCGAGCTCGCGGCGCGGCACGTCGCACGCGAAAAGGACGGTGCGGTTTCGCTCGAACGCACCATCAAAAAGCGCGATCCGAAGGCCGTTTATCTCGACTATCAGCAAGTCGGACGCGGCAAGACTTACGTGGTGGCATACTCCGTTCGCGCGCGCGACGGAGCGCCGGTGTCGATGCCGCTGAAATGGCCCGAAGTCGAAGCGTTCGCGCGGAAACGCGGCGTGGTGGCCCCGTGGGACGAATTCGCCAAGTTCAACATCCGGACGGCCGGAAAGCGCCTCAAGGCCGAAGGAGACCTGTGGGGCGGCAAGGCCTGGAAGAAGCAACGGCTCGAGCCCGCCATTGCAAAAGCCCAGAAGCTGTGGGTACAATAGCCATCTATGGCGCATGCAATTTGGTCCGGAGCAATCAATTTTGGGCTGGTAACGATCCCGGTGAAGTTGTTCACCGCCGTGAAAACCGACGAGCTGTCTTTCAACCTGCTGCACAAAAAGGACGAAGGCCGCATCAAGTACGAGCGCGTCTGCAGCGTTGAAGAGAAGCCCGTTCCGTGGGACGAGATCGTCAAGGGATACGAGTACGAGAAGGGCGAGTACGTCATTCTCACCGACGAAGATTTCAAGAAGGTCAATCCGGAAGCGACGCAATCCGTCGACATTTTGGAGTTCGTCGAAATCGAGAAGATCAATCCGATGTTCTTCGACAAGCCGTACTATCTCGAGCCGACCAAGCAGGGACGCCACGCCTACGCGCTATTGCGAGAAGCGCTGCAACACAGCAGCCGCGTCGCCATAGCGCGGGTGGTTATTCGCACCAAAGAGTACATCGCCGCGGTAAAGCCGGTCGATGACGCGCTCGTTCTCGAGCTCATGCACTGGGCGGGCGAGATCGTCGATTCCGGTTCCCTCGATCTTCCCGAACATACCAAGCTTCCGGAAGCGGAAATGAAAATGGCGCGCATGCTCATCGACACGATGACCGTCGACGAGTTCGAGCCCGAGAAGTTCAACAACAAATATCACGACGAGCTGCTTGCGATGATCGAAGCGCGCGCCGCCGGCAAAGAACTGCCCACACCGAAGAAGGTTTCGAAACCTTCGAAGGTGGTCAACCTCATGGACGTGCTTACACAATCGCTGGAACAAAGCAAGAAGCGCCGCACCGCCTCTCAAGACAAACCTGCGCCAAAACGCAAGAAAAAGACTGCCGCTTAAAACCTCGGGGTGTCCCGGCCTCACTAATTTTCAGGTTAATCGTTCGGCCGGGACACCCGCTGGCTTTTTAATAGCGGCTTTTCTTGGTTTTAGCTTCGGTTTGTCTCTCGCTTATTTCCCGAACATGTCCTTTAGCACGGCGCCGGCGATGCCGCCGGCGATACCTGCTTGGGTGGTTTGCGTTACGGCTTCTTTGCCCATGTACGGCATGAGGGCGTGCGCGAGGTTGGGCAGCGTTAGCGTTTGGAGCCACACCTTTCCGGGACCGGTGAGATGCGCGATGAAGAGTCCGTCGCCACCGAAGAGCGCGTTGGTGATGCCGCGCATCATGCGAATGTCGAAGTTGACGGAATCTTGGAACATGCCGATGTGGCCGGGATGAACTTGAATCGACTCGCCCGGCTGAAGATCGTAGATCACGATCTCTCCGCCGAGCTCGACCCAGGCGCTGCACGTGCCCGCGAGCTTTTGCAAAACGAAACCGTTGCCGCCGAAGATGCCGGCGCCGAGCGACTGCTGGAATCCGATGGAGAGTTCGAGACCCTGCGTCGCGCAGAGAAAGCCGTGCCGGTGAATCATGAAACCGTGATCCGGCTGCACGTCGACTTGTAGGATTTGGCCCGGCACCTTTGCGGCGAAGGCGATTAAGCCGTTTCCGCCCGGTGCTGTGTATTCCGTCATGAAGATGCCGCCGCCGGAGAGCGCGCGGCCGAGCACGCCGAAGATACCTTTTGCCCCGGCGGTCATGGTCGTCGTCTTGAGCGCAACGTTTTCGGTCATCCACGAAAACTCGCCGGGTTCGGCGACGACCGTGTCACCCGGTTCGAGCCCGATCTCGAGAACGGGCAAGGTGGTTCCCGTGATCTTGCTTTTCATTATTCAAGCGCCTCCTTGAGGGTGGACGAGGCCTGTTCGCCGCGCGCGCTCGCAATACCCATCGCGAACGCGAGCACCGCAAATCCCAGCGATTCAACGCTGGCAAAGCGCGCGCCGTAGGTAGCCAGCAAACCGGTCGAGATTGGCGGCGCGACGATACCCGATAGCGAGTCCAGCGAAGAACTCGTGCCGAGCACCATGCCTTGCTCGCGGTCCGAAGCGGTGTTGCTAATCAACGCGGTGATGCCGGTGTTGGTGAACGCCATTCCGATGGAAAACAGCACCATCGTTACGAGCATCGTTGCAAGTGTATGAACGAACGGGACGCCTGCAAACGATCCGACGAGCGATGCGAGCCCAACGTTCGACATGGCTCGGTCGCCAAGTCGCGCGGATGCGCGGCCCACCACGAAGCCGTTCATTGCGACGTTGAACACGGCAAACGCAGAGAACAGATAATCCGTCTCGGTGAGCCCGTAACCCAACTGGCGCTGTAAAAAGAGCGCGAAGGCGGCGAACCATCCGTACTGCCCTAACGAGATCGCAAGTTTCTGCCAGAGGAGACGGCCCAAGCGCGGGCGGCGGAAGGAGGCCAGGATTTCGCCCAAGCCGATGCTTTTTGACTCTGCTTCTTTGGCCTTTGTACGCGATTCGGGCAGCATGACGATGGTGAGCACCAGCGTTACGAACTGCAGTGCAGCCGCCGCCAAGAACGGCACTGCAAACCCGAAGTGCGCAAACAGAATTCCTCCGGCGAACGGTCCGAAAACCATGCCGGCGGCAAACATCGCCATGATGTAGCCAAATGCGCGCGACCGTTCCTTCGGCGCGACGAGATCGGCGACGTATGCTTGCGTAATGCTGATGTTGCCGCCGGATATACCTTCCACGATGCGCGCGACGAAGACGACGCCCATAACGGGTAACGCGAGACTCGCCGCGATATTGGGAGCAACGCCCAGCATCGCCCAACCTAGCGTAGCCCCAATCTGGCTGATGATGAGCACCATCTTGCGGCCGATCCGATCGGAAACGTTGCCCCACAGCGGCGCCGAGACGAGCTGGCAGAACGAAAACGTCGCGAAGAGCATGCCGACAACCAAGGCCGACGCGCCAAAATGCGTCACGAAATACGGCAGCATCGGAATCAGCATGCTGAAACCGAGAATGTCGATGAACGTAACGCCGAGGATCGGTAGAAGCTTACGTATCATTCGGGCGACTCTACCGGCAAGATTATCGGTGAGAGTCGCTCGCTCTTGCGAAGGAGGTCCAGTTTGTACGGCCGGCTCAAGTCAATGGTGGTCATGAGGCGGTGCAGGGCATCGAGTCCCGTCAAGCGCTGGCCTTCTAGCGCAACGAGAACGTCGCCCGCTTGCAAACGGGCCGTATCGGCGGGACTTCCGGGTTCCACCGAATCCACCAGAATTGCGCGACGATCGTCGAGCCCGAAGCGTCGCGCGGCCGCGGGTGCAAGCACGACGTCCTGCGCGGCAATTCCAAGATAGCCCCGTCGCACCTTGCCGTCGCGGATCAACAGTGCGGCGACGTGCTTAGCCGTATTGACGCCGATCGCGAAGCATAAACCCTGTCCGGGAAGAACGGCCGTGTTGACCCCGACCACGTTTCCGTCGCTCGTAACGAGCGGTCCGCCGGAGTTGCCTGGGTTGAGCGCAGCGTCCGTTTGGACGATGTTGTCCATCATGCGTCCCGACTGCGATCGCAGGCTGCGGCCGAGCGCGCTGACGACGCCGGCCGTTACGGTATACGCGAGTCCGAACGGATTTCCGACCGCGATGACGAGTTGTCCGGGTCGCAACGCCGACGAATCGCCAAGCGTTGCGTACGCGAGCTCCGGCGCGTCGATGCGCACCACCGCCAAGTCCGAATGCGGATCATCGCCGACGAGTCGCGCCGGCAACTCGCGTCCGTCGAGCAGCGCCGCCGTGACTTGATCGGCTCCATGCACCACGTGGCTATTGGTCAATACGAAGCCGTCAGGAGTAAAGATGAAGCCCGATCCGTTTCCGCCGCGGCGTCCGCTGCGTGCCTCGATGCAGACGACGGCCGGACTGACGC
The DNA here is from genome assembly GCA_963715435.1 of Vulcanimicrobiota bacterium. GTDB lineage: Bacteria > Vulcanimicrobiota > Vulcanimicrobiia > Vulcanimicrobiales > Vulcanimicrobiaceae > JAFAHZ01. The sequence continues at coordinate 1,740,214 of OY970243.1, forward strand.
GCTCGGCCGCCGCGGTGACGGCTTCAGAATAGGGGTCGAGGAGGGCCGGTGCTTGCGCGCCTACGAGACTAAGAGGCATGGTGGTCACTCAGAACCGCTACTGCAACGGCCGGTTGCGGGCAGGTGCCCATTCGGGCGGCGCGAATCGGGTCCGGTCGCTGCTTGCCCAGATGGCGGAATTGGTAGACGCGCTGGTTTCAGGTACCAGTGGTGGCAACATCGTGGGGGTTCGAGTCCCTTTCTGGGCACCAAAATAAAAAGCGTACTTGCGACGCTTTTATTTTGCGCCGTAAGCAGAGCAAGCTGCATCAAAAAACGCTCAAACGTTGACGAGACACGTTTTCGAGCAAGTGCCTTCGAGGCGGCGCGGTGAATAATCGCCGTGTATGCATAGAGTCGTTTTCTTCATTTTCGCGCTACTGACAGCGCTGATCGTTCCATTGCCGATGGTGGCCGCGGACGCGGTTCCGCTTCAACCGGCTCATCCCACCCAGATCGATTGGAACCTCACGCCCGAACAAATAACATCGACGTGCACTGCGCAGATCGCGGCCTTTGACGCTGCCGTGAAGCAGGTCATGGCGGTCCGCGGCCGACGCACGTTTCAGAATACGCTGCTTCCGCTCGAAAATGCGGAATCCGATTTGAACGACCGCTTGGTCGCCCAGGGCTTTCTCTTCAATATGGCCATCGACAAACCCGTACGCGACGCTTCCGATCGCTGCAACATCGCCCAAAGCGATTACTTTTCAGCCTTCGGAGCGCGGCCGGACGTTTATCGCGCGCTGGTCGAGGTCCAGCGCAGCGGCACCGCGCGCACCGATGCCGACAAGAAGCTTTTGGAGTACTACCTCGTGAGCGCGCGCCAGTCCGGAGCCGGGCTTTCTCCGGAGAAGCGTAAGTCGTTCATCGCTCTCTCCAACGAACTGACCGATCTGGGCAGCAAGTGGGAGGAAACCCTAAACAACGACGCTGCCACGGTCAACATCACGTCCGAGCAAGCGCAAAGTTTGCCGTTGGGATTCGTAAAGACGCTGACTCGGAACGCGGACGGTGCGTATACGGTTAAGGTAAACGAAAGCACGGTTACCCCGTTTCTGCAGAACGAGCGCGACGCCGCGGCCCGAAAAACTTACTACATCGCCTATAACAATCGCGCCGTGGCCAACGTCGCGGTGCTCGAAAATGCTATCCGCGTGCGATATCGGCTGGCGCGTTTGCTCGGATACGACTCGTGGGCGGCATACCGATTGGCCGACCGTATGGCCAAAACACCCGAACGCGTGCTCACGTTCGAACGTTCGCTGGACGCAAAGCTGCTGCCGCAAGCCAAGCTCGATCTCGCCGGATTAGCTCAGCTCAAAGCAAACGACACCGGCGATGTCAACGCGAGCATCGACCCGTGGGACGTCTCCTATTACTACAATCAGCTAATCAAGACGAAGTATTCGGTGGATAACGAAAAAATACGTCAATATTTTCCGGTCGACGTCGTCATCGATCGCATCATGAACCTCTATCACAAGATCCTTGGCGTGACGTTCGTGAAGGTTTCCGATCCCGAGGCTTGGGCGCCTGACGTCATTAGCTACAACGTCTTCGACACCAAGAGCGGCAAGTTTGTCGGCACTACCTATTTCGATCTCTATCCTCGGCCCGGCAAGTTCTCGCACTTTGCGAACTGGCCGCTGCTGCCCGCCCGTAAACTGCGCGACGGAACGTATCGTCCGCCCGTGACGGCTATCTTGGGCAACTGGCCGCGCCCTGCGCCGGGTTCGCCCGCGTTGCTTTCGCATCAAGACGTGATTACGTTCTTCCACGAGTTCGGACATAACTTGGCGGCACTGCTCGGGACCGCCCCTTACGAAACGCTTAGCGGCGGATTCCGTCAGGATTTCGTCGAGGCGCCTTCGCAGATGCTGGAAAACTTCATGTGGGAGCCGTCGATTCTCAAAGAAATCAGTTCAAACGTCACGACCGGATCTCCGCTGCCCGACGATCTGATCGCGAAAATGGTCGCGGCCCGTTACGTCGACGAGGCATACTTCACGGTCGGCCAGATCAAACTCGGAATGGTGGACATGGCGTATCACTCGTCCGGGCCGAACGTCGATACGACGTCCGTTTGGGGGCAAATCTCGTCTGAATACACTCCGCTTGCAATGGTTCCGGGAACGCATCCGCAAGCCTCGTTCGGACATCTCTTCGGTTACGATGCGGGTTACTATAGCTATTTGTGGGCGCTCGTCTATGCACAAGACATGTTCACGGCGTTCAAGAACGGCGGCCTGGAAAATCCGGCCGTCGGAATGCGCTACCGTGAAACCATTCTGGAGCCGGCGCGCACGTACGAACCCGATGTAGAAGTTCGTAACTTCCTAGGGCGCCCGATGAGTACGGATGCGTTTTACAAGCAGTTCGTGACGGCTCCGGAGCCCACAGCAACGCCGCACTAACGAGCCTGCCAGGACGGATGAAGAGCCTTCGCCGGTCAAACCACCCCGTACACGACGACGATGCCGATCGTCAGAGCTGCCGCGTGCCTGCGCTAACCGTCGTCTTGCTCGTAGCGCTGGCCGTAGCAGCTCTTACACTTTTACATTGGAAGAGGTTCTAGCAACCTCGCTTACGGTTTGACGTTCGGATTCTTTTCTGCGAATGCACCGTCCGGATTCGGTTTCACCCAAACGATCAGATCCCATATTGACGGAAAGTGAAAGATCGTAACGACGTCTTTTGCATCGGGGACCTTTTTCATCGCCACCAGCGTCGCTGCAGTAGGATGGTTCAAATCGCCGCCCGCTTTGACGAATGCTTGATCCATGACGTAGTGATCGTAGGTCTTTTCCCCAGTCGAGGGATCGATTGCGACCCAGTGAATGTGACCGTCGAACTCGTACCAGCGACCGGGATCGACGCCCCACAACGACGGTCGGGCGGGACTGCCGCTGGTCAACACGGAGAAGTCTGCACCCAGCAGCGCACCGTTCTTGTCGTACCACAACTGGCTGGGGTGCTTTGGATCCGCGGATTGCCACTGGAGATTGGCGTAACTGATTGCGCCGGTGTTATCTTCGTTGGTGTAGCGAATGTAGCCGGCACGTTCGGCATCAGCGGCAGTTGGGAAGCGTGCCATGAGATCGCGCTGAATCGCCGCGACGAAGGCCGCCTCCGACTGGGAGGGCATTCCGGTCTTGGTCGGGTTCTGGTCGGCCGAGGCGGCCGCCGCGGTCAAGGCGATGGCGGCGAACAGGGCACATGCAAAGCGTTTCATCGTCCGATTGTAGGTGTGTCCCGTCACCGGTTCCATCAACGGACTCTCAAAGTTGCGCCTATACGAAACGCCGGCGAGCGGCTAGGGTCCGAAGTCGGCTCTGAAGACGTAGGTGCCTTCGACCGCTTGGCAGTTAACTCGCTTCGGGGAGTACGTCGATTTCTCGGCAGCGGTCAGTACGGCGTTGTCGACGACCGCATCTCCGCTCGATTTATAGATCTTTGCGCTTGCGATTTTACCGCTGGGTGCGATCGTTACGGCAACCTGCGCGGAGACTTTTTGCTTAGGCCACTGCGACTTCGGCAAATCGGGAGCCGCCGCATTAACGACCTCCGGCTCGGCGTAAGGTTTTGCGCACGCCGTCGCAACGAGTGCAGACTGCCCAGCCTGCAGCGGCGCGGCATGTACTGGTGCGGGAACGAGCGTTTGAAAAACGAGTGTTAGGGCGGCAAAGAGCATGAAGACACCTCCGATAGCGAGATAGTTTACGTGCGCGTTGGCGGCCGGACCGTCGCCCATGAGCCGTTCGATACGCGCGACTAGCGCGTTGCGTGATCCGAATGCGCCCGGCGTCAGCAACGGTGAGCCTTTCTCGGCGATTCGTTTTCCCAGCGCAGCCAGGCTGACGGCGTATTCGCGGGGCTCGCCGATGCGAAGTGCGGCACGATCGTCGCAGGCCGCCTCGCGTTCGGCCGAGAGCCGGCGCCCCGCGAGCTGCACCCACGGATTCCAAAAAAAGATGGCTTCGACGATGCGCTGCAGAGCGTTCGCGACGACGTCGCCGCGGCGAACGTGCGCGAGTTCGTGTTCGATCGCGCATCGTAAGTCTTTGGGATCGAGCGCGCTCGCGAGTTCGGCAGGCAGCAGGATTGCAGCCGACCGTAATCCGGTCGCGACGGGAATCACAAGGTCGCGCGATGTCAAGATCGGAACGCTGTCGACGGTGGAGTGCTGCACCGCGCCGCCGATGAGGCGCGCGATGCGATACAGACTTAGGCTTAGCCGTCCCAAACCGATCGACGCTCCCGCGACCCACAATGCGGCGACGACGATTTCCAGATGGATATTGGCCGCACCGCTTGCTACGGTTCCGGCAAACACGAACGAATACGTACCGCTTCTCGATTCGAGGGCGTGCGCGAACGCCGGGGCGAGATACGAGCCGAAACGCGTAAAAAGGGTCAACGCCGGAATCGCAACGAGCGCTGCGAGCGTAATGAGCCAAGCGGCGTATCGCGTCGCCGCATCGCGTGAAGGCACGAAGCGCAGCAGCAGGCTGGTCGCCGCAACCGCGATGAGACCCTGCCATAACGAGGTGACGACGAACGTAACGATCATCCGGTCGCCTTTCGCTTGCGAGCCAGTGCCTTTTGAATCCGGGCTAGATCGTCGCTGCTCAAACGCGCCTCATCGAGCAGCGTCACCGCGAGTTTGCCCGGAGAGTTTCCGAAAAAGCGGTGCAGCAATTGACGTACGGCCGAATCGGCAGCTTGCGTTCGCGCAACTAGAGGCCGATAGACGAAGGCGCGTCCCTCTTCATCGTGTGCCACGTAGCCTTTCAGCTCGAGCGTGCGCAGCGTGGAGAGCACCGTGTTATACGCCAGCGGCGGCGATCCGACGCCGGCGGTGACGTCGGCTACGGTTCCGGTGCCGTTGTTCCACAGCACTTCCATGAGGCGCAGCTCGTGGTCGGTCAAAGTGCTGGAGCGCTTACGCGGCATTGAGGCGCCGGACTGCAACTAGTTTCATAGGAGTAGATCCTACGCCGAAAATCGCGGTGTGTCAACTAGATTACTAAGAGTTCGACTGCCTTGAGGATTCCCAATCGACGCGCTCGATTGCGTACACGTATATGGGGATGCCCAGCCGGCTTTCGTCGAGCCGCTTGATTCTCGTCATTCCGTTGCGTTCGGCAACGCGCATCGAGGGCTCGTTGGCAAGCGCGATGAACGAGACGACGCGATCGACGCCCAGATGCTCGAACGCCCAATCGCGGCACGCCCGCGCCGCTTCGGTCGCGTATCCGTTGCCCCAAGCGTCGGCCGCCAGCATGTACGCGACCTCGACGTCTTCGCGCGCGTCCACGTCGTCCCAATGCAGAAGGCCAATCTGTCCGAGGTACGTCGAGTCGGAGAGGCGTTCGACGACCAATACCGAGTATCCAATCTGGTCGTACGACCGAAGGATGTTATCGATCATTCGCGCGACGCGATCTTGATCGTAGGTTGCGGGATAATAGCGCATGACCAGCGGGTCGCTCGTCAAACGATAGGCGTGCTCGAAGTCGTCCTTGCGGTATCTGCGCAGCCGCAATCGCGCGGTCCGAAGTTCTTCGAGTGCGGGTCTAGTCACGATCCGTCTGCGGGGCGCTCTGCAGCTCGATCCCGTTACCGCTTGGATCGCGAACGTAAAACGACGTTCGATCGCCTTCGACGCGCTCTTCGCCGATTTCGACCCCGTGTGCCGCGAGGTGTGCGCGAAGCGCAGTCGGGTCGTGCGATGCAACCGCGAGCGCGACGTGATCGGCATTGCGGCCCCCCACGATCGCGGGCCGCGCCCAGGCTCCCGCGGGAGCGGAGATATCGACGAGATCGAGATGCGACGAGCCGGCGCGAAGCTCGATCATCCCGTGTTGCGGCAAGCGCGTTTCGACCGAACAGCCCGCCACGCGTTCGTAAAAAGCAACCGCCTTCTCCAGATCGACGACGAGAAGCAGGACATGGTCGATTCCCCGCAACTCGATGGGGCGCGCGCTGTCGCTCATTCGGCTCACTTTTACAACCCGGCGGCCGAATCCGGCGTATGCGCCTATTAGGGTTCGGCAGACGGTATTGGAAGGGCCCGCGTTCCCTCCGCTACCGCGAGATATACCGGCAGCATTTGAGCCGAGTCCGGCGAAACCGCCCACGCATGGTAGCACTCCTCACAGGCGGTAGTCGCGGCATCGGTGCTTCGGCGGTTCGCGCACTGCATCGCGACGGTGTCGAAGTTGCGTTCACGTATTCCAGTAATGCCGAGTCCGCGACGCAGCTCGCGAACGAGCTAGGCGATCGCGCGTTTGCGCTCCGTTGCGACCTCGCCGATTACGATGCGCTGCCGCCCGTTTTAAACGCATGCGTCGAGCGGTACGGCCGCATCGACGTGCTCGTCAACAACGGCGCCATTTTCGAGGACAATCCGTTCTTCGACAACGACTACGCGTCGTGGCGCCGCGGTTGGGAGCGAACGTTTTCGATCAACCTTTTCGGCGGCGTGCATCTGACCTATCTCGCGCTGCAGCGCATGCGCGCGCAAGGATCCGGAAAGATCGTCAACGTGGCTTCGCGATCGGCGCATCGCGGCGAACTGAACGTCGCCGACTATGGCGCCAGTAAAGCCGCTCTCGTGAACTTCACCAAGTCGATCGCACGCTCTTGCGGCCGTTACGGCATCAAAGCCATCGCTATCGCGCCAGGCTTCATCGAAACCGATATGGCGGCGCCGGATCTGTCGACACGCCGCGCTGAGCTCGAAGCTGAGGTCCCGCTGGGTTACATCGGCAGCGCCGACGAGGTCGGTGAAATCATAGCGTTCTTTGCCTCGAGCAAAGGCGACTACGCCAGCGGTGCGACGATCGATCTCAACGGCGGAAGTTACGTTCGATGAAAAACGGCTACACGGAGCTTCCTCCCGGCAAGATCGCGAATGTCGTGACTTGCCTGGAGATGCTCGCAGAACCGCAGCAGCTTCGACCCGAACGTGCGGACGGTGCGCTGACCGTCGCGCGCTGGGAACGGCCGGCGCTCGACGAATACCGCACGCTGTTTCGGCGAGTCGGCGCACCCTATCTGTGGTTTTCGCGCCTCGAGCTCGACGACGAAGCGCTCGCGCAGACCATCTACGATCCGGACTGCGAGATTTACGTCGCGCGCGATCGCGCGGCCGTCGTGGGCTGGTTCGAGCTCGATTTTCAGGCGGATCAGTGCGAGCTGCGGTTCTTCGGACTCGTTGCCGAGGCGATTGGAACCGGTGCCGGACGTTGGCTCATGAATCGCGTCCTGGAGCGCGCGTGGGCGCGCCCTATCCGACGCTTCTGGCTGCATACGTGCAATCTCGATCACCCCGGCGCGATGAATTTCGATTGCCGTTCGGGATTTGCGCCGTTCAAGCGTGAGATCGAGATTCACGAGGATCCCCGCCTGAACGGTTTGCTGCCGCGCGACGTCGCGCCGGACGTGCCGATACTCTAAGGCCGCGCCGTCGTCGAGCTCGGGCTAGAGATCGACCCGCGTTCCGTGGCGCGCGCGCTTGGCGTAAACCGCAACGCGTCGCGAAACTCTCGCACCGAATCCGTCAGCATCTTCACTTGCTGCGGCTCCGCCTTGTCGCGCAGTTGCGGAAACGCCTTTTCCTCCTCGTCATCGATATGCTCGAGTATCGCCTCGCGCAGCTTGGAAGCGGTCGATTCAAACTCGGACTCATCGCCCTCCTTGAGCATCGTGTCGAGCTCGAACACCAGGAGATCGGCTTCCGCCGTTTCGTGATAGAGATGTTGCGCCTCCGACTTCTTACCGGCGAGTTGCGCGAGCGCGGGGTACAGCAAGTTCTCTTCCGTTGCGTTGTGTATCGTCAACGCCGCTTTGAGCTGCTCGAGCACCCCTTTGCGCCGCTCCGTTTCTCGGGCATTTGCAAGCTGCTCCAAAAGCGCTTTTACAACGTTATGATCGTTGATCAGGATCTCGACGGCATCGTGTCCGCGGGCGGGAAGTTCTCCACTATTCGGTTGCATCGTGTACCTCTGTGTAAAAGGAGTCGATATGGCATACCCGAGGCGTCGAACGCCAAACGCGCAAAAAAGCAGGCGCCCAAACTCTCGAGTTCCAATCATGCCGTTGTGAGCTCGAGCCCGATCGCGGTGCGGCATTCATCCGTGCTCCTTTGCCCGCCGGCGCACTTTACCGTACGCGACGTCAAAAATCCATTCATGGATCCGGCGCAAGCGGTCGATTCGGCGCGAGCGCTAGAACAGTGGGAAGCGCTGCGGGCGGCGTTTACGACCGCCGGCGTGGCCTCGCACATCGTCGATCCGGTCGACGATCTGGAAGACATGGTCTTCGCAGCCAATCAAGCCTTCGTCGGCAACGGCTCCCTCCATGCCCGCTTTGCCGTTCCGAGCGCTATGCGATATCCGTCACGGCGCCGCGAAGTGCCGTACTTTGCGCGCTGGTTGACAGACCACGGCTTCGACGTTCTCGATCTCGGCCTCGATGTCGACGCGGGGGACTATCTCGAAGGACACGGCGATTTGTTGGCGCATCCCGGGGATGCGCACGTTTGGGCCGGTTTCGGCTTGCGCTCGTCGCCGTCGGGCCTCGCGCGGTTTTCAGCGGCAATGAAAGCCGAGAGCATTCGTGTGACGCCGCTGGAGCTCGCCGACGAACATTTTTATCACCTCGATACGTGCTTCGCTCCGCTTAACTCCGAAGCCGCACTGATTTACGCACCCGCCTTCACCCGCGACGCGCTCGCTGCACTGCGCCGCGGGTGGCGGCGCCTGCACGAAGTGGACGGTAAAGACGCGTTGGCGTTTGCCTGTAACGGCATCGCGGTTAACGGCTATTTCATCGTTGCGCATCCCTCAGATGCCGTCGTGGATGCCGTGCGCGTCGAAGGGCTCGTGCCGCTGGTCGTCGACGCCTCGGAGTTCGAAAAGGCCGGCGGCAGCGTCTTCTGCATGAAGACGTTCTTGGATTAAGCGCTAGAAGCGGATCGATAGACAGCTCAAGCCGCCGTCCATCTTCCGGTATTCCGACATGTCGAGCGTAACGACGTGCAACCCGCGCTTTTCAATAGCTTCTTGCAGCCTCGGATACCCGGCGGCCAGCAGAACGACGTCGTTCACGCGCACGCAGTTGGCGCCGTACGCTTCGCTCGGCGCGGGGACGATCGCGTCGGCAGCATCGAGCGGTATCCGCGAGCGCAGCGCTTCGTCGACAACAAAGATTCCGTCGCCGAGGTACGACATGCCGCTCTTGAGGTGCAGAATATCGTCGAGGTCCCGGATATCCACGAAAACGGTATCAATACCGGCATGGCCGAGCCACGCAGCCAGTTGTTCCGCGCCGTCGCGATTGGTGCGATGCGAAATGCCGACGAAAACGCGGTCGTCGCATTCGCAGACGTCGCCGCCGTCGAGCGTTCCGGGCGACACGATCGACGCTATATCGTCGAAATGCCGTGCCAGCGCAGTGCGAATCGGCATCGTTTCGCCGGCGCGGCTTTTCGCGCCGGGCAGCGTGATGATGGCATGGCCGCGGGCGACGATTGCGGTATCTTCGACGAACGTCGAATCGGGAAACGCGTCGTCCGCTTCGAGCACAGTGACCTCGACGCCGGCATCGCGCAGAGCCGAACGATATGCGCGATGCTGCGCCAACACTTTATCGAGATCCGGGGAGCCGAGCGCCGAACTGGTGAGGCCTTGTGCGAACGTATTTCCCGGCATGCGCACGAGTGCCCGCGAAAATCCGTAGCTCACGACGACCTCGCCGTGGCGGCAAGGCGCGCCATGACCGCCGTCGCCATCAACGCCGGCGGAATCCCCGCCAGCTGCAGCACGCCCAGGCCGCGCCAGGCAAACGCAAAGCCGTAAACTTCGGCAATCGCTCCAAATAACGTCGGCGCGATGAACGCCGCCAAAAACACCCACGTCAACGAAACGCCGAGCGCGCTTCCGCAGTGCTCTTCGCCGCCGATCTCCGCGAAGCCGAGTACCGCAACGCCGAACCATCCTTCAGCGGCGAATCCCAATCCCGCGCAGACCAGCGCGATGAACCAGACCGGAGTCGCCGGCGTCATCGCTCCAAAGAGTAGCGATAGAGCGGCGGTGACGACGCAGACGGTCCCCAGCGGCAGCGCGCGTTTCCCGCCGAAAATACCGTCGCTCGCCCAACCCCAGAACACGCGTCCGGCGATGGCGGCGAGCTGCGACAATGTGAACATGCCGATCGCCATTGGAAGCGGCGCGTTGACTTCGTGAACGAGCGTGAGCGTGAGAAACGCCATGACGGCGAGCTGGGAGCAGACCAAGATCATCGACACCAGGGTCATCAAGATCAAACGTCCGTCGCGCGCGATCGAGACCATCTCCGCAATCATGGCGCGTACCGAAACGCGCTCGCCTTCCAGCTCGACCGGTTCGCGATAGAGCAGCGACGTAAGTCCGCACGACACGATCGTGACGACGCCGGCTGCCGCCAGCGCCCATTGATAATCAAAATGCAATGCGATCGCGGGAAGTGCGATCGATCCAATGACGCCGGCCACGGGCACCCCGCACTGCCGGATCCCCATGGCGAGGCCGCGTTCTTCCTTTTTGAAAAAGTAGACGATAGCGTGGCTTCCCGACGGCGTTACCGCCGCGAACCCTGTACCGTACACCAGCAGCCAGAAGAGCAGCCAACCGAAGTTTGCCACCGCCGAGGCCGCGAGTAGCGCCGCGCCCATGAAGAGTCCGGTCCACAGCACCACCGCTTTGTCGCCGAAGCGGTCGGTAAGCATACCAGCGACGGCGGTCATGATTAGCGATCCGGCCATTTGTACTGAAAGCACGATGCCGAGCTGCGTTTGGCCGAGATGAAACGCGCTCTCGAAAAACGGCAGCAGCGTTCCCGTAGCCATGATAAAGAGCGACGCGCCGATCATCGCGCCCGTGAAGAGCGCGAGCACTTCATACCGCGATTCGGGCATGGGATTATGCGGTCGGACCATAGAGGGTTGTGCGCGCGGCGTGCGGCACGTACCTGCGTGGACTCCCGCGAGGAAGCCAAGCGGCACGCCGTAACGTTCGCGATCTGCGCGTGGGACGGCGTTCGCGCTGCTTGCCTTCTCGCGGCAGAAGCGCATCCCTCGACAGCATCGGGATGACAAGACGCCGCCGTGCGCGCACTCCTGATACTCAATCCCGAATCGCGACGAGGCCGTGAGATGGCGCCTACGCTGCGCAACGATCTGCGGCGGTGCGGCATTGAGACGGTCGACGACAGAGCGCACGAGGTCGGCGTGGACTGCGTCGTGTCCGCCGGTGGCGACGGAACGCTCACGCGCGCGATGGCGCGCGCCATCGAACTGCGCGTCCCCATCGGCCTGGTGCCGTTGGGAACGTTCAACGATCTGGCGCGAACGCTCAACGTTCCGTTCGACCTCGCGTCGGCATGTGCGACGATCGGCGCGGGTCACACGCGGACGATCGACGTCGCGCGCGTCAACGGCGTGTATTACGCGAGCGAAGCGAGCATCGGCGTGTCCAGCCGCATCGCGCGCATTCAGACGACCGCTGACAAGCGCCGCTTCGGAATATTGGCCGTGATTGCGACCGCGCTGCGGGCGTTTTGGTACGTGCGACCGATGCGCGTGACGCTCACCTTCGACCAAAACTCCGCGCGCTTCAAGACGGTTCAGCTAACCGTAGCGAACAGTCACCGTTTCGGCGGCGTTTTCAACGTCGCGGACGCCGCGATCGACGACGGCTGGCTCGACGTCTATTCCATCGAAATCGATAACGCGCGCGAGGCGCTTTCCGTCGCGCGCGCCGTCCTAAGCGGCAAGCGGCACGACGCTCCCGGATTGCGGACCTATCGCTCGACGAAGTTCCACGTGCACACGAAGCGCCGGCATCGGATCAGTGCCGACGGCGAACCTGCCGGGCAGACGCCGGCGACGTTCGAAGTTCTTCCGAAAGCGCTTCGCGTCTACGTTCCTCGGGAGTGATATCATTCGTTACCGTAACTTAGGAAACTCCGGATTGAAGCTGTCCACGATCGGCCTGGGCTCGTGGCTGACGTTCGGCAACACGGTCGAGCGCGAGACGGCGCGCGCCTGCATTCTGCGCGCGTGGGAACTCGGCGTCAACTTCATCGATACGGCCAACGTGTACGCGCGAGGCGCCGCTGAGGAGACGCTCGGCCCGATCGTCAAGGAACTGGAACGCGGCGAGCTGGTGTTGGCGACGAAGGTGTACTTTCCGATGGGCGACGGTGCCAATCAGCACGGTCTCTCGTGCAAGCACGTTCGCGATCAAATCGATCGCTCGCTCGCGCGGCTGCGCGTCGATTACGTCGATCTCTACCAATGCCACCGCTACGACGTTGCGACGCCGTTCGAAGAGACGTGCGCGGCAATGAACGATTTGGTTCGCGTAGGAAAGATTCTCTATTGGGGTGTTTCCGAGTGGACCGCCGACCAGATCGCCGCTGCGGTCACATTGTGTACCGCACGGGGCTGGGCCGTGCCCGTCAGCAATCAGCCGCAATACAGCGCGCTGTGGCGCCGCATCGAGGCGCGCGTCTTGCCAGTGTGCCGGCATTACGGCGTGGGGAACGTCGTCTGGTCGCCGTTGGCGATGGGCATTCTCAGCGGAAAGTATACCGATGCCTCGCATCCGCCGTCGGGGTCCCGCGCGTCGAGCGCTTACAAAGAAATGATGGAGGACTACTTCAAACAGCCGGTGCTCGATGCGGTGCAATCGATTCGGCCGTTGGCGGCGCGTGCCGGCTGTTCGTTGAGTCAGCTCGCGCTAGCGTGGTGCTTGCGACACTCTGAGATAACCAGTACTATCGTCGGTGCTACAAAGGTCGAGCATGTTGAGGAAAACGCGGCGGCGGCGGACTTGGACGTCGATCCTGCGATCTTTATAGAGATGGACCGCATCCTCGCGCCGGTGACGCCGCACGAGCCGTATTTGGCCTAGTTTTGCGAATCTAATTCCATTTGGTCGGTCCCCAGCCCGTGAAGCCGGAGAGCCGGGGTGCGACTTCGATCACATGGGTGAAAGAGAGCACCGGGCGTTCTTCTTTCGGGATGGTGACTTTTTTCCGAGGGGCTTTCATCGTCGTGTCCTTCCGTACTCATCGTACACCCGCACGTACGAAAACGACATGACGTTTGTTTCATGTGCCGGCGTCGGCGCCGGCGTGAAACACGTACTTCACGATGAGACGGTCGATAGTGGCGCCGGCGGCCGGACTGCCGTAATTGACGTAGAGCTCGTTGCCGCCGCGGAAGCGCTCGTGAAATGCAACGGCGAGGTTGTTGCCGATTTGCGTTGCAAAGCCGCCGTATCCGTTAATGTCGCGTAACGCGACCGTGAACGTGCTTTCGTCGCCGAGATTAACGCCCAGCGTCACGCTGCGCAGCCACTGCGAATCGAGCACCCCGGTCGTCATCGAGCGTTCGTACGTCCCGTCGTAGCTGAGCCCGAGCGTAACGATGCGGGCAACCGGGCGGGCGGTCGATGCGGTAAAGAGGTGCACGTAGTTACCGCCAAACGGTCCCCACGAATAGTTCACGTCGACCGGCGACGGCGTCCCGTCGCCATAACCGGCCGGAATCTGGTAAAGGTTGTACGGCTGCGTCACTCCGTCGCGATAGCACGGATAGCCGGTGAACGTCGACTGATATTCGATCGGACCGCTGCAGTTCGGCCCCGAGGGGATTCCATATTGCCGCAGCTGGCCGACGGCGACGCCTGCACCGTCGATCGAAAAGTTATTTTTGAACGTCACGTTGAGGAGCGACTGTGTGTCGGCCTGATGGACCGCTCCCGTTTCATCGATAAAGCGATCGACGCCCGTGAACCACGTCCAATTCTTGATTCCGGGCGTCGACCCGACGAAGTTGAAAAACGCCATCGGCCCACGAACGTCCGAGATCGGCGTGTAGCCGTCGATCGGGTTGTAGTTGGGCGCCGTATCCATGTAACTGGTGAAAACCTCCCAGTTAGGTTTGTGGATGTCGACGCTCGCCTGCGAGAAGTCGGCGTGTCCCTGCGGGACCCAGCTGCCGTCTTCGAATGCGTGGTCGACGAACCACACGAGACCGTTATGGTAGTTGCGGCCTTGCGCGCCGAACTCCATCGTGTCGTCGTCGCCGGAGATGCTGTGGTGCGCGAGCACGCCGTCGCTCCAATAATAGAACGTGCCGTCGGGAAGCGCGTGCTCGTAACCATAGGCTTCGTCCGCAAACGTGTTGCCGGTGGTTTGGTCGAAGCCGCGAAACGCGAGCACGCCGAAGCTCTGCTTGCCGAACGTCCCTTCCGTCTTTGCTCCCCAGTCGAACGGTCCAATATCGGGGGAATAGAAAATGAGGTTTGGCGCGGTCGTGATGCCCCCGGACGGCGTGCGCGAGCCCGACGACGCGTTGATGAAGTTTGCGCCCTGCGCGAAAAACGGACGATACTCGACGAGCTGTCGTTGGAACTCTTGCGGAACGATCGTTTGTTGATCGATCTCAACGTTGGAGAAATCGGGATTCGCGGTGCCGACGAAACTGATCGTCGGCGTCAGCGGGTAGCTCACGTCCAAACCGTAGTTGCGCACCTTCATCGGCAAGAACTCGCCGTTGGCTTGCTGGAAGAGCTCGCGTTCGCCGCCGGCGCTTTCCAATCCGAAGATGTCCGCCCGTCCCTGGCCGCGGCCGCCGCCGGCGATCTTGATCCCAGTCGCCGACGGCCAAAAGCGCGTGTCGTTGAACTGCGGCCAGTTGCCGGATGGGGCGTCCTGCATGATGCCGCTGTATCCCCAGACGTAGTGCTCGCCGCGCGCCGCGACTTGCCGGACGAACTGAATGTGCCAGGTTTGTGACCCACTAATCTTGAGCGCCGAGAGGGGAATGACCATGACGGCCTTCCAGTTACCGTTCTCGACCTTGGCAGCGGCTAACCAGCGCGGACGGTAACGGACGTTCTCGTTCGCCTGCTCGTAGCGTACGCCGCGCGGGGTGGTCTCGAAGTAGTATGAGGTGCTTCCGGCGCCGCTCGTGTCGAGGCCTATCCCGACGAAATCGTCGATGCCGAAGCCGCTGTCGTTGGTTGCCTGCGTCGCCGTGATCGTCGTCCCCCGTTGGGCCGCCTTGAACGCGATGTAGAGACTCTTGTTGTCGTAGAGCACGTAAGCCGTGGTTTCGTGCGGGGCCGCCGACCGGGTCGTGACGTTCTCCCAGGGGCCGCTGCCGTTGGGAACCTCGCCGGCCGCCCACGCTGGGTCGCTCAGGGAGGGGTCGAGGGATAGGGGGTGAGGTGCGCGCGCCACCGGAAACGAAAACTTCTGCTCTACAACGGCGTATACGGGGGTAGCAGAGAACGCCACTCCCAGGAGCGTTGCGAGGACGAGACCGGCAGGTTTCATCGGTATACCAGCGTCACTCGCATCTGAGCGCGACGTCCTCAGAAAGCCATCAAAGATTTATGGAGCGCCTGATGAGCGTCTACGAATTCGGACCATTCTTGCTCGATTCCGAGCGCATGCTGCTGCTCGATCGCGGCGAACCCGTATCGCTCGGACCAAAAGTCGTCGAGACGCTGCTCGCACTGATCGAGCATCCCGGCGAAGTGCTCACCAAGAGTGCGCTGCTCGATCGCATCTGGCCCGAAGGTTACGTCGACGAAGCGAATCTGGCGCAAAACGTTTACGTGCTGCGTAAGACCTTGCGCGCGCGCTGGGACACCGACGCAATCGAGACGATCCCGCGCCGAGGATACCGTTTCGCGCGCATCGTTGCTCGCCGTGAGAATTTGCCGCTGGCCGAGCCGGCTGCGGCTTTGCGGCGCCGCCCGGTCTGGGGCTTTGCTGCTGCCGCGGGCGCGGCATTCCTACTGGTGGCGATACTCCTAGCGGCCGCACTCGTCCCTCACGGCGCTTCGGCTCGCACCGCGCTCTCGCCCGAAGGCGCGCGGTTGTACGAAATCGGCCGCTATTACTGGAACATGCGGACGCCCGACGGCATGCAAAAGAGCCTGCAGTATTTCGGGCGCGTAGTCGATACCGATCCGCACAACCCGCGCGGATACGCCGCGCTCGCCTCGGCGAACGCGCTGATGGCGGACTACGAATACGGCAGTGCCGCGCCAAAGACGTATTACGCGCGGGCGCAGGCCTACGCGCGTAAGGCGCTTGCAATCGATTCCAGCTCCGGCGAAGCTTATGCCGTGCTCGGCATGATCGGGTCGATGAAATACTCGACGGACGAGGATATGGCAAACGCGCTCGATCAGCTCGAGCGCGCGATTGCGCTCGACCCCGGCAGCGGTCCGGCGCACGAATGGTACGGCGTCGCGCTGTTCGAGCGCGGCCGTTTCAACGACGCGTACTCGCAACTGCGTACTGCCGCCCAGCTCGATCCGCTTTCGGTCGCGACGTCGGCGTGGTTGAGCAGCGCCGCCTATCACGAGCATCGGTACGATGACGCGATTGCTTACGCGCGCGAAACGCTCGATCTCTCGCCGCAGCGGCACGACGTCTTGCAGACGATCGGCTTATCGTACGAGGCGCTGGGCGATCGCGAGCGCGCGCTTGGCGCGTATCGGAAGCTGGCGCGGTCGTGTTCCGACTGCCGCGCGCAAGCCGCTGCGTTGATGGCCGGCCTCTTCGCGCGCTCGAACCGCATTTCCGATGCGCGCGCCGAGCTTGCGATAGCGCAGGCGCATCCGAAGGAGGTCTCTCCCGATGACCTCGCAGTGGCCCTGGCCGCAATCGGCGAACGCGCGACCGCGCTGTCGCTGCTCAGCCGCACGCCGCATGCGTTCGTTCGAGCGGAAATGGCCACCGATCCGCGCTTTGCCGCGCTGCGCGCGGATCCGCGCGTTGCGCAGAAGCTCGGCGTCGGCTCTTAAGCCGTTCCCGTCGCGCGGGCGACGACACGCTCGACCTTTACGAGACGCGTCTTCGTCCAGCGGTCGTGCAGCAGCACGCGGCGCTTGAAGACGCTCAAAGGCACGATGAGCCACCATAAGAACCCGACGATGATGTAACGAGCGATCGTTCGTAAGATGCCCGGTTTGCGGAAGTCGACCGTAACGACGCGCAATCCGGTGATCATCATGCCGAAGGTCTGACCGGCGAGCCCGACGAGCAGCGCAAGATAGACGGGAAGCCAGAAGCCGAAACCAAGCCGCCGCAGCGCCGCGTTGAGCGTATCGGCATTCAACGGCTCGTACGCTCCAAAAAGATGGAGCATCACGCCGCCGCTTTCACTGACCGCAAATGGACCGACGGTCAACGGTGTGGCAGTCGGCGCCGGGGACGCCGTTGGAGAGGGCTGGGCGGTTGGTGCCGACTTTGCGGCGGTAACCGTGCCTTTTCCGTTACGATCTTTGCCGTTGACGTGTATCGAACCGCCCGGAATATTGATGTCCACGTGTCCCGGCGAGACGTCGGCAACGTCGGAATCGCCGGCGTTGCCGAGCACGCGTACCGGAGCGACGCTTCCTCCGAACGACGTGATCACGGCGGCTACGACTACCGCATCGATGAGATACGCCGCAGCGCGTCGCCACCAGCCGGCGCAGTCGCGCTCGCCGACGGTTGTGGTTCCGGGTGCGGCGACCGCCGGCGGCTCCTCGCCGCGCTCGCGCGCAAACCACGCGCGGGCCGATTCGTATGCGGGTGTCGACATGAACGCGCGCAGCGACGCGATACGCGTGGTCGCGTAGGGTTCGCTTCCCAGCCACACCCCCCAGCGGAAGATCGTATCCGATTCGATCTCGACCTGCTGCTGCGCGAAGACGTCGAAATCCACTTTACGCGCAAACTCGTGAAACGCGCTCACGCCCATCGCCCGGATCGCTGCATCGATCGATCCGCAGCAAAGTAAGCCGACCTTGTCGCACGTCGTCGTGCAGCGCCGCAGCCAGCCGCCGAAGATCAGGGCGACGATCGGGTTCTCGTTGCCGTTGACGCTGAGCAGTGAAAGAAACCGTGTATGTCCGGCAGCGATGTGTCCGAGCTCGCGGCCGATTGCAAACGCCAATTCGTCGTCTTTGAATACTTCGATCCAATGGCTCGACAGTACGAGCGAATACGGTTCGCCGAAACCGAGAGCGGCAACGGGCACGAAGTTATCTTCGCGCACGAAGACCAGCGGCATCGGAATCTCAAGCGCTGCGCATGCGTTCTTGACGATGGAGAATACGCGCGGATACTGCGCTTCGTGCACGCGAACGCTCGACCCGAGCAAACGCCCGCGCGCCAAGGTGACGTAGACCATCGCTACGACGATAAACAGCGCTACTTGCGACGCACCGATCGATTCGTGCAGCACGTACCCGATTAAAAGTGCGGCTGGTAGCGCTAAGATCGCGGTCCACCAAAAGGCTATCCGCTCGTACGGATCGCGTAAGGAAAATGGACCTTCGAAGAGAGGGATGCCCACGGGTGGGGTTTGGTTGGCTCTGGCTGCGGCACCCGCCGTTCGGCGAGTCGCGGCCCCGCTATCCCTCGGGACGCGCGCGTTTTTGCATCCGGGCAAAAACGCTACTCGCTTCGGCCTTCGCTGACGCCCTCCGTGGCTTCGCTCGGCCCTCAGACGCCCTCGGGATTAGCGGGTGCCGCTCCGGCCGGTGATAGCGGATGCCTAAGCCGCGCCAACAAATTTATTTTTCGGCTGGGGGTTGACCGGGGCGTATGCATGCATTATTGTACTAGTGTACTAGTTCAATAAGAGATTGGACTAGGCGTCCCGAAAGGATACCACTATGATCCGGTTCACGACCAACCGCCCCGACCCCGAAATGGCCCGCGAGGCCCGCACCCCCGTTCGTCTGCCCGAGCAGATGGCGTCCGGTCTCTTCCAAGGCTGGGGCCCGAAGTTCTAAGGTACCGCAGCTAAGATGCCGGCCGTCCTCACGGTCGATCCGCGCAGTGGAGTTCCAATCTACCTGCAGATCATCGAGCAGATCA
This sequence comes from Vulcanimicrobiota bacterium, assembly GCA_963715435.1. Classification (GTDB taxonomy): domain Bacteria; phylum Vulcanimicrobiota; class Vulcanimicrobiia; order Vulcanimicrobiales; family Vulcanimicrobiaceae; genus JAFAHZ01. Next base: position 1,759,198 of record OY970243.1, read on the forward strand.
AACGATCCGTCGCTCTGGGGATCTTGCAAGCGGGCGAACAGCTCCCTACCGTCAAGCAGTTAGCGTTGGATCTTACCGTCAACCCGAACACCGTTGCGCGAGCCTATCGCGATCTCGAACGCGACAGCGTCATCGAGACATCCCCCGGAAGGGGATCGTTCGTCCGCGGCAACGGTGTAGCGTCTTCGGCGAAAGCCGCCGCGAATGACATCGCACGCGACGCGATCGACGCGGCCTTACGCGAAGCCAAGTCGGTCGGACTCTCCCGCAGCGACCTGCGCGAACTCATCGATGCCGCCGTCAACCGGTGGTTCCCGGAGGAGCAACAGCAGCTTCCATGAGCACGATTCAGATTACGAACCTGCGTAAGACGTACGGATCGTTTGCCGCCATCGACGATCTATCGCTGGAGATTCCAAGCGGTACCGTCTTCGGTCTGCTCGGTCCCAACGGCGCGGGCAAAACGACGACCTTCAAATGTATGCTCGACCTGGCAAACGCGACCGCCGGCACCGTTCTCTACGACGGAAAGCGGCTCGTGCCCGAAACGTTCGAACGCATCGCCTACGTTCCCGAGCGCAGCGTCCTGTACGACTGGATGAGCGTTGCCGAGCACGTCGAGATGAACCGGCGCGCTTTTGCGAAGTTCGATCCGGCGCGCGGCGCCCAGCTGCTGGCCGCCTTCAACATCGACCCGCGCAAGAAGGCGCGCGCGCTCTCCAAGGGCATGCGTACCGCCGTGATGGTCGCCATCGCTTTCGCCCGCAACGCCGATATCTTGATCCTCGACGAACCGACGAGCGGGCTCGACCCCGTCAACCAGCGTCACGTACTGAGCCTCATCATCAACGAAGCCGCGCGCGGCTGCACCGTTCTGTTCTCGTCGCATCAGATCGGTCAGGTGGAGCGCGCCGCAGAAAAGATCGCAGTGATCGATAAAGGACGGCTCCTGCTGCAGGGCGCCGTCGACGACCTCAAAGCCGATCGGAAGATCGTCGAAGGCATTCTGCCCGAGGCCAACTACCCGCTCAACGGCCTTGCCGGCGACGCACGCGTGCTGCGTACGGATCGGACCGAGCGCATCGTCCGCCTTCTCGTGCGCAGCGACGCCGATGCCGTCGCCGCGCAACTGACGGCTGCCGGCGCCAGCGGAGTGCGCGTCGTCGACCTCAATCTCGAGGACATTTTCCTCTACGCGGTGTCGCAATGAGTTACGTCGAGTGGCTGCGCGTTCGCGGCTGTTTAAAGTGGACGGCGATCGTGCTGGTCGTATGCGTGGCATTCGTTCTCTTCGCGCGTTTCACGTTTCTCGAGATCCGTCCGAACCAGCACGGCTTCTCCGGCATCTTTATCGGCAGCCAAGATCTGGCGGACTTCGAGCGCGGCTCCAACCAGACGCAAACCAAGCTTCGCGACGGGACGTTCCGGACCGTTATCGACAACGCCGTGACCGGCACGCGCATTACGATCGACGATCACGGCTACTGGGGCAAGCACGTCGAGATTTTCGAAAAGAAGCCGCCCGCCGGCGTCCACCCGACGAAGATCGGCTTCGCCGACATTCACGCGCAGCGTCTCACGGTTCCCGGCGGCAGTCTGGTGAAGATCGACACGGGCGCGCTCGTTCCCGAAGACTTGGACTACTATTTTATTATGGCGGCGATCGTCGCGTTGATCGTAGCCACGATTTTGGGGGCTCCGTTCGCGCGCGAGAACGAGGGACACCTCGAACTTGCCCTCACCAAGCCGATCTCGCGCATCAATCTCGCACTGCAAACGATAGCGAGCGACTTCGCGGGTATCGTCGCGGCGTGGGTGATGACCGTAATATTCCTTATCATCGGTCATACGATATTCGAAGCACCGAACTATACCTACGGTCCGACCGACACCGTCGTGCTTGTCGTCGGTCTGCTCGGCGCATTCTCGTGGTACGCGCTGCTCAACGCTTCAACGGCATCGATGAAGCGCGCTTACGGCGGAGTACTCGGCACGGCATGGCCGGTCGCGATCGGGCTGAGCGGCATCGCTCACGCCCCGTTGGGAGACTCGCCGCTCGCCGATTTCATTCGTTGGGTCGGCACGACGCTGTCGTGGCTGTTTCCGATCACCTATCTGCACTTTGCGTCCATCTCCGGAATCGCATCGCGAGAGCATAGCGCGCTTACGACGTCTCCGCTCCCGCCTGAAGCCGTCATCGTTATTCTGGCCGTTCTCGCTCTCGTTTACGGCGCGGCCGCCATCTACCAGTGGCGGCGCGTGGAGGCTTAAACCGTCATGGAGATCTTAGGAACCAACTTCACCCTTTCGCTCGGCGCTTGGAGGCTCCGTTTCGTGCTGGCGATTGAAGACACCGAGGCACAGCCTGTGCCGCGAGCGCATGTGCCGCATCGCATGCGCGTCGTTCCCGAAGACGAGTACGTCCGCTAAATGGGCTATGTCGAGTGGCTGCGCGTTCGCGGCTGCCTGAAGTGGGTCGCGATCGTGCTCGGCGCACTCTTTCTCATCGGGGTCATCCTGCGCGTCGCGCTTGTGGGTCGCCAAGACTACACGAGTTGGGCTGTTAATCTCAAATCCGATCCCGGCTCGAAAGTGACGGAGACGACGCTGCCGAACGGAACGCGGCGCACGGCGATCGAGGACCCCGCCAAGCAGTTGCGCGTCATCGTATTCGACCGCGGCTGGCAAGGCAAGCGCATCGAGATTTACGATTACTCCGAGCACGGCTCCAACGACTTGAAACACGTCGGGGTGGTGATGGGTTCGGTCAACGTTAATCGCTTGCCGTCGGGGCACGGAACGTTCACCGTCATCGACACCAACGGCGAGACCGACTTCATCAGCTACGTGGTCGGCGCCGCATTTGCCGCTTTCATCGTCGCGACGGTGCTCGGTGCGCCGTTCGCACGCGAGGGCGACGGGCACTTAGAGATCGCGCTCACCAAGCCGGTCCCGCGCTCGCGCTATAGCATGGAAGCGTTGGGGATCGATGCGCTGGGTATCGTCGCGGCCTTCTTCACGACCATCGTTTTCGCGATCGCCGTCCACGCCATTTTCGAAATACCGCACATCGTCTTCACCGCGAGCGATGCATTGGCGCTGATGGTTGCAATCCTGGCTCCGATAGCGTGGTATGCGATGTTATCGGCTGCTACGGCTTCGTTGCGGCGCGGCTACGGCGCGGTACTCGGCTTCGCGTGGCCGGTCGCAGGCGTACTGCTGGCGCTGGGTTACGCACAACCCGACGGAAACGCCATTCTAGCGATCGTTCACAACATCGCCTGGGTGTTCGATCTTTTTAACCCTCTCGCGCACATCAGTCTGCATCACGAGGACATCCAAATCGGCGGTCCGGCGGTCTTCGGCATTTCATACGAAAATCAGATCGCCGTGCTGGCCATCCTGACAATCCTGTACGGCGCCCTGTCGATCGTGCAGTGGCGCCGCATCCAAGCATAGTCCTAAAGTCCCGCGCAGCAAAAGATAGGTACTTTCCCCAGTACCGGCCTTGACGGCTACCGGGTAGCATAAGACTGGGCCGAAAAGGATTTATCTTTCCGATGAGCAGCACGAACGAACGCTTCTACGTCCTGGACGAGGGATATAGGCTAATATTGGCGCCGCCGCCGGCGCCAGACGATCCTATGAACGAGTTGTATGAAGCGACGACCGCGGCGGACGCCCTGCCGCCCGAGATCGATTACGCCGTTAGGAACTTGACGAGGGGTTGGGACCGCGATAGTGCACCGAAAGAAGCGTCGATGATGGTGAGCGGCATGTGGCTTTCGGTCGCGCCGCTGCAGGGGCCGGTCGGGCCGCACTTCGCGATCCGCGTAGAACGCGCAGTCGCTTAACACAGCGCTGCAGGCTTGCATTTGCGGCTCGCAAAGTTGCCGCACATGAGCGCCTGCTCGCTCTGCGTGTTCTGCGGCCCTTCGTTGCCGCCTGAAGATCGCGTGGTGTCGCCGAGCGTCGTTTACGTGCCGCCCGCGAGTCGCGGAGATGTGGCTCGTGCTGCAGAACGCTTCGACGCGTTGCTCATTATCGACGGCGTTTTCCATCACGATCTGGCACCGACGCCGCGGGAAGTGTACGATGCACTCGTGCGCGCTCGCGTTTTCGGAGCGTCCAGCATGGGTGCGCTACGTGCGGCCGAGTGCGCAGCGTACGGCGCGGTTCCGCTCGGCATAATCGCCCGTTGGTATCTGCGCGAGACGATCGACGGCGACGATGAGGTCGCCGTACTGGTCGACCCGCAGACGCAGCGGACGCTCACGGTGCCCAGCGTCAACGTCCGGTACGTTGCGGCGCTGGCAGTTCGGCGCGGCTTGATGGATCGTACGTCGGCGAGTGAGTGGGTAAGCAGCGCGCGCGACATTTTTTACATGGATCGAACCTGGGAGAGTGCGATCGAACGCGCACCGCTCAAAGTACGCAAAGCGTTGGGCCTCATCGCATGTAAAGAAGGCGACCTCAAACGCTGGGACGCGCGCTTCGCACTTCGTTCCGTACGAAGGCGTTTAGCCGCATGACTGCGTTGCAGTTGCCGTCGTCCGAGCTTAAAGCGCCCGGTTCGTACGACCGCAGCGTTTCCGTGGAGAAAACGCTCGCCGTCGTACCAGAGCTTCGCCGGCGTTTCGGTATCACTCGCCTCGCCGACACGACTCGGCTGGACCGGCCGGATATTCCCACCTTCTCGGCCGTCGTTCCGCATTCGGATCTGCTGAGCGTATTCAACGGCAAAGGTGCGACGCGTGACGCTGCGCTCGTGAGCGCCGTGATGGAAGCTGTGGAACGGCAAGTGATGGGGGCGCCCGCCGTTGCAACGCACCGTCGCCGGGTCCGCGACGTGTGCCGCGTTCTCGATCTCGACGCGCTGGGACTGTTGCCGCAAGCGCGGGATCTCGAAGCGCAATGCGCGTGGGGCACGGATCTGCTTTCCGGCGACGACGTACCGGTGCCGATGCATGCGATCCAATGTCCTTGGTATGGCGAGCGGCTTTTTCCGATGTCGAGCAGCAACGGCGTAGCCGCGGGAAATACGTTGACTGAAGCGCTCTATCACGGCCTGGCAGAGCTCGTCGAGCGTCACGTGTGGTCGCTGTTTTACGTGCGCTGCGAGCTAGTTCCGCGGTTTTACCGGCCTGATGCGATCGATAGCGCCGCGGCGGAGATGCTCTCTTTTCCGACCGGCGACGCCTATATCGATGGACTCGCTCGCCGCATCGAAGAAGCCGGACTGATACTGCGCGTGATGATCTTGCGGGAGGACGATCTTCCGGTCGTGGCGCTCGCAACGACGATCGAGCCCGGGTCGGACCCGCCGATGGCTCATCAAGGCTTGGGATGTTCGCTCTCGCCGGCGCACGCCGTCGGTCGCGCGATTACGGAATGCGTTCAGAGCCGTGTCGTCGACATTCAAGGAGCGCGGGACGATCTTTTGCGCCCCGACGATCCGTCGCGGGTAACCGGCGAACACACGCGGCGTCCGCGCTTATTGCCGAAGGATCGCTGGTTTTTGGATCTCCCGGCGCGCGCGCTGATGCTGCACGAAATTTCCGATCGGAGCAGCCGCGATCTGGCCAAAGACCTTCGGCTCGTGCTCGAGCTGCTCGACGAGGCCGGCCTCGGGCCGATCGTAGCAATCCCCATCTCACCCGCCGATATTCCGGTTTCCGTCGTGCGCATCGTCGCGCTGCGCCTGGAAAATACGTTCAGCTCGGGCAGAATCGGCCGCCGTGGAACGGCACTCTTTAGTCCATTCCATCTCGTAAAGGAGAAGATGTCATGCCTATGACGCCACAGCAAATCAAGAACGTCGCCACCGGCTTCGTTCACATACTCGTCATGCATTCGGAAGTCTACGACGCATGGATTACCGTCGCTGAGACCGGAAACGCCGCGAGCATCGGAAAGTTTGTACAAGACTGCATGTTTCTTCAGAGTGCGCCGACCGAAGACGAGATTGCAGCCATGGACCGTCATCTGGGAACGGCGATGCAGCAAGACGTGGCCACCTTCAGGCAGATGCGACCGGATGCTCCAGTGGTTCTCGCCATTTGCGGCGAGGAGCACGGCACCTAGTTATTAACCGGTAGCTTCACGGCGCACGTACCACGTTGCCAGCTGCGTACGCGACGAGACGCCGACCTTGTTGAAGAGATTTGAGATGTGAACCTCAACGGTGCGCTGGCTTAGAACCAGCGTATCCGCGATTTGCTGATTGCTGTTTCCTGCCGCTACGAGAGATGCGACTTGAAGTTCCCGTGCCGTCGGTTTGACGAATGTATCATTTGCCGGCTTGGCTGCGGCTCCGAGCCATTTGATTCCTAACGCCGCGAGACGCGTGCTTGCCGCGACATCGCTTTTACTTTGCATGGTGGCGGCAAGATCGGCGTAAACGTTCAGTCCGAGTTCCCGCGCGTGCGGTATTTCCGCGCTCAGGTCCGGCAGCTGACCCATAAGGCCGCGGGCGATGGCTTTGGCGAGACTATTGTGGATCGAATGCCAGGGTGTCTTCGGTGTCCACCATGGTTTCGACGCCAGAAGTGCAAGGGTCGCGTCATCGCGCAAGCGGTGCGCCAGGAGTACTATCGACAACGCCGGCATGTACACGTGAGGGTCGGCCGGTTTATCCAGTTGTGAAAGAAGATGCGATAGAACGGTTCGCGCCGTCTTTGGTTCCGATTCAGCCGTTGCGACCGCCCACCACGCTGCCAGCGGAACGTACCACCCTTCGCGGTGCCCTAAAAGAAACGCCGAAACATCGGCTTCGATGGGCTTCCGATAAGGCGAACCGATCTGCCGAAGGGCGGCAATGGCCGCCGCCACAGTAAAGAAGCGGCGTTTCGCAGTGGGGCGAACGGTAGTGCCGTCGACGATCCCCGCGATTCTCGCCTCGGCACGATCCCAGCTGCCCCCCAAAAAATCCGAAAGCGTTAGAAAATACTCGTCGGCAGGAGTCGGTTCGCTGTCGCCTCTCGCGCGGAAACGTTCCTGGATCAGCGGTTCGAGGACGCGGGTTCCATATTCCCAATGGCTCAAGATGAGTCGCGGTGCGTTGCGCTGGTCGCTCGTAATTCCGACACGGCCCATCAGCGTAGCTTCATCGGCGATCGCCACGGCTTCGTCGATCAGGGTCGCGGCCGCCTCATGCCGCCCGTGCAGCGCCAGAACGAACGCTTTAAAATTGCGCATTCGAATTTTGACTTGAAACGGCAGCTCGCAGGGTAGCGCAAGCAGCTGCTTTTCGAGCGTATCGGCGAGCTCGAGATTCGCATTGCACGCCGCGAACCAAAATGCGGCCGACATCACGTGAGCGCGATCCTCATCGGTGGTCATGGTCGGCAGAAATCGCGCGTAGGTGGACTCGGCCGCCGACACCTGATCGCTAAAGCATTGGGCGATAATGAGTCGAGCGATTGCCGGTCCCGGGATCCCCGTTCCGGCATCGCCGAGTACCCTTAGCCCGCGTTCGAGAACGGTAACCGCTTCCGAATCCCGATCCAGTGCGAAGAGTGCATCTGCGTAATCGGGCAAAAACGTTCTCGCGACGTCGGCCGGCGGCTCGGCAAACGTCAGGGCGCGAGCAGATGCGCTAACGGTGAGACGCATCTGACCTGAGGCGGCTGCTTTTTTCGCGACACCCGCCAAAACGTTAAACGCCCCCGCCCGATCGCCGCACTCGGCCAATTGCGATGCCAGCGTTTGAAGATCTTCAAGCGTTGGCGAGTCGAGCCGCTGTAGCGCCGCTATGATCTTTCTCCGGTATGGAACAGGCACGGCAATCGTGTGCCGAATGCCCTCCGCTATGAGGGCGTGGTCGAACTCCACCCCGAGTTCGGTGATGCGGAGAAAGCGGCCGATCGCAGACCCTACCAACGCGTCGAGCGTCTGGGGTTCGGGCCACAGTTGTTCGAGTAATCGATAACCTATGGGACCATCCATGAGCGAGCAGATCTGAAGAAACTCTCGCAGCTCCGGCGTGGCGGTTTGAACGTCACGCGCAATCGCACTCCGCCGGCTTGAGGCCACGTCGTCAATCGACGGTCGAGCGACCCTACCGATTGCTCTCGAGAGAGCGACGATATCGAGCGGATAGCCGCGCGCATGATTTACGACGGCATCGACGATTTCCGCGGGCGCATCAGCCATCAGGCGTCGCGCGACGGCCGTGGCGGACTCGCCGTCGAGGGGCTGTAACGGTATGTCGATCTCGGGAACCGGCAAGACGCTTTCCATTTGTGGGCGCTTGGCAAAAAGTCCGACGATGGCGCGATCCGCTAACGTTGTCATTGTGTCGCGGATCAGTTGCAGTGAGTCGCGATCGGCCCATTGTGCGTCGTCCAGTGCGAGCAATACCGGCCGATCCAGCGTAACGCCCTCGAGGAGGCGCGCAAACGCTTGCGCCGCTGATTCGGGCTTCCCACTCTCGAGAAGGGCTTCGAGACCCGTAACGTAGCGTGCGCGTTCGTTACCGATTGCTTCAAGCGCGCTGCGTAAGAATTGTCGTACCACCGTTAAAGGTATCTGCGATTGAACCGCATAGCACGTTGCCCTCGCGACGATCCACTTATCCCGTTGGGCTGCGAGCGCGCCTGCGTGTAACAGCGTCGACTTGCCGATGCCGGCATCGCCCTCGATCCCGATGATGAGCGGAACGCCGTCTTTGCGCGAGCGCTCGAACCCGCGCGCGATACTTCCCAACTCTCGCGAACGGCCAGTCAGCTCTACCGCAGAATGCTCTTCTGCGTCCATACTATACTCGCGAACTACGGACGACGGAGGCAGGCGACCTGCCGCCGCTCACGGTAAAACGAAATATGCGAAAGGCGCTTTGGCTGCTGGCCGGTTTACTGTTGCTCCCCGGTTGCGACGGCACGAATGCCAGGCTCGTCCACCTCGGTCAACCGGCGGCTGCGGGTCTATTGCGGATCGCGACCATGGCCGATCCGACGACGCTGAATCCCTATCTCACGACGAGCGATCTCGGTTACGATCTCGCTTCACTGACGTACTCGTATCTCGTCGTTTCGGACGACCGGGGTCACCTTATCGGTGATCTTGCAACGGAAATTCCGACGAGGGCCAACGGCGGCATCTCCGCCGACGGCCTGACCTACGTGTATCACCTGCGCCGCAACGTCCGCTGGCACGACGGCTTGTCCTTCACGGGCCGCGACGTCGCGGCTTCGTGGCGCGCTATCGTCGATCCCCAGCACCCCGTCGTCGAACGGGAAGGCTACGATCGGATCGCATCGATCGGTTTGCCGGATCCGTTCACGCTGGTCGTGCGTTTGCGCGAGCGCTATCCGCCGTTCGTCACGCGTTTCTTCGCACCGCTGCAGGACGGCGGGAAGCCCGTTCTGGCAGCGCACATCTTGAAACGCGTTCGCGATTTCGTTTCCGGTGAGTTGGCGACGAATCCCGTCGGGACCGGGCCGTTTCGGTTCGAATCTTGGGCGCGCGGCGATAGCATAAGGTTCGTGCGTAACCTCGCGTACTTCCGGGGGCGGCCGCGAGTGTCGAGAATCATCGTTCAACTGATCCCCGACGCTCAAACGGCGGCGCTCGCGCTGTCCACCGATAACGTGGACCTTATCGTCGAGGCGCAGCCGGCGCTGCTCGCACAGTATCGATCCGTACCTGGGGCAACCGTTAGAACCGTGCCCTTGAACGCGCAGGTTCAACTCCTCATCGATTGCGCGCGACCGTTCTTGCGAGATGCGGCGACGCGACGCGCCATTGCGTACGCAATACCGTATCCTGTGATACTCGGAAGCATTATGCACCGTTTATGGCCGCAAGGCAGCAACATGATAGCACCGACGGCTATTGGATACGAACCGCTTCCTGCGTATACGTTCGATCTAAAGAAAGCTGCGGCCGAACTCGATACGGCGGGCTGGCGCCCGGGCAGGGACGGCATCCGTCAACGCGGCGGTAAACGCCTGGAAATAACGCTCGCCACGCTCGCCGGTGCTGCGACGTTCGAACGAATAGCGGTCGTGATGCAGACATCGCTTCGCCGGCTGGGCATCGATGCGACCATCAAGCCGTATGCATATCAAGTGCTCGATGCACCCAATGGGCCGATCCGCGGCGGGACGTACGATTTGTCTCTATTCGGCAGTTCGCTGAACTGGGATCCCGATGCCTACGACGAACTGGCGTGCGACCGCTGGTATCCGCGCGGCGCAAACTTGACGCGGTTCTGCAATAAAGAGATCGATATGCTGGAGCGAGCCGGTTTACGGACCGACGACGTCGCGTCCCGCACGGCGATTTATCGCAAGATCATGCGCATTTTATGGGCCGATTTGCCCTACGTTCCCATCAATGATGGACGGCGACTTGTCGTTACTTCGCGCCGTCTGCGCAACTACCGTCCGAACCCGACGGTAACGCCGTGGTGGAACGCGTGGCAGTGGGCAGTTTGAGCTAGACGTGCTCCCACAAGATGCGCGTGTATAGAACGTTGAAACCGCATGCCCTAAAGTTGGTTTCCGAGGTGCTACCGATGGGCGCCGATGCGCGCGCGTAACGGGCCCCCGCTTCGCGTGCCCGAGCCAGGCGGTCGCGAATCATCGCGCGATGATAACCGTTCCCGCGATGCGCGTCCAAGGTCGAGCCCGCGACGAGACTGGCGAGTTCGCCATGCACCAGCAGCGCGCTGGTGGCGACGATGCCATCACCGTTGCGCGCGGCCAGCGCGATGACGCCCGTCTGCGATGCGATCGTCGTGGCGAGAAAGACGCCCTCGTCTTTGCTGACGTACCGGTTACTGAAGCCGGCGTACGATGCGCGTCCCCATGCGGCGCGATCGCTCTCCTCCGTAATGCGTTCGTCGCGAGCCACCGCAGCAGTCGTTAAGTCGACTGCCAATACGTTGTTGCGAACGCGCGGTACGTAAGCGGCTCGCGCGAGCTCTCGTTCGAGTGACGGATCGGCCAGCGGATTGACCCAGGCGCGCGACGGCGCGCCCCGGTCGTGATAGAACCGCGTCAGCAGTTCGATGTCCGTGCCCTCTACGGGACCGTCCAGCGCGATGCTGGTTGCTTGCGAGAGCGGTGATGCAACACCCGTGAACGTGGCCACACCGCCAGCAATTTCCAGGTAGTCGAAGCCGGCATCCGGACGCAATCGCTTTGCGGCTTCGTAAAATCCGCGCAGCAGAAGGCACTCCGACGCTTCGATGAGGGCTGCCAACTCGCACGTCGGCAGCACCGCTCGCTTCAAAAGATGAACCCGGTGCGCACTGCCGGGCGTTCGTACTTGAATCCCTCTTTGTGCACGCTGTAGAGGTAAATATCCGGGATGAGGGGATCGCCGCTGACGTTGAACCGGAATTGCCCGACGAGCGTCGTGAACGTGCCGCCTTGCTGCATCGAAGTCAGCAGCGAAAAGCGCGACGTGGCGCTGGAACGCTGCTGAGCCGCCATGATGAGCTGCGCGGCCGCATACGCGTAGGCGGAGAAGGCGGTGACCTGTCCGACCTTACGTTCGAAATCGTTGAGCAAATATACGGAGCTGGGTACGCGTTCGAGCGGCGGCATCGACGACGCGACGAGCGCTCCGTCGAGAATGCGTTGGTAGCGATCGATCGTGTCGGGATTATAGAAGCCGTCGCTTGCGCCGAAGTCGCCGGTATATCCGGCTAAGCGCAGCGCTTCGGCGACCGGGCCGAGATCGGCGGTCTTTCCTGCCAGAAGGACGTAGTTCGGGGTGCGATCGAGCACCGTGCGCGCGGCGGCGGCCGGATCGGTCTTGTCTTGCGGAAAGAGCAAGACATCGGCGTTGTGGTGATTGGTTTTGGCTTGCTGCACGAACGCACGGGCGACGTCGTACCCGTAATCGCCGTCGAGTGCGATGGCGATGCAAGCGGAGGTCTTTTTCGTCAGTACGGCGCTCGCAAAGAGCTGGCCCGAATCGCTGTCGTTAGCGGGGAGCCGATAGACGTTATGGAATCCGCGCCGCGTAATCGCATCCGCAGTTAGCGTGGGAACGACGAGTGCGAAATTCTGATTGGCGTACTGCGAAAGCGCGTCGAGGGTCATCGGGGTCGTAAGGTTGCCGATCATGGCGAGAACGGTCGGGTCGGACGCAGCGGAGCTCACGTTGCTTCGCGAAAGCGCGGTGTTGGCTTGATCGTCGAACGCGCGCCACGCCCACACGTAGAGGGCCGACGGCGTATATAAGTTCGCTTCGTCGACGGCGGCCTGGACGCCGCGAATGATCTCTTGGCCGTATTTCTGAAGCGGCCCCGACAACGTTACGTTGATGCCGATTGTGAGCTGGCGCAGAAACTGTCCGTTCGGCGGCAGCGGTTTTGGCGTGACGAAGATCTGTGCCCCGGCAGGTGCAGTCGTGCTTGCCGCGGCGCCGGCAGCCGCCGCCAAGAACGAACCGCGCGAAATGTTACCGGAACGCATAACCTGCCGCAGTCGTCACCAGAAAGATCAGCGAAAATACCATGTTTGCCATAAAGATGCGCTCGTTGAGTACGAAGACGTTCTCGGCCCGCTCGAAGAGCCGGTCTTCGTAGAGCACGAGCGCCGCCGCGGCAATGATGCCGAGATAATACGCGTATCCCGCCACGTCGACGAACCCCGCGAGCGCGAGCAGCACTACCATCCCGGAATGGAGCAGTCCGGGAAGCAGACGTCCGGCGGACTCGCCGAAATGCGCGGGCAGCGATCGCAGTCCCTGCGCGCGGTCGACGCTTAGGTCCATGAACGCGTAGATCACGTCGAATCCCGCAACCCAAATCGTGACGGCGAAGAAGAGAAGAACTGCGGTCGGGCTGATCTTGCCCGTGATGCCGATATAGGCGCCCAGCGGCGCGAGCGCGTCGACCGCTCCCAAGACGAAGTGCACCAGCCACGTAAACCGTTTGCATAGCGGATAGATCAGCAGGAGCAGCACCGCGACCGGCATCAGCTTGACGCACAGCGGGTTGAGCATCCACGCCGCCCACAGCAGCACGGCCAACCCCAGGACGATCGCCCATACCATGGATGCGGGCGAGAGCGCGCCGCTGGCAACGGCGCGCCGCGCAGTGCGGGGATTTTTCGCGTCGATATCGCGATCGAGAAACCGATTTGCTGCCATGGCCGCGGTGCGCGCGCCAAGGACCGCCAACGTGATCCAACCCAGCTGCGACCACGACGGAAAGCCATGTGCGGCCATGATCGCGCCGACGTATGCAAACGGCAGCGCGAAGAGCGTGTGCTCTATGCGGATCTCGCGTAAGAACAGCGCGACTTTCATTTGAACAAACGTCCGTATGCGACGGGTCCCTGGCCCGACCATTCATCCGGATGCAGGGTGGCTGCGATCTTGTCGAGATCGTATTCTTTCCAGCGCTTGGTGACGCGCTCGCGGGTGGACGCATCCATGATCATATCGGGGGGCCACTCGCGCGTGTAGCCTTCGGATGCATCCTTGCGCGTGGCGTCGATGCCGATCTTCGTGCCGTAAGCGATCGTATACGAGCCGTGATCGAGATCGTCGACGGGGCCGGGCATCATCACGAGGTCGCGATCCGGCGCGAGGTTGTTGAGCACGAACCAGGCGGCGCTACGCGTATCCTGCACGTCAACGTCGGCATCGACGATCACGAGCACGCGCGTCAGCATCATCATGTGGCCCAAACCCCACAGCGCATTCATCACTTTCTTAGCATGACCGGGATACGCTTTGCGGATGGAAACGATCGCGAGGTTGTGAAAGCCGCCTTCCACGGGCAGATTCATGTCGACGACTTCGGGCAGCACCATCTGCAAGAGAGGAAGAAAGATGCGTTCCGTCGCTTTGCCCAGCCAAGCGTCTTCCATCGGCGGCTTTCCCACCACGGTTGCCGGATAGATCGGATTGCGGCGATGCGTTATGCACGTGACGTGAAACGTGGGATAGTTGTCCGCCAGGCTATAGACCCCGGTGTGATCGCCGAACGGGCCCTCGACGCGCAGGTCGCCGTTATCGACGTATCCTTCCAGCACGAACTCGGCTTCGGCGGGGACTTTGAGGTCGACGGTCTTGGCAGGCGTCAGCTTTACCGGTTCGCCGCGCAGCAGTCCGGCAAATGCGAACTCGTCGAGCACCGGCGGCAGCGGTGCGGTCGCCGCATACGTAAGCACCGGCTCCGTACCGATCGCGACCGCTACCGGTATTTTATTGCCCCACGCGGAGGCGTGCGCGCGGCCTTGCTTGTGCCGTTGCCAATGCATGCCGGTTTCGCGTTTTCCGTAGACCTGCATGCGATACATACCGACGTTCGGACGATCGGTGCGCGGATCTTTGGTAATTACCAGCGGCAAGGTGACGAACGGACCGGCGTCGAGCGGCCACGTCGTAAGAATGGGAAGCTTCGTAAGATCCGGGTCGCGGATAACGACGTCGTGCACCGGCGCGTCGCGTACCGTCTTCGGAATCGCGTTTGCCAACGGCGCAAGCCGCATCAGCGCGCCGATTTTCTCGACGAACGACGCGCCCGGCGGCGAAACGTCGAGCAGCGCGCGAACGCGCGACGCGACATCGTCGAGCGAACTCGCATCCAGCGCCATCGCGATGCGGCGGCGCGAGCCGAACTGGTTCGTGAGCACGGGAAACTTAGAACCGCGTACGCTGTTGAATAGCAATGCCGGACCGCCGGCCTTGACGACCCGGTCGGTGATCTCGGCGATCTCCAGCCGCGGGTCGACGGCTGCGTCGATCGCGTGGAGTTCGCCGGCGTTGCGTAAAGCGTCGACAAAGGCGCGCAAAGACGCGAAGGGCATGGCCCTTTATCGTACGCTGGTCCTCTGGGCTACGCCTGTATATGCGCGGGAAGCGTCGCGACGAAGCGCGCTCCGCCGCCGGGCGCCGCGTCGACAGTGACCGCTCCCTCGTGGGCGTTTGCTATCCAGCGGACGATCGCCAAACCCAGACCGGTGCCGCTCTCGTCCTGCGTGCGGCGGTAGAAACGCTCGAAGACGCGCTCGCGATCCTCGGGGGCAACGCCGTCGCCGTCGTCCTCGACGACGATCGAGCACGTCCGGCCGTTACGCGACGACGAAATGGTCACGCGGCTGCGCGCGTGGCGGACGGCATTCTCGAGCAAGTTCCATGCGAGCTCGCGCAGGCGCCGCTCGTCGCCGTCAACGATCGCGCTTTCGGTCGCCGTTTCGATGCGAACGTTGCGCGCGTTCGCCGCCGTGCCGGCGTCGCGCGCGCAGGTCGTAACGACGTACGCTAGGTCGACAGGCTCGCACTGCAATACCGCGCGTCCCGGATTGCGCGCGAGCGTCAGCAGGTTCGAGATGAGCGCCGAGGCTTCGAGCGCTTCACGCGTGATGGTATCGAACGCTTCGGTTGTATGCGGGGGCGATAGATTGCGCGACGCTTGCGCGACGCTCGCAATCGCGGTAAGCGGCGATCGCAGCTCGTGTGCGGCGTCGGCGGCGAAGACACGTTCCCGCTCCCGCGCCGCTGCCAGCGGCGCGATGGTCAGTCGCGCCATGACGTAGGACGCGGCAGCGACTACGACGATCGGCGGCACGTCGGCCGCAAGAATTGAAAAGGCAACGCGACGCATGGCGGCGGCGAGTCCGGCGGCGCCTTCAGCCGTTCCCAGCGCGGGGGCGAGCAGCGAGGCGTACTCGCGCTGCATGAACGCGTACGCGCCGGCATCGAGGGCGGCGAGGACGCAGACAAAGATGAGAAGATAGAGGCCGGCGGTGCGAAGGATCAAGACTGCAAGCGGTATCCGACGCCCCACACGGTTTCGATGATGCCGTTGGCGCCTAGTTTTTTGAGCTTTCGGCGCAACTGGCTGACGTACACGTCGACGATATTGCTCGAGCCTTCGAAGTCGTAATCCCAGATGCGTTCGAGCACTTGCGCGCGCGACAGCGCGATGCCGGCATTACGCGCGAAAAGCTCGAGCAGACGGAACTCGGTTGCGCCCAGATCGAGCGGACGCGAATCGTAGGTCGCCGTACGTGCGCCGAGGTCGACGCGGAGCTTGCCGACTTCGAGCACGTTCATCAGCGGACGGTCGCCGCGCCGCAGGATCGCGCGCAGGCGCGCGATGAGTTCCTGTTCGACGAATGGTTTGGCAAGGTAGTCGTCCGCACCGCAGTCTAAGCCGCGGACGCGGTCTTCGACCGCGTCGCGCGCGGTGAGCATGAGAATCGGTGTTTGCACGCCTTCCGCCCGCGCGCCCCGCGCGACCGCGAAGCCGTCCAATCCGGGAAGACCGACGTCAACGATCGCCGCGTCGTAGCACTGGCGCAGCAGGTGATCGAGACCGGCCTCGCCGTCGGTTACCACGTTCGCGGCGAACTTCTGCGCCTCGAGCATGGTTTGCACCGCTCGCGCGATCGAGAGATTGTCCTCGACGACCAGGATGCGCATGATGTCAGGATTCGCAGACTTCCGGCTCAATACTTCAAGGGCGGAGGAAAGGCAATCGTCATCGCGCCGCCGAGCGTGGGAACCTGGCCAGGCGATCCGATCGGGGACACCTCCTGGACGAGCAGGCGCACCGGCCCAATCATACCGGCGGCGTAATAGGTGAAGTCCCGCACGACGGCCGGGTTCGCCTGGGCGTCGTACCGGATCCCTAGATAGGCGTGCGAGATGGGATAGAACTTCAGGCGGGCGTAACCGCCGCTGCTCCACTGGTTCGTCCCGGCGCCGTCGGCGTTGTGATCGTCGCCCCACCACTGCTCGGCTTGCAAATCGAACTTCCATAGCGACGCATGCGCCAGCAAACCGTACCGCTGATACGGATCGTCGAACGGTTTGCTGCCGGTCAGCAAAATGTTACGCGAGCCGTTGAGCAACGCGCCGCCAAAATCGAACTCGGCGTCCTTATGCTGTAGTACGGTTTCATCGAGCCATAGGCCGGTTTCCGGAATTGCCGGCGTCGTCGTCTCGCCGGTATTCACGGGCTTCCCGCCGTAAGCGGCGCCTTTGAACTCACTGACCGCGAACGTAAAGTCAGCTCGCAGATTTCCGATTTGCCGTTCGGTCCACTGGCCCCATCGAGGCGACGACAATGGAAGATCGTTGAGACCGACGTGTGCGGTGTAGTAGCCGTATTGCTGCAAGTCGTCCAAACGCTCGCCGGGCGATTGCGCCAGGGGCAGTTCGAACAGACCGAACCGGTACGAGGAGTTCGTGTGTGCGTTGTAGTCGGTTAGGAATCCCAAATAGAGGGCGGACGGGCCTCCGCCCGCGCCGAGGCTGTAGTGAATGAAGAGCGAGATGTTGCCGAAGTCCTCGTTGCCCAGAACGATGCCGCCGGGGGTCCAACGGCGCGAGCCCGGCGCCGGATTCTCCGAATACGACATTTGATACCGAATCGCCAGCACCGTGGTGCCGTGCTTGGGCAACGGCAGGCGGTACCCATGCGTGCGAAAGTAAACGCCGAATGCGTTGAGTTCGGGCATCACGGAGTGGCACGCCGTACAATGGAGACGATAGCGTTGCGCGAAGATGGGAATCGCCGAGGCCGGCGCAGCGCTCGCCAGCGCGAGCAGCATCGTCGCAGCCAAGGCGACGGCAACGTGTGCCGCTCTACTGCGCAACGATGGATCCACGCATGTTCGCCGAGTAATGATAGAAGCAGCCGTAGAGATACGTGCCCGCCTTGTCGGCAAGGATCGTTTGCGACGCCGCGCCGGCCTGTAATGCGCCGCTGCTCCAGCCTCCAGAGAGCGTCGCGCCAGTCTGGCTCAACGCACTCGACTTGAAGGGATACTTGCTGGGAAACTGCTTCTCGTTACTGGTGTCTGCCGCGGGAATGGATGTCGAGGTATGATTGAACCCGTCGGCGTTCTTGAAAACGATGGAGTCGCCCACCGCAACGTCGAGCACGGGAGGTTTGATCGCAATGCTCGGCCCGTACGGCGTGTTCGTAACTTGTTGATAGACTGTGAGATTGAGGTCGACGGTGTGCGACACACCGCCGCCTCCGCCCCCGCCCCCGCCAGTGGAACCGATGCCGTTTGGCGTACACGCTGCGAGGGCAATCAACAGCGCAATGGCGTTCGCCGGCCTCATCGCGCGGTCACCTTTGAAGCGACGGCGTCGACGACGTCGCCGGCCAAGTCTGTCGATGCGAGCATCGTCTTGACGAATCGTCCGTCGGCGTCGAATACGTAGACGAATGTCGTATGCGCCTCGCGGTACCCGTTCTTGCCGGTCTCGGCAATGACGCCGAAGCGATTCATGACGGTACGCACGTCCGCCACGGCGCCGCCGGCAACGAGCCAGTGATGCGAATCGGCGCAGAACGTGCGCGCGATCTTGCGCATATCGGCGAGGGAGTCGTGCTCAGGATCGAGCGTGATCGTTACGAGCGTGGCATCGATCTTGCGCCGCGCGAGCCTGCGGGCAGCCTGCGCGAACTGCGCGTCGATCAGCGGACATGCGTCGCTGCAATGCGCCGAGATGAACGTGATCGCGACGGGGCGCCCGCGCAAGGACTCGAGGGTAAACGCGTGGCCGTTTTGATCGATCAGCTGCGGAGATCCGGCTTGCAGCAGCGCCACCACGAGCGCGAAAACGCCGATCAACGCTGAAGGTCCGGGCCGGGCTTTGCGCCGGCTTTGACGACGATCACGTCGCGCATGCCGAGGCTATAGTGGTACGCGCACCCGATGATGTAGGCTCCGGCTTTGACGAGCTTGGCTTTGACGGTTTGTCCTGGATTGAGATTGCCGCTCGCATAACCGAGGCCGAACTTACCTCGGCCGTGCGCCGTGGGCGACAGGGACGGATTCGCCGGGAAATGCGCCGGTGGTTTACCGGCCTTTTCGATGACGTTGAGCGTATGCGAATTGGTTTTTGAAAGATTGCGAATCGTCACCGTCGTGCCGGGTGGAAACGCGAGTACTTGTGCCTTCTTCGTCTGCGTGAAACCGCCGACCTTACCCCACGTCGGATCCTTCTTCGATCCTACGCCTTCGCCGGGAAGCTCTTCGCCGATCGTGTGTTTTGGAAGATTATCCGGAAGCGTGAATGAGATGTCGAACGGCATCGCCGGCGTTAACGACGAGGATACCGCGCTCGTGCGGCCGCCGCCGCAGGCCGCCAGCGCGCTTCCGAGCGCCAGCGACAATGCCGCTACTCCAAGTTTTTTCATGCGACGACTATAAAACCGGCAGATGAAAAAAGTATTAAGCTAGGAACCCGCGTGAAGAAGAACGGCCGCTGTTGCGGCCGTTCCAGTTGTCTTAGTGAACGGGATCCCACCCGCCGCCGCTGGGGGCGTCGGCGTCGGTCCGCCTCCGCCTTTGGACGGCGGCGTTGCTTGCGGACCCGGTTTTGCGCCTGCCTTGACGATGAGAATGTCGCGCATGCCGAAGCTATAGTGGAACGCGCATCCGATCATGTACATGCCCGCTTTTGCGAGGACGACCGTGACTGAATGTCCCGGCTTGATGGGCCCGCTGGCATAGCCGATCTCCAATTTCCCTGCGCCATGCTTCGTAGTCGATAACGCCGGGTTGCTCGGGAAGCGCGCGCGCGTTCCGAAGATCTGTTTGACTACGTTGAACGTGTGCGTTGTGCTATTCGAGAGGTTGTGAATCGTAATCTTCGTTCCCGGCGGAAACGCAAGCGTTTGCGACCAATGCGATTGCGTGAATCCGCCGACCATGCCCTCTTTCATCTTGGCCGTACCGAGCTTGGTCGGCAGATCCTCGCCGATCGTGTGCTTCGGAAGCGTCGCGTCGATCGCGAGATCGTCGACGGCTGGAAGGGCGTACGACATGCCGCCGCCCATTCCGGCGTTCGGCCCTAAACTACGTCCGCCGCCGCAAGCGGCCAGTATGCCTGCCGCCAGAGCGAGCGAGAGTGCTGCAAACTTTCTAAACATGTATTCCTCCGGGAGCGTCGGTTCGTACGTCGTCAGCCTACCGGGGTGAAATGAAGAAAGTTTAAATCGTAATGCTGTCGCGCATCGCGGCCGCGATATTCTGCAGAGCAGGGTCGCCGGCGGCGTCGTGAAGCGTCCGCACGAAGGCGTCGCGTGCTTCGGAGCGGCGCCCTTGGCGCAGGAGAACGGCCCCAAGGGCAAACTCCGCCCGGGCGTAGGTTGGGGAAAGCGACAGCGCCGCGTGCAGCTCGCGCTCGGCTGAGTCGAGATGCCCCAAGCGTTCCTCGGCGAGCGCCAGGTCGTAATGAGCGACCGCGTACGCGGGATTGGCTCGCAACAGTTTGCCGAAGTCCTCGCGTGCGGAGATGGAATCGCCGGCCTGCAAAGCGACGATGCCGCGGGCGTAGAGAGCCCGCGCCGAATCGGGCGCAAGCGCGAGAAAACGGTCGGCGACGCTGCGTGCCTCGCGCAGGTCGTGGCGCTGAATGTCGACCGAGATTAGGTTGGCCATGGCTGCGAGAAAACCGGGATCGAGGCCGATTGCGTCGCGTAGCTGACGCGCGGCGTCGTCGTAACGCTCGAGATTCGCGTCCGCAATCGCTAAGTCGTAGCGCGCAGTCGAACCCTTGGGCTCCGGTGGATTCAACGCCACGATCCGGCTGAACTCGTCCGCGGCGCCTTTCCAATCGTGTCCGGCCAAATCGTCAAGGCCGATGCGGAAGCGCTCTTCCACCTCGCGCTGCGTTGCGAGCGCGCGAAGCGCCGGCACCGACGTCGTGCGCGGCACCGGCGTCATCGAGGGATACGTCTGGGCGAGCGCGATCGCGGTTGAGAGGAGCGTTGCAAGGATCGCGAGCGCGCCGGCGAGAGCGAGCCGCATGACTTAACGGCTAGCCGGTTCGGTTGGAAGCTCGGCGGCATTCCAGGCATTCGCCGACGCCGCATGCTCCGGCTTACAATCCCAGCCCTTGCGCCCGGCCGAAGTGATCGCGCCCAGCAGCGCCGGCGACGACGAGGGAACGAGCTGCCCGGCCAGGAGATCTTCAGCCTGGGCGGCGCCTGCTAGAGCGACGCGGCCGCCGAAAAATGATCCCGCCAGAAAGGCGGACGCGAGGATCAAACGGGCGAGGGCACTTGACATCAGTTTCAATTATAGCCGAATGTCTAAAGAAACCGTGAATCGCACGCTAGGTGCGCTGGCGGTGCTGGGCTCGCTCGTCTTCAGCACTCCGGCGGTCGCACAGGTGCCCCTTGTCGTCGGCTCCGTGCGCGATCAGCGTGGCGTTCCGATTGCAGGCGCCCGCGTCACCGCCAAAACCATGGCGGGCCCTCGATCGGTCACCACGGAAACCGACGGAACGTTCGCCCTGCCGGCCGGCGGCGTGACAGCCGTTACCGTCACGTGCCGTTTTTGCGCGCCCGTAAGCGCAGCAAACGTGCCCGGGCAGCCGGTCGTGATCATCGTCAGGCGCTACGCTGCCTTGAACGATTCGTCACCGTCGTCGGAAGATATCGCTGCGCTGCCCTACGGGAATATCGAATCGGCGATCTCGTTGCGACCCTTTACCTTGTTGCGTCAAACGACAACCTTTTATCCCGGCTCGCAGGTCAGCGATCGCGGATTGTTGCCGGCCGGCGGATTGTTGATCGACGCGGGCGTTCCGGACTACGACATCGTCTTCGGCGCGTCGCCATACTCGACGATCCCGTCGCATTACGAAACGACCGGCGACGTTCGTTCGGCGTCCGATGCGTTTCTCTACGGCGATCAAGCAGGGTCGGGGATCGTTACGCTCGATCCGTTCGGCGCGGGCGGAAGCGGCGTCGCGCTTTATGGCAGCGATGCGATCTTTCGGGCAACGTCGGCCGTTAACGGCAACGGCGTCGCGGCCGGCACGTCGAGCAACTGGGACGAGTCGCGCCAGCGTGCGGACGGCGAGCTGACGGTGCCGATTTCCAGCGAGCAAAACATTCGCTTTGGCATCGGCTCGTCGCAAGGATACCAATTCCAGCCGGATGCCTATCGCGCGTCTGCCAACTTTTCGTACGCCGATGCGACGTTCGACGACGCGCAGCCTACCGTCGATGTGTACGCAAATACCATTTACGACCGCGGCGATTACACCGCGCAATTCGGCGGTTCGCCGCTGGTCGACATCTGGTCGGATACGCAGTTCACCGCCGGCGTGCGGACGCGCGGAAACCTTGCGGTGTTCGCCGACGCGGCAAGCCGGATTTCTACGGGCATTTACGACGACCAGTCCATCGGCGAGCAGCGCATCGGCGCCGCGCTGCAGCAGGATCGCGTCGACGCGGGCATTGCGGCGACCGGCTCGTTTTACGACGCAACCGCCGGAGTTGGGGCTTTTGATTTCCGTTATAGCGGCGGCACCGGCGGCTACTCGTCACCGTCGAGCGGCGCGTTGATGACGCCGTCGCTGCGCGTCGACCTGTTTCCGCAATCGAAACTCGGAGCGACCGTCGAAGCCGCCGATTCCTTCGATCTGCCCACCTTATGGCAGCAATACGCGTACGATGCAAACTACGGTATGTCGACGGTCGATCGAGGCGACCTCTACTCGGCTGAACTGACCTACACCGACGAGCAGCGCGTACGCGTTTCTTGGGAGGAAGCCTGGCAGTTCGTGCACGGTTTTACCAACGGACAGGTAACGTCGAGCGGTTTGGCAGCAACCTGGCAGATCGCGCCCACGGTAGCGCTTCGTGCGTGGACGATGGTGGCGGCCAACTCCGCGGCTGCATCCGGACAGACGCCGTACTTCCCGAGCGACGAACTGCCCGGTGTCGGCGCCGTTTGGCTGACGTATCAAAACGGGGGCGTCGTCCGGTTCGACGCGATCTACCGCAAAGACGTGCTCGACGGGTCGCCGTTCTATCACTTCGATGGCGACGTGTCGGGACCGCTATCCGGATCGATGCGCTGGTACGCGGGTGTGGAAGATCGCGAACGATCGACGCACGTCGACGCAGGCTTGCAGTTCGGACGCTAAGTTCTTAGGGAATCCGCAGAAGGTTGTCGCGCAGCCCGCCTGCGTCAAATTGCAAAGCCGTCGCGCTTCCGATGCCGCTCGAGGCACCGGTCACAACGACGGCTTTGTTCGACGCCGTGTTAGTCGTCTTGCCGGCCGTGTGGTTTGCGACGTCTGCGCATCGGCGGTGCGCCGGGTGCGCTTGCCGACGGCGTAAACTCACGATCCTCGCGGGGGCCACGGTCGCGGCGGCGATACTCCCCATCCCCGTCGCCGGCCGAAGCTCCGGCAAGCAGCGCTTTACGCGAGAGATTGATGCGGCCTTGGCCGTCTATCTCCATGACCTTGACCATCACCTCGTCGCCGACTTTGACGACGTCTTCAACCTTCTCGACGCGCTGCGGCGCGAGCTGGCTGATGTGCACGAGGCCTTCCTTACCGGGAAGAATCTGCACGAACGCACCGATGTTGATGACGCGCGTGACGGTGCCGAGATACGTTTCCCCGGCGCGTATCTCTTTGGTGAGATTCTCGACCCAGGCTTTGGCCTTGTCACCCGACTCGCCGTCGAGCGACGTAATGAAGACCGAGCCGTCGTCCTCGATGTCGATCTTCTCGACGCCGGTCTCTTGGATGATCTTATTGATCACTTTTCCGCCGGGACCGATGACATCTTTGATCTTCGCCGGATCGATCTTGATTACGATCATCCGCGGTGCGAACTTCGACAGTTCCTCGCGCGGCTTGTCGATCGTTTCGGCGAGCTTGTCGATAATGAAGTAACGCGATTTTTTGGCCTCGGCCATCGCTTCACGCATGATCTTCACGGTGATGCCCTGCACCTTGATGTCCATCTGGATCGCGGTGATGCCCTTCTTGGTTCCCGCGACTTTGAAGTCCATCTCGCCCAGCGCATCTTCGAGTCCCTGAATGTCGGTGAGAATCGCGTACTTGTCGCCTTTGAGAATGAGACCCATGGCGACGCCGGCGACGTGCTCGCGAATCGGCACCCCGGCGTCCATCAGCGCGAGCGTCGAACCGCAGACCGACGCCATCGACGACGATCCGTTCGATTCGAGCACTTCGCTCATCAAGCGCAGTGTGTACGGAAACTCGTCTTTAGGCGGCAGGACGGGAAGCAGCGCTCGTTCGGCGAGCAGCCCGTGGCCGATTTCGCGGCGGCCGGGTCCCCTCATCGGACGGGTTTCCCCGACAGAAAACGGCGGGAAGTTGTAGAAGTGCATGTAGCGCTTGTCCTCAAGCGCGACGACGCCGTCGAGCCGCTGGGCATCGCTGGTCGAGCCGAGCGTCGCCGCAGTGAAGACCTGCGTCTGTCCGCGCGTGAATATGCCGGAGCCGTGAACGCGCGGCACGTAATGCACCTTGCACCAGATCGGGCGAATTTCGTCGGGCTTGCGGCCGTCGGGACGAATCTTCTCGTCGACGACCATCGTGCGCAGCTCGTCCTCTTCCATCGCCTTGACGATCTTGTGGAACTCTTTAGCGGTCGTCGGATCTTCAAGCAGCGCACGAACGTCTTCGTCTTTCTTGCCGCAGCGCGCGAGAGCTTCCTCGACGGTGAACTCTCCAAACGCTGCTTCGCGCGCGCCTTTCTCGACGATGCGCATTGCCTTGGCGACGTCTTTGCCGAAGTTCTTACGTACCCACTTGTCGAGATCGGGATTGATCTTGAGGAGCGGAAACTCGCGCTTTTTCTTGGCGTTCTTCTTGGCCAGCTTGTCGATCGCTTCGACGATCTTGCGGATCTCGGCGTGCGCGAACTCGACCGCGCCGAGGAATTCCTCCTCGTTGATCTCGTTGCAGCTGCCTTCCACCATCATCACCGCGTCGGCGGTGCCGGCGATCACGATCTCCATGCCGCCGGTGACGTATTGCGGCAAGGTCGGATTGCAGACGTACTTGCCGTTTTCGTCGCGTCCGACTCGCACGGCTGCGACGGTCTTATCGAAGGGAATGTCGCTGAGCGCTAGCGCGGCGCCGGCGGCGCACACGCCGAGAACGTCGGCGTCGAGCTCCGGATCGATCGAGAGAACTGTCGCGACGATCTGAACGTCGTTACGAAAACCTTCGGGAAAAAGGGGACGAATAGGACGATCGATTTGACGCGAGCTGAGCACGGCGTGCTCGGACGGACGCCCTTCGCGCTTGATGAAACCGCCCGGAATTTTTCCGGCGGCGTACATCTTCTCTTCGAAATCACAAGTAAGTGGAAAAAAGTCGATGCCTTCGCGGGGTTTTGCGGAGGCTGTCACGGCGCAGAGCACGACGTTTTGATCGCCATAACGAACCAAAGCTGAGCCGTTAGCTTGCTTTGCGAGTTCGCCGGTCTCGATGACCATCGTGCGCCCGCCGACCTCTAAGGTCACGGATTCGGGCACAATAACTCCTAATTTCTGTTCTATTGCTTCTTTTTTGAACTGGGCGCAATTCGGGAGGGGCGGCGCTCCGACCTGCCGGAGGTGACGCGGTATGGTTCGTTCGGCCTCGCTTATCATCGCGCTCGCTCTCAGTGCAGCCTTACTGGCGGCTGCCGGCAACGGGCAGCGGTCATCATGACGACTGCTAGCCTGCTTCGAAAATCGGCGTCGTGAAGATGAAAACCGCAACCCCGCTTCAGGTGCTCTGCAGCCTTCTGGCGCTAACGCTTCTGGCGGCCGCCGTTCCGCCGCCCTCGTACGCGCCCGTCCCCGGCCGGGAAGCGACGGTGGCAACGGAACAGCGCTATGCGACCCAGGTGGGCCTCGACGTCTTGCGTTCCGGCGGAAATGCGATCGACGCTGCAGTGGCCGTGGCGTACGCGCTCGCCGTCGTGGATCCGTGCTGCGGAAAATATCGGCGGCGGCGGCTTCATGCTCGTCCGCATGCACGACGGCCGCGAACGCTTCATCGATTTTCGCGAGCAGGCGCCGCAACATGCGTCGCCTCAAATGTATCTCGACAATAAAGGCAACGTCGTTCCGTTTGCCTCGACCAAAGGATGGCGTGCGATCGGCGTGCCCGGAACGGTAGCCGGCATGGAAACGGCGCGGCGCGAGTTCGGAACGATGTCGCGTGCGCGCTTGATGGCGCCGGCAATCGCCTTGGCTAACAACGGCTTCTCGCTAGACGGTGGCGATCTGATTCCGTTCGAGGGTTCCGCCGCTCAAGGGTACGGCGGCGCGTACGCGTTGGCGGGCCAGCCCAACGTCGCCGCGATTTTCTTGCCGGGCGGCCACATTCCCAAAGCCGGCTACGTACTCAGACAACCGCAGCTCGCACACACGCTCGAACTGATTTCAGCCGGCGGCGAGGAAGCATTTTATCGCGGGGCGATCGCGCACGACGTGGTAGCGGCGAGTGAGGCGAACGGCGGTATCCTGACGCTCGACGATTTCGCGCGCTATCGCGTCGAAGAATCCGCGCCGCTGCACTGCTCGTTCCGTGGATACGACGTGGCGTCGGCCCCGCCGCCCAGCTCCGGCGGAATCACGCTCTGCGAGATACTCAACGTCATCGCGCCGTATCCGCTACACGACTGGGGTTGGCATTCCACCAACAGTATTCACTACGTCACCGAAGCCGAACGGCGCGCGTATGCCGACCGCAACACGTATTTGGGCGATCCGGATTTCGTGCACGATCCGGTCGCACACCTGTTATCGCCCCAATATGCGGCCAAGCTTCGTTCGGAGATTTCGGCGACGAAAGCCACGCCTTCGGTAGATGTGAAGCCGGGCCTAGGAGGGGTCGCGCACGAGAACGACGACACGACGCACTTTTCGATCGTCGACCAGTCTGGTAACGCGGTGGCGATGACGTATACGATCAACGATTGGTTCGGCGCCGGCGTTATCGCCGGTAATACCGGATTCTTTCTCAACGACGAAATGGACGATTTTACGTCGAAACCGGGCGTTCCCAACATCTACGGCTTGGTTCAAGGCATGCGCAACGACATCGAGCCGGGGAAGCGCCCGTTGTCGTCGATGGCGCCGACGATAGTAACTCGTAAGGGAAACATCGTCATGCTTACCGGCAGTAGCGGCGGCTCTCGTATCATCACGATCGTGCTCGAGACCATGCTCAATGCGCTCGTGTACGCAATGAGCGCGCAGCAAGCCGTCGATGCGCCGCGCACGCACATGCAGTGGCTGCCCGACGAAATTCAATACGAACCCGGCGCCATCGAGGGTTCGGTGAAAAACCGCTTATCCGAAATGGGTTACCGGTTCGAGCTCATTCCGAGCTGGGGCTCGGCACAGGCCGTCGTCGTTAATCCAAAGACGGGACGGCTCGAGGGCGCCAGCGATCGCCGGCGAGGGTCACATTCCGCCACGATCGTTTTTCCAATGCCCTCCCCGCGATAAAGAACATAGGGCTGACCTGGGCACTAATGGTATAACGCCGAAATGCAGAATCTCACTCCGGAACGCTTGCGCGAGCTCAAGCTCAAAGCCAACGACGTGCGCGAAGGCATCATACGCTCCCTGCTGTCGGCAGGCTCGGGCCACTCGGCCGGCCCGCTCGACATGGCCGACGTCTTTACCGCACTCTACGGCTTCCTGATGCGGCACGATCCCAAGCGTCCCGACTGGGAAAATCGCGATCGTCTGTTGCTGTCATGCGGACATATCGCGCCCGTTCGCTACTCCGCGATGGCGAACTTCGGATATTTTCCGGTCGAAGAGTTGTTGACGCTGCGCAAGTTTGGAACGCGTCTGCAAGGCCATCCCGAGCGCGTTACGCTGCCGTCGGTCGAAACGACGTCGGGACCGCTGGGTGAAGGATTGGCGCAAGGCGTCGGCATGGCGCTCGGCGGCAAGATGGACGGTAAAGACTTTCACGTCTGGGTCGTAACGTCGGATGCCGAGCATCAGTGCGGCCTTCACTGGGAAGCTACGATGACCGCACCAAAGTTCAAGCTCGACAATCTGACGTGCATCATCGATCGTAACTTCATACAAATCGACGGAAGCACCGAAGACATCATGCCGCTCGAGCCGCTGGCCGATAAATATCGCGCCTTTAACTGGGAAGTGCTCGAATGCGACGGCAACGATATCGCCGACTTCATCGCAACGGCACAGCGCGCGCGTAAAGTCGAAGGACGGCCGCAAGTGATCATCGCACGTACCTGCCCCGGCAAGGGCGTGTCCTACATGGAAGGCGACTACACGTGGCATGGCAAGCCGCCCAACGCGCAGCAAGCCGAAGAGGCGCTCAACGAGCTGCATGCCCAGCGCGAAAGGATTCTCGCCAATGCGTAGTGACGTAGCCGACGCGGCAGCGGCCGCAATGCATCTCGTCGATTATCGCAATGGGGAAATCAAGCAAGTTCCCACGCGCAACGGATTCGGCGAAGGTTTGCTCGAGATGGGCGGCCGCAATCGCGACGTGGTCGGCATCTGCGCCGATCTTTCGGAATCGACGCGATTCGAGGCGTTCAAGAAGGCGTATCCGCAGCAATACGTTGCCATCGGCGTTGCCGAGCAGCTGCTCGTTGCGATGGCGGGCGGCCTCGCAGCGGTCGGAAAGGTTCCGTGGATCGCCAGCTATGCGATGTTCAATCCCGGACGTTCGTGGGAGCAAGTGCGCACGATCATGGCGCTCAACGAGACGAACGTGAAGATTGCCGGCGCGCACGCCGGCGTCTCAGTCGGTCCCGACGGCGCGACGCATCAGGCGATCGAGGATATCGCGATCATGCGCGTCATCCCGAACATGACCGTCGTAGTGCCGTGCGATGCGGTGCAGACCAAGAAAGCCACGATCGCCCTCACGGAGAGGTGGGGTCCGGTCTACTTGCGGTTCGGACGCGAAAAGTCGGCAGTGATCACGACCGAGCAAACGCCGTTCGAAATTGGCAAGGCGCAAACGTTTCGGGAAGGCAGCGACGTCGCCATCGTCGCGTGCGGCATCCTGGTCTACAACGCGCTGCTGGCCGCCGAAAAGCTGGCGCGCGAGGACGGCATCGAGTGCCGCGTCGTCAATAACCACACCATCAAGCCGATGGACCGCGCGGCGATCGTCGACGCGGCGAGGACTTGTGCCACCGTCGTGACCGTCGAAGAGCATCAGAAGCATGGCGGAATGGGATCGCGGGTAGCGGAGATTCTGGCCGCCGAGCACCCGGTTCCGATCGAGTTCGTCGGGGTTGACGACCGGTTCGGCCAGTCGGGCGACCCGTACGAGCTGGTCGAATATTACGGAATGGGGGTAGAGGCTATCCGCCAGGCTGCCCGCCGAGCGCACGAACGGAAGAACTAGCCGAAGACTACGAACGGCTCACCTTCGTCAACAGGACATGGCTCGAGCTGCTCACGCGCTTCGTACTTCCGGGATGAGCGAGGCGAACGTTCGCGATCGGAACATGCTCGAGCTGTACCAGCTCGCATTGAAGCTCGCAGGCTCGAAACCGGTGCGCGCGACGACGTAGCGATTCTCGTCGTGCGCATGGCAAGAGTTCACTATCGCGCGCGGTCCGGGCGGGGATCCCATGCGCGAGCGGTTTTGGATACGTAAAACGGTGCGCCAAAGTTCGACCGTTTGCGGTCGTTTCTCGTTAGCGGCGCAGGCCGAGATCCGAAATGAGCGAGCGATAACGCTCGAGATCCTTGGCTTGCAAATAGTTGAGCAGGCGGCGACGTTGACCGACTTGCAACAGCAGACCGCGACGGCTGTGATGATCCTTCTTGTGGATCTTCAAGTGCTCGGTTAGCTGGTTGATCGACGCTGTGAGAATGGCGATTTGCACTTCGGGCGATCCGGTGTCGTTTGACCCTCGCCCGTATTTGGCGGCGATTTCCGCCTTTTGTTCCTTGTTAAGCGGCACGAAAAAACTCCTTGGGCAGGATAGTCTCGCGCGGATACAGGTTGCTTGGTCCCGTCCCGGCGACCGGGATAACATACCAAAGGGCTCGGCGCGACGCAAGCGCAATGGCCGCCCAATGGACTTGGGAATTCGGGGCCGGACGGCGCTCGTGCTGGGTGCCAGCGGCGGCATCGGCGAGGCCGTTGCCCTAGAACTCGCGCGGGAGGGAGCTCTTCTTGGGCTGGCTGCGCGCCGAGCGGGGGAGCTCGAACGCGTGGGGGAGGCTGCCAAACGGCTGGGAGCGCTAGACGCGCTTGCGTTCACCGTCGAGCTCGCCGACGCCGAATCGGTTGCGGCGCTGATGAACGACGTCCGCGAGCGATTGGGAAACGCTGATATTCTCGTGCTCAACGGCGGCGGTCCAAAACCCGGAAAGTTCACTCAAATGAAGATCGACGAGTGGGATACCGCGTACCGCCAAATGCTTCGCAGCATGCTCGGCGTGATCGACGACGCGCTGCCGTCGATGCGAGAGCGCAGCTGGGGCCGCATCGTCGCGTTGACCTCAACGTCGGTGAAGCAGCCGATCGACACGCTCGTACTCTCCAACGCATTTCGCACGGCGCTCGTTTCGGCGCTTCGCACGCTCGCAAACGAAGTCGCGGCCGAAGGCATCACCGTCAACAGCATCGCGACCGGCCGGATAAAAACGGCGCGGTTGCGCGCGCTCTACGGTGGAAACGACGAAGAGATGGCACGCTCGGCGTCGGCGGAAGTCCCGATCGGACGCGTGGCGGAACCACGAGAGTTCGCTCCGCTGGTGGCGTTCTTGTGCGGCGAACCCGCGCGCTACGTGACGGGGCAAACGATCTCCATCGACGGCGGGTTGACGCGCGGACTTTACGGGTGAGATGAGCGTTCGTATCGATGGACGCGAGTTCGTTCGCGTCGCAAAACGAAACGAGGTCGTGCGAGGGCGCGGGACGACCGTTCGCGTGGGACGGTATGACGTCGCCCTGTTCGATCTCGCTGATGCGATTGTGGCGTACGAGAATGCATGTCCGCATCAAGGCGGACCTGTGGGCGAAGGTTTGATCGAAGGGGAAACCGTCACGTGCCCCTGGCACGCATGGTGTTTCGACTTGCGCACAGGCGTTTTGACGCTCGGGAACTACGCGCGGCTGCGGCGATTCGACGTGCACGTCGACGGCGAAAGCATATACGTCGCGTGCGAGCCCGAAGAGAACGCGGCATGAATAACGACGGACCGGCGTGGGACGCAAAACTCGGCACCGCAGGAGGAAGCGCCTTTGGTGCGTCCATTGCGGCGTTGATCGGAGAACGCGAGACGACTCGCGAAGCGGTGGCGGCCGCGGCGGGATTGAGCGACGAAGACTTCGAGCGGATTTTGGCGGGCGACGAGCGCGTAGGACTCGGCATGCTTGCCTGCTTTGCGCTCGCGCTGCGTCTAAAGCCGATCGAGTTTCTGCAGCGCACGCACATCCTTTCCCTCGAAGCCTACGCCTTCGGCCTCGATCCGCTCTACTTTTTGCCGGAGGGACCCCTGCGTTACGACGCGCGCATCTACATGCGCGAGATCAATCCGCGCCATCGCGTTCCCGAAGGCGACATGATTGAGCGAAACCCGACACTCAAGGCCATCGTTGACGACGAGATTCTCGATGCAGCCGGAAAGATCGAGGTCGAGCTGGCTTACCTGCTACGCACGGCAGTCCAGCAGACCGGCGGCAATCTCTAGGGGGGGCGCTACGGGAGGCCGCGAATGACCCGCCGCTATGCAAGGTGTTGACGGAAAACGTGTCGCTGCGCTTATCGGCGACGGATTTGAAGAAGCTGACCTGTTAGAACCGCGCCGTGCCCTCGAAGAAGCCGGAGCCGTCGTGACGATCGTTGGGCTCGAGGAGCGCGGCCGGCAACGGATTCGCGGCAAACGCGGTCTCGACGACGGCCAGAGCGTTCGCGCCGAGGAACTGGTAGCGGACTGTACGGCCGAAGACTTCGACGCCTTGCTGCTTCCGGGCGGCACGTCGCCCGACCGAATCCGCACCGACCGCGAAGTGCACCGGTTCGTACGCGAGTTCGACACGGCTAAAAAGCCGATGTTCTCAGTCGGTCACGGTGCGCAGGTATTGATCTCCTCACAATTGGTTCGCAGCCGTCAACTCACCGGCGCGCATTCGATTGCCGACGACATCCGCAATGCCGGCGGCCTCTATCGCGATCAGCCGACGGTGGCCGATTCCAATTGGGTATCCACGCGCGGCGGCGACGACATGGCGCAGTTCAATCGCGCAATGCTCGAAAAGCTTGCCGCTTCCGCACCGCCGCAACCCGTTTAGCCAAAATCACGCCGGAACGGGGTCATATCGGGCTAAGGCTTCGCCGTATTGGCGCAGCGCCAAGAACGTCACGAGCGCGCAGTACGCCAGCTCGCCGGCCAAAGGCGCTCCAACGGCAGCGATGAGATAGGCGCCGGCGCTGGTCGCGCACGCGAGCGCGACGTAGAGCGCCTGCGCGGTGCCTTCGCGTAACGTCGCGCAGAGCGCAACCAGCGTGCTTGCGACCGATGCCGCCACCGCGATGGAAAACGCCGCCGCGGTCGCGATCGGCGCTCCGGCAAACTGGGCTGCGAAGTATGCGAGCGTTACCAGTACCGCGACGATTGACGGCGCGACGCTTTTAGCGCGTGCGAGCTGCCGCCCGAATAGCGGCGCGCTTTGCTCGCAGACATCGAGATCCGGATAGCGCCCCGGCGTTTGCAGCAGCGCTGCAACGATGCCGAGCGCCGAGCAGAAGAACACGGTCACCGCGAGTTCGTGCGGGCGCTCGAGTCCCGCCACCGCCGCCGTCGCACACGCATAGAGAATCGTTCGCCGCTCTACGAGCAGCCGTGCCGCGACGATTGCGATCGACGCGCGCTCGGTCATTGCATAACCAGCAACGCCTGCGTCGCTGCGGCGGTGAACGCGCGGGCAGCAGACTCGGAAACGTGCGTTGAAAAGACGGCGCGCGGGCCAGCCGCCGCGAAGATTTGCCGCGCGTATTCCGCTTGCGGACGGTCGAGCACTAACAAGCTCGGCGACGAGATCAGCGCACCGGCAATCGAGTACGCTAGCGCTTCGTGCATGCCGCTCAGACGCTCCATCAACAGTTTGGCATGCGCGCAGGCGCGCCTCGGATCGACGCTCCATAGCGCGGCGCGATAGGCGACGTAACGGTCGAACTCTGCATCGGTAATCCGGGAGGGCGCGTGCGGAACGTAACCGGCGATGCGCTTGCAATGGACGCTCTGCACCCTTGGATCGAACTCGCCGATGAGCACGCTGCCGCTTCCCGCCTTCACGATTCCGGCGGCCATCAGCGCTACGACGGCGGCATCCCGAGCGCCGGCAAACACGCACGCGATGCGCTCGCCGGGCTCGACGCTCGCGGTGACCGGCCCGACCGGCGCGCCGCGTGCGTTGAAGCACGCCTCGCGCATGCGCAGGATCGCCATGCAGTACCGTTCGCTGTCGTTGGCCAAACACCAGGCAAAACGATGCTCTCGAATGCCGACGTCGCCGCCAAGCTGCTCGAAATCCGCACGCTCATGGAGCTGGCCGGCGACTCATTCTATAAGTACATGGCCTTCGAGAAGGCCGCCGCTTCAGTGGAAAACGCCGCGCCGCTGGCGGACCTCGTCAAAACGGGCGAGCACCTCAAGCTGCCCGGCATCGGCAAATCGATCGGCGCCGTCGTCGAGCAGCTGGTGTCGGGCGGCCGCGCCGACATGCTCGACGACCTCTACCGGAAGTTTCCGCCGTCGATCATGGAGGTGCTTGCGATCAACGGCATCGGCGTGAAAACGACCGCAATGCTCTACACGACCTACGGCATCGCATCGCTCGCCGATCTGGAACGCGCGATTGCCGGCGGCGGCCTTGCCGGCGTCCCGCGGTTGGGGCCGAAGACGCTCGAGAACTGGAAGCGCGGAATCCTTGCATACAAGGGGCGCCTGAACCGAACTCCGCTCGCGTTCGCGCTCGTCGTGGCGCGCGAAGCAATGGAGTTTTTGCTCGAAGGACCGCCGCTCGATCGCCTGACGTTTGCGGGCAGTTTGCGGCGCCAAGAAGTGACCGTGGGTGACATCGACTTGATCTGCACGTCGCAGCGCGCGGCCGAGGTAACGTCTCACTTCACGGGTTGGGCTCGTGCGCAAGCCGTGCTCGCAGAGGGGCCGACCAAGGCCAGTATCTGGCTCCCGGGCGGGTTGCAGATCGATCTACGCGTGCTTCCGGATCATCTCTACGGCAATTTGCTCCAGCACTTCACGGGTTCGCGCGAACACAACATCAAGTTGCGCGAGCACGCGGTGCGTAAAGGGCTGCGCGTCAGCGAGAACGGCATTCTCAATCTGGAAACCGGCGACGTCATCACGTGCTCCGAAGAGAGCGGCGTCTACGAGGCATTGGGCATGCAGTACGTTCCGCCCGAGCTGCGCAGCGGGCTCGACGAGATCGAGCTGGCGCGCAATGCATCGATCCCCGAACTCGTGGAACAACGCGACCTGCGCGGCGATTTTCACATGCATACGACATGGAGCGACGGCGACGATTCGCTCGAAGCAATGATTGCCGCCGCCGCCGCGCGCGGCTACGAGTATCATTCGATCAGCGATCACTCGCACGGCCGTGGCTCGCGCTTCGGATTGACGCCCGAGCGGATTCGCGAGCAGCGTGCCGCCGTCGAAGCGCTCGGGGAACGCTTCGGTATTCGAACGCTCTGCTCGAGCGAAGTCGACATTCTGCCGGACGGATCGATGGATTTCGGCGACGGAACTCTTGCCGAGCTGGATATCGTCGTCGGGTCGGTACACTCGGCGACGCATCAATCGCGCGACGAGATGACGGCCCGGTTGATTCGCGCCTGCGAGAATCCGTACGTAACGATCATCGGACATCCGACGGGGCGCCGTTTCGACGGCAGTCCGGGCTACGAGTTCGACTACGACGCGGTCTTCGAAGCAGCGGCGCGCACCGGTACGGCGCTGGAGATCGACGGCCAGGCGATGCGCCTGGATCTGCCGGCGCCGCTGGTACGCAAGGCCAAGACCTTCGGCGTGACCTTCACGGCCGATAGCGACGCCCATCGCACCGGCGATCTCGTCAACGCGGAACTCGCGATCGGACAGGCCCGACGCGCCGGTCTCACTAAAGATGACGTGCTCAACACCCGTCCTCTCGACGCGGTGCTCGAGTTTGTTCGGAGGAAGCGGGAACGGTGATCGAGACCTTACGCGTCGAGACCCGAGACGGTGCCGTTACCGGCGCCCGGATTGCCGGCGAGCGCGGAGTGGCGTTGATGTTCGTGCACGGCGTCGGATCGACGGCTGCGATCTGGGACGCGCAGCTCACGGCGTTTTCGAACGACTTCCGCTGCGCCGCCGTCGAGCTGCGCGGCAACGGCGCGCTGACCGATCCCGATCCCTCGCTGATCACGCGCGAAGCTTTCGCCGGCGACGTGCTGGCCGTCGCCGACGCGCTCGGGTTTGAAACGTTTACACTGGTCGGCTGCAGTTTGGGCGGCGCCGTCGCCTTCGAACTCTGGAAACGCGTACCGCAGCGATTCGACGCGATGGTCATCGTTGGCAGCTTCGCATGCTATCCCGACGGCGACAGCTACGCGCGCTCGATCTGCGCTTCACTCGACGGTGCGACGGATATGCGCGCCTTTGCCGAAGCGCGCGTAGCGCGTCTCGGTCTGCCGGCGGAACGGTTTCGCGAAACCGTCGAGCAGATGGCGTGCAAGTCGGTAGCGTGTTATCGCGCCTCGACGATGGCAACCTGGACGGGCGACTATCGCCGACTGCTGCCGACGATCAACGTGCCGGTCACTGGTGCTTCACGGCGAGCGCGATGGCGTCGCGCCCGCCGCGCTCTCCGAAGAAATTTTCCGCGGAGTTGCGGGCGCGCGGCTCGTTGCCGTCGAGGATGCCGGTCACGTCGCCAATGCGGATGCACCGGAGCGGTTCAACGCACTGCTGCGCGAGTTCATGAGCATCGTCGTACCGTGAAAGAACTCGGCGTTCCCGTCGACATTCTCTTGCGCGCGATCGACGCAAGCGGCGACGTCGTGCTGGTCTACCGAGTCGCTCCGGAGAGCGGAAAACTCATTCTCACGTATATGAACGATGCGTATACTCGTCAGACCGGCTACTCGCGCGAAGAAGCCATCGGTCGGGAACTCGACGCGTTCCGCTTGGCGATGCCCGACGACGAGGGCATGCGAACGATACGCGCGGCCTTCGCTTCGGGCCGGCCCGGAGCGGCCGAGCTCGTCAGTTATCGGAAAGACGGATCGACGTTCTGGAACGAGATGACCGTGCAACCCATCGCAGAGCACGGAAGCGTGCAGCATTGGGTCTCGATCGAGCGCGACATTAGCTCCGAGGTCGAGCGCACCTCCGTGCTGGCGGAGGAGCACGACCGTCTGCTCGCGCTCGTGCGCGCCGCACGCCGGCTTTTTACCGTCTTCGATGCTCGCGAGCTCGTCGTTCGCGTGCGCGACGTCGTGCGCGAGCTCATCGGGGCCAAAGCGCGCGTCCTGGCGGTCAATCCGGCTGGTGCGTCGGTCGAAGTGGACGATCTGGGCGCCGACGTCACGTTTCCATCTCAAGGAGACGAACGCATCGAGCGCGCTCTCTCGAGCAGAGGCCGGGTCGTGGACGAGGCCGGACGTCACGCGATCGTATACGCCGGTCAGTACGGCGACGCGCGTTACGTGCTCGACGCCTTCGTGGGCGGTGCGCGTCAGCTGCGCAACACCGACCTCTTCGTGCTCGATCTCATCGCGGAATACTTCGCCGTCGCCGCGCGTAACGTGGCCCTCTACCACGAGCTCGACGAGCGCCGTAGCGCGGTGATGGACCTCAACCAAACCAAGAGCGACCTCATCGCTATGCTCGCGCACGACTTTCGCGGACCGCTCACGTCGATCGTCGGTTATTCGGACCTCATCGGAGAGGTCGGCGACCTCAACGGAGAGCAGCGTGAGTTCCTCGAGTCGATTAAGCGGTCTGCCGTAGTGCTTTCCGAGCTCGCAACCGACACGTTGACGCTGTCCCGTTTGGAGCGTAACGAAGTCGGCTTGCAGTTCGCGGAGGTCGACGTCGCGGCGCTCGTCGATGGGATAGTGGAACAATACGCCGACCGGCGCCAGGTCGACGTGAACGCCGAAGGCGACGCGCACGTTACCGGCGACGAAGACCGGCTGCGGCAAGTCTTCTCAAACCTCATCGACAACGCGATCAAGTACTCGCCCGGAAAAGCGTCGCCGGCCGTCGATATCGCGGGCGACCGGCGCTTCGTGACCGTTCGCGTGCGCGACAACGGCATCGGGATACCCAACGCCGAACTGACGACGATCTTCGACCGGTTTTCACGCGCAACGAACGCGCGGAAGCTCGGCATCTCCGGCACCGGCTTCGGGTTATTCTTGACCAAACAACTCGTGCAGCTCCACGGCGGCACCATAGCCGTCGAGAGCCACGAGGGCGAAGGTACGGTCTTCTCCGTGACGCTTCCGCGCCGCGTCGTTCGATCGGCGGCGCCGCGCACGGTCGTCGTTTTCGACCAGGAGCGCGATGGCTCGTTCCTTGCCTACGGCCTGCGCGAAGGTGGATACCGCGTGCGCACGGCCAGCACCGTAGACGAGTTGCTGGCGATGGCCGACTCCGACACGCTCGATGCGGTAATCGTCAACGTCGAAGAGTCGTCGCTGAGCGCCGAACAAGCCGCGAAGCTGCGCGCGTTCAGCCGGGAGCGAATGATTCCGATTGTCGCGGTCGGCGGAGAAAGCAGCCCGCGGCTCGGTGCGAACGCGATCGTTCCCAAACCCGTCCTTGCCGGCGACGTGCTCGCAGTGCTGGAGCGCATTCGCCCGCTGGCACTTCATCTCAGCCGCTAGGTCTCACGAGCGTCACTTTCGGCATTCGTCCCGCGCTATAGGGATATGCTGTTGACGAGGTGAGCACCTATGTTGTCAATCCTCATTGCGGGTCTGATTTTTTCGCCCTTCGCCGGACAAACCGGAATCGCGACGTACGCAAGCATTCGCGGCGAGGTCACTACCGGGTGGCCGGGCTATAAGCCTGTAGCAAATGCTCAGGTCGTCGCTTCCGGCGATACGGACGTACGGACCGCGCGTACCGATGCCAACGGGCGTTACACGTTCCTGACGCTCTTGCCGGGGATCTATCACGTCTACGTCCCAAGCGTCGTAGGTATGACTTCAGCGGTGCCGCAGAATAAAGCGAACGTGGACGCGTGTTCCGAGAAAGCAAATGCGCCCGTGGAACTGTCCGCCGGATTAGCCTACTTCGCGAACTTCGACTTAGTAACGCACTGCTAAACGATCCGTTCGCTGCGAGCGTACACGTTGGCCCGTTGGCCGCGTAAGAAGCCAACGAGCGTAATGTTGAACTCACGGGCGAGTTCCACGGCGAGGCTGCTCGGCGCCGATACGGAACAAACGATGGGAATGCGAGCGACCGCGCTCTTTTGAAGAATCTCGTAGCCGGCGCGGCCGCTCGCCAGCAGAATCGAGCGGGAGTAAGGAAGGCACGCATCCATCAAGCCCCAACCGACCAGTTTATCGAGGGCGTTGTGTCGCCCCACGTCCTCACGGACTGCCTTCACGGCGCCGTTTTCGTCGAAAAGCGCGGCTGCGTGTAACCCGCCCGTCGATTCGAAGACGCGCTGCGCTTCGCGCATTCGCTCCGGCAACGCATAGAGCGTCGCCACGTCGACGCGAACGTCGTCGTCGAGCGGTTCGACGCCCAAATCGCGCAGCGAGTCGAGCTGCGCTCGGCCGCACACGCCGCACGCACTGCTCGTCGTAAAGTGACGTTCCAACCGGTCGAGATCGGGAAGATTACCTGACGACAGTTCGACGTTGACGATGTTGTAGCGCTGATCAGGCTGGACCGCGGGGTCCAGGCAATAGTTGATGCCGCCGATCTCGCCGCGCGCGCGAACGATGCCCTCATCGTAGACGAAGCCCGCCGCCAGCTCGAAGTCGTTTCCCGGCGTGCGCATCGTGATCGCGAGCGTGCGCGTAACGCCCTTAGCCGCAAGCCGGATCTCGAGCGGCTCTTCGGTGACGACGGTATCGTGCTTGCGCTTGCCCGAAGCGCCGTCAACGGCGAAGACCTCGACGTCCGTCGTGCGTCCGGCACGTTCGGTCATTCGCGGTTTTGGACGTGGACGGTGCCGAAGCGTCCCTTGATGCAGAGATTGCCGCGGGTAACGCTCGTCTCGAGCGGCGACGTCACTTTGACGATCTCGTTATCTTGAACGTTCAGCCGCAAGGTGCAGCCGACGCCGCAGTACGGACAGATCGTGTCGGTTTGCGTTTGGCGCGATTCGTCCCAGGTACCGTCCGCGCGCATCTCGTGTTCGCTGCTGAACATCAACGCGCCGGTGGGACAGACGCCGATGCAGTTTCCGCAGTACACGCACGCCGAGTCGGGCAAGCTCACGTCGAATTCGGTCGAGATGCGCGCGTCGAAGCCGCGGCCGGCCGCGGCGATGGCAAACGTGTTCTGCGCGTCGGTGCCGCACGCTTCGACGCATTTATAGCACAGAATACATTTTGCGTAATCGCGCACGTAGAGTTGATTGTCGATCTTCACCGGCTGCGCGACCGTTGCCGCCTCCGTTCCGTATCGCGAAGGGTCGGCACCGTAATGCGCGGCGTACCGCTGCGCGTCGGGCGCGGTCGAAAGATCGACCGATGATCCCAAGAACTCGAGCACCATCTTGCGGCTGTGCCGCACGCGCTCGGAGT
This sequence comes from Vulcanimicrobiota bacterium, assembly GCA_963715435.1. GTDB lineage: Bacteria > Vulcanimicrobiota > Vulcanimicrobiia > Vulcanimicrobiales > Vulcanimicrobiaceae > JAFAHZ01. Next base: position 1,798,712 of record OY970243.1, read on the forward strand.
CGGTACGAACGACCATGCCGGACTCTACCATGCGCGCACACGCGGGGACCAGGGTTCGCGCGCCCTCGAGTTCTACCACGCACACTCGGCAGGCATTCACCGGCGTCAGCGTCGTCAGAAAACACAACGTCGGCGTTTCGATGCCGAGCGCGTTGCATGCGTCTAAGATCGTGCTGCCTTCGGGCACTTCCACCGATTGCCCGTCGACGATTAGCTCCAGCGTGCGCTCCTTCGGCGCCGGCGGATCCTGCGGAATAGGGCCTCGAATCACGTCGTTGCCTCCGTCGGAAAGACCCGCAGCGCTCCAGCCGATGCGATCGCGTTGGCGGCGGTTTGTCCGAGACCGCAGATCGACGCATCGCGCATAGCGCGGCCGATGTCGTTCAATAACGCGATATCGGCGGGAGCAGCTTGCGCCGCCAGCCGCTCGAGCGCTTCTTCTTGGCGCACGGTACCGACGCGGCACGGTACGCATTGACCGCACGACTCTTCGCGAAAGAATCGCGCGACGCGTTTGAGGATTTCCGTCAAGTCGATCGTGTCGTCAAAGAGCATGACGACGCCGGATCCGAGCGTCGCTCCGGCCGCCCGCGCATCTTCAAACGTAAGTGGCATCGCGAGCGCCTCGGGACCGACCAGCGAACCGGCGGCACCGCCGAGTAAGATCGCTTGGAGCTTGCGTCCTTCCGGCACGCCCCCCGCCATGTCGAGGAGGACGCCGAGTGCCGTTCCGTGCGGCACCTCGTAGAGCCCGGGGCGCTGCACCGTTCCGGAAAGACAGAACAATCGCGTACCGGTAGAACCTTTCGTGCCGACGGCCGCATATGCCGCACTGCCGTGCAAGACGATCTGCGGCAGGTTCGCGAGCGTTTCGACGTTGTTGATGAGTGTCGGCTTGTTGAAGAGCCCGACCTCAACCGGAAACGGCGGCTTGCTGCGGGGCTCGCCGCGCTTGCCTTCGATAGAGTTGAAGAGCGCGGTCTCTTCGCCGCAGATGTACGCGCCGGCGCCTCGCCGGATTTCGACGTCGAACGAGTATCCGCTCGCGAGGATGTCGATCCCGAGCAAACTCTGCGCGCGCGCGGCGTCGATCGCCGTCTGCAGACGGTGCGCGGCTAATGGATACTCGCCGCGAATGTAAACGAACCCGCGTTCGCAGCCGGCGGAATAGGCGGCTATCGTCATTGCCTCGATAACTGCGAACGGATCGCGCTCCATTAGTACGCGATCCTTGAACGTGCCGGGCTCCGACTCATCGGCGTTGCACACGAGATAATGCGGCCGCACCGGCTGTGCTGCAACTGCCTGCATCTTGCGGCCCGTCGGAAACGCCGCTCCGCCGCGGCCAAGCAAGTTCGAGGCGACCGTCTCTTCGATCACGCGTTCGGGGCCGAGCTCGAACGCTTTACGCAACGCCTGATAACCCCCTCGCGCGCGATAGTCTTCAAGGCTTTCGGAATCTCCGCCGGCGACACGCTGCAGCAACCGAATCGTCGATCCGCCGACCGCGTCACTTTGAGCTTGTCTAAGAGCTGAGGCGTCCATGGCGTCGCCATTGGAAGCGGCACTCACGATCAGCTGCGACGTAACCGGTGCAATCTGCAACGCGGCCGGGTGCGGGCCCGCTTTCGTAACGAGCGCCGCAGGAGCCCGGTTGCACAGGCCCAAGCACGGGCTGCGCATCCAGTGTATGCCGCCTGTTTCCAGCTCGCGGCAAACGGCTTCGGCGCCGGCGCAACGGCACGCGATGTCGTCGCAGACGTGCACGATCGTCGCGGGCCGCGGCTTCGTCGAAAACATGGCGTAGAACGTCGCGACGCCGTACGCCTCGGCCGGTGCGACGGCGAGCCGTTCGCACGAGTAGTTCAGCGCCCCTTCGCTGATCCAGCCGACGCGATCGTTGATCGCATGAAGTACGGGAAGCAGAAGACTGCGCTCGCACTTGCGTTGCGCGATGCAGGCGTCGATAGCATTGCGTTCTTCGAGCGTCGGCGTCGCCGCAGTAAAGTGAAGGTCAGGCACGCGCAGCTCCGTCGACGCGTTCGATGCGCACGGCGGCGGCCTTGAATTCGGCCGTTCCGGATTTAGGATCGGTGGCGTCAATCGTCAGCAGATTGGTGGGTACGTCGTCGTTGAAGTGCGGCGTCGTAAAGACCAAGCCTTTGCGCAGACCCTTATCGATGCGCGCCGGCATTGTGACCGCCCCGCGGCGCGACGTCACCCGAACGAGCGTTCCGTCGGATAATCCGTACGCCGCCGCGTCTTCGGGCGAGACATCGAGCGTTTCGGCGCGGCGCAACGGCGACGTATATCCGGCGCTCTGTACGCCGGTGTTGAAGGAATCGAGACGGCGTCCCGTGGTTAGGCGCACGGGGTAGTCGTCGTCGAGCGCTTCGACCGGCGGTTCGTGCTCGACGGCGGCAAACGGTGCGCGCGATCCGGCGATCGGGTTTTGCCACAGGCGCGAGTGCAGATATTTCTCACCCGGATGCGTTTCATCGTAACATGGCCATTGAATGCCGCCGAGCTCTTCTAGCCGCGCGTAGCTCATGCCCGCGTGCCACGGCGACAGCGAACGGCACTCGTTCCAAATCGTCTCGGCATGCGCGGTACCCCAGTCGTGACCGAGTCGCTTGGCCACATCGAAGAGAATCTGCGCGTCGTCGCGCGCCGAGCCGGGCGGGTCGAGCGCCTTGCGCACGCGCTGCACGCGGCGCTCGCTGCTCGTTACCGTACCGTCGCTTTCACACCAGCTCGCTGCTGCCGGAAAGACGACGTCGGCAAGCTCTCCCGTTTTCGTCAAGAAAATGTCTTGCACGATGAGCGATTTGAGGCCCCGCAGTAGCGAGAGCGCACGATGCTGGTCGGCCTCCGACTGCGCAGGATTCTCGCCGACGACGTAGAGCGTATCGAGCTCGCCGCGCTCCATCGCTTCAAACATGCCGGTGAGATTCCAGCCCCTTTTGAACGGCAGCCTCACGCCGCCCCAGGCCTCCTTGAATTTGCTGTGGATTGGGTGGTGGTCGACGTTCTGACCGCCGGGAAACTTATCGGGCAGCGCGCCCATGTCACCGCCGCCTTGGACGTTGTTTTGACCGCGCAGCGGACACACGCCGGATCCATACCGGCCGACGTGACCGCACAGCAGTGCTAAATTAATGAGCGCGCGCACGTTGTCGACCGCGTTATGGTGTTCGGTGATGCCGAGCGTCCAGCAGAGTTGTGCGCGTTCCGCTTTGGCATAGGTGTGAGCCAGCTCGGTGATGAGCGATGCCGGAACGCCGGTAACGCGCTCAGCGTAGGCGAGCGTGTACGACTCGACGCTCGCGCGATAGTCCTCGAACCCGATGGTCGCGCGATCGATGAACTCGCGATTCTCCAAGCCCGCGGTCAAGATTTCTCGGCCGACGGCGTTGGCAAGGGCGATGTCGGACCCGACGTCGAGACCGAGCCATTTGTCGGCCCACTGCGCCGACGACGTTCGGCGCGGATCGACGGCGTAGAGCTTGGCGCCCTTACGAATGCCTTTGAGGATGTGATGAAAGTAGATCGGGTGCGTTTCGCGCGCGTTCGAACCCCAAAGAACGATGACGTCGGCGTGCTCGGCTTCCTCATACGAGCTCGTTCCGCCGCCGGCACCGAAGACCGTCGTCAGACCGACGACGCTCGGGGCGTGTCACGTTCGATTGCAGCTGTCGACGTTATTGCTGCCGACGACGGCGCGGGCGAACTTTTGCGCGACGTAGTTGACTTCATTGGTCGCCTTCGAGCAGCTGAACATCCCGAAGTGCCGCTCCCCGCCGCGATCGCGCGCGTCGGCAAGCGCCGCGGCCGCACGGTCGAGCGCCGCTTCCCAGCTCGCCGGGCGCAAGGTGCCGCTTTCGCGCACTAGTGGTTCGGTAATACGAGCGTAAGGCTTCATGCCGAGGTCTTTCCTGGCAGCGTGCATATTGTTCCTATGAGGCGGGTGTGACGCCGGGCCAGTCCGGGTAGTGCTTGTTTTGCCACGCGGCCAAAGGGCGCTTCGCGGGGGGCCGGAATACCAGTGGCCGAGCGCAACGAAGAGGAGAACTATTCATGGATTTGAGCGACGTCACCGTCTATGCGAATGGTGAGTTCAAGCGATATGCAGACGCGAAGGTCGGCTTGCTGACGCACGGCCTTCAGTACGGAACCGGATGCTTCGAAGGCATCCGCGGCTATTGGGTCCCGCAAGACGAAGAGCTCTATCTGGTTCTTCTGCGCGATCACTTCGAGCGGTTGGTGACGTCGGCAAAGATTCTGACGATGTCGTTACCACGGTCCGCCGACGAGCTCGTCGACATCACCGTCGAGCTGTGCGTGCGAAACCGCTTCGAGACGAACGTCTACGTGCGGCCGTTCATCTATAAAGCCGCCGAAGACGTCGGCGTGCGTCTCCACAACGTTCCCGACGCGTTCGCGATCGTACCGATTCCGTTTACGCCTTATCTGGACACGAGCAAAGGCTTGCAGGTCTGCGTCAGTTCTTGGCGCCGCGCCGACGACACGATGGCGCCGCCGCGCGCGAAGATTACTGGGCTGTACGTCAACTCTGCGCTGGCCAAGACTGAAGCCATCCAGAACGGCTACGACGAAGCCATTTTGCTCTCGCACGACGGACACGTCGCGGAAGGATCGGCCGAAAACGTCTTCTTGGTGCGGCGCGGCGTGCTCTATACGCCCGATCCGTCGCAGAACGTCCTGGAAGGATGCACGCGTCGCGCGATCATGGATGTCGCGAAGGAGTTCGGCATCGAAGTCGTCGAGCGTTCGATCGACCGCGGCGAGCTTTACTCCGCCGAGGAAGTGTTCTTCACCGGAACGGCTACTGGAGTCGGATACGTGGCATCGATCGACCGCCGCGTCGTCGGCGACGGTGCGATAGGCCCGATTACGCGGAAACTTGCCGACTCTTACGAGCGGATCGTAACGGGACGCGAGCCTCGCTATGCGAGCTGGATTACGCCGGCGTACGCCAAAGCGAAGCTTCCGGCTTAGTCTCCCCCTCCACCCGATCCCACGTCCATTGCGGAGCCCGTGCTCCAATAGCGCAGGTCGGGCGTGAGGCCGGTCGGCGTGGTTCGCTGACCATAAGCCGTAACGAATCCGGTCGCTTCGCGCCAGCGCGCGAACGTCAGCTCATCGCTATACACGAGGCGGGAGAGTACGTGGATGAAGCTGCGTCCGATGTCTTGCGACGGAAGGGCGGTCGTCATGACGGCGATCACGTACGGCGCGTTCTCCGCGTAGACGATGCCGGCATCGTTGAGCGTATCGAAGAACGAGCCGGTTTTGTGCGCGATCTCGAGGTCCTCGGGCAGCGGCTCCGGCAGCAGCGTGTTGATTTGGTCCTCTTCGAGAATCGAGATCATCTCGTTCGAGGACCACTCGTTGACGAGCTGGCGGCGCGCCATCAGCTGGAGCAGCCGCACGAGATCGTGCGGCGAGGTCCGCAGAGCTGAACGTACCGACCAATCGTTCGTGCGAATGTCTTGCGTCAACCGCGTGCGCGTCAAGCCGAGCTGGCTCATTGAGAGATTGATGTTCCTACGACCGACGAGACGAATCAGCATGTTCGTAGCGGTGTTGTCGCTGATATCGATCATCTTCTCGAGCAGATCGATGATCGCGTACGTCGTTCCCACCGGCGCGTCGCAGAGTTCGCCCGAGCCGTAATCTTTATCTCGCGCGAGCAGCGTTACGTGACGGTCGAGATCGAACTTTCCGCTTTGCAGCTGACGAAAGACTTCGACCATCACGGGAATCTTGATGGTCGACGCCGCCGGCATGCTCTGCGTCGCGTTGAAGCCCGTGTGAAATCCCGTGCTGAGGTCGAAAACTTCGAACGCGGCCGGAGCCGAAATGTGGACGGCAAGCGAGCGGACGTCTCGCGCCATGGCGGTCAGCGGAGCGGGAACTTCAGCCCCCGCGGGACGCGCAAAAGCGGCCACGCTTAAGATGGCAGTCGCAACCACGGTCGCGATGCGGCGCACCATAGTCACGCGTTCGTTCTATAACCGGGATCCCTCCTGCCGTGGGGCCAGGCTAGGCTGTATCGTTAAGGCGGCGAACGCGCTTCCGCATGGACACGCTCGATTTGCGATCGCGAGCCCCGCGGCGCTGGAGCGAGCAAGCAAGCGGCATCTACTGGCTCCCCCGCTTGATTGACAAGGCCCGGGCGTCAAATTGCGGCTGCTTGGGCGACTATCTCTACGGCCAAAGTCCGATGGACCACGGCTTGCTGCGACGGCTCGGGTTATCGCATCGCCGATTTGCGGAACTGGTCGCTGCTGCCGCCGATGACCAGGGTGTGCTACGCGCGATCGGCGAGCGCGACTCCGGCGCGCTCGAGCGCGCCCGGGCGTGGAGCGCGAGGCTCCCCGAGGAGCATCGCCTCTTCTTTTGGTTCGTCGACCTCGACGACGGGTATCGCCGATCAAAATGGCTTCGACCACCGGTGAACTTTTTGGCGAACCGCATCGCCCGCACTGCCAAACGTCTTTGGCCCCGTAAGTCAAGCGACCTCGACCTCAAGACCGAGGCTTGTCCCTGAAGACTCATGAGCCGATTTGAGCAACACGAGCATCGAGACTATAGGCGGGCTGACTTCTGCCCGATACGACAGGTTCTTCGCAGCATTGACGTCGGCATGATCCACATGTCTGCACGCGGTGCAGGCAAATCGATCTCCGTCGCGGCTTTGCTTGTCGATGCGCTTACACGCGAAACATTGGCGGCTGCTGTTGCGGGGATTCACGATCGAAACCAGCACGCCCGCGAGCACGGCTTTATATTCGATGAAGGACCGCAGCTGCGCAAAGCTCCAGCCCGACATACGGGCCCGGCGCGTTTTCCCAAACCGTGTCCGCTCCCGAATATGCGTCAGCAGTTCCAGCGCAATACCGCGACCGGTGTCTTTGGCTACGCCCACAAGCGCTTTGGAGATGCAGTGATTGATGTCTTTGTGAAACAGACGCTCCTTTTGCGCGATGGCCTTGAGTTTGCGACGGACCGCTTTGGGACGCTTGCCGGTCGCTTTGTGTGCGGCAGCTTTAACCTGCAGGCGACGGCGGCGTTCGGCACATCTGCGACGCACTCGCTCGACGACGTCGCCGCTGGACATCCCACCGTCGGAAGTTGCCGCAATGTTGATTACTCCCAGATCCACGCCGAGAAACTGCCGAGGAAGCAGACCTTGCCCGTCGGGAACTTCAACGGTCACCAGCAACAGCCAACGGCCGTCCTTGCGCCGCTGGAGATCGCACTCGGCCCAGCGCCGATCGAGCAACGCATGGTGTCGTTGGTCGCTGCGAAACGGCACCAGGGTGCGGCCTTGCAGCGTCAAGATCGACACGGCCTCCGCTTTGCGCGACAAAATGCGCGTATCGTAGGGCACGGCTGCGAGCGAACGGAATCGTGGGCGTGTCGAGGGATCGCGTCGCAGCGCTCCGGCGACCTGTGCGCAGCATCGGACGCTCATCTGCGCAGAGAGTCCGAAGCGGCTGCGGAGGTCACGATACCACCGTTTCTGCAGCTCGTATTTGGCAGTGCATCCAGCGACGAAGGCCACATCCGCGAGCCAATCGGCCGCAGCGTTGAAGCAGCGCACCGTGGCTTCGAGCATGGCGTCCTGCCTTTGATCGGGGTCGAGCTTGGTCGCGAACGTCAACTGCATCTAGGAGCACTCTACCTGGAGCGTATGCCATACGTTTGGCATTCTGCTCTGCTTCCTCCCCGCGACCAACCGCGGGGCTTCCGCAGAAATCATCAGTGAATCCCTGGAAAGGTCTTACCGACGAGCGCGTCACGTTTGCGCTCAAGGTCCTGATGGTAGTGGTGCTGGCGATCTACGTCGGCGAGTTCGTGGTCGACGCGCTCGTACGGCTCAAAGGCGTCGTCTACGTTCTCATCGGATCGATTTTCTTCGCGTACTTGATCTATCCGGTGGTGCAGTGGTTACGCCGGCGCATGCCGCTGGTTCTGGCAATCACGGTCATTTATATCGGCATCATTCTGGCGATCTTCATCGTGGGCTGGTTCATCGTGCCGCGGATAGGAGAAGAATCGCAGACACTGATGCAGCGCTACCCGGTGATCGTCACGCGGCTGCACGACATGATCACGAATCCGAACGATCCGGTCACCGTGCACCTGCCGACGTTCTTGAAGAACGCGCTCGCGCAGCTTCCGGACGAGGTCGTCGCGTGGATCAAAGAGCACGGCATTTCGAGCTTCGGCCACTTTCTGACCGTGCTCGCGGGCGTCGCCGTCTTGGTCGCGACCTTCGTCGTGATCCCGCTCCTCACGTTGTATCTGCTGTTGGATCTGGACAATTTAAAGTTGGCCGTCTCCTCGGTCGTTCCCGAGGAACGCTGGCGCGCCACGATGCGTTTGCTCGCAGATTTCGACCGAGTCATCGGTGGATTCGTCCGCGGACAAATGCTCGTAGCGGTGACGGTAGGCATTCTCATAACGCTGGCGATGTGGCTGCTGCACGTGCCCTACCCGTTCATACTGGGCTTGATTGCTGCGGTCGGCGATTTGGTTCCGTACGTCGGCGCGCTCGTCGCGTATTTTCCCGCGCTGCTTTCGGCAGTCATCAATAACGGCGTGTTGAACGCGGTCTTCGTGACGATCGCCTTCGTGGTGATCTACGAATGTGAAGGGCATTTCATCGCCCCGAACATCGTCAGCAAAACCGTTCGATTGAGTCCGTTCGCCATTATGCTCGCGGTACTGATCGGTGCCGAGCTGGCAGGCATCGTGGGCGCGCTCGTCGCGATTCCGGTAGTGGGCGTGCTGCGCGTGATCGCCTTGCGGGTGTTTCGTCCGCGCGAAGCGAACGAGCCGCAACCGTGAATCAGACCCTGGCGCCCGTTCGCAGAGTCGACGTCGTCGGCGTACCAATGGATTTGGGTGCCAGCCGGCGCGGAGTCGATATGGGCCCGTCGGCCGTTCGCTATGCGCGGCTGCACGACAAGCTCGCATCACTGGGCGTCGGCAAGATCGTCGATCACGGCAACCTTCAAGTGCCGATACGCGAATCAGCAGCGCTCGACGACGCCGCCGCGAAGTATTTCAACGTCATTAAAGCGGTATGCGATCGCCTCGCAGAGGTCGTCGAGTCTTCGGTACGCGAAGGCGGACTGCCCATCGTGCTGGGCGGCGATCACTCGATTGCAATGGGCACGCTGGCCGGCCTGACGAAAGCGCGTGACGAGGCGCCGGGACTGGTTTGGATCGACGCGCACGCCGACATCAACAGCCCGCAAAGCTCGTCATCGGGCAACGTTCACGGCATGCCGTTGTGGTTTGCGTTAAAGAACGGTATTGCACGTTCGGGCCAAACAGTGCAAATCGGCTTGCGCGACGTCGATCCGGGCGAAAAGCGAATGTTGCGCGACATGGGCGTGCGTGCGTTTAGCATGACCGACGTCGACAAGCTCGGCATGATGCGCGTCATGGAAGAAGCGCTGTCGATTGCCGGCTCCAACGGGCGGCAGGTTCACGTCTCGTTCGATATGGACGGCATCGATCCGAGTGAGGCGCCAGGAACGGGAACGCCCGTCAAGGGCGGCTTGAGCTACCGTGAAGCGCACCTTGTCATGGAAGTGCTGCACGAAAGCGGGCAGCTCGGTTCGATCGAAATGGTCGAGATCAATCCGATTCTCGACCACCGCAATCAAACGGCAACGCTCGCGGTCGGTCTGATCTGCTCGGGACTGGGAAAGTCGATTCTCTAAAGCCTCTGACGCTCGCGTTCGTACGAGCCGAACAGCTTCAACGTGCCGGGGCGATGCGCTCGCTTGCCGGGCTCCTTGCCGCAGCGGACCCCGACGTGGCGGCACTGAGTGAAATCGATGCGGGTGACGCGCTTGCAACGGCGACGCGGTTCGATCTCCAGTGGGCTTACCGCGGCGGACAGGCATTGCTTTGGAAACGCCGCGTGATCGCGCACGCGGTTCACGATCTCTCCCCGCCCGCGTCGGCACTGCGCCCGTTCTACCGCCGCGGTCTGCTGCGAGTGGACGCCGATATCGGGAACGTTCCACTGCACGTCTTCGCGACGCAGTTTGCCGGCGATCGCTCGGCGATTCGCGATCTGCGCTTCGCGCGTTCGGCGATTCGCGGGGTCGCACACAACGTGCTGCTCTTTATTTCCGAACCCGCGCCCTCGCGCATCGGCTTTACCGATGCCGGCTTACAACGCGTCGCTCCTGTACCGAAGCTCGCAATTTGGGCGCGCGGTTTCGCGCTCGGCGTAGAACGATATAGCGAAAGGGAAGACGGTTTGGGCTCGATCGCAATCGTGCGCGCGGTTTAAAGTCTGATCGTGGCGTGGCCTTCGCAGGAGACGCCGCCGCCGCACACCGCCGGATCCCACGCCGCGTCGGAGAGCATCGATTCGATCTCCTTCTCCGTCTTCGGGTCGACCGGCGGTACGAAGGAAACGGTCTCGGTTTTTCCGTTTTCGTCGACGGTGACGACGAGCGTCACGTGAATGCCAAGCGCTCCAAGTTGTTTGAGGACGTTGGGATCGAGCACCGGATCGGGCTGCTCGGCACCGAACGGCAAATATCCGCCGGTGCTGCGTTCGCCCACGCTGGCGACGGCGCGGCTGGCCGGCGAGGCCGACGGCTGCGGCTCGGTCTCTTTTACATTGGACGCGGTGCCTTTCCCGACTTGGCTTTGGCCGACCAAAGGTGCCGCCGATACGTCGCGGTTGATCAGCGGCGGCGGAGACGCTTTCCTGTGCGAAACGACGTGGGCCAGCTCGAGCTGGGTGGAGAGGCTGCGAACGACAGCCGTGCTGCGGTGCGGCGCTTGAGCCCGCGGCTGCGGGACCGTCTTAGGCTTAGGCTGGATCACGATTCGCGTAATGTGAAGGAAGCTGACGGTTTCGACCGGCGGAGCGGCCGACGGCATCCACGCCAAAGCCGGAATCAGCAGCGCTGCCAGTGCGTGCACCGCTAACGAAGCGACCGAGCTGCCCGCGATACGGGCATCCGAAAGTGCGGCCATGCCGGTTCTATCCTTCGACCACAGAACGCGCAACCGCCTTGGTCCGTGACGGCGTCTGGAGGGGCATGACCGATACCGATATCGTCCTTTACCAAACCGACTGGTGCGCGTACTGCGCCCGCGTGCGCGACGCGTTAGACGACCTGCAGTTGCGCTACCGGATCGTCAACGTTCCCGACGAGCACTCGCAGCGCACGCAGCTGCGCGACCTCTTCGGCGCGACCGGCGTGCCCTCGATTACCGACGGCGAAGTAAAGATCGCCGACGACGACGATGCGATCATCGCCTACGCCGAACGGAAGTACGGCAAAACCGCGTAGTTAAAACTTATCGGCCTCAACGCCCCACGCATCCCAGCCGTCTGCGCGTTCGCGCGCGAACAACTCAATGCGCGTTCGGGTACCGCACAGCGCCTCGATGCGCTCGCGAAAGATCGATGGCTTACGGCTGTGTTCCGCGCGCCGCGCGAGGACGACCTGCGCCTGCGCCAGATCGTGCAGCGGAAACGGTCGTCCGGACGGTACGGTCGTGGCTGCCAGCACGAGTTCGGTCGTGGGTTTGGTGAACGTCGGCGGCACTCCCTGACCGGAGATGATCGCACCCCGAGCATTGGTTTTGATCCAGACGTACGCAACGCCGCGATAGTGTAATCCCCAGCGCTCGATGAGCTCGATGGCAAAGTTCAAGCGAGGGCACGTCGCCCACAGAAACAGCGCTGCGCGTTTGCTCATGATGCTGCGCACCGGCAGCGATGCCAGCTCTTCCTGCGACATCAGCGGATAATGCTTGGCGGCCGCCGCGTCTTTTAGCTGACTTCCGTAGTAGTACCACGGCGGATCGGCGTACACGATGTCGTACGGTCCCGCGGGCAACGGCGGCAGCGCGGCGTGCTCTCGCGCGACGCTGCGACGAGATAGACGCACGAGATGCGCGCGATTTTTTGCAGAGTACAATTTCACCGCTTGACCAACAGTACGTTTCATCGCGCCAGCACTCCCGCCACGATGGCGCCCGCGAGGGTTGCCGCAAGATTGACCGCGTCGTTTTCAAGCCATCCCATGCCGCGCCGCAGCGACGTCGGCGTGCCGCAATGATGCGGATTCGTCTCGCACGCTACGGCGCATGACGGACACCACCGCAGAGCCTGAATGCTTGCGCCCAGCACCGAGTCCAGCAGCGCGCCGGCGACGCCGCCGGCGGCTACGGGCATGAAGGCAGCGACGTGCGTCGCGGCCGCGACGACGGCAACGAATGCCGCTCCGGCCAGCGTTGCCGCCGTGCCTGCGATCGTTACTCCGCCCGACATTCCGGTCGCGATCGGCCGCAGCGTGAGTATGGAACGCGGCGCCGCGCGCGCGAGCGTTCCGATCTCCGTTCCCCACGTATCGCCGGCTGCAGCGGCAAACGCTCCCGCAAACGCCGCCGCGAATAGCGGTGCGTAGCGATCCGCCAACGGCAGCGCACATACGGCGGCGATGGCGCCGTTGGCCAGCACTTGCAAGGCATCGCGCGCGCCGTGCTTACCGACGTCGAGCATCGCGCGTTTACGTTTGCGGCCGACACGCGAAAGAATGGCGGATGGAATAAAAAATGCGAACAGCACGGCCGCTCCCGGCCAACTCTTCGATCCGAAGATGACGGTTCCAATCACGAATGCCGCGATCGCACCGCTGGGCGAAAGCGACCGCAAGCGCCACGCGGCGGCCGCGACGACCGCAGCCAAGATCGCTCCGTAAGCGAACGCGCTCATCGCGCCGCGAAATGCGTTTCGAGCGCTTCGATCACGCCGTCGGCCGTATACTCGCGTGCAATGGCGTCGACGTGAAGTCCGGCGTTGCGCGCCGCTCGCGCCGTAATCGGCCCGATGCAGACGATGGTCTTTGCGCGACCGGCTTCGACGGCGTGCGCGTCGCCGCCGAGCAGCGCGGTGAATCCCGCAACCGTGCTCGGACTGCTGAATGTGATCGCGTCGCAGCTTCCAACTTTCGACGCAAAGTCCGGATCGTCGACGAAGATCGTTTTGTACGCGGCCACGATGGTCGTCTTGAGACCGGCATCGGTCAGCATTTGCGGAAGAACGTCGCGTGCCTCTTGCGCGCGGTAGATCAGCACGCGATCGCCGAGCTTCGCGGCCTCGATGAGCGCGCGCGCGATCTCTTCGCCGATGAACTCGGCCGGAACGAGGTCGGGCCGGATTCCGTAGCGCTGGAGCGTCTGGCCCGTTTTGGTGCCGATTGCCGCAACCTTGGTTGCGCCGACGTAGCGGGCATCGGCATCCAGCGACTGCAGGCGGGAAAAGAACGCTTCAACGCCGTTACGCGAGGTAAAGACGATCCACTTATATTGCGAAAGCTCGTCGATGGCGCGATGCGCGGGACGCAGGTCGTCCGGCGGTACTATTGCAATGGTCGGTGCGACGACGGGTTCGGCGCCGCGTGAACGCAGCGCTTCCGCAACATCGAGCGCTTGCGCGAGCGGGCGCGTCACCAATATGCGCTTGCCGAACAACGGCGCGCGATCGAACCATGCGATGCGCTCGCGCAGACGCACGACGCTTCCAATGATGACGATTGCCGGCGCGCCGATTGCCGCGCGTGCCGTCTCGGCTGCGATCGTTTCGAGGGTTCCGACCGCGGTGCGCTGCGTCGGCCGCGTTCCATCCTGTATGACCGCGGCCGGCGTCGAGGGATCCAGCCCCGCAGCCATGAGGCGGCCGGCGATCTCGCGCAGCGTACCGCCGGCCATCAGAAAGACGAGCGTGCGATGCGAATCGGCGAGCTTCGCCCAGTCCAGCGTCGAGCCGCTCTTGGCCGGATCTTCATGTCCCGTGGCGATCGTGAAAGCGGTATTGTGCTCGCGGTGCGTTACCGGGATGCCGGCGTACGCGGGCGCCGCGAGTGCAGAGCTAATACCCGGCACGACCTCGAACCGCACGCCGGCATCTGCCAACGCTTCGGCTTCCTCGCCGCCGCGACCGAAAACGAACGGATCCCCGCCTTTGAGACGAACGACGCGCTGTCCCGCCCGCGCACGTTCGATTGCGAGCGCCTCGATTTCGCCTTGCGGCATCGCGTGCTTGCCGCCGCGCTTGCCGACGAAGATGCGTTCGCACGAAGCGGGCGCCATCTCGACGATAGCCTCCGACACGAGCGCGTCGTACAACAGAACCTCTGCTTTGCGCAGAACGGAAGCCGCCCGTAACGTCAGCAGGCCCGGATCGCCCGGGCCTGCGCCGACCAAAGAGACTTTGCCGGGCTTAGGATCCGGCATGCGGCAAGAGTTTGGCGATTTCTTCAGCGAGATTGAGTTCGAATAGCTCGTCGAGGACGCGCGCGTGCGAGAGCGCTTCGGCGCCGTCGAGCGTCGCTTTCTCTCGCATCTTCAAAATAACCGAGTGGAGCATCTTCGAGACGATCGTCAAGGTCGCGCCGGTAACGAGCATCCGCTCTCGTTCGGTCAGTTCGGGACAGCGCGAAAACAGCCGCTCGAGTTCGGCCGCTCGAATCGTCTCGGCTTTCTGGGTGAGCGTTGCAATAACCGGTACCGCAACGCGCGCGTGATACCAGTGCGCAAAGCGCTGGACGTACTCTGCGACGATCTCTTCGACGGCGGGAATCGCTTGACGTCGCGCGTCTAGCGTCTCTTCAACGACGGATTTGAGCCCGTCGATGTCGATCAGCGAAACGTTCTCGATCTCGCCGATCGCCGGATCGGCGTCGCGCGGAACGGCGATGTCGACGACAAAAAGCGGCCGTTGCGGCCGCCGCGACATCGCGTCGCGTACGCGCTCGACGCTGAGCACGAAGTGCGACGCGCCCGTCGATGCCACGACCAAATCGGCCGATGAGAGCGCTTCCGCTAGCCCCGGCAGTTCGACGGCTTCGCCGAATCCGGCTTCGGCGATCACTTCGCGCGCTCGCGACATCGTGCGATTGGTAACGATCAAATGCGACGCGCCCTCTTCGCGGAGACGGCGCACGGCGGTGCGGCCCATCTTTCCTGCGCCGACGATCACGATGGACTTCTCGTTAAGCGTGCCCAACCGTGCACGCGCGGCGTCGATTGCAGCCGTCGCCACCGAAACCGAATCGCGTCCGATCGGCGTCTGCGAACGTGCCGTCTTTCCGGCATTGAGCGCCTCGCGGAAGAGATGGTGAAGCGTTTTACCGAGCGTTTTAGCGTGCTGCGCCGCAACGTAGGCATCTTTGACTTGTCCGAGAATTTCGGCTTCGCCGATGAGCATCGAATCCAAGCCGGTCGCAACGCGGAAGAGATGCTCGACGGCACGCTGGCCGAGATGCGTGTACAGGAAAGATTCGATGTCGTAATCGATCGAACCGTGACGGAAGTTGCTCAAGAACGACTTGATCTCGCCTACGCCGGCCTCGAAATCGTCGACTTCCGCGTAAATTTCGAGACGGCCGCACGTTTGGAGCATCGCGGCCTCGGAGACCACGTCGTAGTCCGCTAGCGCCACGAGCGCCTCGCTCATGCGCGACGCGGGAAATGCGTGGCGTTCGCGCACTTCGACCGGCGCGGTTTTATGCGAGAGCCCGACGCAAACGACGGGCATTAAGGTCGACCTGCCTGCGCGCGCGCGGCAACCGCCTGGGCGACCGCTGCGTCGGCTGCCGCCAAGGTTCGCTCGACGTGCCGCGTCGTGTGCGCGCTCGAAACGAAGCCGGCCTCGAACTGCGACGGCGCCAGATAGACGCCGCGATCCAACATGCCGGCAAAGTACTTCGCGAAGAACGTCGTGTCCGATCTTTTCGCGCTCTCGAGATCGGTGACGGGACCTCCGGTAAAAAAGAGGGCGAACATCGAGCCGGCGGCCGATACGCTGTGCGCGACGCCGTGTTTGTTGAGCACTTCGCGCATTCCCTCGATCAGCAAACGTGTGAGCACCTCGAGACGATCGTAGAGCGTTGCATCGTCGCGCACAACGCGTAAGGTAGCCAGACCGGCAGCCATGGCTAAAGGATTCCCCGATAGCGTGCCCGCTTGATAGACCGGGCCTTCGGGAGAGAGGTACGCCATCACGTCGGCGCGGCCGCCGAAGGCGCCGACCGGCAGGCCGCCGCCGATGACCTTGCCGAGCGTAGTAAGGTCGGGCTTCACGCCTTCTCGCGCTTGCGCGCCGCCGCGCGCGACGCGAAATCCGGTCATGACTTCGTCGAAGATCAGCAGCGACCGATACTGAGTGCACAGCTCGCGCAAGCGCTGCAGATAGCCGGGCCGGGGCTCGACGAGGCCCATGTTTCCGGGGTAGGGCTCGATGACGACGGCCGCGATCGCGTCTGGATTTTCAATGAAGGCGCCTTCGACGGCAAGCGCATCGTTGAACGGCAGCACGATCGTGTCGCGCGCGGTTCCCTCGGTCACGCCCGGCGAGTTCGGCACGCCGTTGGTAAGCGCGCCGGATCCCGCGGAAATCAGAAACGCGTCGGCATGACCGTGATAGCAGCCGGCAAACTTGACGATCTTCGGACGGCGAGTGAATCCGCGGGCCAGCCGGATCGCGCTCATGGTCGCTTCGGTTCCGCTCGAAACGAAGCGAATGCGCTCGATCGAGGGCACCATCGACGCAATGAGCTCGGCCAGTTCCGTTTCGGCTTCGGTGGGCGTTCCGAACGACGTGCCGCGAGCGGCCGCCGCCGCGATGGCCTTCACGACGGCGGGATGAGCGTGTCCGAGAACGAGCGGTCCCCACGAGAGCACGTAGTCGATATACTCGTTTCCGTCGACGTCGGCGAGCGTCGCACCCGCACCGCTCTTCATGAAGACCGGCGACAGACCGACAGCGCGAAATGCGCGCACGGGAGAGTTGACGCCGCCAGCAACGATCTGTTTGGCACGGCCGAAAGCGGCAATCGAGCGCTCGAAGCTCAAAGCGGCCTCGCTAGTGCGGCCAGATCGGCGGGCGTGTTGACGTTCGCGAAATACCTCGCTTCAACGTCCAAGAAGCGGACGTCGATGCGTTCGATCAGATCGTGCATCGAGGATCTAGGCTCGCCGAATAAGCTGAAGGATTCCCGAACCACGGCCGAACGTGCGTAGAGCGCGACGAGCGGTTCCAACTTTCCGTCGTGGCGCGGTACGACGGCTTCGTCATCCGGCATCCAGGCTTGCGCAATGCGCTCCAGCAGCCCCGTATCGACGCGCGGAAGATCGGCGGCTAAAACGAAGATACGCTCCTGCGCGATCGTCTGGCATGCCGAATGCAGCGCGCGCAGAGGGCCGCCCCAGGGCTGCCGGTCGACCAATATGGGGCAATCGAGACGGCGGTCGATCTCGCCGCCGAACGGAGCTTGCGCGCTCAGGTAGACGGGCCATCCGCTTGCGCGGGCGGTGCGGAAAGCGCGCAGGACGAGCGGCTCTCCGTCGAGGAGCGCCTCCAGTTTTCCGGGAAAGCGCGACGCGCGCCCGCCGGCCAAAACGAGTATTGCGATCGACTCAACCATGGCGCCGTGCGAACTCTTTGGCGAAGTACGTGATAATGATGTCGGCGCCGGCGCGCACGAACGACGTCAGGACTTCGTCGACCGCGCGCTCGCCTTCGAGCCAGCCGCGCTCGATCGCGGCCTTGAGCATCGAGTACTCGCCGCTGACGTTGTAGACGGCGATCGGAACGTCGAAGTTTTCGCGCGCGGCGCGAACGACGTCGAGATACGGCAAGCCGGGCTTGACCATGACGATGTCGGCGCCTTCGGCGATATCCAGCGCGATTTCGCGGAGCGCTTCGCGCGCGTTCGGCGGATCCATTTGATAGCTGCGCCGATCGCCGAACTGCGGCGTGGCGCCGGCGGCTTCGCGGAACGGCCCGTAAAATGCCGACGCGTATTTCGCGCTGTACGCCATGATCGCCACGCCGGTATACTCACGCGCGTCGAGTGCCGAGCGAATCGCACCGACGCGTCCGTCCATCATGTCGGACGGCGCCACGACGTCGACACCCGCTTCGGCGTACACTGCGGCGGTACGCGCCAGCAGCGCGACCGTCGCGTCGTTGTCGACGTCGCCGCGTGCGTCGAGGATACCGCAGTGTCCGTGGTCGGTATATTCACAGTTGCACAAATCGGCGACGATCACCATGTCCGCAATCGCTTCTTTGATCGCGCGGATCGCGCGCGGGACGATGCCTTGGGGATCGTAGTTCGAAGACGCATGCGCGTCTTTGCGCGCTGGAATGCCGAAGAGCAGCACGCACTTGATACCCAAGCCGTACAGCTCGCGCGCTTCGCGCACGACCCCGTCGAGCGTAAACCGCTCGACACCGGGCATCGATGCGATCGGTCCGGCGTCCTCGGCGCGCTCGGCGACGAACAAAGGCGCCACGAGCTGATCGACGTGCACGCGATGTTCGCGCACGAGCGAGCGGACGACGTCGCCGCGGCGCAGGCGGCGTGGGCGGATTGCGATCATTGCGCACGCTCCAGGTAATCGAAGGCCAGATCGACCGTCGCGTCGATCGAGGCCTCCGGACTAGTGGCATCCGGAGCAAATCCGGCGGCGCTCGCGGCTTCGTGCGTACGCGGGCCAATTGCGGTGACGAGCGGTTTGGGCTCGAGTCCGCGCAGTTGCGCGAGGTACGGCTCGGCGGCGGCCACGGCGGCGCTCGACGGAAACAGGACCATGTCGGGGGTTCGTTCGGCAGGGTCGGGCCACGCATCCCCCGCTTTGAGTTCCGCTACCTCGGCCCCAAGCTCGCGCAGGGCGGCGCCGATCCGGCTCGGGCGGTCTTGGGTCCGGGGCAGCACGATTAGGCGTCCAGCGAGCGGTCTCCGCAGCCGGGCGGCAACGGCTTCGCCGAGCCGCTCCGCCTCGTCGACGGTTCGAACGGGCGCTTCAAGTCTGGCCCGGCTGATGCGCCGATCCGATAGGGCGAAGAATCCCGTTGCGGTCATGGTGCCTCCCTCCAGCGTCGCGTGAACGCCGATTGGAGCGCTGCATCCGGCCCGCAGCGCGCGCAGCGCAGCGCGCTCGCACGCGACGCAAACCTCGGCCGTAACGTCGTTGACGGCTGCGCGAAGCTCGCCGGCGAAGCGCTCCTCGCTCGCGCGAGTCTCGACTGCGAGCGCGCCTTGCCCCACCGCCGGCACGAGCTCTTCAACCGAAAACGGCACCGTGTGGCGGGCCCGAGTTCCGAGTCGCCGCAGTCCCGCCATCGCGAGCACGATCGCGTCGTATTCGCCATCGCGTAGTTTGCGCAGTCGCGTATCGACGTTACCGCGCATCTCCCGATACTCCAAGTCGGGCCGGAGCGCCGCAAGCGCGCGGCGGCGGCGAGGACTCGACGTTCCGACGATTGCACCCGGCGGCAGCGCTGCAAAGCTTTCGAATCGCTCGCTGCAGAATGCATCGCGCGCATCCTCGCGAGCGGAAACCGCAGCGATGCGCATGCCGAGCGGGAGTTCGCTAGGCAGATCCTTGCACGAATGTACGGCGTAATCGGCGCGCCCCTCGTGTAACGCAATCTCGAGCTCTTTGACGAAAACGTTGACGCCCAAACGCTCGATCGGCTGCGAGCGGTCGCGGTCTCCGGTCGTCGTTACGGTGAGAATCGTCGTCGCGATGCCGCGCTCGGCGAGACGCGCGGCGACTGTACGCGTTTGCGTCATGGCAAGCGCGCTTGCACGCGTCGCGCACGTGACTGTTGCAGGGACCGACGCAGGCGTCGCGCGCAGGCGTTCGATGACCGCTTCGACTTCGTGCTCCGCTTCAACCGGATTCATCGACGCTAGTTCGGCAATGGGAAGTTCCGCAAGCGCTTGCAGCACCGCGCGCCGTTCGCTCGCAGCGAGTACGGTTTTGACGTATACGCGCATGTGCGCGAGGGTTTCCGCGGCACGGCCGTACTCGGGACCGAAACGGCATGCGAGCTCGCCGGCGATGCGTTTTGCAAAGGCCGGCGCGCTGCCGGCCGTATCGACCGCGATCGTAACGCTTCCCGCGCGCGTAACCGCAGGCATCGTAAAGTCGCCGCGTTCGCCGTCGCTTGCGTCGCAAGCCAGGATGCCGGCGGCGCGCGCGTCAGCGACGACCCGAGCGTTCACTGCGTCGTCGTCGGTTGCAGCGATCACCAGTGCCGCGTCTGCGACGTCGGAGGAATCGTACGCGCGCTCGGCAGCATCTCCGCCGTTGCGATCGACGAGTTCGCGTACGCGCGCGTCGATGCGGGAAGCCACGACAAAGATCGGAAAACCCGCCGCGGCCAGCAGTTCGGCTTTGCGCGAGGCGACGCTGCCGCCGCCGACGATGACGGCACGACGCCCGTCCGGGCGTAAGGCGATGGGCAACATGAGGGTTTCAAAAGAGTTCAGCACGGATTTGTGAAAAACCGCTAGCAGAATGGAAAAGCCAGCGCGTGCGGCTTTTGTCGGCGCTATCGTAGCGGCGCTGTTCACCTTGCCCGGACTGGGCTCGGGCACGCTTTGGGACAACAGCGAAACCGCCTACGGCGAGGTCGCCCGCGAGATTTTGATCACCCACGATTGGGCGGTCATGCACTTCAACCTCGCCCCGTACTTCATTCAGCCTCCGCTCTACTTCTGGCTCGGTGCGCTCAGCGCGATGGCGTGGGGAGCGACGTCGTTTGCCCTGCGCTTTCCGTCGGCGCTTGCAACGATCGCGCTCGGCGCGGCCACGGGATACGCGGTCGCGCGTCAGGCCGGAACGCGCGTCGGCATCTACGCAAGCATGATTCTGTCGAGTTGCCTGATGCAAGCCGTGATCGGACGCTTGGCGATCATGGACGCGCTGCTGGATCTTTTCGTTGCCGTGACGATCTTCTGCTGGTTTCGCGCGCTGCAAACCGGCCGCGACGGTTACGCGGTTTTGGGATGGATCGCCGCGGGAATCGGCTTTCTCGCCAAAGGCCTCGTCGCTCCCGTGATCGCGCTGA
Organism: Vulcanimicrobiota bacterium; assembly: GCA_963715435.1. Taxonomy (GTDB): domain Bacteria; phylum Vulcanimicrobiota; class Vulcanimicrobiia; order Vulcanimicrobiales; family Vulcanimicrobiaceae; genus JAFAHZ01. The sequence goes on from OY970243.1 coordinate 1,819,656, forward strand.
TGGTGATCGTTCCGTTCTTCGTCTGGAACAACCGTCACGAAAAGACGCGCGCGCCGTCGTTGCCGGCATGGGTGCTCGGATTGCTCTGTTTCTCGATCGTTGCGGTGCCGTGGCCGGCGATTCTCGTTTCGCATTACGGGTGGCTTCCGGTCAAACAGCTCGTGGGAGTGTATACGATCGGCCGCTATACCGGCGTCATCGAAAATCAGTCGGGACCGCTCTGGTACTACATGCCGGTCATTATCCTCGGCTTCTTTCCGTGGATCGCGTTCTTTCCGATGGCGGTCGCCTACGCCGTGCGCAACCTTCGTACGCAGCCCGACGGCGATGCAGCGCTCATCCGTTTGTCGTTAGTATGGTGCGTGGTACCGTTTTTATTTTTCAGCTTGGCAGGAACCAAGTTGCCGAACTACATCGCGCTCGAGCTTCCGGCTCTCGCGGTGCTGACGGCACGGTATTTCGACTCGGTCGTGCGTAAGGGCGGCACGCGCTCGGCTTGGATCTCCGCCGCTTTCGTTCCGTTGACGATCGGCATGCTCGCCGTCGCAATAACCGCCTTCGCCCACAACAACCGGTTGGGCACCGAAGGCGCCTTGGCACTCTCGGCCTTGACGGCGCCGGGGATCGTCATTTTCGTTGGCTCGCTGGTCACCGCCATCGCGGTCGCACGCGGCGGAGCTGTGCGCTGGGCACCCTATGCGCTCGCGCTCGCGACCTTGATTGCGTTCGATGCCATTACCGTTCTGGTGCTGCCGCGCGGCGAGGCGTTCAAACCGGTTCCAAAACTGGCGGCAATCATCGACCGACAACGCCGGCCGGGCGACGCGGTCGCGATACAAAACATGTCGGGCGGCAACGCGTTGATTTTCTATACGCATCCGGTCGTCGACGTTCTCGCCAAAGCCGGCGAGCACGATACGCGCGCCGGTATCGTGAACCCGCACGCGGAGATCTGCGGCTCCTCTCGCGTGTGGGTCGTCGCGCCGCGCGTGCGCCCTCCCGACGATCCGCCGTACGGACGGCACCGGACGATGGTAGCGACCGACGCGAAGGCGGCGCTCTATCTCTACGACGGTCCCCCCTGCAACGATTGATGCCGCGGCGATAAAGCCAGCGCAAGAATCACGACCGCCGGGAGGACCCCGGCGAGCGTCCACACCCGTGTCAGCGCCGGCTCGGTAATCCACGTTACGAACGGAAGCCATATCGCTAAATACACGAGAACGCGCCGCGCACCCAACGCATAAGGCAGACTCCAGAGTGCGTACCAGGGTGCCGTGTACGCACCGAGCATCGGCATCAGCCAAACGGCGCTCTTTAAGCGGCGCTTTGCGGAGACCGCGGCGATCAGCAGCACGATTGCCGCTAGCGCTGCGATTGCGTGCAGAAACGTTTCCAGATGGGAGCCCGTCGCGTAGGTCAGCAGCGCGCGCGCGTACGCCCGGCCGCCGGCAAACCACGAAACCAGTACCGCCGCCACGATCGAAAGAGCGGCGGCCATCAGGCGCGGCACCGTTTTGCGAACGTTCGCGAAGATCGGAAGTCCGACCAAAACGAACGGGATTTTGATCAGCGCCGCGGCCGCGACGAGCAGCGACGCGCCGAGCGCCCACCACGGCGCCGTCAGTGCTGCCAAGGTGACGATCACCACCGGAAGAAGATCGTTGTGGGCGTTGAGCACGAACTCGAAATAGAGCGCCGGATTGAGTGCGACGACGGCGAGCGCGCGCGGTTCCACGCCGCACGCGCGCAGCAGGGCAAACAGCGATGCAAGCAGCGCTATGCCGAGTACGCGAAACGCCGTCATTTTCACCGCCAAGGTCGGCCCGGCCGCGACGAGGACGCGAGCGACCGCAATCCACAACGGACCGTACGTTGCCGGCGGTACGGGAACGTGCCAGAACGCATTGATCGCGGAAAGATCGCCGGTAAACGGCAGCGCCGGCGGCGTGTAGGCCGCACGCCCGAGCACGCCGTTACCGACGTAAGCGTACACGTCCGCGTTGGCGAGGACCGGCGCGAACGAAAAGAGCGCCATCAGCGCACCGCCCGCCACGATGAATACGGTTTTGACACCGCTGCGATAGAGTCCCAACAGCGCGTACGATTGTGCGAGCGCGAGCAGCAGCAGTGCCGCGACGGCGAGCGACGCATCGGACTGCCATCGTACCACCGCCATCGGCCACGCGCCGCGCGTCGCCATTGCTTCGCAGATGGCAATCTGCGCGGCGTACGTGACGACCAGCACCGAACTCCAAGCAATGCCGGGGCAATGCGGCGTCGCCGGCCGGCGGGAGCTAAGCAGTCCCCGCGCTTCGGCGACGAGTAGGACGAGCGCGGCGACGTAGTAGACGGTGAATATCACCGCGCTACGTCACGGCTTGTAGTTCTTGACTTGCGCTTCGGTTACGGCAGACGCGTGGTTGTTGCCGAGCGATCCGCGGATGTACGTAATGACGCTTGCGACGTCGGCGTTGGAAAGGTTGGCTTTCCACGGCGGCATCTGTCCGTTATAGGTTTGTCCGGCGACGGTGATCGAGCCGTGCAAGCCGTTGAGTACGATGCCGATGACCTTGTTGGGATCGCCGGTAACGACCGGATTGTTCGCCAGCGGCGGGAACGCGCCCGGAGAGCCTTGGCCGTTCGCACCGTGACACGACGAGCAGTTCGTCGAAAACACTTTGGCGCCCGCGCCGCTTGCGGTGCCGCTCTGACCGACGCCGGAGGTCGCGCCTCCGGAAGCTTCTGCGGTTTCGGCTGCCGCGGCCGGTGCGGCGAGCACTTGCGCTTCCGGAGGTGACGGCGGCCCGGCGGCCTGTTTAGCCATGATACCGGTTTGCGCGTAGATGGAAAGCCCGATGATGCAGACGACGATGATGAAGGCCGGCCACAGGATGACTTTGCGCGACGCGAACGAGCGCGTCGTGCTGCGATCGAGCCACGGTAGAATCAGGACGATGACCAAACCGAGCGTCGGTACGACGATCGCTGCGAGCAGTTCGGGGAACGGTCCGTTACCGAGAAAGATCGGAACGAGATTGAGCAGGCCGAAGAGCGAGAGGAAGTACCACGCCGGGTAGGGCACGAACGCGCCATTGGTGGGATCGGCTTTTGCATCGAGGTACGGTGGAAAAACGAGCGCCAAGAACACGATGATCACGAAGACGATAAACGAGAACGCACCGTCCATGAACATCTGATCCGGCCAAAAGCGCCCGCTCTTGAGGGTACGCGGATCGTCGGCCACCGGTCCGGCCGCGCCGTTGTGCCGGAAGATTGCGAGGTGCGCGCCCACGAGCGCGACGAGCGCCGCCGGCATCAGCCACACGTGCAGGCCGAAGAAACGATTGATCGTGTTGGTGCCCATCACGGTGCCGCCTTGCGCGATGGTCTGCAGGATCGCGCCGCCCGGCGGCAGGCCGGTGATGTTCAGCGATACTTGGGATGCGAAGTACGCGTCCATATCCCACGGCAGCAGGTAGCCGGTCAATCCGAGAACCAGCGTCACGAGCAAGAGCAGGACGCCGACGATCCACTGAATTTCGCGCGGGGATTTATACGCGCCGAAGATCAGCACTTGCAGCAAGTGTAAGAAGACCAGCGCGATCATCGCCGAGGCGCCCCAATAGTGAACCGACAAAATGAAGTGGGTCCACGGATTGAGGTAGATGGCTCGCGTCGACTCCCATGCGGTCGACGCGGACGGCGCGTAGAAGAACGTCAGGAAGATGCCGGTCGTGATCTGTACGATCATCGCAAAGAGCGTCGCGCTCCCGAACACGTACCAGTAGCTTGCGCCGCCGGGAACGTCCTCGGTGAGGAACTCCTGCGCCATCGAAACGAAGCCGGTGCGTTTCTCGAGCCAGTTGAGCATTCGCTGCCATACCTTCCTTGTCACACGATGTGAATAGTGCCGCCGGGCACAGAATGTGCGAAAGGCGGCTTTACGACTGATACGAGAGGATGACGCGGTTGGGGATCGACGACTGGTAGCGGATCCACATGACGTCGGCAACGCCGCTATGCTCGCGCAACGGCAACGGATCCATGCCGCGCGGCGCCGGTCCGGCGAGATGCGCGCCGTCGAAATCGAACTGCGAGCCGTGGCACGGACACTGAAAGCGTTTCGCGTCGCTGCTCCAGATCGGGCGGCAGCCGAGGTGCGGGCAGATCGGGCTTAGGATGACGAAGCTCATGTTCACGATGTCGTACGAGCCGTCCGAGAATGGAAGCGTCGCCGGCAGATCGGGGCGCGTCGCCTTGAACTTCGACGGGTCGACCTTGATGCCCCAAACGTAGTCGCTGAACGTCTGCTCCGGCAGATACGAGTCCTTCGTCTTCATCGAGAACTCGAGCTTGACCGGCGTTTCCGCCGCCTTCTGAAGATCGTTCCACTCTTGCGTGGTAAGCGGCGACCACGTCCCCTTCGTGCCCTGTCCGGTCGGAATCAGGGAGCTGACGATCGGAACGGCGAGCACGAGGCCGATGATGCCGCCGATGGTGAGGGTTGCATTGGCCATGAACGTGCGCCGCGAGACGTCCTCGGCAGTCTCGGGCACGTCGTAAGCCGTCAAAATGTTATGTTTCGACAAGGTCGCTCTCTCCGAAAGGCAGGGGGTTCGGGTTGCGGTCCCATTTCACAAGCATAATAAGCCGGCCCTGTCGCCCGGGACGATAACAATTGTAGCGTATGAGGTGCAAAAAGGCCGTAGTCGGCGCCTTCCTGCTGCTCGGGAGCCCTCGCAGCAGCGTTGGCCCGGCGTAAGCGCGATCCGGTCAACCCGGCGCCACGCAGGTTCTCGAAGCGTTATCCTACACTTTGTAGCTATGGAGTCCCGAGATCCAGATGTTGACGCCGAAGTAGCAAAACAGGATCGAGAGAAATCCCAGCACGCTGACCCAGTTCGTGCGTAGACCGCGCCAGGCGTGCCGCGTGTGCAAGTGCATGTAGGCGAGATACACGATCCACGAAAATAAAGCCGCGGTTTCTTTCGGGTCCCATTGCCAGTAGGCTCCCCACGATTCTTTGGCCCACATCGCACCCGTAATGATGCCGATGGAGATCAGCGGCAAGCCGATTGCGACGGCGCGATAGACGATGGTATCGAGTTGCGCCAAGGAGGGCAGCGTATCGAGCCACCGCGCGAACGGATTTCCGCCGCCGGCAGCTGCGACGGTCGTGCCGCCTTCGGTCGCGTAGGATTCGCTTACGCTCGCAAACGACCGTTCAGCGTAGTATTTTAGCAGGTAAACGCCCGAGAATACGAACGACACCATGAACGCGGCGTACGACGACACGACCAGCGGGACGTGAATCTTCGCCCAGTACGATTGCAGCGACGGAACCGGCGGCATCGTTCCCTCGTTCCAGGTTACGCCGTAGGCCAAGAAAATAGCGGCCAGTCCCACGACGAAACCGCCGGCCCACCAGGCTTTGTAGCGAAACGCGAATCCAATGTAGATCGCCACGGCCATTGCGGCAAAGAGCGAGAGCGATCCGTACAGATTGAGCAGCGGCCAGATGCCGGTCAGCTCGAAGCGAGCCACGAGCTGTGCGAACTGCGCGGCACAGCCGAGAATCGCCAGCGGCGCACCGAAGAGCCGCAGCCAGTCCTCACGCATGAAAAAGTAGGCCAGCAGGGCCAGCGCCGCAAGCACGTACGAACCGAGCGCGGTGACCATCAAGACTCCGTCGAGCGACATTTTCATTCCCCAATCTCTCCTTCGAAGAGATTGGGGGCCCCAGTTGCTTTAACCGGCACTCCAGCGCGGAGTTTATCCTGAGCGTAGGCGAAGGGCGCCTGCGCGCCCCCCGAAGGGGCCCCCGTTTTCTCTCGCAACCATAGCACCAAGCGATCGAACTCGTTCTCGAAAACGTCGTAGCCTTTGACGGTGGTCGCGGCCACGCCGACCGTGCTCGTCCCCGCCGACCCTTCGTCGACGCGAACGTATAGCCGTGCCGGCAAGAAATAGAACGAGATGATCAAGCCGCTGAGGAGCACGAACGCGCCGATGCCGACCAGCGGAACGCCGGGATCGTACCGGTATTGAAAACCGGAAAAGAGCACGTATCGCTCCGGAAGCAGCCGCCAGCCGTCGCCTAGGTCGACCCAGCCGTGCAGTGGAAGCAGCGCTTCGCCGAGCGAGCTCGCACTTTGTGCCACACTCAGCACGACGCCAGGTGAATTCACGCGCGGATCGGCCGACGGCATACCCGATTGTTTGTCGACCGTCGGAACGAAGCGTTCGTACACGACGCTGCGCTGCGTTCCCGGAATCTGAAACGAGTCGCCCTCGAACAAGTCGCGTCCCGGAACGGTTGGCACGACTTTTCCGTTGTGCGTTGCTACGAAATGCATCGCGAAACCGTAGCTCGACTGATAGTAAAGCGTTCCGTCGATATCTATGGGATGGTTGACGCGCACCGTATACTGCTTCGGCGTCGCGTCCTTTCCGGTCACCGTGACGCGCGAAACGTAATCGATCGGCTGGTACACCATGCCGCTTTTGGTCAAAATCGGCTGAACCTTATAGCGAAAATCGTCGAGCCGTACGAGCGCGTGCGTTTCGGGGATCTCGACCGTCTGGCCGGTGAGCACCGCACTTTCTCCGGAGAATCCGCGTGCCCAGTACAGGGTCGTGCCCGCCGCAATGATGACGAATCCCAGATGGGCGATGAGGACGCCGCGGCGTGCCCAGTTGTGCTTATCGGCGAAGGTCCACTCTACTCCGCCGAAGATGCGGTCGCGTACCTGCCAGCCGCGCTGTGCGAACGACGCTGCGACTTTCTCGCGCACCGTATCCGCGTCGCCTCGCGCCTCGAACTGCGCGTGCAGCGGGATCTTGTCGACCTTCACTGGGTGAAGGGGCGGTAAGCGTGCGGGGATGACACGCTTGAACGTACAGACGGTGAGCGAGAGCAGAATCAAGCCGACGATCGTTATGTACCACGGCGAATGGTAGATGTTATCGAACTGGAGCCGCAGGATCGCGCGAGCGATCGGCGCGGCGTACGCGGCGAAATACGCCGTCGAATCTTTCCCCTGATCGACCAAGACGCCGACGAGCGTGAGGATGCCCCAGACGACGAACAGCGAGACGGCGAAAAGCACGTTGCCGAACGTTCGAACGAAATCGTCGTACAGCGAGGTTACGCGTGCCACGTCTTTTCCAGCACGACGATCAGCCAAATCGAAGCTTCGTACAATACGTACATCGGCACGGCGAGGAGCGCCATCGTGAGCGGATTCCCGTCGGGCGCCGCAATGCCGCCGGCAACGAAGAAGCCGAAAATGGCGTGGCGCCTATAGTGCATGAGCGATCGAGCGTTGACAATACCGATGCGCGCAAGGCCGATCAGAACGATCGGCGTTTGAAAGATGGTCGCAAAGAGAGCGAAGAGGATGAGAACGAAGCTCAACGTCGACGCAATGCCGAACGTCGGCTCGGCGACGGCATTGGTAATGTTGATCAATGCCGCGACGACGCGCGGAATAACGACGAAGTGCGCGAATGCGAGACCCGTAAGCGCGAGAAGCAACGACGGAAGGATGAAAGCGTAGACCATGCGGCGCGTACGCGGATGAATCGCCGGCACGACGAAAAGCCAGAGCTGTTGCAGCAAAATGGGCAGGCCCAGCACGAGGCCGCCTACGATTGAGAACTTGAACTCGGTGAAGATAACGTCGGCCGGCCCGAACGCGTGCAGCGAAATGCCCTTGAAATACTCGTTCATCATCCAGCGGATGGCGAACTGCGAGGGCCAGAAAAGCAGCACCGCGATTCCGCCCACCGTAGCGAGAGAGACCAATAGACGCGTACGGAGCTCCCGCAGGTGCTCCGTAAACGGCATCTCCTTTTGGTCCCACGTTTCTTCGGGGACCCGTTCCTGCAAGTTTATGCGCTCGGGGTTCCTTTGTCGGGCGTCGGCGGCGGCACCGCTTCGCCGTTGTAGTCGCCGACTTCGACGTTATTCATGATGTCGGCGTTCTTGCGTTCCTCACGCAGACGCGCATCCTCGCGGGCTTTAGCCGCGGCCGCGTCGGCCTCGATCTGTCCCATCATGAACTCTTTCTTTGCCGCTCCCGCGCTGCGCGCAAGCTTGGGGAGCTTCTCGGCGCCGAAGAGCAGCGCTCCGACGACGAGGATGCCGATGATGATCGGCGCGTCGATCAGCGCGAGAAGGGGATGTATGACCATTACGTTTTTCTCCTGTGTCCTCGACTTAGCCGGCGAGCAATGTGTCGGCCAGATCGAGCAGTTCGTTCTTCGCCGTTCCCTTGGGAAGGGGCTCCAACGCTTGCTTCGCCCGACGTACGAAGGCAGCAATTTGCTCTCGCGTACCGCGCAAACCGCCGTGCCGGTCGATGCCGGCGACGATGGACGAGATCGCGTCGTTGCCACTGCCATCATAGAAACGGCGTATCTCGCTCCGAAAGTTTCCATCGCCCCCGGCGAGAGCCTCGATGACCGGAATAGTGACCTTGCGTTCGGTGAGGTCGTTTCCGACGGGTTTTCCGAGCGAGCGTTCGTCGGCGGTCATGTCGAGCAGATCGTCCTTCATTTGAAATGCCACGCCGAAAAGCTCCCCATATTCGCGCAGCGCGACGACGCTCGCAGGCGAACCTCCCACGACGATCGCACCGCACTCGGCCGATGCCGCGAAGAGCGAGGCCGTTTTCTTACGCGCGATTTCGACGTATGAATCGAGGTCGAGCTCGAGATCGCCCATCGCTCGCAGCTGCAGCACTTCACCGTCGCAGATATCGGCCAAGGTCGCGGACAGCACGTGAGGGATCGGCGTCCGGTACGTCGCCGTGACGTTCTTAAAGATCCAGGCAAAGAGATAATCGCCGGCCAGCACGCTGACCCGATTGCCGTAGTCGACCGCGGTGGCGTTGACGCCGCGGCGCGTCCGTGCGTTATCGACTACGTCGTCGTGAATCAAGGTCGCGACATGAATCAGTTCCATGTAGGCCGCAAGATGCAGGTGATCGACCGGATTGCCGCCGCATGCAGCCGACGCGAGTAGCGTAATGCGCGGCCGCAGACGTTTTCCCCCCGCCGCCAGCATGCGTTTTACCGCTTCGGTGATGATCGGGTTGGCAGTGGAAAACGTCGAGCGGAAAAACGTCTCGACGAGTTCCTGAAGGTCGCGTTCGTTGTCGAGTCGCGATTTTGCGATCACGGCTTCGTCCCGTAATGGATAGCAATCGATCCGCCCATCAGCGGAACGAATCCGGCGTGAGCAAAGCCCGCGCGCTCGAAGCGCCGGCGAAGCTCGATTGCGTTGGGATGGTGCGTGAGCGAGTTCGGCAAATACGAGTATGCCTCGCGCGAACCGCCGACGATGCCGCCGACGAGCGGAACGACGCCGTAGAAATAGGCGTCGAAGAATCGCTTCCAGATGCGGTTCGGCGCCTTACTGACGTCGAGATTGACGAAGCGCGTTTTGGGACGAAGCACGCGAAGCGCTTCTTTGAGTACCGCGTCGACGTCGACGACGTTGCGCAGCGAAAAGCCCATCGTCGCGCCGTCGAACGCGTCGTCCCCGAACGGCAGCTGCATGACGTCGGCCTCCACGAAGGCGGCTGCGCCGCGTGCATGGGAACGAGCGCGGTCGCGCGCTCGCGCGAGCATCGGCTCGCAGAAGTCGACGCCCGTCACGTCGAGCGTCGAATCGGTACGTAATAGATGAAAGACCAAGTCTCCGGTGCCGCAGCAGAGATCGATGATGCGGCCCCCTTTGCGAGCCGCCAAGAGCGCGATGGCTTTCTTGCGCCAGCGCTCGTCGAAACCCGCAGTCAGCACGCGATTGGCCAAATCGTAGCGCGGAGCGATTCGTCCGAACATGTCGCGGACGAACGCTCCCTTTCCGCCGGCCGGCATCGTAGTCATCGTTCGAGGCTTCGACCCTTGCTGCGGGCGTTCTTTGTCGGGATTGCGGCTGCGATGCTACGACTAAGCTCGGCCTCGGCCATTATCGCGGCAATCGCGCATGCGCGAAACGTCGCAGTCCGCGCGTACACCATCCACGGCAGCGTCCTGCGGGCGCTCGAGGATGCCTCCCGACGCGGCACTCGCGTCGAGGTTCGCCTCGAAGAGACGCCTTTTGCGGATAAAAAGGGGCACCTCGCGGAAGAAAACCGCCGGCTGGTCGGCGAGATGCGTGCGGCCGGGATCGATGCAGGCCTCGATCACCCGCTTCATTCCAAAGCCATCGACGTCGACGGCTCGCTTTTTCTCGATGAGAAAAATTTTGACGGCAACGAGGACGTCATCGTGCGCGCAGACGATTCCAGCGATCGCGGCGCCATCGCTTGGACAAAAAGCGATGCGCTAGAGCGAGAAGGTGCGCTCCTGCGCGACGCCGGCAACGATGCTCTCGTGGAAACGGAAACGTTCGGACGCTTCAATCCCGTGTCGGCCGCTCTCGACCGGCTCGCGTGCGAAGGGAAAGCGCCCCGGCTGCTCGTCAGCGCAAAGGCTTTATCCGGCAACGCTCGAGAACGCGCCGCATTGCAGAGACTCGTCGATGACGGAGTGCGCGTCCGCGTCTGCGACGATTCTGCGAAGCTTGCGGTTGCCGGCGAGCGAGCGTGGCTCGGCAGCGCCAACGCGACCGTCGCGTACGGACGGTTCGACATGCCGGATTGGGGTACGTGCACGTCCGACCCGCAGACCGTCGCAGCGGTGCGCGACCGTCTCGAAGCGCGCTGGGCGAGCGGCCGCGTGCTGCACGCTAAATGCCGAACAGCGTAAACGCGTTGCGATTCGAGGTCGCGATCACCTCGTCGACGCCCAGTCCCAGCGTTTCGGCTACTTTAGCGGCGGTATGTGGAAGAAACGCGGGTTCGTTGCGCTGGCCGCGCTTGGGTACCGGCGCAAGATACGGACAATCCGTCTCGAGAACGATCGAGTCGATGCGGGCGCTTCGCAGGGCAGCGCGCAACGCGTCGGCTTTGGCAAAGGTCACGACGCCGCCGATGCCGAGCTTCAACCCGAACTCGTCGACGAACGTACGCGCCTGCGGCGTGTCGCCGGTGAAGCAGTGGACGACGCCGCTCATCGTCTGCGGGTCGAACTCATCGTGTAGAATGCCAACGAAGTCGTCGAAGGCATCGCGATGGTGAAAGATCAGCGGCAATTTGCGCTCCCGAGCGAGCCGGATCTGATCGCGAAGCACGCGCGCTTGAACGTCGCGCGGGCTGCGATCGTAGTAATAATCGAGGCCGGTCTCGCCGATTGCAACGACGACCCGCTCTTCCAGCAGCGGCGCGAACGCTTCGTTCAGATCTGCCGGTGCGTACTTGGCTTCGTGCGGATGCACTCCGGCCGAAGCGGAAAGCGTGAAGCGGTTAGCGAGCGCGATCGCACGCCGGCTGTCTTCGAGATCGCAGCCGACGGTAAGCATTGCCGACAGACCGGCGTCGAAGGCGCGCGAAATGGTTTGCTCCCGGTCGCCGTCATACTGCTTATCGTGCAGGTGACAGTGCGTGTCGATCATCGCGGCGCGAAGCTAAGCCGACTCGCCAACGCCTTCGATGATACGATTGCGTCCGGTACGTTTGGCTTCGTAAAGGGCGGCGTCGGCGCGCGCCACGAGCGTTTCGGCCGTATCGCCGACGCTCGCGGCCGCAGCCCCCAGGCTTGCGGTCACCGGATCGCCGCCGGCGTGACGCAGTCCGCTCAGCGAAATAGCTAGGCGCAGGCGTTCTCCGACCATCATCGCCGAGTCGGACGTCGCGCCGGGCATCACGATGAGAAACTCTTCGCCGCCGATCCGTCCGACCGAATCGCCCGCACGCACCGACTCGATCGCAATCTCGGAAACGCGCCGCAGATACGCGTCGCCGGTTGCGTGTCCGAGCTCGTCGTTGATGCGCTTGAAATGATCGATGTCCAGCAACAGCACCGCACCGCCGCCCATGACGTCATCGAGCATCCTGCGCAGCCGGTCGAAGATGGCCGCGCGATTTTTCAAGCCGGTGAGCGCGTCGGTCGTCGCCGCGCTCTGCTGCGCCGCAATCGAACGAATGTCGCGCAGCAGCGGGGCGATCTCACGCGCCGCGGTCAGGTACTGCTTCTGGCTGTTTTCGGGAATCGGCGCTCCGCGGCGCCGCACGAGCAGCGCACCGAGCAGATCGTCGTCGTCGCTCAAACGGATCCCGAAGGCATGCATCGTCGCATATTCACCTTGCAGCACGACCGTCGGCATGCCGGCGAACTTCAGGCGCGAGAGCGTACGGCGGCGCAGTTCGATGTCGGCGCTCGTCGGCTGCTGCCCGAGTGACGCCACGACCTTCCAATCGTCGACCGCCGGACTGTTGGCCGTGACAATCGAGATCGTTTCGTCGATGAGCGTGCCGTGAATCGACGACAGAATCGCGTTGATCTGCGGCAGCGGATCACGCGCGCCGAGCATTGCCTGCACCGCGTCGCGCACCAAGCGCAGTCGATGCAGCTCGACGGCCTGCTCGTCGATACGCCGCAGCAAAACCGAGTAGACGGCGACGGGCAGCCACAGGGCGATCATCGCCGCCGGATAGCCTTCGGTGACCAGCCGTACGATCACGTAGCTCCAAAAGACCGTCACCAGGATGCCGGACCACAAGCGACGATCGCGGCCCAGCCGTCGCCAAATCGTCGTCATCGACAAGCTCGTATGAATGGCAACGAATGGAACGGCACAAACGAAGACGACGCAGAGCGCGGCGGCGACTCCGATGACCATGAACCAGATGCCGCCGGCGATCGTTGGCGCGAGCGCGACTTCGACGAGCCTGGGCCGCAGCGGCGCCAGCACGAAAATCAAGATCGCGCGGACCGCAGCTTGGCGCAGTAGATCCAGCCGGCCGGGACCGTGCCGCACGCCGGCCGCCAGCATGAAGCCACCCAGCGCCGCAAGCGCCGCCGTTTCGGGGTTTACCAGCGCGAAGATCGGAATCTCGACCGGCGCATCGTAAAAGAGCGCTTCTGCGGTGAAGTCCCCGCGACGAATCCGAAGACCGCGAACCGGCAGACCGTTGATCGCCACGATGGTGACTACGATCGCGCCGACGGCGGCGATGACGCCGTCTTCCCAGGTGAGCCGGAAGTGCCAAATCAACGGCGCTGCGGCGGCGAGCGCGATCGCGACGCCGAGCGTAATGACGCTGGCGACTGCGTGGACGACGTCGCGCCGCTCTTGGCTCATGCCGAAACGAGCTCGACGCGCGGGAAGAGCGGATCCCCCGGCGCGACTTTCGTACCGGGCGGCAGAAACGCCGCTTTACCCCACATCGCGAGGGCGATTTGCCAATCGGCGTCGATCGCGCCCGGCACCCCCAGCTGCCGCCACAGCTCCGCAGTGCGCTCGGGCATGAACGGATGCAGCAGCATGCCAAGCCAGCGCAGCCCTTCCACTAAGTGGAAGAGCAGACCGTTGACCTTAGCGACGTCGTCGTGCGATGCCGATTTCATCAAATTCCAGGGTTTGGTCGTTTCGATGCTTCGGTTGAGTTCGGTAACGAGCTCCCAAATTGCTTCGAGCGCTTCGCGAAACTCGAGATTGAGAATCAAGGCGCGCACCCGCATGGCGAGATCGTTGTTCGGCGACGCAAACTTCGCCAAGTTCGGCGGACACGGCCCCTCGGACGGAACCGTGGCGTCGTGGTACTTCTGTACCATGGTCAGCGTACGCTTGAGAAGGTTGCCCAGATCGTTACCGAGGTCGGCGTTGTGGCGCTGCGCGATCTTCTCTTCGGAGTACGAGAAGTCGCTCCCAAAGGGTGCCTCGCGCAGTAGAAAATATCGCAGCGAATCCGGCCCGAATCGGTCGGATAGTGCGAACGGATCGACTGCGTTGCCCAAGCTCTTACCGATCTTTTGTCCCTCGATCGTGATCCAGCCGTGAGCAAACACCGATTGCGGCGCGGCCTCATCGATCGACCACAGCAGCGCCGGCCAGATGATCGTGTGAAAGCGCGCAATCTCTTTGCCGATGAGCTGCACCGTCGCCGGCCAAAACGTTCGGAAGCGTTCGCCGTCGGGCCATCCCGGAGCCGTAATGTAGTTTAGCAGCGCGTCGAACCACACGTAGATGACGCCGCCGCCGCCGGGTATCGGGATTCCCCATTCGAGATTGGTCCGGGAAATCGAAAGATCTTCCAAACCTTCCTCGAGGATCGACATCATTTCATTGTAAACGCTGCGCGGGCGCACCCAATCCGGATGCGCGCGGAAATGTTCGAGCAGGCGTTGGTTATATTTCGATAACCGGAAGAACCAGTCGTCTTCGGAGATCCACTGAACTTCGCGGCCGCACGTCGGACACTTTCCTTCGACGAGCTTCGACTCGAGCCAAAACGTCTCGTCCGCGACGCAGTACCAGCCTTCGTACGTTCCGAGATACACGTCGCCGTTCTCGCGCATCTTTTCGAAGATCGCTTGTACGGCTCGCTCGTGTCGCGGCTGCGTCGTGCGAATGAAATCGTCGTACTCGACGTGATACGCCGCAAACAGGTCTTTCCAGCGCGGAAGCAGCTCGTCGGTCCATTCTTGCGGCGTCTTGCCGTGCTCGGCCGCCGCATTGGCGACTTTCTGTCCGTGTTCGTCGGTGCCCGTGAGGAAGAACGCAGGACCCGATATACGCGCGGTGCGCGCCAACACATCGGCCACGACCGTCGTGTAAGCGTGACCAATATGCGGATTGCCGCTGATGTAATAGATCGGCGTCGTGACGTAAAACGGGCGCATCATCGTTTCGTTTGATCTTCGCGGAGCCGTTTTCGCGCCCCCGCGCGGGCGTATAATGCGTTGCGGTCGCCGCGCCCTTGCTTGGATAGCTCCTTAGCGACGTCGCCCACGCGCCGTCCCCGGGCCAGCAGCTCGTCGATCTCCTCATCGGTTACATCGCAAGGCGCGGTCTCGACCCGTGCCGGCGCAATTGCAAATGCGATTTCGCCCCGAATCGGATCGGCAAGCGCCGCCGACACCGCGGCCGGCGTGCCTGCGACCTGCTGCTCGTGCAGTTTGGTGTACTCTCGTACCAAAAACACGCTGGCACCCGGCGCGATTGCCGCCAGATCTCCCAAGGTCGACACGATGCGCTGCGGCGACTCGTACCAGAGCGTCGTGGTTCCGCGGCCTAAGGCGGCCTCGAACTGGCGCCGCCGCGCTCCTCGAGCACGCTCGGGAAAGCCTTCGAACGCCCAGCGATCGAGAGGGAATCCCGAGAGCACGGCAACGCCGAAGGCCGCGCTAGGCCCGGGCAACACGTCGATAGCGACGCCCGATTCCCGCGCTGCTGTAACTAGCTCGGTGCCCGGGTCCGAGATGCCGGGCATGCCCGCGTCGCTCGTAACGGCCACGAGCTGCGTGCGGGCCCGCTCGAGAATACCCTGCGTGACCGAAGCGGCGTTTTGTTCGCGATAGCTCCAGATTTCGGGCGCATCGATGCCCAGCGCGTGCAGCAGCTTGCGCGCCACTCGGGTGTCCTCGGCGACGACGAGGGTTGCCTCGCGCAGCGTATCGAGCGCTCTCAGCGTGACGTCGCGCAAGTTCCCCAGCGGCGTCGGTACGAAAACCAGCGGCATGTAGGCGAAAGTTCGCGGTCCAGGGACGACTCCCGCGAAACCCGAAAGATTAGCGGCTTATGGCCGCCAAAATCGACGTCGAGCGCGTGCCGGCGGGTTCCAAGGTCGAGCTTTTTATCTCGCCCAGCTGTCCCTATTGTGCGCAGGCAATGGCCTATTACGATAAGGCCGGCGTAGCGTACGTAGCGCACGACGCGCAGAACGACCGCGCGCTGCGCAAGCGAATGTTTGCGTATACGCACGACGATCCGACGGTGCCCGCCATAGTGATCGACGGCGAGTACGTCCAGTCCGGCTGGGGCCGGCCCCCTCGCGGTTGAACGGTGCATTAACCGAGCGCCGTGAGCGTTTCCGACAGCAATCTCCCGGTCCCGGTTCACGCGGCGGCGCTGGTCATGCGCGAGCTTCCCGCGTCGAGCCTGACGATCGAAGGCGACGGCGTGCGTTTGGGCGGCGAGCTGAGGCGTTTGCACGGAGTGCGGGTGCGCTACGGCTTGACGCTTGCCAATGATTCGCCGCTGCATCTCATGGTCACGTTGCGCGCTCGGCGCGGCGACATCGAGCGGCGTCTCACGCCTGGCGAGTTTTGGATCGATCCGCACGCACATGCCGATCTCGTCATCGACGTGCCGTCGCACGTTGCGTACGCGGGTGGATCGCTTGTCGTGCGGGTGGTTAACGCGCAGATCCACGAGATGGTCGCGCCGCTGCCCGGACCGTCGGCCATTCTCGGTGCCCTCTGCGGCGGATTAGCGGTCGGTCTAGCCGCCGCCGCATTCGTCTTTGCGACGCCGCGTATCGACGTCTTCGCGGTGCCGCCGATCGGCGTCGCCAACTCGCTGCTGCGCGTGCCCTATAAAACCGCCGGTCTTGGAGCGAGCAGCTTCGCGCTCATCGACGACCGCGGCGTTACCGTGAAATCCGGCGGCCTCCGAAAGAGCGACGGGACGATCGCGTTTACGCTCCCGTCGGCAGCGCAAACGCGCAGTTATATCTTGCAGATTCAGACGCAAGGCGCGTTGGGCAAAGTCGAACGTGCCGAGCCGGTCACCGCACTTCCGGAACCCGCGCTGCCGCAGGCGCCGGCCGCTGCCGCAAGCTCGCTCATCGATTCACTAGCGCTTGATTCGTGGCAGGTTCCCGACGGCGGTATCGTGACGGTGCGCTATCGCACGAGCGCGCACAGCGGAACCGTTTCCGTCAAAGACGCGCAGAATACCGTGTGGGCGGAAAAGAGTATCTCGCCCGACGGTTTAACGCAAATACGTATTCCGCGCTTCGGTCACGATAAAGAGCTGCGCGTTTCGCTCGCCGTCGCGCGCGGCGACGATCGTGCATCGTCGTCGGTCGGCATGCAATCGCTAGTGGCAACGCCCAAGCCTAGCGCGCCAGCAGCTACGGTTGCGGCCGCGGGCGCTGCAGCACCAGCCGTCACGGTACGGGCACCCGCAGCACAAAGCGATCCCATGCAGACTGCGCCGCCGGCGGACCCGCAGCACGTCTCAGTCCTCGGCACCAACATCGCTGGATATACGGTGCACACGTCGATCCCCGCGGACGCGACCAACGTACGCATCGCGTTGGAGACGCCTAGCGGTCAGACGATTGCGTCGGAGTTCGTGGAAGACGGGGCCAGGAGCGCCACGGTCGATGCGCCGCCGGGAACGCACGGTGAGATCGTCTTGATTTCGACGTACGACCGCGGACAGGGACAAGAATCGACCGTCAAGACGATCGATCTTCCTTAAAAAAGCGCGCGAACGAGCCGGTCAGCAGCTAACGGGAACGACCGTAGGCGACGGCATAGGTTCGGGAATCGCGGTCGGCACGCTCGCGACGTCGGCGGACGGTTGCGCCGCCGGAGTCGGCTGCAGCGACGGCAGCAGCACGGCCTGCATTCCGGAATGACAGTTGAGCATTGTGGACATATCGGCCGGGCGAATGAAGTTGGTCGAGCCGGTCGCCGGGAGGCTCGCCGCGTTGCCGAAGAAGGCCTGCAGATAGTTCGGAACGCCGACCTGCGTTTGCGCCTGCGGATGATTGCTGATCGCGATCGCCGTTTGTGTCAAGCCTGAGTAGACCGCCATCTGCGAAGTGGTGCCGCCCGTGCACGATAGCGTTGCCGGCGCCGACGTGGCGGTCCAGAACGGTCCGCTGGTAGGACCGGGATAACTCCCGCTATTGGAGAGCGCGTCGGTGGTCGGAGCGTTGCACGTTTGCGTCGGCAGCGGGGACGTCGATGGCGCCGATAAGCTGTTGTAGAGCACGTACATGCTGTACTGCGTGAACGGATTGATCTGATTGGAGATCAATCCGCTGTAGCGGATTGCGCTTTGGACGCGCTCGCTGAGCACGCCGTACTGCGCGGCCCAAATAATGCCCCACAACAGCAGCAGCGTGATCGGCATGAACAGTGCCGTCTCGGTGAGGGCTTGGCCGCGCGATATGCGGTGCGTCATGAAGTCCACGAGACGTTGGAGTTGCAGTTGGAAGCGCTCGGCGTGAACGCTCCCGAGTACGGCGGATAGGGAAGCGCGCTCCACCATCCCGTCCAGGTGGAGAACTCGTCACTGGTGATAGAAGCCTTATAACCGCCGAATACGGGCGGACGCGTCGTTCCCGGATTTGCGCCGGTTATGCTGTTCCACAAGTTTGCGCACCAGTGAACGGCGTACCAATCGTATCCGGTGCCATTGCCGGTGCAGAAGCTCGTAGCATTGTAGAAGGACGGCGCCGAGTTGGTGGCGCTCTCCGTAAACTCCGGGCTGTTGTATGGGTTGGAACCGGCGGCATTTGGGTTGTTGAGCTCCCCCGGATTGAACCATTCTTGGGTTACCATTGCGGTCGTCGCGCCGGCGCGGCCGAGTGCCGTAAACGGCGCGTTTAGGCCGAACATCGTCGTGCCACCGAGCTTCCAGATCGCGGCAAACGGCGAGTTGACTTCCGCGCACGTATCGACTTCGATCTGCAGCGGCTGCAGGTCGGGGACGATGCTTCCCCCGTTGGGCAGCGTCATGCCGTCGCCGTTGTTCTCGCCGCCGGCGTCGGATTCTGCGCCGGAAAGCGACGTGCGATCCACCGGCGTGGAAATCGTGTACTTGAACGCGCAATCTCCGCCGGTATTGCCCGCCGTCGAGCAATTGCTGGCGTATTGGCCGGCGATGGTTTGCATGTCGGCGAGCTGCTGCGTCTGACTGTACTCGGAAAGCGCCGCGATCTGCTGCACGAGCTGGCCGTAGCGGGTTACTTCGGTGATGTAGTTGTTTCGCAAGCTATGGTACGCGGCCGCGCAGTCGATCCACCCCGGGCTGGCCGACGTATAACCGCAGCCCCCGGATCCTTGCACGATGTTGAGCAGGCCCTGCATAGTCCGGCGAATCCGCCACTCTTCGATCGCTGCCGCGTGTACCGTCGCGGTGAGCGAGTTGTAATGCGCGGCCTGCACGCTCAGAATTCCTTGAGCGACCGAATCGGCGGCACTCTGCGCGCGGATCTGCCAACGCACCGCGTTGGCGTAGTTGAAGACCGCCATCATCAACCACAGCATCGTGAGCGTTCCAAAGATCCACACCGGGAGCGTTTGACCGCGTTGCGCGTGAAGCCGGTTCATGTTAGTATCCGGGGTCTCCCGAGCTCATACCGCCGGCATACGGATGCGTGGGTGCGTAACCGACTCCAAGGTCGTTAGGAATGCCCGGCTGATCCCAGAAGTAGACGAGTGCGAACGACGCGCCGCTCCAACTTCCGATTCCATTGGTGCAGTTGGGACCGCTCGGGCCGTCGGCGCTTCCTCCGGCGTTGGAAGTTAACGTCTGCGTCGGATTGGTGCTCCACCCGCCAAAGTGGCGGATCGTAAACGGTAACCGCGAGTTGTACGCGTACGTGGTAGTGATGCCGCTCTGCTCCCAATACCCCAGCTGGTCGTACCACGAGAGCGGAACGGTCGCCGTGGTGCAGCTCGAGTTGCCGTTGTTGAATCCCGAGGGCACGGTCGAAACGCCGCTTTGTATGTTCTGCGCCACGCTTTTGAGGGTCGTGTCGCCCGTACCGCCGGCGCCATCGTTGGGTAAGTACGGAAACGCCGGAATCAAGTTGGCGAAGATGCGCTGATGAAGCGCCATCGCAGAGAAGACTTGCCCGTAGTTGACGCCCATCGCGTTCCCGCTCGGCGCATAGTTGTAGTTCGAAAGAAAACCGGCCGTACCGAAATACCATGGCTCTGGGTCGCTGCAGGCCTGTCCGAAAGAGTGACTGCCGAACTGGCCCGTACCGCCGCCTGCCCAGGTGTCGCCGCACAGCATGCTAAAGGTCGTCGGCACGTAATAGGGCGGCGTGTTCATGTTTGCAATGATGGCATCGCTGCTGGGCAGGAACGGACTCGCGTACGCGGGGTTGAGAATATTCGAGGTTTCGTAATCGTTGGGGCCGCCGCCGAGATTATCCATTTGATTTTGCGTCATCAAATAGTAGCCCTCGACGCCGCCCGACGTGATCGGTTCGTTATGGTAGCCGAAGAGGCCCGACATGCTCCACGCCGCCGTCGCCCCGGCTGCGCTGTTTTGGTTTAGGTAGACGGAATAGTTTTGCGGACGCACCAGCGTGAAGCCGCCCGTGCGGGAGTTCTGACCGCTGGACTGCAAGTTCGAGCCGTACATCGCGTTGAAAGGACTCGGATCGACGCTGGGCGGAGGGGCGGGCGAATACGTGATCGCGTTGGTGATTAGAGGCGGGACGAGGTTGGTCACGTTGCTCGAAATCGTCGCCTGCGTCACGCCCAGCGTGTACCAATGCGCCGCGAAGAAGACGGCCGCGTCGCCGGCGACCTGCAGGTAGCCGATCAGCACGAGTTGGAGCATGCCGAAAAGCGTGACGAGCGTGAAGGCCAGCACCGCACTCGTTTCGGCGAGTGCGGCTCCACGGCAATGATGGCGAGGAAAAAGCGTCATGGCGCGACTGTAGGCGGTGGGCTCTCCTGAACGGTCGTCATGCCGGTAGTGCCGGCACTATAAGCGTTATTGGCATGTTGAGTAATTTGTATGAAAGCCGCCGAGCACACTAGAGCGAACAGGGCTAACACGAGGGCATACTCCATTATGGCACCTCCCGCGGTGTCGCGGAGAAGCCTTCGGAGCACGTTCGTCATTGATTGATCACCGTCGGTAGCATAACGAAGACGACGTTGGTTTCGTTGTTCGTGTAATGGACTGACTGGAACAGCTGCCCTAGAATCGGAATCGCACTCAGTCCGGGTACCTTGAAGATCTCCTTCTGCTGCAGGTGCCGCAGAAGACCACCCATCACGATGCCTTCGCCTTCGCTGGTAATCACGTCGGTTGAAAGCTGGCTGATTCTGAGCCCCGGTACTGTGGTACCGTTGAGGCTCACGGAGTTGGTGTAGTCCAGATCGGAGACGGTGGGAGCAATCTTCGTTTCGATCTTGCCGTTGCCCAAGATGGTCGGGGTGACGTCGAGCTGCACCCCGTACTGCTGGAACTGAACGCTCACACTGCCGAAGCCCGACGAGTACGTATACGGAATCTGTCCCCCAACTAAGAATTTGGCTTCTTGATTCGGTAGCGTAACCAAATCGGGCGAGGACAGAATGCGCCCGTGACCGGTCTGAAGTACCAAGTCGAGTGTGGGCATGAGGAAAACGTTGCGGAAGAACGCGCCGATATTGAACGCTTTACCCGGACTGCCGGCCTTGCCGTCCTCGATAATCGGAAACGATGGCGGAACCGGCAGAATTTGCGATGGGTTGGACGGATTGGGCTGGCCGCCTTGGAAGTTGATGCCGAGATCGGAGAGGCCGGTGTTGTCCATCTCGAGCACGTAGACTTTGACGTCGACTTGACTCGTCAGATCGACGGCGAGTCGATCGATGACCTTGGCGTTCGTGGCCAAGAAACGGCCGGCCAAACCGCGCGCCTTCTCCATAACCATCTCGGCCTGCTGGCGGTCGCGCACTTCGCCGCTTACGATGATGTTGCCGGCACCGGCCGCAGATTGATCGTAATCGAGACGAATATTCGACGCGCCCGGAATATGCGCCAGTTCTTCTTCGATTGCGCCCAGCGGATGCGGCACGTACACCGCGTTTACCAGCGTTTGGTTCTGCGATTTGGCCAGGTCGGTGAACCGGTGCAGCACTGAATCGACGTAATCCGAGACGCCTTGATCTTTTACCGTTCCGCGCACCACTACCGCGTTGCGGAAGCTGATGACCTGCACGTTGGGCACGTTGAGAGCGGCGCGAACCATCTTGGCCAAGTCGTTGGAGACTTGCGCCGAAACGTAGACAGTGTATTTGGAAACGCCGCCATAACTCGCCCACACATAAACGGTCGTGCGGCCTGGACCTTTTCCGTTGATAACGACCTGGCCCGTGCCTAATGGAACGACGCCTGCGATCGATGCATCGCCGGTGGCGACGCGGCTTAACCCGGGGGCGTCAATGATCGTGGACGAACCGGTTTCCAGCACGATGACGTCCGAGTCTGCCAAAGTCGTCAGCGTCGCGGCGAGGCATAGACCGACGCCGAAAACCAGCGCCGCGAGAACGCGCGCAGTGGTGCTATTCATAAGGAAAGCGCCCTTCCGCATGCTTCCTTCCTTTCCTGCCGGGGACGGAAGACCTACTTATTCAAATCGGCGCTAGCTCGCTAAATATAAATTTTGCAGCCCCCCCCTTGCTTAATCGCTCGGGAAAGTATATTTTGAGGGCCAGAGTGCTTAAGAAATTTATGAGGGCGACGTTCCTTATCGTCGCGCTCTCGCCATTCACTTCGGGGCAGGCGGCCGCAAGCTCCCCTGCCAACGCGCCCGTGCCGGTTTCGGTCAACGGCGCGATGACCGTCACGGTCGCACCGGCCGTCGGGTCGGAGGCGATCACCGTCTCCGGTACGGCGCCGGCCATGGGACCGGTCGTCATCCTCCTGCACGCGACGATTTCCCGCGACTTGCCGACCCTGTTCGTGAACCGCCGCGACGTCTTTGCCGACGCCGACGGTCATTTCACAACGATCGTGCCGATCGGGCCGGATTTTTGGCGCGGAAGCATTCTTACGGTTTCGGTGAGCTCGTCCTCGGCGACGGCTTCCGCGAGCGCGCAAACAGTCGTGACCCTACCCAACCCCGGCGTCGTCTTACCGGCCGACAGCGTACCGGACAAATGAACCTGGCCGGATCTTTCCTGGAGGGACCCGTTTACCAATGATTCAGCACTTCAAAGCCATGCTTTCGAACGAAGACGGAGCTTCGCTGGTCGAGTACGCCCTGATCGTTGCTCTGATCGCCGTCGTGGCCATCGTCGTTCTCAAGACCCTCGGCAACAACGCAAGCAGCGTGCTCGGCACGGCTGCGACCAGTGTCTAGTACAAAACCGGTATCTCGACGCTCATACCTTACGCGTCCTCGCTAATCGCTTGCGCTGCCGCGGCGGCGTACGACCTGCGAACGCGGAGGATTCCAAACACGATTCCTTTGGCGCTCGTGCTTTTCGGCGTCGCGTTCAACGCATTCGGCGGATGGCGGTCAGGGCTGTCCGCCGTTACCGCCGGGATTCTGGTCCTGATCGTGGGCACGCTCCCGTTTTCGCTCGGCGCTCTCGGGGGCGGGGATGTAAAGCTGCTGGCAGCCTGTGGTTGTGTCTTTGGTCTAAGCGAACTGCTGCCGCTAGTCGTCTACACTGCCGTTATAGGCGGTGCGCTCGCACTAACATTCCTGCTGGCGCGCCGGGTGACCGGCAGGAAAGAAAAGCTGGTGCTTCCCTACGCGGTTGCGATTGCCGGCGGGATCGTATGGCTCACGCTCGCCGACTTGGCAATACCGTGGCTAAAAATTATCTAAACGTTGAGGGTTCTGCAAAGAAGCGCGCTCTGCAACAAGAACGGATACACTCATGAGTAGGCGTAATATAACGATCGCTGTCATCGCCGTGTTTACACTCGGCGTGGCTTTGGTCGTCTACGGAGTTTTATCGGCCCCGCGAAAAGCCGCCGCTCCGCCCCGAAATGTCGTCGTAGCGGCAATGAACATTCCCGCTAACGCGCGCATCGTTCCCTCGATGGTCAGCGCAGTGCAGAAACCTTCGGATCAAGTTGAGCCCGACGCTCTAGTCGATCCCGCCGACGCGGTCGGCATGATCGCGACGTCGGACATTGCGCTCGGCGCGACGATTACGCCGGCCCGTTTGGCACGACCGGCGCTGCCGCCGCAGGGACCGCAGGTCGCCGTCGGCATGCGCGCGATCACGATTCCCATCGACGTAATCAAGGGCGTCGGTGGACTCCTGCAGCCCGGCGATCACGTAGACGTCCTCGCGGCACCGCCCCGAGGCGCCGGTGAACCTGAGGCGTATGCAATCGTTCGAGACGCTCGCGTTCTTGCTGTGGGCACGAGTTTGGCGCCGGCGCCGACGGCCACGGGTTCGCCCCAGCCGAATGCGACGCCCGTGCCTCCTGCAACTACTGCGACGCTGCTGGTGACGCCGGGCCAGGCCGATATCATCCTTGCAGCCGATTTGAACACGACTCTGAGGCTGGCGCTGCGATCGCCGCACGAGCCGATGCGGTCGCTAGCGGCACAAACGATAATCTACCCCACGACGGCGCCGCCGCCGCCGCCGCAGCCCAACGCCACGCCGCGGGGCATTCCCGTCGTCAACGGTGACACGCTAACCGCGGTACAACCCTAATGCCTTCATCGATCATCACGATCATCGGCTCGAAGGGCGGCGTCGGCGCTACGACGCTGTCCTTCGAACTCGCTCAGGCGCTTGCAAGACGCAGACGCATCGCGCTCGTCGACGGAGATTTTGCCGGACGCCGTACGGTGGCGCTGCTGATGAACTGCGTCAAGGAACTCGACGAAGCGCGGGACGAGTCGAACAACCTATCCTTCGTCACGCTCCGCGACGGGCTCACTGCGGTCGAGCTCGCGAACAACATTCACGCCGGTTTCACGCTTAAGCCGGAAAAAGTAGAAGCGCTTGTCGAAAACTTCGCACAAACCGGCACGTCGGCGATCGTCGACGCGCCGCAGCCCTTCGCGGCCGCGATTCGTCCGTTCATCGTCCGCTGCGTGAGATTTTTCGTCGTACTCGAGCCCACGCTGCTCGGACTGGCCGGCGCGAAAGCCATGATGGTGGAGCTTCAAAAGTTCGGCATCTCGCTGTCGCAAATCGCGGCGGTGTCGATTCAGCGAGACTCGCAAGCCGAGTTTCCGAAGTCGGACATCGAGCGCGCTCTGGGCACCAAGCTTATGGCTGAAATTCCGCCCAAGAGCGACCGCCGCTACGCGCGCGCGGTGGAGGCGTTCGTAGAGTACGCCGGAGGACTCTTGACGGTTCCCGAGCAGATGCTTGATTTGGGGCCGTCGATTCGGTCGCCGCTGGGCGATCGCCGTTTGGCCAAGCTCCGCGCGCCCACGCAGTTGCAGGGCGGCATGGAAGGCCGTAAAGCGTCGGGCATCGACCTCGAAAAAATCGAAAAAATCAAATCCAGCACGCACGAAGCGCTCACCAAGCGCCTTGACCTTGCGTCATCGCGGGATCGTTCCGATCCGCTCAAGGCCGAAGAGCTCCAAAGAGAAGTTCAGGCGGTCGTCAACGAGCTCATCACCGAAGAAGCCGTTGGTTCCGCCGAAGAAGTAGCGCAGCTTCGCCAAGAGGTCATCGACGAAGCGCTGGGCTACGGCCCGCTCGAGGATCTGCTGCGCGATCCGGACGTTACAGAAATTATGGCCAATGGACCGGAGAACATCTACGTCGAGCGCGGCGGAAAGCTGCAGCTCTCCAGCAAGCACTTCACCAACGAGCGCCAACTGCGTCTGGTGATCGAGCGCATGATCGCGCCGCTCGGCCGCCGCATCGACGAATCGACGCCGATGGTCGACGGCCGTCTGTCCGACGGCTCCCGCATCAACGCGATTATCGAACCGTTAGCGATCAGCGGCGCGACGCTGACGATCCGGCGGTTCGGCAGCGAACGCCTGCAGGTGTCGAACTTGCTCGAGAAGCGTTCGCTCGTTCCGGGGATGGTCGACTTTCTGCGGGCTTGCGTGGAAGGGCGCCTCAACGTCGTGGTCAGCGGCGGCACCGGTTCCGGTAAGACCACGCTGCTCAACATTCTGTCGAGCTTCATTCCGGAGTCCGACCGAATCATCACCATCGAAGACGCGGCCGAGCTCAAATTGGAGCAGGACCACGTCGTCCGCTTAGAAGCGCGGCCGCCGAACCTGGAAGGCCGCGGCGAAATACGTATCCGGGATCTCGTTCGGAACTCGCTGCGCATGCGTCCCGACCGCATCATCGTCGGTGAGTGCCGAGGCGGCGAAGCGCTGGACATGCTTCAGGCCATGAACACCGGACACGACGGATCGCTCACGACGATCCACGCCAATACGCCGCGCGACTGTCTATCGCGCATCGAGACGATGGTCATGATGGCGGGGTTCGACCTGCCGTCGCGGGCGATTCGCGAGCAGGTGGCCAACGCCATCGATCTGGTCGTGCAGGTCGCACGCTTGCGCGACGGCAGCCGTAAGATCATCGCGATCACGGAAGTCGTGGGCATGGAAGGCGAAACGATAACGACTCAGGACATCGTCACATACCAGCAGCGCGGCCTCGATAAAGAAGGCCACGTCGTCGGTGACTTCCTCTACAGCGGCGTGCAGCCCAACTGCGCCGAGCGCTTCGGCGAATACGGTATTACTTACGACATCCGCGGCTTGTCCGAGATGACTGCGGCGATCAAATGGTAACGACCTGGGAACTGTATCCGATCGTCGGCATCATAGCCGGAGCGGTCGGCTGGATGGGCTGGCGTTTCTGGGGCGTCATCATCCAGTTCATCACGCCCTATACCGAACCGTATCGGTCGCGGCTCGAACGCGCCGGTATCAAGACCGATGCGAACGATTTAGCGTTCCGTATTTTAGCGGGCGCCATTTTGTTGTGGGGCGCCTACGTCTACCTCATGCGCCCCAACGTGTGGCTGGCGGTGATCGCGTTTCCGACCAGCTTCGCGCTCATGTTCTACGGAACGGGTTCGTGGATCAAAATCAAAACCGGGCAGCGTTTGGATAAGTTCAACAACCAGCTTGAAATCGCACTGCGGCTGATGACCAGCGGCATGCGCGCTGGGCTCGGCCTCCGCCAGGCAATGGTCGTGGTCGTTAGCGAGATGCCCGATCCGATTCGATCGGAGTTCAACCGCGTTCTCAATCAAACGTCGATCGGCGTCAGCATTTACGACGCGCTCGACGGCTTAACCGAACGCATGCCCAGCCAAGAGATTCTGATGCTCACCCGCGCGATTCGGATTCTATCGAAGACCGGCGGCAACTTGGGCCAGACGCTCGAAACATTGGCGGAAACCATAAAGCAGCGCCGGAAAATAGATCGTAAAGTGCGCGCACTGACTGCAGAGGCGCGAGCCTCAGGCATGGTTATGACGGCGCTACCGGTCGTCGTTCTGCTCTTCATCATCGTGTTCGAGCCGCAGATGCGCGACGATCTCTTCGGCAGCACCTTCGGCAAGCTGATGGTCGTCCTAGCGCTCGGACTATGCGGCCTCGGGCAGTACGTCATGACCGCTATGTCGAGAATCGACGTATGATCGTCGTCGTCGTCGCCGCCGTCGTCGTTTTGCTGGCGTCGGTCCTGCTCTACTATTACTTTTCGTTCGGGCGTAACGACGTACACCGTCGCTTGGCCGAACTCAATCTCGACGCGCCGGTCGAGTCGGTCACGAGTGTCGCAATCCATAAGCTGCTCGACGACTCGCAGCAGCGCTCGCTGGCGCGTCGCTTGACTGAGGCCGGCTGGTACGATGTGAAGCCGGTGAAGATGATGGGCTTCATGCTTGTCGGCACCGCGGGAGGTGCCGGTTTGGGCCTTCTGCTCGGAATCGCGCTCGGCGGGGTGGATGCAAGATCGATCTTTATTTTCGCCGTGCTGACGGTCTGCGGGTTCATGTTTCCCAATGTCATGATCGAGCGCGCCATTGCCGCGCGCAAGCGCAGCATTCAGCGCGAGCTTCCCAACCTTCTCGACATGATCTCCACAAGCGTCGAAGCGGGCACCGCGCTCAGCCAGGCTCTCACTATCGGCCTCGATGCCATCACGGGCCCGCTCAAAGAAGAGCTGACGCTCGTCAACGACGACATTCGACTGGGCCGCTCGCGCCAAGAGGCGCTTGCGGCGATGGCGCATCGCGTCCGAGAGCCGGACCTCACGACGTGCGTTACCGCAATCGTTCAGGCCGAACGGCTCGGGGGAAACATCGCCAACGTCCTGAA
The DNA here is from genome assembly GCA_963715435.1 of Vulcanimicrobiota bacterium. GTDB lineage: Bacteria > Vulcanimicrobiota > Vulcanimicrobiia > Vulcanimicrobiales > Vulcanimicrobiaceae > JAFAHZ01. The sequence continues at coordinate 1,847,534 of OY970243.1, forward strand.
CTCGCTGAGCACCGAAGCGCGCGAGCGGCGGACGCTGCGTGCCGAAGAGATTGCCGCATCTCTGCCGGTTAAGATGGTTTTTCCGATGGCACTTTTCATGCTGCCCGCGCTCGTGCTGATCATCTTCGGATCGGTCGCGGCGCAATACTTCAAGTAGCCGTTTTCCGCAATGCTTTTCTCGATTGGTGCAATGCTCGCGGGGGCTCTCGTTTTTGCTACGGCGGCAGTCGCGGGACTTATCGCCGCGACGGCGCTGCTTCCGAAACTCAAACGCTTCGAAGACGGACCGGCGCCGTTCTCGGTGCACCCGGGATGGGTGATGGCCGCCGCCGCAGTGCTCGGAGCCAGTCTGGCGTGGAAGCATGTCCCGATCGGAGCGCTCGCAGTCGCCGCAGTGGTCGTCGTGGCGCTCGCCGGCATTTTCGAATGCGACTCACGCACCGGAATCGTTCCTGACTATTTTACCCTGGTGCCGTTGGCGCTGCTGCTCGCAGACAGTATTTTTTTGCACCAGTTCGTGATGCCGCTGGTCTCGTCGGCGATAGTGTTCGTGCCGTTTGCGCTTGCGGCGCTGTTGACGCGCGGCCACGGGATGGGATGGGGCGACGCAAAGGTTGCTGCGTTGGGCGGCGCGGTGCTGGGAATGTTTGCAGCGACGCTGGCTTTCGGCATCGCATCGTTGGTAGCCGTCGTCGTCGTGTCGCTAAAGTATCGTTCCAAGCGCGTTGCAGTAGCATTCGCTCCGTATCTCGTCGGCGCGATCGCCGTTTCGATGGCAATACAGGCGCGGTGACGGGAGAGTTGCGCGATGCCGCAACGCAGCGTCTGCTCGTCCCCCGCGTCGTCGCCGCGGAAGGGCTTCTCACGCGCACGATTGGCTTGATCGGTCACAATAAACTCGGCAACGACGAGGCGCTATGGTTCGATCGGTGTTCGGCGATCCATACGTTCTTGATGCGGTTTTCAATCGACGTGCTGTTCCTCGATGCCGCCGCCGCGGTGAAGCGCGTCGTTGCCGGCGTGCCGCCTTGGCGTCCGGCGGTCGGCCTGCGCGGTGCGCGCAGCGTATTGGAAATGGCGGCCGGAAGTGCGGCGAGGCTGGGCATCGTCGAAGGCTCGCGGTTGATCTTTCAGTGGGACCGGCCTACCTCGTCGTCCTAATCGTATGCGCCGCTTTCGCGGGGCGGCTCGTGCGCCTGCCGTATTCCGGCGCGCTCGGCGATTTGTATTGGCAGCAGCAGCTCGGTGCGTACGTGCTGCAGCATCACCGCCTACCGGCATCGCTAGGCAGCGAAACCTTTACTGCGGCCGGGATGCCGTGGACGCCGCAGGAGTGGCTGATCGGAATTGCCGTCGATTGGGCGATGATGCACGCAATGTTGTGGGTGCTGGCACTTGCCGCCGTTGCAGCGCTAGGCGGAGCCTTACTATTGACGGCGCGCCGGGCGCAGCGTTACGGCGCTTCCGCCGCGGGAACGGCGATCTGCATCTTGCTGGCATTGCTCGCGGTCGAGGGATCGTTCGGCATCCGCGCGCAAGTGTTTGCGTGGCTCTTCTTTGCAGCGCTTCTCTTCGTGCTCGATCTGGAAGGGCCGGTCGCCTTTGTAGCGCTCGCGATCGTTGCGGCTTGGGCGAACGTTCACGCGAGCGCGATGCTGGCGGTTCCGATCGTTTGGATCGACGCCGCTTTTACGGTAGCGCGTCGCGGCGTTCGGGATCCGGAGGCTTCACGTCGTCTCGCGTTGGCAGTAACCATTCCGCTGGCGACCTTGGCGACGCCCTTGGGAGTCGAGCTTCCGCGCTACGCCGTAATGCTGATCCAGAGTCCGATTCGTCATTCGATCGAGGAGTGGCAGCCTATTTCGTTACATGCTACTTACTTTTGGTACGGAGCTTTCCCGCTGGTTTTGCTCGCCGTATCCGGTGCGAGAACGCTGCTCGCACGTTATCCTCGCGACGTCGCGTGGATCGTACTATTGCTGGCAATGACGGCCGGCGCCGCGCGCGACGCCGCGCTTCTCGGCGTGGCTGCGGTGCCGGCGGCAGCGGTTGCGTACACCGTGCTTTTGAGCCGTTTGAATCTGCGCCAGACCGTGACGAGCCCCGGGCCGCGACGTTTTGCCGTCATCGGTGCGATGGCCTTAGCGGTCGCAGCGTTCATCTTTAACGTACGCGCGCCGAGTCAGGCGGACGATCCCGTACCGCCCAGGGCAACCTTCGATCGAATAGCGGAAACGCCGGGCACGCACCGAGTGTTCTGCTACGATTTTGCGATTTGCTCGGTCGGCTTGGGATACTCAAACGTGCGCGTTTTCATGGACGGCCGCGCCGATCCGTATCCGGTGCGGGTGTGGAACGACTTCAACTTGGTGCGGTTTGCTCGCCGGGGCTGGCTCGAGCGGCTCGATGCCTACCGCGTCGACACCGTCGTGGTAAAACCCGGCGATCCGCTCGACCGCGTGCTGCGGGGCCGTCGCGATTGGACCGCCGAACCGCGCCTGGATCCGTGCTGTAGAACCTACGTTCGAACTAGACGAAGCTCGAAATAACGATTCGATGAAGGATGTATTGGCCTCGTCCGCGCAGAGCCCATCACAACTCGTTGGAGGCATTGCAGATGGATCAGTCTTCTAACGCCGGCTTTGCGGCAATCGCGGTGATCTTTGCGATCTACGCGATTATCATTCTTGCGGTGCTCGCGTTTTTTATTTGGTGCTACTGGAAAATTGCGGCGAAGGCGGGGTACAATCCGGCGCTCTCGCTGCTCATGCTCGTTCCGCTCGGAAACCTCATCTTCTTGGCGATATTCGCGTTCGGAAAATGGCCGATCGAGGATCGGCTAGCGGCACTGGAAGGTCGAGGCACGTACCCGCCTCCATCTAGCACCCCCGGAACCTCAGTCGTAACGCAATAGCGTTAGCTCCAAAGGTCGGCGATCCAGGCTTCGACTTCGTTCGGAGTTGAGGGTAGGATCGCCGAGAAGTTTTCGGACCCGTTCGCGGTAACCGCAATGTCGTCTTCGATGCGAACGCCGATGCCGCGGAATCGTTCGGGCACGGTTTCGTCGTCCGGTTGAAAATAGAGGCCCGGCTCGACGGTGAGGACCATGCCTTCACGCAGCAGTCCGTGGCGATATTCGGTTGCTCGCGCTTTGGCGCAGTCGTGAACGTCGATGCCGAGCATATGGCTGACGTTATGGAGGCTATACCGGCGATAGAATTGCCGGTCGGGATCGAGCGCTTCGTCGAGGCTTCCGCGCAAGATACCGAGCTCGATCAATCCAGCTGCCAGCACGCGCATCGCGCGGCGGTTCGGTTCCAGAAAATCGTTGCCGGGAGCCACTGCTTCGATGCCCGCGCGCTGCGCCTGCCACACCAACTCGTAGATCGCGCGCTGCTCTCCCGAGAAGCGGCCGGCGACGGGAAGCGTTCGCGTGATGTCGGCAGTGTAGAGCGAGTCGCATTCGACGCCGGCATCGAGCAGCAGCAAGGAATCGGGCCGTAACGCGCCGTCGTTGCGGTTCCAATGAAGCGTGCATGCGTGTTCGCCGGCTGCCGCAATCGTGAGATAACCGACGTCGTTGGCCTCGATGCGCGCACGGTTCCAGAACGCGCCTTCGATTTCGCGTTCGGTCGTCGCGCGTCGCATGACGCGGATTGCGTCTTCGAAGCCCCGCTTGGTGATTTCGCACGCTCTGCGCAGCTCGCCCAGCTCGTAGTCGTCTTTGATCAGACGCATCTCCGAAATGCGCTCCGCAAGCTCGTGATCTTCGTCGCTGCGAAGCATGCGCGCGCCCGAGCGATGCATATCTTCGAGGTACGCAGCCGCCGCCGGTACCGGGCGGCACGCGTCGATGCCGTAATAGAGCAGACTCTCGTCCACCCCGCGATGGCGTCCGACCCAAAGCTCGCCGTGAAGACGATCCGTGAAAAACTCGGCCTGCCCGCGGTTATGTTCGCGTGCGAAGAGCAGCGAGGTATGACCCATTCTGTCGGGTTGGAGAACCAGGATCGCGCCCGGTTCGCCGCCTCCGACGAGATACGCAAAGTCGCTCGAGGGCCGGAACCGAAAGAACGTGTCGTTGGCACGCACGTGCTCCTCGCCGGCCGGCACGATCAGATACGTTCCGGGATACGCACGCGAGAGTTCCTCCCGCCGCCGCCGAAAGCGCGCCGCCTCGACGTGCTTATCAGCGGCGAGCGGACGTTGAGCCCAGCCCGTCGCCATGAAGTCGATGAGCGCTTGCGGCGTCTCGGGATCGTAGGCGTTCTTCGTGAGGGCCGCTTCGTCGGCGCGTTTTTGGGTATCCATGGAGGCGGCTTCGCCGTGTAGAAGCCGGGGCCTATGCAAGAAACGCTCGATCAGTGTGAGACGCAGGTCCGCGCCAACGATACGCTCGCAAACGAGCGAACGTATCTGGCGTACATTCGTACGGCGCTCGCGTTTATCGCTTTCGGCTTCGTGATCGCTCGATTCTCGCTCTTCGCGCGCGAGTTTTCGGCGTTCGTCCACGCCGCGGCTCCGGAGAAGGGCGTGTCGGTCGGCTTCGGTACGGCGATGGCGATTTTCGGCATCCTCATCGGCGTTCTGGGAAGCTGGCGCTATGCCTCAACTGATCGCGGCCTGCGCCGCGGCCTCGTCGTGACGCTATCGGCTGGCGGCGGCTACCTAATCGCGCTCTTCGTCACGGTGGTCGGCGCAATCGTCGCCTTCACGCTTCTGTCATACCGTTAGATAAAGGTTTTCAGCTTCGGCCAGTACCGTGCGAGCGGTTCTTTGAGACCGTAGCACACCGAGATCGGGATATCGTTTTCCGTGGGCATCACCCAGCGACCGTAGAAGCGCGCGACGGCGACGCGCTGCGAACGAAAGGCCGGCCCGCACGTCCCGTTGACTTCGATGACGACGCTTCCGTCGTATCCGCGGCTCCCCCAAATCCAGTAGTTATTTTGACCCGATAGAGCCGGCGGCAATCCGTAGGCTTTGCCGTATACGTCGATCGCCCCGGCTTCGCCGAAGTTGCGCGCGTAAATGGCAGCACGCGCGCGCTGCCGCGGCGGCAGCGCATCGTATACGCGGGAAACCGTCGCCGTCAGTTGCGGCCAGCCGTGCATGTCCGCAAACATTTGCGTGATCGGCGAGTAGTCATCGCGCGTCGAGGCGAGATGCAGCGACACGACGCGCTGGGCGGCCACGATGGTTGCGGCTAGCCGCGCTTCGGCCATGATGGGACAGACGAACGGTAACGTCAGCATCGACATGAGCGCGATGGCCGCCACGATCGCGGGGCGGAATCGCGTGAGCGCCGCGGTCCGTTCGATCGCCAGCGCACCCACCGCGACGAAGAGCGAATACGCGTCGCCCGGGTAGTAGTTGCGCGCGTGGCCGGCGATCATGAACCCAATCAGAATGACGTAGGTCCAGCCGATCCAGCGCAGCGCGGGCCGCGCAAACGCGTACGCGAGTCCGAAGATCCAGATCGCGGCCAGAATGGGATTGGTGATGAGAATTTGTTGTATGACGTAGCCGACCGGCGAGTGCATGATGACTTCGGTGCGCTGCTGGTTGGCAATCATCTGCAAAAACGGCCATCCGTGCAGCGCCTGCCAAACGAAGCTAGGTACGGTAAGGACGAACGCGATCGCCGCGCCCGCAGCAAACCACCGCGTCGTGAGAATGCGTCGCATTGGCGTCAGCGCGATGCCGGCGACCATTGCGATGCCGTAAAACAACACCGTGTATTTTGCTTCGGCCGCCAAACCGAACGCCACGCCGGCCCACAGCCACAGTCGCGGCGAGGCTCCGTTGGCAATCCGTGCGACGAACAAGGCAACGAGCGGCCAGAAGAGCAGTCCCGGCGTATCGGTCGACATTCTCGTTCCGAACGAATTGAGTACCGGCAACAGCGCTGCCAACAACGCGGCCAGGACTTGTGCGAACTCACCGCCGCCTAGCTCGACGACGAAGAGGCACGTTACGTAAACGCACCCCGCGGCAAACAGTGCGGCGAGTGCGCGCAATAAGAATAGCGACGTTCCAAAAATCTGCGTGGCCGCCGAAAGCAGCGGGACGAGCGGGGGCTGGTCGACGTATCCCCAGTCGGGATGAAAGCCGCAGACGATAAAGTAGAGTTCGTCGCGGAAAAATCCGTAATGTGGATTGGCGATCAAGTGCATCACCAGAGTGAGCGCCGCCGCGATGACAGGAATGCGTTTCATCAGTCCCAATCGAGCGCTACGTCGAGCGCGGAGGCGCTGTGCGTCAACGCGCCGGAACTGATGAGATCGACTCCCGTTGCGGCGATTGCGGCGACCGTTTGCTCGGTCACGCCGCCGCTGGCTTCGACGGTTGCGCGCCCGTTGACGATGCGCACCGCTTCGGCGAGCTGTTCTAGCGTCATATTATCAAGAAGTACCGCATCGACCGCGGCATCAAGCGCCTCGCGCAGCTGCGCTATGGTATCGACTTCGACTTCAACCTTGACGGTGTGACCGACGGTTGCGCGAACCGCATCGATTGCAGCGGTAACGGAGCCGGCGACCGCTAAGTGGTTGTCTTTGATCAGCACCGCGTCGTCTAGTCCGAAGCGATGATTCACTCCGCCGCCGCAGCGCACCGCGTACTTCTCGAGCACGCGAAAGCCCGGAGTCGTCTTACGCGTATCCGCGATGCGGGCTTTAGTACCGCGCGTGAGCGCAACGAAGCGGTGCGTTAGGGTTGCGATGCCGCATAAGCGACCCAGAAAATTTAGCGCCGTGCGTTCGCCCGTAAGCAGGGCGCGTGCGCGTCCATGCACGCGAGCGATCACGGCGTTGGCTTCGACGAGATCTCCGTCCGCAGCGTAGGCCTCTATTTCGACGTCGGGATCCAGGAACGCAAACGTTACGCAGGCGGCGCGTATCCCGGCGACGACGCCGCGCGCGCGAGCGACCATGCGCGCACTAGCGCGCGCGTCCGCATCGACGATCGCGTCGGTCGTCAGGTCGCTGCCGTGTCCGACGTCCTCGAGCAAGGCGGCGCGAACGATCGGTTCGACGACCAACTGCGATGGCGCGTTAAGCGAGGCTGCGGAGGCGCGTAAACGAGCGTTTGGCAAAGGCTTCCTCCGTCTGCGGATAGTCGCTTCGATAGTGGCTTCCTCGGCTTTCCGGCCGCGCCAGGGCCGCTTCCGCTATCAGGCGAGCGACGACCAGCAGGTTGCGCAGTTCGTTCGCAGCCGCCGGGAACCCGGCATCGAGTTCGCCGATACGTAGAAGCGCTTCGCGCAGGCCGCGTTCGGTGCGAACTAGCCCAATGTTGGAATACATCACGTTGCGCAGATCGCTGGTGGCTTGAGCTTGTTCCGGAGCGATCGGGTTAGCGGCGGCGTGCTGCAGTGGAGGCGGCGTGCCGGCCGGGACCGGCGAGTTCTTGATGTCCGTGGCGACGCGCGAGCCGTAGACGAGTGCTTCGAGCAGCGAGTTGCTGGCTAGGCGGTTCGCGCCGTGAACGCCGGTCGCACTCGTTTCGCCGCAAGACCACAAACGTGCGAGCGAGGCGCGCCCCCATTCGTCGACGGCGATGCCGCCCATATGGTAGTGTGCCGCCGGAGCGACGGGAATGTTCTGCACGCGCGGGTCGATGCCGGCAGCGATGCAAAAACCGAAGACCGTCGGAAACATTTCGGGGAAACGCGCGCCGATTGCCGCTCGTGCGTCGAGGCCGACGATGCGTCCGGCAGTGAGTTGCTCGAAAATCGCGCGTGCGACGACGTCGCGGGGCGCAAGCTCAGCGTCGTGATGCAGGCCGAGCATGAAGCGTTCGCCCAAATCGTTGACCAGCACCGCGCCCTCGCCGCGCACCGCTTCGGTGACCAGCGGCATCGGGTCGCGTCCGATCGCGAGCGCGGTGGGATGAAACTGCACGAACTCCATGTCTGCGAGCAGCGCGCCGGCGCGCGCGGCGATCGCTATGCCGTCGCCCGTCGCTTGAACCGGATTGGTGGTGTACCGATAGAGGCGTCCGATGCCGCCGGTCGCGAGCACGACCGCGCCGCTACGAAACGCCATCGGTTTAGCGCTGGAGTTGTCGTGTGCGTAAACGCCGTAAATGCGGTCGCCGTAAACGATTGCATCGCCGGCCGTCACGTTTTCGACGATGTCGATCGACGGATGCGCGTGCACGGCTTCGATCAGTGTCTTGAGAATCTCGTGGCCCGTCGCGTCACCGCCGGCCTTGACGATACGGCGCCGTTGATGCGCGGCTTCGCGGCCCAGCTCCAGCTCGCCCGAAGCATTGCGATCGAATGCTGCACCGAGCTCGAGCAGTTCTTCGATGCGCGCCGGCGCATCTTTCGTGAGAATCTCGACGATGGTTTGATCGTTGATACCGGCACCGGCGAGATGCGTGTCGATCGCGTGCAGGCTGGGCGAATCGTCCTCGCCGATTGCTGCCGCGATGCCGCCTTGCGCCCAATCCGTAGCCGCGCCTTTACCTAGTCGCGTCTTACAGAGTACCGTCACGCGCAGCGGTGCAAGCTTCAGCGCCGCCATCAAACCGGCGATGCCGGCACCGACTACGATGACGTCGCTGCGAAGCTCCTGCATGCGTTTAATCTTGGGGCTTGCCGCTATACTCGAGCATACGCTCGACGGCCTTGCGAGCGCGCTCGGCGATCTCCGGTGCCACGGTCACTTCGTACTCCATCGTCTCGAGCGAATGCAGCACTTTGGGCAGCGTGTTGCGCTTCATGTGCGGACAAAGATTGCACGGGCGCACGAACTCGACGCCGGGATACCGTCCGGATACATTATCAGCCATCGAGCACTCGGTCATCAGCAGCACTCGCGGCCTAGCTCCGGGCATCGCAAGCCGCCCCACGTATTCCGCCATTCCTTGCGTCGAACCGACGTAATCGGCTTCGGCAAGCACGTCGGGGGGACACTCGGGGTGTGCGATGACGACGAGCGACGGATCGTCGCGGCGGAAACGCAGAATGTCCTCGCCGCTGAACCGTTCGTGAACTTCGCAGTGGCCTTTCCAGGCAACGATTTCGACGTTCGTTTTGGATGCGACGTACCTCGCGAGATACTCGTCGGGAAGAAAGATGACTTTCGGAACGCTGAGCGCCTCGACGATCTGCACTGCGTTGCCGCTGGTAACGCAGACGTCGGATTCGGCTTTGACCTCTGCCGAGGTGTTGACGTACGTGACGACCGGGACGCCGGGATACCGTTCGCGCAGCAATCGGACGTCGGCGCCCGTTATTGATTCTGCCAGCGAGCATCCGGCTTCTAAATCGGGAACCAGCACGGTCTTGGTGGGGTTAACGAGCTTCGCGGTCTCGGCCATGAAGTGCACGCCGCACAGCACGATGACGTCCGCCTCGGTCTTCGCTGCTTGCATCGCGAGCGCCAGCGAGTCGCCGACGATGTCCGCGACCGTGTAAAAAATTTCGGGGACTTGGTAGTTGTGCGCGAGGATGACGGCGTTACGCTCGCGCTTGAGCCGGTTGATCGCGGCGACGTAGGGGGCGTGCAGCGGCCACTCCACGGGCGGAATGACGTGCGCAAGGCGCTCGAAGATCGGGCGCGTTTCGCTGGCTACGTCCGGGGTGTATGGAAGGTCGAGAACGCTCATCTAGGAGGCCTTGGGTTGCCGCTAGAGGGCTCTTGCCCCTGCGCGGCTGCTGCCCTCTTCATAACACGCCTAACGCACTGAAGCGTTGCGGACTTCCTGAGCGCGTAGGCTCACTGGTTATCCGATCCCGGCTCGAAGATCTCTTCTACCGAACGCAAGAAGAGCTTGCTGATTTTGAACGCCAGCGGCAGGCTAGGCGCGTATTTGCCGGCCTCCAATGCCACGACAGTCTGCCGGGCAACGCCAAGTTGGTCGGCGAGTTCGGCCTGCGACCAATCGCGTTCGGCGCGAAGGACTTTGATGCGGTTTTTCATTGGTAATACCGCCCGACGATCGGACGGGCAATGGCCCACGCCACCATGAACACGGTCCAGGTTGCCCAGGCCGACGGATGCGGCCAGCCGGCCACTTCCAAGAACCCATAAGTAACCGACAGCATAGCGGTCAGGCCGCCTGCAATGGCCATCGAATCGCTCTGCATCCGCCGCTCGAACTCGTCGGTGTTCCGCAAATAACCAATGACGATCGGAATCAGTAAGGCAACCGGAATTAGCGGCAGCAGCGCGATGAAGTAATGGAGCGGTCCCGTTTGGATGTGCTTGAGGGCGGTCACCGATCCGAACAGCACGATCAGGTAGGCGATCGTCATGCCTGCCATCTGCCGAATGTAGCGTCGGCACGCCACGGTGGTGGGGTTCAACGATGTCTGGTTCATGTGACTAAAAATAATGTATACGCGACTTTTTGTCAAGTCTACAACGCTTATTGTCCACTACACATTACTCCGGGGCTGCAAGACGCCACGGAGCGCGCCGGGCTCCCGCGATGAAAGTCATTTTCACTCGAATGCGGAACGGGTACCCTGGGTTCTATGTCTTTACAAGTTGGAAAACAAGCCCCCGATTTTACCCTTCCCAGCACCAAAGGCGCCACCGGCGCGAAGAATCTCGGCAAAGAGATTTCGCTCGCCGATTATCGCGGCAAGTGGCTGATTTTCTTTTTCTATCCGCTCGATTTCACGTTCGTGTGCCCGACCGAGATCACCGCACTCTCCGACCGCCTCGAAGAGTTCGCAGATCTCGACACGGAGATTCTCGGCTGCTCCACCGATTCGGTCTTCAGCCACTGGGCGTGGCTGAACACCGCCAAAGAAAAGAACGGCATTGCGGGCACCAAGTATCCGCTCGTTGCCGATTTCACCAAGGAAACGGCGCGCGCGTACGGCGTTCTCAATGAGGAAACCGGTGCCGCGCAACGCGGTCTCTTCATCATCGATCCCGACGGCGTGTTGAAATATGCCGTCGTCACCGACGACAACGTCGGCCGAAGCGTCGACGAGACGCTGCGCGTTCTCGCGGCACTCCAAACCGGCGGTCTCTGCCCCGCCGAGTGGAAGCCCGGCAAAGCGCTGTTGAAGGCGAGCTAAGCGTGCCTCTTCGTATGCGGTCGCCTCTTCCCTCATTGGACGGGGCGGCCGCCTGGATTAACGATGAGCCCAACGCCGACGAGCTGTTGGGACGTCCCGTCGTGGTTTCGTTCTGGTCGGTGAGCTGCTACCTCTGTCACGAAAGCGCCGAGACGTTCGCGCAGTGGCGCGATCGCTTCGCCAAAAGCGGCGTAGCGTTCGTTGCAGTTCATCAGCCGCGTTCGGAGGGCGAACTCGACGTCGCGGCGGTGACCAAGGATGCGCTCGAAGAAATGAAGCTCACGCAGCCGGTCGCCGTAGACAACAATCATGCGATCGTCGATCGTTTTTCAAACGAGTTCGTGCCGGCATTTTACGTCTTCAATCGCGCGCATGCGCTGCGTCATTTCCAAGCGGGCGGCAAGGCCTTCGAGCGCATTGAGGGCGCTATACAACGCGTCCTCGACGAAGCGGCTTTAGAACCGGCCTAGCGACCGCCGCGTGAGCAAGCTCGCTTGCGAGGGTATGAGCGTAGATTAGATACCTTGTCTCTTTTCACTCAAGAGGAGGATTGCGCTTCATGAAAGGTTTGTTGGTTGCTTTGGCATTGATGGCTGTCGTCGCCGCTGCAGGCGCGAATATGGCTAAGGCTCAAGCACAAGCGACGCCCACGCCGTCGCCGACTCCAATGTCGACGATGCACCCCTAGCAGGCAGTTGGGCCATACGAACGCCGCATCGATTTCGATGCGGCGTTTATTATGCGGTTCGTAAGCTGCCCGAGGTCGGGGGCGGTTCGCGCACCGGTGCGCAAGCGACCAGCTTTACTCCTCCTCCTCCGCCGCGTTTGACCGCGTACATCTCGCGATCGGCCATCGCAAGCAGCTCTTCCGGAACGGTCGAGCACCGCGGAACGACCGCCACGCCGATGCTTGCGCCGATCGTCACGTTATGCGCTCCTAACGCAAACGTGCGCGCTAGCCCGTTCAAGAGTTTATGAGCCGCAGAAAGCGCGGCTTCTTCACTATACAAGTCTTCGACCACCACGACGAACTCGTCGCCGCCTAAACGTGCGATCGTGTCGGTCGGACGGAAGTGCGTCTGCAAATATTCCGCAAGCTCTTTGAGGAGACGGTCTCCTGCGTCGTGTCCGAGCGTATCGTTGACGTTTTTGAATCCATCCAAATCGATGAACAGCACGGCCGAAAGGGTTCCGTATCGGGCCGTACGAGCGACGGCCGCTGCGAGGCGTTCCAGCAACAGCGCGCGGTTTGCCAGCCGCGTCAGCGGATCGCATAACGCGAGATCGGAGAGTTCGTCCACTCGCTCTTTGAGATCGGTGACGTCGACGAGCGAGCCGATCCGCGCCACGGCCATTCCGCGTTGGTCGAAGACGGTATCGAGCCGCTCGCGCACCGTGCGAATGCGGCCTTTTCCGAAGCTAACGCGATGCACGCACGTGTAACGCTCGGACGAATCCGGATTGGTCAGAACGCGAGAAATCTCGGCGCGGTCTTCCGGGTGATCGAAGGTGCGAACGTCGAATGGCGCCTCCGGCCCGATTTCCAGCATTGCTGCCAGACCCCCGGAAATGGTGGCCCGGCCGGTGCGCAAATCCTCGTGCCAGATGCCGACTCCGGCGTAGCGCTCGGCCACCGCATAGACGTTCGGCGAAAGCTGGCCGGTGTTGGGGTCGGCCACCGGCACCGCGCAGCCGCTAACTCCTATCACTCCTCCGCCGGGCGCAAATAGAGGCTGAAGATCGAAATGGAAGGTCGTTCCGTGGGCGGGGGCGTCGAACGAAACTGACTCGCCGTCGAGAGCCCAGCGGTGTGCCAGGACCGGAATGCTGTAAGGCAGGTCTTCGCGCCAGAGATCGCTCACGGTGATCCGGCCGCACGCGTCGCCGATGCCCGCGAGCTCACGAAGCCGAGCCGTGTACGACGTGACCTCTAAATTGGCATCAGTATTCCAGATTAAAGCCTGGTCGTGCATCGTCTTTCCCGCATCCTAGCGAGCGAATCTCTGGTCTGTCTTATGGTACCGTTCGCCGGCTGCCCTTTGGATCCGTAAAAACCCTTAAGACAACCCGTATTTCGGGCGTGCCTGCCTCCCGGCCTACCCCCTCGAGCGGATCTTATCACGCCGGTTCTGTCGAAAAACTGTGAGCAATCCGTTTTTCTTGTGGAGATGCTGTGGAGTGCGTCCGATCGCGCTTGCACTTGGCGGAATGCTTTTGATACCATGCTAACACTTCGGTTAACAACGAAGTGCGGAACGTGTAAAACCGCGATCCAAACACGTTGACGACTCGCACGAAAGCGCGATTCAGAGTGGGACGATCGAATTTGGCTAAACGTCGGTGGGAGGTTGGACACGATCTCAAACAGGCGATACCTGGCCGGAGACACGACAAAGCCCGCAGCCTCACGGCGACGGGCTTTGTTACGTGTCGAAACCGTTTCCGACGTGCGCGGTCCGCGCACGCGCGACGCCGCAGAGATAACCGCGTCTGCTACGCCGGAGATTGCCGACCCAATCGAAGGCGTTCGCGCGGCGGGTTCGTTGTGGCCCGGGCAACGTTTTGCATTCCGCGTTCCAACGGTATGGAACGGACGGCTCGTCGTTGCGGGGTGTCCCGGTCAACGCAGCGAGTTCGCATGCGATCGTATCTTCGGCGACGTGCTGTTGGCGCGCGGTTATGCCTACGTCAGCGGAAATAAGGGCAACTACGACGGCGTCGCGGTGCTCGAACCTGACGGGAAGCTCGCGGCCGGCGGTGTCGAGCTGCCGCGTTTTCCGATCGGAGACGGCCGCTCTATCGCGTTTTGGCAGCACGCGCCAAAGCACCGGATAGAACGATGGCGCGACGAGATGGTCGAGCTGGCGCAAATCGCCCGCGAGCTGCTCCGAGCGCGTTGCGGACGCGAACCCGAGGTCACGTACGCGATCGGTTTGTCCAACGGGGGATATCAGGTGCGGCGCGCCGTCGAGTCGAGCGATCTGTTTGACGGCGCGCTCACGTGGAATCCCGTCTTGTGGACGAGCGAGCACAATCTCTGCCGTACGCTGAGCGAAACGATTCGCGGTCTCGCCGAGCGGCGATTGGAGCTAACGCCGCTAGAGCAAAAACACGCTGCCGCGTACTGGTACGTCACGCTATGGCTACACGCGACGCACCTCGATCCGGAGACGTCGATCGCTTACGGCGACGTGCGCGATCCGTCGTTCGCCGAATCGTGGACGGGACGAATGCACGAGTGGCAGCCGGCGCGTTCGAGTGAAATCGACCGGCGTATCGGCGGCTTTGCCAACACGGGAACGATTCGGTGCAAGACGATCGAAGTCGCATCTGAACTCGACTACTTGACGCCGCCTTCCGTACACTGCGAGCCTTACCGCGCGCTCGTCGAAGCGGCGGGCAAGACCGCGCTATACCGCTTGTGCATCGTCGCCGGCGCGACGCACGTCGACGCCTGGGCCGACGATGCTAACTTTCCGGAGCTGCGTTCGGGTCATGCCGAGATGATGGCGGCATGGGGCCAGTTGGTCGAGTGGGTCGAGCGATAGGGCTCAAATCGAGGTAAATGGGCAGGTCGACGCTTCCTCTTTCCAGCAAACAAGCTGCGATGCATACGGTCGACTCGACTAAGGGTGACGACCGCGTCGAACTGACTTGGCGGGCGCTGATTCTCGGTGGCGCCATCACCCTGGTCTTTACCGCGGCGAACATCTACCTCGGGCTTAAAGTCGGTCTTACTTTCGCGTCGACGATACCCGCTGCGGTCATCTCGATGGCGGTGTTGCGCGCGTTCAAGAACGCGACCATATTCGAAAACAACATCGTGCAAACGGTGGCTTCGGCCGCCGGAACGCTCTCCGCCATAATATTCGTGTTGCCCGGCCTGGTGATGATCGGGTGGTGGACCGGCTTTCCGTTTTGGGAAGGCTTCGGCGTCTGTGCGATCGGCGGCATTCTCGGCGTCATGTACAGCGTGCCGTTGCGGCGTGCGCTGGTGGCGCAGTCCGATCTTCCATATCCCGAGGGAGTAGCAGCAGCAGAGGTTCTCAAAGTCGGAACGCAGGCGGCGGCCCCCGAGGCGGTCGAGCACAATCGCGCCGGCTTGTTCTCGCTCGTTACGGGCAGCGTCGTGTCTGCGCTGTTTGCCGTCGTCGTAAACATGCGCCTCTTCGCGGCCACGATCGCGGGATACGTTCGAATCGGCGCCGGTGCGACCGGGTTCGGATTCGGACTGTCGTTCGCGCTCGTCGGCGCCGGGCATCTTATCGGGCTTTCGGTCGGCATGGCGATCTTTGCGGGACTGGTCATCGCATGGGCAATAGCGACGCCCATTCTTTCGGCGCTGCACCCGGTTGCAGGTCCCGTTGCAACCGTAGCGATGGACGTGTGGCAGCACAAGGTGCGTTTCATCGGCGCCGGCGCCATCGGCATCGCGGCGATCTGGACGCTCGCGAAGCTCGCAGCTCCGGTTTACGGCGGGGTCACCTCCGCGCTAGCCGCTTCGCGCCGCCGGTCGAAAGTCGGATCGTCCGCGATGCCGCGCACCGAGCGAGACATCCCCATCGCAATCGTCGCTGCGGTTTCCGCGATTTGTCTCCTGCCGCTCGCCGTGCTGCTCGCAACGTTCATCTGGGGCGGCGCTCTCCAATCGCTAGCCGTGCCGCTCATTCTTTCGGCGCTGGTCTACGTCGTAATCGTCGGATTTCTCGTTGCAGCGGCCTGCGGATACATGGCGGGATTGATCGGTTCCTCCAACAGTCCCGTTTCGGGGTTGGGCATTCTCGGAGTCGTCGGCGTGTCGCTTTTGCTCATTGTTTTGGCAGGGCGCGCAAATCCGGCGGCGAGCAATGCGTTGATCGCGTACGCCTTGTTCGTTACGGCCGTCGTGCTCGCCGTAGCAACGATTTCCAACGATAACTTGCAGGATCTCAAGACCGGCCAGCTGGTCGACGCGACGCCGTGGCGCCAGCAGGTCGCGCTGTGCGTAGGTGTCGTCATGGGCGCGATGGTGATTCCGCCGATCCTCGATATGCTCAATCACGCGTACGGTTTCATGGGCGCGCACAACGCGAACGTTCCGCCCGGCGCGCAACCCCTGCCGGCGCCGCAAGCAACGCTCATTACGGCGCTCGCCACCGGTATCATCTCGGGCCGGATCGACTGGAGCATGCTCGGGATCGGCGCACTCGTCGGCGTCGTCCTGATCGCCGTTGACGAAGTTTTGGGTTTGCGCGGGAAACTTCGTCTGCCGCCGCTTGCGGTGGGCTTGGGAATCTATTTGTCGTTCGTGACGACCGCGGCAATCGTCGTAGGCGCCGTGCTAGGCCACTTCTACAACCGGTGGGCGGCAGCGCGCGCAAACGGAGAACGAGCCAAACAACTCGGCGTGCTCGTTGCGTCGGGACTGATCGTAGGCGAAAGCATCTTCGGCGTGCTCTTCGCCGGCCTTATCATCAAAACGGGTAACGCGTCACCGATTGCCGTGGTCGGCGACGCGTTCGGGCCGGCATCGGTCGCGCTCGGCGGCATCGCATTCGTGGCGATCCTGTTGGGACTCTACCGATGGACGGCGACGCTCGCCGCGAAGCGAGGGTAACCTTAAACGGCATCGATCGTTAGGACGATCTTACCGTCGACCTTTCCGGATTTGCTTTCCTCGAGCGCTCGCTCCGCTTCCCGCAGCGCGTGCTCGGCGGCAATCGGCACGCGTAAGCGCCCTTGTTCGACCATCTCGGCCAGTGCTCGCAAACCCGCATGCGACGACTGCGGGGTCTGCGCCGTGACGATGTTGATCGCCGTTACGTCGCGCTTGGCAAAGAACTCCGTATCCGCGGCCCCGATGGTCGATACGATGCGGCCGCCTTCGCGCACGATATCGGCGGCCGCGCGAATGCGATCGGCATCGTCAACTAAGTCGAGCACCGCATCGACGCCTTCGGAATGCGCGCGTTTGATTACCGCAATGGGATCGTCTCGATCGTACGCAACGAACTCGTCGACGCCGAAAGAGCGCGCCAACTCCTCGTTGTCGCTGCGCGCCGTTCCGATCGTGTACGCGCCGCGGTCCCGCGCGATCTGAACCGCAAAGCTGCCGACGCCTCCCGTGGCGCCGAGCACCAGAAGCTTCGTACCTGACTGCACGCCCAGCGCATCGAGCGAGGCCAACGCCGTCAATCCGGCAGTAGGCAGCGCCGCAGCTTCAGCGTCGCCGAGCGCGTCGGGGATTTTTGCAACCGGTTGCGCGTGGTCGTCTTCGGGAACGACGGTAAGCTCTGCATACGCGCCGTGTTCGCGCGCGATGCCGAAAACGCGATCGTCCACGTTATATTTGTACGCGCGCGAGCCCGCATCGACCACGATTCCGGCGAAGTCCTGACCTAAAACGAACGGAAGCCTGCGCTCGCCTCTCTCGCGCGTCTTCCAATCGACGGGGTTGACGCCCGCGGCCGTGACGCGAACGAGGATCTCGCGTTCTCCCGGCTTGGGATCGGCAACGTCTTTGATCGCGGCGGATTCGCCGCGATGCTCGATTACGGCAGCTTTCATGCGACCTCTTTTCCCCGTTTGACGAAGGAACCACAGATCGCCGCTCGATAAGTCGTCAAACGTGATCAAAGCAGCAGCCGTTGCCTTTCTTGCACTCGCGCTCGCCGCATGTGGCGGAGCAAAACAGCAAGCTTCCTCAAACTCATCGTCGTCGTCGGGCACGTATCGAGTGCTCATGAATACGTCGCGCGGTCCCGTCCTTATCGAAGTGGACCCGGCGCTTGCGCCCAACGGTGCCAAGCGCTTTGCCGATCTCGTACGCGCGCATTATTTCGACGGAGCGAGATTCTATCGCGTCGTGCCGAAGTTCGTGGTGCAATGGGGCGCGGCCGCCGATCCGAAACTCACGCAGAAGTGGAGCGCGACGATTCCCGACGATCCGGTGAAAACGTCGAACGTCCGGGGTACCGTGACGTTCGCGGCCACGAACGAGCCGAACAGCCGGTCGACGCATCTCTTCATCAACCTCGGCAATAACGCAAATCTCGACGGCGTGGGATTCGCCCCTATCGGGCACGTCGTGAGCGGAATGGAGAACGTCGATAAGATCTACCCCGGCTACGGCGAGCAGCCCGATCAGGGAGAGATCGCCGCGCGCGGAAATGCCTATCTGATCAAAGAGTTTCCGAAGCTCGACTACATCAAGACGGCGAGGATCGTCCAGTAACGTGCAAACGCAGAGTGCCGCGGCCGTCTTTCGCACGCTGCATCGCGGAAACGAAGTCTTGCTCTTGCCCAACGCTTGGGATGCAGCCTCTGCGGCGATATTCCGGCGGCTCGGCGCGCGAGCGATCGCTACGACCAGCGCCGGTCTCGCGTGGGCGTGCGGCTTCGCCGACGGCGACGTGCTCCCGCGCGAAAACTTATTGACGGCGGTGCGCGAGATTCGGCGCGTAATCGGCGATGTGCCGCTCTCGGTCGATATCGAAGGCGGGTATTCGGAAGATCCGCGGGCGGTTGCGGAGCTGGTCGCGCGATTGATCGAACTCGGCGTGGCGGGAATCAATCTGGAGGACGGCGCAGGCGACGTCGCGCTGCTCGCAGCGAAGATCGAGGCTATCGTCCGCCGCTGCCGCGCGACCGGAAACGACGTCTTCGTCAACGCGCGTACCGACGTCTATCTCCGCGACCTCGCGACCGGCGACGATGCAGTGCGCGAGACGGTCGCGCGCGGTCGAGCGTACGCCGGTGCCGGCGCCGACGCGCTGTTCGTTCCAGGTTTGTCGGATACCGCGGCGATGGCCGCGATTGCGCGCGACGTTTCGGTGCCGCTCGCAATCTTCGCCGTCGAAGGACTACCGCCGGCACGGGAGCTATTCGCAGCCGGCGTACGCCGCTTGAGCGCCGGTGAATCGCTGGCCGCGCTTGCCTATGGCGCCGCGCGCGAGGCTGCGGCGGCGTTTCTGAGCGACGGCGAGAGCGGCGCCGTCCTTACCGCGCGCAATCTCGACTACGGCCCCACCAACGCACTCTTTGCCGGCGACTAAAGGAAAGAGCGTGCCTACGGATTTTCGCAATGGCAAGACGTTCCCGCGCCGCGGTCGCGACGAAGCGGAAGGTGCGATGTGGCTTCTGCGCGTCTTCGATAAAGCTCGTGCCTGCGCAGATGGAACCATTCACGATTACATCTATCCGTGCCCGATGGACCAAGGCGTCTTTTCACGCTGGGGAATCGACGCGGCACAATTCGAGGCAGCGATCCACGCGCACCCGGACGACGAAGGCATCCGCGGGTGGCTCAAAGCGACCGTTTCGCCGGAAAAGATCGACGCAGCCAATCGATGGCTGCGCGACGAGAAGCACGAGAACCTGGACCGGCAGGATCGCGAAGAAGCCGGCTAACGCCAGCTCGTTATCGTTACGGAAACCGAGACGGACCGCGGCACTGGTGCATTCGGATTGCTGTCGTCCGTGATGTATTTCGGGTCTTCGCTAGCCGTGACCGTGCACGTTCCCGGGGCAAGCGGGGTTACGTCGAACTCTGCAGCCGGTCCGATACCCTTCTGCCCGTCATCGGAGTATCCCGGCGGACCGTCGTCGTTGGAGTCGGGCGCGGTACTCGCTTGACAGATGCCGGCCGTATAGGTCATCCGAAACAGACCGTCCCAGGGCTGTGAAGACGACGATGCCGGCGGTTTATACGTCGGATCGTCCGCGACGAGCAGCTGGAAGTTCCGGCAGCACGGTACGCTTGATCGCGTTCCGCCTTGCGGGTCGTTTCCGAAACCGTTGCAATCCACATCGAACGTAGCGGGCACGCAAATGCGCAGATCCTCAACGTCTCCTACGATAAAGGTTTGATACGTCGTCGGAATGGTGAACTGCGGCACGTTGCACGAGCTGGCGTTGTTTGCCGGCGCCGAGCACGCAAAGCCCTGCGTCGTTCCGTCCGGTTGAAAGACGGCGCGGTCCGGCGGCGGCGACAGAACCTTAAACGTTACCGTCTGACCCAACGTTAGCGGCGTATTGTTCGGCGTGCTGATCTGACAGGTAGAATTGAGGCGTGCCGACGAGGGGGACCGTCTGCAGGGGCGGCGACAGTTGGCCGTTCGTAAACGCCGGAAAACAGGCCGCCGAGTAACTCTTGGCGCCCGAAGCGTTGGGGTAGAAAATGGTCAGGCCGTTGAACGTGGCGCGCGAAGTGATGTCCGTCGCGTTCGCCGTGAGGTTCGTGGTCGCCGATGGAACGACGGGAAACGCAACATCGGAGGTCGACCGTTCCGGTACGACGACAATTTGGTACGCTGTCCTCGCTGCGAGCGTGATGCTCGCCACCGTCGCCGTGAACGTTATGGAACGCCCCCTTCCTTTTGCGTCGCCGAGTTTCAACGGCGAGATGACCGATGGCGGCGGTTGGATTTGAGTCGACGTCGCACCGAAGAGTCCCCAAACCGTACAGGGAAGCTTTAGCGTAACGGACACGATGCGGATCGTAATCGGAAAGTGAAACGGATTGAAAATCTTGATCGGCCTGAACGACGGGCACTTTCGCGAGTCGTGGCCCTCCCCAAAGCGTATAGACCAATCCGGCAGCGTTTCGTTCGCGCTGATTGCGAGGTCGGCGCTGATGCCGGGGCTGGTCACGTGATACGAGTGCAGCGTGCCGTTTGCTTGGTTGATTGGCAGCCCCGTGCTCGCTTGTTGCGCGCTACCTCCACAGCCCGCCAGTGCCAGCGCCGCCGCGGCGCCGAGAGTCACAAAACGCATAAGGATCGCTTTCACGTGCACCTCCGCAATTGCGGTATCTCGCCATTGCGTTGCTTTTCGCTGCCGTTGACCGCATAATAAAGCCGTTATGAGGAGCGCCGCAAGGGCCGCTCGTCTTCAGGCTTATGCATACGGGTTGGTTTCAGCCGTCGTCGTCGCCGTCTTTGCCATTGGCGAAACGCTGACCGAGAGCTTCGTATCGCATAATTCGCGCGTGGCGGGCACGGTCATAGAACTGGGAATCGTCGCCGCCGGCGCACTTGCAATTCGGCCCTTTCATAGCCGGGTTGAATCGCTCATAGACGCGGTTTTCACCAAACGCCGGCGCGAGGCTCGTGCGGCGCTGGCCCAACTGCAGAAGCAGCTGACGTCGCATTCCGACGTGCCAAAAGTACTACGTTGCGTAATCGAAACGGTCGATCGCTGCATGAGTACCGCGGGATCGGCGATTTATTTATGGCGCGGAGAGTATGCGCCCGAGGCCACGTCCTTCGAGCGGACGCTTGAAATGGTCCCGCTCAACGATGCGCTCGCTATCCGCTTGCGATCCTCATCCGCCCCGACCGATCCGCGCGCGCTTTGCTCGGTAGCTTATGGAAAACTTGCTTTTCCGATGCTCGCGCGCGGCGAACTGATTGGCTTCCTTACCGTCGTTCCAAAGAACATCGAATACGATGCGGACGATCTCCACGCGCTAAGCGCGCTCGTCGAGGCGACCGGACTTACGCTGGTAACGCTCGATTCGGAGCTGCGGCTGCACGAACAGCCGCGAACGAACTTGCCGCAGCCGGTAAAATCGTTCGTCGGCCGTGAAAACGACGTTGCAGAGATCGAGCGCTCGCTGCGTACGTTTCGTCTCGTCACGTTGATAGGCGCGGGGGGCATCGGTAAGACGCGCGCGGCGTTGGAGGTGGGCAGTAAACTGCTTGCCGATTCAGCCGACGGGGTGTGGTTCGTCGATCTGGCGCCAATCGCGGACGCAACGCTCGTCGCCGATACGGTGGCCCGCGCGCTGAACTTGCCGCAATCGAATAATCGTTCGGCCACCGATACGGTCGTCGGCTACCTCAAGCGCAAGCATCTGCTGCTGATTCTGGACAATTGCGAGCACGTCATCGATGAAGCGCGTACGGTCTGTGCTCAGATTCTCCGGCATTGTTCGGGCGTGCGCATCATTGCGACGAGTCGGGAAGCCTTAGCGATTGCCGGCGACCAAGCGTATCGCCTGCCGTCTTTGGCCGAATCCTGGGCGATCGAACTGTTTACCGATCGCGCGCGTTCGGCGGACAAGCGCTTTGCGTTGACCGATGAGAACTCGAACGACGTAGCCGAGATTTGCCGCCGCCTCGACGGTATTCCGTTGGCGATCGAGCTGGCCGCCGCGCGCGTAAAGATCCTCACGCCGAAGCAGCTGGCGCAGCGGCTGCACGAGCGGTTTCGCGTACTCACCGGCGGTGATCGAAGTGCGCTGCCGCGCCATCAAACGATGCGGGCGCTCATCGATTGGAGCTACGACTTACTCGCGCAACGCGAACAGGAGATTTTTCGAAAGGTCTCGATTTTCGTCAACGGCTTTACGATGGAGCAGGCCGCGGCACTGTGCGAAGACGCGGAAATCGACTCGCTCCACGTGCTCGACGCGCTTACCTCGCTCGTCGATAAGTCGCTGCTTTTAGCGGAACCATGGGGAGAGATCACCCGGTACGGTTTACTGGAGTCGACGCACGACTACGCGAGCGAAAAGCTCGCGCAGGCTTCCGAATACGAAGCCGTCGCTATGCGGCGCTCGAGTCTGTTCGCCGACTATCTCGAAAAGTTGGACCGCGAGTACGAGCAGCTTCTACCCGCCGTATGGTCGGCTCGCGTAGAGGCCGAAATCGAAAATCTGCGCGACGCTCTCACTTGGTCGTTTTCTTGCGGCGATCGGCTGGTGGGGCAGCGCATCGCAGTTTCGCTCCCGCGCGTGTTCGGCGAAGCGGCTCCGGCCGAGGGCCTGCGCTGGGTTACGATCGCAATCGAACACCTAACCCAGGAGACTCCGAAGGAGATCGTCGCCGGACTCGAGCTTGCGCGCGCGAGTTTTGCGTCGGTATTCAACCACTTCCATCAGGCATATAAAGCCGCCGGCGCCGCTCTTACTATTTTCGAAGAACTCGATCGAGCGCGCAGCGTTGCAGACGCGCAGCGTTTGGCGGGCCGTTCTCTGCTCTATATGGGGCGTGTAGAACAAGGCGAGGCGCTTTTACGTGAAGCCCTCGCAGGCCGCGAGGCCAGCGGTTCCAGGCGGTTGGGCGGCGTGTTGGGGGACCTCGCAGTTGCGCGCGCGTTGCAGGAAGACGTTGCGGGAGCGCGCGATCTTTTCGCGAGAGCTTCCGCAGCATACCAAGAGTCGGCAGATGCGTCCAAGGTAACGCTTACGGCGGCGACGTTGGCCGAAGCCGAGTTTATGGCCGGAAACCCCGAAGAGGCGCTCCAACTCGCGCAAGAGGCCGCGGCGAGCGCGCGCAATCTGCGGAGATCGACCACGCTCGCGGCGATCTTGGTAAACGTCGCTGCTTACGAGTTGGCGCTTCGACGGTATGCCGATGCGCGAGAGCACGCGCGCGAAGCGCTGGATATTTGCTGCGACGGTCAAAGAGACGAGGTCTCCCTCATCTATGCCGTGCAGCACCTCGCCACCACCCATATGCTCGAAAGCACGAACGGGAGCCGTAACGCAAGCCGTGCGGCACACTTGCTGGGCTACGTCGACGGCCGGCTCGAGGCGCTCGAGATTACGCGCGAGCACACCGAGCTGCTTGGGTACACCCAACTTCTCAATACCTTTTGGGGCGGCACGCTCGACAAGGAACAGCTGGAGAACTGCTTGAGAACCGGCAAGACCTGGAGTGAAGAAAAAGCGATTGCCGAAACGCGCGCGCTTGCCGCAGCAACCGAATCTGGCCGGTCGATCACAGGTTCGGTGACGACGGAGGAACGATCTCCGGCGCGACGCTAGTCGTGCTTCCGTCGGTCGTTATGACGACTGCGCCGTTTTCGTCGGTGCGAAATACTGCTGCACCGAACCGTCGCAGCGTAACGATCGTCTGCGGAGCGGGGTGGCCGAACAAATTGTGCCGCCCGACCGAGATAATGGCGTAGCGCGGATGAACCGCTTCAATGAAAGCCGGCGTGGAGGAGTAGGCGGAGCCGTGATGACCGACCTTTAGCACTTCACATTGAAGGTCTGCGCCTTCGGCTAGGAAACGTTCTTCGGCTGCGGCGCCGGCGTCGCCGGTAAACAACATACAGAACGACCGGTATTGCAGCGTAAAGGCGACGGAGTTTTCGTTGATGTCGTTGTGCGAATTGGCGATGAACGGCAGCGACGGACCTAGAAAGTGCAGCGTAATGCCCTCATCGGTGCGCCAATCGTTTCCAGCCCGCGGATAAACCATTGGAACGCGCCGCACGCGCGCGGTATCCAGCGCGTCCTGGTATGCGTGGCCGCCGTATCGCTGACCGCTGTCGGCGAGCTCCGCAACGCGCAGCCTGCGCAGCACCGGCGCAATTCCGCCCGCATGATCGCCGTGCGGATGCGAGAGAATGACGGCGTCGAGTGAGTGGATGCCCTGACGTAACAAGAACGGAACCACGATTCGTTCGCCGATCTGCTCGGCCGAGGAGTCGTCGGTTTGCGGGCCGCGTTCGAGGCGCCCCCCCGCGTCGACGAGCAGCGTATGACCGCGCGGCGTTTGAACGACGATCGCGTCGGCTTGTCCGACGTCGAGAACGGTGATGCGCAACCGCCGGTCATCGGCATGCGGCGGCCATAGCACGAGCCGGGTTCCTAACAGCATTGCAGCGCACGCTGCCGTATAAGCGCGCCGTTTAACGAGCGCGGGCACCCAGAGCAGCGCGGCATCGTACAGCGCGATGCACCAGGCTGGTGCCGGAGTCATCGGTATGGCTGCGTACGGCAGCGAGGCCAGGGTGCGCACCGACGATAGCATCCATGCCAGCAGCCAGGAGTTGAGATTCGCGCAGGCTTGCGCGAGCGGAGCGCACCACGACAACAGCAGCTGTGCTGCGCCGAGCGCCATCGTTGCTGCGACGCATGGAACGACGGCGAGATTTGCCGGCAGTCCGTAGCTGCCAAACTGCAGAAAGATCGCGGCCGTCAGCGGCCAGGTGCAGATCTGCGTGGATGCGGAGAGCACGAGCGCTTCGCGTACGAGATGCGGCAGCGTCGCCGCGCGTTCGACGACGCGCTCGACGAGCGGTGCGAGCGCGAAGATGCCCGCGACGCACGAAAACGACAATGCAAACGACGGCGTCGCAACGCTTTGGGGCCGAACGCAGGCGATAACCAGCGCGGCCAGGGCCAAGGCGTTATACGAAAACGTTGCGCGTCCGCACGCGCGCGCGGTCAATGCAGCCGTTGCCATCGTCGCCGCACGTATCGCCGGCAACTGCGCGCCGCTCCACAGCGCAAACGCCCAAACGGCAATTGCGCTCAAGGCACACGCACTCCAGCGCGGCAGCGAAGCCGCCGAAAGCAGCGCGAGGCAGAGCGCGGCGACGACTCCAACGTGCAAGCCCGCCGTGACCAGCACGTGAACCGTGCCCGTTTCTTGAAACTCTGCACGTAGATCGGGCGGCAACGCGGATCGCTCGCCCCACAGCTCGCCGGCAACGACCGAAGCGTTCGGCTCACCAAGACGCGCGCGCAGCTGGTCGTGCGCCCACGCATGGGCTCGCGCAAGCAAGACGCTTACCGTGTCACCCTGAGCTTGTCGAAAGGGAGACGAAACCTTTAGCACGGCCGCACCCGCCAATCGTGCGTCGAAACCGCGCTCTCGCTGCAGCGCGCGTTCGCTGGGCTCGTCTGGATTGCGGGCGTCGTCGAAGGGCTCGAGCCGTCCGCGTACGATCGCATGGGCTCCTAACGGCGGCGGATCGGGGAATCGCGTTAGCACGCGCAAACCGTCGAGGCGCAAGATGGTATCGCCGTTGCCCGTGCGATCGAGCACGAGTGCGTCGTATCGCGCCGTACGTCGTTCGATGACGTCCGGCTCCGCGCGCGCGTGCAGCCATCCGTTGAGGAGTCCTAGGACCAGGACGGCGGCCAGCAGCATCCGAAACGCCGGAGTCACGCGTGCGCCGAGGGCATATACCGGCAAAGCCAGCGACGCAGCGGCGACCATGACGTGCGCGCTCGGCGAAACGGGCGCGACCGCGAGCGCGCCGAGCACGGCGGCGCTCGCGCACATAATCAGTCCCGAAGGCGGCATCGCAGGTCTACTGCGACGGAGCGCGCCGGCGGCTAGAACGGAGAAGCGTGCGAATCATCGTCACCGGCGGAGCCGGTTTCATCGGCTCCCACATCGTCGACGCCTATCTCGGGAAGGGGCACGACGTGCTCGTGCTCGATTCGCTTTGGGAACACGGCGGAGGACGGCGCGCCAACGTTGCCGATCGCGCATCGTTCGTTCACATGGACATTCGCGACGAAAACGTGGGCCGGATCTTCGCGGAGTTCAAACCCGAAGTCGTAAGCCATCACGCCGCGCAGCACTCGGTGGCGATTTCGTCGCGCGACCCTATTTACGACGCGCAAGTCAACGTCGTCGGAATGCTCAACGTGCTCGAGAGCGCCCTAAAGGTCGGAGTACGTAAGGTCATCTTCGCGTCGAGCGGCGCGACCTTCGGTAACCCCCAGAAACTGCCGATCACCGACGACACGCCGCAGCTCCCGACGTCGCCCTACGGCATCACCAAGATGGTGACCGAACACTACCTGCGCTTTTATAAAGCCGAGAAGGGTTTGGACTTTACGGCATTGCGCTACGGCAACGTTTACGGCCCGCGCCAAGATCCAAACGGAGAAGCCGGCGTCATCTCGATCTTCATCGGAAAGTTCCTCGAAAAGCAAGGCGTGCGTATCGACTGGGACGGCGAGCAGACGCGGGACTACGTGTACGTCGGTGACGTTGCCCGCGCGAACGTCGAGGCGCTCGAGCGCGGTTCGGGCGGTTGTTACGCGATCGGCACCGGCGTAAAGACGAGCGTCAACGCGATCTACCGCGCTCTGGTCGAGATCAGCGGCTTCGAGGCGCCGGTCAGCCACGCCCCGCGGCGTCCGGGCGATGCGCGGGACGCGCAGTTCGATGCAAGCCGTGCCGGAAGGGACCTCGGCTGGAGCGCGACCACCAAGCTGATCGACGGCATGCGCGCCACTTACGAGTATTTCAAGGCTCTCTGAAGACTTTTTGACGACGGAGGCGCTACGGTACGTTCATGAAAGCCGTGGGTCCGCTCTGGCGTGCGATACTGTTCTTCCTCTTAGGCAACTTCGCGCTGCCGTGGATACTCCAGGGACCGTTTGCGAGGATTGCGAGCGTCCTGCACGTCGGTACCGATCTTTCGGCGGGGACCGTTGCCTTCTTCGAAGCGATGACGCTCCTCATCGCGCTTTTCCTGACGTGGGTCTTCGGGTGGTACGAGGGACGCCGCGTCGACTCGTACGGGCTGCCCATAGCGCAAGCGTTCGGCGCACGCTTTTGGGAAGGCTTTGCAATCGGCGTGGTCAACGCCGGTGCCGTCGCGGTCGGCATGATGGCTTTGGGCGGGATGACCGTGCGCGGTTTTGCGTTGGGCGGTTCCGCGTTGATTTTCGCGGCACTAGCGTGGTTCGGCTGCAATCTTCTGATCGGTCTGGGCGAGGAGATGTGGTATCGCGGCTACATGTTTCAGACGCTTTGGAAAGCGCTAGGATTCTGGCCCTCCGCAATTGCCATCGCGCTGCTGTTTGCCTATGATCACTACTTTTTCAAGCAGGGCGAAAATCTCTGGGACGTCATAACGCTGGTTAGTCTGAGCATTTGGATCTGCTACAGCGTTCTGCGCACCGGAACGCTATGGCTGGCGGTCGGATACCACGTTGCCTTCGACTTCATGCAGCTTTTTGTCATCGGCACCAAAAACGGCAGCCTCGTGCCGGTAAACCACTTACTCGACGTTTCGTTTAGCGGACCGGCCTGGGTGACCGGCGGCGTGCTCGGCACCGAAGCGAGCTTTCTGATGTATCCGTTAATCGCAGCGATGTTCGTCTACGTCTGGCGGCGGTTTCCGAAGGCGTCGCGGGTGTGAACGTGCTCGGGACGGGCGCCCATCCCGATCAATCGCGCCGGCAACCTGCGTAAACGCGGGAAGTCGTCGACGAGCCGCATGATCAACGGGGGCCGCTGCAGCTCGATTTTCCCTTTGAGAATCGGATCGATCGCGTGATCTTGGATGAAGAGCTGCATGCCTTGCGTCACCTTCATAGGAAAAGTGCGCCGCGCTTGCACGCGAGCCAGATCGCGATCGTCGAGCGGTCCTCGCTCGAGTACGGGTGCTAAGATATTGGCCGCGGCGACGGCGTCTTGAATTGCGAGGTTGATGCCGACGCCGCCGATCGGGGACATCGCGTGGGCCGCGTCACCGATGCAGAGCACGCCGGGCTTATGCCATAGGCTCAAGCGATCGACGCGCACTTCGAGCAGCGATATCTTCGACCAATCGTCGAGTTCCTTTACCCTATCCGCGAGCTCCGGCACGACCGCTGCGACGTCGTTCCCAAACGCCGCTATGCCGGCAGCTTTGAGCTCGTCAAACGATCCCTTCGGAATGATGTACGCGCACTGCCAGTAATCCCCGCGATCGAGCATGACGAGAAGACGTCCGCTCACGAGCGTGCCAAGCGGACGCACGGGATCGCCCGGCCTCTTCGAAATGCGCATCCATAGGACGTCCATCGGCGCGCCGAGATTCTCGACGCAAAACTCCGCGCGCCGACGAATCGTCGAGTGCCGGCCGTCGGTTCCCGCGACGAGCTCCGCGTCGATCGTCACGTCACCGTCTTTGCCGCGAGCGCGGACGCCGCGGACGACTCCGCTCTTTTCGATGAGGTCGACGCCCTCGGTTTCCATGAGCAGGTGAAACGTCGGATAGCGCTTGCCGCGCTCGGCGAGAAAGTTCAGGAAATCCCACTGCGGCATGAACGCGATGAACTTGCAGTGCGTCGGCAGATGCGAGAGATCGCCGATGCGCATCGTTTGGCCGGCGACCGATGCGGAAATCTGGCTCAGCTGGTCGTGCGGCAGCTTCAGGAAGTCGTCGAGCCAGCCCAGCTCGTAAAGCAGCTGCAACGTTGACGGGTGAATCGTGTCGCCGCGGAAGCCGCGAAAAAAGTCTTTATACTTTTCCAGGACGACGACGTCGACACCGGATCGCGCCAACAGGACCGCCAGCATCATGCCGCACGGCCCGCCGCCGACGATGCAAACCCGGGTGCTTATCGATGTGCCGCTCATGACGATCCTTCGGCTCCTAGTCAACCGACCACGAGATTGAGCAGCTTATCCGCGACATATATTCGCTTGCGTATCTGCTTGCCATCGATCTGCGCGCGTACGTTGGCCTCGCGCATCGCGAGTGCCAGCGCCTCGTCCTCGGAAAGTCCCGGGGCCGCTGCAACGCGCGCGCGAATCTTGCCGTTGACTTGCACGACGAGGGTGATTTCGTCGACGGCCAAGGCGGAGTCGTCGGGACGCAGGTACGATTGGAGATGCACGGACTTGTTATGTCCCAAGCGATGCCACAGTTCTTCAGCGATGTGCGGAGCAAACGGCGCCAGTAACACGGGCAGCGCGTGCACGGCATATGCCGTGACCGGCGAGTCGGGGAATTTCTGGATCGCAGCGGTGAGCGCGTTGACCAGTTCGTCTAGTTTCGCGATGGTGGTATTGTAGTGAAAACGGCGCGAGATCGTTTCGTCGACCGCGGATTTTGCCGCGAGGTGCACTGCGCGTAAGAGCGCCTTCTCATCCGGCGCGTTCGCGTTGGGAATGTCGTGCACGTGTGCGCCGCGTCCAAAAAACGATTCGCAGGCGCGCCAAACGCGGTTGACGAAACGCACGCGTCCGCTGATGCCCTCATCGGTCCAGTCGCTGGTGTCCTCGGGCGGCGTAACGTATAGCAAGAAGAGCCGCGTGGCGTCGACGCCGTTGGTCTCCGCCGTCTGGTCGATGCCGACGACGTTTCCGCGCGACTTCGACATCTTCTCGCCGTTGTAGAGCAGCATACCCTGATGGAAGAGGCGTTCGAACGGCTCGTCGTGGCCGCTCACCCAGCCGCGATCGTGAAAGAACTTATAGAAGAATCTGGAGTAGAGCAGGTGCAGAACGGTGTGCTCTGCGCCGCCGATGTACTGATCGACGTTCATCCAGCGATCGGCGTGCGGCCTCTCCCACGGCAAACGATCGTCGTGAGCGTCCAGGTAGCGCAGATAGTACCACGACGACTCGAAGAACGTGTCCATCGTGTCGGTTTCGCGGCGCGCCGAACCGCCGCACCTCGGACACGTCGTATTGACGAAGCTCTCGACCTGTGCCAGCGGCGAACCTTCACCGGTAAACTGCACGTGACCGGGCAGCAGCACCGGCAAATCTTCGTCGCGTAGCGGCACCTCGCCGCACGCATCGCAGTAGACGATTGGAATCGGCGTGCCCCAGTAGCGTTGCCGGGAGATCAGCCAGTCGCGCAGCCGGGTGTGGACGACCTTCTGGCCGATGCCCTGCGCGATCAAGCGCTGCGCGATCGCCGCGCGGGCCCGCGCACTCGACATGCCGGAGAAGTCGTCGCTAGCAATGAGACGTCCGTCTTCGCAGTACGGGCGCGTGAGCGGCTCCGTCACCTGGCGATCCGGCGGAACGATGACTTCCGCGATCGCGATGCCGTTGGCTTTGGCAAACTCCCAGTCGCGCTCGTCGTGCGCCGGCACGCCGCCGATCGCGCCGGTGCCATATTCCGCGAGCACGTAGTTGGTCACCCAAATCGGAACGCGCTCGTGCGAGAGCGGATTGATCGCGAACGCTCCGGTGAAGAGCCCTTGCTTTTCCATCAAGCTCGTTCGCTCTAGTTCCGACTTTGATTTGAGACTGTCGGCAAACGCGTCGATCGCCGCGGCGTTTTTCTTCGAGACGATCGTCTTTATGGCCCCAAGAACGGGATGCTCGGCCGCCAAAGCAACGTACGTGGCGCCGTAGAGCGTATCGATACGCGTCGTGAAGACCTCGAGTTTTTCGTCGAGTCCCTCGATCCCGAAGGCGAACTGCACGCCTTCGCTTCGTCCGATCCAATTGCGCTGCATCGTGCGCGTGCGCTCCGGCCAGCCGGGCAGCGTTTCCAAGTCGGCCAGCAGACGATCTGAATAGTCGGTTATTTTCAGGAACCACTGAGACAGATTACGCCGCTCCACGAGATGATGGCATCGCCAGCAGCGGCCGTCGATGACTTGCTCGTTGGCCAGCACGGTGCGGTCGTGCGGGCACCAGTTTACCGGCGCCTCTCGCTTGTACGCCAAACCGTGCTCGTAGAGACGTAAGAACAGCCACTGATTCCAGCGATAGTACTCGGGCTCGCACGTTGCAACTTCGCGCGTCCAGTCGTAGCTGGTGCCCATTAGCCTGACCTGACGCTGCATGTTGGTGATGTTTTCGGCCGTCCACGTAGCGGGGTCGATACCGCGCGCGATCGCAGCGTTTTCAGCCGGCAAGCCGAAGGCGTCCCACCCCATCGGATGCATCACCTCGTAGCCGAGCATTCGCATCATGCGCGCCACCGCGTCACCGAGCGTGTAGTTCTTCGCATGGCCGACGTGGAGATCGCCCGAGGGATACGGGAGCATCTCCAGCACGTAGTATTTCGGACGGCTGCCGTCGCCGGTCGCGCGGTAAATGCCGTCGCGCTCCCAACGCTGCTGCCACGTGCGCTCGACGTTGCGGAAATCGTAGGTCTCGGCCATAGAGAGTTATCCTACAGCCTTGTCATGGAGTCGGCAACGCGGTAAGGAGCAGCATGATCGGGCGAATCCTACCAACGGTCGCCGGGGCCGCGATCGTCGCGGTGGCGCTTTGGCACCCGGCACCGCAGCCGGCCTTTACGACCGCCGCCTCGTCGCCGGGCATGCGAGCCCTGGCCCCGCTGCGCCGCAGCGCTCGTCCTACGGCAGCCGACGCCCGCGCCGTCGTCTACGTTGCAGGCGCGGTGGCAAAACCCGGACTCTATCGCGTTGCCTCCGGAGCGCGAGCGGCAGACGCCGTGACCGCTGCCGGCGGAATGCGTCCTTCGGCCGATACGGCGGGCGTCAATCTTGCCGAACCGGTCCGCGACGGTGACGAAATCTTCGTTCCGGCAATCGGTGACGCGCCGCGGGTTCGCGCGCGGCTGCATACGACGCGCAGTCGCCGGGGTCGTTCGCCGGGGGTTTCCGCACTTGCCTTGGACGTTAACTCGGCCGCAGCGGATCAACTCGCAACGGTACCCGGCATCGGCAGCGCGCTCGCAGCACGCATCGTCGCGTTGCGTCAGGCCGACGGTGCGTTTTCGACGCTCGACGAACTCCTCGACGTTTCGGGAATGACGCAGTCGCGGTTGGAGCGCGCCCGCCCGTACTTGCGCGTGTAATGGGGACCCGCGGGCCTTGCCCGCGGCCGCGGAGCCGCGTAGCGGCGGGGTGCTTTTAGAAGCGGAGGGGTCCCCGATGCGCAAAGCGCATTGGGGAATATGCTGCCTGCGAAGGAGACGCTGCCGCATCTGATTCGGCGCGCGCTCGCGCAGCCCAAGGACGAACTCGTCGTCGAACGCGTCGGCGGAGCGTGGGCTGCGACGTCGAGCGCGGAACTACTCGAGCGCAGCGAAAACGTGGCCTGCGCCATACGCGAGGCGGGACTTGCGGCCGGCGATCGAGTCGCGCTCGTCGCGCACGACTGTATCGATTGGATCGTCTGCGATTTCGCGACGTTCTTTGCGGGATGCGTCGTCGTTCCAATCTATCCGACGCAGGCACTCGACCATACCGCGTACATTCTAAAGCATTCCGAGGCGAAGCTGCTCTTTGCCGATTCGCAAGCAACGCTCGAACACGTGCGCGCGAGCGGAGCCCCTTTGCCGCAAGCCGTCGTCTTCGATTCGACGGGCCCCGACCGACTGAAGACTTTTGAGGCGCGCGGCGCCGTCGCCCGCGCGGAACATCCCGATCGCCCCGGTACGTACCAGGCCGCGCTGACTCCCGACGACCTCGCGGTACTGATCTATACGTCGGGCACGACCGGCGAGCCCAAAGGCGTCATGCTTTCGCACGACAATCTCGGCTTTAACGCGCAAGCGACGCTCGACTTGGCCCTCGGGGACATACATGAAAACGACAACGCCCTCTCGGTGTTGCCGTTCTCGCACATTTACGAGCATACGTTTATCTACATCTACCTGCTGTCCGGCGTACGCTACTACATTTGCCACGAACCCAACGAACTGCTCGCCGATCTGCTCGACGTGCGTCCGGCCATGATGACGTCGGTGCCTCGCATCTTCGATCGCGTGCTGACCGGTATCAAGGGGCGCGCGCTCAAGTCCGGCGGACTTCAAGGCAAGTTGATCTCGTGGGGCATTCGGGTCGCGCGCGAGTGGGCGTTTTCGCAAACGTCCGGCGGCGGTGCTTCGCCTGGCCTTGCCGCGGAATACGCGATTGCCAAGCGGCTCGTTCTCAAAAAAATTCGCAAGAACTTGGGGCTCGATCGAATGCGTTTGCTGACCAGCGGCAGCGCCGCGCTTCATATCGACACCGCAATGACGTTTTTCGGCTTAGGGATTCCCATCATGCAGGGCTACGGTATGACGGAAACGTCGCCCGTCATTACCGCCAGTTACCTCGAAGAGAACGAGTTCGGCGCGGTCGGAAAACCGATCCCGGGCGTCGAGGTGAGCATCGCCGATGACGGAGAGGTACTCACGCGCGGCAGGCACGTGATGCAGGGATATTATGGCGAACCCGCAGCGACGGCGGCCGTTTTGGAACCCGACGGGTGGCTGCACACGGGCGACATCGGCGAACTGGACGCTCGCGGATTTTTACGCATCACCGATCGCAAGCGCGAAGTGTTCAAGACCGACACCGGCAAATGGATATCGCCGGCCCGCATCGAGTCGGCGATCAAACGATCGATGTACGTCGCGCAGGCGATGGTCGTCGGCAGCGGCAAGCCGTATCCGATCGCGCTCGTCTGTCCCAACTGGGAGCTGGTGCGCGTGAAACTCGAGCTTTCTAACGAAACGCCCGCTGACGATCTGGCAACCCGCGACGATGTGCGTCAATTTTTGACCGCCGAGGTGCGCGCGCAGACGAACGATCTTGCGACCTACGAGCAGATTCGGCTTATCGTGGTCGTTCCGCACGAGTTCAGCGTCGAAAACGGCGAACTCTCACCGGCAATGAAGATCAAGCGCCGCGTGGTCGAGAGCCGCTACGGCTCCGAGATCGATCGCGCCTACGGCGCCGATCTCCACGCCGCGTCCGTATAATGCCGCCGGTGTCGCGTCGCGTCGACGAAGTCGTTCGAGGTCCGATAAAGAGCAAGACGGTCTTTCCCGTCTTGATTCTGCATCTGATCAAAGAGCAGCCCGACCATGGGTACGGTCTCATGCAGCGGATCGCCGACGTATGCGGCGATCTCGTCGCCGTCAACACGAATAAGATCTATCCGCTGCTGCGACGGCTCGAGGAGCGCGGCTTCGTCACCGCGTCGTGGGATCACCCCACCAAACGATCGAGGCGCGTCTACGCCATCACCGAATCCGGCGAAGACCGGTTGCGCCGCATAAAGACGTCGATGCTGCCGTATCTCGATTCGATCGAACGCGCGGTCAAGCGCCTCAAAGACGAGCTCTACGATCGAGTTCCGGGCTAGCGCTCGTGCCTTTCCTAGCGGTGGTTCACCTGCGCGACCTCGCGTGCCGGGAATGCGGCGCCGTAATCGCCGCGCCGGGCGCGCGTTCGTTCGTCGTCGACCCGGAGGGCGCTCCGCTCGTCGTCGACGAGCAGAGCATGCCCAGCGAGATGACGCTGACGATCGCATGTCCTCGCGGTCATCTCACCACGGTCTTGGTGCCCAACGAGGTTGCCGTGGAAGAGACGATGGCGACGCCCGAGGACGCACCAATCGCGGCCGACGCGGTTTTGAACGAAATTTGATTGCGCGCAGCGCCGCCGCGTGCAGGGACGCGTGCGCTCGGCGATAATGAACGGCCTACCGCTTCACGTGGAGGCTTTGCGTTGCGCTGTACGCCGTTACATGCACTCGTAGTCGTTATCTGCGCCGCATTGGCGACGCCGGTCGGGGCACGGGCTGCCGATCAAAAAATTCCGCCGCTCACCGCCGATGCGGTGACGCATCATACCATCGCCGTCGGAGGGCGGACGCTCGCCTACACCGCGCGTGCGGGAACGATCACGCTGCGCAATCAGGACGAGCAGCCGTTGGTTCGCGTGTTCTACACGGCCTACACGCTCGACGGAGCGGCGGCGCGGAACCGTCCGGTCACGTTCCTCTATAACGGTGGTCCCGGCAGCTCGACGATCTGGCTGCGCATGGGATCGTTCGGCCCCGTGCGCGTGGTTACGTCCGACGGTACCATGACCGGGCCGCCGCCATACCGGCTCGCCGACAACGCCAACACGCTGCTGGATCGCACGGATTTGGTCTTCATCGACATGCCCGGGAGCGGCTTCGGACGTCTGATCGGCGCCGGCACGCCGAAGAACTTATGGGGCGTCGACGAGGACGCCGATGCGTTCGCTCAGTTCATCACGCGGTACGTCACGAACTTTCATCGCTGGAACTCGCCGAAGTTTCTTTTCGGCGAATCCTACGGGACGACGCGCTCGGCGGTACTGTCGAACGTGCTCGCGCAACGCGGCATAGCACTCAACGGCATCGTGCTGCTGTCGTCGTTCCTCAATCCGATGCTCGACTATAACGACGGCGCTCCCATCGGGGGCGGCGATTGGGCATACGTCCTGTACCTTCCCACGGAAGCCGCCACGGCGTGGTACCATCACGCCGTCTCCGGCTACGGATCGTTGAGCGACTTTCTATCGCAAGTCGAAAATTTCGCGCTGACCGATTATCTCGACGCCCTCGCGCAAGGCGCGCGACTGTCGCCCGACCGTTTTGAAGACAGCGTGCGCAAGCTGCATCAATACACCGGTCTGAACGAAGACTACATTCGCAACTCGAACCTGCGCATTCC
The DNA here is from genome assembly GCA_963715435.1 of Vulcanimicrobiota bacterium. Taxonomy (GTDB): domain Bacteria; phylum Vulcanimicrobiota; class Vulcanimicrobiia; order Vulcanimicrobiales; family Vulcanimicrobiaceae; genus JAFAHZ01. The sequence continues at coordinate 1,883,442 of OY970243.1, forward strand.
ATACGATCGCTTCGAAAACGAGCTGGCGCGGCAGCGCGGCATCACATTAGGCAGGCTGGATTCGCGGTTCTCGACGTATACGCTCGACAGACCGGGCATCTCGCCCGACTGGGACGCGACGGACGCCGCAATCGACTCGGCGTTCGTTTCGACGGCAAACGAGTACATGCGCGACGTGCTCAAATACAATACGCCGCTGCTGTACCGTTACGAGATCTACGATCTCATCTACGCCGACGGCAACAGTTGGGATTTCACGCACGGAGAAGATGCGCAGACGTTCAACGTCGCGCCCGATCTGGCGCAGACGATGACGTACAACCCTCGTATGAAGGTCTTTTCCGCCAACGGGTACTTCGATTTTGCGACGCCCTTCTTCGCGACGGTCTACGTGCTAAACCACATGTACTTGGCGCCGGCGCTGCAGCGAAACATCACGTACGGCTTCTACCAATCCGGTCACATGGTTTATCTCCACCCGTCGGCGCTACACGCGTTCCACGCGGATCTAGAGCGCTGGTACGCCTCCGTGCTGGGGAATCGCTAAATGACTTCGATGAAACACGTCACGATCGCGCTGGCTGCTCTTGCGTGCATGGGGGCGTCGCCGGCTCCCGCAGGGCCGCAGCCGGCTGCGGCCCAGCAAGGCGCCGCGATTGCCGATTCGGTGACGGAGCAGACGACCACGATCGGCGGAAAAGTCTATCCGTACACGGCGCGCGCCGGCACGATCGTTCTCGAGAATGAAAAAGGCCAGCCGACCTGCCGAATGTTCTTCACCGCGTTCACGCTCGACGGCGTCAACCCGAGCGCCCGGCCGGTGACGTTCTTTTATAACGGCGGTCCGGGAAGTTCGACGATTTGGCTGCGCATGGGATCGTTTGCGCCGATGCGCGTCTCTATACCCGACGCGGCGGCAGCCAACAACGCGCCGTTCAACTTAGTTCAAAATCAGTACACGCTGCTCGACCGCAGCGATCTGGTGTTCGTCGACGCGCCCGATACCGGCTTCAGCCGGATCGAGGGGGCGGGAAAGCCGTCCGATTTCTTCGGTGTCGATCCGGATATGCGCGCATTTGGACAGTTCGTTTCGCGCTACATCAGCACGTACGGCCGCTGGAACTCCCCGAAGTTCCTGTTCGGCGAATCATACGGCACGCCGCGCACGGCGCTGTTGTCCAACTATTTGCAACGGCAAGGCATCGGTTTGAACGGCGTCGTTCTGCTTTCGTCGGTGTTGGACTTCAGTCTCGACTGGGATACCAACTTCTACGCGACCGCCATCGGCGGCGGCGATTGGGCATACCCGCTCTATTTGCCGACCGAGGCCGCGTCGTCGTGGTATCACAATATGCTCCCCGGTCCGCAGACGACGCTTGCCGCGCTGCTGCCCGAAGTCGAGCAGTTCGCGATGACCGAGTATCTCAACGCGCTCGCACGAGGGGCGAAGCTTTCGCCGGGGACGTATAACGACGTCGTCACAAAGCTTCACCGCTATACGGGCCTCTCGGAACGGTACATTCGCACGTCGAACCTGCGCATTCCGTACTGGCGCTACACCACCGAACTGCTGCGCGACTCGGGCCAAACGCTGGGCCGTTACGACGCGCGCTACACGTCTTATGCGCTCGACCGTATCGCCGACCGCCCCGAGTTCGACGCGACCGATTCCGCCATCGACGCCGCATTCGTCGGCGCCGGGAACTATTACGTGCGTCAGCTCCTGCACTACAATCCGCCGATCGAGTACCGGCCGCTAACGCCGGTCTTCCGGCAGTGGGATTGGAAACATAACGGCAACGTTCCGACCAACACGGCACAGGATCTCGCGCGCGCGATGACGTTCAATCCGGGCCTGCACGTCTTCTCGGCGAACGGCTACTACGATTTCGCGACGCCCTTCTTCGCGACCGTCTACACGCTCAACCACCTGAACCTGGCGCCGCAGTTACAGAGCAACATTACCTACGGCTTCTACGAATCGGGCCACATGGTGTATCTCCACCCTGCGGCCCTATCTCAGTTCCACGACGATCTGGAGCGCTGGTACGGGCAGGTTCTAGGACACTAGCGTACGCGCGCCATGGCACGCCGCGCGATCGCCTCGAGCTTGCGAAATGCGCTTTGCATCGAGGGGGTCGGCGCGGCGTCGGCACTTTGGACCGCAGACTGCAGCGCCTGCAGCGCGTTGTCGACGTAAAGCAGCGACGTAAAGTCGTGCGAGTACGCGCCCATCGAATCGTCGGGATTCTCCGGCAGAGGACTTCCCGCGATGGGATTGCGCGCTTTTTGCGCGCGCGAGCGCGCCGCTTCCACATCGCGCGTTAGCGCATCGATCTTCAGCGAAAGTGCGTACTGTGCGCGCAAATCGGCATCGGTCGCCGGCGCACGGGGGTCGCGGCGAACCTCAGCCGTACGCGTGTACGTCTTGCCGTTGACCTTCAACCGAATCGTGTAGCGCCCCGGCGGAATGAGCGGCCCATCGGGCGAGCCGCGATGAAAGTCCCATACGAAACGATGCCCGCCGGCGGTCGTCAGCGGCACGGCGCGAACGGGCAGCCAATACGGCAGGAAGCTAATCGACTTTGGATTGACGGGCTTTGGCGGCTGCGCGCTCGACCAATGCCGAACGACCGTGCCGGCTGCGTCGAGCACGTCGAGGTTTACCGCGTTCGCATTGTCGGCGAGGTAGTAATCCACGTAGACGCCGCTTTGCGCATTTTTCGCTTGCGGCTCGTCGACCGGCAGCGGCGTTCCCTCTTCGTTTTCGGGACGAATGCGATATGCCACGGCGGGCGCGAAGAGCGTCGTTTCTCCGTTTGCGTCTGAAGCGAGCTGACGCAGCGTTGCAATGTCGTCGAGAGTCCAGAATGCACGGCCGTGCGTCGCGACGATCAGGTCGTCGCCGTGAACGGCAATATCGCGAATCGACGTCACCGGCAAGTTGAGCTGCAGCGGCTGCCAACTATCGCCGTCGTCGAACGATACGTACACGCCTTTCTCGGTACCCGCATAGAGCAGTCCGCGTCGCTTGGGATCTTCACGAACGGCGTTGACGAACGAGCCGTCGGGAATGCCGTTTGCAATCGGCGTCCACGTGCGGCCTCCGTCACGCGTGCGATAGATGTACGGTTTATAGTCGTCGATGCGATGCCGGTCGATGGCGGCGTACGCGGCACCCGCATCGAAATGCGACGCTTCAATGATGCCGACTTTGCTCCAGGTAGTAACCGCCGTAGGCGTAACGTTGCTCCAGTGGTTGCCGCCGTCGCGCGTTATCCACACGTAGCCGTCGTCGGTTCCGGCCCAAATGAGGTCGGCGCGCAGCGGCGACGGCGCGATCGCGTAGACGACACCGTGACGCGTCACCCCGTTATCGTCGGCAGCCGTCGCCGGATCCAGGTTCGGCGAGGTTCCGTCTGCGGTGCGCGAAAGATCCGGGCTGACGATCGTCCACGTCTTACCGCCGTCGCGTGTGCGGAAGATGCGCTGGCGACCGAAGTAGAGCGCCGTAGGATCGACCGGCGAGAAAGCCAGAGGCAAGGTCCACGTAGCGCGCCACACGACGCCCGGATAATCGAGGGTTGGGTCGACGTTCTGTTCCCAGCCGGTGCTAGGATTTTCTTTTGTCACCGTGCCGCCGTAAACCATATCTCGATGTCGCGGATCGGGCGCGAGGTGACCGTTCTCGCCGCCGACGTCGAGCGGCCGAAAATCCTGCTGAGAAATAGATCCATACCTCGAGAAGCTCGGCGCGGCGGCGGCGCCGGAGTCTTGTTGCGCGCCGTACACCCAGTACGGAAACGCGTTGTCGGTGATGACGTGATAGAACTGCCCCGTCGGCTGGTTGTACCACGAGCTCCACGACTTGCCGTAGTTCACGCTGACGACGACGCCTTGATCGCTCCCGAGAATAATGCGGTTGGAATCGTTCGGATCGACCCAGGCGATGTGGAAATCGGGGCCGGTCGGATCGCCGATGAGCGCGTTGAACGTTTTGCCGCCGTCGGTCGAACGATAGGTCGTTGTGTTCATCGCGTAGACGACGTCGGGATTGTGCGGATCGGCGGTGATGCCGCAGAAATACCATCCGCGCTGCCAAATGCGGTGCTCGTTGTCCATATGCGTCCACGTGGCACCGGCGTCGTCGGAACGCCACATACCGCCGTTGGCGGGATCGCTGTCGACCATTGCATAGACGCGATGCGGCGCGGCGTTCGAGATCGTCAGCCCAATGTGTCCAAGCTTAGCGGGAAGTCCGCCGTGCAGCTGCGTCCACGTTTTGCCTCCGTCGGCCGTTTTATAGAGTCCGCTCCCGGGACCGTTCGAAGGCGGGTAGACGTTCCAAGGCGGCCGGCGCGTCTGCCACAACGCCGCATACACGACGTTGGGATCGCTCGGATCCATCACCAGCGAGAACGCACCTGTGTTCTCGTCTTTGTAGAGTACCTTGCTCCACGTCTTGCCGCCGTCGGTCGTTTTGAAGACGCCGCGTTCGGTATTAGGACCGTATTGATGTCCGCCCGCCGCGACGTATGCAACGTCGGCATCGTGCGGATCGACGACGATGCTGCCGATTTGACGCGTGTCGTCCAGACCAAGATGCTGCCACGTCTTGCCGCCGTCGGCCGATTTATAGACGCCGTTACCGTAAGCGATGTCCGAGCGCATGTCGGCCTCGCCGGTGCCGACGTAAATGACGTTCGGCTTGCTCGACGCAACCGCAATCGCACCGATCGACGCGACCTGCTCGCCGTCGAAGATGGGATTCCAGGTGCGCCCCGCGTCGGTGCTCTCCCAAACGCCGCCGTCGACGGCGCCGAAATAGAAGTGGTCCGGTTGGCCTGGGACGCCGCTGACGGCGATCGCGCGGCCGCCCCGGAACGGCCCGATGAGCCGCCAGTGCAGTGCGTTTAAGTAACTTGCGTTGACGCCCCCTGCGACGGCTGGAGCCGGCATTGCCGAAAGTGCGAACGACGCGATTAGGAAAGCGCTCATCAAACGGTACATGAGCGCGTGGTACTCTTACGGGTTCAAAAACTACTGCTGCGAGAAGACCGAGTCAGGGACGCCGACGTTGATCTGATAGGGCCCGTACGCGATCGTAGCTTGACCGCTGTAGCCGGGGAAACGCGCGGTCAGGGCGATGCTCGTCGGCAGGTGGTATGGCGAGAGGCCGTGGTGGCTCATCTCGAGGTTTAACGCCGAGCCGTTGACGTAAGCAAACGAAACCGCTTCGAGCGCATAGGTCTTGGCGTTGACCCACATCGTTACGGTTTTTACGTTGCCGGGGCGCCGCGGGGTGCCGATTAGGAGGTAGGCCGAGTGGCTGCGATGCGTCGTCGTTCCTTGCAGCACGATGTCGTAGCTCGCTTCCCACGTCTGCGGCGTGCCCATCGTATTTATAGTGTTGGAGAAGCTCTTGGCAGCGGCCGGCACGTTGTTAAGGTGCATCGCTTCCTTGTCCGGCGCTTTGAAGTATTCGGTGCCGTCCATCGCTATGGGCACGGAAAGAAAGCTGACTCTCACGCTGCCCTTGACGGTGACTGGAACTTGATACGAGTGCAGCTCTTCCCGATTAGCGACCGAGCGCGCGAGCACATCGGCCGCACTTTGGGGACTGCCCGCGGGTACAGTCGTCGCGGCCGAAGGTGCCGTACCGAGCGCAAGAAGCAGTACGGTGGGAAGTGCTGCGCGGATCACCAGCCCCCGCCCGAGTCGCCGCCCCCTCCGCCGAAATCGCCGCCGCCGAAACCGCCGCCCGAATCGCCGCCGAAGCCGCCGCCGCTCCAGTCACCCGAGCTCGCGCCGCTCACGTCGGCCTGCCCGGCATCGCTCTGCCAGCCGCCGCCGTCGTTTCCACCGCCCCAACCGCCGCCTTGCGCCATCCCAGACGCATCGGCCGGTGCGGCCAAACCGCCGGCGGCGTGCTGGCCGAAGATCTCGTTACCGAGCCACGCACCGCCCAAGCCGCCCAGCAGGCCGCTAAAGAAACCGCTGCCGCCGCCGTAGCCGCCGCCGTAGCCCTGCATCGGTCCCTGCATAGCTCCCGGTGCGCCGGCGCCCGGGGCGCCGCCGTAATAGCGTGGACCGGACATCGCTCTCAGAATCGAACGTAATACCATAAAGCCTACGATCGCGATAATGATCCACCAAAACATCGAAAGATGAAAACCTCCACTGCCGCTATTTGCGGTCGCAGGCGAACCGGAATACCCGTTCGAGGGCATTTGCCGGCTGCCGACGTGCGTGCGATATACGTTGAGAATGCCGTCAACTGCCGTCGTGATGCCCGCATCGTAGTTTTCGGTGCGGAATTGCGCTTCCATCGACTGGCGGATGCCGCGCGTTACGTCGGGCGTAAACCACCCCGCTTGTGCGCCGGCGCGATCCGGCACGATGATGTCTCTGCGATCGCTTCGCGCGATGAAGACCAAAACGCCGTTAACGTTGTTCGACGAAAACGCGGAGCTCGCAGCGTCTTGCAACGTAGCGCCGCCCAGCGACGGCACGGTGACGACCACGATCTCTTTGCCGGTCTGCGCGTTAAAGTTCGAAATGCGCTGATTCAGCTGCGAGACGGTCGAGGCCGAGAACATGCCGGCTTGATCTTGCACGAAGTCGCGGGCTGCTGCCGGCAACGGCAGCAAGGCTGCCAGGGCAAGAGCGGCGGCCAGGGGTCGAAGGACGGTGATCGCTGGTATTCTCACGGTGGATTCTACCTATAGCCGCCCGGCGAGTTTCGTCCTTCCGGCTAGGATTGTCGACAGTCGACGCAGCAAAGCCGGGAATGAGCGAACGCGCCGGTCTCAAGTCGGGGTCGCTGAACTTCGTCGAAGTCCTGGCGACCTCGATCGCGGGCATCGGGCCCAGCATGACGCCGCTCCTGATTGCGCCGTATATGTTCTCGCTGGGCGGAAACGGCACGTGGATCGTCTACGTTTTCGCCGGCGCGATGATGATTTTCGTCGCGCTCAATATCAACCAGTTTGCGCGCCGGTCGGCTGCTGCGGGCTCGATGTACGGCTACGTCGCCGACAATCTCGGGCCGACTGCCGGCGCCTTCGCCGGCTGGGCGCTGCTGTGGGCTTACGGGTTCGTCGCTGCCGCCAGTTTGGGCTCGACGTCGGTCTTCGCGCTTGCGCTTCTTGCGCTCGGCCATGCGCACGTTCCGGCCGTCGCGATTGCGACGGTCGTTGCAATCGTCGCCTGGCAGCTGGCGTATCGCGGCGTGCAGATCTCGGCCATCGTCATGCTCGTTACGGAGGCGACGTCGGTGACGCTCATATTGCTGCTGGTGGGATTGATTCTCTACGCGCACGGTCCGGCGATCGATGCGAATCAACTGCACGCTACGGGCGGATTCACCGGCGGCTTCGGGCTTGCCATTGGGTTCGCGATCTTCAGTTTCGTCGGATTCGAAAGCGCCACCGCGTTCGGTGCGGAAGCGAAGCGCCCGCTCGTAACGATCCCCCGCGCCGTCATCGGCAGCGTCGTCTTCGCCAGCCTGTTCTTCATCGTCTCGATGTACGCCGAGATCGTCGGTTTCGCGCACGCTGCCAAGCCGCTCGCGCAAGAGACGTTTCCTATCGGAACGCTCGTGCAGGCGTACGATCTCGGCTTTTTGCGCGTGCCGCTGCTGATCGGGGCATTCAGCGCGGCCTTTTCGGTATTGCTCGCGTGTTTGACGGCGGGCGGCCGCATCGCCTACGCCATGGCGCTCGCTAAGGCTCTTCCATCCGTCCTTGCAAAGGTCGAGCCGAAACACGATACGCCTAACGTTGCCGTTACCGTCGTCACGGCCACGACGCTCGTCGTAGCGCTGGCCTCGCTTTTTGCCGGAGTCAGTCCGCTGGATATCTTCAACAACACCGGGGAGCTCAGCTCGTTCGGATTCATCTTCATCTACGGTCTGATCTCGATCGCGGCGTTTGCATACGTCAAGCGCCGTAAAGAGCATCGCTGGGCCGACAGCGCCGTCTCGGTCGTAGCGCTCGTCTTATTGGTCGTTCCGGCCGTTACGCTGTTCTATCCCGTGCCGCCCTCGCCGCAACGCTACTTTGCCTACCTGTTCTTGGCGTTCTTAGCCGCCGGCTGGATATGGTTCGCGCTGCGGCGCCGCAGCGCAGCCGCGGCGTAATGGAAAAGACGTTCGAGCGCGCGTCTACCGCCGCGCGCGTCGCCGGCGTCCTGCGCGAGCGCATCGCCCGCGGAGCACTGCGGCCGGGTTCGCGCCTGATCGAACTCGACATCTCGCGCGAACTCGGCGTCAGCCGCAGCCCGGTGCGCGAGGCGCTGCTGCGCTTGGCGGAAGAGGGTCTCGTCGAGATTCTCCCTTATCGCGGCGCGACGGTGATGCAGCTCGACAAGGCGCGTCTCACCGAGCTATTGGAGTTTCGCTTAGCGCTCGAGCATTTCGCGTTGGAACGGCTCGTGGAACGCGCCGATGCGGCATCCATCGCGCGCCTTCACGAACGCGTGAAGACGCTGCGCGACGCGATCGACTGCGGTGACCGTGAAGGCGCGATCGACGCCGATCTCGCGCTGCATCGCGAGATGATTTCGCTGGCCGGCAATGCGCTGGTAGAGCGCGCCTACGAAAGCTTGATCGTTCAGATTCGTCTTTATATCGGCGTGACCAGCGCGCGATACGAGCGCGCCGAGGACCTTGCAGCCGAACACGAGGCCTTTCTCTCCGCGGTCGAGCGCGGAGAGTTTCTCACGGCGCGCAGGCTCCTCGACGCGCACATCACGCACGGGTTCGAGGACGTTACGACTTAGTGCAAACTTGATGCGACGTTGTCATCTTGCCCTTATCGTTTGGTCCGGAGCTGTCGACGACGTACTGGTTCTTCGAAAGGCTTATGGTGGCGCTTCCGTTGTTGTTGGGAAAGCCGTCGTGCCACTTAGAGCCGCCCAAGCCCGCCGAGTTGCTGTAACCCGATCCGTATTCGCCGTTGGTATCCTCACCATCGTTGTACCAGCGGTGATGTTTCGCATCGTAGCCTATTACGCCCATTCCCGTAGCCGCGGCTTGGCCATTCTGGGCGGGATATGTCGAGTCGTCTTTCAACCAAGGACCCCACGTGGAATACGTGTCGCTTTCGTGCCACGTCTTGCCGTCGCTGTCGTGACTGACGCAGGTCCAATGGCCTACTAAGGCTTGCAGCGTCGTCTGTTGGGGCGATGCGGCAAGCGACACGGTTTGGAGTGAAACGGCAATTGCGCCGGCCGTCGCGGCAATCGAAATCCGCTTGCGAAGAGAAAACATATAGACCTCCGAGAAGAGACGATGTGCACTTCGTGCGAGTGCTAATCCACCCCCTGAGGCTTACGAACTAGGACCAGCGGCTGATGATGACGCGCTGCTGCGTGTAGAACGCGACGCCGTCTTTCCCGTGGCAGCGTAAATCGCCGAAGATCGAATCTTTGACGCCGCCGAACGGAAAGAACGACATCGGCGCCGCGACGCCGATATTGACGCCAACCATGCCGACTTCGATGCGGCTCGAGAACGTTCGCGCGCTCCCGCCGTCGGAAGTGAAGATCGACGATGCGTTGCCGTAACGCGAGCGGTTGGCGAGGTCGATTGCTTCCTCGAGCGTCGCCACCCGCACGATCGCCAGCACCGGCCCGAAGATCTCTTCACGAGCGAGTTCGCTCTGCGGATCGACCCGGTCGAAGATAACCGGCGAAAGAAACGAGCCTTTGGCTGCGCGCGCTGCAGAATCAGGTTCGAGCACCAGCGTCGCGCGGTTCTTTTGCGCGCGTTCCACGTAGCCGTCGATGCGCGCGATGGCGTCGTGGCTGATGACGGGACCCATGTCGGTGCCGGCGTCCAAGCCGCAACCCAAACGTAATCCGCGCGCCGAGTCGACGAGCATCGGTACGAGCTTGTCGCCCGCATCGCCGACGGCAACGACAACCGATCCCGCGAGACATCGCTGTCCCGCGCCGCCGAACGCGGAGCTCACGATCGCATCGATCGTGTTTTGCTTGACGCCGTCGGGCATGACGATGAGATAGTTCTTTGCTCCGCCCAGCGCTTGGACGCGTTTATGCGCCCGGGCGGCGCGGTCGTAAACGATCTTCGCAACGCTCGAGGAGCCGACGAAGGAAACGGCGGCCACATCGGGGTGATCGATCAGCGCGTTGACCGTTTCGACGCCGCCGTGCACCACATTGAGTATGCCGTCGGGGAACTTGGCTTCACGCGCGATCTCGGCAAGCAGGTCCGCGGTGAGCGGCGTCTGCGGCGACGGCTTAAGAACGAAGGTGTTGCCGGCCGCAAGCGCGATCGGAAACATCCATAACGGAATCATCGACGGGAAGTTAAACGGCGTAATGCCGGCGCATACGCCGAGCGGATACCGCACCGAAATTGAGTCTACGCCCCTGGCGATATCCGGCAGTGCGTCGCCCATCATCAAAGACGGCATGCCGCACGCGAACTCGACCGCCTCGATGCCGCGTCGCGCTTCGGCGCGGGCATCGGCGATCGTCTTGCCGTTCTCGCGCGAAATGCTGCGCGCGACATCCTCGTGCCGGCGCTCGAGAGCGTCGGCGTACCGGAACATCAACCGTGCGCGTTCGGTGACCGGAACCTGCGACCAGGATGCGAACGCTCGATGCGCCGCGCTTACGGCGCGTGCGACGTCGCGGCTCTCCGCCATGGAAACGCTGCCGATTTCGAGTCCCGTCGCCGGATCGGTGACCAACATCTCCATCGTCAACCTGCTTTCGGAAGCTTCGCGAACTCCGCGAACGCAGCATCGAATATCTCCATCGCTTCGTCGAGCTCGTTCTCGGCAACCGTCAACGGCGGCGAAACGACGATGACGTTGTAGCGTCCGTAAATATAGACGCCGCGCTCGAGCAGATCGCCGAAGAGCGATTGCAGCGTACGTCCGCCTTGCCATTCGACCAGCGGCTCTCGGGTCTCCGGATTGGCCACGAGCTCGAGTCCGAAGAAGGCGCCGACGCCGCGCGCTTCGCCCAGCATCGGATGGCGCGATGCGAGATCGTCGAAACGATTGCGCAGCCATTGCTCGATGACGCGCGAGCGCTTGAAGAGATCCTCGTCGCGGTACGCTTTTACGGCCGCGAGCCCGGCCGCTACGGCGAGCGGATGTCCGCTGAACGTGTGGCCGCTGGGGAGTGCGTTTGCGTCGAAGAACTTCGCCAGCGATTCGCGCACCGCGACGCCGCCGAGCGGAACGTACGCGGACGTTACGCCTTTTGCGAACGTGAATATGTCGGGCACGACGCCGAAACGCTGGGACGCAAATGCTTCACCCGTCCGTCCGAATCCGGTCATCACTTCGTCGAAAATCAATAGGATGCCGTGACGGTCGCACAGCTCTCGCACGCCCTTGAGGTATCCCTCGGGAAAGACGATGACGCCGTTCGAGCCGATGACCGGCTCGATCAGCAGCGCGGCGATTCGCTCGCCGCCCTCGTAGCGCACGATCTCTTTGAGATGCGCGATCGCGCGCGCCACTTCTTCATCGGGGTCGCGGGTGAAGAAGGGGCTGCGATACGGAAACGGCGCGAAGAAACGTACCACGCCGGGCAGACCGGGTTCGTTCGGCCAACGCCGGTTCTCGCCGGTCAAACTCCCTGCGCCGGGCGCCGAGCCGTGAAACGACCGGTACGCGGTCAAAACCTTATGCCGTCCGGTGATGGCTCGCGCGAACTTCACGGCGTCCTCGTTGGCCTCGCCTCCGCCGGTCGTGAAAAAGACGCGGCCGCCTTCATTCCAGGGACCGATCTCGACGATCGCTTTCGCCAGAGCCGAGCGCGCGTCGTTGCCAAGGCTCGGCGGCGCATACGCCAACCGCGCGGCCTGCTCGGCGATGGCCTGCGCCAGGCCACCGTGGCCGTGGCCGAGATTGACGGCAACGAGACCGGCGGACAGGTCGAGGTAGCGCTTATCGCGGTCGTCGTAGAGGTACGACCCCTCGCCCCGAACGATGGTCGGCACCGATCGGCCGGCCTGCGGAACCCATGGCGTCAGAACGTGATCCATTCGAGCCTCTTGCACATTGTCGACAATAGTCCCCTAAAAATGCTAATACATTTTTGGGCCCCGTTTTCTCCTAAAGGCACTTCGCGCTCGCTTCGCTTGCGCTGCGCGACCCCACTTCGTGGGCCCCTCAACGCCCCGCTAAGCTGGTACCCACCACGATGAGCCCACCCGCGACGCTCAGGGCGAAGAAGACTATGAAAATCCAGACGCCTAGGCGTTTCCAGAACTCCCGCCGATTACGCGATGTCCTGGTCTCGTGCGTCGGGCGCCGGCCCTTCATGGAGTTCCCGACGATGCTTGCAGCTGCGGCTGGGCCCACAAGCGTTCCAGGTTGTAGAACGTGCGCTGCTCGGGCGTGAACACGTGTACGATGACATTGCCTGCGTCGATGAGGATCCAAGTGCCGTCGCCGTAACCCTCGACGCGCGTAACGGTGGTACCGCTTTTTTCGAGCGCTTCGACGATCGCATCGGCGATCGCGCGCGTTTGGATCTTCGACCGGCCGGTGACGATCGCAAACGCGTCGGCTAAAATCGTGCGCGCGTGCACGTCTAGAATCGTGAAATCGATGCCTTTCTTGTCGAGCGCTGCATCGCGCACGACGTCGATTACTTGGTCGATGCTCCTACCTCCTCGAGCGAAATGTTGAAGGTGCGCGCCGCCGCGATCGTGGCGGGCGCCACCGCAAGCCCTTTACGCGCTAAATGAACGATCGACGATTTGACGACCTCGCGCGTCGCTTCAGTCAGATCGTTCATCGCGAGTTTCCATAATGCCGCGCGTTGCGGAAACGTGCGATCCGGCTCCAAACCGTCGGCTAGGAAAACGGCACAATCCAGCGGCGACATAGCCGCCGCCGCGGTGGTGTGTTTTTCGATGGCCGAGAGCACCTGCTCGTCGTGTACCCCGAAGGTTTCGGCGGCAATCGCCGCACCCAGCCGGGCGTGCAGCACGATGGGATTCGCACGTTCGAAGGCGTCGATCGCCATGCCGCGCGCTTCGCATTCGGCCAGCAGCCGCTCTGCCGAATACAGCCGCGCGAGATCGTGCAGCATACCGGCTAGCCGAGCCCGACGCGCGTCCAGACCGTGGCGCTGTGCGAGCACGTCGGCGCAGCGTGCGACGCGTATCGTGTGTTCGTACCGGTGATCCTGCGCGAGATGATCGCGCACCCGCCGCGCGAGTTGCGTAAACGTCAAGCGCTATTGCGCGCTCGCAGGACTTCAATGCGATTGCGATACAACTCGCTTTTGAGATTTCCCGCCCACATCACCATCGCGCTCTCGTTATCGTCGCTGTAATATCCTCGCCGCGTCGTCACCGTCGTAAAACCGTACTTGCGATAGAGCTGCTGCGCCACGACGTTGCTTTCGCGCACCTCGAGCGTAAGCCACGCGGCGCCGCGCTCGATCGCCTTGTCGATCAAATGCAGCAGCATGACCTCGCCCAAACGTTTTCCGCGAAACGCCGGGTCGACTGCGATCGTCGTGACGTGCGAGTCTTCCAAAATCACCCAGATGCCGCCGTACGCGACGACGCGATCGTCGATTCGCCCGACGAAATAGTGCGCCACTTTGTTGGTGTTGAGCTCGTTGTAAAACGCGTCCGACGGCCACACCGTGGAAAACGACGCGCGCTCGATTCGTGTCACCGCAGGAATGTCGCCGGCAGTCATCGGCTCGATCGTCATTCGATCGGGTAGTCCGGCGTCGTGCGGACTGAGCGTCATCTTCATCTCAGGCGCGGAACTCGTGCGGCCGGAAGCTCTCCGTAGTCCGCGCGCACGGCGTGGACGCTCGGAGCAGGTGTCAAGGCGGTTGCGGCCAGAGCGGCGGCGCAAGCGGCGGGGGACGTCGAAGGATTGACCGGGCTCACTACAATGTCGCGTTCGGCGAGCGCGCCGAGCACGTCCTTCGGCGCTCCCAAGATAGGAAGCGGCCGGTCTGTGACTCCCCGAGCGTTGCGAAGCGGACCCTCCAACTGTCGCAGCACGTCGGCAATCCAACCCGAAGCTCGCCAAACCCCGGCTCCGTCGCGAAGCCTGGCCGAAATCACTCCCGGACGGCCAACGACCACCGTTAGCACGCGGTCGAACCGTCTGCCGTACTCCAAAAGGTCGAATGAATCGACCGCGACCAGCGGCCGGCGCCACGCCTGTGCCAGGGATTTAGCATAGGAGATCGCGATGCGCAGCCCAGTAAAGCCGCCGGGGCCGCAACCGACCGCAATGCGTTCGATCTCCGGCGCCGTCGCGCCGGCTTCTTTCAATACCCCCGCCACCGCGGTCAGACCGGCTTCGAGTGCGACGTTTCCCGGCTCCGAGCGGAATGCGAGGATCGAGTCGCCCGCGGCGACTGCGACGGAGAAGCCTCCCAGCGCACCGTCAATTCCCAGAACGGTCACCGGCGGGTACACTCCACGGTGCGCGGCGAGTCGCCGGCTCCTTCGATATGAACGTCGTAACGGGCAGTTGGAACGAGATGCGGCGCTTTTTCCCACCACTCGACCAAGACGATCGAGCGGCCGTCGAACGCGTCTTCTAATCCGAGCTCGACAGTTTCGCTCGGCTCTTCGATACGAAAGAGATCGAGATGATCGATCGGCGGATTACCCGCATAGCGATGCCAGAAGGTAAACGTCGGACTAGAGGTTTGATCGGCTCCGTGCAGCGTGCGGACCACGGAACGGACAAAAGTCGTTTTGCCGGCGCCCAGCGGGCCGGACAGCGCGACGACGTCTCCCGGGCGCAGCCCGAGCGCAAACGTTGCCGCAAACTCGGTCAGTGCGGCTTCGTCGGAAAAAGTGCGCCGCAACGGGGCGGCGAAAGCGTCGGACATGGATGACGACTTCGGCGCCGAGGGGAATGCCCTCCCCAGAAGACAACTTGTAATTGACCCCTTCGCGCGACGAAGTCCCGGCATATCTATGCAATGCCTCGAGAGTTCGTTTGGGACGCCATAGGCACCGGAGCGCCTTGTAATTTGAATAACGATTTAGTTTCCCAGGTCAACGTCGAAGATGAAATGCGAGAGAGCTATCTCTCGTATGCGATGTCCGTTATTGCCTCGCGGGCCTTACCCGACGTCCGCGACGGACTCAAGCCCGTTCAGCGGCGCATTCTGTACGCGATGCGCGAGATGGGCATGGAGCCGACCAAGCAGCATCGCAAATGCGTCGGCGTCACCGGCGAAGTGCTCAAGCTCTACCATCCTCACGGTGACTCGTCAGTCTACGACGCGCTCGTGCGCATGGCGCAAGATTTCACTTTGCGCTACCCGTTGGTCGACGGACACGGGAACTTCGGTTCGATCGATCCCGACCCGCCGGCCGCGATGCGCTACACCGAGGCGCGGCTCGCGCGCGCCGCGCTCGACGTGCTTGCGGATATCGACAAAGAAACCGTTCCGTTCCTCCCTAACTTCGACAATCAGACGACCGAACCGACCGTGTTGCCCGGCAAGCTGCCGCAACTGCTGGTCAACGGCTCTTCCGGCATCGCCGTCGGCATGGCGACTAACATTCCGCCGCACAATTTGGGTGAAATCTCCGATGCCGTCGCAGCGCTCATCGACGATCCCAATTTGAGCGATGACGCGCTCTGCGACATCGTGACGGGTCCGGACTTTCCGACCGGCGGCACGATTCACGGCCGTGAAGCGATTCGCGAGGCCTATCGCACCGGACGCGGCTCGATCTCGATTCGCGGCAAAGCCGAAATCGTCGAGGAAAAAGGCCGGCACAAGATCATCATCAGCGAGATCCCGTACCAGGTTTATAAGAACCGCATCGTGGAGGCGATCGCCGAAGCGCATGCGGAGAAGCGGATCACCGGGATCGCGCGGTTGGACGATCTCTCCAACCGAAAAGGCATGCGCGTCGTCGTCGAGCTTCAAAAGAGCGCGACGCCCAAAGTCGTACTCAATCAGCTCTTCAAGCACACGCCGCTGCAATCCAGCTTCGGCTTTAACATGCTCGCGCTGGTGCCGGTCGGCGCACCCCGCGCCGACGGGTCGGTCGCCATCGAGCCGCAGGTGCTCAACCTCAAACAGTTGCTCGAGCACTTCATCGCCCACCGCAAGGACGTCGTTACGCGCCGTACGCGTTACGATTTACGGAAGGCCGAAGAGCGCGCGCATTTGCTCGAAGGCTATCGCATTGCGCTCGACAACATCGATGAAGTCATCGGGATCGTGCGCGGCAGTCAGACCACCGACGAAGCCAAGCAGCGTCTGTCGCAGCGCTTCTCGCTCAGCGACGTGCAAGCTCAAGCCATCGTCGATATGCGGCTGCGCACCTTGGTCGGGCTCGAGCGGCAAAAGATCGAAGAAGAGTACGCCGAGCTGATCAAGACGATCGCCGAGCTGCAAGATATTCTCAAGAGCCCGCGCCGGATCGCCGGCATCGTGAAAACCGAAACGCTCGACGTAAAGAAGCGCGTCGGCGACGAGCGGCGCACGTCGATCGAAGCGGCCGAAGACGAAATCTCGATCGAGCAGCTCGTGCCGAATATCGACGTGGTCGTAACATACACCGTCGGCGGCTACATCAAGCGCGTGTCGGTCGACACGTTCCGCACCCAGAATCGCGGCGGCCGCGGCGTAACGGGTATCTCGAATCTCAAGCGCGAGGACGTCGTACGCAATTTCTTCGTGACCAAGACGCACGACCACGTGCTCTTCTTCACGAACAAAGGCCGCGTCTATCGGCTGCGCGGATACGAAATTCCCGACACGACTCGTCAAGCGCGCGGCACCGCACTCGTCAATCTTCTTACCCTGCCGCCCGGAGAAGAGGTTACCGCGGTATTCCCGATTGCCTCGTTTGAAGGTGAGAAGTATCTCGTCATGGTGACCAAACGCGGCGTCATCAAGAAGTCGAAACTCGACGAGTTCGCAAACGTGCGCCGCAACGGCCTCATCGCGATCAATTTGGACGAAGCCGACGAGCTGTTGGCCGTCGATCTTTCCGACGGTTCGCACGATATCATCTTGGCATCGACCGACGGCATGGCGGTGCACTTCAACGAAAAGGACGTTCGCCCGATGGGCCGCGCGGCGCGCGGCGTCAAGGCAATGACCTTGGAGTCCGGCGATACGATCGTGGCGATGGACGTCATCGAAGACGAGCGCCGCGAAGTGCTGCTCGTCACGTCGCTGGCGTTCGGCAAGCGCACGCCGATCGCGGAGTACCGTCACACGGCGCGCGGCGGCAAAGGCGTGAAGGCGTTCGCGCGGCAGCGCGACGACATCGGCAACGTGGTCGATCAGATTCTGGTCTCCCCCGAAGACCAAATCTTGATGATGACGTCGGGCAACCAAGTCATCCGTCTGAAGGTCGGCGACATTCGCAAGACTGGGCGCGACGCCAAGGGCGTGCGGCTGCAGCGTCTGGGCGAAGGCAACGAAGTGATCGCCATTACGAATCTCGGCAAGCAGGCCAAACAGATCACGGATATCACCGGCGAGCCCCAGCAACAGGAACTCTGAAACCCTAAGCCAACCCAGCGCGGTCCCAGCAACCGGAGGATAGACATTGAGCTCGTTAGCCGACGTAACACAAACGAACTTTGACAGCGAGGTGCTGCAAAGCAGCCAGCCCGTGCTGGTGGACTTTTGGGCGCCGTGGTGCGGACCGTGTAAGATGCTCGGCCCCGTCGTCGAGAAGGTCGCCAACGCCAACGCCGGCAAGGCGAAGTTCGTCAAGCTGAATACCGACGACAATCCGAGTCTGGCCGGTCAGTATCAAGTCTCGGGCATTCCGTGCCTGATTCTCTTCAAAGGCGGACAGCCCGTCGATCGCGTCGTGGGATACGTCCCCGAGAACGTAATTACGTCGATGCTCAGCAAGCACGTCGCCTAAACCGTGAGCAAAGCGTTGCGCAGCCTACCGGCTGTGCACCGGCTGTTGGAAGAGCCCGCGATTGCCGGCTATGCGGCGACGCTCGGAAGAGAAGGAATGAAAAGCGCGATCGAGCGAGTGCTCGATCGCGCTCGTGCTTCCGGTGACGCTCACGCCTACGAAGGCCTGGTAGCCGCCGTCGTGCTGCAGCTCGACGCTATGCGCATGCGGGGCATGATTCCCGTCATTAACGCAACGGGCGTAATGCTGCATACGAATCTCGGGCGAGCGCCGCTCGCGCGCGACGCGCTTGCCGCGATCGAACGGCTGTCGCACGGCTATTCGAATCTCGAATACGATTTAGAAGCCGGCGAACGCGGATCGCGGTATTCGCGCGTGACCGACGCGCTGCGAGAAGTCACGGGTGCGCAGGACGCCGTCGTCGTCAATAACTGCGCCGCGGCGGTGCTGCTGGTGCTCGACACCTTTGCGCGAGGCCGCGAAACGGTCGTCGCTCGCAATCAACTGGTGGAAATCGGCGGCGGATTCCGCATTCCAGACGTCCTCGCGCGCAGCGGCACGACGCTGGTCGAAGTCGGTACGACCAACCGCGTCTATGCAAGCGATTTCGAGGCGGCTCTCTCGCCGCGCACCGCGCTGCTTTTGCGCACGCATCCCTCGAACTATCGCATCGAAGGATTCACCAGCGACGTTTCGGGCGCGGAGCTCGTCAAGCTGGGGCGACGCGCCGGCGTCATTGTGGTCGAGGATTTGGGAAGCGGGGCGGTCGTCGATCTAGCGGAATACGGCCTGCCGCGCGAGCGTACCGTGCAAGAAACGCTCGCCGACGGCATCGATCTCGTGACGTTCTCCGGTGACAAGCTGCTGGGCGGACCGCAAGCGGGCATCGTTGCCGGCAGCGCGCGATTCGTCGCCGCGTTACGTTCGAATCCGCTGTTGCGCGCGATGCGAGTCGACAAGACGACTATTGCCGCGCTTGCCGCAACGCTGCACCTGTATCGCGACCGCACGTCGCGCGAGCGTATTCCGCTCTATCGCATGCTGGCGGCGACGCTCGAAGAGCTGCGCGCGCGGGCGCAGCCGTATCTGACGTCGATGCCGGAAGCCGAACTCGTAGAATGCGACGCGTACGTCGGCGCCGGGACGCTCCCGAACGCGCGCGTTCCTTCGCTCGCGATAGCGATTCGATCGCCGCGCCCCGACTTGACGGCCGCCGCCCTGCGCCGCGACAATCCGGCAATCGTCGCGCGGATCGAAGACGGCCGCTTGTTGTTCGATTTGCGAACCATTGCGCCCGAAGAAGACGATAGCGTCATCGCTACTCTGACGTGGGGTCCGCCGGACGTTTTTGAGGCGTAGGCCGCCGATATCGCTCCGGCGAAACGGCGCGCATGTTCCTTGCGGCCATAGCTCTCGCAGCAACTCTCACCCAAACCGATTACCGAAGTCTCGTCACGCCGTCGTCGCCCGCAATTGCACCGGACGGCAAGCACGCCGTAACGATCGTCTCGCGCGTCGTGTGGGACGAAGACCGGCGCGACGACGATCTGGTGATGATCGACGTTGTGACGCACGCCACGCGGACGCTGACCTACCATCGAAAGGATCTGTCCGAACCGGCATTCTCGCCCGACGGTACCCGGCTCGCGTTCGTTGCCGCCGGCAAAAACGGGAAGGATCAGATTTTCATCATGCCGCTCGACGGCGGCGATGCGCATCCGGTGACGAACGCGAAGAGCGACGTCAAAGAGTTTGCATGGCGTCCGGACGGCCGCGCGTTGGCCTACGTTGCCGCCGATCCGGAGCCCGAACGCACCGGCGCCGATCGCTTTCGCGACAGTTTCATCTTCACCACCGAGCCGATCACCGCACGCTCGCGTCCACGGCCGCTGCACCTCTTCGTTCAATCGCCCGAAGGCGGATCGCCAAGACAACTAACCTTCGGATCGCAGAGCGCGACGCCGGATTATGCGCTTTCCTGGTCGCCTGACGGTAAGACCATTGCATTCACTCTCGTCCCCAACGCGATCCTCAACGACGAAGCATATTCGCATATCGCGCTCGTCGACGTCGAAACGAAAGCCGTGCGCGGGTTGACGGGGCGAACGGAGTGGGAGAGCTCGCCGCTGTTCTCTCCGGACGGCAAGCATATCGCATACGCGTACTCGACCGGCGATCCGGAAGTAACGCTGACGCAGTTGTACGTGACGACTCCCAATGGCGGCAAAGGGACGTTGCTTTCCGGGACGATCGATGGAGACGTCACCGATTATGCGTGGGAGCGCGATTCACAGAGCGTGGTCGTGGCGACGCCGGAGCGTACGACGATGGCGCTCTACCGTCTGCTGCTCGACGGCCAGTCCGAAGCCATCGACTTGCACGGAACGGTGCCGGGAACGCCCGGCCAAACCACCGGCGCGGTCTCGGTATCCTCGCTGCAGAGCGGCCTCGCGCCGGACGGCACGATGGTGTTCGTCGGGAGCTCCCCAAAGCAGCCGGCGGAAATCTACGAACGTGCCGCCGGCGGTACGGTGACGAAGCTCACCGATTTCAACGCGGCGATCGCGCGGTTCGAACTCGCTGCGGCGGAGCGTTTGACGTTTCCAACATCGTTGGATAGAATGGCCGACGGCGTTATCTATTATCCGCCCGGCTTTACCGCCGGACACAAGTATCCGCTGAGCGTTTACATCCACGGTGGCCCGGACGATCCGACGGCGCTCGGATTCGATTTCTGGGCGCAAGTCATGGCGGCGCGGGGATGGATAGTGCTGCGGCCTAACTATCGCGGCAGTCCCAATCTCGGCTTGACGTATAAACGTGCGATACTTTACGACCCCGAAGACGGACCCGGTAAAGACATCATCGCGGCAATCGATGCGGTGCGCTCCCGCGGTATCGTCGACGAGTCGCGGATCGCAGTGTCGGGCTGGTCTTATGGCGGCATCATGACCGCCTGGATGATCTCCAAGTACCATTTCTGGAGAGCCGCCGTCTCCGGCGCGTCCGTCAACGACTGGATCACCGATTACGGCACCGCCGACGACAGCCTGGCCGACGTGGATATGCTGCACGGATCGCCGTTTGTCGGCAACAACGCGGCCGAATGGCGCCGCGTTTCGCCGATTTCCTACGTTCGCGACGTGACCACGCCGGTTTTGATTCTTTCCGACGTCGGCGACAACCGCGATCCGTTCGCAACGTCGTCGATGTATTGGCGCGCGCTGCGCGACGCGGGCAAGGACGCGACCTTACGCGTCTGGCCCATCAACGGACATTTCCCGAGCGATCCGGTGCGCGTCGTCGACGTATATCACTACTGGTTAGACTTCATCGCGCAGCACTTTACTCGCTAAGCGTGCCGCCCTTGCCACGACGGCGTGCGCCAGTGATATACTGACGACCGGGGCCGCGCGCTTCCCGAATGGGACTTCTACCCCGCAAAGCAGCACGGCAGAAAAATTAAGATCGTGCCCGACGCGGCCTTTGTCTCTTTCGAACGGCTGTCGCCGTAGAGGTTTGGTCGCCCGGATCGAGCCGGGCAAATCTCGATACGAAGATGGGGAGCGGTTTGCCCATGAAGCTGCGCCTTGGCTTTGCTTCGAAGTAAACGAAGCGTTCGAAGAATTGAACGATCTTATTCGCTAAACAGCCGAAGGCGACGTCGAGATTAGTACGTGGCACATCAGCGCGGTACGGGCGCGGCAACGACCGGTACCATCCACACGGCATAACCGTTGGGGTCGCGCACGTTATCGATCATGGCGTCGAAGTATGCAACCGCCGATTCGCGCGAAATGTCCGTAAGCTCTCCGATCGACTCCGCGTACCCGTCACGCCAAGCCTCCAAGATGCGAGCGAACGTCTCGCGGTTGGTTCGCGCGGTGTCGACGACGACGTAGTCGACGGTGATCTGCTCAAACCCGAGCTCCCGCAGGAGCGTAAACGCGTTGCGGCCGGCGAACAGATCGGTATCGGTCCTTGCCGCAAATTGCGCAGGCACGACGTGCCAGAAGTCTCTCGGATCGAGCGCGCCGCGGCGCTGAAACTCGATCATGCCGTAATCTTCCGGAATGAGGTGAAGGTAGCCGCCGGGACGGGTGACGCGCCTCAGTTCCGCGAGAACGCGCTTGGGATGCGGTATCGAGTGAAGGACGTGACGGCACACAGTTAGATCGAAGACGCCGTCGGCGAACGTCAGCTCGAAGATACTCTGACGCTCGAAGCTCAAACGTGACGCCAGCTCGGCGTATTCCTGCCGCGCAAGCTCGAGATGAGCGTCGACGATATCGACGCCGGTCACCCGCGCTCGCGGGAAAAGGTCTGCTAGTCGCGACGAGATCTCGCCGGTGCCGCAACCGGCGTCCAGAATATTGGCGTCTTCGCGAATCGGGTACCGCCGGACCAAGCCGAGCTCATGGGGCCAAATCGCTTCGGCCTGAGCGCGAAGGTTACGCACCATAGACTCGTCGGCCATTTGCTTGGCCTGCGGATTGAGATCGGTCACGAAATCTATTCGCTAAACCACCCCGAAGGCGCGACGTCGAGGTTCACGTTGATCTGTTTAACCTCGGTGTACGCGTCGTAGCCGTACGTGCCGAGCTCGCGTCCGATGCCGGACTGCTTGTAGCCCCCCCACGGCGCCTCGTTGTACGTCGGGTGGTACGTGTTGATCCACGTAATGCCCGCGCGCATCTTGCGAATCACGCGATGCGCCTTGGCAACGTCTTGGGTGAAGACTGCGCCGGCCAATCCGTAGACGGTGTCGTTCGCCAACCTAATGGCGTCGGCTTCGCCCTCGAACGTTTGCACCACCAGCACCGGCCCGAAGATCTCTTCTTGGACGATGCGCATATCCCGTTGGGTGCCGTCGAAGATCGTGGGCGCGATGAAGTTGCCGTTTGCGAGCGATCCGCTCAAGCGTTCGCCGCCGCAGAGCAGCTTTGCGCCTTCCTCACGACCCGTGGCGATGTAGCTTTCGACACGCTCGCGATGAACGGCAGAAATGATCGGCCCCATTTCGGTGTTCGGATCGAAACCGTCGCCGACCCGAATCTTGCGAGCGCGTTCGACGATTCGATCGAGCAGCTTGTCGTGGATCGACCGTTCGACGATTAGACGCGAGCCGGCCGAGCAGACTTGTCCCGAGTTTGCGAAGATGCCGAACAGCGCATAATCCACCGCCGTATCGAAATCGGCGTCGGCAAAGACGACGTTGGGGGATTTGCCGCCGAGCTCGAGCGAGATCTTCTTGAGATTCGACGTGGCGGCTTGCATGATGCTGCGCCCCGTCTTCGTGCCGCCGGTGAATGCGATCTTATCGACCAGCGTGCTGGCTGCAAGCGCGTGGCCGGCGGTCGTTCCGGGGCCGAGCACGACGTTTACGACGCCGGCTGGAAAATCGAGTTCTTCGAAGATGGCCGCGAGACGAATCGTCGACAGCGGCGTCAGCTCGGCAGGCTTGAGAACACAGACGTTGCCGGCAGCCAATGCCGGAGCCAGCTTCCACACCGCCATGAGCAGCGGATAGTTCCACGGCACGATCTGCCCACAGACGCCGATCGGCTCGCGAACGGTAAACGTCTGCGACGGCGCCGGCACGTCGAACGTTTGGCCGTGCGGTTTGGTCGCAAGACCGGCATAATAGCGAAAACAGTTGGCCGCATCGATGACGTCGTACTCGGCTTCCCGCAGCGGCTTACCGTTGTTGAGCGTGTCGATGCGCGTAAACTCTTCCCGGCAGTCGTCGATGCGGTCGGCGACGCGCAGGAGCAGCGCCGCGCGATCGAGGGCTGAGGTCGATCCCCACGGACCTTCGTCGAACGCCTTGCGTGCCGCCCGAATCGCCTCTTCGGCATCGCGTTCGCCGCCTTCGGCGACGATCGCAATCGTTTCGCCGTTGGCCGGGTTGATCAAATCGCGCGTTCCGCCGTCGGCTGCGAGCTTCCAGCGTCCGTCGACGTACATCGGAACGACGTTTCCGGTGCGCGGCAGGTTGCGCAGGATCTCGTCGCTGCTGGCTCTTTGAATCGTTTCCATGGATTTAGGCTCCCGCGGGTAATGGTTTCATGGCGTTGAGGATTTCGGCGATGGCTTGGCACACGTAGTGCGCTTGTTCCTCCGCAATCGTAAGCGGAGGCTCGATGCGGATGGTGAGCGCGTTTACGAGCGTGCCGGAAACCAGCACCCCGCGGTCGAGCATGCGCTTACCGAACTCAAAACCGATTTCGTTGCTGCGGAACTCGATGGCCATCAGCAACCCTTTTCCGCGTACGTCGATAACGAGATCTTGGTGCCCCGCGACGGCGTCGCGAATGCCTTCGAGCATGCGGCCGCCCATTGCAGCCGCGCGCTGAGGGAGACTCTCTTCGATGAGCACGTTGATCGTTGCTAGCGCCGCCGCACAGGCGAGCGGGTTGCCGCCGAACGTCGACGTGTGAAGAAACGGGTTGTCGAAGAGCCGTGCGAAAATGTCGCGTCGTCCCACGACCGCGCCGGCCGGCATTACGCCGCCCCCGAACGCTTTGGCCAAACACATGAGATCCGGCGCAACGCCGTAGTGCTCGCAGCAGAACATCTTTCCGGTGCGTCCCATTCCGGTCTGCACTTCATCGAGAATGAGCAGCGCGCCGAACTCGTTACAGAGATCGCGCACGCCCGGCAGGTAATCGTCCGATGGAATGTTCACGCCGCCCTCGCCTTGGATCGGCTCGAGAAGCACCGCGCCGACGTCTTCACCGACCGCTTTACACGACGTCATCATGTCGCGGAGCGCCGGCAAATCGTTGAACGGCACGTGCTCGATGTTCGGCAGCATCGGTCCGAACGGACGGCGGAACTCGGCCTTGGCGCTTGCCGAGAGCGACCCGTAGCTCTTGCCGTGAAAACCTTTCGTCGCCGCGACGATCGTCTGTTTGGCCGGATCGTACGCGCGCGCGAGCTTTAGCGCACCCTCGACTGCTTCCGTTCCGCTGTTGCAGAGAAATGTAAAGTCGAGGCCGGCGGGGGTCAGCATCGACAGCGTCTTGGCCAGCATTGCGCGCAGCGGATCGAGTAAGTCCTGGCTGTGCAGCGGCTGGCGGCGAAGTTGGTCCATCACCGCTTTTACGACTTTGGGATGCCGGTGACCGACGTTGAAGATGCCGAAGCCGCCGAGGCAGTCGATGTACTCGCGGCCGGTCACGTCACGGTAGGAGTTCGGTCCCGCGTCGGACCACTCGACGACCGCTTCGGCGCCCTCGACGCTGGTTGCCTTGCGATAGTCGAGGAATCCGGGATTGATGTGATTGCGAAACGCTTCGACCGTCTCTTGCGTGATCCACTTGGCGTCGGCGGGTGTGATCTGCCGCGCTTCGATGAGATCTAAAACGGTTTGCGTGTAATCGTAGACGCTACGTTCTCGTTCGTTCATTTCAAGCAGTGCTCGACGCTGTCGGAGAGTATGCGAAGGGCCTCTTCGAGATCGGCGTCGTCGATGATCAGCGGCACCAAGATGCGCACGACGTTGCGTTTTCCGGCCAGCAGGAGCAGCAGTCCGCGTTCGCGCGCCGCATCGACGATCGCCTCGGCACCGCAGGAGAGTTCCATCGCGACCATCGCTCCCAAACCGCGCACGTCCTCGATCCCTGAGAAACGCGATTGCAGCGAACGCAGCTCGACGGTTAGACGCGCGCCGATTTCTCTCGCGCGCGCCAAGAACGCTTCGTCCATCAACTCGAAGGTAGCCAGCGCTGCGGCGCAGGCGACGGGGTTGCCGGCAAAGGTTCCACCCAGACCGCCCGGCGCGGGTGCGTCCATGATCTCGGCCTTACCGGTCACGCCGGCCAGCGGTAATCCCCCGGCCAGCGATTTTGCAACGGTGATGAGATCGGGTTCGATTCCATAGTGCTCGCACGCAAAGAATTTTCCGGTGCGTCCGAAGCCGCTCTGAATCTCGTCGGCAATCAGGACGATCCCGTGCGCCGTTGTAAGCGCGCGCAAGTCGCGCATGAACGGTGCGGGCGCCGGCACGAAGCCGCCTTCGCCGAGCACCGGCTCGATGATGATCGCCGCTACGCGATCCGCAGCGACGGTGCTTTCAAAAATCCCTTCGAGCGCGGCGATCGCGCGTTCGCTCGTGAAACCGTGATGCTCGTACGGAAACGGCGCGTGATAGACCTCACTGCAGAACGGACCGAAGTGCTGCTTGTACGGTGCGTTCTTGCCGGTCATCGACAGCGCGAGCAGCGTTCGACCGTGATAGCCGTGCGCGAACGCGATGACGGCTGGTCGCCGCGTGTACTCGCGCGCGATCTTGACCGCGTTCTCGGTCGCTTCGGCTCCCGTGGAAAGCAGAAGCGTCTTCTTTCGAGACGGTCCCGGCGCGTGCCGGTTGAGCGCTTCGGCGACCGCTACGTACGGCTCGTACGTCGCCACCTGGAAACACGTGTGCGTCAATCGTTTGGCTTGATCGACGATTGCTTCGACGATTTTGGGGTGTGCGTGGCCGAGGTTGAGGGTGCCGATACCACCCACGAAGTCGATGTACGACCGGCCGGTATCGTCCCAAATCCGGGCGCCGGCGCCGCGCTCCACGACGACCGGATGGGCGGCCGAGACTCCGCGCGCAACCGCTGCGGATCGCCGGTCGATGACGTTCTGCGTGCTAACTGTATCCATAGGCAAGGAGGTGCTCCGTTTCGAGTGTAAGCGGTGGGCACAGGTCGATGCCAGGTATGTCCGGCACAATTTTACCGCCCTTTTTGGAGGAAGAGTCCAAAAAAGCCACGTCGCTGACCGTGCGCGACGTGCTGCGCTTGCGCGTCATCCAAGGCAGCCGGCTAGTGGCGGGCGAAGCCGGTCTCGACCGGCCGGTACTGTGGTCGCACGTCGTGGATATGCCGGAACCGGCGCCCTGGGTGCCGGCAGGTTACTTCCTAATGACCACCGGCTACAGCTGGCCCAAGGGCGCCGCCGCCCAGCGCGACCTGATCGAAGCGCTGGCCGTGCGCGGCGTCGCCGGTGTCGGACTGGCCGTGGGCCGTTACGTTCCGGCGTTTTCAAAAGCCGAGCGCGTCGCCGCCGACCGCGCCTTTCTGCCGCTGGTCGAGATCCCGTTCGATATTCCGTTCGCGCGCATCACAGAGGAGCTGCATCGCGCGATTATGGCCGAGCCCTATCGCGTGATCGAGCGCTCGGAGCAGATCCATCACGCGCTGATGCGCGCAGCATCGCGCGAGGCAACCCTCGACGATCTCGCGCGCACGTTGGGTCCACTAATCGGACGTTCCGTGACGTTTGAAGATCCGCAGGGAAAACTGCTCGCGAGCTGCACTATCGACGAGCGCGCCGACACGATTCGGCGTGAGACGCTCGAGAACGCTCAGACGCCGCCTGCCATGCTGGAAGTACTGCAGGCATCCGGACTCGACCGCCGTTTGCGATCGAGCGAGAAGCCGATTCGCGTTCCGGCGATGCCGCAGATCGGTTTGGTCGCGCGTTTGGCGTGTCCGATACGGCTCGGCGCGGAGTTCGTGGGTGCCGTTTGGATCGTTGAAGGCGACGAACCGCTCTCGGAGCTCGATCATCGGGCCGCCGAATATGCCGCGCTCGTCGCGGCGATTCACATTGCGCATCAGCGCGAGTTAGCGTCGCTCGAAGCGACGTTGGGTTACGCATCGATTCTGTCGCTGCTCGAATCCGAGGGCGAGCTCTCTCCGGCCGCGCTCGAGCGCGTGCGGCTGCTCGGTTTCGATCCGGACAAAACGTACCGCGCGGCGATTGCCGTCGTACCGGACGAGATGCCGCTCGCACGCGAAGGCTTCTTACGCCGCGACCGCGTCGCATCGCGCGTCCGTGAAGCGTTGCGACCGTATGGCGCCGACCGGCTCGTTTCGATCGTTCTCGACCGCGTGCCGTTTTTGGCACCCGCGCAAGTCGACATCGCAGCGCTGACTGCTGCGCTCGATCCGGAGGTTTCGCTCGTCGCCGGCCGCGTCCACCGCGGCGTCGAAGGCGCCCGCGCCGGCTATCGGGAGGCGCTTTCGCTCTTGCGCTACCGAAAGCGTCAGCGGATCTGCGCGTTCGACGACGTGCTCGTTCCGCGCGTCATCGGCGGCGATGTCGAGGCGCGACGTACTTTCCTCGACGATCTGCTGACCCCGCTGCTCGACCAGCGCGGAGGAAAAAACTTGGTAGAGGCGGTGCTGGCCCTGGCCCGCAACGGCTTTGCGATGCGCGAGACGGCCAACGCGCTCGGCATTCATAGCAACACCCTGCGCTATCGGCTCAATCGGGCCGCCGAAGTGCTCGAGCTGCGCTTCGACGATCCCGACACACGCTTTGAGCTGCAGCTGGCGGCGAAGCTTTTGGAGCTCGAGGGCGACGATATCTTGTCTGCGGCAAACAGTAGGCCGAAGTGAATTTGTAGGTCGCCTCCATAGGTTCGGTCGTCGCCGGGACGTACAATCAACCAATGCGCAGACTGATAGCGGCAGTCGCCGCGTTCGCCGTGGTCTTCGTTCCTACATCGTTCGTACTGGCAGGCACGACCGGTTCGCTGCACGGTCACATCGCCGACGCGGCGAGCGGTGCCCCGCTTGCCGGGGTTACCGTAACCGCGACTTCGCCGTCGCAAACGGTCACGGCGCTCACGGACGCCGGCGGCAACTTTTCAATGATCTCCCTCGATCCGGACACCTACACGGTGAGCGCGTCAAAGACGGGATACGAGCCGCAGTCTGAAGCGGGCGTCGTCGTCTATGCGGATCAGTCGCGAACCGTCAGCTTCTCGCTGCCGAAGGCGCTCAAGACCATCGCGCACACGACGTCGCGGTCCGCGCAAAGTTTGGTGCACGCCGGTGTGACCAGCGACTTGTATTCCGTCGGCCCGAGCGGACAGAAGGCCGCGCAAACGCTTGCAGGGTCCGGCTCGATGACCCAGGCGTACGGCGCTATTGCGAGCGCCCCTGGCGTCAACATGCCGTCGAATCAGCAGGGATGGTATCAAGGCGTTTCCATTCGCGGCGGCGACGTCGATCAAGTAGCGTACGAACTGGACGGCCTGACGCTCACGCGGCAATCCGACCTCGCGCCTATCGGCACGCTGAGCACGTTGGGAAGTCAAGAAGTTCAAGTCTATACCGGCGGAACGCCCGCAACGTCGAACTCGTCGGGTCTCGCCGGCTACATCAATCAAGTCATAAAGACCGGGACGTACCCCGGTTATGCCGACGGCGAGCTCGGCGCCGCCACGCCGTCGTTCTATCACGAGGCCATGGTAGAAGCCGGCGGCGCGACGCCCGACCGGCTGTTTTCGTATTACGTCGGCTTCTCGGGCACGAATCAAACCTTCCGATACGGCGATCAGTTCAACGGCGTCAGCGACCCGCTGTACTTCTATCCGTTGTGGGTGCCCACGAATAACGCCGAATACAACGTCCTAGATGGAAGCGGCGGAAAAGCGCCCGACTACGGCGCGCTGTTTTCACCAGGCTATTCGTACGCGCAAGGATATAATGCCGATCGTGAAAACGTCGCGAACTTCCATATAGCGATACCGCACAAGCAATCGCCGTTGCGCGACGACATTCAAATGCTGTACATCGTCGGCGGCATTCACTCGCAGTATCTGAGCTCGCAGCAAGAGATGTGGTACACGCCTGCCGTGGGCAAGGCGACCGGTCTCGGTTATCCGTTTGCGTATCTGGACTCGTACGTTTACAACGGGCCGCTCATGCAAACGCCGAACGCGAACGAGGTGGCGATTCAACTGCTGCCGAGCAGCACGCCGGGACGAGCGCCCGGGAGTCCGGTCCCGGTAAACCTCCGCGACGGAAACTCGAACGACTACGCGATCGAAAAGCTGCAGTATCAGAAGAACTTCAATCCCAGCTCGTATTTGCGGTTGCTGGGGTACTCGGAATACACCGACTGGTTCATCAGCGGTGCCGACGCGGCCGAATTGCCGTTTGGATCGGATCTTCCCGACTACGAAGTGGTCGGCCACATTTACGGCGCCGGCCTGATCTACTCCAACCAGCTTTCGTCGAGAAATTTGCTCACCGCGCAGACGACGTTTACGACCCAGAAACTCCAAACGTATAACGCGACGTTCTCGTCGACCGATGCGGCGACGAACAGCCTTCTGCCGACCGGACTTGGCTCGATACTTTCAAGTTACGCCGGCAGCAACGGGCGTTGCTACAACTACAACACCGGCGCTCCATGGAGCTGCTTCGATGCGGGAAGCCAAGGCGGATGCCTGTTGACCGGTTACAATCAAAACAACGGCGGCTGCTATCCGGGTTCCGCGAGTTCGCTCGATCTCGAGCCCGGCAACTGCGTCGCGGGGGGCTCGTGCGCCGGTTCGCCGGCAGCGCGAGCGCACGCGCGTTGGATAATGACCGAAAACGGTCAAAGCGCGCAAGTCGATAACGTGCAGCCGTACTTCTCGTCGTATTCGCTCACCGATCTATGGCAGCCCAACGACCGGCTCGTCGTTAATTTGGGGGCTCGTCTCGACCACTTCGCATACGCTACGAACGACCTCAGGAACGGTTATCCGGCTCGCCAGTTCTGGTTCGAAGCATACAATCGGGAACACTGCGGCGCATTGGGTTCGTATCCGGTTTGGACCTGGAACGGAAGCGGCTTCAACGCGTGCCCCGCGGGATTTGCCCCGATGACGCAGCCCGGCGTCGGCCTCTACAACTCGGGCTCGAACTTTTACGTTTCGAACGTGTTCCAGCCCCGAGCGTCGTTTACGTACACGATAAACCAGGATACTGTACTGCGCGGCTCCTACGGTAAGTATGCGCGCGCCGAAGGCTCCTCGTACTACGAGTACAACACGTACCAACAAAATCTCGCGTCGTTCATCGCGCAGTTTTATGCATACGGCTACCACACGCCCGACCATCAAATCTATCCGGACACGTCGGATAACTACGACCTTTCGCTCGAGCAGCATCTCCACGGTACGAAACTCTCGTACAAGGTAACGCCGTTTTACCGCGACACGCGAAACCAGCTGCAGTTCTTGGCGATCGATCCGGTGCAAGGGACGCTCGCCGGCCTTAACGTCGGCAACCAAGAATCGTACGGTGTGGAGCTTTCGCTACAATACGGCGACTTCGCGCACGACGGGCTTTCGGGACAACTTTCCTACACGTATACCGCCGATCGGATCAAGTTCAGCCCTATTAACGGACAAAGCGTCATCGGCGGGCTGAACTCGCAAATCGCGCTGTACAACTCCTACACGTCGGCGTGCGCGAACGTGACGTCGAAGTCACCGAACTGGCAGACGTGCGGCGGCGGCCTCGATGCCGGTAACGCGATGCCGTCCTTTACAAACTCGTGCGGTGGAAGCTGTACGGTGAAGGTTCCCAATCCGTACTATCGCGAGGCGCTGCAGCCGCTGCTCGACCCCAACGGCTGGTATGAGCCGTACGACGTTATTCCCACTCCATTCAACGGCGCCAACGGTTACAACGTTCCCAACGTCGCCTCGTTGATTCTCAACTACCGTCACGGCAAGTTTGCAGTGACTCCGTCGCTGCGCTATTCCGACGGAACGTTCTACGGATCGCCGCTGTCGTGGCCGGGCTACGTGCCGCAAACGTGCGCGGCTCTCCCGTCGAAGACTCCGGCGACGCCGGGCATTTCGTGCCCCGGAACGCCGACCGAAGGCGCGCTCATGATACCCGATCCGTACACGGGTAAGTTCGACAACCTCGGGTCGTTGCGCGAGCCGTCTCAGCTTTCGCTCAACATGCAGCTCAGCTACGATCTGTCCCCGAAGGTGAGTCTAACGCTGCAGGCGGTCAATTTGTACAGCAACTGCTTCCAACGCGCCTACGCCTGGGACAACTCCCTTACGTGCGTTTACTCCAGCTTGCCGTCAAACATCTTGGCGCCGGCGGGCAATTTCGTCAGAAATCCGCCTCCGCAGCTCAGGTATCCATACGGAACGTTTTTCAACGTCACTGAGGTCGGCATCTCGTCGACCACCCAGCCATTTAATCTCTTTGGCTCCATCAACGTGAAGCTCTAGCATGGCACGAAGTCCTTTGATGCAGGCGCTGCAGCGCGTTGCCGCGCGCCAAACGAGTTCGCGCGCGCGCTTTCTGCGACAAACCGCCGCTGCAGTAACGGCGGCGTCGCTGATTCCGGAGTTCACTGCGTGCGGCTCTTCGCAAGCGCGCGGCAGCGAGCGGATTGCGATCGTGGGCGCGGGAATCGCCGGGCTCACGGCAGCCATGCAGCTGCGCGATGCCGGCATCGATTCGATCGTTTACGAGTCCTCGACGCGGGTCGGCGGCCGCATGCACTCCGAGCGTCGGTATTGGGCACAGGGTCAGCACACCGAGTGGTGCGGCGCGATGGTCGACTCGCTGCACGTCAACATGCATCGTCTCGCCGCACGGTTCGGCTTGCCGCTGCTCAACACGTTCGCGGCACGCCCGCAGGGTGCGCGCGATACTTGTTACTTGGACGGACGCTACTATTCGATGACCGATGCGGATCGCGACTTCGCCCAGATCTATCCGGTGCTCCAGCAGCAGCTCAACGCCGTCAATCCGACGACGACGTACGCAACCGCGACGCCCGAAGCACGGCGAATCGATGCGATGAGCATGAGCGACTGGGTTACGCGTTACGTTCCCGGAGGCCTGAACTCGCAGCTCGGGCGATTGATCAAGGAAGCGTACCGGAACGAGTATGGCCGGGAATTCGAAGAGCTCAGCGCGCTCAATCTCGTCGTTCAGCTGGGACAACAGCGGCATTATACGCAAACGCACGAGATGAACGTGCTCGGTTATTCGGACCAGAAATACATCTTCCAAGGCGGAAGCCAAGCGCTTCCGGAGGCGATCGCGGCGTCGCTGCCTGCCGGCAGCATCGTTTTCAACCGGCGCCTACAGTCGCTTCGGTTGCGAGACGGCGGAACGTACGAGCTGCGTTTCGATACCGGAAACGGAACGGAAATCGTCAACGCCGGCCGAGTGGTGCTCGCTATTCCGTTTATCGTTCTGCGCGGCATCGACACGTCCGGGGCGGGCTTCGATGCGGCAAAGCGAAAGGCGATCGACATGCTGGGTTACGGGTATCACACCAAGCTGCATCTGCAATTCGACCGTCGCGCGTGGATGCGCGCGCAGCATCCGTGGCCGCATCCTACGACGGGTCAGATTTGGACGACGTTGCCGGTGCAGAGTGCGTTGGATTTTTCGCTCGGACAGTCCGGAAACGACGGTCTGATCGAAGTCTTCACCGCTGCCGGCGCCGCAATGCTCGACACGCCGCCTCAGCCGTACAGTTACGTGGAGAACTCGGCCGCTGTGCGCCGCCACGTCAAGAGCTTCTTCGCGCAGCTCGACCGCATTTGGCCGGGCGTTTCACCTGCCTGGAACGGCAAGGCGACGTTCGGGAACGCGCAGGCCGATCCAAACATTCTGGCAAGTTACTCGTGCTGGCTGGTGGGCCAATGCACGACCGTCGCCGGCCACGAAGCCACTCCCCAAGGGCGCGTGCACTTCGCGGGCGAGCATACGTCGGTCAATAACCAGGGATTCATGGAGGGCGGTGCCGAGTCCGGAATTCGGGCCGCCGGTGAAATCCTTGCGGACTACAAGATAAAGCAGAAGTCGCAGACGTAACCCGCGAATGAGTGCGCCGTGCATATAGTGGGCACGGCGGGTCACGTCGACCACGGCAAATCGTCCCTCGTTGCGGCACTGACCGGGACAAATCCAGATCGCTGGCTGGAAGAACGGCTGCGCGGTATGACGCTCGATTTGGGTTTCGCGCATCTCGTACTCGACGGCGGCATCGAAGCCGGCATCGTCGACGTACCGGGACACGAACGCTTTCTTCACAACATGCTGGCAGGCGCCGCTGGAATGGACGTGCTGCTGCTGGTCATCGATGCCAATGAAGGCGTGAAGCCGCAGACCCGCGAGCACCTCGACATCTTGCGCTACCTCAACGTACGCCGCACGATCGTTGCGCTGACGAAGATCGATCTCCTTACCGATGCCGAACTCGCCGCGGCCCGCGAAGCGATCGCCGCCGATTTACGCGGCAGCATCGCCGACGGCGCGCCGATTCTAGGCGTTTCCAGTCAGACCGGCGCAGGGCTCGACGATCTTCGCGTTGCGTTGGCGCAGACGCTCGCTTCACTTGCGCCGCGCGACGCCGAAGCGCCGCTGTATCTGCCGGTCGATCGCGTGTTTGCGTTGCCCGGGCTAGGGACGGTGGTCACCGGCACCCTTATGCAAGGACGCGTTCGCGCCGGCGACAGCGTGACGTTTGCGCCCAGCGGAAAGGGAGCGCGGGTACGCAGCATGCACGTTTTCGGTCAACAGCGCAACGTCGTCGAAGCCGGATCGCGCGTAGCCTTGAACGTTCCCGCGATCGACCGGCACGAGGTCGGTCGGGGTGAAGCCGTCGTCGGACGGGAGTTTTCGGGCCGCACGAGCCTAGACGTCAGGTTTACGCCGCTGCCGGGCGCGATGCGGCTGTTGCAGCGCCGAACGGCCGTGCACGCATACGTCGGCTCGGCGGAAGTTCTCGGAGCGCTGCTGCTCGACGGCTGTCCCGAACCAAACAAAGAAATGCGCGCGCGACTCGTATTGCGTTCTGCCGTAGTTGCGTTTCCCGGAGTGCGTTTCGTCGTGAGGCGTCTTTCACCGCACGCACTCCTCGGCGGCGGATTCGTCGAAGGCATCGAGTCCAACGCACCGAGCGACGGGGCGGCGTCGCCTGCGGAGCTCGCCGTCGGGAGCGTCCTGGATAAGGCGGGAACCGATGCCATGGTGCCGGGCGACGTCGCCGTTGCCGCAAACCTGCGCGAAGACATCGTTGCCAAGACGCTCGACACGCTCGTGGAGCGCGGCGATGCCCTGCGCTTACAGCGCCCCATCGCTTACGTTGATGCCGGTGCTGCGCGCGAATACTTGAGCGCCGTAAACGCGTACCTCGAAGAGCTTCACCGCGTTGAGCCCTGGGCGATGGGTGCCACGTCGATCGCGATCGCGCGTGCCACCGGCAAAACGGAGTCACTAGCGGTGCGCCTGCTGTCGGCGTTCGTTGAAGAAGGCAGAATCGTCAACCGCGGCGGCTACTATGCGGCGCCGGAATTTACGCCGGCGCTTACGGCCAAACAGCGTGAGTTTTTCGATGCCCTCGTAAAGGTCGATGCGAGCCGTCCGTTCGTTCCCGTTCCGTTCGACGAGGTGGCGGCTGCAGTTCGAAAAGCCGATCTGCCCGGAACGAATAAAGCCTTCGACACTTTGCTCGCTCGCGGAGCTCTAATCAAGATTGGCGACTTTCTCTATAGAGGGTCGCAAATAGCGCAGATCCAAGCGCGGGTCGAGCAGTTCTTGCTAGGAGCCGGCAAGATGACGGCCTCGGAGTTTCGCGACTTGCTCGGAACGTCGCGCAAGTACGCGGTACCGTTGCTGGAATGGCTGGACGCTCGCGGCATCACGCTGCGAAGCGGAGACTATCGCATGTTACGAAAGAAGGCCACATGATCGATGTCGTTACGTTACCCAAGGCCGAACTGCACGTCCACATCGAGGGAACGTTCGAACCGGAGCTGATCTTCGAGTGCGCCCAGCGCCACGGGATACAGCTGGAATACGCGGACGTCGACGCACTGCGCGCGGCGTACCAGTTTACCGATTTGGCGTCATTTCTCCAGTTGTACTATCGGGCGATGGCGGTACTTCGCGAGGAACGCGATTTCTACGATCTGACGACCGCGTATTTACGGCGCGCTCGCAGTCAAGGAGTTCGGCACGCCGAGATCTTCTTCGATCCGCAGGCACACGATGCACGCGGCGTCGCGTTGAGCGTCGTCGTCGATGGCATTTGGCAGGCGCTGCGCGACGGCGAGCGCGACTTAGGCATCACCTCACTGCTTATTCCATGTTTCTTGCGCGACCTTACGGCCGAATCGGCCGCGAAGATGCTGGAGAGCTTACTGCGATTCAAGGATCGCTTCGTAGGAGTGGGACTCGATTCGGCCGAGGTGGGAAATCCTCCGGGTAAGTTTGCATCAGTGTTTCGCCGCGCGAAGGCGGAGGGTCTGCGCTTGGTGTGCCACGCCGGTGAAGAAGGTCCCGCGGAGTACGTGTGGGAGGCGATCGAGGTCCTCGAAGTAGATCGCATCGATCACGGGATCCGAAGCCTGGAAGATCTTCGGCTCGTAGAGTATCTTCGGCAACGACAGGTCCCGTTGACGGTTTGTCCGTTGTCCAACGTGCGTCTGTGCGTCGTGCCGTCGCTTTCGATGCATCCGCTCAAGCGCATACTCGAGGCCGGACTGACGGCGACGTGCAACTCCGACGATCCGGCGTATTTCGGCGGCTACGTTGGAGACAACTTTGCGAAGTGCCAAGATGCGCTGCGGCTGACTATTGCCGACGTCGTCGCCTTGGCGCGAAACTCGTTCAACGCGTCGTTCATCAGCGACGAGGAGAAGCGGGCCTATCTCGACGAGGTCGATGCCTACGTCGCCAGCGTGGCTCAGTGATGAACCAGGGTCGCTAACCCAACGACGATTTCTAATGCGATCAGCGCGATGACGATCCACTCGAGGAAGACGTCGCGCCGGCTCCGCGCGTCGTCGGTAAAGAAGCGATACATTTCGCCCACGCTGGCCAGCTTCGCGTCGATCTGACGC
Source organism: Vulcanimicrobiota bacterium (assembly GCA_963715435.1). Classification (GTDB taxonomy): domain Bacteria; phylum Vulcanimicrobiota; class Vulcanimicrobiia; order Vulcanimicrobiales; family Vulcanimicrobiaceae; genus JAFAHZ01. Next base: position 1,920,002 of record OY970243.1, read on the forward strand.
TGCCAATCGTTGAGGACCAGGCGGGCGGCGGCGGCGCGGTAGATGCGCGCGTAATAGGCGTCGCCGACGATCTTGAGCGCGTTACTGGAACGGTCGATCAGCTCGAGTACGTCGATAATGAGATAGCGCAGCGATTGCGCGTCTCCGCCGGGCTTGAGTTTGTAGATCGTGTCGAGCTCGCGGTCGAGCAGCGCGTCGTACGTACGCAATTCCAGCAGCTGCGAGTTGGCGAACTCCAAGATGTCCTCGATGGCGCGTCCGCTCTCGGGCCGGTCGTAGACGAACGCCGCGTCCCATTGCACCACGGTCAAATCGTCCTCGTAATAAGAGAAACGCGTTCGCAGCGATTCCTCGCACTCGGCCGTCGACAACTGGTGACGTTCGCCCAGAAGTAAGCTTGCCAAGTCGCCTGCGTACTCGTCGAGCAGCGTCTGAGCCTCGACCGGTTCGGTAAAGCGATTGATCTCGAGGATGTGATAATCTTCGACCAGCGGAGCGTGCAAATCGTCGAAGGCGTGGCGATATTCGTCGCGGATGCGCGCGATCGCCGACTCGGCGAAGCGCGCGATCTCTTCGTCGGTTCGCACGCGTTCGGCAAGGGCGACCAGGTCGTTCCACTCGCCTGCGCAATCGAAGGTGAGACGCAGCGACATCACGCCGTAATCGTAGAGTTTCAATCGAACCGCGCAATCCAGCTCGCCGATTCGCGCCGGCTCGAGTGCGGCCACAAGGGGCGGGACCGGAAACCGGAGATAAGCCGGCGACGTGTGTGGGCGAAGGGGCAGCTCCGAAGGAGCGCGGCTATCGCCGCCCAGCGAGGTCATTTGCGCCAGATCGATTGTGTCGGCGACGTCGAACAGATACAGCGCGCGGATCGAGCCTTCGGCGATGTGGAGCATTGAAGGAGAGCATTCTCCGCTGAGGTAACGCAGGCCCATGCTCGTTGCAGTTCAGCTTTTCAGCATCATCGCCGCGGTCGTTGCAGGGTTCGGCAACCTGCAATATCGTTCCATCGGACCGGCGATTGCCGGCGGCCGGGCGACTGCGGTGGTGGGAAGCGATCGAAATCCTCTGCTCTACTATGCCGGAGGTGCGGGCGGCGGCGTCTTCAAGAGCGTCGACGGCGGCGCTTCGTGGCGAGCGGTTTTCGACCGGGAACGCGTTGCACCGATCGGCGCGATTGCGATCTCGCCGCGCGACGATGCCGACGTATGGGTCGGCACCGGAGAGTCTAATCCGCGCAACGACGTCGAAGGCGGCGACGGCATTTGGCATTCGACCGACGGCGGCAAGACGTGGCATTTCGCCGGCCTCGGCGGCGCCGGACAGATTTCGCAAATCTCGATCGATCCGCGCGATCCGCGCACCGTCGTCGTCGGAGCGCTCGGCAGGGTGTTTGCCGATAGTACGACGCGCGGCGCGTACGTCACGCACGACGCGGGAGCGCATTGGCAGCGCACGCTCTACGTAGGACCGTCGAGCGGCGTCTCGGATCTCATTCGCATAGGGCGCAAACCGCAAACGCTCTTCGCGGGCGTCTATGACTTTCGCCGTCAAGCCTGGATGATGAGAAGCGGAGGACCTAACGGCGGCATCTACCGTTCCGACGACGGTGGAACGAGCTGGCGGAAATTAACCGGTAACGGTTTGCCCTCTGCGCCCACCGGCCGCATCGGTCTGGCAGCAGCAAGCAACGGAAGAATCTATGCAATCGTGCAATCGGGCTCCGGCGAACTGTGGTGCTCAGACGACGGCGGATCGACCTGGAAAAAGATGCCGCACAGTCCTTACGTCGGCGACCGGTCGTTTTATTTCAGCCGCATCTTCGTCGATCCTCAGGATCCCAACCGCCTAATCGACGTCGGCTTGATCTTATCGCACAGCGACGACGGCGGCAGAAGCTTTCACCCCATCGCGACCAATGCGGGCTGGGACTACCATCAAGCGTGGTGGTCGCGCGACGGCCGCCGAGTGATCGTGGCCAACGACGAAGGCATCGTGATGTCGGGAGACGGCAGTGCGAATTGGTGGCAGCCGTACGATGTGCCGTTCCCGCAACCGTATCACGTCGGTTTGGGCACGACCGCTCCGAACTATCGCGTGTGCATCGGTCTACAAGACGACGACACGTGGTGCGGCTGGTCGGAAGTGTTCAACGGCATCGGCATTCTCAATCGCGACTGGTCCACGGTCGGTCCCGGAGACGGCATGTGGGCGCTGGAGGATCCGATGGACAGCCATTTGATTTGGAGTACCACGACCAACAGCGACACGGGCCAAGTCTACCTCTTCGACGAGCGTACGCAGCAAGCAGCGGAACTGTCCCCGGACGCTCGTGCAAACTCGGTTGCGCCACACGCGTTGAAGCATCGTTTCAACTGGGATTCTCCGATTGCGTTTACGGTATCCGTCCATCCGAGCGTGCTCGTCGGCGGCAACGTAGTGTTCGAGAGCGCCGATCGCGGTCAAACGTGGACGGCGATTAGTCCCGATCTCACGCGTAACGAGAAATCGCATCAGCAAGCCTCCGGCGGTCCGATCGACTTGGATCTTTCCGGTGCCGAGACGTCGGATACGATCCTGGACATCGAAACGACGAAACTCGATCCGGCGGCGATTTGGATTGGAACCGACGACGGTCTCGTGCAGCTCACGCGCGACGCGGGAGCACATTGGAGCAACGTCACGCCGCACGGCGTCGCTCCTTGGGGCCGTTTTTCAACCGTGACGCCGGGCCACTTCTCCGCCGCCACGGCGTACGCGGCGTACGACCGTCACATGGAGGGAGACGAACGTCCCTATGCGTTTGTCACCGACGACTACGGAACGTCGTGGCACGCGATCTCCGGCGATTTGCCCAACGGCGTCTTCTTGCGGGTCGTACGCGAGGACCCGAAGGATCGCAACGTGCTCTACGCCGGCTCGCAGCGCGGTATGTGGGTATCGTTCGATCGCGGTATGCATTGGCAATCGCTGCGCCTCAACATGCCGGCGACGGCAATCTACGACCTCGAAATCCAGCCGCAGACGGACGATCTCGTCGTTGCCAGCCACGGACGCGGCGTTTGGATTCTCGACGATCTCGAGCCGCTGCGAGAGCTTGCGAAGTCGCAGTCGTCTGCAATAACGCTTTTCGCGCCGCGCGAAGCGTACCGAATGTTCAACGGGTCGCCGGTCAACTCGTTTCCGTGCTGCGCCCCACTCACCACGGCACCCACCGGACAGACGCTGCCCGACAACGTCTTCGTCGGACAGAACCCTCAGTATGCGGCGTCGCTCAGCTACTACTTGGCAAAACCAGCTGCGCATCGCCCCACGATCGACATCGTAGACGAGCGCGGCCGCGTGGTACGTCATCTGCGTGGAAAGAACGTTCCGAACGTGGCCGGAGTCAACCGCACCGGTTGGGACATCCTCGAGGACGGTCCGGTAAAATGGTACGGAACGTTCAAGGAAAACCAGGGACCCGACACGGGAGCCGAAGCGCTGCCGGGCACGTACACCGTGCGCTTGCACGTCGACGGACGCGATTACGAACAGCCGTTGACCGTCTTGGCCGATCCTCGCGACGGTGACGCCACCGATCGCTACGCGAAGCGATACGCGTTCTTGAGCCAACTGTTCACCGAGTTCAGTACTATCGACACGTGGCTTAACGCGATCGACGCGCGGTTGAAATCGGCGACGCCGTCGCAAGCGGCGGCATTGCGTGCGTTTGCAAGCGAACTATCGTCGTCGCCGCGCAACGTCGAGGATTTAGGCGGCGCGACGGCGCTGCGTAATCGCATCGGCGACATGTTTGCGCGGATCGGCAGTTCGTTCCAAGCGCCCAACGGACCGCAGCTGGAAGAAGCGGCCGCCATCGAGGCCACCTTTGAGAGGCTCTCGGCGAAGCGCAGCGCCTTGGGAATTCTTTGACGAGTATGCGGACGCTCGCTACGACCATCCAAAACAGGGCATACCTGCAACCAATTGGGCCCTTCGGCTGTAGTATAGAACAGAGATGAACGTAGACAAGATGACGGAGCGCGTTGGTGACGCGCTTAACGCCGCTTATACGCGTGCACTGCGCGAGCATAACCCTCAGACGACCGCGCTGCATATGCTTGCGGCGCTGCTCGAGCAAGAGCGAGGCATTGCGCCGGACATTCTGAGCAAGGCGGGGGCCGACCCTAAAAGCGTCGAGCGTAAGGTCGATGAAGCGATCGGCCGTCTTCCGCGTTTGGGCGGAAGCAACGCCGACTCGGCGCAAGTAACTATAGCGCCCGAGTTTGCGCGCGTAATGGACGCTGCGGAAAGCGAAGCCAAAGCGCTGCAAGACGACTACACGTCCGTCGAGCACGTGCTGCTCGCCATGGCGCAGAGCTCCGGCGATGCCGGGCGCATTTTCCGCGACGCCGGTTTGACGCGCGACAAGATTTTGCAAGCGCTGCGCGAGGTGCGCGGCAACCAGCGCGTTACGACCAAGGATCCCGAAGGCACGTACAAGTCGCTCGAGCGGTACGGGCGCGACCTCACGCTGGAAGCCGAACGGGGCAAACTCGATCCGGTTATCGGACGCGACGAGGAGATTCGCAGGGTCATTCAAGTGCTCTCGCGGCGTACGAAGAACAATCCGGTGCTCATCGGCGATCCCGGCGTCGGCAAGACGGCGATCGTTGAGGGTTTGGCGCAGCGCATCGTTCGCGGCGACGTACCGGAAGGCTTGAAGAACAAGCGCATCGTTTCGCTCGACATGGGCGCGCTCATCGCCGGCGCGAAGTATCGCGGCGAGTTCGAAGAGCGGCTCAAAGCCGTGCTCAAAGACGTTGCGAACTCCGAGGGGCAGATTTTGCTGTTCGTCGACGAACTGCATACGGTCGTCGGTGCCGGCAAAGCCGAAGGCGCCATGGACGCCGGCAATTTGCTCAAGCCGATGCTGGCACGCGGCGAGCTGCACATGATTGGTGCGACGACGCTCGACGAGTATCGCAAGTACATCGAAAAAGACGCTGCGCTCGAGCGCCGCTTCCAACCCGTCCTCGTCGATCAGCCCAGCGTCGAGGACACGATTTCGATTCTGCGTGGCCTCAAAGAGAAGTACGAGACGCATCACGGCGTACGCATCAAGGATGCGGCGCTCGTTGCTGCTGCCGTGCTCAGCAACCGGTACATCACCGATCGCTTCTTGCCGGACAAGGCCATCGATCTCATCGACGAGGCCGCCGCCAAGTTGCGCACCGAGATCGATTCGATGCCGCAAGAGCTCGACGAGGTGTCCCGCCGCGTCATGCAGCTCGAGATCGAGCGTGAAGCGCTGCGCAAAGAACACGACTCTGCCAGCAGCCGGCGCCTCGAAGAGTTAGAAAAAGAGCTCGCGACCTTGCGCGAGCAGCAGACGAGGCTGCGTACGCAGTGGGACGCCGAAAAAGCGGGCGTAACGAAAACGCGCAGTCTGCGGGAGCAGATCGAGCAGACCAAGGTGCAGATCGAACAGGCCGAGCGCCAATACGATCTCAACCGCGTTGCCGAGCTGCGTTACGGCAAGCTGGCCCAACTCGAGAAGCAGCTCGCAGCCGAAGAGAGCGCGCTGCAGAGTAAGGACGGCGCTCGACTTTCCAAAGAGGAAGTCGACGAAGACGACATTGCGGAGGTCATATCCCGATGGACCGGCATTCCGGTCTCCAAGCTGCTCGAGGGCGAGAAGCAAAAGCTGCTCCATCTCGAGGACGAACTGCACGAGCGCGTGATTGGGCAAGACGAAGCCGTGACCGCCGTCGCCGAAGCGGTCCTGCGCTCGCGTTCCGGTTTGGCCGATCCCAATCGTCCGATCGGTTCGTTCATTTTCTTGGGTCCCACCGGCGTCGGAAAGACCGAGCTTGCGCGCGCGCTCGCCGAGTTTCTGTTCGACGACGAACATGCGATGATTCGCATCGACATGTCGGAGTACCAAGAGAAGCACACCGTGGCGCGGCTGCTCGGAGCGCCTCCGGGATACGTCGGGTTCGAAGAAGGCGGCCAGCTCACCGAGGCGGTGCGCAGGCGTCCGTATTCGGTGATTCTCTTCGACGAAATCGAAAAGGCGAACCCCGACGTGTTCAACGTCTTCTTGCAGATTCTCGACGACGGCCGGCTGACCGACGGTCAGGGGCGTACGGTCGACTTCAAGAACACGATCGTCATCATGACGTCGAATATCGGCAGCCATCGCATTCTCGACTATAAGGGCTCCTTCAGCGGCGCCGACTATGCCGTGATGCGCGCGACCGTGCTCGACGAAATGCGCCAGTACTTCCGGCCGGAGTTCCTCAATCGCGTCGACGAAATCATTGTCTTCCACGCGCTGAGCGAAGAACAGCTCGAAGAGATCGTCGAGATTCAGCTCCAACGTCTGCGGCAACGTTTGGCGGAGCGCCGCATTACGCTCTTGCTGTCGGAGCCAGCGAAGCGCCATATCGTCAAGGTGGGCTACGATCCGCATTACGGCGCGCGGCCGCTCAAGCGAACGATCCAGAAAGAACTAGAGACGCCGCTCGGACGGAAAATTCTCGCGGGCGAGGTGCACGATGGCGACACGGTCGACGTAGCGTTCGACGACGTGCGAGGCGAGCTGACGTTTTCGACCGAGGCGAAGAAACCGGTACCGGTTTAGTCAAATTCAAGTACCGTGATCGATGACACGGTCGTGCTTTTCAACGCCCACGGCGAGCGAGTCGAACTCTCGCCCAACGGCGCCGGCATTACCGGAGTCTACGTGCGCGACCGTCACGGCCGCGTCGGCGACGTTGCCGTCGACGAAGGCGGCAGCGCCGGTAAGGTGGTGGGGCGGTTTGCCAACCGCATCGCCAACGGGCGTTTTGCATTAGACGGCCGAGTCTATCAGTTAGCGGCCAACGAAGGTCCGAACACGCTGCACGGCGGGCCCGACGGTTTTGCCAAGCGCGCTTGGAAAGTGGGACCGATCCGAACGGCAATTGACGGCAAGACCATGGCCGTGGAGTTTTCGCTCAACAGCCCGGCCGGCGATCAAGGATTTCCCGGCAATCTCACCTGCAACGCGGTTTATTCGTTCGATGACGAATGCGCGCTAAAGATTACGTATGGGGCAACCTGCGACGCGCCGACGGTGATCAATCTTACCAATCACGTATATTTTAATCTTAGCGGCGGCTCGAGCTCGAGCATCGCTTCGCAGCGGCTGTGGATTGCCTCGGACGAATACACGCCGGTCGATCGTGCGATGATTCCTACCGGTGCCGTGGCGCCGATTGCAGGAACGGAACGCGACTTTCGTAAGATGCGGCCGATCGGCAACGTGCCTTTTGATTGTAACTTTGTGCTCGATGCCTTTACGGGCGAACTGCGTCTCGTTGCCGAGGCGTTCGACGAGGAATCGGGGCGCCGGCTGCGGGTCGAGACGACCGAACCGGGCTTACAGCTCTACACCGGAAAAGGCAACGCTTTTGCTCTGGAAACGCAGCACTTTCCCGACTCACCGAACCACTCGAACTTTCCCAGCACCGCACTGCGTCCCGGGCAGCGGTTCGCCTCGGCGACGGTCTACCGGTTTATGACGAACGACTGAGCTCGCGTTTCTTCGCTTTGAGCCGATCGCTTTCGTTGAGAATGCGTTTGCGCAGCCGAATCGATTCCGGCGTTACCTCGACCAGTTCGTCGTCTTCGATGAACTCGATCGCTCGTTCGAGCGACAGCTCGTCGGGCGGCGCGAGCGAAACGTTGTCGTCGGAACCGGCGGCGCGCATGTTGGTGAGTTTCTTTTCACGTACGACGTTGAGTCCGACGTCCTTATCGTCGTTGGCGCGGCCGACGATCATCCCTTCGTAGACGTCGACGCCGGGGCCGATAAAGAACTCGCCGCGCTGATCGACACCCATGATCGCATAGCCCGTCGTGCGTCCGGTGTGGGTTGCGACCAACGCGCCGACGTTGCGGCCGGGCAGTTCGCCCTGCCATTCCTGATGGTCGTAGTACGTGTGCGACATGACGGCGGTGCCGCGCGTAAGCGTTAATAGCTCGCCGCGCAAGCCGAAGATCGCGCGCGTCGGCATCGTGTATTCCAATCGCCGCGTCTCACCGACGTTGATCATGTTCGACATCACCGCCTTGCGGCGCCCGAGCGCTTCGATGACGGGGCCGGAGTACGTTTCCGGAACGTCGACCACAACGTACTCGACCGGTTCCCAGCGTTTGCCGTCACGCTCGGTGATGATGACTTGCGGCTTGGAAACCGCGAGCTCGTACCCTTCGCGACGCATCGTTTCGATGAGAATCGATAGGTGGAGCTCGCCGCGCCCGCGGACTTCGAACGTGTCGGCAGAATCGGTATCTGCAACCCGCAGCGCGACGTTCGATTCGAGTTCGCGCATCAGCCGCTCGCGGATTTGCCGCGACGTCAAAAACTTACCTTCCCGTCCGGCAAACGGCGAGTTGTTAACGGAGAAGAACATCGAGACCGTCGGTTCGTCGACCGCGACGGCGTGGATGCCTTCAGGCGACCCGGCATCGGCAATCGTATCGCCGATATTGAGATCGTCGATGCCGGAGACGCACACGATGTCGCCCGCCGACGCCTCCTCGACTTCGATGCGCTCGAGTCCGGCAAAGGTCAGCAAGGTCGTCAAGCGCAGCCCGGTCGCGACGGTACCGTCGCGCGCAACCTTGGCGATCGGCGCGTTGACTTTGGAGCTGCCGCGAAAGATGCGTCCGATGCCGATGCGCCCGACGTACTTGTTGTGATCGATCGCCGAGATGAGCAGCTGAAACGGCCCGTCTTCGGCCGGCGCGTCGGGAACGTGTGAAACGATCGTTTCGAAGAGCGGCTCGAGCGAATCGCTGGATTCCTCGAGGGTGCGCTTCGCAATGCCGGCTTTGGCGTTGGTGAAGAGTACGGGGAAGTCGCATTGTTCGTCGTTGGCGCCGAGCTCGATGAACAAGTCGAACGTTTCGTTGACCACTTCTTGCGCACGCGCGTCTCTGCGGTCGATCTTGTTGACCACAACGATAGCTCGTAAGTCCAACTCGAGCGCTTTGCGCAGCACGAAGCGCGTTTGCGGCATCACGCCCTCGGCCGCATCGACGAGCAACAGCACGCCCTGTACCATCTGCAGCACGCGCTCGACCTCACCGCCGAAATCGGCGTGCCCCGGCGTATCCACGATGTTAAACTTCACGTCGCCGTGGCGCACCGCGGTATTTTTTGCCAAAATGGTAATGCCGCGCTCGCGTTCGAGCGGGTTGGAGTCGAGAACGCGCGTCGCGACCTGCTGGCCTTCGCGGAAGACGCCGCTCTGTTTGAGCATGGCGTCGACCAACGTCGTTTTGCCGTGGTCGACGTGGGCGATGATCGCCACGTTGCGGATGTCGGGTCGGCTCTTCACGAAAGTTGCTGTTTTACTCTGAACGGGGAAGGGTGAACCAGAACGTCGTTCGACGCCCGCCTTCGCTTTCCAGTCCGATCGCCCCGTTCATCATCGTCACGAGCTCGCGACAAATGTAGAGTCCGAGGCCGGTGGACCCGTTGTCGTACGTCAGGCGCCCAAAGCGCTTGAAGAGCTTCTCGGTATCGGTGGGCGGGATTCCGATGCCTTCGTTGACGACGTAGACGCCGATCTCACGCTCGCCGATGGGCTTCACCTCGACGTGAATAGGACTATTCGGATACGAGTATTTTACGGCGTTCGATAATAGGTTGGCGACGATTTGAACGAAGCGTCCTTCGTCGGCCTCGACGTTGGGCACCGGATCGAGATAGGCGACGTTGAACGAACGTTCCGGATGCTCGCTGCGCAGCCGCGCAATCGATTCCTCGATGATTGCGATCGGCGGCACGCTGGTAATGCGCAGCGACAGCTGACCCGCGTCCATGCGCGAGAGCAACAGAAAGTCTTCGAAGATCGTCGCTAGCCGCGTCGTAGCGCTGCTTAGCACGTTGAGCAGCTCCCCGCGGCGTTCGCCTCCCATCGTCTCCCAGTGCGTTTCGAGTAGCGATGTGGCGCCGCGAATGGCCGCCAGCGGAGAGCGAACCTCGTGCGATACCATTCCGAAAAACTCGTTTTGCAGCGCAACGTTCTCTTCGAGCAGCTGCCGCCGCTCGATTTCCGACATGTGGGCGCGCGAGTTCGCCAGCGCCAAACCGACGAGGTTGACGAAGAGCTGCATTTGGCGGAGCGTCTCGATCGATGGGACCTTGCCGTCGATCGGCCCGTCCGCCGAGAGATAGCCCAGCATGCCGCCGTCGCGATCTGGCAACACCAAGGTCAACGAATCGCGTTCGTGCCACGCATCGGGGGCGCTGCGCGGTTCGTGCCCGGTGCTTTGACCGAGATAAATCGAGCGGGCCCAAAAGACTTCGCGTTCGGCCGGATTGTAGAAGCAGTTCGGCAGCACTTCGAACTCGGGCAAGAGCAGCGTCTTGATGTCGTCGCGAGCGATTCTTTCGCCGAGCCGCTCGCGGACGACGTCGACGTTGAATCCGAGCAGCACGCGACGATAAAGGTCGCCGCCGGGTTCGTCGGCAGCAACAATGGTAACGAAACGCCAACCGAAGAGCGTGCCTACGCTTTGAGCGATCGATTCGAGTGGTGGAGTGATATCCTGCGCCTGCAGAATATCGTGCGTGATCGACAGTAAATGTTCGAGAAGATCGCCGCCAGCCGAGCGCCCCTGCGCAAGGTGCATTCCCTCGGTTTCGACGGGGAAACTAGAGCCTGCCTTCCTCCCGGTCTTGGAGGTCTAGGTCGGTGCGGTGTTCTTCCAGCACGAAAGCATTGGCCTGGTTGCGTCGGTCGGGCGGGACGTGCCGGTCGAAATAGGTCACCAGCTTCTCATCGTCGGCTCCTTGCGCGATGAGGACGTCGAACGTGTCTGGCGGAACGCCGGCTCGTTCGAGGAACCCCTTCGACATCGCGCAATAGCCCGTGTACTCGCCGTTCGTGCCGGCCTGTTCCGCACGAATCTTGTCTGCTAGGCGGCCCAGCCAGGCGTAATGCCCAACCATCGACCGGCCGCTGCGGGGCGGGCTCTTGGAAAGATCAGGTACGGTCGTAACCATAGTGGCCGCAGTTTTCCCATCACGCCTGGGCGCGAACCAGGCTTGCGGCTCAGGCTTCGTCAAGCTACTGCGCTTATGAACGACGCACAACGTTTGGCCGCCGCCCTCAACGCGCACCTAAAAGCGCCGCAGTTTTCCAATCAGAAGGCACGCGCGACCGCACGTCAAGAGGCCGCCGTAAACTGGCCCAAGACGAAGGCGCTCAACGAAGATTTCAATCCCGACGTCGACGGCTACGAATCGTTCGCGATGAACGACGGAACCATCTGCGCCTGGAATCCGGGACAGTTCCGTTACGTTGCGAGCAAGAGTTCCTAACACCGAGATATAACGCACGCGGATCGTGGGAGTGTACGGGTCTGGTGGCCCGCACGGTCTTCAAACTCCCTGAGATGTAAAACGCGCACAAAATCGCCGAAACACGCAGAGGCGCGCAGTGCGTAAAATTTCTGCGGCATAGGGCGTTTGTGTCTCGCGTGCAAACGCGTGGGCACTCGCCAAGAAGTGTGGCAGGTGTGACCCAAGTGTGACCCGATGGCAACTTAGGCAACCAGAGCACTTCGCGCGACAAACTGGCAAAACTGGCAAGGGAAAGCGTCCGGATCGTGCGAACCCTGATGCGAGGTCGGTGAAGAAGCGCACACTCGATGACAGTGAGTTCGACGCCCTTCGCGCGCGCGTTGAGTGTCGAAAAATCGTCGACCGCCTGTTTTGGGCCGTCGCGGATCTAGCCGATCCGAAGCTGGGTGTGCTATTGGACGAGTGGCAACACTTCTACAACTGGGATCGCCCGCACGGCGCGCTTCACGGTAAGAGCCCGATCGACCGCATTTGTGATCTGATGCCGGCTACGCCGACGTCCGAGGAAGTCTCCGATGCATACGATGCCCCACGGGAGCGGATTCGCCACCAGGAATACGCCGTTGATCTGCGCATTGTCGCCCTACAAAGTCGTTGAAACGATGTTTACGAATCCCACACTTCAGTCGTCGCCACCCTTGAAAAGGCTGCCCACGATCATGTATATCCGCGGCGTCTACGCGTCGACAATGGCGCGGAGTTCGTAGCTTCCGCTCTTAAAACCCTTACGAAATTACTAACCCGCCACAGAAATCACTTGCCGCATGATGGGGCCTATCCCAGGTTCCGATGTTCAGTTCACCAGATTATCGGGTGCAAAACGGGTGCAGTGCTAGGCGTCTGGTCCCACCCCTTGGCAGCTTTTGGTGACGAGTAAGCGAGGTATTTTCGCGCGTCTCATCCTTCAGCGCCCTATTAAAGCCGCCTAATGGCTGATTCGATTCGCGTTGGCGGCCAAGATTAGCCCGTTAGGGCGAACTTTTTTGGTTCTACTTCCCGGCATTGGCCCTTTGGCTGTGGCGCGTCTAAACGTCTGCGCTGTATCCCCCGCGAGCAAGCTGAAGAGCTTCCGATTGACTATGGCTCGCGGCCGGGGTCATTATCGTGATGGTATGCAAAACAGCGTTCGAATTCCCACCGTTGTAGGACGCCGCCGACAATCGAGAGGTAGGTATTCGATTCGGCGCGCCTGGCGCTGCCGTCGCATGAACATAAGAAATGCCGGCGCCTTTTACCCCAAGCCTTAGCGGCAGGCTCAGCATCGCAGACACCTTTCAAGCGGGGAGCCACACGGTTTCATGCGGCAAGGTGATAAAGTCGCGCAGTTTGGCTACGCCCAGCAAGGGGGCCGCGTATACTTGTACGCCCGTAAAATCCGTGGTTGCTGCTTTGAAAGCATTGTTGAACCGGCGGCATCCCACTGGGCCGCGGTTTTCGGCGACGCGGATCTCGCTGCACTGTCTCTCCGTACCGCTACGACCGCTTCCGACTGGAGGACGCTCCTTCGACAAGACGAAAGACATAATTAAGAGCCCGCCTATTCGCATCGCAGCGATAGTAAGCTGCATTGAAGGGGGTGCCCCATGCCGATATTTTTTCAGCAGCCGGTCAACACGGTTGACAGCCTCGTGGAGAAGTGGCCGCGTTTGGGTCGCCTGGTTCCCTCGGCCGAATACATCGAAGCTGGTCTGCGTGTGTTTCGCGCAGACGGCAAGTTTCCCAAGATTGAGATGACGGAGTCCGAAGCCGACGAGGCTTTGGCGTTCTACAACAGGCTCATCACCGATGGTCGCCACGTTAAGCTAGCCCTTGAGCACCCGGAAGAGGCCGCCCTTAAGCTGGGTGTTCCTGTTTCGGAGGGGGCGCTAAGAGCCGTAAGAGCCGGTCTCTCATCGCCGGGCGCCAAAGTCTCAGATAACGGCGGAACATTAGCGACTATTGCGGTAGTTGTTGTAATTCTTGTCGTTGTATCCGGGAAAGACGCGGACCAAGAGATCGTGGTAGACAGCTCAGGTGTCATAAAAATCTGACGTGGCCATTCCCCGAGCGCCTAATGTCAGTTGATTCCAGGCCGATCCTTCTCGTAAGTATGCCGTGGGCGCCCCCAACCGAACCTTCACTCGGCTTGGGCATACTCCGATCCTGTTTGCTACGAAACGGCTATGAAACCAGGCTCTTCCACGCCCATGCGCATTTTCTTCGTTGGGTGTCGCTCAACACTAATTTGTTTGTGGCAGATTGTTGGGGCCTCGATGAGTTTGTCTTCACAAAGGTTCTGGATGAAGAACTCGATGACGCTCAACTGCAGGCGCTCGTGAGTCGTGCTACAGCACATGCCGACAGAGGACGCGACGAGCGATTCCGATCGGTACCGGCCTTCTGTGACCTGTTTCTTACCCTACGCGAGAAAATCGTTCCCGACTTCCTCAACGCATGCGCGCGTGATATTCTGTCGAACGACCCAATCCTCGTTGGTTTCACATGCATGTTCGACCAGACTATTGCCTCTGCAGCGCTGGCAAAAATACTCAAGAGCCGGTCGCCTGACATTCCAATCGCAATGGGCGGCTACGCAATAGAAGGTCCCCCTGGGGACGTGGTTGCCAACGCTTTTCCATGGATAGATTACATAGTCCGTGGAGACGGAGAGGAGACGATCTGTGACCTCGCACGGCAGGCGAGTAGCTCCCCGGCACCTACGCGCTCAGAGGTTTTCGCGGGCACGCCGATTACAGTTCAACGCTACCTCGACGGCGGCGCCTTGCCCCTTCCTGTTACGAAGCCAACTCGTTCAATTCGTTCCACGCCGATCGATCTAAACACGAGCCCTACGCCCACCTATACCGATTGGTTTGCTGACGTCGAGACGTTGAGAAAAGAACATAAAATCAGTATTCGGACGAAGACACTACCGGTCGAGAGTTCCCGCGGTTGCTGGTGGGGGCAATACCAGCACTGCGTATTCTGTGGAATAGATGAAGAGACGCTAAAGTATCGCAGCAAGTCTCCCGAAGCTGTGCTCGAAATGCTCCACGATCTCCGTCACAGATATGGTGAGAATGTTTGCTTCCGCTTCGCTGATTACATTTTTCCAAAAAAGTTCTACGACTCGCTTCTTCCTGAACTAGCGCGCGTAGTTCCCAAATTCCGCCTCACTGGCGAGATTAAGGCCAACCATACACGCGAGCGCATTGAACTGTTTGCGAACGCGGGTTTCTTTGAGCTTCAGCCCGGTATCGAGTCCTTTTCCACGCCCGTTCTGCGGGCCATGGACAAGGGCGTTCGCGGGATAGATAACATAGCATTGCTCAAGTACGGTTATGAGAACCGAATAATTGTGCAATACAACTTCTTATACGGCTTCCCCACGGATCAGCTCGAGCACTATGACCGAATGGTTGAACTTATTCCTCAGCTTTATCATCTCACTCCGCCCGTAAGCCGGACTGAAGTTATCGTAACGAGGTTTGCCCCACTGCAGACGTCGCCACAACGCTTTGGAGTCACGGCACTCCCCCGGCACCATGATTGCTATGACGTTCTCTTGTCGGAACGTTTTAGGGAAACGCACGGCTTCAATCTTGACAATTACTGCTATTACTTCCAACGCAACTTCGAGTATCCGGAGGACCTGGCGGCCGTTTACGGAGTATTGGTGGATCAAATAAATCATTGGAAAACGCAACACCAAAAACGTGCTGTATGTCTGCAGTATGTGGTTGACGACGATCAGCTTGTATCTGTGCTCGATTCAAGGTTTGGGTTTGAAAAGGAATACCGATTGGATGCCATTGCAAGCAAAGTGTACCTTTTCTGCAATCGGGAGCCTATTAGGATAGCCCGGTTACAGGAGAAGCTTGCGGCAGATTACCAGGTTCGCAGCGATGCGGTGCTACGTAGCCTCGGTGAGCTAGCAGAACTCCGCCTGGTCTGGCAGGAAGACGATTTGGTCTTCGGGCTTGCCACTACGCGGGATGCTGCGCAGGAACGCCTCGCTAGCCAGTGGCAAAAAGAGTGGGTTTCTTTGTACTGTTAATCCACCCGCGATGCTATCAAGCCAACCTAGCTTGGATTGATCGCGTGTCCCTTTGTCCGCGATGCAGTCCGTTCATTAGCGCCTACCTGGGGAGCAGCGCCTGGCGATGGGATTGGGGCCGTCCCCGACTCGGATCGGGGTATGAATCTGCGCGCTATCCGTATTGCTCTTTGATCTTTCTGATACCGAACCAATATATTTAGCCGCGTTATCCGCGTACCGAAAATCTAGGGTTGCGCGCCAGTCCCAGCTTTGGAGTCAAGGATTAGCGTTGTATTTATACCTTGCCTCGCATTAAACGTTTTGGTGATCGTGGTGCCGTTGCGTCTTGATGGCGCTTGCTAAGCGGCGAAGATGCGCCTGCTTCTCTAACGGCGCTCTAACCGATTCACAAAACTAGCAGTGATTCGAACGGACTAGAAGGGACGCGAAAAAGCGAAAACCCGTACAGCTGGACCGTTTAACGAGGTTCCCACGTACTTTACGGTACCCTCGTCCACGCCACGCAGAATCTCACGCTTGCGCGCTTCCGCTTCGGTCTTAGTCATGCGACCGACTCGGACGTTTCTCTGCCGTCGCGTGTCCCCTTTTGGTGAAAACACGTCATAACGTAAGTACCAAGTTTTTCCCTTACCACGCTGATAAAGAGAACCTTCCATGCTAACTGTTGCCTCCGGTATTGCCGTCGGCAGCAGCGGTGTCGCGTTCATGCTCGCGGTTCTGGCTCCGACACCTCTTTTACGGCGCGCTTGGACACGCGGATACGTCGGGAGCCAAAGTTGACACCAGGGATTATACCGGCTTTCACGATCTGGTATGAGGCATTTCGTGACACGCGCAGAAGCGCAGCAACCTCTTGCATCGTCAAGACGTCGTGAACGTCATCCCACCTGATCGGTCCTGCTTGGTGTTAAAAGGGACCCATCGTTGCGTCGCTCGATGTTGGTTACACGCTCTTCAAGAAGCGCCAGCCTCGTCATGGGGTCATCCTTTACGTTAGGGAGCGCGAACGGATTCTCGGGCCCGTGTTTCTGCGCCACCGGCTTCGACCCAGCAACGCGAACGAAGAGGAAGAGTAGTTGGCGTAAACTTTCCTTCGCCGTCGCCGACGGAAATCGCTCCGCGAGAATGTACGGACATTGTTACTGTCTCTGCGCCGTTCGTCACGACGAGGTTAGTCTGCGTTGGGTACTCCTTCTCGTTGGCGATCTTCAAGTTCCGACGCTCTAAAAATGCGCGGACGAGATTCAGAGCATCCTTGTGTGGCGTTGTGCGGTGTTGCATTTCGGCGGAATCGTACTCTTCCGTGTATGAGGAGATAATGACAACAACCCCCCAATTCCTAATGGACATAGGGGTTTTCACAGAACTCTTGACTGCGCGTCGCAGAACTCATTCCTTTGCCTAACCGATTTGAAAGGTCCTAACCGAAATTGGTATTTTACGGAGCAGATTTTAAACGTCGTGGGAGTCTTGGCGAGGAGCGCAATCGCAACATTTCCGCCTGCAAGATGTTCGCCCATGATGCCAGAACCGACCACGCCTGCGAGAAGCAGCGCGTGCCAACACCCTCTGCGGTGCAGCGTTTCGCAATCGTCACAGGATGCGCTCCATCGGCCACCAGATCAACGATCTTTCCGTCACGCGACACAGCATGACCGCGAACCGTCCCGGTCAGCACAGCACGTAGTCTCCTCGCTGTCCCGCTCTTCGGTGTCTTCGTGGACGGTGTAAATCTGCCAGCGTCGGCCTTCGGGGTCTATTGCCCAGACCTTCGTATGATTTGCGTAGCAGCACGTCTCTTCGCGCCTAATGGACGAGGCGTAGCCCTGCTTCTCAAGGCGCTCAATAGCGCGCTCTACCTCGTTCACGGAATCGACCTAGATTCCGAAGTAAATGTCCCGTGTTGGCAGCACGCTTGAGGCTAAATCGAGCGCAAGTTCCAAGCCGGGTTCTTTGGTAATGATGAGACCGTAATCGGCAAGTGTCTTGCTTGGCTTCGTATCAAAAAGCTTAGAGCCTTACGCACCCTCGTCTCCCCCCTTTTTGCCGACCGAACCCAAAGCGCGCAGCGTGCGGATGCCCTCGATCACGCGCTGAAGGGCGCGCTCCGCCGCCGTTTCGTAACGGGCGAGGAGCTCGTCGTGGCGCAGGCCGTCCGGGCCGGCGGCGAGACCGATTGGCAGCGTGTGCCGTTCACGTTCGAGCTCGAAGGATAGCTCCCGGTCGTCGAGGCTGCGCTGCAGCTTCTCGGCGTAAGTCCCGCCGTTCTCGACGTCGACTTGCGCTTGCGCAATAATTCCGCGCTCGCATCGTGCTGCGCGCCGCAAACGCCAGGTCGCGAGCGCAGCGCGATCGGCGAACTGCTCCTCGAGATAGTTTTGCGGCGCGAGCACGTTGACGAATCGAGGAGTGCGTCGTCGAGCTGGCCGAGAGCGCTCGCACATACTATGCCTTCAACCCGCTGTCGAACGCCTTGGTCCACCTGGACAACGCATCCAATCGCGTCTCCTACAAATTCATTCGCAAAATGGGCCCGGAGCCCGTTTTCGAAATGACGTCTGCCGCATTCCCGAGCGAAGCTCGGCAAATGCAGAGCCTAACGGAGGTGGCTCAGCGCGTGATTACGGCAACCAGTCTCTTGCCCGACTTCTTCGTCTGGCGTTCATTCGTGCGCGGCAACGACGCTTCCGTACGCGATGGAATATTCCAACTTCAATTGCTCGAACGTCTTCTTGATCCGATTCCTGATCGCCCGTACCCGCCGGGACAGGGCGACCTGTTATTTATGCACGGTTACGGACGCGGCCATGACATGCTGCTCATGGGCACCTGGGATATGCTTCACGTCAGACGCGAATACGTCCGTGACTCCTCGTTGGCTCAGTCAGTAAAGGATTTCGCCGACCTCGATTCAGAAGCCGTCCGTGCCCAGCTTCCGCCTGAGCCGACGGGAAAAGTGCGCGAGTTGAGCGCCGCCGTACTGCTTCACCTGGAAAGAATCGTCAGGCAATCCTCGGGTTAGCGTCAGCCGCATGACGCCCTCGACCGTTCGCGCACTCTAGGAACACCTCGCGCCGGTCTTTTGGTACAATGCGGCTGACATGGTAGAGAGAAAGTGCGCGCCGACGTCAGGAACGGGCAAAGGCAACGGTACTGGATGGGGTGGCCCGGCAAAGGGCGCGGGTTACGGTCAGGGATGGGGTGGGCCGGCCAAAGGCGCGCACCCCGCGAAGCCGCGCAACCTGCCGCGCGCGCAAGTCGTCGCAGATCGCCTCGATGACATGAATGTTTCGACGCATGATGCAGAACTCGAGGCCCGGAGTGAGGTCTGGGGCGCAAGGCTTCGCACCTTCAGTATCCGGCGCGCCAACCGATGTGCTTACCGAGCGGCCGTCATTGCTCGCGCCATTGCGCGCGGCTTGCGCGATCGCTGAAGGGAGGTGCGAAATTAAACACCAGGTGCGCGCGCGCGTGCGTGCGCGTCGGGCGTCCGGAAAAGCCTAGGGCGTGTAGTCTTGGAGTCGTTGCGTTTCCAGGGAGGGCGGGAGGCGACGGGCGAAAACGCTCCCCTCGGTCGTGAGGTGTGACCCAAGTGTGACCTGGCGGTCAATTCAGGTTTCGCTCGCGGTAACGGCGGGGCGGAAATGCCCGTCTGGCAAGGGTTCGTGCTGACATGGGAGTGTACGGGTCTGGTGGCCCGCACGGTCTTCAAAACCGCTGAGGCCGGGGCAACTCGGCTGATAGGTTCGATTCCTATACGCTCCCGCCAAAATCGTCCGTTTTTAAGGCCAAATTCTCAGGGTTACCTGGTTGCGGTTGCAAAACGGTGGCAATGAATCGGGACGAATGAGCATTTTGGCCCGATCGATGCGATTGAGGCGACGTCTTCCCATGGAGCCCTGACCCCAGTTATGCGGTGGACGCTTCGCCGGGGTTATCACGGCTTACGACGACTTGACGGTGCGCCGATTGTGTACGTTTAAAGTCATAGGGAACTCCGCCAGGTGTGCACCCAATTTGATAAGATGGCGAGTATACGCTTATATTGATGAGCCGGCCTCATGGCCTGGCGCATGCTAGCGGTGAAAGCCCAATGTGATGGCGATGGAACCGTCGAACTGCCCAAGGATTCGGAGGACGGAGTGTTACGCTCGACCGCGGGACCTTGCCCTTCCTTGAGCGAGGCACGACGCGCCAATACGGGCTGGAGTGAGTTCGAGTACTCGACTCTCCAGCAATTCTTGCCTTTAGAAAGCGGAGCGAAGTCATGGATTTCATGGAACATATCGATCAATCAACCGTCGACGGTCTCGATGTGATTGCCGAATCCAATCAATTTGCAATCTATGCCGTGGGTAGCCAAACGTATCTTTTGGTTCAACGACACGAAGGGACTCCTTGGATGGCCCTACGTCTCTCGGGTGACGGGCTGTTCCGAATCTCTGCGCTGCTCAATGATACGATGCGACATCTCTATCGAGACATCGCTTCCCAACTTTCGCCGAACTACCTAACCGAAGGACGCCACCGCCCCGGTAGGATCGGAGGCCCAGATGACCTTCCTCGCGACACGCTCATTGGAGCTGAGGATTCACTGCCATAGCTTTTTAATATGAGGTAGATAAAAGAGGGCAATTGATAATGTGCGCTCACGGCCCCTACGACGAACCTGAAACGTCGGACGAGATTTCGATCGGCCACATGTATGAGCATGGCTACGCTGTGCCGCAGGATTACGCGACGGCACTGTACTGGTATCAGCTGGCTGCAGCTACACGTGACACGGCTGCTGAGGCCGGCGTGCAACGAGTTGAGCAGCTCCTCAATGTGCCTCACTAGCCGTTGCGCGCGCCAACGCGAGGCGCTGCTCCGAATAAACGGGGAGCGGCTAATGCGTGAACGCCGTTTACCCGGATGGAGGACCGGTCGGCGTTAGACCGTGACTTGAGCGGCGATCTCGTGGCAGGTCGAGTTGACGACATCGTAAGTCTTGACTTGCACACTTCCCTCAAGCAGGTTAGCCAGTATCTGGGCCACTTGCGGATAAGCTTTGTGGCTATAGGATTCGGCGTCCGGTTGCCGATCCACAAACTGATTGCGGTTGCGTCGTTTCCGTCTCGGCTCACGAAGAAGATTTCATCCTTAAAGCCTTCCTGTTTCCGGGCAGTCGACCTCGACCCGTTGTTTAACCAAACCAACGACGACACGATATGAGATTATCAGTCCACGCGCGGGAGCCAAACGGTTGCCGTCGATGGCAACCGTCGGTGTCCGCGGGCAACTAGCCGCCTTTGAGGATCTTATTGGATTTCTGCAGAAGCAGCTCGATGCGCCTTTGCTAGGGAAGCCCTGATTTAGCCGACCCTTCGTCGGACCCGTTTTGCTTCGAACGAGGCCAGCCCCACGCGTTCCATACGATGAGCAACGTCAGGATAATTTCAATGATTCCAAAGAAAATATAGAATGCCCAAGCACTCAGCAAATTGGTAAGATTGATGAGCGTATAGAGCATGCCCAGACTGACGTTCAGCCAGCGATTCGGGTTAGCCGTTAACGCAAGCGACAAGAAGATCATCATGCTTGGGACCAGGACGATGGCAGTTCCCGTAGGACTCCTTGGGTTGCCGGCCCGAGCGGACTCATCCTTCCTTGAAGCATCCCTTGCAGCGTTCCCGTCCGGTAGAGCCCAAAATAATCGGCGTAGATGCAACAGAACATCACGCTCGTCCACAAGGCCGCCAGTTTGATCTTCACGTCGATCTTGACGTCGTCGAGCGAGCCGGCGCCATCTATCATACCCCAATCCGACGTCTCCCTTGTGTCGATAGCCCATGCAATTCGTACCGGCTCTACCGCGGATTTGTTTCTTGGTCCGATGCGGTGTTCTTAGCCACTTCACGTGGCGCGGTTGTGACTCGGACTCCTTGTTACCCTGACCACTGTCGGGGTGATATCGAGCTTTTGACGCACGTACCGGGTTCGCAAGGCACTCGATTACCATGTTTCCGAGCAAATCACCCTCGTCGATTGGTTCGTCTCGTCACGCCTCGTGCAAGTTCGCCTAGGACTGCTGCTTGAGATTTGCGCTGCAGTTGGACTCGGTTTTGCGCTCCAGCGCATGCATGAGTGGACCGACGGCATCGTTGACCGGTTTGTCTTACGCTCAGTGCACGAAGCCGAAGCCGCCCTGACGCGTCTCGGCGCGACACTCGTCCATGCGCCATCCCGCAATGTCATTGATCGCATCGTTTGCCGCGAAGCAGCGAAAGCCGCGTCGCTCGCACCTACGCCTCGTTTCTCCGCACAGCCTCGCTCGCTTTTTGCGACCGCCGCGATTTGATTGAGCGCCTGGACCCAAGGCTGACTCGTGCCGGCCTTGGCGACGCAGTAGCTGCTCCTCTAATGGCGATCTAACGGATTACGCGAAAGTCGCCGGGTCTCGAGGGGGACTAGCCGGGACACGAAAATGCGAAAACCGGTACAAGAAAGGACTATCGGGTATTCGACGGGATCGGCCGGGACCCCGATTCGCGGGTTCGATTCCCATTGGCGCTACCAGAAATCTCCTACGATGCAAACATGCCTAGCGGATGATGTCACTGCGGTGCAATGTTTCCACTGGCACGTTCCAAGTGCGCTGGCCGTCCTTTCAAGTTTTCGGACTCCCACCGCGCGCACGCGCGCGTGCGAGGAGTGTGGGTGGAAACGCCGCGCGCGGCCTTAGAGCACGATCAGGACCTGCTCGCGAAGCTGACGCCGGAGGCATAGCTGGAACATCGCTCCTGGCCCCTGAGACGCGTGGGCGGAGGTTTTGGTATTTCATCAAGCCCTAACGCGCTCGCGCACGCCTGAGTGTTTCGTCGCTTGTTACGCCATCCACTAACCGTCCACTAACAAGGGATCACGTAACGCTACGGGCTGTGACGAAATGGCAGAGCGGAGCTGAAAACGCCTCATTTTACAACACTGCGCGGAACGCGCCGATACCAAAGAGAATGGCGTCCGGGTATCCTATACGCTCCCGCCATCAATGCCGCTTCGTGTTGGAATCCGTCAGCGTCCCTTCGACCCGAAGAGTGAGAATGGCAACGTCGTCGGGGTGGCTGCCGCCGGCGATGACGAACTCACGAATGACCGCTGCCGGGCGGTGCGCGAAGCGAACGTCGTGCCGGCTCATGGCTTCTTTGAGGCGGTCCCATGCCGCTGGAACGTCGCGATTCCACTCGAGTAAACCGTCGGTGAAGAACACCGTGAACATGCCCGCCTTCATCGTAACGGTTTGGGATCGGCGAATCTGCTCGCTTGCGAGATCCTGCAATCCTAATGGAAGACTCCGCTCCGAAATTGGATCGACTATCGTTCCGTCGTGCGTCCACATCAACGGACCGGGGTGACCCGCCGAAGCGCACGACATCGTTCCGTGAACGGGATCGATGATCGTAACCAGCGCGGTGCTGAAGTCGTTCTCCGAATCCAAACGCATGAGCCTGTCGGCAACGATCAGTGCCGCAGCCGGGTCCGGCTCGCTCAAAATGGCGGCACGAAGAGCGTTTCTGAGTCGTCCCATCCAAACCGCGGCTTCGATTCCGTGGCCGAGCACGTCGCCGACGGTGATCGCAATGCGGCCATCGGGTATTTCAAAAGCGTCGTACCAATCGCCGCCGACGAGCAGCTCTTCCGACGAAGGCTCGTAAAAGCCGTCGAGTACCAATCCCGGAACTTCCGGAAGACTGCCGGGCAGCGCCGCCGCTTGAAATCGCGAAGCGATGTCGGCGGTTTTCGAATGCAGTATCGACTTGGCGATTGCGGCGGCGCAGCGGCGGGCGAGATCGGCCGCAAATCGCAAATCGGTTTGATCGAAAGGCGAGTCGTCCGATGTTTTCGCCAAGGTCATGGCGCCGAGAACGCCTGACGTTTGCGATAGTAGCGGAAGAATCATCATCGACCGATAGCCCAGGCGCTCCATGAACGCACGGTGTTCGTCGCTGGTGGCATGTTTCTCTAGATAGGCGCCATCGACACGCGTGACCAGCAAGGAGCTGCGAGACCGTATCACCTCGCGAACGGGATGAGGCGCCTTCCCTTCTTTGTGTCGCAAGAAAAGGCCGGCGTTTTGAAGCTCAGCGCTGCGCTTGGGATCTCGATGCGCCGCTGCAACCATCCGCGGGGAATCGGCCGAGCCGAGATCGATGATGCAAACGTCGGCCACCGTGTCGACGGCCGCGGCGCAAACGTTTTGCAGCGTTTGAGAATAGTCAAGCGATCGGTCTAAGACTTCGCCGGCTCGCAGAAGGAGCTCGAAATAATGAAAGTCGCGTTCGCGCCAAGCAGAAGCGCGGCGTTCGGTGCGGTCCATGTATCGCCTATTATATGTAGCCTAGCGCTCCAATCCAGAGTCGGGCGCTAGCATGAACTGCTTTCGAAAATGCTGCAGCGCGGTCGGCCGCTCGGCCTCGAAGGCAGAGATACATGAATGAAATCTCCGGAATCAAAACGGGGCTTATGTGACCTTAGTCACGTATGATACGTTCGCAAGCGGTTTGCTGACTTTCTCGAACCTCCCGGACGACATCTGGGCGCGGTTGAAAAGGTGGGCGAAGACGCAAGCATCGTTCGCGACGGCACCTACACTCGACGAGTGTGAAAGCTTCGTTCAACGTGTTTGCCTCGAACGCACCGGAAGACCGAACGCGCTTCGCCCAGACGTCGTCGCATTCTACGCACGGGAAACGCTGGAGATGATCGCCGGGTACCGCGCGTCGGAGGCCAGTTAAGACGCCCGTAAAACTACGGACGCATGAAGAGCTTTGCAACCGAGACGAGCCGAGTCGAGGCGTTCAGCGATGGGGTCTTCGCCGTCATCATCACGATCATGGTGCTCGAGCTGCGACCGCCGGCCGGAATCCAGCTGCGCTCGCTGCTTCCGGTAGTGCCGGCGATCGCGACGTATGCGTTGAGCTTCGTCTTCATCGGCATCTACTGGAACAATCACCATCACATGCTGCGAGCCAGCCGCGGCGTGGATGGGAAAGCCATGTGGGCCAACCTCAACTTGCTGTTCTGGCTCTCGCTCGTGCCGTTTTCGACGGCGTGGCTGGGCCGCAATCCGTCCGCCGTCGGTCCCACGGCATTTTACGCGAGCGTTTTTCTGCTCGATGCGATTGCATATACACTTCTGGTCCGCGCGTTGCTGGCCGTCAACGGCAAAGCTGCGCCGTTTGCAAAAGCCGTGGCAAGCGACGCTAAGGGATACGTCTCAATCGCGCTTTACGTAGTGGCGGTTGCCGTCTCGTTCGTGTCGCCGATAGCAACGGACGCTTTGCTCGTCGCCGTCGCGATCATGTGGCTGGTGCCCGACCGCCGGTTCGAGCCGCTCATCAGTTTGGATACGTAAACGGACCGATGGGCACTCCGTTGGAGGTCGCTGTCGCCCTGGCCGGTTTTCCGACTGATAGTAATTCATCGTATCGGCGCGGGCCGGCGAAGGCACCGGCTGCGATTCGCGCCGCCATGTGGAGCGACGCCGGCAATCCATATACCGAATGCGGGATTAGGCTGCGGATTTGCGAGAACGTCATCGATGCGGGCGACGCTCCGCTGCGCGAAGACGGGGAAGATCGAACGACGATCGAAACGCTCGTCTCGGCACAACTCGAGTCCGGACGCCGGATGCTCTCGCTAGGCGGCGATCATTCGATCACCTTTCCGATCGTTCGAGCATTCGGCCGTCGTTACCCGAAGCTGAACATCGTGCACTTCGACGCACATCCCGACCTGTATTCCAGCTTTGCCGGAAACCGGTTCTCGCACGCGTGTCCGTTTGCCAGAATACTGGAGAGCGCCGACGTCGGCAGCCTGGTGCAGATCGGCATTCGCACGATGACGCCGCCTCAACGTGAGCTCGCGCAGCGTTACGGCGTCCGGCTTTTTGGGCCCGACGAGTTGGACGAAGCGCGTCGCGCCTTACCGCAAGGGAACGTGTACGTGACGCTCGACCTCGACGGGCTCGACCCGGCTTTCGCTCCGGGCGTGTCGCACCGCGAGCCCGGCGGTTTGACGGTGCGCGACGTATTAAAGCTCGTCGCCGCGATACCGGGAAATATCGTCGGCGCCGACGTCGTGGAGCTCAATCCCGACTGCGACGTCGACGGGCTCACCGCGGCGGTCGCCGCAAAGTTTGCCCGCGAGTTTATGGGGCGAATGCTTTCCGACGGCGTTAATACGCCGGCGGCGCGTATACATTAAACGTCACGGCGTCCTCATCGGAGTCGCCCACGAAGCGGTGCGCCAGTCCCTTTTCAACCACAACGCTGTCGCCGGCTTCCATACGGAAGCGCTTTTCGCCGATCTCGGCGCGCACTGCGCCGCTGACGACGAGCAGCACTTGCGCGCTGCGTGAATGCTCGTTACCAAATGGGCCGCTCTCTTCGCCGCGGCGCAGCCGCATCGTCGCGGTTTGCAGCGTTCCGCTCGTATCCATTACCGAGAATGTTTCGCGCGCTTGAAGAACGTTGTTCATGGCGTACGCCTCCTGCTGGCAAAAGTGCCGAGTGCCGTTCGTATCCCCACGATCAACGCAATGGTAAACGCCACCCAAAAGAGCCAACCGGCGGCGACTTGCCACCCTGCCGGGCGATAGACCGAGAACAGCACCGTCATGCCCACGACGCAGGCGGCCGCAATCATCGTCGCGTTTGCCCGCTCCACCAACCGTTCGAAACGCACTAACATGGGCTCCAAATCTTCTACGCGCGCCCACACGCGCAAGTTTCCGCGTTCCAAATCCGACAAGACCCGATCGGCGTGACGCGGCAGATCGATGCTCAGCTCGGCGGCATCCATGGCGGAGATCCGGGCCCGTTCGGCCCAGTCGTCGAGCGACAAACGCGACGTCGCGACTTTGTGTGCGATCGGTTCCAGGTAGTGGGTGAGCGGGCGGTCCGGCGTGATTGCCATCACGATACCGTCCGCCAACGCCACCGCCTTAAACAGCAGCGCGAGCGATGCCGGAGCACGTAATCCATAACTGCGTACGATCTCGAGCAGCTCGGTGAGCGCGACGCCGATTTGGATGCGTTCGAGCGTGTCGCCCATATAGCGTTCGAGCAAACGTTCGAACTTGTGCGTGAGCGCACTGCGATCGATGGGCCGCAGCGGCGGAGCAAGTTGAATCAGGCGATCGGTCAAGCGCGACGCGTCGCGCCGGTGCATTGCCATGAACATGTCGGCGACGCCGCGGCGCAGCTCGTCGGACAACCGTCCTACCATGCCGAAATCGAGCACGGCAATAGTGCCGTCCTTCCGGACGAGCACGTTGCCTCCATGCGGATCGGCGTGGAAGATGCCGTGCGTAAGCGCCGGCTCGAGGATAAATCGGGCAACGCGCTGCGCGGCCGCCGTCTGGCGCCTGGCGGTCAGTCCGATTGCGTCCTCGGCGCGCTGACCGTCTACGCGCGTCATTGTAAGGATTTTTGCGGTGGAAAGCTCGCGAATTGCTTCGGGCAGCCAAAACCCTTGCTCGGACGTGAAGTATTCCCTGAAAGTCTCGACGTTGCGCGCTTCGCGCGTAAAATCGAGTTCCTCGTGCAGCGTGTCCTCGAACTCTTCGAGCATCGCCTCGACGTCGTATTCGGCTAAGCGCGGAAGGTAATGTTCGGCCGATTTCGTCAGCCCGGAAAGGATGTCGAGATCGCGCTCGACGAGCTCGCGAACGCCCGGCTTGCGAACCTTCACGACCGCTGCCCGGCCGTCAAAAAGCTGCACGGCGTGCACTTGACCGATCGACGCCGATGCGAGCGGCACGCGGTCAAAGGCGGCAAAGAGTTCGTCGGGCGGTGCGCCGAGTTCGCTTTCTATCCGGGCCTCAATCGCGGACGCGTCGACCGGGGCGACGTTGTCTTGCAGCTTCGCCAACTCGTCGCGGTACTCGCGCGGCAGCAAATCGGCGCGCGCACCCAACATCTGAGCCAGCTTGATGAAAGTCGTGCCGAGCTCTTCGCACGCCTCACGTGCCTCGACCGGTCCCATCGTTGGGTGACCCGCGACCGCCAGTCCGTGCTTGGCAAGAACTGCGATGATCTGCCGCGAGCGTTCGGCGCGACTGGGCGCCCGTTCCGTCGTTTGCATAGGCGGTTCTTACCCACGGCTTGAACTGGAGCGCCCAGATGGAGCAACCGCACCTCAAGCGCAGTCTCGGGCTGCTCGACGTGGCGCTGTTTTTCGTTGTCGCGGGGTCGAACTTGCAATGGGTCGCAACGGCGGCCGCCGCGGGTCCGAGTTCCTTGCTGGTGTGGCTCATCGGGTGTGCCGCAATGTTTGCGCCGCTTGCCGTCGTCGTCGTGTTTCTCTCCTCGCACTATCCCGAAGAAGGCGGCATGTACGTGTGGAGCAAGCGCGCGTACGGACCGTTTGCGGGGTTCATGACGGGGTGGACGTACTGGGCAAGCAATCTGCCGTACTTTCCGGCGTTGCTGTACTTTGCCGCCGGAAACGCGCTGTTCGTCACCGGCACCAGCGGCGGCTCGCTTTCCGCGTCGCCGTGGTACTTCATCGGCGTAGCGATCTTCGGTTTGTCGCTCGCCACGATCGTCAACGTGCTCGGACTCGACGTCGGCAAATGGTTGAACAACGTTGGTGCGTACTGCCGCTGGACCGTAACGCTGCTGCTGGTCGCGCTCGGCGCCGTTGCTCTGTGGAAGTTCGGACCCGCGACGCACATCGACGCTTCCACGATCAAACCGGGTTTTGCGCTCAAAGATCTGATCTTCTGGTCGGTGATCGCGTTTGCGTGGACCGGTCCCGAATCGCTCCCTTTCATGGCCGGGGAAGTGAAAAATCCTCGGCGCGCGATTCCACTGGGTTTGGCGATTGCCGCGCCGGCAATCCTCATCATCTACGTCGTCGGCACCTTGAGCGTGTTGTGGACCCTGCTGCCGAGCGCCGTCAATCCGTCTTCGGGCGTCATGCAAGCGATTGCGAGCGCATCCTCGCGTGCGGGCTGGAGCCTGCTGATTCCGATTGCCGCTGTGCTCGTTGCCGTCAGCTGCTTAGGGAGCTGCGGCGCATGGCTGGGCGCAGTAGCGCGCATTCCGTTCGTCGCCGGTATCGATCGCTTTTTGCCTCCGATTTTCGGAAAGATGCATCCGCGCTGGGGATCGCCGGTCGCCGCGCTAGTGACGCAGTCGGCAATCGCAGCAGTCTTCGTCTTCTTGGGTCAAGCCGGGACGAGCGTGCATGGCGCGTACGACGTGCTCGTCAGCTCCACGGTCGTCATCACGATGGTTCCGTTCGTGTTGCTCTATCTTTCGGCGCTAAGGCTCGACCCCGATCCCGCAACGAAGGCGGCCGTGCGGATACCCGGAGGGCGTCGAACGGTCATTGCCTGCGCGACGATCGGACTGATCACGACGCTGGTCGCAATGGTGCTCGCGCTCTTCCCCGCCGACGACGAGCCCAACAAACCATTCGCGGTCATGAAGGTGCTCTTCCTGACCGCGATGATGGTGTTGTTCGGCGTTGCCGTGTACGTTTTAGGGTCGAATCACTCGGTTGTGCCGCGAATGACAAAACCGTAGTGGCGCTGGGCTGCCATTCTGAAGGGTTCGTAATCCGCGTTGCCGCTGACCACAAACGCGCGAGGTTTGTACGTGCGCGGCTTGCCGCGGAAAAAGTCCCGAAGGCTGTCTTCGTATGCGCCGTCATCGCGAGTCACGATCTTGGTCTCGTAGCCTCGCTCGCGTAACATCGTCGCCGTTGCGGCGGCCTCCGGTTCGTTTTCAAAAGCGGCTATACGCATGTTTTCCTCCGTTTCGTCGTCTGCGTGCTGTACCCATCAGACCTGTGGGTAAGCCTAGAAAAGAGGTGAGCATATGCAAGGCAAGGCAACGGTCGCCGGGCACCCGGTGCACCCACTTTTGGTCACGTTTCCCATTGGCAGCTACGTCGCGGCGGTGATCGCAGACATCGTTTTCTTAGCGGGCGGCGGCTCGTTCTGGGGAACGATGAGCATGTGGCTGCTCGCATTCGGCCTTGCAGGGTCGCTGATCGCCGGATTCTTCGGTTTCATCGATTACCTAACGGCGCCGATGTCGCAGCAGGCGCGGCAAGTCGCCAACCTGCATTTCATGCTCAACGTGTGCGTCATGATCGTTTTTGGCGTTGCGTTAGCCGCGCGGTACTTTTGGCCGCAGTTCGTTTGGGGACATATCGCGACCGCAGCCGGTATCTGCTTGCTGCTGGTCTCGGGAGTCCTTGGCGGTAATCTCGCACATCAGCATCTCGTAGGATCGTCGGAACGCGACGTCGGCGCGGCCCGCACGGCAGCCGACGACGATTCGGCGTTTACGCCGACCGAACGCATCATGCGCGAACGGGAAAAAGCGCGAGCGACCAAAGGCAGCATTTGATGCGCTTGCGCGATAAAGTCGCAGTCGTCACCGGCAGCTCGAGCGGCATCGGGAAAGCCGTCGCTAAAGCATTTGCTCGCGAAGGCGCCGCCGTCGTTATCGATTACCACGGCAACCCGGAGCCGGCGCAAAATATGGTGGAATCGATCGAGGCGGAGGGCGGCCGAGCCGTTGCCGTCGGGGCGGACGTTTCAAAGGAACGCGAAGCCGAGAAGCTCATCGACACCGCGATGTCGCAGTTCGGAGCGGTCGACATTCTCGTTAACAATGCCGGCATCGAGCAGAAGATGCCGTTTCTAGAGACCCCTCTGGACGTGTGGCGGCGGGTCATCGACACCAATCTGACCGGAACGTGGATCTGCTCTCAGCTTGCCGCACGCCAGATGGCCAAGGGTAAACGCGGCGGTCGCATCATCAACATTTCTTCGGTGCACGAAGAGATTACGATGCCGTCGAACGCTCCCTATTGTGCGTCCAAGGGCGGCATGAAGATGCTGATGCGCACGATTGCCGTCGAGCTGGCTCCCTTGAACATCACCGTCAACAACGTGTGCCCGGGTGCGATCGACACGCCGATTCAAAATCAGCTCAAGAAGGATCCCGGAAAGGTCGAAGAGCTCCTTTCGGAGATTCCGCTGCACCGCATGGGCTCGCCCGACGAAGTCGCAGGTCTATGCGTCTTTTTGGCGAGCGATGAGGGATCGTACGTAACCGGCGCTTCGTATACGATCGACGGCGGAATGACCAAGCAGTCCGGAAGCCTCTAGGATTACTCCGTCGAGCCGATTCCGCGCAGGAACAACACCAAAAAGCCGATGCCGAAAAACCACGCGACGAAGCCTTCGGCGACCGGCCCGAGGTGGGCTAGCGTGAATCCGCCGGGGTCGATACTATCGCGGCCGCCGCCGGCGGTTTGCACGTAGTTCACGTAGCGAGCGATGTCGCTCACGTCACGATCGCTCAAAACGTCCGTCCCAAAGCGCGGCATCACCGACGGCCCGGCACGGATCGCTTCGGCAACCTGGAACGTCGTTGCGCTTCCTAGCGGCGGAGCGACGTTGTCTTGTCCGACCGAATCGCCCTGTCCGACCGTTCCGTGGCACGGCGCACAGTCGGCAATAAAAAGCTTGGCGCCGTGGCGGATATCGCCCGGACCGAGCGCAACCTGCGGTAAGGAACGGTCGGATTGCGGCGACAGACTCTCGATGTAGTCGACGATGCGATCCATTTGATCGAACGTGAAGACCGGCGCGACGTGCAGTTCGTTAACGAATGACGCACCGGCCGGCATCCTGCCGGTGTCGAGCATCAGATGAACGTCCGCCGCTGATTTGCCGATGAGCGACGGGGCGATCGTCGAGCCTTCTGCGCGCACGCCGTGGCAGGTCGCACAGTGAACGGCGTAGAGCTGCGCGCCTTCGTCGTGGGCCGCGCCCAGCGTCGCCAACGCCAGCACGAGCCCGGCAATCGCGCTTTGGGTACAACGCCCAAGAGATGCCACGACTACGTGCTACCCTGTTCGCCGTCGCGCTGCTCGTAACGGCGGCGTGCACGCCGGCGACCGGACAGAAGGGGTCGACGATCGTGGAACGGACGGCGCTCGGCGGCGAAAAAGAAGCCGGCGCCTTGCTGTTCCGTCAGCATTGCAGCGCCTGTCACGGAACGACCGGCAAAGAAGAAGACATGCCGGGGCCGTCGCTGCACTACGAGTCGGCGCGCATGGACTTTCAGACGACCGTCTCGTGGATCCAAGATCCGATGCCGCCGATGCCTAAGCTCTATCCAGGTTCGTTGAGCGAAAAAGACGTTCACGATATCGCAGCCTACGTTCAATCAATATGAGGCTCCGCCGGCTGCGCGCTGTTCTCTCGCCGCCCAGGTAGCCATCGTTGCAAGCATAGCTACGAAGATCGCCAGACCTCCCGCAATCCACATGACGGCGGCCGCGTTTTGCTGATCGGCCAGCGCTTGCGCCGTGGGCATGAGCTGCGCGTAATGCGGATAAAGCGGCATGCGTTCCGCACCGAGCGCGATCGCCAGCAATGCGCCCTGCGGCAGCGCGACGATAAGATAGAGCAATCGCACCGGATAGGCGTTCGGACGCAGCGGCGCCACCGTGAGCACCGGTAACCAGAAAACGAATCCGGCGAACAGATACAGCGCGTGCTCCGCTGCGTGCACCGCGGTCGCGTCGAGCGCGGCCTCGTACACGTGTGAAAAGTGCGTACCCCATAGGGTCGCCAAGAAGATGGCGAGCGCCACCGGCGGGAATGCGATGAGGTGAAGCGGTCGGGTCGAGCGCACGAGTGCGACCGTGCGTGCGTCGCCCAAGAGCCGCCGAACGAGCGAAAACGGTTGCGACCAAAGCACGAGCAGCGGTATGGCCATGATCAGAACTAAATGTTGCGCCATGTGCCACGCGAACGAACGATCGGCGAGCCGTTCCAGGGGGCCGAACAGCGCAACGATGCCGCACGCGACGGCCGCGACAAGGAGCAGCGCCCCTCTCACGGCAGCGGCTCCTCTTCAAAGCCGCCCCGCGCGTTGCGCCTCAGCCGAACGCGGTGCGCTTTGTGGACGCCGCCTTTTTGTCGAAGTTCGGAAGCGGCCGCATAGGCAATGACGAACGCCAGCAGCGGTCCGCCTAGGGTAAACGCCTGATAGAAATGCACGATGTCGACGATCGAAACATGCATGTATCGCGCCTGCACGTCGTCGCTGCCGGCGGCGGTCAGCGAAAAGGCAAACGTCAGCAGCGCCGCGCCGAGCGCCGTGCGCCACGGTACCTCGCGAGGCCGGTCGAGCAACTGATGCGAGCGGCGATCTTGCGTGATCGCACGTTCGATCCACGGCCAGAGCAGAAGAAATAGGAAGACCGCCGCGGGCAGCAAGACCGCGGGCCAAAACGGCGACGGTATCGTGCGCCCGAACACGTGCCACGCCCATGGCGGCGCGATGCGAAGGGCCCCTTCGAGCCAGCCGACGTACCAGTCCGGCTGCGCGGGGCTCGATGCTTTCCAGGGATCGTATGGGCCCCACAACCAGATCGGGTTGATCTGCGTCGTCGCGCCGAGCGCGCATACAACGAAGACGATGACCGCAAACAGCGCCATCGACTTGACGGTGTACATGGGGAACATCGGCGAGCCGACGACGTTCTCTTCGGTGCGGTGCGGTCCGGGAAACTGCGAGTGTTTTTGGCGCCAGACGATTGCGAGATGAACTCCGATGAGTGCCGCGATGACCGCCGGTAAAATAAAGATATGCGTCACGAAGAGGCGTGGAATCATCTGCTGTGACGGAAAGTTGCCTCCGAGCAAGAGAAACGACAGCCACGCCCCCACCACCGGAACCGACAGCGCTACGGAGTCGGCGATGCGCAATCCGGTGCCGCTCAGAAGATCGTCGGGCAGCGAATAGCCGCAAAAGCCCTCGAACATCGAAGCGCCGAAAAGAGCGATGCCCAGGACCCAGTTGATCTCGCGCGGCTTGCGGAACGCTCCCGTGAGAAAGATCCGCGCCATGTGCACGATGATCCCGCCCAAAAAGATCAGCGCGGTCCAATGATGGATTTGCCGCACGAGCAGGCCGCCGTTGACGACGAAGCTCAGATACAGCGTAGACTCGTACGCGTGCGACATCTTCTCCCCGTCGAGCAGCGAGTACGGTCCGCGATAGATCGTTTGGGAGGTATTGGGATCGAAGAAGAGCGCGAGAAACGTCCCGGTCGCCACTAGTATAATGAAGGCGTACATATTGATCTCGCCCAGCATGAACGACCAGTGGTCGGGAAACGCCTTGCGAAGCGCGTGATGGACGAAATGAGCGGTACCTAAACGCTCGTCGATCCAGTTCGCGAGCTTCTCGAGGATCATCCGTTCGTCTCTTCCCAAAACCCCGGGCCGACCGGACTGGGGAAATCTCCGGTCGCTCGCAACAACCCGTCGTCGCCGACGACGATCGGAAGGCGCGGAAGCGCGCGATCCGCCGGTCCGGCGACCACCTCACCGTCGGCAAGCACGTTAAAAAGCGATTGGTGGCAGGGGCACAACAACTGTCGATCCGGTGCGCGATACAACGCCACCGGACAACCCGCGTGCGTGCACACGCGGGAGTAGGCGAGATAGCCGTGGGTTTGCGAAGCTTCGGAATCGGTGACGCGAACCAGCGTGACCTGCGA
Source organism: Vulcanimicrobiota bacterium (assembly GCA_963715435.1). Lineage (GTDB taxonomy): Bacteria > Vulcanimicrobiota > Vulcanimicrobiia > Vulcanimicrobiales > Vulcanimicrobiaceae > JAFAHZ01. The sequence continues at coordinate 1,954,036 of OY970243.1, forward strand.
AGCGGCGTCCTCGACGGCGTCGTGCGGAAACACCAACACTGCCGAATCGACCTCGAGATCGGTTACGCGCACCGGCGTACCGTCGTCGCGAACGACTAGGCTCCCGTTACGCCAGGCGGTATGGAACAGGGTGTCGCCGAGCTTGGGGCCGAGCGATCGAATCGGAACGAGCAGCGCCGCACCGAAACACGCAAGCGCGCCGCCAAGCATGGCGAGTAGAAGGCGGGGGCGTGAGATTTCTTCGATTCCGCGCTCGATAGCCGAATCTTGAGCGACTTGCTGATCGTAAGACGACGGATAGGTGACGATTTCGTCGACGACTTGCTCTTTGGGCAGTATCCAGAACGCCCAACCCAATGCCGCCAAACACAGTCCGAGCGCCGCGCCGCCCAGACCCAGACCTTCGTAGAGCGTGTTGCCGCCCGTCGCGTAAGCCGCGATAAAGCCGCCGCTCCCAACGACGGTCAAAAAGAGCGCGAGGGCGATTGCGAGCTCGCGGCGCTTCATTTAACGAAGTAAATCGTCGACCAGATGCCGAGCCACACGATGAAAACGAAGTGCCAGTAATACACCATCGCCTCCGCCCCGGCACGTTGATTGACCTGCAGCGCGGGGCTTCGCATGCCGATGAGCAGCGTGGCGAGGATGCCGATGCCTACGGTAACGTGCAGCAAATGAAAGCCGGTCATCGAGTAATAGACCGAGCCGTATGCGTTGGTCCACGGCCAAAACGCGTTGTCCGTGTAGCCGTGCACGGATAGAATGACGAACCCGACGGCGGCAACGATCGCGCTCGCGGTCCACCACCGTGCCGCTTGCATGCGCTCGCGATCCATGGCCTTCGTCGCAAAATACATTACGACGCTCGCAAAAAACAGTAAGAAGGTTCCCGATGTCGACTCCACCAGATCGAGATGGACCATCGGCGGGGGCCAGTACGCGCGATTTGCGCGCAAATTGTAATACGCGGCGAACAGTCCCGAGAAGAACATGAACTCCGACGCCAGGAAGACGACGACGCCCAGAACGACCGGATGGGCGCGAACCGGCAGAGGCGCAAGCGAGCGCGCGCTACCATTCGCATTGCTCGACATGCGTGGTTCGTACCCGCGGTACTTCTTGCTTACGCCTGGGTAATCACACCAACGAATGAAGTGGCTGTTCGATCCGGCGTCGGTTCAAGGCGTCGCGATGGCGGGCGACTGGTACGTGTTCATTGGCGCGGGCATTTTGGTCGGCATTTACGTCTACGCAGCGATCTTCTGGTGCGTGTTCCGGTATCGCAGACGTCCGGGCCAAGCCCAGAAATTCGAAAAGAATACGCCGCTGGAGTTGACCTACACTATCATTCCGTTTCTGATCGTGCTGGGACTCTTTGCAAAGACGTTCATCGTGGAACGTCCCATCGATCGGGTCGCGGGCACCCCGCAAGAGAAGATTGGCGTCGTCGGGTTCCGCTGGTCGTGGCAATTCAGGTATCTCGGGACCAACGTGATGTCGATAGGCACGCCGCGGCGTCCGCCGACGCTCTACCTTCCGCTCGGGCGGCTCGCGGAGTTCGACCTCAGCACCGCCGACGTCAATCATTCGTTTTGGGTGCCGGCGTTTCTGTTCAAGCGCGACGCGATTCCCGGAATGACTAACGTTTTCGACATCACACCCAACCGCCTCGGCACTTTTCAAGGACGCTGCGCGCAATATTGCGGTCTCGATCATGCGTTCATGACCTTTGCGGTCAAGGTCGTGCCGGCGCCGGCGTTCGACCGCTACATCGCCTCCAATGGGGTGCAGGTGCCGTGATCGAGTGGCTCACCACGACGAACCACAAGAAAATCGGGACGATGTACATCATCTCGACGCTCGCGTTTTTCATCGCGGCCGGAGCGTTGGCAGGGCTCATCCGCCTTCAGCTTTCGCATCCGAATAATACGATCGTCGGTACGCATGAGTACAACCAGATTTTTACGATGCACGGCACGGCCATGATCTTCTTGGTCATCGCGCCCTTTGCAATCGGCTTGGCGAACTTCTTGGTTCCGTTGCAGGTCGGTGCGCCCGATATGGCGTTCCCGCGGCTCAACGCTACGGGTCTATGGCTCTTCGTCATCGGCGGCTTGACGGTTTTTGCCGGCTTTGCGACATACGGCGGTGCGGCGGCAGCGGGCTGGAGCAATTACGCACCGCTGTCGGAGATCTCGATCGGCACGGGGGCAGGCGAAGACTTATATTTGATCGGCTTAACCTTGACGGGCATCTCGAACATTCTGACCGCCGTCAACTTCGTCGTGACGATCGTATGCTACCGTGCTCCGGGCATGACGTTCTGGCGCATGCCGATTTTCACGTGGGAGATGATGGCAACGTCGATTCTCATTTTGATGGCGTTTCCGACCCTGACCGCCGTCATGGCGATGGTTTTGATCGACCGCCACATGGGCGGGCATTTCTTCGACCCGGCGTCGGGCGGAAATCCGATTCTCTACCAGCACTTATTCTGGTTCTTCGGCCATCCCGAAGTCTACATCATGATCTTGCCTTACTTCGGCGTCGTGGCCGAAATTATCGCGACCTTTTCGCGCAAGCCGGTGTTCGGTTACGTCGGCATGGTGCTCTCGGCGTTTGCCATTGCGGGTCTCTCGTTGGGCGTGTGGGCACACCACATGTTCACGACCGGCGCAGTCAGCAATCCGTTTTTCTCGGCGGTATCGTTTCTCATCGCCATTCCGACCGGCGTCAAGTTCGTGAACTGGATCGGAACGATGTGGAAGGGCTCGATCGAACTCAGCACGGCGATGCTGCTGTGTATTTGCTTCCTGCTGAACTTTCTTTTGGGCGGCATAACCGGCGTGATGATCGCCTCGCCGCCGCTCGACTACATGGCGCACGACTCGTATTTCATCGTGCAGCACTTCCACTATACGCTCGGCGGCGGCAGTCTGTTCGCGCTCTTCGCCGCGTTGTTCTTCTACTTTCCGAAGATTTTCGGCGTCAAGCTCGACGAGCGCCTCGGCAAGTGGTTTGCGGCACTGTTCTTCCTTGGATTCAACGTCACGTTCATTCCGATGGGCTTTGCCGGTCTCGAAGGCATGGCGCGTCGCGTTTCGACCTATCCCGACGTCGCTCACCTGGCCCTGCTCAACGGCTTGTCGAGCATCGGAACGGCCATCATTACGATAAGCGTGATTCTGTTTTTCGTTAACGTGCTGGTGTCGTGCATCAAACACGAACCGGTCGGCAACAATCCCTGGGGAGGCTACTCGCTGGAGTGGCTCACCTCGTCGCCGCCGCCGGAGTTCAATTTCCACGAGCTGCCGCCGATTCGCAGCAAGATGCCGGCCTGGGACCTTGTGGAGGAACCCGAGGTTTCGCCCTTATGAAAACCTTCATCGTATTCTTCGCTGCGTCAGCGCTCTTCGGCGCGGTCACCGGGCTGGCTTACTGGTACGTCGCTCACGAAGAGGGGACGGGAACGGTTTTGCTCGGCTGCATGGCGGCGGCGCTCGCCTTTACCGCAGCCTACGCGATTATTGCCGAGAAAAACGCCGCTCTGCCGGGCGACGATCCGAGCGAGACGCCGGAAGAAGCCGCTGGTGAAGATCTCGGGATCTTTACGTCGCACAGCGCATGGCCGATCTTGGTGGCGGTTTCCTCGCTGGCAACGCTCGTCGGTATGTTGTGGTCGCCACTGGTGGGCTTCAGCGGTTTGATCGCGCTGCTGTTGTGCTTATGGCGTTTGGGTGCGGAAAGCGCGCGCGTGTAGCCAGCGCACGAGGAAAATCAGTGCGATCGTGAACGCGATGGCCAGTGCAGCGGCAACGAAGGGGGCAAGGAAGGCGATCACGAGCGCGATCGCGGCACCGGCGTCCTCGAAGAGACTGATTGCCGGATTTGCAATACCGCCGGTCGTTACCGTCGACGCAGCGCGCATTGACGCGACCGCAGCGTGAATGCCGAGCGCGTTGAGCGCGCCGGCGACCATGAGTCCGATCAGAACTTCGTGCGATTGGGCGTGAACCGAACCGCCGGTGATGATTGCGCCCGCCGCCGGTTTTCCCGCAATCTGTACGAAGTGCACGACGTGATCGAGAAAAGGAATCTTGTCGGCGAGAATTTCCAGCGCGGCGGCGCCGATGAGTATCCACATGACGGTCGCATGGCTTAGCCAATCGAATCCGGCCGGCGGGTGCATCCATCCCAGATGCGCGGCGACGGCAATCGCCGCCAATGCAAGCAAGGCTCGGACGCCGGCCGTCGTGGTCAGCGCGTAGGCGAACGCGTATTGAGCGGCGGCGTCCATACGATTCCGTATTATACCAGGGCCGGCGCGACGCCGCTAGAAAAAGCCCGGCGTGTCATTCGTCTATAGCATGTACCGGGTCGGCAAAATGGTGCCGCCTAAGCGCCAGATTCTCAAAGACATCTCGCTGAGTTTCTTTCCCGGCGCGAAGATCGGAATTCTCGGTCTCAACGGAGCCGGCAAAACGACGCTGCTGCGTATCATGGCCGGAGTCGAGACGGAAATCGACGGCGAAGCCAAGCCGATGCAAGGAATCACGATCGGATATCTCGAGCAAGAGCCCAAACTCGATCCCGACAAGACGGTGCGCGAAACGGTCGAGGAAGGACTGTCGTCGCTGTTCGACGCGCGCAAGCGGCTCGATGAAGTCTTTGCGGCATACGGCGAACCCGATGCTGATTTCGAAAAGCTCGCCGAGGAGCAAGCCAAACTCGAAGCGATTCTCTTCGCCGAAGGCGCCGACGACTTGGAAGCGCAGCTCGAAATTGCTGCCGACGCGCTGCGGTTACCGCCCTGGGAAGCAAAGGTAGGCCCGTTGTCGGGGGGTGAGAAGCGCCGCGTCGCGCTGTGCCGATTGTTGCTCTCCAGGCCCGACATGCTGCTCTTGGACGAACCGACGAACCACCTGGACGCCGAGAGCGTGGAATGGCTCGAGCAGTTTCTTTCGCGCTTTCCGGGAACCGTCGTCGCGGTTACGCACGACCGATACTTCCTGGACAACGCCGCGGAGTGGATTCTCGAGCTCGACCGCGGGCGCGGAATACCGTGGAAAGGCAACTACAGCTCGTGGCTCGATCAGAAGCAGAATCGGCTATCGCAAGAGGAAGCGGCCGAATCTGCACGACAGAAAGCGCTCAAACGCGAGCTCGAGTGGGTACGCGCCGGAGCGAAGGCGCGCCAAGCAAAGAGTAAGAGCCGCATCGCGCGCTTCGAGGAGCTCTCGAGCTACGAATACCAGCGGCGCAACGAAACGCAAGAGATCTTCATCCCCGTGGCGGAGCGTCTCGGCGACCGCGTGATCGAGTTTCGCGACGTAAGCAAAGCGTTCGGCGGCCGGCTGTTGATGGAGAACGTTTCGTTTACCGTGCCGGCCGGCGCAATCGTCGGAATCATCGGTCCCAACGGCGCCGGGAAAACGACGCTTTTCCGCATGATCGCCGGTCGGCAGAAGCCCGATTCGGGCGAGATTGTCATCGGTCCGTCGGTGAAGCTTGCAGTGGTCGAGCAAAGCCGCGAGGCGCTGGGCAACAAGACGGTTTTCGAGGAAGTCGGCGGCGGCCTGGATCTCGTCAAAATAGGGAAGTTCGAAATGCCCGCGCGTGCCTATCTCGGACGCTTCAACTTCAAAGGCGCCGATCAGCAGAAGGCGGTCGACGCTCTGTCGGGCGGCGAACGGGGCAGGCTGCATCTCGCCAAAGCCCTTCTGAGCGGGGCGAACGTGCTGCTTCTCGATGAGCCCAACAACGATCTCGACGTCGAAACGATGCGTGCGCTGGAAGACGCGCTCGCGGAGTTCGCCGGCACCGTGCTGGTAACCAGTCACGATCGTTGGTTCCTCGACCGCATCGCAACGCACATACTTGCGTTTGAGGGAGAATCGCGCGTCGAGTTCTTCGAAGGAAACTATCAGGAGTACGAAGCCGACAAACGCAAACGGCTAGGCGAAGAGGCGGCCAAGCCGCACCGGTTGCGCTACCGTCCGCTAACTATGAAGTAACGAGGCGAAATGATGCTTTTTGCGTGGATCCTTTCCGCACTATTGGCCCAATCGGCGCCGGCGCTGCCAAACGTGTCGCACGTGACGGTCGTCGTCATGGAGAACCGCAACTACGGATCGATCGTTGGAAACGGCGGCGCGCGCTACATCAACGATACGCTGATTCCGCAAGGCGCCCTGTTGCTCAACAGCCATGCCGTGACTCATCCGAGCGAGCCGAACTACCTTGCTCTCTTCTCGGGCTCGACGCACGGCGTTGGTTCGGATGCATGTCCGCTGACGTTTTCGTCGCGCAATCTCGCTTCGGAGCTCGCGGCAGCCGGATTACGCTTCGTCGGCGGGAGCGAGTCGCTTCCTCACGATGGCTACGAGGGCTGCTACGAAGATAGCGTCTATGCGCGCAAGCACGCTCCCTGGGTCAACTTCACCAACGTTCCACCGAGCGCGAACCTCGTGTACCGGGGTTTACCCGTCAAAAACATGCCGGCGGTGAGCTTCGTCGATCCCAACCTTTGCAACGACATGCACGACTGCAGCACCCGCCGCGGCGATCGTTGGTTGGCGGAGAACCTTCCGCCGCTCATCGCCTGGAACGCGCAGCACGCAGGCTTGCTGATCGTCACGTGGGACGAAGCGGAGCCCGACAACGGGAAGAACCGCATACCCACGATTCTCATAGGACCGATGGTTCGTCCGGGAGCCAAGAGCGAACGGTACGTGGATCACTACGGCGTACTGCGTACCGTTGAATCCTTCTTCGGGTTACCGTGCATCGACAAGGATTGCGCGGCCGCCGCGGTCACCGGGGTTTGGCGATAAGCTACGCGCGGCGCATCTTCGGCAACGTCACGGCCGAAACCGCGGCGGATAACATGGTTAACGCCGAACAGGCGAACGCTACGGTGCGAAAACCCTCGGTGTAGGCGCCGTGCACCGCTGCGATTTCGGCCGGATCGCGTAGTCGCGCGGCGGCCATTGCGCCGCGTTGGGCGTCGACGTCATGCCGCTGTTGCTGCGACAGCGAAGCCAGACGTGAATCCAGCCGCGCGTTGAAGACGACGCCGAGCAGCGCGCCGAGTACGGCGATGGCCAATAATCCCGCAACGCGCGACGCCGCGTTATTGATCCCCGAGGCCAAGCCGACGTGCGCCTCGGGCACCGATTCCAAGAGCGTCGTGGTTAGCGGCGCTACGGTTATTCCCATTCCGATCCCGACGACGGTGGTCGCCGGAACGATCGCGTTCCAAAACTGGAGGTCGCGCAGCAGACCGAAAAGGGCGAACCCAAAGGCCGTAACGAGGGGACCTGCAACGAGGAGAACCCGCGGGCCTACGCGATACGCGAGCGCTCCGGAAAAACGTGACAGCAAAACCATCAAGGCGATGAACGGCAGCATCGCGGCACCGGCAATGGTTGCGGGATAATCATCGATCTGAATCATCACGAACGGTAAGAAGTAGAGCAGCCCGCTCAAGGCTCCGTAGAGCAGCAGCGTCATCACGTTGATACCCGTGAAATCGCGCCGCGCAAAGAGCGAAAGCGGAAGAATCGGGCGAGGCGTCCGGCTTTCGAACAGCACGAACACCGCCAGCGCGGCCGTGCCTGCGCAAAGGCTCGCGATCGTCAACGCGTTCCAGCCGCTTTGCCCTGAGGCGATGAACGCGTACACGATTCCCGCCAAGGCGATAGTGATGAGCAGCGATCCAAGGATGTCGGGCGCCCCCCGTTCGTTTTCGTCGCGGCTCTCCGGTACGTGCCGCAACGATACGAGCACCACTGCAAGTGCGATCGGAAGATTGATGAAGAACACCCAGCGCCATCCTAAATAATCGACGACGGCGCCGCCGGCAACCGGACCGACCGCGCTTGCCACGGCCGTCAGACCCGACCAGGTTCCGATCGCCTTACCGCGATCGGCGCCTTCGAAACAGGCACCGATGAGTGCCAAGCTCGCGGGAGCGAGCATCGTTCCGCCAAGAGCTTGTAAAATACGCGCGACGATCAGCGCGGGCATTGAGATCGACAAGCCGCAAAGGAGCGACCCCGCCGCGAATACGACGACGCCCGAAACGAAGAGAAGCCGGCGTCCGAACCGGTCGCCGAGCGCGCCGCCTAGCAGCATCAGCGCCCCCAGGACCAGCGTATAGGCTTCCACCACCCACTGCGCGGCCGACGCGGAGGCGCCGAACGTCTCTTGGAGGACCGGCAAGGCAATGGCCACGACCGTGGCATCGATGAAGACGAGGCTGGATCCGAGGATCGTCGCTGCGAGGATCCATGGCTGGGAGGCGCGTCCACGGTCCGGCATGGGCCCAAATCATTCGGTGTGAGGGCGGGCGCTCCGCCGTGCCGAAAATACTGATAGGTCCAAATCGTTTATGAACCGCAACGAACGTAATTTGGAGATCGTGCGGCAGACCGCCGAGATCCTCTCCACCGGCTCGAACTTATCAGAGACGTTCGAGCGCTTTTGCCTGATGCTCGCGAAGTTCATCGAAGCATCGGTAGTTTTTATTGCCATCAAGCGCCGCGATGCTGTCTTCATCGAGTTTGCATACGATTACGGAAACGCCGTGCACAACCCGCAAGGCGGCCGGCGCGTCAGCTTGGACTCTCAAACGCAGCGCGTGATCGATACCGGCCAGCCGATTTTCCTTCGTACGCGTCAAGAGATCCGCGGTCCGGTCATTCCGCTCAAGGAGGTCAAGGAGGACGAGTCCCAGAGCGCGATCTTCGTGCCGCTGCGCTTCGGCACCGAAACAATCGGCGTGCTATCGGTTCAGACCACCGATCAATGCGCGTACTCACCCGACGACTTGCATTTGATCGAAACGTGCGCGCTTTACGTGGCCGTCGCGGTACGGGCCGAAAAGATGCGCGACGAAAAAGAAGCGCTGCAATCCGCGGCTTCGCGCGACGCCTTGACCGGCGTTGCGAGCCGGCGCACCTTCGATCAGCGTTTGCACGACGATTGGACGCGCGCACAGCGTGAGGACGGCTTTCTCTCGGTGCTCGTCATGGACGTCGACTGGTTCAAGCGGTTCAACGATACCTACGGACACGTCGCCGGCGACGCATGCCTCAATCAGGTAGCACAAGCCGCCCAATCGTGCATCGTGCGCGAGAACGACTTGCTGGCTCGCTACGGCGGCGAAGAGTTTACGGCGATTCTCTATAAAACCGACGCGAGCGGCGCGGCCGTCGTCGCCGAACGGGTGCTCAACGCCATTCGGGCGCTCGACATTCCGCATGCGGAGTCGCCGCGCGGGCGCGTGACCGCTAGCATCGGCGTGGCGGGCTGCAAAGCGCTTACGCTCTCGGATCCTCAAACGCTGCTCAAAGCGGCCGATCGCGCTCTGTACGCCGCAAAAACCGCCGGCCGCGACCGCATTCACATCGACGCACTGGGGGGAGCCGCGGCAACGCTGGTACAAGCCGCCGCCGATACCAACATACGCTCCCAAGCGACCGCGCTCTTAGGCCGGGCTGCGGAGATTTCCGCGCTCAACGAGGCGATCAAACGCTCGCATATCGTGACCCTTGTTGGCAAGCCCGGGATCGGAAAAACGCGCATCGCGCTCGCCGCCGCGCAGCGCCGTCTCTATGCCTACCCCGACGGCACCTGGCTCATCGATTGCAGCGTCCTCGCCGGTGCTGCTTTAGAAGAAAGGGCCTTAGGCGCGCTGCGGATCGGACAGACCGCCGATCTTTCCCCGCGCGAAACGCTGCTCGATGCTATCAAAGATCGTAACCTGCTGCTCGTCTTCGACGATTGCGGCGGAATCGCGTCGTTCGTCGCATCGCTCTGCGAAGCGATCGCACGAGCGGCGCCGAACGTCGGGCTTTTGGTGACGAGCCGTCAACCGCTGGGTGCCGATGGCGAAGAGGTCGTTGAACTCCAGCCGCCGAGTTTGACGGACGCGGTTGCGCTGTTCGTCGATCGCGCGCAAATTGCGGAGAGGACGTTTGAGGCGGGCGAGCGAGATCGCCGCGCGATCGAACGCATCTGCACGATTCTCGAAAACATTCCGTTGGCCATCGAGCTGACGGCGGCGCGCGTTCGTGCGATGCCGCTCGATCACGTGCTTGGTATTCTCGAACGCGCGAATACCGATACGTCGATCGACGGGCTCGTGCGTTGCAGTTACGAGCAGCTAGGCAGCAGCGCGCGGCGGCTGTTCGAGCGTCTTTCCGTCTTTCCCGCGCAGTTTACGTTGGGGGCAGGGCGCGATATCTGTTCGTTCGACGATCTCGAACCGTGGGACGTGACCGACGCACTCGACGAACTGGTCGTGGCGAATCTGGTCAAACGCTTCGACTCCGGAGAGACGGCCAGATATCTCGTCGTCGACAGCGCGAGAAACCACGGCCGCGAGATTCTGCGGGAACGTCTAGAACGCACGGCGATTCAAAAGCGCTACATTCGGTATTTTCGCGCCGTCGCACGGCGCGCCGCGGCCCGCATCGAAAGTGGAAACCTCGATGCCGGCATCGATGAGGCTCGTGCGGAGGTCGAGAACCTCGACGGCGCTCTCCAGTACGCGCTCGCGCGGCGCGTCGACGCCGCCGCCGGCGCCGACATCGTCATCGCGCTGCACCGCTATTGGGTAGAAACGGGGCGCCTTGCCGAAGGGCGGCATTGGACCGATATGGCGCTGGCGGCGGGACTGCCGATGGGCCCGCAGGTCGCACGAGTCTTGTCCGCCGCCGCGACGGTTGCGCTCTTTCGCGGAGATATGGTTCGCCTAGCGGACCTGACCCACCGGCTCGTTGCCTACCACGAACGCGGCCACGACACGCTGGCGTTGGCTGAGGCGCTCAAGGGCTTGGCAACGGCGAGGTTTCATCTGGGCGATCAAGTGCGCGCGAGGAGACTGTTTCAGCGCGCGCTCAAAGAGTACCGGAAATCGGGCGACCGGCGCGGCATGGCGGCGGTGCTCATGAATCTGGGAGCGCTCGCAACGGAGACGTTTTCGAACATTGCAGGCGCCCGGGCGCTCTTTGCCGAGAGCCTAACGCTTTTTCGCGAGTTAGGCAATTCACCGCAGACCGGTATCGCGCTTTCGAACTTGTCCGCGATTGCCATTATCGATCGCGACTACGAACAAGCGCTCGTGCATGCCAACGAGAGTCTAGTCATCTTCGAACGGCTCGGGAACGTCGCACAAGCGACGGTTGCGCTCCTTCACATCGCGCACGCGCGCCTCGAACGCGGTGAACTCGAACTCGCGCGCGCAACGCTAATCGCCTCCCGAGAGCGCTTACGCCGCGAACCAACGATTCGCAACGCCATCGATCTCTATGAGATCTCGTTTCTCTTTGCGTGCGATTGCGGCGCCTTCGACCGGGCTGCCGAAGTGCTGGGCATCGCCGACGCGGTACGGGAGAAAGAAAGCCTTCCGCGTACCGCGCTGTCGCTGGCCGAACCGAGCAATCGCGAGCGCGAGGTTCGCGCGCGTTTGGGCAATCGCTTCGACCGCCACTTCGAGAGCGGTCGTAACGCCGGTCCTGCCGAAATGGACCGCGTGCTCGATGCCGTACTTTCGTCGGCCGGCGCTGCTTTGGCGGCCGGCTGCGCTTCGCGATAGGGAGAGGTCCTGTGGAACACACATTCGTTCGTATTGCCGAAACGGCGGCCTGGTTCATGGTCATCGTGTTTGCCTTTGCGATCGTCGGCGTTTATGCCACGATTCACTGGATCGTCAACATGGTCCGGCGTGGCGAGGAAGCCGTCGAAGAAGGCGTTGGAAGCGTGGAAAGACGGCTGTAGTCGTTAGAACAGCATGGTTTGGAAATCGGCGACGTGCCGGTATCCGACGCGCTCGTAAAGCGCGATCGCGTCGCGATTGAAATCGTTGACGTAGAGCGACAGCGTCGGCGAATGCTCGAGCAGCCGGTCGGATATCGCAGAAAAGCTTGCCGTCGCTAGACCGCGGCCCCTAAGATCCGGCGGCGTCCAAATTCCTTGAAGCTGTGCAGTTTTATGACACCACGGCCCCACGTTACAGAAGAAGCACAAGCGCCCGTCGCTTTCCCCGACCCACCATAGATTGCGCTCGATCATTTCGCGAACGTTGGCGTTGAAGTCGGCCGAAGCATTACGTGGATCGTATTCGAGCTCTTGTTCGATCAGCCCGGCGGATCCCTTAGCCACCTCCGGCCACTCATTCGGACGGGCGTGCCGGACCGGGACTGACTGTTCGCACCCTTGCAAGTTCGTTCGATCGAGCGCCATCACGAGCTGACGATCGCGCACGATCCTTGGTTTCTGGTGCCACGCTCGCACGCGCTGCCAAAAACCGCGAACCGTTTCACGCTCGCCGATGATCATCCGCTCGCCGCGGTGGCGCCGCGCTTCGTGCGCAAGCGCGTCGAGTGCCGTTTCGTCGCACGCCAGCGCGAGCTGTCGCCCGAAATAGACGGCTCCGCAGACCCGTTCGCCGTCGAAAGCAACGCGCAGGCGCTGCCGCGTCGGAGGCGCGACATCGAAAAGCATGAGATAGGTGACGAAAACGTTCACGTACGGCGCGCGCGCAAGATATGCGAGCGCGGCGCGTTCGTTGGCGGGAGAGACGGACTCGATGCGTACCGTGCCGGTTGACGAGCCGCTCACGTCAACGGAACGAGGACTATCGGCTTGCTGGTCGGCTGTTTGCTGCCTCCTTCGGGTTCGACGCTGATCGCCACGGCGGCCATCGCACGAGCGTCGACCGGCAGGGCAATCACGGCAACGCCGTTGGCATCGGGCACGAAGGTGTACGACGGCGCGACTTTCTTCGCGCCTTTAGCGAGGGTCCAGGCTTGATAGACCTTTCCGTGGGGTAACTGCGGCAGCGTACGCATCGCGATGTACACGTGACTTGCGCGGGTCACGATCTGGCCGCCGTCGACGTCGTAGCGCTTTGCGTCGCTGCTCAGGAGATCTGCGATCGTCGTTCGCGTTTGATTGAGCGTCTGCGCGAGTTTATGCGTTTCGTCGGTGCTGCGCGCCAGCTCGGTTCGCATCTGCCGGTTTTGGCTCGTCAGCGAAATATTGGCCATTGACGAAACGATCGCGATCGCCAGGCAAGCCGCGGCAACGAGGTAGGCGGGCCACATCTTTGGCCCTGCATCGCGCGCAGGCGCAGCCTGCTTGGCAATTGCGCTCATGATGCGCGGCTTGAGCAGCGCGCTGGGACAGGAGCGCGAGTCCCCGATCGTCTCGGCAGATACTCCGACGAGCGAAGCCGTGGAACGCAGCCGGCGATACTCCTCCCGGCACTCGGCGCAGGATGCGATATGCGCGCGCACGCGCCGCGCTTCGGGAGGCGGCAAAACCCCGAGCGCATAGACCGCGACTTCGTCGAGCATCGCGTGATCGGTGCGCTCGTTCATGCGATCACCCGTTCCTCGAGCACCGTTCGCAGCTTGCGAAGTCCCGAGCGGATGCGAGTCTTGACCGTGCCGAGAGGAACGTTGCAGCGGCGCGCGATCTCTTCATGCGTGATGCCGTCGAAGAATCCCATCTCGATGGGCTCGCGCTGTTCGGGAGGAAGCCCGGCGAGGGCGGCGCGGACGCGGGCGGCATCGATGTGGGCGAACGCGACGTCTTCGATGGCTTCCTCTTCCGGAAGTGCCTCCGGTAACGCACCCTCGTTGCGAACGGCGCGCCCGCGCAGCACGTCGAGTGCGCGGTTGCGCGTTACGCGCACGATCCAAGCTCCGAAGTTCCCGCCGCGAAAAAGTTCCGGCGAATTCCAGAGCTTCAAGAAAACGCTTTGCAAGACGTCCTCGGCTCCCTGAGTATCGCCTAAGATGCGCAGCGCGACTCCGTAGACGATGCGATGATGCGCGTCGTACAGTGCCTCGAACGCCCGCATGTCGCGCTTTCTTACTCGTGCGAAGAGCGCGCCCGCATCATCGATCACCTCGATAGGCTTCGCTTTGGGTGGGTTCCATCTTCCTTCAACGGCGGACGGGCGATGCTGGATTGTTTGGTGCGCCGCGCGGCGAAAACGGACCGCCATGGAGGAGCTGCTCGAAAGGCTGCGCACCGCTCGGTCGGTCTTCGCGCTGACGGGATCGGGAATTTCGGCCGAAAGCGGTCTGCCGACCTTCCGCGGAGTTGGGGGCCTATGGCGCACGCATCGGGTAGAGGAGCTGGCGTCGCCTGAAGGATTTGCACGCGATCCCGTTTTGGTCTGGACGTGGTACAACGAGCGCCTCGCCGCGCACCGCCGGGCGAGCCCCAACCCCGGCCATTACGCGCTCGCGAAACTCGAAACGATCCCTCGCGCGTTTGCGCTGGCCACGCAAAACGTCGACTCGCTGCATCTGCGCGCCGGTTCGACCAATCTTATCGAGCTGCACGGAAATCTGCGCGAGGCGCGCTGCGATCGCTGCGGACGACGGCGGCCGCTCGATGCGTCGGGGCTGCCGCTCGAAGAGATCGATCACGAGTGCGGCGGACGCATGCGTCCGGACATCGTCTGGTTCGGTGAAGCGCTGCCCCGCGCTGCATGGCAACGGGCCGAATATGCGGCAGCTAGCGCCGACGTCATTCTCGTGATAGGAACGAGCGCCGTCGTCTATCCCGCCGCCGCGCTTGCAACGCATTATAATCGGTCCGCTTTCGTGGCCGAGATCAATCCCGAGGAAACTGCGATCAGCGACAGCGTCGATTGCGTACTGCGCGGAACCGCCGCTGAAACGTTGCCGCACCTCGTGGAGTCGCTCGCTGAGTGATCCTATCGTCTCGCCGCGAAAAGATGCGCGCGGTTTATTGGGCGATGGCGGTTTTTGCGGTCGTCTACATTGCATTGGACTTCAACAAATTTTACGCGCTTCGCTACGGCGCTGACATGGGGACGTTCTTGCAGACGATCTCCAATATGCGCCACGGTTCGTCATGGAACTTCGGTGAATGGCGACCGCACCTCGAGGTGCACGATTCCTGGATTCTCTTCGGCCTCGTGCCGTTCGTCGCGCTCTTTCCACGCGGTGAAACGCTCATCGTCGCGCAGGTGCTGATCGTTGCGTCTGCCGCGATACCCCTTGCACTGTTCGCGCGCGAGATCGGCGTGTCGCCAAAAATGTCAAATCTGCTTGCGATTGCCTATCTTTTATCGCCTTCGGCGCAAGGATTCACGTACGACAACTTCTCCGAGAACGTGTTTGTGCCGGTCCTCGCCCTCAGTGCGGCGCTCTTCGCGCGACGGCGCGCGCTCTGGCCGGCGCTGTTGTGCGCGGAGCTGCTCATGGGCGTTAAGGAAGACGAGATTCTCTTCGTTGCGTGGTTTGCAGCGGCGTGCTTTTTATTTTGGGACCGTAAGATCGGGGCAGCGGCCTTTGGCTTGGCGATACTCAATGCCGGCGCATTCTGGGGTGCAGAGCGATTGATCGGCGGGCACTCGAACGCTCCGGGATACGCACTTACGGTCGAAGATATCGGCGGAAAATGCACGTTGATCGCGTTGTTGCTTGCGCCGTTCGCCTTCACGCCGCTGCTCGTGGGACGATGGCTCGTGCTGGCGCTGCCGTTGCTTGCGGAAATCGTCTTTGCGCAGCACAGCCCGTACGAACCAAGCAGAATCGGTACGCACTACACCGCGCCGCTGCTGGCTTGTGCGGCGGCGGCTGCTGCCTTCGGTATACGCCGGCATCCGAAATGGGCGCCGTGGATGGTGCCGTGCGCGCTGGTCGTCGTGCTGTTCGTCTTCAACGATACCGCACTGCGTCCGGGACGCTGGCCGTTCATCGTCGATTGGGACGCGTACGCGCGCGCGGCCGGTGTTCGCGACTCGAACGCGACCGTGCTGCTGCAGCGGCGTGACGAAGGCGTCTGGGCGGTTGCTGCCGTCAACCCGCGCGTCCGTCTCGAACAGAAACCCGATCCGCAGTTCGTTGCATGTCCGGGCTACAATACCAATGCCGCCGCATTCTTCTCGAGTGTCGGCATCGGTCCGCACCGCGATCTCACCCTGTGCGGCGGCGTCCCCGTAAACCGTTAGGGCGGAAGCTGGATCGGCGGTCCTTCGTCGTCTTCGTACGTCTCCATGATGGGAGGCTCGGGCAGCGCCGGGTCGGCGTTGTCGAGACTGGAAAAGCGCACCGGCACGCGAGGCGGTTCGATGCCTTGGAACGACGGACGCTCGGCGAAAACCGGATCTTTGATGCGCTCGTCGACAACAACCGGTTCCGGCTCGACGTTCGGCAACGGCCGATCCAGCGGTTCCTCAGGCTGCACGACCGTGCGTTTGAACGCGCTTCGCGACGGCAGCGTAAGGCGGTCGTCTTTGGTGCTCTTTCGTAGACCGCGAATCACGTAGGCGTTCTGCAAACGCCGCAAGCCGCGCAGCGGCAGCGACGACGCCGGCACTCCGACGAACGTTTCACGCACCGGATCGTATGTCGATTCGGAAGCGACGATCGTTGCGTTGAGCTCTTCGGACGCAGCCTCGAGGCGCATCGCAACGTCGGCGGGATTGCCGATGACCGCAAACTCGCGGCGGTGCTGAAAACCGGTATCTCCGGCGACGATCTTACCGGAGTTCACGCCGATGCCGACGGTGAATGCGCGACGGTCTTGGGCTTGCCAGCGCGGCTCCATCGCCTTGATCATTCGCATGATGTCCAGCGCGGCGCGCAGCGCGCGTTCCTCTTGAAACGTTTCGTCGAGCAGCACGCCGAACACGGCCGTGACGGTGTCGCCGCGCAGCGCCTCGATCATTCCCTGATGGCGCTGCACCGCTTTGCCGGCGATCGTATAGAACTCATTGAGATACGTGAGCGTCTCTTCGGGCGTGAGGTCCTCGGAGAATAGCGCGAAGTTGTGAATCCGGCAGCTCAGAATCGTCGCGTAGTACTCCCGCGCCGCAAAGAGCCGGGGATCGTTGCGCGCGAGCAGCTCTTCGACCACCGGGGGAGGAACGTAGCGAGAGAAGAGCGCGACGACTCGCCGCCGTTCTTCGCGTTCGCTCATGTAGCGCCGAAAGAAAATTGACGCGTATATCCCTGCCCCGACGGCGATGATAACAGCTAATCCGAGAAGCACCGCCATGGCCGGCGTTTCCTACCCTATCTCAGCGGCAGGTTGCCGGAGTGGGAGCCGGTGACGGCGAGGGTGTTTTCTTGTGGCCGAACAATCCGCCGACGTTGATGCCGGGCACGTACTGACTGCCGGGAATCTGATCCGTAACGCTGTTGACTTGATTCTGCGCGTAAGCGATCACTCGGCCTTGGGCCTCATCCCAGCTCGTCGGTACGCCGAAGTCGGGAGAGAACTGGTCGATAAGCTGCTGCGTGAGCTGCTGCACTTGCGCGCGCACGACGCCGTTGACGAACTGCGCCTCCAGCGATTGGCCCGCGAGTACGCTGTAGACTTGACCGTCCTTGAGCCTTACGCGCACCGGCATGCTCGGATCGCACAGCTCGTAGACGTTCACCAGCATGTTACCGTTATCGTCATACGAAATGTCGCCCTGCGTGCCGCGCACCGCGACGGAACCCGTTGCCGTCTGAAATGTGTAGTTGGCTTTCGCGCCTTTTGGATGGCGTACTGCAAATCGTACTTTACCGCCGTAGAGGACGAACTTCGCGCTCGCGATGCCGGCTTGATTGAAAAAGGCGAGCTGCACTTTGGAATCTGAGCCTACCATTACTTGCGAGCTGTCGGCCAGAATCACCGCGCCGAGCGACTCGGCTCCGGTGATTGCGGTGTAACGGTCGTTGACGCCGACGATGGCGTTAACGCCCACGGGAATGGGAGTTTTGTCGGGAGCTTGATACGAGACGCTCCCCTTGACGTTCTGCAGCTGCTTATCGTCGCCGGCAAGCGACGGCAGGGCACAGGCGACGACCAGCGCGTAAACGCCGGCGGCCCCGAGGATTCCCAAGCGCCTATCCATGGTGACAGGTTACGCAGGCGTGGCGAGGACTCCCGTTCGGATGCGACTAACGCGCGATAGGTGACGCTTGCAGCGCTCGTGCTTTTGCATCTGCTTCCGCGGCCGGCAGGCGTCGAGCTCCTCCCATGCCGCGTTTCCGCCGCCGTTTTGCGAACCGTGGCGCCGGAGTTCGACGGCGGCGCCCGTGACGAACTCGACGAGCGATGGACGGCCCTGGGTCTCTCCCGGCTGCAGACAAGCGGCGCACCTGCAATAGTCGTTCGGCGCGACGCCGGGCTCGGCGCGCAAGCGTATCGGCTTACGGTACGCTACGGACGAGCCCTAATCGAGAGCAGCGATGCCGACGGAGCTTTCTATGCTGCGATGACGTTGGCGCAGCTTCCCGTCCGTGATGGAAACCGCTGGACCATTCCGTGCGTCCGCGTCGAAGACCGGCCGGCGCTGCGGTGGCGCGTGCTTTCCGACGACGTCTCGCGCGGACCGCTGCCGACGATGCGATATTTCAAGGAACGCATCCGCACCATCGCAGCGTTCAAGATGAACGGTTACTCGCCGTACATGGAGCACGTGTTTCTTAGCCCCACCGATCCGCTGCCGGCTCCGCTCGACGGAATCACACCGGCACAGCTGCGCGATCTCGCAACCTACGCGAAACGCTTCCACGTGGCGCTCATTCCGCAGCAGCAGACGCTCGCGCATATGCACCGCACCTTGCGTCTCGAGCGGTACGCCGGTGCCGCGGCCACTCCGCACGGCTTTCTCATCGGTAGTGACTCCGCGATGGGGAAATCGTACCTCGCCCGCATTATCGCGCAGGAGCTTGCCGCCGTGCCGCACCCTCCGTTCTTTCACGTCGGCTCCGACGAAGCTGACGTCTCGCCCTCCGATTTCGCAAAACACATCGCGCAGATGCGCCGCCTCATCGAGCCGTCCGGCGCGCGCATCGCCTTTTGGGACGACGCGCTCGAAAAGAATCCGGCGCTCGCGCGCTCGTTGCCGCGCGATGCGGTCATCGTAAACTGGCACTATACGCCCGAGCCTTCGTTTGAACGCTACATCGGCCTCGTCGCGCGTGGCGGGTTCGATCAGATGGTCGATCCCGGCGACTCCAACTGGAACCAAATCTTTCCCGACGTCGCCGGCGCTCTGACGACCGAAGACCGATTCATTACGGAAGGCAAGGCCTCACACGTTTTGGGTTTGTACGAATCGGTGTGGCACGACGACGGCGAAACGCTTTACGAAGCTACCTGGTATCCCGTGCTTTATGCCGCGGCCGCAGCGTGGGAACGCAACCAAGTCGATCCCCAGCGTTTCGAACGCGACTTCGGTCCGGCGTTTTTCGGAACGGACGAGCCGGACTACGGCGGCGACGAGGTTCGCTTGGGTGAGATCTTGCAGCATCTGGGAACCAACGCATATGCAAATCCCAGCAACGTGCTTTTCTGGGACGATCCGTTTGACTCGAGTGCCGAAGCGCGTATGAGCTCCGTCGATCTGGGCTCCGTTCGCCTTGACGCCGAAGCCGTCGAGCAAAATCTGTACGCTGCGCGGCCGCCGCTGCACGCAAACGCCGCCTTCGTCATGTTCTTGTCCGCCCGGCGCTACGACGCCCTGGCGCGCAAGTTCCAAATCGCGCGCGAAGTGCGCGACATGTATGCCGACGCCGTCGCGCACGCCGGCGACGCCAACGGGCCGGCGGCACGCGATCTGCTGTGGTGCAAGTATTGGATGTGGGAGCTTCGGGACTCTTACGAGGAACTGGCGCCGCTCTACGCGCGCGCCTGGCGGTACGAAAGCCGCGAAGGCCATCTGGCGAGCAATCTCGAGCGATATCATCTGGCGGCTCAACGCGCCATAGCGTTGAGCGACGACTTTTACCGCGCCCTTTACGACGAGTACGTTCCGAAAAAGACGCTGCCGGAGTTTTCCACGGTGATAGCGCAGTGAGCGCAGCTCTGGTCTTGGTTGTCTTTCTGTTCTTTGCCGCGGCGATGTACTTACGCTGGCTGCCGGCTCTCATCGCAGTTCCGGCGATGGCGATCGTCATGTCCGTGGCGGCCGGCGTTCCGGCATCGCAGCTCGGCGATATCATCGTGGGCGGATCCGCGGCATTGGCGCCAGTCTACGTTGCGGTGGTCTTCGGCGCGCTGCTCGGGCGCGTCACGCTCGATACGGGAATCGCGCGCGCGATGATCAATCTCGCGGCCGAATACGGCGGCGAACGCCCGTTTCTCTTCGCGCTCGTCGTTTGCGCGGTCGTCGCGCTGCTCTTTACGTCCCTCTCCGGTTTAGGCGCGATCATCATGGTCGGTTCGATCGTGCTGCCGATCCTCATGACGACCGGCGTGCCGCGCACCATCGCGGCGACACTGTTCCTGATGGCCTTCGCGCTCGGCTTCATCTTTAACATCGCGAACTGGAAGTTCTACACGACGTACTTTCACGTCGCTCGCGAGCAGATGGTTCCCTACGCCGTCGCACTGGCGGCGATCGACGCCATCGCGCTGCTGATCTACGCAGTCGTGGCATTTCGACGGGAGCGCGAGTACGCGACGTGGGCCGTTCGCTCGGTGACCGAAGAGGATGAGGGCCGCGTTCCGGCCGTGGCACTTGCGATTCCGATCCTGCCGATCGCGCTCTACTACTCACCGCTGCACGTGGATGCGGCTCCGGCATTTCTGGTCTCCGCCGTCGCGGGTGTGTTGATCGCGAAGCCTCGCGATGCGGTGCAGACGCTCGTGGCCGCGGCCATTCGAGGCGTCGAAGACGTTGCACCGGCACTGCTGCTCTTCATGGGCATCGGAATGCTTTTCGTCGCGACCCAAAAACCGCAGTTCGCAAGCGCGCTGCAGACGCTCGTGGCCGGCGGATGGGCGGGTAATCCGATCGCCTTCGTGCTCGTCTTCGGCGTCGCCAGCCCGCTCGCGCTCTATCGCGGCCCGCTCAACCCGTTCGGCGTGGGCATCGCGGTGTTCACCGTGCTCCTTGCCTCGCACGCGCTGCCCGCCCCGGTATTGGTTGCCGCCATCATGGCGGTCGTGCAGGTGCAGAACGTTTGCGATCCGACGAACACCGCTAACGTTTGGGTGGCCAACTTCACCGGCGTCGGCATCGAGACGATCACCAAGCGAACGCTTCCGTTCCAGACGGCCGTTGCCGTTGCAGCCACGATTCTTTGCGTCGTCGCTACGCCGGCGCTTTTTGGAACGCGCGCCTTCGCATCGGCAATACCACCGGCGCGGGCCGACGCGGCGCTGCCGGGATTGCTCGCGCCGGCGCAGGCACGCAATCGTATAGCAGTGGGCAGCGACGGTTCGGCACTTGGACGCGCCGCCGCCGCCGCAGTCGTCGACGCGTTGCACGATGCTAGGTGGAACGCGTTTGCGGTTTCCAGCGGCGATCCGAACTCGAGTGACTGCACGGGAAAGTCGTATGCGGCGTACGTCCGCGTGCTGACGTCGCAGTTTTCGTTGGTCGAAGGCACCGATCTCGACGTCGGATTGCGACTTGAGGATTGCGGCGGATGGATCGTTGACGAATGGCACGACCACCGCGTCTTCGTGCCGCCGCCCGCCGGCGGCGACGCGGCTGAGCTGGCACGGGCAGGGGTCGATCGCATGCGCGGCTGGATGGCGGCCGATCCGCAACGCAGCGCGAGACTGCTGCACGACGGCATCGCGTGGGTGGCCGGCGACGCTGCCACGTATTTCTATACGCTGTTCAAGACCGTCGACGGGAATATGCGGCTCTACGTACGCGGCGGCGGACCGGCGTACGCTGCCGGGCTGCGCTCGGGCGACGTGGTAAACAAAATCGACGGAAAATGGTGGTGGGACTACGGTACGTATCAAGCGCAGACGCGCGCGTACGACGGAAAGCCGCACTCTTTCGAAATCGTGCGCAACGGGATCACGCAGACCGTCGCGCTAGGAGAACCGTTTCATGGCTAAGATCGATCCGGAGCTTGCGCGCTTCTGCGACGAGCGCGAAGCCGAGCGTCTCGAAGAACTCAAACGATGGATCGCGATCCCCTCGATATCCGCCGATCCCGAACGCGGCGCCGACGTACGGCAGTGCTGCACGCTGATCGTCGAGCGTATGCGCGAGCTCGGTCTTGAAGCGAGCGCGTTGGAAACCGACGGCAATCCGCTTGCATACGGAGAATGGCTGGCCGCGCCGGGCCAGCCGACGATTCTCATTTACGGCCACTACGACGTGCAGCCTGTCGATCCGATCGAGCTGTGGACGAGTCCGCCTTTCGAAGGCACCGTGCGCGACGGAAAGATCTTTGGCCGCGGCGCGGTCGACGACAAAGGCCAAGTGTTGATGCATCTCGCCGCGATCGAGACGCATCTGCGAACGCGCGGCCGTCTGCCGCTCAACGTGAAAGTCGTCGTTGAAGGTGAAGAAGAAATCGGATCGCCGAACTTCGATGCCGCCGTCGACCGCTACCGGCGCCAGTTTTCCGCCGATGCTGCGGTTATTTCGGATACGTCCGTCTTCTCCGAAGACGTGCCGTCGCTCACCACGTCGGTGCGCGGCTTGGTACATTGGGAGATCGAAGTGCGCGGTCCGGCCGAGGACGTGCACTCGGGATACTTTGGCGGCGTCGTGCGTAACCCGGTCGAAGCGCTGGCGTCGATTCTCGCCGCGCTCAAGGACGCGCAAGACCGCGTAACCGTGCCGGGCTTTTACGAGGGCGTCAGCGAGGTCGATCCCGCCATTGCCGCCGAGCTGCGCGCGTTACCGTACGACGAATCTCACGAAGCGCGCCAGTTGGGCATTCCGTCGCTGGCGGGCGAAGCCGGTCGAATGCCGCTCGAGCGCATGTGGTATCGTCCGACGCTCGAGTGCAACGGCATGTGGGGCGGTTACACCGGGCCGGGTTATAAAACGATCATTCCAAGCTGGGCCAAAGCCAAGCTGTCCGCGCGCCTGGTTGGAGAGCAAGATCCCATGCGCGTGCGGCGTGCCGTTAAGGAGTACATTTTGCAGCACGCTCCGCCGGGCGTTCGCGTGCGAGTAAGCGACGGCGGCGAGGTTCGTCCGATCGTCATCTCGCGCAATCACCCGGTCGTCGCTGCGGCGGCGCGAGCGATGGAGGCCGGCTTCGGTAAGGCGCCGGTCTTCATCGGAACCGGCGGTTCGATCGGACCGGTGGCGACCTTCGATCGTATTCTCAAGCTGCCGCAAGTGCTGGTCGGCGTCGGTTTGCCCGACGACCGCATTCACGCGCCCAATGAGAAGTTCAACCTTTCACAATTTTTTGGGGGCATTAAAACGATGGCGGCCTTGTACGACGAGGTCGCGGGAAGCGGGCTCGACTCGTCATAGGGCGAATCCCGAGCGTCATAAGGTGAGCGAGCAAATGCAATCGACCGAGCGTTTCGGTGACCGAGCGCAAGCCTATGCAACGTATCGCCCGTCGTATCCAGACGAGGCGATTGATGCCGTGCTCGAACGCCTCGGCGATCCGAGCGCCTTGGAAATTGCAGACATCGGCGCGGGAACGGGTATATCGTCGCGGCTCCTTGCCGGGCGCGGCGCGCACGTGATCGCGGTGGAGCCGAACGCCGAGATGCGGCAAGCTTCGGTCGATCATCCGCGCGTCGAGTTGCGCGCGGGCAGCGCGGATCGCACGGGCTTGCCGGATCAAAGCGTCGATCTCGCGGTGGCATGTCAAGCGTTCCATTGGTTTGCGACGCCGTTCGCCATGAGCGAAATGCGGCGCATCGCGCGCCGCCGTGCCGCGATGATGCAATACGAACGCGACGAGCGAGATGCATTTACGAAGGCCTACGGTGACGTCGTGCGCGCGTACGCCCGCGACGATACCGAAACGATGCGCATGCACGCGATGGCAACCTTCGAGCACTTCCCCAAAGCGGAGGTCACCCGCAGCGCATTCACCGGAAGTCAGCCGCTCGATCTGAGCGGACTGCT
The DNA here is from genome assembly GCA_963715435.1 of Vulcanimicrobiota bacterium. GTDB lineage: Bacteria > Vulcanimicrobiota > Vulcanimicrobiia > Vulcanimicrobiales > Vulcanimicrobiaceae > JAFAHZ01. Next base: position 1,977,881 of record OY970243.1, read on the forward strand.
CGGCCGCGCGGCGTCGGCCTCATACCTGCCGAACAGAGGACCCGAAGCCGACGCGTTGCGCCGCGATTTGAAGGCGGTCTTCGAAATCTTCGAACGCGGCGGAAAAGTCGAAATTGCGATGGTGACATTCGTCCTCATCGCGGACTGGTGATTACCGCGCTGCTTGCGGCGCTCGCGACGGCAACGCCGGCTGCATCTCCGTCACCGCAAGAGATTTTCGATCGCGCGTTTACGCGGCTGGCTTCGTATCCCGTCGCACCGTACGCCGTTGAGATTGCTACTCGTCATGAAGTCGCGTCGAGTCCGGAACCTAGTCGCGGCGGTGTGGTCGACTTCGCCATGCGCTACACGTTTCGCAGTTCCGATCGCACCGAGAATTTTGCGTCCTATCCGACGCCAACTACGGCGCTGCCGCCGGCATTAATGGTCCATGCAGCACTGGGAGCGTTCGCATGGTCTATGCGGCGCGACACCCTACCGGCCGCCCAGAGCGCCGGCGAACCGTCGCTGCCCGACGTGCCGGAGCCGCTCAAGACGATCGCGCACGTCGTGGCCTATGCACCGCCGAACTATTCGATTGACCTGGCCGGAATCGAACCGGTCGAAAACCATCCCTGCTACCATATGCGTCTGCGTCCGCTGTCGGATCCGCAGCGCCATAACTTGCGCGAACTTTGGGTGGATACGACGACGTACGATCTGTGGAAGGCGCGGTTTGACGGAAGCTACCGGCCCCTTCCGATGGCGCCGTCGAGTCCCACCAGCTTTACGTCGATCTTCGGGCCGGCGGGCCCGTACTGGATCGTCTCGCGCCAACACTGGACGTGGACGGACGTGCAAGCCGATATCTTCATCGATATAAACATGGAGGTCAACAAGATCGTCTTTCCTGCAGCGCTTCCCGACTATCTCTTCGATCAAGCCGAGTACGACAAGCGACGGAACGCGCGCGATCCCGACCCGCTTGACGCGATTCTCAACGGCCAATGAACGGTAACTTTGCGCGCAAATTACAAATTGGCATCGACGTTGTGGGGGCCCCAGTGGCTTTGCCACTGGGGGGCGCGCAGCGCAGCGGAGCGCCGGTTAAAGTAAACGGGGGTCCCCAACGTCGATGAACGACTCCATTGCGCGCAAATTACGAATTGGCATCGACGTTGGGGGAACGTTCACGGATGTGATTGCGATCGACGTTACGACGCGGCAACTCGTGGCGTCGGTCAAAGTGCCGACGACGCATCGCGCGGACGAGGGCGTTGCCGCCGGAATCGTGGACGGAATCCAACGCCTGCTCGCGCGGGCCGGGGTTAGCGCCCATGACGTCGCGTTCATCGCGCACTCGACGACGCAGGCGACCAACGCACTGCTCGAGGGCGATGTCGCGAGAGTCGGCGTCGTTGGATTGCTGGGCCGATCCGGATGGCTGGCTCGCCGTCAGATCCGGTTTGCACCGGTCGAACTCGCCCCCGGGCGCTCGCTGGCGCCGACGTTCGCATTTGCCGCTGCGCGAGACGAAGGGGCGATGCGAGCGGCGGTCGATCGCGCAATTGCCGGCGGCGCAGAGGCCATCGTCGCGAGTCAACCCTTCGGCGTCGATCGTCCGGCCGGCGAATCGAGCGTCGTCGAGTACGCGCGCACGCGCGGCGTCGACGCGACCAGCGGTCACGACGTAAGCGCGACGTACGGTCTGCGGGCGCGCACGCGCACGGCCGCACTCAACGCCGCCATACTTCCGCGCATGGTACGCACGTCGCGAATGACGGCTTCGGCGGTAAAGAACGCGTCGATTCCGGCACCGCTGATGATCATGCGCAGTGACGGCGGCGTGATGGACGTGCGCGAAATCGAACGACGCCCGATCCTTACGATGCTTTCCGGCCCCGCGGCGGGCGTTGCCGGAGCGTTGCTGTACGAAAACCTCACCGACGGCATCTTCGTCGAAGTCGGTGGAACGAGCTCCGATATTTCCGCGATCCGGCAAGGGCGTCCGCAGATGCGGCCGGCGCGTATCGGAGGTCACCGCACGATGCTGCGAACCGTCGACGTGCGCACGCTCGGCATCGCGGGCGGCAGCATGATTCGCCTTGGGGATGGTGGGGTTTCCGGCGTCGGCCCGCGCAGCGCCCATATCGCCGGCTGCAGCTACGCTTGTTTTTGCGACGAAACGCTGCTCGACGGTGCAGTTGTCGAGACGATCGCTCCGTGGCCGGACGATCCCGAGTATACGATCTTGCGCGCGCGCGACGATACGAAGATCGCCCTCACGACGAGCTGCGCTGCCAATGCGCTCGGCTGCGTGCCCGAAGGAGCGTTTGCCTCAGGCAACGCCGCCGCGGCGAAACGCGCGTTTGACATCCTGGCCAATCGCATCGGTGGAAAAAGCGACGTGCTGGCGCGCGCCGTGCTCGACGCGGCGACGGCCAAGCTGCGCGTCACCATCGACGAGCTCATTGCAGATTACGGTCTCGATCGCGCACGCGTCACGATCGTCGGCGGCGGAGGCGGTGCCGGCGCGATCGTTCCCTACGCCGCCGAGGCGATGGGGCTGCGTTATCGCATCGCCCGCGATGCCGAAGTCATCGCTCCGGTCGGCGTGGCGCTGGCGCTCGTACGCGACGTGGTCGAACGCACTCTGGTGGCTCCGACCCCCGAAGATATCGCGCGCTTGCGGCGAGAAGCGATCGACCGCGTCGTCGCGGCGGGCGCGTCACCGGACCGCGTGGAGGTTACGATCGAAATCGATTCCCAGCGCAATCGCGTTCGTGCGGCGGCGTCGGGTGCGACCGCTCTAGCCGAACCGGTGCTGGCGCGGCGCTGCGACGAAGACGGCCGTCGCGCCGCGGCGTCGCAAAGTCTCGGCCGTGAGGCGGCTGACTTGCAGCGCGTCGAGCTGACGAACGAGCTCGCGGGTTACGCGCTCGGCGACGGACTCGCCGTCGTCGACGGCCGCGGCATCGTACGATTGGTGCTCCACGGCGCGCGTACGGTCGTGACGACCGCCGGCGCCTTCGAAGCCACCGCATATCGCGCAATCGAGCGGAGCACGCGATTCGGCGACGTCGGGCGCGCGCTGCCGGCGCTCTATCTCCTGCGCGGCGAACGCATCGCAACGTACGACGGTTTGGCCGGCGCGCAACAGGCCATAGCGCTCGCGCTCGAAGAGCTCGAGGGGTGCGAGGGTTCTGAACCGGTGGCGCTGCTTACCTTGCCGCGGCGCGCGTAGCGGCTTACTGCAGGGCTACGTCGTCGAAGTTGTAGCCCGTAAATTCCGCATCCGCGGAAAGCGGCATGTGCGGGTAATCGATCGAGACGGCCATTTTCTGCGGGACCAGGTACGCGCCGTTCTGTCCCGGAGTGATCGTCATGTGGATGTGCATGCCGTCTTTATACGTTGCGTCCACCCAATCGGCGCCTTGCGCGTTGAGAGCAACCTGCGCTTTGTCGAGGTTCGGATCGTGCAGCGCCGTCAGCGCGAAGATGGCGTCGTCGCCGTCGATCCCCATGGCGGTGTAACGATAGTTCTTCGGCCATAACGTCGGATCGAGCATCGAGAGGTCGATGTCGTGCACTTGCTTTGCGAAGAACGGCATCTGAGTGAAGTGCACCCAGTACCGGTCGCCCTTCTTGTACGTGCCGTCGCCGGATAAATGAAAGCCCAGCCACGGAAAGTGGTGCATCTTCACGCCGACGTCGGCGTGAAACGTGAAGTTCGGCAGGTTCGAGTTACGCGCGTCCACCGCGGCGATGATTGCGCTGCAGTCGCCGTTGCGGGCGACCGCGCCGGTGAGGAGGACTGAGATCGCGACCAGCGTCGCCGTAGGTGGAATTCGCATCGGGATGCCTTATATATTCCCGGTTATCGGCGACGCACGCGGGTCTCCCGAGGTACTAAAGGTCCCCGTTGCTTGACTACGCGTTACTCGCCATGGCGCGATCGGGAACGCGCTCGAACGCTTCTTCGAGCGAGTGTACGACCGGAAACACTTCGTCCAATCCTAAGAAGCGGAATAAGCGACCGAAGCGCCGTTCGTCGACTACGAAGCAGGCCGGGCGCGCGCCGGCGTCGGAACGCGCCTGGCGCATGCGCATAAACTCGCACAAACATGACGAATCGACGTACTGAACTTGACTCAAGTCAACGATCAAAAATGGATTTGTATAGAAAGGCTCGAGCGTCCTACGAAGCTCGTGCTGGCGGTCGCTGTCGAACTCGCCCAAAAGCGAAACGATGGTCGGATCCATGGCCTTAATCATCTCCTTACACTGGCGAGAACAACTGTCTGCCGGCTAGGCACATTATGCTTGCTAGGCCCCTGTCGAAAACAGGGGCCTAGCGCGGCTAACGAGTTCCCTAAAGACCCTTGACAGCCTGGGGGTTGACCTAATTGACGCGCGGCTGTGTCACGGCCAGACGCTCTACCTCTTCCAGGGCCACGGTGCTCTTATGTCGTCCGTACGAGAAGTAGAAGATCAGACCGACGATCAGCCAGACCAAGAACACGAACCACACGATCGGGAAGAAGCCCCAGACCTCAGGGTTGTTAAACCGGAGGTAATAGATCAGGAAGAGCGCGGTGACTGCCGCGCTGATCGGAATGAGATACGGTCCCCATGGGACCTGGAACGAGCCCTTGAACTCGGGATGCCGGCTGCGAAGCATCGGCACGGCGACGGCGACGAGAATGAATGCCGCGAGCGTTCCCATGTTCGTGACCGAGCCGAGGATACTGATCGGAAAGAATGCTCCGGCCGCCGCGATCAAGATTCCGAAGATGATCTGCGAGAGCCATGGCGTGCGCCACGTCGGATGCAGCTTCACGAAAACCGGGGGAATCAGTCCGTCGCGGGACATCGCGTAAAAAATTCGCGTCTGTCCGAACATCATGACCAGCAGAACGGTCGTGAGACCCGCAATGGCGCCGAACGAAATGATGGTTCCGGCCCAAAAGAGACCGACGTGGTTCATCGCAAAGGCGACCGGAAACGCCGTGTTGAGCATGTTGAACGGCACCATGCCGTTGAGAATGGCTACGACGATGATGTAGAGTACGGTGCAGATCATCAGGCTCATAATGATGCCGAACGGCAGATCCTTGCCGGGGTTCTTTGCTTCTTCGGCGGTTGTGGAGACCGCGTCGAAACCGATGTAGGCGAAGAAGATGAAGGCCGCGCCACCGAACATGCCGCCCCAGCCGAATGGGAAGAACCCGCCCTGGCCGCTCGTCGGACCCGCCGGCAGGTGATAGTTAGCAGGGTCGATGTGTCCGACACCCACGGCGATGAAGAAAAGAACGATCAAGACTTTGATCGCGACGATGACCGCGTTGACCGTGCCCGACTCTTTCGTGCCTTTGACCAGCAGCGCCGTAATGAGCAAAATGATGGCGGCCGCCGGCAAGTTTGCAATGCCCGGCGTCGCGTCCCAATGGCTGTGCTGCCACACTTGCGGAATGTCCCAAATGTGCAGCGTGTGCAGAATGTTCGTGAAATATCCCGACCACCCAACGCTGACCGTCGACGCGCCGAGCGCGTACTCCAGCACGAGCGCCCAGCCGATGATCCAGGCAAAGAACTCACCCAGCGTTGCATAGGTGTAGGTATAAGCGCTGCCCGAGATCGGCACTTTGCTTGCGACTTCTGCGTAACAGAGTGCCGCGAGTGCGCTGACGATGCCGGCGACGACGAACGAGATGGTGAGTGCCGGGCCCGCCCGCGTCGCCGACGCCACGCCCGTTAACACGAAAATACCGGTGCCGATAATGGCACCGATGCCCATTGCGGTGAGTTGCCACGGTCCCAGCGACCGTTTCAGGCCCTGATCTTGGTTCGCGCCCTCTGCCAAGATGCGCGCGAGCGGCTTGACTCGTTGTACCAGCATGAGCCTGAATATCGCCCCAAGGCCTTTACTCCCTGTAAAGCGGGCCGTCTAGCGCACGAAGCGTATCGCGAATGGGTAGCTGTACGGTCGGCCGGAGCTAGCCGCCACGCTGCCCATAATGATGAAGATCAGCGACAGCAGCATGAGTAAAAGCACGATGGCGGCGACTAACACCCATAGCCCAACGAAGCCGAATGCGGCGGCATCGGAACCGCGAGAATGTTCGGGCTGCGTGCCGGCGGCTAAGGCGAAGGCAAAAAAGACAGCGATCCCGACGAGGATCGCGCCGAAGCCCACCAGCGAGATCGTGAGCTGGTAGTTCAAAGACGCGCGCGCGTGTTCGCCCACGAACGGCGATTCGTGTCCCTTGATCAAGTAGACGACGAGCGGTCCGATCACGTGGCCAAACGGCAAACCGGCCACCGCAATAAGGGCCGATAAGTGTGCCGCCATCGCCCAGTTGCGCTCCTCGGCAGTCAGTTGCGATTCCACACCGGTGCGCTTGGAGAGAAAGGCGCCGACGGCCTGCGGCGAAGGTCGCCCGCGGTGCAATTCGACGTATTGGTCGTGGGTGGCGGAAACGCCGGGTGCGCCGCTGCGCTGGCGGCGGCGCGCCATGGCGCGCGTACGCTTTTGGTCGAGCGATATGGTTTCTTGGGTGGAACGGCGACCGCCGCGATGGTGGGCCCCTGGATGACCTTTCATTCGGGCGAGCAACGTATCGTCGGCGGCATCGCGCAAGAGATCGTCGAGCGCCTCGTTCGCAAAGGCGCCTCGCCGGGTCATCTACGCGATTCGTCCGATTACGTCGCCACCATCACGCCGTTCGATCCCGAAGTTCACAAAGCGCTGCTCTTCGAGATGATGCGCGAAGCGGGTGTGTCGCTGCTGCTACACGCCTACGTGCTCGATGCGAAGGTCGACGGCGATACGGTGCGAGGCGCGACGTTTGCCACGGTCGGCGGAACGCGAGAATATTCCGGTCGCGTCGTCATCGACGCGACGGCCGACGCATTCGTGGCGGCATCCGCCGGCGTTCCGACGCAACAGGGCGACGAGCGCGGGCGCGTTCAACCCGCGACGCTGATGTTTCGTTTGAGCCACGTCGACCTGTCGAAGCTTTCGACGTACGTGCGCATGCATCCCGATCAGATGCGCACGTCGCTCAAGACGCACGAGCGCGTGCCCGGCGCATTGACGGCGGTAGCCGGCTTGTACCAGCTGTGGGAAGAAGCGCGCCGCGACGGCGTCGTCGATCTTCCGCGCGAGCTGGTTTCGTTCTTCATCGCCCCGTATCCCGATGAAGTGACCGTTAACATGACCCGCGTCGTCGATATCGATCCGCTCGATCCAGACGACTTGACCCGCGCGGAAATCGAAGCGCGCTTGCAGACGATGCAACTGCTCGAGTTCTTTCGCTCGCGCGTTCCCGGTTTTGAAAACGCGCGCATCGCCGCCACCGGAACGCAAGTCGGCATTCGTGAGTCACGGCGTATCGTCGGCCGGTACACCTTGACGCGAGACGACGTGCTCGGAGGCCGGCATTTCGACGACGCCGTCGCCTGCAGCGCGTATCCGATCGACATTCACAACCCCTCGGGAACGGGCACGACCACGCAGCGTCTGGCGCCCGGCGAAAGCTACGACATTCCATACCGCTGCTTGGTCCCAATCAATCGCGAACAGCTGCTCGTTGCCGGCCGGTGCATCTCGACCACGCACGAAGCGCTGGCTTCGACGCGATTGACCCCGACAGTGATGACTCTGGGACAAGCCGCCGGTACGGCGGCAGCGCTCGCGAGCACGCGCCGCGTTCGCGTCGGTGACGTCGACGTCAAAGAACTGCGCGCGCAGCTGCTTTCCGACGGCGTGTATCTGCAGCACGAAGGAGCGGGGTCGTGAATCGTGCCATCGCGCTCGCGCGTACATACGGCGTTTCGATTCGTTTCGCGGACTTGGGCGTTTGGGGTCTCGACGAGCTTCGCTCGGAATACGATCCGAGCGTTCCAGAGATCCGGCTCAACGAGCGTATCGCCGAACAGTTGACGCCGGCGGAGTTGGGCGATTTCGTGACCTTGGCAATCGGCCACGAGCTCTACCATCATCGCGAGCGCATCGGTGAAATCGTCATCATTTCAGAGCGTGTCGCCCGCGAGCACGCGGCCAACGACTACGCTCGAATGTTTCTGGAACCGTGACGCGCTACGTAGCCGGGATCGACGGTGGACAAACGTCGACGGTCGCCGCCGTCGGCGACGAGCACGGTCGCATCATCGGCCGCGGTGCCGCCGGCCCGGCCGACGAGGTTGGGCAAGGAGCGGCGTCGTCGCGCATGCACGATGCCTTGTCGGCTGCGTTGCGCGCGGCGTGTGAGAATGCCGGCCTAAACGCACAGACGCATTTCGAAGCAATCGTCGCCGGGGTGAGCGGTTACGAGGGCCGCGTCTTTGGAAAGACGCCGCAGCTTCCGGCAACCCGCTTCGTCTTGATGCACGATGCGCCGGTCGCACACGCGGGCGCGCTCGCGGGAAAACCGGGAGTCGTCGTTATCGCCGGCACGGGCTCGGTCGTATACGCCACCGACGGCGAACGGGGCTGGACGCTCGGCGGTTGGGGCTACCTATTCGGCGACGAGGGCAGCGCGTTTTGGCTCGCGCGTCAAGCGCTGGAGAAGCTCATGCACGGCGAAGATATCGGCGTCGATTCGTCCGAAGAAGTGCGGCAAGCGTGCGAGTTCTTCGGTCTTCCGTCGTTGCGCGCAATCGCGCGCGCCTTTTACTCGGGCGAGTTGACGCGAGATCGCATCGCGGCTTTTGCATCGGTCAACTTACAATCGCCGGCGTCTTGGTCTGCGGTTACGCTCGCCGCTGCCAAGCTTTCGTGGCTCGTAAGGGAAGCGATCGTGCGCGGCGCTCCGGCGCGCGTCGCTCTGGTAGGAGGAATGTTTTCCGACGACGAGTTTGCGGCGACGGTTGCGGAGCAGCTCGCGCGCGACCGACCGGGCATTGAAATCGTCGAACCCAAACACGGCCCCGCGGTCGGCGCGCTGCTCTTAGCCTACCGCGAAGCCGGCATCACCGGCGTCGAGATCGCCTGATGAGGAGCGAGCTGCTCGACGAGCTCCGCGGAGGATTGATCGTCTCGGTTCAGGCGTGGCCCGGCTCGGCACTCGACGACCCGCACGTCATTGCCGCGATGGCTCGCGCCGCCCAAGAAGGTGACGCTGTGGCCGTGCGGGTTCAGGGCGTCGCGAATCTGCGGGCCGTGCGAGCGCGGGTCCAAGTTCCGATCGTCGGGCTGATCAAACGCGAGTATCCGGGATTCGATCCGTACATCACTCCGACGGTGGAAGAAGTGACTGCAGTCGTCGAAGCGGGCGCCGATCTGATTGCATTCGACGCCACTTCGCGGCCCCGGCCCGCCGGCACTCAAGTGGAAGCACTGATCGATGCCGTTCATGCCGCCGGCAGGCTAGCGATGGCCGATTGCGCCACGGCGGAGGAAGGAAGGACCGCTGCAAGGCTCGGTGCCGACGTCCTGGCGACCACGCTGTGCGGATACACGGCGGACACGGCGGGGACTGCACTGCCCGCGCTCGAGCTGGTTGCTGCCCTGCGACAAGCTCATTCCGACGGCGGCGCCTTCATCGTATGTGAAGGTGGCGTGCACTCGCCGGAGCAACTGCGGACCGCACTCGATGCGGGTGCCGATGCAGTCGTAGTCGGAACCGCCATTACTAACGTAGACTGGCTAGTGCGGGAGTTTGCAGGGTCTACCAATACGGCGCGAAACCGCTACCGTTAGCAGCTTCAAGGAGAGAGCGATCATTGGTTGAGCACAAATCGCAACCGATAGGTCTTGGCCGCGACTTTTGGATCGTCACAGCGGTCCTGAGCCTGGCGGCGATCGCGTCGATCGTCTACTGGATTTTCGCGCCGATCGAAAGCTGGGTTCCTTCGATCATCGTGACCGCGCACCAAGTCGACGTCTTCTTCCGCTTTCTGGCCGCAACGGGCAGCGCGCTCTACATCTTCGTGTGCGGCTATATCCTGTATTTCGCGATCGCCTTCCGCGTTCGCCCGAACGAACCGGCCGACGCCATCGGCGTGCAGATTCACGACAACCACAAGCTCGAGTTCTGGTGGACGCTCATTCCGATTCTGTTCATCGTGGTCATCGCCGTCGTCAGCGTCATCATCTGGGCCCAGATCATCCTGCCGAGCAACAATCCGGCGGGCGGTCTCGTAGTCGAGGCGATCGGCCACCAGTTCGACTTCACGTTCCGCTATCCGGAAGTCAACGGTGAGGTGACCGGCGAGATGCATCTACCGATCAACGTGCCGGTGACCTTGAATCTTACCTCGTCGGACGTCATTCACTCGTTCTGGATTCCGGCGATGCGCCTCAAACAGGACACCATTCCGGGAATGGTGACGGAAATCAAATTGACGCCGAACAAGGTCGGGCGCTTTCCGATCGTGTGCGCCCAGTTCTGCGGTCCGCTCCACTCCAAGATGAACGCGCTCGTCTCGCAACCCGGCCCAGGGTCCGGCCAGGGGCAGTGGGTCGTCGTCGAAGACCAAGCGTCATATCAAAAGTGGTACAGCGACTGGAAAGTGAAGAACGCACACGTCAGCAACGCGCTCCCCTCGACCAGCGGCACGATCGCGCTTTCGGGCGGCGATGCCGCTGCGGGCAAGGCGCTGTTCTCTCAAAAATGCTCGGCTTGCCACGCGCTCGCACCGTTCGATCAGCGCATCGTCGGGCCGGGTCTCAAAGGCGTGCTGCACGATCCGTCGCATCCCAATCTCGTGACGGGCGATCCGGCGAGCCCGGGCAACGTCGCAAAGATCTTGCAGCAAGGTTTTACGGGCAGCATGGGAACGATGCCTAACGCAACCACGAACGGACTCTCAGACAAAGACATTGCGAATCTCGTCGCATTCTTGAATTCGTTGAAATAACCGGGGGGCAACAAAGGGGTATGTCAGTAGCAGCTGCACATCCGGGCGGAATCGCCGACCACATTCATCCCGAACCGCAGGGGTTCGTCAAGCGATACGTCTTCTCGATCGATCACAAAATCATCGGCATTCAGTATTTGATTACCGGCTTCGTCTTCATGATGCTGGCCGGTCTGTTGGCCGAGACCATCCGAACGCAGCTCCTTAACGCCAACGGCGGATTCGTCTCGCCCGACACTTATAATGAAGTGTATAGCGTGCACGGCAGCGCGATGGTGTGGCTGGTCATCATACCGCTGGCGACGGGCGGATTCGGCAACTTGGTCTTCCCGATCATGATCGGCGCGCGCGACGTCGCGTTCCCGTGGCTGAACATGTTGAGCTTCTGGATCTTCCCGGTCGCGGGCTTGATGCTGTTTTCGTCGTTCCTCATGGGTGCGCCCTCGGCCGGCTGGACGGAGTATCCGCCGGTGTCGCTGCAAGGCGCTCCCGGAACCTCGATGTGGTGCGCCGCAATATTTATGGTCGGCATAAGCTCGACGTTAACCGGGATTAACTTCGTCGTGACGATTCTCAAGATGCGAGCGCCCGGCATGACGTTTACACGCATGCCGCTGTTCGTGTGGGGACAGTTTGCGACGGCGCCCCTGCTGATGATCGCGACGACGGCCCTGGCCGCGGCCCTCGCTGCGCTCTTCATGGAGCGCGTGTTCGGCGTGCCGTTCTACGATCCGACCAAAGGCGGCAGCCCGGTGCTCTGGCAGCACATGTTCTGGTTCTACTCCCATCCTGCCGTCTACATCATGATTCTGCCGCTCTTCGGCATCATCTCCGAAGTGCTGCCGACGTTCTCGCGCAAGCCGATTTTCGGCTACAAGCTCATCGCCTTCTCGTCGATGGCGATCGCGCTGCTCGGCTTCATGGTGTGGGCACACCACATGTTCACGTCGGGTCTGGCGCCGTTCTTGCAAGTGCTCTTCATGGTCATGACGTTTACCATTGCGGTCCCGACGGGCGTGAAGATCTTTTCGTGGATCGCCACGATGTGGGGCGGAAAGATCCACTACACGACCGCAATGCTCTTTGCGATGGGTTTCCTCGCGCTGTTTACGTTCGGCGGTATCACGGGCGTGTTTCTTGCCGCGGTTCCGACCGATCTCGACCTGCACGGGACGTACTTCGTGGTCGGGCACTTCCACTACGTGCTCGTCGGCGGCAGCTTGATGGGCGTCTTCGCCGGTATGTATTACTGGTTCGCGAAGATGTCCGGCCGCCTGCTCAACGAGACGCTGGGCAAGATTCACTTCTGGCTGTTCTTCATCGGCTTCAACATGACGTTCTTGCCGATGCATTGGCTCGGCTTTGAGGGCATGCCGCGTTGGGTGGCGACGTACGATCCGCAGTTTCAGTTCTGGAATCGCTTCGAATCGGTCGGCTCGTACATCATGACGCTCGGGATTCTGTGCTTCTTTATCAACGTGATCTACAGCGCTCGCGCCGGTAAGAAGGCCGGACCGAATCCGTGGGGCGGACGCACGCTCGAGTGGCAGATTCCGTCGCCGCCAAACTACTACAACTTCAAGCACGTGCCGACGATCTACGGGTTGCCGTACGACTTCTCGCAGCCGCTGCCGTATACGGGTCTTGAAGACGAGCTTACCGATACACCGCCGGCGGCGCTGGTAGGAGCGCATCACTGATGGCGGTTGCCACGATCCCTCACGACGCGCACGGCGACGTGGATCAGCTCTACGTCGAAACGCGCGAGCTGCGGCTGCAAGGGTTCTTGCTGTTCCTGATCAGCGACTGCGTGTTGTTCTCGTCCTTCATCTTCGCCTATCTCTATCTGCGTAACAGCGGCCAGGGGTGGCCGCCGCCGGGCATTCAGCGGCTCGACGTCATGTTTGCTGCGTGGAACTCGGTGGTGCTCTTCGGATCGGGCGCGACGATGCACTACGCGCTGGAGAACTGGAAGCACGGCAACTTCATGAAGTACATGTGGTGCCTGATCGCGACCATTATTCTCGGTGCGATGTTCCTCGGCGGCCAGGGGTACGAGTACACGCATCTCATTTACAACGAGCACGTGACGTGGGCCGGCAGCGGCATCTTCGGTGCATCCTTCTTTACGCTGACCGGAATGCACGGCTTCCACGTCTTCATGGGCGTCTGTTACCTCACCGTTCTATTGCTGCAATCGGCCGCGGGGGTTTACACGCGCCAAAAGTTTTTCGGCATTACCGCGGGAACGCTCTACTGGCACTTCGTCGACGTCATCTGGGTCGTATTGTTCTCGATCTTCTATCTACTCTAAGGAAGCGCTAATGGACTACACGATACTCGAGAGAATCGGAGCCATTGCCGGCGGCATCATCGTCGGCATAGTGGCGTTCTACGCGCTGTGGAAAGACTGGAAGACCCCGGGAGTCGAGAACCACGTCTTCAAAATCATGCTGCTGCTCCTCGGCATCGGTGCCGTCGTCGCGCTTCTCGCGGGCGCCGGCGTCGTCGGCAACTTCGGAAAGGTCTAACGCACGATGATCGTTCGCGACGACGAATATCTCGATTTTAGCAAGGTTCCCGAAAGCCGCGGCGTGCCCTCAATGGTGTACTACGTCGCCGTCATCGGGCTCGTAGGCATCTTTGCCATCGGCGGCGCCTCGGTGATGAGCTCCGGTTACGGTCACCACTGGCCGGCCAACACTACCTTGCGCACCGACCTCGGCAAACACAACCAGTAGTCAGGGCGCGATCGCTTCCATCCGGCGATTCGCTAGCTCTTCACCACGCCGTTACGTACGAAATGGTCGCCGGCTCGGATTCGTAAAGCAGAACGTATTTCATTCCACCTTGCGGTCGAGCGCGTCAAAACGCAGATCGTACGCGGCGAGACGCTGGGTCGTCTGTTCGTAGGCGCCCTCGAGATGGGCCATGCGGACTCCTAATATCACGACGAAAAGTTCGGGCTACAAGTCTTGGCGGTAGCCGTGGCGCGTAGCGATGCCGATGGCTAGCAGCGGAAGATCTTCGTCGGGAACGAGACCCGTGGGCCGGCCGTCGATCTTGTGCACGCCGCCGTAGACTGAAAACTCGACCATCGCCGGAATGGTGCGGTCGGGCAGCTTTTTCTTTCCGAGCCATTCCCATTCGCACGCGACGGTTTGATCGGGAAAGAGCGCGGCGACGTAACCGCAGCCGTCGACTTCCGACCGTTCATCGGGACAGCGATAGCGCACGTACCCGTCGAGCGTATAGATCGGTTTGAAGGTTTGGAGGTAAGCCGTGAACGGCGTAACCAAGACGGCGATGAAGTAGCCGAGGAAGGCAATGAATCCGAGCGCAAAAATCCAGGCGATCTTGATCAGCGTCGCATCCGCCGGCACGTGGTTTGCGCGCCAGACAATCCCCACCGTAATGAACGCCATGAAGAACATGCCGATGAGCGGCTCGATGGCGAGCGAAAAACGCCCCGTTAGTCCGCGCCAGACGATACGGCGTTCCTTTTCCGTCCACGGGCGGCTTGCGAGAAAGCGCGCTCGTGCGTCGAGGGTACTGCGCTTCATACCGGCAACGGCGCTCCGTGCGGCGACGCGCGTTCGACGATCTCGCGTGCGGAAGCGCTCGCGGGCAGCGTTCCCATTGTCCGGCCGCCGCGCGCGAAGCGGCTCTCGATGAATGCATCGGCAATCGCTTGCGGCGCGTGCTGCATCAGCAGCGAGGCTTGCCAGAGTAATGCCAGCCGCTCGGCCACCGAACGCGCGCGCGCTTCCAGCGCGGACACGTCGCCCATATCGCGCTCGAGCGCCGAGAGCTCCGCGCGAATGCGCGAGTCGTCCACGACAGGGTCGATCTCGGCGCGCAGGGCGGCGAGTGACTCGGGTTGTTTTCGCATGATGCGTAACACGTCGAGGGCATTGATATTGCCCGATCCCTCCCAGATCGAGTTCACCGGGGCCTCCCGGTACAAACGCGGCATGATCGACTCCTCGACGTAGCCGTTGCCGCCGAGACACTCGAGTGCTTCGCCGACGACGCCCGGCGCCCGCTTGCAGACGTAATATTTTCCGACGGCGGTGCCGATGCGCTTGAGTGCGCAGGCGCGCGCGTCGCGCGGCGCGTCGTCGATGGCGCGTGCGATGCGCATGAACAGCGCGATCGCGCCTTCCGACTCCAGCGCGACGTCCGCCAGAACGTTTTGCATCAACGGACGGTCGATCAACGGCGCGCCGAACGTAGTGCGGTAGATCGAATGATGGATCGCTTGCACGAGCGCTTCGTGAATCAAACCGGCGGATCCGACGATGCAGTCGAGCCGTGTGTGATTGACCATCTCGACGATGGTCTGCACGCCCCGGCCTTCTTCGCCGATGAGCCAGCCGTGCGTGCCGTCGAGCTCGATCTCGCTCGATGCGTTGCTGCGGTTACCGAGTTTATGCTTGAGACGCGCAATCGCGAAGGGATTGCGGGTGCCGTCGGCCAGCACGCGCGGCACGAAGAAACACGAAAGTCCGGCGCGGGCTTGTGCGAGCACCAGGAACGCATCGCACATTGGCGCGGAGCAGAACCATTTGTGTCCGGTGAGCAGATATTCGTTTCCCGGACCGGACCGGGACGCAGGCGTCGCGCGCGTCGTGTTTGCGCGCACGTCGGAACCGCCTTGCTTTTCGGTCATGCCCATGCCGCAGAGCGCGGCATCCTTTTCGGCGACGGGCACTAGGCGCGGGTCGTACGCGCGGGACGCAAAAGCCGGAACCCACGCCGACGCGATCTCGGGCTGGAGACGCAGCGCCGGCACCGCCGCGTACGTCATCGAGATCGGACAGCCGTGACCCGACTCGACGTGCGACCAGACGAAGAACTTTGCAGCGCGGCGTACGTGCGGATACGGCCGCGCATCTTCCCACGGAGCGCCGTGTAATCCGTACGCGGTTGCATGGCGCATCAACTCGTGCCACGCCGGATGAAAACGGACTTCGTCGATGCGATGACCAAAGCGGTCGTGCGTGCGCAGTTCCGGCGGGTGCTCGTTGGCCTCGAAGCCGAGCGCAATCGTTTCGGGCTTTCCGGCGAGTGCCCCCAGGTCCGTCAGCTCGTCTGCAAGGCAGCCTGGCGCCTCGCGAGCGAGCGCTTCCACCAGAACGCGATCGGTCGAAAACACGTTGTAGTTCTCGAGCGCCGGCGGCTGGTTCTCGACGCGGTGCGTAGCCATCGCGCGTCTGTTCGTCATTTAGAATCTGCGAGCCCCCGGTTCGCTAAGAAAGGGCTGAATTGATAGTTAAGCGACTAAGCGGCACAGCCGCGGCGTTGGCATGTTCGACGGTGCTTTTCGCATGCGGCGGAGGCGCCCAGCCGGGCACGACCTCCGTCGTTCCCGCAGCGGCAAAACACCCCAGCGCAAAAACTCGGCCGCTCGTGGTCGAATATTCTAGGGGCATCCCCGCCAACTCGTTCCCTGGATACATTGCGCAAGGCAGCGACGGAGCGATGTGGTTTACCGAAGGTAACTCGAGCGCGATCGGAAGAGTGAATCGATACGGAAACATCAAGCAATTCACTAAAGGAATTTCGAAGCAGGCCGGACCGACCGGCATCGCGCTCGGACCCGACGGTAACATGTGGTTTGCCGAGCAGGGGTCCTATCCGTATTACTCGCTCGGGGCTATCGGCCGTATTACACCCTCGGGCGTCGTTACCGAATTTTCTGCGGGACTCGACAAGCGCGATCAGCCGTTCGGGCTGACTCGCGGCCCGGACGGAAACCTTTGGTTTACCGTCACCGAGCACACCGCTAAGTTGTCCATAATCGGGAAAATTGGACGTATTACTCCCTCGGGCAAGATCACTGTATTTAGCCAGGGCATTCCCAAGGGCTCGTCGCCGATACTCATCACAACCGGACCGGAGGGCAGTCTGTGGTTTACGCAAGGCGGTGCCCTATCGGCAATCGGCCGCATCACCACCTCGGGCAAGATTACCGAATTTACGAAGGGGATCTCGGCGAACACGACGCTGTGGGGAATAACTTCCGGTCCCGATGGTAACGTGTGGTTTACGGAACACACGACGCCGTTGAATGCAAAGCAGTTGTCAATCGTCGCGCGCATTACGCCTCAAGGAAGCGTAACCGAGTTCTCAAAGGGATTGCCGAAGACGTTCGGTCCGCGTGGAATCGCCGTGGGATCCGACGGAAACTTTTGGATCGGCGCATACAACACGTCGGGTGAGTTCGCGCGAATGACGCCGCGCGGTGAATTCACCGTCTATACTTTTATGGGCAACTTGCTAAAGACGCCGCCATACCTATACGATATCGAGATGGGCGTTCACAGGGACCTCTGGATTACGGAGCTGGCTTCGAACCGCGTCGGTAAACTGCTCATTCGGTAACGTTTAAGCCGCGTTGGCGACGGGCTCGCCACGCTCGCTGCCCCGCGGCTTCAACGCTGCAGCAAGGACGATTGCCACAAAAGCGACTCCGCAGAACGCTAGATAGGCGTGACGGTATCCGTTCAGCTCGCTCGTGGCCAACCCGATGACGCCGCCGGCGAGCGAACTGCCCACGATCTGCCCGATGATGAGGCATTGGCTAAGCAAGCCGATCGCGGTAGCGCGCGTTCGTTCGTTCGTCTCGTTGGTGACGATATAGCGGGTCGGTGCACCGAGCAGCGCGCCGAAACCGGCACCCGCAACGATCATTGCGAGCACGACGAGCAACATCGAGCCGAAGCCGAGCGCAAAGATCGCCAAGCCGATTTCCGTCAACGCGGTTCCGGCGAGCAAGACGTCGCGGCTGCCGATGCGGTCGAGGGCACGACCCGACACGGGAATGACCGCGACGAAGGTGAGCGCCCCGAGCGCCGCTACTGCGCCGGCCGCGGCGGACGAGAGATCTTGCGCCCCGACCAGCACGGTCGGAATGAAGAAGAGCGACCCTTCGAGGATGCCGATGACGATCTCGAGCGCGTACGTTTTTGCAAGCTGCGGCGCGCGCAGCAAGTCTAACGGAAGGATCGGATACTCCGTGAGCCGCTCCCAGAGCGCGAATGCAAAGAGCGCACCGAGGCCCAAGATGCCGACTATGGGACGCGTAGCGATCAACCCGTCCATCACGCCGAGCAAGCCGAGGCAGAGCAGCAGCAGCCCGACGCCGTCGAGCGGCTCGCGCTGCCGCGGCGCAACGTCCGGAACGTCTCGACGCGCGTACCAGAACACTACCGCCGCAAGCGGCAGATTTGGAACGAAGATCCAGCGCCACGCGATGAAGTGCGCGATCGATCCGCCGATGAGGGGACCGATGACCGCTGCAAGTCCCCACGTCGCGGCAACCATACCGAGTGCTGCGCCGCGCCGCTCGCTCGGCACGACGTCGCCGATCGCCGCCGTTGCGACGGGAAAGATCCCGCCGGCGCCAAGCGCCTGCAGCGCGCGCGCAAACAGAAGGATGCCGTACGTCGGCGCGGCGATCGCCGCAATACTGCCCGCCGCGAAGAGAGCGATGCAGCCGAGATAGACGGCCCGGCGTCCGTACCGGTCCGCTAGCGTGCTGGAGATTGCGATCGACACGACGGTGACGAGCAGATACAGCGTGAAGATCCACGCCAAGTCGCTGGTTTGGACGCTCAAATCGCGTCCGATTGCCGGGAGTGCCGGCGACAAAACGCTCAGGTCGAGAGCGCCGGCAAAGACGCCCAGCCCGAGCGTCACGAGCAAACGTGTCACGAAATGATAATGCGGTCGATCACCATGAAGGCGCACATGAGCGCCAGGTAAACGAGCGAATAGCGAAAGAGCCGGCGCGCGTAGAGCTTGCCGTCGCGCTCGCGCCACGTGCGCCACGCTTCGAGCAAGAAGACGCCGCCAAGAACGGCTGCGGCGCCAAAGTACAACGCCCCCATGACGTGCAGCGGATAGAGCGCGAGCGACGCCAGTACGAGAATGAGACTGTAGTAGACGATTTCGCGCTTGGTTCGGTCTTCACCGTAGACGTTGGGGAACATCGGAATGCGCGCTTTTTCGTAGTCCAGCTCGGTCATCAGCGAGAGCGACCAGAAGTGCGGTGGAGTCCAGAGAAAGATGAGCGCGAACAGTCCGAGCGCGGGACCGCCGATTTGGTGCGTGACAGCCGCCCAACCGACGAGCGGCGGCACCGATCCGGCTGCGCCGCCGATGACGATATTAAGCGGGGTGATGCGCTTGAGCCAGATCGTGTAAATCCCGACGTAGTACACGTTTCCGGCTAACGAAAGCCACGCGGCCAGCGGATTGACCAGCGCGTAGAGGATCGCAAACCCGAGCGCGCCGATGAGCAGCGCGTACAGTACGGCCGCGCGTCGCGTCAGCCGTCCTTGCGGGATGGGACGCAGGCGAGTGCGCTGCATGATCTTGTCGATATCGGCGTCGTAGGCGCAGTTAAGCGCTCCGGCCGAAGCCGCGGAGAGCGCTCCTCCCAGCAGCGTCCACAAGATCAGCCATGGGGAAGGGATGCCTCGCGCCGCCATGATCATCGCCGCCAAGGTCGTGACGAGCAGCAAGACGATGATGCGCGGCTTGCTCAACTCGTAATAGTCGGCGATGCGGGCAACGGCTGATTTCACGCGCGCGCCGAATCCGTTCGTAAGGACGAAAGCGCGCGAGCGTCGAGCATTGCAAAGGTCGTAGCAACGACGAACGACAGAAAGACCAGTGCGGCATTGATCGCGTGAGCTTCGCGGAGGTCGGTCGGCAATCGCAAGGCGACGTTGAGTAAGCCCAGGAGTACTTGCAGGCAAACCAGCGCGACGCCCGCGCATATCGCCACGCGGACGCGAGCGCTCGCCGGCCGCGCGAATGCGAACGCAAGTGAGCCGGCGGCGCAGACCAGCGTTGCTCCGGCCGCGATGCGATGCAGCATCTGCACCGCTTGGCCTTGCGTATAAACGACGACGTTGCCGGCGCATCCCGGAATCGAAAGGCAGGCGAGACCCGCACCGCTCGAGCTCACGTACGCGCCGACGC
This sequence comes from Vulcanimicrobiota bacterium, assembly GCA_963715435.1. Classification (GTDB taxonomy): domain Bacteria; phylum Vulcanimicrobiota; class Vulcanimicrobiia; order Vulcanimicrobiales; family Vulcanimicrobiaceae; genus JAFAHZ01. The sequence goes on from OY970243.1 coordinate 1,997,717, forward strand.
ACATGGTGAGAAAAGCAATGATTGACGTTCCGGCGAGTACGCCGGCAATAGCGAGCGCAGTAGGCGAGTCGCTGCCGCACTCTTTGACGGCGTCGTTTGCTGCGGCAAAGATTCCCATAGCGGAGACCGAGGCGATGAACGCCATCGCGGTTCCCCAATGCAGCACGACGGAGATCGGCGAATTGCCCAAGCGAACGGTCGCCGCGCCCAACAGAACCTGCACGAAGAAAAAGAAACCTATAGCGACCATCGTCGGTGCGATGAACGGCGAACGGTAGCGACGCCGCCACGCGGCGATGAGAAGGGCCACGACTAGCGGCGCGATGCTGATCGCGAACACGCGGTGCGTGAACTCAAACACCGTTCCGTTGGCCATCGGAGGCATGACGCGTCCCTGGCACAGCGGCCAGTCCGGACACGTTAGGCCCGCACCGTTGATGCGGGTCCAGCTTCCCAGCATGATAGTTCCGAAGGCGACGAGATCCGTCGCCCATGCGAGGTATCGCAGACTTTTCACGGCAGGCTTCTAGCGTAGCCGCCGCAGGCCGCGCGGCACAATGACCTTTTCGGGCTGCGGACGTGCATTGGGGAGGTGATTGGAGGCATATGAAATCTTGCCTTCGCGGAAGGCCGGCGCCCGATGCAGGCGAAGGCGGTGGGCCGTGAAGCGCTGGTGGGCTCTTTTCGGCTTGTTGCTCCTGGTTGGTTGCCGAGAGGTGCGAGTACAGACCTTGTCCCAAGGGACTACTACCGCGCCGGGAGGGGACCAAATCCTCATTGTCCGCAACCCCGAGGATTTGGCTAAGATGGGTATACACGCGCCGGTACACTTCAAAGGGGAGTTTGGGGTCATTCTATTGATGGGCCCTCACGACCGAAGTGGTTACAAGCAGATCATCGAGTCGATTCGCGCGAACGATCAGCGGGTTCGCGTGGTAGCATTCGAGCAGGAACCCGCCGACGGCGGCGAGCCATCATCGAGCTATCGCACGTACACTCTCTGGATCGTTCCCAATAGCGTCTACCGGCGCGGAGTTCGAGTCGACGTGGTTACCCCCAGCGCCGCACCCATCGCCACGACCTTTTTACCCTAAGACTGCGAAAAGTTAGGACGATACCTTCTCAGTGCTCTCTCCGCGACGATTGCAACAGACCGTGCCCGTCCTAGAACTCGACGTTCGCGTCGAGCGACTGGGCTTGGTCCTCGAACCCAACGGCGATCCCACCGAGGCCGGCGGCATCCTCAATCCGGCGGCCGCTCGCGCGCCGGGGGGAGAACTGCTTCTCTATCCGCGCTGCGTGGAAAAGGGCAATATATCGCGCGTCGGTATGGTGCGCACGAAGGCGCTCGACGTCGGTTTCGAAGTGCAGCGCGACGGATACGCACTCGAGCCGCAAGCCGAGTACGAACTGCGCCCGCATCCCGGGTATGGGTGCGAAGATCCGCGCGTCACGTTCGTTCCCGCGATCGATTCCTACGTCATGGCGTACACGGCATTCGGTCCGATGGGGCCGCGCATCGCAATCGCGACCTCGCAGGACGCGTATCGTTGGGAACGCCTGGGACTGGTTCGTTTCGAAGGTGCCGGCGTTTCGGTGGGCGACGACAAGGACGCGGCGTTCTTCCCAGAACCGGTGGTCTCGCCCAGCGGCGTTCGTTCGCTCGCGTTCTATCATCGTCCGATGCTGCATCTGTCCGCAGTCGACGGACGCGCGGCGATTCCGATGATCGAGCGAATGCCGTTTGAGGATCGCGAGTCGATTCGTATTGGGTACGTGCCGCTCGATGCGGTCCTGCGCGATCGGTCCAATCTGCTCGAAGTAACCGAAAGCGTGCTGGTGCTGACGCCGGAGGCGAACTGGGGGGCGATTAAAATCGGCGGCGGAACTCCACCCGTGCGGATCGCGGAAGGTTGGATGTCGATCTTCCACGGCGTCGACGCCGTCAAGAACTCGCGCGGAAAACCGTCCCTGCGCTACAGCAGCGGCATCGTGATTCACGACCTCGAGCGTCCCGATCGAATTCTCTACCGCTCGCCGTCGCCGATTTTCGAACCGCTCGACGAACGAGAACGCGTGGGCGTCGTCAATAACGTCGTCTTTCCGACCGGCCTCGACCGCCGCAAGGATTTGGGCGAGCGCGTCTTCGACGTGTATTACGGCATGGGCGACTACTGCATCGGCGCAGCCCGCATGTGGTTGTAGCGCACTCGTCCTGAGTGCTCCGTTACCTTATAATCTCCACGTTCATCGTTCTTACAGTCGCCGTCGTCGTGGCGGGATGGATGAATCGCGATTTGATCCGGATCAAGATCGCATCGGTGTACGCTCCGGCTCCTCCCAAACCGGCGCCATCGGGCTCGACCGGAACCGGCTCCAAAGCAGGGCTGCGCGGCGACGCGCCTTGGGCGCTGTCGGCGCTCCCCGAATGTTTGATACAAATGTCGGAGTCGACCGGTCCCCAAGCGTACACGTTGGCACACGTGCCGGCCGGATCTGTGCCCGTGCCTGCGCCGGCGACGCTGCGATACGGCGATTGCACGATTTCCGTGACCGGCGACGAAGCACTCGTCTCGCGGGGCGTCGACCGGTTCCGCATTCCGCCGAAGGTTCGCTTCTACCGCACCGCACGGACGTTGACTCTGCTGCGCGTTGAGGGTGGCGGCTCGGAGCTTCGGGTGTACCAGCCGGCACAACCGTAACGGACAACGATGAGCATCGCAGAAGAAGTTTCAAAACGGCGAACGTTCGCCATCATCTCGCATCCCGACGCGGGTAAGACGACGCTTACCGAAAAGCTGCTCCTATACGGCGGCGCGATTCACGTCGCCGGTCAAGTTTCGGCGCGCAAGCGTCAACGGCAGGCAACCAGCGATTGGATGGCGCTCGAGCGCGAGCGCGGCATCTCGATCACTTCCACGGTTCTGCAGTTTCCGTATCGCGACCGCGTCATAAACCTGCTCGACACGCCGGGCCATCAGGACTTCGGCGAGGACACGTATCGCACGTTATTGGCAGCCGACAGCGCCGTGATGCTCATCGATGCCGCCAAAGGCGTCGAGCCGCAGACGAAAAAGCTGTTCGCGATTTGCCGCGAGCGTGGGATCCCGCTCTTTACGTTCATGAATAAGCTCGACCGCCCGAGCCGCGATCCGCTCGAGCTGCTCGACGAGCTCGAGAGCGTGCTCGGCATCGGCGCGTATCCGATGAACTGGCCGCTGGGCAGCGGCGAGCAGTTTCGAGGGGTCTACGATCGCCGCACGCACGCGGTGCACTTGTTCGAACGTTCCGCCCACGGATCTGCGCGCGCGACTCTTTCCGTCACCGATGTGCGGGATCCCGAACTTGCCGCACTCGTCGACGAGCATACGTACGCGCAGTTTCTGGAAGGCATCGAATTGCTCGAAGGGGCAGGCGAACGATTCGACCGCGACGCGATGCTGCGCGGCACGATCACGCCCGTGTTTTTCGGCAGCGCCGTGACGAACTTCGGCGTGCAGCTCTTTCTCGACGAGTTCGTCGAGATGGCGCCGACCCCGGCGCCACGATCGCAGGTGCCTGCCGACGACGAAGAGTTCACGGGATTCGTCTTCAAGATACAAGCGAACATGGATCCGCGCCATCGCGATCGCATAGCGTTCGTGCGCGTTTGCTCGGGAAAGTTTGAGCGGGACATGACCGTGCGCAACGGCAGAAGCGGCAGTACGGTAAGGCTCTCGCGAGCGATGCGCCTTTTTGCCGACGAGCGGGAGTCGCTCGACGTAGCCTATGCCGGCGACGTCGTCGGCTTGGCGAACCCGGGCGTCTTCGCTATCGGCGACGCGCTTTTCGACGGGCCGCCCGTGGAGTTTGCCGCCATTCCGGCCTTCGCGCCGGAACATTTCGCTGCGGTCCGGAGTATCGATACGTCGAGTTACAAATCGTTCGGCAAAGGAATCGCACAGTTGCGCGAAGAGGGCGCCGTCCAAGTGTTCTATCCCTGGGGGTCGATGCGAACCGAACCGATACTCGCCGTCGTCGGCGAGCTGCAGTTCGAAGTCGCCAAATACCGCTTGGAATCGGAATACAACGTGAAGACGGTCTTCTCGACGCTGCCTTTTACCTTGGCGCGTCACGTCGAAGGCGAGCGGGATTCGATCCAGCGCGCTGCGCTCCCGTCGAACGCGCGGTTAGTGGAAGATTGGGACGGACGCCCGGTCGCGCTCTTCGAGAGCGAGTGGAGCTTGCGTCTAGCCCAAGAGTGGAATTCGGCGCTGCATTTCGTGCGATTCTCGGCCGACACGTCCAAGGAGGCAGTTGCATGATGAAAAGAGCCTTCGCCGTGGTTGCGCTCGCCTTGCTCGCAGCGTGTTCGTTTCAGAACCGCTACGAGCGAGAAGCGGAGAAGCTTACGCGGGCCGCGATGAACAACGACTTCGGACCGGTTCAAAACGACATCGCCAAAGGCACGCACATCACCCGCGTTCAAGTCGCGGAATGGTCCGACGAGCTTTCGGAACAGGGAGCGCTGCGTTCGGTCAAAGAGACGACCGAGGGATGTCAGCCCGGCGTGCATTGCTTTACCGTCAAGTTCGACAAGCACGCCTACTTTGAAACGATGCGCTTGGACGAAGAAGGGAAAGTCGTCGATTGGCACTTCCACATGGTGCAGGGGCAAACGTAACTCCGCTTCCGGTCGGGTTCTCCGACGTCGAGGCAGCCGCGCAGCGCCTTAACGGCGTCGCCCATCGCACGCCCACGGTCCATTCGCGCACGCTCGACGAGCTATGTGGCGCGCAGGTATATCTCAAATGCGAAAACTTGCAGCGCATGGGTGCGTTCAAGTTCCGCGGAGCGTACAACTTGCTGTCGTCGCTTTCGCCGGAGGAGCGGCGCGCCGGCGTCGTCGCCTTCTCCAGCGGCAACCACGCGCAAGGCGTCGCGCTCGCCGCGCATCTGTTGGACCTTCCGGCGACGATCGTCATGCCGACGGACGCTCCGTCGGTGAAGCTCGATGCGACGCGCGGTTACGGTGCCGAAGTCGTGCTTTACGAACGCGAGCGCTCGCATCGCGAAGAGATCGCAGGTGCAATCGCCGCCGAGCGCGGCGCAACGATCGTTCCGCCCTTCGACGACGCGCGCATCGTCGCAGGTGCGGGAACGGCGGCCCTCGAGCTGCTCGCCGATGCCGGAAATCTCGACGCAATCGTCGTCCCGGTAGGCGGCGGCGGATTGATGAGCGGCACGGCGCTGGCGGCGCACGGGATCGATCCGTCGATTGCTATCTACGGCGTAGAACCGGCGGCCGGCGATGACTTCGCGCAGTCGCTGGCTCGCAACGAGCGGGTAAAGATCGGCGTCCCGAAAACGATTGCCGACGGATTGCAGACGACGTCGCCGGGAGAGTTGACTTTTGAGATCGCGCGGCGCCACACGCGCGCAATCGTAACCGTCACCGATGACGAGCTGCGCGAGGCGGTGCGCTTTGCGTTCGCCCGGCTCAAGCTCGTCGTCGAGCCGAGCGGGGGGGCCGCGATTGCAGCGCTGCTGCACCGCCGCATCGGGGGACTCGACGGAAAGCGCGTCGGCGCCGTGATCAGCGGCGGCAACGTCGACGGCAAGCATTTCGCTGCCATCGTCGGCTAGCGACCGCTTCGCGCATGTTCGTTCGGCGTCACTGGATACCGCCGGCGGGACTTCTCTTCGGCCAGCTCTGCCACGGCGCTTCATGGCTGCTCGCGCTCTGGATCGCGATCGCTTTCGACGCAAATTCTGCGGCGCCGCCGGCGATCGCGTGGATACATTTGGTCGCGCTCGGATGGATTACCGTAACCGCGTTCTCGGTGCTGCTTCACGCCATTCCCGCATTTCTCGACGTTACGTGGAAACACGAGACTGCGGCGCGCATTTCGCTCGGCGTCGCTGCGGCCGCAATCGCTGCGTTCGTCGTTGCGTTTTGCGTAAGGTCGTCGTCGCTCGGGATCGTCGCATCGATCGTAGCGATCGCTCTCTTCACGTATCTTACTACGGCGTGGGAGACGCTCGGAGCGGCATTCCGATCCGAAGATCGGATCGATCGTGCCGTCGGCCGGGCGTTTGCGATGACCTTGGGAATGCTTGGGCTGGCGATACTGGTCGGACTGAGCTTGGCCTGGGCGCTCGGCGGCGCCGTTTCGTCGTCGTGGCTCGTGCGGCTTCCGGGCGCACACGCAAACCTCGCACTATTCGGCTGGCTGACCTTATTGATTTACGGAGTGTCGGCACGAACGCTGCGTCCTATCACCGGCGTGCGATCGCGCCGGCCGAAGCTGCACGTGGTCGTCGGAACCGCGACCTTGCTCGGAGCGCTGACCTTGCCGGCGGGAATCGCCTCACAGTCGATCGTCGTCACGTGGATCGGCGGGGCGCTGCTCGCGCTGGGGGCGGCGTGTTACATAGTCGATACGAGCGACGTGCTGCGGCGAGCGACGAACCCGCACGGTCCGCCGCGCGCGTTCGTGGCAGCGGCTCTCACATGGCTGGCCGTTGCGATCGCGTTAGGCGCAGGCGTGCTCTTCGGGCAGCCATGGCAAGGCGCGTACGTCTTCGTATTGCTGATGGGATGGGTCGCGCACATGGTCGACGCGCATATCTTCCACATCGGCGTACGGCTGTTAGCGACGATCTATCGCGGCGACGACGACGAAACGCGGCCCATCGAGCTGCTCGATCCGCGACTGGCGTGGCCCGCGTTCGCCCTCTTCCAAGCGGCCGTCGCAGCGATGACCGCCGGATTGCTCGTACCGTCGAAAAGCGCTTGCGCGATCGGCGCGATACTGGGTTTCTGCGGTTGGATCGCTACGATATCGGCGATGCTTGCGGCGCGTCGGGCTGCGCAAGCTCCATCACCCTAGCGCGTGCCTCGGCCGTGTCTGTCCCGAGCTTATCGGCGATTTGCAGAAGCAGCATTTCCTGCGCCTGCTGGTGATAGAGCAGTCGCGAGATCGTCGAATGATCCTCGTCGGCCCGAATGGTATCGTGCAGCGATTGCTGCCGGCCCGCCACGGCGACCACCACGATGAGCACGAGTTGAATGACGTTCGAAACCGTCAGCATGAAGACGAAAGGGAACGGATCCATTTTCGTGAGCTGGCCGACGACGATCCATACGATTTGAAAAACGATCACGGCGAGGAGCGTCATCGGAGCGCCGGTTCCGGCGGCAATTCGCTGGCAGAACTTTTCAGTCACCGAGAGCCGTTCGGCCTGGAGATTGTTGACGTTGCGAACCGCCGGATGCGAGAGCCTCACTGTTGCCGTCCCATCGAATAAAACTCCGGATTCGGACGCATGTCCATGAGACCGGCCATGCGATTGGAGAAACCGAAGAAGGCCGCGATTGCAGCCGCGTCCCATACGTCGTCGTCGCTCAGCCCTGCCGTTCGCAGCGCGTCGATCTCTTCGTCGGTTGCCGCAAACCCCGGCTCGTTCACGCGCGAGGCGAAATCCAAGATCGTGCGCAAGCGTGGTGTGAGAGCGGCCGTGCGCCAGTTATTGGCGATCTGCTCGGCCAGAATCGGGTCCTTGCCGAGAATACGCAGCGCTGCGCCGTGCGCGGTCATGCAATACTGGCAACGGTTCTCCGCGGACACGGCCACGACGATGGCCTCGCGTTCGGCCCGGCTCAGGCCGCTTTCGCCTTTCATCAGCACGTCGTGATAGCTCATGAAAGCGCGAAAGTGTTCGGGCCGGCGCGCGTACGCGCGGAAGACGTTGGGAACGAATCCGATTTTGGCGCGGTTGGCCTCGTAGATAGCGCGAATATCGTCGGGAAGCCGGTCTTCGGGCGGTTCCCCGAATCGAGACGCGAAAGAAGGACGCTGCATAGCACCGCCCTTATCGTGATGCTTTCTCTGCATCCTTCAGTTGGTTTTCCAGCGTCGAGGCCGCGGCGGTCGCTTGCGCCGTCGGAGGCGCGTCGGCGTCGTCTACCATCGGAAGCAGGGAGCTCAGTCCGGCGTTGACGGTTTCGAAGGTGCCGGCCTGGGCGTGACGACCCGCCTCTTTGGCTCGCTGCGCGTCCTCATAGGAGCGATCGATGAGTCCGGCGATCCGGTGTGCGAGCTCGTACTGCTGCCGCAGCGCCGCGGCGGAGATCGTCACGCGGGGATCGAGTTTGACGGTGAGCGTGCGGTCGACGCTCTTGCCGTCGACGGTGAGCCGAACGAGATACCGGCCGGGAAGAACGAGCACGCCTTGCGGCGTTCGCGGCGTGTCGTGCGGTACCGCGCCCATCGACAGGTCAGCAGCCGCCGCCTTAGGATCCGGTTCGCGCAAATTCCATACGAACCGGTGCATGCCGGCAACGGTGCCGGGACGTGTGAACGGCCGCTCCCAGAACGCGGGTTTGTCCAAATCGGGAATCGGCGGTGGCGGCGCGTCGTCGCTCGAGTAGCGGCGCACGAGCGTTCCGCGCGCGTCGTAAATCGAGATGGCGACGTTCTGTGCCGACGCGCCGAGAGCGTAATCAAGAATCGCGCCGTCGGGAGGATTCTTTCCCGTGGGTTCCTCGGGCGGCAGCGGCGTGTCCGTGTTCGTGTTCCAATGCACGCGATAGGCGAGCTCCGGCGCAAAAAGCTTGAACGCGCCGAAAGCGGGGTTGCGTGCCAGCGCGCGCAGAGGCCCTACGTCGTCGAGAATCCAGAATCCGCGGCCGTGGGTGGCTATCGCGAGATCGTTTTCATGCACGACCAGATCGCGCACCGATGTGTGCGGCAAGTTCTGTTGCAGCGGTTGCCAATGGGCGCCCTCGTCGAACGAAACGTAGACGCCGTCCTCCGTGGCGGCGTAGAGCAGACGCGCCTCGACCGGATCTTGGCGTACGGCATTCACGGGCTCGTCCGGCAGTCCGTCGACGCGGAGCTGCCAGTGCGCGCCACCGTCGTGCGTAACGTACACGTACGGCCGCAGATCGTCCAGACGGAAGCGGTTCACGGCGACGAACGCCGTGTCGTCGTCGGCGCGCGACGCGTCGATCTGCGCGATCTTGCTCCAGGGCGTCAGCGCCGGCGGCGTGACGTTTTTCCAATGCGCGCCGTTGTCGCGCGTAATCCACATCAAGCCGTCGTCGGTTCCCGCCCAGATCGTACCGGCGTGGCGGTAAGACGGGGCGATCGCGTAAACGACGCCGCGATGCTTGCCGTTCTGCGGATCGTCGGGCTCGAACGCCGTAATTACGCCGGGCACCGCGGGATTCGCGCGCGTGAGATCCGGACTGATCTCACGCCACCGCTGGCCGCCGTCGTCGCTGGCGAAGATGACGTTCGCCCCCGAATAGAGCCGCTGCTTGTTGAAGTGATCGAAGATCAGCGGCTCCGTACGCACGTTGCGGAAGCGCTTGGAGCGAAGCGGAACCGGGCCCACTTCCTGCGTTTGTCCCGTATGCTCCTGAAATCTCTCGACTTTTCCACCGTAGAACGTTCCTTGGTGCAGCGGATCCTCGACGACGTATCCGTATTCAAACGCGCCGACGGGACGCCAGTCGCGCTCCGTAACCTCGCCCCAGTTGCCGCGGCTGCTCACGCACGCAGAGCCGCTCTCTTGTTGTCCGCCGCAGAGTAAATACGGAAAGCGGTCGTCGGCAAAAACGTGGAACATTTGCGCCGTCGGCTGGTTGTACCACGAGCTCCACGTCTTCGCATCGTCGAGCGTGATCGTGGCGCCTTGGTCGGAGCCCAGAATGAATACGCTGGGATTGGTAGGATTGATCCAAATCGCGTGATAGTCGTCGCCGCCGGGAGCGCCTTTGACTGCGCGGAACGTTTTGCCGCCGTCGGTCGAGCGATACGTCGAGGTGTTGGTAAGGTAGACGGTATCGGGATCGCGCGGATCGACGGCGATCGATACGAGATCGTCGCCCCGCTCGCCGATGTTCGCCCGGTCGTTGACCTTCTCGAAGTGTGCGCCGGCGTCGTTACTGCGGTAGAGCGCACCACCCTCGTCGCCTTTGACTTCGACGTCGACGTAGGTGTAAACGGCGTTGGAATTACTCGGGGCTATGGCAACTTCCGTGCGTCCAAAACGTTTCGGAAGGCCTTCCGTCAGCTGCGTCCAGGTGGTGCCGCCGTCGGTTGATTTGAAAAGACCGCTGCCCGGCATCTCGAACGAGCTGCCGATCTCCCATGGCGCTTGCCGTGCCGCCCAAAGCGTGGCGTAGACGACGTTTGGATCGTGCTGATCGATCGTCACGGCATACGCGCCCACGTTCTCGTTCTTATACAATACCTTTTGCCACGTCGCGCCGCCGTCGGTGGTGCGGTATACGCCGCGTTCGGCGTTGGGGCCGTACGGATGTCCCAACACGGCGACGAAGACGCGGTCGTAGTTGACGGGATCGACGGCGATGCCGGCGATCTGCTGACCGTCTTGCAATCCCATATTCTTCCAGGTTTGTCCGCCGTCGATCGACTTGTACACGCCGTCGCCGATTGCGAGATCCGGGCGCTGCAGTCCCTCGCCGCTGCCCGCGTAAATGATGCTCGTGCGACTGGGCGCGACCGCCAGAGCGCCTATCGAACCGGTCGATTGCGAATCGAAGATGGGCTCCCACGTGCGGCCGGCGTCGACCGTCTTCCAGATACCGCCGTTGACCACGCCGATGTAGTAAGTGAACGGATCGGAAGCGACGCCGCTGACGGCAGCGGTTCGACCGCCGCGCATTGGGCCGACGTACCGCCAGTGCAGCCCTTCGTACGACGAAAGTGCGACGGTTTGCGCCTTGGCGGCCAACGGCGCGGATCCGAACGATAACGCTGCAATAATTGCGGCGATGACATATCGAGATGGCACGCAAGACCTCCCTTGTGAAGGTTCTGCGTACGACGTTACGTTAGCCCGTTACTGCCGGCACTTACATGCGCTTGCCGTTGCGGCCGCCGCCCCGGTGTTTCGGTTGAAACGCGGCGCCGATCTTCCACGGCGTCTTGCGCGACAGCTCGGTGTCGACGTCGTCGCAGCCGATAGGCGTGAAGATAGCGCAATCGCCGGGACGCGCTTCATAGATACCGCAATAGTGACGGCCGCTGCGCGAACCCATGAGGAAGACGCATTTGTCGGCGACGTCGTCGGTAACCTTACGCACCCACCCGACGGTGAATCCGTCGGCCGACGGACGCTGCACGATGTATTCGCGCATGACGTCGTCGTACGTCATGCCGAGATGATCGGCGATGCGCTTGACGTCGGCTTTGCTGACGAACGGCTCGTAACCGCTGCAGCATTCGGCGCAGCCCGGCGGACACGCGACGTTTTCCGGAAGATCCTTCACGTGCTTGCGCGCGAGGTCGATGACCTTGGCGATCGCTTTCACGAACTCGGGATCGTCGTTGTATTTGTACGCCCACTCGCGGTGAGTGATTTCGTTGACGTTGTAATAGTGTTCGGTTTTCTCGTTGTACTCGATGGTGATGTGCTCTTCGTCGATTTCGATTTTGCTGACGTGCTCCATCGGACGAGCGTCGAGCAGTTCGGGATGCGTGGGTTGCCCGGTGCGCCGTGTAAAGTTCCGCAAGTTGATGAGGTCGATAGTCTCCATAAATCCTTGTTTAGCCAAAGACACAAGGAGTCCCACTCGACGGTCTAGCGGTGGAAACCAGCTCGCCGCTCGTATAACGCTGCGCCGCGAGAATGTTGCTCGAACGCAGCGGCGCGACTTAACGGCCATGCGAGCCGACTTGTTGTGGTTACGTTTCCTTTATCGCCAATGCCTCGATGCAGGAGTCGGTCTGCCGGCGAGGCTCGTCGTCGAAAAGGCTGATCGCGGCCCCGCAAAGTGCATTACCGCCGGGGCGGACCTCGCGCTCACGCAGGAGGATGTCGCGTGAGGACGCACCCAAAGAACCATGCAAACGGCTGTTGGGGTTGATCTCGGTGGCTCGCACGTTACTGCCGCCGTGGTTACTGACGACGGGAAAATTCATCGCCAGCACGAGCTGGATCTCGAGGACCTGCGATACGACGCCGTCATCTCGGCGCTCAACGACACGATCGGCGCCGCCGTCAAGGATGCGGGCGATTCCGTGGCCGGTATCGGCATTGGCTCCCCCGGTAACATTGACGCAGCCAGCGGCGCCGTACTCTATAGCCCGAACTTCGGCTGGCACAATATGCCGTTGGGCGAAACGCTGCGCAAGAAGTTCAGCTTACCGGTCTTCGTCGGCAACGACGCCCGCTGTGCAACGCTCGGCGAATACACCTTCGGAATCGGAAAAGGCACGAAGGATTTCGTTCTGCTCACGCTCGGTACCGGGATCGGAGGCGGCATCGTCGCGGGCGGGCAGCTCGTTCTCGGTAACCGCTGGGGCGCGGGCGAAGTCGGCCACCATCAGATTCGCCCGCGCGACGGTTTCGTCTGCGCCTGCGGTAAGATCGGTTGCTTCGAGGCGCAGGCATCCGGTACCGGGTTGATTCGGCACGCCTTTGCCGTCGCACCGTCGTTCCCGCGGTCGATTTTGCTCGACGTCGAACGCGACAAACTCAGCTCGAAGAAGATTCGCAAGGCCGCGCAGGCCGGAGATCTCCACGCGGTCGCGGCGTGGAACAACTTCACCGCCGATTTGGCGATCGGTCTGGCAAATATCATCGCCTTTGTCAACCCCGAAATGATTGCGCTGGGCGGCGGCGTTTCAACGGCGGCCGACTTCATGCTCGACGCGGTGCGGGGCCCGGTCGAGACGCTGACGACGATGGTGCCGAAAGGAACGACCACGATCGCCGTCGCGCAGCTCGGCAACGACGCGGGACAAGTCGGTGCGGCAACGATGGCGCTTCGCGGCGGCCTCGGCAGCGGAGATGAAGCCAAAGCGTAACTCCGCGAGATCGCGCAAAAGCTCGGTAACGAATACGGCGCCGACGCATCGAACGCGCGCGACATGGCGGCGGCGGGTTACCGCGCGATGCAGCGGGGTAAACTGGTTCTCGTGCCGTGGCCGCCGTCGAACTGGCTGGTCGAGCTTTCTGCACGATTGACGCCTCGGCGCATGCTTTTGTGGTTTTCGCGTAAGGCGGTGGAGGTCAAAGGAAGATGAAGATTGCGTCGATCGCCTTGGGGATTGTCGCACTGGCGGCAATGGCGTACGGAGCGGTAGCTGCAACCAAGACCGACGCTGCTCCGAATCCGGATCCCATTCATAAGATCCGACACGTCGTCATCATCATGCAGGAGAACCGCTCCTTCGATAGTTACTTCGGCACGTTCCCAGGCGCCGACGGCATACCGATGAAGGACGGTCAACCCGCTGTGTGCATTCCCGATCCGAACGGATCGTGTCAGCGTCCCTATCACGATCCTCGCGATCGCAACCGGGGCGGACCGCATAACTTCGGCGCTTCGCGCACCGCCGCCGACGGCGGCAAGATGGACGGCTTTCTACGCGCGTTGGCGGCGCACTCGAACAAAAACTGTGCCAATACCGCCAATCCCAACTGCGGCGGGACGCTGCGTGAAAACGACGTGCTGGGTTACCACGACGACCGCGAGCTTCCGAACTATTGGCGCTACGCCCGGGACTTCGTTCTGCAAGACAAGTTGTTCGAGAACATCTCCTCGTGGAGTCTTCCGCAGCACTTGTTCATGGTATCGTTATGGTCGGCGCAGTGCTCGCGCCTGCACGATCCTTCGAGTTGCGTGAACGCCCCGAACAGCCCGGATCTGCCGCCCGACTTTCGTATGCGAGTTCAGCGCCTGCACGAGCCGGGGCACCCCGATTACGCTTGGACCGACCTAACGTACCTGCTCCACCGTAAAAACGTGAGCTGGGCGTACTACGTGATGTCCGGCACCGAGCCGGACTGCGCCTACGATCAAGAGCAATGCAAAGCAGTGCCGATGAACGCGCGTACGCGCGGCATCTGGAACCCACTGCCGTTCTTCGACACGGTCAAACAAGACGGCGAGCTCAAAAACGTCATGGATCTTCGTCAGTTCTACGTTGCGGCCAGGAACGGAACGCTGCCGAACGTGGTCTGGATTGCCCCCGCGCACGACTATAGCGAGCATCCGCCGGCGCTGGTGAGCAAAGGCCAAGCATACGTTACCGGTCTGATTAATGCGATCATGCAGAGCCCGGATTGGAACAGCACGGCGATTTTCTTGAGCTGGGACGATTGGGGCGGATTCTACGATCACGTTGCGCCGCCGCAAGTCGACAGCAACGGGTACGGCATTCGCGTGCCGGGCATCGTCATCAGTCCGTACGCACGAAAGGGCTTTATCGATCACCAAACGCTCAGCCACGATGCGTACGTGAAGTTCATCGAAGATGACTTTCTCGGCGGCGAGCGCATCGATCCGCGCACCGACGGACGTCCCGATCCGCGGCCCGACGTGCGCGAAGACGTGAAGATTCTGGGCGACTTGCGTAAGGACTTCGATTTCTCGCAGCCGCCGCGGGCCCCGGAAGTGCTGCCGGGCGGCTTTATCTGGGAGGGGCAGTTTCAGTAGTTCTTAAACGCCTGCGGCTTGGCGGAGAGGACCGGCGGGCATGTCGTCCTGCGCCGGAATCGTTCCCGTGTTCACGATCTGCGCGATCAGCGCCGCGATGCGGCGCGAGCTGCGGCGCGGTGCCACGCTTTCCTGATTCTGGCGAATTGCTTCGAGGCGTTTGGGAGTGCGGATCAGCGTGCGAACGGCGTTGACTACTTCGCCGGAACCATGCAGCGCGACCAATCCCAAGCCGTTATTGCGCACGAAGTCGACGTTCCCGCGTTCCTGACCCGGAATGTAGTCGTACACGACGACCGGCAGCTGCGCCGCGTTGGCCTCCGCCAGCGTTCCCGGGCCGGCTTTGGTAACGAGCAGATCGACGGTGCGGAAATACTCGGGAACCTTGTCCGTGAATCCCAGAACCGTCACCGGCGTCGGCAGCGACTTGCTCATCTCGGTGAGCTTTTGCTGCAAGTGTTCGTTGCGGCCGCACACGACCACCATGTGAATCGGCAGACGTGCGCGAGCGAGCGCCAAGGTCGTCGAGAGCAGCTTACCTCCGCCTTCGCCGCCGGCCATGAGCATCACGATCGGCTCGTCTTGCGGCAGGCCGAGCGCCGCACGAAGCTCTTGCTTCGATCCGGTGACGTCGTCGAACTTCGGATGAATCGGATGCCCCAGCAAGCGCAGACGCGATGGCGGCACGCCGCGCGACAGCGCGCGCGAGTACACTTCACGGGCCGGAACGACAACGGCATCCGCTTCGGCGACGAGCCACGATTCGTGCACTTTGCCGAGATCGGTGATGACGGTGATCACCGGCACGTGCTGCATGTGCGCGTCGGCGCGGGCGCGCAGCGCCGCGTGATTGAGCAGGGGATGAACCGAAATGATAACGTCCGGCTGGTAGCTGATGAACAGGTCGCGCAAGCGCTCGCGATAGAGCGGCTCGCAAAAACGAATCAGGGCCTTGTAGCGTCGACGCCCGTTGGTCGCGTAGTAGAGCGCACCGTAGACCGGCGGCGCATAGCGCAGGGCCATGCTGTATCCGAGCCCGAGCTGGGTCAGCGGGAACGCGCAGTGGGCGGCGACGTCTTCGACCCGATGTTCGAACGGGTGCGGGCTTTCGATCTCGTCGAGGGCAGCCGTGATGGCGTTGGCGGCACTACGGTGGCCGCCGCCCGTATCGGAGATCAAGAAGAGTGCCCGTTTGGTCATTGGCTCTCCCGTTAGGCTTGCGCGGGCGCCCTCCTGGTCGGACGGCGGCACGCGGCGTTTCTCATGCGCCGGCTGGTCGGGGCTAGCTTGGCCAAAAGCGCCCTCGCCGGGGCGTCATAAAATCGGAAGATGTCGCCAAACTCGATATCGGGGTTTCGGTGGTGCCCGTCGTGGTCCTCGGGCAGGACGACGGCCAAGGGGCGCAAGACGCGCTTGAGCCATGCCGGCGTTTGCCATCCCAGATCCGTCGTGTGCCGCCACCAGACGTGGAGCTGACCCAGAAGCAGTCCCAGCACCGCGCCGGGCCACGAAACGCGGCATAGCAGCGCCGCGACCACGATATACGGAACGGCGCCTAGAAAACCGTCGAGCAGTACGGCCGGATCGGTAGAAATGACCGCGTGGTCCCAATACGCGCGCCGGCGGTCGTGGTGCGTCCGAAGGTGAAGCGTAAACCAAACGTGTTGGGGAACGTGATAGAAGAACGTCGACGCGAAATCGCCAACGAGCAAGGTCACGATGGCGGCGGCGGCAACTAGCATGTCCCTGATAATACCCACTGGCTGTCTGGCTCTGATGTTAGCGCTGGCTGCGTGCGGCGCGCCTCACCATACGCGCGAGCGCTTCGTTACGCCGGCACGATTGACGCGTGCTCTCAACGATACGTTAAGCTGGCCCTCGCCGTCAGACGTCGATGCGTTGAAAGGCGCCGTACTCCTGGCCGACGGAGCGCCCGTAGCGCAACCGGAGCTCGCAATTGCGCGCGCGGTATTGCGCACGAATCCGCGCCTCGTCGCGAGCGAAGCGCTGTTGTTGGCCGTTGCGACGGCAAACGCCGCGCGCAAGAACGATCTGCCGCCCGAGTTCTTGGCGGCAACGCTGCTGCAAGAATCGGCGTACGACGTCGAGGCGCTCTCGTCGGCGGGGGCGATCGGCATCGCGCAGTTCATGCCGGAGACTGCGGCCGACGTTGGAGTCGATCCGCGCGATCCGCTGCAAGCGATCGGCGGCGCGGCCGAGTTGTTGGGAGGCTACGTCCGCGCGTATCGCGTCGAGTACGACGACGCTTATGCGGCGGCGCTGGCCGCGTATAATGCGGGACCGCTGGCGGTGCAACGGTATCGCGGCATTCCGCCGTATTCCGAAACGCGCGAATACATCGAGCTGATCTTCTATCGATGGGCTCGCATTGCGTCGTACGAGACGCCGGGCAAGACAAGGCTCGCCCCGGCACGAACGTCGAGCCTATGAAACGCTCGATTGCGCTCGTTGCCGGCAGCGCCGTCTGCGCGATGCTGCTCTCCGCTTGCGGTCTCACGAGCAGCCCCGCCGATGGATTGACGTTCACCGCTCCCTCCGGTTGGCAGTCCTCGCCCGGCATCATGGGATTCATGCAGTTTTGGGATCATCGATTGGACGCGCACACCGAAGAGGTGCTCATGCTCTTTCGCTCCCCGCGGCAAATCGATCGCGAACAAGTCTTCGAAACCGGAAAACTCAAAAATACCAAGATCGATAGTGAGCGTCGGATCGCCATCTGCGGAAATCAGCCTGCGACGATTTTTGCCGGCACTGCGACCTCGTCGACCGACAATGAACCTACCAGACCGCACAAACTCGACATGATCATGACGAACGCCAACGGCACGACGTACTTCGCGATGTACGTCTATCCGCTGAGTCATCCGCCCGACGCGCAAGCCGAAAGCGCGTTGCGCGAGCTCTGCGTCAAGCATTAAGCGCTTGAGCGCGCTTCGTCAGCTTTTCGCGCGTCAGCCGCTTGCGTGGACGACGCCGGAGCGCGAAGGGCCGACGTTGCGCCGCGCTTTGGGCTGGCCGGCCCTTACGGCGATCGGATTGGGAACGATGCTCGGCGGTATCTTTCCGACGATCGGCAGCGGCGCGCATCTGGCCGGTCCGGGCGTCATCTTTGGCTACGTGCTCTCCGGATTGGTGAGCGTTTGCGTCGCGCTGTGCTACGCGGAGTTTGCTGCGATGGTTCCCGTCGCCGGCAGCGCGTACACGTATGCGTACGCCACGTTAGGCGAGCTGGTGGCGTGGGTCATCGGATGGGATCTCATTCTCGAATACGGCGTGTCGGTCGCGCCAACGGCGTCGTCGCTCTCCGATTACTTCCAACATCTGCTTGCGAGCGTAGGCATCACGTTTCCGGCGTGGGCGCAAACCGCTAACCTAGGCGCCGGCGGCCGTTGGCAGTTCGACGTTCCGGCCGCAATCGTCACGCTGCTCATCACCGCGCTGGTCGCCATCGGTATACGCGAATCCGCCGGCGTCAACGGAGCGCTGGTCGTCGTGCAGATCGTTTCGATGCTCGTCTTCATCGCCGTCGTGGGGCCGGCGGTATCGCCGGCAAACCTGCATCCGATCGCGCCGTTCGGATTCCACGGAATCTTCATGAGCACCGCGCTGGTGTTTTTTGCGTACATCGGATTCGACACGGTGACGGTCGCTTCGGAAGAAGCGAAGCGTCCGGAACGCGACGTGCCCGTGGGCATCATCCTCGCATTGATCGTCGGCGGGATTCTCTACGTGGCACTAACGTTTTGCACGGTCGGTGCGACGCCGTTTGCGAAGCTCTCAGACGGCGCCGCCATGCTCGACGCACTGTCGGCCGTAAATAAGAGCCAAGGCATTTATTGGATCGTTGCCATCGGCGGCATCGCGGGAAACACGACGGTGGCGATCACATCGCTGCTGGGACAGGTGCGCATCTTCTACGTGATGGCGCGCGATCGAATGCTTCCGCCGGCAGTGGCGGCGATTCATCCGCTCTTTCGCACTCCCGCGCGTATGACGGTGGTCACGGGCGTTCTCGTGACGATGCTTGCCGCGGTTTTTCCGTTGCCCGATTTGCTGGCGCTCACCAACATCGGTACGCTGGTGGCGTTCGCGATCGTATGTGCCGGGGTTTTGGCACTGCGCGGAATCCATCCCCACGCCGCTCGGCCCTTTAGGGCTCCGCTGCTCCCGTTTTTCGCCACCGCGGGAGCGCTCGCGTGTATATTCCTTATCACTCAGCTTCAGGTCGGTACGTGGATCCGGTACGCCGTCTGGTTCGTCATCGGCTTGGCGGTTTATTTGGCCTACGGTTTTAGAAACTCGAGGCTCCGCACGGAATATTGAAACCGCCTGAGGGTATGAGGCGTTAGGAAGATGACTATGCGCGGTTCGGCCACCGCGGTCTCAGACCGCTTCGAGCTCGTCGAGGTCCCTCGTTCGAAGGGAGCCCCCAGCTTCGCCCAGGACGTGGCGGCGGGTCTCACGGCACAGCCTAAACGGCTCTCCTCGAAGTATCTCTACGACGACGTCGGATCGGCGCTCTTCGACGCGATTACGGTGTTGCCCGAATACTACCTCACGCGCGCCGAGACGGAAATCTTGCGCGAATGGGGCTGGCAGATCGTGCGCGTGCTCGACTCTCCCATCGATTTTCTGGAGCTGGGCAGCGGAAGCGCCGTCAAGACGCGGCTGTTGATCGAAGAGGCGCTGCGCGTGCAAGGCCGTTTACGCTACAGCCCGATCGACATCTCCACGGAAGCGTTGCGCGTCTCTTCAATGGCGCTGGTCGATGCGTATCCCGGTCTTTCCGTACGCGCGTACGCCGGCGACTACTTCGACGTACTCGCTTCTCGCGCGCTTCGTTTCGATCGCCGAGTGCTGGCGATGTTCATGGGATCGAATATCGGGAACTACGAGCCCGAGCAAGCCGCGCGGATCCTTTCAATGCTGCGCGACGCGCTTCGGCCGGGCGACGGGCTTCTGATCGGAATCGATCTCAAGAAAGAGAAGTCGATTGTCGAGCTCGCCTACGACGATCCTGCGGGCGTCACTGCGGCGTTCAACCGCAACATGCTCTCGCGCCTGAATCGGGAGCTAGGCGCAAACTTCGACGTCAAGAATTTCGAGTACCACGTGCAGTACGACGAAGAGCGCGGAGCCGTCGACGCGTTCTTAGAAGCGCGCAATGCCGCGCGCGTGCACGTGAGCGCAATGGGACTCGACGCAACGTTTGTCCCCGGCGAGCGGATCCACACCGAGTCCGCGTATAAGTACGCCCATAGCGATATCGCGGAGCTTGCGACATCGACCGGCTTCACGGCTGCAGCGTCGTGGACGGATCGCGCCGGCAGATTCAGCGTCAATCTCTTGGTACGAGGATAGAGCGGCGGCCGCGGAAGCATCTCCGGTTCCCAAGGGTCCCAACGACGCAAGCGTTCGAGCCGTCGGACGCAGCGTCGCACTGACGAACCTCAATAAGATCTTCTTTCCCAGGCTGGAGCTGACCAAAGGCGATCTGCTCCGCTATTATCTGCGCGTCGCTCCCGCACTATTGCCGCATATCCGGGGAAAGGCGATGGTGATGAAGCGCTATCCTAACGGCGCGACCGGCGATTTTTTCTTTATGAAGCGAGCCCCGTCGCCGCGCCCCGACTGGATCAAGACGTGCGGAATCGAGCACGGCTCGGGAAACGTGATCAACTTCCCCATTATCGACGACGAAGCCGCGCTGCTTTGGGTTGTCAATTTGGGGTGCATCGACCTGAACCCATGGTACGCGCCGTGTGACGATTACAACCATCCCGACTACCTGCACATCGATCTCGACCCGTTCGGCGCGCCGTTCGAAGCCGTACGCGAGGCGGCACTGATCGTGCGCGACGTGTTTACGTCGCTCGGCATGACGCCGTTCGTGAAGACGACCGGCAGTAAAGGCATGCACGTTTACGTCGCGATCAAACGGGGGCCGACGCAGCATGGCGTTTGGGCGGTCGCGAAGGCTCTTTCGATCGCGATCGCACAGGCGCATCAGGATCTGCTCATCGTCGAATATCGCGTCGCGAAGCGGCCCAAAGGCCGCGTTTTGCTCGACTACAACCAGAACTCGTTCGGCCGTACGCTCGCGTCGATCTATTCCGTGCGGCCCAACGAGGAAGCGATGGTGTCGACTCCCTTGGAGTGGAAAGAAGTCGAAGCCGGCTGCGAGTCTGCAGATTTTACGATGCTCAACGTACCCGAACGGCTCGAGCGCGTCGGCGACCTGTGGGCTTCGCTCGAGCACAAGCGCGGACGGTTCGATCTCGTTCCGCTGGCACGCAAGCTCGGGGTTTCCGATGTCACGGTTTGAACGCCTGGCGCTTCGTCCGCCGATCGAGCCGATGGAGACGCGTCAAGTCGCTCGTCTTCCCGAAGGAGAATGCTGGCAGTACGAACCGAAGTGGGACGGCTTCCGCTGCATCGCGTTTCGCGACGGCGGCGACGTAGAGCTAGAGTCGAAATCGGGGCAGTCGCTCACGCGCTACTTCCCGGAGTTGACGGGCGCGTTGCTGGCGCTCGAAGCGAGCCGGTTCGTGCTCGACGGCGAGATCTTCATCGACAGTGAAGGCGCGTTCGATTTCGACGCACTGCTGCAGCGCATTCATCCGGCCCAAAGCCGCGTGCGCATGCTTTCGCAGCAGACGCCGGTCACATTCACGGCGTTCGACCTGCTCGTCGACGCGCAGAACGTGGAGATCTACGAGCGGCCGCTGCATGCGCGTCGCGCAGGACTGGAAGCTTTCGCCGCGCGCTTTCTCGAGAGTACCCGAGCGATCGTGCTATCTCCGGCAACGAGCGATGCCGACGTCGCGCGGAACTGGCTTGCCGGTGACGTCGCACGCTTAGACGGCGTGATCGCGAAGCGGACCGATCTACCCTATGCGTTCGGAAACCGCGACGCCGCCGTCAAGATCAAACGCGCGTACACCGCCGACTGCGTCGTCGGCGGATTTCGCGGCGGCAAGACCGGGGCAATCGCATCGCTGCTGTTAGGTCTCTACGACGGTAAAGAGCTCGATCACGTCGGATTCATCGGCAGCATGAACGAAGCCGAACGCAAGCGCGCCGGCGAACTGCTGCGCCCCCTCGTGACGACGCACAGCTTTACGCGAGCGATTCCGGGCGGTCCGAGCCGCTGGCGAAAGGGCGGCGAGGCGAGTGAGTGGTTTGCGGTCGAACCGAAGGTCGTCGTCGAGGTCTCGTTCGATCACGTCACCGGCCGGCGGTTTCGCCACGCCGCGCGGTTCTTACGCTGGCGTCCCGACAAGTCGCCCCGCCAATGCACGATCGAACAGCTGCTGTCACCGAAATGACGGCTCGTGTCACAAGCGGCACCAGCAAACCGTTTCGACCAGCGGGGAGTTGCCGCAATGAAAAAGCATGCCATCGTCTTGCTCGTCACGGCCTTCTTTGCTTGTGCCAGCATTGCGACCGCCGACGAGAGGCCGACCTGTAAAGGTCCCCTCGATCCGTCCGAAGCGTCGTTCGTCGCATCGGTGACGAAGGACCTTACCGCGCGGTATCCGCGCGTAGCGGATGCCGAAAAAGCCGGCTACGTCCGCTATACCAACCCCGACGACACGGGCGCGATCAGTTATGCGAACCAGAAGTGGAACGCCGACCCTACGCACCCGAGCCAGCTGTGGTACGATGCGAGCGGCAATTTGTTAGGTGCCGATTTTTCGGTGCCGCGGCCCAACGGAGAGGCAAGACCGAACCTCTGGGGCATTCAGCCATGCCGCTGGTTCGAGTTCAACGGCCACGTGCACTACGTCGTGAAGGACGCCCAAACCGGAAAGATGGGCTACGATCTTTGGATTTGGAACAACGACTTCACCGCGGCAGGCGGAGATTTAGCTCATCCCTCGCCGGAGACGCTGGTGAAAGCCGGCCGCATTCCCGATGCGAAAATGGTCACGACGATTTTCGATTTTCCCACGCAGTGGGACTTGATCGTGTGGGCGCAGCCCCACTCGCCCAACGCCCTGTTCTGGTAGAAATTGGAGTTTCGTCGCCCGAATGAGGGTACGGTGACGGAATGAATCGGCAGTCCGTTGCTTTCGATCCTATTCGCAGCGAAAGCGAGCAAGCACCGCTTCCTTCGCTGGTGCATTTCAACCGCCTCATGGGCGATCGCGGCATCATTCAGTTTACGCAAGGCTGCACGCCCGATCTCGATTCGGGTTTCTGTCTCGACGATAACGCGCGCGCGCTGCTCGTTGCGGTGGCGTACCTGCGTGAAGGGCAGCCGGATCCGGTCGCCCAGCGTATGGGCGATGTCTGCATCGATTTCTTCGCGGACGCGTCGCGGGAGGCACCGTGCTATCACAACGTGATGGACAAAAACGGGCTGTTTACCGACGAGTGCGCGTCCCCGGAATCGGTCGGACGGTTGATTTGGGCGCTGGGCGTCGCCGCAACGTGCGCGGTCGACGCCGGTTGGCGCAACGCCGCTTGGCAGCAGCTGTCGAATATTTCGCACGCGGTCGGCGCCCTCACGTCGACGCGGGCGCGCGCTTATGCGATGCTCGGCCTGGCCGCGATCGTCGATCCCGACGTGGCGTCGCCGATCCGGCCGGTGCCCGAGCGCGCGGGCGATCCCGCCGTGCAGCGATGGGCACGCGAAACGCTCTACGCCATGGCGGCGTCGATGCGTTTTGAGTTCCTGCGTTCGGCCGCGCCCGGCTGGATGTGGTGGGAGCCGGAATTGACCTACGACAACGCGCGCTTGCCCGAAGCGATGCTGCGCGCCGCTTCGGCGCTGCGCGAACCGTCGTTTGGAGAAACCGGCATCGCTTCGATGCAATTTTTGACCGACGTAACGCAGCCCTCGGGAATGTTCGTGCCGATCGGCGCACCGGGCTGGTTTCACAAAGGGCACGAACGACCCATTTACGATCAGCAGCCGCTCGAAGCGGCCGCCATGGTGGACATGTTTTTAGCGGCGGAGCGGTGGGAGAACGATCCCTCCTACCGTAGCGACGCCCGCACGGCGTTCGAGTGGTTCACGGGGAAGAACGTAGCCGGTCTCGCGCTTGCCGACGACGACGTCGGCTCTTGTCACGACGGATTGACGCCCGAAGGGCTCAATCACAACATGGGCGCGGAAAGCACGCTTGCCTATCTGCAAGGCGCGCTGTTCCTTCGCAACGATCCTCAACCGAGCGCGTTACGCGCACGACGCTCGGCAAGTCGCAAAAAAGCATCGACGACGATTGCGAGCATCGACGCCGCGAGGCTTCCGGCGACGATCATCGAGGATTGATGCAAGGTCAAACCGTTAAAGATCAGCACGCCTAACCCGCTGGTCCCAACGTAACCGCCCAGCGTCGCGATTGCGATAGCGGCAATGGCGGCAACGCGGATGCCGCCGATCATCACGGGAAGCGCTTGGGGAATTTCGACGCGCGCGAGCAGCTGCGACGGCGACATACCCAAACCGCGCCCGGCATCGATCTGCGCGGGGTCTACACCATTGATACCGGCAACCACGTTGCGTGCCAGCATGAACTGGGCGTAGAGAACCAGCGCTACGAAAATCGGAGCGGGACCGAGACCGAAAATGTCGACGAGCACCGCCAGCAGCGCGAGACTCGGAATCGTGTACAGCGCCCCGAGCGTTCCTAGGAGCCACGACGCAAGCCGCGGGCGGCGAGCTGCGGCCAAGCCGAGCGGAAACGCAATGACGCACGCTACGACCAGTGCCGCCGCCACCAGCTCCATATGCGCGACCGCGAGCGCGGCGACTTGGCCCGGATGCGCGGCGAGATAGTTCACCGCTCGCGCATCTCCGCGCGCACGTGGAGGAAATATTCACGATAGAGTGCGTCGCCGGAGTGAAAAAGCGTACGAACGTAATCGCTTTGGGGCCGGTCGAGCAACGCCGCCGGTTCGCCGATCTGCTCGACGCGTCCGGATTGCATCGCAACGATGCGGTCGGCGAGCAGGAGCGCCTCGTCGACGTCGTGCGTGACGAACAGCGTCGTCGTCTGCAGGTCGCGGACGATGCGCAGCAGCTCGCGTTGCAGCTCGGCACGAACCAGCGCGTCGACGGCGCCGAACGGTTCGTCCATGAGCAGCGCGCGAGGCTTTGCCGCTAGCGCGCGCGCTACACCCACCCGCTGCGCTTCGCCGCCGGAGAGTTCGCGCGGCTTGCGGTTGCGATAACGGGCAGGATCCAGATGCACCATGGTGAGGAGTTCGTTCACGCGAGCGTCGATCTCGTTACGGCTCCAGCCGAGCAGCGACGGAACCACGCCGATGTTGGCGGCAACGGTCATATGCCCGAACAGTCCGACGGCCTGGATGGCGTAACCGATATTGCGTCGCAGCTCGACGGGATCGATCCGCGCAACGTCGGTGCCGTAGAACTCGACCTTTCCGCCGTCGAGCGGTACGAGCCGATTGACCGTGCGCAGCAGCGTCGACTTTCCGCATCCGGAGGGACCCAGTAGCACGATCAGCTCGCCTGCCGCGACGTCGAACGTAATGCTCTCGACGGCGTTGCGGTCGGCTCCGGCGTAGCGCACCGTCGCGTCCGCGAAGCGAACCGCGGCGTCGCTCAAACGGTCTTTCCGGCGAGGAAGGCGGCGGCGACGTCGGCAGGGTCTTTGCGATCTGTTTCCACTGCGGCATTCATGCGTTGAGCCGCGGCATCGGTGATGCGCGGAGAGACTGCGTCGAGCACGCCGGCAATCTTCGCGTGCCGCCCGAGCGTCTGCCGGCGGACGACCGGCGCGACGTTATACGGCGACCACAAATGGCGATCGTCGCGGAGCACGACCAAACGGTCCGTCGCGATGGCACCGTCGGTCGTGAAGGCGCTCGCCACATCGGCTTTGCCGTCGAGCAGCGCCTGATACTTCAGCGCGATGTCGTACGTGCGCACGTCGGCGAAGTGAAAGCCGCCGTAGACGCGCTGCAACCCCGGCAGCCCATCGGCGCGGGCGAGAAATTCCTGAATCGTCGCCAGCCGCAGCGACGACGCTTTGGGCGCGAGGTCGGAGAGCGTCGAAATGCGTTCGCGCGATGCAATCTCGCGCGTCGTGGCCAGGGCTTGTGAATCGTTCATCGGTGAGGCCTCGAGCCAGACAATATCGTAGCGCTTGGCGAACTCGCGTGAGACCGTCGCGTACACGGCACGCGGCTCTTGCATCGGAGGAAGGTGGAGAACGTCGATGAGCGCGGTTCCAGTGTACTCGGGATAGAGATCGATGTCGCCGCGCTGTATTGCGGCCATCGCGATCTGCGTCGAACCCAGATTGAATCGGCGCGCAACCGTAAAGCCGGCCGCTTCGAGCGTCTGGGCGTAAATCTCGGCGATGATGAACGACTCGGTGAAGTTCTTCGACCCCACGCGAATCGACGGGCTCAACCCGGCGCATCGTGCCAATAGTGGGGTCGCGGCGAGTGAGGCGAGTGCTTGCCTGCGCGTCGGAGTCATACGTGGGCCTCCAGCACGCGAGCGGCTGCCCCCAGTGTCAGTTCGACTGCCAGCGCGAGCGCCGCCACGGCGACCGCTCCCGCAAGCAAAATCGTCGTATCGTTGGTCTGCAGTCCGCGGACGATCTCGTCACCGAGGCCGCCGGCACCGATGAACGTGGCGAGCGTGGCGCTGGCGATGGTTTCGATCGCCGCGGTCCGCACGCCGGAGAACGATATAGGCAACGCAATGGGAGCGATGATGCGGAAAAACCGCCCTCTCGCGGTCATCCCCATGCCCGCTGCAGCATCCAGCACGGCTGCAGGAACGCTGCGGATGCCCAGGTCGACGGCGATGACGATCGGCGGTATTGCCAAGAGCGCCAAGGCGACGATTGCCGGGGTTGCCCCAACGCCAAGAACCGGCAGGAGCAACATCAGCACCGCCAAGCTTGGAAGCGTCCGGCCGACGCTGGCCAGCCCGAGCGCCAGATTGCGAAAGGCGCCCCCGGTGCCGGCCAGCACGCCCAGCGGAATCCCGACCGCCAGGGCCAGCCCCATAGCCGAACCCGCTAGGCCGAGGTGTGCGGCGGCGTGGGCTGCCAAGTCCGTCCACATTGCCTCGTAGTGTTTTGCTCCTCGAAAGCGAACCCTACGATGCGCATGATCGCCAAATCCAGTCGGCTCGAACCGGCAATCCCAACCATTTCACTCGACGATCCGTCGCTCTATATCAGCCGCGAGCTGTCGTGGCTCGAGTTCAACGACCGCGTGCTCGAGGAGGCGCTCGACGCGCGCAACCCGTTGTTCGAGCGCCTGAAGTTCGTTGCGATTTACGGAACCAACCTCGACGAGTTCTTCATGATCCGAGTCGCCGCGATCAAGCAGCAGATCGAAGCGCAGGTCGTCCGCCGTTCCGACGACGGACGGATGCCGGCCGAACACCTGGCCGCGATTTCCGAGCGGCTGCGCGCTTCGTTGCTGACGCAGATGCGGCTGCTCAACGACGAGCTGCTTCCAGCGATGGAAACCGAAGGCATCCGCATTCGGCGTATTTCGGAGCTCGACGACGACACGCAGCTGGCGCTCGAGCGCACGTTCGACGAAAACGTCTTCCCGGTGCTGACGCCGTTGGCCGTCGACAGCGGCCATCCGTTTCCGTATATCTCCAATCTGTCGCTTTCGCTGGCGGTCGAGCTTGAAGAGCCGACGCGCGACGGCGTGGATCTGCATTTCGCGCGCGTCAAGATTCCGCCGACGCTCCCCCGTTTCGTTGCGATCGAGTCGGCGCCGCCCGGCGAGCGGCATTTCGTGCTGCTCGAAGATCTGATCGCCCATCATCTCGACGGCCTCTTCCCCGGCATGCACGTGCGCGACGCGTATCTCTTCCGGGTGACGCGCGACGCCGACCTCGATCTGCAAGAAGACGAAGCCGACGATTTGCTGCGCGCGATCGAGTCGGAGCTGCGCCGCCGGCGGTTCGGCGAACCGGTTCGCTTGGAAGTCGAACGCGGAATGCCGGAGTACATGCGGGATTTATTGTGTGAATCGCTCGATCTGTCGCATCTGGACACGTACGAGATCGACGGTTTGATGGCCGTCAACGATCTATGGCAAATCGTGAACTTGCCCGATTACGAATCGCTGCGCGATCAGCCGTTCTTGGCGGCCATTCCAAAGCGCCTAATCGGTGTAACCGACATGTTCGCGGCTATTCGCGAAGGCGACGTCCTGCTGCACCATCCGTACGAATCGTTCGATCCGGTCGTGCAGTTCCTTCAGCAGGCGGCCGTCGACGAAAAAGTGCTGGCCATCAAAGCCACGCTCTATCGTACCTCGGGTAAGAACTCGCCGATCGTTCGCGCGCTGCTTACCGCGGCCGAGAATGAGAAACAAGTCGCAGTGGTCATCGAGCTCAAAGCGCGATTCGATGAAGAGAACAATATCGAATGGGCCAAGCGTTTGGAGCGTGCCGGCGCGCACGTCGTGTACGGCTTTGCCAATCGAAAGGTTCACGCCAAGGCGCTGCTCGTGGTGCGTGAAGACGACGACGGTCTGCGCCGTTACATGCATTTCGGCACCGGCAACTATAACGAGAAATCCGCGCGTCTCTACACCGATTTGAGCCTGTTGACGTGCCGGCCCGAGCTCGGAACCGACGTTACGCAGCTGTTCAACGCGCTTACGGGATTCTCGAAGGTCACCGACTACGAAGACCTCTGGGTTGCGCCCGTCACGTTACGGCGCGAGCTCGTCTCGCTCATCGAGCGCGAAACGGAGCACGCGCGGGCCGGACGTCCGTCTGGCATTCGCGTGAAGCTCAACCACATCAGCGACGCAGAAGTCATTCGTGCGCTCTATCGCGCATCGCAGGCCGGCGTTCCGATCGACATGCTGGTTCGCGGCATGTGCGTCATCCGGCCCGGGGTGCCCGGGGTCAGCGAACGCATTCGCGTGCGCAGCATCGTCGGCCGTTTTCTCGAGCACTCGCGCATCTACGGCTTCGAAAACGGCGGCGACCGCGAAGTGTACATGGCCAGCGCAGATTGGATGGCGCGAAATCTAGACGGCCGCGTCGAGATCGCTACGCCCGTGCTCGATCCGGTGATCTGCGAAACGATCAGCACGCAGATTCTCTCCGTGCTGCTGGCGGATAACGTCAAGAGTCGGGAGCTCATGGAAAACGGCAGCTACAAACGCCTCGCGCCCGGACCGGGCGAGATGCCGATCGACGCGCAGCGCGTCTTTCTCACGCAAGCGCAAGGGCTCTAGAGTTTCGTCAACCCGCGCTCCAAATCGGCGATGAGGTCCTCCGTCGATTCGAGCCCTATGGAGAATCGCACGATGCGATGTTCGTACGGACGGATCGTGTAGGAAACCGCGAGGCTCGTCACGCCGGCCCAGCTATAGCCAACCTCGAACAGCTCGAGCGCGTCGACGAATGCAAAGACCTGTTCTTGCGACGGACCGGGCCGAAAGACAGTTGAAAATACCCCCGACGAGCCGGTGAAATCGCGCTTCCAGAACTCGTGGCCCGGACACGACGGCAGCGCCGGATGCAGTACGCGCTCGACCTCGGGCCGCTGCGAAAGCCACCGCGCGATATCGAGCGCGGAGCGCTCGATCGCGGACAGACGCACCGCGAGCGTTTGGAGACCCCGCAATGCTAGGCTGCAATCGTCGGGCGATGCGTTGTATCCGAGCACTTGGTGCGCCGCGCCGAGCTTTTCGTAGAGCGCGGCATCGCGCACGGTCACCGTGCCGAGCAGCAAATCGCTGTGACCGCCGACGTACTTCGTGAGCGCCTGCATCGTTACGTCGACGCCGCACGCAAATGCGTCGAGCAGCACGCCGGCCGACCACGTATTGTCCAGCGCGACGAGGACGCCGCGCGCGTGCGCAGCGGCGACGATCGCGGGAACGTCCTGCACTTCCATCGTGATCGATCCGGGGCTCTCCACCCATATCAGCCGGGTACTCTCGCGGATCAGCTCGGCGATGCCGCCTCCGATCAGCGGATCGTAGAACGTCGTCTCGACGCCGAAGCGCGCGAGCAGCGTGTAGGCGAGCTTACGATTGGGTGAATACGCGCTCGTCGGCATCAGCATGTGGCTGCCGCTTTCAAGCAGCGCGAACGAGATGAGCGCGATCGCCGCCTGCCCGCCCGGCACGATTATCGTGCGTTCGCCGCCCTCGAGCTCGCAAACTCGAGCCGCCAGCTCGAGCGCCGTCGGCGTTCCGTACAATCCGTACGTGTAGCCCGCGCGATGCTGGTCCCAGTCATCGTCGACTTGCGAGGCGGAAGAGAAGAGCGTCGTCGATCCGCGATAGACCGCCGGCACCAGCGAACGGTAGCCTTGCGGTATCGTCGCGTCGGAGTGAATGAGACGCGTCTGCCAAGTTTTTTTCATTTGGCACCTGCGAGTTCGAGCACGATCTTCCACTCGTGCGGCATGACCGGCTGCACCGAGAGCCGTTGCCCGCGTTTGAGCAGCGCCATCCCCACGAGTCGCGGATCGTCGCGCATTTGCGCGAGGCTAACCGGACGCGCGAACGCTTCGACGAACTCCACGTCTACCATCATCCAGATAGGCTTGTCCAGTTTTGCGCGTCCGTCGTAATACTCGCCGCTTTTTTCAAACTGCGTGAAATCGGGATACGCTTCGCGCACGACGCGGCAAACGCCGACGGCACCCGGCTCGGCAATGCTTGAATGATAAAACAACCCCAGATCGCCGAGCGTCATCTCCATCATGTTATTGCGCGCTTGAAAGTTGCGCACGCCGGTCCACGGCGTGGTGCGATCTTTTTTTAGCCGATCGAACGAAAACGCGCTCGGTTCCGTTTTGAAGAGCCAGTATCGCAACGAAATCCCCTTTCTGCGTGGTGCGACGGCGTGATAGGATATGCGTGCCATGCTTAGGGTCCAAGAAGCGCCCGACCTGGGAATCCCGGAGGTCAAACCGGCGATCGAGTCGATTCGCGGCCGGTGGTACCGGAAGGTGAGCCCGAAGAGAGTCCACAGCATTCTGCAAGCGCGGCTTGCGGCGCTGCTGCTTCCGTGGGCGGAGGGCAAGGGCGACGTTGGGACGGAATGGCGCTACTACTTTTTGCCCGAGGGTGAAAAACCAAGCTCGCTCGTGCCGGATTTGGCGTACCTATCGCACGATCGCATGCCACCGGCGGGCGAGTTGCGTGAGATGCCCACGATCGAACCCGATATCGCCGTAGAGATTCTCTCGCCGAAGGATCGCCGCAAACTTCTCGAGACGAAAATCGAGATGTATCTGAATTTCGGCACAAAGCTCGTGATTGTCGTCGACCCCGAGAAGCGGTCGGTAACGATGCACGACGCATCGGGAATACGAACGTTCGTCGAACCGGAGATTGCGGCGAGCGCGGCTTTCCCCGACCTTCAGATCGATACGGCGAAGTTGTTCGTTAGGCTGTGAGCGTTAATCCGCACCGCTTGTGACGGGACGCGACGGATCGGCGATCCACTCGCTCCAGGAACCGGCGTAAATCGGCGTTTCCCCCAAGCCGGCGTGCACCATCGCCAGCTGATTGACCGCCGACGAAACGCCGGAACCGCACTGATGCACGACCCGCTGCGGATCCACCGATGCAAAATCGGCAACTAAGTCGGCGGGCGATTTTAGAGTGCCGTCTTCGTTGAAGTTTTGCTTGAACCAGCGGTTGCGGGCGCCGGGAATATGGCCGGCAACCGGATCGATGGTTTCGTTTTGTCCCGCGAAGCGGTCGGCCGCGCGGGCATCGATGAGGTGCAATTCGCCGGAACCGAGACGCGAGTGCACGTGCTCCGCATCGACGATGAGTCCCGGCCGAAGGCGCGGCTGAATGTTCCCTTCACGCTGCGGTTCCGCGGGCGCCGCGCTTACCGGAAATCCACTCTGCACCCATTTTGCGTAACCGCCGTCGAGAATCGCGACCGCATCGTGTCCGATCCAGCGCACGAGCGACCAACAGCGCGCCGCAAACATGTCGGCGCCCGCATCATAGGCGACGATCTGCGAATCGTCGTCGACGCCGAGACCGCGCAAGAACCGCGCGAAGACGTCGGGGTCGGGCAGCGGATGGCGGCCGTTGCGGCCGGTTTTCGGTCCGGCGAGATCGTCTTCAACCGCGGCAAAGAACGCGCCCGGAATATGACCCTCGTCGTAAAGCCGCAGCCCCAAGCCGAAATCTTGCAGCGAGTGGCGGCAGTCGATCAGCACGAGCTTCGGATCGCCCAGACGATCGTGCAGCTCGCGAACCGAAACGATCGTCGTGAACACTAGCGCAGGTTAATCGTCTGCTTGGCCGCCGGCTCTTGGCCGCCGAACGCATCTTTGAGAACCGTCAGCAGTTCGCCGTTCTGCGCCATCGGCCCGAGGATGTCCGTATCGCCGTAAAACTTTCCGTTGATGAAAACTTTGGGCAGCGTCGGCCAGTCGGTCATCTGGGAAAGCGCTTCGCGCTTGGGCATGTTCTCGAGCACGTCGATCACTTCGAACGGATAGCCGAAGTGGTTGAAAAACTCGATCGTCTCCAGCGTGAATCCGCAACGCGGCGCCGTTTTGGTGCCTTTGCCGTAGACGCAAATTGTGTTCGCCGCGATCTCGCGCGCAATTTCTTCTTGAAGGGAATCCGACATGATCAATTCTCCGGTACTATGGTCTTGAGTTCGACCGCGTGTACGCGGCCATCTTTGAGCGCGGTTTTGAGCGCGCCGTATACGAGCTGATGCTGCTCGATGAGCGTCTTGCCTTTGAATTCCGACGAACGAACGGTCACGTTGAAATGATCCATCGTTCCCGTACGATCGACGATGCGAACGTCGGCGTCGGGAAGCTTGGCGCGAATCAAGCCGGTCAGAGCGATATCGTCGATCATGCATTCAGGCGAGGGCGAGCGTTGAGCGCTTCTGCCAACCCGCGCGCTTCGTTGAGGGTTTCAGGCAGGCGAGTCGCTCCCTTTGCCAAGGCAGCCGTGACGCCGGAAGCGAGCACGATTCCGGAAACGCCCAATAACAGCGCCGGAACCCCGGTCGCCCGCAAAGGGCCGACCTCTAGCGTGAAGGTTTTGGTCACCCGCGAAATGCCGCGAAAGAATGCGCGGGCGAAGGCTGCTCTCTTGTTCATAGACGAAGCGTTCTACGGCACCGGAGAAGGGAACGCCTGTGCAGAAGATCGTTTCGTGCGCGCGTTTCCCCGTTGGCTCGTGTTACTCGTGGTGGCTGCAGCTGCGGCCTCCGCGGCGCTCTCGCACGTCGTCATCGACATTATCGCCGATTACTTGGTTCCCCACGCATCGTTCGACGACGTCGGCAGCCACGGATCGCGCGAGCTGATCGTCACGATCGCCGTAGCGGCCGCTGCAATCATCGCGGTTCGCGGTTTCCGGCTCTGTTGCGAAGCCGCCGCTCGCCGCGTACGCGCGCCGGAGCCGCCGCAATGGCCGGCCGGCGCCGGGTTCGTGCTGGCGACCGTCGCGTTGGCTTCCTTTGCGGTGCCTGCGATGGAATGGATCGACACGCTGTTGGCACGGCGACCGCTAGACGGCCTCGATGATGCCTTCGGCGGTTCGGTAACCGTCGGCCTCGTCACAACCGTGATTTGCGCGGGCGCGATCGCGATAGCGACGTTCGCGTTCGTTCGCTGGCTGCTGTCGCACCGTCATCAAATCATCGCCGCAATCGCCGCAATCATCTGCAAGCCTTACGCGGCGCCGCCGTCGGCGGCGACGCTGCGCACTTTTGCAACCGTTGCCGTACGCCGGCGCAGCATCGCATCGATGCGGCGCGGAAAGCGCGGCCCGCCTTGTTTTGCCGTTTCATCGACTCAACCTACACACACGGCAGACGAGGATTTAGATGCTACACGTGCTCGTCGCGGCATGCTGTCTCATTACGGGCAGCGTTCATGCGCCGGCCGGGGCGGCAATCGCCCGGGCTTCTCTCCTTTTTTCCGGTCCCAAGGCGCTTAGCACTCAAAGCGACGCCAACGGAACCTTCTCCGCATCGCTGCCGCCGGGCCGCTACGATCTTACGGTGAGCGCGAGCGGCTATGCTACCGTTACCGTCAATACCGGCGACATCAACCGCGATTCCAACGTCGATGTAGTGCTCGAACCCGTCAACTCGCCGAGGCTTCGTACGATCGGTCAAGTGACCGTCAACGGCGGCTACGCGCTCGTACGCAATGCGATCCCCGAAATCGACATTTCTAGAGCCCAGATGGATGCGCTGGGATACACGAACGTGGTCGACGCGCTACAAGAAGTCCCCGCGGCGGTCGTTCAACGTCCCGACTCCGGCGCGCCGACCGCGCCCGACGTCGTCTCGCTGCGAGGTCCCGACCCGTCGGAAGCGATGGTGACTCTCGACGGTCATTTGCTCAACGATCAGAATACGGGCGATCTCGATCTCTCGCAGTTTGCCGTACCGGCGTTTAGCGCCGTGAGCGTTACCGAAGGCCTGGGTCCGTTCGACAGCGAGGGCAGCAACACGTTCGGCGGCGCCGTCAACTTCGTCTCGCTGCGTCCGACGCAAGACCAGCATGCAGCGATCTCCGGGTCCGTCGGCTCGTACGGAACCACCCAAACGTGGCTCAATGCTACCGGCACGGCCGGTAAGCTTGGATACGCCGTTGCGGCCGACGACTACCAGTCGGGTGGACAAACGAACCAATACGCGTTCGTCGTTCCGCAGACCAACGCACCGATTTCGTGCGCTGCCAGCGGCTCTTCGGCGGCGAACTGCCCCGTGCTGACGCATCTTGGGTCGACGATATCGTCGCGGCTGGGTGCTTTAGATTTGGACTACAACTTCTCGCAGCGTGCCGACGCGGGCATTCGCATCTTCAACCTCGGCGACGCGCGCGACGAAAGCAGCGCCCTCAACGGCATCGTCGGCAATCGGTACGAGCCCTGCGATCCTACCGATGCAAGCAGTTATTGCCCGAGCGGAAATACCGACGTACTAAATCCCGTCTACGGAATGCATTTCGGTGCCGGCAGCGCGATCTTTGCGCAGAACATCCGCGCGTACGACGTGTACTCGCGATCGGTGCTCGGCTCGGGGTCGCTGCTCGCCGATTTCTTTACGACCGGCAACGAGGTCAATTTTTCCGGCGGTTCGACCGGTGTGACGCCGTACGACGTTTCGCACAACGACAAGCGGTACGACGAATCGCTGTCGTGGGGACGCACGTTCGACGACGGCGAGTTTGCCTTCGGCGCCTACACCCGCCAAGAGTCCCTCGCAGGCCAAGGAATCGCGGGAACCCTCTACAACAGCATCCATTCGTACTTCTTGCGCGGAGCGCAGAAGTTCGGCCGGCTGCGGCTGTCGAGCGGCATCTATGACGCGAGCTACACCACGTTTGGAAGCTCCGTGGATTGGCGCTTAGGCGCGAGTTACGATCTGGGCAGCTCGGACGTCGTGCGCGCGTCGGCGGGTACGGGATTCCGTCCGCCGCTGTTGATCGAGCAGTATTACTTCCCGCAGGTCGTCGTGGACGGAAAAGTCGAGCCGAATCCAGGCTTGCCGCCGGCCGACTCAAACTGCGTCGTCGCCGGTCAAGGAAACCCCACCGAGAAGGCCGAGCACGCAACCGAATATGAGGCCGGATTCTCGCACCTGTTTTCGAGCGAGTCAAACCTCGACGTTTCGTTCTACCGCTCGAATCTGCGCGACACCATCGAGAACTCCTACCCTGGATACTCGTGCAACGCTCCCAACGGCTTCGCTTACGAAATTCCCATCAATATCGGTAATGCCGTCTACGAGGGTGCCGAAGTCGAGTTCAAGCAGCGCTTTCCGCAGCAGCATCTCACGATGCAGCTGGGGTATGGCTTGAACGTGGCGTTTCCGTACTCGCTGGGTCCCAACGTCTCGAACCCGACTTCGGGCGGTAGTCTCGTCTCTTTCCAGCAGTTCTTGGGCGTGCCGCAGCAGCAGGCATCCGCCACGCTGATGTGGGCGGAAAAGGGCTGGCACGCTGCGACGGCGTTCACTTTTACGGGACGCAACAATCCGCTGGGCCAAGCACCGTACACCTTCACCGATGCCGCGATCGGAAAATCGTTCGGCAACGTCGACTTTACCGTCGCTGCGACCAACGTTTTCAACGCCGTGTCTGGACCGTTTACGTATTATGGAGCGGGGGTGCCGTATCAGGGGTTATATGCGGGCAAGAACGGAACGTCTTACCTCGCACCGTATCAAACGGATCGGCTCTTCGTACAACCGGCCGCGGTGCACTTCATTCTGACGATAAGACGATGAGTCAAACGATGCGCGCCGTCCGCCTGCACGAGATAGGCGGACCGCAGAACCTTCGGATCGACGACGTTCCGGTGCCGGAACCGGCAGCCGGTGAGGCCTTGGTGCGCGTACGCGCCGCGGCCTTCAACCGCCGCGACGTTTTCATCACGCAGGGACTCTATCCGAAGATCGCGCTGCCGGTGATTCTTGGCTCCGACGGAGCCGGCGAAGTGGCCGCCGTGGGCCAAGGCGTGCCGCATCTCAACGAAGGCGACGCCGTCGTCATCGATCCAATGCTTGGCTGGGGCGACGATCCGCTCGTATGGGACGCACGCTCCAGCTCGATTCTCGGCATGCCGCATGCCGGAACGTTCGCGCAATACGTCTGCTTGCCGGCAGGCAACGTATATGCGAAGCCGCGGCATCTCTCGATGCAGGAAGCGGCCGCAATACCGCTCGCAGGTCTGACCGCGTATCGTGCGACGTTCACGCGCGGCGAGCTCAAGCCGGGGCAAACCGTGCTGATTACCGGTGTCGGCGGCGGCGTGCAGACGTTCGTGCTGCTCTTTGCCAAGCACGCCGGTGCGCGGGCGATTGTAACGTCGCGAAGCGGCGAGAAGCTGGCGCGCGCGAAAGCGCTCGGAGCGGACGAAGCCCTCAACTACGCAACGACGCCCGATTGGCACAAAGAGCTGCGCGCGATGGGGCCGATCGATCTCGTGGTCGATTCGTCGGGCGGGGATACGCTGGCTAAAGCGCTCGACGCCGTGCGACCCGGAGGCCGCATAGCGATATACGGCGGCACCAACGGCGACGCCACGATCAAAATGTTTCCTCTATTCTGGAAGCACGTGACGATTGTGGGAACGTCGATGGGCAGCCCGCAGGATTTTCAAGCGATGCTCGAGCTGTTCGACGACGGCAGCTTGCGGCCGGCGATCGATGAAGCGTTCGCAATGCAGGACGCCGTCAAAGCCGCGCAGCGAATGGCCTCTTCGAATCAGTTCGGGAAAATCGTTCTCAATATCGACTAGTTACAGGTGCCGCGTGGACGCGGACGGTTTCGATACACCGGTCCGGCGACGGCGACCGGTAAACTCGGGCCCGGATCGAGGATCACGCGCACCTTGCCGTTGGGCGTCAGCTTGCGCTCGCAGGCCACAAGCGCTTTCACGTTCGAGTGTTTGTTGCCGCCGATCCAGAGATCGAACCACAGCTTATAGCAGCCGTTGCTGCCGCTGCCTACGGGCGGACCCGAAGCCGCGCAAAGGTCTTCGCGAACGAAATATCTCTTGATGAACGGAACGTAGATCTTCGTTCCGTACGGAACGTTCGCGTTATTGGATTTTTCGGTCGCAAAGGTTGTCGGATTACAGTAGGTTCCGTCGCCGCCGGCACGTTGATGGATCACCGGATGCGCTATCGCCTTGCCGGGCGGCGCGTTGTCGGGATAACCGTAAAACGTGATCGTCGCCGCGACGCTCTTCGGCGCGACGCGCGTCGTGTAGCACGATTCTGGGCCGAATGACCCCGGCAACGGCGCCTGGACCGGCGGCACGACGTGTTGCGCGCAGGCCGCGAGCAGCAGGGTGACGTAGGCTGCAAGCCTCGGAGGAAAGCGCATGCATATAGTACGTTTGAGAGCCTTCGTTTCAGCCCTTGCGCTCGCCGCATTTACGCTTGGGGCGACGCCGGTCAGTCCCATGGGTACGGTCCAAAAGTTTGTCGACGCCTTCAACAAAGCCGACGCGGAAGGTATGCAGGCAGCCTGCGCCGCCCAGGCCGGCATCATCGACGACTTTCCGCCGCACGAGTGGATGTCGTGCGGCGATTGGTGGAACGCGTTCGTCGCTTTTTCCAAACAGGACGGCGATACGGAACCAATCGTCACCCTCGGCACGCCTACGCACGTCGACGTTACCGGAGAGCTCGCATACGTGGTTGTCCCGACGACGTACGTTTACAAGCATAACGGCAAACAGGTGACGATGAACGCATCGACGATGACCGTGATTCTCAAGAAATCGTCCGCCGGCTGGCATATCACCGCGTGGGCTTGGGCCGACGGTAGGTAACCGGACCGACGACGAGCGTCTAGCGGCGCTCGGCTACAAGCAGCAGCTGTCGAGAGTGTTGTCGCTCTTCGACAACTTCTCCGTTGCATTCAGCTACCTGAGCCCGATGGTGGGCATCTATTCGCTCTACACGTTGGGGTTGGGAACGGGCGGTCCGCGCTACATCTGGACGATTCCCCTCGTCGTCGGATGCATGCTGCCCGTCGCGCTCGTCTTCGGCGAGCTCGCGAGCGAGTATCCGCTTTCGGGCGCGCTCTATCAATACGGAAAGTACAACGTCGGGCCGCGGTTCGGCTGGTATATCGGCTGGATCTACGGCTTTGCGCTGCTCGCTACCGTAGCGTCGGTCGATTCCGGCGCCGTGGGCTACGTGACGGCGCTATGCAACGTGTTGTTCAAGACGCACCTGAAGCCCGACGGCCACGCGACGATCTTCGCCATCGCGGGCGGCATCATCGTTCTGTCGGCGATCCTCAACTCCGTGGGAGCCAAGATCATGGGTCGCGTCGCTCGCTACGGCGTCTACGTGGAGACCATCGGGACTTTCGGCGTCTTCTTGGCGTTGATAACGTTGGCGCTTCACCAGCATCTCGGTTTTGTTTTCACGACGCAAGGCGTAGAGCACGTCAAGACCAATCCAATGGGCCTCGATTTCGGCGGCAGCTGGGCGGCCGCCGCTCTGGTCGCGGTTCTCGCCAACGTCTACATTTTCTACGGATTCGAATCGGCGGGCGACATTTCGGAAGAGACGCTCGACGCGCAGCGTCAAGTCCCGCGCGCGATGCGCAGCGCGCTGCTCTACGGCGGAATCGCGTCGTTCGTCTTGGTCCTCGGATTGTTATTGGCAACGCCGCAGGGCGGCATCGGTCCCGTCGTCAGCGGCGGCATCGATACGATTCTCGCGCAGCTGCCGCCGTGGCTGCAAGACTTCTTTCTCGTGATGGTTATCGTGGCATTCTTCAGCTGCGGTACGGCCGTGCAGGGCGCCGGCGCGCGCGTTGCGTTTGCGCTGGCCCGCGATCGCGCGCTGCCGCTCAGCGATCGGATTTCGAGTATTTCGCCGCGTCATCATACGCCGGTGAATGCCATCCTCGTCGGCACCGTGATCCCATTTCTCTTCCTGTTGCTGGTACTGATCAATCCCAGCAAACCGGTGCACGTGCTTTGGTTCGACTATCCCGCCAACGTCAACGCGCTCTACGCACTCGTCTCGTTTGCGACGTCGGGTATTTACCTGGCGTTTTTCCTGACGGTGCTGGGCGCGTTGTTGGCGCGGCGGCGCGGCTGGAAACCGAGCGGCGTCTTTCGACTCGGCCGATGGGGAGTTCCGGTCACGGTTGCAGGCGGGTTGTATTTGCTGCTGATGCTCCTGAACATCGTCTGGCCCAGTTCGCTTTCAAGCGGGCGCGCCGTCTTCAACTACGGTTGGGTGACCTTGCTCGTGATGGCGATCATCGTTGGCATCGGCGCGATCTACGAAACGATCGCCCGGCCCGCCAAAGCGCGATAGTCCTCTACAGCAGAGTATACGCGTATAGGTCGTTCAATAGCAGCCCAGCTCCGAGTTCTTCGGCGATGACCTCGGCCTGTTCGGTGCCGACGAGCTCTTCGAGCGGAGGATTGAGAATCCAGCGTTCGCGATCGGTCATCGCGCGATCCAGCCGGCGAGCGGCGACGCGCCCTTCGCTCTCGAGCGCGATGAGGTAGGCCAGCATTTGGCGCGCCATCGCCGGCCACAGCACCGGTCGCCCGTCGCCGTAAATCTCTAAGACGAGATCGGGAATCGTCTTTTCGCCGTCCGCCAGCGCGCCGGTCAGCTCGCGTTCGCGCATGGCGCGGTGCTCGATGTACTCGGCGATCTTCGCGCGTGCGTCCTCAACGACGGGGCCGTGTCCGCCGTAGATGATACGCGCATCGGGAAATTCGGCCGCAAGACGGCGCAGCGTCGCCTGATACGGACGCATCGCACCGCCCGGCGGCGCAATCACGACGGTCCCCTCTCCAAGAATGACGTCGCCGGTAAAGAGCGCGCGCTCGGCCGGCAAGTAAAGCACTACGTGATCGAACGTGTGCCCGGGAGCGTCCATCACGTGCAGCGCCGTGTCGCCAACGTGCAGTTCTCCTTCGAGCGTGAAGTCCGCGTCGCGAGCGATGCCGCTGCGCGGATGCGCGTAGACCGGCGCGCCGGTGAGGTTTGCCAGCGGGCGCGCCGCGGGTGCGTGGTCGGGATGTCCGTGCGTAAGCGCGATCGCTCGAATCGTCAACCCGCGCTCGTGCGCCGCTTGAGCGATCGCTTTGACGTGGCGCCCAATCGGCGGACCCGGATCGATTGCGAGCGCTGCGCCGCGTCCGCAGTCGACGAGGTACGAGTTCGTTCCGCTCAACGTCATAGCCGACGGGTTGGGCGCTCGCACGAGCGTTACCATGCGTCCTCCAACTCCGCGGGAATTTCGAACGAGTCGCCCGCGCCGGCGGGACAGATCGTGTGAATCGTCTTCGTGCGTGCAAACGTCGCAATGCCCTCGACCGACGTAAACGCTAGCAGGCGCTGCAGATGTTTGATCGTCGGGTAGACCAGGTGCAGGCTGCCGTCGCGATAACGCTGCAGCGCTTGCGCGGGTGAGATCCAAATGCCGTCGTGCGTTTCGTACGCGTCGGCGCGTGCGACCTGGTCGGGAGGCGCTTGTGCGAAGAAGAAGTGCGTATCGTACCGCCGTGGTTCGCTCGGCGGCGTAATCCAATGCGAAAACGGAATCAGCGCTGCCGGATCCAAACGAACTCCAGCTTCTTCGAAAAGCTCGCGTACCGCGGCGTTGCGCAGCGCCTCGGGCTGGGCGCCGTCTTCCGGATCGAGGGTGCCGCCGGGAAAAACGTAGGCGTCGGGCGCGAAACCGCTGCGCGGCGAACGCCGGGTCAGATACAGCTCGAAACCGCCGGCCGCCGCCCGCGCAAGAATGACGGTCGCTGCCAAACGAGGGGCGCTCACCGATCCATGGATGCGTCCGCCGCGGCGCGAATCTCCTTCAGTGATGAACATCGCTATCGGAAGCGACATGCCGGGCGAGCTTGCCGAAGCGCTCGGCCGGTGGCTCGATCGTCACGGTCATGCGGTGACCCGTTTCGGCGCGCTGCGCAGCGGCGAGCACGGTCCTTGGCCGGGCGTCGCTCGCGAAGTCGGGGAGGCGGTTGCGCGCGGCGAGGCCGATTACGGCGTTCTTTGCTGCTGGACGGGAACCGGCGTCAGCATAGCGGCCAACAAAGTTGCCGGCGTACGCGCCGCGCTCTGCGGTGACGCTGCGACGGCCGCGGGTGCGCGCGAATGGAACGACGCCAACGTGCTGTGTCTGAGCTTGCGGGCGACCGCTCCGGCAGTTGGCGAGGAGATTCTCGACGCCTGGTTCGCCGCGGCACCGACGAACGATCCGGCGTATCGCGCGATGATCGACGAAATTCGAAACGCCTAAATCCAATCCACAAGTCCGTCCGTTAGATGGGCATGAAACTTCTTATTGCAGCGGTTATTGCCGCAATGACTTGGTTACCCAACGTCGTCGATCAGCCGTCGCGCTTTTCGGGACCGGGCGTCTACACGGGGACGCCGGCATTGCCCGTAACGCTCTCGATGATTATGGCCGGCGGCGGACCGTCGAACTTTCAAACCGTAACGCTCGTGCAAACGCTCGCGGGCAGCAAGGCCGACGCGGAAGTAGCCTCGCTCAAAGCGAAGTTCGGAGCCGATAAAGTCACGCATTTCGTAACGATCTTTCCGTTCGTCGTTTCCGACTCGCTCAAGATTGCAAAGGCAAAAGGCGTGGCTTTGCCCTCGGCGCCGAATCCCGACCCCAAAGATGGTAAAGCGCTCGCGCAGGCATTGTGGGATGCGGGTCAGACCGGCCACAGCTTCAACGTGGAAGTCATGCTCGATCGCGCCGTCTCGCACGGCATTCACGATCAGGTCATGACGGATATCGACGCCAAGTACGGCGTCGCCCAGGACGCCGACTATCACGCCGTCCTCAACCAAGCCATGCACGATCTCGCCACCGTCTACGGTTTCAGCCAAAGTTCCAGCATGTAATGAACCTTTCGGTCATCCATTGGAGTGGCCGCTATGAGCGAAAGGCCGACGCGAACCAAAACGTTCGCGAGGTCTTTCGCGACGCCGCGGACGCCCAATGGGGGCCGAAAGAAAAGCAGTGGGGGTGGCGCAATCGCGCCACCCCCAGGTTTTTCTGCCATTCACCGGATCGCAGAATCTGGCGCTGCGTTCCGGTTACTCTTCCCTCCGGTGACCCGATCACAGAGACCGTTTCGAGCCGGAGACGCCGATTCTACCAAAAGTAGATGATAATACTCAATATGATAGTTTTGAATAACCATGGGCTGAGGACGGCAAGCAACCAGTTTATCGTATGGCTGGCCCAGCAGTATGCGCACGCCCGTTTCGTTACAAAGAGGAGCGAGTAAGCGAGCGCCAGCGAGGTTATTGCAGCGAACGCCACGGCCAGCAGAACGACCGTCGCGCCGGCGGCCGAACGCACAAACCACACGGCCGCTGCCAAGGCAGGGTAGTACGCCACCCCCAGTGCCGCGTTGGGGAGGCCGCCATAGAGGCGGGCGCGCGGGCTCTGAACCACGCTGGGCTCCGCCAGCAGACCGCGCGCGGCTCTGCGCCCCTTGGCAAGCATGAAAAGCGAGGCGTAGAGCCCAACTCCGCACAGCACCGTGATCGCTACTTCTAGTATCGTGACCATCTCGGATTGAACCGGCTCGTTCGGCGCCTGGCCGCGTTGGCGCTCCTGGCAGCTTCGTTCTTGCTGGCGTTCTTCGTCATTCGCTACCAACCGCGGGTGGAGCACGAAATTCGGACCATCGGCTTCATGGCGCTCCCGCTGGCGATATTCGTCTTCGCTCTGGTCGCCTCGGCGCCGTTTTCGGTGACCGACGCTTTGGCGATCATGAACGGCGCGATCTTCGGCCCGATCGAGGGCTCGATCGTCAACGCGGTAGGGCTGGTCTTCGCGGCGATCTTCGGTTACTGGATCAACACTCGCGCAACGCACCTTCTCGACGTCCACGAGTATCTCGAGCGGCTGCCGCCGTGGGTGAAGCGCTTTCCGGTCGGGTCGCCGGCATTCTTGCTGGCGGTCCGCGTGATCCCCGGCTTCGGCGGAACGGTAGCGACGTCGACCGCCGCCGCGTTCAAGGTGCCGATCTGGGTGCACGTGTGGACGATGTGCGCGATAGCGGTTCCGATCTGCACGTTGCTCGCGATCTTCGGCGATCGCGTAACGGTCTTTATCCACCGCACGGAGTGGCGCGCGGTACATTACTGCCAGACGCATCGCTGTCCGCACTTCCGTTTCCGCCGGTACCATCCGGCGCCGAGATACACGCCGTGATGGTTCCGGCGATCGTTGACGACGCCCGCGCGCTCGATACGCTCTGCGCGCGGGTCCGCGCCGCCGAGCGCGTCGCGATCGATACGGAGTTTCACGCGGAGCGCACGTACTCGCCGCGCCTTATGGTGGTGCAGCTCGCGTTCGACGACGGTGCCGCGATCGTCGATCCGCTCGCGGTCGCCGA
The DNA here is from genome assembly GCA_963715435.1 of Vulcanimicrobiota bacterium. Taxonomy (GTDB): domain Bacteria; phylum Vulcanimicrobiota; class Vulcanimicrobiia; order Vulcanimicrobiales; family Vulcanimicrobiaceae; genus JAFAHZ01. The sequence goes on from OY970243.1 coordinate 2,041,059, forward strand.
TATCGGTCCGCTTGCAGACGCACTGAGCGAGACGACCGTCATCGGTCATGCGTTGTCGTCGGACTTGAAGATCTTCGCCGATCGGTTCGACCGAGTGCCGCCGCGCGTTTTCGACACCCAGATCATGGCGGCGTTTCTCGGATACGGAATGCAGATCTCACTGGCCGATTTGGTGCGCGATCTGCGTCACGTTCGGCTTGCAAAATCGCAGACGGTCAGCGATTGGTCGTCGCGGCCGTTTTCGGAACGCCAGATCGAATATCTGGTCGACGACGTCGCGCACTTACTGCCGATGTTCGATCTGCTGCTCGCGCGTCTGGAGAAACAGGGCCGGCTCGAGTGGGCGCGCGAAGAGTCCGCGCAGCTCGGCGACGTCGAACGATATCGTATCGACGAGCGACGCGCGTATCTTCGAATACCTGGAGCGATGCGCATGAACCGCCGGGAGCTCGGCATTCTCAGCGAGATCGTAAAGCTCCGCGATCGTATCGCTCGCGATCGCGACGTTCCGGTGAAATACGTCATTCCCGACGACGTCGTCGCCGGTCTAGCGACCTTGCGTCCCAAAAATCTCGACGATCTCGCGCAGCTGCGGCGTCTCGACGCCGGCGCGAGGCGCCAATTGGGAGCGGCGATTCTCGACGCGGTTGCGCGCGGACAGGCACTAGACGAATCGTCCCTGCCGGAGAAGCCGCAGCGGCCGCTCGGCCCGTCGCGCGATACGCTCGTCTCGCTGCTGGGCGTGGTTGTCGGCGAGATCGCACGGGACGCCGACTTGCCTGCCGGTTTGGTGGTGCCGCGCGCGGTGCTGGAGCGGCTGGCGCGCGAGCTTCCGCGCGACCGCGCCGCCTTCGAAGAGGCGCTCGCGCTCACTCCCTGGCGGACGGAGCTCGTGGGCGAATCGTTATGGCGACTTTTGTCCGGCGATTCGGGTTTGCGTATCGAAGGCTACGCCGAAGGCGACCCCAAAATACGCCTGTCCGATGAATCGACCCACGGATAGCTTCAACGCCGTCGATACGCTTGCCGGCAATCGCTCCTACGCCTATTTTCGGCTCGATGCGCTCGAACGCGCCGGTTTGACGACGCTCGCGCGGCTGCCGTTCTCGATCAAAGTCTTGCTCGAGAATCTGCTGCGCTTCGAAGACGGCCGCTCGGTGACGCGCAACGACATCGACGCACTGGCGAAGTGGTCGCCCCAGGCCCGCGGCGACCGCGAGATCGCGTTCCGGCCGGCGCGCGTGCTGCTGCAAGATTTTACGGGCGTTCCGTGCGTCGTCGATTTGGCGGCGATGCGCGATGCAATGGCTGCCATGGGCGGCGATCCCAAGAAGATCAATCCGCTCCAGCCCGTGGAGCTGGTCATCGATCACTCGGTGCAGATCGATTACTTCGGAAGCAACGACGCGTTCGCGAAAAACGCCGAGATCGAGTTCGAACGCAACCGCGAGCGTTACGCGTTTTTGAAGTGGGGGCAATCGGCGCTTTCCGGCTTCCGTGCCGTACCTCCCGATACCGGAATCGTCCATCAAGTAAATATCGAGTATCTGGCGCGCGTCATCTTCGGCGCGGGAATCGACGTGCGGCAGCTCGACGGCAAGACTTTGGCATATCCCGACACGTGCGTGGGAACCGATTCGCACACGACGATGGTCGACGGCCTCGGCGTGTTGGCGTGGGGCGTCGGCGGCATCGAGGCCGAGGCCGCTATGCTCGGGCAACCGGTGACGATGCTAATTCCCGACGTCATCGGGTTTCGTTTGGAAGGCCGGCTGCGCGAAGGCGTTACGGCAACCGATCTCGTGCTCACGGTGACCGAGATGCTGCGTAAGAAAGGCGTGGTCGGCAAGTTCGTCGAGTTCTTCGGCCGCGGTCTTTCGGCACTCGCCGTGGCCGACCGGACCACCATCGGAAATATGTCGCCGGAGTTCGGCTCCACGGTCGCCATTTTCCCAATCGACGATCGCACGCTCGAATATTTGCGGCTGACCGGACGCAGCGTCGAACACGTTGCGCTGGTCGAAACCTATGCAAAGGCTCAGGGTTTATTCCGCACCGACGAAACGCCCGACCCGCAGTACACCGACGTCCTGCAGCTGGATCTTTCGACGGTCGAACCGAGCCTCGCCGGACCGCGGCGTCCGCAGGACCGCGTCACGCTCGGCGACGTGAAGCGTTCGTTCGGCGCCGCAATGGAAGAGTGGACGGCCGCGCGCGACAAGGCGAACAACGCCGTGGCGCGCTTTCAAAATGAAGGCGGCGGAGGAACGGCAACCATCGCGCAAACCGCCAAGAACCTCGCCGACGGCTCGGTCGTCATCGCTGCAATTACGTCGTGCACGAACACGTCGAACCCGTCGGTGCTCGTCGGTGCCGGCTTGCTGGCGCGTAACGCCGTCGAACGCGGATTGCAGACGCAGCCGTGGGTGAAGACCTCGCTCGCACCGGGTTCTAAAGTCGTGACGGACTATCTAGCCAAAGCCGGCTTGCAAACGTCTCTCGACGAGCTCGGCTTCAATCTCGTCGGTTACGGATGTACGACGTGCATCGGCAACTCCGGTCCGCTTCCCGCCGACGTTGCCGAAACGGTTGCCGATCAGCATCTGATCGTCGCCGCCGTGTTATCTGGCAATCGCAACTTCGAGGGACGCATCCATCCGCAAGTGCAGGCGAACTATCTGGCTTCGCCGCCGCTCGTCGTAGCTTACGCTCTGGCGGGCCGCATGGACGTCGATCTTACGAGCGAGCCGATCGGTACCGGCAGCGACGGAAACCCCGTTTATCTCAAAGACATCTGGCCGACCGACGCCGAGATCGAGAAGACGATTACGGGCTGCATCAGCGACGAAATGTTCAAGTCGCGCTACTCCGACGTCTTCCGCGGCGACGACAACTGGGCGAAACTCGAGGTAACGCCCAGCGAACGCTACGCTTGGGATCCGGCCTCGGAGTACATCAAGAATCCGCCGTATTTCGAGGGGATGCCCGAGCAGCCGCCTTCGCTGCGCGACATCACCGGTGCTCGCGCACTCGCGGTGCTCGGCGATTCCGTAACGACCGATCACATCTCGCCGGCCGGCAGCATCTCGCGTACGAGCCCGGCCGCAAGATACTTGATGGATCGCGGAATCGAGCCGAAGGATTTCAACTCGTACGGCGCGCGCCGCGGCAATCACGAGGTGATGGTGCGCGGCACCTTTGCCAACGTTCGCCTGCGCAACCAACTGGTGCCCGGCGTCGAGGGCGGCGTGACGCGATATCTTCCGACGGGCGAGCAGATGTCGATCTTCGATGCTGCAATGAAGTACCAAGCCGAGAAAACGCCGCTCGTCGTGCTCGCCGGGCGCGAATACGGTTCGGGCTCGTCGCGTGACTGGGCCGCGAAAGGGCCGTATCTACTCGGCATCAAGGCCGTCATTGCCGAGTCGTTCGAGCGCATCCACCGCAGCAATCTGATCGGAATGGGCGTTCTGCCGCTCGAGTACGTCGACGGCGCCGATCGCTCGACGTTCGGTTTAACCGGCGAAGAACTGTACGACGTCACCGGCATCGCAGGGGGCATCACGCCGCGAATGCACGCGGCGGTGCGCGCCACCGACCCTGCGACGAAGAAGTCGATGGAGTTCAAGGTGCGCGTGCGCATCGACACGCCGGACGAAGCCGAATACTACCGTCACGGTGGTATCCTCCAATACGTACTGCGGCAGTTGAAGAAGTCGTAAGCACCCGCTTTACGGACGCGCACGCCGAGCGGCTGACGCACCGCTTGGAGGCGTTTTCCGATATCGTCATGGGCTTCAGCTTGGCTCAGGCGAGCATCAATTTCGTCATCCCGGCGCATCCCGCCGACGTCTACACTCGTCCGATCGGATTGCTTGCATTCTTGGCGACGTTTGCAATCGTCGCCTCGACGTGGTACGCGCACCACTGGCTCTTCGACTATCTCTTCGTCCCCAAAGCGTCGACGATCGTCGTCAACTTCGCGACGTTGGCATCCCTCGTATGGCTGGTGTACCAGTTTCAGCTGTTCTTGCACTTTGCACCGACGCAAGATGCAGTGATCGCATCGAAATCCTACCTGCTGACGTGGGCCCTTGCGTGGTTGTTACTAGGGCTGCTCTATGCGCTGTGTCTGCGGGCGCGATGGAACTCGCTGCTCGAGACCGACCGGCGCACGGGCATATTCAAAACGGGGCGTATTCTAACGGTGGGTACCGCGACCGCAGCGGCTACCTTCGTCGTCTGGGTCCTGCACCAGCGAATCGAAGTCGTGTTTATCATCATCATCGCAGCTGCGGCATTATACCGGCTAGCTGCGCGCGCGAGGGGCTTGCAAGGATGAAGGCGGATCGGCTCATCTCGCTGCTGCTCGTGCTGCAGTCGAAGCGCCAGTGCAGCGCGCCGATGCTCGCCGAGATGCTGGAGGTTTCTGAACGAACGATCTACCGCGACGTCGACGCGCTTAGCGCCGCCGGGGTCCCGGTCTACACCGAACGCGGTTCCACCGGCGGCATTGCGCTGGCCGACGGCTATCGGCGCACGCTCACGCACTTCAGCGAAGACGAGATTCGCGCGCTGTTCGTTTCAGGCGCGAGCCCGCTCGCCGATCTCGGGTACGATCGCGGCTACGATCGGGCGCTGGAGAAGCTGCAAGGCGGTTTGGCAGACGTGCACCGCCGTGCCGCCGAAAAATCTCGTTCGCGCATTCATCTCGACGGACGCCGCTGGAACCAGCCCGAGCCGCCGCGCGAGTTTTTGGTCGTGTTGCGGCGTGCGGTTTGGGACGACCGGCGGGTGCGCATGACGTATCACGACCGCAACCGCACGGCATCGACGCGCGAGATCGATCCGCTGGGCCTCGTATCAAAAGCCGGCGTCTGGTATCTCGTCGCCCGTTCCAAAGACGAGCTGCGCACGTTTCGCGTCGAGCGGATCGCGCACGTCGAAGAGCTCGAGGAGCGTTTCGAGCGCCCAGACGAATTCGACCTCGAGCGGTACTGGAGCGAATCCATCTTGCGTTTCGCCGAAAGCTCGCGCAGCGAAGAGATCGCCGTGACGCTCGCCGTCGCCGCGGGCGCAATCGACCGTATCCAGAGCTATTGGCCGGTGGAACTGCTCGAGTGCAACGGCCCGCAGTGGCTCGTTCGCGTGCTCTTCCCCGGCAGCGAGATTGCCGTCTTTCAGGCTGTTGCCTGGGCGGACGTTGCGCGTATAGTTGAGCCAGCCGCGGTGCGCGACGCGGCGATCGCGCGCGCGCGGCAGGTACTCGAACGGTATTAGCGTCACGCTTTCCTCTGGTGGATGATCAGGCGGTTGCCCTCAGGGTCTTGCGTAAAGGCCATGAAGCAAACCGGCGACTCGTTGACCTCGCTAATCTCTAACCCTTTGGAACGGTACTCCGTGACGGCCGCATTGATGTCGTCCACCGCCAGTAGGAAGCCGAACCCGGGCGTCATGTCCGGCATGTGCACCACGCCGAACGTCGAGCCGTCGGAGAGGGTGAACTCTGCGCCTCGCCCTTGCTCGTCAACGTGAGTCGGGACCATCCCGAGCACGTCCCGGTAGAAGGCGATTGCCTTAGCCGGGTCGCCGACGCGAAAGCCGACGATGTCTATGCCGGTTACCATCGCTACGCTTTCCGCTGATGGATGATGAGGCCGTTGCCTTCGTTGTCCTGGGTGAAGGCCATGAAGCACGCCGGAGTTTCGTCGACGTCGCTGACGGTCAGCCCCTTGGCACGGTACTGGGGCACCGCTGCGGCAATGTCGTCGACGGCCAGCATCACGAACCCGCCGGTTTTTGCACCCGGCTCACGCCAGACGCCGAACGTCGATCCATCGGCGAGCGTGAACTCGGCGCCGCGTCCTTCGGGATCGACGGCCGTCGGCTGCATGCCCAGCACGTCGCGGTAGAAGGCGATCGCCTTGGCGGGATCCTCGACGAGATATCCGGCGATATCGATGCCGGTTATGGTCGCGGTCTTCTTCGAATCGGTCACGGTCATTGTGGGCTCCTCTCGCGCTTGCGCTTTTGCCCTAATGTAGCAATCCATACCTGACAGCCACCGTCAGGTTTGGCGTCCCGGTCGAGAATTTTGGGCATTCGAGGCGTCCACAGCGGTTTGCGGACGCTCGCGGCGAATTTAACCGGCGGGGAACGATGGAAGACGGTTGGGCCGAACGCGCCGGATTGAGTGCGACGTTCAAAGAGGTCCTTGAAGGGCTGCTGACGCGATCGTCGCGGCGGACACCCTGGGACGGATCGTGCTTTGGAACGACGCGGCTGAGGAGCTCTTTGATTATGCGCGCGATACGATGCTCGGCGGAACCGTAGCCAAACTCATTCCGCAACGGTATTTGCGCGAGTACGAAAAAGGCGTCGCAGCGGCATTTGAGTCCGGCCGCCCCGCCGATTCGCATTTAACGACCGTCGCGCGCGCTGCCGACGGTACCGAATATCCGGTCGAGGCAGCCGTGTCGATCGCCGGAACGGGAAGCGAAGCGATCGCGGTCGGCATCGTGCGCAAAATCGGCGAGCGGTTTCGCAAGCTGGCACTCTTGGGCGAGAACGAGCGTCAGCTCGCGACGCCGAGCAGCTTGCCGGTATGGGCAGCTTCCAATGGAACGTTGGTTCCGACGATATCTCGTGGAGCGACCAGCTCGCGCGGATTTACGGCTACCAGCTCGACAATCATCCCGAGACGCTCGACGAGTTCATCGAACGCGTACATCCCCACGATCGCGAAGGCTTAAAGAACAACATTCGTAATGCGCTCGAGACGGGATCGGCATGGACCATGGACGAGCGCATTATCCGCGCGGATACCGGCGAAGAGCGCGTTCTTTCGTCTCGCGTCAAAGCGCTCAAGGATGCGCAAGGACGGGTCGTGCGATTGGTCGGCATCTGTCACGACGTGACCGAGCAACGCAAAGCCGAGGAGGCGCTCGACGACAGCGAGTCGCGCTTTCGACACGTCTTCGACGACGCTCCAATCGGCATGCTGCTCGCAATTTTCGGTGGAGACGACGCATTTATCGCACGAGCGAACGGCGCGCTGGCGCGGCTTCTAGGATTTTCTAACGGTGAGTTCTGGCAAAAGCGGTTGTCCGATGTGGTCGATCCCGCGGATCGCCCGCTGATGCGCGCGCTGCTGCGCCGCGCCGTCGTCGAGCGAAGCGGTGCCGCGCTGGAACTCCGCCTGAAGGCCAAAGACGGCTCGACGAAGACCGTCGTCGCCGCCGCCTCGCGCATGGGCGACGGCGAGCAAAACGGCAGCGGCTCTTCACTCATCGTGCACTTCGAAGACATCTCGCTGCGCAAGCACGCCGAGGAACAGTTGCGCCACCGGGCGCTTCACGACCCTTTGACCGGCCTTCCAAATCGCGATCTTCTGCTCGATCGTCTTCGACGGCGCACTTGCGCGCGCCGCCCGCGGCAAAACGAAGGTAGGCGTCCTCTTCCTCAATCTAGATAACTTCAAAATCGTCAACGACGCGGTGGGCCACATTGCCGCAAACGACATTATACGCACCGTCGCAGAGCGTCTGGTGGCCGCCGGCCGGCGGTGACACTGTGGCGCGTGTCGGGAGCGAAGAGTTCGTGATCGTCTGCGAGAGCGTCCAGCAGGATGGCGAGCCGTCGTCGTTTGCCGAGCACGTCGCGGGGGCCATCTCGGCGCCCGTCTCGATCAACGGACGGGACGTTACGGTCACGGCAAGTATCGGCATTGCGTTGGGCAACGAGCCTGGTGCTCCGGAGCAACTGCTGCGCGGATGCCGATTTGGCGATGTATCAGGCCAAACAACGCGGGAAGAATGCAATCGAGTTTTTTGAGGAATCGTTCCGCCGCCACGCAATCGAACGCGTCGAGGTCGAGCACGATTTGCGGCGCGGGCTGCAGGCGGGCGAGATCGTGCCCTATTATCAGCCGATCGTCAACCTTGCGACCGGCGCGGTTGCCGGATTCGAGGCACTGGCTAGGTGGCGGCATCCCGAATGCGGCGTGTTGCTTCCGGCACAGTTTTTATCGGTTGCCGAAGAGTCGCATCTCATCGGCCCGCTCGGTGAATCGATGCTGCAACAAGCGTGTGCTCAGCTCACACAGTGGCAACGGGAGTCGCCCGATCTCACCATCTCCGTCAACCTTTCTCCGCTGCAAATCGACCACGCACTGACCAATATCGTGGAGCAGGTGGTTACGCAATGCGCGCACCCGCGGTCTCTTCTCATCGAAGGAACGGAGTCGGTCTTTTTGGAGATGAAGCGGTCGGCCGCCGCGCATCTCAACTCGCTGGCGCGGCTCGGCGTGCAGTTGGGCATCGACGATTTCGGGACCGGATACTCGTCGCTGCTCTACTTGAAGCGCTTCCCGGTGCGTTTCCTCAAGATCGATCGCTTCTTCGTCAAAGGTTTGCCCACCAATCAAGAAGACGCCGCGATCGTCGATGCGATCGCCCGGCTCGGACGCAGCTTGGAGCTGACGACGATAGCCGAAGGTGTGGAAACGAAGGAGCAGCTGGACGCGCTGCGCTCTTTCGGCTGCACGCACGCCCAAGGGTACTACATCGCGCCACCCAAACCGGCGGCTGAAATTGCGTTAACGGCGTAGGGCAACGCGTTAACGGACCACGTCCCAGTCATTGCTATTGCCATCTTCAAACAGCATGTCCGGCGCCCAGCCGCGAACCGCAGGATTCACGGCCGAGTAATCGCCGCGGTAGACGAGCGGCACGAAGATCGCGGAATGCGCGACCAAGCGCTGCATCCGATCGAAAACCGCTTGCCGTGCGCGACGGTCGGTCAACAGCGACTGCTTTAGAAACAGCGCGTCGTAGGCAGGGTCGCAAAAGCGGGACGTGTTCGGACCGTGCGGTGCGGCTCGATCGCACGTCCAAAATTCGCTCTGTTCGGGATCCTGCCCCCCGTAAATGCCGGTCACGGCTAGATTGAAGCGGCCGCCGTAATAGACGCCGTTGGGCACGTCGTAAAAGACGGTCGTCGGATAGCCGCGCACTGCCGCGTCAACGCCGACGCTCGAGAGGTTTGCTTGAATGACCGTCGCCGCCGAACGCCCGTCCGGGCTCGGACCTTCGTAGGCGATATCCACCATAAGCCGCCGCCCCGCTTTCGTACGAACGGTCCCCGTACGCTTCCATCCGGCCGCATCCAAATCGCGCCCCGCTGCCTGCGGGTCGTAAGCGTAGGGCTTTACCGACGAATCGTGCGCCCAGAGGACCGTCGGCATTTCGGTCGTCGCGAGCGGCCAGAGCCCATGATATACCTTGCGGGCAATTTCGGCGGTATCGATTCCTTCGGTTAACGCCTTTCGCACGAGAGGATCGTCCGTCGGGAAACGCTTGGTTTCGAAGCTCGCGTAGGCGATGTGGTTTTTCGGCGTACGCACGAGCGATGCTCGAAGCGTCGCAGCGTTCTGCGCCGCCTGATCGTTATTGAGATAGTCATCGACGTCCACCGCGTGGGTTTGAAAGAGCAGCAGCGCGGTATTTCTATCGGGCACTATCTTTAGCATGAGCCGCTTTAAATGCGGCTTGCGCCAGGCGTAGGGATTCGGTTCTAGGACGATTTCGTCACCGCGTTTCCACTCGACGACGCGAAACGGGCCGCTCCCGTACGGGCGATCGTTCCAGGCGACGCGTGAGAGGTCGGTGCTGCCGAACGCGTGCGACGGCAGGATGCCGTAAACGAAATCCGTCTCGGCGAAGAGCGCGGCGGTTGCAGACGACCAGGGTCGCCGGAAGCGCAGCACGACGGTGTACGGATCCGGAGTTTGGAGCCGATCGATCTCTCGGTACGGCTGCGTCTCGGTCGTGGGATTACGCGGATCGAGAATCGCACGATACGTGAAGGCCACGTCCTTTGACGTTAACGGTGTTCCGTCGGCAAACCGGACACCGTGGCGCAGATGGTACGTGACCGTTCTGCCGTCGCGCGCGACGTCACCGTTTTCGACCGTCGGGACGCGTTGCGCGACCAACGGGATTGGTTCGTTTCGGGCGTTCATGCCGACGAGCGGCTCGGCGTAGAGCTGCGTGACATCGATATCGGGTTGATCGAACGCAAAAAGCGGGTTGAGCGACGACGGATCGTTCGCGCGCGCGATCGTCATCTCGTGCGGCGTTCCCCAGCCGCCGCCGGTTCCCGCCCGAGTGCATGCAACGAGAAAGGCGAGACCGAGCCAAGCCGCGCGCCTCATGAACGAAGCGTTCGAAATCCTAGAGCGCCACCCTGCGGAAATCGGCCAAAAGTCCCGCTACGTAGGTAAGAAAGCGCGCGGCCCCGGCGCCGTCGATGACGCGATGATCGTAACTCACGCTGATCGGGAGGACGAGACGCGGGACGAACTGCTCGCCGCTCCAGACCGGTTTGGTCGTCGAGCGGACCGCACCGAGGATCGCCACTTCGGGTGCGTTGACGATTTGTGTAAACGCCGTGCCGCCGATACCGCCGATCGACGAGATGGTAAACGTGCCGCCCTGCATGTCGGCCATGCCGAGCTTTCCTTCACGCGCTTTCCCTGCCAACGCCGCGCTTTCTGCGGCGATCGCCAGCAAGCCCTTCGTATCGGCGTTTTTGAGTACGGGAACTACAAGTCCGGTGGGGGTGTCGGCCGCAAACCCGATATTGTAATAGCGTTTATACACGAGCTCGTCGCCGTCGAGCGACGCGTTGAACTCGGGGAATCGCTGCAGCGCGGCGACACACGCTTTCACCAGGAACGCCAGCATCGTAAGTTTGGGACCGCCGCGTTTGACTTGCTCGCCGTTGACCTCGTTGCGAAACGCTTCGAGATCGGTGATATCCGCTTCGTCGGCGTTTGTGATGTGAGGAATCTGCAGCCAGTTGCGATGCAGGTTCGGCCCCGAGATTTTCTTGATGCGCGGCAGCGGCTTGCGTTCGATCTCGCCGAACTGCGCGAAGTCGACCTTCGGCCACGCCGGCAGCCCGGCGAACGTTGTCCCGCCGCTCGGCGCGACCCCGCCCTTGAGCGCATCTTTTACGAAATTTTGCACGTCGTCGCGCGTGATGCGTCCGTGTGGGCCGCTGCCGCGTAGTCCGTGCAGATCGACGCCGAGCTCACGCGCAAACCGCCGAATAGCCGGACTCGCGTGGACGACTGCGCCGTCGGTTTTCGGCACCGGCTCAGTAACCACAGGTGCGACGCTTACCTTGGCATTGTCATCCTGAGCGTTGCGAGCGTCAGCGAGCGAAGTCGAAGGGGAGGCGCCACTCACTTCGGCGCTGCTGCCACTCAACGTTGCGATGACCGATCCCTGCGATACTTTATCGCCGGGTTTCACGCGCACGTCGACGATCGTGCCGCTCGCGCTGGCGGGCACTTCCATCGACGCCTTCTCGCTCTCGAGCACGACGAGCGGCGCTTCCTTCACAATCGCGTCGCCCGCTTTCACGAGTACGTCGACGACCGGCACGTCTTTAAAGTCGCCGATATCCGGAACTTTGAGTTCGATCGTTTGCGCTTCGGCCGCTTTGCTCGAAGTGACATCCGCAGTCACCGCGCTAGGGGCGCCGTCGCCTGTGAGCGTGACGATGACGGAGCCTTCGGAGACTTTGTCGCCGGGTTTGACTTTGACGTCGGCGACGGTGCCGGACGCGCTCGAGGGCACTTCCATCGACGCCTTTTCACTCTCGAGCACGACGAGCGGCGTCTCTTTGGCGATTGTATCGCCGGTTTTAACGAGTACTTCGATGACGGGCACGTCTTTGAAGTCGCCGATATCGGGAACCCGTATGTCGATCGTGCTCATTCTACACCATAATCGGATTGGGCTTGTTCGGATCGATGTTGTATTTCTTGATCGCCTTGTTGACGGTCGAAGCAGGAATGGTTCCTTCGTCGGCAAGCGCTTTGAGCGCGCTGAGCACCACGAAGTGACGGTTCACCTCGAAAAACTCGCGTAACCGGCGCCGGTAATCGCTGCGTCCATAGCCGTCGGTTCCGAGCGTGACGTAGCGCCGCCCGACGAAGGGATGAATCTGCTCGGCGAAGGTGCGGATGTAGTCGGTTGCTGCAACGCCGGGGCCTTTGCGTCCTTTCAAACAGGACGCAACGTAGGACGGCCGTTCCGGCTCTTCGGGATGGAGCAGGTTCCAGCGCTGTGCCGCCACGCCGTCACGCTGCAGCTCGTTGAAGCTGGTGCAGCTCCACACGTCGGCGCCGACGTTCCACTCGCTCTCCAACAAGTCGGCGCCGTGAGCGACCTCGCGTAGAATGGCGCCGGAACCGAAGAGCTGCACGCGCGGCAGTTTCCCATCCAGCCCGCTTTCGCGAAGCAAATACATGCCGCGCAAGATTCCTTCTTCGGCCCCGGCCGGCATCTCGGGATGCGCGTAGTTTTCGTTGAGCAGCGTAATGTAGTAGTAGACGTCCTCTTGATCGGTCAGCATGCGGCGCAAACCGTCTTGGATGATGACGGCGAGCTCGTAGCTGTAGGTCGGATCGTAGCTGCGACAGTTGGGAATGAACGACGCTGCGACTTGACTCTGTCCGTCTTCGTGCTGAAGACCTTCGCCGTTGAGCGTCGTGCGTCCCGACGTCGCGCCGAGTAAGAAGCCGCGCGCGCGACTATCGCCGGCGGCCCACGCCAGATCGCCGATACGTTGGAACCCGAACATCGAGTAGAAGATGTAGAACGGAATCATCGGCAAGTTGTGAATCGAGTACGACGTACCGGCGGCGATCCATGACGAAAACGCTCCCGCTTCGTTGATGCCTTCCTGCAGAATTTGGCCGAGCTTGTCTTCGCGGTACCACATCAGCTGCTCGGCGTCTTGCGGATGGTAGAGCTGTCCGACCGACGAGTAGATGCCAAGTTGGCGGAACATGCCTTCCATGCCGAACGTGCGCGATTCGTCGGCGACGATCGGGACGACGCGCGGGCCTACGGTATGATCCCGTACGATCGTATTGAGAATGCGCACGAACGCCATCGTCGTCGATATCTCGCGGTCGCCGGTGCTTTTCAACTGCGGCTCGAATGCCGAGAGCTGCGGCACCGTTAGCGACGCGGATTTGCGGCGGCGCTGCGGCACGTGTCCCAGCGTTTTGACGCGATCGCGCAGGTACTTCATTTCGGGGCTATCGTCGGCAGGCTTGAAGAACGCGATCTTCTCCACGTCGGCGTCGGGGATCGGAACGTTGAAGCGGTCGCGGAAGAGGCGCATCGCCTCGATATCCATCTTCTTTGCTTGATGGGCGATGTTGCGCGCTTCACCGGCTTCACCCATGCCGTAGCCTTTGATGGTCTTGGCGAGAATGACGGTCGGCTGACCGCGATGTTCGATCGCCGCCTTATATGCGGCGTAGACTTTCACGGGATCGTGTCCGCCGCGATTGAGCTCCCAAATCTCGTCGTCCGTCCATTTGTCGACGAGTGCCTTCGTCTCGGGGTAACGGCCGAAGAACTCCTCGCGGACGTATTTTCCGTCGCGCGACTTGAACGTTTGATAGTCGCCGTCGACGCATTCGTTCATCAGCTGCACCAGACGTCCGGTCGGATCGGCGTGGAGCAGCGTGTCCCAGCGGCTGCCCCAAATGACCTTGATGACGTTCCAGCCCGCGCCTTTGAAGACGCCTTCGAGCTCTTGAATGATCTTGCCGTTGCCGCGAACCGGACCATCGAGGCGCTGCAGGTTGCAGTTGATCACCCAGATCAGGTTGTCGAGATACTCGCGGCCGGCGAGCGATATCGCGCCCAGCGATTCAGGCTCGTCCATCTCGCCGTCGCCGTGGAACGCCCAGACCTTTCGGTTGCCCGCATCGAGCATGCCGCGATCGTGCAAGTAGCGCATGAAGCGCGCTTGATAGATCGACATGATCGGTCCCAAGCCCATCGAGACCGTCGGAAACTGCCAGAAGTCGGGCATGAGCCACGGATGTGGGTACGACGACAGACCTTTTCCGCCGACTTCTTGCCGGAAGTTCTCGAGTTGTTCTTCGGTAATACGGCCTTCGAGAAACGAGCGCGCGTAAAATCCGGGCGCCGAGTGCCCTTGTAAGAAGACGAGATCGCCGCCGAAGTTCTCCGACGGCGCGCGGAAGAAATGATTGAATCCGACGTCGTACAGCGTCGCCGCCGACGCGAAGCTCGCAACGTGTCCGCCCAGTTCCGAGCTGACCTTGTTCGATCGCACGACCATGGCCATAGAGTTCCAGCGCACGTAGTGACGCAGGCGCGCTTCGAGGTCGCGATCGCCCGGCATATTGGGTTGGCGCTCGGGCGGAATCGTGTTGACGTAGGGCGTCTCGAGTCCGAGCGAAACGTGTGCGCCGCCGCGCTGCGCTTCGTCGACGAGGTGTCCGATTAGATCGCGCGCGCGATCCGGGCCCTCGACGGTCAACACGCCCCGCATCGCGTCGAGCCACTCGTGAGTTTCTTGGGGATCGGGATCGGAAGCAAGAAGCGTCGTCATAGTAGGGCGGGAGTTCCATCCTGCGAGCCAATCCCTTTTGAATGGATGAGTCCAATCGCCCGCCTGGTCGCGTCCAATCGGGCAGTCGCCGCCGCGTTAGCTGCCCGGCTCAACCTCCAGCGCGACCCGGGGCTCCTCACGCAGCACGACGGCAATTGACGCCAGCAGCACGACTGCTCCCACGATAGCGAGTGGCGCGACCGCTTCGTGAAAGATTACCAGCGCCAGTACGGCTGCGACGACCGGCTCCAGCAGCGTCGAGAACGCGACGGCGCTCGGCGTAAACCAGCGCAGGCCGGCATTCATCGCAGTGTGTCCGAGCAGCTGCGAGACGAGCGCCATTGCGGCAATGCCGCCCCAGGCTATCGCGTCGCCGGCTGGCGGCGGCGCTTGGTGAAACGCCGCCGCAACAATGATCAGCAAAATCGCTGCCCAGCCATAAGTGTGCGTGACGATTGTGCGCGTGCCGAGATCGGGACGCACTTCGCGCACCAAAATAAAGTAAGCGGCAATAGCCATGCCGCCGGCGGCCGCTAGCAGCGCGCCGCCAATATCGTGCCCGGGAATCGGCGCTGCCGTGCGATTGAACCCGACGACGGCGTACACGCCTAGCGCGCCGGTAAAGAATGCCGCAAACGCGCGGCGCGTGAGCGGCCGGCGCAAGAAGACGGCGTCGTAGGCCGCCGTCCAAATCGGCGTCGTTGCAACGAGCAGCGTCGAGATCGCCACGCTGGTATATTGCAGCGACGCGATCCACGTTGCAAAGTGAACGGCGAGCGCGAAGCCGGCTGCAGCCAATATCGTGCCGTGCCGCCGCGCGACGCGCAGCGCTCCGGGTGAACGTAACAATGCGATTGCGAGGAGAACGATCGACGCGATGGTCAACCGTCCGGCCGACACCGCCAGCGGCCCCGCGCCCGACAGCGCAAAACGCGCGAAAATTGCCGCGGCGCCGACAGCGAGCTGCGCGGCGCCGAGGACGAGTAACGGTGTTGCGCTACGCGTGGTTTACGGCGGACCGCCGGGCACGGGCGGCGGCGTCGGCATCCATGTGATGGCGTCCGTCGCGAGCGCCGTTGCCACCTGCTGCGCGCGCGGGCGCGCGCTCGCCGGGGATACCGGCCGATACCGCGTAATTAGACTTCAGCGGGAGCTCGCGGAAGCGGGCTGAGAGGGCGAGCGCTACTTCGCCGACCGCAAGTACCTGATCCGGATAATGCCGGCGAAGGGAGGAAGAGATGAAGGTTTACGTTCAGGGTTCCGACGCGTCGATTCGCGTTCCGGGGCGAGAAGTATCGCTGACCGACGGAACGGCGCACGCACTCTACGACACGAGCGGCCCGTACACCGATCCTAGTATAACGGTCGATATTCATCGCGGACTGCCGGCGTTGCGCGATAAATGGATCGACGCGCGGGGCGATACGGAGTTCCTAGCCCAGCCGACGTCGATTTACCGGCGCGGCCGCGACGCAATGCCCGAGCTCGATGCGGTGCGATTTTCGGCGACCCGCAAGCCGCGCCGTGCCAAAGCGGGTGCGAACGTCACGCAGATGCACTACGCGCGCCGTGGCGAGATTACCCCGGAGATGGAGTTCGTCGCCGTGCGTGAAGGCGTCGATCCGGCGCTCGTGCGCGACGAGATCGCGCGCGGGCGCGCCATCCTTCCCAACAACGTAAATCATCCGGAGAGCGAGCCGATGGTTATCGGCCGCAAGTTCCTGGTGAAGATCAATGCGAACATCGGCAACTCCGCCGTGACGTCGACCATCGACGAAGAGGTCGAGAAGATGACGTGGGCCACGCGCTGGGGCGCCGACACCGTCATGGATCTGTCGACGGGTAAAAACATTCACGAAACGCGCGAGTGGATTTTGCGCAACTCTCCGGTACCGATCGGTACGGTGCCGATCTATCAGGCTCTCGAAAAGGTCGACGGCAAAGCCGAAGAGCTGACCTGGGAGCTCTTCCGCGATACGCTGGTGGAACAAGCCGAACAAGGAGTCGACTACTTTACCATTCACGCCGGCGTGCTGTTGCGCTACGTCCCGTTGACGGCCGGACGAATAACCGGCATCGTGTCGCGCGGCGGATCGATACTCGCTAAGTGGTGCCTCGCGCATCATCAGGAAAACTTCCTGTACGCCCACTTCGAAGATATCTGCGAGATCATGAAGGCGTACGACGTCGCATTCTCGCTCGGCGACGGGTTGCGGCCGGGTTGCACCGCCGACGCCAACGACGCCGCGCAGTTTGCCGAGCTCGAGACCCTCGGCGAGCTTACGAAGGTGGCGTGGAAGCACGACGTGCAGACGATGATCGAAGGTCCCGGTCACGTGCCCATGCATCTGATTGAAGAGAATATGCGCAAGCAGCTCGAGATCTGCAGCGAAGCCCCGTTCTACACCCTCGGACCGCTCGTTACCGACGTCGCTCCCGGTTACGATCATATCACCAGCGCGATCGGTGCGGCCATGATCGGATGGTACGGCACGGCAATGCTCTGTTACGTGACGCCCAAAGAACATCTGGGCCTGCCCAACAAAAAGGACGTCAAGGACGGCGTCATCGCCTATAAAATCGCCGCGCACGCCGCCGATTTGGCCAAAGGTCATCCGCGCGCGCATCATTGGGACGACGTGCTCTCGAAGGCGCGCTTCGAGTTTCGCTGGCAAGATCAGTTCGATCTTTCGCTCGATCCCGAAACGGCGCGCGAGTTTCACGACGAAACGCTGCCGGCTCCCGGCGCCAAGATCGCGCATTTCTGCTCGATGTGCGGACCGCATTTCTGCTCGATGAAGATCACGCAGGAGGTACGCGAGTACGCCGAGCGCGGCATGGAAGAAAAATCCAAGGAGTTTGCGGACAAGGGCGGAGAGATCTACGTCGAGGCGTAACGCGGTCGGCGTGCTCTTCGACCGTGACGGAACGATCGTTCACGACGTTCCGTATAACGGCGAACCGGAGCTCGTCGATCCGGTTCCGCGCGCGAAGGAGCTGCTCGATGCGTTGCGCGCGCGAGGCATCAAAGTCGGCGTGCTGTCGAATCAGTCGGGCATCGGCCGCGGCATGATCACTGACGAACAGATGCAGGCAGTGAACGACCGAGTCGACGAGCTGCTCGGTCCGTTCGACGGCTGGTACGTCTGCCCGCACGCGCCCGAGGAAGATTGCGAGTGCCGCAAACCCAAACCGAAGCTGGTGCTCGACGCCGCGCGCGAATGGGGCCTCGATCCGTCGCAGATCGTCGTGATCGGTGACAAGACCAGCGACGTCGAGGTGGCGAAAAACGCCGGCGCAACCGGCGTTCTCGTCGGAGAGGGGGTTACGTTCCCCGAAGCGGTCGAGACGGTCTTGCGCCGATGAACGAAAACTCGGTAACCATCCCCTTGTCGGTCGCGACGCTGATCGTCGTCGGAGCCGCGTCGTTCGCTGCCATCGTTCAGCTGCGCCATCTCCGCACGAGCAATCAGCTCAACGCATTACTGGAAATCATGAACCAGTGGAATTTGCCGGCGGTCCAGGACGCACTGAGCCAGGTGCGCCGGATTCCAGAAAAGATGAACGATCCGCAGTACGTACAGACGCTAAAGGCGCCGGGATCGGTCGATCGCGCGCATTACCGCGAGTTTCTGGCTATGGATCTTTGGGAGCAGATCGGCTCGTACGCAAAACGCGGGCTCATCGAAGAAGACACCCTGCTGGACGTCACAAGCGGCCAGATTACGAATGCCTGGAAGTGTGCGGAACCGGCCATTGCAGTTCTTCGCGACAGAATGGGCTTATCGGCGTACGAAAACTTCGAGTATCTCGCCGTAAAGGCGGCGCTTTTCATCCGGCGTTATCCCGACGGAACGTATCCGTCGCGCTTACCGCGAATGAGCGATCTGTAAGTCCGCGGCTATCGCTGCGCCCCGTCGAGCCAGTAGTCGACGTCCGCGCCGTGCGGAATGGAAGCGAGCTCTTCTGCCTGCGGCGATACGCGCACCCAGTGCTGAAGCGAGTGCCAAGCGCTCATGACTTTGACGACGTAGTGCTGCGTCTCGTCGTAGGGCGGAATGCCGCCGAACTCTTCGACGGCCTTCGGTCCGGCGTTGTAGGCGGCGAAGACGAGGTCGTAGTTCTTTCCGAAGCGCTGCATCAGCCCGTGCAGATAGCACGCCGCGCCGGACAGATTCTCGCCCGAGTTGTGCGGGTTGACCCCCAGCATCGAGGCGGTGCCCGGCATCAGCTGGCCGAGTCCGATCGCACCCGCGCTCGAAAGGGCGTGGGTGTGCCAGCGCGACTCGACCGTGACGATGGCGACGAGGATGTTCGCGTCGAGACGCCAGCGCTCGGCGTTGACGATCACCCGGCGCGCGAAGTCGCGGCTCTGCCACTTCGGCATCTGCGGATTGATGTGACGGATGACCGTCGCATAAGCGGCGATCGTTTGAGGCGTCACCGGAACGTGAGCCGCCGCTTCCGCGGGCTGCGTAAAAGCAAACAGCCCACACGAGAAGAGCGCTATCGCTATGAGGCTAGCGAAGAACTTCCGCATAGGCGGGCGGGGTTCGAGCCGGGCGAAGGCCCTCCTTCAGGGGAGGGTCTCCGATTGTGTAAAATCGGTCCCGAATGCACACGTCACCGGCCGTTCGGCGCCGATGGGCGATCGGAATCATCGCCTTCTTCCTCTTGATGTGCGGCGGGATCGCGATCTCGCAATGGTGGGCGATCAACAAGAACGTCCCCGCTTGTCAACGAGAAATTGCGGCGGGTCGCCATTGTTGAATCGGCGCAACTGCGTTTGATTGAACTTTGATTGCACCCTGCGCAGGAGTCGCGCAGACGTGCATTGGACCCGCGCTTCCAGGAGGCTTTTTTGTGAAAGAACGCTCGCTGCTCGTCGCGGCGGCCCTGGCGGCCGTTGCCTTTTTCCCTGCGCTGCCCGCTTTTGCTCAGGCTGCCCCGACGCCGACGCCGGCTCCCGCGAAACCGGTAAAAGAACCGACAACCGGTAACCCGACGCCGTCGCCGACGCCGAGTCCGACCCCTGGACCGCCGTTTGGAAACATGAACTGGCGCGAAATCGGACCCGCAGCAGGCGGAGGCCGCGTCGCCGCGGTGGCCGGCTCGGCCACCGATCCAAAGCTCTATTATTTTGGCGCGGCCGGCGGTGGGGTTTGGCGTTCGACCAACGGCGCGCAGACCTGGGATCCGGTCTTTGCGAAGCAAGGCACCGCTTCAATCGGCGCAATCGCCATCGACCCCGCCGATAACAAGACGGTCTGGGTCGGCACGGGCGAGGCCAATCCGCGCAACGACGTCAGCTACGGTGACGGCGTCTACAAATCGACCGATGGCGGCGATAAGTGGACCAATGTAGGCCTTCAGGGCACGCGCTACATCTCGAGCATCGTAGTCGATCCGCGCAACCACAATCACGTCGTGGTCGGCGCGCTCGGCGATCCGTTTGCCGACAGCCACGACCGGGGCGTCTACGTCACCGACGACGGCGGCAAGACCTGGAAGCAGACGCTGTTCGTAGGGCCGCAGACCGGCGTTTCCGACATGGCGATGAGCGTTTCGAACCCCAACGTGCTCTACGCGGGCCTATGGCAGTTCAGACGAGTGCCGTATACGACGACCAGCGGCGGTCCGGACGACGGCCTTTATAAATCGACCGACGGCGGCGCGACCTGGACGAAGCTCAGCGGTCACGGCTTACCGTCGGGCACGATGGGCCGCATCGGCGTGGCGGTCGCTCCCAGCAACGGCAATCGCGTCTACGCGATGATCGAATCGAAGGAAGGCATCTTATGGCGTTCCGATGACGGCGGCGTCAACTGGACCATGGTCAGCAACGACCGCGACATTCAAGCGCGCGCGTTCTACTTCACCCACGTTGCGGTGGACCCGAAGAACCCCGACAAAGTCTACGCCGTCTCGTTTACGACGATGGCGAGCACCGACGGCGGGAAAACGTTCAAGACGATCGGCGAACAGGTGCACTCCGACTTCCACTCCATCTGGATAGCGCCAAACGACCCGGATCGCATCATGCTCGGAGAAGACGGCGGCTACGTGCTGACGCTCGACGGCGGCAACAACTGGTTCTTTTCGCTCAACGTGGCGATCGGCGAAGTCTATCGCGTCGGCTTGGGCAACGACAATCCGTACACCGTTTGTGCCGGTCTGCAGGACAACAACTTCTGGTGCGGACCGTCGAACTCGCTCGATCCCTCGGGCATTCAAAACAAATACTGGTACGTCACCGCGGGCGGCGACGGAACGTGGGGTATCCCTGAGCCGGACGACGCCAACTGGATTTGGTCGTCCTCGCAAGACGGCTCGCTTCAGATTTACAATCGCGTTACGCAAGACGGCTGGATCGCCGATCCTTATCCGCAAACCGGAAAGGAATCGTACGAACTCGGCTCTTCCAAGTATCGCTTCAATTGGGAAGCGCCCTTTGGGTTTGCGCCCTGGCGCGCGCCCGGCAACAAAGTCATAGGATTATACGGCGGCAACGTCGTCTTCGAAACGACCGATCGCGGCAAATCGTGGACCGTCATCAGCCCGGATCTCACGCGCAATGAAAAGTCGCACCAAATTCCGGCCGGCGGTCCCATCACTCAAGACATCTCGGGCGCGGAATATACCGGCGCGCTGCTCGACATCGAGGCCTCGAACTTGCATAAGGGCGAAATTTGGACCGGCAGCGACGACGGCTTGATTCACGTTACGCTCGACGGCGGCAAGCATTGGAGAGACGTGACGCCTGCGGGCGCGCCGCACGACGGACGCTGGGAGACAGTCGCACCGTCGACCTTGGCCGACGGCACCGCGTATGCGACTAGCGACGCGCACTTCTCCGGCGATAACGCGCCGTACGTCTACGTGACGCACGACTTCGGCAAGAACTGGACGAAGATCACCGACGGTTTGCCCAGTAACGAATGGGCGCGTACGGTGCGCCCCGATACTAGAGACCGCAATCTCGTCTATCTCGGTACGGAAGAAGGCATCTGGATTTCGTTCGACGCCGGACGCACGTGGCAGTCGTTCAAGAACAACTTGCCGACCGTCTCGGTTCACGACATCCGCATTCAGCCGCAGTACGACGACATCGTCATCGCGACGCACGGCCGAGCCGTCTACATCATGGACGACGTGCGTCCGGTGCAAGACCTGCAGCAGGCCATCGGGCGCGGCACTTGGCTGTTCGCGCCGCGCACCAGCTACGAATGGACGATGCATGAAAATGACGAGGGAACCTACACGAACTATGCGGCCGACAATCCGCCCAACGGCGTGATGATTTACTTCTACCAAAAGGAAAAGCAGAAGGGAAATCCGTCGCTGCAAATTCTGGATGCGCACGGCCGCGTCATTCGCAGCGTCTCCGGAACGCATAAAGTGCACGGAAAAGATATCCCGTACGTCACCAACAAGGTCGGTCTCAACCGCTACGTGTGGGATTTCACGGTCAACGGTCCCGTTGCGTGGACCGGTCAAACCAATGCGCTCTTCGCCGATTTCACGAATAACAACGGACCGGGAGTGGTCCCCGGCGAGTACTCGGTTCGCATGACCTTGGGCGGTCACACGTACGTGCAGCACTTCAGCGTGAAGCCGGACCCGCGTTCGCAGTTCACGATGGCCGACTACAAGCAAAGCTACGACGAAGCGATGCGGCAGATGGCCCATTTTTCGACAGTCGCTACGATGCTCAATAATCTCGACAGCCTCAAGAAGTCGATCGCGACGGCGAGCGACGCGGCCAAGAAAGCCAACAACACCGCGCTCGTGACGAAGCTCGGCGACCTCGAGACGGCGCGGGCCGCACTCTCCGCATCGTTGGGTACCGACGTTCAGGGGGAAGGCACGCTGCAAGAAAACGCGCTGTACCAAGATCTGCAGACGGCCTACTTCGGTGCGCAAGGGCTCAACACGCCGCCGGTGCTAAACTACATCAAGCGCGTCGGCGTGGAGTACCGAGCCGGCGTCGATCGCTATAACGCGTTCGTGGGTACGGTCAAGGCGGCCAATATACCGAACGTTTCGATTGGAGAGGTGCAGGCACGATGATTCCCGTCGTCGCAGCAGTTACGCTCTCGACGGCGCTCAAGAATCTCACGTGGCGATCGATCGGTCCGGCGCTTGCCGGCGGTCGAATCGCCGCGGTGGCAGGGACGCCGCAGAACGATCGGTTGTATTACATCGGCAGCGCCGGGGGCGGCGTATGGAAGACGAACGACGGCGGCGCAACCTGGGAGCCGGTTTTCGAGAAGGAAGCGGTTTCCGCGATCGGCGCCGTCGCGATCGATCCCACCAACGAAAACGTCGTTTGGGCCGGCACCGGCGAAGCCAATCCGCGCAACGACGTCAGCTACGGCGACGGTCTGTACAAAACGACCGACGGCGCGAAGACGTGGACGCGCGTCGGCTTAAACGGCGTGTGGAGCATCTCGCGCATCGCCATCGATCCGAAGAATCCCAAGCACGTCGTCGCCGGCGCGTTCGGCGATCCGTTCAAGGATTCGACCGATCGAGGGGTCTACGTGACCTTCGACGGCGGAAAATCGTGGAGCAAGACGCTCTACATCGGTCCGTCGACCGGTGCGAGCGATCTGGCAATGGATCCGCAACATCCCAACGTCGTGTACGCGGGCATGTGGCAGTTTCGCAGGGTTCCGTGGAATTTTTCCAGCGGCGGTCCCGACGACGGCCTCTACAAATCGACCGACGGCGGCAAAACCTGGAAGCGCCTAACCGGTAACGGTCTACCTGCCGGGTACACCGGGCGCATCGGTTTGGCGATCGCACCGAGCCGTCCGAATCGGGTCTTCGCGCTCATCGAAGCCAAAGGCGGAATCCTCTGGCGCAGCGACGACGCCGGCGCACACTGGACGATGGTGAGCAACGACACGCTCGTCGATCAGCGCCCGTTCTATTTCTCGCACATCGCCGTCGATCCGAAGGATCCCGATCACGTCTTCGCCGTCTCCGAGATGCTCGCCGAGAGCAAAGACGGCGGCAAGAAGTTCAAGGAGATCGCCAAGGAAGTTCACGTCGACTACCATGCGATTTGGATCGCTCCCAACGATCCCAAGCGTATCATGGTCGGAGAGGACGGCGGCTACGCGCTCACGCGCGACCTCGAGCATTGGTCGTTCGCGCGGAACCTGACAATTGGAGAGATCTATCACGTCGGACTCTCGAACGAGAACCCGTATCAGGTCTGTGCGGCGCTGCAGGATAACAACGGCTTCTGTGGGCCTTCAAACTCGCTCGACGGCGACGGTATTCTCAACCGCCACTGGATCGACGTCATCGGGGGCGACGGCGAATGGACCGTTCCCGATCCGGCCGACACGCGCTACGTGTGGGCCGATCTCGAAGACGGACTCGTGTCGGTTTTCGATCGGCAAAACCAAACGTTCCACTTCGTTCGGCCGTACGACGCGTTTCCGGGAAGCTTTGTAGGACCGTTCGATTTGAGCAAATCGCAGTACCGCTTTAACTGGGATTCGCCGATTGCGTTCGCTCCTTGGGATCCGAAGACGACATGGTACGGAAGCGACGTCGTGTTCCAGACGACCGATAAGGGCCAGACCTGGACGCCGATCAGTCCCGATTTGACGCGCGACGATAAGTCCCATCAGCAACCTACGGGCGGACCGCTCGCCAAGGACGTCTCCGGTGCGGAGTACTCCGACACGATTCTCGACATCGAGGGTTCCCAGCTCGACAAAGGTGAGATCTGGGTCGGAACCGACGACGGGCTCGTGCAGATGACCCGCGACGGCGGCGCGCACTGGAGCGACGTCACCCCTCCCGGTGTACCGCACTGGGCGCGCATTCCGACGGTAGCGCCCTCAACCTTAGTTGCCGGTACCGCTTACTTTGCTGCGGACAATCACCGTATGGGTGATTACGCCCCGTACGCGTACGTCACGCACGACTACGGAAGGACGTGGACGAAGATCGTCAACGGCTTTCCCAGCGATCAGTACGTGCGTACGATTCGTTCCGATATTCGCAATCAGAATCTCGTCTTCGCCGGTACCGAGAACGGCATGTGGGTCTCGGTCGACGGCGGATCGAGCTGGCAAGACATGCGCCTGAATCTGCCGCACGTGAGCGTTCGCGACATCCGCTTCCAGCCGCAGTTCGACGATATGGTGATCGCGACGCACGGCCGGGACGTCTGGATCCTCGACAATATCTCGGCGATCCAGGATCTGGGCGCCGCCGAACGCGCCGGCGAATACCTCTTCGAGCCGCGAACCGGATACGAATACCATTACTTCTCGAGCTCGGGTAACGAGGGAACGTACACGCAGTTCTCAGGCGAGAATCCGCCGCGCGGCGCCGTGATCGATTACTATCAGGCGGCGGCACAAAAGACGCCGCCGAAGCTCGAGATTCTCGACGCGGCCGGCAAAGTGGTGCGCACCTACGAAGGCACGCACGACGTCGAGATCAAGGGAAAGAAGACGAAGGAGCCATTGGTCTCGAACAAGCCCGGCGTCAACCGCTTCATATGGAGCTTTACCGAAGATCCGCCCACGAAGTGGCTCGGTGCCGCTAAAGAAGAGTATCAAGGCCCAAAGAACGGCCCAACCGTAGTTCCGGGAGTCTATACGGTACGCTTGACGGTCGGCGGCAAAACGCTGGAGCGACAGATGACCCTCAAGCCCGATCCGCGTTTCGATTGGACGCAAGCCCAGTATCTAGCCGGATACGAGTACGCCAAGAAGTACTCGGTCGTGTACGGAAAGATCGACGAAGCGCTCAATAATCTCGACGCGATTCGTAAATCGCTCGATTCGGCCAAGGCGAGCGGCGCGCTCGCGGGGCAAGTCGCGACGGCGCGCGGCGCCTGGCAGCCGATCTTCGATGCGTTCACGGCGAACTACAAGAACGACGAGGACTCGATTCAGCGCGGCGGCTCGCTGCGTGAATCGGTGCCCGGCGTCGGTTTCGGCGGCGTGCAATGGCCGCCGACGGCCGCGCAGCTCGACTACTCGAAACGCTTCGACGATGCGTATAACGCTGCGATGTCCGGGTACAATTCGTACGCAGCAACGCTTGAGAAACTCAACGGCGCCTTAAAAGCGGCCGGACTCAAGCAGATCGAAGGAGCGCGCCTGGTTACACCCTAGGCGTACGTCCGCGCGCCCTACCGTCTCCGTCATCGGCGTGTGGGTATAACTCCGGTCCAGAACGGACGGGAGATATACTCACATGTCAACTGGAGCGAACCCAACCATCTATTACGTCGTCGGCGCGATCATTGTGATCGCGATCGTCGTGGCGGTGATTTACGCGACACGCGCCGCACGCTCGCGCGAACTCGAAAAGCGTTTCGGACCTGAATACGAGCGCGCGGTTCGCGAGCGGGGCGATCGAACGGCGGCCGAACGCGAGTTGACCGAGCGTCAGGCTCGCGTGCGTAAGTTTCATATCGAAGAGTTGCCCGCGGGCGCCAAAGACCGTTACACCGAGGAGTGGCGCACGGTCCAGACGCGGTTCGTCGACCAACCGCAGGCCGCCGTCGTGGACGCCGACCACTTGGTCGTCGCGGTCATGCGCGACCGCGGGTATCCCATGGAAAACTTCGAACAGCGGGCGACGGACATCTCACCCGACCATCCTCACGTCGTCGAAGATTATCGCGTCGCTCACGGGATCGCCGTGCGCAGCGAACGCGGCGAGGTCTCGACCGAAGATTTGCGCCAAGCCATGCAGCATTACCGCACGCTTTTCAACGATCTCCTCGGCACCGCCGAAAGGAAAGCTTAAATGAACGACCGTCGCAATCTCGACGAAAACGTCGACGTCCGCGAGCGCTCGGTGCGCGACGCCGTAGAACCCCGCGAGAGCGATAGCTTCTTGCCGCCCGATCGCATGGAAGAGTTTCGCGATCGCTGGGACGACATCCAAGCCGGATTCGTCGACGATCCGCGCAACTCGGTTCAGAAGGCGCACGGACTCGTCAGCTCGCTCGTCAACGAGCTCAACGACGTGTTTACGCGCGAGCGCTCAGGCTTAGAAGACCAATGGAACCGCGGCGAGGACGCCGACACGGAAAACCTGCGCGTCGCGCTGCAGCGCTATCGCGCGCTTTTCAATCGTTTATTGCGATAGCGCGTAGTCAAAGGGGCGCTCACGTTAGTGGACGCCCCTGAAGCTCTACGACGTCGTTTTAACCCGTTGTCTCGAACATGCGAAGCATTCGGCCCGTGAGGGTCGTGCCGCTGATGGCAACGGCCGCACCTAATACGAGCAGACCGACGAGCATCAGAATCGCGCCGTGTAACGGTATCGTAAGCGCGAGGATGCCGAGAACGATAGCCGCCGCTCCGGCGAGCAGCTGCGTCGTCACCGCGCCGGCAACCGCTGCTTCAGCGGTTTTTTGCGCGAGGTCGGTCAAGCCGGCCGCTTGCACCTTCAGTGAGTTCAGCCGCTGAAGGCCGCTAAGTGAGAGCATGAGCGACGCGCCGACGGCGATCACCGCCGCCGAAATCAGCGTAACCGGTGCAAAGCCGATGAGGCCTAAAATGCCGAGAACGACCGCAGCCACTCCGGCAAGCATCTCGGTCGTTACGCTGCTACCGAGTTGCAGCGTGCCGAGCGCACCACCGGTGACTGCACCGAGCAGTTTCGAATATTCTGCCGCAATCGCTCCGCCTTGCGCTATAAGAGCGGCGCCGAGAACGATTGCTGCGATTGAAGCTAGAAAGCCGGAGCCGGCCTGCGCAATTCCGATAATTGAAAGCACGATTACCGCAATCCCTGTCGCCGCCTCGACGACCGAGCCTGTGGTTTCTATGCCGAGTATCTGTTTTCTATCGTAGGTATACGTCGTGGGCGTGGTGGTAGTCATATGGGGAAGAACCTCCTCATAATTGGGATACCCAACGCGACGCTAGCTGGGGGATGCTAACGCTGTTCGTAATGCAACTCGGGTCAATAAGCGAGGCGACTTTTTCACCGGGTATAAGGTCAGCATGTGGGGCATTACGATTTTCGGTCTGATCGTCGTCGTTATCGCAGTAGTCGTCATCTGGGCGGTGGGGGCTGCCAAACTTGGCCGTCGCGCGGAACCGAGCGAAATTCGGAGAGACACCGAGCGAGAGCTAGGTGTCCGCGAGACAACCATTGGAGAGGAAGAGAGTCCCCTCAATCGTCCGAGAACAGGCGCTTGAGCAGCGTCTCGTGCTTGTACGACGTGCTCTTTCCGAAGTGCACGGCGACGAGCTCGAGCGAGGGCACGACGTAAAGCGCTTGGCCGCCCGATCCGCTTGCATAGAAGAGGTCGTCCGGCGCGCCCGGAACGCGAAGCCACCAGCCTAGCCCATAACGCGCATTGGCCTTGGTTCCGGTAAAGCACTCGGCGAGCGTTGCACGTTCGCGCAGCACGAACGTTCCATAGGCAAGCCAGTCGTCTACCGTCAGCGATGCGCCGGTCGGAAGCGGCTGCGTCCCGTCGCTCAGCTTGCGCCAAAACGCAACGCCCACGCCGGCCGGCTCGAGCACACGCGCGTGGAGATAATCGTGGGGCGTTTTGGGCGCCAGCTTTTGTGCGAGTACGGCGCCGAAGACCTGGAGCGGTATGCCGCCGTAGGTGAACGTCGTTCCCGGTTCGTTCTTGAGCCCCATCTCGAGGGCGCGCCGATATGGCGGCACCGCGCTGCCTAAGCCGCCGAAACCGAAACCCGACGTGAGCGAGAGCAGCATGCGTAGCGTCACGCGGCGCTTCCACGGATCCTCGCGCCAAGACGGAATCGTTTCGCACACGAGCTCGTCGAGCTTCAGCACGCCGTCGCGCTGCGCGTAGATCGCGGCGACGCCCCAAAAGCTTTTCGTTCCGCTGTATAACGCGTGCGGCGCGTTTGAAGCAAAGCCGTTGCCAAACTCGGCAGCGGCGATCTCGTCGCCGCGCACGATCGAGAAAGCCTCCAGTCCGTGCTTGCGCGCGTAGCTCAGTGCCGCTTCGACGTTCATGGCAGGTGCGTTCGAGGAGCGGCCACAAATGCGCCTTCATGAGGCCGTTCGTGCTGCTGGTCGCCTCGGTAGCCGCACTCGGCGGACTGCTGTTCGGTTACGACACCGGCGTTATCTCCGGTGCGATTCTCTTTATCACCAAAGACTTTTCACTGTCTACCAAGCTGCAGGAGTTCACGATCAGCGTCGTGCTCGTCGGCTGCATGGGCGGAGCGCTGGTAGCGGGATGGTTTGCCGATCGCATCGGACGGCGCTGGACGCTCTTGGCCGCGGGAGTCGTGTTTATCGTGGGCGCCATCGTTTCGGCGTTTACGCCGAACGAAATCGTCCTGCTCGCCGGGCGGCTCGTCGTCGGAATCGGCATCGGCTTCAGTTCCGTCGTGGCGCCGCTGTACATTTCGGAGGTTGCGCCCAGCGACGTTAGAGGCGCTCTCGTATCGCTGTATCAGTTTGCGATTACCGTCGGCATTCTGGCGGCGTATCTCGTCGATTACGCCCTTGCGGGCGGCGAGCAGTGGCGCTGGATGCTCGGTATTGCAGTCGTGCCGTCGCTGGTGCTGGTGACCGGCATGGTCGCTATGCCCGAGAGTCCGCGCTACCTGTTCAAGATCGGCCGCGAGGCGCGTGCGCGTGACGAGCTGACGCGGGTCGTCAACGATCCGTCGGAAATTGCAAGAGAAGAGAGCTCGATCCGCGACAGCCTCAGGGTGGCTGCCGCCGGTCCGCAAGCGTTGCGCACGCCGCAAGTGCGCGTGGCTTTGTTTGTCGGCATCACTCTTGCGGTACTGCAGCAAGTTACCGGCATCAATACGGTGATCTACTACGGTCCGCAGATCTTTCAGATGGCCGGCATCTCTTCGGCGTCTGCATCGATTCTCGCCGAAACGTTCGTCGGTACGGTGAACTGCCTCATGACTTTGATCGCGATCTTCTTCGTCGACCGCGTGGGCCGCAAGCCGCTGCTCTACACTGGACTAGCCGGCATGTTCGTCGCGCTGGCCGCCCTGGCGATTGCTTTCAGTCAAGCGCATCTATCGGGATCCCTGAGCGCGATTGCACTCGGAAGTATGATGCTCTACGTCGGCTGTTTCGCGTTCTCGCTCGGGCCGATCCTGTGGCTGTTGCTCGCAGAAATCTTTCCGCTGCCGGCGCGAAGCTTCGGCATGTCCGTGTCGACGTTGGCTAACTGGGTAGGCAACTTCGTCGTATCGCAGTTCTTTCTGACCGAACTGCACGTCCTGGGAACGCCGGTGACGTTCGGCATCTATGCGGTATTGTGCGTCGTCACGATTCTCTTTATCCGCGCCATGGTGCCGGAGACGAAACGGGAGCTGCTCGAACAGGTGAGCCTAAAGGTCGCCTCCGAGGCGTCGTAAGCGCATGCTCGCAGCAGTGCGGCACGCAGGCGACGAACGCGGCCGTCTCGTGCTCGAAGAGATTGCCGTGCCGCAGCCGGCTGCCGGTGAAGTGCTGCTGCGCGTGCGCGCGTGCGGGGTCTGCCGCACCGACTTGCACGTCGTCGACGAAGAGCTTTCGCCGCACCGCGACGCGGTCGTTCCGGGCCACCAAATCGTCGGTGACGTGACCGCTGTGGGCGACGGCGTCGATGCGTCGCTCGTGGGAAGCCGCGTCGGCGTATCCTGGCTCGGCGGTACCGACGGCACCTGTCCGCAATGCCGCGCCGGGCGGGAGAATCTCTGCGACGATCCGACGTACACGGGCTACGACCGCGACGGTGGATACGCGCAGTACGCATGCGCGCGCGCCGACTTTACCGTACCGCTTCCGCCGCAGATGGACGACGTCGAAGTAGCGCCGCTGCTCTGCGCGGGAATCATCGGCTTTCGCGCCTTGCGCGTGGCCGGCGTGGAGCGCGGCGAGCGGGTCGGCCTTTTCGGCTTCGGCGCATCGGCGCACTTGGCACTGCAAGTCTTGCGCGCGTGGGGCTGCGAGGCGTACGTCTCGACGCGCGGCGCCCCACATCGCGCCTTCGCAAAACGGCTGGGCGCGACGTGGGTAGGCGACGCCACCGAGACGCCGCCCGTCGCGCTCGATCGTGCCGTGACGTTCGCACCCGCAGGCGACGTCGTCGTGGCGGCGCTCGCGTCGCTGCGCAAAGGCGGCGTCGTGGCGATCAACGCGATCCACCTCGATCGCATGCCGCAGTTCGATTACGACTCGCTGCTGTGGGGCGAACGTCAAATTCGCAGCGTCACGAACATGACGCGCGCAGACGCGCGCGATTTCATCACGCTGGCAGCCGAAGCCGGCGTGCGCGCGCAGACAGCCGTGTTCCCGCTAGCGTCGGTGCAATCCGCGCTCGATGCGGTCCGCGGCGACGCCGTCGACGGGGCCGCGGTGGTGCGATGCAGCCTCAGTTAAGCATCGTCGTTCCGGTCTACAACAACTGGTGGATGACCGCGCGTCTGCTCGGCGTGCTCGAGCGGCTGCGCGACGGCAATGCGTTCGAGACCGTCGTCATCGATAACGCGTCGACCGACGAAACAAAAACCGAAATCGGGCGGTTCTCGTGGGTCCGCTATTTGCGACACGAGCAAAACCTCAACTTCGCGGGCGCGTGTAACGCCGGCGCGCGCGACGCCGAAGCTCCGCTTACGTTGTTTGTGAACAACGACGCCTACCCGCTAGGCGACGCGCTGGTTCCGCTAATTCGCGCGTTCGATCGGGAAGAGGTCGCTATTGCCGGCGGCGCGCTCTTCTTCGAAGACGGCGTCACGCAGTGCGCGGGGTTCGTCGTACTCCCCAACGCGCACTGGCACTATTCGTGCCGCAACTTGCCCGGCAATGTGGAAGCGGTGACGCGGTCGCGCGACGCAACCGGTGTATCGGGCGCCGCCATGGCCGTGCGGACGCAGTGGTTTCTCGAGGGCGGCGGATTCGACGAGTCGTTCGTTAACGGCTTCGAGGACGTCGATCTTTGCATGCGTGCGCGTCAGGAAGGACGCACCATTGCCTACGTGGCCGGCGCGCGTTTCGCGCATTACGAAGGCGCGTCCGAAGGGCGCTACGATCGTGAAACGCAGAACGAGCGCCGATTTTACGAACGCTGGTCTTCGGCGTTAGGAGCGGTCCCGCGAGTGGCACGCGGCAGCGTCGGCGCCATTGCGATCCATGTGCCGCCGAAACTGACAGCCTGGAGCGCCGCGGCGCTGAGCGACCTGGAAGATGCGCTGCGATCGTTGGGTCATCCGCTCGTTCGCGGCGCCGTGAAACCCTGGCAGTACGTAGACGATCGCTTTCGTCGCAGTGGATCGCTCTACTGGTTCGGCGCGAAACCGTCCGAGGGCCCGTGCGTCGCGCTCGAACGCAGTTTGGGCGGAGCGGACGCGAACGTGCGCGGCGCAATCGAGTTAAACGTCCCATGGCTGCCTTGTGCGGCGCCGGAACGTTCGCAAGCAATTCCGTTGCGCCGCTCCCCGCACGAGCGGTGCCCGCGCATCGCGCTCGTAGGATCCAGCCCGGCCCAGTTTGCGCCCGTGCTGCCGGACTACGAAATCATCGAGGTCGTCGAGGGACCTTTCCCCCGCGCGGAGGTCGCCTGCGCGGTCGTCGCAGGATTTACTGACGAAGCAGCGTTCGGGAACGTTGCGCTCGCGCACGCGGGAGTACCGGCGGTCGTGATGGCCGATCGCGGACTCGAGCGACTGTACGCTGCAGACGTCGCGACCATTGTAGATCGGGACGGCCTCATCGACGCCGTCGCGCGCTTCGCGTCAAACGTCGTGGAGCGCGAACGCTTCGGAACGCTGCTGCGCGCCGACTCGCTACGGCGCTTCAACCCACCCCGCACGGCCATTCGCATCGTCGATTTACTCTGCGCCTCGCGCTTCGGCTTGGAGCGGCCTGCGCCGGCGAAGTCGGACACGCCGCTGCGCTAGCGCGAGCTTTCCTTCGATCCGATCTCGACGAAGCGTTTCGTCAAGATAACCAGACCGAGCATCTGCACCCACTCGGACACAATGTTGCCGGTGACTTGGCCCCACTTACTGTTCGAATCCTGGTGAGCGTATAAGAGCGCCCAACCAATGAGGGTGATGGCGAGCACGAGCGAGAGCGAGTGATCGTAGAGCAGCCGCTTCCACTTGTTGGGTTCGGGCGGGGGCTTCTTGCTTTCGCTCGAGCGGCGCTCGTATAGAAACTTCGTCAGCACGACAACGGCCGCCGAGCCGCTCCAATCCGCAATTGCGTTACCGAAGAACGCCCCGATGTGGGTGTTTTGATTCGAAATCGCGTACAGCGCGATCCATAATACGAGGATGCCGACAACGATGAGGCTCAGTCCGTGGCGCTTAACGAATTTGCGAAAGGACACGCCCTGTGTATACCCGCAGCGGTAAGCGCCTTGGAACCCCCCGCCTGGCTGCGGGAAGAGCGACCCAGGACCGATGCGCCCTGCGCTGCCTCCGGGGCCGGGCGTATAATAGCTTCCGCGGATATGCATTTGACCGATTCTTATGACCAAGACGAACGCGCCCGCGGGTTGAGTGAACGGCAGCTCAGTTCGATCCGAGCGATCGTGTATTTGGCTCTCCTGGTGCTCGTGGTGGTTCTCGGCGTGATAAAGCTATGGCAGATGCCTATGGCGTCTGCCGACTTCAAGTTTACCGACTTTGTGGTGGTAGGGCTGGCGTTGTTTGCCATTTGGCTTTCGGTTTCCATCGTGGACCGGACGACGCAGCAGACCAATCGCCTCTACGACAGTACGAGTACGTCGCTGCGCGAGATGAGTTTGGCAATCGAGCGATTAGAACGGCTGACCGAACCCACCACCGCCCGGAGTCTGAATAACGAGCACGTCGCCGAGTTCCAGCGGTAACGTCGTCTTCGCCGGCACCGGCAATTCGGTGCCTTCACGCACGATTGAGTGACGCCCGCAGGCGCCGGGTTCGCCGCCGCGCGCGCCGGGCGGAGGCAGCGTGTGACGATCGGCGAGCAGCGACGCCTGCGCCACCCCTTCGGTAAGCTCGATCGCGCGGATCAGTCCGTCTCCGCCGCGATGTTTCCCGTTGCCGCCCGTACCGGTTGCAAACTCGTAGCGTACGACTCGCAGCGGATAGTCGCGCTCGATCGCTTCGATCGGCGTGTTGAGCGTGTTGGTCATGTGGCACTGAATGCCGTCGAGGCCGTCTGCGTTCGGCCGCGCACCCATTCCGCATCCGTTCGTCTCGTAAAACGCCCAAGCGCTGCCGTCGTCGCGCGTGCCGCCGAGCATGACGTTGCTCATAGTGCCGCCGCTCGATGCGGGAACGCGATCCGGCGCGGCCTGCGCCAGCGCCTGCAGCACGACGTCGGCGTTGCGCGTGCTCGTTTCGACGTTGCCGCCCGATACGGCTGCGGGGCGGTGCGGATTGAGCAGCGTGCCTTCCGGAACGTAGACGTCGACCGGCGCAAAGCAGCCCTCGTTCATAGGAATCGTGGGATCGGTGACGGCGCGCAGCGCGTAATGAACGCCCGAAAGGGTAACGCCGAGCACGGCGTTGAGCGGTAACGGCACCTGCGCCGACGTGCCGGTGTAATCGAAGCGAACGCTGCCGTCGCCGCGCAGCTCCATCGACAGTGCGATGCGTAGCGCCGGCTCGCCGTCACGATCCTCTAAAAAATCGCTGCTTGTAAACGTTCCGGTTCCAAGCGCGCGGAGTGCGGCACGCATACGCGTTTCGCTGTCGTGCAGCGCGCGCTCCACGGCCCCCCGGACCGTCGCAGCGCCGTACCGCTCGTAGAGCTCGAGCAGGCGCCGTTCGCCGGTATAGTTTCCCGCGATCTGCGCGCGCAGATCGCCGCCACGCGCCGACGGCGTGCGCGAGTTCGACGCGAAGAGCGCGATGGTTTCGGCGTTGACCTCGTCTTCGACGAGCAAACGCAGCGGCGGGACCACGACGCCTTCGGAAAAGAGGTCCGTCGCATCGGCCGGCATCGATCCGGGTGCGGCACCGCCGACGTCGGTGTGGTGCGCTTTATTTGCGACGTAACCGGCGAGCGTTCCCGAGAAGAAAACCGGACGAATCACGGTCACGTCGTTGAGGTGCGTGCCGGTGATATAGGGATCGTTGGCGACCCACATCTCGCCCGGACGCACTCCGCCGTGCTGCGCTTCGATCGTCGCGAGCATGCGCTTGAGGCCCCACGGCAGCGATCCGAGGTGAACGGGAATATGCTCGGCCTGTGCGATCAGCCGCCCGCGCGCGTCGAACAGCGCGCACGAATGATCGAGCCGCTCCTTGATGTTCGGTGAGTACGCGCTGTTGCGCACCGCAATCCCCATCTCCTCACTCGCATAGACGAGCGCGCTCTTGATGACCTCAACGGTAATGGGGTCGATCACGCTATCGTTAAGGCGAGCTGCTCGGTAACCTCGCATCTCCATTGGGGCGCAACGTAGGTCGTGGTGTCGTACTGCTCGACGATTGCAGGGCCGTCGATTACCGTGCCGAGCGCAAGTGAGTCGCGTTGGTAGACGGTCACGTCGGCATATGCGTCGTCGATCCAGACACGGCGCTTCAATCCTCTGTCATTCTGAGCGTAGCGAGCGTCAGCGAGTGAAGTCGAAGGACGGGCGCTATCAACATCGGCGGAACGAAGCTTCCCACTTGCCGTTAACCGCGCGTTGACGAGCTCGATTGGCTCGTTGGGAACCTGATAGCCGTAGCGATAACGGTGCGCGCGGTGAAAGTGCGATGCGACGTCGGTTAGCGAGTCGCCGTGCGGAATCGACAACTCGAAGCTCTGGCCGCCGTAGCGCGCGTCGTACGTGCGCCGAAACTTCATCGAGACGGGATCGACGCCTTGCTCGATCAGCTCTGCGCGGCCCCGCGACTCGAGCGATGCAAACGTCCGTTCCAACTCTTCAAACGATGCACGATCCAGGTCGCACAGCAGCGGTTTGACGAAGTGCGCGGCGACGTCGCCGACCAGCAAACCGTGAGCGGAGAAGATGCCCGGGTGTGCCGGAACGAGCACGTGCGCGATGCCGAGCTCCCGCGCGAGCGAGCATGCGTGCAGCGGACCGCCGCCGCCATATGCGACCAACGCGAACCCGCGCGGATCCTCGCCCCGTTCGACGGTAACGATGCGCAGCACCTTAGCCATTTCGGCGTCGATCAAGGTGACGATACCGGCGGCGGTCGCTTCAACGGCGAGTCCCAGCCGCTTCGCGAGCGCTTCGACCGCGGCGCGCGAGCGCTGCGCGTCGATTGGGAACGTGCCGCCGAGCAAGTGCGTTTGATGCAGGCGGCCCAGCACCACGTTGGCATCGGTAACGGTCGCCGTTTCGCTTCGTCCGTAACACGCCGGACCCGGATCCGCGCCCGCCGAGAGCGGACCGACGCGCAGCGATCCCGCCTCGTCGATCCATGCGATCGTTCCGCCGCCCGCGCTCACTTCGGCCAAATCGACGAACGGAAATCGCACCGGATAGCCGCTGCCTTTGATCGCGCGTCCGCTGTGCGATCGTCCCGCCGCTTCGAACTCCGTCGCGAGCTGCACCGTGCCGCCGACGATCGTGCCGGCCTTTGCCGTGGTGCCTCCCATGTCGAACGCAAGAAGCTTTGTGTCCTTCGACGATGCCGCCAGCGACGCGGCTGCGATCACGCCGGCGGCCGGTCCGCTCTCGATGATCGACGCGGGCGAAGCGACAACGCGCGTTGCCGACGACATACCGCCGTCGCTGCGCATGACGTACGGCGTCGGCTCGACGCCGCGGTCGTTGAGCTCTTGCGTGAGGCGTTCGAGATAGCGTGCGACGATGGGCGCAAGCGCTGCGTTGACGACCGCCGTCGAGAATCGTTCGTACTCGCGATACTCCGGATCGATGTGCGCCGAACGGGTGACGGGAACGCCTGGCAGCGCGGCCTCGATTGCCTGCGCCACGCGCCGTTCGTGCGCGTCGTTGACGTATGAGTTGAGCAGACAGACTGCGACCGCGTCGACGCGCCGCGCCGCGAGCTCGGTGCAAACCCGCGCGACCGATGCTGCATCGAGCGGGACCAGTACGCCGCCGCTTGCATCCATGCGTTCGATGACCGTGAAGCGGTCGGCGCGCGCTGCCAGCGGTCGCGGCCGCTGCACGAATAGATCGTACACCGCGCTGCGGTTTTGCCGCCCGATCTCGATGACGTCGCGAAATCCGTGCGTCGTCACGAGCGCCACTCGCGGAAGCTCGAGCCCAATCTGACCAAGCAAGGCGTTGGTCGCCACGGTCGTCGAATGGCCGACGAAGGCCACATCGCGGCTCGCGTAACCCTTGCCGAGCAGCTCTTCGAGCGCGGCGATCACCGCACGTTCGGGTGCGCGCGGCGTCGACGGCACTTTGAGACGAAGCGTTGCGCCGTTCGCGTCGTCGACGGCGGCGAGATCCGTGAACGTTCCCCCAACGTCGATACCGACGCGAAGCATGAGCTCCGGTTCAATTCTTTGCGTACCTTATCCCTCGGTAAAGCCTTCATTGAATGACGCGTGCGACGGTGCGTGCGGCGGCGGCAAGCAGCCGATACTTTTCTAAGCTCCTCTCCCTAGGAGCCTTGCGCGAACGGGCGGCCTTCGAGAGTTTTAACTCCGGGGGCCTTCCTATTTCAGGCGTAATGATCACCTAGGTCGGCGGGGCTGAACGTTTTTTGAGCGGCCCCCGCGAGGATGCCACGATTCGTGCCCCCAAACGCCTTCCTTTATGATGCGTTGGATCGTAGCACTGCTTCTTATCGTCTTTCTTCCCGCGACCGTCGGCGCGGCGGGTCCGCCCCAGAGTCTCATGGACAAACTCCAGTGGCGCAGCATCGGTCCGTACATCGGGGGACGGGTCGTTGCGGTTGCCGGAGTACCGAGCGAACCCGATCTCTTCTACATGGGCGCGGTCGACGGCGGCATCTGGAAGAGCACCAACTACGGGCTGTCGTGGACTAATATCTCCGACGGTACCTTGCCCGGCGACAGCAACAGCATCGGCGCGATCGCCGTTGCGCCCTCGAACGCGAACGTCATTTACGCCGGCACCGGCGAGAGCGACATTCGGGGAACGCTCGTCACCGGCGACGGGATGTACCGCTCGAGCGATGCGGGCAAGACGTGGCAGTACGCGGGTCTGCGCGATACGCACACGATCGGCGCGATCGTCATAGATCCGCGCGACCCCAACGTCGTGTATGCATCGGCAATGGGCCACGTCTTCAAAGGCAACGCCGACCGCGGCGTCTTCAAGACGACCGATGGCGGCAAGACTTGGAAGAAGATTCTCTTCGTCGACAACGACACCGGCGGTAATTGGCTGTCGATGGATCAGCGTCACCCGCAGACCCTCTACGCCGCGATGTATCAGGCGAACCGTT
Organism: Vulcanimicrobiota bacterium; assembly: GCA_963715435.1. Classification (GTDB taxonomy): domain Bacteria; phylum Vulcanimicrobiota; class Vulcanimicrobiia; order Vulcanimicrobiales; family Vulcanimicrobiaceae; genus JAFAHZ01. The sequence continues at coordinate 2,078,843 of OY970243.1, forward strand.
CGCCGTGGAAGCTCGTCAGCGGCGGTCCCGGCAGCGGTCTCTATAAAACGACCGACGGCGGCGCGCACTGGACCAATCTCACGCACAATCCCGGCTATCCATCCGGAGTCCTCGGAAAGATCGGCGTCGCCGTGGCGCCGAGCGATCCGAACGTGGTTTACTCGATCGTGCAGGCCAAAGAAGGCGGCATCTTTCGATCCAACGACGCCGGCGCGACGTGGAAACGCGTCAACGATCAGATGGAGCTGCGCCAACGCGGGTTTTACTACATGGCGATCTTCGTCGATCCGGCCAACCCCAACACCATTTTCGTTCCCAACGTCGCCGCGCTGTGGAAATCGACCGACGGCGGCGTAACGTTCCGCGGACTGCGCCCGCCGCACGGCGACAATCACATCGTCTGGATCAATCCGCGCAATACGAAGATCTTGCTCGAAGGCAACGACGGGGGTGCAACCGTTTCGACCGACGGCGGCACGACGTGGAGTCCCGTGCGCAATCAGCCGACCGGCCAGTTCTATCACATCTCCATCGACGATCAATTCCCGTTCCGCGTCTACGGCGCGCAGCAAGACGAAGGCTCGATCTCGGGCCCGAGCGCATCGTTCGGCGGCGCGATCACTAGCGACGACTGGAAGCCGGCGGCGTACGGCGAGAGCACGTTCGTCGCACCGCAGCCGGATAATCCGAACGTCACCTACGGCAGCGGTTACTTCTCGATCTTTCTACAATACGACGAGACGACGGGCCAATACCGCAGCGTCTCCCCGTATCCGTATTACAAAGAAGGCGGCACATCCGAAGAGATGCGCTACCGTTGGAGCTGGACGCATCCAGTCGTGTTCTCCCCAGCCAACCCCAAAGAGTTGATGCTGGCATCGCAGTTCGTACAAGTCAGCGACGACTACGGGCAGACGTGGAAAACGATCAGTCCCGACCTCACCCGCAACGACAAGAGCACCGAAGGCCCCACGGGCGGCCCCATCGATCTCGATCAAACCAGCGCCGAAGTCTTTCCCGACGTCTCCGCGCTCGCGGCGTCGCCGCTCGACGGCAACGTGATTTGGGCCGGTTCGGCCGACGGTCTCGTGCACGTTACGACCGATCACGGCGCGCATTGGAATACCGTGACGCCGCAAGGATTGCCGCAATGGACGCAGATCAGCTCGATCGAGCCGTCGCACGTCGGCAAAGGCACGGCATACCTGACGGCTTCCCGTTACATGTGGGACGATTTCCACCCTTACGTGTACGTCACCGGCGATTACGGCGCGCACTGGACGGCGATAAACGGCGGCGTGCCGAGCGATCAGTACGCGTTCGTCATTCGCCAAGATCCCAACGACGCCAATCTGCTGTTCCTCGGCACCAAGAGCGCCGTGTATACGAGCTTCGACGGCGGCGCGAACTGGCAGAGCCTGGCGCTCAACCTACCGAAAGTGCAAGTGCGCGACATTGCGATCGACACGCGACAAGGTGCCGTTGCCATCGCAACGCACGGGCGGGCGTTCTGGGTGCTCGACAACCTGACGCTGCTCGAGCAACTGCAGAAATCGTCGGGTGCAGCGGGGTCGGGCGGCGCGCAAGTCTTCGCGCCGCAATCCGCGTGGCTCACCCACGCGTTCGGCTCGCCGGCGTTCCCGCGCAGCGCCGTGGGTGAGAATCCGCCGTTCGGTGCGACGGTCTTCTTCAACGTTCCGAAGTCGTTCGATGGGAAGACGCCGGTAACGCTGACGTTCACGGACGCGACGGGCAACGTCGTGCGCACGGTCGCGCTTCACGCGAAGACGAAGCTGCCGAAGGACTTCGACCGTCCCACGGCTGCCTACGAGCCCACCGAACGTCAGAACGTGTTGGAGAAGGTTCACACCGGTATTTCCGGCGGCATGAACCGCTTCCAGTGGGATCTGCGCTACACGCCGGCAACGGAGGTGCGCGGCTACGAGCCGCCGGTTGCCGCCGGCGGTGAAGAGGATAGCGTCGACGGACCGGTCGTCGTCCCGGGCAAGTACACGGTCACGCTCGACTACGGCGGCAGCAAAACGTCGGCGACGTTCGACGTCGCGCTGGATCCGCGCATCAAACTCGCGCCGGGCGCGCTCGAAGACCGTCTCGCGCTGCAGCAGAAGATCACCGCGCAACTCGACCAGCTCGATCGAGCGATCAACGCGGCGTTGACGGCGCGCGAGAAACTCCAAAGTCGAGCAGGCAACGGCGATAAAGCGCTTCTCGCTTCGCTCGACGAGCAGATCGCTAACCTCGTGCAGTTCAAGCAGAAGTCGTCCGAAGGGGCGCTGCTGTACGAAACGAAGCTGCGCGACCACTTGGCATATCTCAACGCCGACCTCGACTTAGCCTACGACAAGCCGACGGCGGCGCAGGTCGCGGTGTGGAACGAGCTCGAGGCTCTCGCGAAGTCGTCCATCGCGAAGTTGCAGGCGACTACGGCGAGCGCCGAAGCTGCAGCTCGATAGTCGTACCGGAACCGGGCGCGCTGTCGAGAACGACGCGCCCGCCTGCACGCTCGGCAATGCGTTGCACGATCGAAAGACCGAGCCCGCAGCCCGGAATTTCCCGGCGATTCGCACCGCGGAAGAAGCGGTCGAACGCGTGCGCGGCGGTAAACTCATCCATGCCCGGGCCTTGGTCGCGCACGCGCACGATTACGCCGCCGTTGCTGACAACGGTAACGTTGATCGGCGCGCCGGGAGCGTAGCAGACGGCGTTGTCGAGCAGATTGAGCAACGCGTCGCGTAGTTCGCCTTCAGCGATAGCGGCCCGCGCATTCGGCGGCGCCTCCAGCTCGATCGTGCGCTGCGAATCGAGAGACCGCACCAGCGCGATCGTTTGCTCGGCGACACCCACCGCCTCGCACGTCGCCGCTGTAGGCTCGCCGGCGCCGTCGAGTCGCGCCAACTGCACGATTCGATCGACCAGACGCTTGAGCCGTTCGTGTTCCACCGCAATGTCGCCGACGATACGATCGGTGAGCTCGGGATCGCGCGTACCGCCGCGCTTGAGGATTCCCGTGTAGCCGACCGCGACTGCCAGCGACGTACGAAGCTCGTGCGCGGCATCGGCAAGAAGCGCGCTCAAGCGCTCGTCTTCAGCGTCGGAATCGTTGGGCGGCGGCGTCCGACTCATCGCCGCACCATGTAGCCGACGCCGCGCAAGGTATGAATCACGCGCGGTTCTCCGCCGGCCTCGAGCTTATTGCGTAAATAAGAGATGTATCGGTCGACGATCGAGAGCTCGCCGTCGTATTCAATGCCCCAGACGCGCTCGAGCAGCTCCCCTTTACTGAACGCCCGTCCGTGCGTGCGCACGAGAACTTCGAGTAAGCGGTACTCGCGCGGCGTCAGGTCGAGGATTCGCGCGCCGCGGCGCGCTTCGCGAGCGTGCATGTCGATCTTGAGGTCGGCGAATGTCAGCGATTCGCGCGCGGCGATCGCCGGGCGACGCAGCGCCGCCGCGACGCGCGCCAGCAGTTCGTCCAGCTCGACGGGCTTGGTGACGTAATGATCGGCGCCGGCCTGTAGGGCGCGCACTTTGTCCGTCGTTTCGGAGCGCGCGGTCAGCATCATGATCGGCACTTCGGAGATGGCGCGAACCGCCGGAACGAGCGAAATCCCGTCGGCGCCCGGAAGGCCAACGTCGAGGACTACCAACGCGACGTCGTCGTCGCGCACGGCTTCGGTGAGCCCCACGCCGCTGCCTATTGCGGCAACGCGGTAACCCTCGAGCTCGAACGCGAGCACGAGCATGTCGCGCATGGCTCGCTCGTCTTCTACGACCACGATGCGCGGCCGAGGCTCCATACCGCCACATTATGAGCTAAACCGGAAGAAACCCGGAGACTTTCGTCCCGGTTTTTCCGACTCTTCTCCGAGTTGGGTGTGACTCTAGATAATATTCGCAATTTCTCGGGGAGACACACCATGCATAGATCCCTTCTGTCTGCCTCGCTGGGGTTGACGCTCGCGCTTGCCGGTTGTGCCGGCAACGCGATGACGTCGGCTCCGGCCATGCCCGCAGCGCCGTCCGTTGCGACGGGCGCTCACTCGCTTTCAGCCGGCGCGGATTCCGCCCGCACCGCTTCCGCCGTCACTGCTTCTACGGTCGCCGCGTGCAGCGACTGCGATGCGTCTTTCGAGGCGGTCGACGGGATCGGCGGCGCTGTTGGCGCGCTGGGTATTCAGAACGCAGCGGAACGGCCTCCGAAGAACCCCCAACCGGGCGTTTGCACGAACGGCACCAAGCTTTTCGCGCCGGATCGCGCCGGGGACCCGAACTCGGCCGAAGTACAGATTTTTTATGACGCTGGGTGCGCGCAGCTGGCGCGCGACACGGTGCGGCGCTTTAACCAGGGGTCGAAATGCGACACCGTCTACGTGACCGTCAAGAACTACGCGCTGAACGGTTCCTGGCTGTCGACGCGCGCGGCAACCGTGAAAATTTCCGGTCAGACGCGCGAAGCGCAAAGCACGTTCTCGATAGGAAACCGCAAGATTGACAGCAGCATCGAGTTAATCGTACAGCCGTCAAGCGGCAACGTTTCGAGGTTCTGCGGCGATTGGGCGGGATATAACGCTACGGGCGGCGCGCAGTGGAACGGGAACACATTCGGTTGGGACGGCGGTTTTGTCTCCGGCACGCGAACCCTCAACAGCGACGGGTCGGTGACGTGGAGCGGAAGGCGCGACACGAACTTCTATGAAGCGCAGCTCGGCCATCTCAAGATCGTGCAAGGGAGCTACAATACCGGCTGCCCCGTTTCGACGCCGGCGTACACGATCGGCGGCGGAACGAAGATAGGCAGCTCGATGGGCCAGACGCTGGCGACCTTCAACAACGGAGTGTTGGTCGCTCTGTTCGTGAGCCGTACGGCGCTCACCGGCCGCTATTATGTGTTCGCAGAGAGCCACAACGGCGTGTTGCCGAACTCGCCTAACTTCATCACCGGAACGGTGATCCACAAGGGGAAGACGGTCTCTACGTTCTCGATCAACTACATCGGTAACGGAACGCTTTACGTCGAATCCACCCGCTGTCGCTATGACGTCGCGGGCTGGACGGTAGTCCGCAGCTAAAAAAGAGTTCCTGCGTGGCGGCGCGTCGTGTGGGTATCTTCACCACATGACGTTTGCCGCCGCGCTCGAACGCCACCTCGACGCCATATCGGCGCGCGGGCGATGAGGCGTTCGAAGCGCATCGGCAATGGTTTGCCGATTCGTCTTGGCGGTTTCATGCCGAGGTGCTTTTTACGGATCAGGCGCGCGACGCCGGCTGGGCGCTCGCGCGCGTGCGTTACGAAACCGGCGCACTCAGTTCGAATTTCTTCTTGTTCTTATTATTTAGACGAGGCGCTGCGGGCGTCTGGAAGCTTGCGTACGATCAGGACACGCCGATAGTGCGTTAGAAACCCATTACGGCTCGTTTAGGCAAGCGAGCGCCGCGGGTACGCGAATTCCATGAAACTCATCACACGAACGTTCATAGGAGCTGCAACTCTCGCGGCGGTTCTCGGAATGGGTATGACGGGCGGTCCTGCGTCCGCGCAAGGTTATCCGTATGGATACGGAGCTCAGTACGTACCGCCGTACACGACGTGGCAGCCGGGATGGGATCAATACCGTTACGACCGCCGGCACATCATGACCGGTATCGTTACGGGTTTTTCGCCCTATCGACTTACCATTGCGCGCCGTAACGGCGTCGTTCAAACGGTCGACCTCAAGAACGGTACGGTGATCTATCCCACCGGCGCAACTCCGACGCAAGGCGAGCGCGCGGCGCTCGTAGGTTACTACAGTAACGGAACTTTCGTCGTCAATCGCGTCATTCTAAGAATGTAGCCACAGTCGATCAAGCACAGCAGAAGTAAGCGCATGGGCAGGCAGCCGCCGGCTGCCTGCCTTTTTTAAAGTCGATGCTCAGAGCAGGTGTCCGTTCCGGTCTAAAGTAAGGTCGTTCCATGGGCAGGCAGGCGGGAACGCTGTTAGCGCTTCTCTTTGTATTTTCCGGACTTTCCATCGCGCGGGCGACGCCCCCGGCGAATGGGACCGGAAGACCGTCGCCGTGCGGTGCGGCGCTCACCGGTGCGTTCACCGAGCCGCCTCGCGTGAACCTATGGACGCTGCCGGTCGACGCGGGCGGCCGAAACGAGCTCGTGCTCGGCGTGCACAAGGATCGCGATCGCTACTGCTATCGCGATAAAGTCAACGGAACGGTCAGCGCCGTCGCTCCCGTGATCGTCGTTCGACGCGGCGAACGCTTCGATTTGCGTATCGCCAACGACATCTCCACCCAGAGTCCGGGCGAGTTCGTCGCGTCGAGTGCGCTGCCGCCGTGCATGCCGATGGCTATGCCGCCCGCAAAAGTCGCGCATTACGTCGGCTATATGAACCATCCGGTCGACGACGTATGGATGCCGAAGCCGGCCGTCGATACGAACGTTCATCTGCACGGCTTTCAAGGCCCCGCGATTGCGGAGAATATCTTTCTCTCCACCTTGAGCACGCCGATGCATGCGTGCGAATACCATATCGATATTCCGCTCTCGCAGCAGCCGGGAACGTACTTTTACCATCCGCACGTGCACGGCGGCTCGGCCGAGCAAATCGCCGGCGGACTCGCAGGCGTCTGGATCGTCGAGCCGGATACGCCGCAGATCGCTCCATCGGCCGATCACCTGGTGTATTTGGCGTACGGCTGGCCGGCCAAACTGGACTATCAGTATATGCCGGATTACACGCCGCTGTATATCGCAGGTATGGTGCACGAGGCGGCGCTCAAGAACGCCAAACCGGTTGCATACAATCCGTTCAATCCACCGGCTTGGCCGTTGGGCTTCCCTTTGAGTGCGGCTGGGCTTGCAATGGATCCTGGGGCATGCGACGGCATCAACCCTGAAGCGCGGGTGAGCGTCAACGGTCACGCGACTCCGGCCACGCTCGCGGTTGCGGGCGGGCAAGATCAACTGCTGCGCGTGGTCAACGGCACGTCCGATTCGCCAAAAATGCTGAAGATGCGCGACGAGAACGGCAACACGGTGCCGATGCAGGTCGCCGAGATCGACGCCAACCCGCTTAGCGGCGACGCGGCGCATCCGCTCGCGCGCTATCTTTCCGTCGACAAGCTGATGGTGTCGTCGGCGAACCGCAGCGATATTCTCGTGAGCGTGCCGCCCGGACGAACGTACACGTTGTGGTCGACGCATTACTGTGAAGGATCGATGGCGTTCTTACAACTTCCGCATCCGCTGCTGCACCTCACCGGAACGACGGTCGCACAAAGCGATCCGGCTCCTGCGGTTGTCTCGCAGCCGGTGAACGTTGCCGACACACCGGCCGCGAAGCTCGTCGCGTATGCGGGCGCACATCCCTCACTGGTGCGCAAGCGCGCGATCACGTTTACCGAATATCTCTTTCCCGCTAGCGGCAAGAAAATTCCGGTCCACTCGTCGTACTTCGTGACCGACACCACCGATCGGAACTTTCGCGAGCACGCGTTCTATCCGCAGTTTGCCAAGGGCCAGATGGTTCCCGAACGCGCCGACATCACCGTCAAACGTGGATCGATCGAAGAGTGGTATATCTTCAACGCCACGATGGAGTCGCACACGTTCCACATCCATCAGATGTCGTTCGTACAACTCGACGGCGGACCTGAGGGCGTTCCGGTCACCATCGACGATATGTGGGATCCCGTCGGCACGCTGCTGCCCAATCCAAAAGATCCGCAGTATCCGCTCGTCAAGCCGAGCCTCGTGCGCGTGCTGATGGATTTTCGCAACGTACCGCGCGGCACGTTCGTCTTCCACTGTCACATGCTCTTCCACGAGGACCGCGGCATGATGGGCATCATCCGCGTCGTTTAGCGGCCTTGGTCGAGGCTCTCCGCGGCGTCCCACGCGAACGTCGCCAGCCAATGCGTCGCGAGATAGTCGCCTTCGACCGCGCGGTCGACGCTGGTCGCGTAGAGCCGTTCGGCGGCAGCGAGCAGTTCGGCGTCGCCCAACGCAACGGCGATGCGCGCGAGCGCTGCCGCACGCGAGATGTTGAGTCCGTGTAAGTGCACGATCTGGCCGTCGGCGATGTCGGGAACGTCGACCGGCGCGAGAATGCGCGCGCTGGCGGAAAGCGCGGGAAGAAACGCGCTCCACCACGTTGCAAATGCGTCGCGCGGCAACACGCGGCGCATGAGGTCTGCTTCCGTTAGACCCGGCGAAACGAAGTCGTGTCCGCTGCGCTCCCAGCGTTCCGGCCATCCGCGATCGCCGGCGAACCACGTCTTCGCCCGTACTTCGATCGTTTGCCGCAGCGCATCGAGTGCGAGCGCGCCGGCGGCGGCGTGCATCAGTCCGAGCGCGAACGCGGTGTTGGAATGCACCCCGTGACGCACCGGCTCTGTGAGCGCCTTCATCCACGCGATCGCTGCTTCCGCAACCCAGACAGCGAGCGGCTCGATTGACGGTTCGCACGTTGCCAGCATGAGCGCCCACGCCCAGCCATAGGGCCGCTCGTACGTGCGATGGCCTCGCAGGTAGTCTGTTTCTACGGCAATATTGCCGGCGCTCAAATGTTGCGCAACGGCGGCTTCGAGTTCACGCAGCGCTTGCGCGTTCGGACATGCGTGCGTCTTGAAGTGCTCGATTAGCTGCACGGCGGTCCAGTGCGAATGCACGCTGGAGTGCCAATCGTACGAGTTGCCGAACGACGGATGTGCGACGGCCGGGTCACGCGGCAGGTCGCCGACAGTGGTCAAATGCGCGTCGTGATATGGATAGCGCGTCGTGACGTTCGAGAGCACAACGGGCAGAATGCGCGGTGCCAGCTCGTCGCGCGCCGTCACAGGAACGGAAAGACCAGCAAGAAGCAGATGTTCACGGCGAGCAGCGGTATCGCCGTCGGAATCTGCACTTTGATTTGGCCGTACTTGTCGCGCATCTCCAGCAGTGCCGGCGGAATCAGGTTGAAGTTGGCCGCCATCGGCGTGCATAGCGTGCCGCAGAAGCCGGAGAGCATTGCAATCGCAAAGAGCGGGGCCGGATGCGCGCCCATCTGCTCCACCAGCACCGGCCATCCGACCGCAGCGGTCATGATCGGGAACGCCGCAAACGCGTTGCCCATCACGATCGTGAAGCACGCCATGCCGAGTGCGTAGACGATCACCGCGAGCACGCGCGAGTGTCCGGGGAGGATATCGTGCACGATCGTGCCGACTTGCGTGCCGACGCCGGCCTGCGTGAAGAGCAGACCCAACGTCGCCAGCATCTGCGGCAGCAGTACGGCCCAACCGATCGATTCGAGCAAACGCCGGCCTTCGGTCAATGCGACGCCCGGAGTGCGCGGCCGCAGCACGAGCCAAGCAACGACCAGCGCGACGATCGTTGCGACGCCTAAACCGACCAGCGTCGCAGCGCCCGTCGCCAGCACCGGCTTTCCGTTGAACACGATCCTGCCGCCGACGGCCGACACGAGAATCGTCACCGTCGGAATGGTGAGCGCGGGAACGAAGAGCCAATGCTTCTTGCGCGCCGCGTACTCTTCACGTTCGCGATCGGTGGTTGTGTGCACGCGATCCTGACCCGTGAACCCGAAGCCGGCAATGACGGCAAGCACAATAACGGCGACGCCGAGCACCCACGCCGGAAGTTCGGGATGCAGCGGCGGTGGGCCGCCGCCCGGCGGACGCACGAAGCTTCCGTACCACATCGAAGCGCCGAACAGACACCAAAACGTCGCGTTCGTCCAACGCTTGTTGTGCTTGCGAGCGAACGCGATTTGGATGCCGGCGATGAAGAAGGAGGCGCCGCACAGCCAGTAGATCCACTCGGCGGTGATCACGCGTCGTGCTCTTTCATCATGTGCGCGAGGCGGCCGTCGAGCCGCAGCAAACGAAACCCGTGAATCAGGAACGCCGCGATCGCCGTGGGAACCGCCCACACCGCGAGCTGCAGCGGATCGAGCCTCGTGTGGTAGCTGGCGTTCACGTAACTCGTGATGAGTAAGATCGATCCAATCGCGACGAAGCAGTCTTCGCCGAAGAAGCCGCCGACGGTGTCGGCGGCCGCCGAATGCGCTTTGACCAGCTCGGTGACGCGCTCCGGCGTGCGGCCGTGCGCGCGCATCACCGCCCCTTCGGCCATCGGATAGATGACGGGGCGCACCATTTGCGCCGTGCCGCCGATGTTCAGACCCAACGCGACCGTGACTTGCCGGATCGCGAGATAGAGTAGCAGCAGACGTCCTGCCGTCAGCGCCGCCGCTTGCGAGACGAGCCGTTTCGCGTGCTGTCGTAGGCCGTAGCGCTCGAGCAATCCGATGACCGGCAATACGATGAACGCAATCGTGACCGAACGGCTGCTCGCAAATCCCGTGCCGAACGCGTCGAGGATGTGCAGCGGACTGATACCGCCCAGCAGGGCAGAGACGATCCCCGCGACGGTGACCACGAGCAGCGGATTGAAGCGCAGCGCAAAGCCGATGACGACTAGGGCGACGCCCAGGAGAACGATCATACCATTAGTAGTCGCGCCAGAGCATCGCCGAGATCGTGCCTTCGTCCTGAAAGATTTTTACGATGTCGGGAATGCCGTCGATGGCCACGTTGTTCACGACGACCTCATACGTTAAGTGCCGGCCGCTCCTGGTCGTGATATAACCGGCGAAGGCTTGACCTTTGAGGACGGGATGGCCCGACGCATCGGCACTGACCCAGGTTCCGGTCTTCGCGTGCACGTTGCCGGCGGCGCCTGCGAGCGACGGCTCCCTTTCGAAGTCTTTCACGAATGCGAGCGATCCGTCGACGGCCAGAATCGGCATCGCATCGTAGAGCGCCGCAAACGCCGGTCGCCGCTGCATCGCTTGCAGAAATTGGATGACGGCGCCGGCGCTGGCCGACGTCTCGCCGCCGCCGCTGCCGTCGACGAAATGGTATTGGCTGCTCGGAATCCCGAACCGCGCGGCGAGATTCTTGCGCTCGGCCGCAAGGGCGCCCGGCATCGAGTCCGCGTGTTTGGTCAGGCCCCACAGCACCAGGCTCGTATCCGCGCCGATGTTGTAACTGATCTTGGCGACGAACTTCGCGTTTTGCGATTCCGGCATGCCGTTCAAGCGCGCTACTTGATCGGTCGCAATATGGGAGCCTCGCAGCGGCAGCAGCTGTACGGGATTCGGTTCGACGTTGCGCGCGTCGACGCGTACGCCGGCTGCGCCGAGCGCTTCGACGAACACCGTTCGCGCGTAATTCGAAGGTTGAACGATGCGCACCATCTGCACGAGCTCGCGTTTACCGGTGAGCGGCGGCACGAAGTCGCTGGGCAGCGACCCGGTGACGGCGGATGTGCAGCTCGGCGATCCGATGCACGCCGGCAAAAATGGATCGACTTTGAGCGTGTCCTTCGATCCGGGCGCGCCGACGCGCAGCCGATTGACGATGCGCAGCGCCGCCGAGCGCGGCCGGTCCGACACCGATGCTTGGCTTCCGGGACCGCCGCCCGGACTTATCGACACGTCGACCGCGTCGTCGTTGACGAAGATCGGTCGAACGTGAAACTCGCCGCGAAAATCGAACGGCTTGAACAGACGGTCGTCGACGATCACCTCGCCTTGCACGCGGCGGATGCCCGCCCCGCGCACTTGCTGCGCGAGCTTTACGTATCCGGCTAGCGGATCGGGCGACGTCAGAATCGCGTTGCCAAGACTGTCGGCTTCGTTGTGATCCCAGTTGCTGATCGCGATCGTGCCGTCGGGATTGGTACGGCCGCCCATCGTGAGATCGCCCGACGCGACGAGGATCAAGTTGCCGTGAAGCACGCCGTTTTTGATTTGTCCGGTGCGGTACACCGGCGTATCGTACGTTTTGTTGGGACCGACCGCATCGAGCAGCTCGCCCAAGGTGAACATCTTGCGAACCGAACCGATGAAGAGCTGCCGGCTCGGGTTGAGATTGACGAGCACCTTCGAACCATCGAGCACGCGCAGCGCCCACGTCGCGTTCGCGTAGCGCGGCCGATCGAAGACGGCGCGCACGTCGGCCGGCACGCCCGGCGCACTGGGCTTGGACGCGGCTGCGGCCGCAACGACTGCAGCCATGAGGAGCGGCGTTGCTAATAAACGTCCCTGCATAGCGGTGTCTTCGAGCGCAGCATCATCGCCCCTCGAAGCGTTCGGCCGCACGTTTGGCGGCTAGGAGATTGGGCTATCGCTCGGGGAGGAAGGCAGCCTAAAGGGGGCAGCCCATGGCAAACCCGCTGACCGAATATTTGTTGGTGCTCGCCACCGACTTGAAGCAGCTCGCAGAGTATAACGAAGCCGATGAGACCACGCGCGAGGCGCTAGGAACAGCCGCGGGTCTCACGAGCGATCAACCTGAAGTACTGGCAAGTGCCGATCACAAGCGCATCATGGACGCAGTGTTGAAAGAGCTGGGCGAAGCGAAATCGGGCGAGCATCACCGCCACCCGGCTTGGACGATCCAAATACACCTGGACCTCCATCGATGCAAGAAGAAGCCCGGGTAGCACGCGGTTCTTTATGCGCCGTCGGCATTGGAATTCGCGCGCCCTTGCAAACGACCAGCGAAGCCAGAGAGCGCATCGAGAGCGCCGACAAAGTGTTTTCGATCGTTGCCGATCCGGTCGCGCAACTCTGGCTAACGCATCTCAATACTAATACCGAATCGCTTTCCGTCCTCTATGGCGCCGGAGTCGACCGCCGCGACACATATGAGGCAATGGTGCAGCGCATCCTCGATGCAGTGCGCAACGGGCTGCACGTCTGTGTCGTGTCGTACGGTCATCCCGGCGTCGCGGCGTATCCGCTGCACGAGTCCATCCGGCAAGCGCGCGCCGAAGGCTATGCCGCCGAAATGCTCGCCGCCGTTTCAGCCGAGGACTGTCTGTTTGCCGATTTGGGCGTCGATCCGATTCATGGCGGTTGCCGCAGCTACGAAGCTACGGATTTTCTGGTATTTGGGCGGCACGCCGATCCCGCGAGCAATCTCGTGCTGTGGCAGATCGGGACGATCGCCGAGTCGTCGTACCGGCCCGAGGAGGAGTGGAATCGGCACGGCATAGCGGTACTGACGGACGTCCTCATGCAAACCTACCCTGCCGATCACGAGGTCATCGTGTATGAGGCGGCGCGCTTTGCGCCGTGCGCTCCAACAATCGTCCGCGTGGCGCTGCGCGACCTTCCGAATGCCGGCGTTACGCCGCTGAGCACGTTGTTCGTGCCAGCGTGTGAGGCTCCGGCCATCGACCAAATGATGCTGCGACGGTTGCGAATGCGCGTATGAGCCGGTTCCTGCGTACCGCGGTAATAATCGTGGTGGGCGTTTGGATGCTCGGGACCTTACTGCCGCAAGTGGAGTGCCTGTGGGGCGCATGTCCGTCGATCGGTTTAGCGGTAAACTTCGACGGTCGCGTGGTCGGCGTCGACGACGGTTCTCCCGCGGCCAAAGCGGCGATTCGACCGGGCGATCGCATCGCCGTTCCAATCCCGCGCGACCTCTATCGCGAGCCGCCTCCGCCGGTAACGACGTTTAAGGTTATTCACGACGGCGTTACACGCGCAGTGTCGTTGGTACCGCGCGAGCAGCCGCTTCCAGTGGACCAGCGCCTTCGCCTGATGGCGCTCCTCTTATCGTATCTACTGTTTTTGGTGGTCGGATCCGCCGTACTCTTGATGCGTCCAAGCGCCATGACGTGGATCTTCTACTTGTATTGCGTCGTGCGGCGCTTCGGCGACATCGGCCTCTATCTGCCCGGGCCCAGCGATTGGTATTGGGCGAACTTCTTCGTGATGCTAACGATCGGTGGCGCAGGTTGTGCGCTCGTCGCGATGTTCGCCCTGCGCTTTCCGAACGACCGGATGGACGGCTGGCGCAAACCCGTTAATGCCGTCGCGATCGCGTTGGCGGTCGCGTTGCCGATTGCGTGGCTGTCGATCTCTTGGCGGTTGATCGGGCTCGGGTTGCCGGTGGAAGCGCTCTTCCAACGCTTTGTGTTCTTTACCTCGATTCTCTACCTCGGCGCCGCGGCGATCTTCGTCGTCACGCTCGTGCGCAGTCAGGGCGACGAGCGTCACCGCATCCAATGGATTCTCGTCTTTCCGATCGTCTTGGTCATGCGCGTCATCGCCATCGACTTACCGCATGCGCTGCCGGAGTGGTATTCCGGCCTGTTGACGGCGCTGGGCGCGCTGGTTCCGTTGGCCGTCGCCTATGCGATCGTTCGTCAGCGCGTCTTCGATATCGAGTTCGCGATCAGCCGCGCGGTGATCTACGGTATCATCACGTCGATCGTCGCCGGCACGTTTCTGCTGGTGGATTGGGTGATGTCCGCACAGTTCAGCCACTCGCGGCTTACCTTGACGGCCGAGATCATCGTCGCGCTGGCGCTTGGATCGTGGCTCAACATGCTGCACAAGAACGTCGACCGCTTCGTCGACGGAACGTTTTTCCGGCAGCGCCATCTCTCGGAGACGCGCTTATCGCGCGCCGCAGCCGCCGTGATGCGAGCCGAAACGCACGAGGCGGTGGATCGGTTTTTGGTGCACGAGCCGGTTGAGGCGCTCGGTCTTTCTTCCGCGGCGCTGTTTCATCGCGAAGGCGCGGAGCCGCGCTTCGTGCGCGAGTTAGCCGTCGGCTGGAGCGACGACGCGGTGCGCGAGCTTACCGGCGACGATCCACTGGTGATGCATCTGCTGGCCGAAGGCGAGCCGGTGCGCCTGGCCGACGTGGCGTGGTCGACGGATCAACTTCACAGCGTCGGACATGCGGCGCTCGCAACGCCGGTGATGCTGCGTGACGAGTTGATGACGATCGTGCTCTACGGAGCGCATCGCACCGGCGCCGACATCGATCCCGACGAAGTGCGCAGCCTCGTGCATCTCGCGCAAAGCGCCGGAGCGTCGTACGATCACATCGATGCTCGAGCCCTGCGCGAAGAGATTGCGGCACTGCTGCTGCAGTGCGAGATGAAAGATCGCGAGTTGGCCGCGCTTAGGGCGGCGGGCCTTGGTACGGTAAGGTCATAAAGCCGGAGATTCGTACACTGCCAAGTTGACTTCTTTATTGCAGGCGCAGTTGGAGAATCTGCTCTCGAGTTTGCCCCGTGGCCGGATCGGTCGCGACGATACGCACTTTGATCGACTGCTGTCCCGGATTCGTCGGAACCGACATCACCAGACGGAAGTTTCCAGCCGGCCCGGCGGTGGTGCTCTGACTGGCTTGACCCTGCGCCGACGGCGGCACGCCGACCGTGACGACGACGCGCGCGTTGGCCACTGAGTTGCCCGCAACCGTGAACGTCGGGGCGACGACCGTGCCGGATGGCTGATTGATCGTCAAATGCATCGCACCGCCGCCGCCCTGGTTGTTGACCGTGAACGACCACGAACGATCGAAGGCTGCGCCGCCCGGCCCGCGGCCGGTGACGCGCACGCGGTGCGATCCGAAGCTCAGCGGCGCGGGCGGTTTGAACGAGAAGCCTTGTGCCGAGACGGCGCACTGATTGGTGCGGTCGGCGCCGTCGATGTAGACGCGAACGCTGCCGGCGTCGACGTTACGCGTGAAGTTCGCGGCGATGGTCGCGAAGCGGTCGACGATCGACGTGCCCGCGCCGGGCTGAATGTTGCGCAGGTCGATGGGTGAGGGCGGCGCCGGTGCGCCGTTGACCGTGAACGTCCAGGCGCGGTCGAAGCTCGCGCCGTCGACGGCGAGTCCCGTTACGCGAACGCGATGCGCGCCGTACGAGAGCGGCGCCGGCGGCGTGTACGAAAATCCGTTAGCGTGTACGCCGGCGCGGTACGTGATGTCGTTGCCGTCGAGATAGACGCGCACCGTCGCGGGACGCGCGCCGCGCGTAAACTGCGCCGAAATCGGCTGCGAACCGATCGTTGATGTAGACGTTCGGCCCCGGCTGTTGCGAGTAGAGCTGGATGTACGCCTGCGGCGGCGGAGGCGCCGGATTATACGGCGGCGGCCCGGGATTGTACGGCGGCATGTGCGCCATCGTGATGGCAACGACGCGCGTGTTGTTATCGTAGTTGACGTTGGCGCCGAGCGACTGCGCGATGAAGCGCAGCGGCACGTACGTGGTGGCGCCGACGATAAACGGCGCGACGTCGAGCTGCTGATTCTGGCCGTCGATGGTCGCCGACGTCGATCCGATGCGCAGCGCAACGGTCGTGCGGCCGCGCGTCGCGTTGATGTTGCCCGACGCATAGACGACGGTTGCGCCCATGCGCTCGAAAATGCTGCGCATCGGCACGAAGACCCGTCCGGTTTGAACGATCGGGCCCGGATTAGTGTGCAACGGGTGTCCGCCAACGAGGATCGTAACGGCTTGCGCGAGGAGTAGAGCTGCGAACATCGGCGCCTCCGAGACGGCAAGTGTTTTCAGAGGCGCTTCGGCGCTTTTTGGAGGGGTTCATGCCAAAGTACTTAGTCGAGGCGACCTACACGCCCGAGGGGTTTACGGGCCTGCTCAAAACCGGCGGTTCCGCGCGGCGCAAAGTCGTCGAAGAAACGTGTGCCGAGGTCGGCGGAAAGGTCGAGGCGTTCTACTTTGCGTTCGGCCAGCGCGATGCGCTGATCGTCGTCGACCTTCCCAGTAACGAGTCCGCCGCGGCGTTATCGCTCGTCGTCAACGCGACGGGCGCGCTGCGTTCGAACGTCACGCCGTTGCTAACGCCCGAAGAGATCGATACCGCCGTTCACAACCACGTGACGTTTCGACCGCCCGGTCAATAGCTACGTCCCATTGGGCACGCACACGGCGTAGCTGACGACGTTCTTTCCGTTGGAGAAGATCCACCAGCCGGTGCTGCCGACGACGCCCGGCGTGCTCGTTCCGCGATGCTGCTGAATCGGGGGACCAGGCCATTGCGACGTTCCGGTGTTACCGCCGATCGCCGAAAAGCCCGTAGCGCACGGTGCGAAAACTTTTTTCGGCTCCTGGCTGGCGCCCCACTTCCCAAACGTCGCGATGCCGGCGGCGCCCTTGCCGCACGACGCCCCCGCGCTCGCACCGCCTTTGACGAAGAACGCGTTTCCGTTTTGCACGTACGTTTGCGTGATCTGCTGGCCTTTGGCCGTGATTTTCGCGAAGCCGCTGATCAGCACGAAACCGGACGGGCATTGCACCGTGGCGACGCCGCCGCCGGACGGCTGTATCAGCCACGCAAACGTCGATCGCGGCACGGATTTGGTCACGCACGATGCGATCGCAATCGCCTTCACCGAGCTGGTGCTCGGCTGAACGTACCACGTGTTCGTCAGCGGTTTTGCCCAACCGATGCCGACCGCGCTTCCGTCCACGCTGCTCGACGCTCCGCCGATGAGCCGATAACCCGTGGGGCACTTCACGCCGACGGTTTGTCCCGCGCTCCCCGTCTTCGAGATCCACGTAAATTTTTTGACGGTCACATGCGGCTGCAGGGCCGCGTCGATTGCCGGCATTGCGGTCGATCCGTTGGACGAGCCGCCGCATGCGTTGAGGGCAATCGCGACAATGAATATACCGAAACGCAGGATTTTCATGGAACGTAAGCCTCGCCTTTCTTTGCAGGTATTATTTCCTTCCGTGGCGGGTTGTCCTACGCTCCCAGTTTCGGCCTGCAATTTCGATGAAGATCGTGCAATCCGGCACAAAATATGTCATACTGAATTTTACAGCGACTCTAGGCGCCACACAAAGCTGCCCACCGTTACTGACGCTTCCAAAGGCGTAGTACGGATGAGGCGGCTTCTTTATTGGCCGGCTAACAGAGACGGTGAACGTTAGGAGAGATATGTTTGCTCGAATTGTCACGATGCGTCCGAAGCCGAATACCGTCGTCGCGCTGACGAAGGCGCTCGAAGAGCAGGTCCTTCCCACGCTGCGCAAACAGGATGGCTTTCAAGACGAAGTCTGCCTCATTAGCGCGGATACGAAGAAAGCAATCGTTATCAGTTTTTGGGGCCGGCAAGAACAGGCCGACAGGTATAGCACCACGGCTTATCCGCAAATTCTCGAGACCGTAAAGGACCTGCTCGAGGAAACCCCGGTCGCAAAGAGCTACGAGATGCTCAGCTCGACGTTCTACAAAAAGGCCGACAAAGCCACGATCTAGGTCCTTCGTTATTCGGTTAGCGCCTCGCAGCGAAACTAATTCGCCTTCGAGCGGGTATTGAAAGGTATGAGTTTCAATAACGGTATCCCGATCGCAACGGTGAGTATTGCGCCGAGCGTGTCGATGCCCACCGATGCGCCGTCTCGGCGCCGCGCCGACGAAAACGCGCGTCCCAATGCGATAAAAGCCGCAGCCTTACGCCTGCGCCGAAAGTAAATACGAATGAAAAGTCCAATGGCTATCAAGAAGCGTGCGCCGGCGCGCGTGAAGGAATACGGTCCCCACGAGCATTTTGGGAGTCCCGACAACATTTGCCGCACCTGCGGTCAGACGTACTCGTACACCCCCAAATACCGCTTTCCGTTCGCGCCGTCCAAGGGCTAGCGCCCCTATCGCCTTACGCCCGGGCGAACAATCGCTCGATCTCGGCTTCGTCTAACACCTGCGCCGCCGCTGCGGCATCGTCGAAGATGCCGGCCGCGAGCGCGCCTTTGCGTTCCTGCAGCTCCAGGATCCGTTCTTCGACGGTGCCGACGGTAATGAGTTTATAGACGAAGACCGGACGGTGCTGGCCGATGCGATGAGCGCGATCGGTCGCCTGACGCTCGACGGCCGGATTCCACCACGGATCGTAGTGGATGACCGTGTCGGCGGCGGTGAGGTTCAATCCCGTGCCGCCCGCCTTGAGGCTGATCAAAAAGAGCGGCACTTCCCGGCTTTGAAAACGCCGCACCGGCGTTTCCCGATCCTTCGTTTCGCCGCGAATCTCGACGTAATCGATACCGCGTGCGGCAAGCTCCGGCTTTATAAGATCGAGCATCGACGTAAACTGCGAGAAGAGCAACACGCGCCGGCCTTCGTCGATGAGCTCGGGCAGCATCTCGAAGAGCGCCTCGAGCTTGCTCGAGCCGTGCACGTCGCGCGCGGCCGGAAGTTTGACGAGCCGCGGATCGCAGCAGACCTGGCGCAGCTTGAGCAGCGCGTCGAGCACGACGATGCGGCTGCGGGCCAAGCCGCGGCGGCGCATCTCGGCCCGCACGCGCTCGTGCATAGCCAGGCGAATCGTTTCGTAGAGATCGCGCTGCGCGCCGTCGAGCTCCACGCGCGTGACGATTTCGGTTTTCTCGGGCAGGTCGAGCTCGACGTCTTCCTTCTTGCGCCGCAGCAGGAAGGGCCGCAGACGCGCGGCCAGCAGCGCGCGGCGCTGCGTATCGCCGCGCTTTTCGATCGGCGTGCGAAAAACGCGCGCAAACGGCGTTCGCTCGCCCAGCAAACCGGGGATCGCGAAATTGAAAATCGACCACAGCTCGTCGAGATGATTCTCGATCGGCGTTCCGGTGAGCGCGACGCGCTGCGACGCCCGCAAGCGCGCCGCGGCCTGCGCGCCCTTCGAGCGCGGATTCTTCACGAACTGCGCCTCGTCGAGGACGACCATCGGCCACTCGCGTGCGGTCAGCCGATCGGCGTCGCGGTGGAGCAGCGCGTAACTCGTCAGCGCGACGTCGCTTTGGTCGAGACGGGCGTACCGTTCCGCGCGATCGTTTCCGGTCAGCGCGACGACGCGCAGACTCGGCACGAAGCGCGCGATCTCGGCGCGCCAGTTCGGCAGCACGCTGGTCGGCGCAACGATGAGCACGGGCCCGTGCAATCGCCCGCGCGCTTTTTCGATCGCCAGATGCGCCAGAAACTGTACGGTTTTTCCCAGGCCCATGTCGTCGGCGAGCACGCCGCCGAAACCGTTGCGCCGCAGCAGCTGCAGCCACGCCACGCCGCGCGTTTGGTACGCGCGCAGCTCGCCCTTAAACGCGCTGGGCAGCGCAACCGGCTCGTACTGCGTGCTGGTGAGTTCGCTGATAGCCGCGCGCAGCGGTTGGGTTGCCGCGGACCAGCGCACCGATACGGCAGCCTGGAGCTCGTCGATACCGGCGACGTGCGCGGGCGTCAGCTCGAGGCGGCCTTCCTTGGTGAGCGGCGCGTCGAACAGCTCGACCAAGGTTGAAACGATGCGCCCGACGCGTTCGGGCGGCAGCGCGGCGAACGCGCCGTTGGGCAGCCGGCCGTAGAGCGTGCGCGCGCGCTCGCCGCTCAGTTCGGCGGTGAGTTCGCCGGACGAACGGATGCCGAGCATTTCCAAGGCGTCGACGACGACGGGCAGGAGCGAGACGCGCTTGCCTTCGAGATCGATGCCGATATCGAGCTCGAACCAGCGGTTCTCGCTTTCAACGACCTCGGCGTCCCAGGCCGCGTCGTCGATGCGCACGACTTCGTAGGGGAAGGTGGGATCGATCTCGATCTGCCAGCCGCGCTCGCGCAACGCCGGAACGCCTTCGTCGACGAATCGCGCCCACGATCGTTCCGGCGCTGCGAACTGCCCGTGTGGCCACGCGATGGGGTGCAAGCCGTTCTCGGCCAACGTCGCGCGCGCAGCCGCTTCAAACGCGAGCCGTCGCGGCCACGTCGTTACGGCGCCTTGCTCGTTGGTTTGCGCAAACTCGAAGATCGCTTCGTCGGGACGCACGGTCGTCTCGCCGTACGCGAACGTCAGCTCCGCAACGGCGGCCGGCGCGTCGGAAGCGCGCAACAGTAAACGGGGAACCGGATCGCGCTCGACGACGCGTAACTGCACGTCGGACGGCGGCGGCGGAACGGCGTGGGCGATCGGAATGCGATGCCAGAGCGTATGGGCGCGCCGCGCTTGCGCTGCGTTGAGCGACGGCGCGAGCGCGAGCGCGCTCGCCAGTTCGGCGGCGATACCGAGATCGATCGTTCCGGCTTCGTTGCTCTGCGAATCGGCGTACCAGAGCGGATCGCTCGGCAGCAGGCGCGCCGATGTGCGGCCTTCGATTCCGGGGCGCTGCCGTCCGTCGGAGGGATCGAGCTGCCACGCGAACGTTGCATCGCGCACGTCGGCGCGTTGCAGCGGCGGATTCTTCGTCGACTGCCAGTGCACGCGGCCGGTTTCCAGCAGCAGATCGAGCAGCGTTGCGAAGAGTTTGGAGTTGAGGGTGCCGAGGCCGGTGAGACCGCAGACGCTCGCGAGCCGGCCGATGGTGCGATCGGCCGGCGTTGCGTAGCGTCCGGTGCCTTGCGCGAGGGTGGATAAGTCGACTGCGCGGCCCATCGAAAGCTCGCCGTCTTTGAGCCGCGTTGCGATGCGCGGAACGAGGTCGACGCGCGGAACGTAGTACGACTCACGAATGCCGAGCACGTAGAGCACGTGCTCGCGGCGCGGCTCACTGCTTTCAAAACGCTGCGCCGTAATCGCTTGCAGCCAGCTGTCGACGGCGCCATCGGCGGCGTCGCGCGTGCCGCCCTCGGCGGCAAGAATCGCGGCGGCGGCGCCATGCTTGCAGTTACGGCCGATGGGGCAATCGCAGGCACTGCGAGGCGGCGACCTTCGTGCCACTCGATCGCGACTTCGTACGGAACCGCCGACGTGCCGCGCACCGACGCTTCGATGCGCCGTTTCCGGCAAACGTCGAGTCGCACGACGCGACCGCTGCGGGCGTAACTCAAGCCGCGCGCAAACGTCGCCGGGTCGAAGGAAGCACGAGCAATGTCAAGTGTAATGCGCAACCTTCGTCTTTACGACGTTTGCTGCACCGACCCATGCATCGCAATTCGCATGCGGGCCAAGCGATTGCCGACGTCGAAGCGTACAGTGTGCACTACGCCCATTCGGGTAGAAGAAGGGTGTGAGACTCGTGCTCATTCCCGGGTGGAACGAGAACCGCAACGCCATGGACGTGTTCGTTCGCGGGCGGCACGGTATCGACGGATTCGCTGCGAACGGCTTCACATGCGCGGTATTCGACGGCGGGCGAGGCGCACTGTCGGATCGGATCGACCAGTTCGCGCAGTTTCTCTCCGGACTGCAATCCGCGGATCGCTCGGACGAACCCGTCGCGCTCTTTGGCTACAGTGCCGGGGGGCTGATTGCGCGAGGACTGCTGCGTTCGGGACAGTCGCAGGTGCGTATCGCGGCGATCTTTCAGCTGGGCGCACCGAATGCCGGTATCGTGACCGACAACTTGAATGGCCTGCTGCATCGCTTGCATTTTTCGAAAAGCGTCGTGGCCGATATGGACATCGAGTCGTCGTTCATGCGGTGGCTCAACGGGACGTTGGGTCATTGGGTGACCGATGCAGCGTCGGATGAGAAACAGTGGAAGCTGGACGGCAAACCGTGGGTGGCGGGGGACGTTCCGATCTTCAATCTGGCCGGCCGGCTGGCGCGCTATCGCAATCGCAGCGACGGGGTAGTGATCGTCGAGTCTGCATCGCTCGACGGAAACGTACCGTGCGAATTCCTCACCGACCCGTCGGCAAATCATTTAAATTTGAGCGGGTCGTGGAACCCGTTTACGCTGTTTCTGCGCCGCTGGCTGTGGAACGATCGGCTCTGGCCACGAGCGGTGCAAAGCGCAACGCGTTTCATGCAGCGTGGTGGCCCCTCTCTTGATTTCGACGGGAAAGACTGACCCCTTGCCATGCCACCAACCGGACTTTGCGACCTAAAACCGTCGAGCGCTAAACGTTTACCGAGTCTCGCGCCGGCCAAGGGCGAGCGGGATCGAATACGCGAGCTTTCGCCGCATCGCGACGCTCGGAACTTTCACGTCGGTGGCCAGTCCGAGGAATGAGAGTACGCGAACCATCCACCAAATGACGTCGATCTCGAACCAGCGCAAACCGTGCCGGGCTGAGAACTGAAACGCGTGGTGGTTGTTGTGCCAGCCTTCGCCCCAGGAAAACAGCGCCACCCACCAGGTATTGCGCGAGAGGTCGTTCGTCCGGTAGCTACGGTATCCGAACATGTGCCCCGCGCTGTTGACCAGCCAGGTGATGTGATACATCAAGACGAGGCGTACGAAGACGCCCCAGACGACCCACGACAGTCCGCCAAAGACCAAGAGCAGCGCACCCAACGCGATCTGCAGCTGCACTTGGTTGCGGTCGAGAAACCGGTAGAACGGGTCACTCGTGAGATCGGCGGCGTAGCGCGAAACATCGGCGCCCTTGGGAACGTTGTCGTTGCGCAAAATGAGCCACTTCACGTGCGACCAGAAGAATCCGCGATCGGCACCGTGCGGATCGCCGGCGCGGTCGGTTGCGGCGTGATGCGCGCGATGCGTAGCGACCCATGTGATCGGGCCGCCCTGAAGGGACAGCGTCCCCAACACCGCCATGGCATACTCGAGCGGCTTAAAGATTCTCAGGCCGCGATGGGTCAGCGTGCGATGAAAACACAACGAGACGCCGATCGCCGACGTCAGGACGCTCACGACCGCCAAGACGGCCAGTGCCGACCACGAAAAGAGTGCCGGAACGAATGCGGCTAACGCACACGTGTGAATAGTGACGAGTCCGATCGACGTCGGCCAATTAATTATTCGATGCATGGCTATACCACCAGTCTATCATCAATCGGGGCCCGGCGGTCCCGGAAAAGGAGGAATGCGTGATTTCACGCGCTTCTCATCGGCGGGCGCTTGGAGTGCCGGCCGCGGTTGTAGAATCGCCCTATGCGGCCCGGAAGGTTCGTTGGAGTTGCTTCGATTGCGCTTGCTTTTGGGCTGGGGCAAGCGCGTGCCGAGCAAGCGCCGCCGCCTTCGCCACAAGCGTTCTACTCGGCCGCCGTGGATTCGATGCGTGCGTTGCCCCAACCGCCGTACCTCACGTACACGATCGAGGGCGACGGCGATAACCTTTCCATCGCGCTGATCGTCATTCGGCATCTCGTCTGGCTCGAAATGACGACTGGGGAGACCGCGTCTTCGTCGGAGTCGCAATGGTCGATTCGGCATCGCACCGACGACTACGCTTCGGAAATCACCGACGAAGACGGACGACGGCTGGTCAGTACGCGCGCGTTTTTCGATCCAACGTGGTACGGTGCGTTCCGCGCGCTGCGCGACGGCATGCTGGAGTATCAAAAGACCGATCCATCGATCTCGAGCTACGCGACGCCGACGCCGGGTCCGCCGGGCGATCTGCGCACGATCGCCGTCGTCGAGGTGATCGGCAGCAACATCTACAGCGTGGTAGACAAAGGACCGGCGACGTGCACCGACGGAACGCCGGGCCACGCGTTGCATTTGATCCCACGCGATCGCAATCCGCGCCATCAACTGGCCGACGTCGTGGTCAACTTGCACAACATGCACTTCTGCACGATGCGGTTCAACGCGTCGGCCTTCGGCTTTCGCGGTTCGGTCGAGCAACACTACAGCACGGTCGGCGGCTATTGGCTGCAGACCGACGGCATCGTCGAAAGCGGCATCCGGGAGCTGGGCATCATGGTCGGTCACGGCGTGTGGCGCTATCGTCTGACGCAGATGCGTTTTCCACGATCGATTCCCGGCGCGGCGTTCGTCCCGCCGTTGTATCAATAGCGAAAGCGCTAGAGCAGCGCTTCGAGTTCGTGCAGCAGAGCTTCCCACTGCGTGACCAGCTCGCCGCTGCGCGCTTTGAGTTTGGCCAGCTCGTCGGTTAAGGCTTTGGCGTGCTCGCGGTCGGCATAGGTTTCGGGCAGCTCGAACAGGCGCTCGATCTCGGCGGCGCGCGCGTCGGTCGCTTCGATCTCACGCTCGACTCGGGCGATCTGCGTCTTGAGCTGCGCGCGCTTACGCAGCGGCGTTTGCCGCGACGTCTTCGGGCGCTCGCGGCGCGTCGTTGGCCGTGAGCGCCAAGGCCGACGTCTCACGCGCGCGCTGCTGTGCCTCATAGGCGTCGTAGCCGCCGTCGACGATGCCCCACGCGCCGCCTTCGATCCACAAGACGCGATCGCACAGACGCGAGAGCAGAAAGCGGTCGTGCGAGATGACGACGATCGAGCCTTCGTACTCGCACAAGACGCCTTCGAGCGCTTCGCGGCTGTCGATATCGAGATCGTTCGTCGGCTCGTCGAGCAGCAGCACGTCGGCCTTGCGCGCCATCAGGCACGCCAGCATGATGCGCCGGCGCTCGCCGCCGGAAAAATCGCGCACCGGCTTATCGGCGGCATCGCCGCTGATGCGCATGCGGCCGAGCAATCCTCGCGCGTCTTGCGGCGTAAGCGCGCCGTGGGCGAGCACCGCCTCGACGGCGCTTTTGTTGGGATCGAGCTGCTCGTGCGAGTTCTGCGCGAAATACGCGACCTGCGATGCCGGGTTGAAGCGAATGGAGCCGGCATCGGGCTGCACCTCCGCCGTCAACAGTTTGAGGAAGGTCGACTTTCCGGAGCCGTTTGGCCCGACGACGCCAAGCCGCTCGCCGCGTTCGACGTCGATCGTGAGACCGCGAAAGAGTTCGTGCGCGTAGGCTTTGGTGAGATCCTTGGCTTCGAAGGCAAAGCCGCCGCCCAAGCGTCGCGACGCGCGCCAGTCGTACGGCAATCGGCTGCGCCGGCGTTGCCGGCGGCGGCTCTTGCATCGATGCTTCAACGCGCTCGAGCTGTTTTTCGCGGCTGCGCACCTGGCTGTAATCCGACGACGTGTGGGTTGCGCGCAGTCCGGCGATCGTGGCGCGCCGCTTATCGCGCTCGGCAACGAACGTTTGATAGGCGCGACGCTCGGCCTCGAGCCGGGCGGCCTTCTCGTTGACGTAGGCGGTGTACGCGGGTCGCGCCGGCGCGTAGGCGTACAAGCGTCCGCGATCGATCTCCCAGATGCGCGTCGCGATGCGATCGAGGAAATACCGGTCGTGCGACACGACGATATAGCCGCGCTTGTCGCCGGCGATAAACGTTTCGAGCCAACGCACGGTCGCAACGTCGAGATGGTTGGTCGGCTCGTCGAGGATGAAGTAGTCGGGTTCGTCGATCAAGAGATGCGCGAGCGCCGCTTTGGCCCGCTGGCCGCCGGAAAGCGTGCGCAACGGACGATCGTAATCCGCTGCCGCAAATCCAAAGGCCGAGAGCATGATGCGCAGCGCCTTGTTGCGCAACGGCCACACTTCCGGCGCGCATTTCGCGAGCGCCGCGTCGACGAGCTGCTGCAGCGTCGACTCGGTTTCGTCGGCGATGCCTTGCGCGAGGTATCCGAGCCGCATGCCTTTCGCGCGAGCGATCGTCCCGCCATACGGAACGTCGACGCCGGCGAGCAGCCGTAAGAGCGACGACTTCCCGGTGCCGTTGGGGCCGACGAGTCCGATCCGCTCGCCATCGCTAAGCACGCCGCTCGCGCCCGAAAACACTTCGCGCGCGCCATAATGGCACTCAAGATCCGAAAACCGCAAAAGCTCCAAGCCGAGTCAATTTGCCGCACTCGCCGTCCACGCGCCTGTCGCGCGTGCCGCATGAGCGACTGTTTCATCGAGCTGCGCAAGCTGGAACGGGCCGATTAAATCGGTTGAGTGGCGATTGCTCAGGGGGTCAAACTGACCCCTTACATGCGAAACCGCCTTGTGCAGTCGGACTCCATCACCGAAGTGTGGAGAAAATGCGGTAGAATAAGGCAAAAATCGATAGCTCAGCGTTCGCCAGAGTTCGCGAGAGTTCGCCTAGATTCGCCCCATAGGGAGTCAATAGGGAGTCAAAACTGGATCCATGTGACGGTGCAGATCATTCCGCGCTTACCGCGGAAACGGCGTGTCGTCAGAGAATACCGCCCCCAAATATGTTGCTCGGTAGTTCTTTGCGCCGCCTATTCGGCGCCCGGCCTCGGATCGCTCTACTGCTCGGAGCAGGATTTTCTCAGGCGTACGGCTTCTCCGGGACGCGTGATCTAACTGATGCGATTGACGAGCATTTCGCGCATCGCCTCGCCAACTTTCCGCAGGACCCGCACGCGCCAATCTACCGCCGACTGGTGGATAACCTGCGTGCGATTCTTCCGGACGGCGCCTATAACTTCGAAGTGCTGCTGGAAGTCCTCCAGTGGTCGGAGCAGTTCCGGGAACCCGACTATCCCCGACCACCCGTGATCTCGCCATTGAGACCCCTGATCAGCTTCCAGGATTGGCTCGGCGATCAGCCGACGGTCGTGCTGCATCACATTCTCGAGAACGCCATCATGGTGATCAGAAACCGGCTAATCGAAGAAATCAAGGATCTTGACATTGTTCGTACCGATGCGGCGGGCGCGTTGCTTCGTCAGCTGTCGCGGCGCTACGGGATCGATTGCATTGACCTGAACTATGATGATCTCGTTGACCGGGCAGCCCCGTTCTTCGAGGACGGCTTTGTGAGCGACCCGGGAGCGGGGTTCGCGTCGTTTTCCATCGAGCACTTAGAGCGAGCGCGACACCGTCTAGTGCATGTTCACGGGCACGTGCGCTTCGGCTTTGTCGAACACCAAAATGGCATGAAACTGCTAGAAAACCTCGACGGTAACGCGAGCCGGTGGGTGTACACAGACGATGGAGGGATACATTCGACGATCGTGTCCGGGCTCGCGAAAAGCGAAAAGTTGATAAGGCCGCCGTACAGCGAATTCAACCGGTGGGCCTACAATGTGTTGGCCGAAACTAGACGCACGGTTATGGTCGGCTACAGCGTCGGAGATATTCATCTAAATGTTTGGCTCATGCACGCGGCACTGCGTTTCGCTGACCGGTTGCGTTTCTGTTTCGTAACCCAAAGCGTCAACCTCGATAAAGAGAATGATTCGCTCAAGGCCGTTCTTTGCATGGCAGCGGGTTACAGGAGTCTGCGAGACGTAGATTCTCTTGAAAAGCTTCTTAACTTCGACGACGGCGGATTCGCGCGTCACGGTGGGTTGGCCGTGTTCCGGGAAGGCCTTCCGCTGAGAGGACACGATTACAAGAAGATGATCAAGTTCCTGGACTCATAGAGCGTCGCCGCGAGGAAGCTCGTGCCTTAGGATTATGCACAGCTAGTAATGCAGCGCGCCGCTATATTGGGCGTTGATCAGTTCTTCGAGGCGTCCCTCGAAGGCGCGATCGGGCGTCACGCCACCTGTGATAGTAAGGCAGCGGACTCCAGCCCTACTGACAAGGGCGTCATTGCCTCCGGGCACGCTGCTCCACTCGAAGGGATAAGCTCCAAACCTCTGCATGGTGAATCGTGCAGGATCAGAGGAACGGGTGATCTCGACAACTCGAGCTTTGTCGCCGTGGATTAGTGTGTATTCGCGCAGCCAGAAATTAACATGTTCGTCACCTGCTCCGTAACCAACTATCAAGAGGTACGGCGATGCAGCGATAGCGTGCGCAAACTCTGCAAAGTAATTCGCGAATGGTTGGACATTTAGTTTTCCAGTTTTACGCAAACCAGACACAATCGGAACAACACCGTCGAAATCTAAATTGGGGTCTTCTGATGCCGCCTCGGTCGCCCACGCCCACGAGCGTCGAGCGATTTCGTAAGTTTGCGCCTGCACAATCTCATAGGCCGCTGAGTGGGCCATTCTCCTGTCGCTGGCATGGTATCCAAACAGCAGGGAGCCGTGAAGGTGCGCGAGCGTCAGATGCTTGGGTCCCCACGCGGGATCCCAATGGGCATATTGATCGGCTCGAAAACCGAGATTCGAATCCATGTCGATCGGTCTGCCAAAGCCGTCGAACCATCCCTTACCTGACAGCATGGACAAACCATAAACCGTAACGTCCGCAACCTGATCATAGTTCAGCGTGAAGACATCGATGTCGAACTCGTTTAGAAGGGGACGCAACAAACCATATAGTTTGCGCCAAGCCGTATCGTAGTTGATGGAACTAAACGACGCTGCGATTGCTTCCATAAGCTCGAAGCGCTCTCTTCGGATCTCGGCGTGACTCAATCATAAATCCTCAAGCATTCCAGTGAGCTCGATAAAAGGGCGAAGCATTGAAGGAGCGCGTGTGTTTAAATTCCCAACGAGCGCATCAATCTCTTCGAGAACGTATAGCGCATCTTCGAAATTGGCGCTAATGGTCTCCTCACGGGATCGTAGAGCAGCGAGAATCGAACCACTTACATCTCTTTGGGCTACCATCGCCGTCAGATCGCTCGTAGAGGCGGCTCCCGCGAACGTCGACGCGCCAGCGCCCAAAAGAACCGTTAGACGACGTGTTGGATCCGGAGTACCCGCTGGCGCGAGGTCAGTATCTCGGAGGGCTGGGATCGACGGTGCTAGTTCACTGAGTGCCATCAGGCAGCCGCTCTGATGTCCCCTGGAGTAATTCCTTTAGGCGCGAGTCCCATTCCATGTTGACGTCGTCGTTCAACCCCCTTCGCAGAGCGTCGATTCCGAGGTTGCGCGCTAGACACGCGAGGCGTACGACAATATCATCGTAGCTTACTTTGATTCCGTCGACGTCAAACGTAGCGTCCTTCTTTGGCATTCCGCCGTGCACGACTCGGCTGCGTATCCCATACGCTCGGCGCACCAAATCAAATGCCTCGGCTGCATTCTCACCAAGAGTCGCCTCCCACTGGGCCGCCCGCAGCGACATTCGAAAAGCCAACTCGCCGCGCTCCTTATTGTTATCCGTAAGCAGCAGCGCCTCAAGAGCGATCATTGTGTCGATTAGCAGGTCCTCCGAGCTGGCGCGGGTGCGACTCAATCCAATGCGTCTAATCGCCAATGGGACGTGCGTTTCCTTACCGCTAAGGCACAGCTTTCGAAGAGCCGTGTATGCCTCAACCACTTGGGATGCATCTGCAATAACTTCCGACCTCTCAGCCAATCCGATCCCAATCGGGGCCGACGTTGAGTAGCCTCCGCGAAGAAATTCGTCCGTACTCCACTGCCGCCATAGAAACAGGGCGGGCCGTACCTCGTGGTGCAATGCAATGGCGTCGGCAAGTCTCTCGAACTCGTCGAACAACTCTGGTACGTGGTTCGCCGTTACCTCGTCACGCGGCTGATCGAAAGAGAGTCTCAGCGCCGCGATAGGTGCGGGCAGAAGCACCTCCTGTTCACCAGTGCCGTTGTTAATTGTGATTGGGAACGGAGCCGGGTTGAAGAATGTACCGACCTCAGCGGGGGTGAGCGATTCGATCCTCAGATTCTCGCGCAGAGCAACCGTTTCAGTAACCTGCGCGCCAATGATTACACCGATCAGCTCCATCCGCAGAGTCCTGGACTCGACCAGATGGTGTAGTGACCGCAAATCCGCCTCAATTTGAATCGCGATCAAACGCTTGCTTCTGATCTGGGTAAATCTTAATCGCCCGAAACGCCGCTCGGATCGCAACGTCCCTAGGGTGGATGTAAGTCTGCGGTCCTGGACCTAAGGCGGATCCACCGGGAAGATAGGGCTTCAGCGGTGATGCATAAAAGGCCACTTCCAAAGCTGGAAATGACTTTAAGTAAAAAGCCTGGTTTGCAACAGACTGCGCCATGAAGTACGTCGGTCTGATTTCGCGGACGTATGTTGCGCCACGCTGTACCCATTGTGGCATGCGACTCAACTCGGGATCCGACGGTCGCGGACAAACTCGCGAATTCACTAACGTATGCACGCATTGCCGCATCAAATGTGTCCCAGCCGTCACTACTCCTTGACATGGCCTTAACCCCCGCTGCTTGCATCTCAGATCGCCTTTTCGCGAACACAACGTAGTATTAGCTTGCTTCAGGCCGCATCGCGCCGGTCAGGTGAGCGCGGCGACACTCCCGGCAATGCATAATCTCGATATCCGGCTGCCGAAAGCGCGGTGGTTGTCTCAGGAAGGTAGTAGTTCTATCCCCACAGTCGGCGCAGCGCCTCGGTAGATCTTCGACAAGTACCCACGGATCACGTTCCATGTCCACGTGTGCGTTCATGAATCCAACTAGATCGTGAAAGTCAACGGTGAAGCGGCCCGGGGAACTAGTCTCTGCGAACAGGACATCATGTAAAGTCTCCACGTTATCGCCATTCGCTGCGAAATCGCTGTTGTTATTGGTGCAGAAGATCACCGTTCTCATTTCCGACGTCGCTAGTACTGCCAACCAAATGAGATGGTCGTTGAGACTAGATCTCTTTAACTTATCCCGGTCATCCGGCGGCAGGCCCTTTCCGAGGCGATCGAAACAAGCCACCTTTGCCTGATCGGTTATCGGAATAATGGAGCTGTTTCGGTGAGCGAAAATAGTGGCAACCGCGCCAACGAGAGTGCGTACAGCGCCTTCGAGCTTCACTAGGCCCGCTTCGAGTTCCGCTGAAACAACCGCTAAGTCTACCTGCGCTGCTGCCGCTAGCGTGCCAAGGTTTTGGATGCTACTCCTTGCGCGACTCGTCATACGGTCCACAAGGTCTGAGGTTTGAGTTCGCCGATTAAACTCGTCCACGACCACCGCTGGAATTCGCGCATGAAACTCGCGCCTCGTTGAGGGCGCCGATGATCGCGGCAAGGAGTCTTGGCCCATCCGGATGCAATACTATATCTATCAAGGCGCTTGTGTCGAAGATCAGCGCCGTCGCGGTCGGTTCAGTCTCGCGATCCAGCACTTGAAAGGCTTGCGCATCCATGGTCACTCGTAGAGCCTCTGCAGTCCGGCTACAACGTCCTGAAATGGCTCTAGCCCTGCGTCCGCGAGAATGTCTGCAGTGGTCACAAGGGCAGTCCGGAGTTCTCCATCGCTCTCCAACAGCTCGCTGTAGTCCGCTAAGCAACGTTCCACAAAAGCAGCGATCGGGCTAAAGGCAAGCGAATCGCGCTCAAAGCCAAAGCGCTGTCCTGTGGCGATGGCGCTCGCGAAGATCAGGAAGCACTCGCGCGGGTCCATGATCAAGTACAGGTCTAGGATCAAGACGACATTGTGAAGGACGGGCGGAATCGGCCACCGACTCAGAATCGACAATAGCGGTTTCGCAAGCGGGTAGAATCTTGGCGTTGCTTCCGCTCGCGTGACACCTTGCGGAGCAAATGCTCCTGACGCAAAATACAGCCTGGAGGCGATCTCTGCTATTCGCTTTGCATCTAGTGTGGCAGCATCGTGCTCTTCTTGAGTCGCTGCCGGTGACGCGACGGGCGCGTAAAGGAGTTCTAGGGACCGCGTCGTCGCCGTTTCCAGGCATCGTTGAAGGTAGGACGCAATACGAAGTGCCAGAAACTCGTTGTACGTATCTGCGCGAAGCAATAGTTCCATGCGCCGCGCCATTAAGAAGACCAACGCGGTAGCATCATCTCCATTTGCCGAAGGTGCATACAGTAGAGCTTCTACCGCAGCGAGTGCGCGCTCGTTTCCTTCGACAATTGCAAGATACTCAACCATGCTTAGTAGTGCTTCGCGCATCGAATGCGTCATGATCTCATTGCTTCGTCGTATCTTCTCGTACGTCGTCAACACCAATTCGGTGGCACGCTCTTTATCTGTACTCCATAGCCGAGGCAACGCATGGCCAACAAGCCCGGTGATCACTCCGGCGTTCGGATCCCCAATGAGGTGCTCAACAAGATGCCAAGCATTGTCTGCTCCCAGTCGGGCCGCATTCGTGATGATCAGATATCGAACGTCTGCACGGTCGTCGTCTGCCATTGCGAACAATCGGTCCAATATCTCTTGATCATTAGGTGACCATAGCGCAATCAGACCCAGCACCGCGTCGATCCGAGCAGACGGCGAGCCCCACGATTGCGATTGCGCGAATTGCGCATCCATTTTTGCGTCGGGTACCGGTTGGCGCTCGTATGATGCGCGCATCAACGTGCTGCGCACCAACTGCAGGTCCGCCTGGCTCAGGTTGTCTTTGTGATGCTCAGCAAGCCTTCGAGCCACGCCAGATGCGACGCTCCATCCCACATCATATGCTGCGTCGCCCTTGTCGGCTGTGTGGAGCTCCGTGAGCAGCATAGATAACGCCTCTACCGCCGCTGGCCGCTCCTCGTCGGTTAATATTCCTAGCGCCCGAGTGAAAGGGTCAATCGAGCGAATACGCTCTAGAAGCCGCGCATTCTCGGACCGTTTTCCGCCAGCGGAGAGTCGGATTAGATCCTCAACGGTTACTGCATGCGTCCCCACTTCTAGCGTCGCGGGGGTTTCGGGGGTAGGGCATAGCCACGCCTCGGGGATCATCCCAACTGGAAGAGCGGCTCCGACACGCGATACGAGACCAGGTCGCTTTCTGCGAATACCGTCGAGGCGCGATACAAGTAGCTTGCGATCTTCAACAGAGAGTAGCGTAGCGATCGACGCTAGGCATTCGATGGCCGCCTCTGTCAGTGCCGGATGCTCCAGTACCTCCGGTCGAGAAGCGAGGTCGAATATCGCGATGCCGACGTTGTTTGGTCTTAGCGAGCCAACTTGAAGCAGCCGTCGCCACGGAGCGGCTGTCACCCAGCTTTGCGCCGCCTCATCAAGGACAGCGTCCAGATCCAAACGGTCGTCATCCGCCGCCGCAAGAACCGCATCGCTGAAGCTTGCAAGCATTTTCCGTTCGGAGGAAGGATCAAGGCTACCCTCCCCGTCCCAAATCTCCGATCCATCGTATTCGATCTTCAGCAGCCAATTCCGGAGCGGGCAAGAAATCACGATGGAATGTGATTCGCGCAAAAGCGTACGATTGTGTCGCTGGGCTGCCGGTCCAACTATCGCTGCAGCCTCGACAATGTGCTCAACAGCAAATTTGCTAAAGTGATCGCCAAGGGCGTAGATCGCCGACTCATAATCCTGAGCCCGGTTTGAAACCATCGCCAAGACGCCAGCGCTCATGCTGGTCTTCGCCACGTCACGCTCGTCAAATGCAAAGAACGCCCTATAGACATCCACTGCAAATGACGGATTACTCTTCCATACGCGGCCAAAGTGCCACGCGAGCCAGCGTGCATCCGCATAGCCGAACCTACTCAAGTAGTCGGATGCCAATATAGGGCGCAAGGCTATCGCAGATGCTGTAGCATCTGTGTCAAACGTCTCAGCGACAGTCTCGATCGCAATCCGTGCTTGCCATTCGCCGTGTGATTCGGCGCGATGGAGCAGGGCGTGACCTAGCATGGATCGCGCTGTGCCTGCAAATCCCACCATTGCTGGAACCGGCGCGTCTTTCAACTTATGTCGTAAACGCCAGAGAAGCTCAAACGCCACTAGTGGTGCGTCGCCGCTCGCCCAAAGCCGACCCAAGAACTCAGATAGGATTGGCCACATTGCTTCCCGACGAGCTTCAGTCAAGGCGTAACGGTCTGCAGCGCGAACAAATCTCGAAATAAGACTCTGTGAGCCGTTACCGGAAAGCAGCGGTAGGATATCCTCCAGCGT
Organism: Vulcanimicrobiota bacterium; assembly: GCA_963715435.1. Lineage (GTDB taxonomy): Bacteria > Vulcanimicrobiota > Vulcanimicrobiia > Vulcanimicrobiales > Vulcanimicrobiaceae > JAFAHZ01. The sequence goes on from OY970243.1 coordinate 2,113,071, forward strand.
TGACATCTCCTCCGCAGCCACAACAGGCGCTACAGTGCTGGCAGCGCTCGATATGCTTGCGGCCTCAAGTTGATGCGCATCGGCCCAAAAGCGCCTTTTGTCGAACCAAGCTCCTTCAAAATGAAGTCGGATTGCAGAGTACAACAAGAGGATCGCATCTGTGACCTGGGATAGGACGGGAACGATTCCGCCCGGAGCACTCAGGAAAATCACCCTGTCAACCGCATAGTCAAAAAGAAGGCGATGACGGAACCTAACCCACGAGCCAGCGGCGCCCCCATAATCCGCCTCGACAATCACGCCGGCGGAAAGCAAAGCTTCGATTGCGTCCTGCCCGGCAAGGTCGCGTAATGCCGACGTGCGACGGTCCGCGAGCATTGCTCCTATGAGGCATTGCAAGGCTGCGACGGGAGCGGGCCGTATTGCTGGATCGATGCGACTTGACCAATAGAGCGCCAGCAGCTGATACTGGGTCTGTACAACCCGAAGGTCGGCGTGCTGCGCGCTGTCAAGCACGGCCGCGCAAAGAGAAAGATTGAACGGGTTTCTCACAAGGCTTCGTGCCTCGTCGCTGGCGGCGTCGAAAAACGAGGCTAACCTGTTGCTTTCGCTCGCAATTGTCGCCAATATCTGTTCGGAAAGCGGAGCCACAAGAAACGTGTCTTGCGAAGGTCCGGTTCCCTGACCACCTACCGATTGTAGTATCTGCCTTAGTTGGCGTCCGTTATCAAATTCATACCGTCTTATGGAGACAACTATGCGCCACTCCGGCGCTTCGTTGGCCACTCGTAAGATAAGATCTCGATACTGGCGCGCCGAAGCACTTGATCGTGCAACGTCTAGCGCGTCAACGAACAGGACTTTAGGCTGTTCATCGCGCCATTCGGACAGTATCGTTGGAATGTCGTAGCGAAGGCCGAGTCGGTCGCGAAGTGGACGAGTATCGCCGCCATCCTCTAATGCATCAGCGTCCAGGATAACAATGTGAACGCCTTGGCTTCTGAGTGCCTCTGCGACGGCGGCGATTATCGCCGACTTTCCGCTGCCTGGCTCGCCCACAATTAGGGAGATTCGTGATGAACTCCCTACGATTTCATTGATCTCGGGCATATCGACTGATATGCGTTGCCCATGTACAGTGAACGATCGGCGTGCGGACAAGCGCAGCAGCGCCTCGTTTGTGGTCGACTCCAAACGCTCGATATCGCGACGAAATCGAGCCTCGAAGACCTCGGCTATTTCCTCTTCCGCGACGGCTGGTGGTCTCTCACGCGGTACACGTAGGTGCGCAACTAGGGCTTCGAGCGTAGCCTCGTCGCTCACATCGTAGTATGGCGTGTCTTGTAGAACCGGAGGTATCCGCCGCTCATCATAAGGGCCAAATCCTACGGGAATGATACGCTCGTTGACTGAGTCGCGCAGAAAAATCTCGCGACGCATCTCCGCGTATTCGAACTTTACCCCGCGACCTGTTCGTGTTGGGGTACCGAGTAATTTTGCGACGTATAGTTCATCGCAAATCACCAGTATCCAGTCGACTCTTCGGAGGGAGTCCTCCATCCAGGCCGCGAGGCCCTCGCGCACTGTAGCGTTGCCGTCCCAGACCACATCGAGATCGGCAGCGCTCAAAGTAGCTACGAGGGCATCCACCCGTGATTCATTTTCGTCGGAGCCTTGCGCGTAGGAAATGAAGACGCTGGGCATACAAGGACCCAACGCCTCAGCTTTCTTCAAAGCCATGGTTTGAAATTTTAGCGCTCGACTATTTTCTGTCACTGTGCGCACGACGTTGTCGGAACACCTCGGTACCGTGGCTTCGATCTCAAGCGTGACGGTGACATCAGCACCGACCAGACCTTCTAAGTGCGCGATGACTTCGTCGGCGATCCGGCCGGCGTCGCGGCCGACGCGCGCTGCATCGAGTTGAACCGTTCCATGGAAGCGCCTTGGCAAGCGCGCGCAGGCTCAGGGATTTGCCGTGTCCTTCGGGGCCGCTGCTCGGCGGTCTACCCCCGGAGTCGCAGGAGCCTTTGGCTCGGGCGGCGCCTCCGCGGTCTGCTGCTTTAGCGCAATGTCCGGCTTAACGAGGAGTCCGGAAGAGCCGTCAATTGAAACCTGGACGGGCTGTCCGCAGCGCAGGCCGCGATACCGCTCCGCGGTTTCGTCATAACTATCCGCATATGCAAACGATTCGTGATTCCAAAGCAGCAACCCGAGCCCGTCTTGAATTGCTCCCGCAAGCACTTGAGGGCCGTTCAATCTCGGAAGATAGACGTATCTTGCAAAGTCTTCTGCAAGTTGTTTGACCGCTACATTATCGCCGCGCCACAAAGGTACTCGATCGAGTTCCATCCGCAAGCGTGTTCCCGCAAATGAAGTGGCAAATAAATCCTCGCGTTTGAGACGATCGCTGACACGCGGAGCAAGAGCGTCCTGTCCGGTAAGTCGAAACGCTTGCCATTCCATCTGCGATTGCGGCGTCGGTTGAGTCGGCACTAGCAGCCACTGGTAGGTCTCCGGGATTCGGGACTTTACGACTCCGTCGGCGGTCTTCAATTGCGCTTCCGCCTGCTTTTGCTGTTGCGGGTCAAGATTCAATGACTCACGCTCGCTCCAGACCGACTTCCAGGCCAAATAACGACGAGTCGCATCGTCTAGGTCCTGAAGGCGCGCCTCGTCGGCTGCCAGGAAGACCAGCGCGTTTCGAAACAATCGCGGCGCATTGCCACGCGATTCCAATATAGCGTTCGCGGCCGGCACCGCTTTGCTAGATGGATCTTTCGTGTAGGGATGCTCCGGTGCAAGGACGACTAAGCCAACGGTCATGTCGTCTTTCACGTCCGCACCCGTGGCCGGGAAGAGATGAATCCGCTGGAGCGCACCTTTCGTGCGGAGATCCGCGTCGAGACGCTCTTTAATCTCATCGACAATGCGATCCGGATCGCGTTTCAACTCTTCGGCCCGGTCATCGGCGAGCTTTGTTACCGTTGGCTGCGTCGAATACCAGTAACGCGGCCCATCCTGATAGAGATAGGTCGCCGCCGAACTAAGTCTGCGAAGCGCGTCGCCAAACACGGCTGGGGATTCCCCAGGCATCACGCAGCCTAGTTTTATGCGGCGATCTTCTATACCGCGATGCGCCGCTGCGGCGGTGGGCGCCGAACCCAAGTAAATCGTTCGCGCTACACGCCGACACGCAGCGTACTTTCCACAGTTCGGCACCTCTGAATCGATCCGCAGCGGCAACGCGTGCGGGCCGTCAACATCCTTCTCTATGATGGGCTTCCATTGGTCAGGTAGATAACGCGTTAGTTCGTCGCGCACGCGAGGGTCGTCGATAGGAATCGTTGCAGGTAGAATCAATGGATTTCTGTCGCCGTTCACCCACAAGCTGTGAATAACGGCCGCCATCAAGCGCAGAACGCCGCGAGTTCTTTGGAACTTGACTAATGTCGACCAATCGGAGTACAAGCGATCGAATATCTCTGGATGAATAGGATATGCGGCTTTGATCCGCTTCTCATATTCGACGTCACGGCACTCGCTTGGAAACTCTTGTTGCTGATTCTTGTAGAGTTCGTAGAACTCGCGCGCCGTCAGGTCACGCGCTACGAACTGTTCGCGCGTCGTCAGCGGTTCGAACAGCCGCCGGCGAACGATCTCGAAGCCCTCTTCAGTCGTGGCCGGAGCCCACGACGATTCGACTCGTCCGATAACGTGGCGCAGACGGCCAAGCGCAGCCCGACCGCGCAGCCCGCCGACCTCTTCGTCATCGGCTTGGGCATGAGGAGAGACGTTTGAATCAGACGCGGGCAGGCTTATGACAAGCAGACATTGCTTCGCGAGCTTCGCGGATTCGGTGAGGACCTGGGCGAAGGAGAAGTGTGTTTCAAAGCTTCCACCGGGCAAATCGCCCTCGTCGTGCAACTGCCGAGCATAGGCAACCCACTCGTCAATCAATATCAAACAGGGCGCATGTTCATTTAGCAGCTCTCGAAGCGCATCCCCGGGACTCGTCGCGCGTTCGTCGTCAGCCTTGATTCGCTCAAAGGCTTTCTTCCCACCCAGTTGCCACGCGAGTTCACCCCATAGAGTTCGAATGACGGTTCCGTCGGGCTTCGTGCTTGGGTTCCCGGGTGAAATCTTGTTTCCGACCAAAACAACCCGCCGAACACCCGAGGGTAGTCTTTTCTCGTCGGCTTCCTGAAGCACGGCATCAATGCCGGGCAGCTCGCTTGGCGGCTTGCCCGAAAACAGATGGTACAGGGCCAGCATTGAGTGCGTCTTGCCGCCGCCAAAGTTCGTCTGCAGCTGTACGACAGGGTCGCCGCCGTCGCCGGACAGACGCCGAATCGCGCGGCTAAGCAAATGCTTCAGGCTCTCCGTTAAGTAGGTGCGACGGAAGAACTCAACCGGATCACGGTACTCGTCACTTCCCTCGCCGAGATGCACTTGCCAAAGATCGGCAGCGAACTCTGCCTGCTGATACCGGCCGCTCGCAACGTCATGATGCGGATTGACGACCTCACGCCATGGCTTAAGATTGCCGGTAGTTTGGCTCTCAATCGCAACCGCGCTTGTCTTTCGTTTCTCGCGACGAAGCTGTTCGTCAAAAATAACTCGACGGAGCTCCGTCTTCATCTTTTCGACCTCCGCAGCTTCCGCGGCTGAAACCGCGGTGAGAAGCCTCGCGATGGAATCAAGTGCGCGATCAGCGTCGTCACTCGAGAAGGTCTCTTGATGCGCCCATCGGTTTCTGACGTCGATGATCTCGTTCACAAGACTGCGCTCTGCCTTGCCAAGCGTGTTGCGAAAGACTTCACCCCATGCACGGTCCATGATCACAAGAAGCGCCGCTACATCCGTCGGCGCGCCGGGCGCCCCGCCGCCCAATCGCGTATCGTTAAGCATCGTCTTAACTTCGCTCGCCCAATTGCCGCCATACCGCGCCCGCATCTCCCGCTCGACGTACGGCCGAAGACCATATTTTAGAAGTTCAAGTGCTTTGCCGACGCGCTCGTGATTGGTGATTGCCATGTATTAAAACGCTTCCAATAGCTCCGTTTGGATGGGCTGCGCTAAGTGGCTCGCATCTCGGGACAGCCGGATGATCTCGGCCAGCTCTGTACAAGGCCGTTGTATGAGATGGCTTCTCGTGTCCGCTTGTTGCGCTCCGCGATAGTATACAGGCGATATGCCAACTCACGGCCCACTTCCGCGTTCGAACCGAGTTTTGAAACCAACTTCGCGGACTGCCTGCTCGCCGTCACTTTCAAGCGCTCGCACAAGGTGATTAACGATTTCCCAGGCGGTGATTCCCGTTTCACTCCCGGGGTCCCAGCCCGGACTTAATTCACGGGTCGTAAGACAGAGACCATGCCACCGCGAGACGTCTTATGCGCGCTTCGACAAGCCCGGAAACGGATGTGTTCTTTGCGCGAGCGAGTACATCTGCTAGGCCGAACTCCCCGGGCTCGAACCCAACCTGTTCGAACCATGCGATCGCGAAGCGACTATCGGCGTGAAAATTACCTTCCTGCTGCGCCAGAACTTCGTCAAGCACTTCGTTGATAAGCGAGAGGGCCGCACGGAATCGTTAGTTGACGGCCGTCCGCCTCTACTACGTTCGCGTAGCGGGTAAACACGGCCATTCCGGGGCCGATCGCAGCCTGCGCTAAGTCGACCGGTGCTATATTCTCGCGCTGAAGGTGAGACAGGGCCATTGGTAGCTCAGCCTTCAGAACATTTAAAAACTCGCGTCGAGTAGCTACCGGTGTATCTGCAAGGCGGGAACGACACACGAGCACGATGGAGGAGGCGAGCGCATTGGAATCGTTCTCGCGCATGCGCCCGGTCTTCTCTGTTCGCATTGGCCAGGTCCCGAGAATCTCGAAATTCGACTGGATTAACGCCTCAAGGAATGTCTCCCAGCCCGTACTTGCCGTCCCGCCGTCGTCGCTGCCCTCGGATTGCTTAAATGCGTAGTAAATTGTGACGGGAAAGGCCGGATGGGCTGTTTGCGAGAGTCGATGCAAAGCCTTCTTCATGCCGTTCAGGAAGAAGGAACTCGCTGCGCTTTTGCTCGAGTGGCGATAAGCAAAGGCAACTAGCTCGTCGGCTTTCGGCGTTGCCAATGTCTCGAATAGATGCGGCACGACCGTCTTGAGAGATTGCCGCAACCACACGTAGAAATAGTCGGAAAGGTCAGAGTAGGGGACGTTATCGTAGTAGGGGGGATCCGTACTAATAACCTTTCCGTTGCCGATCTCTTGTTCTTGCGCATCGGCTTGTACAGCAGATCCATTGCCGCCCGGCAGCCAACTTTCAATTACGCGACATATACCGGCAATAGAAACACCTAAGTCACCGGCAGCGTCAGCAAACGGATTTACTTCAGCAAAATCCCACACCATAGGCAAGGCCTGGCGACCAAACACGTGAACGGCTTGATCGCGCGACTTGCTCCATTGGACGAGCGTAGAGTTATAATCACTGAGTTTGCTCACACCGAGACCCAGATAAATACTAACGGCGTCAGCATAAGCATTTGCGCCGGTTCCTCCAGCTTCCAAGCGGCAGCTATCCTCAGGCAGCCCCGCTGTCAAGGCATCGGTCTTTACACGTTCGTGCGCCTCAGTAACTAGAGAGGCGAGCGTCGAAAGCGTTAGTAGTTGGCGTTCGGAGAAGAGCTCGGAAAATTTGTTCATGCCATAGGGTTTTACTCCTAAGTATTGCGTGCTGCCAGAAATCTGAAATTCGGGTCGCCACTCTGGTAGCGCTTGGCGCGCAACTTCCTCTTGTTCCTCGGTTGGCGACAAATACACGCGGCCACGTTCACCCTCGGCAACGATGGCCATCAGCCTCGCACCAAGTCGACCCGCTTTACCCTCCGCCTTGATGTAGTCCCCGTCGATAGGCGTACCGGATAGCAAGCATCGGAAATTGGCTGCCTCTCGAAAGTTTTGTTCCATGCAACGCGCTGTCAGGGTCCACTGCCTCCCCTGACCTAACCATGAATCGGTAGTGACTACCCTCGACGACTAGTGCAACGTGTATCGCTTTGCCTGCTTTCGTTGAGAGCATGAATGTTGCGACAAGCGGCACGTGCACTTCAGAAAATGCGGGATTGGGACTCGCGACGGTGCGCGCCCAAAGCCACGCGATGATAGTAAGCCGACTGCCGCGCAACGGTGTCAGCTCTGGCCTCTCCCGTACCATTTCTGATGTAACTTCGATCTCGGGATAGAACTGGCTGAGTCGCTTAATCGCTTCATCACGCATCCACTGCCCATAGAACCGGACGTCCTCAGCTAAGCCAACTGCCCCGCGCCAAGAGCGGGTCAGCAGATCGTTTTCTCCTCTCGCAGCGGGATTAACAGGAGCTCTCCCCGCGAAGCGAGCAGGAATCTCGATCAACGCTTTGTTTATTAGCACCGCTACGGGATTGAGATCTGAGGCAAACGCGTCTAGTCCAAGCCGTTGCGCCTCCAGCGGTAGTGCAGCCTCCCCCAGCAAAAGGATCACAGAAAGCCGGTAACTTTTCTGGGTCAAACAAGCCTTCAGATTGTGGGTGATCTATTTTCTCAGCGCACGTCATGCGCCAGCTCTTCATTATTTCAGCGTGTGCGGTCTCCAATACGGTTTGATTGGTGGTATTCTCCCATTGCACTAGCTCGCGAATGATGTCAAAGAGACGCTGGCGCTCGCGCTCCTGGTCCTCCTGCGTTGGAAACAGCTCCGGATGTTCTGATGGATCGTCTACCATTTGTGCAAAAATCACGGCTCTCGCCGCAGCCAGCGGCCGGCGCGCCCACCACAGGTGCAGCGTCGATGGGTGGCCATGGCGAATAGATTTCTCCCGGACACAGGCCTTATTGATGTCGTCCAGTGGAAGAGCGACCTCGATGAGTTTCTTTTTGCGCGTGATCGCTTCCATCGTGCTCCTTGCGTGTTTTTCGGTTTGCATAAGATTACTGCGGCGTCCGGCTTTTTCTAAGAAGCTCTGCGAAGTCGTAATTGACGCTAATCACTCCAAAGTCCGGTCTACGCTGGAATGGCTGACGAACGTAGTGAAGCTGGTGTTTGCCGTCACCATGGAACTCAACGATTGCCAAAATGAAGTCTTCCGGCTTGTTCAACGAGTACAGACTCTCGTTCTTTTCGTAACAGTCACCGTTTCAGCGCCGGTGGCACGCCCCTTGACCTCGATGAAACGAAGTCGGCCTGTCGAGAGCATACGACTCTCGATGTCATAGCCAAGTTTATCGTTCTCGCGATCGATTGGGTCAAAACCGAGCTCGCGCTCCATTTGCATAACGATTTCTCTGGCGCGCGCCGCCACGGCAAGTCGGTCTATTTCCGCCTTATCATCTACAATCGGCGATATCCCGCGCATTTTTGCGATAAGCCCTGCCGGAATGACGAGCACGCCGCCCAATACATTAGGTGGTAGCGGCGATATCTGCCGCTCTCGTTTGATCTCGTCGAGGCGGCGCGCCAGTCGTGCTTGCAGCTCGTCGGCGCGTTTTCTCGTTCTCGACCGAATTCAGGCGCGAATGCGATTTAGCCGCGGCTTGCTCCTGTAGCTTCAGGTCCTCTGCACGGTGGTCCCAGTAGCTGATCTCTTTAGTCAGGCGCTCCTTAACGGCCGCTTCCGTTTTGTCCAGGAGCCTGAGTTTGCGGTTACGTACCTCAGCCAGGTGTTCTGGAACGACCTGCTCGATCGCATAATTGAGCGCGTGTTGTCGAGGTCGCGCTGTAGCCGACGGATTCGGGCCGAGAAAGATCTCTTCGACTGAAGGGTCGCCGTCGGAAGGTGACGGTAGTCAAGGTAAGGTGCGTAATGAACGTGATGCGCTCGCACCTGCGGCATCTATCTCGACATACAACATCTGCTTTGAGATCGTTCGGCGCTCTCCCGAACAAATTATCCGGCATCCTGAAGCGCATGCTCGATAAAGAACAGCAACTTCGGGCTTACGCTTGAGTCGCGCTCGTCCACAAGCACTGCACCGCGCCGCAGAAGATCGCGGTGGCGTTCCAATATTAGGTCGATGGTAGAATCCAACAGGGGATGTCCAGGACACACGAAGGCGGCCATCGCTTGCCCTGCGGTGTCAGAAGGGTCTTGTCGAAAGCGATGCGCTCATAACGCGGCAGCACCGACTCGCCAATGCCGATAAGTCGGTCTCGGTTACGAATAGAGGCCGGCACATGGGTGATTTCGTATCGCCGAGGCTCGCGTTGCTTAGCGGTGCCTCCGAGACGTTTGAAACCTTCCAGAAAGAACGACTCGATATAATGTGGTTGCAGGCGTCGTGCCTCGGCACGTTCCATTTCTTCGCGGACGCGGTGAACGCGGCTCGCGTCCATCGAATCGTGGGCCAAAACGCGCTCTTCCATTAGATCTGAAGCGCGGATTTATCGAGAGCGTTTTCGATAGTATTGGCGGTACGCGCGAACCTCGGGCTTCTCGCCATAGCGGATCGCCTCAATCAGCAATTCGCGAAGAGGTTTTCCGTCAAACTGTAGTTTGCCCAAAACATCAAAGACTTGTCCGCCGAGCGATTCCCGAGCGATCTCCAATTTGTCGAGAAGCGTGCGATAGACGTCACCTTCGCGAGTTTCATCCGCCACCAAATTCCAAAGGTGACAGACTTCGGTTTGCCCGATGCGATGAATGCGTCCGAACCGCTGTTCAAGTCGATTCGGGTTCCAAGGAAGGAATAATTCACCATCAGGTGCGCTCGCTGCAAGTTGATGCCTTCGCCGGCGGCGTCGGTTGCAACAAGCACTTGCACTACCGGATCGAATTTAAACGCTCTTGAGCCTTCGAACGTTCGTCCCGGCCCATGCCGCCGTGGATCTCGACAACTGCTCGGACGGCCGAGAACTCGCGAGATCCCTCCCTAAATAATTTAAGGTGTCGCCGGTGCTCCGTAAAGATAACGAGTTTCTGCGAAGGCGAGGGCTTTCAGAGCGCGTGCATAGGCTCGTCGTTCGCCGTATGAGTAGCGTTGAGAAGATGTGGGAGAGCAACGTTGCAAGCTCGGTCCATTTTTTATCTTCGCCACTGCGTCGAACTGAATCCGCGAGGGCCTCGAGCTGTTTGAGAGTCGCGATCTCCATCTCGAAGTTCCGAGCTGGTGCGAGCGGCCGTCGCTTGATCGAGAATCTGTTCCTCGGCTGCTTCAACTTCGTTATCAGGCGCCTCGTCCAGATCTTCAATGTCGTCATCGTCGAGTGTCTTGGCCTCGAAAGAGAGCGTGACATTGATCTGGCCGCCCCGCTGCAGCAAGTCGAGTTCTCGAAGTCGCTTTTCAAGCCGCTCGTGTCGCCGCCGTAACGACTGGTAGATCGCTTCCGGCGAGTACTCCAGGCGCCGCTGAAGGATAGTGAGGGCAAATCCCACTGTTCCCGCGCGCTTATCATTTCGAGCGCTCTCGCTCGATCGAATTCCTCGCGTACGTATTCGGTGACCTTTGCATAAAGATGGGCTTCGCGTTCCGAAAGCTTGTAGGCCAGTCTCTGCGATTCGCTCTGGAAACAGCGGCGTTGCATCGAACGTCAGCAGCTGCTCCTTAACCATGCGGCGCATAAGGTCGGAGACGTCAACGGTATGGACTCCATCGCGGAAGCGCCCTTCGAAACGATCGCCGTCGAGTAGCGCCATGAACAGCTGGAAGTCTTCCTCTTTGCCATTGTGCGGCGTCGCCGTTAGAAGCAAAAAATGGCGCGTGAGCGTTGAGAGAAGCTGCCCAAGCTTGTAGCGTTTCGTATATTTGACTTCGCCGCCGAAAAAGGTAGCGGACATATTGTGCGCTTCGTCACATACGATTAGGTCCCAGCGGCAATCCGGCGCCTGAAGCTTCGCTTGGACATCCTCATCGCGGGACAACTTGTCCAGTCGCGCGATGATAAGGTTGTTTTCGAGGAACCAGTTTCCGGTTCGCGCTGCTTCCAGCTTGTCGTTTGTGAGGATTTCGAACGGGAGGTGGAAGCGATGGTAAAGCTCATCTTGCCATTGTTCGGCGAGGCTGCCCGGGCAGACGATGAGGCAGCGTTGCAGGTCACCACGCGCGATCAGCTCTTTAATGAAGAGCCCCGTCATGATCGTCTTGCCGGCGCCCGGGTCGTCGGCCAGCAAAAACCGCAAAGGCTGCCGGCTCAGCATCGATTCGTACACAGCCGTAATTTGGTGTGGTAGCGGTTCGACGTCCGACGTGTGAACAGCCAAGACGGGATCGAAAAGGTGGGCTAAGCGAATTCGCTGCGCTTCCGCAACGAGCCGAAAGAGCTCGCCGTCGCCGTCGAAGCTCCACGGCCGGCCCTCTTCAACAACCTCAAAGCGCGGCTCATCGTCACGGTAGAACAGCTCGTTTGCGAGCTTGCCTTCGCGGTCTTGTAGGTGAGCTCCAACGCCGCGGATCCATGCCACTTCCCGCTGATAACAGTAACAAGTCCGTTAGGCAGGATGCCTCGAACGGTCGCATTCTCTCTCAGATCCTCGAGGCGGCTCATCTAGTGCGTTTGTTCCTCGGAAGGTGTGCCCTGACCGCCCTCACCCGCGCGATCAGTAGCCATGACGGGCAAGTATCCCAGGATACCACCGGCGTCAAGTGGCGGCGGAGAGCGATGGGCTTTGCTGGTGATGAGCCATACGGCCTATCCTCCTCGTGCGTCCGATATCCCAGCGCTAAAGTGATAACGCCAGTCACCCAGCTATCCCATTCACCTCGCCTTCGAATACTCTCAGCTGATCGACCACCCAATCGAATGATGGCGGCTCTTTTAGAGACATCTGGCGCATGTCTCGAATAGTCGCGCGCGAGTTCGCGAAGCTTCTGGGGCCCAGGCACGACAACCATCGAACCAGTCTTGGCTAGATCGTACCGGGCGCGGGCCGAGCGGTAATAGCCTAAAAACCGAAACATCCTCAAGCATCGCGAGATCGCGGGAAGCCGCTTTCCCAATTTGGGGTTGCAATATCGCTGCAACGTCGGAATAATGTCGAGAAAAGGACGGCTTCAAACGGTACTAAAGTCGAGGAGCCAGCCACGAGCTGCGTCGCGGATCTCCGGCACGGTGGGGATTTCCAGATCGCGCATTCTCGCGGCACGCAGCGCACAGGGCCGAAAGCCAACAGCAATGGCTGTTTCCCCATCTGCGAAAAAAGCGGCGTTTGCCATACGTGTCCATTGCAACAAAAGCGTAACGCGCTCGGGCAATCAAGGCGCCCATACAACCGCAACTTGCTATGTCCGCCGAGGGCCCCCTTCGTCTCACTCATGTGAGGCTTGCCATCGGGCACCGATGAGTTGTACCGCTTCGACCAGATGTCGCCCGCCTCCTCAGAGTTTGATTTCATCGAGCTTGCGCGGCGCGTTAGGAGCGTTCCAGCTTACGGGGTGTAGATCCTGATCTACGAAAGCGTCGAGATCCTTACGCGTCGGAAAAAGCCTTCGTGCGAACGCGATTGCTTCGCCGGGCGTATCGAAGCCACCGCCCTGGTCTGGCCAATCGTGCAGCGGTGGATTCTTGGCGCCCGCACCAGCCTCGATCCATACTTCTGTCGAACCGCGAGACCCGCGATAGCCCACAATGTAGACTTTGTAGCGTTCCCGCTGTCTCGTGCTTCCAAGGTAAAGTTGCGTTTGAGTGATTCTGCTCATCCTTCTCAATGCGATTTCTGCGCCAGCTTCATACAAATAAATACGGCCAAATGATCATAAGGTCTTTTCCTGCGAAACCCAACGATAGCGGCCTAAAATCCGCTGCGCCAGCTCCTTGGAGCGCTTGACGACTGCGTGCGGGGTGCTCACCCACGCTTGGTCGCCGAAGCTGAGCGCCCACCGGATGACCTCGTCGACATCGTCGACCGCGAGACCAACGGTAACGGTGCCATCCGCATTGCGGCGGGTCGTCTGCGCGTGCTGCCATTTTCGCGACGTCACCGATGGTGCCAGCTCCTTCGAAAATGTCACTTCAACCGTCTGCGGCGCGCCGTCGCCTTTGAAGAAGCCGATCGTATCGCCCGAAACATACTTCGCCGGCGGCGCTTTGCGCGTAAACGTCCCGACGCGGCGAATCGGTCCTTCAATCACATCCATCGAAAACGTCCGCCAGGCGTCGTGGCCCTTCTCCACGTCACGGCCGACGAGATAGTAGCGACCCGATCGCACGACCGCCGCAGCCGGTTCGACTAGTGCGAACCTGGTCGCGATAGCGGAACTCTACGCGCGCACTGCTGCGCCATGCCGCCTCGAGGTCGCGATAAATCTTGCCGACCGCCGTGCCGTCGACAAGCTGCGGCTGCACGACGTGGAGAAACGGCGTTTCATCAGCTGTGCCATCACCACCGCCGACCGCATCGGCGAGCTCGTGCACGGGATCGCCATAGGCCTTGAGCAGTTCGGTCACGAGCGCGCGCAAATGTTTCTCTCCCTCCACCAATCCCGCGGGCCGCGACTTGAACTCCGACAACTCGCAAACGTCGCCGTGCTCGCGCTCGGTGATGCGAAATCCCGCCGTCTCGCCGATGTTGCGCAACTCTTGAAGGTCGCGCAAAATCGTGCGCTCCGACGCGCCGTAGGTCTGCTCGCAACCCTTCAGCGAGATCCTTCGATTGCGCACGAGATCGAGCAAGATGCCGATCTTACGTGCCATCGCGGGCGTCGGACTGCCCGACTTCCGCGGTTTTCCTAATCGCTGCGCCATGCCGTAGGCTTAGAATTCCGTCAAGGAAACCATTCCCGCACCATCGCGTTCGCCGATCGCAAAGCCCTCGGCCCTGCCGATCGCGCGCAGCTCCTGCAGATCGCGCAGCACCGTTCGTTCGGATACCGCAAACGCGTCGCGCAGGTGCGCTAACGACACCTGGCGCCGGCGGACGAGTTGCACCAGCATCGAGATCTTGCGCCGCATGGCCGGTGCCGGTAAACCCGGCGCACGCGGCTTTCCCATCGTACTCATATTGACATCGATCATCATGCCGCGGCCCGCCACACGTCTGGCGCGACGCTCTGAGAGACTAGAGCCCTAAGGAGATCGACGCCCATGCTTCAGACCCTCGAACGCAACCCCGCCGCCAGCCTGCTCTTCATCGGACGCCCGCTGCCCAACGGCACGCAGGTGCTCGTGCCAAAAGTCCTCCTGCCGCGCACGTGCCGGCGGCTCGACGGCGTCACCAAAATCGCCTTCGAGACGCGCGGTGACGCCAAAGCTGCCGCGACCAAACACCACACCGTCTATCGCTGCCCGCACTGCGCCGCGTTCCATCTCGCCAGCAAAGGATAGCCGCATGACGATCACGTGCCCGAAGTGCAAAGCCGAGTTTCCGCTGAACGAACGCGCCTTAGCGGGCCAGATCGAAAGCGAAGTCTCCAAACGCGTCGCGGCGCAGCGCAAGCGGCTGGCCGACGAGGCGGCGCACGACGCGCCGACCGCGGCAGCGGCGACGATCGAGGAAAAGAATCGCACGCTCAAAGCGCTGCAGGCATCGGTCGGCGAGTATCGCGACAAGCTGGCCGCTGCCCATGCCGAGCAGCTCGAACTCGAGCGTATGCGCAACGCGCTGGCGCAGAAGCTTGGCGAAGCCGATCTCGAAGTCGAGCGGCGCGTTCGCGAGCGCCTCGACGGCGCCGCGCTGAGCATCAAGGAAACCGTCGCCCAGGACTACGCGCTGCAGCTGCAAGATCGCGATACGAAGCTGGGTCAGCTGCGCACGCAAGTCGAGCAGCTGCAGCGGAAGCTCGCGCAGGGTTCGCAGCAGCTTCAGGGCGAGAGCCAAGAGCTCACCATCGAGCACGAGCTGCGCGCGGCCTTCCCGGGAGACACGTTCACGCCGATCGCCAAAGGCGAGCACGGTGCCGATCTGCTGCAGATCGTCGTCGCACAAGGCGGCCAAGTCTGCGGCAAGATCCTCTGGGAATCCAAACGCACGAAAAACTGGAACGCGGCGTGGCTCGAAAAGTTGCGTGCCGACCAGCGCGCCAGCAAAGCCGACGTCAGCGTGCTGGTGAGCCAAGCCGTGCCGTCGGAGGTAACGAGCTTTAAGAATATCGACGACGTGTGGGTGACGCGGCGGGCGCTCATCGTGCCGATCGCCTCGATGCTGCGCGCCGCGCTGATTCGGTGCGCGGTCGTGCGCGCGACGTCGCAAGGGCGGCAAACCAAAGCCGACATGGTCTACGATTACCTCACCGGCGCGGGTTTCGCGAATCGGATCATGCCGGTGATCGAATCGTTGGCGCATCTGCGGCGCGATCTCGACGCGAAGCGGGCGCGGGCGGAGCGCGAGCTGGCCAAAGAAGAGCAGCGCATCGCCCTTGCGCAGGGCAGCGTCGAGCGCCTCATCGGCGACATTCAAGGCATCGCCGGCATTACGATCGAGGAGCTCGACACAGTGCCGATGCCGGCACTAGTCGCGGCGAGTTAGCCGGCATGGGGTCGGATTTCAAATCCATTACCGGTAGCGACGTAGCAGCGCTGTGGTGGATTCGTCGGCTCGCCGGGGAGCCACTCGACGCGAAAGAGCGTGCCGCGCGCGCTGCACGTCACGAGAAGCTCGCCGTTGACGCGGAACCGGACCTTGAAGACGGGCTCGCCGACGACGCGTAATGCGGTGGTATTGAACGAGCGGCAATGTTCGTCGCCGCAGGCGTGCAGTTCGCCAACTTCGACGTGCGGCAGCGACTGCAACATGCCGGCGCGCATGTCCGGCGTCAGTGGGTCGGCTGCGGGGCTGACGTAGTCGCCCTTCAGGCAGCGCTTGAGCAAGCCGTAGAGGCGCAAGTCGTATTCGTAGATTTTCATGTTCGCCATTGTCGCGGTTCGGCGTGCCAACCGTCCGGCGAGCGCCGCGCTAACCTGGAGATATGGACGAGATCCATTTATCCTCGAAGCACGCGAGCATATGGCGGAGGCAAATCGCAATGGACGGGCGCCTTTCCACGCCTTTTTTGGCGCTGTTGCTTCCTTCGTCCTCTTCGCGTGCGAGTGTGGAGCATCGAGCTGGTGCTGGTGTTTTTTGGGCGGCGGTCGCGTTCATCGTGCGGATGACTCTTGCGCTCGAGTCGCGTTGGTTTCATAGAGAGGGCGAGTCGCAAAGGGCTTTTGCGATTACTCGAAGCGCCGAAGCTAGGCGCAGCCATTTGAGGACGCGCCCCGGCGTCGTCGGTGACGGTCGGCAGCGCCGACGTCAGCGGGAATTCCCCGAAGGTTCCCCTAACGATCCACTACTCGAAGAGTGCGGGGAGCGGTCACGTCAGCGTCGTCGTTATTAAGACGGCGCAAGGGTGGCTCATCGACGACTTCGTCGGCGCGGTCGGCGGCAGCTTGCGGGCGAATCTCGCACGCAATATGCGCCCATGATGGTTGGACAATCCGACGTATCCCGTTCCAATACTTGAAACTTTGACGCGGCCCGGCCGCTAGATGAGCCAAAGCGCTCTACCCCGGGGGGGCAGCGATATGAGTCAGGCCCGAACCTACGCTCGGACGTGCGGTTTCGTCTACGTCCTCATCTTCGCCGCGTCGATTCCAGGCGAGCTGCTGATCATGGGCAACCTGATCGTCGACGGAAATCCGGCGGCGACCGTCGCTAAAATCGTCGCTTCGCAGCAACTGTGGCGAGCCGGCTACTCCGCCGAGATGCTGACGATGATCTTCGACGTCGCAATCGCGTGGCTGCTTTACGTCTTGCTCGCGCCGGTTCATCGCCAATTGGCGCTGCTCGCGGGGTTTTTCCGGCTAACGTACGTCGCCATTTACGCACCGGCCGTCATTGCGAACGTCGTGGCGTTACCGCTGGCTGCGCAGCACCTGGTGACGGCGGTCGATTTCGCGCTGCACGTGCACAATGAAGGCTTCGCGCTCAGCCTCATCTTCTTCGGTGCAAATCTCGCGATCGCCGGATACTTGATCGGTCGATCACCGATCAACGTACGCTGGCTCTCGATTGTCCTTGAAGCGGCCGGCGCCGCCTATATCGTCAACAGCTTTGCGATTTTTCTGGCACCCCCGGTTCACGCCGTACTGTATCCGTGGATTTTGCTGCTTCCGTTCGCGGGCGAAGTCAGCCTGACGATTTGGCTGCTTTTCACGAAGCGCTTTGACGGCGTGCAGTTACAAGATGCCTAACGCTTTTCAAATGTTCGTTCGTTCAAATAATTAAATGAATGTCGCCGAATTCGTGGTAGTGGTAGCCCCCATCGGCTGCCTCGGCGTAAGCGGAATCTAACAGCCCGCGATAGAGGAACGACTCGACGATCCAGAGATGCGTGCCGGCCGGCTCGTGAAAGCCGGTGAGCAGTCCGTCGGCAGTCTGAATCGGGTGCAGCTCGTCGATGACGAGGTCAGTCCAGCCCGACGACGCAGCGACGCCGCCGTCGACCACTGAACTCTCGAGCGCACGAACTACGGTCGTTCCCACCGCAATCACCCGGCGTCCCTCGCGGCGCGCGGCAGTCACCGCCTCCGCCGTAGCGCGCGGAACGGCGTATCGTTCCGTTGCCGGGCGTTCGGGCGCTTCAAAACTCGACACACCGCAGTGCAGCGTGATCGTTGCGATCGCGATTCCGCGTTGCCTTAAAGCATCGACGACCTGTGGCGTAAACGGGCGCGCCGCCGATGGCATCTCGGCCGAACCCGGTTCGCGTGCGAACATCGTTTGGTAATCGCTCAGCGGAAATCGCTGCGACACGTAACGGTAACGAATCGGCTGACCCGCCGCCGCGAGATACTCGGGCATCGGGAGCGGCAGCGCAAACGACACATACCACAAGCGCGGGCGGTGCGGATCGACCGGCGCGATCGCTACCGCCGAACCGCCATGCGGTAACCGCAGCTCCTCACCCAGCACCACGCTCGCGCGCGGCTCGGCCATCCAAACCCGCGAATCGATACGCGTCGAAACGTGCAGCTGCAGCGGCTCGCCGTTCGGGCGCGTCGCCGTCAAAGCCGCCGGCATCGTTGCCGAATCATTGACGACGAGCAAATCGCCCGGCGCCAGAAACGACGGCAGATCGCGAAACCGCGCGTGGCGATGGACGCCGGCCGATCGCTGCGTCACCAGCATCTGCACCGCGTCGCGCTCGACGCCGCGGCGCTCGGGCGGCGCCGTGGCTTCAACGAGCTCGGGCCGGAGAAGGGCTGCGTTCATACGGCCGCCGTCAAGTCAGCTAACCGAACGCGCTCGAACGGCTCGCGCATCGATGCAACTGCCTGCAGCAGCGCACGTGCGGAATCGGCAGGATCGCGGAGCTCCGCTGGATTTGCATCCGGAATCGCGTCGCGATGCATCCGCGTATTCATGTCGCCGGGATCGGCAACCAACACGCGCACCGGCGTTCCGTCCAGCTCTGCCGCGAGCGAGCGCGAAACGGCTTCGAGCGCCGCTTTCGACGAGCCGTATCCGCCCCAAGTCGGATAGCCTTCGACTGCCGCGTCCGACGTGACGTTGACGATCGTCGCGGGCTCGCCGCCGCGACGCATCACGGCAAGTCCGTGCTGCATGAGATGAATCGGCGCAAACACATTCACGTCGAACAGGCGGAAGAACGTGTCGCGCGTCAACTCGTCGATCCGTGGCAGCGGAACCTCGCCCAGCGTCGACGCATTGTTGACCAGTAAGTCCAGCCGCCCGAAGTCGCTGGCCGCGCCGACGAGCAAGTGCGCGTGTTTCGGATCGCAGACGTCGCCCGGCAAGGCAGTGAGCGACCCCAACGCCCCGAGCTCCGCCGCTGCGGATTGCAGCACCGTCTCATCGCGACCGTCGATAATAACGTGCAGCCCGCGCGTGAGGAGTTGCCGCGCGACCTCTTTCCCTAACCCGCGGGAGCCGCCGGTAACGATGGCGACGTGTCCCGCTTCGAACCAAGATGTAGTCATAGCGCAACTCTAAAACCTCAAGTATGGTTGAGGTCAAGAGCATGACCGATTTTTTGACGGTCGGTGAAGTCGCGGCCCGCAGCGGGGTTGCGGTATCGACCCTCCATTTCTACGAAGCCAAGGGGTTGATTCACAGCGTTCGCAACGCCGGCAACCATCGGCGCTTTCCTCGCGCGGAACTGCGGCGCATCGCGGTCATCCGCGTTGCCCAGCGTGCGGGCATTCCATTGGAAGAGATCCGCGCCGAGCTCGACACGCTGCCGTCGAATCGCCCGCTTTCCGCGAAAGACTGGACGCGCTTATCGAAGCGGTGGAAAGACGACCTCAACGACCGTATCGCGCGCCTGACCGAGCTGCGCGATCAGCTCGGCGACTGCATCGGCTGCGGCTGCCTTTCGATCGAAGCGTGCCCGATGCGCAATCCGTCCGATCGCCTCGCAAGAAAGGGGCCTGGTCCGCGCCTCCTGGACGTTCCTTAGTTAGGTTGGAGCTTTGAAGTGAAGTTGGCTGGTTTCAGTTGCTTCGACGCAGGACGTGACCGGAGTGCGATCGGGAGCGGCGTAGAACGAGACGATGATCGATTGCGCGCACGGAGACCACGGCGAGACGGTATGCCCGACGCCGGGGATGCTGACGATCGTTGCGTGAGACAAGCGCGCTGCCGCGGCCCTTGCGCCCGCCAGCGACGTCAACGTATCGAACGTGCCGGAAATAAGCAATGTCGGAATGCTGCTCGCGACCGGTTCGTGCATGGTCTTCGGTGCGGCGGCCACTTTCCAAACTTGGCCGCAGTCTTCGTTAACGTACGCCCAGCCCCCGATGCCCTCGCGTTGCACGGATGGCGGAAACTTCGGAAATGCTGCGCGGCCGGCGGCGGCGAGCTCCGCCGGCGTCGCAAACGGATAATCTTCGCGACAAGTCACGCCGACGGCAAGCCCGTCGCCGAGAACGGGATTATTTGGGCTGTACGGTGGCGCGCGGCCGGCACGATCCTTGGCGATCGCCTCAATGGAATCGCGGCGCCCGGTGGCAAGCCCAACAATTCGATCCGGTGCGGCCTGAAGCGTGGGTACGGTGTACGTCTGGTTGCGAAACCAATCGATCAGCGCACCGCCGTCGAGCACGACCCTCACGTTCTGGCCGGTGCTCGGATCTTGCACGACCGTCGTCAGCGGTTCCACTTCGAGCTTGTTAACGAGGCGCGTGAAGGTTTGGTCGAGGTGCGGATGAGCCGCGTTGCACGCGGCTTGGGCCGCGCAGGCTTTGAAGATATTGCCGAACCCGTAGCGCGCGTTCCACCAGTTTGCGGGAATGGTGTAGGTCGTCGGCAAGACCGAATCGAGAACGACGCTGCGGATTCCCTCGGGATGGTCGCGCATCAGCGTTTGCGCCATATACGTGCCGTATGAGTTCGCGTAAACGTTCCACTCTGTAATGCCGAGTACTTTGCGAAGATCGGCGAGATCGGCGGTGCTCTCACTCGAATTGTACGCACTGAGATCAGCGCCCGTTGCACTGATTTCGCGGCGGCAGAGCTCCGACGCAGCCAAGTGCGCACGTTTGGTGCTTTCGGAATAAAAGCGAAGGCCAAGAAGCTCTCGCGCGAAGTCGTTCGTTGCCGCGCACGTTAGTGCCGGCTGCGAGAACCACGTGCCGCGCTGGCTCACCACCCAGATGTCGCGGTCGCGAAGGAAGTTGGCGGCAAGAATTTCGTTGACCTCGAGAGGAGCTATGTCTCCGGGGCCGCCTTCCAAATAGAGAATTGAATCGGGCCGCTTTTCTGCCGATTGTGCGGCGTGTTTTGCGACGAGAAGCCGGATAGTGCGACCGCCGGGCTTGCTGCGATCCTCGAGCACGACGAGATAGCCACAGGTCGCGCGAGCGAGCCATGCGACACCCTGCAGTTTCGGGCACGGCGCCGATTCGAATCGCGGCACGGTCGCAGATCTCGCTTCAGCCTGTGCGACGGCCGAAACGGCTGTTTGCACGATAACGGTAGACGTAAGCAGAAGGCCGAGCACGAAAACTTGGCGGTAACGAATGCGCATGAAGTGGTCGACCTCCTAAGGGCATTCTACTCCGCCGCACTCGGTCGTGGCTAGCCAGTCCGGCACTGATGTGGGTAACATTGATACCATGATTGGCGGGATTGATATTTCTAGCTGGCAGGAAAATATCGACTGGTCTTCAGTGCCGACGCCGGCTGTCGGATTCGTCTTCGCGAAGGCGACGGAAGGTACCGATTTCTATAGCAACCAGTTCCAAAAGCAGCACGACGGAGCGAAGTCCCGAAAGATACCCTTCGGCGCGTATCACTTCCTCGATCCTTCCGCGGACGGCAAAACGCAGGCGGAGTATTTTCTCGACGCAATAGATGGCTTTGAGGGACAGCTGCTCCCCGCTCTCGACATCGAGGATGCAAGCGGGCAAACCGTCGACCAAATCGTTACGTGCGTGAAAGACTTTACGGCGACGGTCGATGCGACGCTCAACAAAAAACGCACGATCATTTACACATATTTGAGCTTCTGGCAAAATACGATCGGCGGAAGCAGCGACTTTTCCGGTCACCCGCTATGGATCGCTCAATATCCGGTGCGCTACAAGGCCGGAATGAAACCGACGATTCCTAAGGGTTGGAGCAGCGCCGTGCTCTGGCAATACGCCGGCACGGGCGAAGTGCCAGGCATCACCGGAATCACAATCAGCCCCGACATGGATCTGCTTCTCGGAAACGATATCAGCGTTATCTCCAGATAAGTGAGGTCGGCATGACAGCCTCGCCCGATCGATCAACGCGTCGTCCATGTGACATCGTCATGAAGGGCGGTATCACGAGTGGCGTCGTGTATCCGCCTGCCGTCGGCGAACTCGCACATGACTTCGACTTCCGCAGTATCGGCGGCACATCGGCGGGCGCTATTGCTGCGGCCTTAACGGCGGCCGCACAATACCGGCGCTCTCGCGGTGGCCAAGGCGCTGAGTCCGGGTTCGAGGAGCTCAAATCCGTTCCGGGGTGGCTGGGAAGCAACGACAATCTCTTCCGTTTATTCGCTCCGGATAAACCGACGCGCGGTTTGTTTACCACGATCGTCGCGATCTTCGTGCCGCAATCAGTTGCATCTCGTTTGGCGCGGCTGATGGAGGCGTACTGGCTAGCCGCGCTGATTGGAGCCATTCCCGGGGCGATGTACCTGTGGGCAGCGAGTACGGTCAGCTCCGGCGCGTTGATTGGACTTCATGCGATCTTCGCGATTCTCGTTATTGTGGGTGGTGCGTCGCTCGCGGCCGTGCTGAGCCTCGTAAATGCCGTTTTTCGTATCGTGCCCGCCAATGGGTACGGGCTCGTGAAGGGTGCGGTTTCCGAAGAACCGCATCAACCAGGCCGGCCCGCGCGCACGGCAGCGCTCTCTTCGTGGCTTGCAGCCGAAATGGAACGGGTTGCCGGTCTCGATGTCGGGGTTATGCCGCTGACGTTTGGCATGCTGTGGAATCCGGACCGCGATCCAGGCGCATGTGAGAGCGATGAAGTTCCCGCCGACCGCACGATTAATCTCGAAATGATCACGACCTGCATCACGGAGGGCATGCCGTACCGGTTCCCGTGCTCCACCGCGGGCCTCTATTTCCGCGAAAATGATCTGCAGGGCTACTTCCCAAAGCACGTGATTCAATGGATGATCGATCACCCGCGTCCCGGAGCGACGCAGCACGACGGCTTTCGCGTGATGCCGGCGATTGCCGACCTGCCGGTGGTCGTGGCGACCCGCATGTCGCTGGCGTTTCCGTTTCTCTTAAGTGCGGTGCCGTTGTACGCGGTCGATTACACGGCGGCAGCCGACGATCGGCAACCGCAACCGATATGGTTCTCGGACGGCGGGATTTGCAGCAACTTCCCGATCGCACTGTTCGACGCGCCGCTGCCGCGATGGCCGACGCTTGCTATCAGCTTGGGAAACTTTACCGCAAGGACGCCGCCCGACGGCGTTTATATGCCGAAGACCAACTCGCAAGGACGGTTGCGGGCTTTCGCCTCGATACAGAATCTGCCGTCGTTCCTCTCATCGATTTTTTCGACGATGCAAAATTGGAACGACGACGAGCAGGCGAAGCTTCCCGGCTATCGCGATCGTATCGCTACGATCGCCCTTCACGATGATGAAGGCGGACTGAATCTTCGAATGTCGAGCTCCGTCATCAGTACGCTCGAACGTCGCGGGGCCCGAGCCGGCGAAGAGCTTCGAGACCATTTCGCTCAGCCCAGCGATCTATCTGCCGGCGGCACCGCGATGAACTGGGAAAACCATCGGTGGTTACGATTTCGTACGACGATGGCGGCGCTGTCGCAGTATTTGCGCGACTGGGATCGAGGCTTTACTTCGCCGACTCCCGGAGATGTGCCGTACGAACGTCTCTTGGAGGCGACCACCGGTCTGCCGACACACTCGTACCCGATTCCGAACGCGCAAAAGGATTCGTATTCGCAGCTCGTTGACGACGTTGCAGACAACGCGGTCGCCGTTTCCAAAGACCCCGTCTTAGAGACGGGCACGCCGCAGCCCGATCCAAGGCTCGTGCTCAGAGCAAATCAGTGATGCCGGTAAGCGCCGAAGTTGGCTACTGGAGAGCTCCGCGCGTCCACCAGGTACCGCCCGGAAAATAGATATCCGAACCTTCACCCCAGATGACATAGTTGCGGCCCCGCGCGTCGACCGAGAGTCCCAAATAATCTCCAAAAGGAAACTCATAACCGTTCGCGTGTTTATAGGGTGCGCCGCCGCCGAGGTTTGAGAGCCGCAGCGCGGGGCTCCATGTGGCACCACCGTCATTGCTTTGCGCGTACCACGTATTCCATGCTTTATTACCGTTGCGGTTGTCTTGCCAGACCAAACGAAAATCGTTCACAGCTGCCGAGACGATCGCGGGGCTCGTGCTGTTTCCTCGATTGTTTAGCAACGCCGGATGGGTCCACCGCGAACCGTCATCGTTTGAGCGGCTGACGTAAAGCCGATTCGGCCCGTGCTTGCGCTGATTCTTCGCAAAGACGAAGACCAAGTGCCCCAACCGATCCGCGGCAACGGCGTCTTGGGCAGTGAAGAAGTCCGGGTAACAGCGTTTCACGCTGCATCTCGCGCCTTCGTGACTAGTGGCAAATGCAATTTCGCGCCACGTCGTTCCGCCGTCCGGCGAGGTCACGAGCTCGACATGGCCCGCTCCGGTTTGGTTCTTTCCCGTCTCTCCATCAACGGCGAACCACACGGCGCCATTGGGTGCAACGGTTCCTCCGTACGAATAATACCAGTAGTGCGAAGCGGTCGCTTTCACCGGGGCGCTCCAGCTGTGGCCGTAGTCGTGCGAGGTCGTGACGTAGAGGGCATAACCTGCGTTATACGCGACGTAGACGTTGGCGCCGTCGGGCGAAATGGCGAGCGTTGGCTTATCGCTATACGGTAGCGTTCCATCGAGGCGTACGGCTTCGCTCCAAGTGCGGCCGCGATCGCGCGATTGCGAGAAGACGACTCCGGGCCGGAAGCCGTCGAGACACACGATGTCGACGATTCCGCCGTTGCTTCCCACCGCAACCTGCGGGTCGTACTGAAACGGCACGTTAACCCCGCGGCGACAGACATGGCGCGGGGTCCGCCAACTCTGGCCCCGGTCGTTGGACGCTCGAAAGAGTAAGTAGTCCGGACGCTGATCGGTCGTCATCTGATAGACCCAATGCGAACGCGTACGCGGATCGGCCGCTATGACCGGCTCCCAGTGATTGGCATTGGACGGTTCCCACAAACGTTCGCTCTCGAAATGGAGCGACCGCACCGGGCTTCGGTTCGGTGGTACGAGCGGCAGCACGTTTGCGCTCTTCTGCACGACACACGAAGTGAGAAAGAGGACGAACGTCACAACGCAGAGCGAGCGAATGAATGTCAACCTCCGGTTTGGACTAACCGTTCATGCGGCCTTTTAGGATCCCTTGGCGGCTATTATGTTCGTCATAACTATCCCGATTATAAGTAGTGCCAAAGACCCTTGACCGTCCTCTTCCTTGGCGGTAGGCTCGGCAAATCCGCGGAGGTATTTTCGATGCGTTTATATGCAGTTGCCGCTCTTTTGGGATTCTCCGTTGCTTTGGCTTCATGCGGCCACGGGTCCGCCGTACCGCCGATGTCGGGTTCCGGCGGCGGTTCGATCGTGCCGTTCGTTCGAGAGAACGGCGGCGGCAGTTCGTGGGTCACGTTTAAACCCACCACTAATTCGACGGCATCGTATACCTACGACGGTTTAGTCTCCGCGCCGAACGGCAAGTACGTCTGGTTTCAAGACATACAAGGCAACGGCATCGTTCGGATGAGCCTCAACGGCGGCGCGACCGAGTTCACTGCGCCCGGAACGGAAGGCGATGCGGGAACCGGAATGACCGTGGGCTCCGATAACCGGTTTTATTTCGGCACGGTCGACACGGCGAATTCGGCCTGCGGCAGCCAGGGCTGCGGCGCGGTTGCAGCGATGACCTCGGCCGGCGTCGCATCGATGTACGACATCGGCACGAGCATGGCATAACAACGACGTACCCGCCGGCGGATTCGTAAAGGGTCGCGACGGAACCGTGTGGTTCACCGAGTATCATCATATCGGAAAGATTACGACGGCTGGGACCATCACGCAGTACGCGTATTCGCAAAACGTGACGCCCGAGCCGGGCGACATTACCCTCGGCGGGGACGGGAAGATTTGGTTTACGCTCGGCGGCGCGGGAGTCAGTCCCGCGTGGCTCGGCAGGCTGGTGCCATCGACCGGCGCCATGACGCTCTTCAACCTTACAACGCTCGTGAACTGCAATTTCGACGACGCGCTTACCGCGGCAAACGACGGCAACGTCTGGGTTGACTGCGGCACGGAAATCGTGCGCGTAACCCCGGCCGGTGTCGCGACGGCTTTCACGCCTCCTGCGAACGCCTATCCCGGTGAAATCAGCGGCGACATGACCAAAGGCGCGGGGAACACGATTTGGTGGGGCGGTGGTTTCGACAGCGGTGACGTGGTGCAATACGACGTAACCGCGAACACGTACAGCGTGCACGTTCCGCCGTCCGGCAGGATAAACAACCCGCGGACGACGATCGTCGGTCCGGACGGAAACGTCTGGTTCGCCGCGGTGTATCCGGGCAGTCCGAGCCGCATGGAAATCGCCGTCTACGTCTTGAATCCGATAAAAGTTACGCCCTCGTCCGTCAGTTTGACCGGCGCCGGTTCCACGCAGACGCTCACCGTTTCCCAAACCGGGGCGACGCAATGGACGGCTACGAGCTCGAACACCGGCGTTGCGACGGTGGCGCAGGGTTCAAGCGCCGATCAGTTCGTCGTGACGGCCGTTGCTGCGGGAACCTGCAAGGTGACGATTGCCGATGTCGCCGGAGGTTCGAC
This sequence comes from Vulcanimicrobiota bacterium, assembly GCA_963715435.1. GTDB lineage: Bacteria > Vulcanimicrobiota > Vulcanimicrobiia > Vulcanimicrobiales > Vulcanimicrobiaceae > JAFAHZ01. Next base: position 2,139,384 of record OY970243.1, read on the forward strand.
GACCGATACCGACGTGGTGACGGTTACGGTACACTAGTTCTCCTCCGACCGATTTATGGGCGACGCGTGATTTGGGCGTTTCCATACGATCCGCCGATGCGGCCGATGCGAATAAAGTCGGCCATCATTTGGAAGTAGCCGGGCGCGTAACGCGTTGAGAGACGTTCGCCTTTCGCGTTGAGCTCGTACAGGGTCATCCCGTGTTCCGCCCCGGGGTAGACGGCGAGCGTGTAATCCTTGCCGGCCGCGATCAGCGACTTTATGCGTTTAGCCGTTTCGGCGCTTGGTGCGTCCAGATCGTCGGTGCCGAGTATCCACAACTGCGGTGTGGTCGAGGCGCGCAGTGCGGGCATGGGGTCGTAGTGGAACGGCGTATCCGACAGGAAACTCAATTCGCGGGCAGCTAAGTCGTTGATTTGCTTGCGATCGAGCGGCAAGACGATGAAGACGAAATCGCCATGCACGTCCTTGTACCAAGGCTCGGATTGATATTTCCGCCGCAGCGCATCGAACGTCTCGTAGCCTTGCCTTCCGCCCGTCTCGATGACGCGCTCGCCGGCGCGGGCCAACTCTAGAGCTTTCGCAGTATCTCCCGCTGAGCGATGGTGGAAATACATGTCCAGTGCAACGCTCTCCTGATCTTCTTGCACGATCGAGACGGCCAGGCCGAAGCTCACGATTGCGAAGTCCACCGGTACGCGGTTGGCTGCGAGAGGCACGACCCAGCCGCCTTCGCTTCCCCCTTGATAGCCGATGCGTCCGAGCCGTGCGCCGGCGAGACGTTTGGCTTCTCGCATTGCGGCGACGGCATCGCCGGCGAGGACCTGGAAGTTTTGCGTGTATTGTCCGCCCGACGCGCCGGTGCCGCGCTTGTCATAGACGAACGCGCCAATCCCTTGCGCGGGAAACATCCGCTGCAACGCATAGAAGTCGAGCGCAGAATCGCGTTCCGAACCATGCACCAGGACGACGACCGGCACTTTTCCGCCGCCTTTTGGCAGCACCAGCCTGCCGGCCAAGGTCACGCCGTTACTCTGAAACTTCGTATTGCTCACATCGAAAGCGATGCGCTTCCCCGGTTGCTTTCCGAAGAGAATCTCGCCTTTGCTGCAATCGGAGAACGACACGGTCGTGCCATCGGGGCGACCCGTCCAGCCATACGTGCTCGACCAGGTACCGTTCTTCTGCGGGTGGAGCTGACCGGTCTCCCCACTAAACGTCCGCCAGCGCAACGTATCGCCGTCGGACGGCGCTATATCGATCGCCTTGCCATCGGCTAAGCGATAGGAACCGATATGACAGTCCTTGGTGACATCGGCGGGCACTGCACGCGCTATGCCGAACGCAAGTGACGTCAGCGAAATTGTGGCGAACAGCAGCAGGGCGGCCGTGGTGCTTCTCATGACCGTGCTACGGCGCGCGTGGGGCCAGTGTTTCGAAGCGCCTAGACGTAGGACGCCTTCTCGACGCTACTCCTCATACAACCCGAATGATCGCCATCGTGCCACGGTCCTCGTGAAAGAGCATGTGGCAATGGAAAGACGAAAGTTCCGCGTTGCGACGATGAGGAAAATCCAAATGCCACAAGCCGGGACACGAAGGTCATTTGTGTCTACACGTACGACGTGGAAGACGGGATCGACTGCCCGCGCTTCGCGAAGCTTTGCGCGAGCTAGGGGTCACGTGGAAAGTTCCTTACAAGACGGACGCCGATACGATTGCCGGAAAGTATTCGAAGCGCGACGGCGTCCGCATCAGAAAGCGGTACAAGTAGGGTAGAGGATAAGAGACATTAACGGTTTGAAGGGAACCAAAAAACACAAACACAAAAAAAAAAAAAAAAAAACTATATTCTTTGGTGCGACGGAGCAGAAACGCTCGATACCAGAATGCCGCCTTTCTTTAGCGTAGCGAAGGAAGAGCTCTGCGTTTCGCCTCCGACCGGATCGATCACGACGTTGCAACAACTTGCGCTGCAATACCACGTGCGAACTGCGTCCTTCATCGTTCACGTACCAACGGCGCAGCTCGAACGTCCGGAAACCGTAGATTCCAGAGCGAGTGAGAGGCGCTTTGGGAAATTCAAGCTGTCGGTCGATTATTCGGCCAATGTCGGTAATCGGCGGTCGCGAGATTGGGTATCCCCAAACGTACTGACGCGATTTAGGAAGAAAAGACATGCGAGTAATAGTTATTGGCGCTACAGGCGCGATTGGCGCACCGCTGGTCCGCCAGCTAAACGAGCGACGGCACGAAGTGATCGGTACCTCGCGCTCGGAGAACAAGTTCGATCGGCTGCGCGCGCTCGGAGCGCGGCCAATGGTTCTCGACGCGCTCGACGCCGACGGAGTGCATAAGGCATTGCAAGACGTGCGTCCCGACGCGGTGATCTATCAGGCGACGGCACTTTCCAACCTTTCGGATTTCAAGCACTTCGATCGGAGCTTCGCCGAAACCAACCGGCTGCGCACGCAGGGAACGACGAACGTCGTCGCGGCCGCCCGTGAAGCCGCAGTGCGCCGAATCGTCGCTCAAAGTTTTTGCGGTAACATGCGCTACGAGCGTAAAGGTCGCCCCGGTCAAGACTGAAGACGATCCCATCGACCCCAACCCGCCAAAAGGTACTCACGAGTCGTTCGCAGCGATGGCGTACCTCGAAAGAACCGTTGTCGATGCCGGAGGAATCGCGTTACGGTACGGTGGCTTCTATGGTAAGCCCCACGATGCGCTTGTATCTGCGCTGCGTGCCGGCAAGTTTCCACTGATCGGCGATGGCACCGGGGTTTGGTCGCTGATTCATGTAGAAGACGCTGCTACTGCAACAATCCTTGCGCTAGACCACGACGGGCCGGCAGTTTACAATATAGTCGACGACGACCCCGCGCCTTGTCGAGTATGGTTGCCCGAGGCCGCGAAGATCCTGGGTGCGAAGCCGCCGCCGCATTTTCCGGTGTTGCTCGCCCGACTTCTTGCGGGCGAACCGATCGTTATTATGGAGACGGAATCACGCGGCGCCTCGAACGCGAAGGCAAAACGAGAACTTGGCTGGACGCTGAAATATCCCAGTTGGCGCCAAGGACTCGCGGCGGCTTACGGACCACATGAGGCGGCGGCTGTATAGTGGCTTTCATGCAGTGACAATCTCCCCGATTGAGGGTTTCGTCGGCATAGATCGATCCGGATTACGGGAGCGCTGAACGAAGAATTGGAGTAAATGTCTTGCGGTCGATGGCGACGCGCGTGACGGACGTTTACGGCTTTCCATTCTTACGCATCCCGGAAACATGTGCCAGGTTACGGCCATAGCCGATATCGCCGCTTGCTGCGACGTCAAGATCCCTGATCGTGTAGCGTACCGGTCCCTCGAACATCGCGAAGAAATGCGTCCAAGCTTCACGATAAGCGTCCCAGTTAAGCTCGGCACCTGGGGGCCCAACGACGTCGAATACGAATAGGCTTTTCCCGGGCGCATAAACGGCCATCATGCCGTCGATATCCTTCTTGTTAAATGCGCTCTCGAATCTCGACTCGAGCGTACGCAGTTCCGATAAATTAGCATTTCCCGCAGATGTCGCAGCTGGCGGCATCCCGACGAATGCGAGCAAGCCCAAGGAGGCGAGTAACCTCTTCATCTCAAGCATTGTCCCACTGAACAGCAAGCTCGAATCCGGATACGCTGACGCAGGGTACGACACGCGCCGGCTCTTCGCGACCTGCTTCACGATGCGTTCGAAAAAATTGCACACTCGCGCAGGCGTTTTCGGCGACCTCAAAATTGGTCGTCAAAATGGTCGTCAAAAAACCTGCGTCGCCTCCAGACACACAGACGCCGATTCCAAGAAAGCTAATGAAATCGGCGCGTTTCTTGGTGGAGATGCGGGGACTCGAACCCCCGACCCCTTACATGCGAAGCAAGTGCTCTACCAGCTGAGCTACATCCCCACGGGTCGTTCTGGGCAGCGTGAAGGATTGTACGCGCTGGGCTCGGCACCTGTCAAAGCAATGTACCGCCGTATGCTTGCCGCCGTGGCCTTTCTTATGAGCCTGACGTTTGTCTGCGCGCCGCCAGTGTCGGCCGGCCCGACGCTCGTCGCTGCCAGTCGCTGTAACGCGCGGATGATCGGCGACTATGCAAGCGAGATTCGGGACGATGACGCGCATCCGCCGGGCAGCAACCTAAGCGATTTGCAGAAGCGCTTCAACGACCTCAGCGAGCTCCTCCAGTCGCTTAGCCAGGAGCGCGCGGTGCTCGACAGCGTCTGCTCCGGCGATGCCGATAAGGCGCCGCTGTTCGCGTATCTCGGCGCGACGGCATCGTACGCGCTTGCTCTCGAAAGCGACGTTGCGCTGAAAATCAACCTGCCGTGTCCGGCCGCAGCGAAAGCGGTGGCCGCGGCGCTCCTGGCCCAAGGCTGGCTCAACCTCGCTTCGATCGTGAACGATGCCGGCGGGACGACGCCAAAGGACGTGACTCAGGCGGCGCCCCGCATCCAAAAACGGGCCGCCGCCCTTGGCCTAACCTTGCCGGTCTATGCCGACACGTCAGCCTACTGGCGCGATCAACAGAGCGGCCAAGCAAAAACCGCCGTGGAGGGCTGCTCGACACCCGCTCCGTCGGCTAGCCCCTCGCCATAAGGGATTTTGCGAATCGTTCGCAAATAGGCTCGTATCATGGCTATACGAGCCGAATACGTCACCCGGGCGCGCGAAAAGATTGCCGCCATTCTCAACCGCGAGCGGCGGTTTCTCTCCGCTGCCGAGATCCATCAACTCCTCGAGCGAGGCGGCGCAAAGGTCGCGCTCTCGACGGTGTATCGTAATCTCGAGCATCTGCAGAGCAAAGGCGAGTTGACCGCGCGCACCGAGGCCGACGGCGAGACGCGCTACATGCCGTGCGAGCCCGAACACCATCACCATCACGCCATCTGCAGCGCGTGCGGCCGCGTGGAGGACGTCGACTGCACCGCGATCGAGCAGTTCGCCGAATCGCTGCGCACTACGAGCGGCTTCGAACTCGACGGTCACGCAATGGAGTTCTTCGGACGGTGCCGCCAATGTCGATGAGAATGTTCTTCGCCGCTGTTCTTGTGTTTGTTGCCGGTTGTTCAGGCGCGAGCAAAACATCGCAGTCGCCGGCGCAAAGCGGCGTCGTCCAGGTCGCGACGACGATTTCGACGTTGAACTCGCTAGTCGATGGCGTCGGCGGCAAGTACGTGCACGTGCAGAACATCGTGCCGGTCGGCGCGTCGCCGGAAACGTTTCAGCCGGCACCGCAAGACGTTGCGACGGTAGCCGACGCGCAACTGCTCGTCGAGAACGGCGCGGGGCTTGAGACGTGGCTCGATCGGATGCTGCAGAATGCCGGCAATCCAAACCTCAAGACGGTGGTCGGCGCCAACGGTTTGCAAGTCACGAACGATAATCCGCACCTTTGGATGGATCCGGCCAACGCCAAACACTACGTGCTGGCGATTCGCGACGGGCTCATCGCGGTCGATCCAAAGCATGCTAACGACTATCGGCGAAATGCATTTTTGTATAACGGCCGGCTAGACGGCCTTCTCAGCACGATTCAAAAGCGGATCAACACGATTCCGCCGTCGCATCGCTACATGATCGTCTTCCATAACGCGTTTCAGTATTACAACGCCCGATTCGGGCTGGTGACGTTGGGATTCGTCGAGCGCAATCCCGGACAGGAACCGAACCCCGCGCAGATTGCGAATCTCATCGATCTCGCGAAGCAGCACGGCGTGCGCGCGGTGTTCAGCGAGCCGGAGTATAGTCCGAAGCTGCTCTACTCCATCGCGCAGGGCGCGGGCGTGAAGGTCGTCGAGAATCTCTACGACGATTCGATCGGGACCGATCCGCGCGTCTCCAACTACATTTCGATGCTGACGTACGATACCGACGTCATCGTGAAGTCGCTCAAATGAGTGCCGCCCAGCGCGACGGCAAGCTGCAGTGCGAGCCGGGCGAGGCGGTCGTTACGCGCAACCTCGCGTTGAAGTACGACGACTTCACCGCGCTCGAAGGCGTGACCATCAAGGTGCATTTCGGCGAAGCGCTGGGCATCGTGGGACCGAACGGGTCGGGCAAGTCGACGCTGCTCAAAGCGCTGTGCGGATTACTCTCGCCGGCATCGGGAGCGTTGTGCGTGCTCGGCAGTCAGCCGCGCGATTTGCCGCCGGGATCGATCGCCTATGTGCCGCAGGTCGAGGCCGTCGACTGGTCGTTCCCCGCGACGGTGTGGGACGCGGTTGCGATGGGAAGGTTTGCACGTCTGAAGTTTTGGCAGCGCTTCGGGGACTACGATCGCGAGGCGGTGCAAAACGCGCTCGAAGCGGTGCACATGCAAGATTTTGCGTCGCGGCACATCGCCAATCTGTCAGGCGGCCAGCAACAGCGGGTTTTCGTCGCGCGCGCGATCGCGCAAGAGCCGAAACTTTTACTGCTCGACGAGCCGACGACCGGCGTGGATGCGAAAACGGAAGAAGCGCTCCGCCTCGTTGTGCGCAATCTCGTTTCGAGCGGCCTGCCGGTCATCATGACGACCCACGACCTGGATCGCGTCGACGAATGGTTCGATCGCCTGCTGGTGCTCGATCGCAAGATGCTGGCGATCGGAACGCCGCAAGACGTTGCCAAGTCCGGAGCATACGCCGCGATTCGCGAGCACGCCCACACGCACGGTCATCTGCGTCACGATCACGAGCCGCACGCGGGACATGCCGCCCACCCGGAAGTGAAACACTAGTGGTGCTGCTCGATCCGTTTCACTATGCGTTCATGCAGCGGGCGTTTTTGGCGGCCCTGGCGGTGGGACTGTTGTGCTCGACGATGGGCACCTATGTGGTGCTGCGCAAGCTGGCGTTCATCGGCGACGGCATCGCGCACGCGTCGTTCGCCGGCATCGTCATCGCGTTCTTGCGCGGCGCGAACTACTACATCGGCGCGGCGATCGTCGCCGTCGTCACCGCGGTCGGCATCGGTTACGTCCATCGGCGCGGGCGTATCTCGCTCGACACGACCATCGGCGTGCTGTTCACCGCGATGTTTGCGCTCGGCGTCTTCCTGATGAGCCAGCAGCGCAGCTACGCCGTGGATCTCCAAAGCTTTCTCTTCGGCGACATTCTTTCGGTACAGCCGCAGGATTTGTGGCTGATCCTCGGCCTGAGCGTCATCGTCGGCGCGACCGTGGCAATGCTCTATCGCGGATTGCTCTACACGTCGTTCGATCCCGTCGTCGCTCAGGCTAGCGGCATCGGCGCGCCGGCGTACGAGTACGCGCTGCTGGTGATGCTCGCGCTCACCATTATCGTCGCGCTGCAGTCGGTCGGCATTATCCTCGTCGCGGCGCTGCTCGTTACGCCCGCCGCCGCAGCCTATCAGCTGACCTCGCGCTTTGCACCGATGATGGGGATTGCAGCGATCTTTGGTGCGGTCAGCACCGTCGGCGGGCTGTACCTCTCGTATTATCTGCGCGGATCGAGCGGCGCGACGATCGTGCTGCTCGCGACCGTGCTGTTCTTCCTCGCCATCGGCGCAAAGAGCGCCCTTACTTGGCGACGATCGTAAACTCGGCGGTATAGACCTTCAGGTCTTTGCCGCCTGAAATTTGCACCCACGTCTTATAGCTGCCCGCAGGGAGCGGCGGCAGCTCCAACTTCATGAACGGGCCCGGCTTTATTCGAGCCGGTCATCGCCTTCATCGAGTTCATGGGGTTCATCGAGGCGTTTTGCGGCGTCGCTTGACCGCGCAGCGTCGGGTGCACGTGGATATAAGCGAGCGTGGACATGTCGATCATCACCACATGACCGGGCGCGCCCAGGTACGGCGCAAGATCGTCGGCGGGATCGTCGCCTTTTTCGACGGTCAGATCCACGTCGTGCGGTACGTTGGAGGCAACCGTCGTCGTTGCGAGCGTGACGGTGTACGGACCGGCTTTGGCATTGTTCGCCGATGCGGCGGCCGAGAGTTTGTACATCGCGTGCGGACCGTCGCTCTCCATCGTAAAGCGGAAAACTTGCTGGCCGACGCCCTTCGGCATGGAATCCGCGTACACGTAGTAGCGGTGGTTGCGCTCTTTGGTGAAGTCCTGTACGAAGGTGCCGGTCGTCGTGTCGTAGGCGGGGTGCTTGTGCGCAAACGTGCCGAAATCGTCGCGGACGACGACGAGGTGCATGTAGTGCTGCATGTCGATGTCGTAGGCTTTGATCGGTGCGCCCGACATCGTGAACTGCTGCACGTTGAGCCGGTAGTTCAAGCCGGTGCCGTGCGTCGCCCAGAACTTCGAGGTGATCTGCGGCTTGCCGCCGAGCAGCGCGAACGTTCCGGGCTGCTGGGCAGCCGGCGCGGCCGCCAGCGTTGCGATTGCGACGATCGCTAGCGTCAATCGGCGGAGCGTACGACTTTCCACGTTTCATCTCCCATCGGCTCGAGGTAACCACTTGCGGCCAGCGCATCGAGCACTTCGTGCATCGCCGCCCGTTCGTTCTTATTCGGCATCCCCGCCCAGCGCATCGCCAGCTCGTTGAGCTCGAGCGTCGTTCCGGGCACGAGCGCCTCGCGCACGAACGTTGGCGGCAGCTTCACGCGTTCCATGCGGCGCGCCACCGGTTCGAGCGCTTTTTCGAGGGACTGCGGGCTGGGATCGGATGACGCCTGTTCCTGCCGTGGTTGTTCCACCGGCTTGGGGGTGAAGGTCGAGACGGTGCGGTCGGCGAGCGTGCCGGCGAACTCGCCCAATACGGTCCCCGCGGATTGCCACCACACCGCGTTGATCGTCGGACGGCGGCGTTTGATGCCGCGCAGAATCGTGCGCGCCACGCTTTCGGGGCTCGACGCTTTCACGCGCGGATCGCGTTCGACGCCGGCGGCGTCGTGAAACTCGGTTGCGACCAAACCGGGATCCACGTACGTAACGGCGATGCCGCGATCGCGCAGCTCCCGGCGAAGTTGAATCGCACCGGTACGAATCGCCGCTTTGGCAAGCGCGTAGCCGCCGTACTGCGGAACCGGAACGCGCGCGATGCCCGAGCCGACGAAAATTAGCTGGCCGCGCGATTTCTCCAAATGCGGCAGCGCCGCGCGTGCGATGCGCAGCGGCGCGGCAACGTGCAGCTGCCACTGCGCTTCCAGCGCCGCGTCGCTCTGTTCGAGCAGTTGACCGTAGGCGCCGCCGCCTGCGTTGTTGACGACGACGTCGATTCTGCCGAACGTCTGCAGCGCGGTCTGGACGATACGCTTGGGCGCATCGCCGGCGCGCACGTCGGTCGCCACCACCGAGCACGAACCGCCGTTCGCGCGAACCTTCAGCGCCATCTCGGCAAGCAGCTCGGTACGGCGCGCGACCGCTACCACCGCAAAGCCGTCGCGCGCAGCCTCGAACGCCAGCGCGCGTCCGATTCCGGAGCTCGCGCCGGTTACGATCATCGTCCGCGTGTTAGGCATACTTTTCGCAATACTCGCGATACCGATCGAAAATGCCTTGAGGCAACGCCGCATAGTAGGCCTGCTCTTCGACGATCGGCGGCGGTGGAGCGACCACGGTGCGTCCTTCGCGCGCAAAAGCGGCCAGCGTCTGCGCGACCGGTTTCTCGCTGCCGTCGTCGCGCACGATGCCGAAGGTCAGCTCGTGCGGCGCGTCGTCGAAGGGCGGCAGCGTCGTAAGCTCCGGATCGTAATCGGCCCAGCACCACCAGAATGCGCCGAGCGCGCCGCGCGCGTGCAATCGATCCAGAACGCCGCGCGCGTAATCGCACATTTGCTCTTGGGTCAAGCACGCCATCGTGCCGATGCTCGATTCGCCCTGCGGACACGTCGGGTTGCCGAACTCGGTGAAGAGCACCGGTTTGCCGCTGCACGACTGCTGCACTTGGCAGAGAAACGGCACGACGTTGGTATCGAGCTTGTCGCGCGACCACGCGCTGTAGACCGAATAGCCGTGCATGGTGGCAATCGTCCAGGGCGTCGCGATGCTCGACGGGCGAAGGTGCCGGTCGCGCTCGAGATCTTCGCCGTGCATGCCGCCCGTCGTGCCGAAGCCCGACGTCTCGAGCAGATGCTCGGTCAACAGCGCACTCCACTTGGCGGCGTCGCTGGGCGTTGCGGGTTCGCGCAGATTCGAAAACTCGTTCCCGAGATCCCACAGATACATCGCCGGATGCTCGGCAACGCGTTCGCCGACTTTCCGCGCAAACAGCGTCTGCGCGCGCAGCAGCTTCTGGCCAGCGAAGAAGTCGCCGATGCCGTACGGCGCGCTGCGACCGTTGGCGATGGTGCGGAAGCGGCCGTGCGGCGTCGCTTCGTCGAGCGACCATGCCGGCAGCCAGTTCACGCCGCTCATGTGACCGCAATAGAGCGTCGGCATCGCAAGCAGCCCGTCGTCGGCGAGTGCGTCCATAACGATGTCGAACTTGCGCAGCGTCTCGCGGTCCATCGCGTCGGCTTCAGGTTGAAAGTCCTCCCACAGCAAAAAGAAGCGCACTACGTCGAAACCGAGCGCTTTGATGCGTGCGAAGTCTTCGCGCATCTCGCCGATGTCGAAGCGCCTCCACGCGTACATCGCACTGCGCCGCGGCCAGTAGTTGATGCCAAGTAGAAATCGCGCTTTCATGCCGCCACCGTTCGGCGCAAGGGGAGTGCACCCCGTGAGCGAACCGCAACAGCATGGCGCAAGCAGGCAAGGCCGTGACGGTCGGAATCATTATGGGCAGCCGTTCCGATTGGGAAACCATGGAAGCCGCGCGCGACTTGCTTCGCGAACTCGGGGTTGCATGCGAGGTGCGCGTCGTGTCGGCGCATCGCATGCCTGACGAAATGTTCGCGTACGCCGAAAAAGCTGCCAAGCGCGGCTTGCAGGCGATCATCGCCGCGGCGGGCGGCGCGGCGCATCTGCCGGGAATGACGGCCGCCAAAACGCTCGTGCCCGTCATCGGCGTTCCGGTGCAAAGCAAGGCGCTGGCCGGTATCGACTCGCTCTATTCGATCGCACAAATGCCGCCGGGCGTTCCGGTAGCAACGATGGCCATCGGCGGTGCGGTCAATGCGGCGCTCTTTGCCGCGCGCATCGTTGCGTTACGTAACGCAGCCGTGCGGCGTCGCTTGGAAGCGTACGTGAAGAAGATGCACGACGCGGCGGCGACGAGTTCGCCGGAGTGAGCGCGAAGCCCGTTCACACGATCGGCGTCATCGGCGGCGGCCAGCTCGGCCGGATGTTCGCGCTCGACGCCAAACGCATGGGCTATAGCGTCATCACGCTCGATCCGCAAGAGCACTCACCGTGCGGACAAGTCGCCGACGAGCAAATCGTCGCGCAGTACGACGATCTCGCAGCCATCGAAGAACTCGGCAAACGTACCGACCTCATCACCTACGAGTTCGAGAACATTTCGATCGGCTCGGTCGAGCTACTCGAGAAGCTGGGGTATCGCGTGACGCCCGGCAGCAGCGTGCTGCGCGTTACGCAGGACCGGCTGTTGGAAAAGACGTTCGTGCGCGAGTGCGGCGTGCCGACGGCGGATTTCGCCGAGGTCGACCGCATCGAGGATCTCTCCGAAGCGGCGATGACCGTCGGCTTTCCCGCGATCCTCAAGACGGTGCGCGGGGGCTACGACGGCAAGGGTCAGTGGCGCGCCAAGAACTTAGAGGAAGCGAAAGCCGCGTTCGCTGCCGCGCGCGGCGCCAAGCTGATCTTTGAGAAGATGATTTTCTTCTCGCGCGAGCTCAGCGTGATCGCAACGCGCGATGCCAAAGACAACGTCGTGGCTTATCCCGTCTGCGAGAACACGCACGATCAAGGCATTCTCGCAATGACGATCGCGCCGGCGCGCGTCGACAAGAAAATCGCGGCGCGCGCGCAGACCATGGCGGCCACGATCGGCCGCAAGCTCGGCATCGTCGGCACCTATTGCGTCGAGTTCTTCCTTTCAACCGAAGAAGAGCTGCTCGTCAACGAGATCGCGCCGCGCCCGCACAACAGCGGGCACTACACGATCGACGTCACGCCGTGCTCGCAGTACGAACAGCACGTGCGGGCGATCTGCGACTTACCGCTTTCGCCTCCGCGTCTATTCTGCAACGCCATCATGATGAACATCCTCGGCCACGGCAAAGGCGACTTTCTCGCCGGTGTGCCGGCGCTGCTGAGCGATCCGGCAATCGTGTTGCACGTTTACGGGAAGAGGCACGCCGTCGCGAGACGCAAAATGGGACACTTTACGATGCTCGTCGACGGACCGGTGAGTGAGTTCGCCATTGCCGAGGCCAAGGGTGCGCTCAAGAAACTTGGATGGAGCCCGGTAGCCTAAACCGGCTGCGGTTTGCCGACGCGATCCGGCGACAAGAAATCGGAGTTGGTTAAGTCGAGCCCCGCGCGAATCTCCCGCGCTAACTCGAGCGGATCTCCGGTCTTGAACGTATGGTCGAAGTAGAGCTGCGGAAACTCGTCGGTTTCTTGGTTGTACAGACATCCGCTATCCCAGCCGCGTGACCGCATGAGCGCCACGACCTTTTGCACCTCGCTCGCGAGCATGCCGTAGTCGGAGACCGCCGCGGCCATTCCGCCGCTGAGCGGCTGGAACGAGATGGCTGTGGCTATGTTGAGATACGGATTGACTTGGACGCCGCCGAGCACGATGGGGTTCGCGCGGGGAACGTTCAGATTCACGACGCCGTCGCTCGAAATGCTCGGCGTAGCTCCGATAATCTTACCGATTCGTGCTGCCGGCAGCGGCGTCGTCGGATTGGTAGGAAGCGTTTGAGGAAACGGCGTCGACGTCGTATTGAGCGCAGACTTCATCGCGCGTGCGATTTGTATGGGATCGCCCGCCGCTCGGAAGTGCTGGAAGAACACGATCGGGATGAAGTCGTAAAAATGCTGATGCTCCGCTTGGAAGGTGATGTTTCCCGCGATCAGCCGATCGATGAACGGCAGCATCTCGCTGCGTTTGAGACACATGTCGCCGTTCATCATCACGCGTCCGTCGCCGAGAGACTGCCAGTACATCGAGCCGTTGAGCTCAAACGAAGGAAGCACGTGAACGCCGCGAAGCATGACGTCGGTGATGTCGTTACGATCGATTTCTATCGAAAAGACGCCGTTTGACCTCATGCCTTGGGCCCCGATGATTCGTTGGATCTGGTTGGTGATGCTCGTGGAAATGGCGCTTTCCCTGGAATGGTTCGGCGCCATTGCTAGGCTCGTGCCGCCCGTCGTCGCACCGCCGTGTGACGAAGGCAGCGTATTACTTACGCCGGTACCCGGCGAGTTGCAGCCGGCGATGATCGTTCCGACAAAGCCGCCCGCTGCCGCGACGCCGGTAGTAATGGCATCTCGACGCGAAAATTTCATGGTGCTCGCTCCGCTTTGGTGTGAAGAGGGAAAGTGTCGCGCATCGTACCCACTAAAAGTATTGGATAAGAGCAGCGACGCGTTCGTCGCTCGTGGAGCTAGAGAGCGGGGCGTTTTGTCAGCGGGATGACAAATCTCGTCGCTGTGTACGTGTCGTTGAGCGCACAGATTTTATTATCGACCAGTTGAGCGGCAATTCCGGCGGAGCGCACTTGCGCGTCCGGCGGCAGCGCGCCTGTTGCCCTTGGGATGAAAGACCCAGATAGCACCGTTTGGCCGCAGATGCGCGGCTGCGCGCGCGATGCGCTCGAGATCGGCCGGCCCGTCGATCTGCACGAAGATCAGATCGTACTTTCCACGCAGATGCGGGGAAGCGCTCATGGCCAGCCGCGCGTTGAGCTCGAGCAAGAAGGTCTCATTGCGGACGCCGCAGAGCGCTACGTGCATATCCGCGCGCACGCCGAGCTTGTCGAATAACGATCGGTGAGAGTTGTCGCGCTCGGTGTTCATTCAAATGCCAGCGTTTTTGGTTTGGGCGGAATCTCGGTATAGGCCATCGGACGATCCCACCAGTCATGCTTACGCATTCGTAGCGTACCCTCCGCCGGCGGCGGCGGCAACTTTAAAGCGAGCGCGCGTTCGTACGCATCTGCGTAGCGGTCGATCATCCGTTCCAGCGAAAAGTGGCGCGCGACGTGTTCGCGGCAGCCGGCGCGACCGAGCGCGTGCAGCAACGGCACTTTGTCCGCTGCTTCCTCCACGGTGTCGCACACGAAGCCGGTGACCCCGTCGGCGACGATTTCGGGAACCGAGCCCATGTTCGCACCGAGCACCGGCGTTCCGCACGCCATCGCTTCGATCATCGTCAAGCCGAACCGCTCCGGACGGGTGGTCATGTGAACCAGCGCCAGCGCATTCGAAAGCAGCTCGTTGCGCGCGGCGCGCTCGACGGCGCCGAGAAACTGCACGCGATCGCCGTCGATATGCGGCTCGACGCACTCGCGAAAGTACGCTTCGTCTTGCGGGATCGCCGCGATCTTCAAACGCACGCCGGCGCGCTTGGCGATCTCGATTGCCAGATGCGTGCCTTTCTCAGGATGAAAGCGTCCGAGGAAGACGAGATAGTCGCCCGGTGTCGCCCCGAACGTGAACTCCTCGACGTCGATGCCGTTGTATGTCGTCGCCAAATACTCGAGACCCGGATCGCGGTCGGCGTTCGAAATCGAGCAGAAGAAGCTGCGCCACGCGCACGCGTAGTACGCGGCGAGAATCTGCGGCGAGGAGAAGCCGTGCACCGTCGTGAGGAAGGGCGGCGCCGTCGAGCCGAGCGCGTAGGTCATCGGCTTCCAGTCGAAGTTGTTGTGGACGAGATCGAACTCTCGAAGCCGGCGCGTGAACTCGCCCAAATGTAGGGCCGTAAAGACGCCGTCCGACAGCGCCGGATCTTCGTTCAATCCTACCGGTATCACCGACGCAATCTTGCCGTCGAAGCGGGAGTTCGCGGTTGCAAACAGCGTGACGTCGAGACCGCGACGGCGCATCCCGTCGGCGATGTTGAACGCGATCTGTTCCCACGGGCCATAACCGGGCGGCGGCGTCGGCCACGAGATCGGCGCGAGCACCGCCAGACGCAGTCCGGCGAGGCTCGCGCTATTGGTCGTCAACGACGTGCGTGTCGCGCAGGCTGGCGGCGAGATTCCAGCGCGGCGACGTCGTGCGGATCAGTCGCGCGAGCCAGTACGATTGCAGCGGCGGAATCGGCTGCGGGCGCGCATAATCGAACATATCGCTCAGATCGTCGCCGCTTGCGTCGCGTTGACCGAGATCGCCCAGCGCCCAGTTCTTTTCAATATAGCGCACGACCGACGTGGATTCGCGCTGCGTATGCGAAACGAAACCCGCCTTGACCCACGCGGAAACGACCATAATCGGTACGCGAAAGCCCCAGTGCGTACCGTTGGGGCCTGCCGGCGGCGCGACGTGGTCGTACCAGCCGCCGCTGTCGTCCCACGTGACGATCATCGCCGTATTACCGTAGTAACGGCACGCCGGATCGGAGCTCTTCTGACTCTGAAGGATCGCCATGTAGATCGATCCTACCCAAGCCGGGCCGCCGTTGGTCAGTTCGGCTGCGTGATCGGAGTTGGTCCACGTCGGCGTGACGTACGCTACCTGCGGAAGTCTGCACGCCGAGATATCCGATAGCACGTTGGACATCGGCATCGAAACGTTTGCCCAATCCGGACCGAACCGGATGTGGTTGATGGCGTCGTATACGTTCTCCCAGGCATCGAACATGGTGCCCGGTGCGGCGGCGTAGTATCGCCAGCTCACGTGCGCGCGATCGAGCAGATCGCCGATGGTCTGATAATCGAAGCACGGAAACTTGCCGGGCGTGATTTCGGTCTCGCCTTGGCCGAAAAGCGGCACGGTGGTGCCGGCCGCGGAATCGCAGCCCCAGCGGAACAGATCGGTTGGATCGTCGGCGGCGTCGCTCTGCGCGGCGACCAAGAATAGATGTCCGGGAAACGTCGGAATCAGGCGCGGGGAAAAGTTTTCGTCGGCTAGTGCGTACGCGTGGGCGAGCATGTGATAGACGGTCGTTTCCGCGGGCGGCACGTACGCGAGCGTCTGCGCCGGCCAGCCGTCGAGCTTACCGCCGTTCCACTCGGCAAGCAGCGCCGGATGCGAGTGATTCGGATCGTACGGATCTTCGAACGGCGTTTGCTTGAGCGCGACCGCCTTTCCGTCGATCGTCGCAGTCTGTGCGGCGTCCGCTCCGGGGAACGGTCTGCCTTGAGCCAGCGCCGACGAAGCGAAGAGGTTGTCGAAGGTGCGGTTCTCTTGAATAACGACGACCACGTGCGCGATCGGACTGCCGGCGACTTGTTGGCCGAGTACCGCGGCCGCAAGCAGCGCCGCGATCATTTGACCACGGTTCCGTCTTTGATAACCTGCTTGGGTTTGCGCAGTGCGCGTACGTCTTCGCCGGCGTCGCGATCGAGCAGAATGAGGTCGGCGGGCTCGCCGAGCGCGAGAATGCCTTTGTGCAGTCCGATGAGCTCCGCCGCGACGGCGGTCGCGGCGTGCAGCGCCTGCTGCGGCGACATGCCGAGCATGGTGTGCATCAGCTCGACTTCATACGCGTAGTTCTCGTGCAGGTTATACGGTGTGCCTGCGTCGGATCCGCCGGCGATGCGAACGCCCTGTTCGTACGCTTTACGCAGCTTGCTCTGCATCACGTCGCCGATCGCACGAGCTTTTTCGACGACGTAGTCCGGCTGCGTTCCGTCTTCGAGATGCTCGAGAATGCAGGCGGGCGCCGCGAGCGTCGGCACGAGAAACGCGCGTTTCTCTTTAAAAAGCGCGATCGAGTCGTCGTCGAGCAGCATCCCGTGCTCGATGGAGTCGACGTTCGCGCGCAACGCGTTATTGATGCCCTCGGTACCGATCGCATGCGCCGCCGCACGAAGGCCGTGGCGGTGCGCTTCGTCGATGGCGAACGACAGCTCGTCGGGACAGAGCTGCGCGATGCCGGGAACCGCGCCTTTGGTGAGCACGCCGCCGGTGGCGATCACTTTGATGCAATCGGCGCCGGCCTTCATCTGCTCGCGAACGGCGTTACGCGAGTCCCACGGTGAAACGATTTCGCGGCCGATCGGCCAGCCGTGTCCGCCAGTCATGCACAGTACGTTGCCGGCAGCCCGCATGCGCGGACCGGGAATCAATCCGGCGACGATCGCGTCGCGTACGGATTGCGCGATCGTGTTGGAGCTGCCGAGATCGCGCACGGTGGTAACGCCCGCTTTGAGCGATTTTCGCGCGTTGGAGACGGCCCGAAGCAGGCGCTGATTCGGCGTCGTCGTCTGCACCATCGTGAACAGATCGGGCTCGCCGCTGCCTTCGAGATGAACGTGCGCGTTGACCAGTCCGGGAGTGACGCAGGCGGCGGCGAGATCGTACTCGCCGTCGCCTGTGCGGATTTCCTGAATTCGGCCGTCGTCGATGACGACGTCGACGTTGCGTTTGGGGGGCTCGAGAGTTCCGTCGTAGAGAACGCCGGCACGAACGATCATGCCGGGCTATTCGTCTTACGGGGTCGTGATCATCCAATCGTTACCGAAGCGATCGATCACGTTGGCAAAACGTCCGCCCCAAAAGGCGTCGCCCAACGGCATCTTCACCGTGCCGCCTTCGGATAGCCTCGTGACGATGCGCTCGCCGATGGCTTTATCATTGGTCGAGAGCGCGAGCGATACGTTGCCTTCCTCCGGATCCACGGGATGGTTTTGCGCGCCGTCGGAACACAAGAAGCTCACGCCGGGCGAGGTGAACGACGCATGCATGATGCGATCGTTGTCGCCGCCCATCTGCGGATCGTCTTTATACGGAGAGTCGCCGACGGTCATCGCTTCGTACGTGCCGCCGAAAACGTCCTTGTAAAAATTGAGTGCTTCTCTACATCGACCGTAGAAGAAGATGTACGGTTGACACGTCAGCGCAGTACCCGTGGTGCCGGTCGTTGCCGTACCGGTAGTACTCATGCTTACCTCCTTCGCATGGGCTTTATGGGACGGCCAAACGGGTTCGGTGCGAGAGAGGCCTCACCTCGCGGCCGTGGGGTCGCTTGTTGGACGGTTCGTGATGTGCTCGAGAAACGAGGCGACGGCGGCCTGCGATTGCGGGTTCTCCAATAATCCATCATGCTTCGCTCCGTCGATAGCAACGAAGCGCTTGTCCGTTGAAACCGCCTCGTGCTCGAGCTGCATTCCCTGGCTGGGCGGAATCGCGTCATCGCGGGTTCCTTGAAAGATCAGCAGCGGCGAACGTATTTGGCGTACCATCGCGCCCTCGTCGAACGCTTGTGCCGCGGCCGGCGTAAAGCGATAGACTGTGTGCCCACCGCTTCCATACACCCACATTTTTGCCGTGTCGCTCCACGGCGCGGCGAGGATCAAGCCGGCGACGTTGCGCTGGGTCGCGACGTAGCCCGCAATATCGGTTCCCATCGAATAGCCGAGCACGACCACGCGTTTGACGCTGCTTCCCGCTAACGTCGCGTCGTAAATCCGCACGGCGTCGCTGCGGAGGTCGTCGAAGTGCGCAACGCCCGTGCTGAAACCGTAACCGCGATAGTCGTACCACACCACGCGCGACGCTTTGCGCGCGAAGCCGCGCGCTGCGGCGTCGTGACGTTCGATCAGATTGCCGCTGCCGCCGAACATGAGCAGCACCGGCCCGTTGGCGACTTTCCCGGTGTAGCTATAACCGCGCAGCACGGCTCCCGCTACCGGCAAGGTCACGGTCTTGCGACTGGGAGCATCGGTCCACTGTGCGATCGGCGCTTTCGGCTGGGGATGATCCATCATATCGTCGACGTTCACGACGACGACCTTGGCGGCCAGGAGCAGAGCTGCGATCATGGCGCCGTTTTTGCGGCGCGGCGGGCGTCGGAAGCTTCCATGGCTTGGTACGCTTTGCTCGTGAGAGCATGTCCGACGACGCCTGCAATGTAGCGCGACGCGGCGCGCACCTTCACGAGATCGACCCCGGTTTCGATTCCCATTTGGTGCAGCAGGTAGAGCACGTCTTCGGTGCCGACGTTACCGGTCGCGCCGGGCGCGTACGGGCAGCCGCCCAGTCCGCCGGACGACGAATCGAATTTGCCCACACCGTGCTGGAGCGCGGCATAAACATTTGCCAGCGCCGTTCCGCGCGTGTCGTGGAAGTGAAACGCGATGAGGTCGATCGGCACGTGCCGGAGCAGCAGCGGCATCAGCTCGTCGATTTGAGTCGGTACGCCGACGCCGATCGTGTCCCCGATCGACAGTTCGCTGCAGCCCATCTCCACGAGCTTCACGCAGACGTCGACGACCATCTGCGGCGTTACGGCATCGCCGAACGGCGAGCCGAACGCGGTCGATACGTAGCCGCGCACCCACATGCTGCTCTGGCGCGCTGCGCGCACGACGTCACGAAACGTCTCGATCGATTCGTCGATCGTCATATTGATGTTGCGCTTGGTAAAGCGTTCCGACGCTGCGGTAAACACCGCGATCGCGTCGGCGCCGACGGCTTTGGCGCGTTCGTACCCCTTGAGATTCGGAACCAGCACCGGATAGCGTACCCCGGGCGCCTTTTTGATGCGCGCGAACACGTCGGCGGCGTCGGCGAGCTGCGGAATCGCTTTGGGGCTGACGAACGAGGTCGCCTCGATCCAGCGCAATCCCGTCTCTGAGAGCAGATCGATGAACTCGACCTTAGCATCGGCGGGTACGATTTCGCCTTCGTTTTGGAGCCCGTCGCGGGCGCCCATCTCAAAGAGCGTCACGAATTTTGGAAGTGCCATCAAGCCAGCTCCAAGAGCGGCGTTCCGCCCGCGACGATCTCGCCTTCTTTCACGAGGATCGACTTGACGGTGGAGGCGATCGACGCTTCCAGACGGTGTTCCATCTTCATGGCTTCGAGCACGACTAAAAGCGCGCGCTCCTCCACTTCATCGCCTTCGCACACCGCGATCTTCACGATCTTTCCCGGCATCGGCGCGACGACGCGGCCGTCTCCGCCGCCGCCGTGCGTGCCGTGCGCCCCTTGGGCCGACGGCGCATCCGCCAACGCGAGGTTGTAGACGTGGCCGCCGTAGTGCACTGCGAACGTATTACCCGCGCGCATAACCGTGCCGTCGAACTCGGCTTTGTCGAACGCCGCATGGACGGCGTTGCCGCGGCGCAGCGCTCGCAGCTCGCCGGTGAGGTCGCCGGAGAGAAACCAAATATCGCGCGACGCGGTGGCGTCGACGACGAGGGACGTCGTTGCCGTACCCTGCTGCAGCCGAATCGGCATTCCGACGCCCGCAATGCGCCACGGTGCGCTGCCGTCGACGAGGAGCGACGCGACGCAGACGAGCATTGCTTCGCGCGGAGTCACCGGCTTTGTGAAGATGGATTCGTCGAGACGCTGCGCCAGAAAGCTCGTCGTCGTCTCTCCCGCGCGAAACGCTTCGTCGCGTGCGATCCAGAGCAGCAGCGGAATATTCGTGCGGACGCCGCCGATCGCAAAATCTTCGAGCGCGCGTTCCAGCCGCGCGATCGCTTGCGGCCGGTCGCTGCCGTACACGACCAGCTTCGCGAGCATCGGATCGTAGTAGACGCTCACCTCGCTGCCGATGGTGACGCCGGCATCGAGGCGAATGCCCGGACCCTCCGGCGGCGCCCATTGCGTAATGGTTCCCGTCGAGGGAAGCATGTTGTTGGCCGGATCTTCGGCGTAGATGCGCGTCTCGATCGCCCAGCCGCGCGGCCGCACGTCGTTTTGCGCGATCATCAGCTTCTCGCCCGACGCGATACGCAGCTGCAGCTGCACGAGATCGACGCCGTACACGAGCTCGGTCACGGGATGCTCGACCTGCAAACGCGTGTTCATCTCGAGGAAGTAGTACGATCCGTCGCGGTCGAGCATGAACTCACAGGTGCCGGCGTTGACGTATTTCACCGATTGCGCCGCGCGCACGGCCGCCGCGCCCATCCGCGTGCGCAGCTCCGGCGAAAGCGCAACCGACGGCGCTTCCTCGACGATCTTCTGATGCCGTCGCTGAATCGAGCACTCGCGCTCGCCCAAATGAATCGTGTTGCCGTGCGCGTCGGCCAAGACTTGGAACTCGATATGGCGCGGATCGCGCAGGTATCGCTCGAGCAGCACCGCGTCGTCGCCGAAGGCCGCCAGCGCTTCGCGCTTTGCTGCAGCGAGCGATTCGTCGAACCGCGCGATTGCCTCGACCACGCGCATGCCGCGTCCGCCGCCGCCGGCGCTGGCTTTGATCAGCAGCGGAAAGCCGATTTCCCCGGCTTTTTCGCGCAGGGTTTCCAGGCTCTGATCGTCGCCGAGGTAACCGGGAACGGTCGGCACGTCGAACTCGCTCACGCGCCGCTTCGCTTCGATCTTGCTGCCCATGGCCGCCATCGCTTGCGGCGTGGGGCCGACGAAGACCATGCCCGCATCGATAACCGCCTGCGCGAACGCCGCGCGCTCGGAAAGAAATCCGTAACCGGGATGCACGGCGTCGGCGTTCATCGCGACGGCCGCCGCGATCACCGCATCGCTGTTGAGATAGGATTCCGTCGCCGGCGCCGGACCGATCCAGCGCGCGTCGTCCATGACGCTCAAGTGATACGCATGGTCGTCGGCTTCGGAGAAGACGCCCAGCGGCGCAATGCCCATTTCGCGTGCGCCGCGCGCGACGCGGACCGCGATTTCGCCGCGGTTGGCAATCAGCAGCCGCCGAATCATTCCGCGAATCCCGGCTTACGGCGCTCGAGAAATGCGCGTAAGCCTTCTTGACCTTCGGGGCTTACGCGTTGGTTGGCGATGGCCTTAGCGGTGAGTTCGCGCGACCCTTCGTACGTTGCGTCGAGGACGCGGCGCACCAGCAGCTTTGCCGCGCTGACCGCCCTCGGTCCCGCCATGCACAGTTCGCCGATGACGCCGTCGACGGCGGCATCCAAATCGTCGATCTTCACGACTTGATGCACGAGTCCGATCTGCAGCGCCCGGTCCGCGTCGAAGCGCTCGCCGGTCAAAAACAGCGCGCGCCCATGTGAAGCGCCGATCTTGCCCAGCACGAACGGCGAGATCACCGCCGGAATGATTCCGAGCTTTACTTCGGTGAAACCGAATATCGTTTCGTCGCTCGCGATCGCGATGTCGCAAACGGCGGTCAGTCCTGCTCCGCCGCCGAGCGCCGCGCCATGGATGCGTCCTATCACCGGATGCGCGCAGTTGTCGATCGCGCGGAACATGTCGCTCATGAGTTCGGCGTCGATTTGGTTCGCCTCGATAGTCAGATCGAGCGACTCGCGCATCCAGTTGATGTCGGCGCCGCCGCAGAAGACGCGCCCTTCGCCCGCGAGCACGACGGCGCGGACGTCGTCGGCAGCATTGATGCGCGCGAACGCCTCGTGCAACTCCGCTATGACGGCTGCGTTGAAGGCGTTGCGCACGTCGGGGCGAGCGAGCGTGACGCGCGCAATTCCGCCGGAGACCTCGAGCCGGATCGTTTCAGGCATGTGGAGCGTCCTTCGCCCTGCGGGTTCGCCGACCATGGCGAGCGAACTCATCCGGCTCGGCTTCGAAAGCGTATACATTGAATGCTACCGGCCCGCAAGAGCACGATCTACCGCTACTCCGTCGTCACCCGCGCCAGTCACTGGCTGTGGGCGCTGGCTTTCGCGGTGCTCGTTTCGAGCGGACTGCAAATCTTCAATGCGTCGCCGAATCTCGACGCCAGCGACAAAAGTAATCCGGCGCGCCGGGTGCTCGCGATCGGATCGCCGGCCGACGGAGTCGGAACCACGACGCTTTTCGGCCACGCCTTCAGGACGACCGGCTGGCTTGGTTGGACCGACGACGGCATGGGCGGCCGCGGGCCGCATGCGTTTCCGGCCTGGATTACCATTCCCGGTTTTCAAGATCTCGCCGACGGGCGGCGCTGGCATCTGTTCTTTGCGTGGATTGCCGCGTTATGCTGGATCGCATGGGTGATCGCCACGGCGCAACGCGGAACGCTGCGCAAGATGTTTCTCGCGCCGAGCGATTTTCCAAAGCTGTGGCCGATGCAAGCGTATTATTTAAAACTGCGCAAAGAGCCGCCGCCGTACGATGTCTACAACCCGCTGCAAAAGGCGGCGTATACGTTGATAGGATTCGTTGTCGCGCCGCTCATCGTCATCACCGGGCTCGCACTGTCGCCCGGCATCGACGCAATCGCAGCGCCGCTAACGGTGCTCTTGGGCGGACGGCAGTTCGCGCGCCTCTGGCATTTCGCGGCCATGCTCGCGCTGCTGGCGTTCTTTGCGATCCATCTCTTCCAAGTCGCCACGCAGGGCGTAATCAATCAAATGCGTTCGATGATCACGGGTTGGTATGAAGCGTAGGTTGTTCGTTGCCGCGTCGGTGTCGGCGGCGTTGAGCGCCTGCGGTCCCATCTCGAACGGGCTCAACAATAACGCAGCCTTTCACCGGCTGCTCGAGTCGGCCGAACCGCTCAACCACTCGCTGATCGGTACGCACGGACTGGCGCGCGAGTATCGCGATGCCGACGTCGACCGGGAGTTCCGCGTCAACGGTTTCAGCACGCCTTCCGACGCCAACTATCAACGGCTCGCCGCCCGCAACTTTACGGCATATCGTTTGGTGGTCGACGGTGCGGCCGAGGACCGGCGCGCGTTTACGCTCGGGGAGCTGTACGCGATGCGGCAGCAGACGCAGATCACGCGTCACGACTGCGTCGAAGGATGGAGCGCAATCGGCAAGTGGAGCGGCGTGCGGCTCGGAGACGTGCTCGACGCGGTGCGCCCGCACAGCGACGCGCGTTACGTCGTCTTCCATTGCATGGACAACGACGGCCAAGGCAATCTCTATTACGAAAGCCTCGACATGCATCAAGCGCGTCATCCGCAAGCGCTGCTAGCGCTGCGTCTCAACGATGCCGCGCTCGATGCCGATCACGGTGCTCCGGTGCGTTTGCGCGTGCCGACGCAGCTCGGTTATAAGAGCGCTAAGTGGATCGGGCGCATGGAGCTGGTCGGCAGCTTCGCCAACATCGCTTCCGGCCGCGGCGGCTACTGGGAAGATCAGGGCTACGAATGGTACGCGGGCATCTAGCCCGCACCGTCACATCGCGGCAACGTCCCGCGCTATAATTGCCGTCATGACACTCCGGACGGTTGCGGCCGCGGCAGCGGCTGTGACGCTGTTGGCCGTTGCGCCGGGTCCCCCGGGTTTGCGCGAGCAGCTGCGCGAAACGCAATCGGAGTACTACGCGCATCTGGTCGCGTTGGAGCCCGTCGTGGGACGCTATTCGGTGACCGATTACATGCAGCGGCTCGTCGACGATGCCGACGATCTCGACCAGCCCAACGCCGTTCCCGACGGTTTTACGGCGCAGCAATGGCACGACTACATTCGCCATAGAGCGACGCTCGACATCAGTTTGGCGCATCAAGTGCTCTCCCAGCAGTACCAGTCCATGCAGTCGATTCACGGACTGGGCGAAGTGCTCGTGCGCTCGTCGCTCGACGGCACGATGCAGCCCGTCACCGTGTACGTTCCGTCCTCGTACGCGCCGTCACATCCCGCGCCGCTGGTCGTTTTCTTGCACGGACATCCGCAAGCGGAAACGTCGTTGATGTCGCCGGATTACGTCGCGGCGCTCGCCGAAGCAACGGGGAGCATCGTCGTCGCGCCCTACGGACGCGGCTATTACGACTTTCGCGGTGCGATTGCCGACGTTTACGATACGGTCGCGGCCGCGGATAAAGCGTTTAGCATCGACGCTCGAAAGCGTTTCCTTGCCGGATATTCGATGGGCGGATTTTCCGTGTTCGAAGTCGGTCCGGTTCACCCGGACGTGTGGTCCGCAATCATGTGCATCTCCGGCGCGCTGCTGGGCCACGACGCGCGTACGATGCTTGCGATGCTTCCGCGGACGCCGGTCTACGTGCTGACCGGCACCGACGACGATATGATTCCGACGAAATACCCGACTTCGACGGCGATCTTTTTAGCCAACGGCGGCGTACCGGTGTCGTTCTATTCGCAGCCGCACGGAACGCATCGGTTTGTGACCCTCTTGCCGATCGTGACTCAGGCGTGGGACGACATGCACCGCGGGATCGTGCGTTCGCCCCCGCCCGAGCTGGCAGGAATAACCCTGCCGTCGCTGGCCCCCAAGACGACGACCTTGAAGCCCTGACCTCAACCGGTGCCCGTGAGGTGACACCGGTGCAATTCGCACTTAGGAACGCGCGTAAGTAGCCCGAAGGCTTAGCCACGTGATTGTCAACTCGAACCGTCCGCCCGGAAATCTGCCGAGCCGTCCGACCCGCTATATCGGCCATGCGGGCGAGGTCGCGCTGCTCGTTTCCGCGCTGGAAGAAACGCCGATCGTCACCCTGACCGGTGCGGGCGGCGTCGGCAAAACGCGAACCGCCGTCGAACTGGCAAAACGCATTGCGAAGTTTTTCGCGGACGGCGTTTGGTTCGTGAACCTCGCGTTGCTCGACGACGGCGCCGACGTCGTTCCGTTCGTCTGCGAAACGCTGCGCGACGTCGCACCGCTGGCATACGACGCGGCGTCGTTTGCCGGCGCTCTGGGCGATCGCCAAGTGCTGCTGCTCTTCGACAGTTGCGAACACGTGCTGGCGCAAACGGCCGAGCTGGTATCGTCGATTGTGGCTGCAGCGCCCCGCACGCGCGTGATCGCCACCTCGCGCCAGCCGCTGGCCGCGCCGCGCGAACTCGAGCACCGTTTGAAGACGCTTGCGCTCGACGACGGCACCGAGCTCTTCTACGACCGTGCACGCAACGCAGGCGTCGAGCTGGGCGAATACGAACGCCCGGCCGTCTCGACGATCGTCGAGTCCCTCGACGGCATTCCGCTCGCGATCGAACTGGCCGCGCCGCTGCTGCGTACGATGTCGACGCAAGAGTTGCTGCATCGTCTCGACGACCGGCTCGAGCTGCTCTCGCTGGAAAATAGCAGCGCGCCCAGCCGGCAGCAGACGCTCGAAGCGATGCACGATTGGAGTCATCGCCTGCTCAGCGAGAACGGGCAAAAACTCTTCCGCCGGCTCGCCATCTTC
Source organism: Vulcanimicrobiota bacterium (assembly GCA_963715435.1). Classification (GTDB taxonomy): domain Bacteria; phylum Vulcanimicrobiota; class Vulcanimicrobiia; order Vulcanimicrobiales; family Vulcanimicrobiaceae; genus JAFAHZ01. The sequence goes on from OY970243.1 coordinate 2,165,377, forward strand.
GTCGGCGGCTGCACGCTCGAAGCCGCGATGCACGTGTGTGCCGACGACAACTTCAACGAAGCGCGTTTGAGCGAAGCGCTCGACGAACTGGTCGTCAAATCACTGGTCGTCAAGGAATCGATCGACGGGCGCACGCGTTATCGCATGCTTGAAATCACGCGCGCGTACGCACAAAGCTGTCTCCTGCGCTCCGGCGAATACGACGAAGCCGCGCACGCCCACGTGCGATACTTCGTGCTGCTCGCGCGGCGCTTCGAAGGGATGCTCGACGCGCTGCCGATTCTGCAGTGGCAAGCGATGGTCACCGGAGAAGCGCAGAACTTCCGCGCCGCTCTCTCGCTCGCGCTCGATGCCGGCGACGTGGAGAATCCGGCGGAAATCTGCGAAGCACTCCATCACTGGCTGTGGACGCACGGCCCCGTGCACGCCGCCGATCTCGCGCGCCGAATCGAAACGATTCTCGCGACGGCGATGGAGGTACGCGTCGAGGCGCCGTTACGTTTGGCGCTGGCCGCGCTGTTGCGGCGCAGTCAGCGGCCGCGCGCGCTCGAGGCCGCCAAACGCGCGTACGACCTGTACCGGTCGCTGGGCGACCTCGTGCATTTGGCCGACGCGCTGCGCGCGACCAACAGCCTCCAGCACGCCGTGTTGGGGGCGCCGGCCATGCAGTTCGCCGCCGAGCTCGCGCGGATGGCTAATCTGATGCTCGAGATGGGCAGCGTGCTGCGCGCAGCCGAGTTGCTCAACAATCTCGGCGTCGCCTACGCGGAGTCGCTCGACGACGCCCGCCTGCAAGACGCCGGCGTCTGCTTCGAGCGCGCCGCCGGTTTGATGGAAGCGCGCGGCGATCGCTTTCGTGCCGGCGTCGTGATGGGCAATAGCGCGATTAATGCGTTCCTCTCGGGCGATCACCAACAAGCCGTGCGCTGGAGCGAACGCGCCGTGGGATTCTTCGACGAGGTGCCCGACAGCATCGAAGCCGGACATCAATGGTCGAACTTCGGCTTTCACCTGGCGGTGGTCGGGCGTTACGACGAGTCGCGTGCGGCGTTGCGCAAAGGTATCGAAATCGCGCTCGAGCGCAACGATCGCGAAGGTCTATCCGAAGTGCTCGAAAACAGCGCGTATTACTATCACGTCACGGGTGAAGATCGTCTGGCCGCACGCCTCATCGGCTGCGCCGAGACGCTGATTCCGCGCGATCTCGCGCGTCAGGCTCGCGACGGAGCCGTGCTGCAAGAGATTCTCGCCAGCTTACGCGTAAATCTCGGCGACGACGTCTACGAAGACGAGCGCAGGAGCGGCGCTGCGATTCCGGTGGCGGAGGTTCTCCAAGAAGCCGAACGTTCGGTGCTGATCCGCCACTAAGTCAACGCCACGCACGACGGCTGCACGGTTTTCAATGGACTGCATCGAATGCCCCAGGTATGGGATTGACTGTGAAATGCCCTTTATGCGGCGAGATCGTCGCCGGTGACGATGAAGACACGCTGATGGCTGCGGCCGACAAACACGGTGATGAAAAGCACGGCGGCATGCGCGCGCCGCGCTCGATGGTCTTAGGAGCGGCTCGTAAGAGCGAGTAGCTACATGCGGAAGATGCCGAAGTGCGTGCGCGGAAGCGGCGCGTGCGCGGCGGCGTCGAGTCCGATCGCGATGACGCGGCGCGTGTCGAGCGGATCGATGATACCGTCGTCCCACAGCCGCGCCGTCGAGTAATACGGATTGCCTTCGCGTTCGTACTTTTCGAGAATCGGCGCTTCGAACTTCGCCTTTTCTTCGGGCGACGTCTCGCCTTTGACCGCCGAGAGCACGCTTGCGGCTTGCGGGCCGCCCATCACACTGATGCGCGCGTTCGGCCACATCCATAGCTGCCGCGGTGAGTACGCGCGCCCACACATGCCGTAGTTTCCGGCGCCGAAACTGCCGCCGATCACCACGGTAAACTTCGGCACTTCGGCGCTCGCGACCGCGGTGACGAGTTTCGCGCCGTCTTTGGCGATGCCGCCGTTTTCGTATTCTTTGCCGACCATGAAGCCGGTGATATTTTGCAGGAAGAGCAGCGGCGTGCCGCGCTGCACGCACAACTCGATGAAGTGCGCACCCTTGAGCGCGCTTTCGCTAAACAAGATGCCGTTATTGGCCAAGATGCCTATTGGGTGGCCTTCGATGCGCGCAAATCCGCAGAGCAGCGTCGTGCCGTAGCGCGCTTTGAACTCGTGAAACTCCGAGGCGTCGACGAGACGAGCGACGATCTCCCGAACGTCGTAGCCGATGCGGCTATCGCTGGGAATGATGCCGTAGATATCGCGAGGATCGTATTTCGGCGGCTGCGGATCGCAGCGATCCCACGCAACGGGCAGCTCGAGATGCAGGTTGCGCGCGATTTCGCGCACGATGGCGATGGCATGATCGTCGTCGTTGGCGAAGTGGTCGGCGACGCCCGATACCCGCGTATGCACGTCGGCGCCGCCCAGCTCCTCGGCGGTGACGACTTCTCCGGTTGCGGCTTTGACCAGCGGCGGACCACCGAGAAAAATCGTGCCTTGACCTTTGACGATCACCGTCTCGTCGCTCATAGCCGGCACGTACGCGCCGCCCGCGGTGCAGGAACCCATAACCGCGGCGATCTGCGGAATCCGCTTGCCCGACATGCGCGCCTGGTTGTAAAAGATGCGTCCAAAATGCTCGCGATCGGGGAATACGTCGGCCTGCAACGGCAAGAACGCGCCGCCCGAATCGACGAGATAAATGCACGGCAAATGATTCTGCTCGGCGATCTCTTGCGCGCGCAAATGCTTCTTGACGGTCATTGGATAGTACGTGCCGCCTTTGACGGTTGCGTCGTTGGCGACGATTACGCAATGCTGTCCTTCGACGAAGCCGATTCCGGTAACCATGCCCGCACAGGGCGAGTCGTTGCCGTACATGTCGTATGCGGCTAATGCAGAAAGTTCCAAGAAATCCGAGCCTGGATCGATCAGGCGTTCGATGCGCTCGCGCACCGTCAGCTTATTGCGTTTGCGATGCTTTGCGGTGGCTTCGGGGCCGCCCCCGGCGCGCACGGTGATGAGGCGCTCGCGCAGCTCGCCGACCAGGCCTTGCAGGCGCGCAGCGTTGCGCGCAAACTCTTCGGATCGCCGATCTAAACGCGATTCTAATGTAGCCACGAACCGGGCGATTCGCCGCAAATGTTATACTACATGCAATGGCATCGCAGACTCGTGTCGATTTCGGCGGCATCCTTCGCCCGTCGGGGCAGTTGGATTCCGCCGCGGCATTGCAGCCGTTTCACGGCGCGCTCGACGAGCGCTTGGCGGCGCATCTTCTGCGCCGCGCCGGGTTCGGCGGCACGCCCGAAGAGATTCGCCGATACGCCGCGATGTCGACCGCCGACGCGGTCGAATCGCTGGTCCGGTTTCCGTCGGAGACGAACGTTCCGCAACCACAAGTGTTCGATCGCGGCCCGTATCTGCACGAGCTGCAAAATCTTCAGGGTTCCGATAAGAAGCATCTGCTGAACCGCCTCGTGCACGACGACATCGCCGGCATGCAGAACGTGCGATTATGGTGGCTCAACCGTATGCTGTCGACGCAAGCGCCGCTGCGCGAGAAGATGACGCTCTATTGGCACGGTCACTTTACGTCATACATCAACTTCTCGGCGATGATGTACGGCCAGAATCAGCTCTTCCGGCAATACGCGTTAGGAAATGTCCGCGAGCTCACCCATGCCGTCTCAAGGGATCCGGCGATGGTGCTGTACCTCAACAACAACACCAACGTCGCACAGCACCCCAACGAGAACTACGCGCGCGAGCTCATGGAGCTCTTCACGCTCGGCGTCGGACACTATACCGAAGACGACGTCCGCGAAGGCGCGCGCGCGTGGACGGGGCTGCGCTTCGACCGGTTTAGCCAAACGGTGTCGTTCAATCCGGCATTTCACGACGGCGGAACCAAGACGTTCTTGGGCCGCACCGGGAACTTCACCGGCGACGACGTGGTCGACATCATCTTCGCACAGCCGCAATGCGCGCAATTCTTTGCAACGAGCCTGCTCAACTATTTCGTCTATAACGATCCTGAGCCGGAGCTGGTCGACGCCGTGGCGGCACTCTTGCGGAAGAACGACTTCGAACTCGCGCCGGTCGTGTCGGCGATCTTTCGCAGCAACGTCTTCTACAGCGATCGCGCCTATCGCGCGCTCGTGAAGAGTCCAGCCGAGTTCATCGTCGGCACATACAAGGCGCTCGGATTGCCGCAAATCGACGAGTCCGCTCTCGCCGCTTCCAAGCAAATGGGGCAGGTTTTGCTGCAGCCGCCCAACGTCGCCGGCTGGCCGGGCGGACAAAACTGGCTCACCAGCGCCACGATGATCGCGCGGCAAAACTTCGTCGTGCAAATGGTCAACTCGCAGACGCTTGCCGGATCGTCGTGGCTGCAGCAGATACCCATGCAGCCATCGCAAGCCGCGAACGAGATCCTTTCGGCCATCGTGCAGCAAGACGCCGCTCCAGCGTCGCGCTTCGAGCTGCAAGGGTTGATGGCGGGTGCCGGAACGTCGTCGCTCAAATCGCTTTCGCCGGAAAACGTACAACAGCGCATCGGTCAAGCCGTTTCGCTTACGATGGCGATGCCGGCCTATCAGCTGAACTAGTGAAGATATGAAACGCGGTAACTTTTTACTCGGAACGATCTCAGGACTGACGGTTTCGGCCACCGCCAATCACGTTTTCGCGCGCGCGTTGGCGCAGACGCCGCTGGCGGGACTGCCCGGTTCGCAAGGCCGTTGTCTCATCATCATCAACTTGGGCGGCGGAAACGACGGTCTGAACTGCGTCGTACCGCACGGCGATCAGCAGTACTATCGCCTGCGTCCGAGCTTGGCGATCTCGCAATCCGAAGTGCTCGCGATCGATTCGCACACGGGCCTCAATCCCAAGATGAGCGCGTTCAAGTCGATGTACGATAAGGGCTTGGTCGCGATCGTGCAAGGCGTCGGTTACCCCGATCCCAACTACTCGCATTTCCGTTCGACCGAAATCTGGCAAACCGCCGCACCGGATCGCTATATGCACACCGGCTGGCTGGGACGATACTTCGACGAAGCCGGATTGCCCCCGGCCAATCTTTTCAACGGCGTGGCGATCTCGCAAACCGTTCCGGAAGTGCTCGCTTCGAACAAAACCGACATACCCGCGATTCCGAATCCGGCCGGTTACGGCTTGGCGTTCGATCGTTCGCCCGCACTTAGCAAGGCGTTCGGGCAGGACGCGCGCGATCAGATGCTGCCGTTCAAATCGCCGTATCTCGCTCACGTCATGGAGATCGAAGATCACGCGCAACGCGGTTCGCAGGAGCTGCCGAAACTCATCGCCGGTTATAAGAGCGACGCATCGTATCCGGCTACGCAGTTGGGACGCAGCTTGGCGCTCGCGGCGCAAATCGTCGGCAGCAATCTCGGTACGCGCGTGATTTACGTCGAGCACGCATCGTTCGACACCCACGCGAACCAGCGGCCCGTTCAAGACCGGATGCTCATGCAGTTCTCGGACGCCGTTTCGGCGTTCTATCAAGATCTTGCCGCTCACGGTAACGACAAGCGCGTTTTAACGATGACGTTTAGCGAGTTCGGCCGCCGGGTCCCAGAGAACGCAAGCCACGGAACCGATCACGGTCAAGCGTCGCCGCTCTTCCTGGTCGGCGGCGGGGTCAAGGGCGGTCTCTACGGCCAGACGCCCGATCTGGCTAACCTCGACGACGGCAATCTGCGATGGACGACCGACTTCCGAAGCGTGTACGCCACGGTCCTCGAGCGGTGGCTCGGTCGACCTGCGTCACCGGTTTTAGGCGGGTCGTTCTCGTCGATCCCGGTCCTCGGGTAAAATCTCCGACTTTACCCACAGGTGCGAGTTTGGTCGGGGTGCAATGACCCGACCCTAATGAGACCGACTGCTGATCGGGTGGTATCGATTGGCCCGCGTGAGAGCGGCCTTCCGCCGAAGGGAACGCCGAAAAACTATCTCATGGCATGGGTGCTGGTCATGATCGCCGATCACAGTCTGCACGGATACGAAATTACCAAAGAGCTCAACGAGAAGTTCGACATCGTGACGGACGCCGGTACGGTGTATCGCGCGTTGCGTCAGCTCGAGCGTGACGGGTACATCTCGTCGTGGTGGGATCCAAAAGAACAAGGGCCGGCGCGGCGTTTTTACGCGCTGACGGAAGCGGGGAACGCGGCGCTGCGGATGTGGAGCGAAGCGCTCGATCAATACCGCACGAATCTCGAGACGTTCTTCGCGCTCTACGAACACCGTCTCGAGCTCTCGACCGCAGTCAAACACGCCTGAACTCGTCGATTCTCTTTCTCGGTAGCGGCGGTGCGCGCTTCGTCGTAGCGCGTCAGCTTCGTGCGTCCGGCGGCATGTGGGTGCGCTTCGGCGCAACGCAAATTCACGTCGATCCCGGACCGGGCGCCTTGGTGCGTGCGCTCTCGCACGTTCCGCCCTGCAATCCTCGCGAACTCGAAGCGATCGTCCTTTCGCACAAGCACCTCGATCATTCCGGCGACGTTAACGCGCTGGTCGAAGCGATGACGTCGGGCGGCTTCCGGCGCCGCGGCGCGCTGATGGCTCCGGCCGATGCCTTCCAAGGCGAGCCGGTCGTGCTGCCGTACGCGCAGCAGTTCGTGCAGCGTCTGGAACGCTTGGAGCCGAGCAGCGGCCCCTACCACATTGGGCCGGTAGAACTGCGTACGTCGATGGCGCACGTGCATGCCGCGCAAACGTACGGGCTGCATTTTGCTTTTGAGGGTTTGCGCGTCGCGTATCTTCCGTGCGGACGGTATTTCGACGGCCTCGCGGCCGATTACGCGCGCTTGACGCCCGACGTGCTGATCGTCAACGTCTTGCGATTCCGCGACGAGATGAACGTAGACCACTTGACGTGGGAAGACGCGCGCAGCATCGTTTCGGAAATACGTCCGAAGGTAACCGTGTTTCAGCATTTCGGAACCAAGATGCTCGAAGCGGGGCCGCCGCGGCTGGCGCAGGAACTCGAAGACGAGATCGGACGGCGCGTCATCGCCGCCTACGACGGCTTGCGCTTGGATTTGGACACGGAAGTTGCCGCCGTTGGCGATTGAGATCGTTCGCGTGCAGCCTGAAGCGGTTGCCGCGTTCTATCGCAACGCCGAGCGCGAGGCGCTCAAAACGTTTTACGGCTTCAGCGTCGTCTGGCACGAGCAGCGGCACGACTTCGAGGCGCGCGAAGGCGATCTCGTCCTAGGCGCGGCCACCATTCTGATAGCGGCATCGCTCGGACATCTCGAAAAGATTGCAATCGCCGAAGATTCACGACGGCACGGCATCGGCCGGCAGCTGCTCGACGCGGCCGCCGATGTTGCCAATTATTACAACTGCCACAAGATGAGCGCGCTCGTGCCGCACCGCAGCGCCGCCCAACAGTTCTTCGAAGCGTGCGGCTATCGTGAAGAAGCCGTGCTGCGGCAGCACACGTTCAAGCTCGATATGGCCGTGCTGCGCAAGTTTTTGTTATAACGTTAGGGCTGCTGCGGCGGACCTGCCATCGGCGTCTTCACGGGCGCCGCAAGGCCGACGAACTCGACGATGCCGTCGCCGCCGGGGTTCGTGAGCAGCGGCGTGGTTTGCCAGTTGTCGGCGACCCACACATTTCCCGACGAGTCCACGGCGATGCCGGTGAGGCGCATCAGCAGCGAGCTCGTATAGCCTTGCTTCGGTGAAATAGCGTCCCCGAGTTTCTTTCCGCGCGGACAGGCGCCGGGGAGTCCGCCGCAGAGCACCGAGATGCGCGGCGTCGTGCCGTTGAAGTTAGCGACCCACGCGTTGTCGTTGCCGTCGATGGCAATACCCCAGGGGTGGCTCAGGCCGCCGCCGGTAGTCGCCGGCCGCAGGAGGCCGGACGGTCCCAAAAGCGCGACCGAGTTGCGCCCGTTATTGCTGACCCACGCGCGATTCTTCGAGTCGACCGCGATGCCGAGCGGGTGGCCGATGCCGCGCGAGAACCGCTTGATGAGCGCGCCGCTGGGCGCCAGCTCGACGACGGTATTGTTGTCCGTACCGGTGACCCAAGCGTTTGCGGATTGGTCGATGGCTACATCGAACGGCTTGGTGAGCCCGACGCCGTGAATGTTGCGCGCATTCCCCGGCGACGAATCGATGTACTGCGTCACCGAGCCGCTGCCGTAGTTCACTATCCACATGGTGCCGCTGCGATCGATCGCCATTCCTTGCGGAGCGTTAATTTCTTGCGTGTAGCCATTGCGCGGAGAAAGCGGAGCCCCGCTCATAGCAAACTCCGAAACGCTGTTGGCGGGCGGCTTATACTTACACCCTTTGCCGCGATAGCCGAAGTTTCCGACCCAGGTGTGATTGGCTAAATCGATCGCGATGCCGAAGCCGGCGCCGTTGACGCCGCCGCCGGTAAACGGCGCGCGGGACGCGTCGTTGCCGAGCGCCGTCAGCTCGAGCAGCTCCCTTCCGGCGCAGGTCGCAACGGCCGGATCGGCGTTATAGTGGTAGTTGTTGGTTATCCAAACGTTCCCGCGCGCATCGACGGCCATGTTGTCTGGACCGTCGAACTCCTTGCCGTTGCCCACGTACTTGAGCCCGATCGTCCAAGCATCGGGTGCCGACGGCGGCTTCGGACTAAACGTCGAGATTTTCGCCAGATCGTAAATATCGGCGGCGTAGCGCGACGGATCCATCGCGATTGCGTGAACGGCAGCCAAGGTCGTGCGCGGGATAGGAGTCGTCAATCGGAACAGCTCGTCGCACGCCTTCGAGGTCGAACCTTTGCTGAACGTACACTCGGCGACGACGTCGGCCAGCGCGTTAAGCCGTTCGAGACCTTCGCAGTTCTCGGGGGCGTACGAAGAGTTGGTGCAAAGTCCGCCGTTCGGCCAAAACGCCGCGGGCTGACCTTGATCGGTCACGAGATTGGTGCGCGCAAGCTGGGCCGCATTGGAAATGCCTCGTTGGTTGGTCGAGCTCGCCCCAATCGTTTCGCCGGAGTTGTCGCTGAACTGCGCGAGCGCGTAGGCAATCGCTACGGTGGAAAACTCATTGATCGTAATGCGCGTGGACGTCAGCGGCGCCAGGGCGAGCATCGAGATGGCGGGGTTCTTGCCGAATCCCGCATTCCCGCCGTTGGCAACGAGGTACAACAGCGCCGAGCCCGATTGCCGCCTGAATCGCATCGAGAATAGACCGCGGGCATTCGTCGTCGTTGATGAAAGCGCAACGGCTCCGCCGCGCGGCCCGTTCGCGCCGGCCGCGTATAACGTCACGCGGCTTCCGGCGAGAGGGCGATTGGCAGCGGCAACGTTGCCGCGCAGTACGCCGCCGCCCGAACTCATCGCGCCGGAGAGCGACGACGAGGGAACGCCGGGTGAAAAACGGCTGCCTCCGCACGCGCAGAGGATCGACGTAAGGGCGAGTAGGGCTAAGATCCGCATGAAGCGGGTCTATTTGGGAGGCTGGTTCGGAGGCCTGCTATTATTATGTTCTTCGTGCCGTTCCTGATGCGGCCGTTGTCGCTGATCGCGCGGCGGCTGGGGCGCGTATTGGTGCGGCGGCGGCCCATATTGACGCGGCGGCGGCGCGTATTGTCCGGGCGGCGGCACAAACTGGCGGGACGGCGCGTAGGGGTATTGCGGAGCGAAATGCGTCGCTGCAGGTGCCCGCATTACAGGCGCACGTACGAAGCCGCCCGCGCGATTGCCGCGCAGCTCGGCTTGAAACTGCGGATGCGCGTTGAGTGAGCCGTTATAGAGATAGACCGATCCGTCGCGGCTCGTCGCGGTGACGACGGGTCCACCGCCTTGGATCTGCGCCTGAGTCGTGTTACCGTTTCCGCTTACTTGCGTGCCGTTCGAGAAGTTCGACATTACGCGGCCGTTCTCGCTATGCGCGCCGATCTGCGCGCCGCCGCGAACCCCCAACGCGACGTTGCCGTGCTCGGAATCGAAGCGCGCCAGTCCGGGCTCGAACGATCCGTTGTTGTAGACGATCGATCCGTAACGGCTCGTCGCTTCGATCTGGTGCGACGTGCAGTTGTTAAAGACCATATTGCTCGTCGCGCTGCGGGCGCGCAGGCGATCGAAGTTCGAATCGGTCGCGACGATGCGGCCCTTGAGCGATTCTACATAGCCGCTGCCGCTGACGCGGTTGAGGAAGATGCCGCCGTTATGCGCTTGCGCCCAGAAGACGCCGCGATAATCGTTGAGCGTCACGCGCCCTTTATCGACGTGCGCCATGACGAGCGCCGTACCGCGCGGGACCGTAATCGTCGTGTTGCCGTTACCGCGGGCGGTAATCCCGTCGTGCTGCGCTCCCGTCAAACGCGGTAGCACGAAAGGCTCGGCCGACAACGAGACGGGGCCGTACGCCGTGTCGACGGTGTGCGAGCCGCTAGGAATCTGACCGGGGATGTACCGAGCGACGGCGTTGGGATCGAGGTGCTGCACTTGAACCGATCCATCGGCGCTCACTTGAACGTCGGGACGATCCCACGTTTGTACGGTCACGTTGCCGGTACCCAGCTGCACGTCGACGATGGGGTTGTCTCCAACGGCGATTTGCTCGTCGGCGCGCGCTTGCGCCGCGAGGCTCGTCGCCCAACAGGTCAGGGCGAGGAGGAAGGTTGCCGCTCCACGCCACCAGTGATTCCGCACGGACTGATTGTATCGAGAGCCGTCTGGGGTCATCATTGGGAATCCGCTAGAGGTGCCGTCATGCGCGGCAGGCTGACCCGGAACGAGGCGCCGCCCGCCGGGCTGCGGCCGGCCGTCACCTCGCCACGGTGAACGCGCGCGATCGAGCGGACGATTGCCAGCCCCAGCCCGGTTCCGGGGACGACCCGCGAACGCGCCTTGTCGGCCCGGTAGAACCGGTCGAAGACGAGCGGCAGTTCCTCTGCCGGGATGCCCGGGCCGCTGTCGCTGACCTCGACCCAGGCCCGGCCGTCGTCGGCTCCGACGCGTACGTCGATGCCGCCCTTTTCCGTGAACTTGATCGCGTTGTCGACGAGGTTGGAAACGAGCTGGCGCAAGAGCCCCGGCTCGCCGTAAACCGTGGGGGTCGCTTCGTGCTCGAACGCGAGTGTGAGGTGCTTCTCCGCCGCGCGCGGCTCCGCGCCGCGCACGACCTCGTTGGCGACCTGCGCTAACGACGTCGGTTCCTTGGGAATCTCGTCGCCGCGATCGGCTTTAGCCAAGGTCAGCATGCCGTTGACCATCGCGGCCAGTTGCGCGCTCTCCCCGGCGATCGTTTCGAGGCTTTCGCGCAGCACCTCAGGATCGCGATCGCCCCAGCGCAGCAGCATCTGCGCGTTGGCGTTGATCGACGTCAGCGGCGTTTTGAGCTCGTGCGACGCGTCCGAAATAAACTGCCGCTCGCGCGCGAACGCTTCGGATAAGCGCTGCAGCAAATCGTCGAAACTCTGGGCAAGCTTCCCGACTTCGTCGTTACGGCGGCGCTGGCGCCATCCGAGCCGCCGATCGAGTCGCTCGGAACCGATCTGCCGCATCGCATCGGACAGCTCGTTTATCGGCGTCGTCGCTTGCGACGCAAGCACGATCGAGAAGATGACGACCGCCGCTACGGCTGCGCCGAGGGTAATTGCGATGGCGCGCAATGCGCGCGCGAACGTGAGATCGAGCGTGTCGATCGGTTCGGCGACGTGAATGACCGCCGAGCTCCCGCCTTCGCGAACGTAGCGGTCCTCAACCAAGAACGGCCGGCCGCCGATTGCGATCTGCCGGTATGCGGTGTCGTGTTTTGCGTTGACGGCGGCATTGGCCGGAATCGTGTCGTCGCCGAGGTTGGTCGTTTTAGCCAGCGGGTAGCCGCTATTGGAGTCGACCTGAACGAAGCTGTTGGCGGAACCCCAGTTGGCCAGATTGGCGCTATTGAAAAGAAATTGCAGCGCGCCCGACGAGGTGTCTTCCATCGCAAAAGGATTGGCCGCGGTGGAAAACTGCACGATCGAATGCATCGTCGAGTTGACCGACGCCTTGACCTGATCGGAGAGAATGCCTTGCAGGCGCCAGGCGATGATTCCGCTGGTAAGCGCGAGCACCACGATCAGCAGCGAGGCGTACCAAACGGCGATCCGCCATTTCAAAGACATTCTCGCTCCTCAGCTTTGCGCGACGCATCGCTCAATCGCTCCGCTCTGCTCGTGAGTTCGTCGCTCGAATATCGAGTAGCGTCCTTCATTGCCAGATACTCCGCAGCCCGAGAAGTGGAGGACAGGGGACTCGGGATTTCGGACTTTTGCGCCATTGGCAGGAGGCGAACTTCCTTTGGTCGTGGCGCAAAAGCCGCAAAGCGCGAGCGTAACATGGAGGTGGAGCGAGCAGCGGTCACGAGTTCCCTGTCCACCACTTCGAGGAACGGAGTGTCTCAATCCTTAATCGTATAACCAACTCCGCGTACGGTCGTAATGAGCTTGTCGTCGAAGCCGTCGTCGATCTTTCCGCGGAGATAGCGGATATACACGTCGATGAGATTGGAGTCGCCCAAGAAATCGCTGCCCCACACGCCGTTGAAGAGCTCGTCGCGCGTGTGCACTTTGTTGCGGTGTAGAAGTAAGTACTCCAGCAGCGCATATTCCTTGGCGGTCAGCGCGACCGATTTATCGCCCCGCTTGACCTCGTGGCGATCGCGGTCCATTACGACGTCGCGGTATTCGATGACGTTGGTTTGCGGCGAACGCTCGCGCAGACGGGCCCGCACGCGTGCCAGCAGCTCTTCGGTCGAAAACGGTTTGGTGACGTAGTCGTCGGCGCCGACGTCGAGCCCCGCCACGCGATCGGGCACGCGATCTTTGGCGGTGAGCATGATGATCGGCACCTTGCTCTTGGCGCGAATGCGCTTGCAGACTTCGATGCCGTCCATGCGCGGCAGCATCAAATCGAGGACGACGAGATCGGGTTCCTTGAGTGCTTTTTCGAGACCGCTCAGTCCGTCGCGCGCGACGTCGACTTCGTAGTTCTCGTGCTCGAGCTCGAGCTGCAGAACGCGGCTGATCGCCGCGTCGTCCTCGATGACGAGAATCTTATAGGGCATGAAGCCGGATTATCTGGCCCTCTGTCCTACCCTCTGCGAAGCGAGCGTAAAAGGTTGGGATCCGGTGAAAAAGCTCAGCCAGAACGCCGTCGCGGCGCCCGCGGCAACCCACGCCAGGGTGGTGACGTTCGAGAGTGGCCGCGCGATGGTAGAAACGATTGTCGAAATCGTGTGCACGAAGAGCGTTCCGCCGCCCATCGCGATCAGCGCGACGAGCCAAACCAGCACTGCGGCACCAATGCCGAGCGCGGTGATTTCCCAAACTGAGAACACGGGGGCGGGACGGTAGACCGTCGACGTGAGGATCGACGCGCGAAGGTCGGCCGGCGGCTCCTCCAGGGGGAGCGCGAAGAGTGCGCGGTCGAGCGCGTCGTCGTCGCGATACATCATTATTCGGTTACCTCCGCCCCGCTAAGAAGCCTGCGTAGCTGCTCCTTCGCGCGGAATAAATGTGTTTTTACGGTACCCATCGGCAGTCCGAGCACTTGCGCGATCTCTTCGTATTGGCGGCCCTGCAAGTGGTAGAGCGTAATGACCGTTCGGTACTTCTCGGGGAGAGCGTCGATCGCGGTCCGCAGCCGTTGGGCTTCGTCGAGCGCAATCGCTTGCTGCTCGGGGCCTGGTCCGGCGTCGGCGCGCTCGGGCATCTCCTCACTCGAATAACGTTTGCGGCGGTTCAATCGGTCGCAGCAGGCGTGATACGCGATGGCAAAGATCCAGGTCGAAAACTTGGCCCCCGCCTTGAATGTCCGCAGGCTCCGGAAGGCTTTGAAGAAGGCCTCTTGGGTGACGTCCCGCGCCTCTTCGACGTCGCGGAGCGTACGGTAAGCCAAGTGGTAGACCGCCCGGTCGTACCGCTCTACGAGCACCGCAAAGGCGTCCGGATTGCCCCGGATGGCCATGGCGACAAGGTCGCCGTCGGCTGCTTCGGGCTGCGTCACTTTCCTATCCAAGAGAACTGCTGACACGCCCCAGGTACGCGCGCGCGAACCGATTGTTTCGTTTTTGTCGATCCTAATAGGAACGAAACACCAAGGGCGGCCCCGCCGTACCTAGGACAAATGAACACGTCGCTCCACTCCGCTCCGCGGCCCCGCCCGACCTTCGACTTTGACCGGCGCTCCATCTGCCGGGTTGCTAGACATGTCTAGACCGTCGATCGTCGCGGCGCTCCTCGCCGTCGAGGTCGCCATCGTCGCAGTCGCGCTCTATGCGATAGGTGTCGGCCGCGCCGGAGCGACGATGCCCGGAATGCAGCACTACAGGTTCGCCGCCAAGTCGTTTCCGGTGCTTTCGGCCGGCAGCGCTCCGCACGTAACCATCGACGATCCGCAGTCGGGCGTCGACGTCAAAACCTCAAGCGACGGAATGGTGCACGTGACGGATCTCACGAACGTGCACGGCCTGCGCTTTCCGACCGATAGCGGAATTCCGCCATTAACCGTTTCGCGCACTGCCGACGGCGTTGCGATTTCGCGGCCGCCCCATCAGGAGTTTTTCCTGATGGGCATGTCCACGGAACGCATCGAGGTCGAGGTGCCCGCAGGCTCGCGTTTAGAGATCGGTCACTGTGAAGGCGCCGACGTGAGCGGCATAACCGGCGACGTGTTCGTACGATCGCAAGACGGCCATATCGCGCTCAACGACGTCAAAGGCACGGTCGACGTGCACAGCGACGACGGGTCGATCCGCGCGCACGGACTTGCGTTGACCGGCAACAATGCGATGTCGACCGACGACGGCCGTATCGAGCTCGGATTCGTTCCGGGAGCCGATCTCAGCGTCGAGGCCGTAACCGACGATGGGCACATCACCCTCGACGGAAACCGCGTCGCGCGCGATAACGACGGCGACACGGCACATTACACGATGCGTCTCGGGAACGGCAGCGGCAGCTTGCACGCAACGTCCCGAGATGGCTCGATCCACATCACCACGAACGGAGCGCTCTAGCGCCATGAATGAAGACGTCATCGTCCCCTTAGGTTTTTTCTTCTTCGTGATCGGCTTGCCCGTCACGTTGGCCATGGTCTCGCGCTACATGGCGCACCAGGAACGGATGGAATACATTCGCCGCGGCATGGTGCCGCCGCCGATGCCGCCCGATCCGCGCATGATGCATAAGGCAATGAAGTTCGGTTCGTGGCCGCCCGGACCGCCGCCGGCGCCCGGCACGTTCGTGCCATACTACGATCCGAGCTATTACGCGCAACACCAGCTGCGCCGCGGCATCCAAGTCGCGTTCATCGGACTGGCGCTGCTGATCGGTCTCTCGTTCATCGGCTACCACGGGGGCACGTACGTCTACGGTCCGTGGCTCCTGGGCGGCCTCATCCCGATGTTCGTCGGTATCGCGCAGATCATCGGCGCCGTGCTCGGCGGAGCGCAGTTGGGCAACGTCAACGTGACCATGGGACAGCCGCACGCGACACAAGCCGCAGAGCCGCCGGCCGCGCCGGCGGGGAGCCCGCCGTCCGGTTCGTATGCCGGCTGGCGTCCGGGTCCTATCCCCGAGATCGAGAAACCGTCCAGCCCGCCTGACTACCGGCCATAAAAGCCCCACAAAAAGAGAAACGCCCGCCGCTTGAGCGACGGGCGTTTCTTGCTGTCCAGAGGGGCAAAAATTTCAAGGAAGACGATTTACCTGCAAGACACGAGTGCCATCGCCCAGCCGGCGGATGTACGCGTTCGAACGAGATATCCGTCCGCAGTCCGGTCGTAAACCTGATAGCCCGCTCTAAGTGCGTCGGCTAACGATTTGAAGACGATAAGACCTGCCATCTGCGGACCCTCCTTTCCGTTTTCTTATGTGCTCTCTATACCGTATAACGGCTTAACCCGCAAGGCAGTTCACCTAAATTCGCGGAGTTTTATAAAAATTGGGAGAAACCGTGTCGATGTGACAACTTTGGACCTGCCCTCACGCGTGCATGCCACGCTGGTGACCGAGCGACGCGAGCTCGCGCCCGGCGTGGTCTTACTCGAGCTCGACGCGCCTGAGTTAGCAGCCTCGGCGTTGCCCGGGCAGTTCGTGATGGCGATTCCACCCGGCGGAGAAGCTGCGGCGACGGCGCTTGGGATTTATGAAGCGCAAATGCGGCGCATCAGCTTGCTCTTTTTCGTAACCGGAAAGCGCACGCGCGAACTCGCCGAGCTGCACGTCGGCGAGCGGCTCGACGTCGTAGGACCTCTCGGCAACGGGTTCGATTTAAGCGATTCGCCAGGCCACGTGGCAATCGTCGCCGGCGGTGTCGGCATCGCGTCGGTTTTGCTGCCGGCGCAGGCGCTCGTCCGCGCCGGAACGCGCGTGCAGCTCTTTTATGGCGCGCGAACCGCCGCGTTGCTCGTCGAAGCGCAGCGCTTTGCCGATGCCGGTTGCGAAGTAG
Organism: Vulcanimicrobiota bacterium; assembly: GCA_963715435.1. Classification (GTDB taxonomy): domain Bacteria; phylum Vulcanimicrobiota; class Vulcanimicrobiia; order Vulcanimicrobiales; family Vulcanimicrobiaceae; genus JAFAHZ01. The sequence continues at coordinate 2,181,881 of OY970243.1, forward strand.
CGCTGGCAACCGACGACGGCACTGCGGGACATCATGGTTATGTGACGGATCTGCTCGAGCGATCGCGCAAGCACGATATGATTCTCGCCTGCGGGCCGTCGCCAATGCTGCGGGCCGTCGCTCGCGTCGCCGCACGGGTCGGCGTGCGCGCGCAGCTGTCGCTGGAAGAGACGTTTGCATGTGGCGTGGGGGGGTGCTGGGGATGCGTGGTGCCGATCCTGCGGACGAGCGCACAAGCACCGAGCTTTCCGCCCGCGTCCCAGGACGGCAGCGACGTGGTGCACGCGCGCGTCTGCAAAGAAGGACCGGTCTTTTGGAGCGACGAGCTGCGATGGTAACCACTGAGCCGAGTTTAGCGATCAAACTGGGCAAGCTCGAACTGCCGTATCCCACCTTGATGGGCAGCGGCTGTTATGGGTCCGGTGAGGAGTTCGCCCAGTTCGCCGATTTGCGTAAAATCGGTGCCGTCGTTCTCAAGAGCGTCACGCGAATGCCGCGCACGGGCAATCCGACGCCGCGGCTCGTGCACACGCCCGCGGGGCTGCTCAACGCGATCGGCTTGCAGAATCCCGGTATCGATTGGTACCTCCGGCACGAAGTGCCGAAGTACGGACGCCGTCCGTGGCGCGTCGTCGGCAGCGTCGCGGGATTCTCGGTCGACGATTACGCGTACGTGTGCGAGCGTCTTGCGGCGCGCGACGAGATCGCAGCGATCGAAGTGAATATTTCGTGTCCGAACGTAGCGAGCGAAGGCGAAACGTTTGCCTGCGATCCGCAGCTGACGGCCAAAGTGGTACGCAGCTGCCGCGCAACGACCGACAAGACCTTGATCGTCAAGCTTTCACCCAACGTTACCGACATCGCTCAAATCGCATTTGAAGCCGAAGCCGCCGGCGCCGACGCACTGGCCGTGATCAACACGGTGCGCGGCATGGCGATCGACGTGGATACGTGGCATCCGCGCCTTGGAAACGTCACCGGCGGTCTATCGGGACCGGCCATTCGGCCGATCGCCGTGCTGGCTGTCTACGAAGTGGCGCGCGTCGCAACGATTCCCATTATCGGGCAAGGCGGGATCGAGACGACGCGCGATGCGCTGGAGTTCTTCCTCGCCGGTGCGTCGGCGATCGGAATCGGCACGGCAAACTTTACCGATCCACGCATTCCCGAACGCATCGTCGAGGAGTTGCGTGAGTACCTTTGGAACCGCAACCTGGCTTCGATCGGCGAGATCGTAGGCAAGGCGAACGTCGGATTCGCGACCGCGCACGAGTACGAAGGAGATGAAGGATAACGCCGTGGCTCAACTGATCGTCGCGCTCGACGTTGCCGATGCCGACGAGGCCGAAGGCCTCATCGACCAGCTTTATCCGCTTGACGTCATTGTGAAGATCGGTCTGGAAGCACTCTACGGGTACCCCGAACGCATTTTTGCCTACTGCCGAGCGCGCGACGTTCGCACGTTTATCGACGCCAAGCTGCACGACATCCCGCGGACGGTCGAGGCGGCGATGCGCCAGTTGGTTCGGCCCAACGCTCATATCATCAACCTGCACGCCCTCGGCGGGCTCGAAATGATGCGCGTCGCGGTGGACGCTGCGAACGAACGCGCGAGCGAGCTTGGGGTTTCGGCACCGCATATCTTCGCGGTGACGATCCTCACGAGCATCGCTTCCGAGGATCTGCTCGAGCTCGGTCTGCACGGCGGCCCGGGCGAGAACGCGACGCGTCTTGCCGCGCTCGCGCGCGATGCGGGCTGCTCCGGCGTCGTGTGCAGCGCGCACGAAGTGCGCGATCTCAAAAGTTTTTTCGGGGACGACTTTCTCACGCTGACGCCCGGCATACGGCCGGCCGGAACGGCGCACGGCGATCAAAAACGCGTGATGACGCCGGCGCAAGCGGTTGCAGCCGGTGCCGACTACCTCGTCGTCGGCAGGCCCATCACGCAAGCCGAGGATCCCCTATCGGCCGCGCGCGCCGTGCTCGACGAAATGCAAGGCGTCGCGGCGCGATGATCACGTCAAACGATTTGAGTCGAGCCCTTGCCGAGCGCGGCGCGCTGCTCGAAGGGCATTTTCGCCTCAGTTCGGGGCGCCACAGCAACCGGTTCGTTCAAAAGTTTCGCATTCTCGAAGAGCCGAAGGTCGTCGAGCCGATCGCGCGCGCTATCGCAGATGCGTTTCGTTCGATGCAGCCATCCGTCGTCGTCAGCGCGGCCGTCGGCGGTATCGTGCTCGGATACGAAGTCGCGCGTCAGCTCGGCACCAAAGCCGTCTTCGTCGAAAAAGAGAAAGGCGAACCGGTTCTGCGCCGGGGCTTTGAGCTCGGTCCGAACGATCGCGCGCTCGTCGTAGAAGACGTCGTTACGACCGGACTCTCCGTACGAGAAGTGATGGACGTCATCCGGCAAACGGGCGCGAGCGTTGCCGGGGTTGGCATCATCGTGATGCGCGCGCCGGCCGATTTTGGCGTGCCGACGCACGCGTTGCTCGATCTGCCGATCGTTTCGTACGATCCGCAAGCGTGTCCGCAGTGCGAAACGGGCGAAGCGATCGACGATCCGGGATCGCGACGCTCGTGAATCTCGCCGTTCGGCCGGGAAACGCCGCCGACCGGCACTTCATCGAGCGCCTCGCCGAGCGCACCGTCATGGACAGCGTTCCGGCATTGCGCCAGCCGCAAGAACTCATGGTTCATTTGGCACTGTCACGGCTGCTCGAGATCGTAGAGAACCAGTCCCACGTGACCTTGATCGCGGAAGCCGACGGCGTTCCGGCCGGCTTTTTATTGTTGCTCGACGACTTGCCGGACGAGGTAACGACGACGCCTCAAGCTTTCGTCGCCTACATGGCGGTCGAGCCCGAGCTGCAAGGTCGCGGCGTGGGAAAAGCGCTGTTGGCGGCGGCCGAGAGTGAGGCAAAACGGCGCGGCCTGCCGTATATCTCCCTAATGGTGACTGAGGACAACGGCGCGGCTCGCCGGCTCTACGAGCGCGGCGGCTACGTCACGGAGCGCCGTCTGCTGTGCAAGCCGCTGTAAGCAACTCGCTCGCTCGCCGCGCCGGTTGGATCGTCGCTGCGATCGTCATCGCGCTGCTGGCCTGGTGGCTGGCCGTGCACATTCCCAAGACGATCGCGATTTTCGTGATTGCCGCGTTCATCGCGTTCGGCGTCGGACCGGTCGTCAATCGGCTCCAGCGGCGTATGCCCAAACCGGTTGCGATCGGCATCGTCTTCCTGGCGCTGATCGTGATCATCGCGCTGCTCATCGTGATCGTCGTACCACTGACCGTCGAGCAGATGCAGACGCTGGCGAGTAATCTGCCGGGATATGTGGCGACGACGCAAGATTGGGTCACCGGCGTCGAGAGTTCGATCCAACAGCATTTCCCCCAGCTCAACCTGCCGACCAACGGCATCAACATTCAAAAGATCGGCAGCGGGCAAGTGACGGCGGTGGTCGCGGGCCTCGTTACCGGCGTCGGCGCGATCGCGATAAATACCGCGACCGGCTTCTTCGTCGCGTTTTCCGCGGTTATTCTTTCGATCTTCTTCCTGCTAAACGACTCGCAGATCGCCGAAGGTTTTGCCTCGATGTTCCCGCCCAAGCGCCGCGACACCGCGCGCAATCTGGCGGCCGAGGTAACGTCGCTTTTCGGAAGCTACATATCCGGCCAGGTCATCGTAAGTGCAATTACCGGCGTGGTCATCGCGGTAGTTACGGCGATCTTCGGCTTTAAGTTCTCGCTGATCATCGGCATCATCTCGGCGATCGCCTATGCGATTCCGATCATCGGCATGCTCATCGCGCAGATCGTCGCCATTCCGCTAAGCATCCCGCAGGGCTGGGGCGTCGTCATCGGGGTCCAAATAACGATGTTCCTGATGGCGCGAATCAGCGACAACGTGCTCGTCCCGAAGATCATGGGCGAATCGGTCGGCGTCTCGCCCATCGTCGCATTTTTTGCGGTGTTTGCGGGCGGCGAACTCTTCGGCATCCCGGGATTGATCCTCGGCATTCCGGTAGCCGCGCTGCTGAAGATTCTTTGGCGTTATTTTGTTGCGCCATGGATTCAATCGCGGTATAGAGAGCCGGAGCAGTTGACTGCGCCGGCTTCGGTTGCCGCTTCGGCTATACCGTTACCTCAAGAAGAAACGGTTTAGCCACTATTAGTCGGAGGGGCCTGTGCAGTCACCGTGACGCCCAGGATAGATCGAAGCTATCCCTCGATCGCAGCTTTGCATACGCTTGAGCTCCCCGCGACGAGGCGGGCGCAAGGTGAATGCCCTATTAGAACGATTCGATTGCCCGAATGCGCTGTCCGATTTCAACGATCTGGACGATAAGCTGGCGCAGATCCACGCTAGCTGATTCTGAGGCGTCTTCGTACGCCCGCTGGGCGCCCCCAGCGGGCATGGAGCCGTCTTCGTACGGCTCGTCGGAGCCCAAGCGGAAGTCGAGGGTGTCTTTGTCGGCCAGCATGGCGTTATAGCGGTCGCAAAGCGAACCTAACTCCTCGCGCAACGCCCGCGATTCATCATTCATCGAACCTTGAGTTTAACACACTACCGGCGAGGTGAGCCTATTGAGACCTACGTGATGTTCCCGGCCCTAAGAACAACGCCTGGGCCATTTTGGGACGGACTTTAATTATGTTGCGATTGAGCGAGAGTGCCTTGACGAATAGTCCGAGAGAATGTCTGTCCATCGAGAGTTAGGTTTAGCGAGTTACAGCGTTAGCGCGGCTGCGCTAACGGCACGCCGTAGAGCGGAGCGCGCCAGCAGCCGCGTCGAATCGAGCGTCGGCAGCGGAACGTTGTCGTCGTTGACGATCAACGGAATTTCCGTACATCCCAGCACGACTGCGTCGCAATCCTCCTCGTTCTTCATGCGCTCGATCGTTCGCCGAAGATACACGACCGCTTCGGGTTTGAAGTGGCCGTGCACGAGCTCGTCCATGATGATGCGATGAATCTCTTGCCGTTCCGCGGCATTGGGCCGCACGAACGCTATTCCGCGCGCCGAGAGCACCGCGGGGTAGACGTCGCTCTCGATCAAATAACGCGTTCCGGTCAGCGCGAGTCGCCCGAACCCGCGGGTCGCGGCTTCGGCAGCCACGACTTCGGCGATGTGCAGCCACGGCAGCGGCGACCGCGGCGCGACGTAGCCGAACGCGCGGTGAATCGTGTTGTCGGGGCAAATCAAGAAGTCGGCACCGGCTTTCGCGAGCTTTTCGGCCGATGCGAGCATCATTTCGGCGACGCCGCGCCAGTCGTCGCGGTCGATGCGCGACACGTATTCCGAGAACGGCGCGGAGTGCATCGATACCTCGGGGTGATCGTAGACGCGCGAAAACTGTTCGCCTTCTTCGCAAATCGTGCGGTAACAGAGCGACGCGCCTTCGGCAGAACAGGCAACAATGCCAATGTGCTGCGGTTTCACGGCGAACTCACCACGGCGATACCGTCGTCGTAGACGACTGCTCCGCAGCCGCGGGCGGCGCGCAAGCGCGCAGCATTCCACTCGGACCCGCGTTCGGACTCGGCTACGGCAACTAGGAGAGCGTGCTGGGTGCGCGCGGTCTCGCACGGCGCGGCGTCACTCAGATCCAGCGTGCGCGTATGCGGCGAAAGAACGTTGACCGTGCCCAAGGCCAGACCGTTTCCGGCAACGGCGTTGGGTTGCCTGCGAGCGATCCACGCATAGAGACCGCTGCGCTTGCCGCCGTACTGCATCGCGTCGGCGTAATACGCGGCCGGCTGACGTGCGGCGAGGATTCCGGAGGCGACGACCGCCGCCGCAATGCCGGCGGCGAGCGGCCATGGCGAGCGAACGCGCCGCGCCAGCGCGGCGACGGCCACGCAAATCAGCGCTACGCCGGGGGCTGCAACCGTAGGCAAGTCGTTCGAGAAGAGCGCGACGTTCCGTGCCGCTTGAAGAACCGTTCCCGCAAGCAACGCGAAAATCGACGCGACCGGCGCCTGCGATAGCCACGGCACCAAAGCGAGCGCGCCCAGCGCCATTGCGGGTGCGGCGTAACGCAGCGATGCTCCGTTGGCCAGCTGCGGCCCCGGACCCGAATATGCCAGCGGCATGACGAGGTAGAAGAGCAGCGCAAAGAGCGCGCACCATCCGATCGCCGTCCTCCGCGCGAGCATCGGAGCGAACAATGCCGCCGGCAACGCGATAGCGGTTAACGGCGACGTCCGGATTGCAACGGTGGCGAGCAAAACGAGCGCACTACCTCCGTGCGCGACGATCGTCGATTGGAAACTATTTCCCGTCGAGGCCGCGCTCGGTGAAACGATCCCGGCGTTCCAAAGAATCGCGTCGTGAATCGCCCACAGAATAAACGCTGCGACCGGCGCGATCCGCACGACCGGGTTCGCGCGCGCGAAAAGAGCGGCAACGATCGCAAAGACGATGCCGTACGGTTTGAGCAGCGCCGTCATCGCGCCGCACGCCGAGGCAGCCCCGACGTTTCCTTGGCGCGCGGTCCACAACAGCTCGACGAAGAATGCAGTGAGCCAGACGTCATTCTGCAGCGATCCGGCTTGCAGCGCGATCGGCGGCAGCGTCACGACGGCAGCCGCAAACACGTCGGCCAGCGTCGACGAGGCGCCGAGTTCGCGCGCCCATGCGTACAGCCGAAAACCGAGCAGCAAAAGCGGACCGACCCCGCTCCACGGTAAGCTAGCGGCCCCCGAAACGGCATAGAGCGCGCTTGCAAACGCCTCCGACGCGGGCGGATACCACCAATAACGCGGATCCGTCGTCCAAAAACCGTGCGCGTGCACCCATGCCGCCGCGTTAGGCAAGTGGTACGACAGCGAGTCGCCGTCGAGCACCGGACGCATGAGCGGCGGCCACGCGACGATCGCGATCGCAGCGATCAAGATGTAGGGCACCGCCGTGGAGGAATGCGCCTCCCATTCGACTTTTCTCGGCGCGTTGCGCCTCACTACGCTCAGGATAACAAGAGCAAGCAGAACCACCCACAACGCTAACGGATAGAGCAAGTGGGCGAAGGCAAGAACCAATGGAATGGCGACGCCGAGAACCAGCGCGTCGCGGACGCGATCCGCGAACGCGTATTGCGGCGCGCCGCCGCGAAACAGCGGCGCGGCGGCGAAGAGTCCGAGCAGCCAGAGCGCGCCCAGAAGCGGCGCCAAGTTACATAGTTTCCGGAGCGCTCACGCCGGTTAGGCCGAGCGCGCGTGCCAACACGCGCTTAGCCGCAATGCAGAGCGCGAGCCGCGCGATACGCGTCGCGCGATCGTCGGTCAAGATACGGCACTCGGTGTAGAATTGATGGAAATCCGACGCGACGTCGCGCGCGTATCGCGCCAAGCGGTGCGGAGCGAGTGCCTCGGCAACGCCCCGAACCGTATCGGGAAACTCGGCCAGACGCCGTATCAGTGCGAGCTCCGACGGGTGCGTCAGCGCCGTCAGCGCCGGATCGGAGCGCGCCGCGGCTACGTCGTCGCTCGACGCGTTGCGCAGCACCGACGAAATGCGCGCGTGTCCGTACTGCACGTAATACACCGGATTCTCGTTGCTCTGCTCGACCGCGAGCTTCAGATCGAAAGTCAACGGCGACTCCGCCGCCGGCAGGATGAAGAAGAAGCGCGCGGCGTCGATGCCCACCTCATCGACGATCTCGTCGAGCGTCACGATGTGGCCCGAGCGTTTGCTCATGCTCACCTGCTCGTTGCCGCGCATCAAGGTTACTTGCTGCGCGATCAGGACGTGTACACCGTTAGGATCGTAACCGAGTGCCGACGCCAACCCTTTGAGCCGGCCGATGTAGCCGTGGTGGTCGGGACCGAGGATGTCGATGACGCGGTCGCCGCGCTGCATTTTTTGATAGTGATACGTAACGTCCATCGCAAAATACGTCGGACGTCCGTCGCGGCGGATCAGCACGCGGTCCTTGTCGTCGCCGAAATCGGTCGCACGGAAGAAAAGGGCGCCGTCGGTTTCGTAGGTGTGGCCGCGTTCGCGCAAGCGCTCGATGCCCTCGCGAATCTTTCCGCTCTCGTGCAGCTCGGCTTCACTTTGCCACAGGTCGTAGCGCGCGCCGAAGCGTTGCGCGGTCTTGCGTTGCTGCGCCACCAGCTCGTCGCGCCCGAACTTCGAAAAATACGGCAGCCAATCGGACTCCGCGGCGTTCGTCCACTTCTCGCCGTCGCGCTGCGCGATCTCTCGCGCGATCGGAAGCAAATACTCTCCGGGATAGCCTTCTTCGGGAAACGGAAATGCCGGGTCGGTGAGCTGCCGATAGCGAGCGTAAAGCGAACGTCCGAGCGTATCGAGCTGGCCGCCGGCGTCGTTGATGATCCATTCGACGAACACATCGTAGCCGCAGAAACGCAGTGCGTTGGCCAGCGTGTCGCCCAGCGACATCGAACGGCCCTGCACGACAACCAGCGGTCCCGTGGGATTCGCGCTGCCGAACTCGAGCGAAGTCCGTTTGCCGTTCGACGGAGACTCACCGAAACGTTCGCCATCGCGCAAGATCTTGTCGACGACGTTATGCCATACGCCCGGAGCCAAGCGCAGATTGATGAAACCTGCCATCGGCTCGATGCTGCTGAAAAACATCGTGCTTGGGGCAACGGCGTTGGCGTCTTCGATGATCTGCTTCGCGACGTCTTGCGGCGAACGGCGCGCCACTTTGGCGAGCGAGAAGGCCACGTTGGTCGCGAAATCGCCGAACTCGGGGCGGCGCGCCGCTTCGAAGGAGACCTTCACGTCAGAAGCATCGGGATAGCGCTTCGCGACCACGCCCTTTACCGCGGTCGCGAACTGTTCGAGCCCGTGCTCGGGCAACGCGGGCGCACCCTCAATGATGATACGGCTCATTACGTGCGATCTTCGCCGCGCGGTAAAGTTGTTCCAGCACGATGGCGCGTGCCCACTCGTGTAAGAACGTGAGTTCGGAAAGCGACCAGACGAACTCGGCACGCGCGCGCAGCGTGCCGGCGGCGCCGTAGGTTCCGCCGATCACGAGCGTCAACCGTTGGGCGCCGCTGCGACCTACGTCGCCGATCCGGCTCGCGAGCGCTTCGCTCGAGAGTTGCGTTCCGGCGCGATCGACGAGCCAAAGGCGATCGTCGTCGCGCAAATGGCGCCCGATGCGCTCGGCTTCCTCACGCATCGCAGTTTGCGGATCGCGGCCGTTTCCGGCGCGCACTTCGATCTCGTCGTACGCGTGATATGCGCCCAGGCGCTCGCGAAAGTCTTCGCAGGCGCGCGCGACGTACGGCGTGCGAATACGGTCGACGGCAACGACGCGCACGATCATCTTCGCACTATAGCACCCTCTATCACTACGGCGCCGCGCAGCTCGAGCAGCGTAAGCGCGGCCATCACGGCTGCCGCTTCGGCGCCGGCTCGCGCGACGAGATCGTCGATGCCCGCCGGCCCGTCACCGAGGACGTCGAGCAACGTGCGCGCTAGCGGATCCTCGACGGCGTCCCGCTCCGCGACCGGAAGGGGGAGCGGCTCCCTCAGCCCGAGCGCTTCGAGCACGTCACCGGCGTTGCGCGCGAGGATCGCGCCGTCGCGTATGAGAGCATGGCAGCCGGCGACGTGCCGCCGGTCAACGTCGCCCGGCACCGCCAGCACAGGGATCCGGCCCGCGGCCCAGCCGGCGGTGTTGAGTGCGCCGCTGCGCGCCGGCGCCTCGACGACTACCAGCGCGTCCGCAAGTGCGGCAACGATACCGTTGCGCGCCAGGAACTGGTGCGGCAGCGCCCGGTGCTCCGGCTCGAACGGTGACAGCACCGCTCCGCCGCCCGCGACGATCCGCTCGGCCAGCGACCGGTTCCGCTCGGGAAAGAAGCGGGCGTGCCCGGAGCCGAGCACGCCGATGGTCGGCGCGCCGGCCTCCAGCGCGCCGGCGTGTGCCTCCGCGTCGATTCCAAGGGCAAGACCCGAGACGATGCAACACCCCGCCGCTCCGAGTTGGGAAGCGAGCTCCCGGGCGATCCGCCGGCCGTACCGCGTGGCCGCACGCGTCCCAACGATGGCCACAGAAGGCCTCGCAAGTCCCGCCGGGTCGCCAACGGTCCAGAGGCCGGCAGCGGCCGCCTCGAAGCCGCGTTCGGCCCTCAGCGCCGCGAAGGCATCACGGGTCAAAAAGAGCGGGCGGTCGATCGGCATCGGGCGACAATCCCGCATTCGGGGGGAATCGACAAGGCCCGAGGGAATAGCCAGGCGCGAAACGGAGGAACTGCAGGTGGCAGCAGAAGCGTATTGCGTGAAGTGCAAGACCAAGCGTGAAATCAAAGACGCGGTCCAGATCACGATGAAGAACGGTCGCCCAGCAACCGAAGGCAAGTGCCCGGTTTGCGGCACCAAAATGTTCAAGATTGGAGCCGCCAGCTAAAAGGTCGCCGGCCGAAAAATCGAAAGAGCCGTCAAACGACGGCTCTTTTTGCTTTACTACCGGTAGTAACGTATAATGCGAGTGCCCACTACATGTGGGTACTATGACTTGTCCTACTTGCCGCAAGAGTGAGACCCGGGTCGTCGATTCGCGCGACGACGAGACCGTCGTGCGGCGCCGGCGCGAGTGTCTGGATCCGCGGTGCAAGCATCGATTCACCACGTACGAGCGCATGGAAGCTCCACGGCTGTTCGTCGTCAAGAAAGATGGACGCCGCGAGCAGTACAGCCGCGACAAGATTCTGACGGGCCTGCGCAAGGCCTGCGAAAAGCGGCCGATCTCCGAAAGCCAGATGGAAGCCGTCGCATCAGACTTGGAACGCGAGCTCTTCGCGCGCGGCGAAAGCGAAGTGCCCTCGACGATGGTCGGTGAAAAGCTGATGGAATCGCTCAAGGGACTCGATGCGGTCGCCTATATCCGCTTTGCCAGCGTATATCGCTCCTTTCGCGACATCGAGAGCTTCCGGGAAGAGTTATCTACACTTCTTTCCAAATAGCACTTCGTGCTTAACGATAGTTGAATAGTTGATGGTCAAAGTCGCGCTCAAGCGCTTGCCCGAAGGTGAAGGTTTGCCGCTTCCCGCGTACATGAGCGAACATGCTGCGGGCGCCGACCTTTTTGCCGCCGTCGGCGAAGAACTCACCCTCTTGCCTGGAGCGCGTGCGTTGGTTCCATGCGGGTTTTCAATCGCGCTGCCGGCGGGATATGAAGCGCAAGTGCGCCCACGCAGCGGGCTGGCGATTCGCAGCGGCGTGACCTGCCTGAACGCGCCGGGAACGATCGACGCGGACTATCGCGGACACGTGCAAGTCGTGCTGGCAAATCTGGGGTCGGAGCCGGCCGTCGTAAGGCGCGGCGACCGCATCGCGCAACTCGTCGTCGCTCCGGTGTCGCGCGCGTCGTTCGACGTGGTCGAAGAGCTGCCCGCAACCGAACGAGGCGAAGGCGGGTTTGGTTCGACCGGCGGTCTCACGCTAAGCAAAGAGCATAGATGAAAATTTATATCGTCGGTAAGGGCGCCGTCGGAACCTATTTCGGCGATCTCTTGTCGCGCGCGGGAGTGGAGGTCGAATACGCGCCGCGCGACCTCGCCGCCGTGCGTTCGTTCGACGCCGACGTCGCGCTGATCACCACCAAAGCCTACGATACCGACTTTGCGATCGAGACGCTGCGCAAAGCGGTTCCCTATCCGCAGAAGTGCGTCTTCGTTTCGCCGCAAAACGGCGTCGGCAACGAGGAAAAACTGGCTGCGGCGTTCGGCGCCGATAACGTCGTTGCCGCCGCGCTGACGACGCCGGTCGATCGCGACCGCGATGGAAACGCCGTGGCGCGAAAGGAAGGCGGTTTGGCGTTGTCGCCGATGGGCACGAACGCGTACAACTGGCTGATCGCTACGTTTACTGCTGCGGGCATGAACGTCAAAGTCGTCGAGGACTGGCGCGCGGTCAAGTGGAGTAAACTCGCGCTCAACGTCGTCGCCAATGCGAGCTGCGCGATCCTCAACGTATTGCCGAATCGGCTTGTGCACTTCGACAAGGTATTTACGCTCGAGATACGCATGGTCCGCGAGGTGCGCGCGGTGATGGCCGCCATGAACGTGGCGCCGATCGATTTGCCTCGCTATCCGGTACGCGCGCTGTTCGCCGTTGCGCAGCTGCCGAGTCCGGTGGCTCGAGGACTGCTGGCGCGCAGCATCGCCGGCGCGCGCGGTACCAAGCCGCCCTCGCTTCTGCTCGATTTGCGATCGGCCAAACCGCAGACCGAAGTCGAAGTGCTCAACGGCGCCGTAGCTTGCGCCGGCCGCGATCACGGCATTCCCACTCCGGTCAACGCCGTCTATTCGCGCGTGCTCAACGACATCGCTCATACGCCGCCGCTGTGGGCGAAGTACCGCGAGCGTCCCGACACGCTCGAAGGCGAAGTCCTTGCCGAAATGAAGCGCACCAAGGCGCTGTCAAAACGATAAGTATGCGAGATCCCAACGTCCCCGAATCGCTCGAAGGCTGGTGGATTCTCCACCGGATGTTCTCGCTCGACCGGCGGGCGTGGGACGCGCTTCCGGAGAAGCGACGCAACAAGTACGCCGGTCACGCGATCGACTTGATCGATCACCTCAAGAACAACGAAGACGGCGACTTGGCGCTCACGCAGCTCGTGGGCAAAAACGTCGACCTGATGCTTACGCACTACGCCCGCACGTTCGACGGCTTGTCTTACGCGCAAACACTCATCGACAAGCTCGAACTGCGTGACTTTCTGCAGCCGCGCTCGTCGTACGTTTCGGTGCTGGAGCTCGGTCTGTACGACGCGACGGGGAAGATCCACGCCGAGCTCGGCGAGCGCGGACTCGCGCCGCAATCGACCGAGTGGAAGGCCGACTTCGACGAACTCGTGCGCAAGCAGGCCGAGAATCCGCACGTAGCTCCGCGGCTGTGGGCGCGCATTCCGCAGCGCCGCTATGCATGCTTCTATCCGATGAACAAACGCCGCGGCGAAGTGCAGAACTGGTATTTACTGGGCTTCGACGCCCGCGCGAAGATGATGAGCGAGCACGGCGTCGTCGGGCGTTCCTATCACGGCCAGGTCACTCAGGTGATCTCGGGCTCGATCGGCTTCGACGACTTCGAGTGGGGTGTGGATCTCTACGCCGACGATCCCCTCGTCTTCAAGAAGCTCATCTACGAAATGCGTTTCGACGAGGTAAGCGCGCGCTACGCCGAGTTCGGATCGTTCTGGTCGGGATTGCAATTTTCGCCCGGCGAGCTCGGCGTTTTCTTAGACGGCGATGCCGTGCCGCAGCTGGCTATAAAGGCTTGAAGTAGAAAATCTCGGGATCGCCGGGATCGAGGTTTTCCAGCCTGCCCACTTGCGTGAAGCCCCGTTTGCCGAGTAAACCCTGCATCGCCGCGTTCGACGCGTTGGTCGACGTATAGAGATTGTGCCCGGCGTTGAGCTTCTCGACGTTCTCGATGAGCGTCGAAGCGATGCCCTGGTGCTGGTGCGACGGATCCACGCCGAGCATCCATAAGAACGGCCGCGCGTAAAACCCCCGGTCCCAGACCACAAACCCCGCAACGTTTCCGTCGATCTCGGCAACGAGACATTCTTTGGTTCCCAATGCGTGGCGGATGAAGGAAAGGTGATGGTTATAGTGCAGTGCGTGCGGCATCTTTTCGAGCAGCGAAAACTCTTCTTGCCGCGCGGACCGAACGTTCATCGGTTTACCCATCGTCACGGTGCGACCACGGTATACGGACCGTTGCCCAGGAAGATCGGCGCGCTCGCGCGTCCCGTCGCAACGTCCACGGCGATCAGCGAGTTGTCGCGCCGAGCCACGACCAGCGCACTTTTTCCGTCGCTCGTGAAGGCAATGCCGTACGGAGCGCCGCCAACGGTGATTGGTGCTTGGGCCGCGTTGGTCGCGACGTCGATCGGCGTGATCGTCGAGTTGGCGTAGTTGCTGACGTACGCAAGGGAGCCGCCCGGCGCAATATCGATCAGCATCGGGCTGACGCCGGTCGGAATCGGTGCGAGCGCGCGCCGCGTGGCCACGTCGATCGGCGTCACGTCGTTATCGGCGTTGTTGACAACGTAGAGCGTCTTGCCGTTCGGCGTTATCGCGATGCCCATGGGCCGGCCCCCGACGGGAATCGGCGTTTGAGCGGTGCGGGTCGCAACGTCGACGGGCGTAACGGTGTTGGCGCCGGTGTCGGTGACGTAGAGTGTCTTGCCGTCGGGCGCGACGGCGATTGCGCGCGGGTTCGCTCCGACCGCGACCGGCGCGCCGGCGGTCAAGCGATTGAGATCGATGGGTTGAATTGTGTTGTCGTCGGCGTTGGCGATCCAAGCCGAGTTGCCGTCGGGCGCGATCGTGATGCCGTTGGGACTCTGTCCGGTCTTGATCGTTGCGATGACGCCCTGCGCAAACGTGTCGACGACGCTGATGCGCGAGTTGTCGCGATCGGTCACGTACAATCGAGCGCCGTGCAAGACGGCATCGCGCGGCCCTTGTCCGACCGCGATTTCCGGACCGACGATGCCGGTAACGAGATCGATCGGCACCACGGAGTTCCCAAAACGGTTCTGCGCCCAGGCTATGGTGTGCGGCGTGGGACCGTCGACGCGTACCGCCAGCGTTCGCTTTTCAAGCAGCGCGCCGTTGGCAGCCGTTCCGGCGAAGACGATTCCGTAGTAGCCGCCGGCGAGCGATGCGTCCGCGGTTAACTCGATATCGACCGTAAGCGTTTTGCCCGCAGCGACGGCAGTTGCGCCGTCGGATATGTTTGCGTGCAAACCAGGCGGCAGCGTTGCATTCCAGTGGAGGTTCTGTTCCTGCGCGCCTTCGCTATTGTCGAACGTCAAATGCGCGGTTACGCGATCGCCCCCCTTAACGGAAACGGCCGGCGTCTCGATGCTCACCGAAGCGGAAGGCGCGAAATGTACGGCAGCGGCGGGGTACGACGGCGGAGCATTTTCGGGCGCCGTTCCCCATTGTTTGTCCGGCTGCGCGCCGAGCTCGAAGTCCAGACGCACGTTCGCGTGCATCGGTACGTCGATCCACGCGTTTTGGGTCGTCCGGCCGTTGACGCGCAGCGCTTGTACGTAGGGCGTAGACTCCGACGCGTTCGGCGCTTCGACGTCGATCGTCGGTCCGTTTTCCGGTGAGTGAATTACGACGCTCGTGAAGAGGGGACTTCCGACGTCGAGCCGGCGGACCGCCGGATTCTGCGGATACAATCCCATCGCGCTCCAGACATACCAGGCGCTCATCGTTCCCAGGTCGTCGTTACCGGGCAATCCGTCCGGCGTCGGTGCGTACAGCGTCGCAATCGCTTGCCGCACGACCGCTTGCGTGCGCCACGGCTCGCCGGCGGACAAATACACCCAGGGGCTGCCGAGGCAGGGCTCGTTGCCGAGCCAGGCATACGGCTTGTTTTGATCGGCGTCGATCTGCGTGAAGAACGTGTCAAGCTTCGCGACGGCGGCGGCGCTACCGCCCATGCCCGCAATCAGATCGTGAAGATCTTGCGGCACCATCCACGTATACTGCACCGAGTTGCCTTCTTGAAAGCCGCTCTGTCCGTTGTCGGTGATCGGTGTCTGCATGAACGCGCCGCCGGGGTCGCGTCCGGCCATCTCGCCGGTTACCGTGTTGAACTGCGACGCCCAGTTCGCGGAACGCCGCATGAAATCGTTTTCGATCGCCGGCTCGCGCAGCGATCTCGCGAAACGAGCGATCGAGAAATCGTCGAGCGCATATTCCAGCGTTTCCGAAGCGCCGTTGGGAACGGGCGCCACCGACGTCGTGTGCGTGTTGACCACATAGCCCCGCTGCAAGTAATCGTCTTCGAGTTCCCAGCGCGGAACGTACCAGCCTTGACCCGGCGGGCCGGCGATCGTCGACGCCCCTTTGACCATTGCGCGCAGCGCCTCGTGCGTCTGAAAATCCCGCGCGCCGAACGCATAAGCACCCGCAATCACGGGATCGACGGAGTCGCCCCCCATCACGCTCGTCGGTCCGTTGACGAGCGCCCAACGCGGAAGCCAGCCATTTTCCTGTTCCGCCGCGTCGGTGAGCGATTGCATCATGTCGCTCGTCTCGCCCGGGGCCAGCATCGCCAGCAGCGGGATCTCCGTACGATAGATATCCCAATCGGAGAAGTTGGCGTACTCGGCGTGATGGACTCGCGCGCGATGGATGCGCCCGTCGAATCCGGGATATCGTCCATCGACGTCGCTATAGAGGTTCGGATGCAGCAGCGCGTGATAGAGCGCGGTGTAGAACGTGCGCTGCTCGTCTTGAGTTCCGCCCGTTACGCGCACGCGGCTCAAGTAGTCGTTCCACGAAGCGGTCGCGCGCGCCGCGACGGCGTTGAAATCCCATCCCGGATCTTCGGCGTCGAGATTTGCGCGCGCTCCGTCGACGCTCACGAACGAGAGCGCAACTTTTGCGGTAACCGTGCGCGCGCTCGACGTGTCGAACGTGACGTAGGCGCCGCTTTGGGGACCGCCGCTCGCCTTTGTGCCGGCAGTCACCGTATGCGCCTTCCACGTGCCGTACGATGCGAACGGCCGGTCGAACCGCGCGGCGAAATATACGGTGTACGTGTCGGCCATACCGCAGAAGAAACCACTAGTCGCCGAGCCCGATACTTCCGTCGGTGAGTCGACGCTGACGCTCGCCGCCGAAACGCCGGCCTGATTAGAAGCGACGTCGAACAAAACGTTGGCTTGCTTCGTCGCCGGAAACGTAAAGCGCCCGATGCCCGTGCGCGACGTGACGGTCAGCTCGGCGCGAACCGGCGGGCTTCCGAGCGAGACTGCGTACGACCCGGGCGCTGCGGTTTCGTCCTCGTGCGTAAACGGCTGCTTCGCAGCAGCCGGATCGTCGATCGCGCCCGTCGTCGGCAAAATGCCGAAATCGCCGAAGACGTTGCATCCCGGACCGCTCAGATGCGTGAGGCTGAATCCGGTGATCGATTTGTCGGTGTACTCGTAGCCGCCGCCCGCGTTTTGCGACGGCGTGTCGGGACTCCATTGCACCATACCGAACGGAACGTCGGCACCCGGAAATGTGTCGATCGGTCCGCCGGTTTTGGTGCCCGACGTTCCAATGAACGGGTCGACCAGCGTTGCCGGCGCCGGCGTCGCAAGCGCAAGCAATAGCGTCAACGTTCCAAGCAAATTGGAAGCCCTCCGGCGACGCTCTACGACGCACCGTAGCGCAGGTCATTCGTCTCGGCTGAAAACGCTTACCGTCGCCGGAACTAGAATCGAGTTCTTCGGGGCGTTATCGAGTTGCGTACGCAAGAAACGGATTCGTCAGAGCTTGCGCACGACGTTTGGCCTCCCGGCGCCATCGTTCCCTAATTATGAATAGACAAACACGAAGGCGCCCCGCTCTCGCGGGACGCCCGAGGTTATGCGGGTGCCGTCAAACTAGCCGTTCGGCGGTCGTTTGTTTTGGCGAACCGCATGCGCGTGCGCCGTCGCTTGTTGCGCGTGCTCGGTAGCCGCGTGGGCATGAGCTTGCGCTGCCTGGGCACGCTCGCGGGAGGCCTGCGTACGGACGTGCTTGTTGTGGATCGCGGCCGCTTGAGCGTGCGCGCGTGCCGCGTCCGCGTGGGCGCGCGCCGCTTGGGCGTTATCTCGAGCCGCTCGTACCGTATGGCCGTTGGCTGCAGCCGTTGCAGCATGGCCGCGCGCGGCTTCGGCACGGGCAGCAGAGCGCGTGCGGACTTCGCGGTCGGCCGCGCGCCGGTCGGCAGCCGTTACGGGACTATAGTGCGGCAGCGCTCCGGTCGTGCGGATCGGATGCGAAACCGCTACGACTTGCGGATGTCCGTGATTGTTTGCCACGTACAGATTGCGGTCTTGTCCCGCAATGCGCGCGTGTTCGACCTGCAGGGAGGTTGGCGGTATGTGCCGTTCGTGCATAACGACGAGTTCTCGCGCCGTCGGCCGTACGCGGACGCCGCCCGGTCCGTTGAACGCGTAGCGGGGGCCGCTGCGATTCACGACCACCGTGCGCCGGTAGACGTTAGTCACGTACCGTCGATCGACGTTCGTTACTGCGGTGTTGTACGCGAAGGCGCCGTTATTCCAGTATCCGCCGGTGTATCCGGTGCCGGGATAGCCGAAGCCGTAATTGATGCCTCCGTAGTAGCCGACTTGCGGTGCCCAGTAGCCGTTATTCCAGCCGTACGAGCCGTTGTTGTAACCCCAGTAACCGGGCGTCCAATACGTGCCCGTGCTCGGCGGAGAAACGTACGTGCCGGGAACCCAATAGTAGCCGGCGGGGCCCCACGCCCAGTAACCCGGTTGCCACACTTGGCCCGGTGTCGTTAAGAGCGGTTGCGTGTATTCCATCGGGAGCGGCGGCGGCGCGGTGCCGATATTGAAGCCAACGTACACCTGCGCTTGCGAAGTGAGCGGAATCGCGGGTAGCAGCAAGGCGGCCGCCAGCGCCGCTGCCTTGGTCAGCCACGAGACCGGTGTCGTAAACGTACTCATTGTCCAGGATTCTTACCAGGGATTTCGCTCGCATTAAACGAGGCTGCTGCATCGTCGATTTGCTTAGGGGGCAGCCGGCTCCACGAGGATAGTCGCGCCTGCATCGTACTGAATTAGCGGACGATGAAAAAACGAATCCGCGCGCGCATCGTTCACGTTTTCGAAGGCGATCACCGCGTTGCGAACACGCGGCGGTGGGCAGCATCGAAGATTCCTCGGGCTGGGGTTTGCCGCGCGCGCGCGGATACTGCAACCCGAACGCGTATGTCGGGTCGAGAATCGGTACGCCGACCAGATCCGCCGAGTCCGGCGTGCGGCCGACGGGTTCCGATACGTGCCCACTTCCGGTTTCGCACCGCCCGCCGCAGATCGTCGCGGTCAGCGCGAAGTTGATGCCGTGAACCACGATCGGATGCGCTTCTTCCTCGGCGCTGACCGGAGCGACGTCGACGATGTCTTCGGCCGGGCGGCTGTAAGCGCGGTAATGGTTCGCGCGGGGCGTTTGACCGTCTAATCCGGAAATCGCGATCGTGTAGTCGACGATGCGGGATAGCGTGCGGACGAAACGGCTGCCCGCGCGTGTGCGAAGAGATCGTAAGCCTGCCGCCCGGCGTCTAGAGGCACGAAAAGCGCATTCTACGCAAAAAGAAGCGGAGCCCGCTAAGCAGCGAGGCCGAGCCGCTCTAAGCTGCGATACTGAACCGCTTCGGCGACGTGCTCGGGGCGGATTGCATCGCAGCCGGCGAGATCGGCGATCGTGCGCGCTACCCGCGTAATGCGATCCAGCGCGCGGGCTGAAAACTGCCGCTTTGCGCTGGCTCGAGCCAACAGCCGTACCGCGGCGTCGTCGAGCGCGCACCAACGACGCATCGCGCTGGCCGGAATCGCGGCGTTGCACGAGACCGGCGCGTTTTCGAACCGGCAGTGCTGGCGTTCGCGTGCCGCGACGACGCGCTCCCGTACCGCGCCCGAGCGCTCTCCTCCGTCGTATCGGATCATGTCGTCGAACGGCACGCGAGCGATCTCGATCTGGAGATCGATCCGGTCGAGCAGCGGACCGGAAAGTTTGCCGACGTACTTTGCGACGGCCGCGTCGTCGCAGCGGCACTCCGCGCTGCGAACGCCGCGATATCCGCACGGACATGGATTCATCGACGCGACTAGCTGAAACCGTGCGGGATATGTGAACGTGCCCGCCGCTCGCGCGATCGTGACGGTTCCCTCTTCGAGCGGTTGGCGCATTACCTCGATTGCGCTGCGCGAAAACTCGGGCAACTCGTCGAGAAACAGCACGCCGTGGTGGGCGAGCGAGATTTCGCCGGGCTTGGCCGCCGGGCCGCCGCCCACGAGGGCGGTCTGCGAAATAGTATGATGCGGAAAGCGAAACGGCCGCGCGCGGACGATTCTGGCGTCGCCGCGCAGCAGCCCCGCGATGCTGTAGATCTTCGTGACGTCAAGCGCTTCGTCGAGCGACATCGGCGGAAGAATCGGCGGCAAGCGGCGTGCGAGCATCGTCTTGCCGCAGCCGGGAGGCCCGACGAGCAGCACGTTATGTCCGCCCGCTGCGGCGATCTCGAGCGCCCGTTTAGCGTGCGTTTGTCCACGCACTTCGCAGAGATCGCCATGCACTAGCGCGTCGGCGAGTTCCAGCGCGGGCGGCGACGTGCGCAGCCGCCAGCGTGCCCCGTTGCCGCCGATCACGACGATCGCGTTTTGCAGCGAACCAACCGCATACAGCTCGATTCCATCGACCAGCGCAGCTTCCGCGGCGTTGGCTTCCGGTACGATGAGTTTGGTGAAACCGGCGCGTCGCGCACCGAGCACCATCGGCAGAATGCCGTTCACCGGCTGCAGCCGTCCATCGAGCGCGAGCTCGCCCAGCGCGATGTATTGTTGAAGCGCTAGGCGATCGATCTGTTCGTCGATCGCGATGAGCGCCAGCGCAATGGCTAGATCGAACGCAGGTCCGGCTTTCTTCACGTGCGCGGGAGCCAAGTTCACCAACAGTTTTCCGCCTGGATACATGAAACCCGAGTTGAAAATCGCCGATCGCACGCGATCGGCGGCTTCCCCGAGGGCGCGGTCGGGTAGTCCGATGATCCGCAAGCCCGGCGTACCGGGAGCGCTGTCGGCTTCGACGCGAACGACGTAGCCTTCGATGCCAAGCATCGCGGCGGAGAACGCAAGCGAGAGCATATCGCTGCATCCTCTGCGCGCAAGCGGCGTAACGTCTAGGGGTAGAAGGATGCGACATGCGGCTTTTGGCGGTCAACATCCGGTCGGGCGGCACCCGCGCCACTATCGAGGCGCTGCTCGCGCGCTGTCTGTCGCACGACGCCGGTACTCTGGTCTTTTCGGAGTTTCGCGACAACGCGACCGGTGCGTATCTGCGCCGGAAACTCGTGGAAGCCGGTTACGCCCGTCAAGCCGCGAGCGAAGGCCACCGGGGCAACGGCGTGCTGATCGCATCGCCCCAAGAGTTTTCGGCGATTCATAATCCGTTCGGGCTGCCCGACGACGAGTACCCGAACGCGGTCATCGAGGGACGTTTCGAGAGCCTGCGCGTCTTTGGCGTCTACCTCCCGGGCCAAGATCGGAAGCGACCGCATTTGCGATGCTTGGTCGCGACGGCGGCGCGCTACAACGAAACCGGCGTCGACGCCGTTTGCATCGGCGACTTCAACTCGGGCCGCAACGAGACCGATATCGAGATCAACCTCGGCCGCAAGACGCTCAAAGATGAGTTCAGTACCGCCGATCTGTACGCCGAACTCGAAACGTACTGGACCGAAGCGTGGCAGCATCTCCATCCGGAACGGCGCGAGTTCAGCTGGTATCCGTTTCGGAAGGTGCCGCCCGCGCAGCGGCGCAACGGATGGCGGATCGACAAGGCCTTCGTTTCGAATTCGCTCTTGCCTCGACTGAGCGATGCGCGCTACGATCACGGGTTTCGTTTGGAAGGTCTCACCGATCACTCCGGCCTAATCGTCGACTTGTGCATTTAACAAAGCTCGACTGGATTATCGTCGTGCTGTCGCTCGGCATAACGTTCGTGCCGGCGATCGTGCTGGCGCGACGGGCTGGGCGAAACATTACCGAGTTCTTTGCCGCGGGTAGACAAGCGCCGTGGTGGCTGATCGGCATATCGCTCGTGGCGACGACGTTCTCCACCGACACGCCCAACTTGGTCACCAATCTGGTGCGTGACGGCGGCGTCGCAGAGAACTGGGTATGGTGGTCGTTCCTGCTGACCGGCTTAGCGACCGTTTTTTTCTACGCGCGGCTGTGGCGCCGCAGCGGCGTGCTCACCGATCTCGAGTTTTACGAGCTGCGGTATGCCGGAAGAGCCGCGTCGTTCGTACGCGGATTCAGGTCGGTCTATCTCGGCCTCTTCTTCAACTGCGTGATCATCGCGACGGTCAATTTGGCTGCAGTGAAAATCGCCGGCATTTTGTTCGGTTGGCCACGCTACGAAACGCTGCTGATCTGCGTCATCGTGCCCATTATCTTCGCGGCCACGGCCGGATTGTGGGGTGTCATGGTGACCGACATGATTCAGTTCTGCATCACGATGACGTCGGCGTTTGCTGCCGCTTACTTCGCCGTGCACGCGCCTGGTGTCGGCGGATTGCACGGCCTCATCGCTCACATCTCCCTCACCGCGCCCTCGCTGCTCTCGATTATCCCGGACTTTTCGAACTGGATCGCGGCGTTGTCGGTCTTCGTCATCCCGCTGACCGTGCAATGGTGGTCGGTCTGGTATCCGGGCGCCGAACCCGGCGGCGGAAGCTACGTGGCGCAACGAATGTTGGCAGCCCGCAGCGAGTCCGATTCCATGTTCGGTACGCTGGCGTTTCAAGTGATGCACTATGCCTTGCGGCCGTGGCCGTGGATCGTCGTCGCGCTCGCTTCCACGATCGTATATCCCAGCTTGCACGACATCCAAGCGCGTTTTCCGCACGTGCAGCCCAATCTGATCGGCAACGACATAGCGTATCCCGCGATGCTGGTCTTCTTGCCGTCGGGATTTGCCGGTTTTATGGTGGCCGGTATCTTCGCCGCCTATCGCTCGACGATAGAGACGCACCTCAACTGGGGAACGTCGTATTTAGTTCACGACTTTTATCAGCGCTTCGTGCGGCCGGAGGCGACGCAGCGAGAGCTCGTGTTTGCGGGCCGAATCGTGACCGCCGCGCTGATGGGCGTCGGCGTCGTCTTCACGCTTTATCTGGACAACGCCAAAGACGCGTTCAACCTGCTGCTTTCGATTGGAGCCGGGACGGGCCTGATCTACCTCTTGCGCTGGTTTTGGTGGCGTATCAACGCGTGGAGCGAGGTCAGCGCCATGGTGTCGTCGTTTCTGATTTCTATCGGCTTCTTTATTGCGGCGAAGGTCGACCCCAATTTGCGGACGATCCCGCTCTGGGACGACATCACGCTTCTGACGACCGTCGCGGCCACGACGATCGTCTGGGTGCTGGTGACGTTCGCGACGCCGCCGGCGCCGCAGGCGGCGCTCGAAGCCTTCTACGCCAAAGTCAGGCCGGCAGGCCCCGGATGGTCGCGAATCCGGTCGGCGGGCGGGCTAGGTCCTTCGAAAGACTCGCCCGCGAACGCGCTTGCGGGCTGGGTTTTGGGTCTGGCGGCCATCTACGGAGCTCTCTTTGCGACCGGCGCCTTCATCTACGGGCATGCGGGCGCCGGAGCGCTTTGGAGCCTGGTTTCCAGTATGGGAGTTGTTGGTTTGGTCGCAATTGTGCGTCGAACGTTTACACAAAACGCCTAATTCTCCACAGATTGCACAAGATGAACGTCGCACGCTGTGGAGAACACGGGACCCTGACCATAAGGAGAACTGCTTGAACTATCGGCTTTTTACCGCCGGCGCGTTGCTCTCGCTTGCCTTGGCCGCATGTACCAGCTCGAGCTCGACGGCGACGAATGCGGCTGCGTCACCGCAGGGCGGCTCGGCCGCTCCGGGCCCGAAAACAATCGGCGTTTCCATCCAAAACCGCGAAGCGCAGTTCTACCAAGACATGGAATCCGGCATGCGCCAGGAGGCGCAAAAGTACGGTTACTCGCTGATCGTCGTCGACGCCAATCGCGATAACGCCAAACAGCAAAGCCAGGTCGAAGATTTTATCTCCAAAAAGGTCGATGCCATCGTTCTGACGCCGTACGACTCCCAAGCCATCGGCAGCGCGATCGTCGAAGCGAATAACGCCAACATCCCGGTATTTACAGCGGATATTGCCAGCGCCAGCAATCAAGGAAAAGTCGTCGCGCACGTTGCCAGCGACAACGTCCAGGGCGGATTTCAAGCCGGCAAGCTCATCTGCACCGCGGTCGGCAAATCGGGCAGCGTCGCGATTCTCGACGAGCCAGAGGTCACTAGCGTGCAAGACCGCGTCAAAGGCTTCAAACAAGCGCTCGCGCAGCTATGCCCCGGCGTGACGATCGTTGCCGACGTCGATTCGGGCGGCACGCGCGACAAGGCCAACAGCGACACCGGCGACATTCTGCAAGCGCACAAAGATCTCAAGGGCATCTTCGGCATCAACGACGACTCGGCGCTCGGCGCACTGACCGCGGTGCAGGCCGCCGGCGAAACCGGAAAGATCGCGATCGTCGGTTACGATGCAACGCCCGAGGCGCGTAAGGCAATCGCGAGCGGCGCTATGTACGGCGATGCGATTCAGTTTCCGGCGACCATCGGTGCGACGACGATCGACGTGATTCACGACTACTTCGGCGGCAAGACGCCGCAGCCGTTCGTGAAAATCGGCGTGGGCGCGTTTACGCAAGCCGACGCAAAGAAAGCAACGCCCTGACGTCGCTGCTCCAAATGCGTCACATCGCCAAGAGCTTTCCTGGCGTGAAGGCGCTCTCAGACGTATCGTTGACGCTCGAGTCCGGTGAAGTACTCGTTCTCGTCGGTGAAAACGGTGCCGGCAAGTCGACGTTAATGAAGATTCTTGCCGGCGCGCAGCGCGCCGATCAAGGTGAAATCGTCATCGACGGCGCGCCGGTGCAGATCGACTCGCCTCGCACCGCCGAGCGTCTGGGTATCGGTATGATCTATCAAGAGTTCACGCTGGTACCACAGCTGACGGCGCCGGAGAATATTGCGTTGGGCAGCGAACCCGTGCGTGGCGGGTTCCTCGACGAACGCGCGACGGTCGCTCGCGCGAAGGAGACGCTCGACGAGCTCGGCGTCGAGATCCCCCTGAACGTTCCGACGTCGCGCCTATCCGTCGGTCAGCAGCAACTGGTCGAAATCGCAAAAGCGCTCGCCCGTCGCGCGCGGATCATCGTCATGGACGAACCGACGGCGGCCCTCACCGACCGCGAGATCGAGCGTCTCTTTACCATCGTGCACCGCTTGCGCGAATCGGGTGCCGGAATCATTTACATCTCCCACCGCATGGAAGAGCTTCCGCGCATCGCCGATCGCGTCACCGTGTTGCGCGACGGACGAGCGATCGAGACGCGCCGCGCGGCCGATTTCCCCGTCGACGAGATCATTCACGCGATGGTCGGGCGGGCGCTCGACGCACAGTTTCCGCCGCTTCGGGAAATAGCCGCGGACGCACCGGTCGTGCTCGACGTCAAAGATTTGCGTCGCGCTCCCGCGGTGCGCGGCGTCTCCTTTTCAGTACGTGAGGGAGAGATTCTCGGCCTGGCCGGGCTGGTTGGAGCGGGTCGAACCGAAATTCTGCGCGCGGTGGCCGGTGCCGACGTGCCCGATGCGGCTGAAATTGCGATCCACGGACAGCGCGTTCGAATCGTCCAGCCTAGCGATGCGATCGCGGCGGGCCTCGCCTTCATCACGGAAGACCGTAAAGGACAAGGACTCGTCTTGGGGATGTCGGTCCGCGAGAACGTTACGCTCGCCCATCTACGGGATTTCGTCGATCGCGATTTACTCGTCGACGGCCGGCGCGAACGTGAAGCTGCCGAAAAAATGGTCGCAGACTTGCGCGTGCGCACGCCATCAATCGAGCAGCTCGTGCACAATCTCTCCGGCGGTAACCAGCAGAAGGTGGTGCTCGCAAAGTGGTTGTTGGGACGGGCGCGCGTCTTTCTCTTCGACGAGCCGACTCGCGGCATCGATGTCGGCGCCAAAGCCGAAATCTATCAGCTGATGCTCCACCTCGTTGCAGGCGGTGCCGGTATCGTCATGGTGTCGAGCGAGCTGCCTGAGGTGCTCGGAATGTCGCATCGCGTCCTCGTAATTCGCGACGGCATCATCGCCGCCGAGTTTGCGCGCGCCGATGCGACGCCGGAAAAAGTGATTGCTGCGGCGACGGTCTCGCGGAGCGCGGCATGAAGCAATCGAAGAGCTATTGGCTTCGCGTCGCGGGCGCCGTAGCGGTGTTCGTCATTCTCGTGACGATCGTCAACGTCGCATCGCACGGAGCGTTTTTGCAGCCGAGCAACATCGTGCGCGTCCTGCGGCAGATTACGTACAACTGCCTGCTCGGCGTCGGCCAAACGTTCGTGATCATTACGGCGGGGATCGATCTGTCGGTCGGCTCGCTGGTCGCGCTGACCGGCGTCGTGGGCGCGCGCTTTGCCAATAGTTTGCCGTTCGGCGGATTTCCGCTGATTGCCGCGACCTTGCTCTTGACGATAGCCGTCGGCGCGGCCGCGGGGTGGATCAACGCGCTGCCGGTGGTAAAACTCAACCTGCCGCCGTTCATCACGACCCTCGCGATGCTCGAGATGGCGCTGGGAGCGTCGTTCATTTTGGCCCACGGACGGCCGGTCGCGCTGCAATCGACCGACTTTCAGAATACCGGCATCGGATCGTTTTTCGGCGGCGTCACGAGCGCACTCCATTTGCCGAACCTTCCGGTGCCGGTCGTGTGGATGATCGCGATCATTACCATCGCCTCGGTGCTCCTCACCCGAACGCGCTTCGGACGCTACGTCTTTGCCATCGGCGGCAATGAAGAAGCGGCACGGCTCGCGGGCATCAACGTCGCGCGCGTGAAGACGCTCGTCTACGTGATCAGCGGCTCGTGCGCGGCAATCGTTGGATTTCTCTACATGGCGCTGTTCTCGTCGGGCTCGCCGCAAACCGGAACCGGCGACGAGCTGCTGGAGTCGATTGCAGCGGTCGTCGTTGGCGGGACGAGCCTGATGGGCGGCCGCGGCAGCATCGTCGGGACGTTTTTCGGCGCGCTGCTGATCGGCGTGCTCTACAACGCCATGAACCTGCTCAACGTCGACTCGTACTTACAAAAAGTAGTTCTCGGTGCGGTGATTTTGTTGGCCGTTATTCTCGACGAGCTGCGCAAACGGTATATAGCAACAACTAGTTAGCATTAAATTTTCTTAAAAGACGGACTTTTGGCATGGGCCTGCCCGATGAATGCCCGCTTGCCTGGACGAAGGGACCAGCAAACCATGGTGCATGCACGCGCGAGCAAGAAGCGAGTTGGGCCGGCGACGCTCCGTACCGTTGCCGCGCTGATTCGAGAGACCGATCCGTCGCTGTGGGAGATCCTTCAGAGCGTCATGCTGCACGACGTGACGATCGGGCGTCTTTTGGAGGAAGCCAAAGATTTGCGCCTGCCGCAAGTGGTTTCTTCCCGAAGCGACGCGGTGTTCCCGTTTCACAGGTATCTCACCGAACGCGAGGCGCAAGTCGCCGATCTCGTCGCGCAAGGCGATTCGAACAAAGAGATCGGCGAACGATTGGACCTCAGCGCCAAGACGGTGAAAAATCACGTCTCGAACATTTTGCGCAAGCTCGCCTTGCAGCGCCGCACGCAGATCGCAATTCTGGCGCTCCGCGAACGGACGAAGATCTAGCGCCGGAACGCGTTAATCGTCGTCGGGCGCCTTAAGCGACTGCGGCCGGTTGATGAAATAGGACGGCGGCACGTGCGTCGGGATCGCCTTGAACTTTCGCGGGCTCTGCGTGAAGTCAAAGCTATCCTCCAGCGAGGTTGAGCGCGCGTCGCTCGTATTGAGCGACGCCAAACCGAACGTGCGCTCCAGGAACTTCAGAATGCTGCCGAACTCGTACTGCGTGTGCGAGACGTATCCGTGCTTGGCGTATGGGGAGATGATGATGCACGGCACTCGGATGCCCAATCCCACGTAATCGAGCTGCTTGGGCGGTGCGTTGTCGTAGTAACCGCCCCAATCGTCCCACAGCACGATAATCGCGGTGGACTTCCAATACTTGCTCTTGCCTATCGCGTTAACGACGTCGCCCACCCATTGCGGACCCAGGTTGCTGGTGACCACCGGGTGATCGGACCAATCCAAGTCGGGAATCACCCACGACACCGCCGGGAGCTTGCCTTGGGCTGGATCGGTGAGCACCTTCGTTTCGGGCGAAATGACGTTCTTCCAATCGGGGCCGTAGTAGACTTTCCTGATCGCGCTGAACGCCGACCACACCTGGCCGGCGAACACGCCCGATCCCGGTCCGATCGGCGGAGCGTAGTATTTCCACGAAACGTGCTTTGCATCGAGGGTGTCTGCGACGGTTCGGTATTGCGTAAAGCACGGAAACGGCCCGTTGTCGCTCAACACTCGCTGCTTGTTCACGAGCACCGTCGTAGTATAGTACGGCGCTTCGCAGCCCCACGGCGGTCCCGGCAGCGGCACGTCGACGAGCGAGTGGGTCGGATCGATCCGCGTCGTGCCGGCGATGAGATCCTGATGCGCCGTAAAGCTCGTGCCGAACTCGGTCGGGAACATGTGATCGACGAGCACGTAGTCCGCGGCCATCGTGCGGTACGGTGCGATCTCGGCATGATCGAGGTACGCATACGGCACCGTTCCGGCCGGCGGTCCAAACCCTAACGTGCCGGTGCCCTCGAGGTCGAAACCGTTCATCTTTCCGTGGTCCCAACCCAACATCGCTTCTTTCCAGAGATGCCCCAGATCGCATTGCACGGTTCCGCCGATCGAGAAACAATCGTCGTTATACGTCATCTGGTGGAGCATAATCTTTTTGCCGGTGTGCTCGAATCCGTATAGCGGCGCGTCCGCGCCCTTCCACCCGGCGAAGAGATTCTCGAAACTGCGATTCTCTTGCACGATAATCACAACGTGCTTGATATAGTTCCCCGGCACCAATTTCGCCAGCGAAACCGGCTGATCTTGCTGCGGCAAATTCGGCGTTAGCCCATGCCCGCCACACCCCCACATCAATCCAACGAGAAAGACTGAAAGAAACGCTTTCGCGATGATGTTTGCATGTCTCGCGGAGGAATTCTGACCCGAGCGCCATTGACAGGATGTCATAATTTTCCTCATTAGGTGGCGCGAGGGCAGCATAGCAGGCACTCCGCATGGATGCGGAGTGCCGAGCGATCCGGAGCGAGACATGCAAACATAATAAAGCGAACCGTTGCTAGAAGTCCTTTTGAGTCAACCCAACGTTGGTCTTCAGATCGGTAATGCTCTGATCGAGCACGATCGTGCTTTCCGAATACAGAATCTGCCGGACCGGAAAGTGCGTTTCCGCCGACAGGTAGAGCTTCTGCTCGCTGATGCCGTCGTTCTTCGAAGGATCCGTCACTTTGAGATCCAGCAGGTCCGTGTCGATGCCTCCGATTTTGCCGCCCTTGAACTGTGTGAGCGTGCCCGGAATGGTGGCGTAACGACCGACGATCACGTTGAGCAATCCGTCGGGAATCGTGTAGCCGCGAATCGAGGTCGCGCGCGGGTCGTGAACCGACACGGTGAGATGAAGGCCGGAGAGAATTCCGCCTTGATGTCCGCTGACGGTGTCGCCGCCGGACCACACCCCGCCCGAGCCTTGTCCGTCGCCCGAAAGAATGAGCGTCTTGGCGAAGTGCGGTTTCATGAAAGAATACTGATAGACGCGATCCTGCGACTTGTCGTTGAGAACTTCGTGAGCATGAAGGACGCACGTGTAGTCGTTCGTCGCCGCCCACGCCGTGTCGAAGGCGGTAATCGCGGGCGCGGTGTTATCCGCGCTCGCCGCGGAGACGGAGAGGACGGTAAGGGTCGCCGCCGCAGCGACGACGGCACACGATGTGCCTAGTGTCGACGAGCGCAGGATGCGCAGAAGTCGACCGGCCGAAAGCCAACGAGGTCCGAGCATTATTCCTCCGTAGAGTTCGTTGCGGCGGCCGACTGTAAGGTGCCGCCTTCATCAATGAGAAGCGTTCCGTGTTTTCCTTCTACGCCGATGAGGACATCGCATTTTGCGTCTGCGGCGATCTCTTCGATGGTTCGTCCAAGCGGCGCACCGCTATACTTGCCCTCCCGGAAAGAGCCGAGAATGATCAGGTCGGCCTTTTCACGCTTGGCAATGTCGAGAACCGCCTGCTTCGTGGACCGCGCCTTGATCGTCTCCGCATGGAAGGTAACGTTATTGCTGTTGGCAATCGTTTCGGCCGCCCCGAGTGCGTCGAGCGCGGCGCGTTCCTCGTCAGGCATCTCGGCATCGGGCGGTAGCGTATAAGGTACCTCGACGATATAGACGGCCAGCAGCTCCGAGCGCTCGCCGCGAGCCAGTTTGACTGCTAGCGCCATCATGTGGGCGGAGTCGATTTCCGGTGAAAAGACGACGATGATGCTGCCCACCATCTGTTTGAGATCGCTTGCCGCTTCGGCGGCAATCTTCTGCACATAGGACGCGGGGGCGTGCAGCATCCAGTACAGGGTGCGAATTACCAGCGCGGCGATGAGGACGGCGATGATTGCACCGGCGAGCGTCACGTGAACCGACGAGCTCGCGTAGATCACGGCGTAGTTCTCCGGGCCCGTACGATCAGCGACAAGCGGTGCACGCCTAGTCCGACCATCGCCGCGCCCAGAACGATGCCGGGCAGCGTTTCGATGCGAATCCCGAACGCGAGCATGCGGATTGCAACGATGGCCCCCAATAAGGCCGTGGCTCCGGCCAGGAACGCGCGATAGGTAATCACGGCACCGGCGCCTCGGCGCGACGTTGTTCGCTCGCTTTGAGATTAGCGATGTATTCGTCCATGAGCTCGAGCTCACCGGCGTTACGCAGGATGTCGACTTGCGACTTGCGCCAGTTGCGTTTCTGCGAGTGCAGCAGCGGCAGCCGCTTGCGCTTGCGATAAATGAAGTAAAGGACGATGCCGGCGAGCAGCCAGCTGGGACCGAAGATCCGTCCGAGCGGATGCGTCTGGAGGGTGAACATCAGAATCGAAAAGATGCCGGCGAAACCGAGCACGCCGACTATTGGGAATTCGACGCGCTCGCCGCGGAACGTAAACGGTATATTGAGCGGAATTTTGAACTTGCGCGGGCTCAGCGGATCGGTAAGACGCAGCGCGATGAGCGCAAGGAAGACGAACGAGTAGCTCGTGGCGGCACCAAATGCATAAAGGTCGGCGAGAAAATCGAGTCCGCTTTCACCGTGGAAGAACTTCGCGTAGATCGCGACCGCACCGGGATTGAGCGAAGGCATTGCGGCGAAGATCAACTCTAGGATGGCAAGTCCGCAAAATGCCAGTATCGAGATCACCGGCGTCCGGTAACGCGGATGCACGCGCTGAAAGATCGACGGAAGCAGATTCGTGCTGCTCATCGCATAGGCGATACGCGAGCTGCCGAAAACGCCGGAATTCGACGAAATCGTCAGCAGCACGGCACCCAATACAGGTAAGTAGAACGCCGCCAGTGCGCCGAAATACGGCACCTGCGCTGCCAGCAGCGCCACGGCCTTGCCTTGATTGTCGGCGCCGCCGGGATAGCTCGCGGGAAAAATCTGCCAAAACTGCACGGGATGACCGGACGCATCGACGATGGGATGCCAAGGCACGAAACCCAGCGCGAGGTTCGAGTACGCCAGCGCATAGATAAGGATTGTCAAGATCAACGCTACGGACGTTCGTGGAATAATTGAGGCCGGGCGCTGCGTCTCTTGTGCCGCCTGCGATATCGACTCCAGTCCCACGAACGAGATGATCGCGAGAGACGTGCCGAGCATCAGGTTCGATGGCGACGGCCAATCGACGCGCATCGTGTGAATCAACAGATCGGGACGGAACGCGAACAAGAAGCCGAAGAACAAGATGCACGTTTCGCTCGTCACGTCCAATGCCGAGACGAAACCTTGGAATGCGGTGCTTTCCCGCACGCCGATCGTGTTGAGCCCACACAACCCCATGATGACGGCGAGCGTTACGATGAAGTGTATCCAGGGATGCGACGAACCGACCAACACCGGAATGAGCTGTCCGAGATAATCGATCGCGGTCCACGCGAAGAGCGTGATGTCGATGGTGAAGTCGAGCAGCACCGCCCAGCCGGCGATGAAGCCGAAAATATCGCCCAGTCCGCGCAGGACGAAATACTGGCCTCCGCCGGCGACCGGATACGTCGCGGCCAGCTCGGTATACGCTAGACCGATGCAGACGTATACGACGCCGGCAAAGAGAAAGGCGACGTTCGAGGCGCCGGCGGCGGCCGCGAGGACGAGTCCCAGACCGACGAAAATGTCGGCGCCGACGTCGGAGTAGCCCCACGAGAACGATCCCCAGGGCGTGACGCTGCGACGCAGCTCGGGCTTTGGAGTTGAGGCCATGAAGGTAGCTAGGAAATGACTCCGATTGCGGTGCGTTCTAGTGCGTTGATCGTGTATTCCGCGTGAGCGAACGCGTCTTGTAGACCGTACTCGCGGAACGTCTTGAGGGATTCGTTGAGCCGGTTCACGGCGTCGCGCAGCTCGCTGCGATCACGCTTACCGTCGGCGGATTTTTGCAAAACCATCGCTCCGTATTTCAGCGCGGTCTTCGCGTACTCGACGCGATTGCCGTTGGTCTGCAGCTCGTGCATCGCGACGAGATAGGCGTCGCGCGCTTCGTCGTAGTTGCGGCGTCGCGTCGCAATCATCCCCTTGAGAACGTTTTCCAACGCGTCGGTGCGATTGCGCGCCGGAGCGAGCGCGCGGTCGAGAGCTTGCCGCAGCATCGGATCGGTAGGCGATTTGCGTTCGCCCGAAGCGTAGGTCTTGGGCGGCCTGTTTTTGGCCGTCGGCGGCGGCTGCGCTCCGGCCAGAGCGGCAACGTCTTCGTTGAACTCGCGCGCGTTTTGATAGCGGGTGCCCGGTTCGCGCTCGATCGCGCGCATGATCACTCGCTCGAGATCTTCGGGAATGTTGCGGTTGATGTCGCGCGGCGGC
Source organism: Vulcanimicrobiota bacterium (assembly GCA_963715435.1). Classification (GTDB taxonomy): domain Bacteria; phylum Vulcanimicrobiota; class Vulcanimicrobiia; order Vulcanimicrobiales; family Vulcanimicrobiaceae; genus JAFAHZ01. The sequence continues at coordinate 2,214,499 of OY970243.1, forward strand.
GTCGGAATGTCGTGCACGTGGGAGTACATCGTCGCCACGATGTCGTCGCGGTCGTTGCGAAACGGCAGCGTTCCGGTGAAGATCTCGTACATCACGATACCGACCGAGTACAGGTCGCTGCGCGCGTCGGCGGGTTTACTCAAGAACCGTTCCGGCGCCAAGTACGAAATGGTGCCCACGATCTGGCCCGTGCGCGTGGTCTGCGTGACGTCGCTCGCTCGGCGCGCCAATCCGAAATCCATGAGCTTCACGTGTTTGCCGTTTTCCACGATCATGATGTTCGACGGCTTTATATCGCGGTGGATGACGCCTTCGCCGTTGGCGTAGTCGAGCGCCTCGAGCACCTCGGCGATATAGAGCAACGCTTGTTTGTAGCCGAGCTCGCCGCTTTCGAGCGACGAAAGCGTCTTGCCGCTGAGAAGCTCCATGACGATGTAATAGATCCCGTTTTCTTCGCCGGCGTCGTAGACTGCGACGATCCGAGGATGGTTCAACCGCGCCATCGCGCGAGCTTCGGAGAGCAGCCGCGCATTGGTGTCGTCGGAACGATCCATCAGAACCTTGATCGCGACGTCTCGTCCGAGCGTGCGATCGTTGGCGCGGTACGTATCGGCGGTTCCGCCCCTGCCGATGAGCTCGATGATTTCGTATCGACCGCCGAGCGTCCGTCCGTGGAGATGGTCCATATTGCTTAGAAGGCGTTTCTATGCAGGCGCGGGCGATTACCGTCTATTGTGACGACGTCAAACCGTATTTTGGCAGTGGGAGCCACGATTTGCGCGTACTCCTCGGCGATCCGTCGCAGCGTCGCACGCTTGCGCGCGTCGACGGCTCCCAGGGCCGAACCGAAGGTAGCGGTATCCCGCCGTTTGACCTCGACCACGACGAGGGTCGCGCCGTCCAGGCAGAGCGCGTCGATCTCGCCGCCCGGCAGCCGGACGTTCCGCTGAAGCACCCGGTATCCCGCCGCCGTTAGGAACGCGGCCGCGACGTCTTCGCCCGTCCGTCCTTTGGACGCGCTCACGCCGGGGCGGCTTCGCCGACGGTTTCGAGGTCCTCCAGAGATTCGAGACCGAGCGAGAGCTGCGCGTCGCGAACGCGGGCCCAGTTGGCGCGGTGGTGCACGCTCGGGCCGTGTTCGCGCAGAGTCTTCAGGTGCAGCGGTGTCGAGTAGCCTTTGTGCAGCGCGAACCCATACCGGGGGTCCTCTCGGTCGAGCTCGACCAGCAGCGCGTCGCGGTAGACTTTCGCGACGATCGAGGCCGCCGCCACGACTGCGCAGCGCGCGTCGCCGCGTATGAGCGGTTCTTGCGGGCCGGAAAACGAGCGGATGCGCACCGCATCGGTGATGAGATAGTGGATCTCGCAGTCGAGACTTTCGATCGCGCGTTCCATTGCCAGAACGCTGGCCCAATAGATATTCAATCGATCGATTTCCCCGACCGTCGCGACTCCGACCGCCCACGCGATCGCGTCGCGCTTTATGCGCTCGGCAATCTCCGCGCGCAGCTCGGCGCGCACTTGCTTGGAATCGTTGAGGCCTTTGATGAGGAGCGGCTTGTTCGCGACGACGCAGGCCGCGACGACGGGTCCGGCGAGCGGTCCGCGCCCGACTTCGTCGATGCCGCCAACGAACGTCAAGCCGCGCGCGCGTGCCGCGTATTCGAACTGATGCAGGCGGTGAAGGCGCCGGCGCTCGCGTTCGTATGCGTTGCGGGCTTTGCGCTGCTTAGACGTCATCGGCGTCCTCCGGGCTTTCCAGCGAAATGCGACCGAACGTCCCTTCGTTGAACGCGCGCACATACGACTGCGCGGCGTTATGGAAGTCGGCGTGACCGCCCCGCCGCATGAAGCCGCGGGCGGCGGCGAACTCGTCGAGCGACGGAAACGCGCGACCCGGATAGCGGCGCGCCGTCCACGACTCGAACGCGCCCACGACCTCTTCGGGATCGTACCGCTCGCGCGGAACGGCGCCGCACATCGCGAGTTTCCACTGCGACTCTTTCGTTGCGATCTTCGGCACGAGGATTCCGGGGGTGTCCATCACTTCGACATTGGGAGCAAGGCGAAACCATTGCAACTGCCGCGTGACCCCGGCGCGGTCCTCCGTCTTGGCCGAGGCGCGCCGCAGCAGCGCGTTGATGATCGACGATTTGCCCGAATTGGGAATGCCCACGACGAGGGCGCGCGAGACGCCTTTGCGCGCGTTTGCGACCGTCAGTATGGCGGTGCGCACGCGCCCGGCATTTTGCTGCGAGCGGCCGTCGACCGCGAGCGCGCTCAAACCCTCGCGCTCTATGGCGGCGATCCAGGCTTTGGTGACGTGCGGATCCGCGAGATCGTGCCGGTCGAGCACGATCAAGCGCGCTCTTTTGCCGGCAAGGCGGCCGAGAGCGGGATTCCGGCCGCTGCGAACGACCCGCGCGTCGACCACTTCCACGACGATGTCGATGAGTGCCAGGTATTCCGAGATCTTGCGCATCGCGCGCGCCATGTGCCCCGGATACCAGTTGATAAGGCGCTGCAGCTCCGCTTCCGCGCCCCCCGTACTACGCATGGGGCCCCCAAACCAGGGCGCGCCCAATTATCGTTGTGCCGCTGCAATGCCGCGTCGTTGAAATCATAAGGAGCCCGCTTGCGACAACGGCCAGATGGCGGCCATTGCGCGGCCCATCAAATGGTCGTCGGCAATCGGTCCGAAGACGCGGGAGTCTTCGCTGACGGCGCGGTTGTCGCCGAGAACATAGACCGATTTCGGCGGCACGGTGACTTCCGGAAAGCTGCGGTTGTCGGCGTAGCGTACGTACGGCTCGAGCAATGCGGTGCCGTTGAGAAAAACGGTCCCACGATCGACTCGCACGCGATCGCCGGGAAGGCCGATGATGCGTTTGATGAAAAGCCCGCGGGAGTCGCCGTCCCGTTGAAACGCCACGATGTCTTGACGATGCGGTTCGCCCATGCGGTACGCAAACGTGTTGATCAAGACGTATTCGCCCGGCGCGATGTGCGGTTCCATCGACATGCCGGACACTTGACGCGGCGCCATGAAGAACGCGGCTGCCAGCAACGCAAGAATTCCGGCTTGCAGCGTTATACGTGCGAGCGAGCGCCATTGCATCAGGGCAGACACACGCGCTCTAGTTCGTGACTATAAGACGCGCGCCTGGGAGGGCGGCCAGAAGATGAGGAAGGCGCGCCCGGTAAATCCGGCGTTTTCGCCCTTGCGCGGGCCGTTTGCGAATCGGCCGCCGTCTTGCGCGAAACCCCAGATGTGCGAGTCTTCGGAATCGTTGCGGTTGTCGCCGAGCATGACATAGCAGTGCGGGGGAATGCGATTGGACGCGGTCCACATCGATTTCGGCGGGATGTTGGCCGAACCGGGATCCAGCGGCTGCCAGCCGGCGCCGTAGTTTACGTAAATGCCGTAATCGCGCACGTTGAGCTCGTAAGCGGGGCGCCCATGCGTGACGTAAGGCTCGCGCAGCGGCTTGCCGTTGATGAAGACGGTTCCCGACATAATGCTCAGCATGTCGCCCGGACGTCCGATGACGCGCTTGATGAAATCGTCGGGTGTTGGAATCGGTGGCGGAAACACGACGATGTCGCCTTCGTTGGGATGATGGAAGCGGTACTCGAACTTATCGACGAGCAGCACGTCGTGGATCTGCAGCGTATCGAGCATCGATCCCGACGGTATGTAATACGTCCTGGCGACGAACGTGATCAGCACCCACGCCGCGATGCCGGCGACGATGAACGGATCGAGGAACTCGCGCGCGATGGCCGTGCTGCGTCCGCCCGAGCCCGCAACCACGGGGCGCAGGGAGAGCACGATCCGCGCGATCGCGATCGCCGCGACGATGGCCAGGAGTTCGGTCGGCGTCATCTCAGAACGTGCACCCGGTCGAACGGCCACAAAATGAGAAACGCGCGGCCTGTAATCTTCTGCGCTTGCGCAAAGCCCCAGACGTGCGAATCGTCGGAGTAGTTGCGGTTATCGCCGAGCATGAAGTAATAGCCCGCCGGAATTCGGCTGGACGTCTGCCAAACTCGTTTCGGCGGAACGTCGGCGGTTTTGGGATCGAGCGGCTGCCCGTCGACGTATATCTCGTAGTTTTTGATCTCCAAGTCGTATTTCGGCTGCTGATTCTCGTACGGCTCCGCGAGCGCGTTTCCATTCCGGTAGACGATACCGTTATCGATGCGGATGGTATCGCCGGGAACGCCGATGACGCGCTTGACGAAAGCGTTGCCCTCGGAAGGTACGGGCGGCATGAAGATCGCGATGTCGCCGGAATTGGGGTGGCCGAAGCGATAGGCCATTTGGTCGACGAGTAACACGTCGTGAACGGTCAACGTCGGAATCATGGAGATCGACGGTATGTAGTACGTCCGGATGACGAACGTAATGAGAAAGAGCGCAGCGAGACCGGCAACGATGAGCGCGTCGAGGTAGTCGCGTACGACGCCGACTGCCGAACCATGCGGACCGGCAGCGCGGAAAGGTTTGCTCGAGAGCGCGAAGCGCGCGACCGCGAAGATTCCCAGAAGTCCGAGTAGCTGCAGCGGTGTCAGGGCGAGGCTACTTGGCAGCCTTCTTTTCCCGGATACGCGCGGCTTTGCCGACCTTCTCGCTCAAATAGTAGAGCCGGCTGCGGCGCACGTGGCCGCGCTTGCCCACTTCGATCTTCTCAACGCGAGGGCTGTGCACGAGAAAGGTCTTCTCGACGCCGACGCCGTGAGCGACGCGGCGGACGGTGATCGACTCGCCGGCGCCGCCGCCTTTGTGAACGATCACGACGCCTTCGAACATCTGCACGCGTTCTTTGCCGCCCTCAATGACTTTCGAATACACCTTCACGGAATCACCCGTCCGGAACTGCAGAACTCCGTCCTTGAGCTGGTCGCGATTGAGGGCGTCGATGACGTTCATGGCACACCGTTTTATAGTAAAGAGGTTGTGGGGGCCCCGGCGGCTTTGCCGCCGGGGGGTGCGCAGCCGAAGGCGGAGCACCTTTTAAAGCACAGGCGTCCCCGAAGTGCGAAGCACTTTGGGGACACAAAACCAAGGTATGGTATCACGGGCGTTCGTCGCCATGCAAGGCGGAGTCCAGCAGGGCTCGCCGCGCCCGCGTACGCCGGCGCGACTCCTCACGCCGCCACTCGGCGATCTTAGCATGGTCGCCTGAAAGGAGCACCTCCGGGACGGCGACCCCGCGGAAGACGGCCGGCCGGGTGAAGCTGGGATAGTCGAGATCGCCGGCCGTGAAGGATTCGCTCTCGAGCGACTCCGACCGGATCGCTCCTGCCAACAGCCGCACCGTGGCGTCGACGATCGCTAGGGCTGGTATCTCGCCCCCGGTCAGCACGAACTCTCCCAAGGAGACCTCCTCGATGGGAAAGAGCGAGCCCAGCCGGTCGTCGATTCCCTCGTAATGGCCGCAAACCACGACGAGGTGATCGAGCAAGGCGAACCGCTCGACCTCGCGCTGCGTAAGCGGCTTTCCGCCCGGGGTGGTCACAACGATCGCACGGCGTTCTCCAGCCGGCGCTTCCTCTATGATCCGGTCGAGCGTCCGGGCGATCGGCTCCAATCGCAACACTATGCCGGGGCCGCCGCCGAAGGGGGAGTCGTCGGCGCGCTCCTTTCCGGAGAGCTCGTCGAGCAGGTGGTGGTAGCGGACCTCGACGAGGCCGGCGTCAACGGCACGTCCTACGATGGAGAGCCCGACGAAAGGTGCGAAGACCTCGGGGAAGAGCGTAACCAGGTCGACCGTGAACATCTGGCCACACATGTTCCGTTGGCTGCGGTTGCTGTCATCCCCGCCGCGTGAAGCCGGTCGGGGGACGCGCAATGCATTGAGCGCGCTTGAGGCCGGCGATTTCGCCGCCGCCGAGCCGATGCTCACGCGCGAGATCGAGCACGCGTCGCGCCCGCAGCAGCGTGCGTTCTACCTCAATAAGCGCGGGGTGGCGCGGATCAAGCTTGGCCGCCGCGAAGACGCCCGCGCCGACTTCGAAGGCGCGCTCGAATGCGTTGCGCACTACGCTCCGGCGCTGACGAACATCGGCAATCTGCTACTCGAAGACGGGCGCGTCGACGACGCGATTACTGCCTATCGCGAGGCGATTGACGCCGACCGCGAATACGCCGTCGCCTACGTCAATCTCGGGTCTGCTTACAAACGCGCGGGCCGTCTCGGAGATGCCGTGCGCGCGATGCGCGCCGGCCTGAGATTGGAGGGGCGCAAACGCGCTCGGCCAAGGGAAGGGCTATGAACGAGCAGCTGGAGCAGATTCCGCTCTCCGAAGAGCTTCTCGCGGTCATGCGTAACTCTGGCCGCTATTGCCAGCAGCTGCGCGAACCGTTCATCACCGCGCGGGCGCTGCTGTTGGCGCTGCTCGACGACGAGCGGATCGGTCCGGCGTTGTCCGGCGTGGTTCCGCGCGAAAAGCTGCTCGCGCTCGAACCCGTCGACGACGGCCGCACGACCGCAGGACGCTTGCCCGAAAGCGGCGCAGCCGGCGCGGAAAAGCCCGCGATGCCGCGCTACGACACGCTTGCGTTTAAACTGCCCGAAGGGACGGCGAGCGTGTGGCTCAGCCGCGAAGCGTTTACGATTTTCGTCGAGGGCGCTAACCGTGCCGAACAGACCTATTTGCCCAAGCACCTCGCATTCGGCCTAGCTGCCGAAGCGCTTCGAACGCCGGGCGTTCTCGCCGCGCTGCACGTCGAGCCGGGAAGAGTTACGGACGCGTTGTTCCAGCTCGCCTAGTTACTTTTGCTCGTGACCTCTACCGCGGTGATCTCTTCGAGATATTCGAAGAGCTGCGGCAAGGTGATCTTCTCGAGCGCGGTCTTCTCGTTGATGTTGTTCTCGTCTTCGCCTTCGTCGCGGATGTAGCAGCGCGTTTCAACGCCGCCTTCATTTTCGCTGATGAAGGACACGGCGAATCCGCGCCCGGGCATTTCGTCGTAGATGCGCATGGTTTGCGGATTGAGAATCTCGATCGAGTGCGTTTGATTGTAGGCATCGAAGATCAAGATTTTCAGATGCTCGAAGTTCGTGACTTCGATCAATCCAACGACGAAGACGTTTTTGGTGGAGAAGAACTCGTGACCGCGGGTGTTGCGGCTGGAAATTTCATAAAACACCCGATGAGCAATGAATCGGTTGAGGATCTTCCGTAGGGTCGCAAGCGACGCCAGCGTCTCCGTACGGTTGCCGCGGGTGTAAATAATCTTCAAAGCGGATTGGCCAGCTTGGCCGGAGGTGGAAAGTTACCCTGCCGAGAGGCGCGATGGGACACGGCCGGAATGAAGAAGCCTCGTGTTCTCCGTGCCCGATATTCTCGTCGTTTCCGTGCTCGCGCTGCTGCTCTTCGGACCGGACAAGCTGCCGGGAATCATGCGCCAGGCCGGACGCTTCATGCGCGAAGTCCAGAATACGTCGCAGTCGTTCCTGGCCGAAATGGAACGGGCGGCCGACGTCTCGGAGGAAACGCGCGCGGCCGACCCGCCCGCTATTGCGCCGACAGACGATGCCAAAGCGCCATGACGCGCGCGACGTACGCGATGGTCTCAGGGTATGGCGGGACGCCGCCGTACCGCTGCACCGCTCCCATTCCCGCGTTGTACGCCGCCAGCGCCAGCCGGTATTGCGCTTCACGATCGCGGCCGTCAAATCGATCGAGTAAGAACCGCAAGTGATACGCAGCGCCTGCGATGCTTTGCAGCGGATCGCCGGCGTCGACGCCCAGTCCGTTCGCCGTTTCAGGCATGAGTTGACCCAAGCCGCGCGCGCCGGCACTCGAGATCGCGTCGGGATTCCAGCGCGATTCGACGGCGATGAGCGCGACGAGCAGGCGCGCATCGAGGCGCTCGCGATCGGACTGCGCAATCGTAGCGCGTGCAAACGTCATCGCAGCGCCGGAGTGCAGATGTGGATTGAAGTACTGCAGCGCGCGTGCGTAAAGAACGATGACCGCGGAGTGCGCGGTCATCATGAGTATCGCTTTCACGTCTGCGGCTAGTGCCCGCGCCGGGGCCAAGCGAGCCGTTTAGATGTTGAGGTTTTCCCGCAGCTCGGAGATGCGCTGCGCAACCAACGAGCGTACCTGGTTGTTGATTTTCTCTCGCTGTTCGTCGGGCAGCCTCTTGTAAACGAGGTATCCCGCGGCCGAAACGAGACCGCCTAAAAAACCGACGAGCAACGCCTTTCCGACTTCACCCGACGCGTCGTCGTCCTGTTTCGGCTGCTGTCCGCCGCCGAAAGCGCTCTGGTATCCGTTTGCGCCCGTGTTGGAGTTCATGCGGTCTCCTTTACCCTCCTAATACCACGCCGGCGGCCGGGGTGCTGCGCGCCGGTCGTGTTCGCGCGTGAGCCCGACTTGTTCGGGATACTGCTCGGCGATCCGTTCTATCGACAGCTCGGCTGTGGTAACGATCGCGCGCAACGCCGCATCGTCCCGAGCGCTGTCGGGCCAGCGCAGGTGCAGCTCGCCGGGTTCCTGCTCGGCGTCGAGCGGAATGCCCGCATAGGTTTCCAAGCCCACCCGCACTGCCTGTAAGATCGCGGAGACCGCGGCACAGACGATGTCCTGGCCATGCTCGGCGAAATCGGCGTGGCCGCGGGCAAAAACAGAGGACAGCCTATCCCGGCTGTCCCTATAAAAAGTGACCTCTACCACGAGCCCTTACGGCAGCGTGATCTTGGTGATTTTGACTTCCGCGAAGCGCTGACGATGGCCGTTGAGCTTGCGAACGCGCTTCTTCGGCTTATAGCGGAAGACGAGAATCTTCTTATCCTGGCCGTGACGCAGGACCGTGCCGCTCACCGTAGCGCCGTCGAGTAGGGGGGATCCAACGTTGACGTCGGAACCTGCTCCGGCCAGCACGACCTTGTCGAAGGTTACGTCCGAGCCTACTTCGCTCGAAAGCAGATCGCAGCGGATAACGTCTCCTTCGGCGACTCTAAGCTGCTTGCCGCCGGTTTCGATGATCGCGTACATGACTACGGTACGATACCAGGGCTGCGAAGTGGTGTCAACGACGCCGGCCGATTCAGTCCTCGGCAATGACCGGGCCCTGACTCGAAACCGCTCCTCGGGCCACATCGTGTGGCCCTCCTGCTCGGCGACTTTCGCGCAACTACCAAAGGAAATCGCCATCCCTGGCTATTGCGCGAAAGTTCGACGTTCCGAGTCAGGGGAGTCATAAACGCCTCGGGGGGTTGACCGGACGGGTCGGTAGTGGTAAAAGTAGATTACTCTAACAAATAGAGTAGTCTAGAAAGGTCATTATATGCTGTACCGAGAGTACACGATTCCACAGCGCGTCTGCACCGGAAAGCTGTTTTGGATTTGGGGCGCCTACGCGTACGCGATGTGGTGGGTGTGGAACGGCCTGACGGCCGCCGGCTTTCCGACCCCCGCGGTCTGGGGCGTAGCCGGACTCGCCGGAGCGATGCTGCTCCTAGCGACGCGGGAGATATAGGGTGGGCGACCAGATGAACGCCGACCAGGCCCGCGAGCACCTCGAGATGGTCGACCGAATCTTGGCACAATCGGATCAGAGTTTGTGCGCGGGTGCGGAGTACTTCGTGGTTTGGGGGCTGTACTCGGGCATCTCGGTGTCGGTGTGGCAGCTGGTCACCAACGGCGTGCTTCCGGCGGCGGCGTTGTGGATTCAAGGCGTACTCCTTGTCGCCGCGATTGCCTTCAGCATCGTGCGCGGTCGGGCGACGAGCGCAGCGCGGGAGCGGCAATCCATCGTGCAGCGCGAGTTCTTTAACGTCTTATGGCTCTCGATCGGCCTGGCGTTCATCGCAAACGTCGCCGCGTTCAGGGTTTTCTCGGGGTGGGCGCAAGCCGCGATTTGGAGTTATGCCGAAGCGATCGTATTGCTTTTTATCGCGCTGCACGGCAATCGACGCGCGATGCTCGCCGGCATTGCGGTCGTCGTCTCGCTGATCGCGGCGAACTTCGTCCATAACGACGTCAGGGGATTCATTTTGGCTGCCGGTCTCGTCGCCGGTTACGCCGGTTTCGGTATCGCCGAGCTGCTGGCGCGCGAGTAACGTGGACGACCTCTTGCTTTCGAAAATCCGCCTCGGGATCGTCAGCGCGCTGCTGGCCAACGAATGGGTCGCATTTTCGGAGCTGCAGCGTTCGCTCGAGGCAAGCCAAGGCAATCTGGGCGCGCACCTCGCCAAGCTGGTCGACGCCGGCTACGTCGAGGAAGTCAAGACTTTCGTCAATCGCCGGCCGCTTACGCAGTACCGGTTGACGCCTACGGGTCGCAGCGCATTCGTCGCGCACGTTCAACAACTGCAGTCGCTGCTGAAGGAAACGTCGTAACATGATTCTCACTCTGAAAGATGTGCGCAAGTCGTACGGCACGACGCGTGCGCTCGATGGAGTATCGTTGGAAGTGGACCGCGGTGAGATCGTCGCCGTGCTCGGACCCAACGGCGCAGGAAAGACTACGGCGATAGAAATCGCAATCGGCCTGCGCGCGCCCGACGCCGGAGAAGTGCGTTTGTTCGACGGCTCGCCGCGGAATCCGCAGACGCGCTTGCACCTCGGCGTAACGCCGCAAGAGAGCGGCTTCCCCGACGCGCTGACCGTTGAAGAGATCGTGCGGTTCGGCGCGGCGCACTATCTGCATCCGGCCGATCCGGCAGCCGTCTTAGAAATCTTCGGATTGGCGGCATTGTCGCAGCGCCGTGCCGCTACGCTGTCGGGCGGCCAATCGCGCCGGCTGGCGGTCGCGCTCGCGTTCGTCGGAAATCCCGACTTGATCGTGCTAGACGAGCCGACCACGGGCATCGACGTCGAGTCGCGCCGCGCGCTGTGGGACGTGGTTCGCGCGTACGGGGCGGGTCACTCGGTGCTGTTCACGACGCACTACTTAGAAGAAGCGCAAGCGCTGGCGACGCGGGTCGTCGTGATCGAGGCCGGACGCGTGCTCTTCGACGGTTCGAGCGCCGAGCTGCGACGGCGCTTCGGGGCGCGCCGCGTAAGCTATGTCGGACGGAACGGCAGCGTCGCGGTGACGATCGACGACACGGACGAGTACGTCCGCACGCTCGTGCGCGACGGCGTCGCGTTTTCGAATCTGGAGATCGTGCCCCCTACGCTCGAAGAAGCGTTCCTGACCATGACCGGAGGCAAAAAGTGAACGCCCTGCTCTTGGCGCGCGCGCACGCGCGCATCGCCTTGCTCGATCTCTTTCGCTCGCCGGGCTACGTCGTGCCGACCGTCGTCTTTCCGGCGATGTTTTACGCGCTGTTCGATTTGCAATACGCGAGAACGCAAGCGTCTGCCGCCGACGCGACGACCTTGGCATTCATGGCATTTGCCGTGACCGGCGTGTGTCTGTATCAGTTCGGAGTAGGCATTGCTGCCGAGCGCGGGCGCCCCTGGGAGCGCTATCTGCGGACGCTGCCGGCAGCGACGGCAACTCGCTTCGGCGCGCGCGTCCTGACGGCGCTATGCTTCGGCGTGTTGGCGGCCGGATGCGTCGCCGTTTTTTCGCGCCTTACTACGCCGATCGATCTCGACGCTCTGCAGTGGCTGCAAACGGCGAGCTTTGTCGTCGCGGGCGGCGTTCCGTTCGTCTTGATCGGTATCTCGATCGGCTACTGGGTTTCTCCCCGCGCTGCCGTTCCGGTCGCAACGGCACTCAATCTCTTGCTCGCCTACGCCGGCGGCCTTTGGTTGCCGCCGCAGTATCTGCCGCCGGTCGTCGCGCACCTCTCGCCATATCTGCCCACGCGTCAATTCGCAGAACTGCTTTGGAGCGTTTTCACTGGAACGGACGCCGCGCACGCCCTCGCGGGTTTAGCGATTTACGCGGCGATCTTTGCGGCCATTGCCGCCGTGGGGTACCGGCGCGACGAAAACAAACGGTACGCTTGATTCTTAGTCTCTAGGGCCCGAGAGTCTCGCGGTCGACGGCGGTGCGCTGCACCGCCGCATCCGAAAACGGCAACGGCCATAAGCGTCCCGAGATCCACGCTGCGGCTTGATCGGTGTAGTGTCCGGAACCGGGTTCTCCCGACTCGCCTTGGGGCAGCGTAATGCCGCCCGCATTCCAGTTTCCAACATCCCACACGGCGCGAAAACTTTGCGAGTACCGCGGATACTGCACGTGCACTGTAAACTCGTCGCCGTATCCCGGCAGCGTGACGCCGTTGAGAAAATCGATGCCCAGAACGGAAAGGCGCCCCAGGACGGGAACGGCACCGGCGACGCCCCAAGCCTGAGCCGGCCACGCAACGTTTGCACGTACGCGCTGCGGTGCGTACTGCACCCTGTCGAGCACCGCAGGCATTCGCCCCTTTTTTCCGGCGGTGAGCGATACGCGCAACTCCTGCGCGGCCGTTGCAGCGCTCGAATCGCCCGTCATCTCGCCGTCCCACCGCGCCAAAGCGCCAGCCAACCGTGGATCGGCCGCCTGCAACGCCGGTGCCGCGCCGCGAGCGAGCTCGCGCTCGGGCAGCGACAACGCGTCCATCTGCATGCGCGCGAAATACGCGACATCGTAGCGCTTGCGCGCTCGCAGCAGCGCAGCGATGCGATACGCGCGATAAGGCACCGCGAACTGCGGGCTCAGGCGCAACGGATACCTGTGTCCGTAGACGAGATTGTTCGCGGTCCAAACGACCCCGGCGCGCGAGGGCGCGACGTGCGGCATCAGCGGCCGGGGAACCGGCGAATATGCGTTTTTCAAATCGGCCGCCGAATGGAATCGCATCGCCCAGAGCGGATCGTCGGGAATCGGCCCCGCCATGACGTACGCCACGCGTCCCGTGGTGTCGGCGAGGGCGAAGTTATGCGTCGGACCTTCCCACGCGCGCAACGCCGGGATCGCAGCATCGATCGACGCTGCCCGGTCGAGTGCGAAGAAGGCCGTGCCCGCAAAAACCGGATGGTCGTAAGCGCGCCAGCGCACGAGGACGAATTTGCCGTCCTGCGTCGTCACGCCGAACTCGTGCGGTGTGGCGTAATAACGCCGCTGCACCGGTTTGCCGAATCGTACGTCGAACGTTTCAGTGCGCCACCCGCCCGGATCGAGATGCTTGGGCGGCTCGAAAACCGAGAGCGACGCAACGGTTCCGTCGGTCATGCCCCACGCAACGCGCTCGTTGTGGCCCAGCAAAACGCCGGGTTCGCCGGGCAACGTCGCGCCGGCCGCGTGGAATCCGGGCGCGCGGAGGTCGACGAGGTACCAAATCCCCGGAATCGAGAGCGAGAGATGCGGGTCGTTCGCGAGCAACGCGCGTCCGGTCGCGCTGTGCTGTGCGCCGGCCGCCCATTCGTTGCTGCCGATCGGCGGGCGAGCGCCGGCGAGCAGCGAGAGGAGCGGCGGACGTTTGCGGCACGGCTTACCGGGCGACATTCCAGCGAGTCCTAGCGTCACCGGCGCGTCGTAACACGGATCGGTCAGCGGAAAAAGTGCGTCGTAGAGCGCCTCGCCGCCGTGCCGGTATGCGTCGTCGCGCGGCTCGATGGCATTCCAGTCGTCGATGAGGTCGAGAACTTCCGCCACCCCAACGGCCAGCGAATCGGCCGGCGTCCACGGTCTCGGGCGATACGCGACTATCCGGAACTCGACGGGCAGCGGTTCGTGCTGCATGGCCGCGTTCACGCCGTCGCTGAAGGCCTCGAGGATCGAGCGCGAACGGGCATCGAGGTGCCGCCATTGCGCGCCGACGATCTCGCGCACGGGTACGGCCCGTTCGGTCTCGTCGCTCGAGAGCGCGGCGCTGCCGAATACGTCCGCGAGACGGCCCTGGACGAACCGTCGCAGCAGGTCCATTTGAAAGAGGCGATCCGACGCTTCTGCGTAGCCTTGCGCAAAAAACAGATCGTGTTCGTTGCTTGCGATGATGTGCGGGACGCCGCGACCGTCCCGTAAGATGCTTACTGCTGCATGCAGGGGCAGTGCGCCGACGATGCCGGTGTAGCGCGCGTGCGCGCGCATGCCGAGTGCGATGTTGACGACTTCGACGAGAATCGCAAATACGGCGACGAGCAGGACGGCGGCCGCAATGCGAAAAGCTGCTCTCATCCCGTGGGGTTACGCTTCGACGTAAATGTCGCCGCCTTCGACGGTGACCGGGAACGTCATCAGCGGCAGCACCGCGGGAAGCGTAAGCGCGTCGCCGGTGCGAACGTCGAACGTCGCTCCATGACGCGGGCACACGACCGTTTCTCCCTCGAGCGTTCCTTGATCGAGCGGACCGCCATCGTGCGTGCAGACGTCTTCGATGGCATAGATGGTCCCATCCACGTTGCACAGCAGGAGTTCGATCCCATCGGCGACGATTCGGAGCGTCTTTCCGGGGGCGACGTCTGCCGTCTTGGCTACTTTTCTACGCATGCTCCCCCATTCGCTTACTCGTCGTCGGGGACTTTTCCGGATTCCGGCATTGACAGGAACGACGAAGGCGGAACGGGGGCGACGATCGGAACGAACGCGGTCGGCGTCTGGGTAAAGTCGAAACTGTTCACGATGCTGGTCGCGCGGGCGTCGGAGTATCCGGCGGCTGCCGGCCCGAGCGGCGGCAGGTTAAAGATCTGCTCGATGAACGCGTTGATCGATCCGAACTCGTACTGCGTATGCGAAACGTAGTGGCTTCGCGCGTACGGCGAAATGATGATGCAGGGAATGCGTAGCCCTAATCCTTTGAAGTCGAGCTGCGGCGGAACGGCATCGTCGTAGAAACCGCCCCAATCGTCCCACAACACGACGATTGCGGTGTCGTTCCAAAACGGGCTTTGCCCGATCGCGTTAACGACGGCGGATACCCATGACGGACCCATTGTGGCGCCGCCGCCGGCATGGTCCGACCAGCCCCACTCCGGCGTAATCCACGTCACCTGCGCGAGCCGCCCGGCTGCGACGTCGGTGAGCACCTGGGCGGGACGCGGTATCACGTTGTGCCAATCGGGGCCTTCGCGCACCGCCTTGATCGCGCCGAACGGCGACCAAATGCCGCCGATATCGCCGCAGCAGATCTGAGGTGCATAAAAACGCCACGACACGCCGGCGGCATCGAGCGTGCCGGCCATCGTAGAAAATTGCGTGAAGCACGGGTAAGGACCGTTATTGCGATATTGATGACTCGCGTTGATGTACGAGGTGCGGGTATTGCTGGAGGATTCACAGTCAAAGGGCGAGTTCGACGGGAAATCGACCAGCGCAGTCTTCGGCGATAGGTTCGTCGTCCCGATCAGGTCCAGATGTGCCGTCCAGCTCGCGCCGTGCTCGGTGGCGAACATTCGATCGGCGAGCGTGTATTGCTCGGCCATGGACCAATACGGCGCGGCCAGTTTGCGATCCAGAAAGCTATAGGGCAGTAACCCGCTCTTGTTTCCTTTGCTCGAGTAGGACTGATCGAAGCCGTTCATGCGGCCGCCGTTGTAATCTGTAAGGCTGCCTCCATAGCTGTGATCGAGGTCGGGCGTCCCGAAGTTAATTCTGTGGAGCGGAACGACTTTGCCGTTCGACATCATTCCGCTGGTCGGCGCGTCCGCGCCCGGATAGCCGGCGAAGATGTTATCGAAGCTCCGATTCTCTTGTATGATGACGACGACGTGTTTTATCGGCACCGCGCTGGCCGGCGGCACGAGCCGGGCTGAATCGTTCGTGCCGCTTGGATGACTACCGGAGAACGCGCCGCCGGAACAGCCGGCGACCGCCAATGCGAGCACGATCGCCCGATACTTCACGGTAACTCCTTTTAGTTAGTTGTCGGGGACCCGTCCTGAGGGGGGTAGCGTAAGGAAATACGTCGGCGGCGTAGGAGCCGGAATTTTGTGGAACGTCAGCGGTGTCTGGGTGAAATCGAAGCCGTCCATCGTGCTCGTCGCTCGCCTGTCGGAATAACCGTCGGCAATCGTTCCCAACGGCGGCAAATTGTAGATCTCTTCCACGAACTTCAGAATGCTGCCGAACTCGTATTGCGTGTGAACGACGCTTCCGGGTCGAACGTACGGCGAGATGACGATGCACGGCACCCGGATTCCCAAACCTTTGAAATCGAGCTGCGGCGGAGGCACGTGGTCGTACCAGCCTCCGAAATCGTCCCAAAGCACGAAGATTGCCGTGCTGTCCCAGAACTTGCTCTGTCCGATCGCGTTGACGACGGCTGCAACCCACGATGGTCCCAAGGTGGTGCCGCTGCCGGCGTGATCGGAGTATTGCCAATCGGGCGTGACCCACGTTACGCCCGCGAGCCGGCCCTTTGCGACGTCGCTCAAAATCGCCGACGACGGCGTGATGACGTTCTTCCAATCGGGTCCGTAGCGAACGCTCTTGACCGAGCCGAACGGCGACCAGGCTCCTTGAATCCAATCGGTAATCGAGGGCGCGTAATACTTCCATGTCACGCCGGCCGCATCGAGCGTATCGGCCATCGTGCGCAACCCAACAATGCACGGAAACGGCCCGTTCGTGCGATAGACTTTCTTATAGTTGAGCGTCGGTGTCGTCGTGCCGGAAGGGGCGTCGCAGTTCCACGGTGATTGCGAGGGAAAGTCGACCAGCGCTAAACCAGGGCTGATATTGGTCGTCGAGGCGACGAGCTCGAGGTGTGCGGACCAGCTTTCACCATGTTCGGTTGGGAACATGTGATCGGCCAGCTCGAACTGCTCGGCCATTTTCCAATATGGCGCACTCTGCTTGCGATTCACGTAGCCGTATGCGTACCGCCCCGCGTTGCCTTTACCTGACGGATTCAGATTGAAGCGGTCCATCTTGCCGTTGTCGTAGCTGTTAACGCTGTCGTAGTAGGTGTTGTCGATGTCGGGTCCGGCAAGCGACACTTCCTGGAGCTTCACGCGGCGCCCGGTGCTCATGCGCCCGTACCCAAGCGTGTCGGCGTTCGGGAAACCGTAGAACATGTTATCGAGCGTCCGGTTCTCTTGCACGATGATAACGACGTGCTTGATCGGATTTGCGCTACGCGGCAGCGTCGCGGGAACGAGCTCCCCGTGCAAGCCTGGAGGGCCGCCGGCGGGGGACGAACAGGCCGTGACGGCCAGAATAAGGACGAGAACTGCTATACGCATGCCTACTCCCTGTCTTTCTATCATCGTCCCTGGAGAGCAGAAAATCATTAACGCGCAAACGTAAAATACGCCCTCCGTAAAGAGCGCGTAAGAGACCGGCCGAGTGAGATTTCCTTCAGATCGAGGAGCCGACGCCGAAGTTTACTTCGATAAATGAGGCTGAAGGCGACGAAGATATGGAGGAAATCTAGCCCACAGCCCCTTCCATTTCCATCTTGACGAGGCGGTTCAGCTCCACCGCGTATTCCATCGGAAGCTCCTTCACGAAGAAATCGAAGAAGCCGTTGACGATCATCGCGGTGGCGTCGGCCTCGGACAGGCCGCGGCTCATCGCATAGAAGAGCTGCTCTTCGCCGATCTTGCTCACGCTTGCTTCGTGCTCGACGGTCGAGCGCTGCTCGTGAATCTTCATCGTCGGCTTGGTGTCGCTCGAGGACTCGTCGTCCATGATCAGTGCATCGCAGCGCACGCGCGTCTTCGCGCCCGTCGCCCCCGGGTGGATCTCGACCAACCCGCGGTAGGTCGTCTTGCCGCCATGCGCGCTGACGCTCTTGTTCGTCACGACCGACGTCGTGTTGGGCGCGACGTGAATGACCTTCGCGCCGGCGTCTTGGTGCTGGCCTTCGCCCGCAAACGCCATCGACAGGATCTCGCCGCGCGCGCCTTCGCCCATGAGGTAAATCGCCGGATACTTCATCGTCAAGCGCGAGCCGATGTTGCCGTCGACCCATTCCACCGTCGCGCCCTTATACGCGACCGCGCGCTTCGTGACGAGATTGAAGATGTTGCGGTACCAGTTCTGGATCGTCGTGTAGCGGATCGACGCGCCTTCCAGAGCGATGAGCTCGACCACCGCCGAGTGCAGCGACGACGTCGAAAACTTCGGCGCGGTGCATCCCTCGATGTAGTGCACTTTGGCGCCTTTGTCGGCGATGATCAACGTGCGCTCGAACTGGCCCATGTTCTCCGCATTGATGCGGAAGTAGGCTTGCAGCGGCATCTTCACTTCGACGCCCGGCGGCACGTAGATGAACGATCCACCCGACCAGACGGCCGAGTTGAGCGACGCAAACTTGTTATCGCCCGGCGGAATGACGGTCGCGAAATATTTCTTGACGATCTCGGGATACTGCTTGATGGCCGTATCCATATCGCAGAACAGCACGCCTTGCGCTTCGAGCTCTTTGCTGACGCTGTGATAGACGACCTCGGATTCGTACTGGGCGGAAACGCCGGCCAAGAACTTGCGCTCGGCCTCGGGGATGCCGAGGCGATCGAAGGTGCGCTTGATGTCGTCGGGTACGTCGTCCCACGACCGTTCGGTGCGGTCCGTGGACTTGACGTAATAGTGGATGTCCGAAAAATCGATCTCGCCGAGCAGCTTGCTATCGCCCCACGTGGGCATGGGCTTGCTTGCAAAGAGCTCGTACGCTTTGAGGCGGAACTCCCGCATCCACTCCGGCTCGTCTTTCATGGCGCTGATGCGCGCGACGATTTCCGGCGTTAGCCCCTTGTCGGACTTAAAGACATAATTTTCTTCTGTATCGTGGAAACCGTGACGGTAGTCCCCGATGATCTCCTGCGGGGAGACGGCGGTCTCGATTTTGGTCGCCATATCTCTTTGAGCCTACTTCCCATCCTCTATATAGTCAAGATAGTGAAGTAGTACCTTCATAATCATTTTGCCTCGAGTAGATTCTAGTCATGAAGGGGTTTACAGGCGACCCCCTGGGGCTTATCATTCTATGCCGGTCCCGTTAAGCGGGACCTAGCGGACTGGGGGCCAGTCCACGGTTCAAGGGAGGGCGCGCCCTAATGCGCCATCGCGGCAAGACGCTCGCGCACCGCACAAAAGCGCCGGCTAGAGCTCGCCGATAGGTCGGGGACGTGACTGCACTGCAGGCGCCAGCCGACGAAGTCCGGAGGTGGGATTTCCCCCGCGGGTCAAGGAGACCTTAAAAATTGAAAGCACTCGGACGGCACATTGTGTGCGAATTTTCGGGCTGTGACCCGATGCTGCTTTCGGATGTCGACGGCATCCATACCATGATGATTGCGGCCGCCGAGGCCGCCGGCGCTACCGTTATGGAAAGCGCTTTTCATCGTTTTGAGCCTCAGGGCGTTTCCGGTACGGTCATTCTGGCCGAATCGCACCTTTCTATCCATACCTGGCCCGAAAAGGGCTACGCCGCGATGGATTTCTACACGTGCGGCGACCACACCGATCCCTGGTTGGCCTGCGACCTCGCCGCCCAAGAGCTGCAAGCCAAGAGCGTTCTCACCACAGAGTTCAAGCGCGGAATCGAAAAGAGCGACGGCGAGTTCTCGCACGTCGTGAGCGCCGATTGCGATCTGCGGGTGCTAACGGCTTAGTTTCTCTGGAAACGGATATGGCGAGCAGTGCGCATAGTGTGGTGCAACGCGCCCGACTTTCCCAATAGGAGCGGCCTATCTGGTATACGAACAATAGCTCGCTCATTCACAGAGAGCTATTCACCGGTACCGGGAAGTTAAGGTGGATAAGAAAACGGCGAGGATTTCACCCTCGCCGTTTCTCTTTTCTGTGCCGCTAATGATGGCCTGGCTCTAATGGCAGGCAAGGTTGAAGAATACGGGCCCTTTCGGTAAGCCGTATGGGAAGAACTGCTGCAATCCGCTCGACGTTGCCGTGATGGTTACTGCGTTGTTCTTAACTGGATTCTGGAATGGCGTCGTGAACCAGTACGGACCCTTCTTATTCCTCGTGAGGAACGAAAGGAAGCACGACTTGCCGGGAAACGACGACGCCTTCGCGGTGAACACAAGGTACGGTCCGGTAAACTTCAAGCCGGGGCATGTTGGACTCGTTTTCACGCACCCGAAACCATTGACCGCTTGGACGTACACGAACGACTTCAGCTTCGTGCTCGTAAACGGGAACCACTTGATCTTCTTATAGGGCAGAATGTCCTTGGCTGCGCCGCCGAGGGCATCGACGACGACAAACGGCTTGCCGTTGTCGGTGTTCTTTGGCAGCTTCGCCGACACGACGATCTTCTTAGCGGTGTACGGCGCGAGGATAAAGGTCGCGCCCTTCGCCGGAAGTACGCCGATCTTGCACGAGCCTTTGAAGATCCACGTTGGCTGCGGCGGATGCGACGGACACGTCGTCGGTCCCTTCCCTTGACTCAGAACAGTCTCGGGCGCATACGAGCTCGGCGACGGAATAATGCTGTGCGAACCAGCGCACGACGCGAGCGCGATCGCAGTCACACATCCAATGATCGCTGCCCGATTAGGGAATTGCATGGAAGACGATTCCTTTCTCATTCACACCGGAGTTTGAGGACGGTACGTTCTGCAAAGAACGAGGTCTTGCCTGGCCTTCGTCAGCACGCCGGAAGGACCGGCTCTACTCGCAGTTGTTAAGAGGGTGATCGCACGCCTCAGTTGCCCTACGATGCGAGCTTACAGGGCAAGCACCTGCCAGACTTTCTGCGCGGTAAAACGCCCTATATTGCTGCTAATATGCCGCGATGAACGAGCCCTATCTCGTCTACGGCTTGCTTGAAGTTGTCTAGTCGGGCAGTGGTGCCGGCGCAGGGGACGTCGCGACCCGGTGCATTCCGGGCGTGAAGGTGTATTTACTTCAACGGGGCCTGCAAGTAACGGCGCTGTTGTAACGGTCGCGTGAAGAACCCCATCTATTCCGGCGGGGTTTTTCGTTATTATCCTCCGACCGGGGCTACGCGCTGCTCTACCTATCGAAACGCGCGGTCATCGTAAAGAAGCCTTCATCCATCGCTTTCCGTAGCCCGCAAGACCGTCTTCGAGGGTACCGCTGCGACTGTAACCGGGTGTTTCCTATAGGTGGCCGGGACTTTTCGTCTAATCCAGGCGCTCCCATGCCTAAGACCGAGCATTGGCAGTGGTACGTCGAAGAATCGGCGCCCACCGAGCAGCATCATCACGCTATCGACCGCGTTTACTACGCGGGCCACTCCGAGTTTCAGCAAGTTGCCGTCATCGGAACGCGGGTGTTCGGTAAGATGCTCATTCTCGACGGCGACACGCAGAGTTCTCAGGGCGACGAAAAGATCTATCACGAGAGCCTGGTGCATCCTGCGCTCGCCGGCGCTGCCGATCGCAGCGAAGTGCTGATTCTGGGCGGCGGCGAAGGTGCGACGTTGCGCGAGGTGCTGCGCTGTGCCGACGTCAAGCGCTGCACGATGGTCGATATCGACGGCCTCGTCGTCGAGCTTTCGAAGCAGCATTTGCCGGAATGGTCCGACGGCGCGTTCGACGATTCGCGCGCACGCGTCCTCGTGGGCGACGCGCTGGCGTTCATGCGCGACGACAAGGACCGCTACGGGACCATTATCTCCGATCTCACCGAGCCGCTCGAGGATTCGCCCAGCAATCTGCTCTTCAACGACGACGTTTTCCAGCTCATCAAATCACGCTTGACCGACGGCGGCGTTTACGTGCTGCAAGCCAGCACCGCGTCGTTCCACAACCACTCGCTGCATTGCAAGATGGCGCGTACGTTGCGCCGCCACTACGCGCACGTGACGTCGTTCTTTACGTACGTTCCGGCATTCGATACCGATTGGGCGTTTTTGGCGTGCAGCGATCGCGTGAACTTAGCCGCACTGGAATCCGCAGCAATCGACGGCTACGTGCGGGGTCTTCGCGGCGAGAACTTTTTCTACGACGCGATTACACACCGGCGGCTCTTTTCGCTGCCGCTATACTTGCGCCGCGCGCTTGCGGCACCTGGAGATACGTTCTGATGGCCGACGGACAGCATCGTTTTACGGGTAAGACCGCCGTCGTTACCGGCGGCGGAACGGGTTTGGGACGCGCCATGGCGCTCGCGTTCGCACGCGAAGGCGCGCACGTATGCGTCATCGGGCGCCGTCAGGAGAAGCTCGACGAAACCATCGCGCTGATTGCAGCGGAAAGTGGAAAGGCGTTCGGTCTCGCCGCCGACGTTCGGGACGCGGCGCGCGTCGAAGCCGTGATGAAAGAAGTCGCCGCCGGCACCGGACGGATCGACGTGCTGGTCAACAACGCGGCCGGCAACTTCGTCTGTCCGTCCGAAGAACTCTCCCCCAACGGTTTCAAGAGCGTCGTCGACATCGTGCTGCTCGGCACGTTCTATTGCTCGCGTTTTGCGTTCGACGCGCTCAAAGCGTCCAAAGGCTCGATCATCAACATCGTCGCCGCCTACGCCTGGAGCGGCGAACCCGGCGCCGTTCATTCGGCGAGCGCCAAGGCGGGCGTTCTCGCCATGACGCGTACGCTTGCTGCCGAGTGGGGGCAGTTCGGCATTCGTGCAAACGCAATCTCCCCCGGCCCGGTTCACACCGAAGGTACCGACAAGAATTTGTGGAGCGTGGCAAACGTGGAGGAACTCGTGCGCAAGTCCGTGCCGCTTGGCCGCCTGGGCGAACCTTCGGACATCTCCAAAGCAGCGCTATGGCTGGCCTCCGACGATGCTAGCTGGGTGAGCGGCGCCACGTTGGCGGTCGACGGCGCTCAGTGGCTGCACGGCGGAACCCTCAACTTCCGGGAAGCTTACGACTCAATACGTGGAATGATGGCCCGACAACCATGAGCATCGATTACAGCCAGGCGCCGTACGCCTGGGAAAAGGAGAAGGGCCACTTCGTCGCCCTGCTCGACCTCAAACTCGAGAGCGTCGAACATGGTAAAGCCGTGATGCGCATGCCCTTCCGTCCGGAAATCACCAACGGGACGGGTGCAGTGCACGGCGGCGCCATCGTCAGCTTGTGCGACACCGTGTTCTATTGCGCGCTCGCGTCGATCTTCGGCCGCGAGCAAGAGACGACGACGGCGTCGCTGCAGTGCAACTTCCTGCGGCCGGCACTTCCGCCGCACGACTTGATCGCCGAAGCGAGCGTGCTTAAAGCCGGCCGGCGGATCGTCTACGGTGAAGTCTACGTCCGCAGCGGCGAAAAGATCGTCGCGCACGCGACGCTCAACTTCCTTAATAGCTACGACCACGAACGCCCGCCGGGCAGTCATTCCAAATGGCCGATCTAACGGAAGCACGTTTGCGACGGACCGCGCTGTACGAAGAGCACCTGCGTGGCGGTGCGCGCTGCGTACCGTTCGCGGGCTTCGAGATGCCGGTGCAGTACGCCGGCATTCTGAAGGAACACGATGCGGTCCGTCATCGGGCGGGCCTGTTCGATCTCTCGCACATGGGCCAGTTTTATCTTTTCGGCGACGACGTCGCGCCGTGGGCCGATACGCTCACCATCAACGCCGTCGAAACGATGAAGCCGCTGCAGGCGCGCTATAACATCTTTTGTAACGAGCGCGGCGGCGCGCACGACGACACGATCTTCTATCGTCTGGACGGGCGCTGGCTGCTCGTCGTCAACGGCGCCAACGCCGGCAAAATGTGGGCGCATTTGCAGGCGCATGTGCCTTCATCCGGCGTTCGCCTCGAGAACCGGCACGGGAACGCGGCGCTCATTGCGATCCAGGGGCCCAAATCGGTTACGATTCTGCAGCCGCACGTCGATGGTCTCGATTTGTCGTCGATGAAATATTATTTTTGCGCCGAAGGGAACGTCGACGGCGTTCCCGCGGTGATCGCCCGTACCGGTTATACCGGCGAAGACGGATTCGAGCTATTCGTCGATGGCGGTGAGGCGGCGGAGCTGTGGAACCGGCTGCTGCGGCAACATACGGAAGACGGGTTGGAGCCGTGCGGACTGGGTGCCCGCGACGTGCTGCGATTGGAAGCGGGGATGCCGTTGTACGGTCACGAGCTCACCGAAGAGATCACGCCGGTTCAAGCCGGACTGAACTGGGCGCTCAAAATGACCAAGCCGAAGTTTATCGGCAAAGAAGCGCTGGCAGAACAACTCGCCGCAGATACTTACTACCGTATCGCGGGCGCGATTATGGACGGACGCGCGCCCGCGCGCGAGAGATACCGGGTGTTCTTCGAAGGTGCCGATGCGGGCCAAGTACGCAGCGGATCGCTCGCTCCGTCCGTTGACAACAAAAACATTCTCACGGCGCTGGTCGCGCCGCACGCGGCTGCGCCGGGAACGAGAGTTCAAGTCGAGATCCGCGGCACCATGCACGACGCGACCGTCGTGCCGCTGCCGTTCTACAAACGTCAAAAGTAAGGAGAGCCAAGCGTGGCGGTGCCCGAAAACCTGTTGTATAGCAAAGAGCATGAATGGGTGAAGATCGACGGCGATAAGGCGACGATCGGTATAACGGATTACGCGCAAAACTCGCTGGGCGACATCGTCTACGTCGAACTGCCGAAGATCGGCGCCAAGATCGATCAGTTCGGCAACGTCGGCGTCATCGAGTCCGTCAAAGCCGTGTCCGATCTTTTCACGCCGATCTCGGGCGAGGTGTTGGAAGTCAACACGGTGCTCGACACCGATCCCGCCTCTGTGAATAAGGATCCATACGGCGAAGGCTGGCTGTTCAAGGTGCGTGTGGGCAACGGCGCGGACACCGGCAATCTTCTGTCTCCCGGCGACTACGAGAAGATCGCGACGGACTAAATCGTGTACACGCCCCACACCGATGCCGATATCGCGGCAATGCTTCAGGCGATCGGCGTCGGATCGCTCGACGAACTGTTGCGCGTTCCCGACGCGGTCGCGCTCAAAGATCGGCTCGACGTCGTTCCGGCGCTCCCCGAATACGGCATAACCAAGCGTTTCGAGCACTTCGCCGGCAAAAACTCGGCGGCCGGGCTACCCTCGTTTCTTGGCGGCGGGGCTTACCGTCACTACGCACCGCCGGCGATCGCGGCGCTCGCGATGCGCGGCGAGTTCTTGACGGCGTACACGCCCTATCAAGCCGAAGTTTCGCAAGGGTATCTGCAAGCGATTTACGAGTGGCAGACCTACATCTGCTTGCTCACCGGCATGGACATCGCCAATGCGTCGGTCTATGACGGCGCTACAGCGCTGGCTGAAGGGGCGATCATGGCGCTCAACGAGACGGGGCGCCGTAAGGTGCTCGTCTCGTCGGCCGTTCATCCAAACTACCGCGCGGTGTTAAAAACGTACTGCGACGGGCTCGACGTGACGATCGACGAAGTTCCTTTCACCCGCGACGGCACCACCGATCTCGCGGCGATCCAAAAAGCGGTCGCGAGCAACGAGTATTCGGCGGTCGTGCTGCAGTCGCCGAACTTCTTCGGTCACGTCGACGTTCTGTCGCGTACGGTTCTCGACGCAGTGGTTGCGGCCGAGACGATTCCCATTGCGGTCGTTGCGGAAGCGCTCTCGCTGGCCGCGCTGGCAACGCCGGCATCTTGGGGCGCAGAAATCGTCGTCGGCGAAGCGCAGAGTTTCGGCGTTCCAGTCGCTTACGGAGGCCCGTATGCCGGTTTCATCGCGTCGACCCAGGCGCATATGCGGCGGATTCCCGGGCGCCTTGTGGGGAAGACCGTCGATAACGCGGCGCGCACTGCGTACGTGCTCACGTTGCAAGCGCGCGAGCAGCACATCCGCCGTGAGCGCGCCACGTCGAACATCTGCACGAATCAAGCGCATTGCGCGCTGATCGCGACCATCTATCTCGCGCTGATGGGAAAGACCGGCCTGCGCGATGCGGCGGCTCTTAACCTCGAGCGCTCGCGCGAGCTGGCCACCGCCGTTTCGTCGATCGGCGGCGTCGATCTCAAGTTCGCCGCCCCGTTCTTCAACGAGTTCGTCGCCGACGTCCACCGCGATGCCGCGGAAGTGCTGGCGCAACTGCAATCGCGCGGGATTCTCGGCGGCATCGCGCTTGGGCGTTTCTATCCCGAACTCGGCACGTGCATTCTGATGACAGCCACGGAGTTGACCAGCTCCGGCGATATCGCCGCGCTGGCCGCCGTCCTGCAAGAGGTCGTTCATGTCCCCGCTCACGCTTGATACCTCGCAATCGCCGCTAATCTTCGAGCTGGGCCAAGAGGGCCGCGCTAATCGCTACGTCGACGAGGGAAAGCCGCTCGAATCGTTTCTGCCGGCGTCGGTTTTGCGCGACGATCTTCCATTGCCCGACAATAGCGAGCTCGACGTCGTCAGACACTTTACCAAACTCTCGCACCGGACGTTCGGTATCGATCTTGGTTTCTATCCGCTCGGCTCGTGCACGATGAAGTACAACCCGCGCGTGAACGACGCGATGGCCGGTAAACGTGAGTTTGCCGACCTCCATCCCTATGCACCCGACGAACTCGCGCAGGGCGCGCTGCAAGTCATGTGGGAGCTCGAGCGCACGCTGAGCTCGCTTTTCGGCATGGCGGCGTTCTCGCTCAATCCGTCCGCCGGCGCGCATGCCGAGCTGGCGGCACTGCTCATCGCGAAGAAGTACTTCAAGGATCGCGGCGAGACGGGTCGCGATAAGGTCATCGTTCCCGACACCGCCCACGGCACCAATCCGGCGTCGGCTGCAATGTGCGGCTTCAAAGTCATCTCGCTGCCCAGCGATGCGCGCGGTCGCGTCAGCATCGACGAGATCGAGAAGGTTCTCGCACCCGACACCGCCGTGTGCATGATGACCAATCCGAACACGCTCGGGCTCTTCGAAGATCACGTCCACGAGATCACAGCTGCAGTACATGCTGCCGGCGGATTGATGTACTACGACGGCGCCAACGCCAACGCGATCATGGGCAACGTCCGCCCCGGCGACATGGGCTTCGACTTGATGCACCTCAACACGCACAAGACGTTTACGATTCCGCACGGCGGCGGCGGTGCCGGTCACGGCCCGATCGGCGTCGCGGCGCACTTGGTGGACTATCTTCCGACGCCGGTCGTCGTTGCGACGCAGAAGCCAAACGGCGACGCCAATGCCGCGCCCAGCGATCGTATGTCGTTCAGCCTGGAGTTCGATCGGTCGAAGTCGATCGGACCGATGCGCTCGTTCTGGTCGAACTTCGCCCACGCCGTTCGAGCGCTCGCGTACATTTACGCCAACGGTGCGCAAGGCCTCAAGCGCGTTTCGCAGCTCGCGGTGCTCAATGCGAACTACCTGCGCGTGAAGATTGCGGAGTTCTTGGAAACGCCGTATCCGGAGATTTGCCGGCACGAGTTCGTCTGTTCGGCGCAACAGCTCAAGCGTGACACGGGCGTCAAAGCGCTCGACATCGCCAAGGCGCTTCTGGATCGGGGCTACATGGCGCCGACGATGTACTTTCCGCTTATCGTTCCGGAATGTCTGATGATCGAGCCGACCGAGACCGAGTCGAAGGAGACGCTCGACACGTTCGTCGATGCGATGCGCGAGATCGTGGCTCAGGCCAAGACCGATCCGCAAGCGCTTCTCGACGCTCCGGTGAACACCGTGGTGGGCCGCGTCGACGAGACGCGCGCCGCCCGGCAACCCGATTTGCGATGGAGACCGTAGCCAAACTAGCGGCGCGCTACGGCGACGTAGCGCTGCCCGAGCCGCGCGATCCCTTCGAAGCGATCGTGTGGGAGAACGCCGGCTATCTAGTGGACGATGCTCGGAGAGCCGACGTCTTTCGCCGCTTACGCGAAACGATTGGACTTACGCCTCCGGCGTTGCTTGCGGCCGGGCCTAAACGCGTCGAGGATGCGTTGGTGGGCGGCGGCATGGAGCCGGCGCGCCGCGCCGCCAAGCTACTTCGCAGCGCGGAACTGGTGCTCGAAGCGGCCGATGGCGACCTGTTGGGCACGCTCCGTTCGCTCGACGAGCGCAAGGCGCGCGCGCTGCTCAAACGCTTTCCCGGCATTGCCGATCCCGGTGCGGACAAGCTCATGTTGCTTGCGGGATTGTCCGAGGCACCGGCGCTTGATTCCAACGGCTTGCGCGTTCTCGTGCGGCTGGGAGCGATCGAAGACAAAAAGTCCTATCAAACGACCTACAAGCTCGGCGTTACGTATCTGCGCGACAACGGCATAGCTTCGACGGGCGCATCGCTTCGAGCGTTCGCGCTCTTGCGTCATCACGGACGCGAACTGTGCAAGCGCAGCGTTCCTCTCTGCGCGCCCTGTCCATTACGGTCCGGCTGCCCTTCCGCTCGCTCGTACCAGCCGTGCGGTTGATTGTCAATAGAAGATAACCAAAGTCACTTTTTGCAGGTAATGAAAAAGCCAAGATAGTAACTTTTGTTACTATTATGATCGCTCTGCATCCTTTGGACGGGCTTATCGCTAATCTCGGCGCAATCTCGCCCCTGGACCGAAGTGAGGATGAGATGGCCGGCGTCTTGACCGACGTCTGCGCCCGCGGCTTACTGCGGGACTTCCCTCTAGAGTCGCATGCCGGCCGCTACACCCGCACGTGCGCGTATTTCGACGAGCGCTTCGAGCTGCTGCTGCTGAACTGGGGACGCGGCTCCGTTTCAGATATCCACGACCACGGCGGTCAACGCTGTTGGCTTGCCGTCATCGACGGCGTTCTCGAGTTGGAAAACTACGAGCGGCTCGACGACGGTACACGCGAGGGCCTAGCCGCGATCGCGCGGCGCGACTCGGTGATCTTGCGAACCGGTCAACTCGATTTGCGCTCGAAACCGTTCGACCTCCATCGCGTTTCCAACGCCGGAACGCAGCCAGCGGTGTCGCTGCACGTGTACGCCCGGCCGTTGCGCACGTTTGGGGTATACGACGAGTTTTCCCAGCGCCGCCGCACGGTGCACAGCCGGTACGACGCGATTCTCGCAAGCGCAGCGCGCCAATGACGCGTACCGACGTAGCCATCGTCGGCGGAGGATTTTCGGGCACGATGGTGGCAGCGCATCTCGCGCGCCATCTCGACGAAGGCAGCTCCGTCACGCTATTCGAACCCGACACACTCGGCCGGGGCGCGGCTTACGGAACGCGTCACGGCGAACATCTGCTCAATACGCGGGCAGCCGCAATGAGCGCGTTCGACGCCGAGCCCGATCATTTCGTCCGCTGGCTCGGACGGCGCGGCGAACCGCAGCAGTTCGTCTCTCGCCGGCTGTACGGCGAGTATCTCACCGGTATCGCCCGGCGCGCATTCGAGCGTCCGCGTTTCACGCACGTTGAGGACGCCGTGTTGCGGATTCGCGCGCAAGCCGGCGGCGGTTTTGCGATCGTGACGTGCCGCGGGTTTGAGGTAGAGGCGGAGTTGGTCGTCTTGGCAACTGGGACGCCGTTGCCGTCCGGCCGGTTCTTGCCGCTTTCACTCACCGTCCATCCCGGCTACGTAGCGGATCCGTGGCGTTTCGATTATCGGGTCGTCGGCGGCCACGTGCTGTTGATCGGCTCTGGGTTAACCGCTCTAGATGCACTCGTCGCTCTCGAAGCGAGCGGACATCGCGGCGCCGTTCACGTCGTTTCGCGTAGCGGCCGGTTTCCGCAGACGCACGCCGATCCGCCGCAACGGTACGACGTGGTTCCAGCTTTGGATGCCGGTAGCGCCCGCACGCTGGTGCGCAGCTTTCGGCGCCACGCCGCCGCGGCAAAGGAGCATGGATTCGATTGGCGTGTGGTCGTCGATGCCGTACGCCCTGAATCGGAAACGTTGTGGCGCCGCCTGCCTGAAGCGGAGAGGCACCGTTTCGACCGGCACGTTCGCACGCATTGGGAGCGGGTTCGCCATCGCGCGCCGGCCGCGGTCGACGCGTGTCGCCAGCGTTTGGCTGACGTCGGCCGATTGCACGTTTACTCCGGACGCATCGTCAATAGCAGCGACGGAGACGTGCTCGTGCGCCGGAAGGACGGCGGCACGACCGCGTTGCGTCCGGACTGGATCGTTAACTGTACCGGAATCGGACGAACGCATACGTTTGGGCTCGATCCGAAAGAGCACGAAGGCCGGCTGTGGCTGACTGGAGCGCTACTGCGCGGGAAACGATTCGAGTCGACGGCCGTACCAGAACTCCGGGTTATTGCCGAGCGGGTCGCGACGGACGTCGTTTCCGCTCTGCGAGAGCCGATTTCACTGACCGGCTGAGCTGACGTTCGAGCGAAGGCTTACGGCTGCGCTTGCGCAGAAGGGCGATCACGAACCGTTCCTCGGCGCGAAGCCCGCGCGTGCCGGCGTTTGCGGCCATTTGCGGAAGTTTGCCGGCGTCCATATACGCAGCCAGCACTTCGGGATGCACGTAGCATTTGCGGCATACCGCCGCCGTGTTGCCGAGATGGCGCGCGACCTCGCGCACGGCTTCCACCACGTTGCGTTTACGATCGGTAACGGTTTCCGCTTGCGCCGTCTGCGCGAGAATGGCCGCGCACCGAACCGTGCCCATCCACGTGCGGAAGTCTTTGGCGGTAAAGTCGCCGCTCGAAATCTCTCGGATGTACTCGTTGACCTCGGTCGATCCCACGCGATGGGCGGAGCCGTCGCCGTCGAGGTATTCGAATAATTGCTGATCGGGCAAGTCCTGACACTCGCGGACGATCTTTGCGAGACGGTGATCGATGACGTGCACTTCGTGCTGGACGCCGCTCTTGCCGCGAAAGCGAAACGTCAGCTTATTGCCGTGCACCTGCGCGTGGCGGTTGCGCAAGGTCGTCAAGCCGAACGACTGATTCTCGCGCGCGTATTCGTCGTTGCCGACACGCACCGCGGTGATCTCGAGCAACGCAACGACCGCGCCCAGCACCTTCTCGCGCGTCATGCCCTTCTTGCGTAGATCGGCGGCTACGCGACGGCGAATCCGCGGAAGCGCCCGGGCGAAATCCAGCATCCGCGCGTACTTGTTTTCGTCGCGGACCTCGCGCCAGCGCGAATGATACCGGTACTGCTTGCGCCCGCGCGCGTCGCGCCCCGTTGCCTGAATGTGGCCCCGAGCGTCGGGGCAAATCCAGACGTCCTCATAGGCCGGGGGGATCGCGAGGCTGCGAATCCGCGCGAGCGCCTGCCGATCGCGCAGCGGGCGGCCGTCGGGTCCAACGTACGAGAAGTGCCTGCCCCGCCGCAGGCGGCGGATGCCCGGCGTGTCGTCGGTGACGTAACGCAGGCCGTTTTCACGCGCGATATAAGCAAGCGGCTCCAGCACGGTAAAAGGCTTACCCTTTTTGCAGGCTCTTCTTGGGCTCGGAAGCTATAATGGGAGTAATCGGGGGGGACGGCAACGCGCCCCCCTTCCACGTCCTCCAGCACGGGTTGATTGACATGCGGATCAAGTACGAGGTGTCAGCGGGCGGGCTGCTCTTGCGTCCTCGCGATTCGACTTTCGACGCGCTCCTCATCGGGCGCGGCGAACCTCCCCGCATTTGGACCTTGCCGAAAGGACACGTCGAAGCGCGCGAGTCGAACGAGCAGACGGCGCTTCGTGAAGTACGGGAAGAGACCGGCTGCTGGGGCGAGATCGTCACTCGGCTCAACGAGATTTCGTACTGGTTTTACGTGGGCAAAGCCAAGCACCGCAAGTCGGTGACGTTCTTCCTGATGCGCTATCTCTCGGGCGATCCGGCCAACCACGATCACGAGGTCGACGAGGCGCGCTGGTTCGATCTAGCGCAAGCGCGTAAGTCGCTCAAGTACGTCAATGAGAAGCGTCTCATCGACATGGCCCTCGACTACCTTGCCGCCAATCCGGGCGCGTTTGGCGAAGAGCCGGCGGTAGCCGCGCAAAAGACGTCTTGAACCAGACCGAGCCGGTCGAAGCTCTGGCGCCGCTCGACCAGGGTGGTCGCCTCGCGCCCATCCTGGGCTCCGGCGACATTGCTCCATCCATGGAGGGAAGCTGCCGCGTGCAGCTCGACGTTTTCGACGGTCCCCTCGACTTGCTGTTGAGCTTGATCAAGGAACGGCAGCTCGACATCGCTACCGTGCCTTTGGCCATCGTCGCCGAACAGTATCTCGATTACGTGCGCATGATGGAGGCGCTCGACGTCGAGATAGCGGCCGAGTATCTCGTGATTGCGGCAACGCTCGTCTTTTTGAAGAGCAAGGCGCTGCTGCCGCCGATTCCACAAGAGTTTCTCGACGAAGAGGCCGAGACGCCCGAAGAAGTCGAGGAACGGTTGCGGCGGCGTCTCATCGCCTACTCGAAGTATCGCGAGCTCGGCGAACAGCTGCGATCGCGCCAAGAGGAGGCGAGCGGCTTTTTCTATCGCGAATCGGGCGATCCGGCCAGCGAAGTCGTGCAGCGGTACGAGATCGATCCGGAGAAGCTCAAGCGCGCGTTCCTGGCGATGCTAAGCCAAGCCCGCCCGGAAAAGCGTTCGATCGCGCGCGAGCGCGTTTCGTTGATTGCGTCGATGGACTATATCGTGCGAGGCATCAAAAAGCACGGCGAGGTGTTCTTCTCGGCGCTCTGTCGCGAACTCGGAATGACTCGCGAAGTCGTGATCGTAACGTTCTTGGCGATGCTCGAACTCATTCGGCGGCACCGTATCGATTTCGATCAGCCGGAGCTGTTCGACGATATTCGTTTGTTCGCTTATAACCGCCAGACCCAAGGAGTCCCAACGCCCTAAGTGGAGCAATACGTAGAAAGTCCCGAACGGTTAGAAGAAGCCGTGCTGCGCTTGACCGCGCCGGTGGAGGCGCTGCTGTTCGTGGCGGGCGAGCCGTTATCGATCAAGCAGATGGCGAAGCTCGTGCGCGCGAGCGAAGTGGAAGTCGCCGCGACGTTACAGCGGATCGAGACCGACTATACCGACCGCGGCATGGTGCTGCGCGAAGTGGCCGGCGGTTACCGGTTCGCGACGTCGCCGATCGCGCGGGAGGCCGTCGAGGCCTACCTGCTGCCGCCGAAGACGACGCTTTCGACGCCGGCGATGGAGGCGCTCGCGATCGTGGCGCACATGCAGCCGGTGACCAAGAGCGAGATCGAATCGATTCGCGGCGTGAACTCAGACAGCGTCGTGAACACGTTGCTGGACCGCAATCTCATAGCGGAAGCCGGACGCAAAGACGTCGTCGGCCGGCCGATGCAGTATAAAACGACAGCCTTCTTCCTCGAATCGTTCGGACTGCGTTCGCTCGACGAGCTGCCGCAGCTCGAGCTCGACCCCGGCCAACCACTTGAACTCAATCTCGTAGCGGAATGATGACGACGTTCGACACTCTCGCAGGGTTCTACGATGCCGGCCGAACCGGCTATTCCAACGATCTGTACAACATGCTGGTGTCGTTCGGGTTATCGCCGCGCGATCGCGTTCTCGACGTCGGCTGCGGAACGGGATTAGCGAGCCGTCCGCTGATCGAGAATGCCTTTAAGGTCACCGGAGTCGACGTTTCGGCTCCGATGCTCGCCAAGGCGCGCGAGCGTTACCCCTCTGCCGACTGGGTGGAAGGATCCGCCGAAGCGATTCCCTTTGCGCCGAACACCTTCGACGCCGCCATCAGCGCGCAAGTATTCCATCACCTCGACCGCGCAAAGGCAATTGGGGAGCTGGTGCGCGTGCTCAAACCCGGCGGTCTCATCGGCATCTGGTGGAAGGTGCTGATGGACCAAGATCCGGTCGCGCAACTGCGCCTTCGCGTTGCCGAAGAGATGGGCGTCGAAGCGCCGCCTTCCGGGCTCAAAGGCGGTTTCAAAGAGTTTTATGCGGGTGAATTGACCGACCCGACTTTGCGCGTCATACCGTGGAATCTCACGGCTTCCGTCGACGATTATGTTAACTACGAGCGGTCGCGTAAGATCGTTCGCGACACGTTTGGTTCGCGCTCGGACCGGTATTTCGAGCAGTTGGACCGCCGTCTGCGCGAGATGCTCGGCGAGCGCACGGCGTCATTGGCGCTTTCGTACGTGCAGTACCTTTACGTCGCGCGAACGCCTTCGAGGTAACGTGCGGTGCGTATCGGCCTTCACGTGCGCGTGGCCGGCGGCTACGTAAAAGCGGTCGAACACGCGAAGAACGCCGGCGCTACGGCGCTGCAGATCTTTTCGTCCAATCCGCGCAGCTACCGGCCCAGCGCAATCGATCCGATTGCACTAGAGAACTTCGCGAGGCTGCGTCGGGAAGCGGATCTCGATCCGTGCATCATCCACACGCCGTATCTCATCAATCTCGCCAGCGAAGATCCGAAGATTTACGAAGGCTCGCTGCGTCTGTTGCGCGCCGATCTCGAGTTTGCGGCGCGCGGAAACATTCGCTTCGTCAACACGCACCTCGGCTCGTACGGCACGCGCGATCGTAACGAAGGCTTTGTGGCGATCTGCCGCGCGCTCGAAGCCGCCCTCGAAGACGTCTCACCGAACGTTTATCTCATACTCGAAAACTCCGCCGGCGCCGGTCAGCTCGCCGGCGGAACGATCGACGAGCTCGGAACGTTCGTCAAGACCGTCGGCCATCGGCAGCTCGGCGTCTGTCTCGACACGGCACACGCGTGGGCAGCCGGCTACGCGATCGACTCGGTGGCGGGTGTGAACGAGTTCGTGGATCGCGTGGAGGCAAGCATCGGCATCGATCGCGTGCTCCTGTTTCATTTCAACGACACCGAAGTAGAGCGTGGCGCAAACCGGGATCGGCACTGGCATATCGGTGAGGGTAAGATCGGCTTCGAAGGCTTTCGAGCGCTGCTCGCGCGCCGCGAACTGAGCGATCGCACGGCAATCCTCGAAACGCCCGGAAGCGACGCCGACGACCTGCGTAACATGCAGACGATCCTGGCAATTGCGAAAGGCGCCGCTATGCGCTGACGCCTTTCCGAGTTGGCGGTTAACGGATTTGCAGATTCGGCAAGCGCACGTCGGAGACGTTGAAGAGCGCCGAATCGGCACGTTGGACCCGCAGCCGGAGGTTGACGTCGGTAATATCGGCGACGAGCGGCGTGCTGCGGATGGGATCGCGAAACATCTTTGCGTGGGACCTCACTGGCGGGAAAGTAACCTACTAGTATGATACAGCGGTTACCGTAACTTGTCAAGTTACTTTGCCGGTGTTATTCTAGACGGGTGATGAGCGCTCCCGAGCCCGTTGAGGCCCCCGGACGCCTGGATCTCCTCCGGCGCTTCGTCAATACGCTCGATTTGCCGGACGGTCCCGATCGGCTGGCGACTGCGGAGAGTGCGTCGGAGTGGTGTCGCAACGAAGAGCTTCCATCGGTTGCGAACCAGGACGAGTGCGATCGGTTGCGCGCTTTCAGGGAAGCGCTACGCGACGTGCTCTTCGCCAACAACGGCGAGTTCGACCCGATGCAGGCGTGGAAGGAGCTCGAGCAGTTTTCGCACGGCGCTGCGGTGGCCGTGACGATCGAGCATTGTAAGCCGGTGCTGCGGCCGGCCGGCAGCGGCGCCGCTGCAACCATCGCCGCATTGCTGACAATCGTGTACGATGCGGTCGCCGACGGAACGTGGCATCGGTTGCGAGCGTGTCGCAAAAGCTCGTGCCGCTACGCCTACTACGACCGCTCGAAGAACGCTTCTCGCGCGTGGTGCAGCATGACGACTTGCGGAAATCAGGAGAAAGCTCAACGTCGCCGGCAGCGCGAGCGCCGGTGATCGCACATTTCGACGTCGACGCCTTCTACGCCAGCGTCGCCATCCGCGACGATCCGAGCCTGCACGGTAAGCCCGTAGCGGTTGCGGGGCAGAGCCGCCGGGCCGTCGTTCTCACCGCGTCCTATGAAGCGCGGCCATACGGCGTGCGCTCCGCGATGCCGTTGTACAAGGCAAAAATGGCCTGTCCGGAACTCGTCGTCGTGCGGCCCGACATGGGCAAGTATAAAACCGAATCGCGGGCGATCTTCGAGATTCTCGAACGCCACGGCGATCCCGTAGAGGGAATGTCGCTCGACGAAGCCTTCGTAGATTTGGGTGACGTCTCGATCCACGCAGCGACGGCGCGCGCTGTCGAACTGCGCGCCGAGATTCTCGACGCGACGCGCTTGACGGTCAGCGCCGGTGTGGCGACCGGCAAGATGATCGCAAAGACCGCTTCGGACTCGTGCAAGCCCGACGGCTTGCTGGCCATTGCGCCCGGAGAAGAAGCGGCGTTCTTAGCGCCGCTGCCCGTCGGACGTTTGTGGGGTATCGGACCCAAGACCCAGACGCGCCTGCTCGCCTTCGGGATCACCACCATCGGCGAGATCGCCGCGCTCGACGAGGCGCGGCTGCGCGAGCTGTTCGGCTCATGGGGGCCGGAAGTCCGCGAGCTGGCACGGGGCGTCGATCGCCGGCGCGTTGAGCCCGAACGCGAAACGAAATCCATTTCGACGGAGGAAACGTTCGAGTTTGACGTGAGCGACGAAGAGTGTCTCGTCGAAATCCTGCGCGAACACGCGCGCGAGCTCGCCGAAAAGCTCGTGGGCGAAAACCTCAGTGCGAAAACGGTCGGCATCAAGATCAAGCGAGCCGACTTTACGGTTCTCGGCCGGCAAACGCACTTAGAACAGCCGACGCGCGAAGAGGCGCAAATTTTTCACGCCGCCGTTCAGTGTCTGCGCCGAAGCGGTCTCGAAGGCGCGCCGGTTCGCCTGCTCGGAACGCGCGTAGCATCGCTGGTCGACGGCGAGCCGTTGCAGGCGAGTCTGTTCTAGCGCTTCGTTATTGCGTCGGCGACGACGTGTATCGGCACCGTGGCGCGGAGTTTGTCGCCGGCGAACCCCCACAAGAGCAGCCGGTATTCGCCGGGCGCCGGCGCCGTGAACGTGTAGTCGCGCGTTTGTCCGATCGTTAGCGTTTGAACCGCCGTGCGCGCCGTTCGATGCGACGCGGGAATGTCGGCGCCGTCGCGCGCTATGGGCGTCCACGTTGCCGTTCCGTTCGCCGATGCCAGCGATACGACGACGTCGGGATGAAACGTGGTCATATTGATCAGACGGAATCGATTTGGGACTCCCGCAGCGATCGTGATCGCAGTGGGTACGCGGGTGCCGTTGACGTCGAACCAATCGAAGTCGTCTAGATCCGGCGTGGACGTGAGTTGTATTACGTGGTCGGTCGCAGGATCGAAACGCACGCCGGGCGGCATCACGATGAGGGCACCGCTCAATCCGTTGCGCAGCTGCCAGATGTCGTTCATATGTGTGTGATAAATGAACGTTCCCGCGCGCGGCGGTGCGAAGCGAGCCGTAAAACTTTGACCGGGAGCGATCATGGGTTCGATCTTACCGCCGGATCCGCTGTACTCGGGAACGCCGTCGTAATAGGCGTCGCGTTGTTCGATGCCGTGCCAATGCACGGCCGTCGGTTCGTCTAGCTGGTTGGCAATCGTAATCGCCGTCATTTGACCTTGCGTCAAAATCATGGCCGGCCCAACGTTGCCGGTTCCGTCGAGCGTGGAACTTCCATCGCGGATTTCATATCGAAACGCCGAGGTCTTCGGTGCGGCGTTTGGAACTCGCTCGGCGATCAGCGAGATGCGGCGGGTGACGGGAGCGGGGTCGACGGCGATGTCGTTTGCCTTCGGCAGCACTTTGAATCGCAAGATCATTCCGCCCATAGCCGTATGACGATCGAGATCGTCCTCGGTCGGCTCGTTGATTCCGCCACCGGCTCCCAGCGGCAAATACCGCATGATATGGTATGCAATGTGGCAGTGGAACATCCAGTTGCCGGCGCGATCCGCATCGAACGCGAGCGTGCCGGTCTTACCGGCGGGGAAGAGTTCGGTGACGCCCTTTTCTCGATAACCGGCATACTCGACGTCGCGCAAGCCGTCGCCATGCGAGGCGACGTCGAAATAAAAGCCGTGAAGGTGCAGCGGGTGATCCTCGGGGCTGGCGTTGATAATATGCCACGTCACCCGAGTGCCGCGTACGTACGATAGACGCTCGGTGGCCGGATACCGAAGCCCGTTGATCGCAAGCACGACGTAGTTGAAGTCGACGTTCTTCTTGGCATCCAGAATGCCGTCCCATTCGCTAAACACGAACGTGCGATCGTTCTTGCTGTTCCACCGTTTGCGCCGATCGTCGACGACGATCGCTCCGACGAGTTGAGAATCGGTGCCGAGGCGCGTCGTGAAGGGAACCCGGGTCGTGGATCCCCAGTAGTAGTACGTACCGGGAGCATCGAGCCGAAACGTCACCGATCGCTCTTGGCCGGAGGGAATGCGCAGCGGGCGGTCGTGCGACGCCGGCCGATCCGTCATACCGTTGACGACCAGCGTTGTGGAAAGCGAATTGCGGATTCGCGCTGCGACCAGAGTTCCGGCGGCAACGCGCACGAGCGGGCCCGGGATCTGCAGCGGTTTACCGGTTTCGCCGAAGGCTTCTACTGGGACGCTTGGCCGGCCCGGACCATCGGGCGACCAGTTGCCGGCGCGCGCGTCGAGCGAAAGATGAAGCGTCTGGTTTGCGAGGGTTCCGGACGCGAGGCGGTTATCGTTTGCTTGGATGGCGGCGATTGCGCCGGCTCGGGACGAGTCCGGAGCAAACTGGGTAGCAACGAGCGCGAACGCAAAAAATAACGACGTCGAGACCACGCTTTTCACATGCGGGTCCTCCAATCAAAGGAATGGTTCGTTACACGTGGTCCGTTCCCCAGCAACAATCGGATGCACCGCGTTCGGTCAGCTTTCTGACGACGCTCGCGCCGCGCTGCGAAAGCGGGAGTGCCATAAGTACCGGTTCCCGGCGCGAACGAACGCTGCCCTTGGGCAGGAGTTCGCGCGCTCGGCCGGGCGGAAGCCACCCGGCGATACGGCGCAAATCCCCGGCGGCAGAGCGTAAGAGCGCGGGGACCGCAAGTGCCGCAGCCTCATCGGCGAAACCGAACTCGTCGACGAAGTACGTATCGCGCTCGGGAATCCGAGTACCGAAAACGTAGGCGCCGATTCCTCGGCCGTG
The DNA here is from genome assembly GCA_963715435.1 of Vulcanimicrobiota bacterium. Taxonomy (GTDB): domain Bacteria; phylum Vulcanimicrobiota; class Vulcanimicrobiia; order Vulcanimicrobiales; family Vulcanimicrobiaceae; genus JAFAHZ01. The sequence continues at coordinate 2,253,247 of OY970243.1, forward strand.
ACGGATCGTCAAGTTGAACGTCTGACCGGTGCCGTGCTCCGATCTCTGACGTATGCGCAGTCGAATCCATTCCCATACCAGCGGCGTGCGCTCGAAGCGCACGTGCCCGCGCGCCGACAAGTCGTAGCATCTTCGTACGGCGTTCCAGTCGCTCTCACGCAACTGCGCGACGGTCAAACGCTTAGACGGCAGCGTATCGGCACGCAACGTGTACTGGCGTGACGGCAGCGTTACGAAGCCGATGTCGGCGTAAAACCGCGGGCCGATGTCGGAGAAAAGGTACGCGACATCGTATCCTTCGCCGCGCGCGCGGTCGAGTGCGGTGCCGAGCATCGCCGTTGCATAGCCGCGGCCGCGAAAGCGGTCGGGAGTGAAGACGGCTCCGAACCCGAGCGCGCGCAGCCGGCTTCGACCGTCGTGCATCGTCCGATCGTAGGCCTTGAACGACGATACCAACGTTCGGCCGTCGAACAAGCCTATGGTGCGATAATGCCGGCGACCGAAGCGGCTTCGGGCGATTGCCGATACGTCGGCAACGTACGTTTGCAGTTCCCGTTTGCCGGCCCACAGCGGCGCCGTGTGCGGTAAGACGAGGCGCGCGTACGCCTCAGGCGCGATAGTTTGCAGCCGCACGCAACTCTTCCAGAAACTCGGGCGCCGTGGTGCCGCGCGTCACGCCGCCGGAAGCCGTTACGGCTGCGCCGAGGCGCGCGCGGCGCAGTGCGTACACGAACGCGCGCCGCTCTCGCTCGTTATAGCCTTCGCGCGCTTTAGTACGCGCGACGTAATACGTGAACTTTGCCGTGCGCGAAGCGCGGCATTCGCCGACGTTCTCTTTCGGAACCATACCCAAGCGCGGACTGAAGAGAAAGGCGTCGGGTGCGTACCAGCGCGGAAACGTGCCCGCTCCGGCGCCGACGACGGCGACGTAATCGAACTCGCGCCCGCGCGCGGCTTCGACGCTCAGCAGCGAAACATAATCGTCCGATTCGACAGCCTCGCAGGATTCGAGCTCGCTGCCGGTCCGCTGCTCGGCATACGCAAGCGCGTCGCCGAGCGTCGCACTCGTATGCTCGTCGAGAAACGCGTTCAGCCGGGTCAGCAGACGATGCAAGACGAGTTGCTGCGCGCGCGCGGCCGCCGAATCGGGTGCGCCTTCGCATGCGAGCGCTGCGCTCCACACCGCACGAGCGAACGCATCAAAAGGTACGGTTCGCGCCAGCTCGAGCCATCGCGCACGCTGCGCGCGAAAACGCATCAAACGCTCGCGAGCGATCTCCCCGAGCGCGTCGTCTTGCTCGCCGCGCACGACGTTCCAGCCCAAGCGCAGATCGCGCTTAGGATCCCAGCGGCTCGGGCGCGCCGTCGGCGCCGGTTCGTCGTCGAGCTTAAAGAGCGGCGCTTGAGGATTGGGCGGCTCGCTGCACAGCGTTGCCAGCGATGCGTCCGAGAGACCCAACGCCGGGCTCGAGAGCACGCGCAACATCCAATCGTGCCGGAAGGGATCGTGTACGCTCCACAGCAGCGCCAGCGCGTCGAGCGCGCGGCGATCGGCGAAGACGTTGGCGTCACCGCCCGTCGCGACGGGAACGTTACGCTCGAGCAGCGCGCGTTCGTAGATTTCGGCGTCGCGTATCGACCGGAGCAGTACGGCGATCCGATGCGGCGGCGTTCCGGCGTCGAGCCACGCTTTCACACGGTCGGCGACGAACGCCGCTTCTTCACGCTCGGATCGCGCGCGGTGGAGAGTCAGGGCGGTCGCCGCCTCGCGCAGCGCGGAAGTGCGTTCGAGGCGGCCGGAAATACGGCGGCAAGCAGCGTCGACGGCTTCCGGAGATCGCCGCTGCAGCGTGAGTTCAAAGCGCGTTACGGCCCGCTCGAACGCCGCTTCGGGCGGCGTCACGCGCACCGAGGCGATGGCCGAAGAAGGGTCGCCGCACAAGGTGACGCCGTCGAGTTTTTCGCCGTAGGTCGCAGTTAGCAGGGCCAGTTGGCCGGTAGTGAGGTCCTCGGCATGATCGACGAACGCGACGGGATGGTTTTCGCGTAGAACCCTTGCAAGCCCAGGACGCTCATGAATCAGTCCGATGGCGGCGCAAACGGCGTCGCGCCCGGTCATCAAGCCACCGGTGATGACGAGGTCGACGTACGCCTCGTAAAGCTTCGCGAGAATCTTTGCCAAATCGACTTCACGGCGATGCTGCCGACGCAGCTCGCTAGACGTCACGTCGAGTGAGTCGTGATAGGTTTTCTTGGTCGCCGCCAGCAGCGCGGGACTCGCGAAGTTCGGCGGCTTGGCGTAAAATTCGGTAGCGCCGCTGAGCGAGCGTGCGAGAAAGTCGGCGGGCGACATGCATGCGTCGCGAAGTTTACGAATCAAACGAAACGCCGATTCGGCAAATCGCTCCGGCGATCGCAGACCCGGAATCTCCGGATCGAGCTGTTCGGCCGCGAACTCTTCCCAATCGAGCGCGAAGAGGCGCTCGCAAGCGCGCTCGAAGAGCAGCGATGCCTCGACGTCGTCGATGCGGCGCGCCGGCACGCCGCCGGCAGTGAGAATGTTGAACGCGAGCGCGTCGAGACTCCGTTCGCCCGAGAGTACGAGCGGCTCGGTTTTCGGAAACTCACGCCGGGCGCGCTCGACGCGTGCGTTCAACGCGTGCGTCTTGCCCGTCCCGGGCAAACCGACGATCGCGACGCATTCCCCGAAGGATGCGTCCACCGCAATGCGCTGCTCGTCGTCGAGATCCATGGCGATCACCGTCCGAAGCGCTCCCGCTGAGCCGGCGGCTTGCGCGCGCAAGCTGCGGCGTACGCGCAGAAGGCGCAGTTCTCGGGTTCGTCGGTTACGTCGAAGTTGCGGGCACGTCCCGACGCGAGATCGGAGCTGACCTCGATCATGCGCGACCGCGCGCGTTCCAAGTCTGCGATGACGCCAGGATCGATGTCCACGACCACGGGGCGGACGTCGAGCCTCGCGTCTTTGAGCGGCACGAGCGTCAGGCACGCGACGCGATCGCCTTCGGCAGTGCGGGCCCAGTAGTAAAACGGCAGCTGGTAATCGGCGAACGTGCGGATCTTTTCGCGATACTCTGCGGCGGTGGTTGCAATGCTGCCGGTCTTATAATCGACGACGGCAATGCCTCCGGTGCGCTCGTCGCGGTCAAGCCGGTCGATGAAACCGACGAAGGTTTGATCGCCCAGCGCGACGTTTGCCGGAACTTCACGCCCGATGACGGCAAACGGGGCGCGCTTGGCTTCGGCGAGAAGCCAGTCGACGTAGCGCTGCGCGGTGCGCTGCGCGCGGCGCACCTGCAGCTCAAACGCGACGCGCGTGTCGAAGCCGTCGCGATGGCGTTCGAACGCCCAATTGACGTATTCAACGATGCGCGTGCGCATGACGTCTTCATCCTGCGGGTTCGGGCGCGCGAACTCGCCGTGAAAATCTTCTAGCGCGCTGTGAAATGCGGTGCCATAAGCCGACGCCGCCGAACCGCGATCTTCCACCGCGCCGCACCCGTAGCGGTAAAACCACTTGCGGGCGCACTCACCGTACGCATTGAGCGCCGACGCGCTAAAGTGTTGTTGCCGCCCGAACACCGGACCGGGCTCTTCGAGTTGGACGGCCTCCGTTAGCCGGACGTCGTCCTTCGACTCCGCGACTGGGGCGCTGCGCTCAGGCTGACATTGGTTCGGCAAGGCAAAGGTCTTGGCGACAGCGTCTTCCAGAGGGCCATCCTCTAGTTCGGGCGCGCGTTCGGCGAGCCGGCGCAGGCGTTTGGCAAACTCCAGCAGCGCTTCCCGATCGGCCGAGGCAACGGCGAGGCGCTGCGCGTCCATCGCGCCGAGCAGGTCGCCGGTACGCGCCGCCAAGGTCGCATATGCGGCCGCGACGTCGTGATCGATGCCCGAGTACGGTGAGCGTACCAATCGTTCGAGCTCGGTTTTATCGCCGGTTCTGCACCAGTGTACGGCTGAGGAAAGGAACGCGCGGCGTTCGGCGACGTCGAGGATCACCGCGCCTGCACTTTGCTCCCAGGCGGAGCGTTACCCTGTGTACAACTTGGGGCGGATGCGCCGAATTATCGTCGGGATCAGCGGAGCAAGCGGAAGCGCTTACGGTTACATGGCGCTGCAGGCCTTGCGCGCGATCGGCGGCGTCGAGACGCACCTCGTCCTCACTCCCTCCTCACGGCGGACGATCGAGCTCGAGACCGAGATGACCGGCGACGATTTTGAAGCGCTCGCCGACGTCGTCTACCGCGATGACGACTTGGCCGCGGCAATATCGAGCGGCTCGTTTCTCACCGACGGTATGCTGGTGATTCCGTGCTCGATGAAGAGCGCCAGCGCGATCGCCTATTCGATGAATGCAAACCTGCTGGTGCGCGCGGCCGACGTATGCTTGAAGGAGAAGCGCCGGCTGGTGCTGATCGTGCGTGAGACGCCGCTGCACCTGGGTCATCTGCGGACGCTCGCACTCCTCGCCGAAATCGGTGCCGTGATCCTACCCCCGATCCCCGCCATGTACGCTAATCCGCAGAGCGTCGACGACATCGTAGCGCACACCGTGGGTAAAGCCCTCGATCAATTTGGGATTGCCAACGAGCTCTTTAAACGCTGGCGTTCGCCGGAATAGGAGGCTTTCGTGATCGTCGCCGCCGTCGCTTTGGCGACTGCCGTCCAAGCGGCCTTTGAGACGCCGCGTCTTCGCCATTCGATCGTTGCAGCCGAAGTCTACGACCTCGATACCCACCGCGTGCTCTACCGCCATAACGCCGAAACGCTCATGGTCGCGGCTTCAACGACCAAGCTCTTGACCGAGGGCACGAGTCTGGCGTTGCTGGGGCCGAACTTCCGCTATACGACGCCGGTTTATCGCATGGGAGCCGTCGATTCCGCGGGCGTGCTGCACGGCGATTTGGTGCTCGTCGCGAGCGGCGATCCCAACCTGTCGCAACGCATCCAACCCAACGGCACGCTCGCGTTCGAAAATGAAGACCATGCCTACGACGGATCGGCCGACACCAAAGCGGTGCCCGGCGATCCTCTCGCCGTGCTACGCGATCTTGCGGCGCAGGTCGTAAAGTCCGGCATCAAGTCGATCGACGGCCGCGTGCTCGTCGATACGTCGCTCTTTCCCGACCAAGGACCCGAAGGCGGCACCGGCACCGTCGTCTCTTCGATCGTCGTCAACGACAATCTCGTCGACGTCGTCGTAACGCCCGGAAAGAAGGCCGGCGATCCGGTTTCGGTTTCCGTGTCCCCCCAAACCGCGTACGTTACGTTCGTGAATCAAGCGACGACCGCAGCGCCGAAAGCCGATGCTACCATCGACATGAGCGACGACGTCACCGATGCCGCAGGGCGGCATACGGTGACGATCAAGGGCGTGCAGCCCGGCGGCCCGAGTGTGCTCTACGCGTATCGCGTTCCGGAGCCGAAGCGCTTTGCACAAGACGCGTTTGCAAAAGCCTTGCATGATGCCGGCGTATCGATGCAGCCGGAATCGCCGTCGACCGTAACGGCCGAAGCGTCTCCCTTGCCGCACGGTCCGCAGACGCTGGTCGCACAGCACGTTTCGCCGCCGCTTTCCGAGGACGCATACATAACGTTGAAAGTCAGCGACAATCTCCATGCCGCCCTGATGCCGTACATGTGGGCGGTGTATCTGGCGCACGTCAAGAGCGATTATTTGCGTGCCGGGTTCGCTCGCGAGCGCGCGATGCTGCGCGGCGCAGGCCTCGATCTCGGCAGCGCGGCGCAACAAGACGGCGAAGGCGCCTTTGCGTACTTTACGTCCGATTTCATGGTTCACTATCTGGCCTGGGTCCGCGCGCAATCGTGGTATCCAATGCTCTATCGCGGCTTGCCGATCATGGGCGTCGACGGAACGCTTGCCGATATCCAAAAGCACTCGCCGGCGCGGGGCAAAGTGCACGCCAAGACCGGAACCAACGGCGGCACCGACTGGCTCAACGACGGCAGCCTTATCGAAAAAGGCCTTGCCGGCTTCATGACTACCCGCAACGGCCATCACGTGGCGTTCGCATTTTATCTCAGCGCCATGCTGGGGCCGCACGACGAAGACACGGGCAGCGTGGCAGGTCAAATCCTCGGCGCGATGGCAACGGCCACCTACACTTCGCTTTAAAGCATCGTCTTTAGCGCGGGTTTGTCCAGTTTGCCCATGGCGTTGCGCGGCAGCTGCTCGACGATGCGAATTTCCTTCGGAATCTTGAAGCTCGCAAGGCGTTCTCGCAGCCACTCGTCGAGCGCGGCAATGTCGACGTTGCGTTCGGTTTCGATGAACGCGACCGGCAGCTCGCCGCGCGCGGCGTCGGGTTTGCCGATTACGGCGCACGCGCGTACGCCTTCGTACTCTTCCATCGTGGTCTCGACTTCGCGCGGATACACGTTGAAGCCCCCGGTGATGATGAGTTCTTTGATGCGCCCTACGATGCGGTAGACGTCGTTGACTTCATCGTACGTCGCTAAGTCGCCGCTGCGGTACCAGCGCGTTCCATCGTCGCCGGTGACGAAGGCCTCCGCGGTCGCGTCGGGACGTTTCCAATAGCCGGAAAAAACGTTGGGCCCGCTGACGAGCAGCTCGCGGACGTCGCCGTCGACGCGCACGCGCACGCCGGGAAACGGAATGCCCACGCTGCCCGCGATGCGAGGCCCCGCGTAGCGGTTGCCGAGCGCGAAGCCGAACTCGGTGGCGCCGTACCGTTCGAGAATCGACGCGCCGAAGAGCGATGCAAACTCCGCGTGCGTCTGTTCCGATAACGCAGCCGATCCCGAAACGTAGAGCCGCAACGGCGGGGGTGGTCGCGCGCCGGCGCGAACGCGTTCGATCAAGCGCACGTACATCGTCGGAACCCCGAAGAACATGGTGACGTCGCCGGCGCTCAACCGTTCTAAAACCGCTGCGGCGTCGAATCGTTCGCGCAGCAGCACCCGCCCGCCGGCCGCCAGCGACGAGATCAGTCCGGCAATCAAGCCGTGCACGTGAAAGAGCGGCAACGTCAGCAATAAAACGTCGTTCGACTGCCAGCGCCACGCGGACGCAAGCTGCGAGACGATCGCCGCGAGATTGCGATGCGAGAGCACCGCGCCTTTGGATGCGCCGGTCGTGCCGCTGGTATAGACAATGAGCGCCGGATCTTCGGGCTGCGGCCGATGCGGCAACTCGTGCGGACGGATGCGTGCGTCACGCGCGCACGTCTCGATCTCGGCCATGTCGATCGCATGCGTTCCGCTGCCGATTTCGGCCAGGAACGGCGCGGATGCCGACGAGCAGACGATCAGTGACGGCGCGGAGTCGCCGATCAGGTGTGCGAGATCGTTGGCGCGGTAGAGGACGTTGGCCGGCACTGCGATTGCACCCATGCGCAGCGCCGCCAGATAAGCAAAGACGAAGCCGTGGCGGTTTTCGCTGTAGACGGTGACGCGGTCGCCGCGACGGACGCCGAGCTCCGCGAATCTCCCGGCAACGCGCAGCGCGCCGTCGCGAACTTCGCGGTGCGTTAGATCGTCGACGGCCGGAAGGCGGCCGCGGTCGGCCAGCGCTCCGTCGAAAAGATCCACCAGCATTTAGCTCTTTGCTTTCACGAGCTCTTCGGCGAGCGCGATGTCGGTGGCCCGGTCGACGTTGACGCCTGTCTCGGCATACGGCGAGACCAGCGCGCGCACAGGCGCGCCTAAAATGCCCGTCGCGCGCGCTTCAGCCTGTGCGATCGTGAGCCGGCGAAACACGAAGCGCAACAGCACGTCCCAACCGAACAGCGAGGCGAGACGAATCGGGTGTTTGCGCGCGGCGCCAAGGCGCTCGATGAAACGTTCGAGCAGGGGCAGCGCTCGCGGCTTCATCGCAACGATTCCGCCGCCGCAGAACGTGCCGTCACGCATGCGTGCCCAAGTATGCGGCACCTGCGGGAAGCTCGCCATGTGAACGCCGCGTTCGACGCAGCCGTAAACGACGTCGGCGTCGAGCGCGCTCGTTCGAGAGACGAAGTCGTCAACCGCAGCGACCGTCAGCACGGGCAGATCCGATGCGACGATTAGTACGTCGGCGTCCGGCTGGAAGCCGGCGAGTCCGTTGCGCAAGCTGTCGGTGATGCGTTTGCCGTCCGGACGAACTTCGTCCGCTCCCGCCACGTCGGGGCGTCCTTGTACTTCGAGCGGCGCTACGGCGACGATGCGACCGATCGACTCCGATGCGCGCAGCGGTTCGAGCACGCGCGCGACGAGCGTCTTGCCGCCGATCTTCACGAACGCTTTGTTCGGCGCTCCCGGCTGCTGCCGCGCGACCGCGTCGACCGGTCCGCCGGCAAGAACCACCGCATCGCACCGCACTACGTGCGCCACGCCGGTGTCGGTGCAAAGGCGGTAACGAAGCGCCGGTACGCCGCATCGACCGATAGCGCCCGATCGATAGCCGCAACATCCCGCGCATCGGGCGAGATCGTAAAAACGCACGATCCGGAACCCGCTAGCAGCGCATTGCTCGCGCCTGCGGCACGCAGCGCGTCGAGCGCCGTGCGAACTTCCGGCACGAGCGCCGCGATCGGGTCGTGGAAGTCGTTCTGCAACAGCCTTTCGACCGCCGGAAAATCTGCGCGCTGCAACGCTTCGACCATGCGCAGCGAAACCGACTCGTTGCGCGTCCGAATCGTACGCTCGCGCTTATCGAGTTCTGCGTACGCCGCTGCCGTCGACACCCCGGCCGGCGGCTTTAGCACGAGCGCGTGCCATGCGGGCAGCGAGCCGATTGCGGTGACCCGATCGCCGGTTCCCTCGACGAGCGCGCCCGTTCCGGTAAGGAAGAAGGGAACATCGGATCCGAGGGAGCGCGCGACGGCGATCCAGTCGCACTGCGGGACGGGGCCTAGTGCGCCGTCCATCGCAGCCCGCAGCACTGCGGCGGCGTCGCTGGAGCCGCCGCCGAGTCCGGCCTCCAAGGGAATACGCTTGCTCAGGCGCAGTGCGGCGTTCGGCTGGATTCCGAGCGCGCGCACGGCGCGCACCGCCAAGTTGCGTTCGTCACTCAAGTCGCCGCGGTCGCACTCGAACGAAAAGGAGGACGCCGGATCGATCGCCAGTTCGTCGGTCAAGGCGAGGGGTACCATGACGCTGCGTATGCCGTGATATCCGTCGTCGCGGCGTGCGAGCACCTCGAGCGTCAGATTGATTTTGGCGGGGGCAAAGAATTCGGCGTGAGGCATTGCCTCCTTGGTTTGGCGTGCTTGCAGAAGGCGCCTCCGGTTCGCGCGACGCATGGGGAACGATAAGGAACAGATGGGCTCGATCAGTTACGACGCACAGCATAACGAATTTTGCGCGTACGTCCTGCACGAATCGCAGACACCGTACGGTTTGCTGCTTGGAAACTATAAAGCGTACGCGCAATCCACGGCCAAAGGCGGCGTCCGCGGCCTTTGGGATGCCGATACCGACCAAATCATTTTCGGCACGCATCACATCGCCTATCGTCTGCGCGACGAGAAAGCGCATGGGACGCTGTTTCCGCACCAGATCCAACGGGATTTGACCTTTCTTCCCTACGCCCAGATCTCCGAATTCACGCTAGAAAACCGCGTACACGTCACGGAAGCGTTTTACGTGCCGCACGGCCCGTCGTTCGAGCGTTCCGTCGCCTTCGTGGTCGACGTCACTCTGTATAATCCCGGCTCCGAAGAGCTCGAAGTGGCGCTCTTCCCATGGGCAATGCTGGTCGGTCAGCGGTTCTACGGCGAACCGGAACACCAAGTGCGCGCCTGGAACGACGGGCGCTTCATCTGCTCCAAAAACCTCGAGACCGGAAGCGAGCGGTGGTGGGGCGGCTCCCGTCAGCCTGTCGCCGTCGAGCTATCGCTGCGCGAGCAAGTGCTGCTCGAATATATGCGTCGGGCGACGCTGTCGCCCGACGCATCCGTGCAGCACTTCGGCGACGTTACGCCTGAGCTGGCCGAGCTCGTGAGCCGGCGGATCTTCGGCGCGTTCGAGTACGCGATCCACGTTGCGCCCGGGGCCCGCGAATCGTTGCGGTTGGCGGTGGTCTATCATAAAGACGGGACGGACAAGTGCCGGCCGGTGCTCGAAGCGCTGCTCAAGGATCCGCGCGCGTTGCACGATACGCAGCGGTATTTTGCGGAGCGCCTCGCCGACGCGCGTTTTATGACGCCCTCGCCCGAGATCAGCCGGGGCGTTGCGTGGGCGAAAGCCAATATGCTCCGCATCGTCAAGGAGTATCCGCACGGCTGGGGATCGACGAACTCGCCGCCGTCGGACATTCTGGTGTCGCGCGACACGTCGTGGTTCGTGCACGGCTTCGACTACTTCTGGCCGGAGTTCAGCCGCGACGCGCTCGAGGTCTTCAACGACGCCATGGACGAGAGCGGCCTAATGATCGAGTACATTCGGGGCGTCAGCGGTTACAAGACGGCATACGATCTCAACATCAACGATGACACGCCCCTTCACCTCATCGCGATGCTGCACTATTACAACGCAACCCTCGACGAAGCGTGGGTGGGGCAACGGTTGGCGCTGGTCATCAAGCTGACGGACTACTTGCTCACGCAGCGAGACGATCAGGGGCTGATTTTTTGCCGCGCGAAGGGCGTCGACATGTACGGCATCTCGTCGTGGCGGAACATCATTCCGTATTACACGCTCGACGGCGCCGTTACGGAAATCAACGCCGAAGCGGTCTTTGGGCTCGACGCCGCAGCGATGCTGTGCGCCGTTGCCGGCGATAACAAGAACTGGGAAAAGTACAGCGCCGAGGCGCAGAACATGCGCGAGGCGATGATGGACTACTTGTTCAACGACGATACCGGGGCGTTCGTCCTGAACTACGATCAAGATCGCAACTACCAAGACAACTTTACCGCCGACGAAATCTTTCCGGTGCTCTTCAACGTCGCCGACGCTCCGCAGCGCAAGGCCATTCTCGACCGTCTGCTCGAGGCCGACTTCGTGACGCCGGTGGGTCTGCGCACCATCTCGACGGCCGACGCCTGGTACTTTCCTTCGTACGGTTTTGGCTTGCTGGGCGGCATTTGGCCCGATTTGACCCTGTGGTTTGCAATCGCGCTCGCGCGTAACGATCGCGTCGACGACGCGGTGAAATTTTTAGCTATCGTGTATGCGGCGATGGAGGGCGGCAGTCCCCGCAACACCGTTCCGGGCGAGTTCGCCGAATGGTTCGACGGCGGATCGCTTTCGAATCGCGGAATGTACCTCTCACCGTGGACGGGCGCAAAATACCTGTGGTGCGTCGCAGAAACGGTAGGAGGCCTCGACGGCTATCGCACGAGCGGCCGTCCTCACCTCACGCCGCTGCGGCCGAAAGGGTGGCAATGGGTCGCTGCTGCGCGGGTGCGCTGGGGCGGCAAGCGCTGCACCTACGTCATCGACCTAAAAGCCAACGTCATCTACGGCAACATGCCGGAACTTTCGGCCGAAGAGCCGTTCGAGTGCGTTTACGCAGGGCGCGACGTAAGCGACGAAGTGACCACTTCGCCCGTCGAAGTCGGGGCGATTGCGTTCGAAGACGACAACGGTGCGATCCGGATCTTTCTCTGCAACCACCTCGACAAAGCGCGCAACGTTCTAGTCGAGTTCCGCGGGCATACCGCGAGGGTGGATATGGCAGCCGGCGACCTGCTCCAACTCAATCTCGTAGGCCGGCCGAGCGACCGGCGCGCAAAAGCGGCCAAGCTCGACGTAGTGCCCGCGACAGCCCGCGTCTAATAATCAGGAGCCGATGCTCCAGCCAGCCAATCGCTTCGCAACCCTCGTCCTTGCCGCCGGCGCGGTAATATTGCTCGCTGCCATCGGCATCGGACAACGCATGGGCGACCGCGTGCTGGGCCAAGCCACCGAACACGCCATGCCGTCGATTGCAGCGGTGGTCACGCCCGAGCCTTACGCGTCCTCAGGCCCGTACGGTCCCGACTGGAAGCGCTCGGAAACTCTCTCGGCGGCTTCGGATCCGCGATTCCCCGACCCGCGCGTTCCGCCGCAACCGATTCCTACGATCCCGCCGACGCCCACACCCAGAGCGTCGCCCACTCCGACCGTCAATCCCAACGTCCCGATCTGGCGGCAGCAGCCGCTTCCGACCGCGACTCCCTACGAGCCAACCGAGGAACCAAGCGTAGAGCCCTCCGCCACGGCTTCACCTAGCCCTCCCTAAGCGTCTCTATTGTAATTATTGGTGGGTGATAATATTGCCTGATACGATAGGAACATGGAAAGTACCGGAACGCTAACGGTCAAGCGCGGGCTCGCGCAAATGCTCAAGGGCGGCGTCATTATGGACGTCGTCACCCCCGAACACGCGGTCATCGCTCAGGAAGCCGGCGCGGTCGCCGTGATGGCGCTCGAGCGGATTCCGGCCGACATTCGCGCTGCCGGGGGCGTCGCGCGTATGAGCAACCTTGAATTGATACGCGCTATCATGGATGCCGTCACGATTCCCGTGATGGCAAAAGTGCGTATCGGTCACTTCGCCGAGGCGCAAGTCCTGCAAGAGTTGGGCATCGATTACATCGACGAATCCGAAGTTCTCACTCCGGCCGACGACAAGTATCACGTGGACAAGCGGGCCTTCAAGACGCCGTTCGTTTGCGGCGCGCGCGATCTAGGTGAGGCATTGCGCCGCATCGCCGAGGGCGCGGCAATGATCCGCAGCAAAGGCGAAGCCGGCAGCGGCAACATCGTCGAGGCGGTTCGTCACATGCGATCGATCGGCGATGCGATTCGCGAACTAAGCGTAGTTTCGAAAGAAGAGCTCGTCGCGCGTGCGCGCGATTTGGGTGCGCCGCTCGAGCTGGTGCAAGGGGTGGCAACGGAAGGAAAGCTTCCGGTCGTGCTTTTCTGCGCGGGCGGAGTATCGACGCCCGCCGACGCCGCATTGATGATGCAGCTCGGCGCCGAAGGTATCTTCGTCGGCAGCGGCATCTTTAAGTCGAACGATCCCAAGCGTTTCGCCAAAGCGATTGTCGATGCGACGACGCACTTCGGCGACGCGAAAGTCGTCATGGATGCCTGCCGGTCACTCGGCGCTGCCGAAGCGATGGCGGGACTCGACGTACGATCGCTCGAGGAGTCGCAACTGATGGCGGGCCGGGGGAATTAACATGCCCGCGGTCGGCGTTCTGGCGCTGCAAGGCGACGTTGACGAGCACCTCGTCGCGCTGGAGCGCGCAGGCGCGACGGCTATCGCCGTAAAGACGGTCGAGGATTTGCATCGCGTCGACGCCCTCGTCGTTCCCGGCGGCGAGTCGACCACCGTCATGAAGCTCCTCGATCGCTTCGAGCTGGCCAAGCCGATCGTCGCTCGCGTTCGAAACCGGATGCCCTTTTGGGGAACGTGCATGGGCATGATCGTCGCCGCGCACGACGTTGCCGATCTCGAACAGCCGACCCTCGATCTCATCGACGTTACGGTGCGGCGCAACGCCTTCGGACGCCAGAACGAATCGGCCGAAATCGATCTCGACATACCGGCGTTGGGCGAGAGGCCGTTTCCGGCGATCTTCATTCGCGCGCCGTGGATCGAACGCGCCGGACCGCAGGTAGAACTGCTTGCCGAACGAGGCGGCCACGGTGTGATGGTGCGCCAAGGCAACGTGCTCGGAACGTCGTTTCATCCCGAGCTCACGACCGATCCGCGCGTGCACGAGTATTTTTTATCGATGGTTGCAAGTGGGGGTCCCCAGCGCCTTTGCCGCGCGGGGGGCGGCCCTTCGACTTCGCTCAGGATGAACTCCGCCGAAGGCGGAGCGCCTGTAGGGACGAAGACATCCGCCGCGTAACATCACCGCTCAAGATGACTTCGCAGGCCGATACCGTGCCGGAAGCTCAAACGGGCTTTCAGGGCCAGATCCCGGCAGTAGAGCCGCTGCTAACCGAGGTGATCGCCACGCTCTCCCTCGCCGCCCACGCTTATCTCACCGAATCTGAAGGCCGGCAGCCGGATCGCGCCTCGGCAGAGGTCGCCATCGACGTCGCAACCGCGGCATTCGAACGAGTTAAAGATAGGTTGCGGCCCGAAGAACGGTTAGCAATAACGCAGATGCTAACCGAAACGCGAATGACATTTGTACGAAAGCGAGGCATCTAAAATGCCTCGTTTTAGTAGGCAAATCCGCGCGGAGTTCATCCCGAGCAACGTCGAGGGGCGCTCCTCGCCTCCCGTCGGCACAGCCGCCGGGGCCGCCGGCCTTCGGCCCCTTTGCTATTGCTGGAGATGCGTTTGAGCGACGTTTTAGTTTTGAACTTCACTTACGAAGCGTTGAACATCACGAGCTTCCAACGAGCGGTGAAGATGATCTTCGCCGGTAAGGCAGAGCTGCTGCACGGCCGCGATCGCGTGCTGGCGTCGACGACCTTCGCGATGCAGATGCCGTCGATCATCCGAATGCTGTACTACATTCGGCGGCCGATGCAGAAGGTCGCGTTGACGAAGAAGAACGTGCTGATTCGCGACGATCACACGTGTCAGTATTGCGGCCTGCGCGGAGAGCGCCTGATGACCGTCGACCACGTAGTCCCCAAGAGCCGCGGCGGCGCGTCGACGTGGGAAAACCTGGTTTGCGCGTGCATGCGCTGCAACAACCGGAAGAACAACCGCACGCCCGACGAGGCCAACATGTCCATGCAGCGCAAACCGCGGCAGCCGAAGTACATCCCGTGGATTCAGATCAAGCGGAACACCCTGCCCGACGAGTGGGGCAAGTTCTTATTCCTCTATAACGTCTCGATCGACGAGCGCGTTAGCTCCTAGTTCGTATCCGGCGTTTTTGAAGGCACGGGTTGATGCACCGTTACCTCGTGACCGGTACCGACGCCGACGCCGGCAAGACGCGCGTTACTGCGGCGCTTGCGCTCGCGCTGCGGCAAGCCGGCGAGAAACCTACCGTCGTCAAGCTGGTGCAAACCGGCCTTACTCCGGGGATTCCCGGCGACGCCGCGCGCGCGGGCAAAGCTGCCGGAACGCGCTATCTCGAGGTGGCGCGGCTCGAGAAGCACGGCGAGCTGCACGCCTACGAGCTGATCGACGCGCTCGATGCGATCGACGGGGCGGTGGTCGCCGAGGGAGCCGCGGGCATCCGGGTGCCGCTCAACCCGACCGAACAGTTCGCGCACGTTGCGCTCAAGGCAAAGCTCGAAGTCGTCATCGCGGTCGGATTGCGCGCGGGCTGCTTAAACCGGGCGCTTCTGACCATCACGCAGTGCGAGTCGCTGCGCATACCTATGGCCGGCGGCGTGCTCGTCGAGCGATGGGACTCCGTCGAGCATACCTATCGAGACGACGTGACGCGCGCCTTGCAGGGAAAGCTCCGCATTCTGGGGATTCTGCCGTTCGAGCCCGACGAAGCCGCCTCGGTGGCGGAGGGCGCTAAACTCTTCGCCTCGCTCGTCAATCAATAAGGCCGATGCCGCTCGATCAGAACAAGGCGCCGTACTTTCAGGCGCTGCTCGACTACGTCGATTCGGGAGTCATGCCGTTCCACACCCCCGGGCACATCCAGGGCGTCGGGATGGATCTGGCATTCCGCCAGTTCGTTGGCGACAACATCTGCGCCATCGATCTCACCCCGATGCCGGGTATCGACGACCTGCTGCAGCCGTTGGAATCGATTCGAGAAGCGCTGGAACTTGCGGCGGAGGCATGGGGCGCCGACAACACGTTTTTTTTGATCAACGGATCGACCAGCGGCAATCAGTGCATGATGATGACCGCGGTAAATCCCGGCGACAAAATTGCGGTACCGCGCAACTCGCATAAGTCCATGTTGGGCGGTTTGGTGATGAGTGGCGCGGAACCGATCTATATGCAGCCTGAGGTCGATCAAGAGCTGCACATGGATCACTGCGTGACGCCCGAAACGGTGGCGCGCACGTTGGAAGAGCATCCCGGCGTCGTGGCTGTTTACCTCGTTTCGCCGACGTATTACGGCGTCGCGGCCGACCTTGCGTCGATCGAGAGAATCGTCCACAACGCCGGCAAACTGCTGCTCGTGGACGAGGCCTGGGGGCCGCACTTCCACTTTCATCCGGCACTGCCGCTGTCGGCTACCGCCGCCGGCGCCGACCTGTGCATTAACTCGACGCACAAGATGCTCTCGGCCTTTTCGCAATGCGCGATGCTGCACCAGAAAGGCGAGCGGGTCAAACTGGATCGGCTGAAGGCGGTGCTCAAGATGTTCTTGTCGACGTCGCCGAATCTGCCGATGGTCGCATCGCTGGACGTGGCACGCAAGCAGATGGCCACCGAAGGCGCCGCCCTGTTGTCGCGCACGATAGAGTTGGCCGAGGAGACGCGCCGGCGCTTGAACCGGATCGAAGGCCTCTACTGCATGGGGGAGGAGCTGCAGGGACGTAACGGCGTCTTCGATCTCGATCCCACAAAGGTGGCGATCACCGTGAAGGGCCTAGGCTACACGGGATACGAGGCGTCGCAGCTGCTGCGCCATCGCTACAACATTCAGGTCGAGCTGGCCGATCTATTCAACGTCGTGGCTCTCTTCACGATAGGAACGACGCGCGAGGCAGCCGACAAACTTGTGACGGCGTTCGAAGAGATGGCTCGCGACGATCGACCGGTCGACATGTACGCACCGTCGGGGATTCTGGAGCGCCGGCTCGACCGCGGCAGTTACGAGCTGCCGAAGATTCCGGCGATGCGCATGCTGCCGCGCGACGCGTTCTTGGCGGCGGCGGAGTTCGTCGACTTCAAGGCATCCAAAGGGCGCATCTGCGCCGAGACGATCGCGCCTTACCCGCCCGGCATTCCGGTGATCGCTCCCGGCGAAGAGATCACGCAGGAGCTTCTCGACTACTTGCGCCTCGAACTCAAGGCCGGCGTTCGCATTCAGGGGCCTTACGACGACGAACTAAAAGTCATTCGCGTGGTGCGCGAACAGTAACTATGGCGGCGCCGGCGGATCGCTCGCCGGAAACGAGTCCGCGTTCGTCTTGTCGACCTCGCCCAGGCGATCTTCTTTCTTAACGCGATTCTTTTCGGCTAACTGCCTTTGGCGTTCCATCTCGGCGTTCTTGCGTTCGGTTTCCCGCTCGACATCTCGATCGTGCATGCCCCCGTCATACCCTAGCAGGGACTTGCGCAGACCTCGGATAAGGCCCGCAAAACTACCTCAGGGAAGTGAGGGTCAGTATTGGCGGTCAGAGCCACATCCGTTTCCCCGAGCTGGGAACTCTCCCAACTCCTCGACATCTTCCCCTTAGCAATTCGTCAAGCGCTCGTCCGTCTCGGCAACATCGAAGAGATCATTGAAGTCGTGCTCGATCTCGGGCGGCCGCCCGAGGCGCGTTTCGAACACGACTTTACGTATCTCACGGACACGCCGGTGACGCACGAAGACATCGCACACGTCTGCTCGCGAATCTCGCCGTTTGGTGCAGACAATCGCGCGGGCATCGAGCAAACGCTTCACCGTATTAGTGCGATTCGCAATCGCACCGGAAAGATCGTAGGCTTGACGTGTCGCGTCGGCCGCGCGGTGTACGGAACCATCGACATCCTGCTCGACGTGCTGCGTAGCGGCAAGTCTATATGCTTGTTGGGCCGTCCCGGCGTCGGTAAGACGACGATGCTGCGCGAGTGCGCGCGCGTGCTTTCAGAAGATCGCAAACGCGTCGTGATCGTCGATACGTCGAACGAAATCGCCGGTGACAGCGACATTCCGCATCCGGGCATCGGTTTGGCGCGACGCATGCAGGTCGCCGACCCGGCGCTGCAGCACGCGGTCATGATTGAAGCGGTGGAAAACCACATGCCCGAGGTCGTCGTCATCGACGAAATCGGAACCGAGGCCGAAGCCGCTGCCGCCCGTACGATCGCCGAGCGCGGCGTAACGCTGATCGGCACGGCCCACGGGCAAACGCTGGAGAACCTGCTGATGAATCCCACGCTGTCGGATTTGCTCGGAGGAATCAGCGCGGTCACACTATCCGATGAAGAAGCGCGCCGCAGAGGCACGCGCAAGACGGTGCTCGAGCGTAAGGCGCCGCCGACGTTCGACGTGGTGATCGAAATCCACGATCGCGACCGGTTGGCGATCCATAAGAACACCGCCGACGTGATCGACGCTCTGTTGCGCGGTTACCAGCCGCAACCCGAGATTCGCCAGCGTCAACCCAGCGGTGAAGTAACGGTCGTCCAAGAAGCCGACACTGAGTCGATGCCGCAGCTTCAGGATGGCTACGAGCACGATCAAGATGCCGAGGAGCGCGAGCGCCCCATCTCGCTCTTCCCGTACGGCGTCTCGCGCAACAAGATCGAGCGCGCGATCCACAACTTGCGCGTCAACGCGGCCATCGCCCGTAACTGGGACGAAGCCGACGTCGTGCTGACGCTCAAGACGCTCGAGCGCAAGCAGCAGCCCAAGCTCAAGCAGATCGCCGCCGACAACGTCCCGATCTACTCCATCAAGACGAACACGACGACGCAGATACAAGCCGCGTTGCGCGACGTCTTCAACCTCGGCTCGATCGATCAAGAAGAGATCGGTTTGCGCGAAGCGGAGGAAGCGATCTATCAAGTGCTGTTGACGAATCAGGCGATCGAGTTGTCGCCGCAGACGTCGTACGTACGGCGCATGCAGCATCAGCTGGCCGAACGCTATCGCCTGCAATCGCGCAGCACCGGCCTCGAACCCAACCGTCGCGTACGGATCTTCAAAACGTCGGAGAGTGTCGCAGCGACCTAAGGTGGCGGCGTTTCGACCCGACGTAGACGACGTAACCTTGATTCGCAATCAAGGCTCTACATCCGTCGTACGCAATTGCCGCGCCGTTTGCAGCAGCGACAACTCGGCAGTGACCAATGCCATGCTGCGCATTCTGCGCGACGGCGGCAACGCCGTCGATGCCGCGATCACCGGTTGCATGATGCAAGCGACGGTCGAACCGTTCATGACCAACCATGCCGGCATGGTGACGGCCCTCGTGTACGATGCAAAGACCGGTAGGATCTTTGCGCTCGATAGTCAAGGCACCATGCCGCACGACTTGGCGCCGTTCAAGCCGATCGTTGGTATCAACAACGGCTTTGCGATGCCGGGCGCCGAGCCATCCGCATGCATTCCCGGCTTCATGCCGGGCCTCAAGGCGCTCTACGAGCGTTTCGGCAGCAAGCCTTGGGAGAGCTTAGTCGAGGAATCGATCTATTGGGCGCAAGAGGGACACTTCGTCTCCACCTTCGAGCACACTGCGACGCTCTTCGGTTGGGAGTTCTACACGTACTTTCCCGAAGGCCGCGCGCTCTTCGCGCCCGACGGCTTTCCTCACGCCGTCGGATCGCGCTTTAAGAATCCCGAGCTGGTGCAAACGCTGCGGCGCCTTGCCGCCGAGGGCCCCGACTACTTTACTACCGGAGAGTGGGGGCGGCATTTCGTCGAGCGCGCTAATGCCATGGGCTGGGAGATCGAAGCGCGTCACCTTACCGAAGTCCCACCTCGCTGGAGCGATGCCGTACGCTACGCTCACGGCGGATATGACATCGTTCAGTTGCCGCTGCCACAGCGGCAAGGTATCTTTTGCGCGCTGATTTTGGGCATGCTCGACTTCGTCGACGGCGCGTACGGTGCTGCCGATTCGGCCGAAGCGGTGTATGCCATGGCGCACGCGCTTCGCATCGCCGGGCAGCAGTGCGGGTTCGTCAACGATCCGCTGATCTTCGAAGCGCCGTTGGACGTTTGGCTCGACCGCAACTTCCACGCCTTCTTGGGCAATATCGTGAACCGAAGCCGGCCGAAAGTCGACTTGAGCGGTCACGTGCAGAAGACATGGGGACCCGCCAAGCTGGCCGCGGCCGGCGTTCCGTTCTCGCGTGCGGACAAAGAAAAGCAGCCGTCGGGCAGTTGCGAGCTCGCGGTCGTCGACGCCGACGGCAACTGGGTGCAGATGATGAACACGCTGCAAAGCGGCGGCATTCCGGGTCAAGTCGTCGACGGCGTACCAATGGTCGGATCGCATGCCACTTTGGGCAATATGTCCGCCGCCATCGACACTTGGCTCGCACCGGGTGCGAAAATGCGCTGCGTAATCGGGAACACCATCGTTATGAAAGATGGCCGGCCGGTCTTCTCGTTGGGATCGCCGGGGAACGTGCATTGCACGGTTCCGCAAGTGCTCGTCAACGCGATAGATCGTAAGATGGGCTTCGTCGAAGCGGTCGAGGCGCCGCGAATGCTGCCGCTGGGAGACGACTACTCTCTGACGATCGAGTCGCGTTTACCGGAGGAGTCGTGCAAGAAGCTGACGGCGCTGGGCGTCAAGCTGCAGTCCGAAAATGCCTACGACTTTCACATGGGTTCGTTTCAAGTTGCATGGCGCGAGGGGGACGGGTCGCTGGGAGCGTGTGCGGATCCGCGCCGCGTTGGAGTTGCGGGCGGCTTGATGTAAACGTCGCGCTACGCGAACGTAACGTTCCCGGCTTCGTCGACGAGAAAGCGCGTATCGAAGGCATTCAGTCGCCGTTGACCGTGATACGGCTGTGGACGTTGACGCGGTGCGCGGGCGGCTTGCCTGAGCGTTTGACGAGCCCACCATAAAAGAAGCCGCCGGTACGCGTCGTCGGTCTGCTTCGCCATTTCCTGATTCTGCATCTTGCGGCGGTCCTGCGGCTCGTCTTCCTCGTTTACGTAGCGGCAGATGTGATCCCAGTTGTCGGCGGCAATGCCGGCGAACTCGCCCATGTAGCGATTCCACGCGCGTCCGTGATGCGTCACTCGATCGCCGCGCTCAACCGTTCCGGCTTGCCACCAAAGATGAAACGCCCCGGATCGGCGCTTGTATTGCCGCCGGTCGCCGGAACGTCCCAAAAACCACTCGATGATATCGCCTAAGACCGATCGCCGGAAGCTTCAGGCATGGCAACGCGCCTCATGGAAGAATGAGCAACGATATATGTTCGTCACGGTTGAGGGGATTGAGGGAAGCGGTAAGAGCACCCTGCTCGCTGGTCTCTCGAAGCGGTTGCGGGACGGGCGGCCGGTCATCGTCACCCGGGAGCCGGGCGGCACACCTCTCGGCGACAAAGTTCGCTCGATCTTTCTGGATCGCTCGATAGCCATCGATGCGCTGACCGAAGCGCTGCTCGTCAACGCCGCCCGATCGGCGCACGTCGGAGAGATCATTCGACCGGCGCTGACGGAGGGAAAGCTCGTTGTCTGCGACCGTTTCGTCGACTCTACGCTGGCGTATCAGGGATACGGCCGCGGACTGGATCTGATCATGCTGCGGGAGATTTGCCGCGTCGCTACGGGCGGTCTCGAACCCGAACTTACGCTGTTGCTCGACGTGTCGCTGGAGGAATCGCGCCGGCGAACGCGAGCCCGGCAGCCGGAGCTCGATCGCATGGAATCCGAAGACGACGGCTTTCACGAACGCGTCCGGCGTGGTTTCTTGGAACTGGCGCACGCATCGAAGCGGCATCTCGTTCTCGACGGAAGTCTCGATAGCGTGTCGCTGATCGACCGCGCCGCCGCAGCCATCGAGCAGCGGCTGTGAAATTCGAAGTCGTCGATCTGGAAGGTCCAAAGCGCTATTTCTCGGCGCTGACGCCGCAGACGCTGGGACATGCGTATCTTTTCGCCGGGGCGGCCGGCGTCGGAAAGAAAACCTTTGCGCGCCGGCTCGCCCAGTCGCTGCTCTGCACGCAGCCCAAGAGCGGCGTGCTCGGCTACGACGGCACTTGCAGCTCTTGTGCGCTCTTCGGCGCCGGCGAGAACGCGCGGCATCCGGATTTCTTCGAGCACGAAGGCGTGCTCAAGATCGGCGACCGCGATTCGGCGGCCGGCTTCGCCGATCGCGAAGATCTCACCGCGCGCGACGTGGTGCGCCAGCTCTCGATGCAGTCGTACAGCGGCGGAATGCGCGTGCTTCTGCTGGGAGATATCGATTTCGCCAGCCCGGCGGCGGCCAACGCGTTGTTGAAGTTCTTGGAAGAGCCGCCTAAAGGCATCGTCATGCTGTTGACGACGCCGACGCCCGGACGTCTGCTCGCGACGATTCGCTCGCGCCTAGTGGAAGTGCGCTTTCCGCTGCTGCACGAGTCGCACGTGCGAGAGATCCTGCTGGGCATGGAACGTTCGCAGTCCGATGCCGAGCTAGGCGCCGCGCTCGGCGGCGGGAGTGTGACCCAAGCGCTGGCTGCTTTAGAAGGCGGAGAAGAGTCGCTGCGGGCGCAGGTTGCGCGCTGGTTCTTCGAAAGCGCCGGCGGAAAGTCGCCCGAGCAAACCTGGGCTACGCGCGAAACGCTCGAGGAAGGACTCCAAGCGGTCAAGACGCTGGTGCGCGATTGGGCCGTCCGCAGCGCCAACACCGGGCACGGTTTGCTGATGCGCGATTATGCCCAGGAGTTGTCTAAACTTCCCCCGCTCGACGATCGCGAGATCTTGTCGATACTCGCGAAAATCGGTGAAGCTCAGCGGCTGGCGCGAACCAACGTCAGTCCGGCAATGGTCGGCGAAATCGTCCGGATGGCGATTACGCCGACTCACGCGCGCGGCCGATAACAGACTTCGTACCGGTTTCCGTCAATGTCGCAGAAGAACGACGCGAAGTACCCTTCGCAGTATTCGGGGCAATCTTGCGGCGGTTCAAACTCGGTCGCGCCGGCCGCTTGCGCCGCCGCCGCAATGCGGCGGACCTCTTCCCTCGAGGTCGCGCGCAACGCAATCCGCGTTCGGGCAGGAGTAAATGCGGTATCGGACGCGATCGCCAGAAAGGCGTCGGTTGTGTCCGGCGTTTCGTACGCGATCCACTGCTCTCCCACGTGGATGACCGTCAAGCCTAACGCGGCACAAAAGGCGTCGTAGAACTGCCTCGCCTGAGTTGCGTTCCGAACGCGAACGTCGAGGTGATCGCAAAGTGCCGCTAAGCCTCGTTCCAACATGGGACGAAGCTTACCAAAGCCCTCTGAAAGCGACGTCGTCGTATTGCTTCGCAAACGGAAACGCAAGATATGCCAGCACCAACGCTTCGTACGCAGCCATAACTAGGCTGTACAGAATCTGGGACAGGTTTCCGATCGCGAACGGAAGATAGCTTGGAACGACGTACCATAGCATGAAGAAAACGATGGCCAGCACTATCGAACCGGGAATGTTTGCGCGCACGGCGCGAATCGAGCCCGAGATAGCGAGCGAGCCCGGCATTCCGCCGATCGCCGCCGCCGGTATCGTATAAATCAAGAAGAACGCCGCCAACGCTGCCAGCACGTAAGCCAAAGCGCCCCCAAAGAACGAGCCGATATAGCTGCCCGCCCAAACGACGAACTGGAAGCCGATCGCCGCGAGAGCGATGCCGCCGAACTTCGTACGGCCTTCCTCCCACGCTTCGTCGAACGATCCGCGTCGTCCGCGCCAGACGTGGCTGGCCTGAATGATGGCAATTCCGAACGCCCAGAGATAGATCAGCTGAACGAGCAGTCCGAACAAGCCCGCACCGGCGCCGCCGACGGCGTTGGTAAGGAACGGCAAGAGGGCAGCGTTGATGAGGATCGCCATGACGGCTGCCAGCAGCGGGACGGCGAGAATCGACGGATGCTTCACTAAAGCGGGAATCGCTTGCAGGTACATAGCAAGGTCGACTGCAGGTACTTGTCGTTTGAACGACACGTTAGAGCCTCGCCGTCTCGAGCGCGTGCCGGCAGCTGCAGTCGGCATCCCGCGGAATCGCCGCGACGATTTTACCGATGGCGTCTTTGACGCGCTCGTTATTCTTCTTGAAGATTTCGATGACGTCAACGTGCGACACCGGGGGCATACCTTCAAGTCCCACGTCGTAGTCGGTGATCAGCGAGATGTTCACGTAACACATCTCGAGTTCGCGCGCCAGCGCGCACTCGGGGTATTGGGTCATGTTGATGACTTCCCAACCCTGAGCTTGAAACCACTTCGACTCCGCGCGCGTCGAGAACCGCGGCCCCGCAATGACGACCACGGTACCGCGTTCGTGCGTCTCGATACCGAGCGAACGCAAAGCGGAAACTGCGATGGGACGCAAGGTCGGACAGTAGGGATCGGCGACGCTGACGTGCGTCGTGCGCGGGCCGTCGTAGAACGTGTCCGTACGCCCCCACGTGCGATCGACGAACTGATCGCATACGACCATGGAGCCCGGCCGATATTCCGGTTTGAGCGATCCCGACGCCGTCGGTCCGACGATCCATGTTACGCCCAGCGATTTCATCGCGTACATGTTCGCGCGATAGTTGATTTCGTGCGGAGGAAAGCGGTGATCGCGTCCGTGACGGGGTAAAAAAGCGACGCGGCGGCCGTCGATCTCTCCGAGGTGCACCGTGTCGCTCGGCAAACCGTATGGCGTCTCGATCCATTGCTCGTGCGGACGTTCCAGCAGCGAGTAGAAGCCCGACCCTCCGAAAACGCCGACTTCAGCACGTTGTTCCATCGCGCGGCACCTCATTCGAGGTACGGCGGGCGTACCCTCGAAGCCATCCGATGGTATGAGGTGTGCCGCACTTATCGCACTCGCAATCGCGCTGCTGACGGGATGCTCGCGTATCGCGTCGACGGGAGCGGCAGGCCGTCATCCGTGGACGGTGCCGCACGTGCTGCGCATCGCCGACCTTTCGGATCCCGATCATCTCAATCCGTATCTGTCGGAGATGGACGTCACCTACGACGTTGCTTCGCTGATGTATTCCTATCTCGTCGTCGCCGACGATCGCGGCAGGCTGATCGGAGACCTCGCCGCTGCGGTGCCGGCCATTGCCAACGGCGGCATATCGAGGGACGGCCGCACGTACGTCTATCGCTTGCGCCACAGGGTATTGTGGCACGACGGCGTGCCTTTTACGTCTAAGGACGTCGTCGCTTCCTGGCGCGCGGTAATGGATCCGCGAAACAACACCTTCGAGCACGAAGGATACGATCGCGTCCTATCGATCGACGCTCCCGATCCATACACCGTCGTCGTGCATCTGCGCGATCGCTATCCACCTTTCGTTTCGCGCTTTTTTGCGCCGCTTCAAGAAGGCGGAAAGCCGATTCTTCCCGCCCACGTTCTGGCGAGCGAGAGCAGCTTCAACACTGGATCGCTTTCGGTTCATCCGGTTGGAACCGGTCCGTTCCGCTTCGTCTCTTGGGCGCGGGGCGATCGAATCGTGCTCGAACGGTTCGACCGCTACTTCAAAGGACGGCCGAAGCTGGCGCGCATCGAGCTGCACATCATTCCGGACGACCAAACGATTGCCAACGAGGTGCAGGCGCATCGCATCGATTTGATCGTCGCTCCGCAAACCTCGCTGCTGTCGACGTACCGGTCCACGCCGGGCGTGACCGTGAGCACCGCTCCCTGGAACACGCAAGCTGCGCTCATCATCAACACGAGCAAACCTGCGCTGCACGATCTCGCGGTGCGCGAAGCTATTGCGAAAGGCGTGCCGTATGACGAGATCATTCGCGACGTCACATTTGGCCTGTATGAGAAGGCGCGCAACGTCGTGCCGCCGACGGCGATCGGCTATGAAGCGTTGCCGGCGCTCCGGCAAGATCTCGCTGCCGCCAATCACATGCTGGACGAAGCCGGATGGCGGCGCGGTTCGGACGGAATTCGCGAACGAAAGGGCGTACGCCTCGAGATCTCGGTAGCGACGATCGCCGGTTTCACGAACGGACAGCGCGCACTGCTGTTACTTCAGGCTGCGCTGCTAAAAGCCGGCATCGCGTTGGAGATCAAAAACTATCCATATCGAACGATATTTGCGGCTCCAAACGGTCCCATCTACGGTGGAACGTACGAAATGGCGTTCTATAGCAATACAATCAACTGGGATCCGGACATCTCAAACTTCGTCGGTTGCGACCGTTGGTATCCGGCCGGACAGAACATCTACCGTTTCTGCGATCCGCGCCTTGACGAGCTGGAGAAGGCCGGACTGAAAAGCGACGATCCGGCGGTGCGTGCGCCCATCTACCGCCGGGCAAACCGGTTGATGTGGACGGACGTTCCATACATTCCGGTGTACCAGGGACGGCGCCTCATCGTTGCTTCTGCCGACTTACGGGAGTACCGGCCGAACGCGACGGCAACGCCCTGGTGGAACACCTGGGAATGGGATATTTGACGTAGTAAGGGTAACTGCAAAGTGTAACTAAGCCAGTAGGTAAGTAGCGATGAGAAAGCGATTGGTTGCCGCCCTTATGGCGGCCGTACTGCTCGCCGCATGCGGTCACCGAGCGGTCAGCACTCAGAATGCCGGAGGAACGAATGCGTACGCCGGGGGCGAGGTCGTCGCCCGCGCCGGCTCGACCTATTATGGCAAGCTCGACCAGACGATCGGCACGAAGGTCAGCCATGACGGCGATACCTTCACGATCACGCACACCGACACGTTGTTTCACAAGAATCCCGCACTCGACGGGGACGTGATCGACGCGCACCTCGTCAACGTGCGTGCCGCCGGCCCGATGCGCAATCCGGCGATGACCATCGTCTTCGACGACATCCGTTTGCCCGACGGCACGAAGGAGCCGGTGAACGCGACGATCGTTTCGTGGAAACAGTTCGATCCGAAGACGCATCATCTGCGCACGATTGGGATGATGCTCGGCGGCGCGGTAGCGGGTCATATGACGCACCGTGCGCACGGCGGTCTCATGGGCGCGGCCGGCGGTTACGCCTTATCGCAGACGTTGAAAACCGACGTGGAAGTCCCGGCAGGAACGGTCGTCGAGCTGCGCTTGAACCAACCGGTAACGAAGTCTAGCAGTTAACGGTTGAAGTCGGAGGGCTTTAGCTCTTCGAGAAACTTCTTGAAGCGCTGCATCTCGTTGTCGTTGACCGGCTTCTTTTCCGCGGTGGCTTCTTCGAGAACGATCTTGTCGGAGACGAAGATCGGCGCTTGGACGCGCAAGGCTAACGCGATTCCGTCGGATGGACGAGCGTCGATCTCTTGCAGATCGCCGTTAGTTCGGACCATCAACTTCGCAAAGAACGTCGAGTCCTTGATGTCGTGAATGATGACTTGCTCGAGGTTGGCGTTGAGCGTCTCGAGGATATTGCGCATGAGGTCGTGTGAGAGCGGGCGCGGTACCGGTGCGCCTTCTAGCGCCAGCGCAATGGCGGTTGCTTCGAACGGCCCGATGAGGATCGGCAAGTAGTGCGACCCGTCCATGTCTTTGAGGATGACTACCGGGTCGTGAGTCAGCAGGTCGATCCCCAGTTTGTCGACCTTCATTTGGCGCATATCGACGTTATCCGACGCGTCCGCCATTGGTGCCTCCAAGAGCGTCGTACCCATGCTCGGTAGGTTCGTCCGTCCTTCCGGCCGAACGGAGGGCGGTTCCTTATGGCGCTCTCATGCGGCATCGTCGGCTTGCCGAACGTCGGCAAATCGACTATCTTCAACGCGCTCACGCGCTCGGCGCAGGCCCTCGCGGCAAACTATCCGTTTGCAACGATCGAGCCGAACGTCGGCGAGGTGGCCGTGCCGGATCCGCGCCTGCGCGTGCTGCAGCAGCTCGTTGATGGCCAGCGAATCGTCCCGGCAACGGTTCGCTTCGTCGACATAGCGGGACTCGTCCGCGGCGCGAGCTCGGGTCAGGGGCTCGGCAACGCCTTTCTCAGTCACATTCGCGAGACTGACGCGATCGCGATGGTGGTGCGCTGCTTCGAAGACGAAAACGTCACGCACGTCGAGACGCATCCCGATCCCAAGCGCGACATCGAAATCGTCAACATCGAGCTGGCACTCGCCGACCTTGCCACCATGCAAAAGCGCCTTCCCAAGATCGAACGCGAAGCCCGGGCCAACCCGAAGCTGCGCGAGACCTTAGCAGCCGCACAACGGCTAGTTGCCGCCGTCGAAGCCGGCACTCCGGCGCGTACGTTTCCCGAGGGCAGCCTAGAGGCCGCGGTAGCGGCCGAATCGTTTCTGTTGACTGCCAAGCCGCTGCTTTACGTTGCTAACGTCGGTGAGGCCCAGATCGGCCACCCCGGCCCCCTAGCGGCGGCGGTCGAGGCCATCGGCCGCGTCGAACGAAGCCGCGTCGTCGTTCTGAGCGGCAAAGTCGAAGCCGAGCTTGCCGGCTTGTCCGAGGACGAGGCCGCCGAATACCGGGCCGAAGTTGGTCTTGAACGGAGCGGCCTCGACGAGCTAGCGGCAGCCGCGTACGACATATTGGGTTTAACGACGTTCCTCACCGCGGGCGAGAAAGAGGTTCGTGCGTGGACGATCCATCGCGGCACCAAAGCCCCGGAAGCAGCCGGTAAAATACACGCCGATATCGAGCGAGGGTTTATTCGGGCCGAGATCGTGTCGTACGAAGACTACGTTAAATATCGTACCATGGATGCCTTGCGCGGCGGCGGACTGGTGCGCAGCGAGGGCCGGGAGTACGTCATGAAAGAAGGCGACGTCGTCAACTTCCGGTTCAACGTCTAACAGGCACAGAGTAACGGCGCGCCCAAGTTCACAGGCCGGAGGCACACATAGCCATATGAGCACTGCCGTTCGTGAAGTCTCGGTTTTCGGAGACGCCATCGCCTATTTCAACGATGCAGCCGACCTACTCGAACTCGATGGCGGAATGCGCCGGATCCTGACCAATCCTTCGCGACAGATCATCTTTTCGATTCCGTTCCAGCGCGACACCGGCGAGTTCGAAGTCTATACCGGATACCGCGTTCAATTCAGCTTTGCGCGCGGCCCGGCAAAAGGGGGTATCCGCTACCATCCCGGCGTGACGCTCGACGAGGTCACTGCGCTGGCGTTTTGGATGACTTGGAAGTGTGCCGTCGTCGACCTTCCGTTCGGCGGTGGAAAGGGCGGGGTCACCTGCGATCCGACCACGCTTTCGATGAACGAGCTCGAACGCATCACGCGCCGCTATGCGGCGGAGCTCGTGGAAGTCGTCGGACCCGATAAAGACGTTCCGGCTCCCGACGTAAACACGACGCCGCAAGTCATGGCGTGGTTCATGGATACGTACTCGATGCACGTGCGACAGAACGTGCCGGGCGTAGTTACCGGCAAACCGCTGGAGATCGGCGGCTCGCGCGGGCGCACGGAGGCGACCGGGCGCGGCGTGACCATTTGCGCGCTGGACGAAATGAACGAAATGGGGCTGCGGCCGGAGCAGAGCAGCGTCGCCATTCAAGGCTTCGGCAACGTCGGCAGGTACGCCGCCAAGCTGTTCGAGGAACGGGGCTGCAAAGTCGTCGGAATTTCCGACGTGACCGGCGCCTACTATAACGAAGAAGGCATCTACGTCAACGGCGCGATGGAGCACGTGGGCAAACATGGAACGCTCGAAGGTTTCAAAGGCGGCGACAAAATCACCAATGCCGAGCTGCTGACCGCCAAGACCGACGTGCTCGTTCCCGCCGCGCTCGAGAAAGTCTTTACGCCCGAGTTGGCCGCGAAAGTTCAGGCCAAGCTCATCGTCGAGGGCGCCAACGGGCCCACGACGCCCGAAGCCGATCGCATCTTCAAGGAGCGCGGCATCGTCGTCATCCCGGACATCATGGCAAATGCCGGCGGCGTTACCGTTTCGTACTTCGAGTGGGCTCAAGACCGCGCCGGGTACTTCTGGAAAGAATCCGAAGTCAACGAACGGCTCGAGGACTTCTTGCTCTCGAACCTGCACGAAATTCGAACGATCGCCAACTCGCGTCACGCGACGCTGCGAACGTCGGCTTACACGCTGGCGATCGACCGCGTCGTCAAGGCACTCAAGCTACGCGGAATATACGCGTAGAAAGGACTATCCAATGCGAACCATGCTTAGGATTCAAATGGATGTCGATGCGTCCAACGCCGCCATCAAGGATGGGCGGCTCGGACGAGTCATTGCTGCGACGATGGAGCGTCTTAAACCCGAGGCTGCCTACTTCACCGCCGTCGACGGATGCCGCGGCGGGTTCATCGTGTTTGACCTCAAGGACCCCAGCGATATACCGTCGATCTGCGAGCCCTTCTTTTTGGAGTTCAACGCGAAGCTCGAGTTATCGCCGGTTATGACAACCGAAGACGTGCAGAAAGGCGTGGAAAAAGCGTTCTCGGCATCCGGCCGAAACTAACGCGGCTCGGTCGGAAGACCGGCCTCTTTCCAACCCCTGTAACCACCATCGAGCGCGACCGCATTATAACCGCGGTCGCGCAGCGTTTTTGCGATGCGGCTACAGGAGTTGCCGCTGCCGCAATAGAGCACGACCTGCTCGTCCTTGCCGAACGGAACGTCGGCGCCGCTTTCCAGCGAGCCGCCTTCAAACGGAATCGAACCGGGGATTTTGCGGTCGTCCGGTTCTTTGCGAATGTCAAAGACTTTGAAATCCCTCGCGCGAGCTTGCAACTCGCGCGGACCGATACGTTGTTCCATCAATGTGGCGCGTAGGCGTCCGGATAACATTCCAGCTTATTAGAGCAGCGCGTCCCGTTGTATGCCTTGGTGACGTCGATCTCGTGAATATGCTGACCGTAGCGCTGATTGATCGCTTGAATGGCGTAATACGCGATCAGCGCATACCCGGTGTTCGATGGATGCAATCCGTCGAAGCTCAGCAGTCCACCTCCACTTGAAAGGGTGCAGCACTTGCCCGGATTGATCGATATGGCCTTCGCAAAGTATGCATTCGCCGAATCACCGCTGAGGATGCCGTCGAAGATCGTGCGCACGTCGACGAATGCCGACTGCGTGTACGTGGCCGCTTCCTGGATGCCCGTATTGATGTTGTCGTTGAGCTGTTGAATCTTGCCGGCGAAAGCAGGCGTGATGTAATATGATCCAAGACCGCTGCCCGGTACGCACGGCTTCGTGAAGTTGGGTCCGGTGCAATCGAGGTCGGGGAACGTGTCCGAATTGGCCAGATAATAATTGAGCGAATCGAGCGCCCCGGGTAAAGTCAAATAACCGCAAGCGGTAGCGACCGTTCCGGGCTTACATTCCTTCGGACTGGTGATGTGATATAGCGCTGCGAACTCATCGATAGAAGCCTTCGCTTGCGCGGGAGTGAAGAGTCCCACGCCGCCCGGCGGAGGCTCGACGAGCACGCAGAACACATAGGTTTGTACCGGTGTGTGCATCGGCGAGGCCTTACACGTTGACATTTTGGGAATCGTCGTGTTCAGGAAGTACGGCGTACGCAGGACGTCGGGAAGGTCCAGGACGACGGTCTTGGCGCCGGCGTACTTCAGTGTTTGAATGGCATCGAGTTCGTCGGCCTTCATTTGTGCGACGCTGTTGTCGCCGCCGACGAAACGGCCGCCGCTGCCCATGTACTTCAGCACGTCGTTAGCGCCAAGCCACACCGTTGCTAGCGTTGGATGCAGCGATGCCGCGGCGCGCACTTCAGTGAGGTTCGTGCCCATGTGGGCGAAGTTGCCGAGAACGGGCCAGAACGTGCTCGCCTCGCCGTCTACGACGGCCGCGAGCAGTCCCGGAATACCGGGAATCGGTTCGCACGTATTGTTTTGGGGCTGAGAAATCGTAACGGCTTCGTGCGCGGTGATGCCGGGAACGGCAACGTCGCGAACCAGCGACGACGTTGGGTTGAGCCGAACCGTCGAGAGACCGTTGAGCACGTATCCGGCAGCGTTAAAGCTTCCATCCGCCGTGCAAGTATTGCCGGACTTCGACAAGCCGAACGGCGCCAAGCTTCCGGGCGCGGTGGGGACCAATAAATTGTTGAGAGCCGGAGCCCTGATGAGCGGCAGCGGGCTGGTCGACGGATCGTACATGCGATTGATTGCGGTTGCTTCAGGCAGTCCGGACGCCATCTCGTCGAGATCGGCCCACCATCCGTTTTCCTGACCGGGGCGCACGAACTGCGACTTGTCGAGCGGATCTTTGAAGTTGGTGGCGCCAAGAAACCCGCCCGCCTGATATCCGGCGGTGAGGCTGTCGCCCACGCCGACGATCGTCGAGAGTACGCCATGACCGCGTTGGGTCACGCGATGCGTCGACGGAGTCGACGGTAATGCGGAGTTTGAGGTTCCGCCGTTGGGCGCGCTGCACGCGCAGATTGCGGCCAGCGCCGCGAAGGCAATGCTCTTTTTAACGGTGCCGTTCATGATCGTAACCTCTTACTAGAGCGGGAAGATGCCGGGCGTACCGACACCAAACTGAAGCTGCATCTGCGTCGCCTTGAGACCCCCCAACGCGAGGCCGCACGAGTTGGTGAGCGCCTGCTGCACGGTCAAGCATTTGATGCCGGTCACGCCGTCGGGACCCATGTTGGTTGGGCCGCCGCTGTTGAGCACGAACTGCACGAAGCCGTATTTGCTGACGCGCTGCGAAACGCCGAAGAAGTACGCGATGAGGTGCTCGGGATATGGATCGGACGGCAGATAGTCGCGCGCACTCTGCGGCTCCGCCCAGATCGTCGTCGTATCCGTCGGAGTATATTGCAGGTAGAGAACCTGCGGCGTTTGCCAGGCGTTCTTCGAGTTCACGCCGTTGGTGTGCATGAGCCACTGTGTCGCCACCGTGAACGTTCCGAACATCTTCGGCGTTTTGAGAAACGGCAGCGTGACGGCAACCGCTTTAAATTGCGCCGTTCGCACTGCAAGATCTTGTACGGGACCGTCCGGAAGATTGTACGTAAATGGGACGACGTCGTTGGCTCCTGGGGCGAAGCCTACGACGCCGCTGCGCGCGACGTACGTGGGAGTGACGACCAGCGGCAGCGGAACGCCGATATGCGCGAGCGGAAACACCATTTTCTGTAGCATGAAGATGCCGAACGTGTCTTTCGTGCGCACGTTGATGTTGCGTCCGGTTCCGGGACCGCACGCGTTGCCGTTGCTCAAATCGGCGCAGCCGACCGGATTTTGGAAGCCGGCGAGATAGACCGGCGCTAAACCGCTGTTGAAGCCGTACGGCCAATGCTGAAGCTGGAACATGCTGCCCACGAATCGCGTCGTCGGATTGAAGGCATAGCCGAGCGAAAGGTCGCCGCCGCCGTAGAGCCAGCCTTTGCCATAGGTACCGATGTTGCCGAACGGATACGCCACCGAAAGATCCGCGGTATATTGGAAACCCGTCGGAAAGCCCACGGCTTGGCTCACCGGCTGCTGGCTCACCGGCGGAGCTTGCGCCACCGTTCCGGGAGTTTCCGCGCTCGTGACGGTTGGTACTTGCAGTGCCTGACGGCGCGCGCGAGCCTTTGCATCGCGCTCTTTACGCTGCGCTTCCAACGCGTTGAAGATCGCACTGTTCGCGCCGGGAACGACGGCCTGTTCGTAGACGTTTTCCATACCGTCGGCCTGCGCCGCCGGACTCGAAAAGCAGATGGTCGCGACTGCGGCAATCGCGGCGATTGCGCGCAAAGGCGTCTTGTGCATGCACCGTTCTCCAAGCGGAAGCGCCCAATTATTAAAAGTATCAGGCGCCGGTCCGAAAACTTGGGCTCGCCCGCACTAAATCCTGCCCAGGGATCTCCTTCTCAGCATTCCTGACTTAAACGCCAGCGGGTTGCGTCGCTTCGCCGATGTCGCCGCTGCTGTGGCCGTCGGTACCCGTGGCGAGGCCGTTTTCGCCGCCTTTCTTACCGTGACCGAAGCGCCGGTCGAGCCACTGTTCGAACGACTTCACGATGACGTAAAGCACCGGCGTGATCGCGAGATTGAGAATCGTCGACACGACCATTCCGCCGAAGACGACCGTCCCCAGCGAGTGGCGAGCCGCCTCACCCGCACCCGAAGCAAAGACGAGCGGCGTAACGGCGATGATAAAGGCAATCGAGGTCATCAAGATCGGCCGTAACCGAACCTGTGCTGCGCGCAACGCGGCTTGCACGATGGTCGCGCCTTCGTGCATCTGCTGATTTGCAAACTCGACAATAAGAATTGCGCTCTTGCTCGCGAGTCCGATCAGCATCACGTAACCGACCTGTGCGTAGACGTCCTGCGACAGCGTCGGATCGTACAGGAACGGAATGGGAATGTGGATCGGAGTGAAGGGAATCGGAATCCCGACGCGCAGGTTCATGAAGCCGAGCGCACCGAGCAGCGCCGCCGGCACGGCCAGCAAAACGATGAGCGGATCGATGAAGCTTCCATACTGTGCCGCCAGCGCTAAGAACACAAAGATGATCGCAAGCACGAATACTACCTTGGTCGGCGTTCCCGCCGCCAGTTGGTCGAGCTGCAAGCCAGTCCACTCGAATGTCACGCCCGGGGGCATTACCTGGCGCGCAATTTTTTGCATCTCATCGATCGCGGTGCCGGAGCTGACTCCGGGTGCGGCGTTCCCTGACAACTCGATATTGCGATAGAGATTGTAGTGACTGATGATCGGCGGTCCCAACGTTTGCTTGGCCGTCATGAGCGAGGAGAGCGGAACCATGACCGCGCCCGTTGCGCTCGTGCTGCTGGTAGCGGCCGACGACGCGGGGTTGGTCGCAGCCGTACTCTGCTCCGCCGGCGGTACCGCGCGAACGTACAGGTTTTGCAGCGAAGCGACGTCGCTGCGGAACGGCGCGTCCGCCTGTACCTGCACCTGCCACGACCGGTTGAGGTACGTGAAGTTGTTCACGTAGAGCGACCCGAGATCGACCTCCATAGTTTGGAAGATGTTTGCCAGCGGGACGCCGATGGCTTTGGCTTTGTTGCGGTCGATATCGGCTTCGATCTGCGGCGAGTTGATCCGGAACTGCGTGAAGACGTTCTGCAAAGCGGGATCCTTGTACGCCGCGCCCATGATCGCAAATGCGGTTCCCATCAAGGCCGGCAATCCGACGTTGCCTCGGTCTTCCAGTTCGAACTGGAATCCGTTGAAGTTGCCGAGGCCGTTGATCGCCGGCGGGTTGAACGCGAAGACTTGCGCCTCGGGAATCGTCATGTAGAAGATGCCGTTGAGCCGCTGCTCGAGTGCGAAGACCGAGTGCGACATGCAGGCTTGGCCGCCGTGGCCGAATGTGAAGCTGCACCAGAACGGCGTCTTGCGGTCGCCCCACGGCTTAACCAGAGTAAACACGACGCCGCGGTTGGGCGAGGTGCCGCTGAAGCCGAAGCCGCCGACGTCGAAAACGTACTGCACCTCGGGCTGCGCCTGCATGATCGCTTCGACCTTGCGGCCGACGGCCTGTTCGCCCTCGAGCGACGTTCCTTCCGGTGCTTGAATCAAGGTGATGAAATAGCCGACGTCCTCATCGGGCAAGAACGCTTGCGGCGTCTTCCAGACCATGAGGAACGTAAGGAATAGCGCGAAGGCAAATACGCCTGCGACAATCCAACGGTGCCGGAAGAACCCGGGAAGCAGACGTCCGTACCAATCGCGAAATCGTTGCAGTCCCGTATTGAACCAACGGAAGAACGCCGCCTTCGAAACGTGTTCGCCCGAGAGCAGTCGTGCCGACAGCACCGGCGCCAAGGTAAGCGCTTGGAAGAGCGAGATGCTGATCGATGCGGCGATCGTGATCGCGAACTGCTTATAGATTTGGCCGGTAGTACCGGGCAGGAAGCCGACCGGTATGAAAACGGCGAGCAGCACGATGGAAGACGCGACGATCGCGCTCTGAATTTCGCGCATGGCTTCGCCGGCGCTCGCGATGCCGCTCTGCTTGCCTTTGTTGATCTCCATGTGCCGCGCGATGTTCTCGATGACGACGATGGCGTCGTCGACGACGAGTCCGGTTGCCAAGGTCAAACCGAACAGCGTTACCGTGTTGATCGTGAAGCCCAGCGCCTTCATCACGAAGAACGTGCCGATTAACGACACGGGAATCGTCGCGGCCGGAATAAGCGTCGAGCGTGGATCTTGTAAGAAGAGGAAGATGACGAGAATGACCAGGATGATCGAGAGCAGCAGCGTCAGTTCGACTTCGTGAATCGACTCGTTGACGAACGTGGTCGCGTCGAAGGCGACCTCCCAGTGGATGCCGGGCGGAAACTGCTTGGCGAGCTGCGCCATCTTGGCGCGCACGTCGCTTGCGACTTGCAGCGCGTTGGCGGTGGGATACTGCTGGACACCCATGCCGACCGTCTTGCCGTGGCCGTTGAAGCGTAATGCATTGGTATAACTCTGCGCGCCCAGTTCGACGCGCGAGACGTCGCCAAGGCGCACGTAGCCGCCGTTCGGGTTGGCGCGGAGAATGATGTTGGCGAACTGTGCCGGATCGGAAAGCTGCGTCTTCGCGTTGACGGTGAACGTGTACGGCTGATTCTTGGGTGCGGGCGGTGCGCCGATACTGCCGGCTGCAATCGAGACGTTCTGTTCTTGCAAGGCGGCCACGACGTCGGATGCGTCCAAGCCCTGCTGTGCGAGCTTGCTCGGGTCGAGCCAGATGCGCATCGCGTACTGGCGCTGGCCGAAGATGATGACGCCCGATACGCCCGGAACGCGGCCCAGATCGTTGGCGAGATTGAGCTGAACGTAGTTGCTCAGATCGAGCGTGCTCATGCCCTTCTCGTCCGACGTCAGCGCGATGCCCAGAACGAACGAGCCGGAGTTTTTGGTAACCTGGAGGCCGACTTGCTGCACCGTTTGGGGCAGCAAACCCAGCGCCGATTGCACCGCATTTTGAACGTCGGCTGCCGCAATGTCGAGGTTCACGCCGAGATTGAACGTGCAGGTGACCGTCGAGACGCCCTGCGAGCTGGTCGAACTGACGTAACGCAAACCTTCGACGGAGTTGACTGCCTGCTCGAGCTGCGTCGTGACTTGCGCTTCGACTGCCTGCGGGCTCGCGCCGGTATAAGTAGCCGTAACCGTCACGACCGGCGGCGCGATCTGCGGGTATTGCGCGATGGGTAGCGTCGGCAGGGCGACCAGTCCGCCGATCATGATGACCAGCGAGCACACTATCGCCAGAACCGGCCGGGTGAGAAAAGCCTTCGTCACGTTAGCCCGTTCAACTCACCAACGGTAGCCGGGGTTTCAGCCCGGAAAGGCTTGTTCGGCGTGATACGAGCTGCGTGAGAGCGGGCTCGAGACGACCTGATGAAAACCTTTTAACTTTGCCAGCTCGCCTAGCGCCGCAAACCTTTCGGGTGTCACGAACTCCTTGACCGGTAAATGCTTCTTGCTGGGCTGCAAGTACTGGCCCAGGGTGAAGATGTCGACGCCCACCGACCGGGCGTCGTTCATCGCGGCTTCGATTTCCTCTTCCGTTTCACCGAGTCCAATCATCAACGAGGTCTTGGTGTAGCGCTCGGGTGCCCGTGATTTGGCATGGAGGAGCACCTTCAATGACTGATCGTAGCCGGCGCGTTTGTCGCGCACCGTCGCCTGCAGGCGTCGTACCGTTTCGAGGTTGTGCGCGAACACGTCGGGCTTGGCGTCCATAACGATGTCTAGCGCGCGCAGATCGCCGCGGTAATCGCCGCTGAGAATCTCGACGCGCGCTCCCGGGACGCGTTCGTGAATCGCACGTACCGTGTTGGCAAAGATCAACGCGCCGCCGTCGGCAAGGTCGTCCCGATCGACGGCGGTGAGCACGAGGTACTTCCAGCCGAGGTCGCGCACTGCGTCGGCGACGCGAACCGGCTCGAGCCAGTCGATTCGACCGCGGGGGTTACCGGTCTTGACGTTGCAGAAGCGGCATCCGCGCGTGCACGTGTCGCCCAAAATCATGATCGTCGCGGTGCCGGCACCCCAGCACTCAGCGAGATTGGGACACGCCGCCTCGCGGCAAACCGTGTGCAGCGAGAGCGCCGCCACCTTTGCCTTAACGCGCTCATAGTCGTCGCCCACGGGGAGCGATACTTTCAGCCAGGCGGGCTTACGTATCAGATCGATCTCTATAGCCACTAGGCGTTATTATGCCTCAAGTGCCTCGCGGTATGGTGGGATAAAGGTCATGCCAAAAACTTTTGATAGCTCTCTGAGCAGAACGGCCTTCGTCTCCTCCATCAGTACGGGGCGGCCGGCTTCTTTCGATATCGACGTGATTCCTCGCTCCGGCAGACCGCACGGTACGATTAGCCGGTCGTAGTCGAGCTCGGTCGAGACGTTGAGCGCGATTCCGTGCAGCGATACCATGCGCTGCACCGCTAGACCAACGGCGCAGATTTGATTTTTGCCGACCCAGACGCCCGCGTGCTCGCTCCAACGCGCCGCTGGGATTCCAAAGGCCACGCAGGTCTCGATGACGGCCCCTTCAAGCGCGCGAACGAGCGGTACGATCTCCCGAAAACGCTCGAGCTTACGAATCGGATAGACGACCAGCTGGCCGGGACCGTGATACGTAACATCGCCGCCGCGCTCGACCTCGACGAGATCGACGCCGTGGCGCGCGAGTGCGTCGCTGCTGAGCAGCAGGTTCTCGCGTTTGGCCTGGCGTCCGAGAGTGACTACCGGAGTGTGCTCGACGACGATCCACGTATCCGGTTCGCGGCCTTCACGAATAGCTTCGTGAAGGCGATGCTGGAGATCCCAAACTTCGCGGTACGGTTTCGTTCCTAAATCGAGTAAACGTGCCTGAGTCGTTTGGCTATCCTTTTATTTCGCCCCGACCGGCGCGGGAGCTTTCGGCTTCGGATTGACGATGTGAATCGCTTTGCCGTGCGCCGCTTCGGCTGCGTCCATGATGCCTTCGGTCAAGGTCGGATGCGGATGCACGGAGAGGCCGATGTCTTCCATCGTCGCGCCCATCTCGAGCGCGATCACGCCTTCGCCGATGAGCGATTCAGCTTGCGGTGCGACGATGTGCATGCCGAGCAGCAAGTCGCTCTTGGCATCGCCGACGAGCTTGAGCAAGCCGTCGGTCTCGTTCATCGTGCGCGCGCGGCCGCTTGCCGCCAATGGGAACTTACCGATGCGCACCTCGTAGCCTTTGGCTTTGGCTTCCTCTTCCGAAAGACCGACCGTTGCAACTTCTGGATCGGTGTAGACGCAGTTCGGAATAGCGATTGGATCGAATGCGGCCGATTTGTCGCCGCTCATGACTTCGGCGGCCACGACGCCTTGTTTCATCGCGCGGTGCGCGAGCAGCGGCTGTCCCGTGACGTCGCCGATTGCAAAAACGTTCGGTACCTTCGTGCGCATCTGCGCGTCGACCGCGATGAAGCCTTTGTCGTCGGCAGCAAGGCCTGCAGCCTGAAGGTTGAGATTATCGGTGACCGGACGGCGCCCGACCGCAACCAGCACCATGTCGAACTTGCGGGTCTCGTCTTTACCGTTCGTGCCTTCGCCGTTGAGCGTGGCGACGACATTCTTTCCATCTTTCTTGAGGTCGCCGACCTTCGTGTTGAGCATGATCTCGACGCCTTGCTTTTTCAAAATGCGTCCGAGCGTTTTACCAATCTCGGCGTCGGTGCCGGTGAGAATCTGCGGCATCATCTCGACGACGAGCACTTTGGCACCCATTCGCGCGTAAACCGTTGCGAATTCGAGGCCGATGACGCCGCCGCCGATTACGAGCATATCCTTGGGAACGCGCTTGACCGCAACGGCGTCGTCGGAGTTGATGATCGTGTCGCCGTCGCGCGGCCACGCTTTAACGTCGATTGGCGCCGAACCCGTCGCAATCACGACGTTCTGCGCCTTGATCGTGTCGGTGTCGCCGTCTTTCTTCTTGACGGAGATCTCGGTCGGACTCTTAAACGACGCTTCGCCGTAGAGAAACTCCACGCCGTTGGCTTTGAAGAGCGTCTTCACCCCTCCGACGTTGGAGTTGACGACGTCGTTTTTGAACTTTGCAACGCCTTCCCGATCGACCGTCGGTTTTGCAACGGTCAATCCGATCGCGCCGGCGTGTTCGATATGCCGGATCACCTCGCCGACGTGCAGCAATGCCTTGGTCGGAATGCAACCCCAGTTGAGGCAAACGCCGCCTACCTCGTCGCGATCGACGCACATGACTTTCTTGCCGAGTTGTCCCAG
Organism: Vulcanimicrobiota bacterium; assembly: GCA_963715435.1. Taxonomy (GTDB): domain Bacteria; phylum Vulcanimicrobiota; class Vulcanimicrobiia; order Vulcanimicrobiales; family Vulcanimicrobiaceae; genus JAFAHZ01. The sequence continues at coordinate 2,293,080 of OY970243.1, forward strand.
CCGGATTGCGGCATGGTAACCGCCGGGGCCGGCGCCGATGACGACTGCGTCGACGTTATGTTCTGCCAAGATAGGATCTCCCAAGCGATCTTCGCTCTAACCATATGATGAGGCGAGCGGTGTCTTTCGTTTCAAAGGCGCTCCGCCCTAGCCCCGCCAACTGGCTCACTCCATGGCGACCGTTGGACTGCTGCCCGAGTTGGACCGGGACTCGATCGTTCCGCTGTACCGGCAAATTTACGAGCATCTGCGGGAGGCCATCCTGACCGGCACGCTGCCGGAGTCGACGCGGCTGCCGCCCGAACGCAACATGGCCGAGAAGCTCAACGTCAACCGGAGCACCGTGGTGCACGCCTATCGCGAGCTGGTCGCCGACGGGCTGATCGAGCAGCGCGTCGGCTCGGGATCGCGCGTGGTTCCGCAACTGCGCGGCGGCCAGCCGGAACGGTCGGCCGCCGTGCCCTGGTGGGTGACGTTACCGCCCTGGCGCGTCGGCGAGTTTCCGAACGTGCTGGGCGAGCTGGCCGCAAAGCAAGAGAGCGGGCGAATCTCGTTCGTGCAGGGCGTTGCGCCGGACGAGCCTTCGCCGCTCGGCGAGCTCGCCAAATCGTTCGGACATGTCGCGCGCGATCCGCGCTTCGTGCTCTCGTACGGCGATTCGGAGGGTTACGAGCCTTTGCGCGCGGCCATCGCGGCCCGCATGAACGCGCGCGGCGCTGCAGCGGTTATGCCGAACGGCATCATCGTGCTCACCGGATCGACCCAAGGCATTGCGATCGTCGCACAGAGTTTAGCCGAGCCCGGCGACGAGATCATCGTAGAATCGCCGTCGTATCCGGGCGCGCTGCAAGTGTTTCAAATCAACGGCTTGCGCGCGATTCCGGTGCAGGTCGACGACGAGGGCATGCGGGTCGATCACGTCGAGGCGGTTTTGCGCACCCGTCGTCCGCGTTTCATCTATACCATGCCGTCGCTACACAATCCGACCAACGCGACGATGAACGCCGACCGGCGTGAACGCTTGGCCACCATCGCCAAACGCGCCGGCGTTCCGATCGTCGAAGACGATCCGTATGGTCCGCTCGCGCCCGAGGCCGGGCCCCCGCTCGTCGCTCTCGCGCCCGATTACGTCGTGTACTTGTCGACGTTCTCGAAAACCATTGCGCCGAGCTTACGCGTCGGGTGGCTTTCCGCGCCGCGTACGATTCTCGAACGGCTGCTGCTGCGCAAGCAAGCCTACGACATGGCCACGAGTCTCTACGTGCAAGCCGCCGTCACGGACTACTTGGAGCGCGGTTACGACGCGCACGTCGAGCAGCTGCGCGAAGAGCTGCAGCTACGGCGCAAGCTCGCCGACGAAGCGATCGCGCGTTATTGGCCCCCGTCGTTGAAAGCGAGCAGTCCGGCCGGCGGGTTCTACTTGTGGGTGACGACGCCGCGCGAAGTGCGAGCGCGCGCGCTGCTCGACGCCGCCGAACGCCGCGGCGCCTCGTTTCTCTTCGGCGAAGCGTTCTTCCCGAGCTCCGGCGGCGACCATCACTTCCGCTTGGCTTTGACCGCCGTGACGCGTAAGGAAATCGGCGAGGGGATCCGCAGAATCGGCGAAGCGTTCAAAAGTCTACGCGCGTGAAGCAAATCCAACGGCGTTTGCTAGAGTGGTACGCGCTGCACGGCCGCGCCGATCTCCCGTGGCGGGTCGTGCGCGATCCGTACTATACTTTGGTCAGCGAGTTCATGCTCCAGCAGACGCAAGTCGATCGCGTCGTTCCGAAGTTCCGCGCATTCGTCGAACGTTTTCCGGACTTCGGCGCGCTGGCGGCAGCCTCGACGGCCGACGTGCTGCGCGCGTGGAAAGGTTTGGGATATAACTCGCGCGCGGTGCGACTGAAGCGCGTAGCCGAAGCGGTCGTTGGGCATCACAGGGGCCGCATGCCCGAAGCGGTGGGCGAGCTGCTGGACTTGCCCGGAATCGGGCCGTACACGGCCGCGGCCGTTCGGACGTTCGCCTTCGACCTCGACGACTTACCAGTCGATACGAACGTGCGCCGTATCGGCGAGCGCCTCGGCCGAGCGCTCGGTCCGCCCCGCGGGAATGCGCACGATTGGGCGTCGGCACTCATGGATTTAGGTGCGACGATCTGCACGGCGCGCGCACCGAAATGTCTGCTCTGCCCGCTGCAAAACGACTGTGCCGCTGCGCCGCTTGGCGCCCCGTCGAATGCAAACCCTCCGCGCAAGCGCGGCAACGCGGTCCCATTCGAGCACACCGCGCGCTACGCGCGCGGTCGCGTCATCGACCGGCTGCGCGAGCTTCCGCCTGGGAAGCGGATTTCGTTTCTGGATCTGCATCGCGACCTCGAGCCCATGCTGCCCGGCCGGACGGTCGACGACGTTCGTACGTTCGTCCGCGCGCTCGAGCGCGACGGCTTGATCGCGCGCGACGGCGAATCGGTGGCCTTGGCGGAATAGCTCAGCGCTATGCGTGAGCTTTTCGAAGGCCGCCGCGGCCGCGTTGCCGCCGGCCTGCTGGTCTCCGAGTTCGTTGCAGCGACGCAAGGATTGGTCGTTGCCGCGGTCATGCCGCGCGTCGTGGCGGATCTGCACGGCCTTGGCGAGTACGCGCTGGCGTTCACGTCGTTCTTTGCCGCGTTCGCGCTCTTTCTTCCTTTCGCGGGGCCGTGGGCCGATCGTTACGGATTACGCCGCGTCCTCACGATTGCATTGGCATTGCTCGGCGCCGGACTAGCGCTGGTGGCGATTGCGCCGAACATGCCGGCGTTTCTGGGCGCGCGCTTCGTCGAAGGCGTGGGCGACGGCCTCGACTACGCGATGTCGTTCACGGCAATCGCGAAATCGTTCCCGGATCACTTGCGAACGCGCATGATGTCGCTCAACGCGACGATGTGGGTCGTTCCCGGCGTAATCGCTCCCGGGCTCGGCGCGTACGTCGCGATGCATTTCGGCTGGCGCTGGGCGTTTGCGGGTCTGCTGCCGCTGCTGTTTCTCGCCGCGTTCTTGATCGTGCCCGCGGTCGAACAGCGGCCGAGCGCGCAGCCATCGGATCCGTTCGGTGCGCTCCGTCTGCTGTTCTCGCGCGCGACGCTGTTGGCGCGCGGCCCGATGCATTCGTCGCTTTTCGCGTTTGCGCTGCTGCACGCCGCGTTCTTTGGAGCCGATGCGTACGTCGCGCTGGCCTTGGTCAGAGTTCGAGGACTTTCGCTCGAAGCGGCGAGCATCTGTATTACCGTTGCGGTCTTGGGCTGGTCGGCTACCGCGCTGTTCTCACCGGCGATGCAGCAGCGCTGGGGAAGCGCGCGCGTCGTCGCTGCCGGCGCAGTCGGGTGCGTTCTCGGGACGGGCGGATTCGTGGCGGTCGCTTTGGGCGCGCCGATTTGGCTTGCGTACGCGGGATGGATCGTGGGCGGCGGTGGGATAGGCTTCGCATATCCGACGCTCTCGGCCGGCGTTTTCAGGGGCGCGACCGAGGGGCGCGAAGGCATCGTCTCGTCGGCGATGGGGCTCTCTGCGGTCGTCGGTCTTCTCATTGGCACGTCGATCTGCGGCCTACCGATCGCCGTCGAAGCGCGATTGGGAACGCCCTTACGCGACGCACTCGTCCTTACATTTTCGATTGCAACGCTTTTTGGCGTCGCGTTGGTAGGCATTGCTGCCAAGACTATTGCCCGAGCAGCTCCAAATCGCACGTAGCCGTAACGATGCGTCCTTGGGCCGAACGCGCGTCGACGACCGTGTACGTTTCAATGGGCACGCTGTAGAGCTGCAGCGAATACGCCATTCGTTCGGTAGTATTACGCACGCGATGCAGTTCGTTCGGGCCGCCGCGGTAGTCGACGTCTCCTTGCGCGAGCTCTAGCCGGCCGGTGTTGCGCAATAGGACTATCGAGCCGTTTCCATCGTCGTCGCGTTCGAAGTTCTCCACGTCGAGCGCGCCTTCGAGCATCAGCACCCAGCAATGCGAGGTGCCGTGATCGTGAATCGGGCTGATCGAGCCGGGAGACCACCGCATCGCCACGATTTCGAACTGCGGGGTGCGCATCAACCGCGTACGGGTGTAGGCGTATGGAATGGTCGGCAGACGTTCGCGATAGGTTTCAAACGATCGGGCGCAGCGATCCATGGCCCCCGAGAACTCGTCGTTGCACATGGCCTGCGCGAGGCGGTCGAGCCCGGCCGTCACGATGCGGCTTCCAAAGTCACGCCGGAGCTTTCCGAAACGACCGAACGGGCGATGGCGGCGGCTTGCTCGCGCGTCTCCGGCACCGCGGTCGTTTCGTAGAACATTCCGCGAAGCGGCGGTCCCAGGATGAAAAGCCGTTCCAGCTTGTTGCCACGGGCATCGACGACGTGCAGATCCGGCGTCGCATCGAGGCCTAAATGCAGGCGGTCCGCTCGAATCGTTCCGCGGCGCATGAGGTTTTGGACGAGCGGGTGACCGACGCGCTCGTAGTCGCCGTTGGGTCCGGTGCAATTGACCGCGCAAGAAACCACAAGCGAGTTTTTTCCCGCCGGACCGTCAAGTCCCACCCGGATCCGCTTACCGGGTGCCTCGCCTGCTTCGAATATCCGCCCGCGATGCCGTGCGAGACGGCCCTCCCGCCGCAGCCGCTCGCAGACCGCCGCCGTCTTCGGCGGAACGCGATAGCGGTGAACTGCCCAATAGACTTCGAGATGGCGAAGGAAGCGCTTACGCTCGCGGAGGGTCCACGATGCCCAAATCGCAGGCGTCACCGCGCGAATCGCCTCGACGACGTCGCGCCAATCGCCGCCGCCCGCGCCGTGCTTGCGGGCCGCAGCGCGCAGAGAGCGCAAGAGAGCGTACGGCGTTTGCGTCTGAAGAGCAAGCTGCTGCGGATCCAGCGCGCGTGCGAACGGATTCTCGACGCAGGGAGTTAAGCCGCGGCGCGATACGACGTGCACGCATCCTTCGAATCCTCGCTCGTCGAGCAGCGCGATGGTGTCCATTGCAGTCAGGCCGCTTCCGACGATCAGCGCGTCGCCGCGCAAATGTACGGGCGTAGGATCGAAGTGCCACGGATCGGCAACGAAGCCGGGGTGGCGGTGAAGCGTCTGCGGTAAGAACGCGTAATCGGGCGGAAAGTTCCCTAAAGCGAGCACGACGTGCCGCGCGGTTCGTTCGCCGCCGTGCGCGTCGACGATGGTAAACTCTCCGTCGCCGGCGATAACGTCGACGACTTCCGTGCGCAGCGTTTCGAACTCAGGCCGGCGATCGAGCGCGTCGCGCAAGTGTTCGCGGAGATAACGGCCGAAAAGCCGGCGTGAGATCAACGCCGACCCCGGTTCGGTTCGCAGCCAGTTGACGAGATGCGTCTTGTCGCCGGAGACGGCGCTCATCGTGCGCGCCGTGCCGTTCATATACAGCCGTTCGGAAACCGGCGCGTACGCACTCCCGGGGCCTGGCTCGCGCGCATCGATTAGGAGCGTGCTAAAACCTGCCGGAGCCAGCAGAGCAAGCTCTGCGGCGACGGTCGTCCCGGCGAGACCTCCGCCGACGATGACTGCGTCGAAGAGCTGGCCCGAATCCATAACAATTACTTATCGGCCGGAAAGGTCAGCCTTTCTACGATTTCCGGCGGTCGACCATGGCCTCGATCGCGCGATAGATGCGCGGCACGTATTCGTGTTTGTAAGGATAGATTTCGACCGGATCGGTCGTGTGAACGAGCATTGCGGTATCGGCCTCGAAGACGATCAGCCGTCCGTCCGGGCCGATCGCGCAATCGATTCCGAAGTACTCTAAGCCGACGGCGGCGGCGAGGTCGCGAAGCGTTTTTTGCAAGCCGTCTGTAAAGACGGATCCCAATTCGGCCATGAAGGCAGCCTCTTCGTCGCGCATCCACTGATGATCGGCCATCGGTGCGTTGTAATAGTGAATCATCCAGTTCGGCGAGATCGCCTGGTGCACCGGATACGGTTCCCCGTCGACGAACACGATGCGGTACTTGCGATAGTTACCGTCGTCGTTAACGTAATCGATAAATGGGCTCACGAAGTATTGCGCGGCGCCGACCTGCTCGGCGTAAGCTCCGAGCTCCTGGGAGTTCGTCAAGCGCGCGAGATCGTGGCCGGCATGCGATCCGACCGGGCGCGCGATGACCGGAAAGGCAAACGGCGACTGGGCCGCGGCGAGGCCTTTTCCGTCGACTTGCGCGACCGGCGCGACCATGCAGTCGACACCTGCGAGCGTCTCACCCAAACGGCGGCGGCCGATGGCGATGACGCGCTCCGGTGCATTCAGCGACGGTTTCTCCTGTGCGTCCAAAAATGCGCGCGCCAGGTTCAGCACGTCAACGGCTTCGTCGGACTCTGCGATTGCGTTGAGGACGACGTCGTACGGCGGCAGCGATTCCTGCAGCGCTTGCGCCCGATCGAGCAAATACAGTTTACAGAAACTCGTCGTCTTGCGTTCGAACAGGAAATCGACGGGAACGTTGGCCTGCCAATCGCCCGGCGTGCACAGCACGAGCAGACTGCGCTTTTCGCTGGGTGCGTGATGCGCAAAGACGCGCTGCTGCGCCAGCGCCCGGCGCTGATGTGCGACCGCTTCGCGCAGCTCGCCTTTGATTTGCAGCAACTCGTACATGCCCAGGTTGGCCCCTACCGACGACGGCTCGACGTCGAGAGCTTCGGCAAAGAGCCGGCGAGCCTCGTCGACGCGAGCGTCGCGCAGTAAGAGTCCGGCCTTTCCGATGAGCGACGCGACGAACTTAGGGGCTCGGGACAGCGCCGAATCGTACGCTATCATCGCGTCTTTGGGAGAGCCGAGCTCGTCGAGCGTCATCGCGAGGTTATTGTAGAGAACTGCCGCCTGCGGATAACGAACGATCGCTTCGGAAAACAGCGCAACCGCTTCACGCAGGCGACCCTGCGCGTGCAGCGCGACAGCCTTATCGTTGAGCGATTGTATCGTTTCGGCCATGCGGGGAGTTACGCGGATGCTCCGAAACGTCCCTAGGGCGATGCCTTCGATACCCTTCCCCAAGAAGAAAGTGGCGCGGGAAACCGCGATAGAGCAGCTCGGCATACTCGAGCGCAGCTATCCGCATGCGGTCACGGCGCTGCAGTACGGCAACGACTTTCAGCTCCTCGTCGCCGTCATTCTTTCTGCCCAATGCACCGACGCACGCGTAAACATGACGACGCCGGCACTCTTTGCGAAGTATCCGACCCCGCAGAAGCTGGCGGCCGCCAAGCAATCCGACGTCGAAAAGATCATCAAGTCGTGCGGATTCTTTCGAATGAAGGCGCGAAACATCATCAACTGCGCACGCGATGTGTTCGAGCGTTTCGGCGGAGAGGTCCCCCGCGACCGCGAGGATTTGGAGTCGCTGGCCGGCGTCGGCCGCAAAACGGCCAGCGTCGTGATGGCCGCGGCCTTCGAACAAGCGGCGCTCGCGGTCGATACTCACGTCTTTCGCGTTTCGCATCGGCTGGGAATAACGCTCGGCAAGACGCCGCGTCAGGTTGAAGACGATCTGACGGCATTGCTCCCGCAATCGAAGTGGGGAGACGCGACGCACTGGCTGATCATGCATGGGCGCGCCGTCTGCAAAGCCCCGACGCCGCAGTGCGCGCGCTGTCCCGTCAATGCGCTGTGCCCCACGCCGGAGATTATCAGTCGAACGTTAACGGCCCGAGCCCGTGCAAATGGCTCGGCGGTTCCAGCTCGGCGCCGGAAGCCAGCTGCTTCAAAAGCGAAGAAGCCGTAAGGTCTTCACCGTAGCCGGACTCGGTTGAGATTTTTGAAAGATTGACGAGCGCCGGGACGTCTGCATTAGGATCGAACTGGTAATCGCCGTCGAGGTCGAGTCCTTTGATGCGCACGAGTTGATTGACGTCGTCGAGATCGAGCGACACTCGTAAATCGCAAAAGCGTAAGCGCAATCGCAACGGGCGCTCGAGCCGAACGAGCTTGACGCCGTTGCGATCGCCGACGATGGAGTTGAGGCGCTTGATACCGGCAGCGAGATGCTCGGCAAAAAGCCGCAGCGACTCTTCGGCATCTTCCGGTTTATGTGGAGCGACCTCACCGGTCGCTTCGTCGAGGGCTCTTTCGACCTCGCGGCGTGCGCGGATCTTTTGAGCGGCGGCGACGATCGGGTTTTGTGCGGTGAAGTTGGGATCCATCGGATCGGGCATGGCACGACCTTCGTAAAAAAGAGCGGCGCGTCCCGCGCCGCTCTCGCTTGTTACCATAGTATGAATAAAAACGAATTTACTGCGGTTTCGAACTCGGCTTTGCCGAGGTCTTGGCCGTCGGCTTCGCGGTCGACTTCGCCATCGGTTTCGCGGCCGGCTTTGCCGCGGATTTTGCGGCGGGCTTGGCGGCCGCCGCTTTAGTACTAGCTTTCGGAATGGGGCTGGGGCCGGCGGCGGCCATTGCCGTGCCGGTCATCAGGAAACCCGCAATCGTTAGTGCTGCAAGAAACTTCTTCAAGAGATTCACCTCCCTTCGCGCTATTTTCGAAGGCCCCGGATTCGCGCGAGCAAGGAGGCGGCCCTTTAGCCGTCTACTTTCCCTTGCCTACCAACGCGCGGGAAACGACCAGCCGTTGAATCTGCTGCGTGCCCTCGTAGATCTGCGTTATCTTCGCGTCGCGCATCATCCGCTCGACGGGATACTCCGACGAGTACCCAAAGCCGCCAAGTACCTGGACGGCATCGGTCGTCACCGACATGGCGACGTCGCCGCACTTCAGTTTCGCCATCGCGGCCCAAAGCGTGACGTCGGCCGCGCCCTCGTCGCAGCGCTTTGCGGCTTCGTATAGCAGCAAGCGCGCCGATTCGACTTCGGTTTTCATGTCGGCGAGCATGAATCCGACGCCCTGATGCTGGCCGATCGGTTTGCCAAACGCTACGCGCTCTTTGGCATAGCCGGTCGCATAATCGAGCGCTCCGGCCGCGATGCCGAGCGCTTGCGCGGCAATGCCCGGGCGCGATTTGTCGAGCACGCGCATGGCGATTTTGAAGCCTTCACCTTCTTCGCCGAGACGGTTTCCCGCAGGCACTTCGCAGTTGTCGAAGATGAGCTCGTTGGTCGGGGATCCGCGAATGCCCATCTTTTTCTCTTTTTTACCGACCGTGAATCCGGGTGTTCCCTTCTCAACGACGAAAGCGCTAACGCCGCGCGAGCCCGCTTCCGGGTCGGTCACGGCAAAGACGCATACCACGTCGGCCACGCTGCCGTTAGTGATCCAAATCTTCTGCCCCGTCAGCGAATACGAGTCGCCCTTCCGGACCGCACGCGTACGCATCGAGCCGAGTGCGTCCGAGCCGCTCGACACTTCGGTGAGCGCATACGCGGCGAGGTGCTCGCCCGACGCAATCTTCGGTAGGAAGCGGCGTTTCTGTTCGTCGCTGCCGGCGATCATGATCGGCAACATGCCGAGCTCTTGAACTGCGACGATCAGCGAACTGGACGCACAGGCTTTAGCGATCTCTTCGACGACCTTGACGTACGTCACGAACGTTCCGCCTAGGCCGCCGTACTCCGTAGGAATGGGAATTCCCAGCAGGTCGTTCTGAGCAAAAAGGTCTTTGATATCCCACGGAAACTCGCCGGCCTCATCGATCTCGGCCGCGCGCGGCGCGACCTTCTCGGCGACCAGCTCCCGAACGGAAGCGAGGATAAGAGCCTCTTCCTCGTTGGTAGCAGATTCAATTGATGCCGTCATGCCGAGGGCTTCAACATAACTGCATCCAAGCCCCGGGATATGCAAAAGGTTTACGCCTCGTGCGCCGATGCCGTCGCCGACATTCCCAGCGGCGCCTCGTTGGCCGTCGGCGGCTTCGGACTCAACGGCATTCCGCACAACTTGATCGAGGCGCTGCTCGAGCAAGGTGCGACCGATCTGGTAACCGTCTCGAACAATTGCGGCGTCGACGGCTGGGGCTTGGGCGTCCTGCTCGATCATCGCCGTATCCGGCGAACGACCGGTTCGTACGTGGGCGAAAACAAAGAGTTCGAGCGCCAGTACCTTAGCGGCGAGCTCGAAGTCGAGCTCTGTCCGCAAGGCACGCTGGCCGAACGTCTGCGCGCCGGCGGCTGCGGCATTCCGGCATTTTACACCGCAACGGGCGACGGCACGCTCGTCGCCGACGGCGGCTTGCCCTGGAAGCATAACCCGGACGGCAGCGTTGCGATCGCGTCGCCGAAGAAGGAAACGCGCGTGTTTAACGGCCGCGAATACGTGTTAGAACAGGGCATCGTATGCGATTTCGCGCTGGTTCGCGCATCGATCGGCGATACCACCGGCAATCTCGTCTTTCACAAGGCTACGCGGAACTTCAATCCACTCTGCGCGATGGCCGGAAAAATTACGATAGCCGAAGTCGAGGAACTCGTCGAGCCCGGTAAGATCGATCCCGAGAACGTTCATCTGCCGGGTATCTTCGTGCAGCGCATCGTGCACGTCGGTCCGCAAGGCAAACGCATCGAGCGCGTAACCACGCGCAAACGAGAGGGGTGACCTATGCCGCTGAGTCGCACGCAACTCGCCGCGCGCGTCGCTCAAGAGCTTCGCGACGGACAGTACGTCAATCTCGGGATCGGCCTTCCCACACTCATTCCGAACTACGTGCCGCACGGCGTGACGGTCACGCTCCAGAGCGAAAACGGCATCCTCGGGTTGGGACCGTATCCGTACGAAGGTCAGGAGAATCCCGATCTCATCAACGCCGGCAAGGAAACGGTGACGGTGCTCTCCGGCGCGTCGTTTTTCGATTCCGCGTTATCGTTCGGAATGATTCGCGGCGGTCACATCGACCTTGCGGTGTTAGGCGCCATGCAAGTTTCGGAGCACGGCGATCTGGCAAACTGGATGATTCCAGGCAAGATGGTCAAGGGCATGGGCGGCGCGATGGATCTCGTTCACGGAGCTAAGCGCGTTATCGTCATGATGGAGCACGTCGCCAAAGGCAACTCGCACAAGATCGTCAAGCAGTGCTCTCTTCCTTTGACGGGTCGACGCGTCGTTCACCGCATCATCACCGACATGGGAACGATCGACGTCGCGCCCGAGGGCCTCGTCTTACGCGAACTCGCGCCGGAAGTCACGTTGGAAGAGATACGCGCCGCCACCGAACCGCAACTTCACGTTCCGGTCGAACCGATGGTGATGGAGATTCCAGATTAAACGCGGGAGGAGCATCGCTTCGGGGAACCAAATCGGCCGGTACATCGTTGCAACCACTGGAGGTATTTTTCTTATGATTCGTACTCGTCTCGGTCAAGCAGTTGCCGTCTTCATCTTCGCGGTCGTCTTCATGGGCATCGGAGCCGGTATCGCGATGGCGGCGCAGACCCATATGCTCAACGCACGCGGTTATCTTTATTCCGCTCTGCACGAGCTCCAGGCTGCGGTGCCGGATAAGGGCGGTTACCGCAACAACGCAATCACCTCGGTCAATAATGCAATTGGGCAAGTCAACGCGGGAATCCATTTCGCCGCGACTCACCATTAAGCAAAAGGCCAAGAGAAATGGCCGCCGCGCTCACTGCGGTGGCCATTTCGTCGCAAAGGGCAACAGGGCCATAACGGGCCCAATCCTACGCACTAATTTCTCTGAACTGCGTTCTATACAGACGTGAATAGAGGCCGCCGCGCGCCAGAAGGTCCGCGTGGCGGCCGGTTTCTACGATCCGCCCGGCGTCGACCACGAAGATGACGTCGGCAGCAAGTACCGTCGATAGCCGGTGCGCGATCACCAAGCTCGTACGTCCGCGCATCGCCGTTACGAGCGCCGCTTGAATCGCGGCTTCGCTCTCGGAATCCAGCGAGCTGGTGGCCTCGTCGAGGATGAGAATTCGCGGATCCTTGAGCAGCACGCGGGCCAACGCCAGGCGCTGGCGCTCGCCGCCCGAGAGCTTGTGTCCGCGCTCGCCGACGACGGTCTCGTAGCGGTCTGGAAGCGTCTCGATGAAATCGGCGATATACGCGGCCGTGGCCGCCGCCCGAAGATCGTCGTCGCTTGCCTCCGGATTGCCGTAGCGAAGATTGTTGGCGATCGTATCGTGGAACAGATACGTTTCCTGAGTAACGATGCCGATGTCGCGACGCAGCGATTCCAAGGCCACCGTTCGTACGTCGTGGCCGTCGACGCGTACGCTGCCGCTTGGCGCGTCGTAGAAACGTGGAACCAGCTGCGTGATCGTCGTCTTGCCTGCGCCCGACGGTCCGACGAAGGCCGCGACCTTGCCGGGCTCGACGTGAAACGAAACGCCGTCGAGCACGGTGCGTTCCATACCGGGATATTCAAACGTCACGTCCTCGAACTCAATTTCGCCGCGAACGCTCGGCAGCACGACCGCATCGGGCGGATCGTACTCTTCTTGCTTCATCTCCAGGTAGTCGAAGATGCGCTCGAAGACCGCCAGCGCGCTGACGATCTGTACTTGGATACCGGCCAAGGACGCCGCCGGACCGTAAAGACGCGTCGTTATAAACGAAACGAACGCCACGACGATGCCGACTTGAATTCCCGACGTCAACGCGTACCAGCCTCCGCCGAGCCAAACGATGGCCGGGCCGATGATCGTCATCGCTCCCAGCGATGCCATGAACCAGCGGCCGACCATTGCCAGGTCGATCTCCAGATGCATGAGGCGCGTACCGACTTCATAAAAACGCGACTTTTCGAAGGCTTCCCGCGCGAACGACTTGATGAGCGTGATCCCCGAAATCGACAGTGTCTCCTGGGTAATGGACTCTATCTCGTCGCGCTTTTGGCGCGTCTGCCGGCGCACGCCGTACATACGGCGTCCGACCGGGCCAAGCGGAAAGACCATGAGCGGTACTACCGCCATTGAGACAAGCGCGAGGCGCCAGTTCCAAACGAACATCGCGATCACGGTCGTCGCAATGACGCCGACGTTGGTGACGATCGCCGTAACCGTACCGGTGACGACGTTATCGATGTTGTCGACGTCGTTGCTGACGCGGTTCATGATTTCGCCGGTCTTCGTGCCGCTGAAGAAGGCGATGGGCATGCGGTGCAGATGGGCGACGAGACGCGTGCGGATGTCGCGCATGATGCCTTCGCCGACGATCGAGTTGAGATAGCCCTGCAACACGCTCAGCCCCGCCGACACCAGCGCGGCGACCAACATGACCGAAACGTCGGCGACCAGCTCGCGAAAATCCCGATGCGGAAACGCGACGTCGATAATACGCGCCATCACGAATCCCGGAATGAGGCCCAGCGCTGAAGTGAGTAGAATGCAGATCAGAACGATCGACTGCTGCCGCCAGTAAGGGGCAAAGAGCGCGCCGATGCGCTTCCAATCGACGCGCTTGACCTGCGGCTTATCGGAGCCGTAGATGTTCGACCACATCAGCCCGTGGCCGCCAAGCACTATCGCACGCCGATTCTAGCGCTTTCCGTTTTGCAGCGCTGCGAGTTCTTTGATGAGTTTCTTCTCTTTGTCGTTGAGGTTTTGCGGAAGCTGTCCAATAAGACGGACGTACTGGTCGCCGGTGCCGCCTCCCTTGACGCGCGGCATGCCGCGGCCCGAAAGGCGCAGCAAACGGTTGTTCTGGGTGCCTTCGGGAATCGTCATCGCCACTTGCCCGCTCAGGGTTGGAACCTTGACATCGCCGCCCAGCAGCAGGTCGTAGATGCTGACGGGCAGGTCGACGTAAAGGTCATCACCTTTGCGTTTATAGGTTGGATCGTCGTGCAGCTTCACGATGAGATAGAGATCCCCCGCCGGACCGCCGTTGAGTCCCGCACCGCCTTGTCCTGCAAGCCGGATGCGCTGCCCGTCGCCGATGCCTTTTGGAATCGATACTTCGAACTTCTTGTTGACCAGTATTCGGCCGGTGCCGTGGCACTGCATGCATAAGTGTCCGCTTTCGGTACCGGTACCGCGGCATCGCGTGCAGATGTCTTCGACCTGAAGCGACACCGCTTTCTTGCCGCCGTCGTAAATATCGCGAAGCCCGAGTTCGATCGTCGTTTCGAGATCTTGACCGCGTTGCGGAAAGCCGGTGCTCTGCGTCGTCTGGCGCCGCCCGATTCCCGAAAAGAACATATCGAAGAAATCCGAAAAACCGCTCGGACCGCCGGCAGCTCCGGGACCGCCCGCTCCAAAGTCGAACTCGAAGTCTTGGCTACCGGTGCGATAGCGCCGCTGCTGCTCGGCTTGACGCGCGGCCTCTTGCCAGTTGGGGCCAAGCATGTCGTATTTTTTGCGCTTCTCGGGGTCGCCGAGCACTTCGTACGCCTCGGAGATTTCCTTGAACTTCTCTTCGGCTTCCCGCTGGTTGTTGGGGTTCGCATCGGGATGCCATTTGCGGGCGAGCTTCCGATACGCGGACTTGATATCTTTCTCAGCCGCGCCTTTGGGGACGCCCAGGACCGTGTAGTAATCCCTAAAGTTCATTCGGCGTCATGTTTGGCAACAATCACCTTGGCGGGGCGTAAGAGCTCCTCGCCGATGGAATATCCTTTTTGCGCGACTTCGACGACGGTGTCGTCGTCGGTACCGTTCGTTGCGGCGATCGTGCCGATCGCTTCGGCGACGCGCGGATCGAACGGCTTACCCTTGACATCGATCGGACGTACGCCTTCGCCTGCGAGAATCGCCTCGAAGCCCTTGAGCGTCTGTTCGATGCCCGGGCGCAAACCTTCACCGCCTCCGGCTTGCAGCGCGCGCTCCAAATTGTCCAGGACCGGCAAGAAGCGCTCGAGCAGCGTCCGGCGATGGGAGGTCACGATGGAATCGAGATCGCGTTGCAGGCGCTTCTTATAATTTTCAAAGTCCGCCATCGCCAGCAAGAATTTATTGTAGTTGTCGTCGGCCCGCGCTCGTTCGGCAGCGAGCTGTTCCTCGAGCGATTGCTGCGCGTGGGCGCGTTCGAATCGGGCTCGTCAATTAACGCTTCGCCCGCCTCTGTCCTTAAAATCTGATCGTCAAACATATCTCTTTAATTCTTACACGGATGCTTTTAGTAAGGGAGCGCAGCTACGTGCTGTGGAGGGGCTTCCGACCCGAGCGCCACTGACAGGAGGTCATGATTTCCCTCAGCAGGTGGCGCGAGGGCGGCAGAGCAGGAGCCCGCAGGACGCGGGCGACGAGCGTCCCCGACACAGTCACGTAGCAAGCGATCTTACTAAAAGCGCCTCCGCTACTTCGCTTCCTTGAACTCGGCGTCGATGACGTCTTCCGACGGTTGTTCCGACGTGCTGCCGTTTGCAGCGCCTGCGCCGGCACCAGCTTGCGCGCCGTCACCATTTGTTGCCTGACCGCCCTCGGGTGCGGAGGCTTTATAGAGCAGTTCGGCCATCTTGTAGCTGGCTTGCTGCAGCCTCTCGATCGCGGGCTTGATCTCGGCAACCGTACCGTTTTCGCTGACGCGCTTGAGCTCGGACAACGCGCTTTCGACGTCGCCGCGAGCGCCGGCATCGAGTTTCTCGCCGACTTCTTTGAGCGACTTCTCGGTTGAATAGATGAGGCTCGACGCGTTATTGCGTACTTCGGCCTCTTCCTTCTTAGACTTGTCCGCCGCGGCTTGCAGTTCGGCATCCTTGACCATGCGGTCGACCTCGTCTTTCGACAGATTGGTCGATGCGGTGATCGTGATTTGCTGCTCCTTGCCGGTGCCGAGATCTTTTGCAGCGACGTTCACGATGCCGTTGGCGTCGATGTTGAACGTCACTTCTATCTGCGGAATGCCGCGCGGAGCCGGCGGAATGCCTTCCAAGCGGAATCGTCCGAGCGTCTTATTATCGGGCGCCATCGGGCGTTCGCCTTGTAGCACGTGGATGTCTACCGACGTCTGGCCGTCTTCGGCCGTCGTGAAGACCTGCGACTTCTTCGTCGGAATCGTCGTATTGCGCTCGATGAGGCGCGTCATCACGCCGCCGAGCGTTTCGAGACCGAGCGAAAGCGGGGTCACGTCGAGCAAAACGACGTCCCGGACTTCCCCTGCGAGCACGCCGGCTTGAATCGCCGCACCGACCGCAACGACTTCGTCGGGGTTGACGGTGAGATTCGGCTCTTTACCGGTGAGCTTGCGCACGAGCTCCTGGATGACCGGCATGCGCGTAGCACCGCCGACCATGATGACTTCGTCGATTTTCGAGATATCGAGTTTGGCATCGGCGATCGCGCTCTTGAACGGTCCGATGCAGCGATCGGTGAGATCGCTGGTCAGCTCTTCGAACTTCGCGCGCGTGAGCGTGTAGTCGAGGTGCTTGGGACCCTCTTGGTCGGCCGTGATGAACGGCAGATTGATGCTCGTCTGCACGACGGAGGAGAGCTCGATCTTTGCCTTTTCGGCCGCTTCCGTCAAACGCTGCATCGCCTGCTTGTCTTTGCTCAGGTCGATGCCTTGATCGCGACGGAACTGATCGACGAGCCACTCCACGACGCGCTGGTCGTAGTCGTCGCCGCCCAAATGAGTGTCGCCGTTGGTCGCCTTAACTTCGAAGACGCCGTCGCCGACTTCCAGAATCGATACGTCGAACGTGCCGCCGCCGAGATCCCACACCAGAATCGTTTCGTTGCCCTTTTTCTCAAGGCCGTAGGCCAGGGCGGCCGCGGTCGGCTCGTTAATGATCCGCAGCACGTCGAGACCGGCGATCTTGCCGGCGTCTTTGGTCGCTTGGCGTTGCGAATCGTTAAAATAGGCGGGAACGGTGATGACCGCTTTGGTCACGCGCTCGCCCAAATAGTTGCTCGCGTCGTTGACGAGCTTCTGGAGAATCATTGCGGAGATCTCTTGCGGCGTGTAATCCTTGCCGTCGATCTTGACGCTATAATCGCCTTCGCCCATGTGACGCTTGATCGAAGCGATCGTGCGATCGGGATTGGTGATCGCCTGACGCTTTGCGAGTTGTCCGACGAGACGCTCGCCGGTTTTGGTAAATGCGACCACCGAGGGCGTCGTACGCGACCCTTCGGAGTTCGGAATGACGACGGGCTGCGGGCCCTCCATCACGGCGACGACCGAGTTGGTCGTGCCGAGGTCGATACCGACCACTTTAGCCATGAAAATCTATTACCTCGTTGATTGAATCTAGCCGTTCCCCTGGACCAGCTATGCCGTGCGAACTCGTCGTGTCGAGGCCGGAAGCGCGGCGCACCGAGGTGTGCTATGCGCGGGCTGCCGATGGAGCCGGTCGAGATCGACGGCGACGCCTTGCCGCTTATGGGGTCGGGCCGGAGTTTTGAAATGTACCCGCACCATCATACACGATGGCGCACAGTAGTGTTTCCCAAAATAACAACCCCGGCGACGTCGCCGGGGTTGCAGGGCTTTCCTCCCACGCGACGGGTCGCGTGGGGGCCCCTTTAGGGTTGCTCGGGTTGGTCCTGAGGCTGCTCGGGCTGCTCTTGCTGCTGTTGCTCCTGGCTCATCGGCTGGGCCGCCGGCATCTCGCCAAGCCTGACCGCAACCATTTTCTTCATGCCTTGGGACCAGATGCTGAGCCGGATCGTGTCGCCGGGCTTCTTGCTCTTGATATAGTCTTGGAGCGCCTTTGTGTCGCTGAAGGTCTTGCCGTCCACCTGTGTGATCACGTCGCCGGGCGAGACTCCGGCCTGGTCGGCGGGCGACCCGGAAACGACGGCGCCGATACCGATGCCGCTGTCACCCTGGTAGCCGGTCTGATTCTTGAATCCGGCGTTGAGGTTTTGCATCGCGATGCCGAGGAAGCCGGTGTCCGTGCCCTGATGAATGCCCGGGTGCTTCAGAAGATCGGCGGCGACGCGCTTTACCGTATTCGAGGGAATCGCGAAACCGATGCCCTGAGCGTATGCCGACTTCACCGTCGACTGGTTGATGCCGATCACGCGGCCGTCGATGTCGATGAGCGGTCCGCCGGAGTTTCCGGGATTGATCGGGGCCGACGTCTGGAGCAATCCTTTGAAGTCGATGGCGTTACCGTTCTCTGTCGGAATCGGCTCGGAACGGTTGAAGCCCGAGACGACGCCGACCGTAACGGTTTGCTGCAGCTCCAGCGGCTCGCCGATCGCGATCGCCCATTGGCCTTCCTCGAGGCGGGTGGAATCGGCCAGCTGAAGCGGCGGCGGAAGCTTGCGGTAGTTATCGACTTTAATGATCGCTATGTCGGCGCCGACGTTCGCGGCAACGACATGGGCCGGCAATTTATCTCCGTTCGCGAACACGACCGTCAATTTGGTAATCTTCGAGTTGGGTTGTTCCGGCGGCTGAACGACGTGTGCGTTCGTGACGATGTCGCCTTGATCGTCGAGCACGAATCCGGAACCGGACGCTTCGGCCCTATACGGCTGAACGTATCCGGGGCCTTGTTGCCCGAAGAACTGCTGGAAGAACGGATCTGCCGGGATGTACTGCTGACCGTTGATCTGCTCGGTGATTGCAACGACCGAAGCCTTCGTGCGCTTGACGGCGCTGACGATGCGGTCTTGGTCGCTCACCCCGGACAGCGGTGCGGATGCAAAAGCGGGAGGCGTTTGGCCGGGACCGGCGACGCCGCCGATATGCCCGCCGGCATAGAGCATCATAACGAAGCTGCCGATGACAGCACCGATGAGTCCCACGATCAGCGTGGGCAGTGTGCGATTCCTTAACATTGCGTTCTCAATCGTACCCTTTAGGAAGTGTCTTGGCCTTATCTACTCATATAACGCAAAAAAGTCACAGTGCCGCACGGCTCGCAGTCAAGCGGAGCAAGCAGGCGTCGAGGTGTCGGCGACGACGAGACCGTCGAGAAGGCGGATGATGCGGCCGGCATGGGCGGCGACTCGTTCGTCGTGCGTGACCATAACGATCGTATGGCCGGAGCTGTGAAGTTTGGCGAACAATGCCATAAGTTCTTCGCTCGTCTTGGAATCGAGATTGCCGGTGGGTTCGTCAGCTAACAATACCGCGGGATCGTTGATCAGCGCGCGCGCAATCGCTACGCGTTGCTGCTGGCCGCCCGAAAGCTGGGTTGGTTGGTGATGACCGCGGTCGGCAAGACCGACGGCTTCAAGCGCGCGCTGGGCCAGTTCGCGGCGCTTGCGCCCGTTGATGCCGGCGTAAAAAAGCGGCAGCGCGACGTTGTTGAGTGCGTCGGTACGCGCGAGCAAGTTGAATCCTTGGAACACGAAGCCTAGCTTGCGCAGCCGAATGTCGGCCAGCGCATTGTCGTCGAGCTTCGACACGTCAACGCCGTCGAGCACGTACGTTCCCGACGTTGGACGATCGAGGCATCCGATCAAGTTCATCAACGTTGACTTACCGGATCCGGACGGTCCCATGATCGCGACGTACTCGCCGGACCGCACGGTGAAGGTGATGCCGTGAAGTACCGGTACCTTGAGCGGTCCGTTTTCGTACGTCTTGCGGATATCGCGCAGATCGATCGCGCTCCCGCCGTTTTGATCATTCATATCGGAGAGCCTCGATCGGGTCGAGCCCCGCCGCACGGTAAGCGGGGTACGTTCCGAACGCGAGCGTGACGACGACGGCAAAGGTGACGGCAATCGCAATCGTTTGTATCCACGGTATGCCTACGACGGTTCCGGTGACTTTAACGATCGCAACGCCGTTGACGAGCGCACCGATTCCAACGCCCATCGCCCACCCGATGGCGCAGCCGATCCCGCATAGCAGCAATGCCTCGATGAAAAACTGAGCAAGCACTTGAGATCGCCGGGCACCGATCGCCTTGCGTACCCCGATCTCACGGGTGCGCTCGGCGACGGAGACCAGCATGATGTTCATAATGCCGATCCCTGCCACGAGCAGCGAGACGGCGCCGATGAACGCTACGACCAAGGTCATCGCATTGAAAACTCCGTTGATGCCTTGCGTAAACTGCGCTTTATCGACGGCTTGATATTGCAACTCCGGCTTGCTGCGGATTTGGCGCATTTCGTTCATGACGGACACTTCCGACGATCCGATCGTGGACGGGTCCGAAACGACGAACCGGGCTGCGAACAGGCGATTACCGTGCAGATACTTGTTGACGTAGGCGGTCCACGGGATCGCTACCTGACCGGAAAAGCTCGAAATTGATGAGGCCTTGCTTGGGTGCGGCCAGAACGCCGACGACCACGTAACGGACCGATCCAGCGTAGACGCTCAGCCCGGTTGGATCGCCGCCGTCGGGAAAAAGCCGCACGTACGCATCGTGTTTAAGTACGCAGACGTTAGCGGCCGCGTCGATATCGCGTTGGTCGATGTGGCGGCCGTACACCGCCGGAAGATTGTCGAACGGGATCGCGCTTTCCGGCGAGATTCCAAAGCGGCCTTCGTGATGTCCGCTGCGGATGAGGTCGGTCCGGAGCATGACAGGGATCGCTTCGGCGATCGAGGGGACGGCACGTTTGATGAGAGGCAAGTCGCTCAGCTTCATCTGCGCGTCGGCGAAGTCGTGCTGCTGCGTGTTCGGAAACACGATGAATGAGTTATCCGACATGCTTCCGAGCAGTCCGTCCATCGCTCCGGCCATGCTGCCGCCCAGCACCTGAATCGCGATGACTGCGGCGACGCCGATGATCAAACCCGTAATCGTCAGCAGCGATCGCAGCTTGTTGGCAAGCAAAACGTCGAGCGCCTCGCTGAAATAGATCACGGCGTCCTCACGATCGGAGCGCTTCGATCGGATCGAGGTTGGCGGCGCGCACGGCAGGATACGTGCCGAAGATCATCCCGACCGCGATCGAAAAGCCCAAGGCGATGCACACGATCAGGAGATAGGGAACGATCATTTCGCCGAGCTGTCTGCTGAGCAGCGAGACGGCTCCGACGGTCCCGAGGAGGCCGAGCGTCATGCCGACGCCGCCGCCGAGAATGGCGAGAACGATGGCCTCCATCATAAACTGAAGTACGATGTTGGCGCGGTTAGCTCCGATCGCTTTTCGGATGCCGATCTCGCGCGTCCGCTCCGTCACGGAAACGAGCATGATGTTCATGATTCCGATCCCGGCCACGATCAGCGCGACACCGCCGATGGCCGATAGCCCCGCGGCGATGATGGTAAGCGTGCCGGTGAAGGCACCCTCGATACCGGCGCCGTTCTGGACGATGTACTGCGCGCGATTGCCGTGCAGATGCTGCAGGGCCGCAACCGCCGCTTTCCCAACGGCGTCGGCCCGGTTCGGGTCGGACGGATAGAGCAACATCCCGTCGAGGTCGCCGGGGGCAAAGTCGTCGTAAAACGTCGTGTACGGTATCGCGAGGCCGCCGCTCGTGATCTGGCTGAACAACGATCCCTTGACGTCGGCAAAAACGCCGGTAACTTCGTAACGCTCCCCGTTTATTCGGAGATACTTACCGCTCCACGGCGGGTTTCCAAGATATTTTCTCGCGATGTCCGCGGTGATCGTCACGACCCTCTCGGCGCCTTCGACCTCGGCGCTGGTGAACTCGTGTCCTTCCGCCATGACCAGGGAGTCGGTGTGATAGGCGCCGTCGGTGGATATCGATTCGAAGTCGTGCGTGTTGCCGTAGCTGACTTGATACGTGCGCTGCCACGTGGGCTGAACCGAGTCGGCGCCGTCGCCCAGCGCCTCAGCGACGGCCGCCACGTCACGATAGTGCATCGCCGCACGGCTCGGATCGTCTTGCGAGCGGTCGACGCCGACGAACACGGGTGCTTGCCCAAACGACGTGAAGGTACTGTTTATTCCGCTGGTTGCCGCACGGCTGATACCGAAAACCGTGATGATCGAGGCACTCCCGATGATCATGCCCAGCATCGTAAGGATCGAGCGTACCCGGTTGCGCCAAAGCGAAGCGATCGCTTCTTGGCCGTAAGCGATCAGCGTCTGCACGCGTTACGGGCCCGGTGACGGGGACGGCGACGTTTGTGGACGTATGCGACTGCCGTCGCTCAGCCCGGCGACCTTAGCCGCGACGATGACCTCGCCTGCAGTTAGGCCGCCAAGCACTTGGGTTTGCGCGTCGCCGGCTTTGCCGAGCACGACGGCGCGCTTGCGAGCGACGCCGCCGGCGATGACGTACACGTAGGTCTTGCGTCCTTCTTTGACGACCGCCTCATTAGGGACGACAATGGCGTGCGGCACGAAGGTCGTTAAAATATCGACGTCGACGCTCATTCCGTCGCGAAGATACGCCGGGTGCTGGTCGAGCGCGATCGTTGTGAGCACTTGTTTGGCGGTGCTCGAAGCGTCCGCGGATTTAGTGGCGATCGGCGCGATCTCGGCGACGTGTCCCTGGATCGTCCGGCCGGGAAAGTCCTGCCCCGTAATGCGCGCCGGCATTCCGAGCGTAACGTTGATGATGTCTTGCTCGTCGACCTCGGCGCGGACGATGTATCCGTTACCGCCGGCAATGGTAAAGAGCGGTTGTCCGGCGGTGACCTGATCGCCCGGCTGCAGCGGCCGCAGCGGATCGTTCGTCTGCGTCGTAACGCTCTGAATCACGCCGTCAAACGGCGCCCGAACCTCCAAGAACCCGGCCTGCTGTTGATTTTGCGCGTTGAGAATGCGCGCTTTTGCGGCGGCTCCGAGTGCGGCTTGGGTGGATCCGCCGTTGAATCCTGAAACGGCTCCGAGCTTCAGCTGTTGAACGGATTGATCGTAAGCGACCTGCGCTTGATCGAGTTTCGCCTTGTCGGCGTCGAGCTGGTTGCGCGGAATCGCCTTATTGGCGTAGAGCACGACGTCGGCGTCGTACACGCGCTTAGCCTCGTCTAGTGTCGATTTATTCGTGGCGACCTGCGCTTGATAGCCGACGCGAGCGTTTTGCTCTTGAATGCGTGCGGCGGTAACGTTGGCGTTCGCCGATGCTTCGTCGGCTGAGGATCCGGCTGCCGCGTAATCGATGGAGGGATTGTAGATCGTAGCCAGCAGCTCGCCTTGACTTACCCGGCTGCCCGCGCCCACGAGCATGCGGCCGATATTCCCCGAAACCAAAACCGGGATCGTTGCCGCGCGATCGTGCATTACGACGCCGTTCTCCGGCAGCTTGACCGTAAAGGGTGCGTACACGATCTTCTGCGTGCGCAGCTCGATGGCGCTGCTATTACGTCCGCGACTTCCAACGACCGCGAGAACGATCAAGACTGCGAATCCCGCGATGATGACGATGAGATTTCGCGTGCGTTTCTTCATTATTCCAAATCCATCACGGCGGAGCGGGCGTCGTAGGTACCGAGCGACACGCGCAGCTTGACGACGGCCTCCACGTAGTTCACGCGTGCGTTGACGTAATCGTCGAGCGCCTGCGCCGCGGCCTGCTGGGCTTGCAGGACGTCGTAGATCGTTTTTACGCCGGCCTTATATTGCAGTTGTGCGATGCGAGCCGATTCGGTGCCGTAACCGGCCTCCTGTTTCGCCCACGAGAGCTGCGACTGCGCCGTCATCGCGGCCCGGTAGCTTTGTCGAACGTCCAACTCGGCCTGTAGCCGCGTCTGCGCGAACGACGTCTTTGCCGATTCGAGCTGTGCGTCGTCGTTGACCCTCTCGCTGTGTCGCGCGTTGTAATCGACCAGCGGAAGCGAGAAGGTAGAGACGGCCTGGAGATTCCAGAATCCCGGGGATCCGCGCGGCACGGTGGTGCACGCGCGCGAAATGCCTAGTTGGCAGTACGCGTTGTATTGGTTTTGGATTGCCACCGAGTTAGTCGGTGAGTATTGATTGCCCAGGAGCGCCGTGATTTGCACCTGAGGAAAGAGCTCGACGTTCCAGCCCTTGCGCGTATAGCCGGCGGCGAGCACGGCCTCGTGTGCAGCGGCCACATCGGGACGGTTCGCGTTTGCGATAGTTACGAGCGATTCGACGGTGCCGTTTGGAAGCGCCGGTTGCGGCACGTTGGCGGGGACGGCAAAACGGGTATCGAGCGGCGCTCCGATCTGCTGGGCGAGCGCTTCGCTCGCATCGTCGACCGACGCTTTTGCGCCGACGAGATCGGATTCGCTCTTTGCCGCCGACGTTTTGGCCTGAAGGACGTCGACGCCGGCTGCGACTCCGGCGTGCTCGCGCGCCTGCGCCGTGCTGACGAGCACGTTCTGCGCGTCGAGCGTCACCCGATCGACGGCGACGACCGCTTGGCGCTGCACGATGCTATAGAACGAGTCGGTGACGCTGGTGGCGATTTGATCCTCGGTGTTGGCAAGCGTGTTCTGCGCCTGCGCTTGTTGAGCCCGTGCCGTCGCGACCGCCAAGAAGGCGAAGCCGCCGGTGGTGAGATTCCAGTTGGTGATGCCGACTTGGGCCGTGTTCTGGCTTACCACATTTTGCTGCGCCGCGCCGATCAGGGCGAACTGACCTTGGTAGTGGGCACTTTTCGCGAGGAAGCTGGAGAGGCCGGCATCGACCAGCGGATACGCGGTACCGCGCTGCAGCGCGAGCGTATGCTGCGCCGAAGTGAGCGCTGCACGTTGCGTGGAGACCGTCGAACTGTGGCCGATCGCGTAAGCGACGGCATCGGGGAGGGTCATCGTGGCGGCGGCTTGCGCCGCTTGCGGACCGAGGACGAGCGTCGCCGCCGCAACGGCCGGCAGCATTAAACGGAAGAACGCGGGCATCGTCTTACCTCGCGAACCCCACGCCGACTAGCATCGGGATGAGATAGGCGCAGATGGCTGCTCCCCACGCGGGGCCGGAGGCGACCTTGGCGGTGTAGCGCATCGCCATGGAAACGAGAACTACCGACCAAATGACGATGGGGTTGATCGTTGCCAGGAAGGCGAGCAGGTGAACGTCTGCGCCGGCCGGCGCGATCAATGCCAGAGACGGAAGGCCGCGCTGGACTTCCGCCGCGGAGTTGAAGGAGTCGGCCCCTCGTAAAAACACGACGATTGCCGTGATGATCTGCCCGATGCCGAAGAGCACGCAGATGTTCATCGAAGCTGCCCACAGTTTTGCGAAGCCCGCTTGCCCTTTGCCTACCGCGCTGAAGATGCTCATTACGATCGTTTGCAAGAGGACGAAGAAGAGCACGCCGAGCGGCGCGATGACGACGAAGAACGGAACAAATGCCGTAATTCTTGCGCGCTGTTCAGGCGTCATCTGAGCGATTGCCGGATTGGTCGCGGCCTGTTTTGCGAGATCGCCGATCATCCCGTGCTGGATGGCCGGAATCATCACGAAGTAGGCCACGATCGGCAACACGAGCGAGATGATCAAAGCCCATCCCCAAGTTGGCGAAATGGCGAGTCTCTCGAAGGCCTCTTTCGGGGAAACAATGGTATCGATAACCGTAGTAAGCCCGTTGGCTTTCGGCATCTCGGAAAAGTCGGCCGCCATGAGGAGTCCTCGCTTTTTCTCGATTGCGGCCGGTACTAGCCGGTCGCGCGCCCGATTGTTTCAATCCGCCGGGGAATCGGCCTCCAAGCAATCGCCAAGCGGATCGTGCGGCCTCAAATCCCCGGGTAGGCGGCGGAGGATCGCCTTCCTGAGGCACTCGAGGCGCTCCTCGCGCAGCTCGTAGAGGCGCAGCTGGATCACGAGCTTTGCCCGGCGCAGCGCCCGTTTCGAGAGCAGCTCGTCCACGCGCTGGAACTGCAGGCGTGGAGCGGGACTCGCCGGGGCATGCGGCTTGGCTGGAGCCGAGCTGAAGGCGATGGCAGTCACCAAAGGAAGAAGATCGATCATCGAGGTCCTCCGACGGACCTCATTTCACGCCCCGCACCTCAAAGAACAAGACATTGACCAGTTCCGACGCTCTAATCGTCCCTGCGCCGCCTGCGGAACCGTACGCGCGCGTCGTCCCCCTTGGCGGCTGCGGCGAGATCGGCCGCAACATGACCGTGATCGAAACGGCCGAGGACCTAGTAGTCGTCGACTGCGGCCTCATGTTTCCCGACGACGAGATGTACGGCGTCGACATCGTCATCAACGATTTCACATACGTGCGCGAGCGCGCGCACAAGCTGCGCGCAGTTCTCGTAACGCACGGTCACGAAGATCATATCGGCGGCTTGCCTTACTTCGTCCGCGAGTTTCCCTCGACGCCGATCGTCGGAACGCCGCTCTCGATTGCGCTGATCAAAGCCAAGTCGAGGGGCGAGCAAAAGGTCGGCGAGGTCGAGTTCGTGCAGGTTAACCCCGGCGATCGCGTGACGTACGGCTCGATAGAAGCAGAGTTCGTGCACATCAACCATTCGGTGGCGGGAGCGTGCGCGCTCGCAATCCGCACGCCCGTAGGCACGATCTTTCACACCGGCGACTTCAAGTTCGATCAGACGCCGATTGACGGCAAGCCGGCGGATTTCGCGCGCATAGCGCGCATCGGCGACGAGGGCGTGCTGTGCATGCTCTCCGATTCGACCAATGCGGAACGTCCGGGCCACACGCTCTCGGAGCGCATGGTCGGCGAGGCGTTTACCGGCATCTTTTCGCATGCGAAAGGCCGCATCGTGGTGGCGTCGTTCGCGTCAAACGTGCCGCGCATACAGCAGGTCATCGATCATGCGGTGCGCTTCAACCGGAAGGTAGCGTTTTTGGGGCGCTCGATGCAAAATGTCGTGCACTTTTCGAGCGAGCTCGGGTACCTGCGCATTCCGCCCGACACCGTCGTAAAGATCGAGGAGATCGACAACCATCCGCCCGAGCGCGTGGTAGTCATGACGACCGGATCGCAGGGCGAGCCGATGAGCGGTCTCGCTCGAATGTCCGTGCGCGATCATAGGAAGTTTCGGATCGTGGCCGGCGACACGGTCGTCATCAGCGCGACGCCGATCCCGGGTAACGAAAAGAGCGTCTACAAGACGATCAATAACTTGTGCAAGCTCGGAGCAACCGTGATTCACGGAACCGACGGGCGCTCGCACGTCTCGGGTCATGGCTCACAAGAAGAGTTGCTGCTCATGCTCAACCTCGTTCGTCCGGAATTCTTCGTGCCGGTGCACGGCGAATACCGAATGCTGATGCAGCACGGGCGGCTCGCCGTTCAGACTGGAGTCGAAACCGGCAACGTCTTCGTATTGGAGAACGGCGACGTGCTGGAGTTTACGCGCGAATACGCCGACAAGGTCGGCAAGACGTACGGAGGACACGTCTTCGTCGACCGCTCCGGCGTCGGGAACGTGGGCGAAGCCGTGCTGCGCGACCGTAAGGCGCTTTCCAACGACGGCATTATGATGGTCGTGCTCGCGATCGATGCGGAGGAGGCGCGCGTGATCGCGGGCCCGGATTTGATTTCCAAGGGCGTCTTTTATTTGCCCGAGTCCGACGGCGTGCTCGACGATCTGCGCGCGGAGCTGCTTGCCGGCATCGAAGAAGTTTCGGTAGAAGGGATGCGCGACGTCAACACGGTGAAGGAACACATTCGCAACGGATTGGCGCGCGCGATTCACAATCGCACGAAGCGCCGTCCCGTCGTCATTCCCGTCGTCATGGAAGTCTAGCGATTCTCGTCGCGGTTGCCTGTGGAATCGCGGCCGCGGCTTTCTACGGTTCGGCCGATTTTCTCGGCGGTTTTGCTTCTAAACGCGCGCCGATGCTGGCGGTGACCCTTATCGCTCAGGCGGTCGGATTGATCTGCATACTCTGCGTCGTACCGTTTTACGGCGGGCATCCGCAACGATGGGAGCTGATCTGGAGCGCGGGGGGCGGGGTCTTCGGCGGTATCGGCATCGCGCTGCTCTATCACGCCCTTTCGATCGGAAAGATGGGCGTGGTTTCGCCGATCACGGCCGTCATCGCCGCGGGGTTTCCCGTCGTGGTCGGAATCGTTCGAGGGGATCCGCTGAGGTGGTTCCAGTTGCTCGGTATCTTCGTTGCCCTCGTTGCGGTGGTGCTGATTTCGCTGTCAACGGAAGCGAGCGGGGAACGCGAGATTGCGACGCAAGGCGTGAAAGAAGCAATTGCGTCGGGCGTTGCCATCGGCGTATTTTTCTTGACACTCGGCATCGGCCAGCGAGGTCACGGTTTCGGAGGGCTGCTGGCGACGCGCATTGGATCGGTCGCGTGCCTACTGCTGCTGGCCCTCATCAACCGCACGTCGCTTCGGCTGCCGCGCGTGGCCTTGGGGACGGTTATTGCGTCCGGCGCGATCGATATGGCCGCCAACGCCTTTTACGTCGTGGCCGCTCAAACGGGTGCGCTGGCGGTGGCGTCGGTGCTGACGTCCCTCTATCCGGCGAGCACGGTCTTTCTCGCTCGCATCGTGCTGCGCGAGCGGCTGCAGTGCGTGCAAAAAATCGGCGTTGGATTGGCGCTGATCGGCGTTGCGCTCATCGCCGCCTAGCGCCCTGCGCGTCTAAATGTTACGATGCCAACGGAGGGATTCGTATGCCGCAGGCCTTGATCGGTTTGTTGTTTTTGGCCATTCTGACCGAACCCTCACCGCAGCCGCCGCTAAAAACCATCGTCACCGTGCATTCCTCGCAGTTCTGTACGGATTTAATTCTCTCGGTTCGACCGGCGCTCGTCGGCCTGATGCGAAACGACCAGCTGATTCGTTTGGGGAGTTCGGCCTTGAAGGCGGGAGATCGGGACGTCAAGTTCGGTGGATTACCGGAGTCGTCGTTCAATCAACAAGGTGGGGCGAAGTGGTCTCCCAATTCGGGCGACATCGAGCTGCTTAACGCTCGGCAGCATCAGTTGGCGGCCGCGATGGCGGAAAATATCGCAATGGTCCAGACGGTTTTGAGCAATCCGAACGCACCGGCGCCGTCCGGTGACGACGCGGCGAAGCTGGCGTCGATCAAGTCGCAACTCGACGTGGTCCTGGGCGAGCAGCGTAAGGCGATCAATATCCTCGCCGGCAATGCGGACACGTCGGATCTGGCGGACCTCTATAACGCCCCCAATGCCACCGGCTTTGAAAGAGACTACGTAACGCCCGTCAACCAGGCCGGTCTCAACGGCGTTTCGCCGTTAAACGGGAACCTGACGTCGCAAAATAACGTCGTACCTGCTCCGGGGAAGGGAAAGACGTCGACCACCGACCCGACCACGGCATCGCAAGTCGCAATAGCCAATGCCGAAGCCTCCAGCCCCTTTTATAGTCCGTATGAAAAGCTTGCCCGCGCGTTGGACGCCGATCGGGATTTGATCGGGCAAACCGAAGGGCTCTTGAGCAAGACAATCATCAGCGAGGTGGACGGTTGCAGGTAGGCTGGAAAAACCCGATTTAACCGTTGCCGCGGATGCGGAAGAGCTGCACCGCGTGCGTGAAGCGCGCGATTTCTTCGCGTTGGTAGCCGTCGATGTCGGTGAATGCGACGCCGTACACTTCGCGTCCCTGATGCGGTTCGTAATGCGAGAGGATGCGTCCGCGAGTGGCCATCTCTTCGAACGCCCGGCGGTTGTCCGGAACGTGAATGCGCCGCTGGCCGAACGGCGTGATTTCGATGCGGCTCTCCGGAGCCGGATACACGTTGAGCATGTTGCTCGGCAAGGTGAAGCGAATCTCAAGGTCGCTGCCGATTGCCAATGAGTCGGAACACATCAATCGCAATCCGCCGGCGGAAATGTCGCTGGCCTCGCCTACGGCCGCCGAACGGTTCAGAGGACGGTAGTGCACGGAAACGCTGAATACCGTCCGCACGCTGGTGCGTCGCTGTTTTCCGCCTTCGGCGACGTACTTGGCCGACTCACGCGCGGCGACGCGCGCGCTTGCGGCGCGGCGCTGCATCTCGGCAATCTCGCGTCCGAGCACGTCGCACTGTCCCGGCGCAATCTCTTCAAACGCGACGCCGTACTCGTATCCCGCGTCACTTTGCGGCGTCGCGCGCGAAAGCACGCGTCCGCGGAGCGTCAGGCCGCTCGCGCCTGGACGGCTCAGCTCAAACTCGATGACCCGATTGCGATCGAGAAGAATCAGCGAACGCAATCGGCAGCCGGTTTCGGAAATGTTGATCAGCGTTCCGTACACCGGCGCGGGGAGTCCGCGAACGCTAACCGCTATCGGCAGTTCAATAGACTGTCGATACGACCGGCGCTGGTTGCTACGCTCGAGCGCAGAACGCGATAGCCAGACCATCCTCGACGCAGGTCATTCGTTTTGCCGCTCGGCTGTCCTAAGCAGGAATAGCACATCGGACCCAACTTGTGCAAAACTTTACAGTTTTTTAGAGCGTCGACCAAACGTCCAGTTTACGGCGGACGCCTTCGATGACTGCGTCGGTGAACTCCGTCGTGCCGGCGTGACCGCCCAGATCGGCCGTGGCAATTCCGCCATGAACGGCCTCGAGCGCCGATTCGTAGATAGCGCGCGATGCATTGGCCGCGCGGCGATCGTCGATGTACGACAAAAGTGCTGCCGTGGCCAAAATCATCGCAAGCGGATTTGCAACGTTCTTGCCCTGCAGCCGCGGTGCGGTCCCGTGGGGTGCTTCGGCCATCACCACCGCCGGTTTGAGCGTCTCGGCGAACGACAGCAGCACCGATTCGGCGCCGGCGATCGATCCGAACAGCTGCATGACGAGATCCGATAGGCAGTCGCCGTCGCGATTGAGCGAGGGAATTACCAACGGATCGTCGCCGGCATTGGAGAGCAGCAGCGCGTACGTCGCATCGATCAATTGCGGTTCGTATCGCACGTCGGAATGGCGCGCGGCGGCGGCATCCATCTCTTCCTTGAGCATGCCTTCGTACACGGGACTCACCGTGTACTTCGGACCGCCGAAAACGACGGCTTGCATCTTTTTGGCGTGAACGAACGAGAACTCGCTGACGTAGCGACACACCGCGCGCGAAATCGTCTCGGTGCGATGCGCGGTCTCCTCGAGGCCTTCACCCTCGCGCCACTCTTTGGCGCCGTAGGCGTCGCCGACCGCCATGCGCACGACCGAAATAGGCGCGTGGATGCCTGCAGCCGGGCGAACGCGAGGCAGTTTACGTCCGGTACGCACCATGACTTTTCCGTCGATGGCTTCGCGCAGCAGTAGATTGGGCGAACCGACGTCGCCTTTGCCTTCGGGCGTGATGGTTGCAGCCTTGAGTCCGAGCCCGTGGCTCTTCATCGCTTCGGCTGCTTCAAAGACGACCTTATTTTGCGTTGCGCGACGGCTCTCCAACGACAAGTCGTAGCGGGCGAATGCGAGCTCGACGTCGATGACGGAGCGGTCCAGGACGCGCAGCGCTTCCTGCAGCAACTCTTGCCCGGTTTGGTCTCCCTCCAGGACGACGACGGTCGGCGTACTCATCTCACCGCGCCTTCCGGGCGCCGCGCTTACGCGCGGGGACATCCTGTCCGTGTTGGCTCACGACGTGTTCGCTCAAGATGAACTCCTCGCGTTTAGGACGAACGGTATTATTTCATGGCGCGTGCGCGCTCTAAGGCGACTGCCAGGGCTCGGCTCAATCTCGAAATCGTAGGAATCACCGCGATCGGACTCGCCGTCCTTTGCGGTGTATCGCTTGCCGTTCCGCACCTCGCCGGCAGCTTCGGCGGATGGACCGCCTCCACGTTGCGCCTCCTTTTTGGAGGCGGCGCTGCGCTTTTCCCGGTGTTACTGGCTGTATTGGGCGCAATCGTGTTCCTCGAGGTGAACGTTCCGCGGCTCGTCGCGAGCTTTGGGAGCGCCGCGCTCGCGTACTTTTTGACGTTCGATGCTGCACTTGGATCGGGAGGAGCGGCTCCCGGCGGCTTCGTCGGCGCAGAGATCTGGTGGGCCTTACACGCGCTCATTGGGCCCGTAGGCGGGTGGATCGCTTTAGCGATCGGATTTTTGTCGCTCACTCTGTGGCTGACTAACGCGAGCCTCAAGCGACTCATCGGTCGCGCCATCGTAGTCTCACGCAGAGTCAAGCTTCCAAAACTGCCTCGCTTACCGCGTTTGAGCCTTCAGGTGCCGAGCGGCCATGCGTCGCTGCGCGAGGCATTCGACGTAGAAGCGATCCGAGCCGAAAAGCCGCCGCAACCGGATGAAGTCGAGGGCGAAGAGCCGGCGGCCCTCGCGGTACCCGTCGCCCCGCCCGCCCTGCGGTTCGACGCCGTGGCCGAGGACTACCCCGAGGAAGACGAAGACGAAGAGCAAGCGGTGGCTGGTGAGTACGAGTCTGCCGACGTCGTGACGGCTGTGCGCGCGTACCGGCTTCCCGACCTAGCGATCTTCGATCCTCCGCAAACGCAGGCGGCCGACGAATCCAATCGCGCGCACGTGCTCGAGGACACGCTGGCAAGCTTCGGCGTCGGCGCAAAAGTTTCGCACATCGAGCGCGGACCCTCGATCACGCGCTACGAGCTCAAGCCCGAGCGCGGCGTGAAGATTTCCCGCATCGCATCGCTGGCAGACGATTTGGCGCTCGCAATGGCCGCTACAAGCGTACGCATCGAGGCGCCGATCCCCGGAAAATCGGCGGTCGGCATCGAGGTTCCGAACCAAACGATATCGATCGTAGCGATTCGCGAAATCCTCGATTCGATTCCCAACCGCGGTCAGGTTCCGCCGTTGTGGATGGCGCTTGGCAAAGACATCACCGGACGGCCCGTTTTCGGCGATCTTTCGAAGATGCCGCACTTGCTGGTCGCCGGCGCTACCGGCGCCGGTAAATCGGTGTGCCTCAATACGATCGTCGCGTCGTTGCTGGTCAGCGCCACGCCCGATCAAGTACAGCTGCTTATGATCGATCCCAAACGCGTGGAACTCGCCGTCTACAACGGCATACCGCACCTCATCAAAGAGGTCATCACCGATCCTCGACTGGCCGCCGGCGCGCTCTTCGAGATGACGAAGGAGATGGATACGCGTTACGAGCGGTTCGCCAAGGCGGGCGTACGCAAGATCGAAGAGTATAATGCGAAGTTTCCCGACGAGAAGCTGCCGTTCGTCGTGATCGTCATCGACGAGCTCGCCGATCTGATGCTCGTGGCTCCCGCAAGGGTGGAAACGACGATCATGCGCCTGGCACAGTTAGCCCGCGCCACCGGCATTCACTTGATCGTCGCAACGCAGCGGCCGTCCGTGGACGTCATCACCGGCCTCATCAAAGCCAACATTCCGTCGCGCATCGCGTTTGCGGTCAGCTCGCAAGCCGATTCGCGCGTCATTCTCGACATGAACGGCGCCGAACGGCTGCTCGGGCGCGGCGACATGCTCTATCTGCCGATCGATGCGCCGAAACCGGTTCGCGCGCAGGGCGCGCTGATCAACGGTTCGGAGCTTAGCCGGCTGGTTGAGTTCTGGGCGCGCCAAGCGCGGCCCGACAACCTGCTCGACGTCGAAGTTACCCCGATCGCCGACGAAGACGCCGCTCGCAGAGACGTCGATCCGCTGTGCTACGACGCCGCACGCTTCATCATCGAAACGAACTACGCATCGACGGCGCAGCTGCAGTCGCAGTTTTCGATCGGTCACCCGCGCGCAGTGCGCATCATGAAGCAGCTCGAAGAGTTCAAGGTCGTCGGCGCGCACGAGGGCACGAAGCCCCGTAAAATCCTCGTCGGGATTCCGGAGCTCGATATTATGGCATCGCGTATGGTTCGCGACGAAGGCGGTCAACAAAACCTGTTCGCCGCCGGCGGAAGCTAAAAGCCGGCAGTACCGCGGTGGCGCTGCGAATCGGAGCGCTGATCAACGCGATCGTCGCGTTCGGCGTCTTCGCATGGCTCGGATCCTACGTCACGCACAACGGCGAACCGATTCTCTTCATCGGCTGGGAAAGCGCGCTGCTGAACCACTCGACGCTCGTTGCGTGGTGGTTGACGTGGTCGTGCTACGTTTACGTACTGGTACCGCTTGCCGTGATACTGCTCGTCGTCGCATGGCGCGTGCCGGCGTGGCGCGGACGAATCGCGTTCTCGCTCGTCATGCTGCTATTGTGCTGGCAGGGGGCCGATTTCTTCCAGCATCTCTTTGCGCGCCCGCGCCGCCTCGATTGGGTCGTGCGCCACGAAACCGCGTTTTCGTATCCGAGCTCGCACGCTGCAATCTCGTTCGGGTTCTACGGTTTGTGGGCGGCGATGATCCGGCGTTCGGAGTTAAGTAGCACCGTGCGAAGCGTCGTTCCGCCCTTGCTGGTTGCGCTGGTGCTGGGAACCTGCTGGTCGCGCTTGGCGCTCGGCGCGCACTATCTTACCGATCTCGTCGGCGGCGCGCTGCTCGCCTGCGCGCTCCTCTCGGCCGCGCTCGCCGTCCTACCTCTAAAGGCTTTTGCCCTGCCTGCTGGAAGCGCAGACGACACCGATGAGTTATCTTGATCCCGCGCTCCTGGAGATCGAGCGCAAAGTCGAAGCAAACGTTCCATTATCCTTCGATGACGGACTGACGCTTTACCGGTCGCCCAATCTTCACGGTATTGGGCGCATGGCCCGCCGCGTGAAGGAACGTAAGAGCGGCAACAAAGTTTTCTACGTTCTCAACCGTTACATCAACTCGACCAACGTCTGCTTTGCCGCCTGCAAGTTCTGTTCGTTTGCGGCCGACGAGTTCAAGGAAGCGGACCGCGTCTTTAGGATGACCGCGGATCAGGTCTTTGCCAAAGCGCTCGAGACCGGCAACAACTTCAACCAAATCCACATCGTCGGCGGTCACGACCCGCGTCAGCTTTCGCTAGACTATTGGCTTCCGCTGATGCGCCGGTTCAAAGAAGCGCTGCCCCACGTTCAGCTTTCGCTGTTCACTGCTGCCGAAATCGAATACATGGCCAAGCGCCATCGTATGAGCTTCCCGGAAATCGTACGCTCGCTCAAAGAAGCCGGACTCGATAACGTCAACGGCGGCGCGGCCGAGATATTGGGTGAGGAGACGCGCGCAAAAATTTGTCCCAACAAGGTAAACAGCGCGAACTGGATTACGATCCACGAGGAGCTCCATCGCCAAGGCGTCGCGAGCAATGCGACGATGCTGTACGGACACATCGAGACGCTCGAGGACCGCGTCGACCATTTGATCCGGCTGCGCGAGTCGCAGGAGCGCTCGCCCGGCTTCAATGCGTTCATTCCTCTGGCGTTCCATCCCGACGGCAACGAGCTCTCGGACTGCGGCTGGACGACCGGTCTCGACGACTTGCGCACGTTCGCGGTCGCGCGTTTGATGCTCCACAACTTCGACCACATCAAAGCTTATTGGATGATCCAAGGCTTGAAAGTGTGCCAGGTAGCGCTCCAGTTCGGAGCGGACGACATGGACGGCACGCACGGCTCGACCGATGAGGAGATGATCTATCACTCGGCGGGCACGCGTTCGGGACAGTACGTCGACGATCGGGAGTTCCGGCGTTTGATTGAAGAGGCCGGCTACGTCGCCGTTCGCCGCAACTCCACCTATCAGGAATTTCCGTATAATTGGCAGCCTCCGGAGCCCGAGTGCGAACTGGTGGAAGCGTAATGCTGCGTTGTGGGCGGATTCGCTATACCAACGACTTGCCGATCTATGCAGCATTTGACGCGGGCGTAATCCGGTATCCAGGCGCCTTGCACGCCGACGTTCCGGCACGCCTCAATGCGATGCTGCTCGGCGGCGAGCTCGACGTCAGTCCAATCTCGGCGTTCGCTTGGGCCGCGAATCCCGACGAGCTCGTGCTGCTTCCCGATCTCTGCATCGGGGCGCGCGACGAAGTCGTTTCGGTGCTGCTCGTTTCGCCCGTTGTACCGGCAGCATTGCGGGACGCGACGGTCTACGTCACGGCGGAATCGGCGAGCGGGCGCAATCTTTTGCGCGTGCTGCTCGAGCGCCGATTCGGTTTGCAGCCGGCATACGAAGTGGTGGACGATCCGCTGGAGCGTGCCGCCGCCGGCGATCCCGCGCTGCTCATCGGTGACGCCGCCATCGATGCGCGCGAGCGCTTCGCTCCCGAGTCGTGCCACGATTTGGGCAGACTCTGGCACGAGTGGAGCGGGCATCAGACGGTCTTTGCCGTTTGGGCCGCGCGCCGCGATTCGTTCGAACGCGATCCCGAGGCGATCCGCGGCTGCATGCACGCTCTGACGGACGCCTATACCTGGTCTCGTTCGCATATGCCGTTCGTCATCGAAGCCGCACAGCGCGCGATCCGCAGGGCGCCCGGATTCTACGAGTCGTATTACGGGAAGCTCAACTTCACGTTCCATTCGGCCGCGCAGAGCGGGCTAGGCGCGTTCTGCCGCGAGCTGCACGCGATCGGCGCAATCCCGGCCGTCCCCTCGTCGCTACCGGAGACGATCGGTGTCCTCGCCAGTTAGCGCGCTTCTCGATCGCGCCGCAACCGGCGGCCGCCTGACCTTCGACGAAGGCGTACGCATCTACAAAGAAGCCGACCTCCACGACCTTGGGGCGGCGGCGCACGCCCGCCGCATGCAGCTCTATCCGAGCAACGTCGTTACGTACGTCATCGACACGACGATCAACTATACGAACGTCTGCAACGTGCACTGCACCTTCTGTGCGTTCTTCCGTCCGGAGAACCACAAAGAAGGCTACACGATGTCGCACGACAAGGTCCTCGAACGCGTCAAATTTGCCGCCGATCAAGGCGCGACGCAGATCATGATTCAGGGCGGCGTCAATCCGGAGCTGCGTTTGGAATGGTTCGAAGCGCTCTTCGATCGCGTTCGTTGCGAATATCCCAACGTCGACATACACTCGCTCTCGGTATCGGAGATCGTGGGCCTGGCGCAAGTCGAGGGAATGCCGACGCGCGACGTGCTCGCGCGCCTGAAAGATGCCGGAATGAAATCGCTGCCGGGAGCGGGCGCCGAAATCTTGGTAGAACGCGTTCGCAAACGCATCTCGGCTCGCAAGGTACAGCCGGAACGATGGCTTGGAGTCATGCGCGAAGCCCAGCAGCTGGGCATGCCGACGACGGCGACGATGATGTTCGGCTCGATCGAAACGCCGGAAGAGCGCGTCGAGCACCTGCACGTGCTGCGCGAGCTTCAAGACGAAACCGGCGGCTTCACCGCCTTCATTCCGTGGTACTACGTGCCTTTCAAGACGCCGTTGCGCGGAAAGGAAGCTACCGGGCTTGAGTATTTGCGCGTGCTCGCCGTCTCCCGGCTGTACATGGACAACTTTCCCCATCTGCAAGCATCGTGGCTGACGCCGGGACTGAAGATGGGCCAGCTCGCGCTGTTCTACGGCTGCGACGACATGGGCGGCACCATCATCGAGGAACAAGTCGTGCACGATGCCGGCAGCACCAACGAAGCGACGCGCCGCGATTTGGAAAACGTCATTCGTACGGCCGGCTTCGCTCCGGTCATCCGCGACACGTACTGGAATGTCCGCGCAGACGTTGCGTTAGCAACCGCTTAACTTTATTCCGGACGGACAAAATTAGGGTCGCCGCACTTATGGCAATACGGCGACCCTTGCGCACCCTGATAGCAGGGAGTTCTTAGTGCCGGTTGCGCGCTCTTTGCACGGCATGCGTATAGCGCGCGATCTCTTCGTGCTGGAAACCGTCGATGCACGTGAACGCGAGTCCGTACGCGTACGTCTTATTGTTGAGCGGACGATGATTGACGACTCGGGCGCCGATGACCATCTCTTCGAACGGGCGGCGCTGGTCGTTCCGAATCGGCGTTGCGGTGCCTTTGCGTATGTCGAGTATGACGGTCTCTTCGGGATAAGCCGCAAGCACCTCGGACGGGAGCGTGAACTTCAGCTCGATCGGCTCGCCTTCAACGAGCGCCTCGTTGCAGATCATTAGCAAACCGCCCGCCGAAACGTCGCCCGCGCGCGCTTGGCGGTAGTCTTCCTTTGGCGTGCGATAGATCAGCGGGAACTGCGTGACGACGCGGACGGTCGACCGCGTCAGGCGTTCGGTAGTCGGAAGGTTGCGAATCGTAGCCTCGTTGACACGGGCTTGCGCTTGACGTTGATAGTTGGCGTTCATCGTCCGCGCCAGCTCGTCGACCTCGGTGGGCGACATCTTGTCGAGCCGCACGCGATAGATGAAGCGCGGACCGCTCTGCGTCCGGGCGACGACGGTGCCGCGCGCGACGGCGCGCTGACCGCTCGACGCCTGGAACGGAAACTCGACCATTTCGCCGTACTCGAAGAGCACGACGGTGCGGAAGCGGCACTCGGAAGCGGTGAGGCGTTCGATCACGCAGTTAGCGGGGGCAATCCCGCGGGTGCTGACCGTTGTAGGAAACTCGAGCGAGCGCGCAGCTTTGGCCGGCTCGGCTTTGGGGGAAGCGGGTTTATGTTGAGTGTTGCTACTTATCCACGTCATAATCGAGTGTCTCTCATCGGCTCGATTATTGGTTCGGCTAGCAAGCGCTCGAAGATTAAGGATCTGACCTAAGCTTTACATGTCTTACGGCATCGACGAAACGCGCAATCTGGTCGCGGTCACGTCGGCTCAGCCCGACGAAGTTTACGCCGTATGCGAACAGTCCGCTGCCGACCGGTCGATAGTGAATCACTCGCGCCTGAACGACGATGTCGTCGAACGGCTGCCGCAGCTTAGAGCGCTCGGACGCTTTTTTGAAGTTGTATACCGCCAGCACCTCGGACGGCAAAACGAAGTGCAGTTCCAAGAACATGCCTTCGACTAGCCCTTCTTTGCACATCATTAACAGGCCGCCGGTGGAGACGTTGCGGCCCCTGGCTTTTCGGAAGCCTTCCTTGGGCGTCCGGTATTGGAGCGAAAACTCGGCTTCGAATCGCTGGTGCTTTCGACCGAGTTCCTCCACGCGAACTTCGGCTGGCGGCGGTGCTTCTTGCGGCTGCAAAGCAATGGTGTACTCGAAGCGCGGCGGCACCGGTACGCGCGAGCGAATCCGTCCCTTTACGGCAAACGGCGGGCGATCCGGCAAATGCGCCTCAAATTCAACGGGTGCATTGACGTCAAAAAGCAAGACGCAGCGCATAACGCATTCGGTCGGCGTGATCCGTTCGACGATCGCGTTTGCAGGTGCGACGCCTCTTGTCTTCACCTGCGTCTGAAATCCCATCTAGAACGAAATTCGACCACCGGATGCCGTTCGCCCGACGGCTTGAGCGAATCTTTACGCCACCGCGCGCGAAATCGTTGCCGCTCCAAGAACTTCGGTACCGTCGTCGTCAAAGAACGCGACGAGCTGACCGGGCGCAACGGCGCGCTGCGGGCGATCGAACGATAACTCTATTCGATCGATACCAAGTAAGCGTGCGATCGCCGGTGCGGGGCGCGAGCGATAGCGAATCATCGCGCGCACCGGCGTTTTTCCGTCGAACCGCTCGGGGCGAATGAGATTCCGCGCGTCGGCTTCGACGACGCTCGACGACAGCTCGTCCTCACGCCCGACCACAATTGTATTGGTTGAGGAGTCGATGCGGGTTACGTAACGCGCGCCGTCGGAGCTCGGCGGAACGCCGGCACGCTGGCCCACCGTATAGCGCGCGATGCCGCGATGCAACCCTATCGTCGCACCCGCTGTAGTGAGCACTTCGCCCGGCCGAGCGACTTCCGGACGAATGCGCGCCAAGACCGCGCGATAATCGCCGCCTTCGACGAAGCAAATATCTTGCGACTCGGCTTTATCGTGCACCGGTAAGCCCAGTCGCCGAGCATGCTCGCGGGTCGCAGCCTTGTCGAGATCCCCGAGCGGCAAAAGCAGCCGAGCGAGTTGATCGGGCCTCAGCTGCGCAAGTGCGTACGCTTGGTCTTTCGCGTGCGCGTTGCGATAAAGATGCGGGCCGTCTTCGCGATGCTCCACGCGCGCATAGTGTCCGGTCGCGACGAAACGCGCATCCAGCCGATCGGCATATTCCGCCAGGGTGCCGAGCTTGACGAAGTTGTTGCACGCGACGCATGGATTCGGCGTACGTCCCGCGGCGTAATCGTCGGCAAAGCGCTCGATCACGTTCTTACGAAACGTTTCTTGAAAATCGAGTACGTAGTGCGGAATGCCCAAAATGGCCGCACTGCGGCGAGCATCGTCGAAATCGTCGATGCCGCAACAACTTTTTGCGTGCGCCGGCTTGGACGGCGAGTACATTTTCATCGTAACGCCCACCACGTCGAACCCGGCTTCGACCAACAATCCCGCAGCCACGGCGGAGTCGACTCCGCCGCTCATTGCCGCAATTACGCGTTCTCTTGCCATGTGACTCCGGACAGGATAACACCTGACCGGGGCAAACTCAAAATCCCGAAATGCCAGCTTTGGGTGAGCGATTTCGCGCCGCGCGCGAGGCACGAGGACTCTCCCTCTCAGACGTCTCTGAGCAGATTCGCATACGCTCGGTTTACCTAGCCGCCATCGAAGAGGAGAACTGGAGTGCGATCGGGGCGCCCGTCTACGTTCGCGGCTTTCTTCGAACGTACGCCCGCTTTCTCGGGCTCGATCCCGAAGAGGTGGTCGCCGCCTTCAACAGCGGGCCGCCGGTCAGCCATCCAGCCCCCGTCGTTACCGAACGGGTCTCGCGCGGCGTCCCCGCGGCCCCGGAGCGTCCGCAGGAGCAAGGGAGCCGCGGAGCGCCGCTGCTGTGGGCCGCCGCCGTCGTGGCGGTTCTATTGGTGGCGTTTGTGGTCTATAACGAGTTCACGATGCGTCGCGTTGCTTCGACTTCCGTCGCGACGAGCGCGTCCGCCCTTCCTTCTAATGGCGGAACCGAGACGCAGGCGTCCGGCGGTGCGATCGGAACGGTCTCTGAGGCAAGCTCGTCTCCCGAAGCGAGCCAATCGACCAGGCTCGACGGCCCGAACTCGATCGCACTCGTCCTCAGTGCCTCCTCTTGGCTGCGCGTCACCGTTGACGGCAATGTTAGCATGGAGGGTACGTTTCCGGCCGGCACATCGAAGACGTTTCACGGCAAAAGCGCCCTCGTGCGCATCGGTAACGCCGGTGGAGTGGAGATCTTCGTAGACGGCAAGGACGTTGGGAAACTGGGTAAACCCGGCGACGTCGCCGAGCACGCGTTTACCCTATAAATGTTTACCTATAAAAGGGGGACCCCAGCGGCTTTGCCGCGCGGGGGGCGTCGAAGCCGAAGGCGGAGCGCCGGTAAAAGGGAGATGTATGGCGAGCGAATCGTCGTTCGATATCGTGTCACGCGTCGATCAGCAAGAGCTGGACAACGCGCTCAATCAAGCGCGTAAAGAGATCGAAGGCCGCTTCGATTTCAAGAACAGCAAGACCAGTATCGACTCAGACGGGAAGAAGATCACGCTCCTCTCCGACGACGAGCTCAAAATGCGCAACGTCGTCGACATCGTCAGACAAAAGGCCGTGCGTCGCGGTATCGACGTCAAAGCCTTCGACATGGGCGACGTCGAAGCGGCCGCCAGCAACACGGTTCGCCAGACGATAGCGCTGCGCAACGGCATTCCCAAAGACAAGAGCAAGACGCTCCTCGAGAAGATCAAGTCGCTCAAGCTCAAAGTCAACGCTCAGTTTCAAGACGAGCAGATTCGCGTGACCGGTAAGAACAAGGACGACCTGCAGAAGGTCATTGCGGCGCTCAAAGCGATGGAGTTCGATCTCCCGCTTCAGTTTGTAAATTACCGATGAAACGTCGATGCGGGGGGGCCGAAGGCCGGGGAATCCACGAAGTGCGGGGCGCAGAGCCTGAGGCGGAGCGCCTTAGAATGCAAAAAACGGTTGCATTTGTAAGTCTGGGCTGTGCGAAGAACTTGGTCGACACCGAAGTGATGATCGCCAAGCTCGGCGCTGCCGGCTGGCGTTTGGAGGGTGATGCGGATAACGCCGAAACGGTCGTCATCAACACGTGCGCCTTCATCGATCCGGCTAAAGCCGAGTCCACCGAAGCGATACTAGAGCAGGCTGCGCGTAAGCGCGCCGGTCAGCAGCTCGTCGTTGCGGGATGTCTCGCTCAGCGCTACGGCGAGCAACTGCAGTCGCTCGTACCTGAGATCGACGCCGTCATCGGCACCGGTGCGTACGCCGGAATCGTCGAGCTGCTCGGCGATGCCCGCGCGGGACTGCGCCCCGTACGGCTAGGGTTCGACGCCGAGCCCGAACACGATTTCCTGCCGCGACTAGTTACGACGCCGCGCGCCACCGCCTACCTGAAGGTAGCCGAGGGTTGCGATCATCCGTGCACGTTCTGCATCATTCCGAAGCTGCGCGGGTCGTTTCGCAGCCGCAGCGAGGAATCGATTCTCAAAGAAGCCGGCGCGCTCGCCGAGGCCGGCACCAAAGAGCTCGTGCTGATCGCGCAAGACACGTCAATGTGGGGGCGCGACCGCGGTTTGCGCCGCGGCGGTTTGGCGACGCTGCTCGAGCGTCTCCACGAGATCGACGGTATCGAATGGATTCGACTCCTGTATCTCTATCCGGCGACGGTCGATCGCGAACTGATTACCGCGATTGCCGATCTGCCCAAGGTCTGCAAGTACATGGATATGCCGCTCCAGCACGCGCATCCCGAAGTCTTGCGTGCGATGCTGCGTCCCTCCAACGGCGAGCGATATCTGGAAATCATCGACGAGTTTCGCGCTCGCGTTCCGAACATCACGATGCGCTCCACGTTCATAGTGGGCTTTCCGGGCGAAAG
Source organism: Vulcanimicrobiota bacterium (assembly GCA_963715435.1). Classification (GTDB taxonomy): domain Bacteria; phylum Vulcanimicrobiota; class Vulcanimicrobiia; order Vulcanimicrobiales; family Vulcanimicrobiaceae; genus JAFAHZ01. The sequence continues at coordinate 2,335,386 of OY970243.1, forward strand.
CGAGGAGCACGTTGCGTACCTCGAAGACTGGATCGGCCGCGCGGAACTCGATCGCGTCGGCTTCTTCGAATACAGCGCTGAAGAGGGTACGCCGGCGGGCGAGATGCAGGGCACTTGCAGCGCCAAAGAGCGGCGCCGCCGCTTGATTCGATTGCGTGAAGCGCAGCGTGCGGCGTCGGAGCGCGCACGCCGCCGGCGAGTAGGAACGACCGTCAAAGTTCTCGTCGAGGAGCGCCGCGGCATCGCCAAAGTCCACGCGCTGCGTTCGACACTGGGCGCGTCCGCGTGGTATGGCCGCTCGGAAGGCGAAGCGCCGGGCGTGGACGGCGGCGTATATTTCACCGGCGAAGCGCGCGTCGGCGACTTCCTACCGGTCACGCTGGACGGCTGTGGACCGTTCGATTTCTTCGGCCGCGCGGCAGTCATGGAGCATGCAACCGCTTGAACGTATTCATTTGGAAACGGATCGCACTGGTCATCGGGCTGATCGCCATCGGGCTGAGCTCCACGATAATCGGTTACGCCATATTCATGCACCGCAACCCCATCACCGCGATCACGCAGATGTTCGTGCCCGCGCCCTCCGAGGTTTTCGGCAAATCCAGCGTCCTCGTGCTCGTCGAGGGGCTCGATTACGACTACACCGCTTCGGACCAAGAGTACTCGACTAACTCTCGCAGCGACGTGATCTGGGCCGTCAATCTCGATTTGGCTAACGGGCGCATATTCGAGCTCTCGATACCGCGCGATACGATTGCGACGCTGCCCAACGGCAGCCAGGCTAAGATCAACGAAGCGCAATCGGACGGGGGAGTCAGCGAAGCCAAGAGCGTGATCGCGCAGTTTCTCGGTATTCCGGGCTTCGACCGGTACGTGATTTTGCGGATCGACGCCACGAAGGAATTCGTCGACGCGATCGGCGGCGTTGAAGTCTACGTTAAAAGCTCGGATTGTATGAAGTATAAAACCGATTGCACCGGGCAGACGCTCGACTACGACGACACTTGGGGGCACCTGCACATCCATTTGAAGGAGGGGATGCAGCATCTCGACGGTGACGACGCGGTAGCGTACATGCGCTTCCGCCACGACTGGTGCAGCGATCCTTGCCGTATCATGCGTCAGCAGCAAGTGCTGCACGCCATGGTGGATAAGCTCAAGGGCGACCGCCTCAATACGATGATGCACATCCCCGATCTGCTGCGCGTCTTCCGTAAGTACGTACAGACCGATTTCAGCGAGCAAGAGCTGCTCTCGCTCGCAACCTACTACCAGGGCATTCCGCAGAGCGCGATCGTCGCCAACCAGGTGCCGTACACCGGCGACGTCGACTTGCCGGGGTACGGCGACTCGCTCGTTCCCGACGTTGCGGAACGCGACAAGCTGGTGCAGAGCATGCTGCTTGCGCCCCCGGTGCCGGAGCCTTCGCCCGATGCCATGGCGCTCGCTGCGATTGCGCCGGGAACGCTGCGCGTCGACGTGGAGAACGGCAGCGGCGTCGACGGGGCGGCCAAGCGCGTGGCCGACAAACTGCGCAAAGCCGGCTTCGTCGTCGGTTCGGTCGGTGACGCGTCGCACGCCGGATATGCCACGACGGAAATTCACGAACATTCGGCGGTAGCGTTTGCCGGCGCGAAGATTCGTGCCGCGCTGCCCGCGGGTAAGACCGAGGTCATACCCGATCCCTCGCCTGCCGGCTCTCCCGCGCCCGACGCTACGGCGGTGACCAGCGACGTCACGGTCATCGTGGGAGAAGATCTCGCAAAACTTCCAACGCTGGCGACGCAAGGCTCGCAAGCGCAGATTCGTTAATTGGCCGCCTGGATGAAAATCGCCGCCGCAATCGTTCTCATCGCCGCCCTCGCCGGCGGGTGGCGTGAAGTCGTGCATAAGAGCAATATCAGACCGGCGTTGGTGACTCCGGACGCCAACGTCCATATGGAAGTCTCCGACGACATCGTTGCGCGGATCTATCGTGCGACGCACGAATCGCTCGGCGGCGACCGTTCGGGGCGTCCGAGACTCATCGCGCTGACATTCGACGACGGTCCTTATCCCATATTCACGCCGATGCTGCTCGACATGCTGCACGATCTCCGCGTACCGGCGACGTTTTTCTTAATCGGGCAAGACGCGCAGCAATGGCCGGAGCTGACCCGGCGTATCGAATCGCAAGGCAACGAAGTGGCCGATCACACCCTGACGCATCCCAACCTCGATCAAGAATCCAACGGCGAAGTACGCCGTGAAATCCTAATGGGCGGCGACGTGCTCTGGTCGCTGACGCACGATCCCGCGACACGTTCACTCATGCGTCCGCCGCACGGGCGCTACACGGAGCGAACGCTGCGCGTCGCGCAGTCGCTAGGGTATTCGGTCGTGCTATGGACCGACGACGGCGGCGACTGGCGGACGCTCACGGCCGACCAGATCGAGCGTCACATTTTAGATCATGCGACCGCTCCGGAAATCGTGCTTTTGCATAGCGGCAAGCTTGCGACGATCGAGGCTCTGCCTACCATCGTCGACCGGTTCGAAAAGGCGGGCTACCGGTTCGTCACGGTCGGAGCGCTGCTCTCGCACGTCAAGGCGGCGGAACTCAATCATCCCCTTCGGCGAGCCGTTTAATGCCGCGTCAGATCATCGATACAGAGTCAAGCCGCCCGACCTACGTGCGGCGCCGCATCACGACGTTTGTCGTGATCGCCGTTATCGTGCTGGCGCTGGCCTGGGCCGGTTGGTTCTGGATGAGAAATCATTCGGCCGGCATGGTTCCGGTGCGGTCCGCCCCAGGAAACTCGTCGCACTAAGGGAACCCTCCCGCGGTTCCCTGCCCAGGAGAGTGAATTTGCTGTCTCGGCTTACCCTTGCCTTTTTCGCCGCGAGCGTCGCGATCGCAGTTGCGGCGTGCAGTTCGTTTGGTTCGGCCACCGTCGGAGGCAACGGCGTGGGTCCGAACTTTCCGTCGCAGACGCTTTACGCCGCCAGCAGCAACCAGAACAGCGTCGATATCTATAACAAGGGACAGAAGAGCGGAAGCGGCCCGGCGTATCGGATCGGCGGATCGAGCACGACTCTCAACGGTCCCCAATACCTCGCCCTGGACAGCAAGAAGAATCTTTGGATCACCAATTACAACACGTCTACCGGCAAAGCGCTGATCGTCGAGATCGCGGCGTTGGCAACGGGCAACGTCCTTCCCTTGAATTCCGTCACGTTCACGGGCCGTCCGCGCGGCATCGCCATCACGCCGAAGTCGACCACGTCGCCGAGCCCCTCGCCGATGTGGGTGCAGCCGGCTGCAACGAGCAGTTCCAGTCCCAGCCCCAGCCCGAGCCGGAGTCCCAACATCCACGCCGAGATCATGGTCGTCTCGAGCGTCGTGCCGACCGACTTCTATCCGAATCAGCTGCAGCTGTGGCTCGAAGGCGCCTCGTCGCCCTACGACACGATCGCCGGTCCGAATCCAAACTTGAACGTTCCCGGCGGCGTCGCGCTCGATAAGGAAGACAATATTTACGTGACGCAAGTGCAGGGCGCTCGCGTCGATAAGTTCGTTCTTCCCACGCCGTCACCGACGCCCAAGCCGACGCCGACGCCGAAACCGACGCCCACGCCGACTGCGACTCCGTCGACGAGTCCCAGCACGTCGCCGTCACCGACGGCTTCCCCGTCGCCGACGCCGACGCCGATCAACATTCGCCCGACGTTCTCGATCGTCGGAAAGAACACGCACGTTTTCGTACCGACGAGCGTCGCGCTCGACGCCTCCGGTGATCTCTACGTCTCCGACCAAGGTGCGCCGCACAGCACTTGCCGTTCGAAAAGCGGTCCCGCGGTTCTGATCTTCAACCGTCCGGCGGTCCATGGCGTCGGCAAGATCATCAGCACGCCGCCGGCGCATGTCATCGAAGGGTGCACGACGGAGCTCAACGCGCCGACCGACATCAAGGTGGATTCGCAGGGCCTCATCTACGTTGCCGACACAACGCCGTCGGGTACCGGAATCGTTCGGATCTACACGCCCGGAAAGTACGGCGACGTTGCGCCGATCGGATTCTACACGTCGAGCGGCAACGTGTCCGGCCTAATCGTAGTGCCATAGGAACGTCTAAAGGAGCTGCCGTTCTTTCGCGCGATCTCGGTGTAGCGGCTCTTCATAGCCTTATCGACGCGGCATCGCCGCAAGGCAAGGCCGAAGCGATTGCGGCGGCTGCCCAGTCGGCGCTCGACGGCGGCACCGCGACGGCCTTGCTCTTTAGCGACGACGCCACGGTGGTCGGAACGTCGGCGCGGGAAGCTGCGCCGTTTTTGCTGCGCAACGATTCGCTGGAGCTCCGGCGCCTCTTCCTTCATGCGATCGCGCGCTACGGCGACGACGCCGCGTACTTAGACGTCGCGCACCAGCGCACGCTTGCGGGCATGACTGCGTCGGCGTGCAGGAGCAATTTCGTGCTTGCCCCGCTGAACGTTAAGCAACGCGCGATCGGTGTGGCGATTGTAAACGTCGAACGCGAGCCGGATCGCGATGCGCTCGACCGCCTTTCGAGTTTCTGCCGGCTAGCCGCTCGCATCGTCGACATGGAAAGCGCTCTGGTTTCGGCCCACCGGCAATCGCGCGACAGCCGGCTGCTGGCAATGGTGAACGAGCGCCTTCACAGGTCGCTCGACCGGCGCGACGTGCTCTTTGGGATCGTCGAGAGCGTGCGCAGCGCTTTCGGTGCCGCGCGTTGCATCGTCTATCAGCGCTCGCAGGACGGTGAGCGCGCCATCGCTGTCGCGGTCGCCGCACAGGGAAGCACCGCATCGATAACGGCCGATCCGATCGAGCTAGGTGCGGATTTACGCAAAGTTTTCGGCGGTCTGACCGTCCGCAGCAACGATGCCGTGGCGGTACCCTTCGTCGTCGAAGGCCGCGTAGAGGACGCACTCGTGCTGTCGTTCGACCGGCCCCACGCCTTCGACGACGCCGACGTAACGGCGCTCCGTTCGCTCGCCTTTCACGTCGGTTTGGCCTTGTCGAACGCACGCTTGTACGAGCGGGAACGAGCTCGCCGCAAACAAGCCGAATCGTTGGAGCGCGTCGTGCGGATTCTACGCGACACGCAGTACGTCGACGAAGTGCTGCTGGTCTTCGTGGTAACCGTGTCGCACGAACTTCCCGTCGATTGTGCGGCGTATCGTCTCGATGGTGACGTCATGGTTCGGCGCGCGTTGCGCGTGCGCGAGCAGCATTCGCCGGTTTTTGAGGAGCGGATCGAGCGCCAATACTTGGAGCCCTTTTTTGGCGTCGACGAACCCAGCGACGCGGCCCTGCTTCCTCGTGCGGTTCGAGGCGCGCTGTTCCAAGGACGCAGCGGCGTCGTCGTCCCCCTGCGGCTCGACGGAGCTCTCTGGGGTATGCTCGCCGTGCGCGGTACACCCGATGCCGAGCTGCCGTGGTCGGCCGACGAGCGCATGACGTTTTTCCGTACGTTGGGCTCCCATTTGGAAATTGCGCTCGCGAACGCGCAGGCGTACGAACGCGAGCTGCGGCGAGTACAGGAGCGCGAAACCCTAGCCGAAGCTGCGCGCGCTATCTTGAGCCATCGCGCGCTCGGGCCGCTAGCGACTTCGATGTGCCGGTTGGCGGCAACTCTCGTGCATGGGAGCACCGCGTGCGTTCTCAACTGGCACGGAACGTCGTACGTGCGCGCGGGTTCGTATGGTGAGGACGTCGACGATCTCATCGCCGAAAGCGGCTTCGACACGGCGCATCGCATCGAGCGCTCGGGCACGATCGGCGGCGAGGAGCGGCGGGTCCAGCGATTTATCGACGGACCGGGTTACGTCGTCGTGCCGCTATCCCGGCCGGCCGCCGAAACCGACAGCGAAACGATCGACGCGTTTTTGCTGGTACACAAACCCGGTGGTGAACGCTTCGGCCGCGACGAATTGCGCCTACTCCAAGAGCTCGGCGCGCTGCTGGCGTTGGCGCAGCGCAATATCGAGCTCTATGAAGCGGTCGTTCGAACGAACGACGCGCTTCAAGAGTCGAGCGAGTTCAAGGACGATCTCTTAGCAATGCTGGCACACGATTTCAAAGGGCCGCTCACCGTCATTTCAGGGTACTGCGAGCTGCTGCTGGAAAGCGACCGGGAGCACCAAGACGAGATAGAGACGGTCAACGCGCAGACGCAGCGGCTCATCCGCCTCTCCGAAGACGCGCTCGTCCTCGCGCAGACGCAATCCGAAGGTTTCTCGCTGGCTCGAACGACCGTCGATCTCGGCGAGTTCGTGAAGGAGTGCGTCGAGGCGACGGCGCCGAACAACCCGCGGCTCGCCGTATCACTACCCAAGAAGCAGCTACGGGTAGAACTCGATCCGCAGCGCTTCCGGTATGTCATCGACAATCTGATTTCCAACGCGCTAAAGTATTCCGATGGCAAAGCGCGCGTCACCGTGCGCGAAGAGAAGCGCCGAGCGGTTATCGACGTTGCCGACCGAGGGATCGGCATTCCGGCCGATGAGCTGCCGGCATTGTTCACCCGTTTCGGCAGGGCCAGCAACGCCAGAAGCCGCGGAATCGCAGGCTCGGGAATCGGGCTCTACGTCGCTAAGAAAGTCGTCGACGTGCATCGCGGAACCCTCACCGTGCAGTCTAAGGAAAACGAGGGAAGCACCTTCACGGTATCTCTTCCGATCGCGGAGAATAGTTAGGACCCCTTTTTATGGCATTCTTGAAGAATATTTTCGACGGAAACGAGCGCGAGGTGGCTCGCGTAAGGCGGACTGCGGTTGCAGTCAACGCTCTGGAGGGCGAGATCTCCGCCCTCCCTGACGACGCGCTGCGCGCAAAGACTCAGGAGTTCCGAGACCGGTTAAAAGCGGGCGAATCGCTCGACGCCATGTTGCCGGAAGTTTTTGCCGTGGTGCGCGAAGCCGGCAAACGAGTGCTCGGCATGCGCCACTTCGACGTTCAGATCATGGGCGGCCAGGTACTGTACGAAGGCCGGATCGCGGAGATGAAGACCGGTGAAGGCAAGACGCTCGTTGCGACGCTGCCGGTCTACGCGCGCGCGCTCGAGGGCCGCGGCGTTCACCTCGTTACGGTCAACGATTATTTGGCTCGTCGCGACGCGGAATGGATGGGACCGCTTTACGAGTTCCTCGGTATGACCGTCGGCATCATTCAGCACGGACTCGACGCCGCGCAGCGCCGTGCCGCCTACAACTGCGACGTCACCTATGTGACGAACAACGAGGTCGGTTTCGACTACCTGCGCGACAACATGGCGTGGCAAGTGGAAGATCTCGTGCAGCGGGAGCTCTACTTCGCACTGGTCGACGAGGTCGATTCGATTCTCGTGGACGAAGCACGCACGCCGCTGATTATCAGCGGTCCGTCGCAAGAGTCGACCGAGCTCTACCAAAAGTTCGCGCAGATTTTGCCCCGTCTGAAAAAAGAAGAAGACTACACCGTCGACGAAAAGGCGCATGCGGTTCCGATCACCGAAGCCGGCGTTGCGAAGGTCGAGAAGATGCTAGGCATACAGAACCTCTACGACCAGCGCAATATCGAGTTGACGCACCAACTCAACGCAGCGCTCAAAGCGTGGAATCTGTTCCATCGCGATCAACAGTACATCGTTAAAGACGGTGAAGTCATCATCGTCGACGAGTTCACGGGACGCCTCATGTACGGCCGCCGGTATTCCGACGGCATCCACCAAGCAATCGAAGCGAAGGAAGGCATCAAGGTTCGCGGTGAGGATCAGACGCTCGCGACGATTACGTTCCAGAATCTCTTCCGTTTGTACGATCATCTCGCCGGTATGACCGGTACCGCAAAGACCGAAGAACGCGAGTTTCGCGACATCTATGGTCTCGACGTCGTGGTCGTTCCCACCAACATGCCGATGGTCCGTAAGGACAATGCCGACATCGTTTATAAGAGCGAGAAGGCGAAGTTCGAGGCAGTCGTCAACGAGATCATTGCCGAGCACCAGAAGGGCAGGCCCGTGCTGGTGGGTACGCGATCGATCGAAAAGAGCGAGCTCCTCGCGAGCATGCTGCGTCTTAAAGGCGTGGAGTGCAACGTCCTCAACGCGAAGTACCACGAGCAGGAAGCCGAGATCGTCAAGGACGCGGGCCAACCCGCGCAGGTTACGATCGCCACCAACATGGCGGGTCGCGGAACCGACATCAAACTCGGCGAGGGCGTCGCGCGAAGCGGCGGTTTGCACATCATCGGTACCGAGCGCCACGAATCACGGCGCATCGACAACCAGCTGCGCGGCCGTTCCGGGCGCCAAGGCGACCCGGGCTCGTCGCGCTTTTACGTATCGCTCGAAGACGAAGTGATGCGGCTCTTCGGCGGCGATCGCATGACGTCGATCATGGACCGGGTCGGATTCACGGACGAACAACCGATCGAGTCCGGGCTAGTCACCAAGTCGATCGAGCGCGCGCAGAGCAAGGTCGAGAACCATAACTACGAGATTCGCAAGCACGTTCTCGAGTACGACGACGTGATGAATAAGCAGCGTGCGATCATTTATGCCGATCGTCGGGCGATTCTGGAAGGAACCTTTGACTCACGAACGTTTCTGCTGCAGACGCTGGAAGCAAAAGTCGACGAGACGGTCGGGCAGAACGCTCCGGAGAACGCTCATCCCACCGATTGGGATCTAGCGGAGATGCTCAACGAGCTCGACATCGTCTTTCCGGTCAAGCGCACGACCGCCGTTAGCGACCTTGAAAACAAAGACCGCGAGGAGATTCGTCGTTTCCTCAACGCCAAAGCGCTCGAAGCGTACGAGGCGAAGGAGAACGAAGTAACGCCCGAAATTCTGCGGGTCGTCGAGCAGCGATACTTGCTGCTTCCGATCATCGACCGGCAGTGGGTCGATCATCTGTACGTGATGGATCACCTGAAGACCGGCATCGGTCTGCGCGGATACGGTCAAAAAGATCCGCGCGTCGAATACGAAAAAGAGGCGTTCGAGATCTTCGAGTCGCTCAAGAACAACATCGCGGACGAAGCGATCAAAGGCATCTTCCGCGTGCAGATCGAGCACGGTCCGCCGCCGTCGGAAATGATGGCGCAGCAAGCCGCGGGCCCGCAGTTCGAACCGATTCCGTCGGGGGAGATTCTTCCGCAGCCGGCTGCGCAAGGACGTCTGGCACCGCAAGAGGTGGAGCAGCTTCTCGGACCGATGCCCGGTTCCGACCGCAAACCGCAACAGCTTCACACGAACAAGGACGATGAATCGCCTGCCAAACCGATGCAGCGCGAACAGCCGAAGGTCGGTCGCAACGAACTCTGTCCGTGCGGCAGCGGAAAGAAGTTCAAAAAATGCCACGGGGCGGCTGCGTAGCCCACGTTAGCGGCTCGATAGCGCTCCCTCCAAGACCACTCGAAAATCCGCTTCCGTGCGGATTTTCTGTTTTGCGTCTTTTTCGCAACAACCAAAAGAAATCGACATCGTGTCTATTGCGAAAAAGTTCGAAATCTTGGAGGGAGCGCATCGAATCGCTCGCGCGTTCCTACTGGCCTTCCATGGCATTTTAAAACGGGAGGATTGGGGGCATGTGAGGCGTCGGTATGCGGATCGGACCCGTGACGGGGCCGGCGATAGGCGGTGTGCCGATGGGCGGTGTGCCGATCGGCGAGGATATCGGTGACGGAAGGATTGGCTGCCACGGGTCGAGCGGTGGATTTGAGATCGGCGCGTAGATCGGTCCGCCGATCGGCTGTGGCGATTGCTGATTTCCGGCGACGAGCGCACCGCCGAGATCGACGTTTTGCGCATTCGTTTCGACATTGACGCCTTGACCTTGTGCGGTGAGCGTCGTTTCGATGCGTCCGCCGTATTGATTTTGGGCTACGACCGAAAGGGAGCCGTTGCCGTTGCACGTAACGCGCGCGCCGTTACCGATATTGAGCGTCTGGCCGGCGGCCAGCGGCATCGTGCGGTCGCCTTCACGAACGGTGGCTTGCCCTTCGTTATTCATCGAAATCGCGACGTTGCCGTTGTCGAGCGCAACCGTGGCCGACTGGTTCCACGTCACGCCTTTCGCGTTCGGCGCCGTGACCTGCGTCGAAACTTGATAGCCGCCGGGAATCGAGTCGGAGTCGAGCAGATCGGGCTGCGACGACATGCTGTTCCAATGGCTTCCGTTAAAGGAAAGATGCGGGTCGCCGCTGCTCGATCCGGAGGCGTTGGAAAAGTACTGCTCGTTGCCGTAGCCGCTGCATCCGCCGGGGTAACCGCCGTAACCGCTGCACCCGCCGTAGCTTTCGTATCCCATCATCGACTGCAGCATTTGCATGAGTTGCTGCAAGAGGCCCGACAGTGGGCCGAACAGCGCGGTCTGCGCCGGATTTTGCAACATCGCGTTGCTGATTCCGGGCGGCACGAAGCGCGAGATCCCGTCCTCGGTACCGAGCGGCTGAGAAAGCGCGCCTTGCGCCGATGAAAAGATGCCGTCGGCCGCTGTCTCTAGCGGCGCGAGCGTTGCGGGGCCGAGTTGGCCGTCGAGGGGTTGGACGTACATTGCACACCTCCGTCGTGAGTCGAACGTCGTTCACGACGGATGCGCGCGGCGACAAGGGAGGGCAGCCCGCTACCCGAAAACGCTTCCACTTCATGAGCGACTCCCAACTCACCGCCATCGCACGTCTCGACGACCGCCTGACGACGCTCAAGGAGCGTCTTTGACTACGCAGGCAAATCGCGCCGCATAAGCGAGCTCGAGGCTCGCTCGCACGCGGAGGGTTTCTGGAACGAGCCGGAGAGCGCTCAGCGCACCATGAAAGAGCTCGCCGACCTGCGCGACGAGAACGGTAAGATCGAATCCGCCGAAAAGACGTTGCAGGACGCGCGCGACGTTCTCGATCTATTCGGCGACGACGACGAAGCTCAGCGCGACGTCGATACGGGAATTTCCTCGGCCGAGCAGATCCTCGGCGAGCTCGAGATGGCGGCGAACTTCAACGGTGAGTTCGATACGCACAGCGCAATCGTCAGCATCTTTGCCGGTGCGGGCGGCGTCGACGCGGCCGACTGGACGCAGATGTTGACGCGGATGTATTTGCGGTGGGCGGAGTCGAAGGGCTTTCAGACGCAGATCGTGGACGAGTCGCCGGCCGAAGAAGCGGGATTGAAATCGATCACGTTTTTCATGCGCGGCCGCAACGCGTATGGAATGCTCGAAAGCGAACGCGGCGTTCACCGCCTCGTACGCCTATCGCCGTTCGATGCCGCGCACCGGCGTCATACGTCGTTCGCCGCCGTCGACGTCATTCCCGAAATCGCGGCCGGAGAGAACTCCGACGTAGAGATCAAGCCCGACGAGCTGCGTATCGAAACGTTTAAATCGGGCGGCGCGGGCGGCCAGTACGTTAACAAGACCGAATCGGCGGTTCGTATCATACACGTTCCCACGGGAATCGTCGTTGCGTCGCAACAAGAACGATCGCAAGCGCAGAACCGCGACGTTGCAATGAATATTTTGCGGGCGAAACTCGTGCAGCGCGCCGCCGAGGAACACGAGAATAAACTCGCAGGTTTGCGCGGCGAGCGCCAGGCTAACGAATGGGGCAGCCAGATCCGGTCCTACGTGCTGCAGCCGTATCAGCTCGTCAAAGATCATCGCACCGACGTGGAAACGGGTAACGCGCAGGCCGTGCTCGATGGCGAAATCGACGGCTTCATCTGGCCCTACCTACTGCAGCGGCGCGCCGCGGTATAGCCGGCTTCGTGCGCGACTGGTTCCTCTGGATAGGCTGTGTTATCTACGCGGCGGTTTTTACGTATTTAGGCTACATCAAGTACGCGGCACATCGCAATCTCGTGGATTTCGGAATCTTCGAACAAACGGTGTCGAGCGCTTTCGGCTGTTTTTGCAACCCGCTCGAAGGCAGTCATTGGGCGTTTCATTTTTCGCCGATTCTCTACGTCCCCGCAATTGCCGTATCGCTGGTTCACTCTCCTTTGACGCTGATCGCCCTGCAGGCTATTGCGGGCGCGCTGTGCGCGCCGCCGGTATACGCGATGGTGCGCGCGCGCAGCGACGTTACCACGGCGCGATTGTGCGCGCTCGTCGTGTGGCTCTATCCCCCGCTCGCGGGACTCGCGTTCGGCGACTTTCACGAAAACGGCTTTGCCCCGGCGGCCGTCGCATGGATGGCGTACGCCTTCGATGCCGAGGCTCTCGCGTGGGCGGCCGTTTTTGCCGCGCTGACCTTGGCCGTGAAAGAAGACCAGGCGATTTTTCTGGCCTGCGCGGGAGCGGCCGCCGCATATGCGTACCGTGCCGATGCGCGCCGGGCGCGCTTTGCGGGCGGCGTCGCGATCGTCTCGGTTGCGGTTGCGCTCGCGTTCTTTCTCGCGATCCAACCGCACGCCAACGCCTCGCCGTCGTGGCAGCCGACGCGATTTTACGCATGGACCAATGCCGATTGGCGAACGCTGTTCCCGCGCGGCGTTCTGGAACGGATCGGCTTCTTGGCGCTCGTCTTGGCGCCGCTAGCGTTCATCCCGGTGCGCACGCGGACGTTTGCTCTCGCCGTCGTGCCGCTGTTGGAAGTGCTGGCATCGCGCATGAGCACGACGTTCACCCTCGGATCGCACTATGCCGGCGGGTGGATCGGTTACGTGCTGGCGGCTTTCGCAGCCGGAACGGCCGAGCTCGCGGGACGCAAGCGCGCGCGCCGGGCGCTGTATTGGGCGCTGGCGCTCTGCGTCGTGGAGTTTGCCGTCGCCAATCCGATGCACCCCGGGCTGAACCTACACGCGCGTCAGGAACGCGACGCCGCACTCGACGCCGAGCTGAAGCAGTTGCCGCGGTCACCGAGCGTCGCGACGCAAGAAGAAGCCTACGGGCATCTAGCGCTCGACGATCCGTTCGCGCGTCTGCTCCCGGAAGATCCGCACATCGAAACGCGGGCCTGCCTGGTTCTCGTCGATCGCGCCTTTCCAGACTCGCCGCGGCTGCAAGAGTACGGGAACACGCTTGCGGCGCTGGTCCGCAACGGCGTCTACGTTCCGGTCTTCAAAGAAGGAGGAATCGAGCTTTATCGCCGAGCGGCGCGATGCCGCTAGTAGAGTTCGGGCTCCGTCAGGATCAGTGTATCGTCTGGAACGAACGTCGATAATCCGGTTTCGATGTATGCGACGGAGCGTACGTTTTCAAACGAGATGCTCGCAGAGCTGTATCCGTGCTTCTTCAGTTGCATCGGAGCGAGCGCGGTTTCGGTCGCGATGTACGACGCTCCGCCGATCCGATCGAAGGTTATCGACCAGGGAACGGCCGTTCCCGGTCCGTTTACGAAGTTGAGCGCCTCGACGAGTTCGATCGGAGCGTACGTGGTCGTGTCGACCCAAAGCTCGCGTAAGCGAAAGCGCCCCGGATCGTGCAGCGGCCGCAATCGGAGATGATAGGCAGGTCGCGTCGCGACGTTCTCAATACCGACCAGGGAGATCGCGTAGGCTCGCGACCGCGCCTCTACGACCGCAATTTCGCGTAATTCCGGCCCCGGTTCCGGCGTTGGCGCCGGTCGATCTCGTGGCATCGGATCGTGAAATTCTCGCCGAATCTCTTTGACGAGCTCTGCGTCGCTGGGCTTGCTTTCTTCGGTGCCGCGCGGCGTCGTTCCCAAGCCAAATGAATAGTTCGGCGCAAGCATCGGTATGCCCAGGAAATCCATCGATGCGTTCGTGCTGTGAATAGGATCGAATGGAGAAGTAAACCCGAAGCCGCCCGGCGCGTAGTAAGGATGGGCTTCTTCGTAGTCGCTCACGGAGTTGAAATGAACGACGTTTTCGGCTGCATCGTAGGCGCTGCGATAGCGTTCCGTTTTGCGCCGGCCGTTTTCCGTGACGGTTATGGCAACCTGATATTCGAGAAGGGCCGGATAGTGCTGCGCTTCCCATGCCAGACGCGTTCTGCCGAATATTTCATATCCGGCGTTCGGATCTACGGCTTGAAGCGTCGCCGCAGCCAAGACCAACGCGGAGAGCATACGGCAAGCAATGCGCGCGTCGGCGAGCGGCAACCTTTTCCGCCGCTGAAGATCGCCTTAGAGAAGCTGGGCGAGCGCCTCGGCCGCTCGCGCCGGCCAGCCGGCATCGCCGCGCACGATGCGATGCGGGGCGGCCCATGGGGACCAGCGCGCGACCTGCAGCCCGAAGTCGCGGCCGGGCGGAAATACCGCAACGGTCGGCGTTCCGCTGAACCCGGCAACGTGCAATGCGCCCGAATCGGGTGTGACGATCGCTGCGGCGGCGCCGATCGCCGACTTCCACGGCTCGAGAACGCCGAAACGCTCGACGCGCATCTGCGTCGCGTTCTCTATGCGCTCGGCGTACTCCGATTCGTTTTCGGAGGCCAGGAGATGCAGCTCGCCGATGACGCTGCATCGACGCACCACGTCGGCGACTGAATCCAACGGAATGCCCAGCCGTTCCCATTTATCGGTAATCTGCACCGCGATTCTGCCGTCGGACTGCGGTTCTCGTTCGAGCACGAGGGGGCGCAAACGCCGGGGGTCTCGCTGCGGCGCAGCACCGGGGAGCAGCGACTCTCCGAGCCGGAACAACACCTCACATTCGTGCGGCGCGTAGCGGTCGAGACCGGCGCTGCGATACACGCGTTGGTTGACGTATGCTCGCGTCCACAGCGTCTTGAACGGTTTGCCCCAGAGATTCGTGAAGCCGGCGCGAACGGGGGCTTGCGTAGCGAGCGCCAGACGGTAGCCCGCGGGATCTTCGGTGGCCACGAGCGCGTGCGTGTAGTTGCGCTCGCGCAGGCGTCCTCCAAGCCGCGCTAATGCTGCTAAGTTATCCGGGGACTCGGAACGCTGGCGGACGTCGCCGGCAATCAAAACGTCGCGCGTCGCACGGCTCGAAAAAACGCCCGCGTTGGACGGGCGCAGCAAAACGTCGGTTTCGATGGCGCGCTCTCGGAACGCGTCGAGCAATGGCAGCAGGGCCAGGGCATCACCGATCGCATCGAGGCGGATGACGAGCACCGACGGGGAAGTGGGCGGCATGGTGCACACTGCGACCGTTGGCCGGGGGACGCCTGCCCGGTGATCGCGCACGACGACGTCGTCACTTTCGACGAAATCGACGGCTACCGAACCGTTCGTACGTTCGGTTATGTCTCCGGCATTGCGTCGCGCCCGCGTAATCGCTTGCGGTCGACGTTTCGCAGTCTTGGCATGCTGATCGGCCTATCCGCCGGCGAGTTTCTCAGCGACGCGGAGCAACTGCGGAGCGATGCTCTCGACGGTCTGCGCCGCCGAGCCGACGCGCTCGGCGCCAACGCCGTTTTAAGTCTGCAATTTTACGTTTCCGAGGGCAGCGACGGGTCGTGCAAAGTCGTGGCGTTCGGTAATGCGGTATTGGTGACCAAGGCCGAACCGGCGTGACTCTCGAGGAACGCGCGCGGCGGCAGCGACTGATCGATAAGGAAACGGCGGCGGCCGATGCGTGCCGTCTCTGCACGATCGGTGCGCAGCGGCGTAACAATGTCTACGGTGAAGGGGATCCGTGCGCGCAGTTGATGGTCGTCGGCGAAGGACCGGGCGAAACCGAAGACGAGTTGGGACGTCCGTTCGTCGGACGCGCCGGACAACTGCTGGACCGGATGCTCGCAGCGATCGGGCTGCCGCGCGAAGACGTCTATATCTGCAACACCGTCAAATGCCGCCCGACGATTACGGGACCGCGCGGCCCGCGCAATCGCGCCCCCGAGCCGGAAGAGATGGCGAACTGCCGCCGGTTCCTCGACCGCCAAATCGAGATCATTCGACCGGAGGTGATTTTGGCTTTGGGAGCTCCCGCAGCCAAATCGTTCCTGGGTCGCGACTTCCAAATCACCAAGATGCGCGGGCGCTGGTACGCGGGACCGAACGGAATACCGCTCATGGTGACTTTCCATCCGGCATACGTGTTGCGTCAGACCGGCGGCGAAATCGAAGCCGTGAAGCGCTTGGTATGGAGTGACCTCAAGTCTCTGCGCGCAAAGCTCGACGAGATCGCGGGTCTCCGCGACGCGCCGCCGGCCGAGGAGACGCCCGCTAGACCCGAGCAGTTCAGGCTCTTCGGCGACGTGTGATACAATGGCCGCCGTGAATCGCGAACCCAAGGAGATCTGGCTCTCCGGCGTCGTTCGCCGCGCCGGATTCTCCGACGGGGCTGCGTTCGCTCAAGCGTTCGATTTGCGCCCCTATCGCCTGACGCAGCTGTATCGCGCGGCCTGCAAAGAGCTTGCCGGCAGCATCGACGACGTGACCACCCTGCCGAAGGATCTCCGGACACGCCTAACCGAGCGCGGAATCGGTTTTTCTTCGGTAAACCCCACAGTCGTTCAACGTTCCAACGACGGACAAACGACCAAGGCACTCTTTCGTTTGCCCGACGGGAAAGAAGTCGAGGCGGTTCTTATGGAGCATACCGGCGATCGCACGACGGTTTGTATTTCGTCCCAAGCCGGGTGTGCTTTTGCTTGTGCGTTTTGCTCGACCGGGCAGGCAGGCTTCACACGCAACCTTATCGCCGTTGAAATTTTTGACCAGGCGCGTTATTTCGCGCGCGAGCTGGCGCAGCGCGGAAAGCGCATCACCAATATCGTCTTCATGGGGATGGGTGAACCGTTCCATAACTACGACGAGGTGATGGGTGCCGTGGCGCTGCTCAACGATCCTCACGGATTCGGACTGGGGCATCGGCACATCACCATCTCCACCGTCGGGCTGGTCGACAAGATCGATCGCTTCGCCGACGAGCACCTGCAAGTGAACCTTGCGATCTCGCTGCACGCGCCTGGCGACACCATTCGATCGACCATCATGCCGGTCAATCGAAAGTTTTCGACCGGCGAACTGATGGCGGCGTGCGAACGCTACGTCGCAAAGACGAATCGCAAAGTGTTCTTTGAATACGTTATGCTCGAAGGCGTGAACGATTCATCCGATACCGCGCGCGAGCTCGCCGAGATCATGAGAGGGCACCTGTATCACGTCAACTTGATTCCTTATAATACGACGCCCGACGGCCCGTTTGCCGGAACCAGCGACGCCAAGATCTGGGAATTTGCGACGATTCTTGAACGCGCCGGCGTTCCGGTGACGGTGCGCCGCAACATGGGCCGCGACATCGCCGCGGCGTGCGGACAACTTCGCGCGGAGACGCAACCGAAGTCGAAAAGCGCCTCTCCCGTTTAAATGGCTTCGTGGAGCGACGTGCGTAAGATCGCCCTGGCTTTTCCCGGCGCGAGCGAAGGGACCGCATTCGGCGGCGCTGCATGGAGCGTGAATAAGAAGCTCTTCGTTTGGGAACGTCCGCTGCGAAAGTCGGACCTTGCAGCATTAGGCGCCAAAGCGCCGAAAGGCCCGATTTTGGGCGTTCGCACCGCCGATCTGGAAATGAAAGACGTCATGCTCGCCAGCGATCCGAAGGTATTTTTTACGACGCCGCATTTTGACGGATATCCGGCGGTGCTCATTCGTTTGGATAAGATCGGCATCAAGAGGCTGGGCGACGTCGTCGAAGAAGCCTGGCTGTCTCGCGCCGGCAAACGCGCAGTTGAGGAATATTTGCGTGAAAACAAAGGGTAGCGTCGCGATCGTCACCGGAGCCACCGGCGGCATCGGAATACCGACGGTTCGCGCACTGATCGCAGCCGGCGTCGATCTTGTCCTGGCGGCGCCGCAGAGCGAAGCCCGCATTCTCGACCAACTCGTCTCAGAAGCCGTCTCGCGTGGCGTTCGCGCAATCGCGGTTCCGGCGGACGTTCGCCGGCGCGAGGATGTCGACGGTGTGGTCCAGGCTGCGCTCGACGCGTTTGCGACGAATCGACGTTCTGTGCAACGTGGCCGGCATCGGCTCGAGTCCCTCGCTATGCGATGAAACCGACGCTCGAATCGACGACGTCGTGAACATCAACTTGCTCGGCTGCGCGCGCATGATGCACGCCGTCCTCCCGCACATGAAAGCGCGGCGCCGCGGCGCAATCGTGAACATCGGTTCGGTCGCCGGGGAAGCCGGCGTATTGGGCATTTACTCTGCATCGAAGTTTGGATTGCGCGGGCTCAACGACAGCGTTCGCCGCGAAGTGCGCAGCTGCGGCATCGGGGTAACGTTGATCGAGCCGGGCTTCGTTAAGACGCCGCTGAACGCGGCGATGGGCGACGGCCTGCCGCCCCCGGAGATCGTCGCTAACGCGATCGTTGCTGCGATTCGCCGCCCGCGCCGGCGCATGATCGTTCCTTGGTCTTACAATCTCGCGGTTTTTGCCGCGACCACGTTTCCTTGGTTCATCGATCTCGTTTTCGGTGACGCGCGCATTCAAGACCGTATGAACCGCGATGCCCGTGCCGAGCGGGCGGCTGCAGCCGAGACCGCTACTTGAGTGCCGTCGTTATCAGCGGCGCCTCGACCGGCATCGGCGCCGGAAGTGCGGCGCTGCTGGCTGAGAAAGGCTTCGTCGTTTTCGCCGGAGTGCGCAACGAGAACGACGCGCAACGGCTCGCCGGCATTTCGTTCAACGTTCGTCCGGTGATGCTCGACGTCACGAAGGCCGATTCGCTCGAAGGCGCCGCGCGAAAGGTTCGGGAGAGCGGCATCGCTCTGCACGGCGTCGTCAGCAACGCCGGCATTGCAGTCGGCGGTCCGCTCGAGCACGTCTCGGCCGACGACATGCGCCGGCAGTTCGAAGTCAACGTCTACGGTGCGCTCGCACTCGTGCAGACGTTTCTTCCGTTCCTTTCCGAAAATGACGGGCGCATCGTCTTCGTCGGCTCCATCTCCGGGCGATTGGCCACCCCGTATATCGGGCCGTACAGCGCGTCGAAGTTTGCGTTGCGTGGACTAGCTGATGCGATGCGCGTAGAACTGGCGCCCTGCGGCATCGCCGTGTCGCTCATCGAACCCGGCTCGGTAAAGACGCCGATTTGGGGCAAGGGCCGCACCGAAGCGGGTCGAATTGCGCAGCGGCTCGATTCCAAGTCCCGTGCGCATTACCGCAAGGCTCTCGAGCGCATCGTTTCGATTACGCAAAGCGAAGAGCGTGACGGGATGCCGGTCGAAGTCGTTTCGTCCGCCATCGCGCATGCGCTAACCGCGCGGCGCCCGCGCGCTCAGTACGTGGTGGGAGCGCCGGCTCGCATGGGAAGCATCCTCGCGGGGCTGCCTGCCGCGCTGCGGGATAAAGCCTTGCGCTCGTCCATGCGCCTTCCGTAACCGTTGACCGCGTTCGTCGCGTTTCTGGTCGCCGTCAACCTGCTTTTTGCTCTGCGGGGGTTCCTTTTGGCGCGGCGCCCGTACGAACGTCTCGTCGCCCGCGACGTTGCGGCGGAGTTGCCCGCGCTCTCGATCGTCGTTCCGGCGCGCAATGAAGAGCGCCAAATCGAGCCGTGCGTGCGCTCGTTACTGGCGCAGCGCCATAACGATTTCGAGGTAATCGTCGTCGACGATTGCTCGGAGGACGCGACGCCGGAGATTCTGCGTCGCTTAGCCGCCCAAGACGCACGATTGCGAATCGTTTCCGGCGCTCCGCTTCCGCAAGGCTGGGTCGGTAAGCCGTGGGCGCTGTCGCAAGGCGCGCGAGAAGCTCGCGGAGCGTGGCTGTTATTTACCGACGCGGACACCTTTCACTATCCCAACGGCGCAGCGTCCGTACAAGCGAGTGCCATCGAACGCGGCCTCGGCGTTTTGAGCGTTCTCACCGATCAAGATCTCCTCGGCCTGCCGGAGCGCGCGCTGATGCCGAGTCTGTTTTTGGCAATTCTCGGTGGAACCGGACCGATCGGCGACGTGGGCGATCCTTCGAAACCCGACGCCGCGCTGTTCAACGGTCAGTACATTATGGCGTCGCGTGCGGCTTACGAAGCGATCGGCGGACACGCAGCCGTGCGAAACGAGATCGCTGAAGATTTGGAGCTGGCGCGCCGCTTCAAAAAAGACGGACATTTTCGCATCGCCCTGATGGGCTCGGAAGGCGTCGCGCACACGCGAATGTATCGCTCGCTGCGGGAGATCTGGTTCGGGTTTACCAAGAACTTCGCGCTGGGTTTGCGCGGCCGCCCTGTGTGGGGCGCGATCGGCGCGTGTACGCTGGGCTGCATCTCACCACTGACGCAGCTGGCCTTTATCGCCGCGCTGCTGACGTCCCGTTGGGTCGATGCGGCGGCTCTAGCCCTGGCCATGACCATAGTCCTAGCGGTCGTGGCGTTCCAAATGCGCCTGATGCGCGCACCGGCAACCTCGGTGCTGTGGTATTCGGTCGGCACGGCATTCACGGTCGCCGTCTTGACGGCCTCGATCGCGCTCTTCGCGAGCGGCCGCGGCGTCGTCTGGCGCGGGAGGCGCTACGGCGCGGGCTGATAAATCTACCAGGCCTTATGGAGGCCCAGGAGATCGACGTAACTATGGAAGAGATCACGGCGCTGGCCAAGCGCCGCGGTTTCATCTTTCAATCGAGTGAGATCTACGGCGGGCTCAACGGGTTCTGGGACTATGGGCCGCTCGGGGCGCTCCTCAAACGCAACGTGAAGAATGCCTGGTGGCGGGATACGGTCGAGCTGCGCGACGACGTCGTTGCGTTCGATTCCTCGATCGTGATGCACCCGGACGTGTGGAAGGCCTCGGGTCACGTCGACGTTTTTCACGACGTAATGGTGGACTGCAAGGTCTGTAAGCATCGCTTCCGCTTGGATCATCTCAAGAATCGCGCGCAGTGTCCCGATTGCGGAAGCAAAGACTCGTTTACCGACCCGCGCAACTTCAACCTCATGATGAAGACCTTCGTCGGCCCGATGGAAGACACGTCGGCCGTCGCCTACTTGCGTCCGGAGACCGCTCAGGGCATTTTCGTCAACTTCAAGAACGTCTATCAAACGGCGCGCAAGAAGCCGCCCTTCGGCATCGCGCAGATCGGCAAATCGTTCCGAAACGAAATCACGCCGGGAAATTTTATTTTTCGCGTTCGTGAATTCGAGCAGGCGGAACTCGAGTACTTCGTTCCGGACGACGGCAACGACATGCAGGTCTTCCACGAATGGGTCGAACGGCGCAGAGACTGGTACTCGAACTACGGCATAAAGCCCGAACGCCTGCGCTTCTACGAGCTTACCGATGCCGAGCGGCCGCACTATGCCAAGGCTGGTATCGACGTCGAATACCTGTTTCCTTGGGGCTGGGGCGAGCTGGAGTCGATCGCGCATCGCACGACGTACGATCTCGACGCGCACATGAAGGTCTCGGGAAAAGACCTGCAGTTCTTCGACGAGCCGCGCAAGACGCATTACACGCCGCTTTTGATCGAAAGCTCGGCCGGCATGGACCGGACGGCGCTCACGTTCATCATCGACGCCTACGATCGGGAAAGCAGCGTCGATCCCAACGGCAAGAAAATCGAGCGTACCGTGTTGCGATTTCATCCCCACATCGCGCCGGTTCAGGCCGCCATCTTCGCGTTGGCGCGCAATCGGGACGATTTGGTGGAGCGCGCTCGCAGCATCGAGTCGGGCCTGCGACCGCACTTCCGTACGCAGTACGACGAGGGCAATATCGGACAACTCTATCGGCGACAGGACGAGATCGGAACGCCTTTGTGCGTCACGGTCGACCATCAAACGCTCGAAGATGCCGCCGTAACCGTGCGCGAACGCGATTCTATGCGGCAAGACCGGGTACAAACCGAGCAGTTGAAACGCTACTTACGGGAGCGACTTTAAAGCCGTGTCCGTTCGAGTCGGTGCGCAGTACGTCTATTTCTTCGAGCAGGGCAGCACGCTAAAGCAGTCCGCCGGAGCGGCCGCAATGCGCGAACTACTCGGCGGAAAAGGCGCCGGCTTGGCCGAAATGACGTCGGCCGGTCTTCCGGTTCCCTCCGGCTTTACCATTACCGCCGAGGCGTGCCTCGAGTTTTACCGCCACCGGCGCGCGTTTCCCGAGGGTCTCGGCGACGAGGTCTCATCGGCAATGCGCGAGTTGGAGCAGCGAACGGGAAAGGGGTTCGGTTCGGTCGAGAATCCGTTGCTCGTTTCGGTCCGCAGCGGCGCGCGCGTCTCGATGCCCGGCATGATGGACACCATTCTCAATCTCGGCCTGAACGACCAGACCGTCGAAACGGTGGCGCGTCTGACCGATAACGAGCGATTCGCGTGGGACGCGTACCGCCGTTTCGTGATGATGTTTTCCGACGTCGTGCTCGGCGTCGACAAAGACGCGTTCGAAGAGCTCATCGAGGAACGTAAGCGGGAGCTTGGCGTGAAGACCGATCCCGAAGTCGACGCCGGATCTTGGCGCGAACTGGCCGGGCGCTTCAAAGCACTGGTTCGGGAACGCACCGGACGCGATTTTCCTCAAGACGTGCTCGAGCAGCTCCATCTCGCCATCGTCGCCGTCTTCGACTCCTGGAACTCCAAGCGCGCGATCGACTACCGACGATACAACAAGATCTCCGACGACTGGGGCACCGCGGTGACGGTCATGGAGATGGTCTTCGGAAACATGGGCGACGATTCGGGAACGGGCGTCGCGTTTACGCGCAATCCGAACACCGGCGAAAAGATGCTTTTCGGCGAGTATTTGCGGAACGCGCAAGGAGAAGACGTGGTTGCCGGCATCCGGACCCCGGAGAAGATCACCGATCTCAAGACGTCGCAGCCTGAGGTATACGCGCAGTTCAAAGAGATCGCGCGCCGTCTCGAGCAGCATTATCACGACATGCAGGACCTGGAGTTTACGGTCGAGCGGGGCAAGCTCTTTATGCTCCAGACGCGTAACGGAAAGCGCAGCGCCGAAGCCGCCGTCAAGATCGCGCTGGATTTCGTCTCCGAGGGCATCGTGGACAAGCGTAAAGCCGTCGGCATGGTCGACGCGCAGTCGCTCGATCAACTGTTCCACGCGCGAATCGATCCCAACGAGCGTGCAGGAGTAGCGTGCAAAGGTCTCAACGCGTCGCCGGGCGCCGCAGCGGGGCAGGTCGTCTTCAGCGCCGACGACGCCGTTGCTTGGAAAGACCAAGGAAAGACCACGATCCTCGTGCGCACGGAAACGAACCCCGACGACGTCCACGGCATGATCGCGGCTGAAGGCGTGCTCACCGCAAAGGGCGGCGCGACCTCGCACGCGGCAGTCGTTGCGCGAGGCATGGGAAAGCCGTGCGTCGCGGGCTGCGATGCGTTGCACGTCGACCGCCGCAACAAGGTGGCCACGATCGGCGACACGCAGCTGCGCGAAGGCGATTGGATTACCATCGACGGCTCGACCGGAAACGTGTCGGTCGGAAAACTCGCGCTCATTCCGCCGCCGTCGGATCTTCCGGAGTGGCTGGCTACGTTCTTGTTGTGGGCGGACGAGCTGCGCGGCTTGCACGTGTGGGCAAATGCCGATACGCCGGAAGACGCGCAACGGGCGCGCAGTTTAGGCGCTCAGGGGATCGGGCTGTGCCGGACGGAGCACATGTTCATGCAGCAAGAACGTTTGCCCGTCGTGCAGCAGATGATCCTCGCCGATTCGCGCGAAGCACGCGACGCCGCACTGGCGAAGCTCCTGCCGTTCCAGCGCGACGATTTCGTGGGCATCCTGCGCGCGATGGACGGCTTGCCGGTCACGATTCGGCTGCTCGATCCCCCGCTGCATGAATTTCTCCCGTCCCTCGAGCAGCTGCTGGTCGAGGCGACGGAACTGCGAGTGACGCGCGGCAGCGATTCGCCGGAGTTCAAGATCAAAGACGCAGTGTTGCATCGAGTGCTTCAGCTGCACGAGCAGAACCCGATGCTCGGATTGCGCGTCTGCCGCCTCGGCATCGTCTACCCCGAGATCTACGCCATGCAGGTGCGTGCGATCTTCGAAGCGGCGTGCGCGTTGAAGCGGGAAGGGCTCGATCCCGTACCGGAGGTGATGATTCCGGGCGTCGGAACGAAGGAAGAGATGCGTGCGACGCGCGACGCCGCCAAGGCGGCCGCCGACGCCGTTTTGGAAGAACAAGGCGTTACGCTTCATTACAAGATTGGGACGATGATCGAGCTTCCGCGCGCCTGCGTCGTCGCCGACGAAATCGCCGAGGACGCCGAATTCTTCTCCTTTGGAACCAACGATCTCACGCAGACAACGTACGGTTATAGCCGCGACGACGCCGAGGCGTCGTTCATTCCGGTCTACCTCGAAAAGAAGATCCTCAAGACCGATCCGTTCATCGTGCTCGATCGCCGCGGCGTCGGTACGCTCATGCGCGAAGCCGTAACGCGCGGTCGCTCGGCTCGTGCGGATATCAAGATCGGTATCTGCGGCGAGCACGGCGGCGAACCGAGCAGCGTCGCATTCTGCCATCAACTCGGCCTAGACTACGTTTCGTGCTCGCCGTATCGCGTGCCGATTGCGCGCCTGGCAGCGGCACAAGCATCCATCGGCGTTTTGGAATAAGCTCTAAACGAGAGCCGTTCCGATCATACCGTTGCGCGTGACGAGCGCGGCGAGCTTCTCTTCGCTCAGACCGGCGGTACTCGGGGGCCGTACCGGTACGACGATGTACCGCGTTTCGGCGGTGCTGTCCCACACTGCGATCTCCACGTCCGGTGCCAGCGTGACGCCGAACTCGGCGAGAACGCCGCGCGGGTCGCGTACGGCGCGCGAACGATACGCTTCGCTCTTATACCACTTGGGTGACGGTCCCAGCAGCGCAATCGGATAGCACGAGCACAGCGTGCAGACGATCATATTATGGCGGCGCGCCGTGTTCCCGACGGCGCGCAGCTTCACCGGCGCCCAATGGCTCATGTCGATGCCCAGCTCGGCGACGGCGGCGCTCGCATCTTCCAGCAAGCGCGCGTTGAAATCGGGATCGGCCCACGCGCGGGCGACGACACGCTTCCCGTTGCCCGGTGTTGCGTGAAGCAAAAAGTCTTCGACGACGTCGTTGAGCATGGACTCCTTCAGCAGATCTCGCCGTTCGAGCTCGGCGACGAGACGCTTCACGCGGTTCGACGCTGCGGCGCTGCCTTCGTGATCGTGGACGTGCGCGGTCACGTCAGCGGCTCCAGATAGGCCTCGAATAGGTCGGCCGAGATCGACGCCGGTTGTGCGCCGTCACCCCAAACATCGCGGCCATCGAAGCAGACGGTATAGAGCGTCTGCGACGCAGCGTCGGCACGCCCCGACGCGCGCTGGTCCGCAAATGGAAACGCGCCGACGACGCGCTCGATACGGCCGGCGCGTCCGCGCAAATAGGCGGGCAGGCGGGTGTGCCCTTCGGGATTGTTCAAGCGCGTGCGCACGCGCTCGCCGAGGCTAAAGCTCATCGATCATGCCTTTTTCGGCCAGCAGCATTTCGATTGCATGAAGCCACCGCTCGTAATAGGACGCCTCGAGATACTCGTGCGGGTCCATTCGTTCGATGGCGTAACGGAACTCGTCGAGGGTATACGCACCGCGCTGCAACATGAGCCGGTTGATGGCAAAGACGCGCGCTTCCCACTCGTGATGAAAGGGCGCGCCGTCGTCGCCGGTCTCGATGGGGCCGAATCCGTGCATCCCGCCGACGTCGTTAATACGGCTCACTGTGACTTCGCTGCGTTCCCCCCTGCCAGATCGAGCAGTGCGGAACCGTTACCCATGACGGCCGGTAGACTACCGGACGTCCATTTGTCGCGCAACAGCTCGATGGTTTTGAGCCGTACGATGGCGTCGGCGAGCCGGGGGTCGCCGCCGAACGAATTGATCAGCTCGCGGTTGGCTTTGGCTTGATACTGTGCCGTAACGTAATTTTGCTGGCCTTGCACGCCCTTGGTCTGAAGTTCGATCTGTGAGCGCTGGAGCTCCTGTTGAGCGATCGCGCGCTGTTCGGACGCGTCCTGATATTCCTTGCTCGGCACGATGTCGGTGACCGAGACGAACGTAACTCGAACGCCTTGCGGCCCGAGTTCTCGGACGAGATCGTCGCGTAGCTGATCGCTGACCTCCTGTCGTTTGGCGATGAGCTGTGCCGCCGTGTAGTTGGGTTCGATCGTTTTGAGCCACTGTTCGGTTCGCGGCTTGATCAGCTGGTCGAGGATGTCGTCGCGATAGCGCTGCGCAATTTGCGGCAGCATCGCATCGTCGAGCGAATAGTTGACCGTCACGTCGTTGCGTTCGACTTGCTGATCGCGGGAAAAGGCTTCGTCCTGCGACAACTGAGCTACGACCGCCGAGGTGCGCATCTTGAGAATGCCCTGCCACGGCAGTTTGAAATTGAGCCCCGGGTGAAGCACGGTCGTCGTGTAGGCACCGAAGTTGGTCACAACGGCGGCGTCGTTGCCGCTAATCTCTACCATAGTTCGTCCCAAAATAAGACAGAGCGCGAAGATGGCGACTCCGTAAATGACTGCAGTCATGCGCGATCCGGCATTCTCACCCCGCATGATGTACGTCACGAAACCTCCGGCTGCACCCAAAATGGTTGAAAGAAGAAGTACGGTAGCATTGGTCATACGTTCCCTGTTCCACGTGAGTTAGCGATTTCCGGCGATGCCGGCGCAAATCGCACGCGCCTCTGCGACGTCGACGAAGCCTCTTCTTACGAACAACTTGCGCCAAAATGCCTTACCCGAAAGCTTTGCAATGAGATCCGAGGCCTGGCGAGCATCGATCGGACCGGCCGAAGTCTCCACCCAGACGGTTCGTTCGTCTCCGACCAGCGGCAGCCGGTGCAGCACCTGTGACTGCTCGTCGGCCCAAACGTTGTCGTCGCCGAAGCGTGCACGCAGTGCCGATTCGCACGCTTCGAAGATGCGCAAATCACGCTCGGCATTGAACTCCGCCGCGAGCCCGTAGGGTACGATCCGCTCGCGTAACGAGCGTGCCGACTCGCTCGGATCTTCCGCAATCGCGTCGAGCACCCGGAAATCGTCCCACCGGAGAAACTCGTCGATCGAGTCGAGGACGTGCGGGTCGGGCCAGAGCTCCCGAAGTACCTCCTGCAGCACGCGCTCGAAGATGCGAGTCGTGTGGTGAAAGTATACCGACGCAAACATCATGTAGCGCGCGGTGACGAATGACTCGAGCGCGACGACGCCGCGCGAATCGATTCCGACCGTAAGATGTCCGTTGCGTTCGATGAGCCGAAGCGAAGCGACGAGTTGTTCGGCATCGTAGCGGCCGCTGGCGACGCCGGTGAAGTACGCATCGCGCTGAAGGTAGTCCATGCGGTCGGCATCGAGATTCGGTCCGCTCACCAGCTCGCGCAAAGCGGGATAGCGGCTTTCGGGATCCCCAAGCACCAAACCGAGTACGTCGTCGGGCGCGACATCGAGCTCCGCCAGTCCTTGTCGTAAACCGTCCAGCGCGAGCAGCTCGCTCGTGCGGGCTTCGTGGCGAATGCCTAAGACGGCTTCGCACGCATGGCTGAACGGACCGTGACCAACGTCGTGCAGCAACAACGCGGCGCGTACGAGGCGCCGCTGATACGCAACGTCGGCATCATCGCCGAAAAACGTTCGGCCGTGGCGAACGAGCTCGTCGAACGCGCGCGTTCCCATGGCCAGGGCGCCCAGCGCGTGGGTGAAACGGGAATGTTCCGCCGAGGGGAACGCGAGATACGCCAACCCGAGCTGGCGCAAGCGGCGCAGTCGCTGCATCGCAGGCACGTCCAGCAACCGCGCCTCGGCTGTGGATAGTTCTATGAAGCGGTGGACTGGGTCAAAAATCCGTTTCAATGCCAGGCAGCTTCGCTCGCCCCACCCAATACCTTCTTCTAGGAATGCGGTACTAGGGATGCGGTACGACCAGGGCGTTTTGCGCGAGATCCACGCACGCATGGACATCGCCGACCTCATCGGCGAATACGTTCCGTTACGCAAGCGCGGAAACGATCTCGTCGGTTTGTGCCCGTTTCATTCGGAAAAGACGCCGTCGTTCCACGTTCATCCCGATCGCGGCTTCTTCAAATGCTTTGGGTGCGGCGCCGGCGGCGACGTCATAACGTTCGTGCAGAAGCTCGAAAACGTCGCGTTCGGCGACGCCGTACGCATGCTGGCCGCGAAGGCGGGCGTGGAACTCGAGCCGGAAAATCCGCGCGCGGCTAGAGTTCGCAGCGAGCGGGAAGCGATCTACGATGCGAACCGCTTGGCGGCCGCGTTCTTCGCTCGCGCGCTGCAAAGCAACGCAGGCGCGCGGGCACGTGCGTACTGCGACAAACGCGGATTCTCGACGGCGACGATCGATCGCTTCTGTCTCGGATACGCACCGGATTCATGGGACGCCCTCGTCGACGACCTCCGAGAAAACGGAGTCGACCTTGCGTTGGCCGCCAAGGCCGGTCTCGTAAAAGCCGGACAACGCGGGTTCTACGATTTCTACCGCGACCGGCTCATGGTGCCGACGTATGCGACCACCGGCGAAGTGATCGCCTTCGGCGGACGCGCGCTGGGCGAAGCCGAGCCGAAATACCTCAATACCGCCGGCACCCCGGTCTATACCAAGGGCCAGCATCTCTTCGCGCTCAACGTCGCCCGCCGTGCAGCGCAAGGCGACCGCACGCTCATCGTCGTCGAAGGCTACCTTGACTGTATTGCGATGCACCAAGCCGGCCTCGAAAACACGGTGGCCGCTTTGGGCACGTCGTTCACGCCCGAGCAAGCTGCCGAGCTTCGGAAATACGCAGATTACGTATACTTGTGCTTCGACGGCGACACTGCCGGCAACGCTGCTGCAACCAAAGCCGTCGACGTGGCGTCTAAGGCAATCGAGCACACCGGGTCCGCGGTGCGGATAGTACTGCTCCCGGCGGGTGAGGATCCGGATAGTTTTTTGCGGCAGCACGGTGCCGTCGCGCTCCGCGATCTGCTCCAACGCGCGAAGCCCGCTATCGAGTTCAAGATTGACGCCGAGATCGACCGCTTACGCGCCGGCTTTGACACGCCGGCAAGAATCGCCCCGAAGGCGGAGGCGCTGATTCGCCAGCTCACGCCGCGCGAGGAATGGGATCGCTGGCGAGTATACGTCGCAGGCCGACTGCAGGTGAACGTCGACGACCTTAGGAATAGCCGGTTTCTCGCAAACGGCGCAAACTTTGCACCACGCTCGCCCGTCTCGGCGAGCGGTGTGGGAAGCCGTCATACGCGGGCCTCGATCGAGCCCCTTTCGTTCGAGCGTGAGGTCATGAGCATCGTGCTCGAAGATCCCGCTCTCGCAACGGAGTACGCTGCGCGCATCCCTTCGTCGCGCTTCCGTAACGAAATCTATCGTCGGATCTATGAGCGCGTCGTCGAAGCCGCTTCGACGATCCGCACGATGGCCGACGTCTTCGGCCTCTTTGCGGAAGATCAGGCCGTTCTCGACGCGCTGTCAACCCTGGGACGGCGCGACCGGAGTTCGACGGTTCGATACGGCGACTCCGGCGAGCGGCGGGCGCATCTCGAGCGGGTGGTCGAACGGCTGCAGCACGAGGACGAGCTGCGCCGATACCAGGAGGTGTCGCGTCTCATCGACGAGCATTTGGCTGCGGGCCGACCGGTGTCCGACGAGCTCCGCGGTGAGTTTGAGACGCTCGTGACCCGCTTAAAAAGGTAGTAAAAAATTCCGAGAAAGGAGGTGAGAACCAAAACGATGGCTCGCAAGAAAAGCGGAGCGGCGGAAGCGCCGGCGACTCCCATAACGCTCGAAGAACTCAAGAAGAAGCTGCTCGCGCGGGGAAAGAGCCGCGGGTCGCTGACCTATGAAGAAATCAACACCGCGTTCGATGCGCTCGAAGACGTCACTCCCGAGCAGCTCGACGAGTTTTTCGAGGAGATCACGGCCGCCGGAATCGAGATCCTCGACGATGCGAAGGAAGAGAAGCCCGAGGCGGAAGGCGAGGAAGAACCCGCGGAGCAGATCGCCGAGGGGCTGTCGCTCGACGATCCGGTCCGCATGTATCTCAAGGAGATCGGCCGCGTACCGCTGCTCTCGATGGAGCAAGAGAAGTCGCTGGCCATGCGCATCGAAGCCGGCGAGCTCGAAGCACGCAGGAACGGATCGGCGGATTGGACCCTCGTCGACTCCGGTGAGGAAGCCAAGCGTCAGCTCACCGAGGCGAATCTACGGCTCGTCGTATCGATCGCGAAGAAGTACGTCGGCCGCGGAATGCTATTCTTGGATTTGATTCAGGAAGGCAACCTGGGCTTGATCCGCGCGGTCGAGAAGTTCGACTATCGCAAGGGTTACAAGTTTTCGACTTACGCCACGTGGTGGATCCGTCAGGCGATTACGCGCGCGCTGGCCGATCAGGCGCGCACGATCCGCATTCCCGTGCACATGGTCGAAACGATCAATCGTCTGATCAAGGTATCGCGTCAGCTCCTTCAAGAGCTGGGTCGCGAGCCGTCGGTCGAGGAGATCGCTGAAGCGATGAGCCTGACGCCCGAAAAGGTGCGCGAGGTGATGAAGATCTCGCAGGAGCCTATCTCGCTCGAGACGCCGATCGGCGAAGAAGAAGATTCTCATTTGGGGGACTTCATCGAGGATCAGGAAGCCGTGGCTCCCGCCGAGGCGGCGTCGGTCATGCTGCTCAAGGAAAAGATGCAGGACGTGCTCCAGAACCTGACCGAGCGCGAGCGCAAGGTGCTCGTGTTGCGGTTCGGCCTGGAAGACGGTCACCAGCGCACTCTCGAGGAGGTCGGCCAGGAGTTCGGCGTGACCCGCGAGCGGATCCGGCAGATCGAGGCCAAGGCCTTGCGCAAACTGCGTCACCCGTCGCGCGGAAAAGCGTTAAAAGATTATTGGAGTAACGAGTAAGCCTGCTCGTTTCACCCTGAGCCGGTCGAAGGACGGCGAAAATCTTGGAAATGATCCACGTACTAGCACTACTCTTCGCACTGATTCCGCCAGCCGGATCGGCGGCAGCATCGGCCGCACCGTCGGTGCCCCCCCGCGAACTCAAGACGATCGTCACGGTGAAGTCGTCCCCGTATTGCAACGCGCTGGCGCAGCACTTCAATAACGCGTTCGTTCCCATGGTGGCCAACGATCGCGTCTTCGATGCCGTCGACGTTCAGCTCGACGACATGAACGTGATGTTCAACTATCCCGATTACGCCAATCGATTCATGGACCTGCGTGCGAAGATCGTCAAGGAATCCGGGACGCTCGAACAGGCGCTGCATCCGATTCGCGATGAGATCGTCCAGCTTCGCGACTCGGCGTCGTTAACGAACGATCCGCAAGCCGCCAAAGAGATGCGGGATGCGGCGGCCCAACTGCAGGACGCGTACCTGCATCAGTTTCAGCTATCGACCGACCTCACTAGCCTCGCTCAAGCCATGATGAACTACAACATTTTGCGAGGTCCGCACCCGCTAGGCGGCTGGACGCCGCACGACAATACGCTGCCCGCCAACGAGAAGAACGTCAAACTCGTCCTGCACTTCGACGCGCAGCGCCGAACCATCGGCTGGGGCGAAGACAAAGCCGTCGATATTGCAACGACCGCCGCCGAAACGCACTGCTCGTCGACCGCGTCGCCGTCCCCTAAGCCGCGGAATATCTGAAGGAGTGACTAGTCCGATTTTTGGGCGTTGGCAGATGGTATGACGTCCGGGTTCTTTTCTGCAAACGCGCCGGCTGGATTTGGCTTGATCCAAACGATGAGGTCCCAGATCGAGGGGAAGAGAAAGACGCGCTTGACGTCGGCGACGTTGTTGGCGATGCCCATCTTTACCAGCGTTTGCGCCTGCGGGTCGTCGACGTTGCCGCCGGCAGCGGCGAACTTCTTGACGGAGAGCCCGCCGTATTTTTCGGTACCGTTCGGGCCCGCTAAGATGTAATGGATGTGTTCGCGGAACGAAATCCAGCGACGATAGTCGACGCCCCAAAGTTTCGGCGGCGCCATCGACGAGCTTTGGAGCACCGAAAAGTCGGCGCCCAATAGGTTTCCCTTCACGTCGTACCACAGCTGGCTGGGATGCTGCGGATCGGCGCTTTGCCACTGCAAGTTCGCGTAGCTGATCGCGCCGTCCTCATCCTCGTTTCCGTACCGAAAGTATCCGGCTTTTTCGGCGTCCGCAATCGTCGCGAAGCGCGAGCTCAAGTCTTTTTGCATCGACTGCACGAAAGCAACTTCGGCGCCCTGAGGAAACGGCGATATTTTTGCGGGAGCTAGCGTCGGCGTAGGTGAGGCTGCAAGTAAGGACGCGCTCGCGATCGCGCAAAGCGCGAGCGTGCCGAGCATACGGGTGATCATCACGATCGTCGGCCCCTTTCTCAGTGGGGAGTTGAACTCCCCGACGGTGACGGCGATGGCGACGGACTTGCACTCGGCCACGCCGGCGTAGGCCATGGCGTTGGCGAGGGTGTCGCGTGAACCTGCCGCTTTCCGCCGTTCGGGCCAAAGGGCGTTGCGACGGGCTCGACCGGGAAGCTCGAGTTCGGAACCATGAGACTCGTCGACGGCGGTCGCGGCGTTTGGATCGCGACCGTGCCGTTAGGCAGCGCCGTCAACGTGGCTTCCGTGCGCGCGGGAATTTCAGAGCCCGGCTGGAGCACGAAGTTCTTGCCCTTACGAAAGATGTGGTAGAGCCAATGGAAGGGGATCACCTGATCCTCAATGGTGTCTTCGAGCTCGACCGTGGATTCGTGACCCGCACTATCGTGCGGCGCGAGCCGGGCGAAGGGTGCTCGAAGCGGCAACGCGCGGCCGTCCGGCAGCGCGAGCGGCTCGAAATAGACGTCGACAAAACCGTAGACGTCACCGATATCCGCGTGCGAAACGGAAACGATCCGAAGCCTCCCCGGCGTACCGGCGGCGGCGAGGACTCGTCCGCCCACGGCCAGTTCGTTTTTCAAATGCACTTTGACGAGCTGGCCTGTGTGCGAAGACTTCGACGAGATCGGCTCGTCGGTAACGAAAATCAAGCCGGAATCGAAGGGCAAGACAGTGCCCGATGGTGCCGGTGATGGAGACGTACCGGGAGACGATGCCGGCGCGGGTGTCGGCGAGATCGGAAATGCTCTCGCACTGCCCGCGCCAGTTGCGACGCAGAGAAGAAAGAGCGCGCTCTTAGCTAGCGCGCTTCTCCCGCGCTGCAGCTGCCGCGCGTTTGCCTTCTTCGATAAGCTGTTTGACTCGTTGGCCACCTTTTTGTCCAATTTTTTCGTAAAAGTTCGGTCCGTAGCGATCGCGGGTGGCTTCGCCGCCCTTCTTGCCGCCTTTTTTGCCGATTTGTTCGTAGAACTCATGGCCGTGGGCTTGTTTCGTGGCTAATCCGCCTTTGCGACCGATCTGTTCGTAAAACTCCGGACCATACTTTTGCTTCACGGTCTCGCCGCCTTTTTGGCCGGCTTCGCGGACCGACATACCGCTCGTGCGCTTAGGTTCTTGCTGTTCTGGGACTGGCATATTTCTCGTTTCACCTGTGTTTGGCCGCCCTGGGAGGACGGCGTTGTTCTTTCCATATATTAGAACGCAAGTTCGTGCTCTAAGGTTGGGGACCAATGAAAAGGGTTGGTTTAATTGCCTTGCCCGGCGTCAGATTATTGACCCTGGTACTTGCTATTACCGGCCTAGCGGGCGCCGCGCCGGCTGGGACGAGCGTTTTTTCGCAGATCACAGAGCTCGAAAGCAAACGATCGCTCGGTGACGGCAGACTGGCGATCTTTTTGGCCTCCCCCGACGAGGCCGTCGCCGTTCGCGCAGCGCTGGCTATCGGCCGCACCAAACAAAGTGCAGGCGCGCAGCTCTTGGCAGCACATCTGAGCGATTCACGCGTCGCCGTGCGCGCAATGAGCGTTTACGGACTCGGGCTCATTGCCGATACCGGCCACGCTGCCGGCGTCATTGCGGCCGCCTCGGACGCCGAGGGCGCAGTTCGCGTGGCTGCTCTCGATGCGATCGCACGATACATGGCCGGCCGCGCTTTATCCGGCGCGGAACGGAACGACGCGCAATCAGCGATCGAACGCGCGCTTTCGAAAGACGTCGATCCCGTTATACGAGCTCGCGCCGCAACGGCGCTGGTAGAGTTTCGCGACGCAACCTCAGCTCAAGAAGCTGCGTCCGCGCTATCCAATGCCTTCCGCGGCGATCCCGACACCGGCGTGCGCTGGCACGCAATGTGGTGCATCTACCGTGGTTACGCGCTTCACGTTAACCGGCAGGTTGTGGAACGCGCGTTGCGCGACCACAGTGAGTTGGTCCGGATTGAAGCCGTGCGCGCGATGGCGCGATATAAGGACGCCTCGCTGGTCGGCGTCGTCAAGCCGCTTCTCAACGACCCGTCCTGGCGCGTCCAAGAGCAAGCGGGAGAAACGATACGCGCGCTGACCGGCAAACCGCCCACCGAACATTTGGCGGCGATACCTCCGTACGTTCACATCCCCGTGGCGCAGCCGGACCCCCTGGCAACACTGCCGGCGCTCCCGCGTGCGCATGCCGGCCAAAAGCAGTCGCCACCCTCCGTCGACGACGTTGAATTCGACGTGAAGCTCGATCCGTCGACCGTTGCGCGATTTACCGGTCCGGCGGCCGGGCCGCATCCGCGCGTTCGTATCGTCACGACGAAAGGCAATCTATACGTCGTTCTGTATCCGGAATGGGCGCCGCTCACCGTCGCCAACTTTCTCGATCTCGCCGATCGGGGATACTACGACGGAAATCGCTGGTTCCGCATCGTTCCCGACTTCGTCGTTCAAACCGGCGATCCCAACGATAACGGTGAGGGCGACGCCGGCTACATGATCGGGGCGGAAGAGAATCCGCTCGAGCAGCGCAGCTACGTCATTTCGATGGGGTTGAACTACGACGATAAAACGAACACGCCCATTCGCGATTCTGCCGGAACGCAATACTACGTGACGCTGTCACCGCAGCTCCACCTCGACAGAGACTTTACGGTCTACGGGGAGGTCACCGGCGGCATTGACGTGTTGGCACGCCTCGTTGAGTCGGACCGTGTCGTCAAAATCGAACGCATCGAGGACGCGATTCTAAAGTAAGAGCTAAAAGGTTCGTTTAGAGTCTAGTAAGATCGTTACCGGGCCGTCGTTGAGCAGATCGACGTCCATGTGCGCGCCGAACTCGCCGTAAGCCACTTCGATTCCCTCTGCGGCGATTGTCGCACCGACGCGCTCGTACAGATACCGTGCCAACGGCTCCTTCGCGGCCGCGGTGAAAGAGGGCCGGCGGCCTTTGCGCGCATCGCCGTACAGCGTGAACTGCGAGACGACCAGCGCAGCGCCGCCGTTTTCGCTCAACGAACGGTTCATCAAGCCGTCTTCGTCGGGAAAGATGCGCAAGCCCGCGACTTTCTCCCCTATGAGAATCGCGTCGCGCTCGGTGTCGTCGACGGCGACGCCGACGAGGATCAACAGTCCCGCGCCGATCGCACCGGTAACGCGGTCGCCGACCGTGACGGACGCGCGTGAGACGCGCTGAACCACGGCTCGCATGGTGCGTTTGCTAGCGCGAAAACATCGAAGAAAGGGCGAACAGAGCGTTCTCGCGCCGCTCGAGAACCCGCCGGTAGAAATAGCCCGCCCAGTGCGTTCCGAACGGCACGTACACGCGCATGCGATAGCCTTCCGCAACGAGGACCCGCTGCTCGTGCGGGCGGCAGCCGTAAAGCATCTGGAACTCGAAACGGTCGTTGCTCACGTTTTCCGCTTTGGCGATCGCCTTCACCGCGTCGATCAAACGCCGGTCGTGCGTCGCAATGCCGGGATAGTTTCCACGCGCGAGCAGCTCCTTCGCTAGACGCAAATAGTTTTCGCGGATCTCGGGCATGCTTTTGTACGCGATTTCGGGGGATTCGTTATACGCGCCCTTGCAGAGCCGCACCCGCGCGCCCAGGGCAATGATGCGTTCCACGTCGGCGGCAGTGCGCTTGAGGTAGGCCTGAAAGACCACGCCGACGTTCTTCTGCTGGGCGAACGCCCGTTCGAAGACGCGCAAAGTCGCGTCGATGACGCCGGAGCCTTCCATGTCGATTCGCACGAACGAGTCGCGATTCTTTGCCGCGTGCTGCATGATCTGCAGCAGGTTGTCGACTGCAAAGCTCTCGTCGATCAAGAGACCCATAGCGGTGAGCTTGACCGATACGTTGGAATTTACGCCGCTGGAGTGAATCGCATCGAGCATGTGAACGTAGGCGTCGCGCGTCTTGCTTGCGGCTTCCCGCTCGAGCACGTCCTCTCCCAAAAAATCGAGCGACGCGGTCATCCCTGCCTCATTAAGCTTACGGACAGTCTCTATTGCCGATTCGATCGTTTCGCCGGGGACGAAGCGTTTGGCCAAGAAAAAGAAGTTCTTCTGAAACGCGGAATCGGGAGCGAATAAACGGTCGAGTATCGCCATGTCGATGCTAAAATACGACGCGGCGGCGTAAAACCCAGGCGGCCGCCACCACGATTGCAACCAGCACCACGAAGCCGTAACACAACGCGAGCGCCGCGCGCACCCCCGAAGCGGAGAGCGCAACGTAGAGCGCGACGGGCAGCGACGTGGGGTGGAATGCCACGATGCTCGTAGCGCCGTATTCGCCGATCGCCCGCAGCCACGCGAATGCGACTCCCGCGGCGACGTTCCCAGCAGCGCTCGGCAGCGAAACGCGCGCAAAGATGCGCCATTCGCTGGCGCCCAGCGTGCGCGCCGCATCTTCAACGACCGGGTCGAGCGCCCCGAATGCAGCAGTCGCCGCAATGGCAACGAACGAGCCGGCTACGAAAAACTCCGCAAGGCCGACGCCGATCAATGAATCGGGAACAGTCAATCCGAGCCCGGCCAGCCACGTTCCCACCGGAGCGCGCGTGCCGAAAAAATTGATGAGCATCAAGCCGCAAGCAACCGGTGGAAATGCCAGCGGCAGCGCCAATAAGAAGAGCGCCGGCCCGCGCAGCGCGAGGGAAGTCCGCGACAAGAAATAGCCTGCCGGAACGCCTAACAGCGTGGCGGCGCCGGTCGCGCCGATAGACGCAATCGCCGAGACGCGCAGCGCTTCGCGGGCGCTGTAGCCGAAGCCGGCTAATGCCTCGTGGGGCGACATCGCAAGCAGCACGGCTGCGACCGGCGCGGTCAGCACGGCCACAAGCAGCAGAGCGGCTGCGGGAAAGAGAGGCCCCGGAAACGGGCGTACCATGTCTGAAAGTTTACCAAAGCGACACGGGAATAGGCGAGGCTGGGGGTAGCCGGACGCGAATGGCTGACGGAGTAATGCAGCGTAATTGGCGAGTGCTGATTGCAGACGACGATCCGGCCATCTGCACGCTCATCGACACGGTCCTTCGCAAGGGTCCCTACGAAATGATGACTTGCAACGACGCGGAAAGCGCGCTTGTCGCGGTCGATCGCTACGGGCCTTTCGATATCATTATCTGCGACTTCATGCTTCCGGGGATCTCGGGCATCGATCTCATCGAACGTTTGCGCGCGAGCGAAAACACCCGCGGAGTACCGATTTTAATGATCAGCGGCCATACGAACTATGCGATGGACGGACGTGCGAAAAACGCCGGCGCCAATATGTTCCTCAACAAGCCGTTCACCATTTCGCAGTTACGGGCTGCCGTGAATCAGTTGCTGTCCGCCTCGCCCAGAATCGATACTTTCTCGGGATCGCCCGCGAACAGATAAGGAATCGCCGGGAGGTTCCTGACTCTTGGCTGCGATTCTCAAGGTATTCGCCGTTGCCGTTGCACTCGCGCTAGACGTCTTCGCGGTCAGCGTCGGCGTCGGCGTGCGCGGCGTTCCCGGTGAGACGAAAATACGGATCGGCATCGCATTTGCGTGCGCCGAAATCCTCATGAACGTCGTCGGCGCCGGATTGGGCTTGGCCGTCGGAAAGCTGATCGGCGGCGTGGCGGGCTATATCGGATTCGCGGCGCTCATCGGTCTGGGCATCTATATGATCAAAGAGAGTCGCAGCGAACTGTCCGCGGGCGCAACCCTCGACCTCTCGCGCGGATTCGGATTACTCCTAGCGGCGCTTTCCATCAGTCTCGATTCGCTCGGTATCGGGTTTTCGATTTTGTACATCGGCGTACCGCTCGTCGAGTCGCTCGTCGTCATCGGTATCGTTTCGGTCTGTGCGACGACGCTGGGTCTGGCGTTAGGTCAGCGTATCGGAGCTCGTGCCGAAGGGAACGCGGCATTCTTGGGCGGTGTGCTCCTGCTGCTTACCGGTATGGTCTTCGCGATACTCAAGGCGCTCAATATCGGGTAATCGAAGCCAGCGTCGATGCGAGTTGGCAAGGCGCTGTACGAGCTGGCGCGGGAAACCGGCGCGCGGTCGATCTTCGTGGTTGGGACCGGCAAGAACGTCGGCAAAACCGTGGCGATGCGTGCAATTTACGGAGCCGCCACCGCGGCCGGAGTCACGGTCGGTCTTTCGTCGATCGGACGCGACGGTGAGGCCGTCGACGCCGCAGACGCTGCGCCCAAGCCACGCCTCTTTCTGAATCCCGGCACGGCAATCGCCACCGCGCGCGACGTGCTTCCGTCGCTCCCGGCGAGTGAGATACTTGCAATATCCGATCTTGCGACGGCGGCGGGCCGCCTGGTTTTCGCGCGCGTCCGCGCTCACGCGTTTTACGAACTCATCGGTCCTCCCACCGCATCGGGCGTACGCGAGATCGTCGACCGGCTTTTAGAATTTGCCGACGTGACCATCGTCGACGGTGCGATCGATCGAGTTGCTGCGTTGGCTGGAGGTAACGATGCGATCGTCGTGTCGTGCGGAGCTTCGGCTGCGAATACGGTAGCGGAGGCGGCCGACGGCATCGGTGCGCTCGTCGAACGACTGCGCGTTCCGGCGCTTGACCCTTCAAAGCCGTTCGTGCGCGTCGATGGTGCGCTGACGCCTGCAAAAAGTGCGGCGCTTATCGCCGCCCGCGAAACGCGTCAAATCGTCGTCCGCGATCCAACACAAATTTCGTTAACAGGTAAAGCGGCGGCGCATGCGCTGCGAGCGTTGACCATCCGTTGCGAGCGTCCGCTGCGCGTCATCGCGGCGACGGTCGCTTCGATCGGCCGCGACCGTTCCTTCGAGCCTCGTGCCTTCGCCAACGCCGTTGCCGAGGCGACGAAGCTGCCGACGTTCGACGTGTATGCCGGAGTGCGCGCCGCATGATGCCGGGCGCGCTGCTCGATAGCGTGACGGCGCAAGCGCTCGATTTCGCTTGGCTCGTCAGGGCGGTCGCGCCGGCAAGCGAGTACGGGCGCCGCGCTTTCGCCGAACTGGCCCCGTTCGCAACCGGCGAAGAAATGCGCGCATCACAGCGTTCTTCGGTCATCGACGCGCTCGCACGGGCCGCCGGCATCGAACGCCTCGACGCCGTGCGCGACGCGCTGCGCGCTGCGCCTGACGCGTCCGGCGCGATTGCGCGCGCCTCGATGGGCGACGTTCTCGGCGATGCCGCGTTGTTCGAACTGCAGCGTTTCTGCGACGCGCTCGCGCGCGTCGACTCGCTGCTCGAGGGCATCGCGCCCGTCGGGGTGGTGACGAGCGAAGCCGTCCGCCAAACCGCCGCCGCGCTCGAAGCCGGACGGGCCGG
Organism: Vulcanimicrobiota bacterium; assembly: GCA_963715435.1. Lineage (GTDB taxonomy): Bacteria > Vulcanimicrobiota > Vulcanimicrobiia > Vulcanimicrobiales > Vulcanimicrobiaceae > JAFAHZ01. The sequence goes on from OY970243.1 coordinate 2,374,877, forward strand.
AAAGTTCGGCTTCTACCTTGCCGACGGATTCGATCCGGCGCTGCGAGAGGCGCGAGAACGTGCGGCGCGACTGCAAGCCGAGTTTGACGCGGCGCGCGGCCGCGCTGCCGAAACCGTCGGGCGCGAACTGGGGCGCGACGATGCGGGCTCCGACGAATTCATCGTCATGCGCGCCGACGTGCGCGCGGTTCCGCCCGGCGTTCGCGTCGTGCGCGAAGCGCCGACGTATTACCTGTGCAGGCTCGAATATGACGAGCCTACCTTGGCGGCAATGGCGCGCCGCGACGAAGCCGTCGAGTCCGTTGCCGTCGCAGAAGAGCGCGTTCGCGCGCGCCTTTCCGAAACGGTGCGGTTACGAGCCGCAGAGCTCGATCGCGCGGCACGTCGCCTGGGCCAAACCGACGTGTTCGTTGCCGTTGCGCGATTCGCGTGCCTTCACGATTGCCGGCCGGCGCAATTCGTGCAAGAACCTTCCCTGCAATTTGAAGGCGCGCGTTTCTTGCCGCTGGCGGAGGCGCTCGAAACGTCGGGCCGCTGCTTTACGCCGATCGACGTCGAACTGCACGACGTCGCCGTTCTCACCGGTCCGAATATGGGCGGGAAAAGCGTCTGCTTGAGAACGTGCGGGTTCGTCGTGCTGTGCGCCGCATTCGGCTTTCCGGTTCCCGCGGATCGCGCGAAAACCGCGCTCTTCGACGAGATTGTGTGGCTCGGTATCGGTGCCGACGACGGCGTTGCAGGCGGATTGTTGTCGTCGTTCGCACGGGAAGTCGTTCGGTTGCGCGACGTGCTCGCGCGACCGGCGCGCAGAGCGTTCGCGCTGGTCGACGAGTTCGCGCGAACTACGACGCCGCACGAAGGGAAAGCGCTCTTGATCGCGCTGATCGAAGCGCTGCGCGATCGAAGTGCGTGCGGTCTGGTTGCCACGCATCTGGGCGGCGTTGCGAGCGACGCAGGAGCGCGTCATTTCGCGGTTCGGGGCTTGCGGGGTATTCCGGAGCGGCCGGCCGCGGCCGACCTCGGCGAAGCGCTCGCGTCGCTAGCGCGCTCGATGGACTATACGATCGCGGAGGTGGATACCGGCCAAACCGAGGCGCCCGCCGATGCGATAGCGCTCGCCGCGCTCCTCGGGCTGGACGAAGGATTGATTGATGCCGCTTACCGCGCGCTGAAGTAGGCCGCTCCGGCGCGCAGAAGACTTCACGCATGGATCCGCTGATCATTACCTGCGCGCCCGTGGGCGCCGAAGTCAGTCCCGAGCAAACGCCCTACCTGCCGTACACGCCCAGCCTTCTGGGCGAGGCGGCCCGCGCAGTGCGGGAGGCCGGAGGATCGATCGTGCACGTGCACTGTCGCAACGACGACGGCAGCAACACCCACTCCGTCGCGCGGTTTCGGGAAGCCTACGAGGCCGTGCGCGCTAATAGCGACCTCATCGTGCAGTTTTCTACGGGCGGCGCGATCGGTATGACGCCGCAAGAACGGGCCAGCGTTCTGGAGCTGCGCCCCGAGATGGCGACCTTGACGTGCGGCAGCGTGAACTTCGGTGACGACATCTTCGAAAACAGCTTTCCGATCATGCGCGGCATCCTGCAGAAAATGATCGAATTCGACGTGAAGCCGGAGCTCGAGATTTTCGATAAAGGGCATCTTGCCAATGCGCGGCGCCTTGCTAAAGAAGGCTTGCTGAAACTGCCGCAACACGTGGATTTGGTCTTAGGCGTGCCGGGCGGACTCGACGCTACGGTGCAAAATCTGTGCGATTTGGTCGACGATCTACCGCCCGGCTGCACGTGGTCGGTGGCAGGAATCGGTCGCCAGCAGCTTCCCATGGCTATGGCAGCGATCGCAATGGGCGGACACGTCCGCGTCGGTCTGGAGGATAATCTCTTCTACAGCAAGGGACGCCTCGCGCGTAACGACGAGCTCGTGGCGCGCGTGGCGCGCATCGCCGAGGAAGCCGCAAGGCCGGTCGCGACGCCGGACCAAGCCCGAGAAATCCTCGGCCTGAAGGCAATTACCGCAGGGGCGCGGTAACCGGGCCCGAGCGTGTTCACGTACGTCATCCGGCGGACGCTCCAGGCTATTCCGCTACTCATTGCCATATCGATCATCCTGTACGGCATTCTTTACAACATGCCCGGCGGTCCACTTGCGCCGTATCTGCAGAATCCGCACATTACGCCTGCCGACATCGCGCGATTGAAGCATAACCTCGGTATGGATCAACCCGTACCGATTCAATACTTGAAGTGGCTGGGTCATATTCTCACCGGCGACATGGGATATTCGACCAGCAACTCGGAGCCCGTCTTCCAAGCCATCGTCGAGCGCATTCCTGCCACGCTGGAACTGATGGGGACGTCGTTCATTTTTTCAGTCGCGATCGGCGTCGGCGCCGGCATCATCTCGGCGGTCTATCGTTACAGTTTCGTCGACTATTTCATCACGACGCTGGCCTTCTTCGGCCAGTCTATGCCGGTGTTCTGGTTCGCACTGATGATGCAGCTCGCGTTTGCGGTGCACGGAGTACCGTTGCCTTTCGGATACCAGATTCAGCTGCCGTCGGCGGGTATATCGAGCGGAGACACGTTCGATCTCGGCGATCGCTTGGCGCATCTGGTCTTGCCGGTCGTAGTGCTTTCGCTGCTGGCACTGGCGCTATATAGCCGCTTCATGCGCTCGTCGCTGCTCGAAGTGCTCGGCACGGATTACATGCGCACGGCCGCGGCCAAGGGCCTGAACTTCCGAGCAATTCTGTTCAAGCACGGTCTCAAGAATGCGCTCATTCCGGTCGTGACGATCCTTGCGCTCTCCGTTCCGGGCATCCTGGGTGGGGCGATCATCACCGAAACGATCTTCGCATGGCCGGGAACGGGACGGCTGTTCTATAACGCGCTCACGCAAAGCGACATCGCATTACTGATGGGGTATCTCATCCTCGTTGCCATTCTCGTGGTGTTTTGTAACCTGCTCGCCGACGTGCTCTACGCGTGGCTCGATCCGCGTGTGAAGTACGACTAGGAGCGATCGCAGTGGCATCGACGGCACCGGCCGCACCTCCGACATTCGTCGTCGACGACGATCTCCACGTCTCGAAGGTCACCTTCTGGACGCGTCTGCGCCGGCACAAACTCGCAGTGGCCGGCATGGTCGTTCTCGCCCTGATGATTCTCGCGGCGATTTTCGCTGGACAGCTCGCACCGTTCGATCCGAACTTCATCGACAACGGCACCGCCGCGGTGCCGCATTGGAACGGCACACCGTTGCCGCCGTGCTTCCAAGATAAGGCGCTCTGCTGGGGACATTCGTTAGGCACCGACGAAGTCGGACGCGATCTCTTATCGCGGTTACTTTTCGGAGCGCGGATCTCGCTGACGGTCGGCCTCTCGGCGGTGCTCATGGAGGTGCTGATCGGGACGATTCTCGGCGCGATCTCCGGATATTACGGCGGATGGATCGACTACGCGATCATGCGCGTAACCGACGTGTTTCTGTCGATTCCCCTGCTGCCGCTGCTGCTGGTACTTACGGCGATCGTGGCCGCCAGCTCGACCAAAGCGAGCCTGAGTTTCGGCGTCATCGTCATCATCATCGGCGCGCTATCGTGGCCGACGGTGGCGAGGTTGGTGCGCGCCTCGTTCCTGAGTTTACGCGAGAGGGAGTTCGCCGAAGCCGCCCGGGCCCTTGGCAACAACGACCAGCGCATCATCTTCCGGCACCTCTTGCCCAACGCCGTCGCGCCGATCGTCGTTCAAGCCACGCTTGACGTTGCCGGCGTCATCATCACCGAGTCGACGTTATCGTTCCTCGGCCTGGGCATCCAGCCGCCTACCGCTTCGTGGGGCAACATGCTGGCCAACGCCCAATCCAATCTCTCGATCGCCTGGTGGGCTGCAGTCTTCCCCGGCCTCTGCATTCTCGTAACGGTCCTTTCCATCAACTATATGGGAGACGGTCTAAGAGATGCGCTTGACCCGAATATGCGGTAGCGGCTAGACTAGCCGGGCTGCCCCGGTGGGTAGGTTCAGCCCTCTATGCGCAAGTGGCGGAATTGGTAGACGCACTAGCTTGAGGGGCTAGCGGGAGCAATCTCGTGCTGGTTCGAGTCCAGTCTTGCGCATTTATGGATTCTCTGAGCTTCGGCTAAGCCGCTACGGGCTGCCTCGGACCCTCGCCGTACCGGAATGAGCCAGCATTACGATCGGTTAGAGGCCATCGCGCAAGCGTTGCCAATGCCGGCGCGCGAGCGACCGGCGCAATATATCAACCGCACGGTGGACTTGCCGACGATTGCCGGCAATGAAGTCGCTGCGCTGCTCAAATGGTGCCAAAACAGATAGTGCGGCGATGAACCGGCCAAGGCGGCAGGCCTCACGTGTGAGCTCCTGCAACCCGCTCGATTGCTGCAGTAATCGTTTGGACGGGGAAGTTAACATCGAAGTTGAGACGTGCTCGCGCAGCGCGCCGCGTAGCAGAAACTCGGTCAGTGCTAACAGGAGCGACTCGCTTCCGGCCTCGAGAACTGAGTCCGGAAAGCGTTGCAAATAGGTTTTTGCCAGTGAGACGAGGCTGTCGTCTGAAAGCAAGAACGAACGGGCAGTTTGCAAAGCGTCGGGGCGGATATCGAAGAGGTCGTCTCCGACGTACGCGTTCTCGCGCTTCGAACTCAAGTAGAGTTGTAAACCTTGGGCGAGCCAGTGTTTTCGTTCGGCATCGGTCAGGCACATCGCGATCGTCACTGCGGACCGGCTTGCGAGGTTCCAATAATGAAAGCGCATCGCCTCGTCATAAGAACCTTGCGCCGTTTCGAAGGCCGCTGCAAGCTTGCGGCGTTTGAGATAATGCCGTGCGAGAACGGTGCGCACGCTGAGTGAGTGGAAGAGGCTTTGGCACTCTTCTAAGCCCTTGCTCGACCATCGACGACCGGTTTGCAGTGACGATCGTCCCAGCACTTCGGCAGCGTAGACACGGATATCCGCGTGCGGCTTTCCGATTTTTAGGGCCGCCATGGCCGCCTGTTCGGCGGCGTCAAAGTCGTGATTGGTAAGCGCAATCTGCGCTCCGCGAACGAGACCGATCGATCGGAGGAGGGTGCCTTCGCCGCAAGACGCGTTTAATACCGAAAAGTCCAGCTCGGCCCGAGCGTCGCGCAAGCGGCCTTCATAGAGATAGACTTCGCTGCAGTCCAAAGAAACTTTCAAGCGTTCGGCTGGGCTCAAGCGGTCGCGGAGTCGCGCCGTCTGCCGCACGCAGTTCCGCATCGCTTGCAAATCGCCACGGCATCTCGCGATGTATAGTTCGTTCTGGCAAACTTCGAACGAAGACAGAATGTCGCGGTTTCCGAACTGATTACGGACATGCTGGCCGGCCTCTGAAAGTAGTTCGTCGGCACGGTTCTGTTCGCCAGACATTTCGGCCGAAAGGGCGGCGGCGGAGAGCGCGCGCCCACGATCCGGGCCTTGGTAATGGACGGCAGCAATTGGTTCGGGCGTGAGGCGATCTACCATCGGCAACGCGATAGGCGTTCGATCCTGCACGTGCTTGTGCGGCGCGCTTTTTAGGTCGACCTTTCCATCGGCAAGCATCTCGACGATTCGTTCGACCAGTTCTTTTTTTGCACGATAGTACGTTCGTTCGCTCAGCGAGCCCCGTGATGAGCTGCCCATCAGTTGCGCAAGGCTGAGGCGCCGATCGGGGCACGTTTGCAGCGCCTCGCGCACCAGCGAAGAACCGATTTCGGGCGAGCGCAATAGACGGCGGACGCTTCGCTCGAGGCTGTTCATGCTGAGAAAACGCCATTTGGTTGTCCGCCGTGACTCAACGTCTAGGCTTGATTTTTAATCATCGAAAAACTGCCACTCGGGGGCCGCGGCCCCACAGCGTTAATGCTTACGCTCAGCATTCTCGGCAGCGAAAGCAATTTGAAAGGAGCCAGGAAATGAACGGAATTTCGCGTTTAGCCCGAAGCGCTGCGTGCTTGTGCACAGCCGCGGCGATCCTCGGCGGCTGCAGTAACGGCGGAGGTTCTCCGGCGGGCTTCACGCCTTCCGGCGCGGCGACGACGAGCAGGGGAGAGCGCATTCGGGCTGTGGGGAAACAGGGATTCGCCCATTATTACGTGATCCGTCTGGGCACACTTGGAGGCAGCGCGAGCTCGGCAAACAGCGTCAACGACTTGGGTTGGATCGGAGGGCTCTCGAAGATCGGCGGCAACGCGGCAATCCATGCCACGTTATGGCTGAAAGCAAGGAAGGTGAATCTCGGTACGCTGGGGGGCCCCAATAGCGCGTTGGGATGGCCGGTGAAAGGCGTTCGCGGAGAACTTGCAGGCTTCTCGGATCTCGCGCAAACCGACCCGCTAGCTGAAAACTTCTGCGGGTTGGGATCGGGAGACCTTTGCGCCGGATTCACGTGGAGCGATAACATCTTGACTGCGCTCGGTACGCTCGGAGGCAATAACTCCTTCGCGTCTAGCGTTAACAACGCCGGGCACGTAGTAGGCTTTGCCGAAACCTCAGTACGCAATTCGAGCTGCGGGTCGCCCCAGGTGCTCGACTACTACGGCATCGTCTGGAGTCACAACGGCAAACCGACGACGCTGGTGCCGCTAAGGGGCGATACGGTTTCGCAAGCCTTCGCCATCAACGATGCCGGTGCGACCGCCGGCGCGTCCGGACCCTGCGGGCCGCCCAACAACGTAGGATACGGCACGGCGCACGCGGTCACTTGGTCGCGGTCAGGCGCTCCGACAGCGCTCATCGGCCTTGGCGGCACGACTGCGAATCTTGCGACAGCGATAAACCGCAGCGGTTACGTCGTCGGACAATCAGCGTTAACTGGAAACACCACGTATCATGCGGTCGCGTGGCAGCACGGCGGAATCACCGACCTAGGGACGCTGCCCGGCGACGCGCTAAGCGAGGCGCTCGGCTTGAACGACAAAGATCAGGTGGTCGGCTATTCGTGCGATTCCAGCGGTAACTGCCGAGGATTCATCTGGCAGAATGGCTCGATGGTCGATTTGAACGTTCTCGTGCATTCAGCGTTGGATATCGTTTACGCCGGCGACGTCAACGACAAAGGATGGATCGTCGGACAAGCCGTCGACTTGAAGAGCGGGCAGGCCCCGGCCGTTCTGCTGATACCGGCGAATGGTGACTTCGAGGTTAACAAACCCGCAGTGAAGGTCGTGCTTCCGGAACGAGTACGAGTGCAGTTCCGACAGCATAAGACGTTTCGGTTCTTTATCAAATAGCCTAAGACGATTCTGCAGCGTGCTGTCCGCGAGATCTGCCATGCATGTTCCGCCATACATGGTAGATCTCGCTCCTTTAGCGCCTCTGCGCGCATCGTCGACCGATGATCACGTGCCTTAAATGCTGCAAAAGCCCGGCGGCGGAATACGATGTTACCCGATCCGAATCGATGACTTGCACAGAATCTCGACGCTCGCGTAAATGCTTCTCTCTCACGGCGCCTCGACGAAGCCGTAAACGCGATCTAACGAAGAATACGCCTACATCGAGCGCTTTCACGCATATTCTCCGACACAGTCGCGCCAGCTTGGCGTGAAATCGATATGCTCGGGCAGTCGGGTGGTTATCGCCGACGGACCCGGTGCGGCATCCCAAAGCAAAATCCGCGGTGACGAAGCCTGAAGTGGCCCGGCGCCAGCTCAGCTGGCTTGAAACTAAGGACGGCGAGCGGAGCAACTCCTCAATGGGTCTTCTGGAGTTAACTTTTGTTCAGATTTTGACGGTAGAGTGACTAGAAGCCATGTTAGTCTGGTCGGGAGATCCCTTGTGCCTGATATGATGCCGGGAAGCTGGCACCCGAAACAGTCGGCGGGCATGCGGCGTAGAGCAGTTAGAGAATAAGGCCGACGGCACGCTCTGGCACCTCCTGCGCTCGCGTGCACTGCGGCATCCCATGGCCGGAGGAGCCTTAAAACTGTATGTGGTTGACTCGATTTGCGATTACCCGGCCCGTGATCACCGCGATGGTCTTCATCGCGCTTGCGATCTTCGGCTTGATCGCGTTCAACCAAATCGGGCGGAGCCAGGATCCCCCGGGAACCGCATTTCCGGTGGTCGTCGTCTATTCCAGCTATCCCGGTGCGTCGCCGCAAGAGATGGAGCGGCTCGTCGTAAAGCCGATCGAAGATCAGCTCGACGGTATCGACAATCTCGATCAGCTCAACGCGACCGCGCAAGAAGGCACGGCGACGGTCGTCGTGCAGTTCAAGCTCGGAACGGATCTCGACAAAGCGGCAATCAACGTTCAAAGCGCCGTCGATACGGCACGCGTCTATTTACCGACCGACCTCGATCCGCCGGAGGTCTCTAAGAACGGAGCATCCGAGCCGCTGCTGGACATCGCGGTCAGCTCGAAGTCGCTCTCGCAAACGGAGTTGGCCGACTTGGTCAATAACCGGCTCGAGCCGATTCTCAAGGGCATCCCGAACGTTCAAACGGTCGATGTGTACGGTGCACAAGATCGCGAGTTCCACGTCGAGCCGCTTCCGGGACGCCTGCTCGGCACGAACGCAACCATGGGCGACGTGTTTGCGGCGGTCGCCGCTAACAATTCCAACCTGCCCGGCGGGATCATTCACGGCAGCACGCAAGAGACCAGCGTCTCGGTTCACGCCGAAGTCAATACCGCCGAAGACCTCGCCGGTATTCCGCTCAACGTTCTAGGCAGCGCCAACAAGAATTTGAAGATCGGCGACGTCGCGCGAACCGGCGACAGCCACGTGGAGCCGACGTCGATCTCGCACTACAACGGCCAGCCGCGCGTCTACGTCGAGCTCAGCCGAAACATCAACGCCGATGAGATCAAGTCGACGGCGATCGCGCGAGCAGAGATCAAGAAGATCGAGGCGCAGTTTCCCGAGCTGACGTTCAACGAGATCGACGCTCCGGCTGATTATACGCAGAAGTCGCTCGCCGGTGTGTGGCAGTCGCTGCTGGAAGGCATCGTCTTGACGATGATCGTCATGTTGCTCTTCCTGCATGCCTGGCGCAACTCGGTCGTAGTGATGATCTCCATTCCGACGTCGATTCTTTCGACCTTCGTTTTGATGAACGCGTTCGGCTTCCACTTCGACTTCATGTCGACGATGGGACTCTCGCTGATCATCGGCATCCTGGTCGACGACTCGATCGTCGTTCTGGAAAACATCGCGCGTCATAGAGACCTCGGCGAAGGCCCCGTCGACGCCGCCATCAACGGCCGCAGCGAAATCGGCGGCGCCGCCGTGGCGATCACGATGGTCGACGTCGTGGTCTTCCTGCCGGTTGCGTTCCTGCCCGGCATCGTCGGCGCGTATCTGCGCGAGTTCGGTGCCGTCATCGTCATGGCTACGCTGTTCTCGCTGCTCGTTTCGTTTACGCTGACGCCGCTCTTGGCTGCCAAGTGGAGCGTGCTCGAGCGTTCGACCGCGCCACCCCCGTGGATGACGGCGTTGAACTCGTGGAAGACGCAGATTCAGCTCTTGGTCGTCGCTGCAGTGCTGGCGGTGATTCCATGGCCGCTGCCCGAGCTGCGTGCGATTCTGCCGATCATGATCGTCGCAGTCCTGCTGCTCAACGCGGTCGTGCAGCGTTACGACGCAATCGTCAACTGGTACAAGACGCGCGCGCTGCCGTACGCGCTCGAAAACGGCACGTTCGTGGTCTTCGTCTGCGGCGTACTCGTCATCAACGCATTGACGTTGGCGATGGGTGCCGGCATGACGACCGTTGGCGTCAACATCTTCCTGTTGCTCTTAACGGGGATTTGGCACCTCGCCGGCTGGTTGATGCGCCGCAAGATTGCGCCGGCGCGGTTGAACTACGTTGCGTCGAAGCCGATGAACGGTCATTCGCGGGTCACGCGGCTGTGGGAAAAAACCTGCGACCTCGCGATGAACGGATCGATCGCAGTGGGCCGCTGGTTCTACTCGACCGGCACGAGCCGGCGCCTTACGGCGATCACCTTTGCGATCCCGGCGGCGCTCGCCCTCGCATTCGTTGCGCTGGGACCGGTAAATTTCGACTTCGTTCCGCAGGTCCAGACGGGCGAGATCAACATGACCGTCACCTACCCGCCAGGTACGCCGTTAGCGACGACCGAAAAGTTCGTGAGCGCGCTCGAAGACGAAATCATGAAGATCGACGGCATCAAGTCCGTCAGTTCGACAACGGGCCGCAAGCCCGAGGGCTGGGGCAACGCAATCGGCAGCAACTACGCGAAGCTCAACGCCGAGACGCTCGATACCCGTCGCGGCGATACGTACAAGATCATCGATCAGATCCGCAAGCTTGGGTATCTCGTGCCCGGGTCGGATTTTCAGGTTTCGGGTGACAGCGGCGGCGGATCGGGAGCAGAAATCTTCTACTCGCTGTCGGGACCCGAAGACGCGATTGGACCGGCGGCGGAAAGGGTCGCGCAGTTCCTTCGCGATACGCCCGGAAGCGTGAACGTGCAGACCAGCAATGAGGCCGCGGCTCCGCGTCTCAATATCAACGTCGACCCGCAGAAGGCCGAGGTGCTGGGCATCTCGCCGGGCGATGCGGCGCTGGCCGCGCGTCTCGCTATCGATGGTGCAGTTGCGACGAAGGTGCGCACCGATAACGGCCTGGTCGACGTGCGCGTTCAGCTTCCACGGGAGTACCGTACGACCGTCGACGAGCTTCGCGCCGTGCGCGTGCGCGCTCAGGATGGAACGCTCGTGCCGTTGAGCGACATTGCGACGTTTCAGTGGACCAGTGCGCCGCAGCAGATTAAAGATCTCAACCGGCAACGCGTCGTGGACGTCTATGGATCGGTGCTGCCCGGATACTCGCTTGGTGCGGTAACGCAGCCGCTCGAGAAGGTTCTCCACAAGCCCGGCTTCTTGCCCGGCGGCGTGCAGCTGACTGCCCAGGGCGACAGCCAGTACATGGAAGAGACGATGCAAAACATGGGTATCGCGCTGTTGCTCTCGTTCATGCTGGTGTACATGCTCATGGTGATCCTGTACAGCTCGTTCATCGAGCCGCTGATCGTCATGTTCTCGGTGCCGCTGGCTTTCATCGGTGCGCTCGTGGCCCTGGCGCTGATGCACCGGATCGAGCCGAATGCGGGGCAATCGCTCAACCTCATGTCGATGATCGGTATCGTCATGCTCTTCGGCTTGGTTGCGAAAAACGGCATCTTGCTGGTCGATTACTCCAATACGCTTACTAAGCGCGGCATGCGCGTACGCGACGCGGTGTTGCAGGCTGCCGGCACGCGATTCCGCCCAATTTTAATGACGACGTGCGCCATGATCTTCGGCATGCTGCCGCTGGCGCTCGGATTTGCCGAGGGCGGCGAGTGGCGTCAAGCGATGGGAACGGTGATCATCGGAGGTCTCGCAAGCTCGCTGATTCTGACGCTCTTCATGGTGCCGATGATTTATAACACCTGGATGGGATTCTTCGAACGCCGCGGAAATCGGCGAGCGCTAGCCGCCGAGATGTCGCACCCCGTCACCGTTTCGTAGCGGGCAAGCGTGGGTAGACGCGGTTGCATGAGTCAATCGCGCAACCGCGTTACCATGTCGCGTCGCGCCGTCCTCGCGGCCGCTGCGCTCGGCGCGCTCACGTTGCCGGCCGCGGCCGGCCTCGCGCAGAGCAGCGTCACCGTCATCGTAAACGGTCAAACAATGAACTTCGATCAGCCGCCGATCGTGCGCAACGGGCGCGTTTTCGTTCCTCTGCGTGGCGTATTCGAGCAGCTGGGCGCCAGCGTCGTCTACGCCAACGGGCAAATCAATGCCACCGGAAACGGACGTACCGTTTCGCTGAATATCGGATCGACGCAGGCAACGGTCAACGGTCAATCGCAGGTCCTCGACGTCGCGCCGTTCCTCGTCGGCAGCCGCACGCTCGTGCCGCTGCGATTTATCGCGCAGTCGCTCGGTGCTGCGGTCGATTGGAACGATCAAACGTCGACCGTCAGGATCACCGGCGGCGGAAATCGCGCACCGCAGCCCCCTCCGGAGCGGCATGCGATCGCGCTGACGTATCAATGGCCGACCGGAACGATCTACAATCACGTTCCGCAGATTCGCTTCAATATCAACCGGCGCATTGCGGCTGGAAGTTACCGCGTCGTCCTCGACGGTAACGACGTTACGTCGGGCGTACAATGGAATGGACAATACTATTTCGTCAACGCGCCGTTCTCGCTGCAGATGGGCAGCCATCGCGTCCGCATCAGCGGTCAGACCGCCGCGGGCGAGAACTTCAACGTCGGCTGGACCTTCAATCAAGGCTCCTACTAGGGGAGCGTAAAACGTCCAAGGCGTGATGCGTCGCGCCTTGGTTACCGGAGCGGCCGGCGGCCTTGCCGCCGGTATCGCTTCCGTTTTAGCCGGCGAAGGCTTCGAGCGCGTTGCCATCACCTACCGCAACACCGCTCCCGACACGACGCTTGCCGCGATCGTCTCCGCCGGAGCGGCGGCCGCCGCCGCGCGCGTTGATTTTTCTGCCGACGAGCCGGAGATCGAAGCCGCGCTCGCCTCGATAGTCGCCGAGCACGGACCGTTCGATACGCTCGTTCATACGGTAGGCCCGATGGTCGTCAAACGGTTTTCGAAATTGGGCGCGAGCGATTACCGCGAGATGTTTGACGGAAACGTGCGGAGCGCGATCTTGGCCGCGCGCGCCGTATTGCCGGCGATGCGCGAGAAGCGTTTTGGACGCATAGTCTACTTCGGATCGCTGGGTGCGAGCGAGACCCGGCCCTATCGGGGCTTCTCGTTCTACCAAGCCGCAAAAAGCGCTCTCGTCGCCTTTGCTCGCTGCTTGGCCGTCGAGGAAGCGCGCTACGGTATTACCGTCAACGTCGTGGTGCCGGGCGACATCCGGCAAAAGACGCTTACTCGCGACGCGGCGCGCCGGGTCGAAGCGCCCAATCCGCTTGGCCGTGCCGGAAGCTATGAGGACGTTGCCGACGCAGTGCGATTTTTCATTGCGCCGGAGCGAGATTTTGTGAGCGGCGCCATCCTTGACGTGACCGGAGGGTTGACACAAGCCGACGAGCGAAACGAACCCCGCTCATGATCCTACCCGACGACACGAGCGACCACCGGGCGTTTGCGCTTCCTGGGTCGCGGCCCCACTACGGCCCCGACAAGATCGTGGCCGTGGAGGAAATAGATTTAGAGCTCAAGCCGGACCTCCAAAAGAGGCGGCTCGACGGCGTTTGCACGACTACCGTTCGGGCGCTCGACGAAGACGTAAGCCGGCTCGTTCTCGACGCCGTCGATCTCGACGTCGACACCGTCGTTCGGGACGGTCGGCCGCACCGTTTCACGCGCCGTAACGGCAAGCTCGAGATCGACTTCGATCCCGTAATTCCGGCAGGCCAGCGTGCCACGTTTTCCGTTACGTACGCCGCGAACAGACCGCGTCACGGACTATTTTTCGTCCAGCCGAGCGACGCGCAGCCGAAGAAACTTCCTCACGCGTGGACGCAGAGCCAGGACGAAAACGCTCGTTACTGGTTTCCGTGCTTGGATTATCCGCACGAAAAGCAGCGGACCTCCACGACAATAACCGTTCCCAAAGGCACGTTCGCGCTCGGAAACGGGGCGCTGGTCGAACGAAAGGACGAGGGGGAGCATACGATTTTTCGCTATCGGCAAGACGTGCCTCACAGCACGTATTTAATGACGATGGTCGCCGGCCCGTTCGTCGAGGTGGCACAAGGAACCGCGGGCTCAAACGACGTTCCCATTTTTTACTACGTATTGCCCGGCCGCGAGGCCGACGGCGAGCGCGCGTTCGGTAAGACGCCTAAAATGGTGGACGTCTACGAAAAACGTACGGGCATGCCGTACCCGTACGCTCGCTACTCGCAGATTGCCGTTACCGATTTCATCTTCGGCGGTATGGAGAACACCTCGGCTACCACGCAGACCGATCGAACGTTGCACGACGAACGCGCGCATTTGGACTTCTCGAGCGACCCGCTGGTAGCGCACGAGCTTGCGCACCAATGGTTCGGCGATCTGTTGACCTGCCGCGACTGGTCGCACGCGTGGCTGAACGAAGGCTTCGCGACGTTCTTCGAAGCGATCTGGCGCGAAGCCGACCTCGGCTATGACGAATATCTCTACCATATTTTCGAGTGCGTCGAAGCGTACCAACGCGAAGATGCCGATCGCTATCGGCGGCCGATCGTCTGCAACACTTATCGCAGCCCCATCGAGATCTTCGACCGCCATCTTTACGAAAAAGGCGCCGCAGTGCTCCACATGCTGCGCGGCGACCTGGGTGACGCGCGGTTCTGGCGTGCGATTCGCCATTACGTCGAGCGCAACGCTCAGCGAAACGTTGAGACCATCGACTTCATTCGTGCGATCGAGGAAGCGACGGGACGCAACATGCGCGCTTTCTTCGATCAGTGGATCTTTCGAGGCGGACACCCCGAGCTCGAGATAACGTACGTGTGGGACGAAAAGCGTAAGGTGGCAACGGTTACGGTCGATCAGAAGCAACCCATCGACGACGAGCACCGGGCATTTCGGTTCGACGTCGAAGTCGCTTTCGTGGACGGGGGCGAGCGGCGAATCCGCACGACCATCGACCGGCAGCACGAGACGATCACCGTGCCGCTAGATTTCGAGCCGACGTTCGTGCGGTTCGACCCGGGCGCGTTCGTGCTGTGCAGCGCGACGTACAAGATGGGTGTGGACGCATCGGCCGCGATCTTGCGCAACGACAACGACGTCGTCGCGCATATCCGGGCGGCGCGGGAGCTCGCCAAGGACGGCTCGCCTTCGGCACGCGAGGCATTGCGTGATTCCTTCGCCGGGAATACGTTCTGGGGCGTCCTCGTACAAGCGGCGTTGGCTATCGGCGAAACGCGCGCGCCGTGGGCGCGCGAGTTGCTGATCGAAGCGATGGGGCACACGAATCCAAAGGTGCGGCGCGCCGTCGCAGCGGCGCTTGGAAATTTCCGGAGCGCCGATGCGGCGTCTGCGCTGATCGGACCGGCGCAAAACGACGCATCCTACTTCGTCCGCTCCGCCGCGCTTACCGCACTGGGCAAAACGCGCGATCCGCGTGCATTCGACGTGCTTGCAGCCGCCGTCGGCGAATCGTCGTGGAACGGCACGGTGGAAGCCGGCGCAATGCGCGGGCTAGCCGAGCTCGGCGATGCGCGAGCGATGCCGCTGGTTCGCGATGCGGCGCGCGACGAGCGCGACGAAGGAGTTAGGCGTGCGGCTGTGTCGGCGATCGGCCGGGTAGGCGAACTGGTCGAATCCGAACGCACTCCTGCGGTCGAAGCACTGGAAGAGCGGCTCGACGACCACATGTTTCTCGTGCAGCTCGGAGCGATCGCCGCGGCCGAGTCGCTCGGCGACGCGCGGTTGTTGCCGGCGCTCGACCGTTTGAGTCAGTCGGCGTTCGACGGGCGCGTGCGCCGCGACGCCGCCGAAGCCGCCATCCGCATTCGGGAAGGTGCGAAAGTGCCTGCACAAGTTACGGCCATGCGCACCGATATCGATGGGTTACGTGAAGAGCAGCGGAAACTACAGGAGAAGATCGAGGCGCTCTCGCGGACCTAAGCTCCGCGCTATTGCCGTACTGTTTCTCGTCGCGGTGGCCGTTGCAGCCGCCGTCGTCGTGCGCTCGTTCCATTCCGCGCCGAACGCCGGCTCGCACGTCGCGCTCGAGCCGGCCGCCGCTCGAACGCCCGCAACGGCGACTCCTTCACCGGCTGCGTGGACGAACGCTGACCGTCTAAAGCTTATGGCGGAACTGAACGCGGCTTTCGGTCCGGCCGTCGACGGAGCGGACCGATACAGCCTGGCGGTTTTATCGGCGGATGGACGGACGATCTACGATAATCATGCTTACGATTGGATTACGCCCGCGAGCGTGCTAAAGCTAGTGGTGGCTTCGGTGGCGCTCGATCAACTGGGCGGCGATCATCGCTTCCACACGATGTTGGCAGCGCAGCTCGCCATCGGTACCGACGGCGCTCTTAACGGAAATCTCTGGCTCGTCGGTTCCGGCGATCCATCATTTACCAGCCTCGATTTGGCCGGCGGCGTCGGCATGCTCGCACGTTCTGGCCTGCGGCGCATCAATGGCAGTGTCGCCGTGGATGCCGAAGCGATGCACGGTCCGGAGATCAATCCGCATTGGGAATCGTCCGATCGTGGGGAGGATTATGCCGCGCCCACCAGCGCAGTGTCGATCGACGGCGACACCGTCGAGTTCGACGTTGAAGGCACGTCGCCGGGCGAACTCGCCGACGTGCGAATCGTTCCGCCGAGCGACGCCGTGCAGGTTACCGGAGGAATTCGAACCACGAGTTCGGAGAGCGACGCCGACGTCGTCATCGCTCCTGGAGATACGCCCAACAGCTTCGCGCTGAGCGGATCCATTGCGGCAGGCGATCTGCAAAGGTATTGGCTTCCGATAAAAGGCGTACCGCAGTACGCCGGTGCCGTTTTGGAACGATTGCTCCGCGATCGCAATATCTCCACCGGCGCTCCGCCGGCGGTGCAACAGGCACCGCTCGATACGATCGTCTTGTGGGATCACCGGTCGGCTCCGCTGCGCGCGCTCGAAGGCCACATGCTCTTCGTATCCGACAACCACTACGCCGAGCAGCTGCTGCGCGCGGTCGGGCGGGAACGCACCGGGATCGCCACCGATCGGTCCGGAATTGCTACGGAACTGCGTTTTTTGAGCGAGCGAGGGATTCCGACGCCCGGCCTCAATCTCAGCGACGGCAGCGGTTTGGCGCCGGATAATCGCATCGCTGCCATTACGCTGGCGCGCGTGCTGAGCGATGACGAGCTGCGCGGAGGCGATCGTTCGCTCTATCTGTTGTTGCCGTTGGGCGGCCGTCAGGGCACGCTCAAGGAATACGATTTCACGACGGCGCTCGGACGAGTTCGGGCAAAGAGCGGACACATTACGGGGGTCGCGTCGCTGGCCGGCTACGTGAACACGCTCCATCACGGACGGGTGGTATTTGCTTTTTCAATCAACGGCTCGCCGGGAGACCCCGATGTGGCAATCGTTCGCGCGGTCAACCGAATCGTCGATTTCTGACAGGTTTCTCGCGACGGCGGGAAGATAAGAGCGTAAATGCTCGATGAATCGGTTCTCTCGCGGATTCTAGGCCGAGCGCTTCGCCGCGGCGGCGAGCTGGCCGACATCTTCTGCGAGCGCCGAAGTTCGCTGACGTTCCGCTTGCAGGACGGGCAGATTCACGACGGCTCGATCGGCGTCGCGATCGGCGTCGGCATCCGCGTGGTCACCGGAGAGTCGGCCGGCTACGCCTATTCCGACGATTTGAGCCTCGACGCGCTGCTGGAAGCGGCCGATGCGGCCTCACTCATCGCACGATCTTCCGGCGACGGAGGCTTGCGGGATGCGCTCCCCTCGAAAGCCGCCTCGCCGGCCTCATCACTCTACGAGAGTTCGCGATCGGCTAACGTCGAGCAGGCGCGCTACGTCGCACTGCTCGAGCGCGCCGACGTCGCGGCACGGAAGTTCGATTCGCGCGTCGTCGCCGTAAACGCTCACGTGACCGACGAGCTTCAAGAAGTGTGGATCGCGACGAGCGACGGTCGTTTCGTGCACGACAGGCGTCCGATGATCACGCTGGGCGTCCAAGCCGTCGCGAGCGACGGCAAAGAACGCGGTTCCGGATACGCCGGCGACGGCGGCCGCACCTCGATCGCATACTTCGATGCGCGTTCGCCCGAAGAACTCGCGTCCGACGCGGCGCGTATCGCCGTCGTCAACGTCGAGGCGCGTCCCGCGCCGGCGGGTGAAATGGAGATGATCGTGGGCGCCGGCGGCGGCGGCGTGCTGCTCCACGAGGCGGTCGGGCACGGTCTCGAAAGCGACTTCAACCGGCGCGGCACGTCGCTCTACAGCGGGCGCGTCGGCGAGCGCGTCGCGAGCGAGCTCGTCACGATCTACGACGACGGCAATTTAGCCGAAGAGCGTGGTAGTCTCAACGTCGACGACGAAGGCGTTGCCGGCCAACACAAGATTCTGGTAGAGAACGGTATTTTGCGCGGCTACATGCAAGACGTGCTCAACGCGCGATTGATGGGCACGAAGTCAACCGGCAGCGGCCGCCGGCAGTCGTTTCGTTTTGCTCCCCAGCCGCGTATGTGCAATACGTACATGCCCGACGGACAGTTCGCCGTCGACGAAATCGTCAAGTCGACCAAACGCGGCATCTACGCAAAATCCTTTTCGGGCGGCCAAGTCGAGATCAGCAAGGGCGATTTCGTTTTTATGGTCGGCGAAGGCTACCTCGTCGAAGACGGCAAGATGACCGCGCCTTTGAGGAACGCCACGATCGTCGGCAACGGTCCCGATGCGATGACCAAAGTGGTCGCAGTCGGAAACGACAGCCGGCTCGCGCGCCGCCATTACACGTGCGGAAAAGGCGGACAATACGTCCCGGTCGGCGTCGGTATGCCGACCGTGAAGATTTCTTCGATTACGGTCGGCGGTACTGCGCATGGATGAAACGCAAGCGCTGGAGCTAGCCGGGCGCGCGGTCGAACTCGCCCGGACGGCCGGCGCCGATGAAGTCGAAGCAACCGTTTCGGTTTCGAGACGATTCCACGTTGAAGCGCGAGACGTTACCATTTCCAAACTGGAGCGGTCGACCGGCAAAACGCTGGGCGCGCGTATCTTCACAGGGGGCCGAAAAGCGTTGCTCGCAACGTCGGACCTCTCCGAAGAAGGGATGCGCGACGCGCTCGCGCGTGCCGTCGAACAAGCGCGTTTCGTGGCGGCCGATCGTTTCGCGGGACTTCCCGAACGGTTTGCCGGCGACGCTCCAAACCTCGAGCTCTTGGATCCGTCGATTTCGCAGCGCCACGGTGAGGAGCGCGTCGATGAAGCGCTCGAGCTGGAACGGCTCATCCGCCGTAACGACGCACGCATCGTCAACTCGAGTGGTTCGAATTATAACGACGTCGTTTCGATCACGGCAATCGCCAATTCTGCGGGATTCGCCGGCGCTTACACGTCGACGCGCACCGCGCGATCGACCGCACCGGTAGCGCACGACGGCGACGTGAAACGTACCGCTCATTACGGTACGGCCGCGCGACACGTTGCAGAGCTGGAATCGATCGACGACGTCGCTCGTATCGCAGCAGAACGCGTGACGGCACTCTTTGGGGCGCGCAAACCGCCGACCGGCAGGTGTGCGGTCATCTTCGAAAGGGAAGTCGCGTCGAGCGTGCTCGACGACGTCTTTGCGGCCGTTTCCGCCGCGAATGTCGCCGTAGGAAACTCGTGGCTCGTCGATCGCATCGGCGATTTGGTCGGCAGCGACCGCGTGACGATCGTCGACGACGGACGCATGATCGGAAAGCTTGGCAGCTCTCCGTTTGACGGCGAAGGCGTTGCCACCCAACGGTCGGTGGTCTTCGAAAGCGGGGCGCTCCGGACGTTCCTCTACGACACCTATTACGCGCGAAAGCTCGGCGCCGCGAGTACCGGCAACTCCACTGGTAACGGAATCGGCACCGGTAACTTCTACCTCGAAGCGGGAAAAGAGAGCCTCGCGGAGCTCATTGCCCGAACCAAACGCGGGGTGCTAGTGCTCGATACGATCGGATTTGCGACCGAGCACGCATCGGGCACCTATAGCCGCGGCGCCCGCGGCCACTACATCGAGAACGGGGAATTGGCGTACCCGGTCGACGAGTTCACGATCGCGGGAACGTACGCCCAAATCCTTAGCGGTATCGACGCGGTGGCCGGCGATCTGCGCTTCGATTCGCCGGTGGCCTCGCCGTCCTTCCGCGTTGCGGAAATGACCATCAGCGGGAACTAGACGGACGCTGGTTAAGAACCGGCCATGGGGCTAGCTCGGATTCTGGTTATCGAGGACGAGGAGGACGTTGCGCGCCTCGAGCAGACGGTGCTCGAGCGTGCGGGTTACGAGCTCCGGGTCACGGGCAGCGGCGCCGAAGGCCTCGAGCTCGCGGAATCGTACAAACCCGACGTCGTCGTTTTGGACGTCGGACTTCCGGATATTTCGGGACTCGACGTCTGCACATCGCTTTCGAATTCGAACAATGCGTTCATCTTAATGGTGAGCGGTCATTCGCGCGAACAGGACATTCTGCTCGGATTGGGTCTCGGCGCCGACGATTACATCACCAAGCCGTTCTCCGGCAACGAGCTCGTCGCTCGCGTCGCCTCGTTCCTACGCCGCCGGGAGAAGAGCGTCACGCGGACAACGCCCGGCAACCTGCTCACGCTCGGCACGGCGCAGCTCGATCGGGATTTTCACACCCTCGCCAACAACGGGAGCAGCATCACGTTGACGGCGTTGGAGTTCCGGCTGCTCTGGTTCTTGGGTGAGGCCGAGGGAAGATTGCTGACGCGCGCTCAGATTCTCGAACACGTATGGAACGATACATCCGGCGTTCCGACGCGCGTGGTCGACGTCCACGTCGCGGCTTTGAGGAAAAAATTGGCAGAGGTCGGCGCGCCGCTAGAAATCGCGAGCGTGCGCGGAATCGGCTACCGCTTGGATAAGAAATAGCGTTTCGGTGAGAGACTGTAATTCAGATCAGGTCGAGAAGCCGAGGGTCGAAGTTTACTTCGGTAAATGAGACCGGAGGCGACGAAAACGTGGCCTGAATTACAGTCTCTCAGGCTCGCGCCCAACGATTCACGGCCGCTCTACGTCCAGCTCGCCGATCAGCTCGTAGAAGCGATCGACGACGAGCGAGTAAAACCGGGGGAACGTCTTCCCGCGATGCGCGAACTGGCGGCTTCGCTGCAGTGCGCGCTCGTCACAGTATCGCAAGCTTACGAACTTCTCGCCGCACGCGGTCGAGTCGTTTCGCGCGTCGGCAGAGGAACGTTCGTCGCGCCACCGCCGGACCTACAAACGCCGTTTGCACGGCGATGGGAGCCCGACGCAGGACGTTTTGCTCGCGCCGCGCGCCTGGAAGGCGTAACGGAGCAGCTGACGCGCGCGACCACCCCGGGAGTAATCAATTT
The DNA here is from genome assembly GCA_963715435.1 of Vulcanimicrobiota bacterium. Lineage (GTDB taxonomy): Bacteria > Vulcanimicrobiota > Vulcanimicrobiia > Vulcanimicrobiales > Vulcanimicrobiaceae > JAFAHZ01. Next base: position 2,395,912 of record OY970243.1, read on the forward strand.
CGCGACCGGACACCCCGCGCCCGAGACGTTTCCGCTGCACGACTTCGGCCGTGCATTTCACCGCACGCTGCTCGACGATCCGCCGGAACTCATGCAGTATCGCTCGTCGACCGGCGACCGCGACTTGTGCGAAACGCTCGCCGGCTTCTTGCGCCGCCGGGGTTGCAACGCCGATGCGAGCGACGTGATCGTCTGTTCGGGCGCACAGCAGGCCGCCGACATCGTGGCAACGGTTTTGCTCGACGAACGAACGGTCGTCGCGAGCGAAAGCCCGACGTATTCGGGAACGTTGGGCGTCTTCGACGCGCGCGGCGTCACGTACGTCGAGGTGCGTGGCGACGGCGACGGCGTGCGGACCGATGACGTCGAGCGCGTGTTCGCGGAGTACCGGCCGCGGCTGTTTTATGTCAATCCGATCGCGCAAAATCCTACCGGCGCAGTGCTCCCGGCGCGGCGCGCAAAGCAAATCGTCGCACTCGCGCGACGCTACGACGTGGTGGTTTTGGAAGATCAAACCGGCTGGGAACTCACGTACGACGCTGCGGCGCCGTCGCCGCTGGCTTCCAACGACACGGACGGACGCGTCATCGTTATGGAAAGCTTGTCAAAGTCGATCTTTCCGGCGTTACGCATCGGCTATCTCTACGCCAAAGGCGGCATTGCCGAAGCCCTCGAGGTTGCCAAAGTTCGCGCCGACGTCTTCACCTCCACGCTGACGCAGCGGGCATTGTGGCGTTTCATGGACGGTCCCGCGCACGCTCGGCATCTGCGCTCGTCGCGTACGCTCTATCGGGAACGGCGTGACGCATTCGTCGAGGCGTTGGGCGAAGTGGTTCCGTGGGCCAACGTTCGTTCGCCTGCCGCGGGCGTCAACGTGTGGCTGCCGCTGCCGCCGCGGCTGTCGACCCAAGCAGCGTTCGATGCGTGCGCGCGCGAAGGCGTGCTCGTGATGCCGGCCGAGCCGTTCTATCCCACGCGCACCGGTCCGCCCGCGATCCGATTGTCGTTCGGCCATTTACGCGTCGAAGAAGCGCGCGAGGGCGTGACCCGCCTCGGCCGAGCCCTCTCGAAATTGGCGTCATCTTGAGATTTCCGGAGGCGCGATGTAGCGCCAAGGCAACTCGACACGTTTGAGGTTAAATGATGGACGAACGCATGCGTAGCGCCGTGTTGGAGGGCGCAAACGACATTCTCTCGCACCTGCGGACGGTCGACGCGTCGATCACCGCGACGCTTGCGATCATTCAAAGGCTCGACCGGGACGAACCGAAGCTTGCCGAAACGCTGCGCCGCCACGGTTTGATTCAAGAGATGAGCGGGGTCGCGCACGCTATTGCCAACCTTGAAATCGCGACCGGCGATTTCTTCAAGAGTCTAGACGCTCTGACGTAAGCTCGCTTCCCGTCACCGGAGCTGAACGGCGCGTCGCCATCGCGCGTTCTTCCAAGCGAATGCGATATGAGAGCACCGCAGCGTTGAGAATTGAAAAGACCAGTGCAATTTCGGGAGCTCGGAACGCCAGCGGCAGAATCGCGATCTCCGCGCAGACGACGACGTAGTTGGGGTGGGGGAAAAAGCGATACGGCCCTTTGCGAACCAGCGGCGCGCCGGGAACGGTGATGAGGCGGGTCGTCCAATAGGGACCGAGTGACGCGATCGTCCAAATGCGAAGCACCTGAAGCAAAACGTACGCTCCGATCAGCCACCAGTTGGGATCCGTATACGGCGCAATGGCAACCGCCATGGTGACGAGCCAGGCGGCGTGCAGTAGCACGATCAGCGGATAGTGCGATGCGCCGATTTCAACGCCGCCGTTAGCCAAAAGGCGATCGGTATTGCGCTGCGCGTAAACCAGTTCGGCGACGCGCTGCAGCGCGACCAGCGCCAACAGTACCCAGAGTGCGCTCATCGTTCGAGGAGGGTGAAACCGGCGGTGAACCCTGGTCCAAGTGCGCTCACGAGAGCGCGGTCCCAATGCGACGCGCCGTTGTTGAGCGAGCGCTCGAGCACGAACATCACGGTAGCGGCGGACATATTCCCGTAGTCGCGCAATACTTCACGCGATTCGGCGAGCGTTCCGGGAGAAAGCTCGTACGCACTTTCCAGCGCGTCGAGAACTTTTGCGCCGCCCGGATGGCAGATGAACCGGTCGACGTCGCGCAACGTGAGACCGCGCTCGGCGAGAAAAGCGGCCGCGACGTCGTGCAATTCGTTCGTGACGAGATCGGGAATGTCGCGGGAGAAGATTGCTTTGAATCCTTCGGACGTAACGTCCCATCCCATCACGTCGAGACTCTCCGGCCACGTATACTCGCCTTGGCCCACGATGGCCGGCCCGTGCGCTTGCGAACTCAACAGCGCCGCCGCGGCGCCGTCGCCGAATAGCGCGGTCGCAACGATGTTGCTCTTCGTAAAATCGTCGCGCCGGAAGCAGAGCGCGCACAACTCCACGACGAGGAACAAAACGAGCGAACCCGGATGACTGCGCGCCATGGTCGCGGCACGCGCCAAACCGATCGTTCCGCCTCCGCACCCCAGACCGAAGATGGGCAGACGCGAGATCGTCCGGCGCAAGCCCATGCGTTCCATGAGCAAGGCGTCTAAGCTGGGAGTTGCAATGCCGGTCGTCGAGACGGCAACGATCGCGTCAATCTCTTCGGCATTGCGATTGGCTTGCTGCAGCGCCGACTGCGTCGCACGCGTCAGCAAATCGATTGCCGAATCGAGATAGATGCGATTGCGTTCGGGCCAATCGTGAAGAGTCTCGTACCATTCGATCGGAACGCACGAATAACGCCGTTCGATCCCGGTGTTGCCGAACATCGGCAATAGACGCACAATTTCATTCGAACGCGGGCCGAGCACGAGCTCGACGCGCCTTACGACGTCGTCTTGATTTAATTCGTGTACGGGAACGGCGGTAGCAACTGATTCAATGCGCGCCGGATTGCCTAGCATTCGAGCGTAGCTTTACGATTGCGGAGCAGGGTACCCGCGGCTCGCATTCGTATTGCCATACCTCCCGTGTCGTTCAGATCGCTCGCAGCGGCCGCGATGGCCGCCGTTTTGTTGGGCGCCGCCCATAAGCCGGCTCCTTTAATCGTCTACACTGCCCCCGCCGGAGAGCGGCCCGCGGGTGCGGATAACGTTCATCCTACCAACGCGATTCTTCCCAACGGGCGTATTGCGGCGCCTAGCGGAGCAAGCGTGTTCGTCGGCACGACTCCGCTCGGAATGGCGCTGTCACCCGACGGTCGTTACGTAGTCGTCACGAACGGGGACGACCGCACCGGCGGCCTCCCAATCCCCAACATCGAGCCTCCGCCGGCCATAGGCTATTCGCTGGCGGTCGTCGACGCCCAAACGATGGGGCTCGTAAGCGTCTATCACGGCGACGGAACGTTCTTTATGGGTATCGCTGCAACGCGCGACCCGAGAGACCCTGGCCGGACCCTCGTGCTCGCCTCCGACGGGGGCGCGGGTGTAGTGCGTGTTTTCAGCCTCGAGTCGGGTGGGCAGCTGACCCCGGAAGGACAGACGATCGCCCTGCCCTCGAACGGCCTTGGTCACGCCTTTCCGGCCGGCATCGCGGTATCGCCCAGCGGACGCTTAGCTTACGTCGCGGACAATCTCGGGGGAACCATCGACGTCATCGACGTCGCAGCACGGACCGGCGTTCGCACCCTACCGGCAGGCACCGGTCCATTCGACGTCGCCGCCGACGCCGGCCACGTTTTGAGCAGCGCGGCCGGCTTGGCGACTTACCACGCGCTCGCGGAGCCGGCGAAAGCGCCGCAGTTCGCCGCGCCCGCCTTCGACGCGCAACGTTCGTCAACGGTCTCGGTCGTCAATCTGGCGGGTAACGGCGATGCGGCCGGCGATCCCGCCCTCGTTCACATGGACGCCGCTCCCGACGGGACGCAGCTGGTTGGCGGCGCCGCACCCGGATCGATCGTGATTGCGCCCGGAGGCCGCGAGGCCTACGTATCGCTTTCAAACGTCGACCGCGTCGCCGTCGTTTCGCTGGACTCTCAGCCGCGGGTCGTGCGCGGTTTGGATTTGCGGCTCTTCCCCGACGCGCCGTTCGGAGCACAGCCTTCGGGCGAGGTACTCAGCCGCAACGGTAAACGGCTGTACGTCGCGCTGGCCGGTCTCAATGCCGTTGCCGTGCTCGATGCGCGCTTGCCGACGCGCTACCGCTACGGATTGATTCCGACGGCATGGTATCCTACGGCACTGGCCATGTCCGGCAACGGGCAGTACTTATATATCCTGGGCACCAAAGGCGTCGACGGCTTCGGCATCCTCCAGCGCGTGGATCTCAAGCACACATCGCTGGTCAAGACGACGCTCGACACGTTGCGTTTCAACCGCACGCCGTCGGTCGCAAAGTTCAACGCGGTGATTCCTCCCTTGCGCTCGAACAAGCGAAGCACTGCGATCGACCACGTCGTGTACGTTTCGGTTGGGACGCAAACCTACGACGCGGTCCTGGGCGATCTGAAAAACCCCGGCGGTAGTCCGCACGGCGATGGTGCCGAAAACTACACGATCTCTCCCGAGAACGTCACACCGAACCTTCACGCCCTAGCGCGCGCATACGCGCTCGCAGATAATTTTTACGCTCCAGACGATAACGCCGACGCTTCGGCCGTATCCGCTCTCGTCGGACAACCGGCGCTCACAACCGAGCTGACGACTCCCGTCGAAGCGATTCGCGCGCCGCTGGACGGTCACGGTCAGGATCCCGAAGATTACGCGCGCACCGGCTATCTTTTCAACGCCGTGACGCGCGCGGGACTATCGTTTCGCGATTACGGTGGTTTATTGCGCTTGTCGGGCTACAGCGACGGTGTCTATCACCTGGACGTTCCTGCGTTGGCGGCGCTGTCCAATAACGTCGATCTCAATTACGCCGGTTGGAATCCGCGCATCGACGACGCGCACCGCGCCGTTGAATTCCAGCAAGACATGCAGCGCTACGTCGCGTCCGACGCCGAGCCGGCATTCACGTACGTCTGGCTGCCCACCGGGCCGTCGCAGGGCGGCGTCACCGGTGCCGATCGCGCTCTGGGCGCCGTCGTCGATTATCTCTCGCATACGCCGCACTGGAGCTCGACGGCGATCTTCGTGGTTCCCGACGCGGCCACCGAGGGAACCGATCACGTGAATCGTCTGCGCAGCTACGCGCTCGTCGTGTCGCCGCTGGCGCGGCGCGGCTACGTGGGGCACGCCCATTTGAGCGTGCCGAGCGTGGTGAAAACCGAGGAGGAGATCCTTGGCTTGCAGCCCTTGACCCTAAGCGATTTGCTGGCCACCGATATGGCAGATTTCTTTACCGATGCACCGGCACCGGAGCCGTACCAGGCGCTGCACTAGACTTTCCGAAGAAGCCGATTATGACGACCAAAGCCGCTCCTCACTTCGGACCGCGACTCATCGGCTCGCCCACCGGCACCTTGCGCTCGGCGGTACTGGTCAGGCCCTCGCGAGCCATCGAGAACGCCAAGCCGCTGCCCGGCGAGCCCGGGACGGTGTACGCCTGGGCGCTCGACCAGCACGCCATTTTGTGTAAGACACTCGCGTATTTCGGGGTAGAAACGATCGTTCTCGACGCACGCGGCGACGATCCGTACGAAACGTCGATCTCCGATGCGGCGGTCGCGTTTGAGGACGGCGCAATGCTGATGCGACCCACGCTCATGTCGCGCCGCGCCGAAGCCGATCGCATCAAAGGTCAATTCTCGCACATCGACGTCCCGCTTGCAGGTCACGTGACCGCTCCCGGGCTGCTCGACGGAAGCGACGTGGTGCTGGCCGGACACACCGCGTTCGTAGGCGCCGCAAAGCGCGGAAACGACCTCGGACGAAACGGATTCGCCGAGGTTGCGCGTGCACACGGCTATGACGTCGTCGAAGTCAAGCTCGACCCTAGCGCTCCCTCGTTGCGAGCGGTCGTGGGAGCGATCGCAAAAGACACGCTCGTAATCGCAGCCGACCGCGTGGATCCCAGTGCCTTCCAGGGTTTTCGCACCATCGTGCTTGAGCGCGGCGAAGAGCTGGCTGCCGGCGTTTTGCCGATCGGCGACAAGCACGTTCTTGCCGACATCCGATATCGTACTGCTTTGACGACCATGCGCCGTGCCGGTGTTACGGTGGAAGCGATCGATCTCTATGAGTACGGCAAGATCGGACTGACGCCGTCGATGCTCGTGCTCGCGCTCAAACGTAGTTAGGATTACGTGCGCGTAGCGGTCGTTTCGGATATCCACGGCAATCTTGTGGGTCTCGACGCCTGTTTGGCCGATTTGCAGGCCCAAGGCGGTGCGGACGTCATCATCGCAGCGGGCGATCTGTGCCTCGACGGTCCTAAGCCCAAGAAAGTGCTGCAGCGCCTAGAGGAAGTCGGCGCACAGTGCGTACGCGGCAACACCGACCGCTATCTTTCCGACGAACGGGTCGAAGCGGTCGAGGGTGTCGATGACGCCGAAATTCGGTGGACGCGCAACGAACTCGGCGAGCGATGGGTATCGTTCTTGCGCGAACTTCCGTTTGCGCTGCGCATCGGAGAGGACGATAATCAGCTCCTGATCGTCCATGCCAATCCGAAGTCCGACGACGAGCACATTTGGCCCGATGCCGACGACGCGATGCTCGAACGGTTCGTCGGCGACGAGCCGGCTGCGGCGATCGCGTTCGGTCATTTGCACTTGCCGTACGCACGCATTTGGCGCGGTAAACTGCTGGTGAACGTGGCGTCCGCCGGGCTGCCCAAAGACGGCGATCCGCGCGCCTCCTACGCCATCCTGACCGAGCGCAACGGCGGCTGGCAAGTCAAGCATCGCCGCGTCCCCTTCGACGTGAAGAAAGTCGCAACCCAACTGGCCGATTGCGGGATTCCGGGGAGTGCGGAGCTCATTGCGACGCTCCGGCGACACCGATATAAACGGCTAAAATCATCGATACCATAACGACTAACGGCAGATGCCCGCCTGCAATCGAAATCGATCGCCTCGTCAAGCGGTACGGCGATTTCATGGCGGTCGACGGCGTCTCGTTGCGCGTGGAGGCCGGCGAGTTCTTCGGTTTCCTCGGTCCCAACGGCGCGGGCAAGACGACCACGATCAACTCGGTCGTCGCGTTGGCGCAACGGACGTCGGGGCGAATCGCCGTCTTCGGTTACGACAACGTCACGCAGTGGCGCCAAGCGCGGCGCCTCATCGGCCTAGCGCCGCAAGAGTTTAACTTCGATCGCTACCTTTCTATCCGCGACGTGTTGATTTATGCGGCCGGCTACTTCGGCTTGCGTGGAAAAGAAGTCGCCGACCGCGCCGACGCCCTGCTCGAGCGTTTCGGCCTTGCGTCGAAATCGAAGATGGAATACACGCGCCTCTCGGGTGGGCAGAAACGGCGCTTGACGTTGGCGCGCGCGCTCATACACGAGCCCGAACTGCTCATTCTGGACGAACCGACTGCCGGCGTCGACATCGAGCTTCGGCTCGAGCTCTGGGAGTGGCTGAAATCGCTCAACGCCGAGGGGCTGACGATCTTTCTCACGACGCACTATCTCGAAGAAGCCGAGGAGCTTTGCAAGCGCATCGCGATCATTCGTCACGGGCGCATTGTGACCGAGAAGCCGACGCACGAGCTGGTGGCCGAGGGAGCATCCCTGCAGGACGTCTTTCTCGAACTGATGCGCGACGAGGAATTGCGCACGTGAACGGCATCGGATTTTGGACGCTCGTGCGTCGTGAAATGGTGCGCAGCCTAAAGATCATCAACCAGGTGATCTGGCCGCCGATCATCACGACGCTGCTCTACGTCTTCGTCTTCGGCTTGGCGATCGGCAGCCGCATTCAAAGCGTGCAGGGTGTGAACTACGCGCAGTTTCTCATTCCCGGCCTGATCATGCTGCAGGTTATCGACTCGTCATACGGCGAGTGCTCTAGCTCGCTCTTCCAGGGACGGTTCATGAACTCGATTCAAGAGCTTCTCGTCGCGCCGATGTCCGCAGTGGAGATCGTCGGCGGTTACATCGTCGGCAGTCTCGCGCGTGCATTCCTGATCGCCGTCCTGATCACGGTCTTGGGCATCTTCCTCGTGCATGCAGTGCCGCACGATTGGGTGCTCTACGTCTGCGTCATCGCGCTCGTTTCGATACTGTTTTCGGCGCTCGGCCTCATCTTCGGCTTGATCGCCGAGAAGTTCGACCACATCGCCATCCTGACCACGTTCGTCATCACGCCGCTGACATTCGTAGGCGGCGTTTTTACGTCGGCATCGATGCTGCCCGGCGTGCTGCAGCGCTTGGAGCTGATCAACCCCATTTTCTATACGATCGATGCGTTCCGCCGGAGTTACACGGGTCAAAGTTTTTTGTACCCGCAGTACTCCATCGGCGCCATCGTGCTTCTCTCCGTAATCGCCGTCGGCGTCGTGCTTCGTCTGATGGCGACGGGATACAAGTTACGCGTTTGAGGAAAGCATGATCGCTGCACTAGTCGTCGCGAGTCTCATTGCCGCTGCCCCCGCACGCCTGGAGATCCAACCGTGGAACGGCAAAGATTTTCCGAGCGCGAGTCAGGCCGCGGCGAAATACCGGCTGATCGTTACGGGTAAGCCGAAAGCGCACGTGCGACTGGAGGCTACGGGCGTGGCCGAGGGATGGCTCGGCGCGTTCTGCACCCCGAAGCTGTGCGCTCCCGCACACGTCGACGTCGATCTTCCCACATCGGGACGAGCTGTTTTTCAGTTCGAACTCATTCGCGAAGGTGACTCTGCAGCGGCCCAAAGCGGTGCGCACATCGTCGGCAACGACGGCTCCTCGGTCGACGTTCCAATTACGACCCGCTGACGAGTACCGGTTTACCCGCGTTCATCGCTGGGGACAATGCAGCCGTTAGCTGCTGGAGGTGTGCGATGCTGAATCGCTCCTTTTTCTATTTCACCAAGCCGTTGCTCGCTTTACTCGTGTCGACGGCGTTCGTTGCGTGTTCGCAAACCGCCCAAAGCGGAGGCGGAGGCAACGGCGGTGCGTTACCGATGGCGGTCCGCGCGGCGGCGACGCCGCCCGTGACGGCTCCGGTCAGGATTCCGTATCCGTACGTCAATCGCTCGACGACGACGACGTACCCCGGCCCTTCCGCTGCACCGAAAACGACCACCAGCACCGATCGGGGAACGACGATCGTCCAGTTCTTCCGCGACAAGCGGACGGGCGTCTACGACGTTCCCGAAACCATCAAATCGAAGCTCGGCTACACGGAAGTGCTCAATTCGGCAATCGCATTTCCGTCCTCGTATAAAGGTGGAACCGCGCAGATCATTCTGTCGGATAACCTGATCTACACGGCCGGGCCTTTCGTCGAAACAGGTCTCGACACGTATCCGAACGGCCAAGATTCGATCGAGTTTCCGCTCACGACCGGTCGCCGGTGGAGCGCCGCTGCCGATCACCTGTCGTCGACCAATCAAACCTTGACCGGTACGGGAGCGTTCTCGGAAAACACGTCTGTGAACGTTGACGCGGACGGTCAGTACACGGGCCAGACCTCGTTCAGCAGTACGTCGAAGAGGTTTGCCAATCAGGACAATTACGCGTCGACGACCGCGGTCGTTCGCGGCGCCCCTTCTACCTTCACGCTATCGATGCGTGCGGCCGGCTTCAATGAACTCACGCAGAGGTTTGCGCTGCCGAGCGGCGGCAAGATTTTGGTGAAATCTTCGGGCAAAAACCCGCTTCCGGTGAGGAAGGGAACCGTGAGGGTTCCGGACTGGTATCCCGGTGGAGGCTCGCTGCCTGGTCCGCTCTACTTCGACAATTTCCGCGTTACCGGCCCGGCCACCATGCCGTCTTCGTGTAAGTCGCGAGCGGGATCGGCCTCCACGCAAGTCGTCGAAACCTTCGGCGACCTCGACCCCGTGCAAGGGTTCTACGATACGTACACCGCGACGTACTACATGGCGCAGCTCGCGACCGGCCAATACTGGTTTGCCTGCATCATCGAAGCGTACGAAAACGACACGTATGCCAACGGCTGGGCGTTTTCCGCCGGAAATTGGGGCGGACTGTCGTCGAAGCAGGTTGGAACCGAAACGCTCATCGCTGCGAACGTTAGCGCCGCTTCGGTCTCGCCGTCGGCCCTACGCTCCGTTCCGCTCGTTCCGTTCCCGTCGATCGTACTGCGCGAATTAGCACGTATGCATCGCTAAAAGAAGGGGTTGTGCGCTTTCTCCAAAGCGATCGTCGAGGGCGGTCCGTGGCCCGGCATGAGCACGGTATCGTCGGGTAGCGTAAAGACCTTGCTGCGCACACTGTTGAGAATATCGTCGTAGGTGCTGTCGTCGCCGTACGCGCCGCCGACGCTTGCAGCGAACAACGTATCGCCGCTGAAGAGTACCGATTGGAATAGGTAGCAGGACGATCCGTCCGTGTGACCAGGGGTATGCAGCATGCGGATGGCGGCGCCGTCGCCGAACGGCAAATCGTCACCGTCGCGGACCAAAAGCGCTTTACTCGCCAACGCACCGATCGCGTCGACGTCGAGTTTGTGCATAACGATTTGCGCTTGCGGAAAGACGGCTGCAACGTCGGCCGTCGCGTCGCAGTGGTCGGCGTGCTTGTGCGTAACCAAAATATACTCTAGGTGATAGTCGCCTTCGCGCAAGACGCGCAGTAGATTCGACGGAACGCCTGCAGGGTCGACGAGTGCGCTGCGACGGCTCCCTTCGAGAAAGAAGACGTAACCGTTGCTGGGATGCGGATCGTGCGGATGATGCCGCACGTCGTCGCGGTGGATCGCCGGCGGATACCAGCGTTGCGCCGCGGTGTCGGCGAGTTTGCCCGGATCGAGTCGAAGAACGCGGGCGATAGCGCGCGCCTGATCGTCTTCGGGTGTACCGTCATCCTTGAGCCACGCGTTGATGCTCGCCGCATTGATTCCGGTGGTCTTCGCGAGCTGTTGCGCCGACACGCCGTTGCCGCGCATCGCCTTGCGCAGGATGTCTCCGAACGTGTCTTCCAGCGGAATGTGCTCTCCGGTGCTCATGCACCGCAGGTTCGACACCTTGCCGCAAGAATCTGCGATGTCATGCGATTTTCGCGGCGCGCTCTATTAGGCTCTGCCGGAGCGCTTGCTGCGGGAGCGGCCGCGCTGTCGCTTCCCGGTGGAGGTCCCCGCACGTTTCTCGGCGGCATTCCGTCACGGTACGATTTCGCTCCGCTCGGCACGACGTTTTCGCCGGTCGAACTCCGTGCCGAGCTTACGTGGCTCGTCGACACGATGCGAGAGGTCGGAGCAAAACCGTTCGCGTTCACGAATGAAGCTGCGTTCGAGCGCGCGTATCGCGACCAACTGAGCCGTTTCAATCGGCCGGCGAACGCGCGCGCGTTTTTCCTCGCCGCTGCTCCGCTGTTTGCGATGATCAACGACGGACACGTATCGATGCTCTTAGGGCACCAATACGATGCATGGCGTGACGAGCGGGATGGGCGAGCCTTCCCCCGTCGTGCCGACCGAAGCCGACGAGCGTGCAGGCCGAGATCCGGTCCTCGCCTACGCGGTGGAGCAAATTCTCCGCAAGTCCGCGGCGTAGCGGCCGCAACCGGAACCCAGCTTCGGGCGGTCGAAAGCCGAGAACCCAAATGGAACGCGTTGTCATCATCGGATCGGGGCCGGCTGGACTGACCGCCGCCGTCTACGCCGCACGGGCGAATCTCAAGCCGCTCGTCTTGGCCGGCGGACTCTACGGCGGCCAGCTCATGCTCACGACCGAGGTCGAAAACTATCCCGGTTTTCCCGAGGGCATTATGGGTCCAGATTTGATGATTCGTTTCCGCGAGCAAGCCGAACGATTCGGTGCCCGCATTGAGAACGTCGACGTTACGTCCGTCGACTTCGCGTCTACCCGGCTTACGGTGCGTACGCCGGACGCGGAGTTTCATGCAAAAACGGTTATCCTCGCTACGGGCGCGAGCGCGCGCTGGCTTGGAGTCCCAGGCGAAGAACGGCTGCGGGGCCGGGGCGTTTCGACGTGCGCGACCTGCGACGGCGCTTTCTTTCGCGACAAGCAAATCGTGGTCGTCGGCGGCGGCGACTCCGCGATGGAAGAAGCGCTTTTCTTAACGCGCTTCGGACGGCGCGTGACGGTGATTCATCGCCGCGACGGTTTGCGTGCCAGCAAGATCATGGGCGATCGCGCACGGGCGCACGAAAAGATCGACTTCATCTGGAATACCGTAGTCGAGGAAGCGATCGGCGACGGGCAACTCGAGGCTCTGCGTCTGCACAATATACTCGACGGCAGCCGCTACGATTTCGAGGCCGACGCACTCTTCATTGCAATCGGTCATACGCCGAACACCGATATCTTCAAAGGACAGATCGATCTCGACGAAGCGGGCTACATCGTCTCGGCCGACGGCGTTAGCACAAACGTCGAAGGCGTCTTCGTTGCCGGCGACGTCAACGACATACGGTACAAACAGGCCGTAACCGCCGCTGGCGCCGGTTGCCGGGCCGCCATGGACGCGGAAAAATATCTCGAAGCGTTAGAGTTTCGCGTCGCTATGGAGCAGGTGCCGTAGCGCGCGATCGATTTCGGTAAACCGAAACTCGAAATCGAACTCTTCGACGAGCCGTTTCGGCAGCACGCGCTGCCCTTCGAGCACGATCGCGGCGCCTTCGCCGAGCATCACGCGCAATGCGATCTTGGGCACCGGTGCGACGGTCGGCCGACCCAGCGCGGCACCCAGTGCGCGCGTCAGCTCGGCATTGGTTACGGGGTTGGGAGCGGTTGCATCGACGGCGCCCTCAACGCGATCGATCGCAAGCTCGTAAATGCGGATGACATCGTCGATATGGATCCAGGAAACCCACTGTTTTCCGGTTCCGACTAGACCGCCCAGTCCGGTGCGAAACGGCGGCAGCATTTTCGCCAGCGCACCGCCGGCCGTATCGAGGACGACGCCGCAGCGCACGATCGCGGCGCGCATGCCGAGATCGCCCGCGTGCGACGCCACCGCCTCCCATTGCGTGCAGACGCGCGCCAAGAAATCGTTTCCCGGCGGACTCGACTCATCGAACGTTGCCGTTTCGCTCGTGCCGTAATAGCCTACGGCGGAAGCCGATACGTAGACTCGCGGCCGCCTGTCGTGCGTGCCGAGTCGTTCCAAAAACCGTCGCGGGAGCTCTGTCCGGCTGTACTCGATGCGGTGTTTAACCGTCGACGACCACCGTTGCGCGATCGTTTCCCCGGCGAGATTTACGATCGCGTCGCAATCCGCGGCCGCGTCGGCCGCTCTCGCCGGATCGTGCAGCGATAGCGCTTCAACGGCGTAACCGCGCGCAGTCAGGGCCGCCGTCAGCCGGGTGCCGATAAAACCGGAAGCCCCAAGTATGGCGACTCTCACCCCCGCGCCAGCGTCGCTCCTTCGCTGCCGACAATCTCCTCGAGCTCGTCGACGGTCTTAGGAATCGCCGCGGTCAAGTTTTCGTTGCCTTCGGCGGTTACTAAAATGTCGTCTTCGATGCGTATGCCGATGCCTTTGAAGCGATCGGGACAATCGACGTCGCGCCGAATGTAGATCCCCGGTTCGATCGTCGTGACCATTCCGGGTCGCAGCCGAACCGGCTCGTCGTCCTCGTCACGGTAATCGCCGACGTCGTGAACGTCCAAGCCCAGCCAGTGACCCGTTCCGTGCATGAAGTACTGCCGGTAGTGTTTCTCTTCGATGTTTTCTTCGAGGCTGCCTGAGAGCAGCCCGAGGTCGAGCAAGCCTTCGGTGATCGTGCAAATGGCCGCTTCGTGGAAGCGGTCGCGGCGAACGCCCGGACGTACTTGGGCTATCGCCGCCTCCTGGGCGGCGAGCACGAGTTCGTAGATCGAGCGCTGTTCGGGCGTGAAGCGTCCGTCCACAGGCCACGTGCGTGTAACGTCGGTCGCGTAATAATCCAGCTCGCAGCCGGAATCAACCAACAGCAGCGAACCGGACTCGAGCCGGTCGCGGTTGGCGACGTAGTGCAAAGTCGTCGCGTTGTCGCCGGTGCCGACGATCGACTCGTAAGCCACGTACTGGGCGCCGTTGCGATGGTACTCCGCTTCGACGATCGCTTCGATTTCGTACTCGTACAACCCGGGACGCGTCGCTCGCATGCCGGCTGCAAAACCTTGCCGCGTAATACCCGCGGCGCGTCGCATCGTCGCAATTTCGGGATCGCTCTTCATTAGACGCATCTCGTGCAGCAGGAGGCCGGGATCGGCGACCGTGCGCGGCACGCGTCCCTTTTGGCGCGTGCGCCCGTGCGCGGCGTCGATGGCGCCGTGCACGATTGCATCCATTGCGGGATCGCGGCCTATCGCGTAGTGAAGCATCGTCGATCCGACGAGATACTCCGGCAACCGTTCGGCAAACTCGGCGATGGGATACGCAGCGTCGACGCCCAAGGCATCGCAAGCCCGCTCTACCCCGAGCCGAGCGCCGTCCCAAATCTCGCGGTCGCGATCGCGAGTTCGCAAAAACAGCACGCTCCGGTGGTCGGGATGCTCGGGTGAAAGCACGAGCACCGCATCGGGCTCGTCCAATCCGGTAAGATAATAAAAATCCGAATCTTGGCGAAAGGCGTACGTCGTGTCGCTACTTCGCACGACGATCTTGGCGGATGGAATGACGGCGGCGCCGCCGGCTATTGCCTCGGCCAGGCGTTCGCGCCGTTGAGCGTAAGGTTCCATGGGGCTCCTATTGTAAAAGAGGCAGCGGAATTCGAAGCAAGCGCCGATGATTAACGCAGTTTCTCCGAATACGCATCGATTCCGTCACCGTCTCCATTGGGAGCGTCCTGCGGTGCGTAAGCAAGGTCTCCAAGGTAGGCAGCGCGGCTATCCGGCAATGTCCTGAAATCCTCGGGCGAGCAGCGCCGCGGTCAGGTGCGCCGTCCCTTCGAACCACACGCCGCTCCGCTTGTGCAGAGCTACGTTAGACGAGGAGGTCGCACTGCTAAAATAAGTATCCCTCGCCCCAATTCAATTTCAGGCGTTACAGGAACAGGTCCGTACTCGAGCACAGAGTTACCGACGTGGACGTCGGTCGTCGTACTCAGCTCACCGCCCCCTTTGACATGCCCGCAGCCCACCTAGGTTCACTAGTTCACGCGGAGTTTATGACATGTTACCGAAAGCAGTGAAACTTGCACTAATCTTCCTCGGCGTTACGGCTTTACACTCGGTACCGTTAACCGCCTATGCGCAAACTGCCGACCATGAAAGTTTGGTCTGGGGGCAAGTATCGGAAGGACTGCAGTGCGCATTGCAGTTTGACTCCAACGTGCACCCCGAAGAGATAGGCGTGCAGCTTATCATTAGAAATGCCCGTCCAACTCAGATCAGCATTTTGGTGAGTCAATTTTCGGCAGCCGCAGAGAATTTGCGAGTAAAGGATAGCGCGTCGAATAATTCATGGGCCCCCTGGGCCGTATTTTTGCCCAATGCATACGCGTCAGTGACGATTTCGCCCGGAAAAACGGCTACGTGGGTGTATCGTGGCGGGAAAGCCTTTTTCAAAGAGGGCCGGCACTATACAATCACGTTCGATGGGACACTAGTCGAGGGTGGACAATATATAATCACGTCCAACTATGCCCCCGCGGAATTAAGGGGCGGCTCGGCTCCAATTCCGCTAAAATGCGGTCCTCTTGATTATCAGCGTTGATACTCGATTCGAGGTCATGTCTCAAGCCAGATCGCGTTATTTCAGGCCGTGCGCGATCGCGTCGATCTCGCCTGCCGTCTGGTCTACGGCGCTCTCAACGCCGGACCGGTCGCCGATCTCCATCGCTTGCGTGATCTTCGGAAAGGCGATCTCAGCGTATCCTTGGCTGCCGTAGAAAAGCAAATCCAGCCGGTGGACGGCGTCGATCGCCTTCTCCGTCGTCGCGGCGCCCGACACTGCGGAAAAACGGTCGATCGCTTGGGAGATCGGAGCGAGGCTCACACCCGTCCCGTTGTTGCGCGCGAGCGACTCGAGTGCTTGGCGCATCGAAGGCACGTAGGCGTCGAAGCGATAGGGCAAGCGCGCGCCGGACGTCAGCCGGTACGCGAGCAGCGCCAGCATCTGTGAAAGCGCCTGGTGATTGGCAAAATACGGATCGGCCTGTGTCGTAGCGTACGTCAGATCGTCGAATGCGGAATGGTAGACGCCGAAGGGCCCCGCAAAGGCCATCTCAATCGTGGGAATACCGAGCTGGTGTAAGAACGGGTCGTGATCGGAGCCGCCGCCGGGAGCGAACGTCTGAACTCCGCCGTTCTGACCGCGCCATTTATCCCATACGGTTTGCGCCGGTGCGTGCGGATCGGGAACGAGTCGCGTTATCGGCGGAGCGAGCGGAGCCAGCGCGGCGGCAGCGGTGGTGTAGAAGAAGTTGCCGGTTGCCGTTTCGTCGGCATTGACGTAGGCGATACAGCCTCGGCGCAACGCCCAGTAATGCGTGCGCACGAACGAGTTGGAACCGGCTTCGCCGATCTCTTCGCCGTCCCACCCAGCAATTTCGATGGAATACTTCGGACGCCAGCCGGCGTGGTAGACGTATCCGAGGGCGCGCGCCGCTTCGAGCAAAGTCGATATGCCCGATCCGTTATCGGTTACGCCGTACACCCAAGCGTCGCGGTGACCGCCTAAGATCACGCTGTGCGCGGCGTCTTCGCCGCGCAGAATGCCGATCGTGTTCCAAATCCAAATCGAGTTATACGATTCGTCGACGTGCATATGGACTGCGTCGCGGCTCATTCCGACCGCGTAGGACGCGCCGAGGCCGCCACGCCATCCGTCGGGTCCCTCGGAACCGGCGATGTCCCCGAGCAGGCGTGCAGCGGTCAGCGCGCTCACCGGAAGAACCGGAATCTTGAGTGCGGGCCCATTGAGACTGCCGCGCTGTACCGATCCCAACGGACGATAGGGGCCCGAAGGGTAGACAACGCCGCGATCGGCCCCATCCCGGTCGGCCGGATCGGAGTAGAGAATGACGCCGGCCGCGCCGCGATCCATCGCGCGGCGTGCCAGCGCGCCGCGAAACTCCGCGCCGTACCGCACGAGCACGATGCGTCCGTGCACGTCGACGCCGGCCGCCGACAGCGTTTGGTAGTCGGCGTCGCGGCCGTGGTTGGCATAAACGAGGGGCGCCGTTACGTCGCCGGAACCGCTCCACGCGTTAAACGGCACGCCGGAGTCGCTGCGCGACGCGTCGGGATCCTGCGGCAGCCCCACTTCCTTGAGATCGAAATCCACGCGCGGGCTCACTAGGAGCTGTAAGACCGCTTTCTTCAGAATCGGAACCTGTGCGTAAACCGGCTCGATCGACGCCTCAAAACCGTAGGACGCCAACGTGTCGCGCATCCAGACCGCCATCTTATAATCGCCGCTGCTTCCCGGATAATGCGCTTCTTGATTGAGCCGCGCCGAGTCGTCAAGCGCGCCCTGCGACGTTGGAATGGTCACAAGAAACTGCTCGATTTGACGATCGCTGCGAGCGCCGTTGTCGGCCCGCGCGCTTCCGGCGGACAGAACGAGGCAACCGGCAAGTGCGGCGGCGATCCAGCGATACGGCATAACCCTTTTTTCGGCTGTCGCGCGTATCGCCCTTAAGAGCGGGCTTGAGCGTCGATCGCCCGCAGCAGCGATTGGGCTTCGCGGTTCAGGTTCTGCGCGTAGACCTTTGGATGCGTGAGGTAGAACAGCGACATCACCCGCAGCACGAACGCATGCGGCCGGCGGTCGGGAAGCGCGGAAAAGCGCCGGCCGGCCAGGCCGGCCAGATAGGCGGCGCGCTCGCGCATCGCCTCCGGCGCCGGATAGACCGCAGCGAAGTTGAGCTCGCCGTGATGACGGTCCTCAGCCTGATCGATGAACGAGTCGAGCAGCACGTGGAGCGCCGCCACCGCCGGAAAGTGTGCGTCGTAAGCCGGCGCAACTGCGTCCGCACGGCCGGCCAAGAGCTCGTAGAGCGGCGCATACACTTGGAACTGCGATCCGGCCGCGCACGCGAACTCGTACCATTCCAAATCTGCGATCCGACCGTTTTTGCGCGCGGCGAACCAATCCCGGCACGCGCGCTCGCGCTCGCCGGCCGGATAATGCTTGTACGTTTGCATTTCGGCGTACATTCGTGCCGCCTCGCGAAAGATGGGAAGCAGGGCTTGGTGTCCCTGGATGCGGCGCAGCGATCGCTGAACGCGCGTGACGAGGCGGTGCAGGTAGCCGTTATCGTCGCCCGCCGGACCCAACGCGTAGTACTCGCGGGGCGTCGCGTCGGGATCGAGCGCGTCGGCGATGGCCTGATGAAGCACCGGATACGCCGCTTCCGGAACGCCGGGGTGCCGGTCGCAAAGATTATCGAGATAATCGTAGATCGATTCCAGCGGTGCGACGAGTTCCACATACGCGCGCGCCTCGGTGCGGGGAAGGAACGTCGCTAGAATGCATCCGCCGGCTACGTGATAGGCTTTCGCTTCGATGCTCGAAATTGCTTCGTTACGCAGCGCGTCGTCGGGAATCGATCGCGCGAGCGAACCGATCCCCTCGAGCTCCAATCGCGCGTGCGGAACGATATTCCGCAGAAAGCGTACGATGTTCGCCGGCGTAGAAGCACCGTCGTCAAGGAGAAATCGCAGGCGCGCCGGACTGGCGAGCACGTGACGAACGGCCCAAGCGATTTCATCGCGCACGTCCAAAGCCGTGAGGTTATATTCCGCCGACGAAGCGGCCGGGATTGAGCGTGCGGTTCGGATCGAACCTCGCTTTTAGCTCGCGCATGCGTTCGAGCGCGGCAGGCGGCGCACCCCAAACGTTGAGCGACGGGCGGAACGGATGCGCTCCCGCGAGCACGATCGCTCGTGGCTGCGCCGCATGCAGCGCTTCGTCGAACGTTTCGATCTTCGTGCCGAGCGCGCGCGAGTCCAGATCGCTGACCCGAACGACCGCGTCGCCGTTGAGCGCGTCGACGATCGTTTCACAGCGCAGCTCGGATCGGGCCGCCAAATCGTGCATCGCCAGCGCTCGTTCCGCGGCGGTATCCGGACTGCCGAGAACGCGATAGGTGATCGATCGTTCGCCCAGCACCGCAACGTATGCGTCGACGATTCGCTCGAACGATTCGCGCGCGCCCGCCTCGATAACGCGCGTGTTGGGAACGCCTGCGCGACCGAGTGCGGAACGAAGATCGCGCGTCGCGCGTTCCAGCAGCGCCTCGCTGCCCTCGAGCAGCACAAAAACGCGTCCTTCGTCGGCGTCTTCGCCGTCGATCGAGTTATGAAAACCGTCGATCCAAAACGCCGCGGAGGGCCGGATCGGCAGTGACGAGAGGAATCTGCACGCGCCGGCACGCGTCCCTTCCGGAAGCGGTGCCAAGAACGCGCGCGCGCGCGCCGGAAGCGGCAGCGTTTTGAGGTTGGCCTGCACCAAAACGGCAAGCGTTCCGAACGAGCCGACGTAGAGCCGGCTCATGTCGTAACCGGCGACGTTTTTGACGACCATTCCGCCCGCGCGCGCCGGCGTTCCGTCGGCGAGCACGGCGGTGGTGCCGATGAGACAATCGCGAGGCCGGCCATAGAGATGACGGCGTGGTCCCAGCCACCCCGCCGCGAGCGTTCCACCGAGCGTTGCGTGGCCTGCGCGCGGCGCATCGAACGGAACGAACTGGCCGCGCTGCGCGAGCAAAACGTCGATCGATTGCAACACGGTTCCGGCCTGCGCGGCGATGGTGAGATCCGCCGCTTCGTAGTGCACGATCCGTGCCAGTCCGGTGGTCGACAGCGTGACGTCGACGCGTTCTGGCGGGAGGCCCATTCCGGCCAGCGTGTTGCCGCCGGCTATGAGAATCTTTTTGCCGCCGCTATCGCAGCTCGCAACGAGTTCGCTCAGTTCCTCGACGCTTTGCGGTGCGCTGCAACTCGCGACGGTCAACTCGACACCTCGGGGCATCGCGCCCCGCTCGGGAAGATCTTATCGGGATTGAGCATTCGCTTGGGGTCGAAGACGTCGCGCACGCGGGCCATCGCCGCCAAATCGGCGGTCGAGTAGACGCGCGTCATCGCGTCGCGTTTTTCGTAGCCCACGCCGTGCTCGCCGCTGATGGTCCCGCCAAGATCCACCGCCGCCTGCAGGATGATGTTTCCGGTTTCAATCACGGCGGCAACCTGGGCGCGATCGGTCTTGTCGTACATGAGCAGCGGATGCAAGTTCCCGTCGCCCGCGTGAAACACGTTGCCGACCGTGAGTCGATGCTTGGCTGCGGCCGCTTCGACTTGGCGCAGCGCGTTCGGCAGTTTGCTGCGCGGGACGCAGACGTCTTGGGTGTAGTAGTTGGGTGCGATGCGGCCGGTCGCGGCCGCTGCGCCTTTTCGCCCGGACCACAACGCGTCGCGCTCGGCCGGCGTGCGCGCGCTTCGCCACGACATCGCGCCGTAGCGCTCGGCGATGGTGCGAATGGATGCTTCGCAGGCGTCCATGTCGTTTTCGAAGCCGGCGTTCTCGATCAATAGCACCGCGGCGGCATCGGTGGGATAGCCGGCGCCGAAAGCCGCTTCGACCGCGCGCACGATCACTTTATCCATCATCTCGAGTGCGGTTGGCACGATGCCTGCACCGACGATTGCGGATACGGCTTCGGACGCTGCTTCGATCGAAGGAAAAGCGGCGACCCAAACTCGGACCGATTCGGGCAGCTGCATCAATCGCACCCAAGCCGAGGTAACGATCCCCAGCGTCCCTTCGCTTCCGACGAAGGCGGCGGTGAGATCGTAGCCTGCATCGTCGACGCTCGTCGCGAACACTTCTCCGCGATCGTCCACGATCTCCACTGCCAGCACGTGGTTGACCGTCGTTCCATACGACAAACAATGCGGTCCGCCGGCATTGGTGGCGATGTTTCCACCGATCGTCGAAATGCGCTGCGACGACGGATCGGGTGCGTAAAACAGATTTTGGGGCGCCGCTGCGAGAGACAGATCGAGATTGATGACGCCCGGCTGCACGCGCGCGCGGTGATTGCGTGCGTCGAGTTCGAGAATGCGATTCATGCGGGCGAAGGAGATGACCACGCCGCCTTGCGTCGGCACCGCTCCGCCGCAGAGACCCGTGCCGGCACCGCGCGGGACGATCGGTATGCCGAGATCCCGCGCGATGCGTACGGCAGCACTGACGTCGCGGGTGGACGCGGGCAGGACGACGGCGGCGGGCAGAGTTCCGTCGGTGTATGCGTCGAAAGCGTAGGCGGCGAGGTCTTCAGGCGCCGTTAGGACGGCGTCTTTGCCAACCGCCTCGGCGAGGCGCTGGTGTAGCAACACCGAGCGCATTTCGGCAGGAAGCCGAGCCTCCCCGCACCAAGGGCGACGGCAGTGTTTTCGTTTCTCGGCTTCCGTAAAAAGAAGAAAGCCGCGCCCCGGCCCACGGCGGCCGCAAAGCCGAGCGGCAGCCAAAAGCGCAGTGCTTTCCGCATGCCCGTGGAGTTCGAGGTTACCTATTCGCTCGAGGGCCGTCCGGGCCGGCGTCGCGCGCGCGCGAACGATCTCTCTGCCGGCGGCTTACGGCTGGCGACCGACGAGGATTTGGCACGCGGATCGACGCTCGATCTCGAGTTTCATCTGCCCGGCGAGTTTCTGTCCGAGATGACGATTGAAAAAGAGGTCTTCGAGCAGACGCCGTTCGGATTGCGTCCGCAAAGCGTCAAGGTACAACCGCCCGGCTTCAAGCCGATGCGCATGCGCGCGACGGTGCTCATGGCGTTCTTCGACCGCGTCGAGAAGAAGTTCGGCTACGGAACCAAGTTCGGAGCCACCGAGATGGAGATGCAAGAGGAGCTGCAGCGCTTCATCCATCTCTGGCAGATTCACTATTTGCGCACGCGCAGAGGGGACTAGTACAGCAAATACGTTTCGCGCATCGTCCTGAAGCGCTCGACCGAGTCGCTCCAGCCGCCCACGATCTCGCTCGCACTCTTCCCGTCAAGCAATCCGCGCCGCAGCGAATCCGTACCCCAATCCCGATCTAGGTCTGCCGCCTTGACGTGAAGCGCCGAGGGAAAGAGATCGCGCACGGCGGTGAGAATCTCGACGGCCGTACGCACCGCGGCAAAGCGTCGCTCGTCGAAGACGTCGAGCTCGACCCCGGAAAGCTCGCGATCCTTCCAAAATCCGGAGAACGGCGACCACGCGGCCGGGCGAAACCAGACGCCGGGCAGATTGCGCGCGTTGAGCGACCGCGCGAGCCGGTATCCGTCGAGATCCGGACCGCCGGCGTAAAAGAACGGTTTACTGTAGCCCGTTGCGTTGTTGACGCCGGCGTTGTCGATCAATCCGGTGCACAACAATACGAAGCACGTTTGCCAGGTCGGGACGTTCGGGGACGTCTGCACCCATTGGAGGCCGGTGTCGGGCCAGATCTGCTCGCGCTGCCATCCGCGCATCTTGACGACGTGCAGTTTCGAGTCGACGCCGAAACGATCGTTAAAGAGGGTGGCCAACTCACCGACGGTCATACCATGGCGCATCGCAATCGGATAGAGCCCGATGAACGATTCGAATGCCGGTTCGAGTACCGGCCCTTCCACGAACGCGCCTCCGGCCGGATTGGGCCGGTCGAGCACCCAAAAGTCTTTTCCGTACGCTTTCGCGCTCTGCATCGCGTACGCCATGGTCGAGACGAACGTGTACGCGCGCGAGCCGACGTCCTGAATGTCGAAGAGCAACACATCGATGCCGTCGAGCATCGCCGCACTCGGGTGGCGCGTGGCGCCGTACAGGCTGTAGACCGGCAACCCGGTTTGCGCGTCGGTATAGGTTCCGACCGTGGCGCCGGCGGGACGATCGCCGCGAAATCCGTGCTCCGGTGCAAAGACGGCTTTGATTCGTATGCCGGTTCGGCGGTGGAGCGCGTCGACGACCGATTCCAGCTGCGACGTGACTCCGGTTTGATTGGTGATGACGCCGACGCTTCGACCCGCAAGCTGCGGCCATACGTCGTGCACCAAAACGTCGTCGCCGAGCGCGATGTTTGCATGCGGAAGCGATTCGGCGTCGGCCGGGAGCGCGTTGGAAACCGCGAGCGCGGCCGCCGCTCCCAAGAATTGACGGCGCCGCATCAGGGATTATCTGCGCAATATTTGACTAGACGCTCGAAGTATTCGGCCCCCGCCACTTCGGTGAGATCGGGAAACGGCTCGCGGCGTTTAGGCCGGGGCTTGAGCCGCACGGGAATGAACGTCAGTTCGTCGACTCGAGTCGTCCGTCGTGAGGACATGATCGCGGCGATGCGGTGGGTTTCCGACCACAGGAGGTAGTGGTTGCCGCGCAACAGCTGCGCTTTGCGCATGCCGAACGTCCACGACTGGAGGTTGAGATCGACCAGCGGCGTGGGCGTCAGGTCGTAGAGCTCGTTCACTAAAAAAAGCTGGGCCGTGTCGTTGCCCTTAGTGCCATAAAGAATCCGCTGCCTCTCGTCGAACTTTGGCCGCGGCGTGCCGCCGTGCCATTCCAGCGTTGCCAGATGCATGTCGGGAAACGGCGAGACTAAGAGCTTCTGTTTCACTCTACGAAGACGACTTCCGCGTTCTTCGTGAGAACCCCCGCCTCGCGGGCACGCGCGAGCAGCGACGAAACGGCGCGCATTCCGTCCTCGCCCAGGTCGTCGGTGAAGTCGTTGACGTAGAGATCGATATGCTGGCGCATGACGTCGTCGCTCATCTCGACGGCGTGCTCGCGCACGTACGGCATCACGCGGTCGGGGTTGGCACGCGCGAATGCCAGGCTGCCCCGGATGGCTTGACCGAGCCGGCGTGCCTCGCCGTCATCGATGTCCTTGCGCACGAGGATCGCGCCCAGCGGTATCGGCAACAGTGTAAAATTCTCCCACCACTCTCCGAGGTCGGCGATCGAGATCAAGCCTGCGTCGCGATAGGTAAAACGCGATTCGTGAATGATGAGGCCGGCGTCGACCTTCCCTTCGACGACGGCCGGCACGATTCGATCGAAGCGCACGCGCTCCACGTGCTTGGGGCGGCCGCCCAACGCCATTTGTAGCAGAAGAAACGCCGTCGTACGCTCGCCGGGGATCGCGATGCGTTTCTGCCGCACGTCGGCAAACAGTTCCGGCGCGCTCTCCGGGCGCGCTACCAGCAGCGGTCCGCAGCCGCGTCCTACCGCTCCGCCCGATCGCAAAATACGATAACGGTTCGTAAGATACGGCAGTGCGCCGTAGCTCACTTTGACGAGCTCGTAGTCGCCGCGTTCGGCGGCGGCGTTGAGCTCGTCGATATCCGCCAGGTGCGCTTCAACCGGAGGTGCTCCGTCGAGCATACCGTTGGTGAGCGCCGCAAATATGTAGGTGTCGTTTGGACAAGGCGAATAGGCCAGCGTACGAGTCGTCATGTCGCGGCGCGAGCTCCCGTTACGTCGAGTATTTCAAACAAGGTGTCGAGCACCGACGCCAGACCGCGCGCTCCGGCGTCGAAACTCCAACCGCTGCGTTCGCGGCTCCCGACGCGATTGGAAATGCCGCGCAGCTCGATCGCGGGAACGCCGGCGCGCTCGGCCGCGCGCAACACGGCAAAGCCCTCCATCGCCTCAACCTGCGCGCCCAGATGCGCGAGCCGCGATGCGGTCTCTTCGGTCGAAGTTACGCGCGAAACGGTGACTCCGTGAAGCCCTTGGTAACCGCGTTTGGCGAGCGCGTCGACCAGTTCCCGATCGGAATACGCCTTGTCGACGATGCGATGACCATCGGGAAGCGCGATCGGTCTGCCGTCTTCGAGCCCCAGTTCGATCGTCTGGTCGCTGACCGCCACGCCGTCGCCGATCTCCGCCGCACCGTCGATCGCTCCGCCAAGCCCGGCGTTGATCACGAGGCGATACGTGCGCCGGCCTAGTGCCTCCGTGACGGCGCACGCCGCCTCCACCGGACCCACCCCGATGAGTAGCAAGTCCACGCCATCGCGCGGTTTCCACGACGGCAGTTCCTTGTCGATCGCGCAGGCCAATAAGATCACGCCGCTACCGTACCCCGATCAATTTGTGCGTTTGTAAGGAAAGGCGAAAGCGTCGAGGATGCGCCTTCGCATGCTCGAGGGCTATGCGCACGTTTTTTTGCTTATTCCCTTCCGGTTGCAGCAGAAAAGGTTCCTTACCCGCAAAGGCTTCGAGATGCTCCTCCGGCACGCGTTCGTCGACGATGAGTTTGACCTCGTTTGCGCGCGCGGCCATCCGCCGGTCGACGCGTTCTTTCGGCGAGATGCAAAGCCAAACGTCGTCGGGCAGCTGCGCGTAGATGGTTCCGTTCGATTCGATGTGGACGCGGCGGCCGTCGCCGCGAAGGGCGTCGATGAGCGCGGGCGTCTCGGCTTGCGCGAGAGGTTCTCCGCCGGTCAGAATCACCGTAGGACAATCGCGGCCGGCCTCCCGGACTTCGCGAACGACCTCGTCTACGGCCGCCAGACGCTTGAGCGAATAATCGGTGTCGCAGAAATCGCAGGCCAGATTGCAGCCGGCCAATCGAACGAAGACCGCCGGCGTTCCGGTCCACGTGCCTTCGCCTTGAATGCTATAAAAGATCTCAGCCAGTTGAACCATCGTAAAAATCGCTCCGGCGCAGCACCGCGCACGAGTTGGCCGTTTCCCAGAGTATCAGCTCATCTAACCCCGCCAGCGCGTTATCGAGGCGTTTCCAAATCCACATGACGATGTGTTCGGCGGTGGGATTCTCGATGAAATCGTTGAGCGTTTGATGATCGAGCACGTCGATCGCCGTTTCCCGCACCACGCGTCGGATCTCCTCGAAGTCCTCGATCATGCCGCGTGCCGGACCTTCGGTTTGAATCGGGCCTCGAACGGCCACTTCCAGGCGATACGAGTGACCGTGCATCCGCGAGCACTTGCCGGAATGGAACGGCAGCACGTGGGCCGCCTCGAATCGGAAATGCTTTCGAATCTGCACGGGCTTTTAGTCCAGCTTCGATCCGGCGATCTTGCCGGCGGGCGTGATGGCGACGCTCCAGATATGAGGGACGCCGTCGATGCGGATCCAGTAGCGGTAGACCGTCGCACCGGCGATGGATTGCGACCCGACGAAGATCCAGTCCGTCGGAGTTCCCATCTCGGCCAAACCGGCTTTCACCTGCGCCAGAAACTGCGGCGTTAGACGCCGCGCGAATTGCGCCGTAGCGGCCGAGTCTTCTCCGGGAACCGGCGTCGGCTGCGCCATCGCACCAGCGCCGGGGTAATAGGCGGCTAGGACGCGTTCCACCATGAGTTCCGCCGTGCCGTTAAAGTTATAGCCGTTACTGAGAACGATGACGGCCAGACCGTCGTCGGGAAAGATCGCGTTGTAGCAATAGCCGCCGGCGCCCGGCGTCAATCCGTTGTGCCACAATTCACGATGACCGGATAATGTCGCCGGTACGAAGCCCATTGAATATGGCGTCGATTGACCGTCGGTAAGGCGTCCCGGCGACCATAGCGCTCGCATCGACGCCGCATCCAGTAACGTGCCCTGCATGAGTGCGAGATCCCATTTTGCGACGTCGCTTGCCGTCGAGAACGACCCGCCGGCTCCAGCCGCTAAGTCGAGCGATATCGGTTGCTGCCGTTGAAACGGAGCGTGGCCCTGGTAGGGCGTCGCGAGCGAAACGCGCCGCGCTTCCGCGTAGCCGAAACCCGACGACGTCATCGCGAGCGGACCGAAGATATTCTTCTGCAAGAACGCGGCTTCGCCGCTGCCGGCCGCTTTACCGACCACGCCCGAGAGCAGCGTGTAGTTGGCGTTGCTGTATTCCCATTGCGAACCTGGCGTGAAATCCGGTTTATCGGTTGCCAGGATATCGATGACGCGCTGCACTGGTATCGGCCCTTCCGTCGGCCAGTCGTGCTCGCTCAACTCGGGATAATTGTGCAACCCCGAGGTCTGGTTGAGCAGCATTCGCAGCGTGATCTCACCGGCGTTTGGAAACGTCGGATAATACTTGGACAAGCGGTCGTCGAGCGAAAGCTTTCCGCGCTGTGCCAGCAACAGCACGGATGCCGCCGTGAACTGCTTGGTGATCGAACCTACTGCAAATCGCGTGTCCGGCGTAACCGGAATCTTGTTCGCAATATCCGCAACGCCGAACCCTTTCGCGTACGCGAGCTTGCCGCCCGAAACGACGGCGAGCACAAAGCCCGGCGCAGTCCCGAAAGCGAGTGCGTCGTTGCCGATCTTGTCGAAATCCGGCGAAGGCGGCTGGGCTGCGCGCCCGACGCAACCGCAGGCACCGGCGATGCTCGCTGCAAGAGCGAGGATCAGTGCGATATAACGGCGCCTGAAATGCAGTTGGATCGCTTTCCTTCCAGCACGTAATTCATGTGGTGATCGTTGAGGTGGGCCCGCACCGCCTTGAACCAGTTCCGGCTGTATTCGTTATCCGCAATGCGATCGGTGTCGATCAGCGCCAATCCGTAGCCAAAGCCCGAACCAGGATCGATGTCGACGTGCAGCGCGAGATGCTCGCCCTGCCAGCCGTGCTCGCGCAGCGAGCGCTGCAAGTACTCGATGCCCATGAGTTTGAAGCCTGCTTCTTTGAGAAACTGGCTGCACCAGCTCGTCCAGACCCCGTACAGGTTGAGCGTGCGCGCGACTCGCTCGTAGGCCCGCTCGTCCATGACCGCTACAGCGTCCCGTCCGGGCCCATTTTTTCGAGTCGTTTCTTGAGGTCGGCGAGGAAGCCACTGGCGACGTAGCCGTCGACGACGCGATGATCGAGGGACAAGCACGAGTTCATCATGCTTCGAATTGCGATCGAATCGTCGTCGCGAACGACGGGCTTCTTGAGGACCGTCTCCATCGTGACGATGCCGGCTTGACCGCCATTGATGATGGGAGCGGATGCCCACGAACCGTTGGCACCGTTGTTGTTCACCGTAAAGGTTCCGCCGGCCAGATCGTCCACACCAAGTTTATTGCGGCGGGCTTTATCGATGAGCTCGCCGGCGGCGATGGCCAGACCTTTGATCGACAGCTGGTCGGCGTTTTTGATCACGGGAACGACGAGGTTCGTCGGAAGCCCGATGGCGATTCCAACGTTGACGTCTTTATTGACGTAGATGCCGTCGGCCGTGAACTTGCCGTTCATCAGCGGAAACGCTGCGAGCGATTCCACGACGGCACGAATGAAGAAAGGCAGAAGCGTGAGCTTGTAACCGGTCTCGCGTTCGAAGCGGTCTTTTTCACGCGAGCGCCACTTCCACACGTTGGTGACGTCGATCTCGACCATCGACCACGCATGCGGCGCGGTATGTTTGCTCTCTACCATGCGTTCGGCGATGATGCGCCGCGCTTGCGTAAGCGGTATCACCGTTCCGGCAATAGGTTCGCCGTACGTTGAGGTGCCCGGCGGCGGCGGCGCTTTCGGAGCGGGCGATGCAGCCGGCGCAGCCGTGGCGATCGCCTGACCGACGGCAGCAGACGGCCCCATGTTAGCGGCCATCAGCACGTCGTCGGCGGTAACGCGACCGTTGGTCCCCGTGCCTTTGATGCTGCGAATATCGAGATGGTGTTCGCGCGCCAGTCGGCGGACGGCGGGCGACGCGCCGCGCAGCGCGCTCTCGACGTCGGCGCTAAAGGCGCTCGTTTTGCCCGCGCCGTTGGACGATGCTGGTGCGGCCGTTTTCGGCGCGTGCGACGCCGGTTGCGGCGCCGCCGTATGCGACGGTGCGGCCGGAGCCGCGGCCGGTTCTGCCGTCGCCGCGCCCACTTCGTCGATCACGGCGATCGGCGTGCCGGTCGCGACCGTTTCGCCTTCCTTCACGAGGACTTCGCGAATCTTTCCGGTGACGGGCGATGGCACTTCGGCGTTGACCTTGTCGGTCGAGACTTCGACGAACGCTTCGTACTTGTCGACGGTGTCGCCGACTTTCTTGAGCCACTGCGCGACGGTCCCTTCGGTGACCGTCTCGCCCAACTGCGGCATCGTAATCGTAGTAGCCATATCTCCTTATCCTTGGTGAATTCTAGTGTAAGCGAGGAGCGTCTCGCGTTTGGCCGCGCGCGTCCCGAGAGCGTCGCCACCACGCGAGGAGCGCAACATTAGAACTTCACCAACTCTCGCATCGCTTCGGCCATGTCTGCAGGCGTCGACATGTACTCTTCCTCGAGCGGAAGCGCGTAGCCCATCGCGGGAACGTCGGGTGCGCACAAGCGGCGAATCGGCGCGTCGAGATGGAAGAGCGCTTCTTCGGCAACCATGGCGCTGATCTCCGCACCGATGCCGCCGAACTTATTGTCTTCATGGATGACGAGCAGCTTGCGCGTCTTCTCAACGGAGCGCAGGATGGCGGCTTTGTCCATCGGACGGATCGAGCGCAAGTCGATCACCTCGACGGAGAGACCCTCATCTTGCAGCTTTTGTGCCGCCTCGAGCGCCCAGTGAACGTACAGCCCGTACGAGACGACGGTGAGCTGCGTTCCTTCCTTAAGTACGTTGGCTTTTCCGAGCGGTATCGTATAGTGGCCGTCCGGCACCTCGCCCTTGATCAGACGATAGGTCTTTTTATGCTCGAGGAAGAGCACCGGATCGTTGTCGTCGATGGCGGTGTTGAGCAGGCCTTTTACGTCGGCCGGAAAGGCCGGCGCCACGATCTTGAGTCCCGGCACGTGATAGAACAGGGCTTCGATCGAAACCGAGTGAGAGAGCGCGCCGCGGACGCCGCCGCCGTAGGGCGTACGAATCACCAGCGGACACGTGTACTCGCCGTTCGAACGGTAACGCGTCTTGGCCGCCTCGCCGACGATTTGATTGAACGCCGGATAGATGAAATCGGCGAACTGAATCTCGGCGATTGGGCGCAGCCCTTCCATCGCCATGCCTACGGCGATCCCGACGATCGACGCTTCGGCGATCGGCGTATCGATGATACGCTGCGGACCAAACTCGTTGATGAAGTCTTTCGTAATGAGAAAAACGTTGCCCCGTGCGCCGACGTCTTCACCCAGAATCACCGTACTGTCGTCGTTCTTGAGCGCTTCGTAGAGCGTTGCGCGGACCGCTTCGACGTTGTTCATCACCGTCGAGGTCGCGTTGCTGGTGCTCACTGCCACGGTTCCCAGGCTCCTTCGTAAACGTGGGTGTAGAGATCGGACGCCTGCGGATAGGGCTGCGCCTCCGCGGCATCGGTTGCTTCGTTGGTTTCGCGAAGGACGTCTTTGCGCATCGCCTCGACGTCTTGCGCGCTCATGATGCCGTACTCGGCGAGCACGGATTCGAAGCGCGGCACGGGATCGTTCTTTCGGCGCTCCTGCACGACTTCTTTCGTCCGGTAGGTCATATCGTTGTCGTCGGTCGAGTGCGCGAGATAACGATAACACGTACCTTCGATCAGCGACGGTCCGCCGCCGGATCGCGCACGATCCATCGCTTCCTTTACCGCGCCGTACGTCTCGATCGGATCGAAACCGTTGAAGCGGCGTCCGGGCATACCGTACCCCGCGGCGCGCTTCCAGATTTCGGGCTCCGCCATCTGCTTTTCGAGCGGCGTTGAGATTGCCCACTCGTTGTTCTCGACGAGCATCACGAGCGGCAGCTTGTGGATTGAGGCGAAGTTCATCGATTCGTGCCACTCGCCTTCGCTGGTCGTACCGTCGCCGCAGGTGACCAGCACCGCGCGATCCTTTTCGGCGCGATACTTCAGCGCATAAGCGGCGCCGACGGCGTGCGGAATGTGCGCCGCTAAAATCGACGAGAACGACATCAGCCCGGCGCCTTTGGACGAGTAGTGATTCGGGAACTGACGGCCGCCGTTATGATCGGCGGCGCGGGCGAAGATCGAAAGCAAGATTTCGTATGGCGAAAGCCCGATGCCCAAGCAGAGCCCCAGATCCCGATAGTAGGGCGCCAAGATGTCCTTGCCGCGTTCGAACGCCATCGCCGCGCCGGCCTGCAGCGCTTCGTGGCCTTCACTTCCGAGCGCAAACGGAACTTTACCTTGCCGGTTGAGCTGGAAGCCCCGGTTGTCGAGCTGCCGCTGCAAGAGCATGTTGCGGAGAATCGCGCGCAGCTGCTCGTCGCTCAATCCGTGCCGCTCGAGCCGTCCCGTTTTTACGTCGGTTTTAGCCATGTATGTCACTCCAGGGTTCCCAGCCGTCTTCGTAAGTTTTCGTGTAGAGATCGTTCGTTTCCGGATACGGCATCGCTTCGGCGCGATCCGTAGCGTCGTTCGCTTCTTCGAGGACCGAACGCTTCAGCGCTTCGACGTCGCCCTCGGTCATGATGCCGTTTTCTACGAGCGTGCGCTCGAAGCACGGAACGGGATCGCCTTTGCGCCGCTCGGCCACTTCTTCGCGCGACCGGTACGTGCGATCGTCGTCGTCGGTCGTGTGCGAGAGAAAGCGGTAGCACTTTGCCTCGATCAATGTCGGGCCGCCTCCCGACCGCGCGCGCTCGAGCGCGCCTTTAACCACCGAGTAGCACGCGATCGGATCCATACCGTCGACCACGACGCCCGGCATGCCGTAACCCTCGGCACGCTTGTAGATGTCCGGTTGAGCCATCTGCTTGCAAAGCGGCGTCGAGATTGCCCACTCGTTGTTCTCCACGAGGAAGACGACCGGCAGCCGGTGGATCGCGGCGAAATTCATCGACTCGTGCCACTCGCCTTCGCTGGTGGCGCCGTCGCCGCACGTCGCGAGTACGGCGCGCTTCTCGGCGCGGAACTTGATGGCATACGCTGCCCCCACCGCGTGCGGAAGCTGCGCGGCAATAACCGAGCTGATCGAATATAAACCCAGTTTTCGGCTGGCATAATGGTGCGGGAACTGGCGCCCCGCCGAGTGGTCCGCCGCGCGCCCGAAGAGTGACAGCAGCACCTCGTACGAGCTGAGGCCGATGCCGACGTCGAGCCCCAGATCGCGATAATACGGGACGAGGATGTCGGTTCCGCGCTCGAAGGCCAAGGCCGCACCGGCTTGAACCGCCTCGTGACCTTCGCCGGCCGACGCAAACGGAATCTTCCCCTGGCGGTTGAGCTGGAACCCTCGGCTTTCGAGGGTCCGGTGCGTCAGCATGACGCGAAACAGCGCGACGAGCTGTTCGTCGGTCAGGTCATGCCGCTCGAAAGACGTATCGACTTTGGGAGCCACGGACTCCGGTACTCGCCCGGACCCCGCCGTAAATCCTCTACTTTGTGCCGGTGCGGCCAAAGCCTCAGGGGGTAAGCGGGCGGCTGCAGGAAGAACGCCCTGGATGGTTCGCACGATGGCCGCCTTAGCAGCCGATACGAACGCAGAGACGCGTGCGACGATGCGGCGCCGCGCTAATGTCGAGCGGGGGGACCCCGATAGCGTTTCCATAAATGGGGCCTTCGTGGCAATGACGATACCGGTCGACGTCCCCATCGAAGAGCTCCAAAAGTACCGACAACACCTCCACGCGCACCCGGAACTCTCCATGGAAGAGTTCGAAACGGCCGGGTTTATCGAGCGCGAGCTCGCCGGCTGCGGCTTCGATCGCATTCGAACCGGTATCGGCAAAACCGGGATACTGGCGACGTTGAGAGGAGGCCGGCCCGGTCCGGTGTCGCTTTTACGTGCCGACATGGATGCATTGCCGGTAACCGAGGAAGGCAACGCTGCATATAAATCGCAGCGGTCGGGCGTCATGCACGCCTGCGGCCACGACGCCCACGTCGCGATTCTGCTCGCTGCCGCACGCGCCCTAGCCAAACGCCGCGATGCAATCAAGGGAACGCTGGTTTTTTGTTTCCAACCCGGTGAAGAAGGTTTCGCCGGAAATAAATTGATGATCGAAGACGGGGCGCTGGAAGATCCGCATGTCGATCGCACTTTTGCGCTTCACGTTTACACGGGTCTAGATGCCGGCAAAATCGGCATTCGCGACGGTCCCTTCTTTGCGTCGTCCGATCGCATCGAGATCAATCTGCTGGGTAAAGGCGGCCACGGCGCGATGCCGCACTCGTCGGTCGATCCCATCGTCGCTGCAGCGCAGCTCGTCGTAATGCTGCAGACGCTGGCCAGTCGCGAAATTGCGCCGAAGGATCCCGTCGTCGTTACGGTGGGCTCGCTGCACGCGGGAACGACGTTCAACGTCATTCCCGACCGAGCGCTGCTGCAAGGAACGGTGCGCGCGCTGGACGCTGCCGTGCGCGACTCGATGCCCCAGCGCATCGAACGGGTGGTCGAAGGAGTATGCGACGCGCTTCGTCTGGACTACGAGTTCGAGTACCTTTGGGGCTATCCGCCGACGGTCAACGATCGATCGGTTAACGACGTCGTGCGCGCCGTCGGGCGTGACGTCGTCGGTGAAGGCAACGTCGTGGACCCGCACGACATCGTCATGTGGGCCGAAGACATGGCGTACATGCAGATGGAACGGCCCGGATCCTACTTCATCGTCGGCGCCCGCGGGCCGCAAAAGGGCACCGAGCCGCAGCACAGCGCGCGCTACGACATCGACGACCGCGCGCTCGAGGCCGGCTTCAAGATGATGGTGGGACTCGGCCTCTCGTAAATGAGGACTCTCGTCAAATAGGAAGCCTGATTTAGGATGAGCTCAAGGAGCCGAGGTGCGACGTGTACTACGGTACACGAGGACGGAGGCGACGACGAGAGTCGCCTAAATCAGGCTTCCTATCCCGTTTCGTTTTCGCTGACGGTCATAACCCAACGAATCGCCCGCGCGTATTGGTCGAGTTCGCGCACCGATCGCTGCAGACAGCGAAAGCTTTCGTCCTTGCCCCCGCGCCTCGTTCTCTTTCGCTCCAGACGCCTGACGAACTCGATCGCGAGGTCGAGCTGAGACTCCAGATTGGGCCATTCCTCGCGCAGCGCGCGCTCCGACGGCTCGAGAAGACGGTCGATCACCGGCGGAGCGGCGTCTTCGCTATGTTTCATGGCGAACTCGAGCCGGGCGAGCGCGTATTGGCTGCGCGCGGTGATGAACGACCCAAGGAGTTGAACGAGGCGTACATCCATCGGCATGACGACTTCGGTCGATAGCGAACCATGGCCTGGCCGGCAAGCGCAAACCGCTGCCGCGGAGGACTGCACTTGGCGAATTCGGACGTTCGGAAGTACGTTATTATCGGCAACGGGTTCGCAGGTACGACTGCCGCCGAGCAACTGCGCAAACACGACCCCTCCTGCGAGATCGTGCTCTTCGGGGACGAGCCGTACACGCTGTATAATCGCATCTCACTGCCGCCGATGCTGCGTAAGCAGATCCCCGAAGCGAAGGTTATGATTCGGGACGAAGCGTGGCACGAGCAGCACCGCATCGAGCTGCACCTTCGGACGCGCGCCGATCGCATCGTTCCGCAAGAGCGTGTGGTGGAAGCCGACGGACGCTCGTATCCGTACGACGCGCTCCTGATCGCGACGGGCGGCCGCCCAAATCCGACGGGCAAGCCCGGCGCCGACGGCGCTGCCAACCTCTATCCGTTTCAATATCTCGACGACACGCGCGCGATCTCGGAGCAGATCGATCGGAGCAAGGCGGCGGTAGCGATCGGCGGATCGTTCATCGCCTACGAGCTCGCCGAAGCCTTCAGCGCGCGCGGCATCGAGACGCATTGGCTGATGCGCGGCCCCCGTGGGCTGCACCGCATCATGGACGAGCTGGCCGGCGAGCTGCTGCACGACGCTGCGCAAGCCGACGGCGTGCACATGCATTACGGACACGAAGTCGGCGAGTTCGTGCGATCCAACGGCGTCATCACGAAGGTGAGCACGAATAGAGGCCTCGAGATCGAGGCCCAGTGCTACGCATATGGCTTCGGCCTAACGATGAATACCGAAGTTTGTGACGGCAGCGGCATCGAGACGAGCAAGAATGGAATTCTGTGCGACGATCATCTCGAAACCAACGTTCGCGGCGTCTTTGCCGCCGGCGATATCGCGGACTTTTACGATCCTATCCTCGAGATACGCTATCGCATGGGAACGTGGAACAACGCCGGAGCGCACGGCAAGGTTGCGGCGCTCAATATGATGGGCGGCAGCGAGCTCTACCACGACGTTCCCGAATACTCGTCGCTGCTCTTCAAAGGACAGACGATTACGCAGTTCGGCATGAGCCCGGAGTTGCGCTCGGACCTGGAGATGGTGCGCAAGATCGACCGCGAGAAGAAGTGGTACCGCGCGCTGTTTTTCTGGCAAGACCGTCTCGTCGGCGGTTTGATGCTGGGCAAAGGCAACCGCGCCGGCAAGCGCAAGTACGTCGAGGCGATCAAGAGCAAAGAAGCCTGGGCGAAGCCGCAGTGGCAGTCGATGCTCGACTGGACGGCTTAATACGTCCTTGCGTCTCTCGATTGGCTACTTTGAGGCGACGACGCCGATGATCGTATAGTTGCCATCGAACGGAATGGACTTGCTTACGTCCACCGTAGAGCCGTTCTTGGTAAAGAACAAATGGTGGCCGTCCGCTGTAGTCTTGTCGCTGGTAAGCTCCGGCAAATGCTGTTTATACCAGGCAGCAACGACGGCGACGGAATCCGACGTTTTTATAACGTACGACCCGCCTGTATCGGCGCTGGGAGGAGACTGAATGTCGATGCCCAGCACGTGGTTCGGATACGGCGGAACGTGATGGAAGGCCGCCAGCGCGCTTAGTGAAGCGGTTGCCGCACCGATAGAGGCGGGGACTAAGAGCGCGGCACCGAGCGCCATCGGAACGAGTACTAAGCGGAGCGATTTGATTCGGAGCATGCAAAAATCAGTTTCCTTTCCGGCAGAGAAGTCGGGCAACGACATGCTTGCCCTTGCTATTAACGTAGGGCGTCGTTGACAGTCGCATCTATGGCACCGTACGGAAACGCGCTACCATCCCCGCCTCCAGGTGAATGTTTAAGTGGCAGTGGAAGAGCCATACGCCGGGATCGTCGGGAATCATATCTGCGACGACCATGCCCATCGGACCGAGTTCCGCGGTGTCGGTGCGCATGCCGTTAATGGTTACGGTCTCACCGTGCCAATGCGGCGCGTGGAAATCAAAGTCGCTCATCGTCGACATAACGTACCAGCGCGTTCGTTGGCCCCGGTGCACGTCGATCATCGGCATGTTGCCAAAGACGTAGCCGTTGATCGAGAACATGGTGTTGTCGTCGACGAAGCCTGAACTCACCGGTTTTACATGGCGCGGATTGATCGCCGGGTCGGCGACGTTTTCGCTAAACAATCGGCTTTGACTCTCGTCGAACTGGGCGAACATTGCGAACACCTCACGATCGACGTCGCTTGGGCTCCCATCGTCCTTGTTCGACCCGCGCCGCGTTACGACGATCGGACCCACGAGGCCGGTGTTGACGTCGCGCAGTTCGTCGGTGTGCGAGTGATACATCCATAATACGGAGCTTTGATCCATCGGTCCCGGGCCGGATCGTTCCGGAACGTCGAAGCGGTACGTGTAGGTAGCACCGGGAGCCACGGCGTCTCCCGGCTTTACGCGCTCTCCGGTGCCGTCTCGGTATGGAGCGCCTTCCGACGTCTTCAAATAGCGTAGTCCGTGCACGTGAAAGCTTAGCGCCAAATGCGAGTTATTTTTGAACACGACCACGACCGAATCGCCGACGACGGCACGGATCGGCGGTCCTAACGTGCCCATGTATTGGTCGCTTTGACTGCGCACCTCCGGCGTCTGGAACGTTGCGTCGGTGTAGCCGTGATAGACGATCTTGTGAAAGGAAAAACCGAGCTGATTCTTCGCCGGCTCCAGACGCGCGCCGGTCAACGCATTGATCCCGGTCGGCGCGTAGCTCCAGACGATTTCGTCGGCGGCTATGTAGTAGGTACGCTCCGCCGCCACGGCCGGCGCGCAGCACAGCAGTACCAGGCACAGGACTCTCATCACGTCATTCACGCTTTCCGAACCCGCATTTCGGTCAGGTGGGCGGCGATGAAATCTGTAACGTCGCTCGGCTGAGTCACGAAAAAGCGTCTTCCCGACGCTACTTCGAGGACCGAGCCTCTCCATTGCACGTCGCCATCCGTCTCTTGCGGAAGCCACATGCGGACCAGGAACGTCAGGTCTTGCCGCTTGGGGTTCATGCATCGAGCATAGGCCGTCCGCGTACCGGCAGCGTGCAGACATTCTCCAAAGCAAGCGGCCAAACGGACGGGAACCGTGCGATGGACGGGAAATCGAAAACGCGATGTTGGAAATTCGGTTGTTCGGTCAGCCCGACATCCGCTACGACGGCGCACCAGTCAAATTTGCCAAGCGTTCGACGACGCTGGCGATGCTGGCCCTTCTCGTGCTCAAGGGAGGGCGCGCGCTTTCACGCGAGTCCCTGGCGTTTACGCTTTTTCCCGATGACGATGAAGCCGGCGCTCTGTCCGAACTCCGCCGTTACCTGTATCTTGCGAACAAGGCGCTGCCGGATAGAAATGGCGACCCGTGGATCCTAAGCGACGCCGAGACGGTTCGCTGGAACGACCGGGGCGGCGCGTTCGTGGACGTTGCCGAATTCGAGCGCTTGGCGGAAGAGCCGGAGATGCAGCAACGCGCCGTCGACCTGTATACCGGCGATCTGCTCGAGAACGTATACGAGGATTGGGTACTAGCAGAACGCGAGCGGCTTCGCGCGCGATATTTCGCGCTGCTCGACGGGCTCATCGGCCGTTATCGCTCGGAGCGAAATTTTCCCGCGGCCATTGGTTGCGCAAAGCGCGTCCTCTCCAGCGATCCCTGGCGCGAAGATGCGTTGCGGGCGCTCGTCGCGATCCGGTACGAGTCGGGCGACACGGCCGGCGCACTAGCCGAATACGATAGGTTCGCCAAGCGTCTGCGCGACGAGCTCGCAATTGCGCCGATGCCCGAAACCGTCGCGATTCGTCAGTTGATTCTTCGGCAAGAGGCCGTTCCAGGAGCGGTCGGCGTTTCGGCGGCGAGACCTGAAGAAGGCCGGCGCACCGTTTCGATTCTTCCGTTCGTTGGACGGCGCAAGGAGTTGACATTTCTCCGCAACGGGTGGGGCCGAGCCGCGCGCGGATCGGCCGGGCTGGTCGTGATTTCAGGCGAGGCCGGGGTCGGCAAGACTCGTCTCACGGCAGAGCTTGCACGTACCGTTCAAGCCGAAGGCGGAAGAGTTTTCGTGGGAACGACGGCATCGCCGGAATCGACGCCGTACCAGCCGATCCTCGAAGCGCTGCGCGCCGGATTGCCGCTGCTGCTTGCCCGGCAAATCTCGGTCGAACGCAGGACCGTCTTGTCGCCGCTGTTGCCCGAGCTGCGCGATCCCGACGTTCCCGACGTGCGCTTTTCGGAAACCTCGCCGGAACGCGCGACGGCGCGTATTTACGAAGCGCTGTCCTTTGCAGTGCGAGGGCTCGCATCTCCGCGTCCGCTGCTGCTCGTCCTGGAAGACTTGCATTGGGCGGGCTCGGCGACGATCGAAGCGCTCGGCGGAATATTTCGCGACGCGATTCGATCGCCGCTGCTCGTCGTCGTGACGTGCCGTCAGGAAGAGACGCCCGTAAGCCATCCGTTGCGCGCGCTTCAGCGCTCCTTGCAAACCCACGGCGGCGTAGAAGAGGTCGAGCTCGAGCGATTCGATGAAGAGCAGGTCGGCGAGCTCGTCGGCCGCATCGAGGGCTTGCGCGAACGAGGGAGCGACTTGGTACGAGCGTTATACGCGCAAAGTGAAGGCAACGCGCTGTTTCTCGAGGGAGCG
This sequence comes from Vulcanimicrobiota bacterium, assembly GCA_963715435.1. Lineage (GTDB taxonomy): Bacteria > Vulcanimicrobiota > Vulcanimicrobiia > Vulcanimicrobiales > Vulcanimicrobiaceae > JAFAHZ01. The sequence continues at coordinate 2,434,600 of OY970243.1, forward strand.
ATCGACGTATTGCTCGAGAATCGCAAGTCCCAGCTCGAGTCGGCAACTATGTCGGGCGTGATCGCACGGCGCATCGAGCGGCTGGGTCAAGATGGCCGGTCGGTTGCGGAGATCGCTGCGGTAGCGGGCGCAGGCTGCAGCGTTCCGTTGATTCGCGAGGTTTCGAATCTTTCGAGCACCGCAATCGCGCGCGGGCTCGACGAGCTTCTCGACCAACGTATTCTGCGCGAAGCGGGTGCGCGCGCAGGGTACGACTACGTTTTCAGCCATCACTTGATAGCCGCCGCAGTGTACTCCGAGATCGAGCCGGCATTTCGGGAGCAGCGGCATTTCAGGGTTGCCGAATGTCTGGAAGCGATCTTCGAGTCCGACGCATCCGTTTCACCGCGCGAAATCGCACGTCACTATGAATCGGCCGGTGCTCGCGAACGAGCAGCCACGTGGTATCTGTCCGCGGCGCGAAGTGCCGCGGCCGTCCACGCGCACGGCGACGCCATCGAACTGGCCGGAAAGGCCCTGCAAACCGCTGGTTCCGGCGACGTGCGCCGTCAAGCGCTCGAGATCCGAGAAACCGCGCGGAGCCGCCGCGGCGACCGTGAAGGACAACTAGACGACGTCGACGCGCTCGACCGACTGGCGGCCGGAGATCCGTCCGCGCAGTTTGACGTTCTGCTCCGGCGCATCTTGCTCGCTCGAGCTTTGGGCAACGCCGATGAAGAGCGCCAATACATAACGCGCCTCGAGGAACTAGCGGCGCGGCTCGACGATGGGGCGCAGGCACGCGCGTTGACTCAAGCCGCGACGCACCTCGGCAACTGCAGCCGATCGGCCGAAGCCATCGATCCGGCGCGGCGCGCACTGGAGATCTACGAGCGCCGCGGAGATCTGCAAGGGCAGCTTCAGTGTCTTTGCGTGCTCGTCGAGTACACATCGAACATCGGCGATCTGGAAGCGGCGCGCACCTACTTGGATCAGACGCGCGAACGCGCTGCGCGGCTCGGCGACCAGGCCATGGAAGTGCGGGCGTTGGCCGCCGCGAGCGTCGCGGCACTGCTGCGCCAAGAGTATCGCGAGTGCTTCTCGCTGACCGAACGTTGCCTCGACCTCCATCTGAAACTCAACGACCGCGAAGGTGAGGCGGCCTCGCGCAGCCGCTTGGCCGTGACCGCCGCGTGGTTGGGCGACTATACTGTCGCGCTGCGCGAGTTCGATGCCGCTATAGCCATCTACGAGTCGCTCGGGCACAAACGCGGGCTCGCTACCACGTACACGAACAAAACGCTGTTGCTGATGCGCATGGGTATGTTTACCGAAGCTCTCGTCTCGATAGAGCGATCGAACGAGCTCTTCGAAAAGGTTCAAGAACGGCGGACCATCGCGGCCAATCAAGTCAATGCGAGCTTCGTCAACTTGCAGCTCGGGAAGGCGGCGGAAGCGAAAGCCTTCGCGACGTCGGCGCTGCAAATCACGCGCGAGCTGGCCTATCCGGTATTCGAGGCCGCCGCGCTCGCCAATCTCGGCAACGCCGAGCTCGTGCTCGGAGAGGTCGATGCGGCCGTCGAACACATGGAAGCCGGATTGGCAATTCGCCGCTCGATTCAAGAGCCTCGCGATTTCGTCGACGATCTCGCCGATCTCACGCTCGCGTACGTTGCTACCGGCCGCAACGACAAGGCTCTCGCGACCGCTGGCGAGTTGCTTTCGATCGGCAGTGCGTCGTTCGACGGAGCGTTTTGGCCGCAGTATGCGTGGTGGGCGGCCTCGCGAGGCTTAGCCGCCGGTGGAAACGCGTCCGAAGCGCGTGAAGCCGCAGCGCGGGCGCGCCGCGATCTTCACGCGTTTGCCGAGCGAATCGGGGACGAGCGAACGAGAACGGCGTTTCTACACGTGCCGATCAACGCGAAGATCGCCGCGGCAGCCTCGCCGTAAGCCGCTAACGGATTCCCGGAACGAACGAGATGATCGTTCCTCCGTGGGTCTGTATAACGATCGAGCCGCCCGGACACGAATACTTCACGGCGCCCTGCGCGCTCATCCGGCTGCACGATTTGGGAGCGTTGGCTTTATACCACTGGTCGACGGTCGGGACGGAGTCGCTCGTCGTTTGCTGGTACGGAACGCCTTGCGCAAGTGCGTTCGCAGGAACATCAACTCCTGGCGCCGCTGCGCCGTGCGGATAGAGCGGTAAGGTTCCGTCCATCGCGGTTACGAGGGCCAGTACGATAGTGGCAATTAGCATGTTTATCATGACGTCAGCATAGCGCCTCACCGTGCGCCCCGCGTGCGGCGACTATGGTGCCGGGACGCTCATCGGCGCACACGACGGCGGTGTCGTCGAAGTGTGCGAGTTCAATAGGCCGGAGGCAGTTTTCGCAACGCAGTTGGGATCGGGCACCTCACCGGAGGGTATCGCTACGTCTCCGCTTGGCGGCAGGCCCGAAGGTACTGTGCTTGGCGTATCGCTCAAAGCCGGAACGGGCGATTCCGGCGGCGGCACCATCGGCGCCCCGCTTCCGGGCGGATCGGCGCTTGGCGTCGCGCGAACCGCACGCCCCAATGACGGTGATGCGCCGAAGGCGGCGACGCACGAGCCGTTGCGCAGGAACAACACGATAGCTATCGCGACGACGATCTCGACTAGTGCGACGAAAGCTAGAAAGCGTTTCATATAACTATTTCTCCCGATCTCACCCGCCGGAGCATTTGGGCGGCATCTCGTGCCGCTCGCCGATCAATACTCGTTGCGGTATTTGAACGAAGCTTCCATTACTCGGAATCGGTTTGGCGTTAAACACGCTCATAAAGAAGTTGACGACTGCGGTGACGATCTTGGGTATCGTCCAGCCGATGCCGCCGTCGATGGCAAGTTCGAACGTTGCCTGGCGACATCCGACGTCGGCGCCGATCGGCAGCGTGACCGGCGTCGCCGCGGACGATTGCTTGAGAACCGTCGTCGACGCGACCAAACCGACGTACGGTCCCGTTGCAAAGCCGAGAAAGCCGATGCCGAACATCACCTGCTGCCGTAGCGAGAAGAGCGCGGAATTGATGCCGACAGAGACACCCTTGACGTCGTGTGCAACTTCGTTCTTAGCGGAGAATTTCTCGGGCCCTTCGCTGCCGTTGCGGCCGCCGTCGTAGCCCACGCCGATCGAGCAGCATACAGCGTAGTCGAACGTGCCGGCGAGGACTGACGTGCGGGCGCTGAAACCAGTGCTGAGAATTAAGCTTTGCGTGAAGTGCACCGAGGCGGGCGTGAGCGTGTTCACCATGAACGACAGGTCGAGCGGAAGATCGCCCTTGAGATGCACGTTACGCACGAACGACCGATCGGCGCCAAGTTCGTAGTGCACCTTGAACCCGGCCAAGCCGCTCAAGTGGATTCCGGCCGATTTCACGCCGCCGTCGATGTTGAGGTTGACCTTCGCCCGTGGATTCTGGAGATAGAGAACGGCGTAAGCGAAGATCTTGATTCCATCCTGATCGTAGGTCATCTGCAGGCCCAGACCGCCGCATTTGCTCATACAGGGCGTCGCATTGAGGCCGCCGTCGATGTCAAACGTTGGAATGTCTTTTCCGGGCATCGGTGCGGAAACTGCCGGTGGGGTAGTCGGTGCGAGAGCCTGTGCGAACTCGACCGGCACGCGCCGTGCGGCGCGCTCGACGGTCGTCTGGTGAGCGATGCCGTGCGCGTCGTACTTCACGGCGCGGAACGGTCGCCAAAGACCATCGGATGAAACTACCGAGTACGTCATTGAAACCAGACGCGCCCGCGGCACGTATCCCGTACTCGTGGGTGAGCTCTCAGGCAAAGCGGAAGCGCCGGGTGACGGTTCCGGCGTCGGATTCGGAAAGTCCGGCGCCGCGACCGCAATGGCTTTCGTGAGATCGATCGGTTGATCGACGGCGAAGTGTGCCTTCGCAAAAAGGTCGGTGAGTTGTACCGGTCCGAGGACGACGCGCACGTCGTCCTCAGTGCGATCGACGTGAAGGACTCGGCCCATACAGCGCTCCGTGGCAAAGATAATGGAATCTTCTTGGATTTGATCGACTTGCGGCGCGCCGGCCTTGAAATGCCAAACGATGCCGTTCGATTCCATCGACGATATCGCGGTATCGCCGTGTTCCATCACGATGACGCCGGGCTGATAGGTAACGTTCGGGTCGGGTTTGGGCGACCGCCCGAATTGAAGTTCCGTCGGCGTTAGCGACGACGGATCCAGAATCGGACCCGTCTCAGCCCCCGCCATCGCAGCCGGCGAGAGAACGTCGGCCACGACCGGATTGGAGATCGTATCGTCGGATGTCCCGCCGCTGCCGCCTCCACCCGCACAGCCGCATTGCAGCGCGAGCAGAGCGATGGTGACGACGGCAGCGACGACGGAGCGCATCGGTTAGCGGTCCACGACTTCGACGATGGTTTTGGTGCCTGGAGCATAAGCTGGGCCATTGCTTCGGGAATGCTCTACGTCTAGGGAAAAGTCGTCGCCCGCCCCTTGTGTGTGGACGTAGCTCCAATCGACGTTGGCGGCGGCACCGCTCGGATCGCTCGAGACCCAAGAGCCGCCCATGTTGCTGGGAAGATGAGCCTTGTACCACGCGACGACGGTGAGCACCGAGTCAGCCGTTTGAAACTGGTAAATCCCGGGTGCTAGACCCTTAGTTGGCGGACTCGTCAAGTTGCTCGTGTACACCGGCACGCGATATTTAACGCCTTCGAGCGAACCCGATGCCGCCGTCGCCGACGATGCACTCGACGCCGAGTGTCCGCAGGCCGATGCGAGCAGTAACGCCCCCAGGAGGGCTCCATATCTTTTCTTCATGCTGCGAGCGTAGCGCGGCATCGTACCGCCCGCGTGCATGCCACGCGCACGCGCCGCTGATACGGTCGTCCTATGATGATAAATAACGCACCGAAGCTTAGCGCGTTCCTTCTTGCGGTTAGTGTGACCGTGGGCTGCTCGTCCGGATCTGCTTCCTCGACGGCGGCGAGCGATGCATCATCGCTTGTAGCGCCGGAATCGTCGGCAACGACTTCGAGCACTGGGTCGGGAAGCACGAGCGCCTCGCAGTACCCCGCCTGGGCGTCGGCGGCCGTTCCTGATTATCCAAACGCCATCGATCAAATGTTGGTCCGGGATGACTTCTATCAGATCGACTCGGGCGACGACAGCACGACGGTGCTCGGCTGGTATAAATCCCACGTGGCCGGCAGTTGGGCGGCTGCTGGAAGCCCCGACAACTTAGTCCTTTCAAATGCGAACGGCGTTCGCATCGAAATTGACAAGCTCGGCTATGGGAACCAGCCCGTCGGCAAGAGGCCAAGAACGATGATCTGCCTGAACCGGATAGTCGATGGGCAGGCACAACCGTGTTAACCATGCGCGACGCGTGAGAGCGTCGCTGCACGGGTGCCGTACGGCCATCGCGTAGGATGGAGGCATGAAACAGTTACTTGCCCTGAGTCTAGTTGCAATAGCTGCCGGCTGTTCCTCGAGCACCAGCGGCCAAAGCCAGCGCGCGCCGAGTGCGCCGGCCGCCACGTCAGCCGCAGCTTCAACCGCCAAAGACGCACCTGCCGCACCTGCGGCGCTCGACGTATATCCCGGCGCGACGAAGCTGCGCACGCAGATGCACGGTTCGATGTCGTTCTGCGGGACGAGAATGACTACGATCGTCTACAGCGTGAGGGACGCCGACGCGCAAACGGTTGCCGTGTGGTATGCATCGCACATCCCCGGCGGAATTCGCATAACGGTCCCCGCAGCAGCCAACCAGAGCGTCGTTGAAGTCTTCGAGCCCGGCGGCCACGCGGCAGCGACCATCTCGCAAATGCACTTCGATCCTAATCTCGCGAACGCGGCAAAGAATCTCGGCGCCGATCGCACCCTCCTCGGAATTGAAACGTTCGACCCGGCGATGTCGACCGATACGATCGACGCGGTTCGCTCGGCAGCTACCGGCGGTGCAACCGCCAGCGCGAAGATGAAAGCGCTATGCGCAAATGGTAATTCGTAAGGCACGTGCTGAGGTCGGCACGGCAATCGAACGCGTTTTTCGAATGTTGGCCTGTGTATCGGTTTTCATTGTCGTCCCGGCATTGTCAGCGTGCGCGCGTTCTTCAAATTCGACCGTTCTGACGAGCCCCTCGGCCGTGCCCGCTACGGCGAGTCCCTCGCTTGCGTTGGCTACAACGAGTCCGTCGAGCGTGCCCGTTAGCGCGTCTCCGGCTCCGAGTGACACGGACGGCGGTGCGAACCTATTGACTTTTTCGGCCGGCACCTTCGTGCGAAATTGGACGCCCGGCGCCTCGCCCTCGGGCCCGGAGGAACTTCCGCAAAACTCCCGTTACGACGTCGATCCGAAGTTCGCGGGAACGCCGGAGCTCGTTTTCGAGATTCCGGCAATCGCCGAGCTCTCACGCATTTCAGTGGAAGCCAACATTTCGGGTGCGCCAACCGTTCGCATCCACGTTGCCGCGGCGACGACGGATCGCAATACCTTTAGCGACGTCGGTACGATCGGGCTGGCTACTGGCACCGAATCGTCAGGATCGTTGCCTGGTCCAATTGCGGCTCGCTGGCTGCGGGTTCGCATCGAGCGGCCGGCCGGCGACGCCGTGAGCATTTCATCGATTAAGGCGACGGGTAAGGTGATGATCCCGGCTGCATCGTTTACCGGACTATGGTCGCCTTCGGAGACCCTGTATGCGTCAGACGCGATTTTCGACAACGTCAAGGGCAACGTTCCGGAAGGCGGCGTGCAAACCGCGCCGTCGCAACTCGCTACGCTCGAGCACAACGGCTCGTTGATCGTCGCCACGTGTTCGTACGAGCGCGACGTGTATCGTGGCCCTATCGTGAATGGCACGGCCCAGCTCGGCAACGGCGGCTCGCTTTCGGTCGTCGCAAACGGATCGCTCCTGGTCGGATACGCGCGAGACGAGGAGCCCATTCTTGCCCGTCGTGTGGTACGCGCTCCTACCTGCGGGCCGTCGGCAGTTGGCCGCGGCCCGAAGGTTGCGATACTCGCGCGCTACCCAAACCGCGTCGCCGGATACGGCGATCCTACCGTCGTCAGCGGCTTTCGCTACGAGACCTCGCTCTTACCGTTGTTCACTGCCGCAAATCTGCAGTCGGCCCGAGTTGCGGTGCTCTCGATGAGCTGCTCCGCGGATAAAGACACCGAACCGTGGCAACAGAAGGCCTTACTCGACTTTGTTGCGAGCGGACGAGTGCTCGTAGTGCGCGATGCCGATCTGTGCTCGAAATCCGATTACTCGTTCATCCCGTATCCGTTTACGACGATCGCGAGCGGCGCTGGGGGCGCCGCCGGACACGTCCTCGCGATCGTCGATTCGTCGACATTGGCCGATGCGAACCGAACCGATGCTCGGCATTTCGTCGACACGGCGGCCTATTTGAAAAATCCGGGACAGCAGGTCGGCGACGCCGACGTGATGCAAACCGAAGACCCGCACTGGTGCGGCCTGATGTTCGCGAAGAATGCGGTCGGTGCGAGCGGCTGGGTTCGCGCCTACGCGCGCTACGGCAAAGGGTTGATCGTCTACGACGGCTTCGACGCCGACGACCTGTACGGTAAAATTCCGCAGGCCATCACGCTGACGCGCTCGGCCTACGAGATATCGCCGTCGGCCGATCTGCCGTGCGGAGCGCGGGTGTCGGCACCACTTGTGGTGTTGTCGTCGGTGCAGCGCACCGTCGCATTCGGATCGGCGCGCGACATAACGCTCGCGTTCTTGGTCGTTCGGCAAGGCAGCGGCGCTGCCGGACCCGTTACGATGGCCATCGACGGCGAGCGCGGCGCCGGCTGGCGAGCGACGAGCGATCGGCACGATTTCACGGTTGGAAAACAGGGGCAAACGGTCCACGTCACGGTGCACGTGCCCGCGAACGCGACTCCAACGCGGCACATGTATTCGTTGATCGCCACAGATCAGGGCGGCCAGAACGCAGCAGCGGCGATCGTGTTAGACGTGAGCGAGCCACTCGCAAAGGAACTGGAACAGAGCGGTCGCGCGCGTATTTACGGCATCCACTTCGACGTCGCCAGCGACCGCATCCAGCCGCAGTCGAAGCCGATAATCCGCGAAATCGGACTCGTCCTGCAATCTCACCCCGATTGGCGAATGAGCGTAGACGGATACACCGACTCCGACGGTGGTCCAGCGTATAATCTCACGCTCAGCCGGCGGCGATCGCAGGCCGTCGTTAACGATCTCGTCGCCCACTATCATATTGCGGCGACAAGACTACGCGCGCGCGGCTTCGGACTCACTCAGCCGGTAGCGTCGAATGCTACCGACGCCGGAAAGGCGCTCAATCGCCGAGTCGAGCTGGTGAAACTATGACGTTTGCCTTCCTACGACACGTGCACGAAGCGCGTTTAACTGGTAATCAGTTCGAAGAATGTCGACAGCTCGACGTTACCGCCGGAGATCACGCACACGATCGGACCGTCGCTTCGAACCTTGCCGCTCAGCGCCGCGGCGACCGGTAACGCGCCTGCGCCTTCAGCGATGACGCGCGCCTTTTCCGCCAGGACGCGCATCGCACGTTTGACTTCGTCGAGCGTCACGACGATCGCCCCGTCGACGAGGCCCTGCATCCGTTCCCACATGCGCGGAAAGACGCTCTTGCCGCCGGCGCCGTCGACGAACGTTGCCGTCCATCCCTCAAAGATTGCGGCTTCTCCCGCAGCGAACGACGCTGCCGCAGGCGCCGCAGTCTCCGGTTCGGCCACGTAGATTTTTACGTTGGGCTTGTGCGCACGCACTCCGCTGGCAACGCCGGTTGCCAAACCGCCGCCGCCCATCGCGCAGACCACGGTTGCAACGTTGGGAAGATCCTCCAGAATCTCGAGTCCCATCGTCGCGTTGCCGGCGATGAAATTGTCGTCGTCGAACGGGTGGACGAAGGTTCCTTCAACGCCGGGAAAGGTACCGCGCTCCATCGCTTGCCAGCACGCGTCAAACGGCGCCTTCACTAAATGCGCGCCGAGCGCGCGCATGCGCTCGACTTTGGTTGGCGGCGCGGTTTCAATCGTAACGACGGTGCATGGAACGGCCGCCTGCCGCGCCGCATACGCAACGCCTTGCCCGGCGTTGCCCGCGCTGACTGTCCATACGCCCTGTGCGCGCCGCTCCGGCGGCAACATCGCCACCGCATTCGCCGCACCGCGCAGTTTGAACGAGTTGATCGGCTGGAGGTTCTCGAGCTTCAAATAGATCTCGGCCTCGCCGCCGGTCTGCAGCTTCACGAGCGGGGTGCGCAGAATCGTTCCGGCGATGCGTTCGCGTGCCGCTTCGATCGCGTCGGGAGTAATCGGTTTCACGCGGAGACTCCTCGTTGCAGAGCATCGGCAAAGGCATCGACGTCGTCGGGCGTTGTGGCCCAGTGCGTCATCCAGCGCACCTCGGGCAAACGTTCGTCCCACACGAGGAATGAGTACTCGCGCTGCACGCGCTCGATCGCCGGTCGGTCCATGGTCGCGAAAATCGCGTTGCAGCGTACCGGGCGCGTGATGCGGATGCCTTCGATGCTTCGGACGCGCTCTTCCAAGCGTTTGGTCATCGCGTTCGCGTGCGACGCATACATCAACCAGAGGTCGCCCGCGAGCACCGCCTCGAACTGTGCGGCGATGTAGCGCATCTTAGACGAGAGCTGCATCGCTTGTTTTTGCACGAAGGCCGCGGAATCGACCCCAAGACCGGGCTTCAGGAAGCAGATCGCGTCGCCGACCATCATGCCGTTCTTGGTTCCACCGAAGGTCAAAAGATCGACGCTCGCCGTCATCACTCGAAGCGAAACGTTCAGGGCGGCGGCCGCATTGCTGAGCCGCGCGCCGTCAACGTGAACGATCAACCCCCGCTCGTGCGCAAATCCGCAGAGCGCGCGCAGTTCGTCGAGTTCGTATAGCCCCCCGTATTCGGTGGCCTGCGAGATCGAGAGTATTTTCGGCTGAGGAAAGTGGACGTCGGCCGGTTTAAAGTACGGCTCGAGGTCGGCCGGCCGGAGCTTGCCGTCCTTCGTTGGAATGGGAACGACTTTGGACCCGCTAAAACGCTCCAACGCGCCGCACTCATCGGTCTGCAAATGCGCGGTCTCCGGGCACAGCACCGCTTCCCAGGGGCGTAGCAGCGTGCTAAGCCCGGCGACGTTCGCTCCCGTACCGTTGAACGCAAAATACACGTCGGTCTCCGCGCCAAACTGGTCGCGGAAGCGTTGCTTGGCGCGCGCGGTCCAATCGTCGCCGCCGTAAGCAACGGCAGCGCCTTCGTTAGCAGCCAGAATCGCTTTTACGATCTCGGGTGCGACCGGCGCGGTGTTATCGCTGGCGAAGTTCCGATTCATCACAGCGTCACCGTCGTTCCGCGGCGCGCTACGGAAGCGTCCCAACCGAATGCGGCTGTAGCGAGCGTCGCGACCGCCGTTGCGGACTCCACTTCGCCGTGAACTGCGTAGAGGCGCGGCTTGCTGGTGCACGTTCCGAACCAGCGTTTGAGGTCGTTCTGATCCGCGTGCGCTGAGAAGCCTGACAGGTGTACGATGCCCGCCTTGATCGGCAGCGAGTCTCCGAAGATTCGAATTGTATGCGCGCCGTGAATCATCAGATAGCCGAGGGTTCCGGCACTTTGATAGCCCGCGAAGATCACCGTCGCCGTAGAATCGCCGAGCCGGTTGTGCAGATGGTGCAAAATCCGTCCGCCCGAAGCCATGCCGCTGGCCGAAATAATCACGCAAGGATCGTGAATGGCATTGAGTGCCTTGGAGTCGTCGCTGGTAATGCAGACCTTGAAATTCTGGATGCCGAACGGCGTGCGAGTGCTGTCGCGCGGTATAGGCTTGTGCGCGCCGGGAAAGGACTCGAACAAGTCGTCCACTTTAGCGGCCATTGGGCTGTCCAGATAGATCGGCAGCGCGGCGATGCGCGGTTCGGTCTGCTGTAGGCGCGCGATCGACAGCAGGATGTCTTGCGATCGCTCGACGGCAAACGCCGGCACGACGATCGGACCGCCCCGAGCGATGCCGCCCAACAGCGCGGTACGCAGTTCTTCGGAAGGATCGTCCGGATGGACGCGATCGCCGTAGGTCGATTCGCTCACCAGCACGTCGGCCGCACCGATCGGCTCGGGATCGTACAGCAACGGACGTCCGTAGCGTCCGAGATCGCCGGAGAACGTTATGCCTTTACCGTCGGTTTGTATCGACGCAAAGGCCGAACCGATGATGTGCCCGGCGTTGTGATACGTTGCGGTGCCCATGCCGGCGAGATCAAACGTCTGGCCGAGCGGAACCGTCTTGACCAGCTTCATCGTAGCCGCGACGTCCTCTTCGTTGTAGTACATCGGAGGCGCATGGGGTCGTTCGTGCTGAAAGCCGCGCTCGTGGAGCGATTGCTGGAGATGCGCCGAGTCGTCGAGTACGATCTGCATCAACGCGCGCGTCGGAGGCGTACAGTAGATCGGTCCCGCGAACCCGTCGTGCACCAGCTTCGGCAGGTAACCCACGTGATCCAAATGGCCGTGCGTGATCACGACGGCGTCGATCTGTTTTGCGGGAACGGGTAGCGGCAGGTCGTTGAGTGCGCGAACGTCGACTACGCCCTGAAACAAACCGCAATCGACAAAAATATGCCGGCCGCCGGCGGTGAGCAAATGCTTGCTGCCGGTTACGGTGCCGGCCGCACCCACAAACGTTAACTCAGCCATAGGAGCCTACACGCTCCGCGTTTCTTCGGTTACGGCAGGGCGTCGAATCGGAAACTCTTCGGTGCGGTTGAATGCTATGGCGCTTGGGATTGGGTTCTTTTCGTAGATCTCGAGTAGACGATCGACGAGTTTTTCCGGTGTGTCGTCGGCAATGATGATGGAACCCGTCTCTTTCTGCACCAACTTGGCAATGGGCACGAATTCGTTGCTGATGCCGCCTGAGTTGGTCAAAATGCCGATGAGCTTGCCTTCGTCGTACGCTATGCAGAACTCGCCCAGCGTGCCGCTGCGGCCTCCCACGAAAATGACGAAATCGGAGCTGTGGATGTTGTGCGTCTCGCGCCCCATCAACCCGGATCCGGTGAAGACCATCGAGGTGTAGGGCTGCAGCGGCGAGCCGTACACGTTGACGTGTTCTTCCCGTGAAAGCGCGGGCGAGACGCCGAGGCTCACGCCGCCCGCCTCCGTCGCGCCGAGCACGGCCGCATGCGGCAATCCCGGACAGGCGCCCGTAACGACCGTGCAGCCTCGGTCGGCGATCCGATGGCCGAGGCGGCGTGCGAGGCCGAGATGCTCGGCTGAAATCTGGCCCCCGGCCGACCCCATGACGCCGATTTGGATTTGCATGTGTCACACCTATCGTGAAAGCGTCCGACGGTACCTACCAAGACTTTGCTCGCCGCTGGAAGGCCCTGCGCGCGTCGCACGGAGCGGCCGTTCGCGAAGTGGCCTGCGTCGGCGCACCACGCACGCTGTTGTGCGCCGAACTCGGCGACGCGCGATTGCCGTCGATCGCATTGAGCGGCGGGGTACACGGCGACGAGCCGGCCGGCCCGTGGGCATTGCTGGAGCTAGTTGAATCCAGCCACCTCGACGACCGCTTCGCATATCGGATTTGGCCGTGCACCAACCCGAGCGGATTCGAGGCCGGCACGCGTGAGAACGCCGACGGCATCGACGTGAACCGCACCTTCGGCCGCGGCGGACAGTCGCCCGAAGCGCGCGCAATCGTCACGGCAAACCGCGACCGCAAGTTCGTTCTCTCGATCGACCTGCATGAAGACTGCGACGCGGTTGGTTTCTACTGCTACGAATACGGCGGCGGCAACATCGGATACGGCGCCCTGGCTGCGCTCGACGACGCGGGCTTTCCCATCGATCCGCTGCTCGAGACGTTCGCCACCGCCGGCGCCCTCGACGACGCGCATTGCCAACGCGAGCGCGGCCGGATTACGGCGGAGCATTTTGTGGAAGGCGCGCTGCTCGGCGGCCTCTCGTACTCGTTGGCGATTGCCCGTAACGCCGCTCGTCACGCGCTGACCTTCGAGACGCCGTTACGCGCACCGTGGGAGACGCGCGTCGCCATGCACCGAACCGCCGTGCTTGCTGCAATTTCGGTCGCCTCAGGATTCCTGGACGAGGGTGCGTAAGTAGTCGGCATGTCACCTACCCGCGATCAACTCGAAGTCGACGTCCTTTTTGTGGGCGCCGGCCCGGCGAGCCTCGCCGGAGCGATCCGGCTCGGCGAGCTCGCCAAAGCTGCCGGACGCGCGCTCGAAATTCTCGTCATCGAGAAGGGCAGCGAGATCGGCAATCACGGTCTATCGGGAGCCGTCGTGGATCCGCGTGGTCTCGACGAGCTGATACCGGATTGGCGCGACAGTGCACCGGTGGAATCGCCCGTCACCAGCGACGAGCTCTGGTACTTGACGTCGAGCGGAAAGATCAAAGCGCCGTTTACGCCGCCGCCGCTCAACAATCACGGTAAGTACGTCGCGTCGCTGCAGAAGCTCACCAAGTGGCTCGGCGATAAGGCGGAAGAAGCCGGCGCGCAAGTGTTTCCCGCGTTCCCCGGACAAGAGTTGTTGTGGGACGGCGATCGCATCGTAGGCGTGCGCACGGGCGACAAAGGCATCGACCATAACGGCAATCCAAAGTCGAACTACGAGCCGGGCGCGGATCTCATCGCGAAGATCGTCGTACTGGGCGAAGGCCCGCGCGGCACGCTTGCCAAGCAAGCGATGGCGAAGCTGCCGCTCGATGAAGGACGCGAGCCGCAAGTGTACGCTGCCGGAGTCAAAGAGCTGTGGCAGCTTCCCGACGATCGCTTTAAAGCCGGATCCGTCATTCACACGCTGGGATATCCGCTGCAGCCCGACACATTCGGCGGCGGGTTTATCTACGGCATGGCCGGCAACGTGCTCGACATCGGAATGGTGACGGGCCTGGATTATAAGAATCCTACGACCGACCCGCACAACGAGCTGCAGCGCATGAAACAGCATCCGGTCATTGCGAAGATGCTCGAAGGCGGCAAGATGATTCGCTACGGCGCCAAAGCGATTCCGGAGGGCGGATTGTTTGCGATGCCGCGACCCTATGCCGACGGGTTGCTGCTCATCGGCGACACCGCTGGATTCCTCAACGGCATGCGTCTCAAAGGCATTCATCTCGCGATCAAGTCGGGAATCCTGGCGGCCGAGACGGCGTGGGACGCGCTGCAAGCCGGCAAGTACGACGCGCAAACGCTGTCGCCGCTGGAGCGCCGCTTCAAAGAGTCGTGGGCGTTCTCGGAGCTGCGCGTGGCGCGCAATTTTCATCAAGGCTTCAAACGCGGCATGTGGGCCGGCATGTTCAATGCAGGCCTCGCGACGTTTACCGGCGGCCGCGGCTTCGGCCTCATCGATCGCATCAAGGGCGAGCCGGGCTACGAAGTCATGGAGAAGGCGGGCTACAAGCCCAAAGAGACGCCGCGTGCCAAGATCGACAACGTATTGACGTTCGACAAGCTGACCGACGTGTATCTGAGCGGAACGATGCACGAGGAAGATCAGCCCAGCCATCTCAAGGTCTCCGACACGAACATCTGCCGCGATCGCTGCACCGTCGAGTACGGCAATCCATGCCAGTATTTCTGTCCGGCGAAAGTCTACGAACCCCTGTTTGAGAAGAACGACGGCAGCGTTCAAGGACGGCTGCAAATCAACTTCACGAACTGCGTGCACTGCAAAACCTGCGACATCATCGATCCCTACCAAATCATCACGTGGGTGCCTCCGCAAGGCGGCGAAGGTCCCGTCTACACCGGAATGTGATGCGCGACGAGACCCTTGGGGTGCATGCCGGGCGAAGCGTCGACCCGGCGACTGGTGCCGTCACGATACCGCTGCATCTCTCAACGACGTTCGAGCGTGATGCGGACGGCGGGTATTCCCGCGGCTATATTTACAGTCGCGAGGGCAACCCCGTGCGCAACTCCCTCGAGTGCTGCATCACCGAACTGGAAGGCGGATATGAATCCGTCGCGTTTCCGTCGGGCATGGCCGCCGCCTTTGCCGTGTTGCAGACGCTGCGCTCCGGCGACCGCGTGGTCGTGGCGCGGGACACCTATTTCGGCGTCCGGGAACTGCTGATCGACTACTTCCCGCAATGGGGTATTGAAGCGGTTTTCGTCGATGCGAACGACGCCGATTCGCTGCGCGATGCGTGCACGGCGACGACGCGCATGGTCTGGATAGAAACGCCGTCCAACCCTTTGATCGAAGTCATCGACATCGAAGCCGCCGCTGCAATCGCGCACGAGGCCGGCGCGCTGATGGTGTGCGAGAACACCTTTACGTCCCCGGTCGTTCAGCGCCCGTTCGCGCACGGGGCCGATGCGGTGGTCCATTCGGTTACGAAATATCTCTCGGGTCACAGCGACGTTTTGGCCGGCGTCGTCGTCTTTAAAGAGCCAGGCGACTTCAAGCGCCGCGTTCGCGATTTCCAGTCGGTCGCGGGTTCGACTATCGATCCGTTTAGCGCGTGGCTTACGCTGCGCGGCATTCAAACGCTGGCAATCCGCATGCGCGCACACTGCGACAACGCACTCGCCGTCGCCCGATTTTTGGAAACGCACCCGAACGTCACGCGCGTGTACTATCCGGGACTGGAAAACCACCCCGGACACGCCATCGCCAAGCGACAGATGCGAGGCTTTGGCGGCATGCTCTCATTCGAGGTTCGGGGCGGTCGTGCGGAAGCGTTCGCGATGCTCGCCCGTTTGAAGCTCGTCGTGCGCGCCACGAGCCTGGGCGGCACGCACTCGCTGATCGAGCACCGAGCGTCGATCGAAGGTCCGCACACGCGCGCGCCCGAGTCGCTCGTGCGCCTCTCCGTCGGAATCGAGCATCCCGACGACATCGTCGCCGATTTACGGCAGGCGCTGGAAGCGGCCGAATGAGACTCCTTATCGCCGGTCTCTTCGGTCATCGGCGCGCGGCGGACCCGTTTTACGCGACGTGGCTACACGGTGCCGCCCAGTGGACGAGCGGCCATTGGCAAGTGGTCGCTGTGGTCGTACCGGTTGCCGGCGGCATTGCGGCCGGCATTATCAACCACGCGCTGAGCGTTTCGCGCGAAAACCGTTCGCGCCGGCTGGCCCGTTCAGACGCTCGCTCACGCGTGCACGCCGATCTGGCGGCTCGGTTACTCGCGCATTGCAGTTACCTTCAGCGCGCGTCGGCCGCAGCGCAGCTCGATCCGAGCGCGTGGCGCCGCGGTAATGCTAACCTTCGCGCGCGTGCCGAAATGACCGATTCGATCGACGTCCTCGGCCCGCGTTACGTTACCTTTATGGCGACGATCGAACGCGAGCGGCGGATCGTCGAGGAACAAGCCGTCGTTGCGAACGACGGCGTGCGCGAAGTCATCAAACTGTACGCGCCGTTCATTGCCGAGTTCGGCGAGCCGGTTCAGGCGCGGCGGCTGGAGCGCGCATGAGGACGGTATCGGGCGACGTGACGGTGGTCGGAGCCGGCTTGATCGGTTTGGCGATCGCGTTCGAGCTCGCCGAACGCGGCGCCGTAGTGCGCGTGTACGACCGTGACGAGCCCGCGCGCGCCGCGTCGTGGGCCGGCGCGGGAATGCTCGCGCCCAACGCCGAGCCGGTCGACGAATCGTTGCTGCGTTTGTGTGAAGAATCGTTGGCAATATATCCCGCCTTCGTTGCGCGCGTTCGAGACGCGAGCGAGATCGATCCTCACCTTCATCTAAACGGCCACCTGCACGTGGCCTTCCACGATCTCGCTCTCGAACGCTTGCGCGCGTACGCAGAGGTCCTGAAAGCTCGCGGGGTCGGGTGCGACGTTCTCGACCGCGCGCGGCTGCTTGCGATGGAACCGTGGCTCGGCGCGCACGCGACCGGTGCGCTTTCGATCGCTGGCGAAGGCCAAGTCGACAACCGGCTTTTGGGCCGGGCGCTGATCGCCGCGTGTACGGCGCGCGGCGTGTCGGTGCGTCGCGTCGCATCGCTACGAGTGGAATGCGACAAGCGCCGGGTGCTCGGCGTGCGCAGTAATCTCGGCTTTACGCCGGCAGCAGCGGTCGTCAATGCCTGCGGCGCCTGGTCGTCCGCGCTCGACGGTATTCCGGAAGAAGCGAGGCCGGCGGTAGAACCGTTCAAGGGGCAGATGCTGGCATTGCAACTGCCGGTCGATCTCGTTCGCCATTCGACTTGGCTTCCCAACGCTTACGTCGTTCCGCGCAACGACGGCAGGCTGCTCATCGGAGCCACCGTCGAACGCGCGGAATCCGACACGCGCGTTACGTCGCAAGGTCTTCACCGGCTGCTTCACGCCGCGCTCGAAGCGGCGCCCGCTCTGGCCGGTTTTGCAGTGACCGAAATGTGGGCGGGCGTGCGGCCCGGGAGCGCCGACGGACTACCCTTTATCGGTCCGACGCCGCTCGACGGTCTCTACGTTGCAACCGGGCATTTCAAGAACGGAATCCTTCTAGCGCCGGTGACCGCGCGTCTCGTCGCCGACGCGATTGCCGGCGACGTCGATCCGCAGTTGGCGGCCTTTTCGCTGCACCGTCGAATGAAAGCATCGTGAGAGCAACCGTCAACGGAGAAACGCAAGATTTGCCCGACGGAGCGACCGTGGGATCGCTCCTAGAAATCCTCGGCGCGAAACGTACCGGCATTGCGGTAGCGCACAACGAACGCGTAGTCCCACGCGGACAGTACGATACGCACATCATTCTAGAGGGCGATCGCGTCGAAGTCATTCGCGCCGTCGCCGGCGGATAATTATGAGCGGCAACGACATTCTAAGAATCGGAAGCTACGAACTCTCTTCGCGGCTGATCGTCGGCACGGGAAAGTACCCGTCGATGGAAGTCATGCGCGCAGCCCACGCCGCCAGCGGCACCGAGATGGTGACCGTCGCGATCCGACGCATCAACCTCGACGATCCAACCGGAAAGACGCTGCTCGATTTCGTCGATCGCGAGCGGCTGCGCGTTCTGCCCAACACTGCCGGCTGTTTCAACGCTAAGGACGCGGTGCTCACCGCGCAGCTCGCGCGCGAGCTGCTCGAAACCGATCTCATCAAACTCGAAGTTATCGGCGACTCGCAGACGCTCCACCCCGATGCGGCCGAGACGGTCAAAGCCGCCGAAACCCTCGTCAACGACGGCTTCACGGTGCTGCCGTACATCGGTGACGATCCGGTGGCGTGCAAGCAGCTCGAGGAGGTGGGTTGCGCGGCGATTATGCCGCTTGCCGCGCCGATCGGCAGCGGTCTGGGCGTGTGTAATCCGTACTCGATCAGCATCATCAAAGAACGCGCGAAGATTCCGGTGATCGTCGATGCCGGCGTCGGAACGGCTTCCGACGCCGCAATCGCGATGGAGCTCGGCGTCGACGCGCTGCTGATGAATAGCGGCATCGCCGCGGCCCGCGATCCCGTCGCGATGGCGGAAGCGATGAAGCACGCCGTGATCGCAGGCCGTAAAGCGTTTCTTGCCGGACGAATGGAGAAGCGGCTGTACGCGAACGCTTCAAGTCCAATGCGCGATCTCATCTCCAGCGCCGATCGTGCCTAAGGTGCAGCAGCTGCCGGTCGAGCAGCTGGCGGAGTGGCGGCGTTCGGGAAAGGCCCACGTGCTGCTCGACGTGCGCGAAGACGACGAAGTCGCGCTCGCTTCGCTCGGCGGTGCGCTGCACGTGCCGATGAATCAGGTTCCTTCGCGCATCGACGAGATTCCACGCGACGCCGCGGTCGCCGTGCTCTGCCACGTCGGCGGGCGCAGCAACGCCGTTGCGCGATATCTCACCGAACGGGGTTACGAAACGGTCTACAACGTCGCCGGAGGCATCGACCGTTACGCCGCGGTCGTGGACCCGTCCATGCCTCGCTACGGCTGAGTTATCGGCGACGCGCTAGGACGAACCAGTGCACCGCGCCAGCGAGCGGAGTCTCACGGTGCGCCCATTTCCCGGCAATCTCTTCGACGCCGAGTTCTTCGATCGATTCGATCTCGTATTGCGGCTCCAGGAGAGCGCAGAGCTGCGACTGCGTGAAGAACGCGTGGGCGACGCCGGCCTCGTCGCCGTCGTTTGGTGCGAAGGTCGATGAATCGATTTCGGTGCCGCGTCCGAATCGTGCGTCGTTGACCGACCCGAACGTTGCCGCCAAAACGGCATCCGGTTCCAAGTGGGCGGCTAATCCATCGAGACGTTCGGCGATTTCGGCGGCGGTGCCGTGGAGAAATCCGTGGCTCGAGACGGCGCCGTCAAAGGTTCCGTGCAGCGAACGCATTGCGCCGGCCTTCATCGCGGTTTCGTCGTCGACCGCGAGGACCTCGAATCCGGCTTGCTGCAGCGCCGCCGTGTTGCGGCCTCTCCCCGAGGCAACGTCGAGCACGCGGACGCGACCCGGAAGACGATCGCGCAGACGGTCGATCGCACGCAGCGCCAGTGGATGCGGCGGGCGCATGGGGGTCTCGTCCTGTGTCGAAGAAGGCGGCATCGATGGCGTCAGAGACACTGATTATTGTCGTCGGTGGTGACTACCTCGCGCTCGAGATCTGCAAAGAGATTCTCAAGACCGCGGGGCACGCGGTCGTTTTGATGTGGAAGCCCGCCGACGAACGATTGGCCCGCGTGTTGCGCCACGAGGCCGACCTGCTCTCGGAGGAGTTCGGCTACGACTTCAGTTTCCTCAACGAGGACCCCACCGAGCCCGGGGCGCTCCGCCGTGCCGGTCTCGAGCCGTCGAACGGCCCCGGCAGCCGCAGCTTCTGCGTCGTGGCCGTTGCGCAGGACGATCGTCTCAACTTGCGCGTGGCGCTGCTCGCCCGAGACATCAACGAACGCGTGCGCGTAACCCTTCGCCAGTTCAACCCGTTGTTGGGCCACAAGATCCAAGAAGGTCTGCGGCACAACTGCACCGCGGTTTCGCCGGCAGCCCACGCAGCGGCAACGTACGCCGCATCGGCGGTCGACGCGTCGTGTTTCTACGCACTCCCCTTTCCCACGCTGGAATCGATGGTGGCACGCGTGGCGCACCGGCGCGAGAAGGGCATCGATCCCGGCACGGTGGCTGAAGAAGGGTCCCAGCTATTCGGTTTCTGCGAACGGCGAGCTGCCGACTTCGGCATCGCCGGGTTAACGATCGCCGAGGCCGAGACGCAGCTACGTGCGCGCATCGTCTCCGTCGGCGGACGCGCTCCGTTCATCTGCGATGGGGAAGAAGAACACTTCGACGAAGAGCTTCTGGCGCGGCCTTTAAACGGCGACGATCGCCTAGTGGTCTTCGGGCCGGTTACCGCGATCAAAGCGACCGGGCCGCAATCCTACGAGCGGAGCGGAATGCGGCGAGAGCGTCTTCGTTCTCAGTGGCGCGACTTCGTCTCAAGTCTTCGGCGGATCGAACCGGTCCTACGGACAGCCATCGTCGCAAGCGTGATGTTCTATATCGCGTTCGTGGTGTTTTTTGCCCGGACGATGCACTGGGACATACCGGCGACGATGTACTTCGTCCTGACCACTATGACGACCGTGGGTTACGGCGATGTCTCGCCCTGTAAAGGCTGCGAACACGGACCGATCGCGGCGGCAGAAGCAATTCCACTCTTCGTCGATATGGTGGTCATGCTCGTCGGCGTTATGACGGTAGCGATTCTGACTGCGTCGCTGACCTCCGCGCTCAATGCCGCCGCGACGCGGCGGATTCGCGGCTTGCGCCGAATCCATCGAAGCGGTCACGTAATCGTCTGCGGTGCCGGCAACGTCGGATCGCTGGTTATCGACTATCTGCGTCAACTCGGCGAGCAAGTGGTGGTGGTAGAGAAGAATCCCGACAATGTTCTCGTCGAGTTGGCTCGCGACCGAAAGATCGATTTGTTGACCGGCGACGCCACCAACGACGAGACGATCACCTACTGCGCTCCCGAACGCGCCAAGAGTCTGGTGGGCGTAACGAACAGCGATACCGCCAACCTCGAAACGGCGCTGGGTGCGCGCTCACGGGCGCGCAGGAATAAAGACGGCGCCCTTCACATCGTGCTGCGCATCGACGATCTGACCTTTGGACGGTCGATCAAGCGGCATTTCGAGATTTCGTCGTTCTCGACGACGGAGCTGACTGCGCCGACGATCGCCGGTCTCGCGCGGTTCGAAAGTACTCGCGGACGCTTCGAGCTCTTCTCCGGCAGCGACTACGAGCAGACGTTTCAGCTCGCCGAGCGTTTTCAAGGGCCTGAAAACGTGCCGCCGCCCCCGCCTCCCGAGCGCCCCGGTTATAAGGTGCGGTGGTTGCCGCTGTACGCCTGGCGTGAAGAGGGGGCAGGCAAGGGAGAGGCGGTGCCGATACACAAATTTACGTCGGAAGTCTATAGCGGCGACCGGCTACTTTTCATGGTCCCGCTGGATCAATTTAGCGAATAGGTGAAAGGGGCGTGGTATCGGAGGCGTGATGGCATCCACCCTTCGCATGCGAGTGGTGGGATCGAGTCCTTCGGTACAGCGACCGGGGCGCGCGTGTAGTAGTTACTTGCTGCGCTCGCGCGATGCCGCGGTGCTGCTCGATATCGGTAGCGGCGCGCTCGGGAACCTCCATTTGGCGATCGACTACCCGCAGCTCGACGCGGTGATCGTATCGCACATGCACGCTGATCATTTCCTCGACCTCATTCCATTGCGTTACGGACTCAAATACGGTCCGCTGCTTCGTGACGGGCGGATGCCGCTTTGGCTGCCGCCCGGCGGCTCGCGGATTCTTCGAACCATCACCGGCGCGTTCAGCAGCGAAGGCTCCAACGACTTCCTCGACGAGGTGTTCGAAGTTCGGGAGTACGATCCGTCGCGTCCGCTGGAAATCAACGACATGCGGCTGACGTTTCGCAGGACGCGACACTATATCGATACGTTCGCCGCGCGCGCGGAGCGAGGAGGCTCCAGCATCGTCTATTCCAGCGATACCGCGCCGTGCGAAGAAGTCATCGACCTCGCGCGCGACTGCTCGCTTTTCCTCTGCGAGGCGACCATCGGATTGGGCGACGAGCAAGGTCTACGCGGTCATCTTACGGCGGAAGAAGCCGGGCAAATGGCCCGACGCGCCGGAGCGCATCGGCTGGTACTCACGCATTACAGCAGCACGTACGCTCCCGACGAGCTGGTCGAAGCGGCGCAGAGCGAGTTCAAAGGACGCGTTTCTATCGCCGACGACGGCCTAGAACTCTCGCTCTGAATCGACGACGCGGAATTTAGAGGGAGCGGGCGCCCACGCAAGCGGACAGGGCGTACAGTTGATGGATTGCGGCCTCTTGAAGCATCTTGATGAGGTTGCCTTCGTACTTTGAGAGCGCCGTGATCACGTCGAGAAAACGCCTGCGATTGTAGAAGGCAATGCCGTCGAAGACTTCGTCCGCTTGGGCCGTCGTCAGAGCGTCGTTTATAATCTTGCGAAAGATCGCACGCGGCAAATCCATGGCGCTCGAGTCTCCCAACAGCAAATTCGCGAGCGTAATGAGGTTGCGGTCTTCCTGGCACCGCGGATAGCGTACGCCGTCGATGGACTGCGTAGCAGCGGCATCGCGGCCGATCGATAGGCGTTTGCCGCCGAGGATCTCGACCGTGATGGCCAAGCTGTACGCGTACGGCGAGCGGTGCGCGAATCCGTAGTGCAGTGCGACGGCCCATGCGTCGCGCAGGTTGTAGCGCGCCAAGACCTCCGATTCAAACGTACCGGCCACCGTAAGCCCGTCGTGGCTGGCGTAATCCCGGCCTTCGGGAGAATGGTTGACGATTTCGAGCATCGGAGCGATGTATGGTTTTCCCTCGAAAGAGACGTCGCGCGTCTCGATGTAGCGTTTGAGACAGACGCCGGCCGTTGGCGCGTCGAACCGGTTCTCCGGATTGCCGACTGCGCCCATCGTGCAGATCACCCGTTTGAGCTTGCCCGAAAGCTGGTGCCAATCGCGTTGCTGCTCTGCAATCTCGTCGAAGAGGCCTGCGCTCCACCCGAAGCGGCGGTGATATGCTTCGAAGAACGCGCGTTCGCGCCCGTTGACCCTGCTTTGCGGCTTGAGCGCCAAGTGACCGTCCCGCACCTCGACGTCATCAACGGGAATCAGCAAATTTCGTGGGATATGCACGACGGCCGGCTGCGCCGGATCGACGACGAAAATTCCGCGGCCGGACGCGCCTTCACCGATGCGGGTGTTTTCAAAAACACCGCCCAGAGAGCGAAACTCGGCGAGCAGTTCTTCCGTTAGTTCTCCATGCGCGGCGTCTCCGGACGCGGCAGCGAGAAGTGGATCAAGGCGCGGACCGGCGCGAGTCCACGGCTGACCACCGCGCACGGGGTCACGTGCAAGCCCAGCTCTTCGAGACGCGCCGTGGCCGTCATGAGCTCGCGCCCGTTAGTAACCACGTCTTCCAGCAGCAGCACGGATTGCCCGGATTCGTACGGGCCCTCGACGTACTCGTTGGCGAAAGCGCCGTACCCTTTCGGCTTCTTGCGCACCGCGATCATCGGAATGCCGGACATCTGCGAGACGGCCGTCGCAATGATGACTCCGCCCAGTTCGGTGCCGCCGATGAGATCGGGATTGATCTCGGCGATAACCGGCGTGAAGAGACGCGCAATGCGCCGCAGCACGTTCGGATCGGCGAACAAACTAAACTTGTCGATGTAGTAGTCGCTGCGCACTCCCCCGGAAAGAATGTAATCGCCGCGCGTGAGTGCGCGCTCGACGATGATCTTGCGCAGCCAAACCAGTTCGGGTAGCGGCCGGCCGGGACGGTCCGGCTTACCTAGATGCTCCATTGCCATGCATTCCACGATTCTAAGACCGGATTGGGATCGAAGCCCTTGAAGTCGACGCTGATGGGTTCCATCTGACGCGTCCACCAAAAATAGACGTAGGGGTTGTCGCGGGCCAAGAGCTGCTGAATCGTCGTATACGCTGCTTTGCGCTGCGCTTGCCCGTATTCGTTGAGCGCCGTGGCCTGTGCCCGCTGCATATCCTGATTGCAATATCGCGCGTAGTTGTAGCCGCCGGGAGGGACGTTCTCGCACATCATCTGCGAGCTGTCGTCCGGATCGATACCGGCATACCAGCCGGTCCATGACAGGTCGAACTTTCCTAACTGGAGGATGCCACCCATTCCGGCCGGCGCGAAGAGCTGTTCGCCCGGGTAGTACTTGATCTCCACTTCGATGCCGATCTGGCGCAGCATCTGCTGGAGCTCGACGACGCCCTGCCGGCGCGTCGCGTTTGAGTTGTTCGAAACGGTGACGAGAATGAGCGGCTGGCCGTTTTTGCGCACGATGCCGTTGGGCCCCGGCGTCCACCCGTCGCCGCTTAGCAGCTCGCGCGCCTTGGCCGGATTGTAAGGCGGCGACTTCACCGACGGATCGAACGCCCACATCCAATCCGGGATGTCTTCGGTCGCTACTTTCATCTGGCCGTGAGTGAGCGTTTGCACGAGCTGGTCTTTGTCGATCGCATAGGCGATTGCTTGACGCACGGCCGGGTCGCTCACGTTCGGACGAGACGTATTCATCGTCAGGTATTCGTATCCGTTGACGTTCACCCACACGAGCTTGATGTCCGGAACGGACTTTAGCGCCGGATACGTATTGGGCGAGGCCTGGAACATGTAGTCGATCGAGTGCGTCTTGAGGAGATTCACCGACGTGTTCTCATCCGGAACGATCTTGATTTCGATCCGGCGCAGCGCCGGGGTACCCATGAAAAAGTTGTCGTTGCGCACCACCGTGATGTGGTCGCCGTGCGACCACTCCGCGAAGCGGAATGGGCCGTCGCTCACGCTCGGCTCGTTATTGAACGGAACCTGGTTGATGTCGGCGTACTTCGAGAGTACGTGGGCCGGCGCGACCGGATAAGGCTGGTCGCTCATCGCGAAGAACGTATTGATGAACGGCGAGAAGCGCTGTTTCAAATGCACGACTACCGTGTTGCCGTCCGGCGTATCGATGCTCTTGACGAAGTCGTACCCGTGTCGCGAGACGACGTTGTTATTCGGATTCATGATCGCTTGCCACGACCACTTGACGTCCTTTGACGTGACCGGCACGCCGTCGCTCCACTTGGCGTCCTTACGCAGATGGTACGTCACGGTGAGACCGTCGCCGCTGATCCCCCCGTTGGCCTGTGAGGGCACGACCATGGCGAGCGCAGGCACCGGATTGCCTTTATCGTCCGCCCACAAGAGCGGCTCGAACATGAGAAAGTCGATGAATCCGTCGGTCGTATTCGAGTTGAGAAGCGGGTCGAGGTTTTTCACGTCTTGCTGAATGGCGACTCGCAAGATCCCCGGAACCGTGCCGGGCAGGCGGCCTCCGCCGCCGTTGGTTACGCGGCTGCACGCCGCCACGACGGCAGCCAGCAGCGCGCATGCCAACGCTTTCTTCATACGGCTGCTTTCGGGCCCACGCGATTTCCTGGAACGGGGTCGTAACGCTCGTGACGCCACGAGTACGTGCCGAGTCCCTGGGTTGCCGTGCGCAACTCCGTGATGTAACGCGAGAGTTCGACTTGCGGAACGTACGCTTCGACGACGTCGTATCCGCTGCGGTCGGCCGGGTTCATGCCGAGAATCTGTCCGCGCTTTCCGGTGATTTGTTGGATGACCGTCGATGTATACGAGGTAGGCACCGTGATGTTCACGTGCACGATCGGCTCGAGCACCGCCGGATGGCACTTGGGAAGCGCCTCGCGAACGCCCATTCCGGCCGCGGTCCTGAACGATTGCTCGCTCGAATCCACGTCGTGGTACTGCCCGTCGAAAAGCACGACGTTCAGATCCGTGACCGGATAACCGCTGGTTCCGTGAAGGAGCGCTTCGCG
Source organism: Vulcanimicrobiota bacterium (assembly GCA_963715435.1). GTDB lineage: Bacteria > Vulcanimicrobiota > Vulcanimicrobiia > Vulcanimicrobiales > Vulcanimicrobiaceae > JAFAHZ01. Next base: position 2,460,473 of record OY970243.1, read on the forward strand.
CACGCCTTTCTCCACCGCAGGAATAAACTGCCGAGGTACCACACCGCCGACGATCTTCTCTTCGAACGTTACGCCCGAACCGCGTTCGCGCGGCTCGAAGCGCAGCCAAACGTCGCCGAACTGTCCGTGTCCGCCGGTTTGATGCTTGTAGCGCGAATGAATCTCCGTGCCGCCGGTGATCGTTTCCAGGTACGGAATGGTCGGCGGCGCGATGTCGACCTCTACCTTATACTTGCGGGCTAAACGTTCGACGGCGATCGACACGTGCTGCTCTCCGCTCCCGAGCAGCAGCAGCTCGTGCGTGACCTCGGCGCGACCCAGACGCAGCGCCGGGTCTTCGTCGACGATCCGTGCGAGCATCTGCGAGATCTTGGCTTCGTCGATCCGTTCTTTCGGCTTGATCGCTACGGCAAATACCGGTTCGGCGGCCGCAACGCGCGGTAAGAGTACCTTCTGGCCGTTTGTAAGCGTATCGCCCGTAGACACCGATTCGAGCCGGCCGAACGCGACGACCGCGCCCGGTCCGGCCTCGGGAATCGCTTCTTGTTTCTTGCCTTGCAGCCGGTAGAGTCCACCCAGCCGGACCTTCTCCCCATCCTTGCTGACATTGGTGAGCGTTGCGTCGGATTTAACGGTACCGCTGAGAATGCGCGCAATCGATAGCTTTCCGCTCTGTGGGTGAACCGAAGTCTTGATGACGCGCGCGACGACTGCAGCCGAGGGATCCGGTTGGATCGGGCGGCCTTCCGCATCGACGTGCGGAGCGTCGACCGGCGACGGAAACCACTTCTCCATCGCGCGCACCAGCGCGGCGACGCCGGCGCCGGAGACGCCCGATGCGACGAGCACCGGAACGATCTGGTCGTGCGAGCACTCGCTGCAGAGATCGCGCTCGACCTCGTCCATGGGCGGATCGATGCCCTCGAGCAACTCCTCCATCAAGTGGTCGTCGAAGTCGGCCATCGCTTCGAGCAGCTCGCCGCGCGCGCGTTGCGCGTCAGCTTGCAGGTCGCCCGGAATCGCGTCTTCGCGCTCCTTGTCTCCATTGAAGACTCGGGCTTTGATCGCGGCCAGATCGATGTAACCCCGGAACTGATCGGCGTTGCCGATCGGCCATTGCTCGGCGACGACGTGGCGTCCGTAGGCTTCCTGCAGCGCAGCAAGCGTCCCGGCGAAATCTGCCCCGGGGCGGTCCATCTTATTGACGACGAACAGGTGCGGCGTCTGCGTCGATTCGAGGAGGTCGACGATGCCTCGCGTCTGCACGACGCGCGCGGGATCGGCTTCCACCACGATAACCGCGGCGTCGACGCCGGTAAGGGCCAGACGCGTTTCTTCGAAGAAGTCGATGAAGCCGGGACAGTCGACGATGGTGATGTCCATGTCGTCTGCAGTCGTGTGCGCGAATGCTACGGTGGTGCTTTGGGCGTGGGCGACGTCTTCGGGCTCGTGATCGGTGACGGTGGTTCCGTCTGCGATCGTGCCGCGGCGCCCGATCGCGCCGGTGAGTGCCAGGACCGATTCAACCAGCGTCGTCTTTCCGGCGTGGTGCGGTCCGACGAATGCGATATTACGTAGGCGAGCGATGTCCGCCATCCCTACTCTCCTCTGCGGTTACGTTTTGAAACCTTAACGTCGTTTAGCAGACTTTTTCTTTGCCGCCGACCCTTTGCTCGATGGCTTTGTAACTTTTTTTACTTGCTTCTTGACGGGCGGTTTGGCGGCGAGCTTCTTGCTTTTCGCCGCAGATTTCACCGCAGTCTTTTTAGGTGGCGCCTTTTTTACGGCGCCCTTACGCGCGGGCGGCTTCATCGCCGGTTTGGGGGCCGGCTTGGTCTTGGCATTCTTTGCTTGCGTAGCAGCCGCCGGTTTCTTGGCAGCCTTGGCCGGCGGCTTTGCGGCCTTCACCGGGGCGGCCGCTTTCAATAGCTTGGCCGGCTTGGAGGTCTTTTCGGCGGTCGCTTTGGATGGCGAGGCTTTCTTAGCTGCAGCGGGTTTGGCGGGGGCCGCTTTCGCGGGCGTGCGAGCCGCCTTGGCTTTGCTCGATTCGGTCGAGGATTCCGTCGAGCGGCGCGAGCTGCTTGGTGGGCGCGTCGCGTCGGCCGCGCGTTTTTTCGGTCCGGCTTCGCGCGGCGAACGAGGTCCTTCTCGGCGCCCGCTCACCGGTTCGGCCTCTTCGGGGAGACCGAGCTCCGCGCGGCTGAAACCGGTGATGCTGCTTCCTGGTGTCGACGTTTCGCGGCTCTTGGCATGGGCTTCGAGATGCTCGCGCGTCGCGCGCAGCGCTACGCGAGCCAGCCGGCCGCCGACCGGAAAGACGATTTCGTTAACCTTCGCTTCGTCTAACAAGCGAAGGATCGTATCGAAACCACGGCCCTGATCTTTCGGACTGTGCGCGTCCGACCCCATCGCGATTCCGACGCCGCGATCCGTCGCTTTGCGAATCAATCGTGCGTTGGCCTCGAGAAGCTGCTTCTGCAGATCTTCGGGAGTATCGCGATATAAGAAGCGCGTGTTGATCTCGACGGCCATGCTGCGTGCGTGACAGATCTCGAGAAGGCGGTCTTCGTAGGCGTCGAGCGCTTTCTGCGCGGGCCAATGACCGAATACTGCCGGCCCGTAAAAATGGCCGGCGACGTTCCCGGGCAGCTTCTCGAGGTCGTCGAAGAGCTTGGCGGTGTAGAGCTCCCAGATGCGATCAGCTCCGACGACGTCGTAAAGATGCGCGAATTCGTCATTGTCAAACGGCCAGGGCCAATCCGCTCCCTTTTCGGGATGCTCGACGTTGATGAAGTGCACCGAACGGATGATGCCGTCGGGGCGCATCGCGTCGACGATATTTTGCGCGTCGGGCCTGGCACGAGGATCGTTGTCGACCTCGGCACCGATCGAAAAGCGCATGCCGCGACGCAGTCCGTCGGAAACGGCCGACGCGTGCGCGACGTCGACGCCCGCGGTTTCGGCAGCCCCATACAGGTCGCCGGCGTGTGCGAGCTTGAGCGCGCGCCGCACCGTATTGACCGCGCCGGGATCTTCGAACGTCAAATAGTTGATGTGGTCTGCTACCATCAAGAACCGCGGCGATCCGCGGCGGCAGGCGTGATAGAACCATAAAAAGAGCATGCGTGCCGTGTACGCAATCGGACGTTCCTCGGCAAAAGGACGATGCTCGCCCTTGGCATGTCCGTGGACGTCCGGTATGGCGGCGATGCGAGGGTCGCTCAGCGTTCTGCTTCCTTTACTCCGCGAGGGATCCACATCTGCCGCTTTCCCTTTTCCTTAGGAGCAGTCTCCGCCGGCTCCACGGCGCGTTGATCGACCCACGGAATCACCGTCTCGATCAGCACTTCCATCCCTTTCTTCATGAGCTCGTAGCTCATCGAGGGATTGGACTCCGCCCCAGCGGCGATCGCCTGCGCCGGAAGGAATGGAAAGTGCACCAGTCCCACGATGACCGGGGAGGGCGAGCTTTCCGTTAGGCCGAGCAGCTCGTAGAGTAGCTGGTTGCCTAGGGACGTTCCCGCAGCGTTAGAGACGTAGCAAGGGACGCCGTTGGCGTACCACGCCTCAACGATGCGCTCGAACGGCAGGTTTGAAAGACGCGCGTCGGCCCCGCCGCGCGAGATAACGTCGTCCTTGCGCATCACGCCGACGTTATCGGGGTGCTCGAAATCCAGGATGTTGACCGCGACGCGCTCGAGCGCCATGGCGGTGCGGCCGCCGAACTGCGCCGTCGCAATGACGATGTCCGGATTCTCTTCCAGAAGCGTCTGTTCCATGCGCTCTCGCAGCGTACGCGTTTCGGCGGGCAAAATGCGAACGGAAAGAGGGCGGCCGGAAATCAGCCGCCCCTCCAAACTACGGGCAACCATCTCGCTGGGATCGATCTTGTCGCCGCCGTACGGCTCGAAACCGGTAATAAGGACGCGTTTAGGCACCTTCGCTTAGGTTGGCGCCGTTATCCGCGATATCCCTCCATTTTGAGGAGGCGTGCCTTCATGTCGACTCCGTAAAAATAGTTGTGTAAGCCGCCGGACGAGTCCACGACGCGGTGACACGGAAAGAACAGCGGCAACGGATTGCGTGCCATCACCCGGCCGACTGCCCGCGCCGCGCGGGGTTTGCCGATTTGCGTTGCGACCCACCCGTACGATCGAACCTCTCCTGGAGGGATCGAGGCGGCTGCGCGCAGGGCCGCTTGTTCGAACGGGGTGAGGTCGTCGATGTCAACGACTCGATCGTCGACCTTCCACGTGGCGAAGAATCGGTCGAGGGTCGGCTGGAGCCAGGGCGGCGCTTCACCGGCGACGACCGGCCGCCGCAGCCGGGCTTCGATACGCGCGCGCACGTTTTCGAGCGGCTCGCCGGTCTCAAAACCAATGTACGCGATGCGGTTCTCTTTGAAGCCGACATAGAGGCGACCGATGGGCGTCGTTACCGACGATAGCACGACCGGAGAACGATGTCTTCCTTTCAGGGTTGCGATGTGCTCGACGACGCGCTTAGTGAGATTACACGAGGGCTCAGGCTGGGGAAGACACGAGAGGCAAAACGCAACGCCTTCGTACTGTTCGTAGAGCTCTTGGCACGGCGGACAAGCTCGCAGATGACCGCTGACGGCCTCTTTGAGCGATTGCGTGCACTCGCCACGAATCTCGTCCCATAGCGACTCGACTTCACGACAGCGCATGCATTGAATCTCCTTCGGGGTTGAATCGTCCGATTTGCGGACCGAGGATGCGGCGTAAGATTCGCACGGCGCGGTGAACGTGCGACTTCACGGTGCCGATCGGCTGGTGAAGAATCTCTGCGATTTCGGGATGCGAGCGGCCCTCGATGAATCGCAAGGTCGCAGCCGCGCGAAGATGGACGGGAAGCTGTAGTAAAGCGCGTTCAACCAGCGCCACCTCGGCGTTCTGCTCGACAATCTTCTCAGGCTGCGGCGGACCCTCGTTCGATTCGCGCAGAAGCGCGTCGGGATCGGCGAGCGCATCCAGCGCGACGTTGGAAGGACGTTTACTGCGGAGCCGGTTACGCGTGACGTTGAGGGTGATGGTATAAAGCCACGGCTGAAGGCGCAGCTCATCGCGCTGCTCGGGGGACATCTTTCCAAGCGCGCGATAGGCGCGGACGAAAGCGTCCTGGACGATCTCCTCAGCGTCTTCGCGATTTCCGGTCATGCGCAGGGCGAAGCCATAGAGGCGTCGCTGATAGTCGTCGACGATCCGCTCGAAGTTCTCGATGCCCGGAGCCGGCTGCGGCCGGCTGGCCGTAACCTTTCCGGAGGGAACCGCAGATGGCACGAACACTCCCTGCCGGAGCGGTGCGAGCGCACTCATTACCACACTCAGACCACCGCCGCCGCAGTAAAAGTTTCATGTTTGCCGAGTCTCCGCCTTCGAAACGAGCAAGGGGGACCCCAGCGGCTTTGCCGCGCGGGGGCGGCGGAGGCAAGCGAAGCGCAGCCGGAGCGCCTGTTAAATTGGAGGGGTGGAGGGGATTTCGGTGGGTCTCCTAATGCCTCATCATGGTCCTGGTATTCCGGGCGATCCCGGATCGACGTGAGACACAGCCGCTCTATCGCGTGACGATAAAGCGGTTTTTTGTTCGCTCATAAAGGGAGAACGCATGCGCCAAGCCATCGAACCCACGGAAATCGCGCTCGACGCGTACACGATGTGCAGCTTTTTGCCGAATCTCGATTCGGCGCGCGCGATACCCTTGGTATTGATCGGTTACCGCCAAGGCGAGGATCCCTGGTTCGTGTGGCTCGTACCAAAAGAAGGCATCGATGCCAAGGGTTTGACGGACGATCCGTACTATGCAAAAGTTCTCCGCGATCCCCACGCGTATTTTGCAAAAAAACTCAACAAATACGTCGAGGAAACGGGCTGCGTGAAGCGCGGAATCGAGATGCTGGTGGATTGCCACCAAAACCATCTCGCGTTTACCCCGCTTACCGAGCTCAGGGAGACGCCGTTCCGGCACCCGCTTCAGGTCGAGCTGGTAGGGGCGTTTTAACCGGCGCCCGTTCGCGCGCCCGGATGTAGCGCCGGTACGTGATTTGCACGGGCAGCGCTTGCGCCGACTCACTGAGCCGCGCGCGAATCGTGAGCGTTGCGTCGAGTCCTAAAAGCAGTGCGTCGTCCGTCGAATAATAGGCAGTGCCGTCCATGCGCATGTGCCCGGACATCGTTGCTTGGCCGCCCGGCAGACCGCCGCTCATGGGGCCCTCCGCTTGAAATCGCACGGCCACGGCAGGCCGCCCGGCGATCTCTCCGCCGACTCCCGGGCGGAGGTACCCACGCAAGACCGCGTCTCCTCCGAGCGGCGAAGTCGCGTTGAAAGGCACGGCTGCGTGCAGGTGCAGCAGGTCGTGCATCGTCGCAGCATCGAGTTCTATCGCAAACGGCTGATTGAGGATCGTCAGGAAGTCGGGATCCTCGTCGTAGCGATCCTCGAACGTTCCGCTGGGCAGCAGCTCTTGAATGAACCGGGCCGTGGCTTCGCGCCTTCCGTCCGCATCGCTGCGCACGTATCGCGCTTGCGCCTCGAACCGGGCTCCTTTGCCGTGTTTTGCGACGGTCAGCGTCTCGGTCCCGTCATACGTGACGCGAGATGTCGTTTGCGACGGTCCGACGCGGTAGACGTCTTGACCGAGCACCTCGTAGGGCTGGTCCGCCGCCGCGATAGCCGTCGTTGCAAAGAGTGCCGCAACGAAAGCGAGGCTCAGCGGTGCGCGTGAAATGTGCGGAACTCCGTGTCTGGCAAGTGGCTGCTAGCAGTATACCCGATTTATTGTAACACGCTCGTTGCGTCGCGATAGACGACGACGGTAATAGCCGCTAGGGGAGGCGCAAGGATGGTAGCGATCGGGATCTCCGCCCAAAACTCCGCTTGTGGAACGTTGAAGTGCATGAGCGCGAAGTACGAGACGTTTTGTGCCACGAACTCCAGAAGCGAGAGCGAGACGATCGCTAAGGCACGGACGAACATCGTGCTGTTCCACGCCGTCGCGATGCTGCGAACGAGGGAGCGAGGGAGAACGTTCCAGACCGAAACGTCGTCGTCGACGACGGCAGCAGCGTCGGCAAACACCGCTACGACGCAGAAGCCGAACGCCGCAAGACCGGCGAGCAGTTCGAGCGGTTTCGCAGAGGTACTGTAGATGAGGGCTGCGGTCCAGATGTAACTGATGAGGAAATCGAGCACGATTACGGCCCAGGCGCGCTCGAGGAACCGCTCCCAGATTAGGGTTTGCGCGATCGACGATTCCGCCGAATCGGCCGAAACGAATGCGTAGACCAGCGCGTTTATCAGCGGCACCGCAATCGCTCCGCCGAGATCGATGGCGTGCGGCACGCGCCAGAAGAGCGCCAAAACCGCCTGCGCCGCGAACGCCGCGACGACCGCAGAGACGTAAAGCGGCCAACGGCGAAACGTCAGCTGGAGCGCGAGTCCGGTGAGTGCGAGAAACGGGCGGTAGGGTTTAACGCCGCACTCCGGCTCGTTGCCTCAGGAAGAACCGCACGTCCGCGCTGCCTTCGCAGACGACGACGGCGTCGGGGTCGACGAAGCTTCGCCCGTTGATGTCGACGATGAAATCCCCTTTGGCCAGGCCGGCGAGCGTTCGGTGCACGCTGCGCAGAAATTTATCGTGCGGCGCGCGAGATCCGATCGCTTCCCTAACGGCTAGCGCGAGCAGCTCGCGGACGCGCAGCGGCGTTACCAACGCAAAGGCGGCCGATCCGTCGGCGGCGACGGCGTGGAGATCCAACGGAACGCGAACGCGAATCACGACGGGACATTTTCTGCTGCATCGAGGAGCTGCCTGCCTGCGGGGATAACCGTAACCGAATAATGTCCCAATTTGGGAACGTGCCGGCCGACATACTGGTCGGCACCGTAGAGAAGCTCGTGTCGAAGATGGATGAGGCAGAACTTGCCGCCGCTTTCTCACACGACCTATCCGCGATGCCGCCGGACGCCGTTGCTGCGTTCGTCGAAGCAATGTTCGACGCGTTTCGCGTTCGCGGTGAGTCTTCCGAGGACGCCGCCGAAGGAGCCGGCACGACGATCGCGAGTATTCAAGCGCGCGATAAAGCCGCGCTGCGCGGGATTCGTCAATTACGCCCGCGAGAATCCGGGGCTATTGAAAGAAGCGACGACGATCTTCGTCGAGCACCATCCCGATCTGGCGGGTGCGCTGCCGGCCGTCTTGAGAAGCGCGATCGCCGAACGGCTGACGCGCGTCACATGAGCGACGCACCGCGGCGCCGCCGCTCCGAAGAGGAATCCGGCGCTGGAGGCAGAGGTCTTCCGCTCTTTCCGCTGATCCTCGTCGTCATTTTTGCAGGCCTGCTGCTTGGCGGCGTCCTTGCGAAATTCTTCGGCGGCGGACCGGCGGCGAAATCAACACCGCCGACCACGACGTTTGCGATCTCACCGGAAAGCTCCAATGCACCCCTAGCGATGGGAACGCATGAGGCCACGCCGGCGCCGATCCCAACTCCGACGTCGTCCGCAACCGCAAAGGCGTCGGCGAAGCCGACCGAAAAGCCGTCGCCCGCTTCGTCGGCGTCAGCATCGGCGAAGGCGACGGCGGTGCCAACGGTCAAGCAGACGCGCAAACCCGTCGTGTCGTCGTCGGCGCGCGTGGTCTACGTAACGCCTGCGCCGCAAAGGCCAAGCTCCGCGCCTAACGACGTGTTCACGCCGTCTGCAGTCGGACCGCAAGTGGCTGCTGCGACCACGCCTGCAGCGAACTACGAGTCCGGCGGACCCGACCAAGCCGCCTCCATCGTGCGCTCTTACCTGGGTGCGCTTGCCCGCGGCGATCGTGCAACGGCGACGAGCTATCTGGCGCACGGACTTCCGAGCGAAGGTTTCATCGACGCAAACTCGCGCATCGTTTCTGTCCGGCCGGAGTCGTCTGCCAGCCCCTACAAAGTCAGCGCCGACGTCCAAACCTCAACCGGCGAATACTACATCACGTTTACGCTGCAGCAGGGCATCGGCGGTCTGCAAATCACCGACCACTACGCAATCAAGCCTCAGTAAAACCAACCTGGCCCATCCAACGAGAAGCAGAAGTGTCTTGCTTCCGCGTGGGCTTTGGACTCGTTAAGCGGAAACTGCGACGAGCGCGCGGCATGCGCAGGATGCGCACTTTCGTTCAGGGCCTGCCCCCGCGCGCGAGCGCCGTAGCCGTAGGAGCACAGGACGTGCTCCTGCGAGCGGTTCCGCAAACGAGTTCGAAGCCCACGGCGGAAAAATTAAACTTCTGCGCCGAGGCCGGTGACGGCGCGGACTTGTAGCTGGCCGAACATTTCTTCGGCTTCTTTGTCGGGTGCGACGAGCGTGCCGATGATGGCGCAGACGAAGCCGAACGGAATCGAGACGATGCCGGGGTTTTCGATCGGGAAGATCGCGTGTGAGCCCATCCCGACGGGGCTGATGGCGATGAGCCCGATGGAAGCGAAGAGTCCGCCGATCATGCCCGCGATCGCTCCGCCGCCGGAGAAGCGTTTCCACCAGAGTGATAGTAGAATCACCGGAACGTTGGCGCTGGCCGCGACGGCAAAGATGAGTCCAACGAGAAAACCGACGTTGTACCCGCGCAGCGAGATGGAGAACACGGCGGAGATCGCGGCGACCGCAACGGCCGTCGCGCGCGCCACATAGAGATTTTCGGTTTCGTCGCCGCGTCCGTCACGGATCAGATTGAACCAAATGTCGTGCGCGAAGGCCGACGAGGCGGCAATAGTAAGTCCGGCAACGACCGCGAGGATCGTCGCGAAAGCAACGGCCGAAACGAACGCTGCCAGCATGGAGCCGCCGAGATTGGCGGCCAGCAGGGGAACCGCCAAGTTACTGTCGAGTTTCGGTACGATGTAATTGTGCGCGACCAGATCGGCGTTGAGTTGAGCGGCTTGTTCGGGATGGTGCGCGATGTACGAGATCGCTTGACCTGCATAGAGCCGCGTTCCAATCTGTTGCTCGCCCACGATCGAGGCGGTGCCCAGTCCCATGAACGAGATGAGAACGTAGAAGATCCCGATGAGTACCATTGCCCATGCGACCGAACGGCGCGCGGCGTGCGCCGACGGCACCGTGAAGAAGCGGATGAGAACGTGGGGAAGACCGGCGGTTCCAAGCGCCTGCGACAGTGAGAACGACAAGAGATTCCACGCACCGACGGACCCCACGAAGAGCAGGCCGGGCTGCAGAAGGTTCGCGCTCGTGCCGGCCGACTTGCGCACGGCGGTTGCAGCCTCGAGCATCGTGCCGATCGAGAACCTAAAGTGAACCAGCACCAGCACGGAAAGAATGATGGAGCTGACCAGCAGCAGCCCGGCCTTGATAACTTGAACCCACGTGGTGGCCAGCATTCCGCCGAAGAATACGTACGTAAGCATCAATACTGCAACGACGATGATTGCCATGGTGTCGCTGAACTGCGGCAGCAATAAGTGCACGACGGCCCCGCCGCCGACCATCTGCGCGATCATGTAAAAGATGCTGACGGCAAGGGTCGAGACGGCTGCCACCGCGCGAACGTTTCGTCCTCGCAGGCGAAACGAAATGAGATCCGCCATCGTGTATTTGCCGGTGTTGCGCAGCTGCTCGGCGACTAGCAGCAACACCACCAGGAATCCCACGAAGGCGCCCGTCGCGTACATGAAACCGTCGAAGCCGTAGAATGCGACCAGCCCGGTAATGCCTAGGAACGATGCCGCCGACATGTAGTCGCCCGCGATCGCCCAGCCGTTCTGCAGGCCGCCGATACGCCGGTGAGCGGTATAGAAGCCGCGGCTCGTCGTGCTCTGCCCGGCGGCTAGATATGTGACGACCAACGTGATGCCGACGAAGATGCCGAACATCACGAGCGTTTCTTGCGTGCGCATCAGACCACGCTCTCCTCGGTCTCGCGGATCTCTTCAGTCTCGTGCTTGCGGCAACGGGCCGCCTGCAGATCGAAGTTCTTCGCGCGACGGAGATACGCGGCCAGCAGCCCCCACGCCATCACGAACTGCGCGAGCGCGTAACAGTACGCCCACGTCAGCGGCCCAATTGCCGGGCGGCTCATTGCGGCCGGAGCGAATCCCGCCGATACCGGCAGCCCCAGATAGAACGCGACGAAGAAGATGGTTGCCGGAACGATGAACCAGCGGCGCGCTCGAACCAGCGATCGAAACTCGGGCTCGGCGGCGAGTGCGTCCCACCGCGCCGTCGTAATGTGATGGTGCTGGGCTTGCATGCCCCTACATTCGCAGTATGCGGCGAATGTCCGCGCCGACGAACTCCTCTGCTGCCAGACCCGCGATCAAGGCGGCGCTCCCGACGATCGTGAAGGCCGGCATCGCCGGACCGGTCGGATAGGGCGTCGCAACGTAGACGATCCAGAGCGCGGCGACGAAGAGCATGGCCGCGGCAAGGGCGCGCGCGAGCCAGTGCAGCGGCGGACGCCGCTGCGATTTGACGAGGACCATGCCGGCGAAAGCGAGGAGTATCGCGCCGCTAAAGCGCGCGAACTCCGTTACGACGAACGAAAGAGTAACTATTCTTCGTCGGGCCAGCCGGCGATCTCGCCGATGGCAGCGCTCTTGAGGACGCGCAAGCCCAGCATCGCACACTTCAAGCGGGTGGGACTGATGCCGATACCGACGTTCTCGAGCACGATATCTTTCGACAACGTCGCCGCGTCCTCGAGCTTCATGCCTTTGACGGATTCGGTGAGCATGGACGTCGATGCTTGGCTGATCGCGCACCCTTTGCCCGAGAACTTCAGGTCGCTGATCACGCCGTCGTCCACCTTCAACTCAATGCGGATCTGATCGCCGCATAACGGATTGAGATCCTCGGCCTGTGCGTCGGGGTTCTCGATCTGTCCGAAGTTGCGTGGATTGCGGTAATGATCGAGGATGTAATCGCGGTAAAAATCGTCCATTTACAGTTTGAAAATCTGGGCAGCCTTTTCGAGCCCGCTTACGAGCGCGTCGACGTCGGCCTCGGTATTGTATAGATAAAAGGAGGCTCGCGCGGTCGCCGCCCATCCCATCTTTTTCATGAGCGGCATCGCGCAGTGGTGTCCGCCGCGGATGCACACGCCTTCGCCGTCGAGGACCGATGCCAGATCGTGCGCGTGAATGTCGGCAAAGTTAAACGAGATGACTCCGGAGATCTCCTCGGGATTGCGCGGACCGTAGATCGCCAGCCCGCGCGGTTCGAACTCGGCGAGGCGGTCGAGCGCGTAATGAGTCAATCGCACTTCGTGATCGCGAATCCACGCCATGCCGGCGCCCTGAAGGTAGTCGATGGCGGCACCGAACGCTATGGCGTCGGCGATGTTGCTCGTGCCGGCTTCGAATTTCCAGGGCAGATCGTTGAAGGTCGCGCGCGCGTATTCGACTTTGCGGATCATGTCGCCGCCGGTATCGAACGGCGGCATCGCCTCGAGTAGCGCGCGCTTTCCGTAGAGTACGCCTATTCCCGTGGGTCCGAGCATCTTGTGACCGCTGAACGTATAGAAGTCCACGTCGAGCTCGCGAACGTCGACCGGAAGGTGCGGCGCGCCTTGCGCGCCGTCGACCAGCACGACTGCACCCCTGCGATGCGCGCGTTCGACGATTTCCCGCACCGGGGCAATCGTGCCGACCGCGTTGCTGACGTGCGCGATCGCTGCCAGTTTACAGCCGTCGAGCAGCGCGTCGAGATCGTCGAGAACGAATCGCCCGCACGAGTCCACCGGAATGAACCGCAGCTCGGCGCCGGCCCGTCCTGCGAGCTGCTGCCACGGCACGAGGTCGGAGTGATGCTCGAGCTCGCTGAGCAGAATGACGTCGCCGGGCTTGACGTTGGCGGACCCCCACGAGTACGCAACGAGGTTGATTCCCTCGGTGGTGTTGCGAACCCAGATGACTTCGGCGGGGTCGGCGTTAATGAATCGTGCGACCTTTAGCCGTGCGCCTTCGAACTCGGCGGTAGCGCGCGCGGCGATTTCATACACGCCGCGATGAATGTTGGCGTTGTACTGCTCGTAGTAGTCGACGAGCGCCTGAATTACCGCACGAGGTTTCTGCGACGTGGCGGCCGAGTCGAGATACACGAGCCGTTTTCCGCGTGACGTGGGGCGGGAGAGAATCGGAAAGTCCGCGACGATACGCTCGAGCTTCTTGTCGGTTGCGGCGATCATGACACTTTTAGGCGAAGCGCTTCCCGAAGCTCTTCGCGCAGCGCTTCGGTGGGAAAGCGCGCGATTGCAGGCTCGAAAAAGCCTAGAGCAATCATGCGCTCGGCGGACGTTCTTTCGATGCCGCGGCTCTCCAGGTAAAAAATTTGGTCTTCGTCGAGCGCGCCGACGGTAGCGCCGTGGTACGCCTTGACGTCGTTGGCCGCAATCTCGAGTGCAGGGACGGAATCGATGTGGGCGCGTTTGGACAGCAGCAGTGCGTCGTCGCGGAGGCTGGCATCGGTGCCTTGCGCGTCGGCGGCAATGCGAATGTTACCGAGATATCGCGCTTGACCGTTGCCGGCCGCTGCCGACTTCACATGCGTCTGCGACGTCGAGTCGCCGACGGCGTGATCGACCGTGCTCACGATGTCGACGTGTTGCGAACCGGTGGGGAAAAAGAGCGACGTTATAGCGGCTTCGACGCCCGGCTGCGCGACGGTAGCCAGAAGGTCGCCGACGGCCAGGTCGCCGCCGAAATCGGCCGAGGCCCACGAAATTTTCGCGTCGCGTCCCGGCCGTGCCGCGCGCGTAGCGAAGAAACGCGCACCGTCGTCGAGTTGTTGATAGGCAGCAGAAGTCAGATCGCTGCCGTCTTCGTTGACCGCTTCGGTCACCGCACACACGAATGCGCCTGCGCCGCCGGTGTAGCGTTCCAAAATAGTCGCCCGTGCGCCGCGCTCGAGCAACACCACGGTATACGGAAAGACGGCCACGTTCGGTGCGATCGAATACGTTATCCTGAGCGGCTCGCTGCAATCGCAGTCCGCAGGCACGTACACGAAACATCCGCTAGAGGCAAATGCACGCGCGAGCGCGCCGTATTTCGTCAGGGCGGCATCGGTTGCACCGAACGCTCGTGCGAGGAGATCGGCGTGCCGCCGAGCGGCGGTCGCCAAATCGCAAGCAATGACGCGGTCCGAAGTGTTCTCGATGCGCACGGCTGCGCCGTCGATCGAAATGGCTGTGGGGTTGGGCGCGATCGCGTCGAGATCGACGCGCCAAAAACGCGAGGGCTTCTGACGTCCGCTCGGCGTCGCGAGAAAACGATCGAGCGCCTCGGCCCGCTCTTTGGGAGCCAGCAGCGTCGCGTCGAATGCGTGGATGTGCCGGTGAAGATCGGTTTCCGGAATCGTCGCGTTAGGCAACTGCCGCGATCTCCTCCCGAATCGTGTCGTAACCCTCGCGCTCGATCCGATGGGCGAGCTCGTCGTCGCCGGTCTTGACGATGCGCCCGTCGATCATGACGTGAACGACGTCGGCCTTAACGTGCTGCAATATTCGCGGATAGTGCGTGATGATGAGAAAGCCGGTTTCGCGTCCCTCGTCGCTCGCGCGCAGCGCGGCAATCGATTCACCGACGGCCTTGAGCGCATCGACGTCGAGACCGGAATCCGTCTCGTCAAGTACGGCATACTTGGGCGCGAGGACGGCGAGCTGAAGCATCTCGAGCCGCTTCTTTTCGCCCCCCGAGAAGCCGTCGTTGAGATACCGTACCATGAAGGACGGATCGATTCCGAGCAGCTCCATCTTTTCGAGAAGCAGCGCGCGGAATTTCGGGGGCGTCAAATCGCCGGGGCGTTCGGCTTGCCTCGCGGCGTGCAGAAAGTTGGCGACCTTCACACCCGGGATGGCGGCGGGATACTGAAAGGAGAGAAAGAGTCCGGCGCGCGCGCGCTTGTCCGGGGCGAGCGCGAGCAGGTCCTCGCCGTCGAGCGTTGCGGAACCCTCGGTCACGTCGTACTGCGGGTGGCCAGTTAGAGAGAAGGCGAGCGTCGACTTGCCGCTGCCGTTCGGTCCCATCAGCGCATGCACTTTCCCGGCTTCGACCGCGAGATCGATACCTTTGAGAATCTCGTTGCCGGCGACCCGGCAATGGAGATCGACGATGCGCAAACCCTTTTCGGACACGGATGGTTCCTTTCTATTCAGCCACTGGTAATCGTAGCCGAGCCCGTCGTAGAAAGTCAAGGAAAAACTTTACTATCTAGGGGAGTCCGTGCTAGGATTACCTCAAGTGATCGTAGACCGTTTCTTTCAGACAACCCGAGGCAAGATCGTGGCGGAGCTGCGCCGTCGCGGATCGGCTTGCGCTGCCGACTTGGCGCGGGAGTTCGGGCTCTCGCCCAATGCCGTTCGCCAGCAGCTAGTCGTCCTCGAACGCGACGGACTCGTCGTAGAAAAACCGGTGCGCCGCGGACCCACCAAGCCCACGCTCGAGTTTTCGCTCACCAGCGGCGCCGACAAGCTCTTTCCGCAAGCCTACGACAAGATGCTGGACGCGGTTCTGCGGGAAGTGCGCGACCAGTTCGGCTCGCCTGCGGTCGAGCGCATCTTCGACGGGCTCTCGCGTAAGGCGGTCGAACGTGCACGCCAGAAGATCACCGCGCCGGAAGCGGAGCAGCGCGTCGCTCAACTGACGCAGATGCTCCGTGAAAGCGGCGTCGTCGCCGAATATAGTTTGATCGACGGCGGGTTCGCGCTCCACGAGCACAACTGTCCGTACTCGGGCGTCGTGAAGGAACATCCGGAGATGTGTCAGGTGATCCATCACGTGATCGACGAGACGATCGGCGGCGAGCACGTACAGACCGAATCGCTGGCGCAAGGCGGCAAAGAGTGCCGCTTCGAGATGAAACCAAGCGCATAGGGGAAAGAAGACAGATATGGATTTTCCAAAGTTTCAACGATTGGTCGAAGAGCGCAGCGGGTTCCGTACGATGGAACACCCGACCGCGAGCGGCGAGTACTTCAGCGACTCGTGCGGCGATATGTACAACTTCTTTCTGAAAGTCGGCCCCGGCGCGGTCATCGAAGACATCTCGTACTTCACGACGGGCTGCGGTTTCGGAACCGCAACCTGCAGTTTGGTCGTCGATCTGGCAAAGGGCAAGACCGTCGACGAGGCCGCGGCCATTAGTGCGGCCGACGTCGAGGCGCAGCTCGGCGGATATCCCGAGAAGAAGAAAGATTACCCGGAGCGGGCGCTCGAGGCGCTGCAGGTCGCGCTGAGCGATTACAACCAAAAAGTTTCGGCGGGCAGCGTTCCCGACTATTCGACGATGCCTCGCGAGAATGTCGCCGTGAGCGCAGCTTCCGAACAACGTGAGGACGCGAAATCGAAGGACGGCGCGAACGCTTCGTCCGACGATGGAAAGCTTCTCATCAAACTTCGCTGACGTTACTCTCCCCGCAGATCCGACGTCGCGCTAACTACATAGCGCGACGTATTGTTTTCTTTGTCGTGAAGCGACTCGAAGAGGCTCACCTTGCGGACGTGCAGGGTTGCGGGCGTAACGCCCACGAGCGGTAGGGCGCGCTGCGGATCCTTTACGCGCGCAACGGTCACGTGTGCGACCGCGTCGTCCTTGAAGGTAAAGCCCATCTCGGCGTAGCCGCCGCACAGTCGCGCGCAGAGCATATGAAAATCGCGGCCCTGTTCGCGCGCGCCGACGTAAACTACTCGCGGTTTACGCTCGTGAGGGAACGCACCGGTCTTATCGAACGCAACGTCGAACGGCGCGGTTCCAGCGGCGGCTGCCTCCATGACGCGGACGATCTCGGTGTGGCGCTGCGAATCGACGTTGCCCAGAAACGCCAAGGTGACGTGCAGTTTTGCGAGCTCTTCGAACTTCGCCGCAAAGCCGCTGCGCCGCAACTCGTCGATAACGGCGGCGCAGGCCGCGCGCGTCGTTGCGTCCAGTTCGATGCCGGCGAAGAGCCTCACAAATACGGGTTCGAGCGTCGTTCGACGCCGATCGTCGTAAACGGCCCGTGGCCCGGCACGACCGGCGTGCCGTCGTCGAACGGCAAAAGCTTCTCACGTATCGACGCGACGATGTCTTCCATCGACGTTCCTCCCAAGTCCCATCGTCCGATCGACCCGGCAAAGAGCGTGTCGCCGCTAAGCAGCGTACTGCGGCCTCCGCCGCTATCGACGGCGAAGCAGACGCTTCCGGGAGTGTGACCTGGTGTGTGCAGCACGTCCAGACGCACGCTGCCAATGCGAAGCGCGTCGCCGTCGTGCAGCTCGCCGTCGAGGGCCACGACGGCGGGTACCTGTGCCAAGCCGATCCAGCGCGCCTGCATCGCAAGCGTTTGGTACAGCGGCAAATCCGCAGGATGGAGAAGGCCGTCCGCTCCGGTGACTTCTTTGAGGCGTCCCAGGTCGCCGATGTGATCGATATGCGCGTGCGTGTGCACGAGCAGCTTGGCGCGCAGCTGCCTTTGCTTTAGGTACTCGGCGACTTCATCGACGCCGTCGCCGCCGTCGATCACGATCGCTTCCGCGGTGGTTTCGTCGGCAACGATGGTGCAGTTGCACGCGAGGGGCCCGACGGGAAAAGTCTCGACGATCACACGACCTCTATCCCGAAATCGTGAAAGCCGCCGTTGAAGTATCCTAGCGGCGTTCCAGCTCGCGCGACGCAGGCTACCACTTGCCCCAAGAAAATCGAGTGCGATCCGGCATGGTGTTCTTCCGCGACGGTGCACTCGAAATGCGCGATCGTTCCCTCCAGCACCGGTGCACCGGTTTCGCCGGCGCCGTACGCCACGCCATCGAACTGCCGGTCGCGAATCTTCCCCGAGAACCGCTCCGCAAGCTCGCGTTGATTTCCGGCGAGCACGTTTACGCAGAAGGCACCTGAAGCCGAGATGTAGAGGTAGCTGCGGGCGGCGCGATTGATGCAGATGAGCAGGGTCGGCGGTTCGGCCGACACGCTTGAAAAAGCGCTTACCGTAATGCCGCGCGGCTCGCCCTCTTTGGAGCTCGTAACCACGGTGACGCCCGTCGGAACGTGGCGCATCGCGTGTTTGAACTCCGACGGGCCGGTCATTTTATGCGCGCGCCGATACCGGTTCCGTTGCCGAGCGGCAGAATCGTAGCGTTGAGCGCGGGATGGCCGAGAAATGCATCGACGAACTCCCGCCCTGCCTCGATGCAATCGTCAACGACGAACAAGCCGGAAAGCTTCAACATAGGAAGCGCCAAATCGAGATATTGACGGTACTCGGTTTTGTCCGCGTCGATGAAGACGACGTCCAGATTGCGTTGCGGAAAGTTTTCTAGCAGTTCCAGTGCCGGCGTGTTGAAGATCTCGATGAAATCGTCTTCGCCGGCGCGTTTGAAATACGAAAGCGCGACGCCGGTGCGCTGCGTGTCGGGATCGATCGTCCAGATTTTGCCCATGCGCGGCTGAGCGAGCGCCATCCAGAGCGTCGAATAGCCGTATGCAGTTCCGATCTCGAGGATGCGATTGGCTTGCATCGCGGCGACCACAGTTGAAAGCAGCCGTCCCGTCTCCCGCGGCACGATCGGAATGCCGTCCATTCGCCCATGTTGCTCTAACTCGAGCAACAACGGATGCGGTTCGGGGTGTGCCGTCTCCAAAGACTGCAAATCCAGCTCCATGCTCGCGTTCTGTTGGCCGGGAACCAAGCCCGACCTGCCCGAAAAGAGGCGGTCCTATGCTCCGGCGGCTCCGCCTCTTTCCGCTCAACGCCGTGCTCTTTCCGGGCGCCGTCCTAAACTTGCACATTTTCGAGGCGCGCTACAAGCAAATGATCGACGAGTGTCTGAGTACCGGCGAAGGATTCGGCGTGGCTTTGATTGCGGAGGGCGCCGAGGCAGGCGATCCCAACGTCACTCCTCACGAAGTCGGCTCGATTGCGGAAATCGTGGACGTTCAGTCGCTTCCGTTCGATCGTTACTTCATATCGACCGTCGGACGGCAGCGTTTCCGCATTTGTGAAATCGTGAGCCGCGAGCCATATCTCATGGTGGATGCCGACGTGCTAGAAGAGCCCGAGGATGACGACGAGGAGATCGTACGGTTGAACGAACGCGTTCGCGCGCTGTTTTCCGAATATCTGGAGTTAGTCGTGGAGTTTTCGGGAAGCGAAGCGGCGGTGCGTTTGCCCGACGACCCATTGAGCGCGTCGTTCGTCGTCGGCGATACGCTGCAGATTGCCGAAGCGATCAAGCAGCGTCTTCTCGAGCTGGAAACGACCGAAAAGCGACTGGTCGCCGAAGAAGATTTTCTGCAGCGCTTATTGCCGCAGCTGCGGCGGCTGCTGGAGCGTCGCCGCAAGGAGCTCGAAACGCGCCGCGCGCGCGGCGAAGACGTTTCCTATCGCCCCGGCCAAGAAAAGTTCTTCGGAAAGTACTTTTCCCCGAACTAGATTTCGCCCATGCCTTCGTTGCCAAGACCCTCGCGTACCGTTGTACGCTTCGCCTCTCGTCGCCTCGGCCTGAACGAAATCTAGATCGGGCACCCTGACATGCGTTCGGCGCTTTTGACGACATTGCGCAGCAAAGCGATGTTCGTCACCGGCCCCACGCCGCCCGGAACGGGCGTGATCGCTCCGGCAACTTCAACCGCACTTGGGAAGTCGACGTCGCCGCGGAGCACGCCGTCGACGAGCGTCGTTCCGACGTCGATCACAGTTGCGCCCGGCTGCAGGTCCTCGCCGCGGACGAGTCCCGGAACGCCGGTCGCCACGACGACCACGTCTGCCATCTTCACGAACGGCTGCAAGGCGTGCGACTCTTTGTGCAGCACCGTCACGGTTGCGTCTTGGGCGAGCATCAACATGGCGACCGGGGCGCCTACGACGATTGAACGTCCGATCATGACGGTTCGGCGGCCGCGTAAGGGCCAGTGCGGACTACGCTCCAGCAGCAGCATTACGGCGGCAGGCGTCGCCGGTACGAACTCAGTGCCGCTGCCGAACGCGAGGTGACCTTGATTGGTGGGGTGCGTTCCGTCGACGTCCTTGTGCGCGGGAATCGCGTCGGCGATCTCTCGTATCGAGAGATGCCCGGGCAATGGCTGCTGCAGCATCACGCCGTGCACGCCGGGATCGTCGCGAAGACGTTCTAGCCGCTCCCGGACCGCCGGCAGCGACGCCGATTCGGGCAGCTGATCGACTTCGACCGCAACGCCGACGCGCTCTCCCGTTTTCACGAGATTGCGGACGTACGCGACACTCGATTCGTTCTTTCCGACAAAAACGATATCGAGCCGGGGATGAATCCCGGCTTCGCGTAGCGCACTCGTACGGCCGAGGAGTTCCGTGCGCAAGTCGGCCGCGAGCGCTTTTCCGTCGAGAATCTTGGCGGGCACGCCGTCGCCGTTTCGTCCGCCGAAGGAGGCAAACCCCCTGGAACGCGTCGCACGCGAGGTCTCACTGCGGTCGCGCTTCGCGCCCGAAGACTTCGAGCGCGCGTTCGAAAGCTTTGTGCAAACCTACAACGTAGAGCCCTCGGTGGGACGCTGCAGCCCCGAGGTCCTCGACCGCTATTGCAGGCTCTTCGAACGGCTCGAGGATGCCGCGCGCCTGCGCGAAGTGCGCTTTCGCGGCGTTCCGCTCTACGCGGCGGTGTTACCGGCCGGCACCGTAGTTTTCGAAGGAGAGGTCGACGAAGACCGAATGGGTGATTGGTGAGTTCGCGTCTCCGGAGTTCTCTGCTGGTCTCTGCGTTTGTCGTCGCAGCCGCACTCTTGATGCTCCTCCCGTACTTGGGCTCGCAGCAATTGCGCCCAACGGGGCCGGCGGGATTGACCGGCCAGACCGCTCCGGTCTTCGCGCTCCAGGACGATCGCGGACGCCCGGTTTCGCTGGAGGCCTACCGCGGTCAGATCGTCGTTATGAACCTTTGGGCGTCGTGGTGTCCGCCGTGCCGTGCAGAGATGCCCGACCTTCAGCGATTATCGCAAGCGTATCGCGGGCGCGGGCTCGCGATCGTCGGCGTAAACGAGGGTGAATCGCCCGAACGGGCGCGCGCGTTCGCCGATGCGCTGCAGATCGCGTTTCCGATCTGGATCGACGAGCAGCAGCAATACGGCCGCGTTTACGCCGCGCTAGGATTACCAACGACCATCGTAGTCGGACGCGACGGAAAGGTCGTGCGCGGCTTCGACGGAGCTCTTGCGTATCCGCAGATGCGCGCGGCGGTGAATGATTTGGTGACGGCGCATTGAGCGCCTATGCCGCCATTGCGATCGTCCTGACGGCAGCGGCATGGACGGAGATCGCGCTTGCGGGCCGCAACGTCTATCACTCCGGGTGGTTCAACGTCGCACTTGCCGCGCTGACGGTCATCTGCATTGCCGGACTGCGAAAGCGAAGCCTAATAATCGCGCTGGGCGCCGCGATGGTCGCGTGTGCGGCGATTGCCAACGGACTTTTTGCTCCCGATAACGATACGGTCGTCGGGGCCCCGGGCCAAAGCGTTCGCGTCAACGATTTAGGCGGGACGCTGTCCTTCCCGCTGGCGCAGCCGGGAAGCACCGGGCGGCGGCCGCAGTTTTCCGGTCCGTTGCTGACCACGTTCGTCTTACACGCTGTCCAGCGGAGCGTCGTCTACGTCGAGGCGCGCGATCCGCGCGGCGACCATTTGACGGTTACGCAGCCGTCGGGCGTGGCATTCCTGTCGCCGGTTCTGCTCATGCAGCAGCAACAGCAAATTGCAGGCCTGCAGTTGCCGTACGATTCGTTTGCGGTTCCCGCCGCGCATCGCATCATCAAAGCGGTGCTCTTTACGCCCCAGCAGGCGGCAATGATGCGCGGTATGGAAGGGTTGGCGGCGCCGGCCGTCCTCTTCGCGGTGGACGACGACAACGATCGTCCCTTGCCGCACGCGATCGCGTTGTGTCCCGACGGCCAGTCCGTCTCGGTCGGCGGTCTTTCGCTGCATGCCGCAGTTCTTCAATATCCCGCGATGGAGGTGATAGCGGTACCATCGCTCGTGGCGGTGGCGCTTGGAACGATGCTCGTTTTGGCAGGCCTCATTCGAGCGCGAATAAGAAGTTGACCGAACGCCGGGACTTAGCTAAAAATCGGTGGTCGACGTGAAGTGGAAGTTTTCGAACTTTGCCGCCGGCGCAACGAGCGAGTAATGGTACGATCCGGTGCGCTTCTGTTCGCTCGCAAACTCGCAGCGGCGCAAGCAGTCGAGAATGCTTTGGTTGAAGCGCAAGTTCCGCACCCCCCGCGCGATCCGTCCGTCTTCGATTAGGAACGTGCCGTCGCGCGTCATTCCGGTAACCACCGCCTTCTTTTGGTCGACCGTGCGAATGTACCAGAACCGCGTGATCAAGAGGCCGCGTTTGGTTTCGGAGACCAGCTGGTCGACGCTCTTGGCGCCGGCGCCGACCACAAGGTTGCGCGCTTGGGGCCCGAAGGAGTTGGGCGCAGGCAGCGCGTGGCCGGTATTGGGCCGCTCGAGCTTGTGAGCGTAGTAACTGTCGGTAACGACGTTGCGAACGATGCCGTTCTCGACTAGCGGAACCCGCATCGTGGGATGCCCCTCGTAGTCGAACGGCATTCCCGGATTGAGCGGATGCGCGTAATCGTCGTAAACGTTGACGTTGGCGGCAAAATAGGTGCGGTCGAGTCCGTCGCTGCAGAACGACGCGCCTTCGTCAAAGGTCTGCGCGGAAAAATGCTCGGCGAGATAGACGAAAAGCTCGCCGAAGGCTGACGGTTCCAGGACGACGGTCCACGCTCCGGGCTCGACGGCCACCGGATGCATTGCGCCCGCCGCCTTGGAGGTCGCGCGCCGTCCGACCGATGCGGCATCGATGTCCGCGACACGCGTTGCGTACGCTTCGGCGAAACCGGTGGAGTCCGAAGCGTTCATCTTCACGTTGATTGCGGCGTCGCTACCGTCAAAGGAAGCGTTGGCGCCCGATGTGTTGACGATCGTATAGCCGGCCGAGCCGGTGGAAACGAAGCCCGCGCACCACTGCCCGGCGGCTTCGGCCTGGCTGAAAAGCGCTTCGCACATCGAGGCGCGCAGATCGGCCGGCGCGTCGGCCGTCGCCGCGTCGTACGCACCGGCCGGTGCAGCCGCCGCGCCGCCATTAGGCAGCTTGGGATGCAGCGGATCTTGCGGCGCTAGACGCGCCATCTCGACCGCGCGGCCGACGACCTCGCGCAGCGATGCGTCGTCGAAGCGGTTGGTACGTGCGACGCCCGTCCGTTTATCGACGACGGCGCGGACGGAGATGCCGGCGTCCGCCGCGGCAACGTTCTGGTTGCAGACTTGGCGGGTGAAGCGCGTCAGCGCGCTGTCGCCTGTCGAAACCAAAACCTCGGCTTCGTCGGCGCTCGCCATCGCGAGCACGTGTTTTGCCAGCTTCTCGCGCTGCGCGCTATGCATAACCGACACCGACCGAAACGTTGCGGAAACGCGCCGGTGCCGCCGCTTGCGTCGTCAATCCGGTCTGCATCGGCTCTCCCTTGCCGCAGTTGGGCGTTCCCCACGCAAACCACGACCGTTCGTCCGCGATCGCATCGCAAGAGTTCCAGAACTTCGGCGTCATGCCGGCGTACGTTGGATTCTTGAGCATGCGGCCACGCTTGCCGTTCTTGACTTCCCAGCCGATCTCGCAGCCGAACTGAAAATTGAGCCGGCGGTCGTCGATCGACCACGATCGATTACTCTCCATGTAAATGCCGTCGCCGACGTCGTCGAAGAGATTCTCGAACGGAACCGAACCCGCAAGCAGCACTAAGTTGCACATCCGGATCATCGGAACGTACTCCCAGCTCTGTGCCCGGACGCATGCGTTACTTTCTCGTCCGATCGTTCGGGCCGTGTCGTTGCTCATTTCGTATCCGACGAGAATGCCGTTGCGAACGATGTCGGAACGCACCGATTTGGTACCCTCGTCGTCGTATCCGCACGTTGCCATTCCCGCCGGGAGCGTGTTGTCCACGACGATCGAGACGACGTCGGAGCCGTACTTCAGCTTGCCGACTTGATCGATTTCGAGAAAGCTCGTTCCCGAAAAATTGGCTTCCCATCCCATCACGCGATCGAGTTCGGCCGGATGGCCGCACGACTCGTGAATCTGCAGCGACATCTGCGAACCGCCGAGAATGACGTCGAAGGTTCCGGCGGGACATTGCGGCGCACGCAGCAGCGCAACGGCCTCTTCGCCGATGCGCGGTGCGCCCTCGAGCAACTTGGCCGACTCGACGATCTCCCAACCGCCGGTTTGGTACAAGCCGACGTCGCCGGGATACGTGCGGGTCTGTACGTCGCCGTTGCCGACCGCCATCGCCTCGACGCCGCATCCGGTATGGCGCAGCCGTTGTTCGATGCGCGATCCGGTCGTGCTGAATAACGTCTTGTCCGTGCGCCACAGATCCAGCCACGCGCGCCCGACGGCGATCTCGGGCGAAACGTGCAGCAGACGCTCGGCTTCGATCAGCAGCGCGACGCGTTCGCCGAGCGGTATCTCGTTGGGATCGCGCACGACCGGGGTATCGAAGGAGTCGATGTAGGCCAGGGGCGGAGCGGCGCCGACCCGCCGGCGTGCGATCGACGCGCTCGCGCGAGCGATACGCGCCGCGCGCCCGGCGGTGCGGTCGATCTCCGCGTCGCTCAAATCGGAGCTGGCGGCAAAGCCCCACGCGCCGTCGATCAGCGCTCGAATGCCGTAACCGGTGCTGGCCGTATCGGCCAGCGTCGAGACGACGCCGTTTCGTACTTCTACGCGCTGCCCGTGCTGCGTTTCGAGCCGAACGTCAGCGTATTGCGCACCGGCAGCCGTTGCGCCGTCGAGCGCTCGTGCTGCGAACCCCGCGAACTCCATGCGAGCGGGTATTTGAGGCCGCGCTCCGGTGCCCTTGCCCACTTGCGGCTTGCGCGGCTTGCCCGGCGACCACCGCACGTACGTTGCGAAGAACGATCCGGCCGCTCGAGAGTTCCATGCCTCTGGGAGGCAGCACGTAAATGCCCAACAATCGCCCGACTTCCGCCGTCTCACCGGACCACCGGACCGAAACGTGACGCCAGCCCGGCGTATCGAGCAGCGCTGCGTCCAAGAAGACGTCTTCGTTGATGGCGTTGCGCAGGGCCACCCGCAACCGCGAAGCGCTGCCGTCGTCGAGAACGTCGAACGATAACCCGATCGTATGCGGCGGAAGCGGCAAGTCGGCCATTGCGTATGCCGCTCGTTCGCTGCTCGAAAATGAGTAACTCAGGGCCAGACAACTCGCGCACGATTCATCGTGAACCAGCGAACCGTTACCGCCGCGAGGCACCGTCACGAAATGCGCGCGGTCGGCAAAAGGCAGTTCGCTCTCGTGCGAGCCGACGGTCACCAGCGTCCCCGCGACGCCGTCGCCGATGCGAACCGTGACGGTTGAGTCATGCGCGCCCGCGCGATACACGCCGCGCGCGTCGACGTATCCCTCCTTCGTCCCCCACGGCAGCAGCGCCGGCAGCGAGAGATGATAGCCGCGCGCGTCGAGCGCTCGGGCCTCCAACGCGATCGTTCCACCTTTGTCGACGTTCGGATCGGTTGGGACGATCGTCATACGTGCGGGCGTACGCAGGACCTCGATGCTTACGTCGCCGCTGAGCCGGCCGCTGTGCAAAACGATGTTTCCGGTACCTGGCTGCAGCGCGGTGAAGCGCCCGTTGCGAAAGATGCCGAGCGATACGGGCTCGACCTTTGCGTCGAGCGGTTCTTGTGTGGAAGCGACGTGATTGCCGGAGTCTACTGCGGCGATCCGCAGTGGAACGTCGGCACCCGTAACGGCCCGGATTACACCGGGCCTCGCAACCAATCGGACCGCAGCCCCCACCGGCGCTGTGCTGTAAACCAAGAGTCCGTCGCCGACGGGACGTTCTCTGCCGTCCGACGGCGCATTGACGACACTGGCGTCCGCGTCGCCCAATAGGCGTACGACCATGGTGGAAGAACCGCCGCCGTCGAATGCGAGGCCCTCGGTCGCTCCGAGCCCGCGCATGAGTGCGGCGAACTCCCGTCGCGTCAATCCGACGCTGACCGACGGTTGCCGCCCGTCGACCTCGATCAAGAAAAGCGTACCGTCGGGCGCTATCGCGGCACCCGACGACGGAATGCGTTTTGAAAACTCACCGCCGTTAGGGCCGTCCGGATCCTCGAACCACGTGCCGTCGTGCAGGATGAGCGGGCCGCCGCCGATTGCGGTTGTGAGTTGATCGAGCCCGACGGGAGAAAGATCGCCGGTGATGGCGGCAATGTCGCCCACATTTGGCGGATCGACGGCGTTGTATGCGCCCGGGCCGATGGCGAGATAATATCCGGGCGGCTGCGCCGTGAGATTGTCGGCGATCGACGTCACCCGGTAGCGCGCGAGCGGCGGCGTACCGTCGATCGGCTGGAGTCCCACCAGCGTCGTATTTTCCAGCGGCGGCACGCTTCCGAACTCAGGAGTCAAAAACGCCGTTCCGCCGTTTGGAGCGGGAACCTGGTCGATAGAATCGAGCGAGATCGTTTTATCGCCGAGCTCGATTTGTCCCAGAAAACCGAATTCGTCGATCGAGGCGTTCCCGTCACGCCTTACCGCGAGAGCGTAACGCTTTCGGGGCATTTGCAGCAGTTGACCGTTTCGCACCACGATATTGAGCGGACGGTTCGTGTTTCCGATGTCGAAATAGTCGCCGTTGATGCCGGCGACCGCTCCGGTTCGTTTGGCCATCGAGCCAACGGTTTCGCCGCGGGATTCCAAGACGTTGTTCGCAAGAACGCTGGCGACGTGCACGTCATCGCGACGGGGTTGCATGGCAACGACGTGAATCGAAAGCGGTCCCGCGCTCGTATAGAGTTGATACTCGCCGTACTCGATGCCCGGTGCGATGGATTCGATCGTCGGCGCTTGCTCGAGGATACGAGGAAACGGCGCACCCGGCGCGACGTTCGACGGCAGCTCGGCGGCTGCAGCCGCAATCGGCAACGCGACCAGTAAGGCAAAAAGGTAGGCGAACGACTTCATTTTCGCGAGGAACGATTCGCTGCCGTCGTCGCGTGCCATACCGTGACGGCGAGCGGATAGCCGCCCGTCCGAAACGGTGCGCCGGCTACGCGATGCAGCGTGCGTCGCGTCCAGAACGTCCACGCGATCGGCGCGCGCGCACGGAACGTAGAGCCGGTGCGTACGCTCGTCGAGAAACGGTTTCCACGGCGTGCGGCACGTTGCGACCGGCGGACCGCGCTCTCGCAACGTTCTGGCGTTCAAAACGTCGACGGCGTCGGCCGATTCGTCGGTGACGAAGAGCGTTTGGGTCTTTGAGTCAAGCGCGATGCCGATAGGAAAGGTCAAGCTCGGGCTGCGCGCGATCTCGTGCGGGCGATTCGTCCCGACGGCGAAGGCGACGACGGAACCGGGAGCACCAAACGGCGATCCGGTGCTCTGATTGGAGACGGCGTAGAGCACTTTTCCGTCGGACGAAAGCGCGAGCGAAAAGACGCGATCAACGGCGCCGAAGCGGCGCACGACTCGCATCGAGCGTGAATCGACGACTGCAACGGTGCCGTCGTTGGCGTTGGCCACGTAAACGAGATGACGCGTTTCGTCGATTGCCAGACCTTCGGCGGTTTCACCCGTCTGTACGGTCGTCACCTTGCCGCCCGGCGTAACGCGCGTGAGGCCGCCGCTGCCGCCGACGTCGCGGTTCGTCACGAAGATATCACTCGACCTCAAGTCGATCGCGAGCTCATCGCCGAGCGGGACGTTCGCGACGCGCGTCACGTTCCACGGGTTCAATCCTGCAACGGTCAACGCGTCGCCTTGAGTGTCCGCTACGGCAACTCGGCCGCGTGCGTCGAAGGCGGCGTCGCCCGGCGCGCCGGCGATTGCCAAGATCCCGAGCACCGAAAAGTTACCGGCGTCGTGAAAAACGAGACCGTCGTCGTAGGAGGCTACGGCGATTGCGTCGCGGTCCGCCGTCGGCGGTGCGCCGATTCGCACGTTGTGGGAAGCGATGCCGAGCGCGTTGCCGGCGACCAGCGTCGCAACACCGGGCTTCGCGGCGTCATTTAGCGCATACGTACCGGCATCGCTGACCGATCCTTCACCGACCAGTGAGACGTGATATGGAACCGGAAAGCCGTCGACGCGGATGGCGAGAACGCTGCCGGGCAAGTACGGCCAAGCCGAGGCGGCGATTTGGCCCGCGGCCCGATGCATTCGTACCGGGCGTTGCGCCGTAGCGGTGAAAGCCGCAATGCCCATAAGTGCGAGTGCCGCCAAAGCGGCCGAACGATACACTAGTGTCCTTGCAGCAATCCCACGATCATGAGGACCAAGCCCAATGCGCTAAGCGCGCCGCCGCCTATCAGCAGCGCCCGATTTCGCGACAGAGTCGAAATGGAGACCAGCACGATTGCCATTTGGAAGAGCGCCGTTGCCCATTCGAGCGTTTCATACGACTTCATCTCGACGTCCGCGTGCGAATCGTACTCGAGCGATTCGTTCTCGAAAGTATCGGCTTCTTTGGTGGCACTCAATGCGGAATTTTTTTCGTTATCGACGACCGTAGCGAGAGCCTTGCGCGAATCCTCGGTCTGCGCGATGCCGGCCTTGAGCAGCGCCGCGTAGAGTTCCGATCGAATTACCTTTGCTTCCGCCGCGTTGCGGCGTTCCGCCGCGCGCGCTTGCAGCAAGATGGCTTGGCTCTTGGAGTTGAGCGCCGAGATCGACCGATGATGCGAAAAGAGCGTGCCAAATGCGGCCAATACTGCGATAAGAGCTGCCGCCAGGGCGGCAGTGCGGTCTCCTCGCTCAATGGTCTCTTGGCGCTCCTTAACCTCGCGCAGAGCCTCGGAGACGCTTTCGCTCACCCAACCACCGTCTGGTGGCGTGCGATCGCTGCAATCCGTTCCAACCCGTCGGCGACGTCGGTGCCGGGCGCAACTTGCGTTTCGGTCGTTTTGCGCGGATCGAGTGCGAAACTCGCCAGCCGGTAGCGGTCGAAGGTTCCGGCCACGACGATGCCGTCTGGATCGACGGCGTACGCCCGATCGTTAGCCCGATCGAAGACCACGACGTAGATCCGCAGCTCGAGCGCGCGAGCGCGCGCGATGCGTTCGGTCCAGGGCGAGGTTTCCGCCGTCGTCCAGACGACGAGCCGGTAACCGGCGCGGCGGTAACCGACCAGCCCGCCCGGATCGAGAATCGTTTCGTCGTTTACGCTTACGGTGGGCAGCACGTGATCGATTGCGGCAAGCCGGTCGGAGTCAGCCGGAGCTAGTGCGAACGCGTCGTCGAGCATCTCTAGGCGGCGATCGACGTCGCGGGGGAGCCGGTCGGGCGAAATACCGACGCGCATCGGAAGCTCGACAGTCGTGGCGCGCGGCGCAACCTCCGAAACTGCACTGCGTTTGGGCGCCGCGTCGCCCACGTCGACGGCAGCGGTGACGATTTCGAACTGCCGTTCGCCGGCGATCTTGACGATCTCGCCGTCCTTGCCGACGATCTGACTCTTGCCGCAGTAGGCGACCATCCCCAACTCGGAACCGCACTTGTTGGCGGCGACGAACGGAACGTTGTTTTCGTACGCGCGAACGCGGCCGAGCACGTCGGCTTGAACGTTCTCGAGCGCCTGCGGGTTACGCCCGGTCGTGACCCACGCCGTGGGCATGACCAGCATTTCCGCACCGCGGTCGACGAGCGTTCGCGCGATCGTGGGAAGCCGTCCGTCGGCGCAAACCAAAACGCCGAGCTTTCCGACGGCGGTATCGATCGGCATCAGTCGCGATCCGCCTTCGAACCAGCGGCGGTCGAAATGCCACAAGAAAAGCTTATCGGCAGTCCCGGCGAGCGAGCCATTGCGATCGATGGTCACCGCTGCGTTGCGCAGGGCGCTTCCCCGGCGCAGCGCCGCGCCGCCTACGATGACCGTGCTCGTTTGTCGTGCAAGGTTGCATAAGCGTTCGAGCGTAGCCGCTACGAGCGATTCGTCGTCGCCGAGCGCCGAATCGCCAAGCACGTATGCGGGCAGCGTGCCTTCGGGGAGGACGACCATTTCGGCGCCGTTCGCGGCGTCTGCAACCGTATCGACGATCTGGTTGCCGAGCCGAGCAAAATCTGCGCGGTCGTGGGCAAGCAGTTGCACCACCGCAACGCGAACTGAGCGCCTCATCGTGCGCAGCTTTCGCGGCGCTCGTCCGACCGACCCTTTGCACAGCGGGAAGTGGGACATGTCGCCGCAGCACAAGATGTGCGGGAGGCGACGCCGCTCAAGGACGACGCACCGGACGTGCCAAACGTTTACCGTCCATGAGAGCAATCGTATGGGCGCCTCTGGCCGCCTTAGCAATCATGGAGTTCGGGGCATTACCGGAAAGCGCCGGTGCAGCAGCCCCCGCAGCGGCGGCGACGCCGACTCCGAACCCGAAGAAAGATCCCTGCGGCGACTTAAAGAGCAAGTGGGCGCACATGCAGTGCATGGAGTTCAACGGCTCTGCTCCCGGCGACGAGTATTTCGGCCGCATGAAGATGAGTTATCTCGGCATAGATAACACGTTCAAGGACGGAGCGGTCAGCGCCGGCGCGTACACGACCGATCCGCGGATCATCTCTAAGCTGGTATTCGCGGACGAAGCGCTCAGAACGTGGGAAAAGAAATATCCCAACGATCCGCAGCTCGCGCGTTCATATTTCTTCGGCGAGCAAGTCTGGCGTAAAGTCTACACGCAAGACGGCCAGCACATTGCGTGGCAATACATTCAGGTTCTGACGCATAAATACGGCAGCACGTACTTCGGCAAATCGATAAAAGCGGGTCTTGCCAAGAACGGCTTCACGGAGCACTGGTTTGCTTTGCCGCAAATGTGCCCGACGCCGCTGCCGCAAGGCGTAATGCCCGAAACGACGCCGGCCGCAACGGCAACGCCTGCTCCGGCACCGGGCCAACCGCCGGTCGACGTCATCACGCCGCCGTGCGTGCAGCCGCCGTCGCCATCACCGAATCCCTACGCATCACCGAGCGGCTCGCCGTCGCCATCGCCAAAAGGTATGAAGAACTCACCGTCACCATCACCATCACCATCACCATCACCGGTCGCCTACCCAAGCGGATACAAGTCGCCAGGCGCGTTGCCGCTGCTATTGCCGTCTCCGTCACCTAAACCCTCAAAACATCCATAGCCAAATAGCGCCGCATATCACGAGGGGTGGCATAACAGCCACCCCTTTATTATTTTTCTTCAGCACGTACGAATGAACGCAATCGCTTCGAATGTTGTGTGGATTCACAAATCCAAACCAACAGCAGAAGCAGATCAAGTGAAAGAGAAAGCCCCCGGCGTTTCCGCCGAGGGCTTTTCCTTATCGGTTCGGCTTAAGTTAGAACTTGATGCCGATACCGACGTACGGTCCGTTCTCCGAGAAGTCTGCGGGAGCGGACATCTGGTGCCATCCGCGCATCCCGAGCCACCCGGCTTCGAGGAAGAGCGGGATGTTCTCGAACGAGTAGTCGACGCCGATGTCGTACTTCAACTCGCCGTATCCGACGTTGTAGTGACACGGAGCCGCCGGCGAGCAGCCGATCGGATTCGTGCTGGTGTACGTTCCGCGGACGGACGGATAGTAGTACGCGCTACCGTACCAGTCGAATGCGCGTTGGAGATTCGGCAGTTTCTCAAGACCGCCGCCCACGCCGGTGAGGGTGGGATAGCCGGCATTGTTATTCCGCCACAAGTAGCCGACACCGACGTAGATGCGCGGTTGAAGGACGCGAAGTCCGAGACGCACATCGAGGTCGTAGTCGCGGCCGGTGATGCCGGAGCAACCCGGAGGACACGGATAGTTGTAGAGGCCGCCGATGGCGGTTACAGACGTATTGTTCCTCGGATAGTTGAGCTGGCGATAGTCGCCTTCGACCATCCACGGCAGGTTGAACAACGGGAACTCAACTGCACCGTGGATACGGTACGAGAAGCCGTTCGTGTTGTTGCTCGTCGTGGTGCCCGGGTTGAACTCGTTGTAGACCTTGGGCGAGATGATGTAATCACCAGCCACGTAGTGGTCCCAATACGGAGTCGGGGCCGGGGTGGGCGTGGGCGTCGGCGGCGGCGCCGTTGGCGCTTCCGTCGGAGCCGGGGTCGGCGGCGGCGTCGGCGGCAGATACCGTACGACGACGACGTGCTGATCCGGCACCCATTGTACGTACGCTCCCATACCTTCCGAGATCACGCGGACCGGTACGAGGACCGTGCCCTTGTAGATCATCGGCGGTACGTCGAGCGGACGGGACTCGCCGTTGATGACGACTTCCGGTTTACCGACGGTCACCTTGACCTCGGCACCGGGTTTACTGACCGTCACGGTCTTCGTGCCCGCTGCATACGACACAGTCGCACCCATCTGCTCGAACATCGAGCGGAGGGGAATCAGGAGCGTTCCGCCACGGACAAGCGCGGCGAGAACGCGACCCTGCTTCAGAACATCGGGCTTAGCGTAGACGTGGTGGTCATTGTAGAGAATCGGGATCTGGCCCGACGGCGGGGATCCGAAATTCGCCGGCGGAGCAGCCATGGTCGAGCCGCCGCCCTGCGCGATCGCGTTGGTTCCAATGTTGCCATGCGATGCGTTGGACGTGGCTGCGACCGCGTTGAGTCCAAGGCCGGCTGCCATCAGCACGGCGAGGACTCCGGTGCTCAGTCGCTTCAATGTTTCCTCCTAGCTAGCTAGTTAATGAGCCTCAGATGCCGTCCGGGCGGGCCCCGAGGGGCGTGCTGACCGGATGGCAATCCGCCATCTCTTCGGGAACACACGATTGCCCCCCCTGCAGTGGGAGCCTGAGGGGCTAGGGGACGGCGGGTTTTGTCACCCTCTTACCCAACCCGCACCCAAATTGTAACCCTACCGTTATGTAAGCTTTTCTTCAAGCTTAGCGAGGAACTTAGCCCGGTCGATAATGTACCGCTCGTGGGTACCTTCGGCGACCGCTTCGCGCTCGTCGAAGACTTGAACGGCGAAACTGACGCGAGGCCCGTCGACCATCACGACCTCGACTTCGGTTCGCACGATGAAACCAACCGGTACCGGTTTGTGGTGTTCTATGTCGATATGCGTGCCGAGGGTGACGTTACTCTCATCGAGGACCGGCTCGATGCAATGAATTGCAGCGCTCTCAACGAGCTGCACCAAAACGGAAGTGGAAAGGACGTCTACGCCCTTATTTCCGGCCTTCTCGGCGGTCATCCACTCCTCTACGCGGCTCTGGAGACTGTACGAGCGTCCGATGTCGAGTTTCGCGCTCATGCCGGGGGGAAATACGCCCTGAATCAAAATCCCCCTAGCGGCCGTATAGTGAGGGTACGGTTCAAACTTGGATGAGGAGAAAGATGCAGTATCAACTCAGGGTGACGCGGCCGGCATTTGCAATGCTCGCGGCTACCCTCGTTCTCAGCGCATGTGGTAAGGGAGGCGCCCCCAACGGCCCGCAGCCGTTGAGCGTAGATGTCGCCCAAGCGCAGCGCCAGAACATCGCCACGCACATCGTTCTCGACGGGCAAGTTGCACCGCTCGAGCAATCGACGCTGGCGTTCCAGCAAAGCGCGCCGATCATCGGCATTTACGTAAACATCGGCGACGTCGTGAAGAAGGGAACGCTGCTGGCACGCATCGACCCATCCACGCTTTCCGCACAGCTCCAACAAGCGCAAGCTCAAGCCGCGCAGCAGGGCGCGACCGCGCAGGGCGCCGTCGTCGGGCTTCCGGTGCAGACGCAGTCCAATCAGGCTGCCGTACAAAGCGCGAAAGCTTCCTTAGATAACGCGCGCCTGGTATACCAGCAGAACCAGCAGCTGTACAAACAGGGATATGTCTCGGAAACGCAGCTCGAAAACTCGCGTTCCCAATACGTCTCCGCTCAGCAAACGTACAACAATGCCGTGGTAGGATTGCGCAACAACGTGGTTAGCGCGCAGAACGTCAAGGCTCAACAAGCCGCGGCTGAAGCCGCGCGCGCTCAGGCCGGCGTGCTCTCCACGCAGCTATCCCAGACGTACTTGTACGCGCCGTTTGACGGCGTGATCTCGCAGCGTCTCCTCGATCCCGGCGCGTTCGGCTCGCCGAATCAGCCGGTATTGACCATCTCGCGGATCGATACCGTATGGTTGAACATCAACGTTCCCGACGAAGATCTCGGCTACGTTCGCGCGGGCGTTCCGTTTACGTACACGACCTCGTCGCTGCCGGGCAAAACGTTTCGGGGCGTTATCCAGACCGTCAATGCCGTTCCGACCTCCGGAACGCTTTCGTACCTGGCCCGCATGCAGACCGCCAATCCCGGCGAGCAGCTCCGCGGCGGCATGTTGATCGCGGCGACCATTCCCCGGCAATCGGCAAACGATGCGGTCGTCGTTCCGCGCAGTGCAATTGCGCAAACGGAAAACGGCAACGTCGTCTACATCGTGCAGGATAATAAGGCGGTCGAGGTTCCGGTCAAGGTAGGAGTGCAGACGGATACGATGTCGCAAGTGGTCAGCCCGAAAGTGCAGCCTGGTACTGCGGTGATTACGACTCGCCCCGACGCGCTCAAAGACGGGAGTCCAGTAATGGTGAACACCGGCGGTCCGCCGGCCGGTGCACCCGGCGCCGCTCCGGGCGGCGCGGCGGGCGCATCCCCCAGCGCAAAGCCGAGCGGGCACTAATCGATGACGGCAGGATCGTTTCTGAAGGTTATCGTGGTTTCGGTAGCCGTCGGTGTCGTAGCGCCTGCGGCGGCGGTTGCGCAAAATCAGCCGCTGCCGGTCCAGATGCCGACGCCCCGGCCGACGCCGTCGGCGAATGCCTCGGCAGTTCCCTATCCGGCTTACGGTTCGCCGGCACCGGACGTTCAGGCGCTGACGGCAAAGCCCGGCGTTCCGGCCGCTGTGAATCTGCAGCAAGCGGAGAAGATTGCAGTCGCGCTGTCACCGGTGTTCTTGAGTGAGAATGCCGCGTGGGCCGCGATTCACGCCCGATATACATCGGAGCTTCAAGCGCTTTACCCGTCAGTCAGCGGTACTGGAACGATGGGTACGACTTACAGCAACGGGACGGCAACCACGAGCAGTTCGCGCACGAGCGTCGGCAGCGGCTCACCGAGTCCGCTTAGTCCTGACGCAAAGGTCACTCCGATTCCGGCCGGCATCTTCTCGCGTACGACCATTACCTCGGAAAGCGTCGGAATTTCGATCGGACAGCTCATTTACGACGGCGGCCGGACGATCGCAGCAATTCACTCCGCAAAATCTTCGGATATGGCGGGGCGCGATACGCTGCTGCGCCAACTCGAGACGCTCCAAATCGACGTTGCCAGCGCGTATTATACGGTGCTCTCCGACAACGCGACGGTGGCAGCCGACGTACAGCTCGTCCGCGAGTTCGAAACAAACGAGAACGCCGTGGCCGCGCAGATCCGCAATGGCGCCGCAGCGCGTTCTGACATTGCCGGCGCGCAGTTTCAAACGGCGCAGGCTCGGGGTCAGCTCGTCACGGCACAGGGTGCCGCCATCGGCGCTCAAGCCGCCTTTGCTACCGCGCTGGGACTCGATGCCGACGCTGAAATTCTGCCGGCACAGGTCTCGACGGAATCGGCGCAGGCGAATCCCACCTATGCTGCCTCGCTCAAACGGGCGTTGCTCTTGCGGCCCGACTATCTTTCGGCTGCATATTCCGTTACGTCCGCCGAAGAGAATTTACGTTATGCGAAGTTAGCGCGCTTTCCGGTACTGAGCGCTGGCGCGAGCGATTCGGTCGGTCGTAACTTTCTCGACTGCTCCTACGTTCAGGGTGAAAGTGTCAAAGCATCTGCCGCAAACTGTCCGGGTCCCAGCGGATTCACTAACGTCAAGACACTCGGACTTTCGCTAACCGTTCCGATCTACGATCAAGGTTTGACGAACTACAACGTCGCGGTTGCGGCGTCGCAGCTCGATCAAGCGAAAGCGAGTCTTCAGCTAACCAAGCTCACGGTCGAATCCGATGTACGCACGGCGTTGGCCAACCTGATTTCGGCCCGCGCGAATCTCGTGCAGGCCCGATCCGCCCGACAATCGGCGCAAGTATCGCTCGACGCGACGCAAGCGCAGTATAAAGTCGGCGCGGCGACGATTCTGAATTTGGTGACCGCGGAGGCGAATCTCTCGACGGCCACCGCCTCGTACATCGGGGCGCTCTACGGCGTCCGGACCGCAGAGCAGAACTATCTCTATGCGACGGGAGCCTCCGACCTGCAGTTATAGAGGCGCTCTGTTTGAAAGGCGCTCCGCCTCCGACTGCGCGCCCCCCACTTTGTCGGGCCCCCAAACATAGGGCGCATAGACACCTTGACTGGCGGAGATTCCCCTGGGGCGCCCCAAACCGCCGTTTTGCCGTTAGCAGAGATGGAGCGGGGCTTCGTCTAACGGGTGGTTAGAGTGAGTTCTGACGTCTCAGCAATACCCGCGGCGGTTTCCGATCCGGTCAACGCCGCCATCTTAGCGATCTCCGAGGATCGGCTTACGGGTTTCCAAGCCGATCCTTTCGGCGAGATCGCCGCGCGCAGCGGCGTCGGCGTCGACACCGTCATCGAGCGCATCGGCGCGATGCTGCGCGCCGGAACGATCCGCCGAGTGCGGCAAACGTTAATGGCGACGAACCTGGCCAGTGGCGCGCTCTGCGCGTGGCAAGTGCCGGCGGAAAAACTCGACGCGGCGTTCGACTACCTTTTCCGCGACGATCCGTTTTCGGGGCACGTCGTGATCCGCACGACCGATGCGGTGTCGGCCGGCAGCACGTATCGTCTATGGACGACGCTCAAAGTCCCGCAAGGATTCGCGCTTCAAAAGCACGCGGCGTTTCTGGCGCGCGAAATCGGTGCCGAACGGTTTCGGTTGATGCCGGCGAAGATGCTATTTACGCTGGGCGTGGGACACGTGCGCCGGCGCGGTCTAGAACCGGGAGCGCGTTCCGAAGCGCCGGGCGAACCTCTCGACACGAAGATCGTGGAGCTGAGCGACGTTGAGTGGCGCGTCCTCGTCGCGCTCAAGCGCGAGTTTGCGCCGGAAGAACTGGTTCGCGATCTGTGGCGACCGCGCGCAGCTGAGGCGGACGTCGACTTCGACACGTTCGTCTCCATCGCGCAATCGTTGAGCGAGCGTAAGGTCATCGGACGATTCTCAACGTTTCTGGAGCACGTCAAGGCTACGGTCAACAGGGAACGCGTCACGCGCTACAACGCGCTGTTCCATTGGGCGGTGCCGCCGGGTCGCGAGATGGATGCCGGACGTGAAGTCGCACGCCATTACGTCATTACGCACGCCTACTGGCGCGAGGGCGGCCCCGAATTCCACGAGGTCAACATCATGGCCGTTGCGCACGGCATGGAAAAGGACAAAGTACTGGCCCATAAAGCGGCGATCGACGAGCACCTCCGCGATGCCGGCATCGGCTTCTCGTACACCAACGTCTTCTGGGGTGGGCGCAGCGAGATCAAGCCGTCGGAGATTGCGCCGAGCGAGTATCGCGCCTTCTGCGCGCGTCATGGAATCGATCCCAACGAGATGCTTGCCGAGAAAGGAGAATCCGGGTGAAAGGAAAGTGGTCTGCCGCCGTTGCGGCGCTGGTTGCCGCCTCGACCGTGTGGTCGGGCTGTTCCAAGGTTTCCAACGGCACCCCAGGCGGCGGCCGTCATCCGTGGACGCAGCCGGGCGTACTGCGGTTCACGGAGTTCAGCGATCCCAAGAATCTCAACCCGGTGCTCAATTCTGCCGCGCCCACACTCGATCTCTCGATGTTCGCTTTCTCCTGGACCGTACGATACGATCCCAACGCTAAGCCTTTCCCGGACGCACTGAGCGAAATTCCAACGGTTGCTAATGGCGACGTTAGCAAAGACGGTCTCACCCTCAAGTACAAGCTTCGCCGCAATATGAAGTGGCAAGACGGTCCGCCGGTCACTTGCAACGACCTCAAGTTCACCTGGCAAGTCGTCATGAATCCGCGAAACAACGTCGTAACGACCGACGGATACAAAGACATCGGAAGCATCGACTGTTCCAACCCCTACGTCGCGGTCATCCACATGAAAAAAGTGTACGCGCCGTTCCTGCAACAGTTATGGAGCGTCAACGGCAACGCGCCGATCCTACCGGAGCATTTGCTCGCAAAGTATAACGATGACAAAGGCTCCTTCAATACTGCGCCGTATAACTCGCTCCCGGTCGGCAGCGGTCCGTTCAAGTTCGTTCAGTGGCAGCGCGGGCAAGAAGTGCGCATGGAAGTCAATCCGGACTTCTATCTTGGACGTCCGAAACTCAATGAAGTCGTCTACAAGATTCTTCCGGATGAAAACACCGCCTTGACGCAGCTGCAAACGCACGAAATCGATTTGATCGGGCTAGGAACCGCTCTAAAATGGCCGGAGTACCAACTGCTGGCGGCAGATCCGAACAACGGCATCGTTGCCGCACGCGTTGACGACTTTAAGTGGACGCACATCGATTTCAATTTAAAGCAGCCGGTCGTCTCAGACGTTCAAGTACGCCGCGCACTCGCATACGCGACCGACAAGAACGAAATCGTGCAAAAAATCGCTCACGGATCGGCAATTCCGGCCGACACCGATCAGCAGCCGCATTATTCGTGGGCGTACACCACCGATATCGTGCACTATCCTTACGATGTGGAAAAGGCCAAGCAACTGCTCGACGCCGACGGCTGGAAAGTCGGCGCGGACGGCATTCGCGTCAAGAACGGGCAGCGGCTCGAGTTTACGATGAGCACGCAAACCGAGTCGACCAACGGTAAGACGATACAGACGGTGCTTCAGCGCCAGTGGCGTGAAGTCGGCGTGCAGGCGGACATCAAGAACTATCCATCGGACGAATTCTTCGATAACTCGACCAGCGGCATCTTACAGGGCGGTCATTACGACGCCGCCGGCTTTTCGTGGGCCGGAGCGGCCGATCCCGACGACAGCGCGATCTACTCGGGCGACAACCTGGCGCCGCACGGTCAGAATGCGATGTTTTGGAACAACCGGATTGCGACCGACGCCATGAACGATGCGCTAAAAACCGTCGACCAAGCGCGCCGGAAGAAAGACTACGTCATCGTGCAGCAACAGCTGGCGCTCGACGTTCCGACGATTATTCTGTACTTCACCCGTACGCCGTACGTCTACAACAGCGATCTCAAGGGATTTAATCCATCGCCGGTGATCTCGGCCTATTGGGATCCCTGGAACTACTCGATCTAGCTAAGGAGCTTCGCATGAGTCTGTCCCGTCTCGCGGCCCTGGCGTCGATCGCCGCATTGCTTTGCTCGTGTACGAAGGCGGGACAGAGCAATGCGCCCAAGACGCATCACCTCGTCATCGCCGACGGAACGGGCGACGTTCCCACGCTCAATCCGCACCTTTTTACCGAAACGACGCTGGGCTACATCTCCGAAATGACGCAAGCCTATTTGGTGAAGTACGATGCGCAGAATCGTCCTTATCCGGAACTCGTCACCCAGGTGCCGACTTTGGAGAACGGCGGCATCAGTAAAGACGGCAAGACGATCACCTGGCACCTTCGGCGCGGCGTGCGCTGGTCCGACGGAGCCCGGTTCGATGCCGACGACGTGATCTTCTCGACCAAGGCCGTACTCAACCCGGCCAATAATGAAGTGGGACGCGACGGCTGGGATCTCATTACGAAGATGGACGAGCCCGACAAATACACGGTCGTCTTCCATCTCAGTAAACCGTACTCGTCATTTCTGCCGACCTTCTTTGGATCGGCGGGCGCCAATCCGACGGTATTGCCGAAGCACATCCTTGGCGGGCTTCCCGACATCAACCACGCGCCGTACAACTCAAAGCCGGTTGGAATCGGACCATTCCGCGTCGTTTCGTGGGCTCGCGGCGACAAGATCGAGCTGGAAGCCAATCCCTACTACTTCCGCGGTCTACCCAAGCTCAAGCGCATAACGTATAAGCTCATTCCATCTTTTGACACGCTGCTGACGGAGATGCGGAGCGGTGAAGTCGATCTCTGGCCGCAGGTTGGGCCATCGTACGTCGATCAGGTCAAGAGCGTTCCTAACGTTCAAACCGACGTCATTCCGGGCACCTACTATTCCCACATCGACTTCAACGTCACGCGGCCGCTGGTCAGCGACGTGCGCGTGAGACAGGCTATACGTTATGCAATCGATCGTCGGAGCCTGGTCGAAAAAATCGAACATGGTTACGCGCAGGTGCAGGACAGCATAATTCCTTCGGTGTTTCCGTTTGCGCCAAAGATTTCTACGACACCCTACGATCCCGCGAGGGCTCGCCAATTACTGGATCGAGCCGGATGGATGGTAGGTCCCGACGGCGTGCGCGTAAAAAATGGGCGCCGACTTTCGCTAGACTTTGAATATTACACGGGCTCGGCGACGGCCGATAACCTCGTCGAAGTGGTCAGGCAAGAGTTAAAATCTATTGGAGTAGCCATGGTGACTCGCAAATCGGCGGCGGCCGTGTTCTTCGGGCCGTACCAGAGCGGCGGCATCGTGTACGGCGGAAAGTTCGACATGACGACGTTCGCCTGGGGAGCGCTTCCCAATCCCGATATTTCCAACAACTTCGAGTGCAACCAGATTCCTCCCAACGGACAGAACGTCGCGCATTACTGTAACGCCGAGCTCGACCGCTTACTCGAGCAAGTAAAAGGCACTTACGACCAAAAGACGCAAACCGAACTGCTCGGCCGTGAGATGGCCATCATCCAGCGCGACGTGCCGACGATCGTCATGTGGGTCCTCGACCAGGGTTACGCGCACAAGCCGGGCTTGACCGGCTTCAATCCTGCGGCCGGAACGCCGTTCGATAATATGATGGACGTCGACATATAGCGACGACCAGCAGGACGCAGCCGGCGAGCGACAGCGACTTGAGCAGCGCCCACGCCGGAATGGCGGCTTCGAGCCCGCTTTGCCGTTGTTCTAAGAACCAAATTTTCGCGATCGAGGCGGTAGCCGGCGCGTGGAAACTCCCGAGCTGGTACGGCCACATCGGCGCGGGATGACCGCTTCCTAGCCACGCGCCGGCCGCGAACAGCACGGCCACGGGCGCGGCCGCATACGAAAGCGATCGCAGATCGGGTTTTTCGCCGAGTGCCGCAAACGCCGCGGCCGCGCCGGCAACGAGAAACGCACTCTGCGTAATGGCGTTCGTACGCTGAGCCAAGCCGAACCAGTCGATCGATACCAGCAACGTTCCGGCGAGCCCCAGGGCGCGATCGGTTCCGCGCGCGCGCAGCGCGCACCACACGGCCGCCGGAAACGCGACCACGAAATCGTGATCGTGAAAGAACGTCGCGACAAACGGCGTCAGCGCCGAAAAAGCGGCAAATCGCACGAAGCGGTCGTCGACGCGCCGCCAAACCGCGAGCGCCGCGACGAGGGCGGCAACGGCGATTGCGAGCGTTACGATCTCGGGAATCGGCGGCGGTAAGTGCAGCTCGTAGGCCACCGCTCCCGGCGTGTACTGGATCGCTCCATAGCGCTCGCCGTTGACGTGCGACGACACGAATGCTGCGTAGCGCTGCGGCCAATCCCAGCCGGCTGCCAGCGCACCAACGACGTAGCTGCAAGCCGCTGCAATGGCCACGGCGATGGTCGTGACGTTACGTCCGAGCTGCGAGACGAGCGCCAAAGCGACGTTCGGCTGGAACAGTGCCGCGAACGATGCAATCGTTTTGGCAAGCCACGACCGCGCGGTGGTCGCCGCCAGCGCCCCCGCGAAGGCGGTCATGGCGATCTGTCCGAGCGCCAAGTTTGCAGTCACCGGCCCGAAGCCGATCGCGAGTGCCAGCGTCGCAAGAAATGAAAAAAACGTTACCGGTTCGCCGCTGCCGCGCAAGCTCGCGACGATCAGCCCGGCGAGCGTACAGAGAAGCGCGGCGTACCACACGCGCGTCGCGACCTCGAACGGCAATCGTGCAAAAGCGCCCCACAGCGGCAGTATCGCCGGCGGACTGATGAAGGGCAGAATTTCGTCGTGCGTCGCGTCGACGCCGGGAACGGTTCTTTCCGCATCCCAAATCGCCCGGCCGTAAGGACCGTTGCCGGCGTCGAAGGCTGCGCCCGCGCTCCAATACGCTTCGAAATCGCGTTGGAGCGGCCCCGGCGTCTGGGCCGGCCGCGCCGCCGTTATCGCGATGATAAGTAAGGCGACAGCCAGCGCCAAACAAGCGCTACGCACGAAGGCCGTAAATCGCCAGACGTTCGATCGTGCCGTTGTTGCCCATCGCGTAGGCGGAGCCGCCGGGAAAGCGCGCTTCGAAGAGGTGCTCGTACGGTCCGAGACCTTGCGGCTTTTCGATGCGGGCGAAATTTTCGGGAAGCGACGTGAGCGCCGTGCCGATTGCGATCTCTCCCGGCACTAAACGGACGCCGCCGAGATCGCGCGGCTCGAGCGTAGGCGCTCGGTCGACTTTCGGAACGTAGAGCTCGGCGGATAGAAGTGCGCTCTGCGCTTTTGCCGGCGCTTCATAGAACACGCTGAGGAACTCGCGTCCACCGGCGCCGCGAACGCAATACGTGTGCCAGCCGCGCACGGGATAGGCGAACGCAATGCCGAGCGCGCGCTCGATTTCCCGCCGCGTCGTTTTGGTGACGTCGAAAGCGATGATTTCGTTGAACAGCACGACGACACGGTCAAACGGAACGGGCGGAACGTCGGCTTTTTTTCGGCGGCGTTCGTAGATAGTCGCCAAAATTTCGACGGCCCGTGTCATGGCAAAGTCGGGAGACGGCTCATCCGGCGGCTTACCCATTGAGCGTGCCAACGACGTGCGCGCGCGACATCACGTACAGCAGACCCAGCACAGTTCCGAGATACCACGTGCTGACGCGCAGTTTGGCGGCAAACGTCATCGCCGCGGCACGCGGATCTTGCTGTCCTCGCCATGCAGCCAAAATAGACGGCAGGCCCAGTATGCCGATGATTGCGATGAAGAAGATCGGCACGTGGAAGTAGGCCGCAAAGGCGACGAAAAGTAGAAATCCGGCGATCCACAGCGGTGGCCACACCGCCGCGACGATGCGTCCGCCGTCAAACGGCGGCACCGGAAGCATGTTGAACAAATTGAGAAACGCCGACACGTCGGCGCACGCCATCCAAAAACGATCGTTGGCCGCGTCGCCGACCACGTAGCACACGGCTGAGAGGCCCAAGCCGGTAAGCGGCCCCGCCAGCGCGATGTACGCATCGTGCTCCAAGTCTTGCGGCGGCGCGCCGGCGGTAAACGCGCCCAGCAGCGGCACGAACGCCGGCAGCCTCACCGGCAATCCGTACGCCCGAAACGCAAAGTAGTGTCCGAGTTCGTGCGCCAGCAGCACGAACATGACGACGACCGCGAGCTTCCAGCCGAAAATCACGACGTAGATCCAGAGTGAGAGCAGAAACGTCCAGCTCGGTGCCAACAGCTTAAGGCCCACCAAGAGCAAGAACTTGAACTTGGCGAGAAAGGCCAACGCCGCCGCAAGTAGCGCGCCGATCGTTCCGCCTGCATTGCGTCGCTTGTTGACGTTCGGAGGCGAGGGCTCGTTCTCGGAGGGCGGCGGCAGGTAATCCACGATCCCCTCTTCAACCGCAAGTCCCGCGAGTGCCTGTTATCCTTATCGTAGGCGGCGGCTTCGCCGGCAGCGCGGTCGCCCGACAGCTCGAACGCCGTCTCGAACCGGGCGAGGCCGAAATCGTGCTGCTCAGCCGCGAGAACTACACGCTCTTTACGCCGATGCTGCCCGAGGTGACCGCCGGTGCGCTCGAGGTG
Organism: Vulcanimicrobiota bacterium; assembly: GCA_963715435.1. Lineage (GTDB taxonomy): Bacteria > Vulcanimicrobiota > Vulcanimicrobiia > Vulcanimicrobiales > Vulcanimicrobiaceae > JAFAHZ01. The sequence goes on from OY970243.1 coordinate 2,504,273, forward strand.
CGCCACATCGTTACGCCGGTTCGCACCGAGCTACGCCGCACCGCCTTCATCCTCGCGGACGTAACGTCGATTGAAATCGACCGGAGCCGCGTGGGCTTCCGTCACGTCCTTACCGGCTTATCGGAAACGCTCGAGTACGATCACCTCGTCCTCGCGCTCGGCTCGTCGACCTCGACGTTCGGGCTTCCGGGGGTTGCCGAACATGCATGGAGCATGAAATCGCTCGAAGACGCCGACGCGCTTCGCAATCGCTTCGTCTGGCTTCTGGAGCTGGCCGATACGCTGCCGCCCAGCGATCGAAGGCGCGCGCTGTTGACGATCGCCGTCGTGGGCGGCGGTTTTACCGGCGTCGAGACTGCCGGCGAAATGGTGGAGTTGTTTCGGAGCGTCCTGCGGTTTTATCCGCGCTTGACGCGTGGCGAGGTGCGAGTCGTTCTGCTCGAAGCCGGTGCGTCGCTCCTTGAGGGGCTTCCATCGAAGATGGGAGAGTACTCCCAGCACAACCTGGAGCGGCGCGGCGTCGAAGTGATCCTGGGCGACGGCGTCGCCTCTGCCGACGAAAACGGGTTGACACTGCAAAGCGGCCATCGTATCGATACGGCGACCATCGTCTGGAGCGCCGGCGTCGCACCCTCGCCGACCATCGCGCACTGCGGCTTGCCCACGACCAAACGCGGCGCGGTGATAATGCGCTCGGACATGCGCGCGCCGACCGTACCGAACGTTTGGGCGCTGGGCGACTGCGCGGCGATCCCGGACGGTGACGGCGGAACCTTTCCAATGACCGCGCAGCATGCGATTCGCGAAGGGCCACATCTGGCCGACAACGTCGTCGCGACCTTGCGAGGCAGGCCGACGAGGCCGTTTCACTACCGGTCGCTCGGGATGATGGCTTCGCTCGGCGCCCGCCGCGCCGTAGCGCAGCTGCCGGGAGATCGCGTTCTAACCGGCTTCATCGCCTGGTTCCTCTGGCGCAGCTACTATCTTCTGCGGCTACCGGGTCTCGATCGTAAACTCCGCGTCGCTTTTGACTGGACGCTCGACTTGATCTTCCCGCGCGATATCGCCGAGCTGCGAATGCGCGCCCAGAGGGCGCCTGACGCCTCCAGCGGGAATCCCTAAACCAGATGGACCTCAAAGAGCCTATCGAGCGCCTGATTCGCGACCCTAAGGAGTTCACGCGCAGCGTACACTTCCCCGATCCATCCCAGCTGCGCATCTACGACGAAACGCTGCGCGACGGCGAGCAGATGCCGGGCGTTTGTTACACGCCGCAGCAGAAGTTAGAGATCGCCAAAGCGCTCGCCGATATCGGCGTCCACATTATGAGCGTAGGTTTTCCGGCGGCCTCTGCGGGCGACCGGCGCACCTTGCAGTTGGTCATGGAAGCCAAACGCAAAGGCGAATTGGGCGACGTCGAAATCGTGGTCATGTGCCGCAGCAACCGGAACGACATCGACGTGACGGTGAAAACCCTGCGCGAAGCCGGAATCGAACCGAAAGAGGTCACGTTCTTTATCTTCACCAGCGGTAGCGATCTGCACATGAAGTATAAGATCGGCAAGACGCTGCTGCGCTTCGATGGGCGCGACGAAAAGGATTGGCTCGATCTGCCGCTCGAGTTCTACCGCAACGCCAACGTACGCTTGCAGTGCGACGCGATCGCCCACGCGCGCGGTTACGGTATCGATCGCATCGAGTTCGGAGCCGAAGACGGCTCGCGCGGCGACGTCGACTACTTCATCAGCTACTTCAAAGCGGGACTCGAAGCCGGCGGCACCCGGCCGGCCTGGCCCGACACGGTTGGAACGCTAACCCCGGAGGCGACGCGCTGGTACTGCTCGCGCATCGTGCAGGGACTACCGAAGGGTTTGCCGATCGTGGCGCACCTTCACAACGACTACGGACTGGGTACGATTAATGCCGTCACCGCGACGTCGTGCGGGTTCAAAGTCATCTCCGTGACGGCCAACGGATACGGCGAGCGTGCCGGCAACGTCAAGCTCCACGAGTACGTCGTCGCCATGCGCGTGCTCTACGGCGTCGAAATCCCTGGCTTCAAATATCACAAGCTGCGTGATCTCGCGCGTTTTATGGAGCGCATGAGCGGAATACCGATGCAGCAGCACGAGCCGATCGTCGGCTCGAAGGTCTTCGCACACGAGTCGGGCATTCACACGCACGCCGTGCTCATCGACCATCGTATGTACGAGGCAGTTCCCAGCGACCTCGTCGGCGCACAAACGAGCTTCATCTTCGGTAAGCACTCGGGCGTCAATCTCGTCGAGCAGACGATGCGCAAGTGGCAGGAAAAGCTCGATCGATCGGGCGTCGAAACGACGCCGGAACTGGCGCACCGCGTCACCGAGGAGATCAAACGGCTGCGCGAAGAACGCGCCGCGTCGAGCAAGAGCGAAGAGGCGATCGACGCTTATGAAGTAGCGATGCGAAGCCTGTCGCTCAACGAAGACGACGTCATCGACATCGCCTTGGCGTTGGGAAAACCTTCGAAAGCGGCCGCGACGGCTTGATCCCTACGGCTTCTCGATCGGAAAGTTGAAATAGGTTTTTGGATAGGGCTCCCAACGAAGCGTGTAATGCCACCACTCTTCTTTGTGACCGCTGAAGCCGTGTTTATGCATGATCGTCTCGAGCGTTTGGCGGTGTGAGGCGGCGATCGGACCGACCTCGGCGTCGCTGCGCGACAGCTCGTCCATGCAATCGAACGTCGTGCCCATGTCGAGCGAACCGTCGTGGTAACGCTCCCGGTAGGGCCCCACGCACGAATAGAGCGGATCTCCGTTGACGTACTTGGGCAGATCCCGAAGCGGAAGCCGTTCGATCGTCACGTCGACGCTGCTGCCGCGCGAGTGAGCCGACTTGAAGTCTAAGAAGCCCAGCTTAAAGAGCTGCGTTTTATCGACTCGCGGGTAAAAAGCGGCCTTCATCGCTTGGTCGGCGGGATTCTTGCTCCAGGCAATGAGGTCGGCGGTCGCGCGCTCCGGCCCGTAACAATCGTACACGCGCAGCGTCAGCCCGATATCGCTGATCTCGCGCTGCGCGTTCGCCAGCGCGCGCGCAGCCGGTTCGGTCAATATGCATTGTGCGGCGTCGTAACCGGCGATCGGGCGTCCGACGAGATTGTAATCGCCGGCGTAGCGGATATCTTGAACGATCGAAGGCGCGACTTGCGAAAGGTACACGAAGCCGGGCGGCAAGGTCGCACGATGGTGCGGCGTCGCTCCCATGAGGCCGGCCAGCGATGCGGCACCTAGCGCGGCGGCCAAACGTTTCACGCCTGGGCTCCTAAACGCCACGTTGCGACGAACGCGCGAAAGACGACGGGGTAGTCCACGTGCACGAATCGCACCGTGCGCGGACCCGTTCGCGCGAAGCCTGGAATCATCTCGACGAGGTCGGCCTGCTCGGTCTTCGCCAGTGTGACCTCGAGCTGAACCGGCGGCTCGAACCGGTACGGCTTCGCAATCGCCGCGTTTTCGACCGCGTCGCGAGCGCCGTCGCGAATTGCGCGTTGCGCGGCAGCCGGCGTCATCGACGTCGCCGCAAACGTTCCGATCGATTCCTTGACGACGACGCATCGCACCCATGGCATCTGCTCGCGAACGCCTTCGACCGTCGTCCGGTCTCCCGTAACGAGCAGCACCGGAACGCCGTAGTGGCCGAGCAGCGCCGCGTTGAGTGTTGCTTCGCTGCAACGTAGGCCGTTGATCGAGACGTCGTAAATGACCGACGGTGTATAGGTGTGGCAGAGGACGGCATCGGCATCCCCTACGGCACCATGATAGCCTACGAAGAACGCGCCGTTGTACGTAGGATCGGCATCCTGCACCATCGAGTGGGGTTTACGATTGCCGAAGAGCACGCGTACGTCGGCCGGCAGCGCGTCGAGTAGTAGATTGCGCATTGGGCCGTGCGAGTCGTTCACGAGAACGTCGGCCGGACCGGCGGCACGCGCTCCTTCTATTGCGGCGCACACTTCTTGCGTGTAGTAGCGGCGGTAAATGGCATATTCGGGATGCGGTGTTCGCGCGTCGACCTGTTCCCAAGCGCAAACGCCGGCCACGCCTTCCATGTCCGATGAAATATAGAGCTTCATGCTCTTGTGTTTGCCGCGGCGCCGATCCGCGTAGCGACGATAAAGGCACGCAGCAGCGTGCGGTAGTCGTTGGCGCCGAAGCGCACGGCTCGCGTTCCGACCCGCCGGAACTCCGGCATCAGTTCGATCATATCGGCGTGCTCGACGCCGAGCGTTTCGACGATCAGCTCGTACGGCGGATCGAACGTGAACGGCTTGGCATCGCCGATTCGCGTCATTGCTTCCCGAGCTCCGGCCGCAATCGCATCCTGCGCCGCTTTCGGCGTCAGCGAGTTGACCGCTGAAAAGCCGACGGAATCTTTCACGGCGACGCCGACCGCCCACGGCAGGAACTTGGCGATCTCGTCAACGATGGTGCGGTCGCCGGTGACGAGAACGACCGGGACGCCGTAGCTGCCGGCCAGCGCGGAGAAGATCAGCGCCTCGCTGCACGGCGTGCCGTTGACGGTTACCGAGTAGACCAGATCGGTCATGGTGTGGGCGAGCGCCGCCGAATCGCCCGCTTTCGCGTGGTAGCCGGTGAGAAATACGCCGTTGTAACTTCCGTCGAGTCCCTGGCCCATCGAGCGCGGCTTGGGCGCGCCCGATAGAACGCGCAGGCCTTCGTCCTGCGGCAACTCGTCGAAGAGCAGATTGTGCATCGACCAATGCGAGTCGTTGACGAGAATATCCGTCGCACCGCCCTCGCGAGCGCCTTCGATCGCCGCGCGAACCTCTTGCGTCATGTATCGGCGATAGACTGGATACTCGTGCGCGTTCGATGGATCGACCTGATTCCAAGAACAGACGGCGGCCGTCCCTTCCATGTCGCAGGAGACGTACACTCTACTCATTGAGAGCCTGTTTCGCGCAGCGCTTCCTGCGCCTCTGCAAGGCCGGTCTGAGCCGCCACGTTGTGCGGATTGACCTTGAGCGCTTGACGGTACAGCGGAATCGCTTGCGCGTACCGGTTCGCCGCTAAGTACATGTCGCCGAGCTGCGTGATCGCGACGTCGTCGTCGGGATGCTTCGCAATCCGTTCGCGCAGCGTTTTGAGCTGCTCCATGACGGCCGGCGGCGGACCGCCTTCCACATTGGCTTGCGAACCTTGCGATTGTTGCTGCATGCCGGCGACGGCACCCGGCTTGGCGGCTTTGCCGAAGACCGAGCCGGTCACGCCGAAGCCTTCGGCAATCAGATACGCCATGATGAGGAGAAAAACCAACGAGACGATCGCGACGATCGGCAGAGCGATGCGCGGCGGCAAACCGCGCGCCGGTTGGGTTGGCACGAAGAGTCGTTTGGACGCGCGGCGAAATAATCTTTCGTGCTGCCCTCAGAGCCGGATTTACAGCTCCTGTTCGCGCGTCTCAACTACCAGTATTTCAACGGAGAGGTTCCCGACTGCAGCATTCGCTATAACGAACGCTTTTCAAACTCGACCGGGCGCATTAGCTACGGCAAGAACCCGCTGGTTATCGAGCTTTCCCCCAAGCATTTCCGCAAGTATCCCGAAGCGCTCGAAGAGACGCTCGTTCACGAAATGGTGCACGCTTGGTGCTATGTGCGATTTCGCCATACGGGTCATGGCCCGCGCTTTAAAAAGAAGCTGCGCGAGTGCGGAATCACGTCGATCTACCACGAGCTCGGCAACGTTCGTCCGCTCAGCGAGCCGAGCAAGCGTTACGTGTTGCGCTGCGAGCACTGCGCTTTCGAGGTCCTTCGCAAGAAGCGCCCTGGAAAGCCGGTAAGCTGCGCGCGCTGCAATAAACGGCGTTTCGACCCGCGCTATCCGCTGACGATCTACGAGATCGTCGACATGCGCCCCGTCGGCAACACGATCGAAGGTCTTCGCGCCGCCGAACGCGGCCGCTAACAAACCAATCGGTATAAATCGAAAACGTCGTCTTTGGCGAAGCCGAGATCGCCGTAGAACCGAACCAAATGCGGTTCGGAGAACGGCAGCTCGACCAAAATCGCCCGCGCTCCGCTGCGCTTTGCGTAGTCGATGCACGCCGATACCAAATGCTTGCCGACACCGCGCTCGCGGAAGCGTTCGTCGACGTAAAGGTCGCTAAGGAACCACTGCCGCTTGCAATACCAGGACGAAAAGAGCGGATAGAGCTGCAAGAAACCGGCGGCTTCCTCACGCTCGAATGCCGCCAGGACCACGGATTCTCCGCGCTCGAGGCGTTCGGCGAGAAATCGGCGGGACGTTTCGAGATCCGGCTTCTCCGTGAAAAATTGCCTATATGCGTCGAAAAGCGGCGCGATCGCTTCGGCATCGGCGACGGTTGCCGTCCGCACGGTGAGAGGCATGAGCCGCCAACTACGATTACCGGCAAGATGCTACCTAGGTAGAGGCAGAGAATCCGGCCGGTGGGCGAAGATAGGCGTGCCATGACGACTGCACATCTGTCCCCCAATGGGGCCAAGACGCGTACCGAGACCGACTCGATGGGAAAAATCGAAGTCCCGGCCGACAAATATTACGGGGCGCAAGCGGCGCGCTCGCTCGTTCATTTCGACATCGGTGACGGTATCTGGCCGCGCGACGTGATGCCAAAACAGGTCATCCGCGCAATGGCCACGCTGAAGAAGGCCGCCGCGCTGGTCAACCTCGATCTCGGGAAGCTCGATCGAGAGAAAAGCAATCTAATCGTGAAAGCCGCCGACGAAGTGATCGAAGGGAAGCTCGATGCGCACTTTCCGCTGCGCGTTTGGCAGACCGGCTCGGGCACGCAGACGAACATGAACGTCAACGAAGTCATCAGCAATCGCGCGATCGAGATCGCCGGCGGTGAAATGGGTTCCAAGAAGCCGGTGCATCCGAACGATCACGTCAACATGTCGCAGTCATCGAACGATACGTTTCCGACCGCCATGCACATGGCCGCAGCCGAAGCGATGGTTGCGATGCTCCCGGCGGTCGAGAAGCTGCGCAACGCGATTGACGAGAAGGCCAAACAATGGACGCACATCGTCAAGGTCGGCCGCACGCACCTGCAGGACGCGACGCCGCTTACGCTCGGCCAAGAGTTCTCCGGATACGCGACGCAGCTCGACCGCGCAATTGCCGCGTGCAAAGAGGCGCTGCAGCACCTGTACGATCTGGCGATCGGCGGCACGGCCGTCGGCACCGGCCTCAACGCGCATCCGGAGTTCGGCGAGCGCACCGCCAAGAAGATCGGCGAGTTGACCGGTTTACCGTTTCGCTCGCATCCGAATAAGTTTACCGCCCTTGCATCTCACGACGATTTCGTCTTCGCCTCCGGCGCGCTCAAAATGCTCGGCGCGGCGCTGATGAAGATCGCCAACGATATCCGGTGGCTGGCTTCGGGTCCGCGTGCGGGCATCGGCGAGCTGGTTCTTCCGGAGAACGAGCCGGGCAGCTCGATTATGCCGGGTAAGGTTAACCCTACGCAGTCCGAAGCGATGACGATGGTCGTCGCTCAGGTGTACGGAAACGATCTGGCGATCAGCTTTGGTGCATCCCAAGGCAACTTCGAGCTCAACGTCTTCAACCCGGTGATGATCTATAACTTCCTACACTCGACGTCGCTGCTGCGCGACGCGTGCACGATGTTCCGCGAGCACGCCGTCGAGGGGCTCCAAGCCAACGAAGAGCAGATCAAGAAGTACCTCGACGAATCGCTCATGGTGGTGACGGCGCTCGCTCCGCACATCGGCTACGACAAAGCAGCCGAAATCGCCAAACACGCGCACCATAAGAAAAAGACGCTCAAAGAGGCAGCACTCGAGCTGGGACACGTCAGCGAGGAGCAATACGACAAAGTCGTCGTTCCTAAGGAAATGACGTATCCCAAATCATGAATGATTTGGGCCCCGTTTACGTTTAACAGGCGCTCCGCGCCGCGCTGTGCGTCCCCCCGGCAGCATCGCCGCCGGGTCCGCAATGGCGCTAGCCGCCCGGCTTTGGCGGGATAAGCGGCCCCTACAGTAAACCAAGAAACCATGACCTTCGTCGCCGCGGTAGCTATCGCGGTCGCGCTCGTTTGCATCTGGTACGCCGGCGCTGCCGGCGCCCGCGAGCGGCGGTATGCCTCGATGTTCGAAAACAGCACCGAAATGATGTGCATGTACGATGCCGGCGGGAACATCGTCAGGTGTAACCCGGCAACGCTGCGGCGTCTGGACTTCACGAGCGCCGAGATTGGGAAGCATTTCAGCATCCACGTCGCGCCCGAAGATTGCGCGATAGTGGAGCACGCCTTTGCGCAGACGTTGGGCGGTCAGGCCAACGAGCTCGCCGTCGCGTTCGTCGACGCGCATGGGAAGCGAATTCCCGTTGTGGCAAATCTCGCGCCGATCGTAGTTCGCGGGCGCACGATAGGGGTCGTTGGATCGGCACGCGACGTGAGTGCCGAACAGCTATACGAAGAGAACCTGCTTTCGAGTCAGGAGCGCTATAGAGCGCTATTCGAACAGAGCGCTCATGCGGTGGTGGCGATAAAGCGCGACGGAACGATTTCGGCGATCAACGTCGCGATGGAACGATTGAGCGGCTACCGGAACGAGGAAATGGTCGGAAAATCGTCGCTCGAGTTATCGCCGCCGGATCGCCGCGAGATGGCGCAGGAGCGCTTGGCCGATCTTAGCGTGCACCCGCGGGCGGTCGCTTACGAAGCGATGCTTCGCTGCCGCGGCGATCACGAAGTTCCGGTTGCCGTCGACGTGCTCCCCGTGCGAATCAATAACCGCGTCGAAAGTTTTTATATGACGGTGAAGGATCTCACGCACGAGCGCGCACTCGCCAACCGGCTATCGGCCAAGGATGGCCGGTTCAGCGCCCTCTATCGCGTCGCTTCGTCTGCGGGCAGCGCGGCAACTCAAATCGATGAGGCGCTTGCGCTCGGAGCCGAATCACTCGGCATGCCCTACGGGTTCGTCTTAGAGCGAACCGACGGGGCATTCGGGATTCGTCACCGTTTAGGCACCCAAGACGAGGTGATGCCTCCCGCCGAGTTCGGTCGACGGCTCGTCGACAGTCCCCGGGCGCTCGCGTTCGACGATTTCGACGGAGGGAGGAGCTGCATCGGCAGCCGGATTTCGATTCGGGGTGAGACCTACGGAACGCTCATTTTTCTCGACGTACAGCCCCGCGAGCCGCAGTTCGATCAGTCCGATCTCGACTTCATCGATTTGCTCGTCGCACTCGTCAGCGGTGCCGTCGCACGCGAAATCGACGACCTCGAGCTGCAGGCGCACTCGTTGCGCGATCCGCTCACCGGCTTGGCCAACCGGACGAAGCTCGATCAGGAGATCACGCGTTCGATCGCCCGCGCGCGCCGTTCTCAAGACGGCTTCGCTCTCCACTTTATCGATCTCGACCGCTTCAAGCCGGTCAACGACACGTGGGGTCACGAGGCCGGCGACTCGGTCCTTCAACAAATCTCGCGGCGGTTGAGCGCGATGGTTCGCAGCGGCGACGTCGTCGCCCGCGTCGGCGGCGACGAGTTCGTCGTACTGCAAGCCGGCGTCCGGGATTCGGCTTTCACGGTTGAGTTCGGCGAACGCATTGCTGCCGCCGTCGCCCAGCCGATTCGACTCGACGACGAACGCACCGCTTCGGTCGAATGCAGCATCGGTCTAGCGATTTTCCCTAAGGACGGTACGACCGCGCAAGCCCTGATTCGCGCCGCCGACGCGGCAATGTACCGCGCGAAGGAGCGCCACGGTTCCGATTCCGGCTAAATCCCGTCGATCACAAACGCCGCGGCATTGCCGCGAAACGTGCCGATGCCGGCGATTCCGCCGCCGGGCGTGAAGGCATACCCGCACTCGAAGCGCCAGCCCGGAGCGTGCACGAGATCGTCGAGGCGGCGCAGCGTTCCGTTCTCCCAAAGAAACGCGTAATGATGCGAATCGCCGTCAGCCATCATACCGGTCACGCGGTTTCGAGAATCGATCGCGTAGGCCACGCTTGCCGGCGCGGAGTCTGCCGGCGTTATCGTCGATCCGTCTGCCCAAATGCGCGCGTGAGGTGCGTCGAACGCCGCCCCTTCGCCCGGAGGCACGTCGGCGCCGACGGCATCGCCTGCTGCATTGATCGCGATGGCCACGCCGCTTCCCAGCGGTTCGCGCGTCCGGTTGTGCCAGCGCATCGCGACGAATTTTTCGTTCTGTGAGACGACATTCGACGGCGCCGGAACGCCGTTGATGTACGCGGCGTAGCCGGCCGTGTACGGGCCTGCGGTTGCCAAAGCGACGCCGTTGCCCATGTTCAAGCACTGGTTGCTCCGTAAATGGAGCACGACGGGCGCGTACTGTCCCGAGGTGTCGTCGAGATCGACGACGGCGGGAGACTGCATCGTTGCAATCGCCGAGCCGTCGTCGAGCACTCCGGCGAGTATCGGACCGAGCGACGATTGGGGAAAGTTTTCGCACAGACGTCGCAGGTCGCCGAGGATTGGCGGCTCCACGGTGACGACGACGGGACGCGATCTGTGCCAAACGACGGTGCGCGTCAGGTACCCTCGAACGGTCGCGACCGCGGAGATTTCGCCGCGCGCCGACACCGTCATCAACGCGCGCGCTCCGAACGGATTCACCGTCGCGTGCGGCGGCAGTTTCAGTAAATGTACGACGATCGCGGCCATGACTAACCCGTGCATCAACGCGTCTCGTTGCGCAGCGCGCGCAGGCATACCGCGGTCAGCGCTATGACGATGTAACCCGCGCAACCGATCCACATCGCGGCGTGCGTCGAGAAGCGGTCGGCCACGTAGCCGAAAATCAACACGCCCGGCGCGACGCTCGAGAGAACCAAAACCCGGACGGCGCCCATAACGCGCCCAATCATGGCTTCGGGAGTCACGCGCATGCGGAAACCTATGATCTGTGCGATTTCAAAGTTCGCTACGGTATTTGAAGCAGCCCAAAAGACGGCCGCGAGCCAGATGTTTGAAACCAGCACGACCGGGAGAAAGAGGAAGGCGTCGAGGATGTAGGCCGTCGTCAGTGCTCGTCCGAACGGCCACAGCCGCGAGTAGCGCGCCGCGAAAGCTGCGCCGCCGACGGCGCCGACCGCCGAGATTCCCAGAAAGAGGCCCACCTGTTGGTCGCTCGCGCCGAATCCTTTCTTCAGAAACGGAATGAGGATAGCGTAGCTTCCGAATCCGAAGAAGTTGAAGACCAGTCCCGCGACGGCTTGGATCTTCATGGTCGTATCACCCCAGAGCGATCGGAAACCCAGCGCAATGTCGGCGCCGAGATGACGCATCGATGGGACCCCCGCGGCCGAATCCGGTCCGAGCGATGGAATGCGCGACAGCGAGATTTGCGACGCGAGGTAGGTGAACGCGTTGAGCGTCAGCGCCGGCAATGGGCCGAAGTACGCAAACAGCGCGCCGCCGATCACCGGCGTAACGAGATTCGAGGTATTTTCGGAAGCGATCAGCACGGCGATTGCCTCGGTCGAGCGCTCGCGGCCCAACATGTACGGAATGCTCGAAGACTGTCCGCCCAGAAATGCCGCGGCGCAAGTCGAGATGATCACCAATCCGCCGAAGATCATCGGCAGCGTTAGAAAATGCAGCCAATAGGCTACGGCAAAGAACCCCATGACGAGAAAACGGATCGCGTCGCATCCGATCATGAGCTTCCGCCGGTCGAGCCGGTCGGCGAGCGAACCGCCGACGAGTGAGAAAACCGAGAACGGCACCATCTCGCAAATGAAAGCGGCGCCGGTCGAGAGCGCCGAGTGTGTAAGATGATACGCAAGCAGCGGAACGGCGAGCGTGCGCAGGCCGTCGCCGAGCATGCTGAGCGATTGGCCGATAAAATACTGGCGGAACGCGCGCGAGCTAAAGATGCTCGGCGCTTTTGGGGCGGCGACCACTTACTTCAGATTTGACGCCAGATGAGCGTTACCGCTGCGACCACCAAAGCGACCGCAACGGCGAGGAGCAGCTGCGGCGATCGCAGGCGCAGCGATAAACGCGCGCCGATTGGACCGCCAAGCAAGCCGCCGAGCACGAGCGGAAGAACGTCGCTGCCCACGACGTCGTGCTGAACGATGTGCGTGACTAGCCCGACCGGCGACGTAAGCAGGATGGCGAAATGCGACGTCGCGCTGATCGCATGGGCCGGCAGCTCCGAAAAATAGAGGAACGTCGGGACGAGCACGATGCCGCCGCCCAGGCCGAAGAGGCTCGAAAACAAGCCGATCACTAGCCCCAGACCGAAGGCCGCGCGATACGACATGCCTTTGATGCGATGAACGTGCTGGTGCTCGGGCCGCCCCGCCATGCGCCGTTCCGCATTCCAAAACATATCGATTGCGACGGCAAACAAAATTACCGCGAGAATCGCGTCATAGACGTTGGCCGGAATGTGCAACGCCAAGATCGCCCCGAGGATACTCGTGGGAATTCCGCCGAGAGCGACGAGCAGGCCGATCTTGAGATGCACGCGGCGATGCAGCAGATACGTGAATGCACCGCTGGCGCTATTGGCGACGATCAAGACGAGCGACGTACCGGCGGCATCGGCCGGTGCAAATCCGAGAAAGAGGCGCAGGATCGGAACCAAGACGAAACCGCCGCCTAATCCCACCATCGATCCGAAGACGCTCGCGACGAAGCCTGCGGCAAAGAGCTCCACCGCACCGCGCGTCAGCACTGCGTCGTCCTAGGCCGGCTGTAACTGTGGCGGGGCCGGCGGAGGTGTCTGAGCGGTTGCGCCGGCGGCCTTAATGCCCTTGACGTTATAGATGGAAATCGGCTGCGTCTTACCTTTCACCGCGACCGGCTCGCGTTCGTCGACGTCGAGTATGTCCTTGCACTCGGCGTAAGTGGAATCGCTGATGATGATCTCACCGCCCTTCGCAACGTTATAGAGCCGCGCCGCCACGTTGACGTTGTCGCCGATGACGGTGTAGTTCATGCGCGAGCTGGCACCGAGGTTGCCCATCACGACTTCGCCGGTGTTGATGCCCATGCCCACCGTGAACTGTTTTTTCCCTTCGGCTTTCCACTTTTCGCAAAGCTCGAGAATGCGCTCTTGCTGCTTGACTGCGGCGATGACGGCGTTCTTAGCGTCGTCGGGCGTCTGATACGGTGCCGAAAAGACCGCCATGACGCAGTCGCCGATGAACTTGTCGACGTAGCCGCCGTACTGGAAGACAATGTTGCACATCTCTTCGAAGTACTCGTTGAGCTGGGCGTATATCTCTTCGGGCGTCATCGTCTCGCTCATCGACGTGAAGCCGCGAATGTCGCTGTAAAAGACCGTCGCTTTGACGCGCTTACCTCTGAGCGCGAGAGCGCCCCTCGGATCGTCCTGCTTGAGGATGTCGTCGACGATCGCCGGGCTCACGTGCATGCCGAACAAGTTGGTCACCATGCGCCGTTGCAAACCTTCGGCGATCACGCGATAGATCGCAACGAACATCGTACCGAGGATCATCGCGCCGACCACGTGAATCAGGTCGATCCAGATCAGCAGCTTGACGAAAATGGCGAGATTCAGATACGCGTAAACGACGGTGGCAAAGAGCGAGATGAGGATCGCCTGCGGCGTCCGCATCAGCGTAAACGATACGGCGGCCAGCAGCGGCAGCGCGATCGCCAACGAAATATCGAACCACAGCGGAGCGACGCGCAGGTAGTATCCGCGCATCATTTGATCGGCGAAGCGAGCATTGATGAAGAGTCCGGGGCGGCGCCCCCGCGCGGTATCGGAGAAATCGGTAAGCGCCGTAGCCGTGCCGCCGACGTATATCAGCGCGCCCTTTGCAAACACGCGCAGCTCGTCGACGCTCATGGAATAGGCGTCTGAAAACGACTCGATGCCGCGGCCGGCGTATTTCGGCTGCAACATCTGCGTTTCGGTCGCAAGGTCTTGATAGGGCTGCATGCGCGGCGGCAACAGCAACATGCCAAAGTCACCGGGCGCGACTTCGTACTTCGGAATTGCGGCCGCATCGACGGGACGGCCGAAGAACCTCGAAACGCCGGATGCCGCCAGCGAGAAGAGACGTTCGTTGCTGTGAACGCCGGTGCTGCCCGTATCCACTTCGACCGGCTGGCTGATCAGATAGCCGCCGGGAGTGTCGAAGCTCGTGAAACCCGTTGCCGTCGCGGAAGGCCGCAGTGCCGGATCTACCTCCTCGAGTCCAAGCTGACCGGTGGTGGTGGTGTTGATCGTGTACGCCAGCACCGACGGCATCGCGCGCAATCCGCCGGCAAAGCAATTATCGTCTTGCGGACCGAAGCGGCTCGGATCGATAAAATCGATATCGAAGACCACGGCTTTGGCGCCCGCGGCTTTGAGTTTTTTCAGGAGCTGTCCGTAGTAGCATCGCGGAAACGGGAAACCCATCTTTTTGTACGTGATGTCGTCGACGTCGATGATGCCGAGATTGGGATTTGGGTCGTTGTCGTAGGCCGGTGCGCCAAATCCGAGCTGCTCGGAATAATCCAACACGCCGACGTGTGCGATCAAGTCGGCAATACGATTGGCGATTGGAAAGACGCCCAGCGGTAGAAGCTGGAGCGTTTCGCCGATAGCGCTTGCCAGCGCGCCAAGGACTAAGGCGATGACGAGAGCGCGTACTTTTGCAGGCATGTCTCCAACCTCAAGATCCGCTGATTTAGTTCAGGATAACGACATGAGCTAAATCAACTGGATCGGCCTATGTATCGGCGGTCGCGGGTGTCTATCCGAATGACGTTGCCGCTCTCCACGAAAAGCGGCACCTGAACGATCGCTCCCGTTTCGAGCTTAGCCGGCTTGGTCGTGTTCGTGGCGGTGTCGCCCTTGAAGCCGGGATCGGTTTCGACAATCTTCAGTTCCACGTGCGCGGGGAGATCGACGCCGATCGGTACGCCGTCGTGAAACTGGACGTCGACGACCATCCCGTCCTTGAGAAAGTCGGCCGGATCGCCGATGAGGTCGCGTTGGATGGTTACGTTTTCGAACGTCTCCTGGTCCATGAAGTGGAAACCGTCGGAATCGTTATAGAGCATCTGCATCGCGCGATTTTCTACGGTGGCGCGCTCGAGTTTTTCACCGGCGCGGAACGTGCGCTCGAGCGTCGTCCCGGTCTTCACGTTTTTGAGGCGCGTGCGGACGAAGGCCGAACCTTTACCCGGCTTTACGTGCAGAAACTCGATAACGGTCCAGAGTTGCCGGTCCACGACGATGGTGACGCCGTTACGGAGATCGTTCGACGAAATCATAGGAGCTAGCGCTTCGACAGGCGGATGGGGCCCTCCGTCCCGCTGCGGATTCGCTCGATGTTCTCGCGATGCTTGAGTACGATTATTACAGCGGCAAAGATGCCGTAGGCGGTTTCGGCTATCGATCCCGTAAAGAACCACAGCGCGATCGGCGCCAGGACGCTGCCAAGCATGGAGCCGACCGACGAGTAATGCGTGATCGCCGCCCCCGCGATCCAACCGAAGACGGCGATGAGACCGGCTTGCCAGCTCAGCCCAAAAATCGCGCCAAACGACGTCGCGACACCCTTTCCGCCCTTCCATTTGAGCCACGGCGAATAGCAGTGGCCGAGAATCGCGGCAGCAGCCACGACGGCGGCGAAGATCTCGCCGAGATAACGCGCGGCCAAAAACGTCGGAATGAAACCTTTGAGCGCGTCGAGCAACAGAACCGCGACGGCGCCGGCTTTGCCGATGGTGCGAAGCGCGTTCATCGCGCCGATGTTCCCCGAGCCTTGCTTGCGGATATCCGTCCGGTAGAAGATGCGGCCGATCACGTAACCGAACGGAATCGACCCGATCAGAAACGCGACGACGAACGCGGCAACTACTATCATTCTGCGGCGTCCGCAGAACGGCGCGAGCGAAACTCGAGCGTCAGCGGAACGCCCTCGAAGTCGAAGTGTTGGCGTAAGATGTTTTCCAAAAACCGGCGGTAGTGCGGCTGAATCAGCTCCGGATCGTTTGCGTGAAACACAAAAATGGGCGGATGCGTGGCCGGCTGCGACGCGTAATAGATCTTGAACAGCTTGCCGCCCACTGCGGGAGCCGGATGCGCGAGCACCGCGTCGCGAACGATTTCGTTGACCTGGGCCGTCGGGATTCGGCGATCGAGATTTTGTGCGACGCGATTGACGACGGGCATGAGACTTCCGAGCCGCCGATGCGTTTTTGCCGACAGGAACGTGATCGGTGCGAACCGCGCGAAGGGGATCAAATCAGCAATCGCTTTGGCGAGCTCGCCTTGGCTATAATCGCCGCCCTGCTCGCGAACCAAATCCCACTTGTTGCCGACGAGAATGAGGCCTTTGCGCTCCTCGATCGCGATGCCCGCGAGCCGCCGGTCTTGCGCCGTCGCGCCGGTCATCGCGTCGAATACGAGCAACGCAATGTCGCAACGGGCAATGGCATTGAGGGAACGCAGCGCCGAGTAATATTCGATGGCACCGTGCGCTTCGGGTTTCTTGCGGACGCCGGCCGTATCGATCAGACGAATCTTGCGATCGTGCCACGCGAACAGCGTGTCGATGGCGTCGCGCGTCGTTCCCGGAACCTCGGAGACGATCGCGCGTTCTTCGCCCAGCAATGCATTGAGCAGGGAGCTCTTCCCGACGTTGGGGCGACCGATGATCGCCAGCGCCAGCTCGCCCGGCGCCGTTGCATCGGGCGCTTCTGGGGGAAGCTTCTCGACGACCCGGTCGAGCAGATCTCCGGTGCCTTCGCCGTGAATCGCCGACACGGCGACGGGCTCGCCGAAACCCAGTCGCGCGAACTCTGCATGCACCGAAGCGGCGGCGCTAGGCGACTCCGCTTTATTTGCAACGAGAACGATCGGCCGCCGTTTCGAGCGGAGGATGCGCGCGACGTCGTCGTCGAGCGGATGGAGCCCGCTCTGCGCGTCGACGACGAAAACGACGACCTCCGCCTCGGACGCCGCTGCCTCGGCTTGACGCCGCGTAACATCGGCAAACAGCTCGCCGTGAGCTACGTCGGCATCGGGGTCGATGCCGGCCGTATCGACGACGGAGAAAACTCGTCCGCGCCAGCCGCACAAGGCGTAGAGCCGGTCGCGCGTGACCCCGGGCGTATCCTCGACGATGGCTAGCCGCCGGCCGATCAGGCGGTTGAAAAGCGCGCTTTTGCCGACGTTCGGGCGCCCGACGATGGCAACGGTGGAAGGATGGAGCGCGCCGCCGGCAACGTCGGAGAGAGCGTCAGTGTCCACGAGGCGGGTTTTGTTAGACGCCGGGTATAGGCGCCCCCACCCGTCGAAAGACCCCCGGCCCGATGCCCAACATTTACATCGAGACCTTCGGCTGCCAGATGAACGAGGCCGATTCTCAGTACGTGGCCGACCGCGCCGTCTCCGCGGGTTACGCCATTACCGCCGTGCCGGAAGAGGCCGACGTGCTGCTGATCAACACGTGTACCGTGCGCGACAAGGCCGAGCGCCGCGCGTATGGGCGGATGAATCATTTCAAGAGCCTCAAAGACGCTGCCGCTCACGTGCGGGTGGTCGTGATGGGATGCCTCGCCGAGCAAGACCGAGACCGCATGCAAAAGCTGGCTCCGCACGTGGACGCGATCTTCGGAACGAAAGAGCTCGTGCAGCTCGGCGATCAGCTCGCCGCCTGGCAGCCCACCTTTTCGGAAACCGTGGATTTCAGCGCCGATCGTGCGCTGCTAATGCCCTTAGGCGGAACGCCGGACGGTATTGCGGATGCGTTTTCGCATCTGCGCGGGTTCGTCAACGTGCAGCGCGGCTGCTCGTATTACTGCACGTTCTGTATCGTGCCGCACGTACGAGGCCGGTTCGATCACCGTCCGCTCGCAGAGATCGTCGCCGAAGTTCGTGCCAAGATCGCCGCCGGAGCTCGCGAGGTGATGCTGGTCGGACAAACGGTCAACGCCTGGCGCGATTCGGTCGCCGGTGCGGATTTCGGCGATCTCTGCAAAGAAGTCGCAAATCTCTCCGGC
Organism: Vulcanimicrobiota bacterium; assembly: GCA_963715435.1. Lineage (GTDB taxonomy): Bacteria > Vulcanimicrobiota > Vulcanimicrobiia > Vulcanimicrobiales > Vulcanimicrobiaceae > JAFAHZ01. Next base: position 2,522,309 of record OY970243.1, read on the forward strand.
CTGGAGCGCTTGACCTTCATCTCGCCGCATCCCAAGGATTTCAGCGAGAAGACGATCGCCGATCTCGCGTCTGTCGACTGCCTCAATCCGCGCATCCATCTGCCGCTTCAATCGGCCAGCGATGCGGTGCTGCGCCGGATGAACCGCAAGTACACGTCGGCGCAATTCCGGGAGAAAGTGGAACTCATTCACCGTTATTTGCCGGAGTGCGCTATAACCACCGACGTCATCGTGGGCTTTCCCGGCGAGACCGAAGCCGATTTTCAGGCGACGCTCCAATACGTCTCCACCAATGTCTTCAGCAATGCGTTCATGTTCGTGTACTCGATTCGCCGCGGCACCCCAGCGGCACGTTGGGAGCAAGTTCCCAAGGACGTTGCAGCCGAGCGCTTCGCGCGGCTGGTCGCTGCCCAAAATGCGTCGACGCGCGCCTATCACGATCGAAAGATCGACACGATGCAACGCGGGCTCATCTGCGGGATCTCGAAAAAAGACGTATCGAAACTCACCGTCAAAGCGCCCGACAACGTGACGATCGTCGCGCCCAAGCCGGCGGATTACGACGAAGCTTCGTATGCCGCGACGCCGTGGATCGACGTGCGCGTCGATGCCGCACACCTCTGGGGATGCACGGGAACTATTCTGGCACGTTCGAAGCGGTTCGATACTCGGGGCAGGGGCGTGGAAGCGCCGGTGCTAAGCCTGCTCTGAGTGAGCGCCGCGAAGTACTCGCCGATGCTCGAGCAGTACTTCGGGATGAAAGGTAAGCACCCCGAAGCGATTCTGCTGTCGCGCGTCGGCGACTTTTACGAGGCCTATGGTGAAGACGCCGAAACGATCGCTCGCGCGCTGCAAATTGCTTTAACCAGCAAGGAAGCCGGTGCCGGTAAGCGCGTCGCCATGGCAGGCGTGCCGCATCACGCGTTGACGCAGTACTTGGCGCGGCTCGTTGCGCAGCGCTTCATCGTTGCACTGGCGGAACAACTGGAACTGCCGCAACCCAATAAGCTGGTGCGGCGCGAGGTCGTGCGGCTCATAACGCCGGGAACGCTCGTCGAGGAGCAGCTGCTCGACGGAAAGCAGAACAACTATCTTGCCGCAATAGCGGCGGTCGAGGAAACGTTTGCGGTCGCCTATGCCGACGTTTCGACCGGCTACTGCGCGGCGACGGCGTTCAACGGCGAAAGTGCCTACGAGGACGTCGTGGCCGAACTCGGCCGCATCGGACCGGCCGAGGTCGTCGCCGATCTGCCCGCCGGGCTGCGCGCCGCGATGGGAAGCGCGATCGAGAACATCGGCGCGCGGCTAGCCGCTCCCGCTCTGGGCGTGGTCGAAGCGCGCCCGCGCGGCGCGATCGGGCAGTTCTCGGTCGACGAGTCGCTCGCAATTCACCGCGCGCTCGACGCGCTCGGTGCATTCGTTCGCCGCACCGGCCTGACCAACGGGGACGGCGGCCTGAACCCGCCGCAGTTTTATCGCAGCCAAGCGTTCCTCGCGTTAGATCAGGCCACGCGCAAGAACCTGGAGCTGACGCGCGCGCAAGGACAGAATCCGAAAGCGACGCTGCTGGCGACGCTCGACCAATGCGCGACGTCGATGGGCTCGCGTATGCTGGCACGCTGGATTCTCGCACCTTTGGTCGACCGCGAGAAGATACGCAAGCGTCAGGAGTGCGTGGCGACGCTGCTCGAAGAACATGCTTGCCGCCAAGCGGTGCGTGAGATTCTCAAGGGATGCTTCGATCTCGAGCGCATTGCTCAAAAAGTACGCTTTCGGCGTGCTGGGCCGCGCGATCTCGCATCGCTGCGCCGGACGCTAGACGTCCTCTTACCTTTGCCTGCCGTTCTGCCTCGAGCGATCGTTCCGATGCTCGAAACGATGGCGGACTTCTCGGAGCTGTTGGCCGATTTGCAAGCGACGCTCGTCGACGAGCCTCCGGCGCTATTGGGCGACGGCGGCGTCATTCGCCCGGAAGCCGACGCCGAACTGGCCGAGTGCATAACGCTGCGGACCGACGTTAGATCGCGTCTCTCTGAGCTGGAAGAGCGCGAACGCGAACGCACCGGTATCAAGACGCTGAAAATCAAGTACGCGAGCGCCTTCGGCTACGCGATCGAGATCAGCAAGAGTCAAACAGGCAGCGTTCCCGCCGACTACGTGCGAAAGCAGACGCTCACGACGGGCGAACGCTACATCACACCCGAGCTCAAAGATTTGGAGCTCGCGATTTCGACGGCGCAATCGCGTCAGCAGCGCCTCGAGACCCAGCTTTTCGAGGCGCTCCTCGAACGCGTTGCGTCGCGCATCGACGAGCTGCTGCAGGTGGCCGAAACGATCGCAACCATCGATGCGCTGACGTCCCTAGCGCAGTGCGCCGCGGAGCGAGGATACGTTCGCCCCGAGTTCGTGGAAGAAAGCGTCGTAGCGATTGAGGACGGGCGCCATCCGGTCATGGAAGCCGTGCTGCGTACCAACCTCGTTCCCAACGACCTGCAGCTGCGCGACGACGGGCACCGCTTTCTTTTGCTGACCGGGCCGAACATGGGCGGCAAATCGACGTATCTCCGTCAGGCGGGCCTCCTCACGATCATGGCGCACGTCGGCTCCTTCGTTCCGGCAAAGAGCATGCGCTTGGGAATCGTGGACCGCATCTTTACGCGCATCGGCGCCGGCGACGACTTGGCATCGGGCCAATCGACCTTTTACATGGAAATGGCCGAAGCTGCGAACATTTTGCGGCGCAGTACGTACCGCTCGATGCTGCTCATCGACGAAGTAGGACGCGGGACGGGCACGCTCGACGGACTTTCAATCGCGCAAGCGATCTGCGAATTCTTGCTCGGCCTCGACGAGCTGGCGCCAATGGTACTCTTCGCGACGCACTTCCACGAGCTCTGCGCGTTGGCCGAGCATTGGCCGTACGTCGCAAACTATCACATCACTGCGGTAGAGAATACTGCGCGCGGCGGCGCGCCCGTCTTCTCGCATCGCGTGCAGCCCGGAAGCTCTTCCCGATCCTTCGGCATCGAGGTCGCCCGCATGGCCGGGCTGCCCGAAGCGGTGGTCGAGCGTGCCCAAGAGATCGCCGATGGGCTATCGGGACATGCCGATGTCGAAAAGCAAGTTCCGCTGAGAAAGAAGATGCCGAAGAAGCCGCCGCCGGAACGCCAGTTAACGTTCCTTGGCGGCGGCAACGGCGCTTAGAGATTCGAGAGCACGTCCGCGGCGTGTCCCTTGACGTCGACCTTCGGCCAAACCTTACGGATCGTGCCGTCGGCATCGATCAGAAACGTCGAACGCTGGGGATATTTTTCGTTTGGGACGCCGAACGCGTCGCAGAGCTTTGAATCCGTATCTGCCAGAAGCGGAAACGGAATGGAGTGTTTCTTTTTGAACGCTTGATGCGACTCGACCGAGTCGCAGCTCACTCCGACGATCCGGGCATTTTTCGCTTGAAACTTTGCGTATTCGTCCCGGAACTGCGAAGCTTCGCTCGTTCAACCCGGTGTGTCGTCTTTCGGATAGAACCAGAGTACCAGCGGACCCCCTAACAGGCTCGTCGTGTCGACTTTGCGGCCTTCGTCGTCGCGCAGGGTTATCGCGGGCATCTTTTCGCCTTCTGCAATCATGCTTGCGACGTTACCCAATGGAGGCCGGGTCTTCCTGGGCAAAGAACCGCTCGGCGTCGTGAAGATCGTCGAACTCGACGCCGTCACCATCGGGCAAATTGCGGCGGGCGAGATCATCGAGCGGCCCGCCTCGGTGGTCAAAGAACTCGTCGAGAACGCGGTAGATGCCGGAGCGTCGCGCATTTCGGTGATCCTCGAGCGCGGGGGCATCGATTCCATCGAGGTCATCGACGATGGTGCCGGCGTCGACCGTACGGAGCTGCCGTTGGCCGTGCGCCGGCATGCAACGAGCAAACTGGCGGCCGCGGCCGATTTGGAATCGATTGCGACGCTCGGGTTTCGAGGCGAGGGGCTTGCTTCAATCGCGGCCGTTTCACGGCTCGAAATCGTTTCGCGCATTCCCAGCGACGACGTCGGCGCTCGTTTGCGCGCGCATGCCGAGCGTACGGACGCCGTCGAACCCGCCGCTTCACCACCGGGAACGCGGGTACGGGTCGAAGATCTCTTCGCCAACGTGCCGGTGCGCCGCGAATATTTACGCTCGCCGCAGAGCGAGTTCAACCGCATCTCGTCCTGGCTCTCGAGCTTTGCGCTAGCCTATCCGCAGGTAACGTTCGCGCTTCGGCACGACGGGAAAGACGTATGGACGATGCCGCAGACGGCTGACGAACGCGAGCGGCTTGCCATGGTGTTCGGACGTGACCCCGCGCAATGGCTGCTGCCGCTCGACGAATCGGCAGCGAGCACGCTCGAAGGACGCTTGCGCGGCTACGTCAGCGCGCCCGGACACGATCGCGCGGACCGTCGCATGCAGCTCCTGTTCGTCAACGGCAGGCTGCTGCGCAGCATGCTGATGGCCGGTGCGTGGACCGCCGGATATGCGACGTTTGCAATGATCGGGCGTCAGCCGTACGGCGTCATGTTTCTCGATCTGCCTCCAGAACACGTCGATCCGAACGTCCATCCGACCAAGAGTGACGTGCGCCTGCGTTTTACCAACCAAGTCTTCGAAGCGGCGCGTCGCGCAATCGCAGCAACCTTGCAGCGCGACGCAGCCGCGCGTTTTCGCGAGCACACGGCGGCGCCGGCCGGGTTCTCGGCGTTGCCGGAATCCGTCGATACTAGTCTGGAGCACGTGCAGTCGCTTTTTGAACCCCCCGTCGGCGATGCCGGCGACGTTCCGGCGCACCGTCTGCGCGTGTTAGCTCAGCTGCACCGCACGTATATCGTTGCGACCGACGGCGAGGCATTACTGCTGGTCGACCAGCATGCGGCACACGAGCGCATTGCCTACGAGTCGATCGTGGAGCGCGCGCGACGGCCGGCGCCGAACGAGCCGCTGCTGGTGCCGCACGTCGTCGAGCTCGACGCGGCGCAGAGTGCTGCGCTCGAGCGAGTGCTCGAAACGCTCAACGAGGGTGGGCTCGAAATCGAAGGGTTCGGCGAACGCTCGTATCGGATTCTCGCCACGCCTTCGGGCTTTGGTGCGCGTCCGTTCGATCTGGGCGGCTTCTTGAGCGACCTGACGGAGGATCCGAAGCAGCGCGACGTTCGAGAACGCGTCTGGGCGTCGTTGGCGTGTCACAGCGTTGCTATCGCCGGCGAACGCTTGGAGCCCGAGGAAATGGGGACTCTGGTCGAGCGCCTGCAACGGTGCGTCAATCCGATGCATTGCCCGCACGGCAGGCCGACGATGGTTCGTCTCGATCCCGGAGAGATCGGGCGGCTCTTTAAGCGGACGTGAACGAGGGCGTGCTCGTCCTGGCCGGAGCGACCGCGAGCGGCAAGACGGAGCTCGCCGTCCAATTGGCGCGGCGATTCGGCGCCGAAGTCGTCGGCGCCGATTCGCGCCAGATCTACCGCGGCATGGAGATCGGAACGGCGATGCCTTCGCCGGAGCAGCTTGCGGCGGTTCGGCATCACGTCGTGGACTTTCTCGATCCGTACGAACGGTATTCCGCCGCGCGCTACGTCGACGACGCGATGGCGGCCATTGCGGAGATCCGGCATCGCGGGAACCGCGTCATCGTTGCGGGCGGAACGGGATTTTACATTCGCGCGCTGCTGGGACGCGTCGAGCTGGCTCCTCAATACGATGAGGCGCTGCGGCAGCGCCTGGCGCATGAAGCGCGTCTGCACCCGCCGGAGTTTCTGCACGGCTGGCTGTCGCTGCGCGACCGCCGGCGCGCGGAGGCACTCGATCCGGCGGACACGTATCGCGTGCTCCGCGCTCTGGAGGTTGCACTCTGCGCACCTCACCCCATAAAAAGTCGAGAAACGCTGCGCGGAGCGCTCCTCATTTTTCTTGACGTGCCGCTCGACGTGCTCGACGAACGCATCGTATCGCGAGCGGATCGTATGCTCGAGCGCGGCTTTGTCGAGGAGGCGGAGCGTGTCGGTGCGCGCGCGGTTGCAGCGGATGCGGTGGGTTATCCTCAAGCGCTTGCCTTTGCGCGTGGTTGGAGCACCCGGCGCGAACTGCGCGAGCTGCTCGTTCGAGCGACCCGCCGCTACGCGCGGCGGCAGCGCGCATGGTTCCGAGGGGAGCGCGAAACGTTGTGGCTGCAGCCCGATGCGGTGGAGCGCGCCGTACGGGAGAATCTCGGGTGGCCTCCGAAGCGACCATGACTATGCCTGCGGGCCTTCAGGATGCGTTTTTGACCGAGTGTAAACGTCAGGGTACCACCGTGACGGTGTATTTAATCAACGGCTTTCAGCTGCGCGGCGTCGTCAAAGGCTACGATCCGTTTACCGTGTTGTTGGAATACGAACGCAAGACTCACCTGATTTATAAACACGCGATCTCGACGATCTCGCCGGTCGCCGCAATGACCGTCGCCGGCAAAGAGTCAAGCATCGCGGGAAACGGCGCTGAGGTAGGCGAGCCTGGTTGAAATGACGCCCGTCACAAAAATGCACGGGGCGCGTAACGACTTCATCGTGCTGGATCAGCGCCGCGCCCGTCTGGACGAGTTGGCCGGCTTTGCGCGTTGGGCGTGCGACCGGCGAGGCGGCATAGGCGGCGACGGTCTCATCGCAATCGAGGAGTCGTCGCAGGCCGACGTTCGGATGCGCGTCCTCAACGCGGACGGCAGCGAAGCGGAGATGTGCGGCAACGGCATTCGGTGTGCGGCACGCTGGCTGGACGAAACCGGAGAAGGCGATCGCATACGCTTCGAAACGCTCGGCGGAATCGTCGAAACCGCGATCGTTGCGCGCGAGCCCGAATATCTCGTGCGCGTCGCGATGAAGGCTCCGCGCGTGAGTCCCGAACCGGTGCGCTTCATGGAGGAAGCGCGCTTGGTGGACGTGGGAAATCCGCACGTCGTCCTCTTTCGCGACCGCGTCGACGACATCGATCTGACGATGCTCGCGACGCGACTGCAAACGACCGGTGGCTTTCCAAACGGAACGAACGTGCACCTCGCCGCAATCGACGGAGATAACGCTTTGCGCGCGCGACACTGGGAGCGCGGTGTGGGATTGACGATGGCGTGCGGGACGGGTGCAGTGGCGTGTGCGGCAGCAGCGATCGAGCGCAAGCTACTGCGATCGCCGGTTGAGGTTCTGGTTCCCGGCGGCCGCCTCGTCGTCGAGTGGAACGGCGCCGGCCAAACGTTCCTTACCGGTCCGGCGGTGCGCGTCTTCGATACCGTGGTTCGCGCCGGAGCGGGAGCCGTAACCTGATTGGTCTCGCGTACTGCGATCGTAAGGGGCGCATCTACTACGACGAAACGGTAGAGCCGCTCGCCGACGGGGGCGCCGTCCGGAACGTATCGCTCGACGAACTCATTCCGGCGCCGCCCGGCGTCGTGCAAATGATCCTGCCCGAGCGCGTGCCGCTCACTTTGTCATACCGAGCAAAGCGAGCGCAGCTCCCGTCCTCGAGGGACAAACGATACCCTCTAGCAGTCGCGCTTCCGGCCGGTTACACGCGGCTGCTGCTTCCCGCGTACGAAGAGCTGCCCGGCGCACCGCCGTTGCCGCTGTTCGGCTATACGTTTGCGTGCGTCGTCGACGACGAGCTACACGTCGGTGCGATGAAGACCGACGAATCCGAAGACTGGCAACCGCGATACTTCGCCGATGGGCAGCTCGAAGCGATCCTCCATCGCCGGTTGGCTCGCGATCCCGGCAATCGAGTGCTGCAGCAAGTGGCGCTCTGCTCGCGCGAGTACGGTTGCTTCACCGCCCAAAACGTATTTCTCGAGCGTGGTGAGGCCGCGCTTCCCGTATCGCCGAAATGCAACGCTCGCTGCGTGGGCTGCATCTCCGAGCTCGAAGCCGACGCCGGCATGCCGTCGCCGCAGCGGCGCATCTCGTTCGAAGTCACCGCGCAGGAACTCGCTCGAGTCGCCGTGTCGCACCTCGAGTGCGTCGATGACGGCATCGTGTCGTTCGGACAGGGCTGCGAAGGGGAACCGCTCCTGCGCTCGATCGCGATCGCACGCGCCATCGAGCTCATTCGCCGCGCTCGCTCGAACGGAACGATTAACCTCAATACCAACGGGAGCATGCCCGGCGACCTGCGGCGCTGCATCGACGCGGGGTTACAAGCGGTCCGCATCAGCCTTAACTCTTTGCGGCCCGGCACCTACGCTGCGTACTACCGGCCAATCGGCTACGCGCTCGACGACGTGCTGGAGTCAATCCGTACCGCATCCGAAAGCGGCCTGCGCGTGAGCCTCAACGTGCTCACCCATCCGGGCGTAACGGACGACGAAGCCGAGGTTGCCGCGATGACCGGCTTCCTGCGAGCCGTACGCATCGACTTGATTCAGACGCGCACCCTCAACATCGATCCGCACCGGTACTTCGATATGGTCGGCCGTCCTTCTCATCCGCTCGGTATGCGCCGAGCGATCGACGCGATGCGCAAGCTCACAAGCGTCGGCAACTTCACGCACACGCACTAATGAAGCCTTTGCAAATAGGGATCGCCATCACTGCGGGTGTGCTCGTCGGGATTTTCGAGCCCGGGCGATTCGAGTACGCGCTGGGGCACGCGACGTTGTACGTGTTTCTGCCGGCGCTGCTGTTCGAAGCGGCCTGGAATCTCAGTTATCGCGCGATCGTGCGCCAGTGGCGGGCGATTGCGACCCTCGCGGGACCGGGCGTCGTGGTGACGGCTTGCATCGTCGCGGGTGCTCTTTCGATCGTACGCGTGGATTTCGGCTCGGCATTACTGACGGGTGCGATCTTGAGCGCGACCGACCCGATCAGCGTCATTGCCATCTTTCGCTCGATCAAGGCTCCAAAAACACTGGTGACGATCGTCGAGTGCGAAGCGCTTTTTAACGATGCAGTTGCCGTCGTCCTCTATCGCGGCGTTATCGCAGCAGTTGCCATGACGGTACTGGACTGGCGCGTGGTTGGGATGGTCGCACTACAACTGATCGGGGGGGCTGCGGGCGGCGTCGCGTTGGGCCTAGTTTTTGCCTTTGCCGTTGCCGGGGTGATGCGAAAAAACCGTCGCGTCGAGTTCCAGATCGCAGGAACGATCGTTTGCGCCTACGGATCGTATTTTGCCGCCGACAGTCTGCATCTATCGGGCATATTTGCCACGATCGCGTGCGGTATCGCGCTCCGGTACTTCGAGCGCACATGGGTCACGCTGAGCGTCACCCAGGACGTCGAGCGCTTCTGGGATTTGACGGCGCTGGCCGCCAACGTGCTGGTCTTCTTTCTGGTCGGCGCCGCGCTGCAGATCCGCGAGGTCGCCCGGGAACCGGTATTTATCGTCACGTGTTTGATCGCGGTCTTACTCTCACGCGTCGCCGTCGCGGCACTTCTCTTGCCCGGCGGCTATCCGCGCGCGTGGCTCAACGTCGTGCACGTCGCCGGCGTGCGCGGAGCGCTTTCAATCGGGCTCGCGCTCGCGCTTCCGGCGACGATACCATACCGCGAGACGATGATCCATGCAGCCTTTGCCGTAGCTATCGCCACGATCGTTGCGAGCAGCCTCAGCGCAGAACGAGTCGTGCGGCGAACCGTGCGCGTACGGCCGGTTAGTTCATGAACGAAAGGCCGGCGCCGAAATAGTGCTGTTTCTGTCCGAAGGCGTTCGGCGGAGAAAAACCGTACTCGGCGTCAAGTACGATATTCGATCCGACGGCTTGTTCGTAGCCGAAGTCGAAGAGACTCTTGCTGCCGGCGGTGGGCCCTTCTCGAGAGTAGTACGTGTACTCGCCGTACAGCACGGTAGGTGCGGAGAGCTGCGCGCTTATGCCCGTTGAAGGAACGAACGCAAAATAGGATTGCGCGGTGCCTGACTCATTGCGAGCGCTCAGTGCGTTAAAACTCTCAGTACCGAATAAGCCGAAAACCGGCCCCATATTGTAGACCCAGTTGAAGTCTCCGGTGTACTGAGCGGCGCCCGCCGTAAATGCGGAATTGCCCGTGGGAATCCAAACGATCGCGCCACCGCCCCACACGGCATTGCCGCTGTGTCCGAGATTGAACTGGGTGCCGATCGCGAAATCGCCCCAACCGGTAGGAGCACCCCCGGCATGCGTGTAGTTCGGAACGAAGACGTCGAACTCGAACTTCGGATCGAAGCTGCCGATGCGAATGACGGCCTGAGGATAGTTCGCGGCGACAGCGCTTCCCGTTCCGCTCGATACGACGTTGGCATACCCGCTCTCGACGAGAACGTGACTCGTCGGGACCGCGCAGGGTGCCGATGCTAGCGTCGGCCGATTGACGAGGTTGAGTATCCCCTCGCATGGATTCTGCGGAGGCGCCGGTGACGGCGCGGTTTGCGCAAGTGCCGGTGCGCCCGCGACGGCAACCGCCCACGCGAACATCGGCGCGAATAAAAGGAGACGGCGCATCAGATACCGAGCGGATAGGCCTCCTCGCCGTGCAGTTCCATATCGAGGCCTCGTTCTTCCGCGACTTCGTCGACCTTTACGCGAGTGATGAGGTTGATGATCGCGAGCGCTCCATAGGTGAAGCAAAACGCGTAGGCGCTGCAGCACAGCGCCGCTACGAATTGCTTGCCCAAAAACGCCGGATTGCCGCGCAGTAGGCCGTCGGCGCCGTTGGGATTCCAGAGCGTCGACGCAAAGACGCCGAGAAGCACGATGCCGAGAAATCCGCCGACTCCGTGTACGCCCCACACGTCGAGCGCGTCGTCCCAGCCGAGTTGATTCTTCAGGGCCACCCCGTAATAACAGACCGCACCTGCGGCGAGCCCAATGATCACAGCCGTCATCGGCGAAACGTAACCGGCAGCAGGCGTGATCGTTGCGAGACCGGCAACTGCGCCGGTCAATAAGCCGACGAACTTCGGTTGGCGCCCGCGCGCCCATTCGATCAGCAGCCACGCCACGGCGGCAAACGACGCGGCCACATCTGTGTTGAGGAATGCCGATGCGGTAACCGCATCCACGCGTAGCTCGGATCCGGCGTTGAAGCCATACCAGCCGAACCACAACAGTCCGGTACCCAATGCGATCAAGGGGACGTTGTGCGGCTTGTTCTCGACTACGTATCGGCGGCCGACGTAGAGCACGGAAGCCAAAGCCGCAAAACCGGCGGATGCGTGCACCACGATGCCGCCGGCAAAATCGAGCACGCCCCATTTTGCCAACATGCCGTTGGGGCTCCAGAGCATGTGAACGAATGGGAAATACACGAAGATGAGCCAGACGGTGAGAAACCAGAAGTAAGCCTTGAACGTCACCCGATTGGCAAACGCGCCGGTGATCAGCGCCGGCGTGATGATCGCGAACATCATCTGGTAGGCGATATGGACGACCAGCGGAATGCCGGCGTCGTTGCCGGTAAACATCGTGTGCAGGTTTACGCCGTGTAAGAAGGCGTAAGTCGTCGGGTTCCCGATGATGCCGTGCCAGGTCGGGCCGAAGCTCTCGGAATAGCCGAAGGCGAACCACAGAACCGTGGTCCACCCCAGGGACATGAAGCTTTGCATCATGATCGTGAGGACGTTCTTGCGCTGGACCAAACCGCCATAAAAAAACGCGAGCCCGGGGGTCATCAGCATGACCAGGCTCGCGCAAAGCAGCATGAAGGCGGTGTTCCCAATATTGACGGGGACTGGTGAGGCGCTCATGTGTGGCGTTCCTCCTTAGCCGTGAGAAGAAGACCGGTCCCGCGCCCTTAGGCGCCGCCGGTGGGTTTCCCCGCCGCTAGTTCATGAACGAGACGCCTGCGCCGATGTAGTGATACTGTTGCGTGTTAATGACGGTCGGCGAGAGGCCGTACTCGACGTCGAGCTGCACGTGCGGTCCGATATCGCGAAGGTATCCGAAGTCGATCACGCTCTTGCTGCCGAGACTCGGTCCGGCTGCCGAGTAATACGCGTATTCACCGAATAACTCGTTCGGATATCCCGGAAGCGTGGCGGACAGTTCGACACTAGGGATAAACGCGAAGTAGGACTGCGGTTGCCCCGCGGAGTTGATCCCGCTTAGAGCGTTGGTGGAAAGAGTTGTAGCGAGGCTGAACGCCGGGCTCAAAGTGTAGGCAAAGTTGAAATCTCCGGTATACTGAGCGTTTCCGGCGGTGAATGCATGCGTGCCCGATGGAACCGTGGCAAAGGCGGCAGCGCCCCAGAGGGCTTTGTCGGTGTATCCTAGTTCGTACTTTACGCCCAGAGCGATGTCGCTCGAGCCGGTTGCAACGACGCCGCCAACCGACGAACGCATGTAGTTCGGTGGCGTGAACTCGATATCGAGGTGCGGATCGAACGTTCCGATCCTAACCCCGACGTCGTTCTGCCCGGCCATGACGGTGTTTGCGCCGCCGGGACCGGTGCTCGTGATGTTCGAGTAGCCGTTTTCGACGACGAAATGTCCCGTTTGAACGGTGCAAACCCCGGTTGTAATCGTCGGGCGATTGACGATCGACATGATGGAACCGCACGGGTCGCTCGGACCGCTCGGAGTTGCCGACGGCACCGGCAATGGTGATGCCTGTGCGAGAACGAGCGCGGCAAAAATTGGTGCGAACGGCATGCCGCCGTCATTATAGAGCCCGCAGGCGGCCAAGGGCAACCGTCGTTCGGACGTTTCGCCTCCTCCGAACGGATGGTCCGTTCGGCGGCTGGCGGTCGCGCAAGCGCGATCTTATGCTAAAGGCATGCTTTTGGAGTTAGCAGTGATCGCGCTGTCCGTCGTCGGATTCGTGGTTCTCGACTGGTACGTTCTGGGCTGCGAAAAGGTGTAGGAGATCGTGCAATTCGACGACCTGCTCGGCCTCGCGCTGACGATCGCCGGCCTAGCGTATCTAATCTTCGCCATGCTGCGTCCGGAGAAATTTTAGGAGCTTATCGATGACTGCGATCGGCTGGATTCAGGCCGTCATCTTTTTCCTGATCGTCCTGGCGATTACCAAACCGCTTGGCTCGTATATGGCGCGTCTCTTTGCCGGCGAGAACACGTGGCTTACGCCCGTGTTGCGGCCGGTCGAGCGGCTTATCTACCGCTTAGCCGGCGTGCGCGAAGACGAGGAGATGTCGTGGTACGCGTACGCCTTCGCAATGCTGGCATTTTCCGCCATCAGTTTTTTCTATCTGTATATATTACTGCGCACCCAGAAGTGGCTGCCGTTCAACCCGCAGCATTTCGACAACATGACTCCGGATCTGGCGTTCAATACGGCCATCAGCTTTACGACCAATACGAACTGGCAGTTCTACTCCGGCGAGAGCGCGATGAGCTACCTTTCCCAAATGGCCGGCCTGGCATGGCACAATTTCGTTTCTGCCGCCGTCGGCGTTGCGATCGCGGTGGCCGTCGTTCGCGGAATCGTCCGCACCAACGTCAGGACGCTGGGTAACTTTTGGGTCGATTTGACGCGCGGCTCGCTATACGTGCTGCTGCCGATCTCTATCGTCGTCGGCCTGTTCTTCGTCGTGCAGGGCATGCCGCAGAACTTCCACGCCTATCAGGACGTGACGTCGATCGCCGGATTCAAACAGACGATTACCGGCGGCCCAATGGCATCGCAGGAGGTTATCAAGGAGCTCGGAACCAACGGCGGCGGATTCGTCAACGCGAACTCAGCGTCGCCCAACGAGAATCCGACGCCGCTGAGCAATCTCGTCGAGATGCTGCTGATCTTCTGCCTTGGCGCCGGCCTGACGTACATGTATGGCAAGATGGTCAAAGACACGCGGCAGGGTTGGGCGATCTTTGCGACGATGTCGATTCTCTTCGTCGCCGGGTTTACGCTGGCGTATTGGGCGGAAGCCCAGGGTAATCCGATCGTGCACTCCATAGGTGTGGCCGGCGGAAATATGGAGGGTAAGGAGTGCCGCCTAGGGGTTCCCGCGTCGGCGCTCTTTGCGACCGTTACGACCGACACGTCGTGTGGCGCGGTGAATTCGTGGCACGATTCGTTCATGCCGCTCGGCGGACTCGTGCCCCTCGTGAACATGCAGCTCGGCGAAATCGTCTTCGGCGGCGTAGGAAGCGGTCTCTATGGGATGATCGTCTTCGTCGTGCTCACCGTATTTATCGCAGGTCTGATGGTCGGACGCACGCCGGAGTTCCTCGGGAAGAAGATCGAGCGGCGAGAGGTACAGTTCGCGATACTCGCGGCGTTGATGACGCCCGTGCTCTCCCTCGTGCCCACGGCAATTGCGGCCGTAATCCCAGCCGGGCTCGCTACGCTCAATAACGGCGGTCCTCACGGTTTCTCCGAGATTCTGTACGCGTTCACCTCGACCAATGCGAACAACGGCTCGGCGTTCGGCGGTCTTGGTCCAAATCTGTTCTATAACATCCTGACGGGCACGAACATGATGTTCGGCCGCTTTGCAGTCGCGATACCCGCGCTTGCGCTGGCCGGTGCGCTTGCGGGGAAGAAGGCGATCCCCGAGGGACCCGGCACGTTCACTACTCACTCGCCGATATTCGTCGCATTGCTCATCGGCGTCATCATCATCGTTGGCGCACTAACGTTCTTGCCGGCCGACTCACTCGGTCCTATCGTCGAACATCTGCTGCTGCTGCAAGGGAAAACGTACTAATGTTCGTTCCGCAACGGCGTTTCGAGCGCCGTCCGAAAGCGCGTTCGCTGTTCGACCGCGGGATAGTGGTTCGGGCGATTGGCGACTCCTTCAAGAAGCTCGATCCGCGCTGGCAAGCGCGCAATCCGGTCATGTTCGTCGTGGAAGTCGGTGCCCTCGCGACCTCGATCTTCTTCGTACGCGACCTCGTCCGTCATACCGGCAGCGCCGGCTTCGACTTCGCGATCGCTGCGTGGCTTTGGTTCACGGTCGTCTTCGCAAACTTTGCGGAGGCCGTCGCCGAAGGACGCGGTAAAGCACAAGCCGACTTCTTGCGGCGCACGAAATCGGATACAATTGCACGATTGCTCCGCGACGGTAGACCGGAAGAGAAAATCCCCAGCACGACCTTGCGCAAAGGCGACCGTTTCGTCGTCGAAGCAAACGAGATCATTGCGGCGGACGGCGACGTAATCGAAGGCGCTGCAACCGTAGACGAATCGGCGATTACCGGCGAATCTGCGCCGGTCATTCGCGAAGCAGGCGGCGACCGCAGCTCGGTTACCGGAGGCACGCGCGTGCTCTCGGACCGTATCGTCGTGCGCGTCACGGCCAATCCGGGCGAAAGTTTTCTCGATCGAATGATTGGTTTGGTGGAAGGCGCCAAGCGACAGAAGACGCCGAATGAGATCGCGCTCTCGATCCTGCTTTCAGGATTGACGATTATCTTTTTGATCGCCGTTGCGACGTTGGGACCGTTTTCGATCTACGCGGGGCAGCAACAAAGCGTTACCATCTTGATTGCGCTGCTGGTTTGTCTGATTCCAACGACCATCGGCGGCCTTCTCTCGGCAATCGGTATCGCAGGTATGGACCGCGTAATGCAGCGCAACGTTCTGGCCATGAGCGGCCGTGCCGTCGAAGCTGCGGGCGACGTCGACACGCTGCTGCTCGATAAGACCGGCACGATCACGTTGGGCAATCGCCAAGCCGTCGAGTTCGTTACGCACCGACGGTGTTGCCATCAAGGACGTCGCGCGCATCGCCTATCTCTCTTCACTCTCGGACGAGACGCCAGAGGGGCGATCGATCGTCGCCCTGGCGCAACGGCAAGGTTCGCGCAACGGTGAGGCACCCGCCCTATCGCTGTTCGTTCCGTTTAGCGCGTACACGCGCATGAGCGGTCTCGACATGGCAGACGGCACGAAGATCCGCAAAGGGGCGCCCGATTCCGTGATGGCCTGGGTGCGGGAGCAAGGCGGCAATCCGTCGGCAGAGCTCGCGCCTCACGTTGATCGGATCGCCCGCGCCGGTGGAACGCCGCTGCTTCTGGCACAAAACTCGACGATTGTGGCGGTAATCTACCTCAAGGACATTCTCAAACCCAACATGCGCGAGCGCTTCGATCGGCTGCGAGCGATGGGCATTCGCACGGTCATGATTACCGGCGATAATCCGCTCACGGCCGCGACGATCGCTAAGGAAGCCGGCGTCGACGACTTTCTCGCCGAAGCGACGCCCGAGACGAAGATGGAACTTATCAAGCGCGAGCAAAGTTCCGGACGTCTCGTCGCCATGACGGGCGATGGCACGAACGACGCGCCTGCACTGGCTCAGGCAGACGTGGGAGTGGCGATGAACTCCGGAACGCAAGCGGCGAAAGAGGCCGGCAATATGGTCGATCTCGATTCCGACCCGACTAAGCTCATCGAAGTCGTCGAGATCGGCAAACAGCTGCTGATGACGCGCGGTTCGCTGACGACGTTTTCGATCGCTAACGACGTTGCCAAGTACTTCGCGATCCTGCCGGCGATGTTCGCTACGGCTTACCCGGCGATGAGCGTGCTGAACGTCATGCGGTTGACGACGTCCGAAAGCGCGATACTCTCCGCCGTGATCTTCAACGCGCTCATCATCGTCGCACTGATTCCGCTGGCATTGCGCGGAGTAAAATACGAACCGAAGGGCGCCAATCGCGTACTCTTTGAAAACTCGATGCTATACGGCGTCGGCGGCATCATCGTTCCGTTCGTCGGAATCAAGATCGTCGATATGATCTTAGCCGCACTGCACTTAACGTAGGTAAAAAACGTGCTCAAGCATTTTGGTGTGGCCTTTAGAATGACGATCGTTTCGATCCTAGTCCTCGGCCTGATCTATCCGCTGGCGATGACCGGCGTAGCCCAAGCGATATTTCCGAAACAAGCGAACGGCTCGCTCGTCACGGTCAACGGCAAGGTTGTCGGTTCGTGGATCATCGGGCAGCTGTGGACCAAGCCGGAGTATTTTCAAGGTCGCCCGTCGGCAGCCGGTAAGAGCTACGATCCCACATCCACCGGCGGTACGAACTTCGGACCGACCTCGAAGAAACTCATCGATAGTACGCGCGCGACCATTGCGACCTTGGAGAAGCAGAATCCCGACGCAAAAGGGATGCCGCCGATCGATCTCGTGACGTCGAGCGCGAGCGGCATCGATCCCGACATCAGCCCCGAGGCGGCGTACTGGGAGGCACGACGCGTAGCCAAAGCCCGTAACATGAGCGTAGATGCCGTCGATGCGTTGATCGCAAAACACGTGCAAGGACGCACGTTCGGTTTTCTCGGAGAGCCGCACGTCAACGTGCTCGAGCTTAACCTTGCGCTGGACGGCTTGAAAGCGGAATAACTAATCTTCGGGCAGTGTAGCCTCTTCGATCTTGGGACGCATGAGCACGAGCAGCTCGCGCGCGCCGGCGTCGAGTAACGTGCGGGCAAAAGACGGCCTTCCGAAGAGTCGGGGCGCCCGCTGCGTGCCGCCGATGGCGATGGTCGTTTCGGGTTTGGAGCGGGCGATTTCCAGCAGTCGCCGGGGAACGTCGTCGGCAGCGCCCTCGATCCATTCGATGTTCGTCTTTCGCGCCTCGGCACGCATCGCTTCCACCGCCCCCGGATCGACGCGATCCTCCTTACCGACGACATGCGCGATCGCGAACTCCACGCCCAAGCGTGCCGCCAGCCGCGCGGCGCGGGGTATCATCTGCAGGTCGTTCGCTTGGGAGCCTACACTGAGAAGAACGCGCTCGAAGGGCGAGGCTATGCGTTCGCGATAACGAGCGCGCCAGGCTTCCCGCAGCGCCAGTTCTCGCAGCGCGAAGAGATTCTCGCTGCGAAAGAAGTGCGTGAGCGCCGTTTCTATGCGCTCCGGGGGATAGATCTTACCGTCGCGCAGGCGCTGGCGCAGCGTTTCCGGCGTTACGTCGATCAGGATGACCTCGTCGGCAAGGCTGAGAATTCCGTCGGGCAGCGTTTCTCGCACCAAGGTGCCGGTCAATCGTAAAACGGTGTCGCTGAGCGCCTCGAGATGTTGAACGTTGAGCGTGGTAATGACGTCGATGCCTTCACGCAAAACGGCGAGTACGTCTTGAAATCGCTTGGGAGCCACGGATCCCGGCGCGTTCGTGTGTGCGAGCTCGTCGATGAGTGCGACTTGCGGGCGCCGGGCAATCACCGCGTCGCGATCGAACTCCCTGTACGCAATGCCGTTTGCCGAGATCGTTTTAGGCGGCAAGATCTCGAGCCCGTCCAGCAGCGCCGCCGTCTCTTTGCGTCCGTGTGTTTCAATGAAGCCGCCGACCACGTCCACGCCGTCGGCCTTCAACTGATGCGCGCGATCGAGCATTGCGTACGTCTTGCCGGATCCTGCGGCGGCTCCAAGGTAAACGGTGAGCTTGCCGTAACCGACCCGCAGCCGGTCGCCGGCCGTTTGGGAGTAAGGCGATTGACGCGGATGTTCACCAATGTACGTTTGGCCGCCGGCGACGATGAACAAATCATACGGCTGCGGGGCGCCGGCGAGCTTTGCCGCGGCCTTACCCTTTGGGAGCGCGACGAGCGAGGCGCGCAGCGCTTCAGGAGATGCCTTTTCGGGGTCGAGCGACTCACGGAGCACTTCGCCATTGAGCTCGCGCACGACGCGTTCTATCGCGGTAGCGTTCGCGTTGTTTACGGGCACGACTTCGATGGCCAAATCGAGCGCGTGTGCGACGGACGCAGTGCGCCGCAGAAACGGCTCGACCTCGGTATCCGGATAGACGAAAGCCGTCGCGACCGACGTTCGTCCGGCTTTGACTGCGGGCAACGCAAGATTATCGACCGTGCGCAGCAGCAGCTCGCGCAGCATGTAGAGAGTTTGTTCTCTGAAGACGCCGGCGAGCGCGCGCTCGATGTCGCCCTCATTGACGATCTTCCCAGCTCGCACGCGACCCTGCAGCGTGCGCGGCGATACGTCGAGCGCGACGACTTCATCGGCTGATTGCAGGAACGACAGCGGGATGATTTCGCGAACGGGATAACCGGTCAGGCCTTCGGCGGTCGGCGCGACGGTTTCGACGTGGGCGATGTTGAACGCGCCGTAAACGCTGATGCCGTTTTCCTTAAGGGCCATTGCGTCTTGCCACCGTTTCGCGTGCGGTGCTCCGTCGAGGTTCGAGTGCGCCAGCTCGTCGAGAATGACGACGTCCGGCTTTTGGCGCAGCGCTGCCTCGTAATCGAAATCCTCGAAATACTTTTCACCGATCTGAACCTTCCGCGGGGGTATCTGGGGCAAGGTTACGGCGACGCCTTCGAGGTCGGTACGTCCCTTCGTTTCGATCCAGCCGATGACGACGCGGCGCCCCGCGGCCTGCATCCGTCGGGCATCGTCGAGTAAACGGCGCGTTTTGCCGGCCCCCGGCGCGCTCGCGACGTAGATGACGAGGCGCGCGCGGCCGCCCAGCTCGCGCAACAGCTCCTCGGCTCTCTCCGAACCGTCCCTCACAAGGCCGGTGCTTCGCGAGCGAGAAGCCCATCCCGTGCTGCCGTTGCTCTGTTACGGCCTGCTGGGCGCCGTGTGGGCCTTGGACCTCTTGACGCCGCAGCTATTCGTCGCGGCGATTCTCTTCAACGGCCCCATCGCTTTGAGCAGCACGACGTTGCGCAGTGCGCTGACCACTCGGCTCGTCGTCGGGTCGGAAATCGCAAATGCGGTTTCCGGCTACGTCAACGGCGCTCAGGCGGGCCGTCACTGGGACGTTATCGCACTGGGTGACCGGTTGTTGCTGGCCGCTTCCTTCGTGCTCGTGGGATATCTAAGCATCAAAACGCAGGAGTACGCGCGAGAGGCGGGCGTCTCGGCGGGACGTGCGCGGCAGGGCGCGCTCGAAAGAGCGCTGCGCGAAGCGACCAACCGCGTTCGCGGCAGTCTCAACGTTGACTTAGTCCTGCGTGGCGTCTTGCGCGAGTCCATGAAGCTGCTCGATGCTTCGCGCGCGCTGCTCGTGATGCGCGAGTCCACCTTTTCGCTTCCGCTGATCATGTCGCTCGAAACCGCCGATGGGGAAGTGTCGTACGAACGCAAGAGTCTATCGATGGAGATCGCGTCGCTTACGGCGCGCGCCGTCGAAACGAAGAGTCCATTTCGCGTGACGTCCGACGATCCGTTGGGGCGGCTGACGCTCGAAGCGCTGCAAGCAACGGAAGCGGTCGTCGCCGCCATCGGTGCCGGCGGCGAAATGGATTGCGTGCTCGTCGGCTGCATCGACGCCGACAAAGCGTTCGTTCCGGACGCCCCGGCGGTCGTCGAAGCCTTCTCCGAACAAGCCGGCGCTGCGCTCGAGCAGGCCCGGCTCTTCACGCGACTGGGCGAGCAGAATGTCGAGATCGCGCGGCAGAACGACGAGATCGGTCGCCGCGGCGACGTCATACGCGATATCGTCTACGCCCTCGCGCACGACATGCGTACGCCGCTTTCGGCGGCGGAACTCACGATGAACCAGGCGCTTTCCGGAAAATACGGCCAGCTTCCGGAGAAATACGAACCGATTCTCCGCGCGACGCTCGCCGCCAACGCCGACGAACGCCGAATCGTCGAGACGCTGCTTCTGGTGGCACGCTATGAGGCCGGTGAAGCATCGAACGTTCGCGAGCGCATCGCCGGAGACGAACTGGTGAAACGCATTGCCGACGATTTCCGGCCAATCGTCGAAGCGAAAGAGATCGGGCTCGAAGTGGAGACCGCGCCGGAGCTCTCGCTGATGGGCGACGGGCACGAAATACGCCGCGCGGTCATCAACTTGCTAGCAAACGCGGTCGAAGCGACACCCAGACACGGCACGATCCGGATTCGCGGGGACCGCCGCGGGGACGACGTCGTCATCGCGGTTTCCGATACCGGATTCGGCGTGCCGCCCGAGCGGCGCGACGCACTATTCCAGCGCTTCTCGGGCGTTCGCGGCGGCGCCGGCACGGGTCTCGGACTCTATATCGTTCGGCGCATCGCCGAGAAACACGGCGGGACCGTTGCCTATGCGCCGAGCGAACCTCAGGGAAGCGTTTTTACTCTGACGCTTCCATGCGGCGAGAAGTAGCGTGGAGAAACGTTTACGGGTTGCGATCGTCGAGGATCACGCCCTCACGCGAGCGGGATTGCGCACGACGCTGGAATCGGCGTTCGAAGTCGTCGCGGAGGCGTCCGACGGCATCGCCGGATTAGAGGCCGTCTCCAGTAAACGGCCCGACGTGGTGGTGATCGACATCGGTTTGCCGGGTATGGACGGCATCGCGCTAACTCAGCGCATTCGCGCCGAAGTCCCGGAAACACACGTCGTGATCGTCACGATGATCGATCTTCAAGAAGAAGTCGTCGCGGCGCTGGCGGCAGGCGCCGATGCGTACTGTCTTAAGAGTTCCGACCCCGAGCGCATCGTCGATGCCGTCCGCATCGCCGCCGAGGGCGGCGCGTATTTCGATCCGCAGATCGCGCACGTCGTTCTGGCGCGGTTTTCGCCGAACGCGAAAGACGAGCCAAGGCAATCGCCCCTGACGCCTCGCGAAACGGAGATCCTGCGGCTCATCTCAAATGGCCGCGCGAATACGGAGATAGCGGAAAGCCTGCATATCGGGCTTGGAACGGTGAAAGGACACATCCGGGACATTCTCGAGAAGCTGTCGGCCGCCGACCGCACGCAAGCGGCCGTTACCGCTTTACGAAAAGGCTATATCTAGTCCGATACCAGCGAGCGGATTCGCTCCGCCGCGCCGTTCTTCACGATAACGATCATCGAGTCACCCGCGTGGAGCATCGTGTCGCCCGTCGGAATCTCGAGATCTTTATTCGGTCGATCGACTGCGACCACGACGGAGTTGTGCGGCAGGTTGAGCTCGGCGAGCATGCGGCCGTCTACCGGCGATCGCTCGGGAATGGCCACTTTTACGAGCTGCATGTTGCCTTTGCCGAAGAGATGCATCGTTTCGAGCATCGAGCGGTATTTCGATGCGTTGACCTGCTCGTTGAGCACGTCGAGAATTAGTTCGGTCGAGGAAATGACCGTCACCGGATCCTCGGTATCGAGCGAGTCGAAAATGAGCTTGTTGGCGGGATTGTTCACGCGCGCGATGCAGCGGGCTTTCGACTTCTTTTTCGAGAGCAAGACGACGACGAGATTATCTTCGTCGTCCCCAGTATCGGCGACGACCACGTCGGCGCGCGCGACACCAGCTCCCTCGAGCACGACCGGGTCGCATCCGTCGCCCACGACGGTTACCTGCCGGTCGATGAGGCGCTCGAGCATTTTCGCTTTGCGCTCGTCTTTCTCGACGACGACGATCTCATGCCCTTGATTGACGAGGGCCCGAGACAAATACGAACCGACCTTGCCGCCGCCGACGATGAGAATAAACATGCTATACGGTCACTCGGGAATGCGGTGCTGCGCTATGGAAACGCTGGGCAAACTCGCTGATCGCTTCAGGCGCCACGACGGCATTGACCTCGTCACTTTCTTCGAGTACCAAATCGCTCGACGCGACCATTACGCCGCCGGACCCGCGTCGCACCGCGGCAATCCGTACCCGCCCGGGATCTTCGATGTCGCTCACGCGCTTGCCGGCGTCTTGCGGAGTTACGACGGCCGAGAGCGACGTCAGCTTTCCAAAATCAAACGATTGAAGCGAGTCCCACGGCGCTTCCATCAAGACGTCGCGAATCAGCTTGGCGCCCACGGTCGTCGGGCAAACGGTCTGCACGCCGAGCTCGCGATACATCTGACCGCGCGGCGGATCGTAGATGCGGGCGACGATACGCTTGATTTTGAACATCCGCTGCGCGATGAGCGCCGCCATGATGTTGCGATTGTCGCCGTTGGTAACGGCAATAAATCCGTCGGCAGTCGCGGCTCCGGCGCGCTTGAGCACGTCGTAGTCGATACCGGTTCCGACCACGACGTGACCTTTGAATTTATGCCCGAGCCGTTTGAAAGCGGACGCATTTTCGTCAACGACGATAACTTCGTGGCCGTCTGCATCCAAGTATTTCGCGAGTGCGGAGCCGACACGTCCGCACCCCACGATGAGGTATCTCATGAATCATCGGTGGCTTACCCCAGATTCCACGCTTTCCCTGGCAGCGGTCGACTCCGGCGCATCCTCGCTCGTCGACGCTAGGCACATCCTGTGCCGTCGCAGGGCGGCAGGACCCTCCCGCATCCTTGCGAATAAGCGGGAGTTTTTATCGGGGCGTGGCTCAGCTTGGTAGAGCGCTACGTTCGGGACGTAGAGGTCGCTGGTTCGAATCCAGTCGCCCCGATATTTCCAGACCGACCCGTAGAGCCGTGGAGCAGGCTTGTTTTCTAGGTTCAACCCAGCCTCGCGGCGCGTACTCCGGATCGCAGAGCAAGAGTGCCGCAATCATAGTCAATACTACGTTGGCGCGGAACACCTCTTGGTGGCCTTGCTCGAAGAGCGAGATCCCTCGGTTCTGCGCAATCTCGACGCAAGCGGCATCGATGCCCGCGAAGTGCACGCGCAAGTGCGCCGGGCGTTGGGCATGGGTGAAGATCGGCTCTGGGAAGGAATACTAGTAACGCCTCGCTTGCGAAAGATCGTTGCGCTGGCCGAGCAGCGAGCCGGAGACCGGGAAATCTCGCCCTTCGACTTATACGAAGCGCTTCGCGCGGAGGGCTCCAGCTTGGCCGCGGAGATCCTGCGCTTCGCCCAGGACAACCGAAACACGGCACCCGCCGCGGAGTAGCATCACCGGCATGGCAAACATCGAGCACGCAGTCGTCGGCTTAGTCGACCAGTACGGATACTTCGGTCTGTTCGTCGCGTTGGTACTGGGGAACGTCGGCGCCCCGATCGGCAGCGAGCTGGTTCTGCCTGCGGCCGGCGGGCTTACCGCTACTGGGCACCTGAACAACCTCTGGCTCACCATCGTGGTGGCCGTCGCAGGCGAGCTCGGCGGCGGCACGATCGCCTACGCGATCGGACGCTACGGCGGCGAACCGCTGCTCGAGCGCTACGGAAAATACGTCCACGTGACGCACGAGCGCCTCGGCCTGATGCACCGGTTCTTCGAACGCTGGGGAACGTTTGCAATTTTCATCTGCCGGTTCTTACCGGTGATTCGCGGCATCGCCGCGTTCCCGGCAGGCATCGCGGAAATGAATCTCGTGCAGTTCTATCTTTGGACGCTGGCCGGCTCTGCAATTTTCTGCAGCGGGCTCATTCTGCTCGGATACTCCGCCGGCGGCCACCTGGACGTCATCCTTCCGCTCGTGCGCAAAGGCGGATACCTTGCATTAGCAGTTGCAATCGTTGCCATCGCGGCCGTGGTAATCTTTGCCCGATCGCGAGTGAAGCGCTCAGCGGCGCCTCAGGATCAGGGTGACACTGCGACGTCGTCATGACGCCGCTCGAGCAGACCCTTTGGCAGATTCCCGACGCTCCCGGCGTGTATCAAATGATCGGGGGCGATGGCGAGATTCTCTACATCGGCAAGGCGATCTCACTGCGCAACCGCGTGCGTTCGTACTTCCAAGAAAGCGCCGCGCACCACATTCGCACGACCGCGATGGTCGAGAAGGTTCGCGACGTGCGGACGATCGTCGTCACGAACGAAGTCGAGGCGCTCATTCTCGAAGCGAACCTCATCAAGCGGCATCAGCCGCCGTTTAACGTTAGGCTGCGCGACGACAAACGCTATCCGTATTTGAAGGTAACGAACGAGCCTTTTCCGCGCGTGGTCTTCACGCGCTTCGTGAAGGGCGACGGCGCACGCTATTTCGGCCCCTACACGAACGCCCACGGTTTGCGCGAGCTGATCGATCTGGTGCGGCTCGTATTTCCGCTGCGCACGTGCCGCGAGCCGATCGACGGCCGGCGGAAACGGCCGTGCCTGCAATATCATATCAAGCGTTGCCTCGCGCCGTGCGTGGGCTATCAAAGCGAAGAAGACTACAATCGCATGATCGACGAGGTCGTGCTTTTCCTCGAAGGGAAGCAAGATTCGCTGCTCGCGCGCCTGCAGCACGACATGGCGGACGCGGCCGAACTCTTCAACTTCGAATCGGCCGCGCGGCTGCGCGATCGAATCGTGCAGGTGCGACGCGTTACCGAAAACCAAAAAGTCGTTTGGAAAACGCGCCTAGACATGGATCTCGTGGCGGTCGCACGTTCGCGCGGGCAGGCCTGCATGCAAGTGTTCCTCGTGCGCCGCGGCAAGCTGATCGGGCAAGAGCACTTCATTCTCGACGGCGTGCACGACCAATCCGACGGATTGCTCATGGGTGAGTTTCTCAAGCAGTTCTACACCGCCCGCACCGCTGCGGCGCCCGACGGGGAAGTGCTTTCAACCGCACGCATTGCGCGCGATAACGAAGTTCCGATACCGCTCAAGACTCGGCGCCGTCTCACGGCGACACAGTCGAGCGCTGTGCCGAAAGAGATTCTTGCAGCGGTGCTTCCCGAAGATCGAGCGACGATCGAAACGTGGCTGTCGCAAGTCAAAGGTCAGCGCGTGCGCATACTTCAGCCGCAACGCGGCGCGCGCGCCGACTACATGCGTTTGGTGCAGAAAAACGCCGAGCAGAATCTCAAAGCGTTCCTAGCGAATCAGGAAGTACAAGAGACGGCGCAGGCGCGTTCGCTCACCGACTTGGCCGACGCGCTGGAGCTGCCGGAACCGCCGCATCGCATCGAATGCTACGACATCTCGAATATCCAGGGGACGAATCCGGTCGCATCGATGGTCGTTTTCGCGGAAGGGCGGCCGAAGAAGAGCGACTACCGCCGCTTCAAGATCCAGTACGATCGCGGTCCCAACGATTTCGCCATGATGCAGGAAACGCTGCGCCGCCGGCTTCGATACTTACGCAAGGCTACCGATGAAAAGGACACGCCGCTCGAACGGGAGCTCGCAAAAAAAGAGAAATTCAACAAAAAGCCCGACCTGCTGCTGATCGACGGCGGGAAAGGCCAGCTTAGCGCCGTCGTCGAGGTGATGGAAGAACTCGATATGACCGGTCTTCCGGTGGCGGGATTAGCCAAGGAACATGAGTGGCTCTACCTTCCGGGACAATCCGAACCGGTCGTTCTGCCCGCGAACTCGCCGGCACTGCACCTGGTGCAGCGGATTCGCGACGAAGCGCACCGTTTTGCTGTCACGTACCACCGCCAGCGCCGCGCGAAATCGATGGTCGTATCGGTGCTCGACGAGCTCGAGGGCGTCGGTCCGGTGCGCAAAAAGCGGCTATTGACGGCCTTCGGATCGGCGGCGGGCATACGGCGCGCCAGCATCGACGAAATAGCGGCCGTCAAAGGGATGACCCCCAGCTTGGCCGCAAAGGTGAAACAAGCGCTCGAGCGCTAAGCCCGATCGAAAGGGGAAACGATGCACCTGATCGTTCGTTTCATCGTCAACGCCGTCGCCTTGTACTGCATAGCCAAATACGTCCCGGGATTTAATCACGACATCACCGTCACGTCGGCGCTCATTGCCGCGGTGATCTTCGGTATCGTCAACGCGGTTCTCGGTCCTATTCTGCGCCTAATCAGCTTGCCTATCACGATTATCACGCTCGGCCTGTTCTCGATCGTCATCAACTTCATACTGTTCGCGATCGTCGTAAAGGTCTCGCCCGGCTTTTATACGACCGTGAACGATTGGTGGAAGCCCGATCTGATCGGAGCCATCATCATGATGATCGTGTCGACGATCATGCACTCGGCAACGCGGCCGGAGCCGGCACCGACGCGCTAACGCGTTTCCGCGGCGAGCGCGCAGAAGCGCTCGAAGTCCGGCAATGCCATCGGGCGCCCCGTGAGAAAGCCCTGAATCTGATCGCATCGAGAGTCGGCCAGGATTTCGAACTGCATTCGGCTCTCGACGCCTTCGGCGGTAACTTTCATGCCCAGCGCTTGTGCGACGTTGATGAGCGATCGCACGATCGCGCGGTCCTCACGATGCTCGATGCCCGTGACGAACGTACGGTCGAGCTTGAGCGAATCCAGCGGGAAGCGCTTGAGGTATCCGAACGAGCTGTATCCCGTACCGAAATCGTCAACAGTCACGTTGACGCCGAGGGTCTTGATTTCGTGCAGCCGTGAAAGAATCTCGTCGATGTAGTTCATCATCGTCGTCTCGGTAATCTCGATTTCGAGCCCCGACGGATCGACGCGGCTCTGTTGCAACACTTCAGCGAGGTCGGTGAGGAAGTCGGGATGTGCCAACTGATGCGCGGAAATGTTGACAGCAATGGTCATCGGTACGCGGGCATCCTGCCATGTCCGCAGTTGCGCGCAGGCCGTTCGCAACACCCAAAGGCCGATAGGTACGATGAGCCCGCTGTCTTCGGCGACGGGAATGAACTGATCGGGATCGAGAAGCCTGCCGTCGGGCTGCCGCCACCGCAGTAGGGCCTCTGCACCGATGATGCGCGTCGTGGTCGTTTCCACGATCGGCTGATAATGCAGCACGAGGCTTCCATTGCCGGGCGCTTTCCGCAGCTCGTTGCGAATCTTCTGGCGCAGCAGCGCCGCCTGGTGCATCTGTGGTTCGAAGAAACGGTACCGAATGCCGTTAGACTCTTTTGCGCGATACATCGCCGCGTCGGCGTTCCGGATAAGCGTATCGCCGTCGAGGCCGTGCTCCGGCGAGACGGCAATGCCGATACTCGCCGAGACGACGAACTCGTATTCGTCAATGAATAGAGGCTCGGCAATTGCGGCGATCAGCTTCTTGGACAGATCCTCGGCGGCGCGCGCACCGTTCTCCGACGATAACGTAACGACGAACTCGTCCCCGCCCCAGCGCGCGAGCAGCGCATCAGGCGGCATGACCGATCGCAGGCGCAAAGCGAGCGCGTGCAGCAGCACGTCGCCCACCGAGTGTCCCAGCGTGTCGTTGACGTCTTTGAAACGATCGAGATCGAGGAACAGGAGCGCGCACTGCGCGCCACTATTGCTTCGCAAGGTGGATTCCAAGTGCTCACGCAGCGTCTGACGGTTTGACAGCTCGGTCAGCGTGTCGTAGTGCGCCAGGTGGTCGAGGTGCTCTTTCATGCGCAACGCTTCGAACCGGCTTTTCAGCTCGTTGTACTGAATGCCGATCCGCAGCGAGCCGATCAGCACTGCGATGAAATAGCCGGCCGATACGATCGCAAGCGCGACCACGTTTGCGGGCTGAGTCAGGACGCCCGCCGACGCTGAGAAAATTACTTCGGTTAGGCAGGCGATGACCGCCGTCGCAATGAGATAGGAGGTGCGGTAGAACGCCTGCTGAACGCCGACGGCCACCAGCAAGCTCGCCGCAATATAATATGGATGATTGCCGCTCTCGACCACGAGAATCGGCACGACCATGCCGACGGGGAGCACGTTGAGCAGCTGCAGTTGCGGCGAGTACCGTCGCAGCGCCGGAAACAGGAAGACGGCCAGGCCGATCGCCGCCGAGATCGCCGACGCGGCCAGCCGCAGCATCATCGAGTCGGGGGGCATCCCAGGGATCGCCACTAGCACGAAGTGGAAGGCCGGCAATAAAAGCACGATGAGGGCGCTGTAGATCCACAGCGTCGTCGTCGACGTGCGCTCGAGCCACGGCCTATAAAGGCCCTGTTCGAAAGAGAGCATGCTTGCTCAGTGTATCGGCAAAAGGCATTCCGCAACCTACGCTTGCCCGGTTATGTTATACTCTGTGTTCGGCTA
Source organism: Vulcanimicrobiota bacterium (assembly GCA_963715435.1). Classification (GTDB taxonomy): domain Bacteria; phylum Vulcanimicrobiota; class Vulcanimicrobiia; order Vulcanimicrobiales; family Vulcanimicrobiaceae; genus JAFAHZ01. Next base: position 2,550,913 of record OY970243.1, read on the forward strand.
CGGGGCTGAAATAGGTTCGACAGGGAGATCCGTGGTCGGCGTCAGCAGGCGGAGTTGCGAGCCCTCCTTAAACGATCGCAACGGCAATATCTGCCAACAACGAATACGCACTGGCTGCCTAATTTAGGCTAGTCACCGGACGCAGAGGGTCGGCCCGAACCGCTCTGCCTTCCGGTCAATAACTCGGGCTGGTGCGAGCGCGTGATTCGACGCTCGTACGAGATCAAGGATCTGCAGCGTGCGGTAAGCCCCGCTTTGAGGCGTCCGCGCGATCAAGCTAAATTCGAAGCTGAGCCTGGAGAACGCGCCGGTTAGGCTTTCTGGACTCGGGGGGCAGTACCCCGACAGCTCCACCAAATCCCCCACTTTACACAACATTCGGCCGCTATGGCACCGCATTTATAGCAGCGAGTGCTCGCTTGCTGTAAGGCGGTACCACGGAACGCTGCGCCGGCGACTCGAAAGATGCCGCTGAAGGCCGTTATATGCAACTTCAGGTCCGGCTTCTGGGACAATTCGGCGCCGCGCTCGACGGACGTCCTCTTACCAAGCTGGCCGGGGCGCGGCTTCAATCGCTGTTTGCCTATTTAGTGCTTCACGCCGGCACGCCGCTGTCGCGTTCTCAGCTTGCATTTCTTTTCTGGCCGGACGCTACCGAAGCAAATGCGCGCAACAACCTGCGCCAGCTTCTGCACCAGCTCCGGGAAGCGCTTGAAGACGGCAAATCATCGATCAGGACCGGAGCGAGCTGGGTACAGTGGAGTCCTTCGGAGCAGTGTTTTGCCGACGTTACCGCTTTTCAGGAAGCGATCGTTGAGGCCGAACACGCTCGATCTCGCGGCGACGTACCACGATGGCGCTCCAATCTCGAACGCGCCCTCGAAGTGTGTGCCGGACCGCTCATACCGAACTGCTACGACGATTGGATCGTGCCCGAGCGCGAGCGCTTTACCGAGCAGTGCGAACGCGTCGTGCAACACTTCGTCGAGTGCGTCGAGGCGACGCGCGAATACGACGTCGCAATTCCACGCGTGAACCACCGGCTAAGTCACGAACCGACCGATGAGCAGGCCTATCGTTGCCTCATGCGTCTCCACGCTCTCTGTAACGACCGCTCCGCCGAGTTACGCGTTTTCCGCGCGTGTTGTGAGGTGCTCCGCAGCGAACTCGATGCCGAGCCGAGCGCGCAAACCGTTTCCTTGCACGCGAGCATTCAACGAGAAGACGGAGCCGTGGTCGGCGGCACGCCGGGACGAAACGGCGACGCGGCCTCACTGCCCCTCATCGGCAGAAACCCCGAATGGATGGCACTTCGAAAGGCATGGGACGACGCGTGCGCGGGAAACGCTCGCTTCGCTCTGATCGAGGGCGAAGCCGGCATCGGAAAATCGCGATTAGCGGCCGAACTGCTGTCGTGGGCGAGCCGGCAAGGCGTGGCCGCCGCAGTTGCACGCTGTTACGCCGCGGAGGGCGGGCTCGCCCTCGCGCCCGTGACGGATTGGCTCCGGAGCGATGCTCTGCGTTCGCACGTACAGCGCTTGGAAGATGTGTGGTTTGCGGAAGTTTGCCGCATCGTGCCCGAGCTGGCCACGCAAAGAGGTCATTTGCCCCAAATGGTATCGGGAGAACGCACGCGGCTTTTTGAAGGACTGGCCCACGCCGTCGTAGGTGCAAAGGCACCTCTTCTGCTCGTGATCGACGATTTGCAGTGGTGCGATTTGGAAACGCTTCAATGGCTCCATTTTCTTCTTCGATTCGACCCGACGGCCTCGCTTCTCGTAGTAGGAACCGTTCGCTCCGAGGAACTTTCACGATCGCATCCGGCCAACGATCTTCGGCTGCGCTTGAGCCAGGAATCCGTCTTTACGACAATTTCGCTGGAAGCGCTCGGGCCGGACGAAACGGTTGCGCTTGCTTCCCAGGTTGCAAACTGCACATTCGATACCGATGCGTCGGCGCGGCTCTACCGACAGACGGAAGGCAACCCGCTTTTTGTCGTCGAGATGATGCGCGCAAATGGCGGACGCGGACTCGACGCAAACCCGAACCGTTCCGCGTTACCTCCTCGCGTGCACGCACTTATCGCGGGCCGTCTGGCCCAGCTCTCGCCGGCCGCGCGGCAAGTCGTCTCTGCGGCCGCCACCGTGGCGCGCGCGTGCAGCTTGTCGCTTCTTGCAAGAACGGTACGGTGCGGCGAGCGCGAGCTGATCGCGGCGCTAGACGAGTTGTGGCAGAAGCGAATTCTGCGCGAACAGGATCCGAACACGTACGATTTCACGCACGACAAGCTGCGGGAAGTTGCTTACGGAGAGATCGGCGCTCCCGAGCGGAGGTCGCTGCACCGGACGGTCGCGCGTGCGCTCGAGATCGACGAAGCTTCGGATCTGGATCGAGTGAGCGGACAAATTGCGGCGCACTTCGAGCGTGCGGGGCTGGCAGAAATGGCGATCCCCTACTACATTCGCGCCGCGGCCGCCGCCCAATCGGTCTACGCCAACGTGGAAGCGCAGATTCAAGCCGAGCGTGGAATTTCTCTGGTGTTGGCGTTGCCGGAGAGCTCGAAACGCGATGCTTGGGAGCTCGCCCTGCAGCTCGTGCTGGCGCCCGTCCTGAGAACCACTCGCGGGTGGGCTGCACCGGAAGTGGAATCGGTGCTCGATCGCGCGTTGGCCCTGTGCGACAAGATCGGAACTCCCGCGCAGCGCAGCCAGGTGCTTCACGGACTCCAGTCGCTCTATATCGTCCAAGCCAAACATTACCGAGCCGAGTCGGTCACCGGCGAGATCACCGAGCTCTTGCAAAACGAAGGCGGCGAGCGCCCACTATCCGCGATCGCGATGATGGTCGGGGGACAACTCGCGCGGGGGCGTTTCGACCAGGCCATCGCGCAATGGGAAGACCTGCTTGGAAACTTGGATCCCGTACAAATACAGCATCTTCAAGCATCTCAAGGGCTCAACTACCGAGTGCTCACGTGCGCCTGGCAATCCCACGCGCTCTGGTGCATCGGCAGGCCGCAAACCGCTCTCGAACGCTGTCGCAACTCGGTGCAGCTTGCCCGCGACCTCGGACAGCCCTTCAATCAGGCTCTTGCGTCCACGTACTTGGCACTGCTGCAGCAACTGCGCGGGGATGCACGAGTTTTTCGGGATCAGGCCGATGAGGCGCTGCGCCTGAGCAAGCAGTTTGAAGCTCCGTACTACCGCGCGTGGGCGTCGATTCTGGTTGCCCATGCGACCGCATGCGATCGTCCCGGCACCGATTCGATCGTTTGCGTGCGCGAAGCCATCGATGCCTTTACGGCCAGCGGGGCTCGGACGCGCCTTACCTACTACTTGGCGTTGCTTGCAGAGGTCTGTCTCAAAGCCCACGAATCCGAGCGCGGCCTCAACGTCATCGAGGAAGCATTGGCGACGTCCCGCCAGACCGGAGAGCGCTGGTGGGATGCCGAGCTGCATCGACTGCGCGGCGATCTTCTCGTCGAGCACGGGGCCGGTGCTGAGGAAGCCGATGCCGCATACCGCCGAGCTCTGGAAATTTCACGCGCTCAGAGGGCGAAGTCGCTCGAGCTTCGCGTAGCGACGAGCATCGCGCGGCTGTGGCGTACCTCGCCCCAGGCGCAGCAGTCAAACGACGAGCTCCGGCAGATCCTCAGCTCGTTCTCCGAGGGTTTCGATACCCACGATCTCGTCGACGCGGAGGGTTTTTTGGCCGAAACGGTCCCCACATAACGATTCTCTAACGGCACGAGCGTTATGCTGGCTTCACCGGATTTCGCTTCCGGCAAGAAGAGGTGTAACCTTATGACCGCGACCGAACGATCCGCGGCAGGTAAGCCGCGAACCGAAGGCTCCGTATACAGTCTCCAAGGCACGTTGCTGGAGGCGTGCTCCTGCAACGTGCTTTGCCCGTGTTGGATCGGTGAAAACCCCGACACCGGGACCTGTGACGCCTTCGTCGCCTATCAATTCGACAAAGGCACCATCAACGGCGTCGATGTCAGCGGCCTCTCGATGGTCAACGTGTGCAAGATTCCGGGCAACGTCCTGACGCCCAAGACGTGGAAGATTCTGGTTCTCGTCGACGACCGGGCGACGGATGCTCAGTTTCAGGCAATGCAAGACGCGTATTTCGGAAGGCTCGGCGGCCCGCTCGCCGATCTCGCGCAACTTGTCGGAGAAGTCGTTGCCGTCGAGCGAGTCCCCATCACGCACGAAGTGCGTGGAGGCACCGGTACGCTCAAAGTCGGTACGTTGGTGGATGCCGAAATGGAACCGTATCGCGGTCCCGACGGTTCCCCGACGACGTTGCGGGACTCAATCTTTTCGACGATCCCGGGCTCGCCGGCATACGTCGCAAAAGCCAAAAAGAATCGCGTTAACATCCCGCAGCACGAGATGGTATGGTCATTCGAGGGACGCAACGCGATCCAAGGCGACTACGTCATCGACTTTTCGGGTTGAAGCGCTATGACCAGCCCAAATCGTGCCGGCCTCCTGTCGTCACCGCTACCTATCGTCGCAGCGATCGCGGGTGCATGGGGCCTTGCGATCGCCGGGCAAGTCAGCGGATCGGCAATCTTGCTGCATCACGACACGTTGATCGAGGGCGGCATGCCGCTATGGGCCGCCCTCGCTCTTTTCGTTCTTGCTTGGCTGTCGATGATCGCAGCGATGATGCTGCCGTCGAGCTTGCCGTTGATCGGCATGTTTAATGCAGCTTCGGCGACGCAGCCGCATCGAGTTGCGGTGATGGTTGCGTTTCTCAGCGGTTACGCGGTGATTTGGACCGTATTTGGCGTGGCGGCCTTTGCCGGCGACGTTGTCGTGCATCGCACGGTCGATCGTTGGTCCTGGCTAGCAGCACATCCCTGGATCATTTCCGCCGGGGTACTGGCGCTAGCCGGCGCCTTCCAATTCTCCTCGATGAAAGATGCATGCTTAAGCAAATGCCGGCTTCCCGGAATGTTTCTCGTACAGCATTATCGTCGAGGCATCGCAGCTGCGTTTAGGCTCGGCCGCGAGCACGGGCTGTTCTGTCTCGGCTGCTGCTGGGCGCTCATGCTGATCGGCTTTGCCGCGGGATTCGCTAATCTCTGGTGGATGGCGGCTCTCACGGCGTTGATGGTGTACGAAAAGATCGGCACCAATGGGAAGCGTATCGTTCCCGTCGTCGGCGTTGTGCTCATCGTATGGTCGATGCTCATACTGGCACATCCCTCCTGGCTGGGCCCCGCTTTCTCCGGAACGTGACCGAATGACGACGATCGACGTCGAGCAAGAGGCCGCGGAGCTGCGTTCAACAATGCGAGGCGACGTGCTGACTCGTACCGACGACAAGTACGAAGCAGCACGCAAGGTTTACAACGGGTCGATCGATCGACGCCCGGCAATCGTTGCCCGAAGCGTCGACGCTGCCGACGTTATGGCCGCGGTTGGATTCGCTCGCGAACGCCGGCTAACGCTGGCCGTGCGCGGTGGCGGCCACAGCGGTCCGGGCTTGTGCACCTGCGACGATGGGCTCGTCGTCGACTTGTCTCGCATGCGCGGCGTCCGGGTGAATCCGCAGAACAATACCGTTCGCGTCGAAGGCGGTTGCGTGTGGGGAGACGTCGACCACGCGACGCACGCGTTTGGTCTCGCCGTGCCCGGCGGGATTGTCTCGAGCACCGGTGTTGGAGGACTTACGCTTGGCGGCGGAATCGGGTATTTGACCCGGCGCTACGGGCTGACGATCGATAGCCTCTTGAGCGCGGACGTGGTTCTGGCCAACGGCAGCTTCGCTCGGGCAAGTGACGACGAAAATCCGGATCTTTTTTGGGCGATTCGCGGCGGCGGTGGAAACTTTGGAGTCGTTACGTCTTTCCTGTTCCGCGGCTACCCTGTAGAGACGGTGTACGGCGGCCCAATCTTTTGGCCGCTCGAGCAGAGCTCCGTCGTGCTTCGCAAGTGGCGAGACTTTGTCTTAAGGGCGCCGGAAGAACTCAACGGATGGTTCGGGTTCGTCACGATTCCCGCGGCGCACCCGTTTCCGGCCGAGCATCATCTCGAGAAGATGTGCGTAACCGTTTGGTGCTATACCGGCGATCCGGCCGATGCCGAGTCGGCACTAGCCCCCATGCGTTCGTTTACTGCGCCAGCCATGGATTTTTGCGAGTCAATCCCATTCCTCGCGTTGCAGAGCATGTTCGATCGGTCGTATCCGGCCGGTTTACGTTGGTACTGGAAAGCCGATTTCTTCCGCGATCTCCCCGACGAAGCCGTGGAGATGCACGTGAGATACGCTGCGGCGTTGCCAAGCGCGAACTCGACGATGCATCTTTATCCCATCAACGGCGCGGCCCATCGGACGGGACGTTCGCAAATGGCTTGGAGTTTCCGCGATGCGAACTTTGCCGAGGTAATCGTAGGCGTAGATCCCGATCCGGCCAACGACGAGCGTCTCCGGCAGTGGGCGCGAGCTTATTGGTCGGCGCTCCATCCCTTTTCGGCCGGAGGCGCCTACGTAAATATGGCGATGGATGAAGATGGGGACTTCGTGAAAGCCGCCTATCGCGATAACTATCCGCGTTTGGCCAGAACGAAGAACAAATACGATCCGGGCAATCTATTTCGGATCAATCACAACATCAAGCCTGCGGCGCTCTGAGTGCCACGAGCCACGTACTGCATTCCGAGACTGGTAAGGAGCAACGTTAGCCAGTGCGGATTTGCTAACCGCGAAGAATTTGGCCTTGGAATCGTACGTTACGGTCTTGCGTCCCGACGACGTGGCTATAATCAGCACGGCGGCGGTCGCTGATTCCAGCGTTCCCGAGAGCGAGACTACGAATGTCTGAAAAAAGCGTGAATGGGTGAACTGCCTGCTCTGGGGTGCCCGTACTAGGGCTGACGGAGCACCATTTCATGATAGAAGCGGCGAAATTGGGAGCTGGGCGAACCGCGAGCCCTAGTTAGGCATAGTAGGGGTATGAAGGCACTCATACTAGCTTCGATGCTGTTGGCAGCACTCGGCGCAAACCAGTCCGAGACCCCGTCTACCGGTCCTACCGTGCACATCAAGGATTTCGCCTACCACGCGGCAACGCTGACCGTCGCCCCGGGTACGAGCGTGCACTTCGTTAATGACGACGGCGAGGCGCACACGGTAACGGCGGTCGACAAATCGTTCGATTCCGCCGGCATGGATAACGGAGACAGCTGGACACACAGCTTCACCAAACCGGGGACCTACGCTTACTTCTGCGCGCTTCACCCGTATATGAAGGGTGTGGTCATCGTGCGCGCCACGGGGGGAACAACGAAATGAAACGCGGCGATTTTCTTGGGCACGTCGGGTGGACCGGCGCCGGCATTGCCTACGCTTTGACCGGTGGCGGCATCGTGCGCGCGGCGGGTATGAATCCCGACGGTCCTTACTTCATCCAAATTAGTGACAGCCACCTCGGCTTTCATTTGCCGGCAAACCCCGATGTTGCCGGCTCGCTTAAGCAGACGATCGCCCTCATCAACGCGCTTCCAAATCAGCCGAGCTTCGTCATTCACACCGGCGACGTCACGCATCTTTCGAAGCCCGAGCAGTTCGATCTGGGCAAGCAGCTCATGGGCACGCTCAAGGCGCCGACGATCGTGTTGCCGGGCGAGCATGACGCGCTTGCGGACGGTTTGAAGCCGTTCTATGCGAACTTCCCGGCCAAGTCGGGAACTGACGGCTGGTTTTCATGGGAAGCGCAAGACGTGCATTACATTGCGCTCGTTAACGTCTTTGACTTCGAGAACATGGGCAAACTCGGCAACGATCAGCTCGGCTGGCTGCAGCGCGACCTGGCCGCGGTGCCCAAATCGCGTCCGGTCGTCGTCTTCGCTCACGTGCCGCTCTACGCACTCTATCCGCAGTGGGGCTGGACGACCGAAGACGGTTCCAAAGCGCTTGCCATGCTTGCCGGCTTCGATGCCGTGACCGTACTCAACGGCCACATCCACCAGGTCATCGAGCACACCGAAGGCAACATTCGATTCGCCACCGCCAACGCGACGGCGTATCCGCAGCCAGCACCCGGTGCGGCAGCAAAACCCGGCCCGCTCGCACTTCCACCGGACCAGCTCCTGCACGCGATCGGCTACCGTACGGTCGAGATGAACGCAGGAAATGCGACGACCCACAACATTACCTTAGGATAAGTGACGGACGAGGAGCTCGTGCTTGCGCGCGGATTCGTTAATCGCCAAGCATGGGCCTACGATGCGGCATATCGAGCGCACGGAGGTGTGCTTTACTCGGCCGCCTTGAAAGTGCTGGGCGACCCGGGCGACGCCGCTGACTGCGTGCAAGACGTACTTCTGCGATTGTGGCGGCGCGGCGATGCGTACCGCCTCAAACGCGGCACGCTGCGGGCTTTCCTAGCGGTCTGCGTGCGCAACGAGGCGCTTTCGCGGTTGCGCAAATCGCGCAACCGCGACCGGATAGATCAGACGTTCGATCGCCCGAGCGCGACGGGCGACATCGCCGTGGGCGTCGTCGATCGTGAATCGATGCGCGGCGCCCTGGAAACGCTTACGCAAAAGCAACGGGAGACGATCGAACTTGCCTACATGGGCCACATGACGCACGAAGAAATCGCGAGCAAACTCGGCGAGCCGATTGGCACCGTCAAGAGCCGCCTATCGTCGGCGCTGTGCAAACTGCGCGAGGCTTTTGCACCCCAGGAGGCGCTCGATGCTCGATGATCACATCGGCGAGAACGCCGAAATCTATGCCCTGGGCGACCTCGGCGAGCTTGAATCGACCCGCGTCGAGCACCACGTACGTACCTGTGATGCGTGCGCAAAGCGGTTAGGCGAGGCGGAGGCCACGGTTCTGCGCTTGATCGAATCCGGCGACGTTTCGGAACCGCCCGCCACGCTTACCGGGCGCATTCGATTTTCCGGTCAACGCCAACGCACGTGGATCGCTGCCGTAGCTGCCGCTTTTGTGCTCGGATTGCTGCCTTGGGGAATCACAACACTGCGCCATTCAGATGTAGAGCAGGGTGCGAATCAGCAGCTCGCGATGAACGCGATGCTGGCCGGCCATTTCTTGCACACGCCCGCAGTCGCGCTGTTTCCGGGAGTTCCTAAAGCCAAAGTGATTTATCCACGGGAGGGCGGCTGGCTCTACGTCCTCGTGGGTGCCTCGAGCCAACCAATCGACGTCGTCGCCATCGCCGGCAACAAGCGGACGACGATCGCCTCGATCCCGCCGGGGCCGGCGACGCGATCGGCATTCGTACAGATCGCGCAACGGGTTTCGAGCGTACAGCTTCTCGAAGGCGGTACGCTCGTCGCATCCGCTCGGATCGTTTACGCGGCACCGTAAACTTTCCGCGTCAACGGCGATTTAGAGTCTCTTCATGATTAGCGTGTAGATTGAGTTCATCAACAAGATTCTTTGGAGGACTCAATGTTCAGAAAACTAGCGTCCCTGTCGACGGTGCTCGTCACGTGCGCCCTCGTTGCCTGCGGAGGAGGCGTGACGACTCAGAGTGCGGGGAGCGGCATCGCTGTTCCGCTGAATACCGGCGGTAATAACCTCTTGCCCGCGATGTCGGGACACGCGATGTCGGCACACGCGATGTCTGCTAGCGACGATCTTGAGCTGACCGCAACGCTGCCTCGAAACAGCGTTGGCGAAGAACTTCCGCAAGAGGGAGTCGGTACCGCGGACCACAAGCCCTGGGGCAAGGTTGGTGGTTTCACACAGACCCAGCGCGCACAAACGCTCGCCTTTCCGCCGGGAACCGTAATAACGATTCACAATCTTTCGAAGACCACCGAACATACATTCAACTTTGTCAAAGCCGTCGGCGGTCCGCCGGCGCACTTCCCGGCCGGCGTCAACCTTTCGGTTAGCGCGCGCGGACACGGCGTATTCGGTCCCGGATATGCGAGCGGTCCCATCGCGCCGGGCCGCTCTGTAAAAGTCAAACTTTCCAAGGCAGGTACGTATTTGATTGGCTGCGCTTTTCACTACGACGAAGGCATGCGGGACGTGATCGTCATCAAAGATGGCGCGAAACCCGGACCGACACCGCGTCCGGCGCCGTCATCGCAACCCACCTCGGGTCCTCCGGGGGGCGGCGGCTGGTAGACAACGGTAGTGCGGGCTTCGAAGCAACGATGCCTCGTACAAAAAAGCCCCGAGCGCCTACCGGCGCGGGGCTTTTTTGTTACGACGACGTCTCGGCCACGTTCACCATACACTGAAGACGATCGCTTGACCTGAAACTTGCGGGCGGCGGCGACGGTTAGGTCAAGTATGAAAATTCTCGTTATCGGTGGCGACGGCACGATCGGCAACGCGGTCGTCGAGGAACTCAAGCAACGGCACGAAATCGTCGTCGCCGGAAGGACGCATGGCGAGCACAATGTCGACATCGCGGATCTCCAAAGCATCCGCGACCTATTCGTCAAGGTCGGCAAGGTCGACGCGGTCGTAAGCGCCGCCGGCAGCGTGCACTTCGGTCCGTTGCTCGAAATGACTCCCGAACAACTTCAGATCGGAATTAGCAACAAGCTCATGGGGCAAGTTCATCTCGCGCTGGAGGCGGCGAAGTACTTAAACGCCGCCGGTTCGGTGACGCTCGTCGCAGGCACGCTCAGCAAGGATCCGATCCGTTACGGTGCGAGCGCCTCGCTCGTAAACGGCGCGCTCGAGTCGTTCGCGCGTTCGGCCGCACTCGAATTTCCGGCCGGAACGAGGATTAACGTCGTCAGCCCGACCGTACTGCGGGAATCGATGGAAGCGTACGGCCCTTACTTTCCCGGCAGCGAAGGCGTTCCGGGTAAGCGCGTCGCCCTAGCCTTCGCCAAGAGCGTCGAAGGCGCTCAGACCGGTCAAGTGTATTACATCGACTAAGGTCCGTTAAACGCACGCACCGCCGGCGGAGTGTACGTCTTGGCCAATACGCTTCCTTGCGGACCGTAGTCGCGAAGGCCGAGAACGAATACGCCCTTGCGTATGGGAAGCCAGTTCGAAGACGGCACCCCTTTCGGCCGGTTCAGCGACATGTAGATCGACACGGAACCGTTTTTGCCGTATTTCAATCCCGGCGTGTAACTGGCAACCCCGTATTTATCCAAGGCGTTCGGAATCAGCTCGAGGGCGTCGGGCGTGTACGCCGTCACCGACCAGAAGCGCTCCGTTGCCGGAATTTGGTTCTTAGAAAAGGTTAGGACGTAGGAATGCTTGCTGCCGTCGAGCGTTTTCCCGGATCCATCCCGAAAGTCGAAGAAGTACGCCGCCGCGTCGTGGTTGTTGCAGTACTGGCAGTCCTCGGTAATCGCCGATCGCAAGAGATCGCTCCAGTTCGGGCCGCCGATGTTGTCGAACCAGGCCCAATAGTTGGTCTTCTTCGATGCGTGTTTCGGAATGTAGTCGACGATCGCTTGATGCGCGTCACGGACGGCTCTAATGAACGGAGCCGGATCGATGAACGGCAACCCTTTGAACACCTTGTTGAACTCGGTGACGAGTTGGCGCTCCGACTGACTGAGCGGAGGCGTCCGGGGCGACGCAACCGCCGCCTGCAACTGCGCGACAAACCCGATCGGGTCGTTTTGAGCTAAATAGTCGGCGTTGCTCTTAAAAGGCAATGCGAATACCGGTACCTGGGGCGCGACCTTTGCTGCTCCCGCGCGTGCATTGCATTGGCCCGGTTTGCCGGAGTAGCCGCTGAGCGGAGCGGCGTGCAGCATTTTGCGGAACGTCTCCGCGTCCGTCGGTTGATAGCTGCCCGAGCCGTTCTTGTCGTATTTGTCGGCTCGGATGATCAGAGTTGGATACGATCCGACCCAGGCCGGGACCGTCACCTTCGTAATGTTGCACGGCAAGGTGCCTTTGTACGGGGAACTGGTGAGACCGTAGGTTCCCCCGGTCGTGATGCCCGTGTCGAAAATGTCGCCGTATGCGTCCAATGCAAGAAGTGAGAAATGGAAGTTCGTTCCGTATTGCGCCGGACTGGGAATCGTAACGATCAAAGGTTCGCTCAGGTCCGCAAACGTGCTCGCGTACAATGTATCGACGTTGATCAGCACGACGATGTGGTAGGCCGGTCCCACCTTGTCCGGTCCGATCCAGGTGCCCGCAGAACGCAACGATTGGCCGTACGTAAACCACAGCGGATAAAAATGCACGACGTATTTATAGGTCGTGTCGTATACGCTCGAGCCGCGACCGGTAGCCAAGGTGGCCGCTGAATCGACGGCGTTGCCGGCAAACGGCACGGCGTTCGAACTGCAGCCGGCGAATAACACCAAAACGGCCGTGACAAATAAGCGGCGCAACAGAACCATCGCTCAAACCTCCGAACGGCTCACGAGAACGTGACGTTAGGATTCATCCAGGTGGTTCGCGTTTCTTTCCATTTTTTGTGGGCGCGTTGAGAAGTAAACTCAAAATTGACAAAAGTTCACTGGACTGAGCGGCACGGTCGATTGCGCGAACTAGAAAGCGTGGCGACGCCATATGATGATGATTGCCGCCGTTATTACATAATATACGTCGCCTTTGCGCTGGCTGCCGCGGCGCAGCACGTCCAGCAAATACAACGCTGCTACAACTATGCGCCCGGCAACGCCGGCTGGATACTATGGGTGGCGACATCGTCGTTCCGATCGTCATGCCGGCTTGCGCGGCGGTGTGCGCCGGAAGACCCCGGGCCCGCGCCGAAACAAAGTGTGCCTGACAGGAGACCACATGAAGCGCGCGCTCTGCCTCTTTAGCGTCCTGTGTTTGCTCGCATCGGCGGCTTCCGCCCTCGCGCAGAGCCCGAGTCAATCCGCCAGCCCAGCGCCCGCGGCGCAAGGGCCGATGACTGCGGATACGGCTGAAACGACAGCCGGGGTGACGTTTACGATTCCTAAAGAATGGTCGGAGCGTCATACCGATTCGATGGTGATCATTACGCCGCCCGAAAACGACGCCCAGGTTGTCATCGTTCCGGTCGGGGCGGCAACCAATGCGCAAGACGCAATCGGCAAGGCGTGGCAGCAGTTTCAGCCGGGATTCGCGCGCAAGATTGAAACGACGAACACTTCACCGGGCCGCGAAGGCTGGGACGAGATCGTCGCTAACGGTTACATCACGTCGCCCCAGGAGCACGTTCTCGTGCAAGCCGTAGCGCTCGAGGCTAAGGGTCAATGGGTCGTCGCGATCGCAAACGGATCGCTGTCCACCTTCGAAAAGCGTGACGCCGCCACTGGTCTGGTGCTCGCGAGCTTGCAGCCCGCCGGACACGTACGCGAAACCTTCGTCGGTCGCACCGCCAACCGTCTGACGCCGGAACGCATCGCCGAACTGCTCGACTTCGTGAAGACCGGTATGCAGGAGCTCCACGTTCCGGGTGTCGGTCTCGCGCTCGTCGACCACGGGAAAGTCGTGTACGAAGGCGGCTTGGGCGTGCGCGAACTCGGCAAAACCCAGCCCGTCGACGAAAATACGCTCTTCATGATTGCGTCTAACACCAAAGGGCTGACGACGCTCATGCTCGCGCGTCTCGTCGATCAAGGAAAACTGCGTTGGGACGAACCGGTTACGCAAGCCTACGCGCCGTTCCGGCTCGGAAGCCCCGCGACGACCGCAAAGGTGCGCATCGAGGATCTCATTTGCGCCTGCACCGGCGTTCCGCGTAAGGATTTCGATTGGATTCTTGGCACGACGACCCAAACCGGACCCGAAGAAACCTTCGTCCAGCTCGCGAATACGGAGCCGACGAGCAAATACGGCGAAATTTTCCAGTACAGCAATACAATGGCGTCCGCCGCCGGCTACATCGGTGGGCACCTCGAGTATTCCCAGCTCAGGCTCGGGGCGGCATACGACCGAGCGATGCAAATGCTGATCTTCAACCCACTCGGCATGACGAGCTCGACCTTCGACTACCAAAAAGCGCTTGCGGAAGACCACGCCAGTCCGCACGGACATACCGTCGACGGCGTAACGAAGGTCGTGACGTCACCGATTAATGAAATCGCGATTCCCTATCGGCCCGCCGGCGAGGCATGGTCGTCGCCGCACGATCTGATCGAGTACGTTCAAGACGAGATCGCCGAAGGCGTACTGCCCAATGGGCGGCGTCTAATATCGGCCAAGAATCTGCTTCAACGCCGGGTGCACACGGTACCGGTCGACAAGGACATTTGGTACGGCATGGGTTTGATGGACGACCGCCGGTACGGCATCAGCATCATTCATCACGGCGGTGATTTGATCGGCTATCACAGCGACATCATGGCGATTCCTAGTGCCCGAGTCGGAGCCGTGATCTTGACGAACTCGGACAGCGGCGTGGAGCTTCGTGGACCGTTCCTACGCCGTCTGCTGGAAGTGTTGTACGACGGTAAACCGGAAGCCGCCGAAGATGTCAAAGCCGAGGCCAAAAACGATGCGAAGGCGATTGCCGCCGAGCGTAAGCTCATTACCGTCCCGGCGGCACCGGCGTATACAGCGCGGCTGGCTTCGTTTTACACCAACCCCGCGCTCGGCCACATCAGCGTGCGTCGGGACGCCAAGGGCATGCTTTTCCACTTCGGACTGTGGGGCAGCTACGTGGCGACGCGCAAGAACCCGGACGGAACGATTTCGTTCCTAACCATCGACCCGGGAACCGGCGGCTTCGAGTTCGTCATGCCTAAAGACGGTGGTCGCCAGCTCACGACGCGCGACGGACAACACGCTTACACCTACGTGGCGCATTGAGTGACGGTCGAAGCGGTCGCCGAACGCGTCAATCTGAGTCCGCGCCGTTTCGCCAACGCGTGGGATTCCATTTCGACGGTGGCGCAAAACCTCGGCTATTCGAGCGACGACACGTTCCGTCGTGCGTTCGAGCGCCGTTTCGGCGTCGCACCGGCGGAATACCGAAGCCGCTTCGGTTGAACGGCAGGCGCATACCGCTGGTCGCCGCGCTTGTAACGTTGGCGGTCCACCTCGTGGGCAATCCGCATTACGGCTTCTTCCGTGACGAGCTCTACTTTATTATCTGCGGGTTCCATCCGGCGTGGGGGTATGTCGACCAGCCGCCGGTGACGCCGTTGCTCGCCGCCGGCTCCCAGCTATTCGGCCATTCGCTCTGGGTGCTGCGTGCCGTTCCGGCGCTCTTTGCCGCCGCTGGCGCGTACGTTACGTGTAAACTCGTGCTAGAGTTCGGAGGCGATGCGTTCGCCGAAATCGTCGCGACGACCGCGTACCTTTTTTGCAACGTCCTGCTTTCATTCGGCATGAAGGTTGGCCCCGATATGGTGGGACTGTGGTTATGGCCACTCGCCGCGCTCTACGTGCTGCGTATCGCCAAAGGCGCCGATCCGCGACTGTGGCTCGCTGCGGGTGCCGCGATCGGCGTCAGCCTCGAAAGCAAGTATAGCGTTCTTTTCTTTGCCGCGGCGCTGATTGCGGGCATCTTACTGACGCCCCAGCGGCGGATTCTGTTCTCGCGGTGGTGCCTCGCCGGCGCCGCGCTCGCCGGTACGATCGCGCTGCCGAACTTCATTTGGCAAGCCGTTCACGGTTACCCGATGCTGGAGCTGCTGATCAACGGTCAAACGATGGGCAAGAACGTCATTGCCGGTCCGGGGCTCTATCTGTTCCAGCAGCTGCTCGTAACGAATCTGTTTCTTTCGCCGGTGTGGATGGTCGGGTTAATCGAACTCTTCCGCAACAATACCGCTCGCTTCTTGGCATGCACCTACGTCATCCTCATCGCGCTGATGATCGTCGCGCACGGCAAGCATTACTATCCGGGCGACGTCTATCCGATTCTCATCGCCGCCGGCGGCGTCGCGATCGAACGCTGGACGCACGGCATTAAAATCCTGCGCGCCGCGCTCGTGCCGGCACTCATCGCCGCCGGGCTCGTCTTCCTTCCGTTCTCGTTACCGGTCCTCGGGGAGAACCAAATGGTGGACTACCAGCAATGGCTGATGGGCGCGCTGCATCTCAGCCGTTCCACGATGGCGACAGAGCACAATCAAACAGCGTCGCTTCCTACAGACTGGGCAGACATGCACGGTTGGCCCCAGCTGGTCGCGACCGTCGCCGACATTTACAACTCCCTGCCGCCCGCTGCGCGCAGCCAAGCCGCAATCGTCGCCAGTAACTACGGCGAAGCGGCCGCGATCGATTTCTTCGGAGCTCCTTACGGTCTTCCGCCGGCAGTTTCGGGCCACAACAACTATTGGCTCTGGGGAACGCACGGTTACACCGGCAACGTCGTTATCGACGTTCACGGCGATTGCGGCGCAAGCGAGCATCTCTTCGCGTCGTCGCGACAAGCCGCGGTGTTCGACGCACCGTGGGTGATCTCGTACGAGCACGACGTTCCGATCATGGTCTGCAACGGCATCAAAGTTCCGCTATCGACCCTGTGGCCGAAACTCAAAAACTATATTTAGTGTCGGGTTAGCTCGGCAGCGTCAGGTATAACGCGACGACGTACACGACCGTCATCACCATTGCTTGACCGGCGATCCAGCTTTGCACGCGGCGCGATGGGAGGAAGATCGCAACCGCCGCAACGACGGCAAACGCCAGCAAGAATATGAGATTGAGCGTCGAGGCCATTCGCCCGGTCCTCGCTAACTCTTCCGCGATGCTCAGGAGCGGTACCGAGCACAACAGCGAAAAGAACCACGCGCGATTGTGAAAGTACCACCGCCCGAGATCGAGGCGTCCGTTCTCCTCACGCTCGGGCAACACGAGCGCCGACATCAGAAAGAGCACGACCGGAATGAGGATCTGAAGCCAAAAACTTCCGAAGTTCTCTTGCGTTGCGTGCCGCACGCCCCATTGCGCCCACCAATGCTGGACGCTGATGAAGAAGATCCAGATTGCCCACGCTACCGGTGGCCAATAGAAATCGACGCGGTGGCGCGAAGTAATTACCGTCGCAAGGCGCGTCAGCACATTCGTTATCGCCAGACCTAAGACGATCGAAACGAGGATCGTCAAATAGTCGAAGGGACTCATGCCGCTTACGGCTTTTCGACCTCTTCCAAAGGATTACCCAGCAAAATCACTACGACTGACGCGATCACCGCCGCGCCGCCGGCGGCGACGTTCCACGTCATCGGCTCGTGCAGGAACGTTACGCCTAACAGCACTGCGACGACCGGATTGACATAGTTGAACGTCGCGACCGTCGCGGCAGGCAGCGTTCGCAGCACGTACGCGAAGGCGGTATATCCGGCCAGCGCGCCGCCGATAATTAACCATAGCATCCCAAGCCACGATTGCGGTGAAACGGCGGCGAGATTGAGGTGCGACGCTTCACCCAAGCACACTCCGAGGACCACCGCTAATAAGCCACCGGTGAACATTTCGACCGGCGCCGCGAGCGGATGATGCTCCGTGGCACGTGCGTAGATCGAGCCGAGAGCCCACGAAAACGCGCTCAGGAGCAGTAATACCAAGTAGAAGACGTCAGAACGGCCCGACGGCTTGCCGACGAGCACCGCGATACCAAGGGTTCCTAAAACCAAGCCGGCAATCGAAGCCGCGCCGATCGGCTTACGCACGCGGATCGCTTCCAACAGGAGCATCCAAATGGAGGTGCTCGCTACCAGCAGCGCCGCGACGCTCGTATCCACGCGCGTCTCCGACACGGCGAGCAAACCATTGCCGACGGTCAGCAGTAGCACGCCCACAACGGCGATGTGGAACAGCTGCTTAGGCGTCGGGAGCGGCGGCTTCTTATCGCGCTGTGCGAGCGACCACTGCAGCCCAAATAGTATCGCTCCGGCTATCACATAGCGCGTCCCGATCATCAAATACGGTGGAATCGTCTCGACGCCGACGCGAATCGCGAGATACGTCGATCCCCATAGGAACCAAATGGCGACGAGCGCGATCCAAGGTAGATAGCGACGTACGGGCATCGCCGCCCACAACACGGCGGCGTAGAGCTAAGTTTCGTGCGGTGGCGAGCCGATGATGGGCCCCGACGTTTCGCGCAGCGGTGCCGCGCCGCGATTATTGAGCACGGCGAGAATCTCGGTGAGAATGGAGCAGGCCACCTGCGCGCTCGTGACGGCGCCGATGTCGAGCCCCGTCGGTCCATGAATCCGATTGAGTGCCGCGTCGTCGTAGCCGTCGGCGGCAAGTGCGTTTCGGCGATGCCGTTGATTGCGCCGGCTTCCGAGCACGCCGATGTATGCGACCGGTGTGTCGAGCGCGCAGCGTAGCGCCGGTACGTCGATTTTCGCATCGTGCGAAACGACGACGATCGCGTCGGCTCCGGATAAAGCGTCGGGCAGGACGTCTTGCGGCCAGCCGACTAGAATGCGATCGACGCCGACAAGTCGCCGCGGCGTCGCAAAATCCGCTCGCGGATCGACGACCGTAACCGTGAAGTCGGCCGCCTTGGCCAGCGATGAAAGATGCAGTGCCAGATCCGTGGCGCCTACGACCACCAACGATCGCCGCTTCGGCACGACGATTTCGTAGCCGCCGCAGCAAAAGCGTACCTCGTCCGATCCGTCAACGATCCGCTGCGCGTGCACTTTGAACGAAGCCTCTGGAACCCACACCACGACGGTCATCGATGCGCCGCAGGCGGAGCCATCGAGCAGCTCGTCGTTCAAATCGAAATCTATCCTTCGGGTCCGACCGTCGCGCAGCGCGGCTCGCGCCGCTTCGACCAGCTCGCTTTCGTGACAGCCCGCGCCGACGTTGCCGACAAACGAGCCGTCGACGTCTACGACCAGGGACGTGCCGATCGGCGCCGGGGCGGCATCGCGCGTCGAAACGACTGTCGCAACGGCAAAGGGAACGCCCTCGCGTAGCCGCGTCGCTATCTCGCCAAAGGCTTCACGCATGAAAGGCTTCCCATTGCGCGGGAACGTCGAGATCGAGGAACGCCGACTCATCCGTGCACGACCATGTTGCGCGCACGAGCGACGCGTCGTCGCGCGCCCGCCGCAGCGTATCGCCCTCATGCAGCGATTCGATGAAGCTCCGAGTGCGCACCGAGAAAAGAACGGGATGACCGGGCGTACCCGCGGCGTTAACCGGAAATGCTACGTCGACGTCCCCCTCGAGCAGCGCTTCGGTTCGCGCGAGCGTCGCTTCGACCATTGCCGGCATGTCACCTAAGAGGACGCCAAATGGCAAGTGCTTGTTGACGGCACTCAATCCCAGGCGAAGGGAATGCGTCATTCCGCGTTGCGGTTCGTCGTTGGTCACTATGATTGCGCGGGGCATCATCTGCATCGCGATCGAGCGTAATCGTGAAGGAATGACCAAGACCGAACGCCGCTTGCCGAGTGCTTGCGCGATACGTTCCAACGGCGCCATGTCTCCCCGGCGTCTGACGGCCTTATCGAACCCCATGCGACGCGATTCGCCTGCGGCGAGCACGACGTAATGCACGATGTGTTGTTTTCGGGACGCGCGGTTCTCTATACTGCCGTCGTAAATTATCGCATAAGCGGCGAGGCGTGCCGGCCCGTTGCGAAACATTGCGACGGCGAAGAAGACGGCAAGGATTTTCATAGCTGTGCAGTAACGCTAGACGTGTGAGGAATCAACCGATATGAAACCTATGGCGTTTCCCGTGCGACGACCGCGTCGCCCCAGACGATCTGGAGCCTCTGGTCCGATCCCAGTAACTGGAGCACCTGGAACTCCGGAATCCGGTCAGCGAAACTCGATGGACCGATTGCCAACGGCGCCAAGGGTGAGATGACCACGAGCCGTGGGACCGTCCACGCGGTCACCTTTCACCGGGTCGTTCAGGGACGCTCTTTCAGTCTGTCCATGGCCGGTCCGCCACTTACGAAGATCACCTTTTCGTGCGACGTCGAGCCCGACGGTCAGGGCAGCACTATTGCTCAGGACGTCGTGTTTGACGGACCGCTAGGCTTTCTGTTTGGTGCGATGATGGGCGCCGAAATGGCCAAACACTTCGTGCCGGTGCTGGATGATCTCGCGCGCACCGCCGAAGGTCGCCCCTAATCTCTCGATAGGAAGGTGTAATGAAGAAGCTTTCCGTTGTTTTACTCTTTGCGCTCGTCGCATGCGCCGGCTCGTCCAACCCGCCGGTAACCCAGGTCGCAGCTCGCGCCGAAGCCGCTGTCGCACCCGCGCCCAATAACATCCTCGCTGCGTCGAACTATTGCCGCAAAACCGGTGGAAAAGTTCAACTGCTCGACGCCTGGTACACGACCAATACGGGGAAGCAAGTACGCCTCAACGGTACGGCGACGTTTTGCCATTACCGGGCCAAGGATAAGTCGACGATCGACGTCGACGTTAACACGCTATATTCCACCAAACCGACGTTGGCGGCGCTGGCCTATTACGCCGAGCTCAAAATGAGCAAGCAGTGCAGCAAGTATCTGGCCGATCCGGCAGTCTGCTATTGCCGGCAAGAGCTTTTCGGCGCCGATTTCTTCACGATCGGGGGAAGCTGGGTTCCCCAGGGCCAGCGGCCCAACGGCAACAACCGCACTCCTTTCTGCGTCTTTTCCGATTTCTCTGTCATCGATTCGTGGGGGCTCACCTATCATTCCGCCGGCATCGTTCGCGGAATGGATCTGTCAAAGGTCTTGCGATACCATCCGGCCTAGTGGTGAAGGTTGAGGAGCATTTCCTCCGTCGGTATCCGGCATTACCCCAAGGCGAGTTGAATCGCTTGGCCTTCCGATAGCTCACGGCCGGCGCGATGCTCGTCTTGAAAATGGCGTTCGCCGAGTTGCGACTCCAGCACAGCGAGTAGACGTTCTTGTACGAGAATTTCCGTCGGCTCGCGCTTGCTCGACGTGAACGCGATGTATTCGTCGACGTAGCCCAAGAGACGCGCGGCGACCTGCGGCTTTTCGCGCTTGGCGAGCACCAGCGCAACTGTTTGGATGCTCCACGCAACGCAGAAGTGCAGGTCGCGCGCAAGCGCCGAACTGATTGCGTCGCGCACGCGATCGTAGGCTTCGTCCATCTGTCCGAGCACCGCGAGGTAGGAGGCAAGGTTCGTTAACGCCAGCGCGTACATCGCTGTCGCGCTGCGCGGATACAGTGCTGCGACGAGACGCCGCCCCCGCTGCGCCGCCGAGGCGGCTTCGCCGGTGCGAAACTCCAGTTCCGCGAGATTGATTTCGAGGTGCGCGCTCAAGTGCGGCCAACCCATAGCGTTGGTTGCCTTCTCGGCTTCCCGCAGAATTGCGCGGCCTCCCCCTCCGTCGCCGCTGTCGACCAGTTCGAAACCGTAGTCGGTGAGCGTCCGCGCGATACGATAAGGATTGCCTGCTTTGCGAATGATCTCGAGCGCATCGCGCAGCTCCGGAACGCACCGCTTCGTCTCGATTCCAAGGATACGGCGTGCGCGCGCGCCGATGCGCAGCGCTTCGGCGTAAGCGCGCTCGTCGTCGTAACGCTTCGCCAAGGCCTTGGCGCGCTCGTATAGGTCGAAGCTGTGCCAGTACACGTGCGAAATCATCGACAGCCGTGCAATGACCAGCAGAACCGGCAGCGAGTCGCGGCTATCGGGATCCGGCGTTACCGCTAAAATCGCTTCCGAGCGCCGTAAGCCTTCCGGCGCAAGATTAGCCAACTCCCAAAAGTCGACGAGGCTTGCTACCAGGCGTGTCGCGAGCGGCACGTCGTTATCGTGCGCCCATTCCAGTGCCGCACGAAAGTGCTCCAGCTCCGGCTCGAAAGCGCTCATCCACGCCGCTTGCGTTCCAAATCCGAAGCCACGGCTCGCTTCTTCGGCGAGCCTTGTATAATAGGCGGCAAAAGCTCGGCGTGTTTGCGCTTCTTCGTCTGCGGCGCGTAAGTGCTCGAGTGAAAACTGCCGAATCGGCTCGAGCATCCTATAGCGCTTTCCGACGCGTTCCAGCATCGATTTCTCGACGATTGCTTCCAGTGCATCGCCCGCAATTGCTCGCGCAGCAGCCGATGTGAAGGTGCCTGCAAAGACGCTGCAACGGCGGAAGACGGCGCGTTCGTCCGGCGATAGGCGCTCGTAGCTCCACGACACTACCGATTCAATACGTCCCGAACCGACGCTCAAGCGGAAATGGCCGTCCAGCCTCGAGCGCAACTGCCCAAGCGACATCGCATGCACGTAGGGTGCGGTCAACTCTATGGCAAGTGCCAGACCGCCGAGCCGTTGGCAAATGTCGCGCACGACGCGGCGATCGGCTTCAGAGAAGGAACCCAACGGACGATCGCGCCGCGCGTACAGCTCGAACACTTCGAATGCCGCTACTTCGTCGAGCGGTCCCAGCCGATAGACCGATTCGCCTTCACTGCCGAGCGGCACGCGGCTTGTGGCTAAAATGCTGACGTTCGGACATTCGCGCAACACGGCCGTTGCTAAGCGCACGCAGTCGCTCGCAAATTGCTCGCAGTTATCCAGCACGACCAACAGCGAGCGCGCGCGTAAGCTTGCAATTAGCGCTGCGAGCGGATCGCTTTGAGAGCCCAGCTCGAGGCAGGCACTGCGGGTGATTGCATCCGGAATCAAATCGCCGCGGCCGAGCGAAGCCAGATTAACGAATGCAACCCCGTTTTTAGGATGCTCGGCCCTACGCACGAGCTCTTCGGCAAGACGCGTCTTGCCGATTCCCCCAGGACCGGCAATCGTAACCAGCCGGGATTGTTTCATCAACGACGACGCATCGGCAATATCGCCGTCACGCCCGATTAGGTCGACGGCTTCCCGTAGCTGCAGGGTCACGCGGACGCGTTCGGCAACACCGCTGCCTATGCTTGCACCTCTTACGATTCCGGGCGCTTGGATGTGGTCGGCATGGCAGCCCGATCGCGGCATGGCCTTCAACAGTTATCTGTTTGAGCGCGAGGGCGGCTGCGTAGCCGTCGATCCGCTGCCTCTCGACGATCCGGCGCTCGACGTCGTCGCCAAGCTCGGCGGCGTGCACACCATTGTTGTAACCAATCGAGATCACGAACGCGGCGCCCAGCGATTGCGCGATCGCTTTGGCGCGCGCGACGCGAAACTTGAGCCCGGCAGCGAAGTCTTTGCGGGCGCTTACGTGATTCCGCTGCCTCACGGAAAAACGGAAGACGAAGTCGCGCTGTATTTGCCGGAGTATCAAGCTGCCGTCGTGGGCGACGCGCTCATCGGCGCCCCGGCGGGCTCGCTGAGCTTACTTGCCACCGAGAAACTCGCCGACCGGGATCGCTTCGTGATGACGTTGCGGCGGTTGTGGGGTCTTCAGCTGCGAACGCTGTTGCTCGGCGACGGCCAGCC
Source organism: Vulcanimicrobiota bacterium (assembly GCA_963715435.1). Classification (GTDB taxonomy): domain Bacteria; phylum Vulcanimicrobiota; class Vulcanimicrobiia; order Vulcanimicrobiales; family Vulcanimicrobiaceae; genus JAFAHZ01. The sequence continues at coordinate 2,574,152 of OY970243.1, forward strand.
GCTCTTTACCGGCGCCGACTCCGCCATCGGCGCGCTCTTGGAACGTGAAGGCGGACCGGCACTGCTACGCATCAATCGCGACGAACTCGAATACCGGCACGCCGGCGCGGGGACGAAATGGGAGTGCTATGACGGCGAGGTGGGTTTACCGCTCGGCGCACGCAAACTCGGATATCGGGTCGCGCGTATCCCGTCCGGCAAGGCATTCTGTCCGCTACATTGGCACGTCAGCTGCGAAGAGTTCTTTTACGTGATCGATGGACGCCCGTCGATTCGTACCCCCAAAGGCACGTTCGAGTGCCGGCCCGGCGACTTCATCGCGTTTCCAACGGGTGAAACCGGCGCGCACCAGCTGCTCAACGAAAACAAGGAACCCGCGCTCGTTCTTCTCGTCGGTATGGAAGAACCGGCCGTCGATCTGGAAGCGTGCTTCTATCCCGATTCCGAAAAGGTCGGCTTGTTCACCGCCGAGCGCAGTCTCGGGCTCATCCGTTCCTCACCTAAACTCGACTACTACGACGGCGAATAGCTTACGTGGGAAGCATCGCATTGGGGGCATCAGGCAGCTGCAGCCGCCGTGCGCGGGCGCGCGTCTCGGCGGTTGCGCGGCTGAGGACGTCGCCCATTACCGACAGCGCGCGTTTCGCGCGGCCGTAAAAGCCGAGTCGTTCGCACGCCTCGATGGCAAGGAGTTGTGCGTCGCATCCCCATGCGTCGACTCCCAAACGAAAGAGTGAGGCGGATGTGTCTTCGGCGCGCTCCAGAGCGGCGCGATAGTCGCCGGCGTGCGCGGCAAGCTTCGCGTCGGCAAGCCCAAGGAAGAGCGCGTCGCGGGCGCCCAAGCCGTCGTGTTTTGCATTGAATGTCGCGCGTTCGGCAGCTTCGGCACCGCGTTCGTTGAGCAGCAACGGCAGCGCGGTAAGCGTCAGCTCCGCGAGCCGGTCGCCGGGATAAAAACGGCGCGCGATCTCCAGCCCGTAATCCGCGTAGGCGAGCGCGGTCTGCGGATCGTCCGGCGCAAGTGCTGCCGCAAGGCGTATCGCGGTTTCGGCAACGCTGCCCAGCTCTCCGGAGGCGCGCGCGGCATCGAGCGCAGCGCGAAAACTCAGAATCGAGCGCGCCCGGTCGCCGTCGGCATGAAGCGCGAGCTGCGAGGAAATTCGAAAGATGAGCGCCGACAGGCGGGACAGGGACTGCGGTTTGGCCGCCGCACCGTTTTGTAGCAGGCTCGACGCGCGCGCAATCAACGAACGCGCGCGATCCCAGCGGCCGCAATCGATTTCCAAGCGCGCGGCTCCGCTCAGCATGATGCCTAAGAGAATCGCTTCCTTTCCGTGCAGCGTGCGTTCGTCGGGTCCAGCGGTCACCGCGCGTTCGAACGTCGCTCGAGCTGCGGCGCTTTCCCCTGCGAGCCACTCGAGGCTCATCGCGCTGCTCGCGATCCACAGCGCTCGCCAATACGAGTCGCCTTGCGTCGAAAGGCATACATCGAGAGCCTGTTGCGCGCGCCGAGCATCGCCGAGAAACCGCGCCGCTTCGGATGCGACGAGCAGCAGCTCGATTTCGCGCGAGTCACCGTCGTTGCGCCGGGCCAGCAGCGACGCTTCTTCCCACACCAGCCGATGCTGTCCCGCACCGCGCAGCGCTTCGATATAGGCCTCGGCGGCGTCGCCCAAATCGATGAGCGAGGCCGATGAAGGGATCGGCTGAGCCTGCAGCTGCGCTTTCTTGACCTGTTGCCGGACGATCGCGGCGAGGCGCAGCAGCGCTTCGTGCCGTTCGCGATAAAACTGGCGGCGCGAGAGCGCCATAGACTTGATCACCGCCTTGTGCACTTCGCCGTTGAGGTCGCAGCGAACCAGGATCGAGTAGAGCCGGCGCTCTCTTTGGACGGCAGCGCTTGCGCTCGCCGGCGCGAGCGATTGCAGAGAGTTGAGCACGATAAAGCGCATCGTGCCGTACGACAACCGATGGTCGCGCGGCAAAAGCGCATTGCGAAGCAACACTTGTTCGTTCTCGACGTTGGCCAAGGCATGCCGTGCTGCAGCTACGAGCTCGCGATCCACCATGACGAGTCGCAGAATTCGCGTCGCTCGCAGCGATGGCCTTTGGCACCCATGCGGCACCAACACCGCGAGGTTGCGGCACACGCGACCCGTAAGCACGAATCATGTCGAATTGCGTACGCGCAGCACTCTTCGTTTCACTCTGTGCCACGTTCGCGGCAGCGTGCTCGGGCGGCTCGACGCTGCCGGCGCGTGGGCCGGGCGTGACGGAACCGGCGACCGCATCGGCGGGAGCGCGCGGCGACGTGGTCGCAACCGCGCCGGATTTGAAACAACTCGGCGTGGCCGATGCTGGTGCGGCGCCGCGCTCGACGACGCTATCGCTTGCGATTACACTACGCTATCGCAACCAGAGCGCGCTCGACCGGCTCGTCGTAGAGCAGGCGCAGCCACAGTCGCCGCTTTACCGCCGGTGGGTCAGCAACGCGCAGTTCGGGGCGCGCTTCGCGCCGTCTAAAGCGGCCTACCGCACGGTGATCGGCTCCCTTCGGCGAGCCGGATTCCACATCGATCGTACGTACGAGAATCGCACGGTCATCGATGTCAGCGCCGCAGTCCAAACGATCGACCGGTATTTTCAGACCTCGATCCGTCGAGTACGCCTGCCGGACGGCGGCATCCAGTACGCTAACTTTCGCGCGGCTTACGCTCCGTCTTCACTGATCGGGATGCTGCTCGCCGTCGATGGACTCGACACGGTTAGCGCCGTTCATCCTTTTTATGTGACGACCGGTCGATCGCGCGGAGAGCGCCCTCGTTCCGTAACCCCATCGTTGTCGCTCTTGGGTCCCGTCAGCTCCGTCACGCACGCACGCGGCTACGGGCCGTTGGCGTTTTCGGCCGGCTACGATTTGCCGGCGCAGCACGCCGATCCGTCGGGCGGCCGTTACGACGGTTCCGGACGCGCGTCGGGAATCGTAATAGACGCCGATTTCGCCGAAAGCGATTTGCACGGTTTTCTCGCACACTTCAAAGTCGCGCGCACCGGGCCGGCGACGCACCGCGTGCTGCTGCACGGCGGACCACCGCCGGGTGACGGGTCTCCGGATTCCGTCGAGGCTGCGCTCGATGCCGAGGCGATCGTCGGCGATGCCCCGGGGACCGCACTCACCCTCTACGAAATTCCCAGCTTGAAAAACGCGAACATCACCGATGCGTATAACGACGTCGTCTCGCAAAACGCGGTCGATGCCGTTAACTCGAGCTTCGGCGGCTGCGAAGCCGCCATCGGCAAGAAAACCGTCCTGGCGTGGAATGCGCTGGCCGAACAAGGCGCGTCCAAAGGCATCACCTTTCACGCAGCCAGCGGCGACAGCGGTGGAAGCTTGTGTGCCAACGCGCCGGCAAGCTCCCCATATTTCGTTGCCGTCGGCGGTACGGCGCTCACCGTCGGAATCGGCGGCGCTTGGGCTTCGGAGATCGCATGGGGGAGCAGCGGCGGCGGCATTTCGACGATCTTCGCGCTTCCCGGTTGGCAAGCGACGACCGCGGGCACCGTAAACCGGGGACGCAACGTTCCCGACGTCGCTCTCGATGCCGATCCTTACACGGGAATCGCTCTCTATTACACGGGCACGTTTAACACCCAATACGACCCGCTCGGCGGCACGTCGCTCGCATCGCCGCTCTTTGGCGCCGCCGTCGCCGAGCTCGACCAAGTGAAGAACGGCCGTCTTGGCCTGGCTACGGGAGGCATGTACGCAGCGTTCGGCGCTCACGGTGACGGATCGGGTGCGACTGCCTACTTCCACGACATCGTGCAAGGAAACAACGGCACGTTCTACGCCGGTACCGGTTACGATCTCGTCACCGGCATCGGTTCGGTCGACGCGTGGAATCTTGCGAGCATTTTGTAAAGCGGAGACCGCCATGACGAATCTCAAACAAATGTCAAAACTGAGCGCAACCGTGACGGCACTGGCGCTCGCCGCATGCTCCGGTCGCGGAGCCGCGCTGCTTCCGGCGCCACAAGCGCCCGCACCGGCGCTCGAGCGGGCGGCGACGGCAACGCTCTCCTATGCGGGGATACTGCAGCAAACTAGTAACGGCGGTGTCGTGAAGACGTCAACGGTAACCGAAAGCGTGACGGCTGCGGGCTCGACGGCCAAAAACGTCGTGAACTACCACGGTCAAAGCGTGCAAACGGTTAAAGGGACGCCGTCAACGACGACGTTCGACGCCGCCGTTGCTCAGGTGCGCAGCAGCATTCGCCAAGCGAATGCCGTCACGCGGATCAAGGTCGCCGTCACCGATTCCGGCGGAATCAGTGCCACCACCGCATACGGTCGAGGCAACGGCGTCTTCGATTATCTTCCCGCAGTCATCGGATCGCGCTGGAGTAATACGGCTGCGAAGGTTGTGTCCGCGGCGAGCTCGCAGGCAGGATCGACGCTCGAGGACCATTTCGCTGCCGACGGCTCGTACGACGAGAATGCGGTTCCCGTCGCAGGTCTCAAGGCCTCTCTGCAAAGCTATCCCGACGGGAACGCCGTCTACCAGTGGCCTTTTGGTGGCGCCTACCAAAACTCGTCGATTGCGTACACTCCGCCGAAGTACGGCATACTGCACATGGTTTTTACGGACGCGGCGCATCACGTCACCGATTTAATCCGAGTGCACTCGTGGTACCCGTCTCAGCCGCTGATGCTGGCAAGCGACGCGATGAAGAACGGCGGAAACGTCCGCCTTCCGAAAAGTTGCCGAGTTGCGCCGCGTTTCGGAACGACGGCGACGGAGCTCGAGGAAACCGCGATGCGCGTGGACATTGTCTTCGGCGAATACGAAACGATGGCTCGCACGTCGTACGTCGGGAAAGCAGGTTTGCTCTGCCTGCACGTGCGCGACGTTTTGGAGACGCATTACGACTATAATGCATTCGCGTTCACGCACAAACCGTTGACGACGACAACCGTGGACGAGGTGCTGGGCTTGCGTCAAGCCGCCGGGGCAAGCGCGACCGCGGTTTCGTCGGCAGCGGCGATTCCGCTGGATGCCAACGTCGCGATCGCGGACGAAGCGGTTCGCCTGCAGAACGCCGACGCGATATTCACGTCGCTAGGACGCATTCATCACGGCACCAAATCGGCCGGCGGCGCTCCTAGGTCCACTGGAAAGATCGCGAGCATTGCCCTAACCGTGCATGCGGCCTATCCGGCCGCCGGAAAAGCGATGAAGACGCCGGTGCAGGTTACGGCGCTCGACGCAAACGGCAACGCGATTACCGGAACGTATGCATCGCCGATCCAGCTGGCCGACGCGGATAAGACGGGAGCGACGAAGCTGTCGACTACTTCCGTAGTGGGCTCTTCAACCAGCGTGACGCTAGCGTACGACGGTTCGCCGCTCTCTAGCGCGCGATTGACGGCGTTCACCGCGGGCGCGCCAAAAGCGACGGCGGTTTTTGCACCGGCGCCCACGACTATTGCACAATATACGGCGCCGCCTCTAAATACGCATAATGGCCCGCTGCCGCTGGGCGTGTCGGATCTTTGCGCCGGTCCCGACGGCAATCTATGGGCCACCGGAGCCTCGTCGGGTGCGATTGTGAAAGTCGATCCGAGCGGACGCTATACCATATATCCGCTGCTCGGCACTCAACCGCTCGGCATCAGTGTCGGCTCCGACGGTAACCTATGGTTCGCCGAAGGCACCGCCGGAAAAATCGGGCGCATCACGACTGCAGGAGCGATCACGCAATACACGATTCGCGTGCCCAAAGGCGGCCAGTCTCAGCCGTCGTCGACGGCGCCAGGACCGGATAAACGCACCTGGTTCATCGACCAAGGGTTTAATGCGGTGGGCATCGGCGCGATCAGCATGTCCGGTAAGATGGTGAAGTACGCGTTACCGCGCAAGTCTGGTCCGCAGTCCATCGTTGCGGGGCCGGACGGAAACATGTGGATCACCGATCCGGGACTTAATGCCATCGACGTGATGTCGACGTCCGGGACATTGCTCGCGATTCACCATTTGCATACGGCAAATGCGGCGCCGTGGGGCATCGCGGTCGGCCCAGATAAGAATCTCTGGTTCGCCGAGTACGGCTCCGATTTCATCGGCCGTATGACGCCGTCGGGAAAGGTGCGTGAGTTTGCCGTGCCGTCTGCGTTTGCCGGACCGCTCAACGTTGCCGCCGGACCCGACGGCAAGGTCTGGTTCACCGAAACCGGCGGCGGATTCTGGAACTTTGCCGGCAAAATCGGCTACATCACCACCGACGGGAAGACGATTCGCGATTTCCCGAGCTTCAATCCCATAGCGCACGTGCACGATCTCGCTTTCGACGCAAACGGTAACCTGTGGTATTCGAAGTTCGACCTTACGTTCAGCTCGTTGAGCAAGCTGGTCTACTAAGGAACGAGAACCACTTTCCCGCCGCCGCTCACGCGTACGTACGCTTCGGATGCACGCTCGAGCGGAAAGCGCGCTGCGATCGGCGGCGGCGTAAGCGCGCGGGACTCGAGGTAGGGATCGATGCGTTCCAGCAACGCTCCTATCTTCTCTAAAGACAGCCCTGCGGAATCGAGACCGTAGAACGTCAAGCGCTTGCGGTAGAAGGTGAACAGATCGAGGGTTACTTCTTTGCCGGCCGCCGCGGAGAAGACCACCATGCGTCCGCCTTTGCCAAGCGCATCGACGAGCGGCGCGTAGACCGGCGCGCCGACTGCGTTAAGCGCGACGTCGGCACCTTTGCCGTGCGTCAGCTCGTGTGTTTTTGCTGCGATATCGTCACCGCGGTCGACCGGAATCGGATGCGCGCCCAGTGCTTTTACGAACTGCACGGCTACCGTGCCGACCGAGCCCGACGCACCGGTAACGATGACGAACTCGCCGGCTTTCGTCGCTGCAAGTTCGACGACGGCAAGCCACGCCGTGAGCGCAGGCGTTCCAATCGCAGCCGCAGCTTCGGCGGAGAGATGCGGCGGTCGTAGGGCAACGGCGTCAGCAGGCATCGCTAGAAGCTGTGCGTGCGCCCCGTCGCGCGTCAATCCGAGCTCGCCGCCGCCCGTCCCCCACACCGCCTTTCCAGCGAGCTTCTTTGGTCCGTCGACGACCACGCCGGCGAAGTCCCGTCCCATCACGCGCGGCAACGTGAGTTGCGGAAAACGTCCCATTACGATCCCGACATCGCTGGGATTAACGCCTGCAGCTTCCACACGAATCACGATTTCGTCGCCGCTGGGCTTGGGATCGGGAAGATCGCGAATCGCGAGCGCGTCGAGCGTTCCCGTGCGGTCTATTTGCAGTGCTTTCACTAAAGCCGTGCTCCTCGAAGCAGGTGTGCCAGCGCGATTGCTGCGTCGGCGACTGCTGCATCGTCGCCGGCGCTGAATCCGACGAGCAATCCCTTGCAGTCCTTGCGCCGAACGCACATGGCCGAAAGCGGCAGACATCGCCGGTCCGTACCCATGGCATTCGCGGCCGCCAGATCGTTGAAATCGCGAGGTCCGCGCACCGCAACGTGCAGTCCCGTCTGCGCGGGACCGACTTTGAATTCGGCCGGCAAATGTCGCGTCAGCGCGTCGACGACGATGCGCCGGCGCCGCTCGTAGACGCCGGCCATGCGGCGCACGTGCCGGCTGAAATAGCCGTGCGCGATGAAATCCGCCAGGGTGGCCTGCAGCTGCGCCGACGTGCCGAGACTGACGACGTCGCGCGCCGCACGAAACGTTTGTGCGAGATGCGGCGGCGCCACGACGTATCCGAGCCGCAATCCCGGCGCCAAGGTCTTGCTGAAAGTTCCGGTGTAAATCACCCGGCCGTCACGATCTAAACTCTGCAGCGAGGGCAGCGGGTGCGCGTCGAACTCACTATCGTAATCGTCTTCGATCACGTAGGCGTTCGCGCGTTGGGCCCACTGCAGCAGCTCGATGCGCCGTGCTTGCGGTAAAGCGACGCCGAGCGGAAACTGGTGCGAGGGCGACACGTACGCGAGCGTCGCTTCTTCCGGCATCTCGTCGGCGCGAATACCCATGTCGTCGACTCGAACCCCATGCAGTGACAACCGATGAGAGCGAAACACCGCGCGTGCGTGCTGGTAACACGGATCTTCGACCGCGATCGTGTCGCCGGGCTGCGTCAGTGCCAGCGCGATCAAGTGCATCGCACCTTGTGCGCCTTCCACGACGATCACTTGGCTAGAGTCGGCGACGACGCCGCGAAACTGCGCGATATGCCGAGATATCGCCTGGCGCAATGCCGGTAGGCCGGCCGAGTCGCCGTACTGCAAATACGCGGCGGCCCGGTCGACGTGACCGCGTGCCAAGCGCCGCCACGCATGAAACGGAAAAAGGGTGAGGTCCGGCACGCCCGCCCGCAACGGGCCAAACGACGAACCGACGCGATCGAGTTCTGCCTTCGCTTCCGCCAACGCAGTCGCGCGTCGGGGCAGCGCGCGTTGGCTCGAGGCCGCACGCGGTTTTATGCGTCCCATCGTTGAACTGACGAACGTTCCCGCACCGATCCGCGCTTCCAGATAGCCCTCGGCAACGAGCTGGTCGAAGGCGTAGGCAACCGTATTGCGAGCGATCCCGAGCCGCTTAGCCAGCTCGCGTGTCGGTAGAAGCCGAGCCGCTGGGGGAAAGAAACCCGTCTCGATCGCATGGCGCAAGCGCCGTACGAGCTGTGCGCCCAGAGTCTCGCCCGCGGTTCGGTCCGGAAAGAGCGGTTCGAGATCGATTGGCTCCTTCATCTTGGGCTATAGTGGCACAATACATGGGGCCAATCCTGTCGTATCATGCTGCCATGATGCGAACGCTAACGGCTGCCCTGCTCGCAGCAACTATTCTGATCGGGGCTGCTCCCTCAGCGCCCGCGGCGCGCGACGGAAGCGGCGATTTCAACTTTCTCTTCGGGACGTGGCGCACGCACTACCGGCTGCTTCGTCACCGTCTGGCTAACAATCACGACTGGTATTCGTGTGAAGGAACGTCGGTGATTCGGCCGTTTTGGAACGGCGAGGGCAACTTGGAAGACGGCGATCTAAGCTGTCCCAAGCGTTACGTCGGCGGCTTGACGCTTCGCCTGTACGATCCGTCAACGCGTCAATGGCAGCTTTGGTGGGGCACACGTAAGCTCGGCGTCGTTCCGCCGGCACAGGTCGGCCACTTCGACGAAAGCGGCGTCGGGAGTTTTTACGCGCCCGACGTGCAGGAAGGTAAGCACGTCATCGTTCGCTTCCAATGGTCGCATCGCAACGGCGTTCCGCATTTCGAGCAAGCGTTTTCAGCGGACAACGGCAAGACGTGGGAGACGAACTGGACGACCGATTACGAGCGCGTTCCCGCGACGTCGAAAGGCGTCTGGAACGCCACGCTGCAAGCCGGCGGCAACGACGGCTTCGCGTTCTTGATCGGCACTTGGCGCACGCATTATCGCCGGCTGCTGCATCCGCTCGCGCACGACAACCATTGGTACGAGTGCGAGGGAACGTCGGTCGTGCGGCCATTCTGGACGGGAAGCGGTAATCTCGAAGACGGCGACGTTCACTGCCCGAAGGCGACGATCGATGGCGTGACGCTGCGCGTGTACGATACCTCGACTAAGCAGTGGCAGTTGTGGTGGGGCACCAAAGCCACCGGCCTGCTGACGCCTCCGCAAGTCGGCACGTTCGATTCTCACGGAGTCGGAGTGTTTCTCGCGCCCGATACGTGGCACGGCAAGCACGTCATCGTGCGCTACACCTGGCGCGTGCGCGACGGACACCCCTATTTCGAGCAAGCTTTTTCAGAAGATCAGGGCAAGACGTGGGAAACGAACTGGACTACCGTTTATGATCGCTCCTCGTAATCCAGCCGGCGTCCTCGAGCTGCGGCAATATACACTGCATCCCGGCCGTCGCGACGAACTCATCGAGCTGTTCGAGCGCGAGTTCGTCGAGCCGCAGGAAGCCGCCGGCATCCAGATCCTCGGGACGTTCCGCGACGCTCGCCGCGACGACCGCTTCGTTTGGCTGCGGGCGTTTCGCGATATGGACGCGCGCAAGCAATCGCTGACGGATTTCTACGACGGGCCGGTTTGGCAGAAGCACCGTAACGCCGCCAACGCTACGATGCTCGACTCCGATAACGTCCTGTTGTTGCGCCCCTGCCGCGTCGCAAGCTTGTCGAAGGACTGCGATAACCTTTGCGTTCGACCGCCGCTCCTCGCACTCACTTTTGTCAACGGTGCCGAACCCGACATAGCCGCTATCGAACGCAACGGCGGCACGGTCGTCGCGTCGTTTGAAACCGATGCGTCACCCAATACGTTTGCGCGCTTACCCGTCCGCGAGGACATCCGCGCGGTCGTCTTGCTAACTTCCGGAATCGCTCCGGATGATCTGCCGCTCGGCGACGGAATCGAGGTTTTGGAACTCGTGCCGACGGAACGTTCGCGTATCCAACTCGCCTTTGTAGGAAGACCGCACGATTTTTGCTTCCTCAACGGCGAGTGGACGGTTACGCATCGCAAGCTTCGGGAGCGGCTGCGTGGTTGTGCCGAATGGGAAACGATCGTTGCCGGCTGCCGTCACGATTCATGGTGCGACGGGGTGGTGAGCGTCGACGAGTTCGACTTTCCAGCCGCGAAAGCGAAAGGCTGCAGCATTCGCAATCTCGACGTCGCGGCAAAGCAATGGACGATTCATTGGACGACCAGCCGCACGGGGATGCTCTTACCGCCCGTGCGCGGCGGTTTTGACGGGGACCGTGGTGAGTTCTACGGCACCGACGTCGAGGGCGTAACGCCGGTGCTGGCGCGTTATGTGTGGTTGGGTCGCGTCACTGGGTTGCCACGGTGGGAGCAGGCCTTCTCGATCGATAGCGGCCGCACGTGGGAACCCAACTGGATTATGGAGTTTGCAAGGCGTGCAGGTTCGGAATAACGCTAATTGGCGCGAATGCGATTGGCGACCGCCTCAAGCCGCGTTAACATGCGGCGCGTGAACTGGCGAAATGCGCGGCGTTTCGATTGGCGGCGAACGTTCCTGCCAAAGACGTAGTCGTCTTCGCGCAGTTGCTTATGGAGACGCACGCGCCGCCCTCCGTCGAAGAACTCGACGCGGTCCGATAGCGCGTGCATCAAATGCAGGCCGAAACCGCGACCTTTCGATCGCTGATTCGCATCGTGCAGTGTCGAGTCGAAGCCGCCCCCACGATCGGAGATTTCGACGATGACTTTCTCTGCGTCCCGCCAGCAGCTCAACGTCATGATCGAACCGCCGCCGTGTTCGGCGCTGTTCGCTAGAGCTTCGCCGACGGCGTATTCCACGTCGGCGAGCGTTCCGTGCGAAACCCAACGCGAAACCCAATCGAGTAAAAGATGACGCGCAAACGAAGCAGCCGGCCGCGTTCGGGGCAATGCGACCTGCCAACGGCTTCGTTTCTGCTCTCTCAATCGGGCATTCACAAGCACGTGTGATTTTTGCCCCTGCGGCGGGGAGGCCAATCCCAGGCAGCACTCAGCAAGAGGCTCCGCGTGGCCGCCGTGCGTCCCCAATGCGTCCATCCGTCATAGGAGGCTCAGTCTCTCGTGGCCAGGTACGTAACTACGTCCCAGGCATTGCGGATTCCCACGAACATGAGAAGCAGCTCGCCGCCGGCGATTGCGAACAAAGACTGCAGCGCGGCGTGCGGAAGCGCGACGGCGCCACCGAGAATCGCGAGGTATGCCAACAGCGGCACGGCGCCGTACCACGTCCAGTCCTCGCTGTCCGGGACGTACGTGTCGCGACTGAGATGCATCGTGCGATGGATGACGCGTGCAACGTAAATCACGCCGTAAAGTCCGCCCAGCCCAACTAAAACTGCTACACCGCCGTAGGTGCGCCAGGGCACGATGAAAACGGCCGCGACGTAGAGCGCGGCGCAGAAGTGAATCACCGTTGGGGTCGTGAAAGTCGCGAGCCCTTCGGCATTGGGCTTCATGCTTTGGACGTCACGTATCAGCGTGATGACGACGAAAACCAGTCCGGTCAGCGCCGCCGCCGACGTACCCATGGTCGCGTAAAACGTCGACCAGGCACTCAGTTGGGACGAAAAGCTTTCCGTCATTACTGCGACTTGGCGTCCAGCGCGGCCGCCGCCTCCGCGGCGGCGCGTACACCAGAGATCAGAGCGCCGTTTACCGTGCCGCCTTGACCGTTGGTCGACGTCGCTTCACCTGCGAAAAACAGCGCACCGCCGAGCGGCTCGGCTAGGTCGGCGCGAGCGCTAGCGCCCCCGACCAGTACGAAACTATACGCACCCTTCGAAAACGGATCGTTCGCCCAATCGTGCACTGCAGCGCCTTCAAGTTCCGCTTGCATCTGCCCGCCGTTGCCGAACAGGTGACCGAAACCGCGCGCCGCGACGTCGACGAGGCGGGTCTTCGTCATGCCGCGCAGCGCCTCGGCTTTGGGGCCGCCGGCCCAAGCCACGATCAGCCGGCTGCGCTCGGGTATTTGCGTCCAATACGCCACGAACGGCGTGTCGATTCCGCGGAAGAAGCCGCTGTCACGATAGCGCCCGGCCTCAATGCGTTCCCAGAACGGCGTGCGAAACCACATCGCGACTTTAACGACGTTTCCCGACGCGATAAGGTGCAGCGCCGCCGTTTTCGCTGCAGGAAGCGGCGGATCGAACGCTATCGCCGGCATGACGCCGACAGGCACGGTTACGATTGCTGCCCGCGCGCGCAGCCCATCCACGCTGACTTCACCGCGCCGCCACGCTATGCGACGTACGGTCGTCGACAAGTGGACGCCGGCTCCGGCGTTAACGCAGGCGCGGTGCAAAAACTCGAACATCGGTTTATAACCGCCGCGCGGCCGGGCTGCCGTTTCGTCCGTGCCCGCGGTCCATTCTTCGGCGATGCTGCGCGCGCTCGCAATGGCCGGATCCGCTGCATCGAACCCTTCCACGAACGCGCGCGCCGATTCGATACTCTCGCGCATCGACGGATCGGCGGCGAACGGTGCCAGAAACTCGTCGACGCTTCGATCCGGCGCGATGTCTTGCGCGCGTTCGAAGATTGCGGCCCAGGAGCCGAAGTCATCGCTGTCGCGTTCCAATCGTCCGTTTCGATAGCTCCACGACTCGTCGGAGAGCGGCTGCGCGTTCGATCCCGTGGCGCGCAGGAGCTCGTACGTTTCGGCCGCACTGCCGTGTATGAACTCAGCGCCCAACTCCACCGGCGCCCGAAGACCGGGAACCTCCTTCCATAGCACGCGGCCGCCGATACGGTCGCGCCCCTCGAGCAGGATGGTCCGCAAGGATCGCTCGCCGAGCTTGCGCGCCGCATTCAAACCCGCCGCTCCCGCGCCGATCACGATGACGTCGGCATCCATGGCTGGACTACCCACGCTTGAGCTCCTCGAGCTCTTCGAGCGTCCGCGGCCAATCGGATTTCAACAGGCGTGAGAGGCTCCGATCCGCCAGCAGTGTGCCGCTGGTTTGGCATGTAGGACAATAGTTCGTCTCGTTATCGGCATAGCGGATGCGCTGCACCGGCGTGCCGCAGACCGGGCACGGCTTGCCGTAGCGGCCGTGCACCGCCATCCCATCGCGAAACGCCGTAACGCCGGTCGGAAAATCTTTTGCTGCGCCGCCCGAAAAGCGATCGATCCAGAGACGCAAAGTCGTTTGCGTAGCGTCGTATAAGCGCTTCCACTGCTCGTCGTCGAGTTTGCGGGTCAACGCAATCGGCGAAAGCTTCGCAGCGTGCAGGATCTCATCTGAGTATGCGTTGCCGATGCCGCTGACGATACGAGGATCGGTCAGCGCGCGTTTGAGCGTTCGGTTTTCGGCCGACAGCGCGTTTCGGAAGCTTTCGAAGTCCGATTCGAGCGGCTCGATGCCGCCGGGGTCGATGGATGCTAGCGAAGCCTCGCCGCCAACGACGTGGATCGACGCGCGCCGTTTGGCGCCCGCCTCCGTCAGAACGAGCGTTCCGGTTGGAAACGTAAACGACGCTAGCGCCGCTCGGTTCACACCGGGAGTTGCACTCCGGTGTCGCCATTGCAGCCGCCCGGCGATCATGAGATGGATGACGAGCCAGAGATCGCCGCCGAATCCGATCGCAATCCGTTTACCGATGCGCCGTAACCGTCGCACGTCGTGTCCGACGAGAGCGGCGACCGGCGGATCGGCCGTACGGAGCACGAACGGCTTGGCAATCGAAACGCCCGTCAATGTTTGGCCGGCGATTCGATCCTCCAGCGCGGTGATGTACGCCGCGATATCGGGCAGCTCGGGCACAAAGCCTACAGCGAGGCGGCTACGACCGCGTCGATGACTCGGGGTTCGATAGGTAGCGACGGATCTGCATAACCCGCTATGACGGCCGCTTGCGACGACGTATCCGGCGCGTGCTTGAGCACGTGGTTCATGCCTTGCACCACAACGAGCTTCGCGCTCGGCGCACCGCGTTTGAGCGCGTTCGCATCGTCCATCGTCACCTGTACGTCGGCGGTACCTTGCACGATCGTCGCCGGCAGAGCGAGCTTTGCGATCTCCTTGGCCGGATCGTACTTCATGTACGAAATGATAAACGGCTGCACCGACGGACGAAACAGCGCGGCCAGCTCGGGTGGGGGATCGGCCGCGGTTTTTCCTTGTTCCAGTTGAGCCACCACCGCTTCGGCTTTCTTATCGAGTTCGGCGGGAAGATTGCGCTTGAGTTGTTCGTCGAGCACGGCGCCGGCGGGCCGTCCCGCTCCCTCTAAACTCACGAACGCATTCGCCTTGCCTTGCTGCAGCGCTAGGATTCCGAGCAGCGACCCTTCGCTGTGACCGGCGACGATCGTTCGTGAAAACCGCTTGTCGGAGTTCAGTTGCGCGAGCCACCCGACGACGTCGTCTGCATAGGTTTCAATGCGCAGGTCCTTCTCGGACGTTGCCACGCTCGCGCTGGCACCGACGCCCCGCTTGTCGTATCGCACCGACGCGACGCTGCGTTGCGCCAACGCCGCCGCCAGCTGTTCGTAGGCGTTCGTGCGCAACGCCGTCCCGGCGTTCCCATTGCGGTCGACGGGTCCCGAGCCCGCAACGATGAGGACGACGGGCGCAGGAAGCTTTGCAGGCACCGCCAGCGTTCCGTAAATCGCGCCGGTTGCCGTTTGCAGCGAGATGTCGACGTCCGCCGCCGAAAGTTCGGCGCGTAAGGCGGCTGCCGCCGCGCACGCTCCCGCACTTGTGAGAAAAACCGAACGCTTCACGCATCCGTTCTAGCGCGGAAAAGCTTCGAACTCCTCGAAGCGCGCCGAGATTCGACTACTAAACTCTTAGTTGACAAGGCTGCCGGCAAAGGCTAGGATTTACTAAGACCTTAATAGCTCGAGCTAGGATTGCATGGCAGGAAAGAAGCTCAAAACGCTCACCAAGGCGGAGCTGCGCGTCATGGAGGTACTCTGGCAACGCCGCAGCGCGACCGTGGCCGACGTGGTCGCGGCGCTTCAATCGCCGCCTTTGGCATATACGACGGTCCTCACCATGCTGCGAATCCTCGAGCAAAAGAGCGTCGTGCGGCACAAAACCGACGGCCGTGCGCACGTCTACTATCCGTGCATCGAGCGCGACGATGCCGCCACCACCGCGGTGAGCGACATCTTGCGGTCGTTTTTCGCCAACAGCAAGACCGCGCTCGCCGTGCGCTTGATGGCCGAAGAGAAGCCCAATGCCGAAGAACTCGCATCGATCAAAGCGCTGATTGCGCGTTACGAAGAGGAGGCGCAGTAATGGCTGCGGTCGACACCATCGTATGTTTTATCATCGCCGTTCGCCTCAAATCGCTCAACGCGACCTAGCTGGCCTTGCGGGGGGCCAGCACAACGAGATCTGCATTCTCGTCCAAAAAGGCACGGAGCTCGGTTAGCGCTGCCCCCGATGAGGGCTGCAGCCGGGCATCGTAGATATTGACGAATGTCTCGAGGTTGGTGAGCGCATCGTACCAGCGTTCGTCGTCGGGTGCACCGGCAGCGTGATGCAAGGCGTCGGCTATTCCGCGAGTCGCACGCGCCGCGGCAAACGTTGCGCGCGAGGTGGGGCGGCCCATGTCGAGCAGCAGCGAGGCAATGTTATCGCAAATGCGGTCACAAGCAGCTTCGTATTCCAAAATCAACTCCTATGTTCGTTTGCGAGCCAGTAAGAGCACTCCGGGGGTGACGAGCAGCGCCAGAGCGCCGGTAACGAGAAAAGCGTCGGCGTACGCAAGGGCTGTGGCTTGCTCCACGACGCTCGACGCGAGCACCGCGCGGCTCGCGTGCTGTAAGAAATCGGCCACCGGCAGCCGGGAAAGGGTCGTTTCAGCCGCCAGCACCGTCTGATGAAACTGCAGCCGGCGATCCAAGAATGCGACGATCGACGCCGACGAAATCGATCCGCCCAGTTGGAAGAACAGCACGATGAACGACGATGCTTTGGCGCCCGCCTCGGGCGCCACCGCGCGCATCGTCGCAACCAGCAGCGGCGAATAGACGAACGCCGCACCGATGCCGATGAAGAGAAGCGGCGCGACGAACGTCCCGATTCCGCTAACGCTCGTCACGCCGCTTGCCAGCCACAGCGATCCCAGTCCCGCCATGGCCAACCCTATGCCGATCGGCCAGCGCAGATCCAAACGCGGAATGCCCGTCAGCCGGCCGACCGGAATCGTGAGGAACAGCACGGGAAGCGCGCGCACGCCGATCAAGATGCCGGCGAGCGTGCTGGTAAATCCCAAATCTTCGACCGTAAACTGCGGCAGCAGAAGCAGACTAGGAAAAATCACCGCCGCGTACGCGCCGGCAATGGCCAGTGCGGCTGCGACCGCCGGCGTTTTCAAGACGCGCAGGTCGACGATCGGTTGTCGCGCGCGCAGTTCCCACCAAATGAACGCCGCAGTCGCGGCCGTCGCAAACACGCTGCACACCGCAATCGCCGGATCCGAGAACCAATCGTCGTGCTGCCCTTGATCGAGCACGTACTGCAAGCAACTTACCGCGACGACGAGGAGGGCGATGCCGAGAGCATCGACCGGCGCGCGCTGCGGCTTGGTCTTGTCACGCAAATAACGCGCCAAAATGACGAAGGCCAGCACGCCGGGTACGAGATTGACGTCGAAGACCCACGGCCAGGAAAGGTTGTCGACCAGCACGCCGCCGAGCGTCGGACCGATCGACGGTCCCAAAATCGTTCCCAGCGCGAAAATCGACTGGCTGAGTCCAAGCTTCTCTGGAGGAAAGGTATCGCGCAGAATTACCTGCGCCGTTGCCAGCAGTCCGCCACCGAATGCGCCCTGTACGATACGAAAGAAAATCAGCGCCATCAACGACGACGCTAATCCGCACAACAGGGACGCAACTGTGAATCCGGCGATCGATGCGAGAAAGTAATTCTTTCTTCCGAATCTCAGCTGCAGCCAAGGTGCGAGCGGAATTACGACAACGTTGGCGATGACGTAGCCGGTGAGCACCCACGTCGCCTCGTCGACGGTCGCACCGAGATTTCCCTGAATCGTCGGCAGCGCGACGTTGACGATCGTGAGATCGACGGTTTGCAGCAGCGCCGCCAGCATCACGCCCGCGACGACGAACGCTCTTGTGTTGTCGCGTTTGTCATCCCGAGCAAAGGCCCGTCGGACCGCCGTCGAGGGACGGCTCTGCGCGCGTACGGGAACAACGCCGCCGGCGGCGGCTCTTTCGGCAACTGTCATCGGTCGTATGCGGTTTTGAAGCGGAGTGGCTTGTGTCTAGCCTACCGCGTGTGTCATACTATGACTAGAACCCACGTTATCCTAGCACTGGTACGGCCAGCTTTACGAGGACCGCAATGCACGCGACCGAGGATCGCCGCCTAGAACTCAGCGACTTTCTGCGAACGCGCCGAGCCAAGATCGCGCCGTCCGACGTTGGACTCGCCGATGGCGCCCGGCGCCGAACGCCGGGTTTGCGCCGCGAAGAGGTGGCGCTGCTCGCCAATATCGGCACGACGTGGTACACGCGGCTCGAGCAAGGGTTGCCGATCAACGTGTCGGCCGACGTGCTCGAGGGAATCTCGCGCGCACTGCGCCTCACGTCAGAAGAGCGCCGGCACCTGCACTTGCTTGCGGGCGTTGCACTCGTGATCGCGCCGCGAGAAGAAGAAACCGTCAGCGAGCTCGTTCTACGTACGCTCGAGGCGCTGAATCCTTGTCCCGCCTACGTTCGCGGCCGTAGATGGGACGTGCTGGCTTACAATCGTGCTGCCGACGCGCTTTCGGATTTTTCAAGTGCGACGGGCAAAGGGCGCAACGTTATTTGGCGCCTGTTTTGCGATCCCCAGATGCCGTATCGTCTGGGCGATCCAGCCTGCATGAAACGCCGCGCCGTCGCCAACTTTCGGGCAGTCGCCGCGAAGTATCCGAACGATCCCCGCTTTGCCGAGCTGATCGACGAGGTCCGCACCACGTCGAACGAGTTTCGCGAGTTGTGGGCGCAGCACGACGTGTTGGGCGCCGCCGAAGGCTTGAAACGCTACGTACATCCGAAGCTCGGGGAGCTGATTCTCGACTATACGGCGTTCGAGCTGCCGGGTGACGGCGATATCCGCATGGTCGTGCTTACCGCTGCGCCCGGTTCGGAGAGCGAACGCAAACTAAAAATGTTGACGCCCCCTGACTTCGCCCAGAGGAAAGCTTTTGCAAGCATCCCAAACTAGCGGGATGAAGAAGACACCGAAGCTACTTACGGCAAGTCTGGCCTTGGCATTTGCGCTCGGCGGCTGCGCCGGCAGCGCGCGGACGAATCCGCCGGCCGGTTCGGGTTCGGGCTACGGAACCGATGCCGCACTCGCACCCGACGCACCGCCGGCCATCAACGGTATCGCAGGAGAGTTTAAGGGTACCGTGAGCGACAGCGCGTTCGGCAAAGGGAAAGCGGACCTCAAGTTGTCGCAAATCGTGGGCGGCCAAGCCGGCGGTTCTATGACCTTGACGTTCGGTAAGTCGACCGCGGCTTCGAGCGCCGTCGCGCTGGACGCGAGCAACATAAAGAAGATCGATGGAACCGCAGTTGCATTGCTCAGAAGGTCGCCGCCGTGCACGTTGAGCCTTACGGCGAGGTTCGATCGCAAGACGTATACGTTGACGGGCTCGTACAAAGCGTTCAATAACTGCGCGCCTCGTCAGAAAGGTACGTTTTCGGCGAAGGAACAGTGCTATTACGTGGTTGCTAAGCCGATCGGCGAAGATTTGCGGCCCCGCGTTTTGCCCAAGGCCTGCTAATACTTGGACGCTATGCTGACGGCGCGTTCCTGATTCCAGGACGCGCCTTCGGCGAATAACTCGGCGACACGATCTCTGCCGAGTTTCTCGCAAAGGGCGTCCTTAGCATTTTCCCAAGTGCTTCGCTCGAACTCATCGGTGGCCCACTCAAAATTTTGCCGTTGTCGTTCGGCGTAGCCGAATAGGCGCGCCGCCTCCTCCGGGTCGGCCGTTAGTGCCAGCATCACCGTCCAGGACAAGGCCCAAGTCAGATAAATACCGTCGCCAGCTTCACGCGCGAGGATGAGGGCCTGACGCGTTGCTGGAATGGCCTGGTCTAAATTCTCAAGTGCCCAGTAGACGGCAGTTGCCATTAAAGCTGCGTTGACCTTGACGTCCGCTCGTGCGATGGGAAGAGCTTCTTCAATTAAGGCTGCCGCGCGCGTAAAGTTACCGGCGCGGTATTCGATGTCCGCCCACCAGTAGAGGATCCTCGACCGGTCGGCGCCGCGACCGAGCTTACCGAAGATTTCGGCGGCTTCGGAGTAATGTGTCCGGGCCTCGTCGAGGTGTCGTGGAGCAAGCGCATTTCCGCAGCGGCCGAGGACCGACGCCAGCACGCCGGCGTCGCCCAAGTGCCGCCCCTCCTCGACGGCTTCTTCGGCGGTTACGAGCGCTTCGCCGGAATCACCGGTGTTCTCCAGCTGCTGCGCGATCTGCGATAAGGCACGCACGATTCCGCGTCGATCGTGAGCCGCTCGATATTGAAAGAGCGCTCTGCGCGCTGCGACGAGCGAGGCGGTAAAGTGGCCTTGATTGTTGTTCAACATCGAGAGCACGTACTGCAGACGCGCTTCGAGCGAGGGCGGCAGCGCGGCGTTCGTCGCCAGGACTCGCCGACTCCAATCGATGCCCTCTTGCAACAACGTTAATCGCAGAAACACGACTCCGAAGCCGCCCGCGATTCGCGCGGCGATTTCCGGCTCGCTGCCGCCGTCGAGCGCCCACCGCATGGCGGCGCGTACGTTGTCGAGCTCGCGCTCGCTGCGCTCCAGCCAATCCTCCTTTGGCCCGGTATCGAACTCTTCGTACGCGCTGTCGGCGAAGTCTGCAAACGTGCGAGCGTAACGCAAGAAGCCGTCCTTGGAGTCACCGCTCCGCTCGAGCCGCTCGCGCGCGTACTCCCGGATCGGTTCCAAGAAGCGATAACGCTGCGTGGTTTCGCCGACGTCGGCGACCAGCAACGACTTGTCGACGAGCGACGTGATGAGGTCCAACAGTTCCAAGTCGTCGAGATCGTCACAGCAATACGTTGCCATCGCAGTATCGAGCGCGATGCCGCCGACGAATGGGGCGAGCTGCATGAAGAAGCGCTGCTCTTTCGGCGAAAGCAGATCGTAACTCCAATCGATCAGAGCGTGCATCGTTTGGTGGCGCGGCAGCGGCTCGCGGCCGGAGCTGCCCAGCACTCGAAGCTGCAGCCGGCGGGAGAGCTCGTCGACCGAGATGCTGCGCACGCGCGCGGCGGCGAGCTCGATGGCCAACGCTATGCCGCCGAGGTGCGAACAGATCTCCGCAACGGTTGCTCGATTCGTGGCGGTGATTTCGAAGCGGTCGTTGACGGCTCGAGCTCGCTCGGTAAACAGCTGCATCGCGCTCGCATCGTCGAGCGACGATAGCCGGTGCACGACCTCACCGGCCGCGCCCAGCGGCTCGCGGCTCGTCGCCAGCACGTTGACGTTCGGGCAGTGTTTGAGGATCGCGTCGACGACGCGCGCGATATCGGCGATGAGATGTTCGGAGTTGTCGAGGACGAGCAGCAGTCCGCGCGGCGCGAGAAACTTCACGAGTCGGTCGAGCGGCTTACTCTCTCCGCTTTGGTCGACGTCGAGTGCCGAGAGAATCGCGCTCGCCACGAGCGCGCCGTCGCCGATCGGGGCGAGATCGACGAACCACGCGCCTTCGGTCGTCTCGTCGAGTAGCGCCGCTGCGACTTGCAGCCCGACGCGCGTCTTGCCCATGCCGCCGGCACCGGCTATCGTTACGAGCGGATTCTTACGAACGAGCTCGCACACGGCCCCGACCTCGTCTTGCCGGCCGACGAAGCTCGTCGACAGCCGAGGAAGGTTGTTCGGGAGCGTCGACCGCTTGCGCGAAGCTTCGGCGCGCAGTCTTGCATCCAGCGCCAGCAGGGCGATGCCGGCCGATTCCGCCAGGGATGCCAGCACGTGCCGGTCTTCCGCCTCGATCTCGACATGTTTGGGCGCGAGTGTCAGGAAGCCGATCAGATCGCCGCCGGCCATCATCGGAAAGGCCAATTCACCGAGTGCGGCTGAGCCGAGAGCCCGCGGATCCGCCGGCGCCGACGACGATCGCAGCCTAACGACCAGCGCATCGTCGGGCTCGACGCAAGTCACCGCGACGTCGAACGTGGAGGCTTCGACATCGTAGGATCCGTGGCGCAAATAGATCGCCGAGCCGTCGGTGCCCATATGATGGTCGACTGCCTCCACGATGCGTCGCAGCACTTGCTGTACGTCGTTGAACGACGTCAGTTCTTTCCGAAGGCGCGTCAGCGCATCGCGGGCTTCCCGGCGCCGCCGCGTGAACGCAGCTTCGATCGATTCGTCGACCCAGCGATGGAACGGCCGAAACGCCAGCGCCAGCACCACGACTATTCCGATCTCGATGATCGTGCCCGCCGCTCGGGAGTGCCCGGCGACGAAATTCTCGGTGAGGCTCTCGGTTACCGCAAAGATAAGGAAGAGCGTCGTCGTGACGACGCCGTAGGCGTACGCTCGCAAGCGGCCGGTCAGTACGCCTTTCGTGATCATCGCTGTGTCGTTAGTGCCGGAGCGGGTAAAGACCCGCCATGTCTGCAGACGGTGGCATCCAAGCCGCGCTCGTCGACGTCGACGGCACGCTGCTCGTCAGCAACGACGCGCACGCGCGCGCGTGGCAGCGCGCTTTCTCGCGTTACGGCTTCGAGGTTTCCGAAACGCGGCTGCGCCGGCTGGTCGGCATGGGCGGCGACAAGATACTTGCAACCATCGACGCGTCGCTATCGAAGGAGGCCGAGCCGGGCAAATCGATCTCGGCACTGCACCTGCAGATCTTTCTAGAAGAGTACGTCGGCGTGCTGCCGCCGACGCCGGGCGGACGCGCCCTGCTCGAGCGTTTGGGAAGCGCGGGCATCAAGCGTATCGTCGCAACCTCGGCTAACCGAAAGGAGCTGACGGCGATTCTCGACGCGGCGCGCGTCGCCGATCAGTTCGATACTGAGGTCACGTCCGACGACGTCGATCGCTCGAAGCCCGATGCCGACGTCCTTCACGCGGCGCTCAAGAAGGGGAGCGTCGATCGATCTAACGCCGTGTATATCGGCGATACGCCGTACGACGTCGAAGCGTGCCGCCGCGCCGGCGTGCGCTGCATCGCCGTTCGCTGCGGCGGCTGGAACGACGACGAACTCAGCAACGCCGACGCAATCTACAACGATCCCGCCGACGTCCTCGCTCACTTCAGCGAATGGTATAGCCCACCCGCCGAACGGTCCGAATGACCGACGGTTTATCCGGCTCGTCGAGTTTCCCGCGCAAATACGAAACGTAGGTTTCCACCACGTTGGGTTCGACTGCGGCGTCGTTTCCCCAAACGCGGTCGATGAGCTGCTCGCGAGTAAAGACGCGCCCCGGTTCGCGCAGCAACGTCGCCAGCAGGTCGAACTCTCGCGTCGTCAACGAAATAGATTCATTGCCGCGAGTTACCTCGCGCCGCTCCAAATCCATCGCGATGTTGCCGAAGGTGATCGTCTGCGGTTTTGAGAGCTGCGGACGGCGTAACCGTGAATGCAGGCGTGCCGCCAGTTCCCCGAGATCGAACGGTTTGCCCAGGTAGTCGTCGGCACCGGCCGTCAGTGCCGCAATCTTATCCGGCACTTCCTTGCGAGCGCTCAACATGAGAATCGGCGCTTCGGTCAATCGCCGTACCATCGGGATGAGCGTCATGCCGTCGACTTTAGGCATCATGACGTCCATGACGATTGCGTCGGGGCGCCAGCCGGAGCGCAGAATCGCGAGCGCCGCCTGACCGTCGGCTGCTGCCTGCACGTCGAAACCGTGCTGCGCTAATCCGAGATCCAAGACGCCGCGCATCTCAGGCTCGTCGTCGATGACTAGTACGCGCGGTTTGCTCACGCGTCGGCCGCGCTCGGGAAGCGCAGAATCGCGCGCGTCCCCTGCTCGTTGGATTCGAGCGCGACACTGCCGTTCCAACGCTCGACGACGCGTCGCACGATGGCAAGACCTAAACCGGTGCCTTCTTGACCGTCATTGTTGCGACCGCGATAGAACCGCTCGAAGACCATTGGCTGCTCGTCCGGCGGAATGCCCGGCCCGCGATCGATCACCGCAATCTCCACGCCGCCGTCGCGCACGCCGGCTTCGACCTGCACGGGCGAATCGGGTGCGTACCGCAGTGCGTTTTCGACCAAGTTGCGTTCGGCTTCGTAGAGATCATCTTCATCGATACGTACCCGCGCTTTCGCATCGCACTTCAGCACGATCTGCCGGTTCGGATGCTGCGAGAGCATGTCTTGCGCTACTTCGTCGCTGACGTCGGCCACGGAGACGACTCTCGGTGCGCGCTCGGCCGATTCCAAACGGGAAAGCAGCAGCATCTTTTCGACCAATCCGCGCATCCTCGACGATGCCGAGCGCATGCCGCGCAGCGCGCGATCCTGCTGCTCGTCGTGCGCGTAGCCGCTCAACACGTCGATGTAGCCGGACAAAATCGTCAGCGGCGTACGCAGCTCGTGTCCGGCGTCGGCCAGAAAGCGCTGGTACTCTGCTGCGGCAGCTTCGCGCTCTGCCAACGTCCGCGCGACGGCCGCAGTCGCGACCCCATAGGCGCGAACGGCGTGAAAGAGCAAGATGGCGATCGCGCACGCACAAATAGCGACGTCGGCAAGAAACCACTGGGCCAGAGCCTCGGGCGACGCGACCAACAAAATCCGCCGGGAGCCCATCATGACGAGGCGCGGCGGAACCTGCGCGATCGCGGCGATGGCGTGTGCGAACCAGTTCGCACGGTGCGGCGTCAACATGCCGTACGGCATGGGGCCCGGCGGAGGCGGCGGCATCGATCCGGCATGCGGCAGAAAGTGCACTTCGATGCCCGGGCGCGAGAGTAGTGCGAGGGCATGGCGCGGATTGTCGGTATTGGCTAAGAGCGCGGGCGCCGCGGCGGCCTGGGCATCGAGCTGGGCCCCGACCGAGCGAACGTGAAGCACCCACGCCAACGTGCCGCCCACCACGACCGCCGCGACGAGGGCGAGGAGTTGGGTCAAAATAACGGAGTGCCGAGGCTGCATGCTTGTTCGCCTTAGGGATGCTACGGACGGAATCTTGCAGTCGTCTGTGGGTGGCCCGGGTGGCCGCGGGTATAAAAGCGTACGAGTGCTCTCTTTGTCGGTAACGGAGAACCGTGAGAGGTAACGGCGAATGGAGTTAGCCCCCACTATGGTCGTGTTTGCCGGCGAATACGACGTGGGCGGCAAGGCGTCGCTGCGGTCGCTGCTCGATCGCATCGCGGAGATTCCGGATTTAGTCCTCGATTTTCGCGAAGTGACGTTTATCGACTCGACTTGCGTCACCGAGCTGCTCCGAATGCATACGTTGCGCACGACGAATAATCTATCGCGCGAAACCATCGTTTTAGGCAACACGCCGATTCGGCGCTTGTTCGAAGTGCTCGATCTCTACCGGGTTTTCAACGTGGTCGAAAACGTCGCCGACGTCCCGCATGACGTCGCCGCGCTCCAGCGCGTGGAGTTTTCGTTTCGCAACTCGGTCCGACGATGAAGTTAGTCAAACGGCGAGGACTTACGTTTCCGAATGCCGTTCTAGATCGCAAACAGCGCGACGAACAGATCGAGGAGATCCTTGCGGCCGTGCAGCTTTACGACGCCCGCTTTGAGAGCTTCGCTCGGCGTCATTTCGCGCGCCATCAGCAAGCGCAAACCAGGTCCGGCCTCAACGATCGCATCGGCCCCGGGTAATGGTCCCGGCTGCGCTTCGAGTTTTCCGTTTTTGATCTTGGCATGCAAGAGGATGTCGCCCGCGCGAAACTCGTAGCTGACGTTCACGCCTTTGGCGGCCTTGGGCACAAACGTGGTTCGCAGCGCCATGACCAGCGAGTCTTGCGTGACGGTCTCATAGTCGCGCGGGTCGCCCAAGCGCTTAGCGCCCCATCGTCCGATCGCAAAGACTGCATCCTCGAGGTCGAGTCCGTCAGCCGTTAACTCGTAGACGACCGATCCTGCGGGCCGCGGAAGAAGGCGGCGCTGCACTATGCCCGCTTGCTCCATTTCTTTGAGCCGTGCCGTAAGGATGTTCGTCGGGATGCCGCGCAGGCCACGCTGCAGGTCGCTGAAACGCTTCGGCCCGACCAGGAGGTCTCGTACGATCATCAGCGCCCAGCGCTCGCCTATCAGCTCCAACGCGCGGGCGAACCCGCAGTACTGCCCGTATACTCGCTGTGCCACCGTTCCGATTATACAGCGAACTCTATTTTTTGTATACAACTTGCTTTTTACAAGTCAACTTGATAGACTTCGACCATACCGCACCGTTTTGGAGGAAGTATCGTGAGCAATCCGGTCGTTCATTTTGAAATCATGAGCAAGGACTCGAAGTCGCTCAAAGGGTTTTACGCGCAAGCGTTTGGCTGGGACATCAAGGCGCCGGCCGCCGGTACGGAAGACGTGGAATACGGTCTCATCGAGCGCAACGGGCAAGGTATCGGCGGCGGCATCGGTTCGGCGCCGAGCGGTTACGACGGACATTTGAGGTTCTACGTCGGCGTTCCGAAGATCGAAGACGCGCTGGCTGAGATCGTCAAGCTTGGCGGTTCGACGATGATGGGCCCGATGGACGTTCCCAACGGTCCGCGAGTCGCGCTCTTCCGCGATCCGCAAAACAACGTCGTCGGCCTGGTACAATGCGATCATGAATAAGATTCGACCGTTCCTATGGTTCAACGACGAAGCCGAAGAAGCGGCCAAGCTGTACACGTCGGTCTTTCCCGCCTCGACAATCGCGCACGTCGCGCGCTACGGCGATGCCGGTCCCGGTCCTAAAGGTAAAGCGATGGTCGTCACGTTCGAGCTCGCCGGTCAAGAGTTCATGGCGCTGAACTTCTTTAACGAAAGCAGTGAAAGCGCGCAGCGTCCCGCCTTCTACATCAACTGCAAAGATCAGGAGGAAGTCGATCGCCTCTGGGAGCGGCTTTCGGAAGGCGGCGAACCGGGCGTTTGCGGCTGGCTCAAAGACCGTTTCGGCGTGAACTGGAACGTCGTTCCCGAACGTTTCGGCGAGCTGATGAGCGATGACGACGAGGAGAAGACCGGTCGCGTCATGCAGGCTATGCTCGGAATGACGAAGATGAATATCGCCGAGCTCGAGCGCGCCTACGCCGGCAAAACCTAAGCGAACATAGCGTTGATATCGGCGCGTATTTCACCGCGTCGGCAGCAAACGTGAAGGTTCCGGAATCGTGTAACTCGCGCGCGGCGCGCAGAAACGCTCCCAAAGCCGCGCGCGAGAGGGCGCTTCCGACGCTCACGCGTTTTACTCCGAGCTCCGACAGGCGATCGAGCGTCAAGCTTGCGCCTTGCAACCCGCCGATGACGTTGAGCGGACGGTCGATCGACGAGATGACGCAGGCGATGTCGCGTTCGCTCGTGATGCCCGGCGCAAACAGTACGTCGGCGCCCGCCTCTTGAAACGCCTGTAATCGCGCGATCGTATCGCGCAAGTCGGGACGTCCGACGATGAAGTTCTCCGTCCGCGCGGTCAACACTATCGGTACCGGGAGGGCGCGCGACGCTTCCACCGCCGCGCGCACGCGTTCGGCTGCAAACGCGATCTCGTACGGACTGCCGGCGCGGCCGAGCGGGACGTCCTCGATCGAACATCCCGCCAGTCCGGCGCCGGCCGCCAGCCTCACCGTTTCGGCCACCGACTCCGGCGCGTCGGCGTAACCGTTTTCCAGGTCGGCGCTCACCGGTAACCGCGTCGCTTCCACCATCACCTTTGCATGCGCGAGCATTTCGTCTCGACCGACCGCTCCATCGGGTTTGCCGACCGTGTACGCATAACCGGCACTGGTCGTGGCTATCGCTTCGAAACCCAGCGATTGCAGCAGGCGAGCCGTTCCGGCGTCGTAAGGATTCGGAATGACGAACGCGCGGTCGCGCGCGTGCAGTGCGCGAAATGCGGCGATCTTCTCGGCATGCGTTTGCATGGCCGGGGGCTTCGGCAGATCTCCGTAGAAGCCGCCTCGATGGAGCGCTGGCCGCACCTCCGCTACGACGAGTGGAAAGACACGCTCCACACGCTTCACATGTGGACGCAGATCGTCGGAAAGGTTCGGCTGCGTCAGGAGCCGCTGGTGAACCATTGGTGGAACGTAGCCCTCTACGTGACCCACCGCGGGCTGACGACCTCGGCTATGCCGTATCGCGACGGAAGAACGTTTGCCATCGACTTCGATTTCATCGATCACGTCTTGCGTCTGGGGGATTGCGACTCGCAAAGCCGCACGATTGCGCTCGAGCCGATGAGCGTCGCGACGTTTTACGGTAAGGTGATGCAGGAACTGACCGCAATGGGATTTTCGATCCGTATCGATTCGAAGCCCAACGAAGTCGTCGAGGCGATTCCATTCGAAACCGACGAGCGCCACGCGTCGTACGACCGCGCGTACGTCGAACGGTTTTGGCGCGCTCTCGTGCAGGCCGAGCGTCTCTGTAAGAGGTTCCGCTCCGAATTTGTCGGCAAGGCCAGCCCGGTGCATTTCTTCTGGGGCAGTTTTGATTTGGCCGTATCGCTATTTTCGGGAAGGCCCGCTCCCGCTCATCCAGGCGGTTTTCCAAACCTGCCGGATCGCGTAACGCGTGAAGCCTATTCGCACGAGGAACAGAGCTTCGGGTTCTGGCCCGGCGGCAACGGGGTCGAAGCTTCATTCTACTCGTATGCCTATCCCGAGCCGGGCGGCTACGCGGAGTCGAAGGTTCGACCCGCCGCAGCCGGCTGGAACTTGCAGCTGCGCGAGTTCGTGCTGCCTTACGAAAGCGTACGGACGTCCGCCGATCCGGACTCGGCTGTGTTATCGTTCTTTACGTCCACCTACGATGCTGCAGCCGCAGCGGCAGGCTGGGACGCGTCGCTGCGCCGCTAACCTGGGAATGGGCGAGGAAGGTCGAAGCTCCCCCAAATGAGACCTGCCCGCTGCATCGCGCTTGCATTGCTCGTCACCCTTGCGACGGCTACCGTTGCTCGTGCCGAGGACTGGCCGCTTTTTGGACACGATTCCGCACGTACCGGCGTGGACGTAGGCGGCACGATCATCAACGCGGCCAACGTCCACCGTCTACGCATGCGCTGGCAGATTTCGTTGGGTACGGTTGCCGATTCGACGCCGATCTTCATCGAACGCGTCCAGATTCGCGGTCGCGTTCGCCCGATGCTCTACCAGACCGATAAAAACGGTGTGACCTACGGCATCGACGCCTTGACCGGACGCGTTTACTGGCATTTTCGAACGTACGGAATGAAGATCACCACGTCGACGCCGGCGGCCGATCCTTTGGGAGCGTCGATTTACGTGCCCGGCATCGACGGAACCGTTCATAAGCTCGACAGATCGACAGGACGCGAGGTCGCAGCGCCGGGATTCCCGGCCCGCATTACGCGGATGATACAAACCGAAAAGGATGCATCCGCGCTCAACCTTGCCAACGGCTTTCTCTATGCGACGACGTCCGGCTATTTGGGAGACGCACCGCCATACATCGGACACGTTGTCAGCGTTCGTTTGAGCGACGGGGCGACGCACGTGTTCAACTCCCTGTGCAGTACGCTCGCCACGCTGCCCGATCCCAACTCTTGCCCCGCGAGCGATTCCGGTATTTGGGGACGCGGCGGCGCGGTGGTCGATCCCGATCCGTCGATGCGCGGCGCGGTGTACGCGACGACCGGCAACGGCGAGTTCGACGTCCGCGGCGGCGGTCACGATTACGGCGATTCGATCGTGGGGCTGAGCGCCGACGCGACGAAGTTTCTCGGTCACTATACGCCCAGCGATTACGCGCAGCTCGACAGCGGCGACGTCGACATGGGCAGCACCTCGCCCGTCGTGTTACCGCGTCAACCGCGGAGCCGAACGCCGCTCATGATTGCGCAGGGCGGTAAGGATGCGATTCTGCGCTTGGTGAATCGCGCGCCGCTTCCGGGCGTTGCGCACGAGCTGCAAGAGATCTCCCTGCCGTCGCCACTTTTCTCTACGCCTGCGGTCTGGACCGGACCTCGTCGCACCTGGCTCTTCGTCGGCCTTCCGCAGGCGGTCGACGCGTACGTGCTCGTGACCGATGCGGCCGGCGACAGCCATTTGCAGGGCGTTTGGCGTTCGCAAGCCGGAAGCACCGGTGGGGAAGGCACGTCGCCGGTCGTTAGCAACGGCGTCGTATTCGTCGCGTTCGACGATCAAATCGTCGCACTCAATGCATTGAGCGGTCGGAGGCTTTGGTCGAGCGCGCAGCGCAGCGCTCTGCGGTCGATCGGGCCGGTGCACTGGGAGAGTCCGATCGTCGTCGACGGTTGGGTTTACTGCTCCGACGAAAACGGCCACCTCACCGCGTATTCGCTCCGTTGACGAATGCCGGCGGCGCCGCGCATGCCACCCTCATGCGCATCTTCCTCGGCGAAGGAGACCGCCGCGACAATAGCCCGCTTTACGCGGCGATCGTCGAAGAGCTGCGGAGCAACGGATTTGCCGGAGCGACGGTACTCAAAGCCATTGAAGGCTTCGGAGCGCATCGCGAGATCCACGCCGCGCGCAGCGTCGATTTTTCCGGCAATCTTCCGGTGGTGATCGAGGTCGCTGAAGCCGAAGAGAAAGTCCGCGCAGTCGTTCCGGCATTAATAGCGATGATTCCCGAAGGACTCATTACGCTCGAACGAATCTCGATGCGGTTGATTGGAAAAACGTCGTGATACGACCGTTGGACCTTCTGGCCGTTTTCGTAGGCGGCGGATTTGGATCGGTCGCTCGCTATCTCACCGGCCTGCTCTTCTTGCAGCGTTTCGGGCCCGGTTTTCCGTATGGAACGCTCGCGATCAATCTTGCGGGGTGTTTCTTGATCGGTGTCGTCGCCGAGCTCGCACAGACGCGCGCGTTCGCGAGCGGATCGAACGTACGGCTGTTCCTGGTGGCCGGAGTCCTCGGCGGCTTTACGACCTTTTCGACGTTCGCTTACGACGCCGTTACGCTCGCCGGCGAGGCGCTCTCCATTCCTGCAGTCGTCTACGTCTTGACTAGCGTCGCCGGCGGTATTATTGCAGCATTTGCGGGAATCGTCGCAGTTCGATTGGCGACCTGAAGGACGGTCCGCGCGCATGCCGGAAACGGGCCGTCATGTCGCAACAAACGCTCGACGTCGTCGGTATCGGAAACGCCATCGTCGATATCATTGCATCGGCGGACGACACATTCATCCAAGCGCAAGGAATGTCCAAAGGAGCCATGATGCTCGTCGACGAGCGCCGGGCCGAAGCGATCTATGCCCAAATGGGACCCACGATGATTTCGTCGGGCGGATCGGCCGGCAACACCATTGCCGGCATCGCGTCGCTTGGCGGACGTACCGGTTACATCGGCAAAGTGCGCGACGACGAGTTCGGCCAAGCGTTTCGCCACGACATCACCGCAACCGGAACGATATTCCGCACGCGGCCCGCCATCGACGGTCCGGCAACGGCGCAGTGTCTCATTTTAGTAACGCCCGACTCGCAGCGAACCATGAACACCTATCTCGGTGCCTGCGCCAACATCGGTCCCGAAGACGTCGACGAAGAGCTCATCCGCTCGGCGCAATACACGTATCTCGAGGGTTACCTCTACGACGATCCTGCCGCCAAACGTGCGTTTGTGGCCGCAGGAGAGATCGCTCACGCGGCCGGGCGCCGCGTCGCACTTTCGCTTTCGGACGCGTTTTGCGTCATGCGGCACCGCAACGATTTTATTGCGCTGGTGGAGAACCACGTCGACGTTCTCTTCGGGAATCAAGGCGAAATCGAAGCGCTCTTTGAATGCGCGTGGGACGATGCGTGTGCGCTTCTGCGGGCGCTCACCGATCTTGCGGCGGTCACCCGAGGGCCGGGCGGCTCGGTAGTCGTCACGAAGAACGAGCTGGTGCAAGTCGCGGCCGAACCGGTCGAGCGTGTCGTCGACACGACGGGAGCCGGCGACCTCTATGCCGCGGGTTTTCTCTTCGGTCTAACGCGCAACGCATCGCTCGGTGAGTGCGGCCGTCTGGGGAGTATCGCTGCCGCCGAGATCATCAGCCATTTCGGTGCGCGCCCGCAAACGCCGCTGCGAACGCTGATTCCGATACTCTCCTCCTGAGCGGTAATGCTGGATCGTCCGCTCCGAGCAGCGATCCTAGCAGCGGCCGATAGTACGGCCGTCCGGCGCGTCGTCACGCGCTACGGGTTTCGGCTAGGAGCCGCGCGCTTCGTTGCGGGCGAGAGCGCCGACGACTTTCTGCGGGTGGCCCGCGAGCTCAACGCGCAAGGATTCGCTGTCGCCTGCGGCGTTCTCGGCGAAGGCGTGCGCGATCGCGCCGAGGCGACGGCTGCCGCCGACACGTATTGCGAACTCTTGCGAACGTTCGCTCACCGCGGGCTCGACGCGAACGTTGCGTTCAAGCTGACCCACGTTGGCCTGGACCTGGATCCCCACTTGGCCTACGAAAACGCCGCGCGCATCGCGCAGACGGCGGTCGAGACGGGCAACACCATGCGCATGGACATGGAGCAGTCACGTTACGTCGACGCCACGCTCGCAACTTACCGGCGATTGCGCGAGCGCTTTGAAAACGTGGGATTCGTTCTGCAATCGTGCCTGCGGCGCTCTCTCGACGATCTGCAGGCGCTCGCGACGCTGCGCCCTAACGTTCGTTTGGTGAAGGGCGCCTATCTTGAGCCGCCCGCAATCGCCTATCCAAAGAAGCGCGACGTAGATGAAAGTTATCATCGCCTCGCCGAGCATGCGCTTTCGAATGAAGGCTATACGGCTATTGCAACGCACGATCCGGCGATCGTCGAGCGCGTCAGCGCCTTTGCCGCCGAACGCTGCTTACCCAGGCGCGGCCGATTCGAGTTCCAGATGCTCTACGGCATTTCTACGCCGCTGGCGCGCAAGCTGATCGGCGACGGCTATCGCGTCCGCTTGGCGGTGCCGTTCGGCAGTTTTTGGTTTCCGTATCTCATGCGGCGCTTGGCGGAACGTCCGGCTAACCTGGGATTTTTCTTGCGCGGAGCGATTGGACGATGAGCGCGTTGCGCAAGGGCGTCTGGTCGGCGGTGCTGACCGCGGTCGATCGGGAACTACGTCCGGATGCGAGCAAGGCGATCCAATATTACGGTTGGCTGTTGCAGGAAGGCATCGACGGACTCAACGTTCTCGGCACCAACGGCGAAGCACCGTCATTCGGCACGGAGCAGCGCATCCGTTATATGGAAGCACTCGCGCAGAGCGGGCTTCCGCGCGAGCGAATGATGGTGGGAACCGGAGTAACGTCTCTGGAGGATACGGCGCGCCTCACGCAAACCGCATTCGATTGCGGTTTTGCCGCTGCATTGATCATGCCGCCATTTTTCTTTCGTGAAGCGGGCGACGACGGCATCGTAGCATTCTTTGCGGAGCTATTGGCGCGGATCGACGACCCCCGACGCCGCCTGATGCTGTACAACTTTCCGGCGGCCAGCGGCATTAGGTTTCACGCGGCGCTCGTCGACCGGCTAGTCGCCGAGTTTCCGCGTGTCATCTGCGGCATGAAAGACAGCTCGAACGACGCAGGGCTGCAGCGCGAGGTGCTCGCGCGCCATCCCGAAATGGCGGTGTTCCCGAGTTCGGAAGAGTCTCTCGTGGCCGCGCGCGAATCGGAGTTATCCGGATGCATCTCGGGCTCCGTGGCGCTGTGGCCGCAGCTGTCGCAACGCGTCTGGAAGACCGGTGAAGGTGCCGAAGTGCTCGCGCAGATGCGCCGCAGCGTCGCCGGACCGAAGATGCTCCTGGCCGTCCGATACCTCACGGCACGCATGCGCGGCGACGACGCATGGGAACGCCCGATGCCGCCGTTAATGCCGCTGACGACCGAAGAGAAGGCGGCGCTCGAAGCGGCGGTCAGCCGCTCCGTTTGAGCGCGGTGTGCCCGAAAACCCTGCGCATGGAGTCCCAGAACGTTTGCGGCGGCGGCGTCAGAACGGCCGGTGCGAGGGCCGGCGTGGCCGGCAGCATGACGCGCGGACCCGTGCTGCCGTCTTTGACGCCTCGCTCGAACGCGGACATCAGCGCGTTGCGATCGTCGAACGCCAACATCTCGAGCTCGAGCGGCTTTTCCGGCCGCACTTGCCGAATCGTGATCTGCCGCTTGTCCTGCGCTCCGCCGAGGCGCACGATTTCGTTGGTCGCCTGCGCGATGCGAAGCTCGTAATCGAGCAGTCGCTGCTGCCAGAGCGTTGCAATGTTATAGGCGATCTCCGCGATCCCCAAGGTCGCGCCGGCGTCTAACGCGTCGCGCTCGCAGTCGACGAACACGACGGTTACTTCGGTGGCACCGTTGTCGACCGCGATTCCGAGCGGCGACGTGTGCACGATGCAGCCGTCGGCATAGAGGTTGCGCTGGTCGCCGAACGTCAACTCGACGGGACTGAACAATCCCGGCATGGCCGACGACGCCAGGAGTGCCATGACGAAGTTTTCGCGCGTCAGATCGTGGTACTCGGTAAGCCAGGCCTTGCGCGGCATCTTTGCATCTTGAACGAACGCACGGAAAACTGCGGCGGAAGCCTGTGAAGCGTTGGTGGCACCGATCAGGATCGACGTGTGCAGCCGATCGTAGTCGACCATCTTCCCGAGCGCTTCGTGGACGGCGGCTAAACTCGACTTATGATATTCGCCAAGCTTGCGAAGGAAGGGTAGCAACGACGCCGCGCGGGCCACGCCCATTGCATCGCGCCATGGATTGCCGAAGCCGATCGAGCCCACGTGATCGATCAGGCGTCGCAGCCGCGGCACGTGCGGGAACAGCTCGCGCGCGTGCGCCGGAAACTCTTCGTGCCAAAAGCGCTCGAGGGCGTTATCTACGGTGCCGGCGGCGATGAGTGCGGCATTGATCGCGCCGATAGAAACGCCGCAAATGACGTCGTAACGCTCGCGTTGGAGCAGTGCGGAAGCGACGCCCGCCTCATAGGCGCCATGCGCTCCACCGCCGCTCAGAACCAACGCTTTCATCTGTTAATATTATCGGCTTACGGCCGTACCCGTAAACGCCCTTCGTACTTCATGAAGGTCTAACGAATGGGCCATTCGCCCCCTTGATATAGGGCTTCCGAACGCTCTGCGTCTCGAACACGACGGCTTCATTGTTCCCTCGCCGCAGCCAGGCGCCCGGGACGTAGAGGGCATCTTGGGGACCGATCGACCAGTAGCGGCCGACGTTACGTCCGTTGACGTACAAAACGCCTTTGCCCAATCCGCGCATGTCGAAAAACGTATCGTACGTCTCCGAAGCGCAAAACGTTCCGCGCAAGAATACGGGAAGCGGCCGCATGCGATCCTCGAACGTCAGTGACGAGAGCTCTTCGAGCGGCAATGCGAAGATCTGCCAGTCGAGCAGCTCCCTGCCGTTGTAGCGAACGGATCGCTCGATGCCCTTACGCTCGTCCACGATGAGCGGACCGTAGTTGATCCGGCCGCAGTTCTCCATCAAGATGTCGAGCGTCGCGCCGGCGCGACGATTCTCCAAATTCAGTCCGTTCGAACCGGTGCGCCGGTCCAAGTAACCGCAAACGGTTCCGTCGAGCATAATAGTGGCATAGTCGCGAACAGCGTCGATCTCAAGCAAGCCGGCGGACGGATCTTCGAGCGTCGTCCGGTAGAGCGTAAATCCGAACGATTGTCCCAGAACTTCCATTGGTTGCGTCCGCTCGTAGACTTGCGGATTCTGCAGCAGCGCTTCCAGCGAGGCAGACTGCGTCAATGCAAACGCGCCGATCTCCATGGTTTGCGGGGCGGGCGGTACGGGTCGCGGCGCCGTCTTGCGCACCCTCGCGAGGACGTCGCGAAAGGCGTAGTATTTCGGTCGAGGACGCCCCGCTTCGTCGATCGCGGCGAGGTAGTCGTAACTCGTGGTGACGGGCGCATAGGGCTCGCGCTCCGAAGCGTTGGCACCGTTTGTGAAACCGAAGTTCGTGCCGCCGCACAGCATGTAAATGTTGAACGAGCAATTCGTTTGCGTCATCCATTCGACGTCGCGGATTTGTTGTGCGTCATCGCGCTGTTGATGCGGCTCACCCCAGCGATCGAACCACCCCGCCCAAAACTCGCCGCAAATCGGTCGCTGAAGGGGTCGCAGCTCGCGCAATATTCGGAGATCGCGCTGCGGATCGCCGGGAGCGAACGTCGATGCGATCGCGACGTCCTCGAGCGCGCCCCGCTCGACGTCGCCCGGCTGGTCGATCGTGTAAAAGGGCGACTCGCCGAAGCCGGCCTCGTCGAGCGCAGAGCGCAACGCCCGCAGATACGATGGATCGTTTCCAAAGGCGCCGTATTCGTTTTCGAGCTGCACGGCGACGATCGGACCGCCCGCCGAGCGCTGCAGCGGCGCGAGCTGTTCTCCGAGGCGGTGCAACCACCGCTGCACCGGGCGCATGTACGACTCGTCCGCGGTTCGCACGCGCAACTGCGGGTCGGAGAGCAGCCACGCCGGCAAGCCGCCGAAATCCCACTCGGCGCAGACGTATGGGCCCGGCCGCACAACGACGCCCAACCCGCAATCGCCCGCCAGCCGGACGTACTCCGCGACGTCACAGGCGCCGGCAAACTCATAACGCTCCGGCTGCGGCTCGTGGATATTCCAGAAAACGTAGGTCGAGACGGCGTCCAGGCCCATGGCGTAGGCCATCTCCAAACGCGCGCGCCAATACTCTCGCGGTATTCGCGGGTAATGCATTTCGCCGCAGAAAAACTGGCGATCGACCATCACGCGTCGCGCAGAAGCTTCGCTGCCTGTTCGGCGGTGAGATCGCGTTGCGGTTGAGCCAGCATTTCGTACCCGACCATATATTTGCGGACGATTGCCGAGCGCAGCAGCGGCGGATAGTAGTGCGCGTGCGCGTGCCACTCGGTGCGATCGCTGCCGTCGCACGGCTGTTGATGAAAGCCCATCGAATAGGGAAACGGCACGCCGAAG
Organism: Vulcanimicrobiota bacterium; assembly: GCA_963715435.1. Classification (GTDB taxonomy): domain Bacteria; phylum Vulcanimicrobiota; class Vulcanimicrobiia; order Vulcanimicrobiales; family Vulcanimicrobiaceae; genus JAFAHZ01. The sequence continues at coordinate 2,610,710 of OY970243.1, forward strand.
AGCTTGTCGTACCGCGTCAGAAGCATTTTGATCGCGCGCGCGAGACTCGCGCGTTCGCCTGTGTCGAAGTCGGCAAGCGATCCGCGATGCCGCCGCCCAAGAATCATCGTTTCAAACGGCCACGCGGCCCAAAACGGCACGACGACCGCCGTGCGGTCGTCGTCATAAACGATGCGCTCCTGCCGTTCGAGCTCGTACGTGGCGTACGAGCACAGCAGACATTCGCTCCGCTCGTCGCGGTAACGCCTCAGCGACGCGGTCTCTTTCGCGAGCTCGTTGGGGATTGACGACTCCGCCCAAATCTGACCGTGCGGATGCGGATTGCTGGCGCCCATCATTGCGCCGCGATTCTCGAACGTCGTTACTGCGTTGATAAACGGTAAAGCCGCGAGCTCTTGGTATTGGGCGGCCCAGCAATCGACGACGCCTGCGATTTCGGTTTCCTGCATGGATCCGAGATGCAAGTCGTGCCTCGGCGAGAAGCACAGGACGCGACACTCGCCCACCACGTTTTCGACTTGCAGCAACTCGTCACCGGGAGCCGCCGTATTCTCATGCGTGAGCGCCGGGTAATCGTTTGCAAACACATAGGTCGATGTGTAGTGCGGATTGCGAGCGCCATTGGCACGCTGGTTGCCGGGGCAAAGGTAGCACGATGGGTCGTACGGCGGCGCTTGCAGCGTAGGCGGCTGCGCGCGTTCGCCGAGCCACGGACGATCGGCGCGATGGGGAGAGACCAGGACCCATTCACGAATCAGCGGATTGAAACGTCGCTGCGCCATCGCAGATTACTTGCGCGTCGAACGCGCGATGTCATCTAAAACTTGAAGTAGATGAAGGTCGCGGGTGCTCCCGGCCACGACAGGAGCTCGACGCCGAGCAGCAGCGCGGCGATAGTGCCGGCCTGCGCTATTTGCGGCAGTCCGTTCCAGGTCCAGCTCGCCGTACGCTTTCCGAGCGCGAGCCGCACTGCGGCAAATGCGAGAATCGCAAACGTCAGCACGGCACACCAGCCGGTTATCATCGAAGGGCCGGCGCCGCCGGCGAAAAGGGCGCGATAAATCCCCAGCGCCTGCGAAAAACTCTGCGCTCTGAATAACACCCATGCGAGCGTTACCGCGGCGAACGTCGGTAATACGCCCGGCCGGACCTTGGTCGCGCGCTCGAAGACGAGGTAGGCGCCGTGCAAGCCGCCCCAGGCCACGAACGTCCATTGCGCGCCATGCCAGAGACCGCCCAAGAGCATGGTTATCATCAGGTTTCGCAGCGTCGCCCAGCGCCCGTCACGACTGCCGCCGAGCGGAATATACAAGTAATCGCGTAGCCAGGTTGACAGCGTCATGTGCCATCGGTGCCAGAACTCGGTCACGCTCGTCGCGAGATACGGCAGATTGAAGTTTTCGGGAAAAACGAATCCGAACAGGCGCGCGGTACCGATGGCGATGTCGCTATAGGCGGAGAAGTCGAAATAAATCTGCACCGAGAACGCAAAAATCGCGGTCCACGCGGCGGCCGCACCCGGATGCGATCCGACGGCTGCGAAATATGAGTCCACGATTGGGCCGAACTGATCGGCGATCGCGACCTTTTTGAACAAGCCGAACGCAATGCGGGCGCCCGCGTAGGCGATGTCCGAGGACGACGGCAGCCGCCAGTGAAAGAGCTCGCCGAAAAAGAGACCGGCGCGCACGATCGGACCCGACAAGAGCTGAGGAAAGAAGGCGAGGTACAGTCCGTAATCCCACGGGTCTCGAATTGCAGGCGTCTTGCCACGGTGCACGTCGACGAGATACGAGATGCTTTGGAAGGTGTGAAAGCTGATGCCGATCGGAACGATCCAGCTCACTAGCCACGGGTCCCGATGCATGCCAAGCAGCGCCGACACCGTTCCGGTCGAGAAGTTCGCATACTTGAACGTGCCGAGAAACGCCAAGTTCGCCGCGATGCCTGCTGTCAACAGCGTTTGCCTCGATCGTCCGGACCTGCGCTGCAAAGCGAGGGCGATAATGAAATCGCTTGCGGTCAACGCGAAAAGAAAGACGACGTACCACCCGTTCCACCGGGCGTAGAAGTAGTAGCTCGCGGCCAGCAGAACGTAACGGCGCCATGCAATGGGCGACCCGTAAAATAGCAGCGCTACGATAGCGAGGAACGCCCAAAACTCGTACGATTGGAACTCGAGCGGATTTCCGATTCCGACGGCTTCGCGCATCCAGGGCAGCGGCGAAAATCGGCCGGCATCCGGCGTCGAGACGAAAAAGTTGCGGCGCGCCGCGGCCGAATCGGCCAAGACGTGCCCGACGTCGCGCCCTAAACGGGCGCTGAACAGTACGCTCCCTGCGCGATTCAAATGATCGTGATCGGCGAAGAGTTCGGGCCTTTCGAGTGCCAGATATGGTTGCGGAAGAAGAAAGTGCGCCGCGCCGCTCTCGGCAATAGCCAGCAAGGATCCGGAAATCGGATCGTTCGGATCGCGATGCACCGGTCGCGTAGGAATGCGCACGAAAATGACGGGCGTGCCGGCGGCCGCATACCGCTGCACGATCGGGTAGAGCCAGTCGCGGCGGTAGATTGCATACGATGGCCGCCAATGCGCGACCCGCAGCACTTGCACCACCATAGCGGACCGCTCGTCCGCCGAGACGCCCGGCGGGTAGCTAATGCTGTTGCGCGTAAAGTCGACGCGCATTCCGCGCAGCGTTTCGTTCCGAGGGTGCCACGTCAAAGGGTCGAACGCGTCCGGAGCGCTTTGCTCGATCGCCACGAGGCGTTCTCGCGGATTGGCTGCGAACGCTTGAACGTCGTCGCGCAGAATCGGACCGCGCAGCAGCAGATCGATTGCGGTGCTGAACTGCATTCGCATACCCGAAAATGACGTCGCAAGCCGCAAAATCTGGGCCGGCGTGACGGCAAAGACGAGATAGTGAAGGTCTTGCTGCCGTTGGTTGCCGTCGATGCTTCCAATGGCGCCGTCGCTGTCTCCGTCGGCGTCGACCGGAATGACGATCGCGCGAAATCGCCGGGCGTCCGGGTCGATCGCCTTCAGAAAATAGTACCAAATGCGGGGAGTCGTTCCGGGAACGCTTGCGTCGACAAAGCGCAGTTTGCCGCCGCTGCCCCAAGCGGCGGCGGCGGGATCGAGCCCCGAATAAATGCGTGAATCACCGACGACCAAAACGTCGGTTCTAGAACGCGCCTGAAAGTTTGTCACGGCGCGTCGTGCCCCTTCGAAGCTTCCGGTGCTCGAGGCCGGATCGAGCGCGCGGCGATACAGCGGCGCCGCAAACAGGAGAAGATTCACGGCGGTAAGGAGGGCCGCCGCGTACAGCGCGACCTTCATTCCGCCAGCGTTTCGCGGATCGTGTTGATGCTATCGACCATCAAATCGCACTGGGCCAATACTTCGCGGACGTATTCCGCGTTTGCGGGCGCTAAGGCTTGCTCGAGAACGGCGTACTCTTTTCGGAGGTCCGGTACTGCAGCGCCGTGCGGCTCGTTGTGGCGCAGGGCGTCGATGGATGCCTGCAGCGCCGTATCGACGGCGCGCGCGAACGGCCGGATCGCGGGCACCGTTTGCCAGTAGTGTGACTGCAGCATAGTGGTCAGCGCGAGATTCCCCAAACCGAGCCGCCGCGTCGATGCGACGATCGTGAGCGCTTGCTGCGGCGTGATCCCCGCGGTCCGGAACCGTTCGTTGAGCATGCGCTCGACCGAACTCGAGACCTGGGTGCGTATGGCCCAAGCGTCGTGTTGCAGACGCCCGAGATCGTCCATATTCAGCGGAGCGTCGCCGGCAAGAACGGCGAACGCGCCGGCCGCATAACGTCGAATCACCTCGAGCAGATCCGCGAGCGACGCGCGGGTAAACGGCGCTTCCCAGGTCGGCCAGGCACCGAATGCAGCGACCGCCAACGCGCCTCCGGCTAAGGTCGCTCCGATACGCTCGACGACCGCACCGCCTTCGTGCAGTCCAACCAGCGCTAACACGAAGACGACGAAACCGGTGATTGCGACGGCGAAGAACGCGGGTCCGACTCGCTGAAAAATACATCCGAGGACCGCAAAAGCCAGCGCAGCAGTCGCGTGCGCCGTTGCGGTCGCCGGAACTACGCTCGCGATTGCCCATGCAGCCAGACCGCCGACGATCGTGCCGGCAATCCGGCCCGCACCGATCGAGTACGTCGTCGTAAAGTCCGGGCGCAAGACGATCGCTGCGGTCAGCGCAATCCAATACCCGCGAGGAATGTGATCGAACCGGTACACTGCGATTGCGATCGCAAGCACGATCGCCAGTCGAAATGCGTGACGCCCGAAGGTCGATTGCAAACCGATCGCTTCGCGAACCGATGGCCACCAGCGTTCCACGTGGGGATCGAGGAGCGGATCGGCCGTCACGATCGTTCCGGGCACCGGCTCGCCGAATGCCGCGCTTCGCCATGCCGCTCGCAGCTGGCCGTATAGACGTTCCCACGTGCCGTTGCCCGCAATGCTCTGCGCCGCGCGCTGCCACGCCGCGGCATCGCGCGAGCGCGCGTCGCGTTCGATTGCGTCGGCAATGGCATCGAGAACCTCTCCGGTGTCCGCCGGCAGCGCGGCATCGTGTTCGGCGCGCGTTGCGGCTACGAGCGAAAGCGTCGCTCGAATGCGCTCTGCCTCGTCGGCGAGCGTTTGCAGCGCGAGCAGGTCGATCTTTCGCCCGAAGGGTTGGGGATCGGCTAATGCGGCCCGCACCGTTTGCAGCTGCTCGTGCGGCGGGATGGCGACGTCGGCGTCGTCGACGTGGCGCGCGTACTCGGCTAGCGAACGATACGCTGCGGCAATCGCGCGCCGTTCCGACGAGCGTCCGGCGAGCGGCCAGAAGACCGCGAGCAGCAACGCCTGCAAGAGCCCGCCGGCAAGGACGCAGAGTGCGATTTCGCCGTGCTGCGACGGCGGGATGGCGATATTGCCCAACACGATCGTCGCCACCAGAACGTTGAGCCCAACGCCGCTTGCCGCCTCGCCGAAGCTGGAAAGAATGCCGTAGAGATACGCCGCCGCGGCTGTGACGACCACGATGCCGATTGGGGACTGCCCGGCGGCCGTAGCGATCGCGGTGGCGATACCCATGCCGAACGCCGCCGCGATGGTGGCCACGATGCGCGTGCGATGAAGGCCGCGCAACGACGTGGGCGCGACCGTCATCGCACCGATCGCAGCGCCGATCGCAACGAGCTGGGAGCCGAAATGCAGGCCGCCGAAAAGCGCGATGCCGACGCCGCACGAGGCGCGAGCGACGAACCACCAATCGATCGTGCGGAAGTTCGGACGGAATGCGGCCGCCGCTATACTACGAATGCGTCGCTCCGTCGACGGGCGTACCGTCGTAGATATCCGGCACGATGCCGGTGGCGGCTTGATATTCGCTTACGATGCGCTCGCGGAAGCGGGCGATGAAGTTCGCATCGACGAGATTGACGGTGCAGCCGCCGAAGCCGCCGCCGGTCATCCGCGCGCCGTAGACGCCGTCGCAGGACCGCGCGATTCCGACCATCCTATCGAGTTCCGCGGCACTGACTTCGTAATCGTCGCGCAGGCTATCGTGAGAAGCGTTCATGAGCGCGCCGAAGGCCTTCAGATGGTTTGCCTCCAAGGCCTTCGCCGATTCGAGCACGCGCGCGTTCTCGCTCACGACGTGGCGAGCCCGCCGGAAGAGCAAGGCGTCGAGCCGCGTTTCGTGGCGCACCAGCTCGTCGAACGTCACGTGGCGCAGTGAGGCGAGGTTCGGATACCATTGCCGAAGCGCCAGCACCGCCGCTTCGCATTGCTCGCGGCGTTTGTTGTACTCGCCGGCGGCCAATTGGTGCTTCACCATCGTGTTGCAAATGACGATGCGTGCCGACTGAGGAACGGTGAGGTAGCGGCTCTCCAACGCCTGCGTGTCCAGCAAGATCGCGCGATCGCGTTTGCCGAAGAGCACGGCGTACTGATCCATGATGCCGGAGCGAATGCGTACATGCTCGTGCTCCGCGCGCTGACAAATCTTTGCCAGCTCTACGCGATCGATCTGGGCGCGCGCAACGCTGAGAGCAGACAATCCGATCGCAATCTCGAACGATGCCGACGAGCTCAGTCCGGCCCCAATCGGCAAATTTCCGGCGGCGGCGATCTCGACTCCGCCGACGCCAACGCCCGCCTTGCGCAACTCGAGAACCACACCTTCGGCATAGAGCTGGGCTTTTGCGTCGTGCGGATTGCTAAGAACGACACGATCGTCCTCGCGCTCCCGCATCGAGACCTCCGTGTAGTAGCCGATCGCGCACGGCATGACGAAACCGTCGTTATAGTCGGTGTGCTCGCCGATGAGATTCACGCGCCCCGGAGCGCGCGCGGCTGCGGCGTTAATACGCCATGACCTCGTCGCCGGCATCGGTTCCGAGCGGATCGATCCACAGCCGGTTGAGGAGCGGCAGACCTAGCGGCATGCGCGAAATCGGATACGCCCACGTGACGTAAGCCATGAAATGATTGTGGGCGTCAAAATACAGCACCGCCAGCAGCACGAGCGGTTTCATGGTTTGCGTGTTGGATACGGAGCGAAATCGACCCTTGAACGCGACGGCGGCTTGGATGCCTGCCGTTCTTCGCCTCGCGGTCTCAATGGCGGGAGGCCCGATCGAAACCGAACCTCCAGCGTGCGCGACGACGCGCGGCGGATGAACGCTAACGCGCGCGTGCATTCACGTACCAGTAGTGCACGCCGCAGGCCGGTTGTGACACCCGTAGAACGATGCGCGCTATGGAGGAAAAGGAGCCGCCGAATCCACCGCCGATCGTCCACGAGGTTATCGTCGACGTACCCGGCTGGCAGGCCGTCAAGCCGCGCATTCCCGATACTCCGCAGCGCCGCACGCTCGAAAAACAACGCAGCGTTCGCGAGATCGTCTTCGGCGTGCAAGACGGCATTCTTACGACGCTGGGCATCATCACCGGCGTCGGGGTGGCCGAAGGCGATCGCTCCGCCGTTTTTATTAGCGGCTTTCTCGCGCTGTTGGCCGGAGCGCTTTCGATGGGCGTCGGAGAGTTTCTGGGACGCAAAGCAGAACGAGAAGTCATCCAGGCGACCATCGAGATGGAAAAGCGAGAGATGGCGTCCGATCCACAGGCCGAGTTCGCCGAACAAGTTGCTTACTATAAACTCAAGGGCTTCAGCGCCGACGAGGCGCAGATGATCGTGCGCCGCCTCGTGCAGCATCCGGACATCTACCTCTACGAAATGATGCGCGACGAGTTCGGCATCGATCCGCGCGAAGCCCAGAACGACGGATTGCGCGGACCGTTCTCCATGAGCGCATCCTACGCCGCCGGTTCGTTCCTGCCGATCGTCGCATTCTTGTTGCCGCTGAGCATGAAGGCCTCGGCGCTCGTTTCGCTTGCCTTTGCGGTCGCCGGACTCTTCGGCGTCGGCTGCTATGCCGGAACCTTGAGCGAGCGTAATCCATTCGCCAAAGGCTTGGAAGTCGCACTATACGGCTGCGGCGTCTTCGTCATCTCGTACTTGGCGGGACACTTCATCCCACCGCTTTTCGGACACACGCCGGTGGGCGTCGGCGGTTAATGGCAATCGTTCATGCGCTCGTGGACGGGCTGGTCGCGGCCTTGGGCTTTTTCTGGGACAGTCTCTTCGGATTGATCTTTGGGTTCCTGATCTCAGCGGTCGTTCAGGTCGTGCTGACGCCGGCGTCGATGGAGAAGTATCTCGGCCCCAACCTCCGCGGCATACTCTACGGTATGGGCTTCGGCATCATCTCGTCGGCGTGTTCCTACGGCGCCGCGGCGGCGGCGCGAGGCTTCTACCGCCGGGGTGCCGACGTGCGTTCGGTCTTCGCATTTTTGATATCGTCAACCAACATGAATCTCGCGATCCTTATTCTGTTTTGTTCGCTCCTGAGTTGGCGCTTCGCCTTTGCCGAGTTCTTCGGCGGCGTCATCATCATTGCGATCGTGGTAACCGGATTCTCGCTGCTGTTCTCACGCGACGGCCTGCGGACGCGGCCGGGAACGTCGACGGACGAGGAGGACGGCGATCACTGCGGTCACCATCACGACGACGCGGCGCCGGCTTCACGCGATCTTGCTAGCGCGCAGACGTGGCGTGACGTTGCCGATACCGCAATCGGCGACGTGCGCATGCTGCGCACCGAGCTGATCGTCGGGTATCTCATCGCGGGCTATGCGGCGGCTCTGATTCCGCCGCACTGGCTTTCGGCTACGCTGCACGCGGTGGGCGGCGTTCCGGTGGTTGGATATCTGCTCTTGCTCGTCGCCGGCGTGCTGATCGCCGTCGTCACCTTCGTGTGCTCGATGGGAAACGTCCCCGTCGCTCGCTATCTGGCCAACGCAGGCATTCCGCTAGGCGCCAATACCAGCTTCATCTATGGTGACTTGTTGATTCTGCCGCTAATTGCGATCTACCGCAAATCGTTTCCGCCGGCAATCGCGTGGACGTTCGTCGGACTGTTTTTTGCCGGCGCGGTGGTGGCCGGCGCCGTTATGGAACGGGTGGTCGGCGGGGGAAGCGAGCTCATGACGATGGGTTCGATGGCCATCAACGATCGCTTCACGTTGATTTCAAACGCCGTCGGAATCGTTGCGGCAGCTTGCGTTGCTATCGCTGCAAGGAGAGCGTCCCTCACGCCTACCTAATGTAGTCGAACGCGCGTCCGCCTAAAATCGCATTATGATTACGTGGTTACGCTCGGGGGTCGCAACCCTCATCATGACCTCGATGGCGCTAGGCGCCGCAATCCAGCCCGCAAAAGCCGACACGACTTCGACGGTGCTCATCAGCGCCGCCGCCGCCGTAGCGCTCATGACGGGCATCAACGTTGCCGAGAAGAACGCCAAAGCAAATCGGCTCGTCGGCTATCTTCCCAACGGTTCGCCCGTCTACGCCGACGGCCACGTCGTCGCGCGCAACGGTGCGGTCTGGTATCCGGGCAATCAGGGTGAGAACATTCAGTGTAACGGTTACGAATGCATGATCGTCGGCGCCAACATGGGCTACGGCGGCGGATACGGAAATCCGGGCTTCCCAACCTATGGCGGTTACCCCGGTTACAACGCCTACCCGGCCAACTACGGCGGCTATCCCGGCGGATACTACCCTTCGAACTCCGGAGGGGGATACTATCCCGGCACGACGACCGTGAACCGTTACGTCGACAAGACGTACAAAACGATCATTGAGCGCCGCAAACGCGACAAAGACCACGACGGTGACCGGTACGGCGACTACGACAACGACGGGCCCGGCCGGTAACTAAATAAACAGGACGGCCTTCGCCGAAAACTCGCTTATGAGTGTGCGGCGAGGGCTGATCCTTTTTGCGATTCTCTTGGTGTGCTGCTCGGGACCTAACCCGACTAGCACGATACCAATCAAAGCCGCCGTCGTCCACGCGACCGAGATCTTCGACGACGAGTTTGACGGAACGTCGCTTAGTCGCGTGTGGTCGACGTGCTATCCGTGGGCGAATCCGAAGAAGGGCTGTACGAACGGCGGCAACCTCGAGCTCGAGTGGTATCTGCCTCCGAACGTTTCACTCAGCGGCGGTCAATTGAACCTTACGGCAAAGCCGCAGAGGGCTTACGCCGGACATCCGTATACGTCGGGAATGATTGCGACCGGCGGTAAGCCCAACACGAAGGCGACGTTTTCGTATCTTTACGGCTATGCCGAAGCGCGCATCAAACTGCCGCGCGGCGCCGGCATGTGGCCGGCCTTTTGGCTCGTGCCGGCCAATCGCACGTGGCCGCCGGAGATCGACATTATGGAATTCCAGGGCGTCAAGCCGAAGAACGACATCGTGACGATCCATTGGGGCAGCGCCAAACACTTGCAGCAAAACGGCAGCACCGTCGATACCGGCACCGATCTGTGGCGCGCATATCACACGTACGGCCTGGATTGGGAGCCGTCGCGCGTGGTCTGGTATTTTGACGGCAAGCCGGTGAAGACGTATACAGACCCGGCTCACATTGCGCATCAGCCGATGTACCTGATCCTCAACCTCGCCATCGGCGGTTGGTTGCCGCACCAACTCGATCCGAAGCCTAAGAGCTTCCCGGCAACGATGTCCGTCGACTACGTTCGGGTTTGGAACGCGTTCCCGCGCGGGGGCGGCGCTTTCAGCGCCGCCCCCCATTTTTAGTTGGCCGACGGAAAGGAGTGCCGGTAATAGGCCACCCAGCGATCGATCGGAGCGGCGTCGAGCACTGCTACGACGCGACGGGTTGCAAGCATCGAAAGCCTCCTAGTTAACCACGATGCGCTTTGGTTGAGCTTGCGGGTGACGGTCGAGAGTGACTTTCAGCATGCCGTCAGTAACTACGGCTCTAATTTTCTCCGGATCAACGTCTTCGGGAACGGTGAACGAGCGCGAGAAACTGCGCTTCTGATTCTTACCGTTCACTGAGATGATGGCGTCCTTGAACGTGACCTCTATGTGTGCCGAATTGAAACCGGGAACCGGGACTTCGACTTCATAGCCGGTCTCGGTACGGGTCACTTCAAACCCATAGTCCCAATTCGTCATCATGTTGGCAAATGGATCGAAGCCAAACAACCGTTGCAGGGGGGATGAAGTCGGCCCCCCGGGCGACTGGGTGGTTAGACCGGTTCCTTGGCCGTTGCGGACGATAGCACTCATACGATGGACGAACCTCCTTTCGCAGCGGCTTTCGACAAGTGCTTTCACCACTAATTTTATACGCGTTAGCGCTCTTGTCAAGAGAGTGCCAGAGGGTTGTCGATCGCGTCGCGCCAGTATGCTGCAGCCGCGTCGCGCCGCCTTGTCGCGAGCGATTCTAGAACTGCACCTCGGCTTGGTCGTTTTGAGTCGAGCAGTCCTGAGCCATACCCGACGGGTTATGCATGTCGAGCACGAAGCGCAGGCGCGTCGTTCCCTGACCCGCGTCCTTCGAACGCTGATAGACGAATTCGAAGCTGGCGGATTGTCCGGCCGCGAGCGGCGGAATGCTCTTGGCGTCGAGTTTTTGATCGGCCATGTCGATGTCGACGGATTGCAGCACGTCCTTGGCTTGGGTCGTGCCGCCGACGTTCGTGACGGTACCGGTGATCCGATAATTATTCAAATTCCCGTTCGACGTGACGCCGGCAACGGTAACCTTGCCGATCGATGGATCGGGACCGGCGCACGTGCCCGCGGCCATGGCCGCCATCGACGTCGAAGTAAGAGCGAGAAGAGCAAAGATAGCGATACGAAACATACGGTAGCTTCCTTCCTGGTGGTCCTACCTGGGTCTTACCCCATGCTTGCGCTCGCTATTGCGCCTGAATAATCGCTGTGCTTCCGTCAACGTGCATGTTCAAAGACGGCAAACCGAAGTGCCGCGTCGCCATATCAATACGGGCAAAGATCTTACGCGCTTCGTCCGGCGGCGCAAGCTCGGGAATGCCGCTGCGCGTGAGTTTACGGCCGTAGCCGAGGTCTAACGCATAGAGCGTAATTCGGCCGAGCCGGTCGTGCTCGAAACTGCATCGTGCCATCACCCCCTCAAACGTAAACGTGTTGGCAAAGTAGCCGGCATTGAGAAGTGCCGCGAGATCGTACGGCGTCGCCCGGCCGGAATGCACGAAGGCGCTCTGCAGGAGCGCACGGTTCTGCTGGAAGAGATCGTGCGGCAACGGAATCTGAATGTCGCTCCAAAAGAAGTTCGCCAATCCATAAAAAATCGGGCGCCCGCGATAGATCTCTATCGGGCCCAGATTGTGGATGCCGGTCGTAACGAAAGCGTCGGCGCCGTTGTCGACCGCGGCGTGCGCGACGGTTTTCAGGAAATCGGCCGCGAGCTCCGGATGCTTGGGATCGTCACAATCCAACGAGCATTCGTGCGAATGAATCGATGCGATGAGAAAGTCGCCGTTCTGTTTTCCGCTGCGAATGCTGCGCTCGATCTCCGCTAGATCCTCGGGATCGATCGCGTACTCGTACCTAAAGCGTGTCGAAGGCCTGAAAGTGTTTCCGAAAAGCGTCAAGGGCTTACTGGAAGCGTCGCTTCCGCACGCATTGCCGTCGAGACTGCAGTCGATCGAAGCCATTTTGCCCATCTCGGCCGGCGGGAGTCCAACGCTCTGCGTCACGGCAAGTGCGCTGATGCCCGGCCGCGACGGTGCGGCGCCTTCTGCCGGCAGGGCGTCGCTCGTCGGACGATACGTCGAGGCAAACGAAACCAATCCGACCCGGGCTTGAGGCGTTTCGAAGTAACCCGCGGCGCGCGCCAGCCCGCGCGTTTCGCCCGCGCCGGCCCAAGCAATACCGGCAGCATCGAGATACTCGCTCGTGGAGCGCATACCTTCGATGCCCCAGTCCAGCGCGTGGTTATTTGCGCGCGAAACGATGTCGAATCCCATCTTGCGCAGATCGGTCGCAACGGAGGGAAGACTCGAGTTCGTCCAGTCGCCGTCAAACGAATACGGATGTCCTTTGAAGGTCCGCACGTCCAAGATGGTGCTCTCCATGTTTCCGTAGACGACGTCCGAGCCGTGCAGCACGCGCAGTATCGAGGCAAACGCCGGATCGCTCGCCGCGTATTGCGACAGTGGACGTGAAATGATGAGATCCCCGACGGCGGTGAACGTGAAGCCGTCGGGAACGTTGGCGTGCAGCTCGCGCTCCAAAGGGCGGCGGGGATCGAACAGCGACGGGTCCTTCACTTGAGGGCCAACGCCGAGCATCGTCACCGCCGCAAACAATAGCGGCGCGAGCCGCCCGATCACGAGTGCAGCATGACCCTTGCCGCGTTCCACCCCGAAGCCCCCATCACGCCGCCGCCGGGATGTGCGGCTGCACCGCACACGTACAGTCCTTTGACCGGAGTGTTGTAACTGGCGTAGCCGGGAACCGGACGAAACATGAACAGCTGGTGCAGCGGCATCGCGCCCTGGAAGATGCTTCCTCCGGTCAATCCGAAGGTATTCTCCAAGTCGACGGGCGTTAGAATCTGCCGGCTGATGACCGACGCCTTGAAGCCGGGCGCGTACTGTTCGACGATATCGAAGCAGCGGTCGGCGTACTCGTTGCGATCTGCATCGGTCCACTCGCGGCCTTCGAGCTTGTATGGGGCGTACTGCGTGAACATCGACATCAGGTGCTTTCCGGGCGGTGCGACCGTATTGTCGAGCGACGACGGCATGGTGCACTCTACCACCGGCTGCTGCGACATCTTTCCGAACTTCGCGTCGTCGTATGCCCGCTCGATGAAGTCTTGATCCGGACACAAATGGACGGTGCCGAAATGCTGCGGACCGGGCTCGTGTCCAGGGAGTGCCGTAAAGCTCGGCAGCCGCTCCAGCGCGACGTTGATCTTGCACGACGCGCTGCTGTACGAAATCCGCTCGATGGCCTCGTTGAACGAGGGCGGCAAGGCTGCCGGATCGAGGAACTTCTGGAACGTCAGGTGGCAATCGACGCCGCTGGCGATCTTCTTCGCATAAAACTCATCGCCGTTTTTGAGCGCCACGCCCGTGACGGCACCGTTGCGGGTGAGAATCTTGGCGACTTCCGCTTCCGTGCGGATCTCCACGCCCAGATCTTGGGCTGCCTTTGCAATCGATTGGGTCAAGCCGCCCATTCCGCCGCGCATGTAGCTCCATACGCCGCGCTTGCCGTTGGTCTCACCCATGACGTGATGGAAGAGCACGTATGCCGTGCCGGGCATCGACGGCGCCATGAACGCGCCGATGATCGCATCGGTCGCAATGGTCGCCTTCACTTGCTCCGATTCGAACCAGCGGTCGAGAATCGGGCGAGCGGGTCCCGTCAGCACTTCGATCGCCTCGCCCATTGCCGGTCCGAGCTTTTGCAGCGCTTTACCCATCTTGCCCATTTCGAGCAGTTGCCCCAGCTTGGGATGAATCAGGTTGGGCGGAACTTGCGTGAGCGTCGGTTCGATGACCGAAGCGACGCGCTCGAGCATCGCTTCGTACTTCGGATAGTTCTGGGCGTCGCGCTTACTGAATTTGGCAATCTCTTCGACGTCTTGGTGCGTGCCGGTTCCCATGATGAGATACCGGCCGTCTAAGAACGGCGAGAAGGATGCCGGGTTGCGTTCGATGGGCTCGAAGCCGTAGTCGCGTAAGCGCAGGTCCCGAATAATCTCCGGCCTGAACAGGCTGTTCACGTAGGCGGCCGTGGAGACTTTGTATCCAGGCCAAACCTCTTCGCTGACGCACGCTCCGCCGACGATGTAGCGGCGCTCGAGCACGAGCACCTTCCACTTCGCTTTGGCGAGGTAGCAGGCGGTTACGAGGCCGTTATGGCCGCCGCCGATGACGATGGCGTCGTATTTGGGACCCGGCACTTTAGATCTTCACTTTCACTTGGAAATAGGCGTTGAAAGGCTGCATCAACGAGCTGGTAAGATCGTTATAGGCTCCGAAGTACGGCTCGTATGGATACTTCAGGAAGGTTTGCACGTTATCGTGGGGGTTGTACGCGTTGCCGACCGGCGGCGTGCTCGGCCCGCCGACCAAGTTCGTGTACAAGCAAACGTTGCTGCCGGTAAAGTACGTGAACCCGGTAGTCTGTCCGCCGAAACACGTTTGGAACAGATTCGCCAGCGTAGCCGTGACCGTCACGCGCGGCGACACATCGTACGTCATGCGCAAATGGCCGGTCAGCTGTGCCGGCTCGCGGAAGGCTCCGATTCCGTCGAACTGTCCGGTGTACGGATCCGGAATCGAGAGCGCGTTGGATGCACAGGAGTGCGAATCGTACGGCGATCCGCCGCTCGCGCCGTACCGATAACGCGGGTCGCCGCTGGGCGATCCCGCGAGAACGCCGCAGCCGGCGGCGGGATCGACGCCCGGCATCGTCAGCGGCGCGCCATACCGGTTGCCGGCCTGAAACTGCAGCGACGGCGTGATCGCGAACTTGTCGTGCTTGTAGTTTAGGATCAGCGTCGCTACGTAAGGATAGTTGTAGGCGTTGACGCCCGTTCCGACGCCTGCGGGGAAAATGGAGTACGGCAGATACGACCCTTTGGGATCGTAGAGCGAAAATGCGGGGGAGTTCCAATACGGATTGGCGACGTCGCCTGCGGCGCACGACGGATCCGGCGTTCCGCTCTGCGTGTAGCAAGCAGCGGCGGGTTGGTTGTTCGTCGTGTACCCGCAAACGGAAGAGCCGAACTGCGTCTTACCGTACGAGGCGCCGCCCTTCGAGCAACCTTTCGTGTACGCGTTGTACTGCGCTATGCCCGTATTGATCGGCGTCAAAATCGTCGTTCCGTTGGGCAGCGTGCTGTACTTCACGGTCGCATAGGTGTACGCAAACGAGAGCTGACCGGAGAAACCGTTGCGGGCAAAGTCGCCCTTGTTGAACTGGAACTCCACACCGGACGAATTCTGATATCCGGCATTGAGGCCCGATACGATCTGGTTGGTGTAGTTGATATAGAAGTTCTCGATCTGGTTCTGCGTTTGGCGCAGGAAGGGTGAAATCTTGAACGACATGTCGGTGCCTTTGATATGCTTCTCTAGCGACAGATCGCTGTTGAACGACACGGACGGCGCCACATTGTGGCCCGGCGTCGTAAAGCCGAGCGGATAAAACTGCGAGAGCGTATCGGGAAGATTCTGCTGCAGGCCGTTGTACTGTTCGTACGCCGAACTCGGCTGTTCGTTGTACTTGCCGTAGCTGCCTCGGACGACCGTATCGGAGTTGATCGTATACGTCGCGCCGATGCGCGGCTGCACGATGTTGTAATCGAACGCAGCCGGCGTGTTCTGAAGGTTGGCGTTGACGTACTGTTTGCCGAACGACGAGCATGGCACTTGAGAGTTCGTCGTCCACCCGTTCTTGGGCAATAGCGCGGAGCGGTCGACTAAGGTGAGCGTTTGCGTGTCGTAACACGTGTCTTGGTTGAACGCGTTGAACCAAAAGTCGCGCGCCGACCCGGTATCGGTATTGGGACCGACGAAGCTGTAGTTGTCGACACGGACGCCGGCGTTGACGTTGAGCTTGTCGCTCGGACGCCATTGATCGGTGATCGAGTAGCCGCCGAAGTCGGGCTTGACCGTATTGTTGAGACCGTAAGGGCCGTTTTCGCCGACGAAATACGCGCACGGACCATTGCCGCAAGTCAATCCGGACGCGTTGCCGGACCAGCCGCTGCCGCTGAGACCCACATACGACGGCAAACGGCCGTAGCCGTAGGTCACGGTGCCGCCGCCGTCACCGCACGTCGTGGCAAACGTCGTCGTTCCGTTGGGATTGATCCGATAGCACGTGCCGCTCATAGGGTTCTTTGCATCGACGAGTTCGGCAAACGCGTTTCCGTCGGAACGCCCGAACGCGAACATCTGCTCGTTGTAGATTCGGGCGCCGGTCGCGGTCGTGTACTGGCCTTCGACCTCGAGCAGGTTGTGCGGATCGAACTGGTTGGTGTACGAGAGGCTGATGCCGCGGGTATGGTTGTTGATCTCGTAGTCGCCGCTGTCGTAGTACGCGTAGTACTGCAGCGACATCATCGGACCGTTTTCGATCCAATCCGAATAGTACGTGTAACCGTACAGCCGAAGGAACGAGCTCGGGCTGAAGTTCTTCTGGTATTGGATCTTGACGATGGCTTGTGTGTTATAACCGCGGTCGCGCTGGTTGTTGCCGTCGGCAATGAGGCCGCCCGGTCCCTGCGGCTCCCCCGACGGGTAGAGATACGGTCCGATCATCGACTGGTAGTTACTTGGCAGCAGCGTTCCGATTGGGCCGTGGTACTGGTATGTATTGAGGTAGTAGGGCGGATAGGCACCGCCGGTCGACGCGACCCAGTTCGACATGCCGCCTTCGTCGTTGACGGAACTGAAGAACGTCGTAAAGATCTCGTCGTTGTCGTAGAGCAGCTGGATGTCGTCGCGCAGACCGTTGTTTTTGTGCGGTATGGCGATGTGAAAGTTGGCGACGACCGAACGGTCCGCGATGTTTACCGGATTCCCTGTGCCGAAGCCGATTGGCCCCAACAGCCATCCCGGCGATCCATTCGGCCCGACGACCGGCTTACCGTTGGTGTAGCAAGACGGGTACGTGGCCGCATTGACGGCCGTGCCGTAAATACGCGCGCCCGTAGGGCAGTTGTTGAGCAGCGAGCCGAACTCGTTGGCGTACGCCGAGCCGCCGAAATTATCGATGTACCGGTGGTCTTGGTTATAGCCGTCGAAGCCGACGTAGTACGAGAAGGTGCGGTCCGGCGTAGCGCCGCCGGCTTCGACTTGAAAGTCGTGGTAGAACGTCGGCGTCCCCGCGGTAAACGAGGCGGTTGCATAGCCGGGAAACGTCCCGGTCTTGATGACCTGGTTAATGAATCCCGCCAAGCCTTGCGCTTCCGCACCGGCCGGCGTAGCCCCAGTGTAGACCTGAAGCTCGAGCTGGCCGAGCGACGAGATCGAGCCGGAAGGGTAGTTGTCGAAAGCGCGATTGATCGGAATGCCGTCGAACTCGTAGCCGACTTCGTACGAGTCGCCGCCGCGCACGTGTACCGCTTGCAGATAACCGGCTTGGTTCGACGGTACGTAGGCACCGGGGACGCTCGCAATCGCGGAATACGCGCTGTTGAGATTGCCGCCGCCGCCGAGCGCGCTCAGGCGCTCCTGCTGCGCGGCGTTGACGGAGTAGAGGTCGGAGGTCGTGCCCGAACGCACGAGGCTCGACGAGCTTTGAGCCGTTACGTTGGCAATGGTCTTGAGCGCTTTTCGCATCGAGAAGCTCAAGGTCTGCTGCGCGTCGGCGAAGACGGCGGCACCCGCGTAGCTGAGCGAATCGTAGCCGTTTTTACTAATCGACACCGTGTACTCGTCCGGAGCCAGTGAAACGAAGGCGAAGTGGCCGCTCGCGTCCGTCACGCCACTTACCGTTTGCGACGGGCTGGTAACGGTCACACCCGCGCCGGCGATCGGCGCGTGCGTCTCGTAATCGGTAACCGTTCCGCTCAATCCGCCGGTGGTGCCGGCATTAACCGGCATCGCCGGCGTAAGAATCAAAATACTAAATAAAAGCGGTAATGTGCGTTTCATTCTGCGTGCCTCACAGTTAGTGCGTGGTAGGCATCCATTGCTCGTTCGAACTCGGTGCGTATTTCCGCAGCTTCCTTGAGATGCGGCGGCAGGGGCGGCCCTTGGGAAAGATTGACGACGCCCAAGAGAATCGTCAACCGCTCTCGGAGGCTGTCGGGACGCCACTGGTCGTCTTCGGAGTTGACGATCCCCGACGTGAGTTGAGCGTAAACCCGGTCGATTGCGTGACGCTCGGCACCGGTGGCATGCGCGCGGCGCGCGTCGAGATCGTTGAGCGCGGCGTCGACGGCCGACAGCTCGCCGTCGAGTTCGGTAAGAAAGTCGTGCCGGTCAACGTACTGTTCTTGCGTCCAGTGCGCGCGTGGATCCGCCTTCACGTCGATCGTTCGCGTCACCGTTTCGGAGCCTGCGTGCAGCGCGGCTTCGTAGGTTCCGGGTACGGCCATCGGCGCGCTCCACGTCTTATTCCAATCACGGGCGGCCTTCCAGGCAACGATGGGATCTTCGAGAAGATCCCAGGTGGTGCGCTGCAGGCCCGCCGAGCCGTCGACGGCCAAACGGCGCACGCGCTTGCCCGCGGCGTCGCGAATCTCCACGTACACACCCGAGACCGAATGCGGCAGGTAGTACGAAAGCGATGCCCCGTACGCCGCATCGGTGCCGCTGAATGTGCCGGCCGGCACGCAGCACTCGTCGTCGTTGGTCCCGTACTGTCCCTCCCACCAGATATACCACGCGTACGCGGTGCGCGGCTGGAAAAGCTCCACCCGAACGGCGCGCTGGGCGGCGGTCAACCCCTGCAGCGGCGTGAGGTCGTCGAGAATGTAGATTCCTCGCCCGTGCGTCCCCGCTATTAAATCGTTTGCCGAAGGCTGTACGCGCATATCGTGAACCGCGACCGCGGGCATATCGAGATGCAGGCTTTGCCAGCTCGCGCCCCGATTGAAGCTGACCCATGCGCCCTGCTCGAGTCCGGCGTAGAGCACGTCGGAGTTGTGCGGATCCTCACGCACGACGTGTGCGGGCTCGTCGGCCGGTAGGCCGCCGGCGATCGCGCGCCAGCGCGCGCCGCCGTCGTCGGTCACCAGCACGTACGGCGCGCGGTCGCCCATCGTGTGCCGGTTGACGATCGCGTACGCACGTCCTAGCGCTGCGTGCGACGGCTCGACGGTTTCGACTCGCCCCCACGGCGGGACCGATGCGGGCGTCACGTCGACCCAGTGCTTGCCGTCATCCGGCGTTCGCCAAATCTTCCCGTCATCGGTTCCCACCCAGAGCGTTTCCGGATCGACCGGCGAAATCGCGATGTCGAGCAGGGTATCGTAAAACTCGGCGCCCGAGATGTCGGTGTTGATCGGTCCGCCGGATAACTGCTGTTTGCTCGGGTCGTTGCGCGTGAGTTCGGGACTGATCGCCGCCCAGGAGCGTCCCCGATCGCTCGTCTTAAACACGACGTTGGCGCCGAAGTATCCGGCGCCGGGTGCGACTGCAAGGGGCGCTTCCCAGTTGAAACGATACGGCAGTCCTTCGAGCGCGCGGCCGTTGGTGTCGCGCACGTACGGCGTGATGTCGTAGTTCTGCCGCGAGTCCAAATTGAAGATGCCGAGTTGGCCGCTGAGCTCGTTGATGCCGACGTTCCATACGGAGTTGGGGTCGCCGGGTTCCGGCCAGACGGCAACGCCGTCGGCATCGTTGGCGACGTCGCGCCAATCGCGCTCGGTCAAGCCTAGCGGGCTCAAGCTCGTGTTCGGCGCGCAGTACGAATCGTCGTCCTGCATCGCGGCGCAGACGTGATACGGATTTTGATCGTCGTAGCCGATGTGATAGATTTGCGCGAGGTCGACGTTAAAGCGCCAGTCCCACGTCTTCCCTCCGTCGATCGAGATCGGCGCGCCGCCGTCGTCGGCTTCGATGAGACGGCGTCCGTCGCGTGAAATCCAGAAACCGTGATGGTCTTGATGCACGGCCGACGACACGTCGTCGAAGGTCTTGCCGCCGTCGCGCGTTTCGATGAGATTCTCCGAGGCGAAGAAGACGTGGTCGGCATTGCGGGGATCGACGATCAAGCGGCTCATGTAGAACGGCCGTTGATCGATGAGCGTGTCGCCGCTCATCATGCGCCAATGCGCGCCGGCATCGTCGGAGCGCCACAACAATCCGGCTTTCGATTGAATGAGCGCGTAAACGCGGCGCGGATCGCTCGGCGCGACCGCAACGCCGATGCGTCCCATGTATCCCTGCGGTAGGCCTCCGCCGGTGAGCTTATGCCAGGTTGCGCCGCCGTCGCCGGATTTATAGATGCCGTCGACGGGGCCGCCGCTCGTAAACGTCCACGGCTTACGGCGAAACTGCCAGACGCCGGCGTACACGATTCGCGGATTGCGCGGATTCCAATCCATGTCGGAGATCCCGCTCTGCGGTCCGGCAAAAAGCGTATGCTGCCATATCTTTCCGCCGTCGATCGTGCGGTACACGCCGCGGTAGGGCGAGTCGCGAAACGGATTGCCAAGGGCTCCCACCAGAACCGTGTCTGAATCGTGCGGGTCTACGAGAATTTTGGCGATCGCATATGTCTGCGCGAGGCCACGATGCGCCCAAGAGACGCCGCCGTCGCGCGTAAGCCATATGCCGTCGCCGTAGGACGCGTCGTTGCGCGGGTTGGGCTCGCCGGTTCCCATCCAGACGGCGCTCGAGTTCGAAGGCGCAATCGCCATCGCGCCGATCGCCGCCGTTGCGCCGGGCGGCGAGACGTCGGCCCACGTGAGTCCGCCGTTGGTGGTCTTGTACGCGCCGCCGCCGGCACTTCCGAAGTAATAAAGATTTGCGTCGGCATCGGTTCCGGCGACCGCGGCGGTGCGTCCGCCGGCAAGGGCCGGTCCGACATTGCGCCAATGCAGCATCAACGCTACGGTTGCCGCCGCGATCAACTCATCACACGCGTATAATAGCGGTCGAACGCGCTCAACAGACCTTCGGCATTTGAATACGGTCCCGGCGCGTACGCGCGCGAGCGCATGCCTAGCTGCGTGAGTTCGTTGACGTGCCAATCCTGACGGTTCGTGAGATCCCAAAAGTCGACCGCATCGCTGGGATCGAATCCGGGCTTGGCCATCTCGTCGGGATCGAAGAGCCAAGCGCAGCGCACTTCGGTACGATCCACGGCAACGGGCTTCGCGTAGTGCACCATCACGTAGTCGGGGTGCAGGCTAAGCAGCATCGACGGGAAGAGCGTGTAATAGTAGATGCGGTTGAGGTCGTCCCCGGATACGTCGCCGACCGGCGGACGCGAAGTGTGACCGCTCGTCGTCAAGCTCGTGCCGCCGGTGCGCAACTCGGAGTAACCGCCTAGGAACGGGCCGTCCGAAAGATCGTTGCGACCGCTGTCCGACGGCGAGAGTTTGTCGAGCTGCGGATGGACCAGCGGGCAGTGGTAGCACTCCGAGTAATTGAGGAAGGCGAGCTTCCAGTTACACGATAGATCGTAGTGAATCGTCTTAGCGGTGCGCAGCTCGCCGATGTGCCACTTGGCAAACCGTCCGATCAACGGTGCGAAGTGCTCGGCGAAGGGTTGCGGCTTATCGCCGAGATTGACGAAGACGAAACCTTCCCACGTCGCGATGGCCGCCTGGTGCAGCGGATACTCCGAGCGGTCGAACCCGGGAACTTCCGCCATGTTGCGCGCCGCTTTTAGCGCACCGTCCAATCCGTACGTCCACGCATGGTACGGACACTGGATCGAACCTTGAAAGCGTCCGGAATGCTGCTCGCAAATCCTCGTGCCGCGATGCCGGCATACATTATAGAAGGCGCGCACCGCGCCGCTTGCATCGCGCGTAACGATCAGGCTCTCGCCGTTGATGTCGGCGACGAAAAACTCGCCGGGTTGGCGCACCTGCTCTTCGCGCCCGATGCACAGCCAGCTCCGCGAAAAAATTCGTTCCTTCTCGCGAGCGAAAACGTCGGGCGACGTATACCAAGAGGCGTCGAGCGTCAACGCGCCGCCGCCGACGGTGGGTCGTGCGAAAGTGTCCATAACAGTACCCCGCGGTAGGTTCCCGAGGATTCAATCGCGTTTGACAGAATCCCCTCCAGACCAACGATTTATTTGGCGGTTTTAGGAAAAGACCGCCGAAGCCTTCGGGAGCCAACCGCATTGGCCGAACGAGCCCTTGAAGTCTCCCTCCCTCGCGCCGCTTACTGGGACGACGCTTTCTTCCAACGCGAACGCCGCGCGATCTTTTGGGACCAGTGGTTCTACGCGGGGCGCGCCGACCGGCTTTCCGAGCCAGGCGCATTTGAGGTTGTCGACCTAGCGGGGGAGAGCGTCATCGTCATCCGCGACCGGGATGGCGGCCTTCACGGGCACGTGAACTTGTGCCGTCACCGCGGTGCTCGCCTGCTGTGCGGCAATGGGGTGCAGCGGGGAGCGATTCGCTGTCCGTACCACGGTTGGTCCTACGCGCTGGACGGAACGCTCGTTGCCAGCCCGTTCGTCGAAGACCGGGACGTGCCCCCGGAGGCGCGCAAGCTCTACCCTGTCGCGGTCGACACCTGGGGCGGATTTCTCTTCGTTAATCTCAACGGGAGACAAACGCTCTGGGAGCAGCTCGGAGCCGTGCCGCAACGCTTGCAGCGATATCCGCTGGCCGATCTCAAAACCGTTCGAACGATCGTCTACGACGTCGACGCGAACTGGAAAGTACTGCTCGAAAACTACAATGAGTGCTATCACTGTGCGGGCGTGCATCCCGAACTGTGTCGCGTCGTGCCCGCGTTCAAACGCCACGGCGGAGCGGAACTCGACTGGGAGCGCGGCATTGCGCATCGCGAAGGCGCGTGGACGTTTACGTTCAGTGGAACGACGTCGCGCGAACCGTTCCCCGGTCTGGACGACGACGAACGCGTTCGGCATAAAGGGGAACTGATCTATCCCAACTTCATGCTGAGTCTATCGGCCGAGCACGTGGCGGCATTTTCGCTGTGGCCGGCGAGCCCCTCGAAAACCACGATTCGCTGCGACTTCCTGTTTCATCCGTCGGAGATCGACAAG
Organism: Vulcanimicrobiota bacterium; assembly: GCA_963715435.1. Classification (GTDB taxonomy): domain Bacteria; phylum Vulcanimicrobiota; class Vulcanimicrobiia; order Vulcanimicrobiales; family Vulcanimicrobiaceae; genus JAFAHZ01. The sequence continues at coordinate 2,633,830 of OY970243.1, forward strand.
CCCGATTTCGATCCTAGCGATGCCATCGATTTCTGGGATTTGGTCAACCGGCAAGACTGGGCGATCTGCGCGTCGGTGCAGGCCGGCATGAGCTCGCAGCGCTTCGAATACGGTTATTACGCTCCAATGGAGGATTGCAGTTTGGACATTCGCCGGTATATTCGGCAGCGGCTCGGCGATGGCTGATTACGACGTCATCGTCTTGGGACTCGGCGGCATCGGCAGCGGGGCGGCGTATTGGCTGGCCAAACGCGGCGTCCGCGTGCTGGGGATCGAACAGTTCGAGCTCGGGCACGCGCGCGGCGAGTCGCACGACCACTCGCGCATCATTCGCTTGTCCTACGTCAACGCATCGTACGTACGGCTCGCGAAAGAGGCGTACGCCGCGTGGGAATCGATCGAACGCGACGCCGGCGAACAGCTCGTCTTCAAGACCGGCGGCTTGGACATCGGTCCGCAGGACGGCGCCATTCCTCTGCAAGGCTATGCCGACGCGATGCGCGAGTGCGGCGTGCCGTTCGAATGGCTCGATGCAGCCGAGATTCGAAAACGCTGGCCGGCGTTTACGGTCGCCGGCGACGTTCGAGGTGTGTTTCAAGCCGAAAGCGGGATCGTTGCTGCCGAACGCGCGACGGCGGCGCATCAGCGCGCCGCCCGCGCGCACGGTGCCACGTTGCTCGATCGGACGCCGGTCGATGCGTTGCGCGCAAACGGCGGCGAGATCGAGGTGGAAGCCGGCGGCAAGCGATATCGTGCCGGCGCGCTGGCGATCGCCGCCGGCCCGTGGAGCGCGAAGACGCTCGCGCAGTTCGACGTGCGGCTGCCGCTCGAAGTCACCAAAGAGCAGGCGATGTATTTTCGCGCGCGCAACGTCGACCGCTTCGCCTTCGGGCGCTTTCCCGTGTGGATTTGGATGGACGATCCGTCGTTCTATGGTTTCCCGGTCTTCGGCGAAAACGGGGCCGTGAAAGTGACCCAGGACGCCGGCGGCAAGCCGGTCGGCGCCGATACGCGGACGTTCGAAGAAGATCCGGACATCACGCAGCGCGTCTCGGCCTTCGTACAGAAAAATCTTCCGGATGCATACGGGCCGCTGCATCTCGTGAAAACGTGCCTCTATACGCTGACGCCCGATCGTGATTTCGTCATTGACACTTTGCCCGAGCATCCCAACGTCAGCGTCGCCGTCGGTGCGGGGCACGCGTTCAAGTTCGCATCGGTCATCGGACGAGTCTTGAGCGAGCTGGCAACGTCCGGTACCACCAGCAGCGGCATCGCCGACTTTCAAATCGACCGCCCGATCCTCCAAATGGAAGCGCCACCCAAGTCGTATATGGTGTAGGCAGCGCGCCGCCTACACGCTCAAAGAAACGAGTTGACGTTTTACCTCCGGCCATTCGCTCGCGAGGATCGAGAAACGAGCAGAGTTGCGCGGCGTAACGTCGGTCGCAACGCGATACGCGCGCAAGATGCCTTCGAACTTGGCTCCGATCCGCGCCAACGCGTTGCGAGAGCGTTCGTTGCGTTCGTCGGTGTGAAAGACCACGCGCCATAGGTTCCACGTCTCGAAAGCGTGCGTGAGAAGGAGAAGCTTGGCCTCGGTGTTGGCCGAGGTGCGAATCGCGTCCGGACTGAGCCACGTGTAACCGATTTCGCAAGCATCGAAAGAGCGGCCGCAGTTATCGTAGTCGGCCGGCCAGGCCCAGCGTTCCATGTCGAAAAAGCGCGTGCTGCCAATAGTCTTGCCGTCCGTCAAACGTACGATTGCAAATGGGACGGCATTGCCGGCGTCTCGCCAGCGCAGCGCCGTTTCGATGTACTCGCGCACCATTTTGGTTCCGGCCGGGACGAAGCTCCAGCGGTACAGATCGGGATCGGCGCCGGCGCTCGCCGCGGTAAGACCCTCCTCGTGATGAAAATTCAACGGCTCCAACCGCACTTGCTTACCGTTGAGGACGAAATCCATCATCGAGGACAATTAAACGTTCCCCATAGTCCCGCGGCACGGTCGACGAGCGCTTCCCGCTCGTCTTTGAGCCGGCGTTCGGTCTCGGGCATGCTCGGAGGGAGGATAGCGAGCAGGACGTCGCGATCGTGTGCTTCGCCCAGCGCGTCCTGCATCTGTGCGAGCCTTTCCGCCGGATCTTTGAACTCCGGAAAGCGATCGCAGAATCGTTCCATCGCGTAGCGTAGTCGTTTGCACGCGATACGAAAATCGTGCAGCGCTTGTGGTTCGCGCCCGTCGAGTGCGGCGGAGAGTGCCGAGGCCTCGTCGTGACGCGTTCGCACGATCGCGTCGACGACGTCGCCCACCGTGCGGGCATCGCGAAGATGGACGCGCTGCGGCTTCACCTAAACGTTACCTTGCGCAGCAGTCTGCGCGCTTCGCTCGTCGCGATGCGTTCCCGCTCGCGCAGTTGGTCCAGGAGCGGTACGGCGGTCGCGCGTTCCGTCTCGTCGAGGCTGCGCTCGAGGAGCGTCAGAAGAATCGCGGCGTCGCGCGCTGCGTCGGTCAGAGCGGCTGCGTGCTTGAGGCGACGCAGAAGCTTGGGATGGCGTTCGAGCTCGCGAACCGCTTCGAGAAACGACCGCAGGCGGCGTCCCTTGGTGCGCAGCTCGTGTAGGCATTCTTCGTTGGGGTCGTCGATGAAGTGCCGCCGCGCCTGTTCCAAGCGGCGGCGTTCGGCGTCAATCGTCTTGACGACCCACTTCATAGTCGCAAGATTACGCGCAGCGGTCAGAGAATACCGGCATAACGTGAGGGCATCGCGCATACCCCTGCTCGTCCTGGTGCTGGCAATCGTCGCCGCCGGCACGTGGTACTACCTCTCTCACCGAACTCCGGGCGCCGGGGGCCACCTGACGGTCTACTATTCAAAACTCGATGGAACGACGCTCGGTACGCTGAGCGTCTCTTTACGTGCGCAGCAGCCGGGTGAGAGCGGTGCGGAACACCGGCATAACACCGCGCTCTACGCCGCCGTGGAAGCGGTTGCCGGTCCGCCGAGTGAGGTGCAAGCGATTCGCTTTCCAGCGGGAACTCGCGTACTCGGAGCGATCGTTAACGGATCGACGGCAACGGTCGATCTTTCTAAGGAAGTAGAACAGCAGCCGGGCGGGGCGTTTGCGGAGAACGGCGAGTTCAAAGCGCTCGTCTACACCCTGACCGGTTTGCCCGGCATCGACGCCGTGCAAGTCAAAGTCGAAGGGCAGAAGCTTGCGACACTACCGGGGGGGCATGTTGAGCTTGATACGCCACTGCATCGGACGGACTTCTAGTCTCGTCTTGGCATTTTTGTTTGCAACCGCGGCGGCAGCCGTAGCGGGAGCGAACGCACCGATTACCGCGCAGTATCAGCAGCAGACGATCCGTTTCACGCACGTAGAATCTGGTAACCTCGGCTTGGCGATCGGAAGCCAAGACCCGGGATTGCAGTCGCTGCTGCGTGCGACGGGCGCGGTGCTCACGTGGAAGTCCGGCGAGCGGTACGTGATGATCACCACGTCGGTGCCGATGGTCGTCAGCTTTGCGGTCGGCGACCGCCGTTACGAAGTCGGCCCGATCAGCTTGCAAGCAAGTTTTGCGCCTTACCAAGAAGGCTCCGAAGTCTATCTGCCGTTCGACGAAGTTCTGCGCTCGCTCGATCTCGCTTTGCGTCAAGACGGACCCGAAGCGTTTCTGCAGCCGCAGCTCGCAACGCTCGACGTTTCGACACAGGGCGGCCGCGCGACAGTCGTCGCGCATGCCGGCGCACCGCTACATCCACGCGTAACGAATGAAACGTCTTCGTCGATAACCTACGAGTTCGACGGCGTCGGAACGACCTTGAGCGGTACGCGCGCCGTCAACGCCGGCGGCGTTCGCGCGCTGCAGATCGCTCAGACCGGCACCGCACGCGATCCGAAGACGCTCGTTACCGTGGAGCTGCTTCCGGGAGCCGCGCACGAAGCGCCGCGCAGCAACGACGATCGCGACGTCGTTTTGGCATTTAGCGGCCCCGGCGGATCTGCGGGGCCCGCCATAGCACAGCAACCCGTGCAGCAACCGCCTCTCCCTCCACAAGCACAGCCGCAAGAGCAGCAGGACGAACAGCAGCAGCCGGCCGCGCCTTCCACTTCACCGGCAACGGTTACCGGCGTGACCGTACAGCAATCGCCCGACGGATACGTCGTTTCGATCGCCGTCACGGGTAACGCGTCGTTCGAGTGGCATCGCCTGCGCGACCCTGACAACCGTTTTTGGGTCGACATCAGCGGGGCGCAGCTCGCGGGACCTCCGATCGATCAAGACGAGCCCGACCCGCTGGCATCGTTGCGAGTTCGTCAAAACGATGCACAGACGGTGCGCGTCGCGATTTCGCTGATTGGACCGAAAAGCTTGACGATCTCTCCGTCGGCCAACGGACTCAGCGTGACGGTCGGGCGCCAAGACGCCTCGGAAGTCGCCCGCGAGGGAAGCGGCAGCATCGGCTCGGTAGTCGCTTCGAACGAGCAGCAAGAGCTCGTGACGCCGGCACCTCTCGACGAGAGCGCTCCGGATAACGGCGGCGATTCGAATTGGAAGTTCGGGCCGCGCAGCACCGACAACGGATACGTGCCGACGAATCCGCGGTTGATCGTCATCGATCCGGGACACGGCGGCAGCGACGTCGGCAGCCAGCACGGAGGCCTGCGCGAGGCCGACATCGCGCTCGACATGGCCAAGCGGCTGCGCGACCTGCTGGTCTCGCAGGGATGGCAAGTGCGCTTGACGCGCGACACGGACGCGGACGTCTTCGGACCGGACGCGTCGGCACGCGACGAGCTGCAAGCCCGCGACAACGTCGCAAATAATGCCGGCGCGCGGATGTTCGTCAGCATTCACGCCAACGCGTTCATCAACTCCGGACCGTACGGAACGACCTGTTACATCTCCAAGCCAAGAGATTGGCCGCTGGCGCGCGACCTATCCCAGCATCTCGCGTCGGACGGAACAAAGAACGACGGAATCATCAAGAGTCACCTTTACGTAACGCTGCACGCGCGAATGCCGGCCGTCTTGGTCGAAACCGCATTCCTTACAAATCCGCACGACTTTGACTTGCTCGCTTCTCCGGCGTGGCACCAAAAGGTAGCACAAGAGATTGCCGACGGCATCGGCGAATACGCGCAGGAAAATCCCGTTCCCAATCAGCCGGCACAATAGGAACCTAAACTCCCGATGATCGGACTCTTCGACTCGGGCCTCGGCGGCCTCACCGTCGTGCGCCGCGTACGCCAGCGTCTGCCCAAAACGGATCTGCTGTTTTTTGCCGATCAAGTGCACGTTCCGTACGGCGATCGCGCTCCCGACGAGTTGCACCGTCTGCTCGAAGCAAATCTCGCGTGGCTCGACGGTCAAGGAGCCGCGGTCATCGTCATCGGCTGCAACACGTCGTGTGCGATTGCCGAGCGTTACGGATGGCCGTCGACGCGTGCGCACGTGCTGGACCTCATCGATTCCGCCGCCACGGTCGTACAACGCGCCGGCCACCGGCGCATCGGCGTCGTCGCCACCGCTGCAACCGTGGCTGCCGGTTCTTATGGCCGTACCTTGCGGTCAGCCGTTACCGGCGCTGAGGTCTGGGAAGTCCCGGCACCGTCGCTCGTCCCGCTCGTCGAAGCGGGCGAGATCGGCACGCCGCGCGCGGATGAAGCGGTTGCTGCCGTCTGTGCCGAGCTGCCGCGCGATCTCGACGCCGTTATTTACGGTTGCACGCACTATCCGTTGCTCGAAACGCATTTCCGCCGCGCGCTCGGCGAAAGCGTGACGCTCATCGATCCCGCCGTCATGCAGGCCGAACGTGCGGCGCATCTCGTCGAGACGGCGGCGCCGGAAGCCGGTCGTGTACGATACGTTACCAGCGGCGATCCGCAGCGTTTCCGTGCGAACGTGGCACGCATCATGAACGAGCCCGATCCCGACGTCGGCACGGCGATACCCGGCAGCGGCAACGGTACCTTAGGCGAACAACGCTCGTCGCTTGTGCTCTAACTCTTTCATATCATCGTGCGCACGTGGAAGAGATAGAAGAAGAGAGTCGTCGATACCATCGCGAGCGCTGCTCCCGCAAGGACCTGCCCGATCGTGTGAGCCTTCAGATAGACTCGGGCCCAGCAGACCATCGGAATCAGTACGAGAAACGGCATCGGCTGGCGGCCGTAAAGCAGCGTAAGCGCGACCAGCGGCGCAGTAATTCCGAGCGCGTGCGTGCTGATCTTCCAGTAACGCGTGATGTAACCGACGACTAGCGTCGCCGCAAAATAGCCTAACATGGTCGCAATCAGTACGCGCGGCGCGTGCACGAACCAGAGCACTCCCGCGCCGATTAGATAGAAAGCGACGAATGCGGTGAACACGGCCTCACGCTCGGCGCGCACCGACATGTCGAGATCGGAGATGCGGTCGGTGGCGTAAAGCCAGAAAACGTAGAGCATCGGGCCGATCGAAGTGAAGAAGGTCGAAATGAACAACAAGCGCCAGAAATCGAGCGTGTCGCTTGCGGCCGCGTGCGACAGAATGACGAACAATGCCAACGCGGTCAAGAACGGGTTGAAGATCGTCGAAAGAATCCTCGCGAGATCTCGCCATACCCGCCGTTGTTTGAGAGGAACGACCGATTGGTTGGGCTCCAACACGACAGCTACTAACGTCTCAGTAAGGTCGACTCCTGCGCGTGGGCAGGCAGGTATGCCCCATCGGTCGTAAAGTTGGTGGTTGGACCGCGCCCCTCCGCCGAATTGAGGCCGGAGCGCCGTCTTTATACAAAAGGAGAACCCACCGCGTTGCTTTCGTTGTTACTTGCCGTCGTGACGGCCAAACCGGCTGCGCCTCTTGCGACCCCGTTGCTCGCGAAACCCGGAGCGTCGCCCGTCGCTGCGCCGGCCGCTCCGCCGTTGCAGGCACCTGCGCCGGTACCGGTCCAAACTCCGGTCGCGCAGCACTTTCCGTGGCTGACGCACGGTATTGCCGGCATCTTTATCATCTCGGCAATCGCGCTGGTGTTCTTACTCGCGATTCAGACCACTAAACAAGAAGGGCTCACCGGATCGATCGGCGGTCGCGTGGAGACTGCGTATCGCGGACGCCTGGGCGCCGAGGAGCAACTCAAACGCATGACCGGCTTCGTAGCCGCCACGTTCGTCATCAGCGCCTTCATTCTGTCCCTGACGGGAATTTAAAACAACAGCATGTCGCTGCTCGAGGTCACGAACCTGCGGGTGACGTTCCGGACCGAAGACGGCCCGGTCACCGCGGTGAACGGACTGTCGTTGGCACTCGGTGCCGGAGAAACGCTCGGCATCGTCGGCGAATCCGGTTCCGGAAAGTCCGTTACCGCGCTTTCGATCATGCGGTTGCTCGCAAAGAACGCAACCGTGACTGCCGATCGTATCGCATTCGACGGAGTGAATCTGCCGGAAAAAAGCGGAACGGAGATGCGCAAGATCCGCGGTCACAAGATCGCCATGATCTTCCAAGACCCGATGACGTCGCTCAATCCGGTGCTGACGATCGGCGAACAAATCGCCGAAGCGGTCCGTCTGCACTTGGGGCTCAGTAAGCATGACGCCCGCGATCGCGCGATCGAGATGCTCGAGAAGGTCCGCATTCCCGCGCCGGCATCGCGGCTCAAAGACTATCCGCATCAGTTTTCCGGAGGCATGCGCCAGCGCGTGATGATTGCAATGGCGCTTTCGTGCAACCCGCAGCTGCTCATCGCCGACGAACCGACCACCGCGTTAGACGTCACGATCCAAGCCCAGGTCCTCGAGCTCATGAACGAGCTGCAGCAAGAGACCGGCGCCGCCATCATTCTCATCACGCACGATCTCGGCGTCGTCGCCGAGGTGTGCAAGAACGTGCTCGTGATGTACGGCGGCAACATGGTCGAGTACGGAACCTCAGATCAGATCTTCGCCGATCCCGGCATGCCGTACACGCAAGGATTGCTGGCTTCCCTGCCGCGCTTGGACGACACCGAGCACCGCCGGCTCGAGCCGATCAAAGGGCAGCCGCCCAATCTTCTCAATCTGCCTCCAGGGTGCGCTTTCGCACCGCGCTGCGGTTATCGCATGGCGATCTGCGACGATCCGGTCCGGCTTTACGATCTCGGCGAGGGACACGTTGCGCGCTGCTGGCTGTATGACGAGCACGCCGAAGATCGTCCTCTCGATCTTCCGGCCGCGCGGGTAAGCGAATAGTGGGCGCACCCGCACCCGTCACCGTTCCGGGCAAGACGCTCGTTGAGGCGGTCGACCTTTACAAATACTTTCCGATTTACGCCGGCTTGATGTCGCGCCACATCGGCGACGTGAAAGCCGTCGACGGCGTGAGTTTTTCGATCGCCGCGGGCGAGACACTGGGTCTGGTCGGTGAGTCCGGATCGGGCAAAACGACCGTGGGCCGGCTCTTGCTGCGGCTGCTTCCGACGACCAAAGGCGAGATACGTTTCAACGGACAGGACGTCGTCAGGCTCGGCCGCAACGAAGTCCGCAAGCTTCGCCGCGAGATGCAGATCATTTTCCAAGATCCGTTTGCGTCGCTCAACCCACGCATGACGGTCGGCGAGATCGTGGGCGAGCCGGTACGCATTCACGGCATCGCCGAAGGCAGCGGCGTACAAGACCGCGTTCTCGAACTGCTGCGCCTCGTCGGTTTGCGCCCCTATCATGCTAACCGGTATCCTCATGAGTTCTCGGGCGGACAGCGCCAGCGCATCGGAATCGCCCGTGCGTTGGCCGTCGATCCAGAGTTCATCGTCTGCGACGAGCCGGTTTCGGCGCTCGACGTCTCGATTCAGGCGCAGGTCATTAATCTACTCGAGGATCTGCAGGCACAGCTCGGCCTGACCTACCTCTTCATCGCGCACGATCTCTCCGTGGTGCGGCACATTTCGACGCGCGTAGCCGTCATGTACGTCGGCAAGATCGTTGAGCTGGCCGATCGCGATGCCCTCTACCACAACCCCCTGCATCCATACACGCAGGCGCTGCTCTCGGCGATTCCGATTCCCGATCCCATGCTCGAAAAACGCCGCAAGCGCATCGTGCTCACGGGCGATATTCCGTCGCCCGTGAATCCGCCGTCGGGTTGCCGGTTTCACACGCGCTGTCCGGTGGCGTTCGATCGCTGCGTGACCGAGACTCCACCGTTCAACCAATACGCGCCGGGGCATTTTGCCGCGTGTCACTGGGTAGAAGAGCACGGCGGACAGGCTCCTGATTTGGTTGCCGGTCCCGTGGTACTGGAGAACAAGTAAAAACGTGGGCGGTCGCAGCAGCGACCGCCCATCGTCTAAATCTCGCCTCGCGCGTTAGGCTTTCTTCTTGCGTCCGCCCTTACGCTTACGTCCTGCCTTTTTGCGTCCGCCTGCGGCTTTCTTACGTCCGCCCTTTTTGCGTCCGCCAGCGGCCTTCTTACGTCCGCCCTTCTTGCGTCCGCCTGCAGCTTTCTTACGTCCGCCCTTCTTGCGTCCGCCTGCGGCTTTCTTACGTCCGCCCTTTTTGCGTCCGCCTGCGGCTTTCTTACGTCCGCCCTTTTTGCGTCCGCCGGCAGCCTTCTTACGCCCGCCCGCAGCTTTCTTACGTCCACCTTTCTTGCGTCCGTCCGCAGCGGCTTTTTTACGGCCGGCGGATTTGCGGCGCTTGCGGCGAGGCTTTTCCTCTGCCATCATCCCGCCATTCATCATGGTATCGGAGTCCATTCATTCCTCCTCGTCCCCCCGGGGGACGATTAGCGTTACGTGGACAGCGCTCAATGGCGCTTTGAGCGCATCATAAAGGATTTTTCCTCTCAGTGCAAATTCGCGCGCACGCGCGTACACGTACGCGCGCGGTATACACAGTATATGGGGCGCAATTTGCCCCCGTATTGACGGCGGCGGTATACTAGGCCCCGTGAAAAAGCCCCTGATCATCGTGGAGTCGCCGACCAAGGCGCGGACGATCAAGAAGTTTCTTCCCGCGCGTTATGCGGTGAAGGCCTCGGTCGGGCATATACGCGACTTGCCCAAGAGCACGCTGGGCGTCGATGTCGACCGCGATTTTGCGCCGAAGTATCTGACGATCAAGGGCAAAGGCGACGTTATTAAAGAGCTCAAAAGCGCCGTAAAAACTGCGAGTGAAGTCTTTCTGGCGACCGACCCCGACCGGGAAGGCGAAGCAATCGCCTGGCACTTGGCCGAACTCCTGAAGCTGCCCGAGCCCAAGCGCATCGAGCTACACGAGATCACGAAAGAAGCGGCAATGGCCGCGCTCAAGCATCCCCATCACATCGACATGAATCGCGTGAACGCCCAGCAGGCGCGGCGGATCCTCGATCGCCTCGTCGGCTACAAAATATCACCGCTGCTCTGGGCGAAAGTGCGCGGCGGTCTCTCGGCCGGGCGGGTGCAGTCGGTGGCGGTGCGGCTCATCGTCGATCGCGAGCGCGAAATCGGCGACTTCGTTCCTAGAGAATACTGGACCATCGCCGCGCTGCTCGCCGGCGAACGAGAGCCCGATACGGTGTTCCCGGCCGAGCTGATCGCACGCGGCGGCACGAAGCTGGAGATCGCTAACAAAGAGGAAGCCGACGCTATTTTGCGCGACCTCGCCGGAGCGACGTACCGCGTCGCTTCAATAAAGAAACGCGAGGTTCGCCGCAATGCCCCGGCGCCGTTTACCACCTCGACGATGCAGCAGGAAGCGTCGCGCAAACTGCGCATTCGGGTGCGCCGCTCGATGCAAATCGCGCAGGCGCTTTACGAGGGCGTCGACCTGGGCGGCAGCGAGGGCACCGTCGGTCTCATCACCTATATGCGCACTGATTCGACGCGCATTTCGGATCAGGCTCGCGAAGCGGCCCGCGCATTCATCGTCGATACGTATGGCGAAGCCTACGCCGAGGGTCGCGTCCACAAAGTTCGCGAAGGGGCGCAAGACGCCCACGAAGCCATTCGTCCGACGTCGGTGCTGCGTACTCCGCAACGGCTGGCCGGCGTCCTCAAACGCGACGAGCTGCGACTCTACACGATGATCTGGGAGCGTTTCGTCGCGTCGCAAATGTCGCCGGCGGTTCTCGATCAAACCACCGTCGACGTGCAAGCCGCCGATTACACGTTCCGCGCGACCGGCACGATCTTGCGGTTCCCCGGCTTCACGAAAGTGTATGAGGAAGGCAAAGACGAGGATCCGAGCGTCGCGCAAACCGCCGGCAACGGCGCCGAGGGACGGTCGAAATCGAAAGTCCGTCTGCCCGAGCTCCACGAGAAAGAGACGCTCGACTGCCGCAAGGTCGACTCCAAGCAGCACTTCACGGAGCCACCGCCGCGCTACACTGAAGCAACGTTGGTCAAAGCGCTGGAAGAGAACGGTATCGGCCGCCCCTCGACCTACTCCACGATCGTCGAGACTATTCAGGCGCGCGGGTACGTGACGCAGCAAGAGCGGCGCTTCATGCCTACGGAGATCGGCGTCGCCGTCAACGATCTGCTCGTCGAGCATTTTCCTAAGATCGTCAACCTGGATTTTACGGCGACCATGGAAAGCGACCTAGACAAGGTCGCGGTCGGCAACGAAGACTGGGTCGGACTGCTACGCGACTTTTATGGCCCATTCGAAACCGAGCTCCAAACGGCGGAAAAGAACCTGCCGCGGCTCGAACTCCGCGACGAGCCGACCGACGAGATCTGTCACGTGTGCGGCCGCGCAATGGTCATCAAGACCGGCCGCTTCGGCAAGTTCATTTCCTGCAGCGGCTATCCCGAGTGTAAGACCACCAAGCCCATCGTCAAAGACACGGGCGCGAAGTGTCCCAAGTGCGGCGGTGCGATCGTCGAGCGCCGCTCGAAGAAGGGGCGCACGTTCTACGGCTGCGCGAACTATCCGAAGTGCGACTTCGTGTCGTGGGATCGCGTCGTCGCCGAACCGTGCCCCGTCTGCGGCTCGCACGTCGTCGCCAAGGCTCGCCGCGGGGGAGTTACGCTGTATGAATGCGCCGCCGATAAGGCGCACGACGTGTCCGCCATCGCCCGCGCCCATGGCGCCGAAGAAACCGCCCCGGAACCCGAGCTCGTGTTACCCTGAGCCAGTGTGCAGCGCCTCAGCGTAATCGGGGGCGGCCTCGCGGGATGCGAAGCCGCTTGGCAGGCGGCCAAGTGCGGCGTCGACGCCGATCTCTACGAAATGCGGCCGCATAAAAGCGGACCCGCGCATAAGACCGGCGCGCTTGCGGAGCTCGTCTGCAGTAACTCGTTACGCGGTGCCGCGCTCGAAAACGCCGTCGGGCTGCTTAAAGAAGAGCTGGCTCGTCTCGATTCTATCGTCGTCGGCTCCGCGCGCGAATCGGCCGTTCCCGCGGGCGGTGCGCTCGCCGTCGATCGTGAGCGCTTTGCGGCTGCCGTCGAATCGCGCATTGCGTCGGAGCCGCGGATTAGGCTGCACCGCCAAGAAGTCACCGAGATTCCTGCGGGTCGTCCGGTCATCGTCGCCTGCGGTCCGCTTCCCAGTGAAGCCCTCATGCAAAGCATCGATGCGCTGGTCGGTCAGGCACGCCTTCATTATTACGACGCGGCGTCTCCGATCGTCGCCGCCGACTCCATCGACGAAACCCAGATGTATCGAAAGTCGCGCTACGACAAAGGCGAGGGCGACGACTACGTCAACATTCCGCTCGATCGTGAGCGTTATCTCGAGCTGGTAAACGATTTACGCACGCTCGAGCGCCATCAGCCGAAGGATTTCGAGCTCGATGCCGGCAGCGTAAAGTACTTCGAGGGATGCCTGCCGATCGAAGAGATGGCCGATCGCGGAGACGACGTCTTGCGTTTCGGTCCGCTCAAGCCAGTCGGTCTGCGCGATCCGCGCACCGGCAAAGCACCCTATGCAGTCGTGCAGCTGCGCAAAGAGAACGTCGAAGCAACGGCGTATAACCTCGTAGGTTTTCAAACGCGCCTGTCGTGGGCGGCGCAGAAGACGGCGTTCGGAAAACTTCCGGGACTGCAACGTGCAGAGTGGCTGCGTTTCGGCGTGATGCACCGCAACACGTTTCTCGATTCGCCCCGCCTCCTCGACGCGCATTTGCGGCTGCGGGGGTGCGGCGAACTGTACTTCGCCGGGCAGATCACCGGCGCCGAAGGTTACGTCGAGGCTGCCGCCTGCGGCGCAATGGCTGGAATCCATGCCGCCCGCGCTTTGCGCGGGCTCGAGCCCGTCGAATTTCCGCGAGCGAGCGCGTTCGGCGCCGTGGTCGAACACTTGCAGAACGCGCAGACGCACGACTTCCAACCCGCCAACGTCACTTGGGCACCGTTTCCGGCGCTCGAGCGCGAAGTTCGCGATAAGAAAGAGCGGCGCCGCCTCATGGCCGAGCGCGCGCTCACGGCTATCGACGGCTTCGTACGCGATCTGCGCGCCGAACTCTACTCCGGCGCCGTGTAGCGTTTCTCGATTTCGCTGACTATGACGCGGCGGCTCTCGTGGGCGCTCTTCGATTCGCCGCGGCGGCTGCGCCGGCAAGCTCTTCGTCGCCGGGTACGAATCGGCGCTATGCGACCGAACAGTACTGCTGCAAACGCCGGGCGATCTTCGACCGGCACGCCGAGCAGGTTTGCGAAAGTCGTTTGACCCCGCAACGCGTACGAGACGCTCGATTTCTTCCAGAGTGGCATGCGGGTTTGGCACGCATGCCGATGTAAATGCAGCGCTGGTGATCCGGAGGCGAGCGCAGTTGGCGCTCATGAGTGAGCTAACTCCGGCCGAGGACGCCGGTCGCCGCGCACGACGCGTGGCGTAGGCACACCCAACGAAGCCGAGAGCCGAATATCGCACCTCGTCTCGTCGCCCTTAGGCTTGCGGTGAAACCCCGAGGCGGTGGTTCGGGTACTGTAGGCTGGATATGAGGATTCGCTCCACCACCATCCTGGCGATCCGCCGCAACGGTCAGCTGGCAATCGCCGGCGACGGACAGGTCACGCTTGACAAGACCATCGTCAAGCACGGTGCGCGTAAAGTACGTAAGGTGGCCGGCGGTAAAGTGCTGGCGGGTTTCGCCGGCTCGGCCGCCGACGGCATCAGTTTGCTCGAAAAGTTCGAGGGGAAGTTCGGCGAGTATAAGGACATCGTGCGAGCTTCGGTCGAGCTGGCTAAAGAATGGCGCCAGGACCGCGCGCTGCGGCGACTGGAAGCGCTGCTAATTGTGGGAAACATCGACCATCTCTTTGTTATTTCGGGAAGCGGCGACGTGATCGAACCCGACCAAGGCATCGCCGCGATCGGCAGCGGAGGGCCCTACGCACAAGCCGCCGCCGCCGCGCTTGCTCGAAATACCGAACTCGGCGCTGCCGACATGGCGCGCAAAGCGCTCGAGATTGCCGGCGAAATCTGCATTTACACCAACGATGACGTTACCGTGGAGACGCTTCCGTGACGACGACCCTTACGACCACTCTCGACCCGGCGAGCTTGACGCCGCAGCAGATCGTTGCGGAGCTCGACAAGTACATCGTTGGCCAGGCCAACGCCAAGCGCGCCGTGGCCATCGCGCTGCGCAATCGCTACCGGCGGGCGCGCGTACGCGACGATTTGCGCGACGAGATCGTTCCGAAGAACATCCTAATGATCGGGCCTACGGGCGTCGGCAAAACGGAGATCGCGCGCCGGTTGGCGTCGCTGGTCGGTGCGCCGTTCGTTAAAGTGGAAGCGACTAAGTACACCGAGGTGGGATATGTCGGCCGCGACGTCGAGTCGATGGTCCGCGATCTGGTGGAAGCGTCGATTCGCACCGTCAGCGACGAACGCCGCGAAGAAGTCAAGGAACTCGCCGAGCGCCATGCCGTGGAACGCATCATCGATGCGATCCATCCGGAAACGCGTCCGCCATCCTCGGGCCCGAATAATCCGTTCGCCGCGACGCTCGGTTCGATCTTCGGCAACACCTTCACGCCGCCGCAGCCGCCGCAAGCGCCGCCCGCCTCTGCGCCCAACGCCGACGCAGCGCAGGTTCGCGAGCAGACGCGCGCTGAAATCGAGCGCGGATTTTACGACGTGCGCCTCATCGAGATCGAAGTCGAGGAAGCGCAGAGCCTTCCGATCGGCGTTATCGGCGGCCCGGCCGACCAAGGCGGCGACCTCGGCGAGATGCTCGGCGGCATACTGCCGAAGAAGCGCGTTCGCAAGCGAGTGACGGTAGCCGATGCACGCCGCATTTTCGAACAAGAAGAGGCAAGTAAACTCATCGACATGGATGCGGTAAAACGCGAAGCGCTGCGGCGCGCCGCCGAAGACGGCATCGTCTTCATAGACGAAATCGATAAGGTTGCCGGCGCCGGCCCGCGCGGCGGTCCGGACGTCTCCCGCGAAGGCGTGCAACGCGACATCCTGCCCATCGTCGAAGGTTCGACGGTCAATACCAAGCACGGGCCCGTCAAAACGGATCACGTGCTGTTCATTTGCGCCGGTGCGTTTCACATCAGCAAGCCCTCGGATCTCATCCCCGAGCTTCAGGGCCGGCTGCCGATTCGGGTCGAGCTCGACTCGCTGACGGCCGAAGATTTTAAAACAATTCTCACGCAGCCGAAAAACGCGCTGGTCGAACAGTACAAGGCGCTGCTTTCAACCGACGGCATTACCTTGGAGTTTTATCCGGATGCAATCGAGCAGTTGGCGACCTACGCCATGCGCGTCAACGAGCAAAGCGAAAACATCGGAGCCCGCCGCCTGCACACGGTGTTGGAGCGCCTGCTCGAAGACGTGAGTTTTGCCGCTCCGGAGCAAGGCGGGACGGTCGTGGTGGACGCCGAGTACGTCCGGTCTCGACTGGCCGGCGTCGTGGAGAACGCCGACCTATCGGGGTACATCCTCTAAGCTAATTCACATCAATTTCGGCAGGCCGCCGAGCCTCGGCGGTAGGATGGTTATAAGCATGAAACGATCGATCGGCGTATTTTTCGGTGCCATTGTCGCGGCCGTATCGTTGGCTGCTTGTAACAACAACGGCAATAACAATAATATTCCGCCGGGAACGGGCACGAACTGCGGCAATCCGCCGTACCAAGCTGAAGTGCTTTACCCCATACCGAACGGAAAAGTGCCTTCTAACGTCGGGGGCGTAGTGGTTGCGTTCAACAAGGCGTTGCCGTCGGGCAATAGTTACGACCTCTGGGTGAACCAGAGCAACGGTTCGTCGCAGTTCACGTCAAACATCAACGGCGGACCGGTCTACGGTCCGGGTTCGGGATTCACGACGGTCGCCTATTCCAAGATTCCGACCCCCCACGCAAAGGCAACCTATCCGAATCCGCAGTACTACGTAACGCTCTTCAATAATCCGATCGGGCCTGCGCAAGCCGTTAACCTGTACTGGAATGACGCCGGCTTGAACTGCAATCCGAACGTCATCGTCAGCTCGTTCAAGACGAAGTAGCCGATTCCAATAGCCCATGAACGCCGGCGCGCCGCCCGCAATGAGCACGGCGGCGCGAGCGTTTAAGGACGCCGTGCGGCATGGAGCGGCCGTTCTCGTTGAGAATAGGCCGCCCATGCCCTACATCCGCGAAATCATTCGGGACGGTCATCCGACATTGCGCAAGGTCGCCAAAAAGGTCGACCCCAAGGAAATTTCCGATCCGCTTTTTCAGCAATTGATCGACGACATGTTCGAAACCATGTACGATGCGCCGGGTGTAGGTTTGGCGGCGCCGCAGGTCAACGTCTCGAAGCGATTCTTCGTGATTGACGTGCACGACGACGAACACGAGCCGGCCGTTTGCATCAATCCGAAAATCGAGAGCGCGGAAGAAGAAATCGAGATGACCGAAGGCTGCCTCTCCGTCCCGGGCATGGTGGGCGAAATCGTGCGTTTCAAGCGCGTTGCCATATCCGGTCTCGATCGCAACGGCGAAAAGATTCGCTTAGAAGGCGACGGTCTGTTCGCACAGTGTCTGCAACACGAGGTCGATCATCTCAACGGCGTGCTCTATATCGACAAAGCACGTAACGTGCGGCTGGCCGTTACCGACGAAGAGAAAGAGATCGCGGAAACGGCGTCGGAGTGAAGGCGCTTTTCTTCGGAACGAGCGCGTTTGCCGTTCCGAGTCTTCGCGTGACCGCGGCGCGCTCGGATCTCGCCGGCGTCGTCACGCAACCCGACCGTCCCGCCGGCCGCGGGCATAAACTCACGCCATCACCCGTGAAGGCATGTGCGCTCGAGCTCGGCCTGAGCGTATTCGAACCGCGCAAGCTCCGAGAGTTCGCCGCATCGATTGCGCACGAGGCGTTCGACGTGTTCGTGCTTGCGTCATACGGGCGCATTCTCCCGGACGAACTGCTCGCGTTGCCGCGGCTGGGTGCGCTCAACGTGCATCCCTCGCTCTTGCCCAAATATCGCGGCGCGACCCCGATTCAGACCGCTCTGCGGAACGGAGAGGACGAAACGGGCGTCAGCATCATGCTGATGGATGCCGGACTCGACACCGGCGACATAGTGCTGAGCGAGCGCACCTCGATTGCTCCCGGTGAAACTTACGGCGAACTTCACGACCGCCTCGCGCTCGCCGGCGCCGACCTGCTCGCGCGCGCGCTCGACCTTGCCGCTTCCGGCGAGCCGCTGCCGCGTTTGCCGCAGACCGGCGAAGCCAGTCTCACCAAGCCGGTTGCCAAAGGCGATCTCGTCGTCGATTGGACGTGGCCGCCGCAGCGCATCGTCGATCACGTGCGCGCGTATTCACCGCAGCCGGCGGCACGTGCGACTATCGATGGCGAAACCGTTAAGATTTTGCGCGCCCACGTCGGCGGCGACGGAACGGTCGAGATCGACGAACTCATCGCTCCCAACAGCGGCCGCATGTCGTGGTCGCAGTACCTGCAGCGCAGTCGGTGAGCGGTGAGATGAGTGCGCGCGACGTCGCGCTCGCGGTCGTTCGCGACGTGTTTCCGGCGCAGAGCAATCTGGGCGAGCGCGGAGCGCAAGAAGCTCTCGATTATCGCGCGCGCAAGGCCCGGCTCAGCCCGCAAGATCGTGCGTTCGCTACCGAGCTGGCGTACGGGTCGATCAAGATGCGCCGCAGCTTGGATTGGTATCTCGACCCGTTCATCGGCGAGCGCAAACAGCCGTTGCCTCCGGTAATCCGCGAGATTTTACGTCTGGCGGTCTACGAGCTCGTATACACCAAAGCCGACGAGCACGCGACGGTCTTCGAGTTCGTCAATCTGGCTAAGCGTTACGGGCATCGCGGACTCGCGAATCTGTCGAATGCCGTTTTGCGCTCGTTCTTGCGCGCGAATCCGCCGCCGCCCGCCCGCGAAATGTTCGAGCTTGACGACGTGTATCTGGGAACGCGGTATTCGCTGCCGGCGTGGCTCGTTCGTCAATGGCGGCAAACCTTCGGCGAACGCACGGAAGCGGTGTGCGCGGCCGTCAACGATCCGGCGCAAGCGGCAATCGTCGTCAACGGCCTGGTCAATACCCGCGACGAGGTTGCCGAGCGGCTCGAGCGCGCGGGCGTCGCCACCACCGCCTCGGCCGTCGTCGGTGAATCGCTGCTCGTGCGCGCTCCCGCGGCGCTGGCCGCGGCCCAAGGCGAACCGGACGAAAGCTGGTGGCAGCAGTCGGAGAGTTCGGCGATGCCGGTCGACGTGCTCAATCCGCAGCCGGGCGAAACGATTCTCGACGTCTGCAGCGGCCGAGGGAACAAGGCGCTTCAAATCGGCGCGCGTCTGGGCGGAGAAGGAACCCTTCTGTGCATCGAGCGGGATCCGCGTAAGGCCGAAACGCTTGGGCGTCGTCTCGAGCGGGCCGGAGTCGTCGCCGCTACCGTTATCGGCGATGCCACGGACGAGCTCTTAGCGCCCGACCAGCGCTTCGATCGTATCCTGGTCGACGCGCCGTGTTCGGGAACGGGCGTGACAGGACGCCATCCCGAAGCGCGTTGGAAGAAGCTCGGGACCGACGGCGAACGCCTTGCTCTCACGCAGCGCGGCATTCTCGAGCGCGCGGCGCGACACGTCGAACCGGGCGGCGCACTGGTGTACGCGGTCTGTTCGACCGATTCGCGAGAAACGATTGAAGTGGTGGAGTGGTTTTTGTCACGGCATAACTTCGAGCGCGGCCTGATATCCGCTGCGTACGAATCCTTGCTGACCGATAACGGCGACGTGCTCGTACCGCCCGGCATCGACGGTCGCGACGGATTCTACATCGCGCGCATGGAGAGCCGCAGATAAATGTCGTTTCTCGATCGCGTCGAGCAGGCTTGTGCGGCGTTCATCGAGCGCACCTTCGCGAAAACGTTTCCGAGCGATCTGGAGCCGACTCAGATCGCACGCAAGCTCGTCGCTACGATGGAAGCGCGCACGCGCGGCGGCGAAGGCCACATGTACGCGCCGGGCTCTTACATCGTGTACGTCAATCCCGATGATTTCATGCGACTGGCCGAGCATCAAACCTATCTCGAACGCGAATGGGCCGAACTGCTGCGCGATTTGGCCGGCCGCGTCGGCGTGAAGTTCCTCGAAGGCGATCCGAATATCGAGATGACGCCGCGTGAGAGCATTCCCGCCGGCGCCGTCGAGGTCACCGCGATCGGCGAGGCTACCGTGACGATCGATGCGACGATCCCGAAGCCCCCGGTCACCGGACGCCGATTTCACCTGCGAATGATCAAAGGCGTGCCTGCTTACGGGGTATACTTAGTAGAAGCGCGTGCGCGGGTCGGCCGCAGCGAGGAAAGCGACGTCTTCTTGGTGGATCCGAGCGTTTCGCGAACTCACGCCGTCGTCGAGGTAGACGGCGTCGAACCGGTCGTGCGCGACCTCGGTTCGACGAACGGAACCTTCGTAAACGGCGAGCGAATCGAGGCCAAACAACTCAAAGATGGGGATGAATTGATGTTCGGCAATACGCAGATGCGCTTCGAGGCGACGGAGAAGAAGTGATCCTTGTCGGTGCGGCAGTAGAGGCTCAGTTGCGAGTGGGCTCGCTTGAGATTCTTGCTGCACTTGCCGTCGTCGCCGTCGGCGCAACGCGCCCGCGGGTGCGTCCCGCCAGCGACGCGGGCCGTCTAGTTCCGATGCGCGTCGACCTCGAAATTTTCGAGCGAGGCCAGACGCGGCATTTCGAAGGCCGTCCGCCCTTCAACGTCGGCCGCGGCGGAGATGCCGAGCTCTCGTTGCGCGATCCGGAAGTCAGCCGTCAGCACGCTTGCTTTCAGAGCCGCGACGGCGTCGTGTACGTCGACGATCTGCAAAGCCGTAACGGAACCTTCCTCAATGGAGGGCGCGTTACAGAAGCGATCGAGGTGCGCGCAGGCGACGCCGTTGACGTTGGAACGACGCGCATGATGGTGCGTGCGGTGGAAGAGTGGAGTTAGCATGGATGTAGCGATTCGCGGCGACCGCGCATCGTGCTTGACGATGCAACTTGGCCCGCGCACGTGGTTCTTGGCCGTGACGCGCGGATTCGGCAACGTCGACGGTTTGGCGATCGAGCGAGCGCTATTGACGCGTCTTCGCGCCGAATGCGAGCGGCGGTTGCGCAGCGAGCGTTTTCGTCGTGCAGTCGATCGTCCGCACGCCGCAGCCACCGCCGTCCTCGCAGCTCTCGCACGCGTGAACTCCGATCTCCACGCGCGCACGGCCGGACATGAAGATTACGTGACCGCAGCTGCTTCGTTGACCGCCGCGCTGGTCGTTCGCGGCCGCGCTTACGTCATGCACGCGGGCGGCACCGCGGCGTATCTCGCACACCGCGGCGAAGTCGTGGCGCTTTCCGGTGACGATACGTTCGACGACGCAGCGATGCCGTTGCTGGCACGCGCTCTCGGAACGACGCCCACGCTCGACGTTGCCGTTTCAAGCGTCATGCTCGACGAAGGCGACGTCATCATTCTCTGCGGACGGCGCGTCCCCGGCGACGTCGACCGTCGCGCACTGATCGCGCACGTCGAAAGCGCCGATCCGGAAGAGCATCTGCTGGTTGCGCGGTTCGAGCACGACGACGCATCGGATTCGGCAGCCGAAGCAGTGGCGTCCCTCCGGCCCTGGCATGTCGCGGCGTCGGTCGCTCGGATTGCTGCCGCGGTCGGTTTCGTTTTCGCAATGGTATTCGCGCGCTGATTCGTTCGCTTGCGCCCATGGCAGGCGCGCTGGCAATCTCCGCGATCGTCCTTTCGTTCGCACCTCCGCACACGATCGGTCCCTGGTGGATGCTAACGGTGCTTGGCTTTTTGGCCATGGCGTGGGTTGCGCTTGCGCCGTCGAGGTCGACGCGTGACGACATGTTGCCCGCTCTGGCCGTCGTGCTAGCGGCTCTCGGTTTAGCCGTCGTCGCGCGTTTGTCGCCGGCGCTCGCGCAAAAACAACAGGCGTGGCTGCTGGTCTCACTCATCCTGGTGCTGGCTTTTGGTCCGGCGTTCACCAACTTCCGGCGTTTTGCGGCGTACAAGTATTTGTGGGTGATCGCGTCGCTAGTGCTCTTCGGCTTACTGCTGGCGCTCGGTCAAGAAGTCAACGGCGCGCGTCTATGGATCAAAGTCGGCCCCGTGGAATACGAGCCGATCGAGCTGATAAAACTCTTCATCGTGTTCTTCCTCGCCGCGTATCTTGCGGAGATGGCCGACGTCATTGCCGAAGCGCGGCCGTGGTCGCTGCGCGCTAACCTGAAGTATCTCGGGCCGCTTTTTATCGGATGGGGCGCGTCTATGGCGATCTTGGTCGTTCAGCGCGACCTCGGTATGGCGACGCTCTTGCTGTTGACGTTCGCGACGCTGCTGTTCGTTGCGACGCGTCGCGTCGACATCGTGGTGCTGGGCGCCGCAATCTTTGCCGGGGTTGCCTATTGGGCCGTACGCCACTATCCGTACGTGCAGACGCGCATTGCGGTGTGGCGCAATCCCTTTTCGGATCCGCTCGGAGCGGGATTTCAGTCGTCACAGTCCTACTACGCGCTCGCCGCGGGCGGCGTATTCGGCACCGGCTACCGGTTAGGTCACCCCGGCTTCATTCCCGACGTGGCCACCGACTACGTGTACGCCGCATTCTCCGAAGAGTTCGGACTCATCGGCGCACTGATCGTTTTGGCAATTTTCTTGGGACTCGTGCGCCGTATTCTCGCGACGGGATTGGAACAGCCCGATCTCTATACCAAACTGCTCGCCGCCGGACTGGGGGCGACGCTGGGGTTCCAAATCTTCATCATCGTCGGCGGTGTCATCGGACTCTTCCCGCTCACCGGCATCACGCTGCCGTTCGTCTCCTATGGAGGCAGCTCGCTCGTCGCCAACTTCCTGCTCGTCGCCCTCGTTTGGGCGATGAGCTCACGCCCCAAGCGCGCATCGCCCAACACCTCTTAAGTGCATGGCGCCGCACCGTCGGCCGGTTCGACGGCGTCGTCTCACGCCGGTCCGGTCGTGCGCATGATCGCCTTGCGACAGCGCAGAACTCCGTACGCGTGTTTCGCCTTGCCGGAACGGGGGCGCTCGGCGCGCTGCTCTTACTGCTGCCCGCTTGTGCCTGGCGAGCGCCTAAGCCCGCCGGTACGCAAATGCCCGAGCGTGCCGCAATCATCCGGATCGATCCGGCGTCGGCCAACGACGGCGGACGCATTTACATGAAGAACTGCTCGAGCTGCCACCAAACCGACGGCCGGGGCGTACCCGGCGCCTTTCCACCGCTGGCCGGAAATCCGCTCGTTATCCGCAGTCCGCTGCGCACCATTGCCATCGTCAAGTTCGGCGTGAGCGGAAAGACGCGTATCGAGGGCACAGACTACAACGGAACGATGCCGGCGTGGGGACAGCTCATCTCCGATGAAGACATCGCGTCGGTCGTCAGCTACATCCGCGCTGCTTGGAATAACGACGCCAAGCCCGTCACCTTAGGCGACGTCGCCACCGCCTCCCGATAATAGGAAGCATTTCGAAGAAGTCAGGCGGCCGCGCGAAACTCGGTTCGGAAGATCGTGTCGACGTAATCGTACATCTCAGGATCGACGCGCAATAGGCGGCGGCGCGTGGCGCGCGGCCACGTCGATGCCGAATCGTTGATCTCGACGTACGCACGAACGCTTTCCGCGAAGTACTCGTCGAGCCCGGTCGCGGCATAGGGCGTAACGAACGCCGGCGCGTTAGCGAATAAAGTTCGCACGCGCGGATCGACTCCGGAACGATACACGCCGCAGCCTAACGCGCAATCGAGCGCGTGCGCGAACTCGTGCGCGACCGTCATTTGACTGCGCGAACGCAAATACACCGTCCGTTCTTCCACGACGAAGAGTCCGGCCGGTGGACACGGCCACGCGTCGACGTCGATGCCCAGTCGCGTGAGCGCGGCAGAGGCCTGCGCGTAAGCTTCCCCATCGAGGAGCAGCACGATGCGGACGCCGGCCTCTCTTGCGTAGGCCAGCGGGCCCATACCGAAGCGAACGAGCGTCGCCACGACGTCCCGTTCGATCGCGCGCGCGCCCTCGCACGCAAAGAGTAAACGCGCCAGCTCTGCGGTTGGTTCGTGCATCCCCGCATCGTCGCTGCCCGGCATGACGCCTGCGTGACCGACACGTTACCGAAATGGAACAGGTCAGGTCGGCGCATCGTTAGAACACGGGGGGCTTATGCGTACGAGAAATGTATTTGCGGCAGCCGCACTCGCCTGTGCCACTGCTTGTACTGGAATGGGAGGCGGGCATACGATCCCGCAGGCGGCCTATCAACCGAGCGTCCCGTTTGGCTTCGACGGCGGCGGCGTAACGTCGGTTTTGAAGTCGCTCAAGAAGCACGTCACGATCGGCTCGACCGTCGATCCCACAAACGGCGACGTCAATCCTTACGGTTTGGCGCTCGGCGATAAGACGCTGTACGTTTGCAACTTCAACAATTCATCGAACGTGCAAGGAACCGGCACGAGCATCGTCGCGCTCCCGACGAAGGCGGGCTCCTCGCCGAGACATTTCGCGGCCGACAACGCGCTTCTGGGCTGTTCGTCGCTTGCGATCAATAAGAGCCACACGACGTTATATGCCACCGGCGCCCTCGCGAAGACCTTGGACGTGTACTGCGCCAGCAGTAAGGGCGCGTGCGGCGGAGCCGGAAAGCTCGTCAAATCGATTAAGGGCAAGAGCGTCGTTCGTCCGTGGGGTGCGATATGGGCCGTCCCGACGGGCATTTACGAATACGCTTCGAAGGCGTTATTCATCAGCGACGCGACGACCGGCTCGATTCTTCTTGCCGTGTCGTGCGCCGGCGGCGGAGGAGCGTGTCAGACGCCGATGACCCCGGTCGTCACCGGTTTTAAAGTGAACCACGGAAAGCCGGGCAGCATTTTCGGACCGTCGGGCCTCGCGTTCGATCCGAAGAACTGCGTGAAAATCGGCGCGAACAACGCATGTGGCACGCTCTACGTCGTCGACGGTGCGACCAACACCGTCGTAGCAATCCACAACGCGATGAACTTGCGCAAACCCAAGAGCATCGTCGTTGGAAAGACCGGCACGTCTTTTAGCGGTCCGGCCAAAGCGTGGGCGTCGCTCCTCTACTCCGGCAAACCGTTAAAGGGACCGATCAGCTCGGCGCTGCTCTTCAACGGTAATCTCGTCGTGGGTAACACCACCGAACCCGCCGGCACGAATAGCCTGATCGAGATCGCGCAGCCGAAGTGCTTGGCCGTGCCGTGCAAGCCCGGAACGGTCGTCGATCAGGTCAACGTCGACAAAGGTGCGGCAGGCGCGCTCTTTGGAATCGTCGCGACGGGATCGAAGCCCGGCAATACCGCCGTTTTCTTCAACGACGACAACGCTAATAACGTCCAGGCGCTCGTGCCGTAAATCCCGGACGGTCCTCGCGCGGCGCCGGCACGACCACAATCGTTACGCTGTCGGCCGAGCGTCCGTCGTCGGCACGCACCGTCCACCTCCCTAACCGAATAGGAAGAAACGCCGTGCCGTTCGCATCCAATGCGAGCGGCACGCCGTTTACGGACCACCGTACCGCGCCGATCGACGGACCGATCGCCCGCAGCGCGAGCCGCTGCTCGCGCGCCTGCAGCGGCGAAGCCGCAGCGTTGCGCGCAAACACGTCGCCGTTACGCGGAACGACGATGCGTACGCTGCGCGCCGTAACTTCCCGATGCTGCGCGAGCCACGGATCGTATTCGTGCCCTAAGTATTGCGGTTCCCGACGCCGCACGAACGCCAGATCCCGAGGCAACACCCATTCCTCGACAACCGCGCGGCAATCGGGCAACGGCGCGTGTCCGGTCGTCGCGCAAATGCGCGCGCGCACGTAGCCCGGCGGCGGCGGATACGGCGGCGGGTCGGCGTTCTCGTGCAAGTGCAGCATGATGCGATTCCATAACGGTCCGGCCCCGGTGACGCCGGAGACGCCGCGCATCGGCGAGCCGTCGAAGTTTCCGACCCATACGCCGACCGTATACTCGCGCGTAAATCCAACCGTCCACGTATCGCGAAAATCCGACGACGTTCCGGTTTTCACCGCCGCCCAGAACGGCATCTCCAGTACCGAGTGCACGCCGAATGCTTTGGCGCGCGCGTGCGGATCGGCGAGCATATTGCCGACGAGCGCCCACGTCGAGGCGTCGCCCACCAGCTGCGCGGAGGCCGCGCTTCCGGTCAGATGCAGCGGGATCAGCGATCCTCCACGTGCCATCGTTGCGTACGCCTGCACCAGTTCCCAGACCGTCACCTCGCCGCTGCCCAACGTCAAGCCCAGTCCGTAATACGCCGCCGGACGATCGAGATGATCGAAACGTAAGGCGTGAAGACGGTCGAGCAGCGTCTCGACGCCGAGCGACGATAGTACGTGGACGGCCGGCAGGTTCAGCGAGTTCGCAAGCGCGTAGCGAACGCGAACGGGTCCGCTGAATCGCCCGCTGTAATCCGCGGGCTCATAGAGCTTGCCGCCGGGGATCGCGTACGTCGAGGGCACGTCGGGCAAAACGGTGGTGGAGCGGATGGTTCCGTTTTCTAGCGCAGCCTCGTACGTAAACGGTTTGAGCGAGGAGCCGGGCTGGCGAAGCGCCTGCACGCCGTCGTTGCGTCCGAGAATTTCGTCTGAGAAGTAATCGGGAGAACCGACGTACGCAAGCACCGCGCCGGACGCGTTATCGACGACGAGCGCCGCCGCGTCGTTGACATGATACGCGTCGAGCGCGGCGACGACGTCGTGCGTCTGCGCCTGCACGAAGCGCTGCAACGTACGGTCGAGCGTCGTACGCACGCGTCCGCTGCCGGGCGGTACGCGCGAGTAGAGATAGAACAACGCGTGCGCGGCGTCGGTTATTCCGGCATCGTGTCGCCGCACGTGCAGCGTTTCGCGAAACGCGCGAGACGCGTCGTCCCGCGAGATTTCCCCCAGCGAGACCATGCGGTCGAGCACGTACTGCTGCCGCGCGCGCAGGGCGTTCCAGCCGGCGTCGGGCGAAAGGCGGCCGGGATCGTTGGGGATACCCGCCAGCAGCGAAGCCTGCGCGAGATCCAGATCCGCCGCCGGCTCACCGAAGTAGGTGCGCGCGGCTGCTTCGACCCCGTAGAGATTGCCGCCCATCGGCACGCGGTTGACGTAGGCCTCGAGAATCGCCGCCTTACTCGACGCAATGGCGATGCGTTCGGCGTAGACGATCTGCACGAGCTTGCCCGACGGCTGCAGCAAACGCGCTAACTGCATCGCGATGGTCGAACCTCCGCTGCGTGGTTCGCCGTAGATAACGAGCTCGCGCGCCGCGCGAACCAGCGCCGGAAGGTCGATCGCGCCGTGGTGATAGAACCGGGCGTCTTCGGCGGCAACGATGGCGTCGACGAATACGGGAGAGACTCGCGAAAGCGGGACGGAGACGGCGTGCGACGCGTCCGACGCCAATATCGTCCCCAGCGGCGCACCGGTTCGATCCGTAAAGGTGATCGCGTTGCGTCCTTGCGGAAGCCTTGAAACGTCCACACCCCAGAGATAGGCCGCGCCGAGCGTCACGGTTGCGGCGGCGATGGCGATAGGTGCGACGCGCACAAAGAGTTTCACGTTGTTTGAGTTAATGTACGACGGCGGTGCGTAGATCACTGTTCTTCGGCGTTGCCCTCGTAGCTGCTGCGGCAGGCGTTGCTGCCTGCAATCAAAACGCGCCCGCGCCTGCGAAGCTTTCGCCGGTAGCGGCACTGGCAAAGCCGGCGCTGCCCGTATGGATCGCTTCGATTTCGCCGGCTGGAAAGGCGGAGTCGCTCGCGCAGATCCGTGTGATCTTCGCCAAGCCGGTCGCGAAAGTCGAAGCGCTCTCGGGAGCCGGTCCGGCCGACGTGCTGTCCCACTTTTCGCTCGATCCGCCGCTCAAAGGGAAGTTCTCGCTGCTGACGCCGCGGATGGTCGGCTTCGTCGCAGAACAGTCGCTACCGATCGGTACGCGGGTCGCGGTCAAAGTCTCCGCCGGCCTGCACGATCTCGACGGCGACACGCTCGCCGACGACCTTGCCTGGACCTTCGAGACCGACCCACTCGAGATGCGCGATCTCCCGTCGCTCAAACCGGCACAGGACGACAGCGCGACGCCCGCTCCGGCGGCGACGCTTCCTGTGCTCAAGATTACGGCAAACGCCGCCGTCGACGCGACGTCGCTGGCGACGCACACGACCTTCCAAGGCGGCGGCGACACCGTGCCGGTTACGGCGACCTTAGAAGCACAGCCGACCCCGTATCCCGGCAGCAGCGCGGCCGAGCTGTTCGACCCGTCGCTCAAAGCGTGGATCTACGACGTCAAGCCGCAGCAAAACCTCAAGAAGAGTACGACCTATTCGCTCGTGATCGCGCCCGGCGTCGATCCGGCGTACGGAAACGTCGCGACGAGCAAACAGTTTACCGGGGGCATTCACACCTACGACGCGCTGGCGGTGGTTCCGACGCCTAGCGCCAGTCCGGGGGCGAACTCGGGATCGCGTTTTGCGAGCGGCGATCCCGCGATCGTATTCAACAATCCGCTCGATGCAAAATCGATTGCCGGCGCCGTCACCGTTTCGCCGGCGCCTGCCAACGTCAAATCGCTCGTTACGCTTTCCGACGGCGGAACGACGGTTTCGATCGATCCGTACGCGCTCGATCCCGACGCGGCATATAGCGCGACCTTGGCGCCTACGATCAAAGACGTTTTCGGACAAACGCTGGGTCAACCGCGCACGATAACGATTCAAACCAGCGACTTCGCGCCCGGAGCCTGGGCACCCAGCGGATATGCCGTTATTGCGGCAGGCGCTCCGGTGCAGCTCAACTTCTACGCGACGAACCTTCCGCGTAACGCATACCGGATGGCGACTGCGCGCGTTGCCGCGAAAGATCTGTTGACAAGTCTGGACGCGCTGCATTTTCTGGCCACTCCGCCGGCGTGGCCGGAGCGGACGCTCGCGGGCGCCAAGCGCAACGTGCAGAGCGTCGTGCGCGTGCCGCTGCAGGCGCAGTTGGGCGAACCGTACGGCGCGCTCGCCTACGGTTTCCGCACCGATCTCGATCCGGCGGACAGCAGCCCCGGATTGGTCGGCATTGCGCAGCTGACGAACATTGGCATCTTCGCTCAGTGGTTCCCGGAGCACGGAATCGTCATGACGCAACACCTGAGCGACGGTTCCCCGGCTGTGGACGTCAACGTGACGCTCTATCGGTACGACAGTCAGAATACCGTTCTCGGCACCTGCGCGCAAGGAACGACCGCCCAAAACGGCGAGGTGGATTTCTCCGGCGTCGACATCGAGCGCTGTTACGCCGGCGCTGCGGCCAATCAGGCGCCGACGATGGGCGTGGTCGCAGCCCAAGGCGGCGACGTCGCCACCTTGCAGACGCAAAGCTATAGCGGCGTTTACCGCTTCGACGTCAACGGCGGCTGGTCGTCGGGCGCGCCGTTATCCCGTGGAACGGTCTTTCCCGATCGCGACATGTATCAGCCGGGTGAAACCGGCGAGATCACCGGCGTTGCATACTACGTCAGCGGCGACCGCATCGTCGCCGACCGGAATGCCGTGTATACCGTAACGCTGCAAGATCCGAGCAACAACAAGAGCGCGCTCGGAACGGTGAAGACCGACGCCTACGGCATCTTTTCGATGGCGCTGAAGTTGTCGAAGCAGCAGGCGTTGGGCTATTATACGGTCGATGCGAAAGGCGCCAATGGAAACGACATCGACGGCGGATTCCGCGTCGCCGAGTTCAAGCCGCCGAACTTCAAGCTGACGCTCGCGCTGAGCGGAACCTCGGCGCAAGCCGGCAACGACATTCAGGCGAGCGCCAATGCCGTGTATCTGTTCGGCGCTCCGCTGCAAGGCGGAACGGCGCATGCCTACGTGACGCGCGAGCTCGCCTCCGTGCAACCCAAAGGATGGGACGAGTACACGTTTGGACGCCAGTGGTTCTATCCCGAACAGACGCCGTCGTTCGATACCGACGTGCTGCAGCGCGATCTTCCGCTCGACGCGCAGGGGAATGCCAGCGTGAGCGTAGGCGTGCCGAGCGATCTGCCGTTTCCGATGACCTACACCGTCGATATGGAGACCACCGACGTTTCGAATCTCTCGGTCTCCGACTCGAAGAGTTTCCTTGCGCTGCCGGGCGACGGCGTCATCGGTATCAGCTCCGACGGCGGCGGCGTCGCCGGAAAACCGATGCCGCTGCACGTGATCGTCACGGACGCCGACGGCCATCCGATTGCGGGCCGAGGCGTGCATCTCGTTCTGCAAAAAATGACTTACACGTCGGCTACGCAGGTCGTCGAAGGGGGCGAGAGCGCGCAGCAGTCGATCGAGTACACCGACGCCGGAAGCGTCGACGTCACGTCGGCTCAAACGCCCGTCGACGCGCAGCTGACGCCGCCCGATCCCGGGCCGTATCGCGTCGTCGCGAACTTTGCCGGCACGCGCGGCGATGCAGCGTCGACCGACTACCAGATTTTCGCGTTCGGTCCTGGCGAAGCCGATTGGGGCCTGAGCGACCTGAACTCGGTTGCCGTGAAGCTCGACAAGAAGTCGTACTCGGCAGGCGACACCGCAACGGCGATGGTTGCGTCGCCGTACGCGAATGCGGACGTGTACGTTTGCGTCGTACGCGGCGACACGCTCTATCGGGCGACCGTGCGCGGCGTCAGCGGTGCGGCGCGCGTCTCGTTCAAGATCACGCCGCAGATGCTCCCCAACGCCGCTTTCGAGGCAGTCGTGGTTCGCCGCGGTGCGAACATCGCGTCGGCTAAGCCCGGAAGCGTTGACGGTCTCGCGCGCGTCGGCATGACTAGCTTTGAGGTCGGCACGGCCGACCGCTATCTCAAACTCGGCATTCTTCCAAAATCCGCCAAAGTGCGGCCCGGCGGCTCGCAGCACGTCGACTTCGCGCTGACGCACAAGGACGGCAGCGCCGCACGCGGCGAGGTGGTCGCGATGGTCGTCAACGATGCGATCCTGCAGCTTTCCGGTTATCGTGCGCCGGATTTGGTACAAACGGTTTTCGCCGATCAGCCGATCTCGACGATCTTCTCCGATAACCGCGAAGGCATCGTCCTGCAAACGCAGACGCCGCCGCCTGAAAAAGGCTTCGGCTACGGCGGGGGATACTTGGCGGGTGCGGCCAGCACGCGCGTACGGCAGCACTTCTTGCCGCTGGCGTTCTATCGGGTGCTGCAGACCGACGCATCCGGTAAGGCCGGCGTGACGTTCTCTATGCCCGACGATTTGACGACGTGGCGCGTGATGGCCGTGGCGGTCGGCGCAGACGACGCGCATTTCGTTACGTCCGACGCAACGTTTATCTCGGCGCTCCCGTTGATGACCAATCCGCTGCTGCCGCAGTTCGCGCGTCCGGGGGATACTTTCGGCCTGGGCGTATCGGCATCGAATCAAACCGGTGCAGGCGGCGCGCTCGATGTTGTTCTTCAGATGTCCGGTGCGCTGGCGTTTACGTCGGGAGATCCGCATCGGATGCAAGCGTCGGAACAGGCCTCGACCGGTATGCAGGCGTGGCGCTTTCCGGTGCAAGTAGGAACGCCGGTGCCGACGACCGTTGAAGCCACGAGCCGTTTGGGCGCGCAAAGCGACGCATTCAACGTGCCCTTCGGCGTGGTCGATCGGGGCAGCACCGATGCAGTGGTCCAGAGCGGTGCCACGACGTCGAATGTTTCCATTCCGATCGACCTCAATCGCAGCGGCTTCTTACAGATAACGCTGGCCAACTCGATCGTTCCGCAGTTCGCCGTTCCCAGCGAACGGATAATGGACGCGGATCCCTATCCGTTCGCCGACGAGCTGGCATCTCGACTCGAGATCGCAACCGCCCTGCAGCGACTGCAGCAGCCGTACCGTTTGAAGTTGTCGTTCGACCCGGCCGCGCAAATCGCGACCGTTCTTCAACGACTTTACGCGCTGCAGCGTGGGGACGGCGGATTCGCCTACGGACAAGGGTCCGTCTCCCCGAGCGATCCGTTTGGCTCCGCGTACGCATTAGAGGCGCTTGCCTTCGCCCGCGCTCACGGCGTTGCGGTCGATTCCGGTACGATCGCTCGCGCGCAGGCATTCGTCGCGCAGTCGCTTGCAAATCCGGCACGCAACAAATGGTGCGACGACGCCGCGTGCAAGGCGCAGCTGCGTTTCGAATCGTTGTGGGCGTTGGCCTCGAGCGGGCGGCGGATGACCGATTTCCTCAACGACATCGTCGCGCAGCAATCGACGTTCGATGCGGCGACGAAGATTCGGTTGGCGCGCTTCTTGCTGCAGACGCCCGGCTGGCAGGGCCAAGGCACCGCACTCGCCGATCGCTTGCAACAGACACTCTACGTGACCGGACGCTATGCGATAGCCAACGTATCGACGCAATGGCGTTGGATGGATTCCACCGTGGACGCGCAGGCGCAGATGCTGCAGCTGCTGATCGAGCGTCATGTTCCCGTCGAACAGCTCGACGGTGCCGTTCGCCAGCTCGTCGCGCAGCAGTGCCGCTGCGGCTGGCCGACGGTCGACGACACCGCATCGGCGACGATGGCGCTCTCGGCGTATGCAGCGACCGAACATTTAGGTACGGCATCGGCGACCGTCACCGCGGGCGGTGCGACCATCGCATCGTCTCAGTTCGGGAGCGTCGCCTCATCGCAAAGCGTCACGATACCAGCCGGTTCGGTCAAAGGCGGTGCGCTCGAGGTTGCGGCGCAAGGCGGCACGGTCCACTACGTCGTGCTGTACTCGTATCCGGTTCCGGCAAACGCGCCGGGGGAACTCGCGGCGTTTCGCGTGATCCGCAGCATACAGCCGCCGGGAGGCACCAACGCGCTTGCGATCATGGATTTGGCGACGGCCGCACCGCTCGACGTTCCGGCCGGGAAAGTGTTCGACGTCGGCGTGCGGGTGATCGTCGATCACCCGGTCGACCGTCTATTGATCGAAGATCCGCTGCCGGCCGGATTCGAAGCCGTCGATACCAGCTTCCAGACGACGCTGCAAACGCTCGTGCCGCAAAGCGACAGCTGGGAGATCGATACGCAGCAGATCTACCGCGATCGAGTGATGGCATTTGCCGAGCATCTCGGCCCGGGCGTGTACGACGTGCATTATCTCGTGCGGTCGGTGACGCCGGGAACGTTCTTGTGGCCTGGGGCTAAGGCGTATTTGCGCGACGCTCCGGAACAGTTCGGCCGCAGCGCATCGACGCAGCTACACGTTACGCCTTAAATCTTCAAACGGTTTGTCGTCCGACAATCGCGGCAGCGGCCGTGTAGACTGAGCTCGATGCTGTCGACGTGGAATCCGTTCTCGGCGGAAAGTTTCGACGTTGCCGAGGACGGCAGCGTATACTGCACGTCGTCGACGCGGCCACACTGCGTGCAGCGGAAGTGCGCGTGCGGGTGGGACGCCGGCTCGTAGACCGCGCTATCGGCACCCGGGATGACGATCTCGGCGATGAGACCCAGGTCGCGCAGTCGCGTCACGCCCCGGTAGACCGTCGTAAAACCGATTCCCGGCCGGCGCTCCCGCGCTAGCTCGTAGAGCTGCGCCATCGTGAGGTGGGTGCCGGCCCCGTGCTCGTTGAGGATGTCGTAGACGATGCGGTGGTTTTTCGTCAGAGACTCGACGGGGGTAGGGGTAGCCATAGTCGCGGTCATTGTATCATGAGTGCCGGAGGACCCTTAATGTTTCGCACCGTGCTTGTTGCCACCGACGGATCCGATCAGGCTATGAGTGCGGTTCGCAAGGCCGTGGAGCTCACGACGTCGCTAGGTGCGGGAGCCAGCCTCCACGTCGCCTCGGTCATCGCCTACGCTGGGGTACCGGCGATGCTTGCCAAGCAGCCCGCGGATGCTCCCGATCTCCTGTCTGACCAGGCCCAAGCTGCGCTCCAGTTGGCCAGTGCCGAGGCCTTCTCGGCGGGGCTCCAGGTGCAGACGCATCTCCTCGCCGGCGAGATTGTTCCCGCCCTGCTGGAGTGTGCGGAGAACGTAGGAGCCGATATCCTGGTCGCAGGCTACCGCGGCCGTAACCGGCTGGCCTCGATCGTGATGGGCAGCGTTGCCGGCCAGCTCGTAAGATCCACGACCCTCCCGGTCATGGTCGTCAGAAGGTTGGACTAGGTATTCTTGTCCTGGTCTTGTATTATTACTTTTAATAATGGTACAACTACAAGGCATGCCATCCCGAGTTGCCGAGCGGGCGTCGAAGCCCTCCGGCCACGCCGCCGACACGCTGATTCGCGGTCCCATTAAATCCAAGACGATCTTCCCGGTCTTGGTGCTGCACTTGCTCGCCGAACAGCCCGACACCGGTTCCGGTTTGATGGCGCGCATCGAAGCGCTCTGTGAGGGCCTGTTGGCGGTCAACACGAACACCATCTATCCGTTGTTGCGGCGGCTCGAGGAACGCGGTTTCATCGCCGGCGAGTGGGAGCACCCCACCAAACGTTCGCGCCGCTATTACAAAATTACCGACGCCGGAATCGAGCGACTCAACCGCATAAAAACCGGGATGCTGCCGTATCTCGAAATGCTCGCTGCATCCGTCGCGCGTTTGCGCGGCGAGTTGTACGCCGGCGACGCACACGATGTGCTAGTGCCGCTGAAGCACACGGATGCGCGAGAAGCGGCCGCTTCCTAAACCACTTCATAAAAGGAAAGTAACTAACGACGATGAGCACGTACCGAGCCCCACTTCGCGACATGCAGTTTGTTCTGCGCGAGCTCGCAAACGTCGAAGAACTTGCGAAACTTCCCGGCTGCGAACAAACGTTAGACGTTCTCGATCCGATTCTGGAGGAAGCCGGAACGTTTGCAAGCGAGGTCCTCGATCCCATCAACCGGATCGGGGACAAGGAAGGCTGCACCTGGAACAACGGTGAGGTTACGACGCCCAAAGGCTTCAAGGAGGCGTACAAAAAGTTTGCCGACGCCGGTTGGATCGGTTTGCCGGTGCCGGAGGAGTATGGCGGACAAGGACTCCCATCGCTGCTGCTCGGTCCGACCCTTGAGATGTGGAACGCGGCCAACATCGGTTTTGCCAACGGTCCGCTGCTCAATCAAGGCGCGATCGAAGCGATCGAGCTGTGCGGCAGCGACGAGCAGAAGAAGACGTACATTCCGAACCTGGTCAGCGGTAAGTGGACGGGCACGATGTGTCTCACCGAACCGCAAGCGGGTTCCGATCTCGCGCAGGTTCGCACCAAAGCCGTTCCGGAAGACGACCGTTATCGCCTAACCGGCCAGAAGATTTTCATCACGTTCGGCGAGCACGACATGGCCGAGAACATTATCCATCTGGTGCTCGCGCGTCTGCCCGACGCGCCCGAGGGAACCAAGGGCATCTCGCTCTTCATCGTGCCGAAGTTCGTCGTGAACGCCGGCGGGTCGCTGGGCGAGCGCAACGATATGGTCTGCGCCGGTATCGAGCACAAGCTCGGCATCAACGGCAACCCGACGTGCACCATGAGCTTGGGTGAGAAGGGGGGCGCCGTCGGCTACTTAGTCGGCGAGGCCAACCGCGGACTCGAGTACATGTTCATCATGATGAACGCGGCGCGTTTCTCCGTCGGCGTTCAGGGCATCGCGTTGGCCGACCGCGCGTACCAGCACTCGCTGGAGTACGCTAAAGAGCGCGTTCAGTTCCGCGACGTCACGACGCGCGACAAGAACGCGGTGACGATCATCCATCACCCCGACGTGCGCCGGATGCTCATGTGGCAGAAGGCGACGATCGAAGCGATGCGCGCCTTGGCGTACGTCACCGGTGCTTCCTTGGACTACGCTCAGAAGCACCCTGACGAGAAGATTCGCAAGGAGCACAAAGCGTTCGTCGAGCTGATGATTCCGGTCGTCAAGGGCTGGTGCACCGAGAACGCGATCGACCTCTGCTCGAACGCGTTGCAGATCTTCGGCGGCATGGGCTATATCGAAGAGACCGGTATCGCGCAACAGTATCGCGACGTGCGCATCATCACGATTTATGAGGGCACGACCGGTATCCAAGCGCTGGATTTGCTCGGCCGCAAGCTCATCGGCGATATGGGAGCCACGGCGATGGCCGTCGGGAAGAAAATGGAAGCGGTCGCCAAAGAATGCGCCGCGAGCGAGAACGCAGACGTCGGAGCCATCGGCGAAGCGCTGCTCGAGAGCCTTGGCGCGCTGACGGAAGTTTCGCAATGGATGGGCATGACCGGCATGGGCGATATGAAGAAAGCGCTTGCGTGCAGCGTGCCGTATCTCAAACTTTGGGGAGTCATTGCCGGCGCCTGGCAGATGGCGCGCGCCGCGCAGATCTCGGCCTGGAAGATCGCCGCCGGCGATCCGGAGGCTGAGTTCTATAAGGCCAAGCTCGCGACGGCGAAGTTCTACACGACTCACGTCCTTTCGCAAGGCGCGTACTTCAAGAAGCAGATCATGGACGGCTCGGCCGACGTGATAACCTTGACTCCAGATCAGTTCGATCTCGACCGGAAGATGACGGTAACGGCATAATGCAACTGCACAGCAAAGACGTCGACGGCGTCCGGATCTTCACGCTGGACAATCCGCCGATCAACGCGCTAGGCTTCAAGTTCTCCGAGATTATTCTTAAAGCGGTTGACGATGCCGAAAAGGACGGCGCGGTTAAGGGCGTCGTTTTCACCGGCGCGAACAACATCTTCAGCGGCGGCGCGGACGTTAACGATTTTACGAACGAACCGACTGCCGAGACTAAAACCATTCGCGACGTGATCGCGGCCGTCGAGCGCAGCCGCAAGCCGTACGCGGTCGCAATTGACGGCAACGCGCTCGGCGGCGGCCTAGAACTGTCGCTGGCCTGCGATTACCGCGTGGCGACGAGCTCGTCGAAAGTCGGGCTGCCGGAGATCAAACTCGGCTTGCTGCCGGGCGCCGGCGGCACGCAACGCTTGCCGCGCCTCATCGGCGCGCAAGCGGCGCTCGAGTTCATGCTCAAAGGCAACTCGCACCAAGCCGACAAGGCCAAAGAGCTCGGCATCTT
Organism: Vulcanimicrobiota bacterium; assembly: GCA_963715435.1. Classification (GTDB taxonomy): domain Bacteria; phylum Vulcanimicrobiota; class Vulcanimicrobiia; order Vulcanimicrobiales; family Vulcanimicrobiaceae; genus JAFAHZ01. The sequence goes on from OY970243.1 coordinate 2,670,278, forward strand.
GGACGAAGTGGTGGAGGGCGATCCCGTAACGGCTGCCGCGAACCTGGCGCGCAGCGGAAGCAAGCGCCGCATCTCCGAAAAGAAAGCGTTCATCGGCAAAGGCATCACCGCGCAAGCCGGGCCCTTCGTCGTGTCGCAAGCCCACAAGATGGTGCCGCCCGAAGATAACGGCGGATTCGCCGCGCACAAACTGATCGATGCGGTGGAAGCGGCCGTCGAGATGCCGTTCGAGTTCGGCATCGCGCGCGAGGCGCGTCTGTTCGAAGAACTCGTGCGTTCGGCGCCCTCATTTGCTCTGCGCCACGTTTTCTTCGCGGAGCGCGAGCTTTCGAAGATTCCCGGCCTGCCGCAAGCCCAACGGCTCGACGTCAAGAAGGCCGGCGTCATCGGCGCCGGAACGATGGGCAGCGGCATCGCGATCACGTTCGCGCAAGCCGGGATTCCGGTCGTCGTGCTCGACTCGAACGACGAAGCGGTGGACAAGGCGCGTCAAACGGTGATGGGCATGTTCATGTACCAAGTGCAGAAGGGCAAGCTTACGCAAGAGGAAGCCTGGAAGCGCGGCCAATCGATCAAGTTCACCGACGACTGGAGCGAGCTCGCCGACGCCGACGTCGTCGTCGAAGCGGTGTTCGAAAACATGGACGTCAAGAAAGAAGTTTTTGCGAAGCTCGAATCGATCGTGAAGCCCGAAGCAATCTTCGCTTCGAACACGTCGACCTTGGATATCGACGAGATGGCATCGGTCACCAAGCGGCCGGCGCAGTTCGTGGGGCTGCACTTTTTCGTGCCGGCGAACATCATGCCGCTGCTGGAAATCGTGCGCGGATCGGAAACGTCGCCGCAAACGCTCGCGGCCGCATTGGGGCTCGGGAAGACGCTGCGCAAAACGTCCGTCTTGTCCGGTAACGCATTCGGCTTCATCGGCAACCGCATGATCTTCGATTACGCGCGCGAAGCGGTGGCGCTCGCCGAAGAGGGCGTTTCGCCGATGCGCGTCGACGCCGTGATGACCCGGTTCGGCTTCCCAATGGGACCCTTCGCCATGACCGATCTTTCGGGCATCGACGTCGCATGGCACATTGCGAAGTCGCGGGGTGAAGAGGGCAAGGGCCGCACCAACGTCATCGATCGTTTGGTCGAGCTCAAACGGCTCGGTCAGAAGACCATGGCCGGTTACTTCAAATACGACAAAGCCGTCGGTAAAGGCCGCGAACCGATCGCCGATCCGCAGGTCGAAGAGCTCTTCGCGCAAGAGGCGCGAAAAGCGGGCATCGCCCCGCGCACGTATACGGACGACGAGATTCGCGACCGGCTCGTTTACGCGCTGATCAACCGCGGTGCGTTCTTGCTCGCACAAGGCGTCGCGCTGCGCCCGGGCGATATCGACATCGTCTACGTTTACGGTTACGGTTTCCCGCCGCATAAAGGCGGCCCGATGTGGTACGCCGACGAGGTCGGCGTGGACACCGTTTTCGCGGCAGTCGAGGCGTTTGCGCGGGAGTTCGGCCCGCAATGGACGCCCGCACCTTTACTCGCCGAGATCGCCAAGAGCGGCGGGAGTTTCGCTAAGTACACTGCAGCCGGCAAGGAACTCGTCAATGCGTGAAGCCGTCATCGTCTCCGCCGCGCGTACGCCGATCGGACGTGCGTTTCGCGGGGCCTTCAATCAAACGCCGGGAGCCACGATGGCGGGACACGTCGTCAAGCACGCCATGGAACGCGCGGGCGTGGACCCGGGCGAGATCGACGACGTCGTCATCGGTTCGGGTTTGCCCGAAGGCGCGACTGGTAACAATATCGGCCGTACCGCCGCGCTGCGCGCCGGATGTCCGGTAACCGTACCGGGGCAGACCGTTAGCCGTTATTGCGCGTCGGGCCTCGACGCGATTGCCGCGGGCGCCAAGCGCATCGTCGCCGACGGCGCGAACGCTGTCGTTGCCGGCGGCGTCGAGTCGGTCAGCATGGTCCAGAAGTACTTGAACATGGAGTTCTATACCGAAGAGTGGCTGCTGCGGCACACGCCCGACGTATACATGCCGATGCTTTACACCGCCGACAACGTCGCCAAAAAATACGACGTATCGCGCGAGCGGCAGGACGAGTACGCACTGCAGAGCCAACAGCGGACGGCGGCCGCGCAAGCCGCCGGACGTTTCGACGACGAGATCGTCGCGCTTCCGTCGTGGAAGTACGTGCAAGATAAGGAAACCGGCACGGTGACCGAACAGCACGTCGTGCTGGAAAAAGACGAAGGCAATCGTCCGGAGACGACGATCGACGCGCTGCAGAGGCTTCCGGGAGCGGTTCCCGGCATGAAAGAGACATCGATCACCGCCGGCAACAGCTCGCAGCTCTCGGACGGCGCGGCTGCCGTCGTCATCATGGATGCGGGCCTCGCGCGGCAGCGTAATCTAGCGCCGCTGGGTGTCTATCGCGGTTTTGCCGTCGCCGGTTGCGAACCGGGAGAAATGGGTATCGGCCCCGTCTTCGCGGTACCGAAACTGCTCAAGCAACACGGATTGAAGATCGACGACGTCGGCCTGTGGGAGCTCAATGAAGCCTTCGCCGTGCAAACCGTCTACTGCCGCGATACGTTGGGCATTCCCAACGATCGCTTCAACGTTGATGGCGGCGCGATCTCCATCGGCCATCCGTACGGCATGAGCGGCGCCCGCATGACCATGCACGCGTTAATCGAGGGCAAGCGCCGCGGCGCGAAATACGTCGTCGTGACGATGTGCATCGGCGGCGGCATGGGCGCCGCCGGCCTCTTCGAAGTAGTTTGAGTTACTTTTTAGCGGACCAGGCGATGCAGTAACCCTTAGGGCTGATGTCGCCTTGAACGATCTTGCACGTTCCGTTCGCCGTCGCTGTCTTGCCGGCGACGAAGAACGTGCAGTTCGAACACTGCTGACTTCCCTTGGGCGTATTTTGATACTTGAACTGCGCTTTTGTGCCGTGCGGCGCTTGAGCTCGTACGGGACTTCCGAGAATACCGGCGAGAGCCGGTAAGATAGCTGCGGCTCGCACGAAGGTAGCGCGCGAAAGCTTGTCTTGATCCTTCATAAGACGATATTAACTCGTCGCCTCGCTTTCAGGCAATCCTAACCTCGTACGGTCGCTTGGAGGGTACGCACCGGGTACGGTTTTCGTTGATACGGTGCGAGGTGAAAAACGCAATATGAATATTTCTCCACTACGAAGGGCCATCGGCGGGTTGCTTGCGACTACGCTCGCACTGGGAGCGACGCTGATGGCGACGCAGCCGGCTGCGGCGCAATACGCGGTGCCCGGCGCGCCGGGCGTGGCCGACGTCAGCGCGGTTTCGGGCGACGTCGTCATCGTCCGCGGCGACAGCGGCGCTCAAGTCGGCGCAGCAATCAATACGCCGATGCTTCCCGGCGACTATATCAGCACCGCGGGCGGATCGAGAGCCGAAGTGCAGTTCGACGGCATCTCGATGATCCGGCTCGCTCAAGATACGCAGGTCCGCATGGTCAACCTGGATCCAGGCTCGCGCGAAGTGCAGCTCGCTTCTGGCACCGCGGAACTTGCGGTCCTGCAAAATAACGACGGCGGATCGCAGATCGACACGCCGTCGCTGACGGTTCGGCCCACTCGGGCCGGCGATTACCGCGTATCGGTAATGCCTAACGGTGAAACGCTCGTTACGGTGCGCAGCGGCATGGCGAACGTCTCCAGTGGAAACGGTTCCGAAAACCTGACGCCGGGATCGACGTTTGTTGCTTACGGGCCGTATAACAACCCACAGGTCTCCAGGCAGGCTGCGATCGGTTACGACGCTTTCGATAATTACAATCAACGGCGCGATCAGGAAGTGGTCGCTTCGTACAACGCCAATCCGTATCTCGCTCCCGCGTTAGCCGGATACAGCGACTTCTCTAACTACGGCCAATGGTACAACGTGCCTGGTTACGGCGAGTCGTGGTCGCCGTATAACCAGAGCAACAACTGGTCGCCGTATTCGAACGGCCAGTGGGTCTGGGAACCCGGCTACGGTTATACCTGGGTCGGCAACGAGTCGTGGGGCTACGTTCCCTATCACTACGGCAACTGGTATTACTCCACTGGCTACAACCAATGGATGTGGCAGCCGCCGAGTTATCAGTACCAAAATCCGAACTCGCTGTCGTCGGCATGGTTGCCGGCACTCGTCGCGTTCTTTTTGACGGGCGGTAACGGCAACGCTGCCTTCAACCCGGGTTTGAACTCCGCTTACGGTTACGGCAACATCGGTTGGGTGCCGCTCGCTCCCGGCGAACAGTACGTTCCGTGGTACGGCGGATTCGGCGCGAACGCGGCGTTCCCGCAGACGGCTCTGAGTCCGGTGAACGTTACGAACGTTTACAACGTCTATCGAAACATCCGGTACGTCAAAGTCGTGCGCGTGATTCCGGTGAACCGGTTCCGCAACGGCGACTTCGCCCATCCGGTCGTGCTGCCGGCGCGCGACGTGCGCCAACTCACGCTCGTGCGCGGTGCGGTTCCGATCGTACCGACCAAAGCGGTGTTAGGCGTGCGGCAGGCCCCGATGCAAGTTCGCCTGTCGACCCGGTTCGAACAACCGGTGTTTGCGAACAAGGCGCCGGAGATCGTTCGTAACGCATCGTTCGAGCGCCAAGCCGCCGCGGTAAAGACCGTCGTCGACGTTAAGCCGCGCGTGATCGCCGCGCCGGCGCACACGACGCCCGTTGCGCCTCCGGTCTATCGGGCTCCCGCCGAGCATCCGACGTACAAGGCTCCCGTTCAGGTTGTAAAACCCGTAGCGAAGCCGGTCGAAAAACCGCAACCAAAACCGGTCGCACCGCAACGTCCGGCGGCAACGCACCAGTTTGTTCCTCCGGAACAGCGCCACGTAACGCCGGAACGCACGATGGCACCGCCTCAGCGCACGATGGCGCCTGAACGCACGACTGCGCCGCAGCAGTTCGTTCCGCCGGAGCAGCGCCACGTCGCGCCCGTACGCACGACTGCGCCTTCGCAGTTCGTTCCGCAGGCACAGCATCGGGTGCCCACGCAGGCGCGGACGCCCGAGCCGGCGCGCGCTCCCGAGACGACCGCTCCGCAGCGGTTCGTTCCGCCCGAGCAGCGCACGCCTCAACGCACACCCCAGCCGCAGCCGCCGGAGCACCATTCGAAGGCTACGCCGAGTCCGGCACCCCTCTAATCTTACCTTAACCGGACTACAATGCGGGTCCGTGGGCACAACTCCAATAATTAGCGTTGGAGGAGGTCCACGGACCCGTGCTACTTCGAGCGATAGTGTTGTGTGCGGCGGCGGCGATCCTGACGACGGCCGTCGCTAGCGCCGACGACTCGCAAGGCGTGCCGCCCGGCGTTGCGCGCATTAGCGTCGTGCAGAGCGGAACGATCGTGCTCACGCGATCGGGCAAAGGCAAAACGCAGCTTGCCGGCAGCGTCAACATGCCGATCTTTGCCGGCGACTACGTTGCAACGACGGATGCCGACACGCTCGCAGAGCTGCAGCTCGACGGTTACACGGCACTCAGACTATCCGGCGCCGTCGGGCTCCGCCTTGCCGTAAACGATGCCAAGACGCGCGAGGTCGATATAGCGCAGGGTCTCGTCGAGCTTGCAGTATTGCACGCCGACGAAGGCATGAGCGAAATCGTCACGCCGAACATCGTCGTTCGTGCTTCGAAACCGGGCAACTACCGCATCTGGGTTTCGACCGACGGCCAAACGTCGGTGACGTCGCGGAGAGGAGAGGTCGATCTGATTACGCCGCACGGCACGTACGAAGTTGCCGGCGGCAAGACGATTTTAGCGCGCGGCGACGCCGACCATCCGTCGCTGGAGTCCGTCGATCAGGTTGTCACCGATGCGTTCGACGATTTCAATCACGAGCGCGATCGCGCGCTTTTTGCAGCGCTCAACGAGAACACGAACGTTCCTTCCGATATAGCGGCCTACGACGATCTCGACCAATACGGTCATTGGGCCGACGTGTCTCCGTACGGCCAATCCTGGATTCCGACTCAAAGCACCGATTGGGCACCGTATCGCGACGGCTCGTGGGTGTGGGGCGGCGGATACGGTTGGACCTGGGTAGGTAACGAACCTTGGGGATGGCTGCCCTATCATTACGGCAGTTGGTTTTACGCAACCGGTTACGGATGGTGCTGGTATCCGCCGTCGCTCGGCATCGCACCGGTGTGGGTTCCAGCGTTCGTCGCGTTTTTCAATTACGGCGTGAGTCCGTATGGTTACGGCTGGATTCCGCTCGCGCCGTACGAGACGTTTTATCCGTGGTATCCGTGGTACTGGGGTTGGTATTATCCGTGGCCGCGCTGGTACCACACGTTTCCTCCGCCCCCTCCGCCGCCGCATCACCACGGCCCGATTCGAATGCATCCGCTAGATGCTAAGTATCGTAACGCAGCCTTCGGCGGCGCTTCGACGTTCGATCCGCGCTCCGATCGCGGCCGCATGAAGATTGCGCCGATTCGATTCGATCCGGAACGTTTCCACGACGTGACGATCCGTCACGACCCTGCGCCGGTCTCGCTGCCGGTCGAAGGCCGTCCCGTAGAAACGGCGCATCGCCTGCCGCTGTCGCCGCATTTCGACGACGCCGAACGCGCGGCGCACTCGCCGATCGTAACCAGTCCGCTCATGCCGGCGGTTCCGGCGGCGTGGCACGAATACGCGATCCCGCGCGCCGCTCTGCCGGAGCCGTCGCAGCCCCACATTCCGTCGGGTTCAGCGCCGGTACAACCCATTCGTGGAGCGCCGATCGAACGAGCGCCGGCGCAACCGGTGGTGCACGGCGGTCAAGGTAGCGGCGGGAGCGGCAACGCGACCCATCCACCGGCATAGGGGCCTTCGGCGGCTTGGAGAAGTGCGGCTCATGATAACCGCACGCTACTTCAAGCGCATGGCTGCCCTCGTGCTGCTCGCCGGCATGCCGGCAGTGGGTGCCGCGCAGGCGCCGGCGCCGCTAAAGACCCACGCTCCGCACGTGACGATGCCGCATCCCATTAAGATCAACGGTTGCAAGCCGCAGCGCAATAACTATATGGCTACCGGCTATGCTCCGGCATACTATCCTGCAGGCGTCGGGCCCTATTGGGGCTGGCCGGCAGTCTATCCAGGCTACTCGTACTACTCTTACCCGGCGCAAGGCAATCCAACGCTCGGCATCGACTACATGAACGAAACGACGGTCACGATGAAAGACATCGAGTTCGGCCTAATCGCGCACGGCAATCTGGTCGCCGAAGTGCGCGACGTTGGTACGTTCTCACCGGGTGCCGAGATCAAGCACGAGTTCGGCATCAGCCGCAACATCTTTCCACTGGGAACCTCGATGACCGAGTGCGTACCGCTGCGCATCACCTTCGAGGACGGAACGAAGTGGAAGAATCCGCATTTGCCCGCCCTCAACAAAAAAATCTACGGCAAGCACTACTAATATACAATTCGCGCGGGGCCGCATCTGCGGCCCCATATGCCTTTGGGGCGAGGCTTACTCGTCGACGGCGACGTTATTGCCTCGATCGTCGAAGATGAAGGGAGTGTCGTACGAGGCGATGTCGCCGGTGACGGCATCTCGGACGCGCGAATGGATGACGAGGCGATGCAGCGCGAGGCCTTGGCTTTTGACGACTCCGCCGTACATGAACTGAACCAGCGGCGTTTTGTCGTCGAGCGGCGCCAGGCGCCGGCGTTCCACGAGCATGGCCAACAGCTGGTCCTGCAGTTTTTTGGGCAGCAGCCGGTCGACGTCGTCGGCCTGCATGCGTACCAGCTCGAGCTCTTTCTGCGCTTTGTTCTCGACTACGACTGCGTCATTATTGCAGAAGCGGACGACGGCGTCCCAATCGTCGGCGCTAATGCCGGTAAAGGTGTAGCCGTAGCGCCAAGCCGGCTTGCCCTGTAGCGTTCCTTGGCTCTGCCAGATGCGCTTCGCGCGGATCAAAACCGGCCGGCTTTCCAACAGCACGCGAAAGTTGGCTTCGGGGGCGGCCTCGCCGGGAGAAACGACCCCGAGGCCGCTGCCGGAGATGTCCATGCAGACGACCGTTGCCCAGTTGCTGCCGCGCGCCATCCATGCCTTGAACGGACCTGGGCGGCGAGGGTATTTGCGCCGGTTCTGAGGGCTGCCGGTAAAGAACGTGATGAGCTCGTTAAGCATTCCTACTTGTGTTTTCGGCTCGCTTGCTGCAAACCACTAAGTGCGGCAAGCGGGGGCGGCCGCAGTGCCGCGTTGAAAGCGGAAAAGCCTTTGTAAAGGGGGTCCGAGTGGCACAAGATCTATCGGCCGTTGCAGCAAGCGAAAACGTCTGGGAAATGGCGCAGCGGCAGCTCGACGAGGTAGCGCTGCTAATCGGCCTCAACGAATCGATTCACGGCTATCTGCGCCAGCCCAAGCGCGTGCTCGAGGTTTCCGTTCCGGTGCGGATGGACGACGGATCGTTCCGTATGTTCACCGGCTATCGGGTACAGCACAATCTGTCACGGGGACCGGGCAAAGGCGGCATTCGCTACCATCCCGACGTGACGCTCGACGAAGTCAAAGCGCTGGCGATGTGGATGACGTGGAAGTGCGCGCTCGTCAACATCCCGTTCGGCGGCGCGAAAGGCGGCGTCATCTGCGATCCCAAGCACATGTCGATGCAGGAGCTCGAGAACCTCACTCGCCGCTTCACGAGCGAAATCTCCGTGATCATCGGCCCCGAAAAAGACATTCCGGCGCCCGACGTTTACACGACGCCGCAGATCATGGCGTGGATCATGGACACGTTCTCGATGCAGCACGGCTTTTCGATTCCGGGGGTCGTCACCGGGAAGCCGATTTCGGTCGGTGGTTCGCTAGGGCGCGACAAAGCGACCGCGCGCGGCTGTCTCTACGTCGTCGACGAAGCGATGAACGAGCTGGGGAAGCAGCCCGAAGGCGCGACCGTTGCGATCCAAGGGTTCGGAAACGCGGGAATGTACGCTGCGCAGCTCATGTCGGCTCGCGGGTATAAGGTCGTTGCCGTATCCGACTCGCAGGGCGGCGTCGCCAACGACGACGGACTCGACGCGCGCGGATTGAGCGCTCACAAACTGGAGACCGGCTCGGTCGTCGGTTTCAAGGGCGCGCAGCGTATCGACAATCGCGAGGTGCTGGAATATAACTGCGACGTGCTCGTTCCGGCGGCGCTCGAAAAAGTCATTACACGCGACAACGCGTCCCGGATCAAAGCCAAGATCGTGGCCGAAGCCGCCAACGGTCCTACCGTTCCAGAAGCCGACGACATTCTGTTCGGGCGCGGCGTCATGGTGTTGCCAGACATTCTCGCCAACGCCGGCGGCGTTACCGTCTCGTATTTCGAATGGGTCCAAGATCTCCAGAACAACTTCTGGGAAGAAGACGAGATCAACGAACGCCTCAAGCGCAAGATGACGCGCGCCTTCCGCGAAGCGTTCGAGCAGTCGAAGCGGCACAACGTTTCGATGCGCAAAGGCGCCTATTGCGTGGCGGTCGATCGCGTCGCAGAGGCGACGAAACTGCGCGGCCTCTATCCGTAGTGTTATGCGCTGTGCCGATATGGCACAGCTGGATCTCTTCGAATCGGGTCCTCGGCTGCTGGTTGACGACGCAACCGGCCGAATCGAATACGCCCCGGGTTTCGTCGATTCGGCGACGGCCGCGCGCTGGTTCGGGGCGCTGCGCGAGGCAGTTCCGTGGCAGAGCGAGCGAAGGCGCATGTACGATCGCGACGTCGACGTTCCGCGCCGGCACGCGGCGTATCGTCTCGGCGACTCGGCCGTTCCCGCGGCATTGCGCGAGGCCGCCGAGCGCGTCACGAGTGCCGTCGGCGCGCCCTTTAACGGCGCGGGGCTCAATCTGTATCGCGACGGACGCGATAGCGTCGCGCCGCACAACGACCACCTGTACGAAATCGTCGAGGGATTTCCGATTGCTTTGCTCACCCTCGGATCGACGCGCCGCATGACGATTCGCAGCAAAGGGCGGCCGCGCCGCGTGCTGGACGTGGATCTCGAGCCGGGGAGCCTGCTCTTGATGAGCTACGACACGCAGCTCAATTACGATCACGGCGTTCCCAAAACGAACGATCCGGTCGGCGAGCGCATCAGCATCGCGTTTCGTGTAAAACCGCCGTCGTGACCGAGCCTTGGGAGGCCGAAGTCGACGTCACCGCCGAGCTGGCACGCGGGCTGATCGAGGCGCAGTTTCCCGAACTCGGCGGCGCGCGGGTCGAGCCGCTCGGGGAAGGCTGGGACAACGCCGCATTCTTGGTCGGCGGCGAGTACGTTTTCCGATTCCCTCGCCGCGCGGTTGCTGCACCGCTGATGGTCCGCGAAATCGCGATCTTGCCGACGCTGGCGCCGCATCTTCCGCACGCGATTAGCGTTGCTCGCTTCGCCGGAAAAGCGACGGGTACGTATCCGTGGCGGTTTGCGGGATATCGCTCGTTTCACGGGCAGCCGTCGTCGGCGACCGACCTCGACGACGCGGCGTACGCGCGGCTTGCCACCGAGCTCGGCACATTCTTGCGTGAATTGCATCGGATCGATCCAGCCCCGGCGGTCGAGGCCGGATTGACCGAAGATGAAATTGGGCGCCTCGATCACGCGCAGCGCATGTCGAAGCTCGACGGGCGCTTTGGCGCGCTGTCGGCTGCCGGGCTCATCGGCGATCCCTCGCCCATGCTCGAGTTTTTGCATGAAGTTGCGCCGCAAGGCCCCCGCAGGGAGCGGCTTTGCATCGTGCACGGCGATCTGTACGGCAAACACGTTTTCGTCGACGAAGACGGGGCAGTGCGCGGCGTCATCGATTGGGGCGACATTCACCTCGGCGATCCGGCGATCGATGTGTCGGTCGCGTTCGAGCTCTTGCCGGCGCAAGTGCGATCCGCTTTCGCGCACGCGTACGGCCCAATCGACGAGCGAACCCGGCAACTGGCGCAATATCGCGCGATCTATCACGCCGCGCTCGTCGCATACTACGGATATCGTATCGGCAGCGAGGAGACGCTGCGCGCCGGTTTGAGCGGCTTGAAGTATGCGTCTGCGTAACCTTTCGTGCGTAGTCTTGTGCGCGCTGATTGCGCCGGCCGCCTGCGCCCGTACCCACGGCGAGCCGCACGTGCTGCGGATCGCCGACAACGTCGATCCGTCGTCGCTCAATCCGCTGCTGGCGCACGATCAGGATACGATCGGCTACGATCTGCTCGTGACCGAAACACTCATCGGACTCTCCGCCGATAACCGGCTCGTGCCCGTGCTCGTGACGCGCGTACCAACGCGCGCTGACGGCGACATTTCGTCCGACGGCAAGACGATCGTGTATCATCTCAAGCCCGGCGTGCGCTTCGCCGACGGCAGGCCGTTGAGTTCGCGCGACGTGGCCTTCACGTTCCGAGCGATTCTCGATCCGCGCAATCCGGTCGAGTCGCAGGACGCGTATCGCCGCGTCGCATCGCTCGAGACTCCCGACGCTCGTACGGTAGTCGTCCGTCTGAAGCAGCGCTGGAACGCCGCCGTAGCGCAACTTTTCGCGCAGGCCGATTTTGCGTTCGGGATACTTCCGGCGCATGCGTTCGCTTCTACCGACGTGACGCGAGCGGGGTGGAATCAGAGGCCTTTCGGCACCGGGCCGTTTCGCGTCGTGCAATGGGAACGGGCGAATCGCATCGTGCTCGAGCCCAACCCGTATTATCGTCCCGCGCCTAAGCTGCGCCGCATCGTGTTCGAGCTGATTCCAACGACGCAGGCATCGCTGGTGGCGCTTCGATCCGGCGACGTAGACGTCGTCGTGCTCGATCCCGCGCAGCTTCCCGAAACGCGCGACCTGCGCGGCGTTCGCGTGCGCATCACGCCGGTCAACGGGCTGTATATGTTGACTCTGCGCACCACAAATCCGCCGACGAACGACCTTGGCGTGCGGCGAGCCATCGACGCGGCGGTCGATCGCAACGCTATCGTGCGCGGACGGTACGGAACGATGCGCCCGGCGGATTCATTTCTTGCGCCGGTATTCGCCTGGCACGACCCGGCGCCGACGGCAGCGCGTTCCCAAGAAGTCGAGCGCGAGCTGCTCGGCGACGGTTGGCGCCGGGACGGGCAGTGGTGGATGAAAGGCGGAAAACGGCTGAGCGTCACCATCGATCTGCAGCCGGATCGCGGAACGTGGATGGAAGTAATGGAGCAGGAACAACTGCGGCGTGCGGGCATCGACGCGTCGCTCAAGCCGTTTCCGCCCGCGGAGTTCAACGCGCCCGACGGGCCGCAGCGCAGCGGTCGTTTTACCGTTGCTTCCTCGCAGTGGATCGGTGCGGCCGACCCGGAGCAGTCCGTGGTTTTTGCCTGCAGTCAACGCGGCGGCAACGGCAATAACGACTCGGACTACTGTAATCCGCAGTTCGAGGCGCTGTTCGAAGACCAGGCGACGACGGCGTCGCTGGGACGACGCGCCAAAGACTTCGTCGCGATGCAGCGGATGGTTCGGCGCGACGTACCGATCGTCCCCATTGCGTTCGAGTCGCGGGTGGACGGCGTGTCGGATCGGGTGAGAGGGTTCCGGCGCAACATGCTGATGTACCCCGTCGATCCGCAGACGTGGGACGCCCGCTAGCGCGCCATCAAAGCGATGCCTCGCTTGGTTGTGGGTGTAATGTGAGCCAGGTTGGGCAAAACCGGCTGGGGAGGTGTTCTTGCCCGCTAAGACTCGAAACCGCGACCAGCAACGGCTCGCTCTTCTCGTTAAGTCCGGGGAAATTTTTCATCAATCGCTCGACGTGACGGAAACGCTCAACAACGTTGCCCGTCTCGCCGTCGACTCTTTTGCGCATCTCTGCCTCTTCGATTTGATCGACGAGCGCTCCGAGCGCCTCTTCGTCACGGCGTCGGCCCACCGCGAACCCAGCAAGGAACAAGCGCTTGCGAACGTCCAGTCAATTCTGTACGTCGAGGAGTTCGGCGTTCACCCGGTGGTTCAAGTCACGCGTACCGGCGAGCCCTTCTTTCTGCCGCGCATCGACGAAGAGACGCTGGTGAGGCACGCGGCGTCGCGGCAGCACGAGCGCTACATGCGGCAGTTCGGATACCACTCGAAGATCGTCGTCCCGGTCGTGTCGCAGAATCAGATCTTCGGAGCCCTCACCTTCGTTCGCACGGAAGACGACGTCGAGTTCGACCACGACGACCTGGACTTCGCGATCGAGCTGGGACGCCGCGCCGGCGTCGCCGTCGCCAACGCCAAGCAGTTCCACCGCGAACAGTACGTGGCCGAAACGTTGCAGCGGGCGTTTTTGCCCCGCCACTTTCCCTCGCGGGTGGGGCTGAACGTCACCGCGCATTATCGTCCGGGCTCGACCGAAGCGGACATCGGCGGCGATTGGTACGATGCATTCGAAAGCGGCAGCGGAAATATCGTGCTGACCATCGGCGACGTTACGGGAAAAGGCATCGAAGCCGCGAGGCTGATGGTGCTGATGCGCCAGGCCATTCGCGTGGCGGCACTGGATTCGGACGATCCGCGTCATATCGCCGGCGTGTGCAACCGTCTGCTGCTCAACGAAGCCGGCGAACGTTTCGCGAGTGCGTTCGTCGGTCTCATCGATTACGAGACCGGAATACTGCGTTACGTATCCGCCGGCCACGCGCCGCCGCTGCTCAGGCGGCCGGACGGAACGCTCGTCAAGCTCGAGTCGCCGTCGGCGCCGCTTGGAGCGTTTCGAGATATCGAGTTTACCGTGCATCAAATCCACTGTCCGCCCGGCAGCGTACTCGCGCTATACACGGACGGCATTATTGAAATCGCTCGCGACGTTCCCGAAGGCGAGCGGCGCTTGGAGGGGCTGCTGCGTTCAAAAGCCGTGCTGTACGCCGCAAATCCGGCAGAATTCCTCGAGCGCGTTATCGGTAACGAGTCGCCTCGTGACGACATCGCGATTCTTGTCGTCGCATTTACGCGCCGCGCGATGCGCTGGCGCTTCGAGGCGGCGGATGCGCGAACTGCCTACTCGCTGCGAAACGACTATCTAGGCAATCTCCAAAGAGTCTGCTCAGCGCAGGCCGACGACCTCTCGATGTGCGGCGTGATCTTTGCCGAGCTGATCGGCAATGCCGTTCGCCACGCGCCGGGTCCGCTCAGCGTTTCGCTGGAATTCCGCGGCGAAGAGGTCTTCCTTCACGTTATCGACAAAGGGCCGGGCTTTTCGTTCGAGCCATCTTTGCCCTCGGATATTTGGGCGGAGTCCGGACGCGGGCTTTACCTCGTTTCGCAACTCGCCCGCAAAGTCGACGTCGAACGCATACCCGAAGCGGGAAGCCACATTTGCGTGCAGCTTCCGGTTCGCTGTAAGACTGCGGTTCCGCGCGCGACTACGACGAGGGGGACGGTACCGCAGACGGACGAATCGCGTCCGCGCCAGCACAAAGCGACGTGCGGTCAAGGGTAAAGCCGAGCAGCGGCGTGCCGCTTGCGGCGGTCGCGTTTTGCACGACCGTCACGGGCGCTCCCGGCGGCAGAGCGACGCGATTATAAAGCGCGTCCACTTGACGCGTTAGCGCCGATTCGGAACGGTCGTTGAGATTGTCGTCGAACCACTTGCACTGGTCGACACCTCCGCGCAGCGCCGTAAACTGATACACCACTTGGTCGGCCGCAGGCGCCGGGCAAATCGCAGCGGCGTACAGCGCGATGACGGCGACGAGGATCGAAGCGCGTTTGAGCATAACCTGATAGTATCACCCCAATGAGCTGCGAGCCGGCGCTCGCCTGTTTGCGCCCCTAGAGGCGCGGTATGCCGGCTCCCGTCTCTCCTGGAATCGGCTGTTCTTGGGTCGCGTCTTCGAGCGGCAATCCCGCGTCGTGCCACGCTTCGAAGCCGCCGTCGAGCGCCGCTGCCCCGCTATAACCGCTGCGTTGCAGCTTGTCCACGACGGCCGCTACGACGTTCTGCGAATCGCCGTAGACCGCGATAGGACCGTCGTGCGGCAGCGGTAACGCCAGCGGGTCGGCTTCCAAGAGGTGCTTCGGATCGTAGTGAATCGCGCCGCGTATCTGTTTGCGTCCGGGGCGCATGCGTACGTCCACGACGGGAGTCGACGCGGTATTGATCTCATCGGGTCGAATCGTTTTCACCCATCGCTTCTACCCCGTTGATCGAACGGAGCTACGAACGAGGCTGCGCTCGGTTATAAACCGGTAGGATAGGCTTCCGGAACTTCGCCGCTCTCCCAAAGCTCGCTGGGCTCGAGGGGTTCGATCGCGCGCGTTACGTCGAAGTGATACAGCGCATCGAACTGATCGATCAGCCGTGCCGTAAAGTAATGACTATAGAGTTCTGCTTCCGGGCGGTAAATGACGCCGATCGCGCGCTCGCGTGCCTGCTGTGGTAGACCTGCAAGCTTCGGACGATGCGGCCGTAACGGGACGAGGAAACGCGCGAGGTTCATCGAGTGAAACAAGTATTCGTAGCTATCGCCGCGCGCCGGTACGATACGTTTGCGCTCTTCGGGTGCGTGCCACCGGGACGCGGCGGCGACGGTACCGGCGTACGTCGTGACGCCGATCGAAACCACATCGTCGCCGAATTTGCGTCGCGCGAGCGCTCCGATATTCGTTTCGTTCCGCGCAGACATCGAAGTCGCGCCGGCGTCGCCGACGTGGGAATTGTGCGCCCAGACCACCGCTTTGGCCGGCCCTTGGTGGTTCCTGAGATGCTCCATCAAACGCTCTAGCGTGTCGAGCATATGCGTGTCGCGGAGGTTCCAGGTGGAGACCGATTCGTCGAGCATCGCGCGGTAATACTCTTCGGCGCGCGCGACGACGCGCGCATTCTGCTCGGCGTAAAAATAGCGATCCGCGGCAACGTGCCCGTCCATGCGAGCGTAACGCGACGCCTTCCGTTGAATCTCCAATAGCTCCGCCACGACGTCGTCGCGGCAGATCGGATGATCCCCGGCTTCGGCCGCGAGACCGTATCCCTCGGGATGCTTTTCGAAAGGCTGCAGGCACTCGTAGTGCCGGCGAGCGCGCGCGGCGGCCTGCGGGTCGATGCCGTCGAGGTAGGAGAGCACGGCACCGATCGAAGCGTACATGCTGTAGAGATCGAGGCCGTAGAAACCGGCTTGCGGCCGTCTCATCGCTGGCGCCGAGTCGTTGTACTCGCGCAACCACGTCACGAAGTCGAGGACTTCGGCATTGCGCCACATCCAGGCCGGAAACCGCTTGAAGCCGCCAAGCGACTCGAGGGGTTGCGCATCGTCGCTCGCCCCGCGAACGAACCGGTCGACCCTATACGCATCGGGCCAGTCGCCTTCAATGCACACGGCCGTGAAGCCGTCGGCGTCGATCAGGCGTTTCGTAATGTCCGCACGCGCTCGATAGAACTCGTGCGTACCGTGAGTCGCTTCCCCGATGAGAACGATTCGGGCGTCGCCGATAACGTCGAACAGCGTTTCGTCGTTAGCTGCGCTGCCGTCGAGCGGAACGAGCGCGTGAGCCAGGTCGATAGTTAAGGACCGGGTGGGTACCATGGCTGTAGTTTTCCCGCTAAACGGGAATGCTGGATGAAGAAGTTGTGAGAGATTCAGGCAGTCGCCAAGAGGAGGGACGCATGCTTCCCACGGCCGGTCGCGACGTCGTGACGATCGTTTTGACCGGCGACTTGTCGGTGCAAACGCTCTCCGAGTTGCGTGAAAAACTCGCGCAAGCCGAGTGCTGCGACGTGGTAGTTTTGGACTTGAGCGCGGTCGACTATGTCGACTCCACGACGCTTACCGCATTCGTAAAACTGCGCGGGCGAATGCTCAACGGCGGCCGATTGGGAACCGTGCGCATCGCGCGACCCGGGCTCAACGTCCGTCGGATCTTAGAGATCTGCCATCTCGACAAACTCTTCGAGATCTACGATTCGATCGAGGAAGCGCAAGGCGGCTGAGGGCGCCTTAGTGATGGTCGAGGGAGACTGCGGGTGCTCGTGCGAGCATCTCGTCGATCAACGTCACGATTCCGCGCGCCGCGACGTCGAGTAACGCGCGTCCTTTTTCAGCTGTCGCCTTCGTCGGATCGCCCATAACGCCGGATTGCGAGAGCGAGCTCCAAGGTTCCATCATGACGAGAGGACCGTCGCCCGCGACGAGGTCGGTCCAATAGTTTTCGGTCGGCCGATAGGAAAGCTCGCGACGCGCGAGGTTCATGTCGACCAGCTCCGGCGCTATCGCGAGATATAGCGAGGTCTCGAACTCGCACGCGTGATTCATGCCGCCGACTTTGTCGGATTCACGCAAGCCTTCGGCAACGTCGCGCACGCCCGGTGCGTTCCAGTAGTTCACCGCCGCTGCAAGCACGCCGCTATGTACGACGGCTAACCTTGCGATGATATCCACGAACGGCGTGTTGCTGCCGTGTCCGTTGACGATGAGGATTTTTCTAAAGCCGTGGTGCGCCAAGCTCTTACAGACATCCAGGCCGTAATCGAGCAGCGTATGCGGTCCGATCGTGATCGCGCCCGGAAAATCCATGTGATGCGGGCTGTATCCGTGGTTGATCGACGGGACGAGGATCGCGCGGTCTGGGGCGAGCGCGACGGCTGCCTCGCAGACGGCGTTGCACAGACGCAGATCGGTGTCGATCGGCAGGTGCGGACCGTGGTCTTCGATGGTCGCGATCGGGATGACGGCGACGCGGTTCTGCGCGACCGCAGCTTTGACTTCGGGCCACGTCAGCTCGCCGTACCGGTACTTGGCGGTCACTCGGGGACGATACCGCCGTCGTTATCGATGATCTGCTTCGCCGTCGCGCTCGCCGCGCAGTGGGGATGTGCTACCGGAGCGGCGACGGGAGTGAAGCTTTGCGCTTTCTGCGTGAAGTCGAAAGCGTCCACGATTGAGTTTGCGCTGACGTCGGTGGTGCCGAGGGAGCCGGTTCCGAACGTTTGCTCGACGAACTTGAGCACGCTGCCGAAGTCATACTGGGTATGCGAAACCAGACCGCGCTTTGCGTAAGGAGAGACGATAATCAGCGGAACGCGCATGCCGAGGCTCGTGTAATCGAGCTGCTGCGGCGCCACGTTGTCGTAGAAACCGCCCCAATCGTCCCACAGAATCAAGATTGCGGTATCGTTCCAATACTTGCTCTTCCCGACCGCGTTGACGACCTCGGCAACCCACGACGGGCCTTTGTTGTCGCCCGATGCCGGATGGTCGGAGCAGAGCAGTCCGGGAATCACCCACGACATCTGCGCAAGCGTGCCTTTTGCGATGTCGTTCAGGACGTTTCCGGTAGGCTCGCTAATGTGCGTTTTCCAATCCGCGCCGGTGCCCGAGCAGCGATCCGGAGCGGCGAAATGCGCGCAGCGGACTTTAGCGATGGGATCGAAGCCGTTCCAAACCGCTCCCGAAAAATCCGTGTCCGGCCCCGACGATGTGAAAGGATCGCCGTAGACGTAGTATTTCCACGATACGTTTGCCGCATCGAGCACGTCGGCCATGCTTTTGTACTGCGTGAAACAGGGAAACGGGCCGCCGTTGGTCAGCACCTTGCGGGCGGTCGTGATGACCGACGTGAGGGTTCCCGCCGAAGCGTCGCAGCCCCACGGAAACGCACTAGGAACGTCCACGAGCGATTCGTGCGAGTTCAGCCGCGTAGTACCGGCGACGATCTGCTGGTGCGCGACGAAGCTGTCGGTCGTTGCGGTCGAAAACATGCCATCGGCGAGGGCGTACGAAGTCGCAAGATCCCAATACGGCTTGACCTCGGAACGCTCCACGTAGGCGTATGGGTAGAGTTTGGCATTTCCTTGACCGCCGCCGGTGCCGTACGAAATCAGATCGAAACCGTCCATCTTGCCGCCGTTGTATTCCAGCTCGAACGCGGTGTGGTCGTGTCGAAGATCCGTTCCGGCCGCGGGCCTTCCGGTCGATTCCAACGTAATTTGGTGCAGCGGCACCTTGGTGCCGGTGCACCATGGCGCGGGATTCCCATTGGGAAAGTGCGTAGCGCACGGTCCCGACATCGCCGTCGCCGCTCCGGGGAATCCGGCGAACAACGTATTGAAACTGCGATTTTCCTGAAACAGCACGATAACGTGCCCGATCTTGCCTTTCGGAACGACGGGAGTTACTGGGGAGTTCGAGTTCGAGCAGGCCGTAAGGGCCGTCGTTGCCGCTGCAAGGATGGACGCGACAATCGTTCGAGCTGGGCGTTTCAAGGAGACCTCCTGGGAATCGTGCTAGAGGGGCGGTTCGCTCCGCTTGGCGAGGCATCTTGCCGTCGTTTTAGCCGGGCGGCCTTCCGGGCGGCAGGTCGTGGCCTCCGGTGGACGATAAATGGACCGCACATCGCTACTGCTGGAGGGAGAAGTACATGCGTTTGCTCACCACGTCGCTAATGGCCGTTCTGGCCGCGCTGGCTATCACCGCCTGTTCGGGCGGATCGTCGTCGTCGAGTTCAGCTTCGGACCAATCGGATAACACGGCCGCCTCGGCGGCGTCGGACAACTCGGCCTCTTCGTCGGCGACGGACACCTCCGCGTCGTCGTCAGACGCGTCGATGGCGGCAACGGGCGACATTCCCAGCTATCCGGGCGCGACCACCGAAGCGGCGGGCAGCTCGTCGAGCATGGGTATGGCCAAGTCTGCGGCCGGCAAAGTGATGACGACGGCCGACTCGTTCGACAAAGTCTATGCGTGGTATCAAAAGAACATGCCGGCCGGCTCGGAGAAGGCGCACACGACGACGCCCGTCGAGACCGCGGTGTTCATGATGGGAGAAGCCGGCAAAGATCAGAAGTCCGTCACGATTACGGTTTCGGGCGGCAAGACGATGATCTCGATCGCGCAAGTCAAGATGTAGGCCCGTCGCGCCGCACCCACGCAATAGGGTACAGTAGCCTCCATGATCGCAGCAGTGACGGTTCCCCCCATCGTCGCGTCGATCGGGCGACGGTTCGTTCATACGGCGCGGGGCGTCGTCGCATTTCGCATGCATCGCGTCTTCGACGTTCACGCGGGTCCGTCGAGCCGCCACGACGATCTTGTCATGGCGTGCGTCTATAACAACGGAACCCTCGCGAGCGTGCACATTCTCTCCGAAACGATCGGCGGCAAGGTGCAAACGCCGGATCAAACTGCGGCGGACGAGCCGAAGTGGGTTCATCCCAAACCGGGCGACGCGTTTCACCCTCCGTACGATCCGCGATACTTCGGCGAGTATCGCTACGGGCCGATGGCTCCCGGACGGATATCGTTTACGCAGATCATAAACGATGAGGGGCATGGATCCGGAAGCTTCAGCTACGATCGGTCCGAAAACGTTACGGCGTATGCGTATGCTCCCGCAGTGATGCCTCAGTATGCGACATCGGGTACGGTCAACGGCACGCGGAGTCAAGTCCTTCATGGATACTGGGCCGTAACGCAAGAGACGCAGCAGTTCGCCGGACGCTACGCGTTGTGGAAAGGCGGTGCGACGGTGCAGTTCACGATGAGCGAGTTCCGCCGCTACCCCAGCGTTTCCGCAGCGGTCGCCGCAATCCACGGCGAACGCTAGAGGTTATGACCCTTGAGGACATCCGCGAGCGCGTCGAACGTTTGTCGCGCGGGGAAACTGACGTACGCGGTCGCGACGGCCGCGTCGTGGACGACGTCATCGAGATGCTCGACGAGGGTGCGCTGCGCGTCGCCGAGCCGCAAGCGGGAAACTGGGTTACCAACGCCTGGATAAAGCGCGCGATCCTGCTCTACTTTGCGCGCCGCGACGCCGACTGGATGGGGGACGGGAAGGGTCCGGTCTATTTCGACAAGCTTCCGCTCAAGAAGAACTATAAGAAACTCGGCGTACGCTGCGTCCCGCCCGGGGTCGCTCGGTACGGAAGCTTTCTGGGGCGCGGCGTTATCCTGATGCCCGGTTACGTCAATATCGGCGCGTACGTCGACGAGGGGTCGATGATCGATACGTGGGCGACCGTCGGATCGTGCGCGCAAATTGGAAAGAACGTACATCTGTCGGGCGGCGTCGGAATCGGCGGCGTGCTCGAGCCTCCGCAGGCCGCACCGGTGATCGTCGAAGACGGCGCGTTCGTCGGTTCGCGCTGCATCGTGGTCGAAGGCGTGTGCGTCGAGCGCGAAGCCGTGCTCGGTGCGGGCGTCGTGCTGACGGCCAGCACGCCGATCGTCGACGTTCGCGGCAGCGAGCCGTCGACCGGCAAAGGGCGCGTTCCCGCGCGCGCCGTCGTGATTCCGGGAACCCTGCCCAAACGCTTTCCGGCCGGTGAATACGGCGCACCGTGTGCGTTGATCGTCGGAACGCGCAGCGAGTCCACCGATCGAAAGACGTCGCTCAACGCTGCGTTGCGCGATTTCGAGGTGGCCGTGTGAATCCGCGCGTTCTCGAAATCCACGGCTCGCTTATCCGCAAGATCGCAGAAAAGAAAAAGCCTGGATCGATCGACCTCGGTCTGGGCGAGCCGTCGCTCGGGCCCAATCCGGAGCACCTCGAGTACGCGATGCGCTACGTTGCCGAGCACGGCATCCGGTACACGCATAATGCGGGCAATCCGGCGCTGCGCGAAGCGATTGCGCGTCAGTACCGTTATCCCGACCTCCAACGCTTGGGGAACGTCTGCGTGACGACCGGCTCGCAAGAAGCGATGTACGTCACGCTCAAAACGCTCCTGGATCCGGCGCACGACGAGCTGCTCGTGGTCGAGCCGGCGTTCCCGTCCTACGTAAAAATGGCGGCGCTCGAGGGCGTGTCGTGCCGCACGGTCGCGATGCGAGAAGACGACGGCTTTGCGTTCGATGCCGATCGTATTCTCGCCGGCATAACGCCGGCGACGCGCGCAATCGTCATCTGTTCGCCTTGCAATCCCACGGCGCGTGTATTTTCGCGCGAACAGGCTAACCTGCTCGCACGCGGCATCGAGCGTCATCCAAAGAAGAACGTTTGGGTGATACACGATGAAATATACCGGGAGCAGACCTTCGTCGATGACGCGGGCTATCTGGCCGAGATCTATCCGCATACGATCGTGACGAACTCCGTCAGTAAGAGTAACGCGCTCACCGGATTGCGCCTGGGATGGATTCTCGCTCCCGAAGCCTTCATCGAACACGCAATCAAAGTGCATGCCTGGTGCACCTCGTGTGCAGACTCGTTCGCGCAGGCGGTAGCGCTCCATATCTTTACGACGCTCGAAGGTCCCAGCGAGCACGTTGCGTGGTACCGGGAGCAGCGTGCGGCGGTGATGCGGGCACTCAAAGAGTCTCGGTTGAAGTACGTCGCACCCGAAGGTTCGTTCTACGTCTGCGTGCGTTTGCCGGACGGAACGTCCTCGCTAGACGCCGCCAACGAGCTTATCGACCGGTACGACGTTCTCGGAATTCCCGGCGTTGCGTTCGGCCCTTCGTTAGAAGGCTGGCTGCGCTTGAGCTGGGTCGCACCGGCCGAACGCGTGGTCGAGGGGTTTGCGAGAATCGCGCAATACTGCGCAACCGTAACGCAATCGCGCGTGTAGCGTGGCATTCTCACTCGTCTGTACGACGCGCGACGTTCCCCGCTCGGAGTGCCGCGAGTTTTCAACCGGCGGCCGCAGCATCATCATCTGCGAGTACGGCGGCGAGTATTACGCGCATTCGGCGTTCTGCTCGCACCTCGCGTATTCGCTCGATGCCGCGCCGGTGCGCCACGGACAGATCGAGTGCCCGTGGCATCGCTTTTCCTACGACGTCGTGACGGGCAAGAACGAGTTTCCCGGCGAGCGCGGCGTGTTCGGGGATCCCGATCTCGCGCATCCGGTCGCGCCGCTTGTGACCTTTACGCTCGAGCGGAGAGGCGACGAGCTCTACGTCGATGTAGAGATGACGGTCTCAGACCGAATATAAAAGGAGTAATGGGTACCAAGACTTTGCGTGGGAGCGCCGCCGCCTTAGCAACGGCGCTTCTTTCTATGGGCGTTTCGCCGGCGATCGCAACCGATCGAAACTTCACGCTCCACAACCACACCGAACGTACCATCAAATCGCTCTACGTCTCGCCGACCGGCGCTGACGCCTGGAGCGAAGATATTCTAGGTCAAGATCTTCTCGACGATCATACCGATCTAGAGGTGAAGTTCGACCGCGGTGCGAGCCAATGCGAGTGGGACGTACGCGTCTATTTCGACGACGGGACGAGCGAGCAAGTTCACGACGTGAACTTTTGTTCGGTAAGCGAGGTAACGTTTACTCGCTAGGAGTGAGCGGTTGTGCGGCGTCTTTTCCGAAACATACGGTTTGGACGTTGGCAAACTCGTGAATGCCGAACGCCGATAGTTCGCGACCGTAACCGCTTTTCTTGACGCCTCCGAACGGGAGCCGCGGATCGCTAGCGACCATCCCGTTGACGAAAACGGCGCCGGCCTCCACGTCGGAAGCGAGGCGGTCGGCTAACGCGCCGTCGCGCGTCCATATCGAAAAACCGAGTCCGTAGCTCGATGCGTTCGCCAGCGCAATCGCGTCGCGTGCATCTTTTGCGCGAACCACCGCGGCCGCTGGGCCGAAAACCTCTTCGTCGAACATGCGCATGCCGGGCGTGACGCCGCTCACGATCGTCGGCTCGTAGTAATATCCAGGCTCATCGAGGGGATGTCCGCCAAGCGCGAGCTCGCCGCCGCGCTGCAACGTTGCGGCGACCTGTTCTTGGAGCGTCTCGAGCAGATCGCCGCGCGCGCACGGTCCGATCTCCGTCGGCTCTTCTGCCGGATTACCGATGCGCTGGCGTTTGGCGAGTTCGACGAAGCGCGACAAAAAATCGTCGTACACGGAATCCACGACGATGAACCGTTTGGCCGCGATGCAGCTCTGCCCGTTGTTCTGAAAGCGCGCCGTTACGGCCGTCGTCGCCGCGCGCTCGAGGTCGGCATCGCCGAGCACCACGAAGGCGTCGGAACCGCCCAGCTCGAGCACGCACTTTTTCAACGCCCGTCCGGCTGCGGACGCCACGGCGACGCCGGCACGCTCGCTGCCGGTCAAGGTGACGGCCGCGATGCGCGAATCGCCGATGAGTTCGTCGACCGTTTCATTGCTCATCAACAGCGTTCCGAAGACGCCCTCCGGCGCGCCCGCTTCGCGAAAGATGCGTTCGATTTCCAGCGCACACTTCGTCGTGTTGTCTGAATGCTTGAGCAGCATCGTGTTGCCGGCCATGAGCGCCGGCGCGGCCGCACGCACGACTTGCCAGTACGGAAAATTCCAGGGCATGATCGCCAGCACGACGCCGAGCGGACGGAACGCAACGTAGCTGCGGGCGGCGTTCGACGGCGCATCCTGCCGCGCGAGCATTCCCGCTGCGTTGTCGGCAAAATACTCCAGCGCCCAGGCGCATTTCTCGACTTCGGCGCGTGCCTGCACGATCGGTTTGCCCATTTCGCGGACCGCCGTCGCCGCCAGCGATTCGCTTTCGGCGCGCATGCGGCCAGCAACGCCTCGAAGCGCTGCCGAGCGCCGCTCCAGCGGGAACGTTCGCCAACGGGTAAACGCGGCAACGCCTTGTTGCACTTTTGCGTCGGCAGCGTCGCCGTCCATGTACGCAAAGCGCTCGATGACTTCTTCGGTCGCCGGATCGATCGTCGTAATCATTGCGGAAGCTCTCTACAGAGACTGTCCCGCCCAGGGTCCCGAAGGACCTGCATAGACCTCGACGAGCCGGCTCGGACGCAAATAGGTCCGAGCGACGCGCTCGACGTCGGCGGCGGTGATGCGCGCGAAGCGATCGTTGAGCGTGCGATAATAGTCCAGCGGAAGATCGTTGACGCCGATATCGAGCAAGTGTTTGGCCTGGCCGGTGGAGGACGCTTCGTCGATGAGCGCGTCGCCAACGAGCCTGATCTTCGCTTCTTGGAGCTCCGTTGCGGTCACCGGCTGATCCTGAAGGCGGCTCAGTTCTTCGCGAACGAACTGCACGGCCTCGACCACGCGCTCCGGAGAGGCGTTGAGCTCGATGCGCAGATCGCCGCGGTCGGCATTGGCCTCCAGCGAGCTGCTCACGCTATATACCAGACCGCGTTTCTGCCGCAACTCCTGCCAGAGCCGCGATTCGAAGGCGCCGCTGCCGCCCAGGATTTGATTGAGCACTAAGAACGCGTCGTAATCCGGATTCGAACGCGACAGCGCCGATTGTCCGAGCCGGATATACACTTGGTTTGCATCGGTGCCGATATAATCGTGTCCCTTCGCCGGCGAGGGCATCGCCATGAGATGGGCGTTAGGTTTCGAGCCCAATTCTTGCCAACCGCCGAACGCCGCTTCGAGCGTGGAGCGCGCGCGTTCGGGCGTTATATCACCGACGATTGCGATCGTCGTGAGATCCGGACGCCAGTACCTCTTGGTGAACGAGATCAAGTCGTCGCGGCTGATGCCTTGGACGCTGGCGGCGGTGGGTTGGCGCAGCGACGGATCGTCGCTGCGCAGCAGCAGCTCTTGGTACGCGCGATCGATCATCACGCCGGAAATGTTTTGCTCGGACTGCAAGCTATTGCCCAGCTGTGAGCGCTCGATGTCGAACCAGCGCTGCTCGAACGACGGGTGTTCCTCGCCGTCGGCCAAGACGTCGACGATGCTCTCGAAGTCGCGCGACAAGCCTTGCGCCGAAAAGCTAGCCCCCGTTTCGAGAAAGGCACCCATCTCGTCGGTGAGTTTGCGCCGAACCGCGAACGGATACTTGTCGCTGCCGTAATCGGCGACGTCGGAGGCAAGACGCGCGATGCCTTCCTTACCGCTCGGCTCGAACGCAGGCGACGACGCAACGGCCCCGCGGATTACGAACGTTGGGCGGTCGGGCTTGCGCTGCACCAGCACTCGCAAGCCGTTCGAAAGCGTGAACTGTACGGGGGTCAGCGGGCTGCGCGCCGACGTCGGCTGCGCGACCTCACGCGCGATCCACGCGGGCTCGACGATCGGACCGGTCGGGACTCGCTTCGAAAAGTCGTCGGTCGCCGATGCGTCGCTCTTTTGGGATGCCCCCTTCGGCGGTGCGTCGCTGGGACGCAGATGACCGACGACTACCGGGCGGTTCAAATATTTGCGGGTGGCCGCGAGCAAATCTGCGCCCGTCAGCGCCGCCAGACGGTTGTCCTCGTCGGCGATCTTCTCCCCCACGATTCCGTAGGTGTAACCGGCGAGATCGCCGATTGCATCGATGGCATCGCCGGTGTAAATGCGGTCGGCGATCGTCAAGCGCTTCGCGGCCGTGACGAGATCCGGATCGTAGCCGCCGGCGAGCACTTGCTGCATCGTATTGTTGAAAATTGCCTGTGCTTCGTCGCTGGAGTGACCGGGGTTTAGCACGATGAAGACGTTGAGCAGTCCGCCGCGCAGCTGCGTGTCGGCGCTCGCTTCGATCGCCAGCGCCACGTTCGTCTCTACGAGCGAACGGTAAAACGGGGAGCGCTGATTCTCCAGCAGCGTGGCGATCGTGCTCATCGCGGGTTCGCCGGGCTCCGTGTCGCCGGGTATCGCGTACGCGAGATCGAGAATTTCGAACGGAAACGGAAACTGGGCTTCGACGGTTTGCTGAGTCGCCCTCGCGACCGGCGCCGCGGTGGATTTGTGCGGCAGCGTACGCGACGGTATGGCTCCGAAATACCGTTGGGCTTTCTCGAATACCGCGCGATGATCGACGTCGCCGGCGACGGCAAGCGTCGCGTTATTCGGGGCGTACCATTCGTGATAGTACTGGGCGATCTCCGAAACGGAGGCGCGGGCAACATCGCTGCGGTCGCCTAGCGGAGTGCGTCCGGCCGGCTGGTTTGGAAACGCCGCCGCGCGCACGAGCGAGAGCAGGTTGAAAAACGGCGAGCTGGCGTCGCCGTCGATTTCGTTGAGCACCGCTTTGCGCTCGATCGCCCAATCGGCGGCGCGCAGCGATGCGTGCTGCATGCGGTCGGCTTCCGTGTATAACGCGACGTCGAGCTTGTCGGACGGCATCGTAAAGTAGAACTCGGTGTAGTCGTAGGTCGTCTCACCGTTCATCTGGGCGCCCAAACGCGCGACGATGTCGTCGAGTCCGCCGGCCGAAATGTCCGGCGTTCCCCGGAACATCATGTGCTCGAGAGCGTGCGCGAGACCCGTTCGGCCGCGAACCTCTTGCAGCGAGCCGAAACCGTACCACATCGCCGTCTGCACGACCGGTGCGGCACGGTCCTCGACGACGACAACTTTCAGGCCGTTATGCAGGGTGGTCGAGTAGATGCCCGCATCGCCGGGCCCGTTGGGTACGCTCGACGGAGCGGGCGTCGCCGCGAGCAAGCCGGCGGCGAGAATCGCAAAGACGAGATGCTTCAAGTGCTGGGGACTCCTAAATAGTACGCTGCCGACGCCTCGACGGCCGCACGAGGAAGGCACCCGACGAGCTCGGTGCCGGTCACTTCGACACCGCGCCGTGCGGCCAGCGCGCGAATCAGTTCGACGACTCTGTAGAGCGGCGTTGCGGAATAGTTCGTGACGTTTAGCGATACCTGCATGCGTCCGGCTTCTAACGGAAAAGCCAAGGCGCGCAACGTCGAGAGGCCCCCGTCAAGCTCGCGAACCCGGCGTGCGATCTCTCGCGCTGTGCCCAAGTCGTCCGTCGCAAGCACAACGTTATACGCAATGAGAATGTCCCGGGCGCCGATGGCGATCGCGCCGGCGCTGGGGTGGAAGCCGGCGTCGCCCTCGTCGGGCGCCCATTGCGGATCGGTAAACCGGGCTGCGAGGCCCTCGAACTGGCCGCGCCGCACGCGCGCCAGCAACTCCCGTTCCGGCCGCCGCGCCGCCGCAGCATAATAAAAAGAGGGAACGCGATAGCGCTCCCAGATCGCCGCACCGGCTCGGTGGGCGAGCGCAACGGCATCGGCCAGCGTAGCGCCGTCGAGCGGTACGAACGGCAGCACGTCGAGGGCACCGATACGCGGGTGCACGCCGCGATGCACGCGCAGATCGATCCGCGCCAGCGCAACGCCCGCTAGGGCGATGCTCCCGTCGAGCACTTGTTGGGCGTTTCCAGCAACGGTGAGAACACTGCGATGATGAACGGGGTCGCTCGTGCGGTGCAGCAGGCGCGCGCCGCCGCTCTCGACTGCTGCAATCGCCTCGTCGACGATTCCGGCGTCGCGTCCTTCGGAAAGATTCGGGACGATTTCAAAGAGCACGGTTGAGAGCGTCTGCGACGTCGCGCACGTTGGCGGGACTGAGTACACGCGTGTAGCCCAGTTTGCGCGCTTCGGATTCACGGCGCTCGGAGGCGGAGACGGCGCGAACTTCGCCCGAAAGGCCGAGCTCGCCGAACACCGCGAGATCCGGCGCGAGTGCGGCGTTGCGGAACGACGAAGCGATTGCGAGCGCGATGCCGAGATCGGCCGCCGGTTCGCTCACGCGCAAGCCGCCCGCAATCGACGCGTAGACGTCGTGCGTGCCGAGATGCAGTCCGGCGCGCCGCTCGAGCACCGCCAGGATCATCGCCAAGCGCTGCTGATCGAGATTATTGGCCAGCCGGCGCGGCGTGCCGTAACTCGATTCGCCGACGAGCGCCTGCAATTCGACCAGCACCGGACGCGAGCCGACGATTGAAGCGACGACGCACGATCCGCTCGGCCGCTGTTCGCGCGCACCCAGAAACAGCTCCGATGGATTGGTGACTTCGGTGAGGCCGTCGTCGTGCATGCCGAAGACGCAGATCTCGTCGATCGATCCGAAGCGATTCTTATACGCGCGCAAAATGCGGTATTCGCCGTTGGCTTCACCTTCGAAATACAGCACCGTATCGACGAGGTGCTCGAGCAGCCGCGGGCCGGCGATGGCGCCGTCCTTGGTGACGTGTCCGACGATGAACGTCGCGCAGCCCGTCCGTTTGGCGTATTCCATCAAGGCTTGCGTGCAGTCGCGAATTTGCGTGACGCTGCCGGCGTAGGCTTCCGCTTCAGGCAGCCAAACCGTTTGAATCGAGTCCACGATCAGCGCCGCAGGCTGACGGTTTGCAAGCGCATCGAGCACGGCACGCAAGTTCGTCTCCGGAAAGACGTTGAGCTCGCCGGCGGCGCCGACACGCTGCGCGCGCAGCTTGACTTGCGCCGCGCTCTCTTCGCCGCACACGTACACGATGTCGCCGTGTCGCGTGAGCCGAGATGCGATCTGCAGCAACAGCGTAGACTTGCCCGCTCCCGGCGGTCCGCCCACGAGCGTCAGGCTGCCGGGGACGATGCCGCCACCCAGAACTGCATCGAACTCGCTCATGCCGGAGTTCAATCGGACTAATCGCTCGCCGTCGACGTCCTGCAACGGGAGTGGACCAGTGGAAGCGGCGCGCTGCGCTTGCGCCCGAGAGCCGCGCGCGGGAGCGACGGTAAACGGCCGTTGATCGAAGCTATTCCAGGCATCGCACTGCGGACAGCGCCCGAGCCACCGCGGGGCTTCGAATCCGCAGCCGGAGCAGAAGTAAACCGATCGACTTTTAGGCACGACGAACGACTTCGCCACGGGAGGTCCAAGAGGCTCGCGACATAGTCCATACTAATAGACTAGCCCTCGTGGAAAAGTTGCAGATCGCGATCGACGGGCCGGCGGCCTCGGGCAAGACCACGGTGGCTCGCGGCGTCGCGAACCGGCTGCAGGTGCTCTATCTCGATACGGGTGCGATGTATCGCGCTCTCGCCTACCTTGCACTGCACACGCGGACCGATGCCGACAACGGCGCGGCATTAGCGCGCTTAGAGGCGGCGCAGCCGATCCGGGTGGTCTCGGATCCGAACGTTCGGCTCGGGTTTCGCGTCTACGCCGGAGATGGCGAGCTTTCCGAAGAGACGCTGCAGTCGAACGAGGTGACGGCGATCGTCTCGACCGTCGCCGCTCATAAAGAGGTTCGCGAGATCATGGTGCGCGCGCAGCGCGCAGCGGCAGGCTCCGTCTCAGTCGTAATGGCGGGACGCGATATCGGCACCGTCGTGCTTCCCGATGCCGGCGTAAAGATTTTTCTCACGGCTTCGGTGGCCGCACGCGTCGCGCGGCGCAAGGCGCAGCTCGAAACGGCGGGCGTCGACGTAGACGTGCACCGCCTTACCGAAGAGATCGAAGAACGCGACCGGCTAGACCGCACGCGCGCCGTATCACCGCTCGAGCCGGCGCCGGGAGCGCAGCTCATCGATTCGAGCGAGTTGACCGCGGACGAGGTCGTCGACGAGATTTGCTCGATCGCTGCGGCGATGCAACGATGAATCCTCGTTTGTACGATTTCGCCAGCGGGACGATTCGTCTCATGATGCGCGTGGTCTGGCGCGCGCGAGTAATCGGTACCGAAAACGTTCCGCGCAGCGGTCCGCTCATCGTCGCCTGCAATCACCGCTCGTATTTGGACCCGCCCGGGATGGGGTGCTTTTGTCCGCGCCGCATCAGTTACATGGCCAAGAAAGAGCTCTTCGATATTCCTATTCTCGGGCCGGCGATTCGTGCGGTTGGTGCGTATCCGGTCGATCGCCAGGGCAGCGCAAAAGCCGCGATTAAGCGTTCGCTCGAGGTGTTGTGCGACGGGGGGGCAGTGGGCATATTCCCAGAGGGCACCCGCAATCGCGACGGCTCCGTGCGGCCTCAAACCGGGGTCGCCCTGCTGGCCTCGCTGGCCGGCGCACCGGTCGTGCCCGCGCATATTGCCGGAAGCGACCGGGCAACGCAGTTCGCTCAGATTAAAGTCGTATTTGGTGCCCCGCTTACGCTGCCGCCCGGCCGGAAAGCAACCCACGACGACCTGGCGAAGTTCACCGCAGAGATCATGAATGCGATATCGGCGCTCGCGCCGCAACCCGAAAGCAAGTAAGATATCGAACATGCAGATTAAGAAGGCGTCGGTTCAGGGATTCTGTTTCGGCGTTGCCATCACGGTCAAGAAGGCCGAAGAGTCGATCGAGTCGCGCGAAAAGGTGACGACCCTCGGACACGTCGTGCACAATCCGCAGATGGTCGCGTCGCTCGAGTCCCGCGGCCTCAACAACGCCGCAAGCGTGGACGACGTCGAGTCGGGTTCGCTCTTCGTGCGCGCGCACGGGCTGCCGGTCGAAGTGTACGACAAGGCCAAGAAGAAGGGGCTCGAGATCATCGACGCCACCTGCCCGATGGTGACCAAGATTCACGTGCAGGCCGAGAAGCTCAAGGCCGACGGCTATAAGATCGTGGTGATCGGCGATCCCTCGCACCCTGAGGT
Organism: Vulcanimicrobiota bacterium; assembly: GCA_963715435.1. Lineage (GTDB taxonomy): Bacteria > Vulcanimicrobiota > Vulcanimicrobiia > Vulcanimicrobiales > Vulcanimicrobiaceae > JAFAHZ01. The sequence goes on from OY970243.1 coordinate 2,701,488, forward strand.
CAAAGGAACGCTCAGCCACGTCCCGGGTGCGTCGTGCATCCAGAAGGTCGAAGACGTCGAGAAGCTGCCGCGCTCGAGCAAGGTGGGTGTCGTCGTTCAGTCGACGTGGTCCGGCGTGCAGTTCACCGAAATCGTACAAGCGCTGTCGGCGAAGTACTACGAAGTGCGCGCCGTCAACACGATCTGTACCGACACGCACAATCGTCAGAACGAAGCGCTGCGCTTGGCCAAGGACGTGGAAGTGATGGTCGTCGTCGGCGGAAAGACGTCCGCGAACACCAAGCACCTCGCCGAACTCTCGGAATCGCACGGCGCGCGCGCCTACCATATCGAAGGTCCCGACGAGCTCAAGCCCGAGTGGTTCTCGGGCGTAAAGATAGCCGGCCTCATGTCCGGTGCGTCCACGCCCGGGTGGCTGGTCGATAAGGTTGAAGCGCGTATGGAGGAACTAGCGGCCTCTGCATAGCGCGTCGCATTTAGCCGAGCGCTTTGAAAGCGCTCTCGAGCAGTGGGTAACCGGATATCGGGGATCTAGGGAGATCTCCGATATGCTTTTGCGTCACTTCGGTTACGGGCCTTACGGTCCGGCGCGTCGCGGCAAGCGTTTACGTCCGCAAATGGTCATGCGCGTTGCGACCGGCGAAGGCGCGCCGCTCGAGTGGTCGCTCGACGCCGCAGTTGCCGTCGAGATCTTTCATAACTATTCGCTCGTTCACGACGACATCGAAGATCGCGACGAGCTGCGCCACGGTCGCCCCACGCTTTGGAGCGCGTACGGCGTCGCCAAAGCGATCAATGCCGGCGATGCGATGTGCGCGTTGAGCTTCCTGAGCCTCGAGCATGCCGGCGTCTATCTCGATGCCGCTCGCGCGCTCCAAATGATCGCGGTCCTGCACGAAGCGCACGCCGTCATGTGCGAAGGACAGTCGCTCGATCTGCATTTCGAAACCGAAAAGCTGGTCGATCTCGAGCGGTATCATCGCATGATCGCTTGCAAGACGGCGCAGCTCTTCGACGCGTCGTGCCGGCTCGGCGCGCACGCTGCGGGATGCGACGAGCCCACGATCCGCGGCTACGGCGACGTCGGCCGCGCCTACGGGTTGGCATTTCAAATTCGAGACGACGTGTCGGGCGTTTGGGCGAGCGTTGACGAGACCGGCAAGATGACCGGCGTGGATATCGCGCGACGGAAATGGACGTTTCCGGTGGTATGGGCGATTTCTCAGCCGCCGTCGGCCGCGCGCGATGCGGTTGCCGGTGCGTACTCGCTCGGGCGTGCGCTCGATATGCCGGAGGTAGAACGTGTCGTGGCAGCGCTCGACGAGCTCGGCGCTCGAGAGGCGGCGCGGCGAGCGGTTGCAGAACATGTGGCGGTCATCGAACGCCATCGCAACGACCCGCTCCGCGATTATCTGCTCGGCACGCTCGGACTCTACGTAACGCAGTGAGTACTAACGCCTCTACGCGCGCGGCCGCGCGCGAGACGGGCTCCTTAACGTGGGCGCTGCCCGTGCTGCTTGTCGCCGGCTTTCTCATACGGCTGGCCTTCATCGGCAATGAAGGATTCAAGACCGACGTCGGCACTTTCGAAGCGTGGGCGATCTCTCTAGCGGAGAAAGGCTTCGGCAACTTCTACGGCAACGCCGGGTTTGCCGATTATCCGCCGGGCTATTTCTATATCTTGGCCGCGGTCGGACATCTGTGGGAGTCGCTTTTTCGGCCGTACGACAGCGGACTGACCCTCTTGCGCGCCCTGGTCAAGATGCCCGCGATTCTGGCCGACTTGGGCGTCGGCGCGCTGCTTTACGCCGTCGTGCGGCGTTTTGCGAGCACGGGTCTAGCGGTCGGTGCCGCGGCGCTCTATCTGCTCAATCCCGCCATCATCTATAACTCCGCGCTCTGGGGACAGGTCGATTCGATCTCGGGCGGACTCGCATTGCTTGCGATCTACCTGCTGCTGCGAAGCGACGTCGAGCCGCGGGGGCAAATCAACTGGTGGATCGTCGGCGGATGGCTGTCGTTTGCGTATTCGCTGCTGATCAAGCCGCAAGCTGCAGTCTTGCTGCCGCTGCTCGTCGCGTTCGCTTTCCTCAGTCCGGCGCACCGTCGCACGAGACTGCTCTCAACCGCCATTGGAATCGTGGCCGGCGTGTTGCTCGCGCTCGTGCTGTCGGTGCCGTTCCATCCCAGCAATCCCGTCGAAACGATGCGGTGGCTCTTCGAGCGCTACAGCTTCGGCTCCAACGTGTACGCGTACAACAGCGTCAACGCGTTCAATCTCTGGGCGCTGCGCGGGCAAATGTGGGTACCCGACACTCCCCAGGCGGACACCGCGTACTTGTTCCGGCTGGTGCCGCAATATATTTGGGGCATCGGTCTCGTAGTCGCCGCGGTAGCGCTCACCGTATGGCGGTACGCGCAGGAGCGCTCTTCGCGCGCGCTCCTCGAGTCCTGCGCGATCGCGACCATTGCGTTCTTCATTCTGGCGACGCGGATGCACGAGCGCTACCTGTTCAACGGCGTCGTCTTCACCATTGCCTGTCTGCCGTTCGCGCGACGCTATCTGTGGAGTGCGGTCGCCCTCTCGATCGTACTTTTCGCCAACCTGATCTACTCGCTGCAGTACTTGGCGGCGATGACGAATCACACCCCGGGCGTCAATCCGCAAAATCTGTGGGGCGGGGGAACGCCGTTGCTCTCGTTGCTCGCGGTCGCGACGTTCTTTTATCTAGGCTATATGTTTTTAGGCGGCCCCGTTCCAGAACCGGCACTCGAGACTGCAGCGGAAACCAAGGAGTCAGCTCACGCCGCGCCGGCAATTGCGACGACCGAGGCAGGCGGTGCGCGCAGCTGGTTCGATCCGCGCGAGGGCTTGACGGCCATGCGGTGGCCGCTCGACTATGCGATCGCCGGTGCGCTGGGACTCGTAAACTTCGTGCTGTCGTTTATCGGCTATTGGTGGCCCCCGGACAAGGTGTTCGACGAGATCTACTTCGCGCGCGCGGGCGAAGAGTATCTGCAGAACATGCGGATTTACGAGAATACGCATCCGCCGCTGACGAAGCTGCTGGTGACGTTCTCGATGATGCTCTTCGGGGGGATGCCGAAAGGGCACGGCCCGGGCGGGTGGACGTTCCTCAACGGCATCATCGGACACATGAACAACGGCGACAACTCGTATGGCTGGCGTTTCTTGGATGTCGTTTTCGGCGCGCTGGTCGTCATGCTGCTTTACGCATTCGCCAAACGAATCACCGGTTCGACGCTGTTTGCGTTCGTCGCCGCGCTGCTGTTGAGCCTCGACGGTATGCACTTCGTGCAGTCGCGCATTGCGACGCCCGAAGGCTTCGTCGTGTTCTTTGCCACCCTGGTGACGTACGCGTTTTACCGCTTCTGGATCGCTTCCCAGGTGGGCGACCGCGCGCACATCGAGGTGCCGCCCTGGGCGTTTGCTGCTGCGGTGGTGGGCTCGCTGGTGGCCGGGGCGGTGATATCGTTCGCCCTCGCCGGCCTGTGGGGCAGCGATGCCGGCACGAGCCTCACGATCGAGGGAGTGCAGGTTCCCCTGTCGTTCGTCGACCGGGCCGTCGTGCTGTTCTGGTTTGCAGGTCTCATCTATCTGGCCGTTCGTTACACGGTCTTTCCACGGTACTTTGCCGACGGGCGGCGCGAGCTATCGTATGCCGAAGGGTCCTTTGCACTCGCGGGCTCCGAAGGTACGACGGTGTACGCCGCGGACGGCGGCACGATCGATTCGCGCGGCAAAGTGCAGCGCGGCGCCGCTTCGCAAAACAGAAGCGGAACGCTCGTCTATCGCGACGACGACCTTACGATCGAATACCGTAAAGACGCATCGGTCAGCTATCAAACGCCGGTTGCGGGAGCGACGTACGTCGACGACGAGATCCGCTCCGACACCGGGCGCGATCAAGGCCGCTCCTCGAAACTCTGGCTGGTTCTCTTCACCGTGGCGCTGGGTTTACTGGTAAGCAGCAAGTGGTACGGCGTCATGGGTTTCGGCGTGAGTTTCGTCGTGCTGATCTTCCTCTTTCTCCAGCGCTATATCTACCCGCGCCGTCCCACGCAGTGGGGAAATCCGCGCGGCTTCCGGCTCGACGGTGCGCTCGTTACGATTCTGTTCGTGAGCGCGACGGTGTACGCGCTGGCGTGGATTCCCGATTTGACGCGGCACTCAGCGGATCCCAACGAGATTCATAACGCCAACGACGTCGTGTACCGCCAGTACACGATGTTCATGTACCACGACACGCTCAAAGCAACGCATCCGTATTCCTCGAAATTTTGGGAGTGGCCGCTCGATTACGTACCCGTAGCCTACTTCTATCAAGATCATCGCACGAATCAAAGCGATCCTCACGGATGCTGCGTCTACGAAATCACGTCGATGCCGAACCCGATGATCTTGTGGTTCGGACTCGTCTGCGTACCGTGGGTGGCGGTCTTGGCGTGGCGAGAACGCAACAAAGGCTACGCGCTGATCGTACTGACGTACTTGATGCAATGGCTGCCGTGGGCAAGATCTCCACGTATCACCTTTGCCTATCACTTTTACGTCGACATCCCGCTCATCTGCATCTGCATCGCCGTCGTTCTGCAGCGCTTGTGGAAATGGGGCAAACGCAGCGACGAGCCATATCACAAATTACTCGCCATTTCCGGCGTAGCCGGTTACGTCGGCATCGCCCTCGCCTCGTTCGTATTTTTCTATCCGATCCTCGCCGCACACCCAATTCCATGGGACGCCTGGCATCAGAGAATGTGGATCGACAAGTGGATTATAGGACCGGGCTAAGCCCCAGTTAGGTCGGCCGCGTTCCGTTCAGGAAATGTCGAACTTTTGCGCCATTCGCAAGGATGCGAACTTCCTTTGAATGTGGCGCAAAAGTCGTCAAGCGCGGCCGGAACACGGATGTGGAGGCCGCAGCGGTTTCCAGAACGGGACGCGGCGCCTAATGGGGCCGAAACCCGGGGAGATAACCCACGCCGGAGAGAAGCGAGGCTTTCCTATGTCTGGGCATAGCAAATGGCATAACATCAAGCTGAAGAAGGGCAAGGCGGACGCGCAGCGCGGAGCGCTCTTCACCAAGCTCAGCAAAGAGATCATCTTGGCGGCCAAGGGCGGTTCGCCCGATCCCGAGGCAAACTACCGCTTGAAGATGGCAGTCGACAAGGCGCGCGAGTTTAATATGCCCGCCGACAACATCAAGCGCGCGATCGCTCGTGGATCGGGTCAGACGGGCGAGCGCGAAATCGAAGAGATCCGCTATGAAGGATATGGACCGCACGGCTTGGCGGTAGTGGCCGACGTTGCCAGCGACAATCGCAATCGCACGGCCGGCGAGTTGCGGTTCCTGTTTTCAAAGAATGAAGGAACGCTCGGCGAGACGGGAAGCGTCGGATGGATGTTCGATGCCGTCGGCGTCGTCGAAGTGGATCCGGCCGGCAAGCCGGAAGACGAGTTCACCGAAGACTCGCTCGTCGACGGCGTCGACGACGTCGAATACGACGCCGAAGGCGCGACCGTGTACACCGATCCGGTTCGGCTTGCCAGCGCGCGCGATGCGCTGCGCGAACGCGGCATGCGCGTTTCCGACGCTTATCTAGGAATGCGCGCGAAGAACAAGATCGAGCTCGAGGGCGCTCCGTTGAGCGCGGCGTTGGCATTTCTCGACGCGCTCGACGAACACGAAGACGTGCAGCGCGTCTTCAGCAATCTCGATTTCAGCAAAATCCCCGAGGGGGCGTTCGCATAGACCCCGCCCGAATCAAGAGCCGGCTGAGCGATTACATTCCACGCGATTGGGTTTTCCCGATCGTGCTGGTTTTCTTCGTCGCGGTGCTCGTGTGGTTCGGTCGAGAGATTCACGATTTCCTGATGCCGCCGTCGAACACGGTGACGATCCCGTCGTTCGTCGGTCAGACGCTGGCCGACGCGGATGCCGAGATCGAGCGTTTGAAACTGAGCTCGTCAGTCGCCGATCATACCATCAGCGACCGGTATCCGAAGAACGTCATTATCGCGCAACGTCCGCTTGCGGGCGAGCAAGTTCGGCAGGGACGGCAGGTATCGTTCATTATCAGCGACGGCATCGTCGCCCATTTGATGCCCGATCTGCGGTACCAGTCGATGCGCGAGGTGAGTTTAGATCTCGCACGCGCGCGGTTGACGCTCGGGAAGGTTACGTACGTGCGCAGCGACGTGGTTCCGGGCGATCACGTGATCTCGCAGGACCCGGCGCCGCTTTCGAACGTCGCCGAGGGCGACACCGTAACGCTCGTCGTCAGCAGGGGCGGTCAAGCGGTGATCAAGGTGCCGAACTTCGTCGGCATGCCGATAGACGAGGCGCGAGCGCTCGCCGATAAAACCGGTGTGAAGCTCGGACAGCTCGTGTGGACGCCGTTGGGCAAGAACGGTCCGGCGCACGGCATCGTCGCGCGCCAAGTACCGTCGCCAAATACCAAGATCGCGGCGTACCAGCCGGTGTCGCTCCAGGTGAGTGCCGGACAGTTCGAGTCGGGCCGCATCATCCGGCAGGTGCGCGTACTGGTCTCCGTTCCGGTGCCCGACAACTATCAGAGCGGACAACAGCTCGACGTTAGACTAACGATGTACGATGCAACGGGTAAATACGATCTCTACCACGCCTTTGCCGAGCCCGGTCAGAAACTCGATTTTACCGTGACTGCAATCGGCACGTCGGTGGTCGGTATGTACGTCAACAACGTGCTCGTCGGCGAGACGCGTCTAGGCGCCGAGCCTCCCGCGATTTACACGCAGAAGGCTTCGCCGTCGCCGCCGCCGGGAGGGCCCTAATGGCAACGCTCCTCGCTCCTTCGTTGTTATCTGCCGACTTCGCGCGTATTGCCGACCAGATCGCAGACGTTCAGAAAGCCGGCGCCGACTGGCTGCATCTCGACGTCATGGACGGGCGTTTCGTTCCGAACATTACGTGGGGCCCGAAGATTATCGGCGATTTGCGCAAGCTCTCGCCGCTGGTCTTCGACGCGCACTTGATGATCGTCGAACCCGAACGGTACGTCGAAGAGTTTCGCGAGGCCGGTTGCGATCGAATCACGTTCCATTTGGAAGCGACGCCGCACGCGCAACGGCTGCTGACGCGGATTCGCGAACTGGGTGCGAAGGCGGGCGTGGCGATCTGCCCGCAGACGCCGGTTGCAATGCTCGAGGACGTCATCGACGATTGCGATCTGGTATTGGTGATGAGCGTCAATCCGGGCTTTTCGGGTCAGAAGTTTATCGAGCGAACGTTCGAGAAAGTGCGTCAGGCGCGTTCGTTGATCGACGGCCGCAATCCGGAGTGCTTGATTGAAGTCGACGGCGGCGTCGGCGAGCGTAACGCGCGCGCCCTCGTCGACGCGGGTACCGGCGTGCTGGTGATGGGTTCGACCATCTTCGAAGCGAGCGATCCCGGCGCCGAGCTGCGCCGTATCCGCTCCCTGCTTTAAGCCGCTATGAATGAAGACGCGCTCGTCGCCGCGATTACCGAGATCGCGAGCTCTCCGTTCGACCGGCGCGTAACGTTGGGCATCGGCGACGACGCCGCGCTCTGGCAGCCGTCGCGATCGCACCGCAGCGCGATCGCGGCCGACATGCTCGTGGAAGGTGTCGACTTCACGCGCGATCTGATGTCGCTCGAAGACGCCGGCTGGCGCGCGCTGGCTGCAAATGCAAGCGATCTCGCCGCCATGGGCGCGCGCCCGGTGCTTGCAACGGTGAGTTTGGGTCTGCCCGAGTCCACGCCTCGCGACGACGTCTTGGAGCTGTACTGCGGCATCGCGGCGGCGGCGCGCGCTTCGCGTCTCTCGATTGCCGGCGGCGATCTTTCGCGCGCGCCCGCGCTGACGATATCGATCGCAGCCGTCGGCGAGGTGCGTGCGTCGAACGTAAAACTCCGCCGCGGCGCGCGTGCGGGCGACGTCGTTGCGGTGACGGGCGCGCTTGGCGCTTCGCGCGCCGGTCTCGAGTCGGCAAAAGTGCCGTCGCTGCTTGCGGGCGACCTTCGGCAGCGCGCGCTGGCCGCGTTTCGCCGTCCCAATGCACGCTGCGACGAAGGGCGCTTCCTCGCCGCGAGCCGAAACGTCGATGCGATGATGGACTGCTCCGACGGCTTATCGACCGATCTCAACCGTCTTTGCGGTGCGAGCGGTGTCGGCGCCGTTCTGCGCGATATACCGGTCGCCGAAGCGGCAACCGCCATGGCGCGCGCGCTGGGCGAAGACCCGGAACGTTTCGCGCTTGCGGGCGGCGAGGATTTCGAGCTGATCGCCGCCGTTCGTCCGCGCGCGTTTTCGCGTTTGGCTGCAGCGTTCGCCGCGCGCTTCGGGCGCGCGTTGCACGCGGTAGGAACGTTTCGCTCGGAGAGTGGAATCGAGTATCGCGGGGAGCCGCTTGCGCGCAGCGGCTGGGACCATTTCGCCGCGACGGCGACGGGCACCGTATGAACCGCTTCGACGACGACGTCCCGTCGTATCCGCTCGTCGGCAGCATTCAGAATAGCGTCGGGATGGGATTTTTGGGCAACCAAGCCGTCTACGCCGTCGCGCAGGCGCTCGGTGCGCGCGTCGTCCACGCTCCGTCGATGTTCGCAAACGCGCACGGCGGTTTCGCGGGCCGCTCGAGCGCGATCTCCGATCCGGCGCAGTTCCGTCGCGACGTTTCGTTTCTGGTAAACCAGCGTCCTGGAATCGTTCTGGTCGGGTATTTGCCCAAGCCGGAGCATGTCGACGTCGTTGCGACGCAGCTGCGCGATTATAAAGGCATCGTGCTGCTCGATCCGGTTATCGGCGACTACAAGAAGGGCCTGTTCGTCACTAAAGAAACGGCGCGTGCGATCAAGGAGCAGCTCGTGCCGATCTCGCAGATCGTCACGCCGAACCGTTTCGAAGCCGAGGTCATCATCGGCACGGGCAACCGCTCCATGTCGGAGCACGGCTATTTGAACGGCTTGTTCGATCTCGGCCCGCAGGCCGTCATCGTGAAATCGTTCGAACGCGATGCCGTGAAACACCGGGTGACGTCGCTGTTCACCAACGGCTACAGCTACTATCGCATCGTCGGACCGTATATGCCGGCTTTTCCTGCGCACGGCGCCGGCGACGTTTATGCCGCGGGAGTGGCATCGCTCTGCGCGCTGGGCGCATCGCCGTTTGCAGCAACGATCCTGGCTACGGCATTGACGGCGCGCGCGGTCGCTTGCACCACGCCGTACGGCGGCGCGACTATCGATCCCGTCGCCGCTTTGGAGAAGTGGTCGCCGCTGGGATATTACGTGGAAGACGAGCGCGCCGTGCGCTTCTGCGAGCGCTCGAACATCGAAGCACGAGGCATCAAGCCGACGGCCAAAGACGGCGCGCGCCTGAAGTTCGCGCCCCCGCGGCACAAGATAGTCTACGGGTAGAGTCCGCGCGATGTCCGACGCCCTGCCTTTCGACATCGTGCTCGGGCGCCGCGACGCGACGCACCTCCGCCTCGAAGTTCTCGGATTCGTTCATCCCGAGGTGGCCGAGCCGCACGGATTCGATTTGCTCGATTGTCGTGTGCGCGCGCACGCGGAGCCGGTCAACGCGACGTTTGCCTTTTCGCTGCGCGTCATGGAGCTGGTCGAGCTTCGCTCGTATCTCGGCGAAATTAACTCCGGCAACGGTCCGGCGGCAGCGTTCTCGATGTCCGGGGGACTGCTCAACCTCTCGTTTGCCCCAAGCCGCCGGGGTCCGGTGCTCTGTGCCGTGCTGCTCAAGAGCATCGACGCCTCTCACGTCCGCTTGGAGTTCATGATCACCTTGGAACCCGAGGATATCTCCGGCGCTCTAGCGGCGCTCGCTCGCCTGCCGTGAACCGCAATTGAAAACGGCCGCCCGAGGCGGCCGCTGGATCGTGCTTGCGAACGGGAACTACGCCCGGCGGGTGACCCGCTTGGAGCGCAGACATTGGGTGCAGACCTTCGCCGTGCGATGAACGCCGCGATCGTCAACGCGCACCGACTGCAGATTGGGCAGCCAGCGGCGCTTGGTCTTGTTCATGGCGTGGCTGACGTTATTACCCGCTTTGGGTCCCTTGCCACAAACGTCGCAGCGCTTTGCCATTACAAAAATTCCTCCAGGGTCTAAGACAACCGGCACATCATATCACGGCCCCGCCTGAGCGACAAGCGCGTCGGCCGCCACGCGCAAATCGTCCTCGAACTTGGCCAGCTCACGGTGCCTTGTGGCCGAATCGGGCGCGCGCAAAATCGACGACGGATGGACGGTTGCAATGATGGCCGGAGCGAGCGCTAAGCCCTCGAGGAGGCGGCCGCGGTTGGCCGTGAGCCTGAACTTCGGCCCTAGCAGCGCCTGGGCCGCCGTGGCTCCGAGAGTCACCAGAATGGCCGGCTTGATGACGCCGATTTCTGCCTGAAGCCACGGCTCGCACGCCCGGATCTCGATCGTCCGCGGTTTATTATGTATGCGCCGTTTGCCGCGGGTGACGAACTTGAAATGCTTGACGGCGTTGGTGACATACGCGTCGTCGATGTCGATGCCGGCACTATCCATAGAATCGCGCAGCAAGCGCCCGGCCGGTCCGACGAACGGGTGTCCCAACCGATCCTCGCTATCACCGGGCTGCTCGCCAACGAACATGATGCGCGCGCGGCGCGGACCTTCTCCGAAAACCGTTTGCGTTGCATGTTTGTACAGATCGCAACCGCGACAACGAGCTGCCGCTTCGCGCAAGCTTCGCAACGAAAGACGTTCGGGAAGATACTGCGCCGCCGAACGGGCGTCCATGCGGACGACCGTACCCACAGTGATGCCGTCGGTACACCGTTTGTGGAGCAGAAGGAGAGTGAACACGTGCGAGCAGTTGTTTGGAAAGCACCTTATGAGGTAGTCGTCGAGGAAGTAGAAGATCCGCGCATCGAGGATGCCACCGATGCAATCATGCGTTTGACGACCGCGGCAATTTGCGGCAGCGATTTGCATATGTACGAAGGTCGAGCTCCGCTCGAAGCCGGCCAGGTATTCGGCCATGAAAATCTCGGCGTCATCGAGGAAGTCGGATCGGCGGTCAAGACCGTGCGGCCCGGCGATCGGGTGGTGCTGCCCTTCAATATCGCGTGCGGTTTCTGTTTCAACTGCTCGCGTGGGTTTACGAACGCTTGCCTGACGGTCAATCCATCGAGCCATGGCGGCGGCTACGGATATTCGGGGATGGGACCGTTTCGCGGCGGTCAAGCGGAGCTGATACGCGTTCCTTATGCCGACGTCAACTGTTTGAAACTTCCCGGCAAGCCGGGCGACGGGCACGAAGACGACTTCGTGCTGCTTGCCGACGTCTTTCCGACCGGCTATCACGCGACCGAACAAGCTCGCGTGCGTCCCGGCGATTCGGTCGCGATTTTCGGCGCGGGCCCAGTGGGATTGATGGCCGCGCTGACTGCCAAGATCCGGGGGGCGAGCGAAATTTACGTCGTCGACGCGGTTCCCGAGCGTTTGCAGAAAGCCAAAGAAGTGGGCGCTACGCCGGTAGATTTTTCGAAGGGCGATCCCGTCGAGCAGATTTACGATTTGCGAACGCCGCAGCGGAAGAACGTTCAAGATTTACAACCCGGTGCCGGAAACAAGATGCCCGGCGTTATGTGCGGCGTCGACGCCGTCGGTTATCAGGCCTGGGCCCACGACGCTCCAGGCGACCGGCAGAATCCTACGCAGGTGCTCGACGACGTAATCCGCGTGACGAATCCGACCGGGCACGTCGGTTTGATCGGCGTGTACTTTCCCGACGATCCCGGCGGCGTCGACGAAGACGCAAAGCACGGGCGTTTGACGATTCCGCTCGGGGCAGCCTGGGAGAAAGGCTTGAGCGTCGAGATGGGACAGTGCCCGGTCAAACAATACAACGTTTACTTGCGCGATCTGATCGTAGCCGGCGTCGCTCGGCCGAGCTTTTTGGTGAGCCATCGCATTTCGATCGATGAAGCCCCGGCCGCCTATCGCAAGTTCGACCAGCGTGCAGACGGGTATACCAAGGTATTGCTTAAGCCGCAGCAACGCGCTGCGTAAGGGAGACGAGATATCGATGGATGCGATCGCATTGCTCAAACGCGACCACACGGAGGTCAAAGAGCTCTTCTCGCAGGTCGAGGAGCTAGGTGAGCGTGCCACCGCCTCACGCGGAAAACTGAGCCAGAAGATCCTGCAGGCTCTCGAGCTGCACACGCAGATCGAAGAAGGCATCTTCTATCCGGCCTTCAAGTCGCGCGCGGAGGATTCGGAAGAGCGGGAGACCGTTCTCGAAGCCTACGAAGAACATGCCGTCGCTAAGATGCTGATCGGCGAACTGCAGAACATGGACCCTTCCGACGAAACGTTTTCGCCAAAGTTGACGGTGTTGATGGAGTCGGTTCGCCATCACATCAAAGAAGAGGAAGGCAAGATCTTCAAAATGGCGCGCGAGCTGTTCGAGAAGGACGAGCTCAACGAGCTCGGCGAGCAGCTGGAAACCGCCAAAACCGAAGAAGGGGCGTCCAAGCCGTCCCGCAGTAGGCGTGGCGAGGTAGAAAGCACAGGGCAGCGCCGCACCGCCCGGCGCTAGTCGCCTCAGGACCCTAGGAGCGCAGCCGCGAAGCCGTCGGCGTGGACGTTATCGCGCTCGACGGCCGCGGCTATGCGAAGTTCTTGGCCGCCGGAACGTACTTCCTGAGGAAGTACCGTCAGGTCCTCAACGATCTCAACGTCTTTCCGGTGCCCGACGGCGACACCGGAACGAATATGTATCTCACCGTGCGGTCGGCGACGCTCGAAGCGGCAAAGCTGCGCGACCGGCCCATCTCGGAGGTCGCCGCCCGCGCGGCGGAGGGCAGCCTCATGGGCGCTCGCGGAAACTCGGGCGTCATCATCTCGCAGATGCTGCGCGGGTTCGCGCATCACGTGCGACATCGTGCCGAAATCGACACGTTCGTGCTCGCAACAGGAATGCGGGAAGCCGCCGCTGCCGCGCGTCAGGCGCTGATGCGTCCCGTTGAGGGCACGATCATCTCGGTCGCCGACGCGGCGGCGGACGCGGCATACCATCTCGCGCTCAAGGAGCGCGACTTCTACCGCTTCGTTACCGGCGTGCTGCGGGCGGCGAACGAAGCCCTGGACCGCACGCCCGAGCAGCTTCCCGCCTTAAAGGAAGCCGGAGTGGTGGACGCGGGCGGTGCCGGCTTCGTGTACTTCCTCGAGGGAATCTCGAGCTTTCTTCCAGACGTCAAAGTTCGCGCGACGGCGTTTCCGCGGCGGCCGGTACGTCAAAGCGTCTTCACGCCGCATCAAGTCGTCGGCGAGAATAAGTACTGCACCGAATTCGTCATCGAGCAGGCGTCGATCGGCGTGCACGATCTGCGGCATCTGCTCGAACCGCGCGGAGAGTCGCTGCTGGTAATCGGCGCGGAGCCGACTATCAAAGTGCACCTGCACACCGACAACCCGGAGAAGATAAAAGAGATCGCCGGCAAATACGGCATGCTGACGCGGGTGAAGGTCGATAATATGGAGCAGCAGCACAACGTGCTCCTCGTCGATAAGCCGCAGCGCGCCTACTCGATCGTCGCCGTCGTTCCGGGCGAAGGATTCGAGCGGATCTTCAAGGAGCTCGGGGCCGAAGTCGTCGTGCCGGGCGGCAAAAATCCGAGCGTGCGCGATCTGCTGCTGGCCGTCAACAAATGTCTCAGCGACGTCGTTTACCTGTTCGTCAACGACAAGAACGTCGAGCTTGCCGCGGCCGAAGTGACCAAGCTAACCGACAAACGCGTGCGCGTGATCCAGAGCAAAGACGTCGTCTCCGGTATCGCAGGACTCTTTACGTTTCGCGCGACGGGAGACGGCGAAGCACCGGCCGATGACGCGATCGCTTCCGCAGTAGCGCGCGCCCGCGCGGCCCAGGTTTTTATCGCGGGCAAGGACGCCGCCGTCGAGGGCGTGACGGTCGCTCGCGGAAAGCCGGCGGCTATGGTGGCAAACCGCTTGCTCGGAGGTCGGACGCTCGGCGACGTATCACGCGCGGCGCTCGAGACGATGGGCGCGGCGGCCGGCGGGTTGATTACCGTGTATTACGGCGGAACGCAAAAGGAGCGGGACGCTCAGCGCATCAGCGAGGAGCTCCAAGCGGCATTTCCGGATACCGACGTCGAATACTATTACGGCGGTATGAAAAACGCCGAGTTTTGGTTGTCACTGGATGAATAGCAGCGGCAAAGGCCGGCCACGGATAGCGATAGACGCGATGGGCGGCGACCACGCGCCCGAAGAGATCGTGGCTGGTGCGCTTCAGGCGGCCGCAGAATCCGATGCGTCGATTATTCTCGTCGGCGACGACACCGCGGTTCGCAAGCTGCTCAAAGGCCCGGCGGCCGAACGGATCATCGTCGTGCACGCGCCCGAAGCGGTTCCCATGGATCTCCCCGCATCGGCGGCGCTGCGTTCGTCGGAGCGTACGTCGCTCGGCATCGCGGTCGGACTCATCAAGAAGGGTGAAGCGGACGCGGTGGTATCCGCGGGAAACAGCGGCGCGTTCTTGGCAATTGCGTTCGTGCGGCTGCGCACCATCGAAGGCATTTCGCGGCCGGCGATTGCGACGGTGTGGCCCGCGCTCAACGGTCCGACCGTGATGCTCGACTCCGGCGCGAACGTCGATTGCCGTCCGGAATGGCTGCAACAGTTCGGTATCATGGGCTCGGCATACGCCAAAGCCGTGCTCGACATTCCCGAGCCTCGCGTCGCCCTGCTTTCCAACGGCGAGGAGCGCACGAAAGGGAACCAGCAAGTTCTCGAGGCGGCGAAACTGCTCGAAACGGCGCCCGTGAAGTTCGTCGGCAACGTCGAGGGTCGCGACATGTTTCAGAACGCCGCCGACGTCGTAGTCGCCGACGGATTCGTCGGCAACGTCGTGCTTAAGACCGCCGAAGGCCTGATCTCTGCATTCGGCGGCGTTATGAAGGACACGCTGCTGGGCGGAAACATTCTGACGAAGTTCGGAGCGATGATGCTCGCTCCGGCGCTGCGCGGGTTGCGGCGCAACTATGACTGGGAAACCTACGGCGGCGCGCCGCTGCTCGGTTTGCGCGGAAACTGCATCTACACCCACGGGCGCGCGAGCCGCAACGCCATCAAGCACGCGATTCTTGCCGCCGTCAAAGAAGTGGACCGCGACGTAGTCGGAAAGATTACCGAACTGATGGCTCCGCATCTCAGCGAAATGGGGTACCCCAGCGGCTTAGCCGCGCGGGGGGCGACGGAGCCGTAGGCGGAGCGCCGGTTAAATGGTAGCGATCGTTACGGATTCGACCTCGGACATCGAACCTGCCAAGGCCGCAGAACTCGGCATTACCGTCGTACCGCTTTTCGTGCTTTTCGGCCAGCGGAGCTATGAGGATTATGTCGAGCTGTCGCGCGCGGAGTTCTACCATAAGCTGCAGACGGAGTCGGTGCTTCCGAGCACCTCGCAGCCGACGATCGCAATGTTCGAGAAGGCGTTTCGACCCCTCGTGGAAAGTGGCGACGACGTTGTATGCCTTACCATCTCATCGCATCTTTCGGGAACCAATGAGCGCGCACAAAGGGCGGCCGAGGAATTCCCCGGTCGTATCACCGTCTACGACTCGGAAAGTGTCGCGGGCGGATTGGGGATGATGGTTTTGCGCGCGCGAGATCTTGCAGCCGGCGGCGCGTCTGCGAGGGACATCGTCGCGGAACTCGATCGCTGGCGCAGGACGCAGCGTCTGTACGCATGCATCCCCGATCTCTCGCATTTGCAGCGCACCGGCCGGATCGGAAAGGCGGGTGCGGTCTTGGGTACGTTGATGAAGATCGTCCCGGTGCTGGCCCTCAAGGACGGACAGGTTGTCGCCGAAGCGCGAGTTCGGACGTTCGCGCGCGCACAAGAAACGATGTTGGATCTCATCGTAGCGGCTGCGCCCGACCCGGCATCCGCCCGCTTTTTGGTCATACACACGAACGCACGCCATCTCGCGGAAGCGGCGATGACCAAGCTGCGCGAACGGCTCAACGGCGTGGAGCCTCGCACCTTGGAGATTTGGGAGGCCGGACCGGTAATCGCGACGCACGCGGGCACCGGCGCGGTCGGGGCGTTCGCCGCGCAGGGAGTCTAACACGGGACTCGGCGTTTACATCCATCTGCCGTTCTGTCCGTATCTGTGTCCGTACTGCGATTTTGCGAAGTGGCCGTTGCGTGCGAGCGTTGCCAAGCGATACCTCGACGCGCTGCGCGCCGAGTTGGAGCGCATGCCGCGCGAAGCCGCCGCGACGCTGTTCCTGGGCGGCGGAACGCCCAACGCCTACGATGCAGCGACGATCGGCGAACTCGTCGGCCGTCTGCGCGATCGTTTCGCGCTCGGCGAAGGCCGCGAAATCAGCATCGAGATCAATCCCGAGCTCGTTCGCTCCGGCAATTTCGATCGCTACCGTCAAGCGGGTATTACGCGCGTCTCCGTCGGCGTGCAGTCGTTCGTTCCCGGCGAGATCGCCGTGCTCGGTCGCAAACATGCGCCCGACGACATCGCTACGGTCGTCAACTCTGCGCGAGACGCCGGCATCGCATCGGTTTCACTCGATCTCATCTTTGCCGTTCCAGGCCAGACGCCGCAGACGTGGCGTACGTCGCTCGAACGCGCGATCGAGCTCGACGTCGATCACATTTCGACCTATGGGCTGACCGTTGAAGGGAATACTCCTTACGCGGCGTGGCAGCTGCGCGAGCCGGGCGCGTTCCTCGACGACGGGCGTGAAGCCGAGCTTTACGCCATCGCGCTCGAAACGTTGGGCGCCGCCGGATACGGACAATACGAGATTAGCAATTTCGCGCGTCCCGGCCATCGCTGCGCGCATAACGAAAACTACTGGGCCAACGGCGAATACGCCGGATTGGGCGTAGGCGCGGCGTCGTATCGCGACGGCGTGCGATCCGTCCACACGCGCTCCCTGGAGCGCTACGTCGCCGCCGCACTGGCCGGCGAGGAGATCCCGTCCGAAAGCGAGCGGCTGGACGGCTTGCGTCGAGCCGGTGAGGCCATCATGCTCGCACTGCGAACCACGCAAGGGGTCCGGCTGCTAGAGTTCAAAGAGCGATACGGCGTCGATATCATCGAGCACTACGCGCCGGTGCTCGCGCGCTATGCCGAGGGGGGGCTGCTCGAGCGTACCGATGACTCCATGCGGCTGACCGAGCGCGGACGGTTCGTCGCCAACGACGTTTGCGGGGCATTCGTAACATTCGACTAACGGGAAGTAACTTGTCGGCCACGGTGCTGCGCGCCGCGTTCGTCGTGGTCTTTGGCGTCACCGGCTTCTTGCTGGGACGCGAAGCGTATTACAATCTCTTTTCGCTGCACTTTGCCAACGAAGGTCTGCAGCTGACCTTCCTCATTCTCTCGCCTGTTGTCGGAGCGATCATCGGCGCGTTGCTGGCACCGCTCGCGCAATCGCTGTTCGAAGGTGAGCTCGAACTGGTCGAACGTGCAATGGAGCGCTTATCGCCTGCCGAAATCGCGGGCGGCGCGGTTGGGCTCATCGTCGGGTTAGTGATCGCCTACCTCATTAAAAGCATTGCCTTCGAGTTCGTCTCGGGCGGAGGCAAAGCCGGAACCATCGTGGCGATCGTCCTGTACCTCATCGTCGCGGTCTTCGCCGCTTATCTCGGCGCGCGCGTCGGTGCCAAGACGCGCATCGTTCCGGTTTCGCGCTCGGCCGCCGGGTCGTCGTCGATTCCAAAGCTCGTCGATACGTCGGCGATCGTCGACGGACGAATCGTCGAGGTCGTCGAGGCAGGCTTCTTGGACGGCAGTCTGATCGTGCCGCGTTTCGTGCTGCGCGAGCTCCAGTCGATCTCCGATTCCGTCGACCCGCTCAAACGAACGCGCGGGCGGCGCGGATTCGACGTGCTGTCGAAGCTGCAGGAGCTCTCGTCATTCCAGATTTCCGAGCGCGACTTCGCCGATATGGCGCCCGGTAACGTCGACGCGCGGCTCGTGCGTCTCGCGCAAGAACTCGGGGCGAAGCTGATCACCAACGATTACAATCTCAATCGCGTCGCGCACGTCGAAGGCGTGGCCGTACTCAATATCAACGAGCTCGCCAATGCCGTCAAGCCCGTCGTCTTACCGGGTGAAGAGCTGCGCATCGCCGTCGTGCGCGAAGGCAAGGAGATGCATCAAGGCGTCGGCTATCTCGAAGACGGCACGATGATCGTCGTCGAGCACGGACGCAGGCTGATCGGCGAAGAGACCGACGTAGTCGTGACGAGCGTACTGCAAACCGCAGCCGGACGCATGATTTTTGCGCGGCCCAAACGCGATAACGCCGCAGAGGTGCGGCATTGACATCAGCCGCTTCATGGGCGGCGGTGATCGTTGCGGCCGGTCGCGGCGCGCGATTCGGGCGCCCGAAGCAGTTTCTCGAGCTCGCCGGTTTACCGATGGTCGGGTGGTCGATTCGGACCTTCGCAGGTATGCTCGAGGTCAATGAGATCGTCGTTGCAACCGAGATCGAGTGGCTGGACCGCATGCGCGAGTTGAGTGCCGGCGTCGCACCGCAGCGAACCGTGGTAGTCGTAGCCGGAGGAGCGTCGCGCCAAGCCAGCGTGTTTGCCGGCCTGCGTGCGGTTTCCGACAGGTGCGACGCGGCGTTCGTGCACGACGGCGCACGTCCGCTCGTGCGCGAGGAAGACGTGCGTGCCGGAACGGCGGAGGTGCGCGCCGGGCGCGGCGCGCTGCTCGCGGCGCCGGTCGTCGACACGATCAAAGTCGTCGACGACGCGACGCGGACGGTGCGCGAAACGCTGGACCGCTCGCGGTTGTGGGCGGCGCAAACGCCGCAGTTCGCGTTACGCAGCGATCTCATGCGCGCGCACGAGCGCGCGGTCGCCGACGGCATCGACGCGACCGACGACGCGGCGCTGCTCGAACGCATCGGCATCGAGGTCGTCGTCGTGCCCGCGACGGGGGAAAACTTCAAGGTCACGTTGCCCGAAGACGTGGCGCGCGCCGAAGCCTTCTTGCGGGAGCGCATCGCGGGATGAGGGTCGGGCACGGGTTTGACGCGCACAGGCTGGTTGATGGCCGGGCGCTGATATTAGGCGGCGTTGGCATACCGTTCGAACGCGGCGCGCTGGGACACTCCGATGCCGACGTGCTCGCTCACGCTATAGCGGACGCGATTCTGGGAGCCGCCGCGCTCGGCGATTTGGGCGGACGGTTTCCCGAGAGCGACCCACGCTGGAAGGACGCCGATTCGATGCAGCTGCTGGCGCGGTGTGCCGGGGACGTGCGCGATGCGGGTTTCCGGGTCGTCAACGTCGACGCCACCATCGTGGTCGATCGGCCGAAACTGGCGCCATTCGTGGCGGCGATGCGCGAGAACGTCGCAGCGCGTCTCTCCATCGACGCCGGTGCAGTCAACGTGAAAGCAAAAACCAGCGAAGGAATGGGATACACCGGTGATGGCACGGGCATCGCCGTCTACGCCGTAGCCCTCATCGACGACGCACGATGACGCGCGACGAGTTGGCCGCGGCCATGCAGCGCTGGGGCATTCTCGAAGATCCGCCTCCGGCGGCGGCATTGCGCTGGATCGACACGTTCCTCGAGGCGTACGGAGCACGAGTTCGCAACGCCGAGGACGCCAAACCGTTCGTGGCTGCGCTGCGCGCGGAATCGTGCGTTATTCCCGCGCTCGAGCTCGAGCGATTGCGGTCGCGCGCGGTCTTGTACTTTCTGGATTCGATTGGACAATACGTCGATCATCAAGCCGAGCTGCGCGGGCTGCCGCTCCAGCACGACGTCCCCATCATAGCGGAGGAGTTCGGAATCGCCGCCGGTGACGCGTTCGCCTCGCTGCGCATGGCGCTCACGGGTCAAAAAGAAGGCCCGTCGCTGGCACTGCTCTTCCCGCTGCTGGGGCACGACCGGATTCTGATTCGGATCGGCGCCGTGAGCTCGCGGCTGCTCCACGGGCGCGGCCTCGAGCCCCTCAAGTACGGCCCCGGCGGCGAGCCGTTCGAGACCATTAAGGGGAAAAAACCCAGCGTTGACGAGACGGGTTAGACTACTACAGTATGGGTACTGCCATGGCGACCTTGCTGGCCGATCTCCGAGCGCCTCTCGAACGCGACCCCGCGGCGCGCGGCTGGCTTGACGTCGTCCTGTCGTATCCGGGATTTCACGCAATCGTCGCGCACCGGCTGATTCATCCGTTGTATCGCGCGGGCATGCCGCTGTTGCCGCGCTTTTTGGCGCAAGTGACGCGCTTTTTTACCGGCGTTGAAATACACCCCGGTGCGAAGTTGGGCAAGGGAGTCTTCATCGACCACGGCATGGGCGTCGTAATCGGCGAAACCGCCGAAGTCGGTGAAGGCTCGACGATCTATCAAGGCGTGACGTTGGGCGGCACGAGTTTGTCGCACGCAAAACGCCATCCGACTCTTGGACGTAACGTCACGGTCGGCGTCAATGCAGCGGTGCTCGGCGCGATCACGTTGGGCGACAACGTTAAGGTCGGCGGCGGATCGGTGGTCGTCAAAGACGTGCCGGCCAACGCGACGGTCGTCGGCGTACCCGCGCGCATCGTCGCGCAGGACGGCAAACCCATTCGCGCTATTCCCGATCGCCCCCAAGTCGAGATGCCCGACCCGAACGCCGATGCCATCGCGAGGCTCCAGCGCACGATCGATGCGCTCGAACACCGGGTTGCCGAACTCGAGCAAGGCGGCGGGCAAGAAGAAGCGTGGAGCTGGGTCATCTGATTCTCGCGAGTCTATGAAGCTTTATAACACGCGGACACGTTCCGTTGAGGAGTTCGTACCGTTGCGCGACGACGAGGTGCGCGTCTACGTGTGCGGCATGACGCCGTCGGCGCAGGCGCATCTAGGCCACGCGCGCTCGTTCCTGTTCTTCGACGTACTGCGGCGTTACCTGACGCACAAAGGCTACAAGGTCACCTACGTTCAGAACGTCACCGATATCGACGATCGCAGCATTCGCGAGGCTCAGTCCACCGGCCAGGATTACCACGCCGTCATCGACCGGTATTACGGCGAGTTCAAAGCTTCGATGCGCGTTCTGGGCGTGCTCGATTACGATCGCGAGCCGTACGCGACCCACTTCATCGAGCCGATTCAAACGATGATTCGCGAGCTCGTCGATCGGGGTCACGCGTACGCGACTGCCGACGGGATATACTATCGCGTATCGACGTTCCCCAACTACGGAAGACTCGCCAATCGCAATATCGAGGAGCTCGAATCCGGCGCGCGCATCGAAGTCGACGAGCAGAAAGAAGATCCGCTGGACTTCGCGCTCTGGAAGTTCGCGAAGCCAGAAGAGCCCAAGTGGCCGTTCCCGCCTTACGGCGACGGCCGTCCCGGCTGGCACATCGAGTGCTCGGCGATGTCGCACGCGCTGCTCGATTCCGAAGGTCGCGGATTCGACATCCATGGGGGCGGCGCCGATCTCATCTTTCCGCACCACGAGAACGAGATCGCGCAGAGCGAGCCGCTGATGGAGCGTCCGCCGATGGCCAACCTGTGGGTGCACGGCGGACTGCTGCTGTTTGATAACCGCAAGATGTCGAAGTCGCTCGGCAACTTCGAGCCGCTCTCGGAACTGCTGAAGCGTCACGATCCGCAGGCAATCCGTCTGCTGTTTCTCCAGACGGGTTATCGTAAGGTAATGAACTTTACCGAGGAGTCGATCGCTGCGGCTGCGGTTATTTTGCGGCAACTGAAGCGAACCTATCGCGCGCTGGCTGCGAACGATCGTTCAGGCGACGCCGGCGGAGCCCTCATTGCGAAGATCGAAGCGGCGTTCGACGACGACATGAATACCGCCGTCGCACTCGCCGATCTCTTGGCGGACAAAACCGCGTCGCTCGACACGTTCACACGCGCGCTCGCGCTGCTCGGCATCGAGCCGAACGCGTCGTGGCTGCACGATCCCAAGTTCGAACTGCCGGCGGATTTCCTCGACCGCTTGAGTACGGCGCTCGGCGGCGTCTCGTTTAACGGTGCGACGCCGCAGGAGGCGCTCGAGCGCGCGATCGAGCTACGATCCCAAGCGCGCGCGCGTAAGGAATGGGCCGAATCGGATCGTTTGCGCGACGTGCTCCTCGCGTGCGGGGTCGAGCTCAAAGATTCGAAGGAAGGCACGACGTGGACCGTCGCCGGCGCCCAGTAAGCCGGCGCGAGCGAGCTCGGGCCCGGTTCGATTTCGACGACGTCGTTTACGGGATTCACGCGATCGAAGAGGCACTCGCTGCCGGCGAGCGGCTGCGAACGGTGCACGTGGCGTCCGATCGGAAGAAGGATGCGATGCTGCGACAACTGCTTGGCCGCGCGAAAGAGCTCGACGTGCCTGTGCGCTTCGAAGACCGTTCCTTCTTCGCGCAGCTGCCGTTCAAAGCGCACCAAGGCGTGGTGGCCGTCGGCGAGCCGTTTGAGTATCGGTCGCTTTCCGACGTTCTCGGACCGCCGCCGCGCAACGGGTCGGCGCGGCTCTTCGCCGTGCTCGACCATCTTACCGATCCCCACAACGTCGGTGCGATCGTGCGGACGGCCGAAGCGGCCGGCGCCGACGCGCTCGTGCTGCCGGAACGCCGGTCGGCGGGCATGAACGCCACCGTGCGCAAAGCCGCTGCCGGAGCCGCAGCGCACTTACCGGTCGCGCGCGTGGCCAATATCGCCGACGCGATCCGCGTGATGAAGAAGAGCGGAATCTGGACTGCCGGGGCCGATGCCGGCCCGGCTTCGATCGAACTTACCGCGGCCGATATGAAGGGCGATTTGGCGCTGGTGATCGGCGCCGAAGGCAGCGGTTTAGCGCCGCTCGTCAAACGCGAGTGCGACTATCTCGTCCGCATTCCGATGCACGGTAAGGTGGAGTCACTCAATGCGTCGGTCGCCTTCGCTATTCTTGCGTACGAAGCGCTGCGTCAACGTTCTCGCACGCGTTGAACTTATCGGCGAGACCTGTGATTTCGAAGATGCGGTGAACGGAGCCGCCTTTGGGAATTACCACGCGCAGCCGGTCTTCGACCGCCTTGTGCGCGGTCGCGATTACGCGCAGACCGCTCGAATCCATATACGTGCAGGCCGTGAGGTCGACGATCACATCGCCGGCTTTTTCGGCGACTTCCATGACGGCGGTCTGAAACTCGTTGGCGTTGGCGAGGTCGACCTCGCCCAGGACGTGGAGAATGTTGCCGCTGGCTGCCTCTTCACGGATGAAAGCCGCCATTGGGGTCTCTTTGGGAACTGAGGACTTCTCGTCAATCATATTCACAATAAGTATCGCACGTTGCTTGGGCGGTTACAACGGTGATGGGGTCCGGGATTTAGGACTCTCTAGTCCGTTCGTTTGGCCGTTGCCGTGATATTGGGCGTTGCGGGCGGCGGCGAAGCTTCGGGCGGCCGCCATCAGCGGGCCCTGGATCTCCTCGAGGGGCATGTTGCGCAAAAGAAGGGCGGGAGACCGGTCTTGCAAGCTGGGGTTAGTACCCTGGAACCACGCGCGGACGATCACGGCGTCTTCCCTTTCGGCGATCATTCGAGCGAGCTGAAGTGAAAACCGCAAAACGTGTGGGCGCTGGGGTTTTCGGTCTTTGAGCCACTGCATGACGGCTCGCGTCTCGTTGACGCCGCCGACCGTGGCGACGACGGTCGGACCGAGGGCGTCGATGAGCTCCTGGACCACCCCTTTGAGTGGGGCCGAGATCGCATGGTTATGCGCCTCGACATCGTTCAGGATCATGGTGCGAATATTCCCTAAACAATCTATTTCACACCTGCAATCCCAGGTAAAATATCGGGGGGTTTCTCCGGCCCAGAGTCGAGGGTCCGGCAGCTAGATTCGTCCTTGACGCTGGAGGTGCGCCCTCCTATAATCACGTGGTGTGCCGCGCCCGATGGGCCACGGCCCGCGCATGCGGCACACGGAATCCCAGAAGGCAGACAACGTATGGCAATGACCCATCCCATTTCGGATGGTCTGGAATACCACGAACGGGCTGACGAAGAGCTCGTCGCCATCGCGAAGACCGGCGACAACCTCGCGATGGAGTTCCTCCTGAACAAATACAAGAACTTCGTACGCATTAAGGCCAAGAGCTACTTCTTGATCGGCGCGGACCGAGAGGACATCATCCAGGAAGGTATGATCGGCCTCTACAAAGCCGTGCGCGACTTCAAGGCCGATAAGCTCTCGAGTTTTCGGGCGTTTGCCGAGCTCTGCATCACCCGGCAGATCATTACGGCGATCAAGACCGCGACGCGGCAGAAGCACATTCCCCTCAACCAGTACATTTCGCTGAACAAGCCGATTTACGATGAAGACAGCGAACGCACGCTGCTCGACGTGATGGCATCCCAAAAGACTTCGGATCCCGAAGAGCTGGTCGTCACGCAGGAAGTCTCGGACGACATTCGCCAGCGCATCCGGCAGAATCTGTCGGAGCTGGAGTCGCAGGTTCTCGAATCGTACCTGGAAGGCAAGAGCTACCAGGAGATGGCGCGCGATCTCGGCCGCCACGTCAAATCGATCGACAACGCGCTCCAACGCGTAAAGCGCAAAATCGAGAAGAATCTCGCCGAGTTCGAGTTTCAGTAGAACCGGTAACGAAGATGCAGGGGAGGCCGGCTAAATGCCGGCCTCCTTTTTGTCGCTCGGGGGAAGCTCCATAGCCCCTTCAACTACAGAGCGTCGAACGATCAAGTACCCTTTCCGGTGCAGAATGATCTCCAATACCTCGAGGACCAGTTGCCAGAAGTTTTTATTACCGGCCAGATCGGGAATGAGCATGCGAAAGTACGGCCGCGCTTCCGCCTCCTCCTGAAAATCGCAAGCGAGCTCCTCGATCTGTTTCGCAAGCAGCATCGTTTCGTTTTACCGCTGCTTATTCATACTAAACGTCGCGCGACGGTTCGGTCTTCGCCATTGCGATAACCTTGCGGTAGACGTCTTCACGGTCTACAACCGGATCGACCACGAACACCTCCGTCTCGCCGTTTTGCGGCTCGATGCAGACCGTCACTCGGCCGAGGGCGCAGACATCCATGCAGCTGGTGCTGATCGCGCGAATCGGTCCCCAGTAGCCTTCCTCCTTGAGCCTAGCCTTGAGCCAGTCGCGCAGGTTGAAGTCGCCGATCGCGGCTGCCACGTCGGGAGTTTCCTCGGGAATGCGCTCTTTGAAGCACCGCTCGCACACGAGCACCAGTCCTTTACCGAGCCATTTTGGTTTAACGGGCTGCACTCAGGCCTCCCAGCAGCACCGTCCACGGCTCGACGCTGACGATCTTCAGCGTGCTGCGGGCCCACGGATCGGTTGCGAGGCGCGAACGTATCGCGTCCTCGTTGGGCGCGTCGACGACATGCAGGATGCGGCCTGCACGGTCTTCGTCTCCCAGCGGTCCGCCGGCGACAATGAAGCCTTCGTCCGCGAGTGCATCCATGAACGCGGCATGTTCGTCCCATTGCTGCTGCCGGCGCAATGAAAGCGACCAATCCCAAGCGTCACCGCGCTCGACGACTACGACAAAATATGGCATGTGATTCTATTTGAAGTGGTGGAGCCGGCGGTGGGACTCGAACCCACGATTGCCAGTTTACAAAACTGGGGCTGTTGCCGCTGAGCCACGCCGGCGTTATAAAAACGACAGCAACGTCGGCTCGTTTGGTTCCACGGCCTCAACGAGTGTCCTTGGCAATGGAAACGGCGTCTTCCCACGGTCCCGCGCCGCCCGCGCCGCTCCCACTCCGCGCAATGGGTTTTCACGTCCACCAAGGCGAGCGGCTCGTCCGTTTCCACGATTAAGTGCGCGATATGTGTCCGTAAGTGAATGACAGTTCGGGCAAAGCAAAGTGAGGTTGGCACTTTGCCGGTTTTCGGATGCCGTTCCGACCATCCACAGCGGGCGCATTTTTCACCCAACGTGTAGATAAGGTACTTCTTGAGGAACTTATTGTGCACCGATGCGGGATATAAGCTCCGCTCCAACAGCTTGCAGCGAAGCTTGCAGAACGGGAATTGATCTCGTCGTAACATCATAGCAGCAGCGTAGAACAATGGTGTGCCAACTGGGTGGCATTTTGCCGAGAAGCAATCCAGGAAAAACGTACGTATATAGGAATGAAAACGCTATGGTACGCTGGTTGGCATTGGCAGGATTGTCGATTGCGTTCGCTGCCTGTAGCGGAACGCAAGTGCGCGAGCCGTTTCATCAGTCCGTCTCCACGGGAGCCGCGCCATCGGTGCGGATCGATAACGCCGTCGGCGAGATACGCGTGACTGGCTGGCAAAAGCATTCGATCGAAATCGACGCCGTCAAAAGCGGAATGAGTGCCGACGCCGTGCGCAACATCGACATCGACGTTCAGTTGCGAGGCGACACCGTCACGATCGCCACGAAATACCGCGGCTTTGCTAGCGGCGGCGTGGCCTACACGATTTCACTTCCGGCCGGGTCGTCGCTGCTCGTTAACAATGCCACCGGAACGATTGGCATCAACGGCGTAGACGGTAACGTGACGGCCGGTACGCAGACGGGAGAGGTCGACGCAAGTGTCGGACGCGTGACCGGCCGGCGCGCGATCGCGCTCACCGCAACTACGGGCAGCGTTAGACTTCACATCGATCCGAACAGCGACGCTCGCGTCGACGCTCAAACAAGGATCGGCGACGTCACCAGCGACTTTCCGTCGATCTCCACCAGCCGGCAGAACGTCGTCGGTGCGGCCGCATCCGGAACGATCGGCAGCGGCACCGGAACGATTCGCCTCACGACTACGACGGGAGCGATCGCGCTGCGCCGCAGCTAGTAATCGTCTAGGGGTTCGTAGAAGGTTCCAAGCCTTCACACGCGTCTCATATAAAAGGAGCATTCTATGGGTCGTTATCGCACGGCGCTTTTCGCCGCACTGCTCTTTTGCGTTCCCGCGGCCGCAGGGGCCGCGACCCCGACCGGCGGCATGCAGCTGCCGCCGCAGCCTAAGATTCGTCCTGCCGGACTCCCGACCGACGCCGTTATGGTCTCTCCGTGCATCGCCACAATGGGAGAGCACTGGATCGCGCTCAAGGACGCGCCGCTCGGACCCATTTACGGCACGTATAAAGGCAAGCTAGTCTTCACCGAGATCATGGTGACGCAGAAGCAGCTGGAGCAAGGTTTTAGCTACGCCGACATTCACGCGCTGCCGGGCTATACCATCGATCACGTCGACTTCAAGTTCGAACCGAAAGGGCATGAGGGATTACCGGTACCGCATTATGACTTGCACGCATACTACGTGTCGCCCGCGGAGCAGGCACAGATCTGCCCGGACGGCATCCCCGATCCGTCGATGAAGGCGATGAATCAGTAGAGATCGAGTGCGCCTCGAGATTACCCGCGCGACGATCGACGATCTCGAGGCGCTGCTGCCTCTCGTTACGGCTTATCGCGTCTTTTATAAGCGCGAACCGGAGCTACAAGGCGAGCGCGAATTCGTGGAATGCAACTTGCGTCAAGATCGATCAACGATCTTTCTCGCACGCGATGTCGAGGGCGGAAAGGTCGTCGGTTTCACGCAACTCTTCCAAATCCACAGCACGGTGTGGCTCGGACCGTCACTGATTCTCGAAGATCTCTTCGTCGCGCCGGAAGCGCGCGGCGCCGGTGCCGCATCGATGCTGCTGGAACGTGCCGAATCGTATGCGCGCGAGATCGGCGCCATAGGCATGTTTCTCGAAACCGCGAGGGACAACGTTACGGCGCAGCGCGTCTACGAGCGCGCGGGCTGGACCCGCGAAGGACGCTTCTACAAATATAACGCGCGCCTGTAGCGCGTTACTGAATGACGATCCAGTCGGCGATCTTGTATTGCGCGCCGGTGCTCGTGACGGTCAGCGTTCCGTTGCCGAATGCGTTGACGGCGAACGTTGCGACCGACGTGCGACCGTTCCTGATTGCACCCGAAATGTAATCGCGGCTTGCCTGATGCCGCGCGTGATTGGTTCGCACGGAAAGCGTATCGCCGCCGGGAAGGACGGCGCTACGTACGGTGATGCTCCAAATCCGTCCGCGATGGAACGTCGCGCTAATCGGGATCTTGTACGTCCCGAGTGCGCTGCCGCCGGCCAAGGTGAAGTCAGGCCGAGCGATCGGGCACGATACATTCTGCGTTGCCATTGAGAGCGACAGGGAGCCGATCGGACCGGCGTAGGCCGTGCCCGACGGCGCTGCCGACCAGTTGACGAATCCGCTACCTTCAGCAGTCCGCGTGCCGCCCGAGAGAACGCCGCCCTGCCAGCCGAACGTGGAATCGAGCGATACGATTCCGGCAGGATCGTAGCCGGCCGAATCCCCGCAGAAAGCACCCGACGAACGGTTGCCCGGCATCATCACGAACTCGCCGGCGGTAGAAAGCACCTGGGACTTGCCGACGACAACGCGCGCGGCCGTCAGGTTGGCGAATCCGCCGGCGACGTCGGGCAGGCCGAAACGGCCGATCGTCGCGTTCGAGATCGAAGACGTCGACACGGCGACGGCGATCGCGGCGGAGCTGCCCGGAGCGTAGAACGCGGCCGTGTGATGGACCGTCTCACTATGCGATCCGGTCGGCGTGTAGGTGCGCAGGTCGTCTACTGCAAGACTCGCGCAGCTCTGATCGTAGAATACGAGTGCCTCGGTAGAGTTCGCGTCGCCGTTGCGGTCCGGAGCGAACAGCTCGATGCCGTCCTCGCAGCGCCGTAGATGGTTGGTGCGCGCCGCGTTGGGCAGGAGGTCGGCCCATGCGTCGTCGACGCTCGCGAGCGAAAGCTGTCGAATGCGGCTCCCGAGAACGTTGGCAGCCGAAATCCCCGTGCCGGCGTTCTGCGAGCCGGTGCGGCGCGCCAATAGCGCGTCGGCGGTGTCGCCGATCGTCTGCGTTATGTCGGCCGATCCGGGCAGCGATCCATTACCTGAAGTCATGCCGCTGCAAGCGGTCATGGCGAACGATAAGGCCAGAGCCGAAACGACGAGACCGACCGGGGAACGTGCCATTGAGACGTACTCCGAGTTGGTAAGCGAGGGGTCTGTATGGCTTAAATACTAGGCCAGGCAGCAATGGTGTCACATGAGAGCAAAATGAGAGGGTGATTAGCGAGGTCAGCACTCAGGCGAGGACTCTGGCCGGGTAGCATCGTACCCAGGTCTGCCCCCTATGGGTAGGTGGTCGAGTGGTTAAAGGCACCGGACTGTAAATTCGGCGCGCGAAAGCGCTACGCTGGTTCGAATCCAGCCCTGCCCAATGTTCTTGCGGGCGTTGCATAGTGGTAATGCCCTTGCCTTCCAAGCAAGAGTCGCGGGTTCGATTCCCGCCGCCCGCTCCAGAAAAAGCCCGTTGCTACGGGCTTCGCGCGGCGCGGCTTAGTCATCGGGTTCTACGGACGGCAGCGTGAAGAAGTAGTGCGGCGGGTACTGAGCCGGGATGAGCTTGAACGGCGCGGGCTGCTTGTTGAAGTTGAAGCAGTCGGAGAGGTCATCCGAACGCCCGTCGGTCGTTCCCAACGAGGGAAGGCCGAACATCTCTTCAGTGAACTTCAGGATGCTGCCGAATTCGTGCGGCGTGTGCGAGATGTAGCGCATTTGCGCATATGGGGATATAACGATCATCGGAACGCGGAAGCTAAGCTCGTAAGAGTTTAGGATCTGCGGTGCGACGTGATCGTACCACCCGCCCCAGTCGTCCCAGACGACGAAAATTGCGGTCGTGTTCCAATACTGCGATTGGCCGACGGCGTTGACGACAGACGCGACCCAGGATGGGCCGGAGCCATTGTTGTCTCCTGCATGATCGGATGCCGCCTTAGTGGGCGTAACCCAAACGACATCCGCCAGCTGACCGTTGGCGATATCGGTAAGAACCTGCGTTGGCGGCGTGACGACATTCGCTGCCATCTCTGACTTGTTCGACCAAATCGAGTAGATTGCATCAACTCCGTTCCAGATTCCGGGACCTTGCGTGGCTTGATAGTAACGCCAGCTCACTCCGGCGTCGTCGAGCTCGTTCATCAAGGCCTTGCGCTGAAAGCACGGAAAGGTTTTCAGTGCTGCGGGCTCACCCCCTTGGGGGTTGATGACACCGACGAGCGTTCCGGACTCTGAATCGCAGCCGCCCGTCAACCGCATTTCTGGGGTGCGGGGATTATTTGACGCGCGGTTAGGGCTGCCGTCGTAGAGGGTCGAGGTTCCGCTGATCAGGTATTGATGCGCGGGAAAGCTTGGGCCTTGGTTCGTCTGGAACATCTCGTCGGCAAACGTGTAAGTTTTTGCCATGGTGTAGTAGGGCTCGACTTCGGTGCGAGGGACGTACCCGTAGGCAGGGTTGACCGGGCATTTTCCGCGGCACGTTTCGAGATCGAAGCCGTTCATCGCTCCGTTGTTATATTCGGTCAGCCAGTTGTTGTGAGCGTGATCGGGATCATAAGGGGCCGTTATCGAGATCCGCTGCAGCGGAACCTCTTGTCCTTGTGAGTTCAACCCGTACGATTGAGTAGTAGCGCCGCGTAGAAACTGAAACAGATTGTCGACGCTGCGATTCTCTTGAATGATGATCACGACATGCTGGATTTTCCCCGACGCAGCGGCTCTCCGAATGAGGGAGTGCGCTGCAGAAGAGAGAGGCGGCGAAGCGTTCTGCGCGCAGCCCGAGAGCACCGTGATGAGAAAAAGGCTGATGAAGTAAGGGCTCTTCAAAGGGCTCTTCATATGACGCTGTCCTCTAGTCGTTTGGCTCCGCTGACGGTAGTAACTTGCCAGGTACTTCGTCTTGATCCGTTTGAAAGCTTTCGGCTGCTTATAGGAAATCAAAAAGACTGAGCGATCGTCGGCTCGGTGACCGGTCGTTCCCACCGTGCCTCAAACGTCTAAGTATCGGGCGAGGCTAAGCGTTTAGACGCCTGGTGCTTGCGTCGATGCCGAGGCTGCGAAATAGCTATGCCGCAGCAGGCGCTTGGCCAGTGTAAAGCGCAGTGCCTTCGGTATAGTGCATTGGCCTCTGTGCGATCCAGCGAGTGCGCCGTATCATAAGCGCACGCGTCTTATTTCCCGACGTCGAGAGACTTAGCTCAACCAAGCGTTCACCTTGCGAGGAGAGCTCCATGGCAGTCTCATCCATAGCGACAACTCGGTCGCCTCTCCCCTCGATCATCGGTTTAATCGCAATCTTGCTCTGCGCGGCGTGCACCGGTACGCATTCGCCGGGCTCGGCGATACCGATCTCCCCTGCCCACCAAAAGATCCACCATTCCTCGCAAAGCGGCGTCGTCGTCGATCCGACGCAAGTCGGCGCCCCGGTGTCGACCTCAGTGTTGGGTGCAGATATGGACGTGTGGTTCGATATCACGCAGCCCAACATGGCTCCGTCGTTTGTAAAAGCCGGAATGACGACAACGCGGTGGCCCGGCGGAAAGGGTGCCGATCGCTACCATTGGGAGACGAATACAAACGGCGTCGGCATCTGCGGCAGCCAGCAGCAGCCAAAGCCGAACTCGACGTTCGACAACTTCATGCAAGACATCGCTTTGCCGGCGCATCTCGACGTTTCGATCACGGTGAACTATGGGTCGAACCCGCAGTGCACGGCCGGCGGGAGTGCAGTCGAAGCCGCAAACTGGGTCAAGTACGCGAATGTGACCAAAGGGTATAACGTGACTTGGTGGACGGTCGGGAACGAGCAAGCCGTGTCAGGCTCGTTGGACTTGCGCTCGAAGCCGCACGACCCCACGCAGTACGCGAATATCGTCAGCACGGATTACTATCCTTTAATGAAAGCTGCGTCGCCGCTACCCATCAACGTCTGCGTCGACGGATCTATAGGCAACGTGCAATGGAGTCAGACGGTCTTTAGTAAAGCCAAATATGATTGCGTCGAGGTGCATTTCTATCCGCAAAAAGGCACCAGTGTCGACGATACCTTTTTGATCGACCAGGCGCCCCAGGGTTTCACCGAGGGTATTAACGCGATAAAGTCCGAGCTTGCCGCTGCGGGGCGGGCCGGGACGCCGATCTATATGGGAGAGATTGGGTCGGCAACCGCTCCCGGCGACAAGCAAAATATGTCGATCACGCAGGCGCTTTTTGCTGGGCAAATCATCGGCGAGATGTTGAACGATGGTATCGCGCGTGCCACTTGGCATAGCGCCTACGGCGACTGCGAGACGCCAAGCGGAGGCGGGGACTTCAGCTCGTCGCTCTACGGCTGGCAGAACTTCGGCGGCTCGATGATCTTTTCGGTTGGGACGGTTCAGCATCAGTGCAGCAGTGTGGACGTGCCGCTCGGGACGTTGATGCCGACCGCGGTCGCATATGAGGTGGCATCGCACTTCGTCCGTAACGGCGAACACATGCTCGGCCTGTCGGTTTCGGGGTCGACAGACGTTCGTGCCTACGCGACGACGTACAACGGCGGCTATGCGCTGATGCTCTTCAACCTGAACGAAACGACCAATCAGAATGTGTCCGTGACGATCGACGGAAAGACGTCGGGGTCCGGAGGAACGGTGTGGTCGTACACCAAGGCACGTTACGACGCATCGCAAAACAACGTATGGAATGGGCCAACGCTTCGAACGCTACCGGCCTGGCAGAACAGCTTCACGATGCAGCTGTTGCCATGGAGCATGACCGTCGTCCAAACGATGTAACCGTTAGTCCGTCCGCCCTCGACTCCGCCGGGGCAGCAGTAGGAAATGCGCGTTGTTTCGTTTTGTGGGAACGAACATCGCCATGAATGCAGCAGAAGGTGTACGGCGCGGCTTGATCGGCGGAGCCGCCGGCGTAACTGCGCTCGACGCGGTTACTTACCTCGATATGCTGGTGCGCGGGCGCCCGGCCAGCGACGTGCCGGCTCGGACGGTGAACGAGCTTGCGAAGAAAATCGGCATCGACACGCTCGATGCGAACGACGAAAAGACGACGAACCGGCGTTCGGCGACGGGCGCGCTGGTCGGATATGCGGATGGCGTGATCAGCGGCGTGGCGTACGGGGCGCTGCGCTCGGCCATTCGCATACCGTGGCCGGTCGGAGCCGCCCTATTGGCAGGTCTCACCTTACTTCTGGGCGAGGGCAGCGCGGCTCGCACGGGGGTGATCGATTGGACGAAATGGAGTGCCGGCGATTGGCTCGCCGATCTCATTCCACGCCTGGCTTATGGCGGCGTCACTGCGTTGACGGTCGAGACGTTAGACGTCTAAGCATGCAGGCTCCGGTCATCGAAACCGCACGGCTCGTCTTGCGTCCGCATGGCCTCGACGATTTCGATGCACTTGCGGAGATGTGGCGCCATTCGGAAGTTGTGCGCTATATCAGCGGAAAGCCGTCGACGCGCGAACAGAGTTTCACGCGATTGCTGCGCTACGCGGGGCATTGGGCGCTGCTGGGTTTCGGATACTGGGCGATCGAAGACCGCAGCAGCGGTGAGTTCGCGGGCGAAGCGGGGTTTGCCGAGTATCATCGCGAGATCGAGCCGCCGCTCGACGGAATGCCGGAACTCGGCTGGATCGTCGCACCGCGCTGGCAGCGCAAGGGATACGCGACCGAAGCGGTGCAGGCGAGTCTCGCGTGGGGAGCGCAGCACTTTGCAGCGGGCACAAAATTCTCGTGCATCATCACGCCCGACAACGCTGCCTCGATACGCGTTGCCGAGAAATGCGGCTTTGCATTACTGGCACGAACGACGTATCAGGGCGACGCCGTCGGAATGTATACGCGCGATGCCGTTTAGCGTCGAGCCTTTGGCGGACGCGGATTTCGGCGCCTGGATTGAGTTGCGTGCGCAGTTGTGGCCGCATTATCCGCTCGAGGAACATCGCGCGGATGGCGAGGGACTGCTCGCGCGCGGCGGCGGCGCGATCGTATTTGTTGCTAAGGTTGACGGTTCGGTGGTGGGGTTCGCCGAGGCGACGTTGCGCGTCGATTTCGTCAACGGCAGCAGCACGTCGCCGGTAACATTTTTGGAAGGACTGTACGTCATTCCGCAATTCCGGCAGCAAGGGGTAGCGCGCGCGCTCTGCGCCGCGATCGAAAGCTGGGGCGCGGGCCGCGGCTGCAGCGAGTTTGCGTCGGACGCGCTGCTCGAAAACGAGCAGGGACAAGACGTGCATCTTGCGCTCGGCTTTCGAGAGACGGAGCGCGTCGTGTATTTCTTGAAAGCCATCGACCGCGATGCAACGTAAAAGCGGCGGACCGCGGTCGTGTTACAAGAGCAACGGTGCGCCGAAGGCGGCGTTTGCGACGAAGAAGGACGCCGAGCGCGCGATCCCGCGCACCAGCAAAGCTCTCAAGCCGTATAGATGCGAGCAGCACGGCTGGCATCTCGGCCACTAATAAATAATTTTTTCGCAACAGGGAAAATCACGAGGCCATACAGTTGGCACACTCCCTCATTACAATTGATCCATGGAGCAATTGAAAAAACGCGATACCAAGAGTGTGGGAGATCTTTCAGAGATAATGGTCCTTCGTGCGCTGGTTCGGTTAGGATATTGCGTCTCGGTTCCGTGGGGCGAGAATCACCGGTACGATTTAATCGTCGAGATCGACGGACGATTGCGAAGAGTCCAGGTAAAGACTGGACGCCTTCGCATGGGACATGGAGCGGGTGTTCCTGGTGCCGGTGGACGACGTCCCGGAGAACCGGGGATGCCTGAGATGGGAGCGAGCCAAGAACAAGCAGAGCCATAAGATCCGTTGGGCGCAGCCGTACCTGCTCCCGGTCGAGCCCGCTCAACTTGTTGTAGGGCTTGAGGTGTTGGAAAGAGTATCTTCCGCGGGCGCCAGCGGACCGCCGTCGTAGCTTAGTGGTAAAGCACCGCTTTGGTAAAGCGGAGAGCATGGGTTCAATCCCCATCGACGGCTCCAGATTCAAGGCTCCGGCGCATCTGCCGGAGCCTACTTTATAAGAGAAAAGGGACGCGGCGACGACCCCCTGGAAGACCACCCGTGTGAACCGCGTAGGACTCACGGCGTTGCGCTATTGGCCGCTCGTATTGGCATTTGCGATCGTGGCGCCGCGGAGTGCGCTCGCGCAAGTCGCACCGCGAGCGATGCCCGTGCCGACGATGGTGCCCGTTCCGTCGCTCGCGCCTTCCCCGCCGGCTGATATCCCCGAAGGCGCGACGGTCTTCGAGACGCTCGGAACGGGATCGCGCGTTACGCTGCCGTTCTCAGCTTCGGGAACGTGGGCTTTGACGTACTCATACGATTGCTCGCAGCAGCGCGGCGTGAACCCCTCGTTCTCCCTGCGCATTGCCGACGCCCCGATCTACGTCGCGCCGATCGAACGCAGCGACCGTCGCGCGACCGACACCGTGTACGTGCATCAAAGCGGTACCTTCTACTTGCAGATCGATACGCCGTGCTCGTGGCGCGTACGCGCCTTTAACCAGGCATTGAATAGTAACGTTGCGTGGCTCGGAGCGCTGCCTTAACGTTTGCGCTAGCTTCGAGCAGCCCAAGCCTGCGCAACGCATCCGGAACGCCGATAGCCGCCTCACCGTCGGCGCATGCATTCAAACGCAGTTCAAGCACATCGATTGCAAGATCGCATCCTACTCGTGCGCTCCGTACCATCGCGTCGAACGCGGCAACCGGTTGAAGAACGTCGAGCGTTTCCGGCGCCGACACTTCCAGCTCCTCATGCTGCAGTACGTCGTACTCGTCGACGACGGCTTTGACGTAACTCTGCGTTTCTACCGGCATCTTGCTCAAATGTCCGCCGACCGAATCGACGTCGCCCGAACCGAAGTTGTAGGCGGCGATGCCGTTTTCGACACCGTATCGGTGAATGAGATAGCCGAGAGTGCGCGCACCGCACTGGACGTTCTGCATGGGATCGAAGAGGTCGTGGATTCCGCAATCGGAAGCGGTAGAAGAGGCGAGCTGCATCATTCCAATGGCGCCGGCTTTGCTGACAGCCTTTGGATCGCCGCCGCTTTCTGCTTCGATAACGGCGCGAACCAAAGCTGGATCCAGCCCGCTAACCTCTGCTCCACGCTGGGCGTACCACTGCACGACCGGCGACGGCAAAGGGGATATCGTGGGGCTCGGTGTCGGCGCATTGATGACTGCCATCAGCATCAACGCGTGCATGCGCGCATCGATACCGCGAAATTCAACCGATCACGCGTTGCGCTCGACTGCTTAACGAAGATTTAAGGTCTAATAGACGCGCGAGCCGTTGGGAAGCGATCGCTCGGGCTGCAAGAGGACAACGCGTCCCGCTTCGTCCGCCGCGCCGAGCACCAGCACCTCGCTTTGAAAACCAGCGATCCGCTTGGGCGAGAAGTTGACGACGGCGACGACTTGCGCGCCGATCAAACGCTCCGGCAAATAGAGATCGACGATTTGCGCGCTCGAGCGCTTGACGCCGGCCCCTTCACCGAAATCGACGGTCAGCTTGTAAGCCGGTTTTCGCGCCTGCGGAAACTCCTCGACCTCGACGACGGTGCCGACGCGCATCTCCACCGCGTCGAACGCGGCATAGTCGATCACCAAAGCGAGCCTTCGGCAACTAGCACGTAGAGGACCGGTCCCAAGCCCCAGATGATGCTGACGATAAACCACACGATTTTCTTGCCGTCGCTCATATCGCCGCGCGTTGCGAGATTGATCCACATGAGAATCATCGCAATGGGGTGAAGAAAGAGCGAGAGCAGTATCTCGAAGAGCAGTTTCATGATCACTACTTGGGCTCAGGACGCGGCAGAGCCTTGCACCACGATGCCGGCGGCATTCATCGGACATGGGAGCCCGATGAACGCGCTCGAGCGCAACCGTTTCTCCGACGCGTGGCGGACGTTCGGTGCTTCTTTACGCCGCCCGCAAGCAATACTGATGGTTTCGGCGCACTGGTACACGAGCGGCGTCGCTGTAACGGCGATGGAGCGGCCGCGCACCATTCACGATTTTTACGGCTTTCCGCGCGACTTGTACGCAATCGAGTATCCGGCGCCGGGAAGCCCCGCGCTCGCGCAGCGTGTGGCGTCGCTGCTGGAGCCGTACGGACCGTCGCTCGACTCGTCGTGGGGTCTCGATCACGGCGCGTGGTCGGTGCTAATACACCTCTTTCCGCAAGCCGACGTTCCGGTCGTCCAACTCGCCATCGACGCGCGCCGCCCGGCGGCCTTCCACTGGGAGCTCGCAACGGCCCTGCAGCCGCTTCGCGACGAGGGGGTTCTGGTGATCGGCAGCGGCAACGTGGTGCATAACTTACGCGCCATCGATTTCGGCCGCGACGGAGGCTACGACTG
Source organism: Vulcanimicrobiota bacterium (assembly GCA_963715435.1). Classification (GTDB taxonomy): domain Bacteria; phylum Vulcanimicrobiota; class Vulcanimicrobiia; order Vulcanimicrobiales; family Vulcanimicrobiaceae; genus JAFAHZ01. The sequence goes on from OY970243.1 coordinate 2,738,824, forward strand.
GGCCAACGAGTTCGACGGCTACGTGCGCGACGCGCTCGAGCGCGCCGACGTGGAGGCGCTCGTACGTTACGACCGTCATCCGGCCGGATCGCTTGCCGTTCCGACACCCGATCATTACTTTCCGGCGCTTTACGTAGCGGCGCTGCGCCGCGACGGCGAGCGGGTTTCGACGATCGTCGACGGTATGGCCGCCGGCTCGTTGTCGATGCGATCGTTCGCCATCGGGCGCATCCACGACGCCCCGGGCGGCGTTCTAGGGATATGATGCGACACGACGTGACCCCGGAAGTGCAAAAAACCGAGCAAGAATGGAAGGCGGAATTGAGTCCGCAGCGGTACCACATCTTGCGTGAGGCCGGAACCGAACCGCCGTTCTCAGGCAGTCTGCTCGGCGAACGCGGAGAAGGGACGTTTCATTGTGGTGCCTGCGGTGCCGAACTTTTTGCGTCCGATTCGAAGTTCGAGTCGCATTGCGGCTGGCCGAGTTTTACGCACCCAGATCAGCAGCGTAACGTGCGGCTTTTGGACGACCGGAGTTTGGGCATGCAGCGCACCGAAGTACGTTGCGCGCGTTGCGATTCGCATCTCGGCCACGTCTTCGACGACGGACCCGGTCCGCAAGGAACGCGCTATTGCATAAACTCGCTCTCGCTCGAATTTCGGCCGTCGTCCTCGCCCTCACGTTGATCGGCGCGACGCCGCCGTCGACCGGGCCGGGGGTAGTAGACGTACTCTATGCCGGCTCCCTCGTGACGCCGATGGAAGGTCCGATTGCCGAGGCGCTGCGCACCGCCGGCGGCTTGCAGTTCAACGGCGAACCCGGCGGAAGCAAAAAGCTCGCAAACCTCATCGAATCGGGCGTGCGCTCGCCCGACGTCTTCATCAGCGCCGATCCGACGATCGTTTCGGGACTGGGTTCGAACGTTGCGTCGTCTACGATCTTCGCGCGAACGTCGCTCGGTATCGCGTGGTCGGCTAAGAGTCGCTATCACGAACTGCTCCAGCGCGTTGCCGCCGGAAGCGTTCCGCTGCTGCAAGCGCTCTCCACGCAGGGGCTGCGTATCGGGCGAACCGATCCGCTGCTCGATCCAAAGGGTGTCTTCACGGTTAACGCGATCAAAGAGATCGCCGGAGTCAAATTCGAGCGCAGGCTCCTGGGCGATGACGAGAATCCGAGCCAAATCTTTCCCGAAGAAGATCTGCTCGCGCGAGTCGAGACCGGCGAGATCGACGCAGGATTCTTCTATCACACCGAAGCGATCGCGCGCGGCTATGTCTTCGTCGCGCTGCCGCCCTCACCGTCGTCGCAAGTCTCGTATGCGCTCGCGATCATGCGAAACGCGCCCCATATGGACGCCGCGCGAGCGTTCGCGACATTCATTCTGAAAGGAAAGGGACGCCGGATTCTCGAGCACGCCGGCTTAGAGTACATCGCTCCGCAGAGTAGCCCGTAGGCATGACTACCAAAGCGCAGTTTCCAAAGGAGCAATCGGCTGACGGCGCGTTTGTGCGTCAGGGCGACCAGTTCCGGAAATGGGTCACGGCTGACGGCAGCAGCGGTTTTCCGGCCGTAGCGGGCCGGTACCATCTCTACGTCTCGCTCGCGTGTCCCTGGGCGCATCGGACGATCGTTACGCGCAAGCTCAAGAAGCTCGAATCGGTCGTCGGCATGACCGTCGTGGACCCCGTCCGCGACGAGCGCGGCTGGCGTTTCACCAAAGAGGAGCCCGACCCGCTTCATGGCTGGCGTTTCTTGAGCGAAGCCTACGCGGCAACCGATCCGCAGTACGATGCGCGCGTCACCGTTCCGGTGCTCTGGGATAAAGAGACGGAACGCATCGTCAGCAACTCCGACGACGACATCATGCGGATGTTCGAAACGGAGTTCGACGCCTACGGCGATGCCGGTCTGGATCTGTATCCCGCGAATCTAAGCGCCGAGATCGACGCGCTCAACGACGTGCTATACGAGACGGTCAACGACGGCGTCTATCGCGCGGGCTTCGCTACGTCTCAACGCGCCTACGAAACCGGCGCATACCGTCTGTTCGAAACGCTCGACGCGATGGAAGAACGGCTGTCGTCACGGCGTTATCTTTTCGGATCGCGGCCGGTCGAGAGCGACTGGCGCTTTTTCGCGACCTTGATACGGTTCGACGCCGTCTACTACGTGCATTTCAAATGTAACTTGCGGCGCATCGTCGACTATCCGAACCTCTACGGTTATCTGCGCGATCTTTATCAAATCGACGGCATCGCAGAGACCGTGAACTTCGATCATATCAAGCGTCACTACTACTACACCCACGACGACATAAATCCAACGCGCATCGTGCCGATCGGCCCGCTTGTGGACCTGGAGTCGCCCCATGGCCGGGAGCGATTGCGGGAGTTCACAGATTAGTTTAGGAAATTCTGAGTAGCATTGGGGCATGAAAAACGCAGTCGTCGCGCTCTCGCTAGCGCTTAGCTTGCTTCCGGTCTCGGCGCTCGCCCAGACCGCGCCTTCCGGAGTGCGCTCGATTACGCCCGCTCAGCGGCAGGCGATGTACCAGCAGTTTCAACAGTTCCACCAGCGCGAGGAGCAGCTTCATCAGCAGTTCCGCTCGCAAATCCTCGGCTCGCTTTCGGCCGATCAGCGAAACCAAGCGGCCAACGTTATCGGGCAGCTTGCCATTTCGAGCAACCCCGATCCGCGGTCGGCCGCAGCGCAGCTCGACGGCATTCTCTCGCAAGGGCAGAAGCAGTCGATCCTTAACGCGCACAATACCTTCCGCGCACAATCGAAGGCGCTGCACGAGCAGATGCTTCGCCAGATGCGCAACTCGATGCCGGGCGGACCGCCGATGGGTGAACATCCAGGCATGCCGGGCATGCAAAAGATGCAGCAGATGCAGCCCGACGCCGGCATGATTCTCCTACACGTCCTAAGCGGCGGCGGCCATGACATGATGGGCGGTCCTCCCCACCCGTAGTCCGCGCGCAGCGAAGGAGAAACAGGCACCGCACCGGAGACGACGCGGTGCCTTTTCAATTGCGGTGTGAGCCTTGGCAGCAAACGCTGTGGCTGATGGTCGGCGTGCAGGCGCTGATGTCGTGCGCGTTCTCGGCGTCCGGGCCGTTTATCCCGCTTTACATCATCCAGCTCGGCGTGCATCCGCTGCCGGCGGTGGATCTGTGGTCGGGCGCCGTGATGTCGATAAACTTTTTGCTCGCAGCGATCTGCTCGCCGCTGTGGGGCTCGCTCTCCGATCGGGTGGGCCGAAAACCGATGGTCGTGCGCTCGTGCGTCGCGATCTTTTTCTTTACCGCGTTGATGGGCGCAACGCAAAACGTTTGGCAGTTATTCGGAACGCGCGCGTGCATGGGAATCTTCAGCGGATTCTCGGCGGCGGCGACCACGTTGGTCGGGACGCAAGTTCCCGAGGAACGCCTCGGCTTTTCGTTGGGTTGGATGGCAACGGGCCAGCTGGTGGGCGCGCTATGCGGCCCACTCGTCGGAGGATTTCTCGCAGACCGCACGCACGAATATCGGATAGTATTCGTCGCCACTGCATTGTTTGCGCTGGCCGCGACGCTGCTGTGCGCGCTCTTCGTGCGCGAGGATTTTACGGTGCACCGGCGTCCGGATCGCGAGAACTTCTCGCTATTGCGCAGACTCGGCGAGCTGGCGCGTCATCCGCGCTTGCTGCCGATGTTCGTCGTGGTTCTGCTGGCGCAGGTCGTCGCGTTCGGCGTGCAGCCGATTGTGCCGCTCTTCGTGCGCGAGCTCGCGGGCAACGCGCCCTGGCTTGCAACGGCCGCGGGCGCGGCGTTTGCCGTGACCGGGTTGGCGGATTTGGTGGCGTCGCCGTTTCTCGGAAAGCGCAGCGACCGCATCGGGTATAAGCGCGTGCTGCTGGCTTCGCTTGCCGGCATCATCTGCTTTACCGTACCGCAGGCCTTCGCGCGCAGCCTCGCCGTCTTTTTGGCACTCCGCTTTGGCGTCGGCATGTTCTTGGGCGGCGTGCTGCCGACGGCCAATGCGCTGATTGCGCGAAACTTCGAAGCACACCAACGCGGACACGTCTTCGGCATCACGTCGAGCGCGACGTTCCTGGGAATGTTTGCCGGACCTCTGATCGGCGGCGCAATTGCGGCGCACGCCGGTTTCGGCGCGGTATTCCTCACGATCGGAGGGCTCCCGCTCGTAAACCTCCTGTGGGTCGCACTTACCGTGCCGGAGATACGGTCCGATGTGGTTGCGGCGCCGCTTCAGTGAACGCGCGCACGAGCCGTTCGATGCCGGAGCGGTCGGGCGCCGTAAAACGCGCGAGCGACGGACTGTCGATGTCGAAGACGCCGTAAACTTCGTCGCGCGTAAAAAGCGGCACGACGATTTCGGAGCGCGACGCCGCGTCGCAAGCAATGTGATCGCCGAACGTCGTTACGTCGTCGACTACAACCGTTTCGCGCGCCATTGCGGCGGCTCCGCAGACGCCGCTTCCTTTGAGCAAGCGCGTACAGGCCGGACGCCCTCCGAACGGCCCTAAAACGAGATCGCCGGAGGCCTCCAAAAAATAAAAGCCGGCCCAGTTGACGTCGGGCAGTTCGTGATAGACGAACGAGGCAAAGTTCGCGGCATTTGCGATGTAGTCGCTCTCGTCCGCGAGCAGTTCGCGAACTTGACGTTCCAGCAGATCGTAGGATAGGGACATGCGAGCTCCTTCGACGAAGCTTCCCGTCCCCCGGCTGCCGTGCGCCGGGCTGCTAAGGGAGTTAAGCGACGCGACCATGAGGGATGCTTTGGCCGCCGGCCATCGTTCCCGTACCAGCAGCGATCGGGACCTCATGCGCCAGGTCGCCAATTTGTTGTCGCCCGACCTTTCGTTGGGCGAACACCGCCTCACGAAGATGCTTCCCGAGTATTTGGACTCCTCGGTAGTGTTCGTTGTGCTGACGCGGCCCGACGGACAGCATTCGATCGAATACTTTTACGATCACGGCGAGATCAAGCGCTACCCGCACATCGTTCTAGGCCCGAAGTCGCGAGCGCGCGAGGTGATTCGAACCGGCGAAATGATCTGGGGCAACGACCCTTCGGTGTGGGCCCCGGGGGGCACGGAGCCGATTCACAAGGATCGTCCGTGGACGAAGGACACCGTCTCGGCGATTTTCGTGCCGATGCGCGCCGGTGGGACTGCGGTCGGATGTCTCTCGGTTCAGAGCACCCGTCCGGGCGCGTACAGCATCGATGAAGTCGAGCTGGTCGGCGCAATCGGTCACTACGTCGGCGTCGCCGTAGAGAATCAGCGGATGTATCAAACGCTGCAGCGTACGGCCGAGTACGACGTCATGACCGGCCTAGCCAGCTATTCGAAGTTCTCGCGCGAACTCGACGAAACGCTGGCATCGGCGACGTCGCTGCGGCCGGCAATCGTCATGGTGCTCGACGAAGTCTTACGCATGGTGGGCGATGCGCTGCGCGAGTTTGAAGACGGCAACGTCGTCTGCGCGCGTTACGGCGGCGACGTCTTCACGGTGCTCGTCAAAGAAAGCGCGCCGGACGAGATCGATCCGTTCGTCGAGCGTCTACGCTTGCGCTTGCGCCGGCTCGCGTTCGTGTCGCGCGATCAGACGATTCCGATTTCCGTCGCGATCGGCTTGGCGATCGCACCGCTCGACGGCGGAACGCGTCACCGACTTATTTCGCTGTGCACCGATCGCGCGCACGTCTCACGCCGTCAGGGCTGCCTCCCCGCGCGCACCGACGCGCCGTCGGACAGTATGATCGCCGGAATGTTCACTGGCATAGAGACAATCGTCACCGCGCTGCTCGATCGCGATCCTTATACGCGCGTGCACCTGTTCGAAGTCAATACGATGGCCAAGCAGTGGTCGCAGCATAACTTGGAACTCGACCGCGACGCGCTCGGTACGTTCTTACAGGCGAGCCTGCTGCACGATGTCGGTAAGCTCATGATCTGCGACCGGCTGCTGATAAAGCCCGGCCGTTTGACGCCCGATGAATACGAATCGGTTAAGCGTCACGCGGTTTATGGGCGCAACATCCTGTTGCTGCAACCAGGCTGGCATGAAGTAGCGACGATCGTCGCGCAGCATCATGAGTGGTGGGACGGCGGTGGATATCCCAATAAACTCGCCGCAGAACAGATCCATCCGCTCGCGCGCGCCGTCGCGATTCTCGACGCCTACTCGGCAATGGTCTCGGATCGTCCGTACCACCGCGGCATTACGGAAGACGCCGCGCTTGCGGAACTGCAGCGCTGCGCGGGCACCCAGTTCGATCCGCACTACGTTGAGCGGTTCGTTGCTTGGCGCGAGTCGTTAACGCCGATTAGGGGAATCGGCTGACGATCGCAACGGACGCGACCACAGCGACCACGTCCTCGAGCAGGCCAGACGGCACGTTGCCGATTGAGGCGCTCACTCGCATCCGCACCGCCAATCCGCCGAAAGCGCCGATAACGGCACCGATTGCTCCCGCGATGGCACCGGCGATGGAGGAGCGTCCCGCGGCTAGTCCGGCCATCCAACCGACGAACGCGCCGCTCATGGCGCGCGCCAGCAACCCGGTCGTAGTCGTGCGCGGCGGCGCGTTGGGCAGAAGGTCGACCCCCTGCTCCATCAGTGCGAGAATGCCCAGGCCGATCGCCCACGGGCCGGGATGCCGCATGAGCCAGAGGACGGCGGGGGCCGTGAAGGTTCGCAGTCCCGCGACGAGCCCCAGCACGAAGGCAAGCAATAGATAGGGCATGTCTGCCTGCTTTACCCTTCACCAATCTGCTCAACCTTTTCAGCCGGTCGGCCATTGGTCGAGAGTACGGGGGCACGCTACGCTCTGCCCATGAATTTGCGTGCCGTCCTCGTGTTAACGTCCTTTGTCATCGTTTCGGCCGGCTGCGCCGGTAGTGAAGGAACTCAATCGGTTCCCGACGGCTCCATCGCTTCACACGCACGGCGCGCTCCGGCGGCCGCTTTGACCATTCCGTATTTCACATCGACTTTCAAATACCAGGGACAGCCGTACCCATACTCGATGGTGGGTACCGATCCGCGAACCAATCGCGTAACGACTACTATTACCGCGCACGTGGTTCCGGTGAAGCTGACGTTCTCGAACGGTGCCGCGTTTGACCCGACGACTCTGGCACAGGGCGTTCTTCGGTCGCCGCTCTTTCAAAGCACGACGTTCCTCGATGGTACGACGCAGTTTGGCGACGCGGTAATGCGCGGCGAGTTTTGGAAGTATGTGTCGTCGCATCCCAATTACCACGTGCTGCTTTCGGCCGCACCGCTCGAACCGACCCTTACCGTTTCCGTGCCCGCTAACGACGGCTATACTGCTGAAAAAGCCGACGGACCGTACGGTTACGTCGCCTATTCGTGGTTCGTGCAGACGATCGAGCCGCAACTCATCTCGCAGCTCGGCATTCCGCCGAGCGATCTGACGATCTTCGTAACCGCGCAGACGAGCGTGCTCGAACCGGGCGGCTACTGCTGTTATCTCGGCTATCATTCCGCGTTTCCGGTCGCAGGCAGCGGTGGCACGCAGACATGGACGACCGCGTGGGCTTCGGTGACCGCTAAATCGATTGAGCCGCTGTCACACGAAGTGGCCGAGTGGCTCAACGACCCCTTCTATAACAATAACGTGCCGGCGTGGGTCTCTCCGGAAAGCGGCGGGTGCGGCGGGCGACAGCTCGAAGTCGGCGATCCGGTAACGTACTACCGCGTCAAGAAGGGCGGGTTCGTCATGCAAGACATCGCGTTCTTCTCGTGGTTTGCGCGGCAAAGCCCTTCGATCGGTTACGACAAGCGTTACGATCTCGACGGTAAGCTCAAGTCGCCAGCGCAGAACTGCCCGGCGTAGCTATACCCGGCGACAGGAAGTTCGATTTTTACGTTCCAACCGGCTGAAGCGTCCCGGCCGATGCTGCCAAACGACCGCGCCGTGATTATTGATGACGACTTCACGAAAGTGTTCGCTGTCGCAGTTGCTGAGAAGGAAGATATTTGCCCAACGAGCGCTTAAGACCGGTTCCGGCAAGTCGCTGAGCCTGCTAAAGCTCGTTTCACCTTCGATTCCAATTATTTCGGTTTCGTAGCCGTGATCGCGCAATATTTCTGCCGCCGCTTTCGCGTCGGGTTTCTTTTCGAATCCTGCAACTCTCATTTGCAGCAATTTTGCCGCTCGGCCGCCTGGAGAGCGAGTGACCAAGGGCCTTGAAAAATCGGGAGCCGGGCGAGCGCAGGCAGGCTTTACCGCAAGAGTCGCCGTCTGGACGCGAGCGGCCGCTCGTCACGGTTCGTCGTGCCGGCGGGCGTCACCGTACGCTTGAGAGGAGGTGCGATTTGCGCCTCCTCCCTCGATGGTGATCCCACGGATCTTTGCGTTGTCGTCTCAACGACAAACGTCAGCCGTAAGCGGAGCGCTTCTTAACGGTCGCTTCTATCGGTGACAGAGTCCTTCGGCTTTACCGTACCCTCGGTTTCGACACGCGCGCGTTCTTTGTATACTTCCGCGTGACGCACAGGCACGTCGACGGTTTGGTTTTCGGTGACAACGTCCTTGCGAAGGCGCACGTTGCCTTCCTCTACCGTTTGTTTGTCGACGGATAGGCGCTCTTCCCGTTGCTCCTCGTCGTCGTACGCTTGCGAGCTGCGCATATCGGCGGTTGCTGGTATACCAAGTGCCAGGATTTGGCGGCGCGCTTTCTCGGCGGCGTCGTCGCTCTCGAAATATGCATAGATGTAATCATCATCTTGGCTCGTTCGATTCATCCCGTGCTCCTTTAACGGCCGGATTCGGGCCGCAGCTAAGTACGCGCTGGCCTGCGAGTGTGCGCAGAGCCGTTTAGTCGTTTATTCCTGGAACGCTTTGGGGAGCGTCCGGTTAGTGTTGTCCCTAGAGCGTGGGTAGGCTACTGGCACGAGCCGGAGGTGGGCAAATGGGACTTTCTGAGGGAGCGGACCAAAGTGGCGGACCGGTAGGCGCAGCGACGCAGTTCGCGAGTGACATCGTGAGCTTGGTGCGCAACGAGATTCAGGCGGCGCGGCACGAAATGGTCGATAAGGCAAAAGCGGCCGGCGTGGGGGCCGGCATGCTGAGCGGATCGGCACTGGCCGGTTTCTTCACGCTGGCCTCGTTAACAGCGCTGGTCATGGTTGCGCTGTCACTCATCATTCCATTATGGGCGGCGATGCTCGTCGTGACTGTGCTTTGGGGCGCAACGACCGCCATTCTGGCGCTTATGGGAAGAAAGAAGGTGCAAGAAGCCGCCCCTTTCGTTCCGGAGCGGACCATCGAGAACGTGAAAGAGGACGTGCAATGGGCGCGGCGTGGCGAAATCTCTCGACGCAAGTAGTTCCGCTCGCGAAAGAAACGTTCGCCGAGTTTCAGCGGCATAAGGACCAATGGTTGGCCGCGGCGATCGCGTATTTCACTATGTTTGCTATCGCCCCGCTGGTCATCGTGGTCGTTGAGATTGCCGGTTTTTTCTTAGGTTCGCATCAAGGGATGCTCAATACGCTCTACGGCTACATGTCGCATACGGCAGGGCCATCGGCAGCACAAGGCATTCACGGAATCGTGAGCGCGACGTTTGCCCAGCGTAAAAGCGGCGTACTAATGCAGATCGTCGGGTGGGTCATCTTCATTCTGGCAGCCGTCGGTCTGTTCAACTCCCTCCAAGAGGCCCTCAACACGGTGTGGGACGTGACAGCCGAGAAGAAAACGTTTCTCGAGACGCTCAAAGCAAGAGTACCGGCGTTCGGCGTCGTCCTCGCCATCGCGTTCTTGCTGCTGGTGTCGCTGGGGGTCAATGCGGTGCTGACCGTCGCTGGCGCGGCGCTCATGCACATCGCGCCGTTCTTCCCGACGATCGCCAAGATTCTCAACTTCTTCGTTTCGTTGGCGCTCATTACGGCGCTCTTCGCGCTGCTCTTTGAGTACCTACCCGAACGTCGGATCGCATGGCGCGACGTCTGGCTTGGCGCCGGCGTCTCCGCGCTGCTGTTCGTAATCGGCCAGTTCTTGCTGGGGTGGTATCTGGGACGTGCCGGTGTCTCCTCGGGGTATGGCGCCTTCGGCGGGCTTGTCGTGTTTCTGGTTTGGGTCAACTATTCCGCACAGATCATGTTGCTGGGCGCTGAGTTTACGCACGTCTACGCGCGTCGCCAGGGGTCACTGTCACCGATGGCAACCCGCGGCGAAATTCGACCGGCCTCCAAAGCGGTGCCAACTACAGCGAAAGGGTAACGCGCAGCAGGTTCAGACGGCCGCAAACAACGCGCAGCAGAACGGCAATCCGGGTGTCGCTAGCCAACTGCTTCAAGCGGCTCAAGGGCTCAAGGACGAACTCGTTTCGTTATCTCGCCGGCTTGCGAATGGAGAGGCGATTGCGCGGCGCAGGCGAGGCGGGCCGCCGGCCAAGAATGAACGCCGAGCAGAGTGTTTGACGACCGACGATCGCCAAGTGGCCAACCGTCGCGGGTTCTCAGCTGACTAGCGAAGTGCGCGCCCGTAGCTCAATCTGGATAGAGCAGGGGACTCCTAAGCCCAAGGTTGCCAGTTCGATTCTGGCCGGGCGCACCAGCCATCGGTGACGAGCAAAGCAGGTGGCTCCTCCTGCGCTTGCGAACCCCGAATCCCTGTGTTAGCATGGGAGGTCGAACGGACCCCCCGGTCCGTTTTATTCATGTTCTGATTTTTCCGCTGGGGAACCGATGGCGAAGAAAGAAACTCGCGTGATGGTCGTTCTAGCTTGCAGCGAATGCAAACGCCGGAACTACAATACGCAAAAAAATAAACAGAAGACGACGGATCGGCTAGAACTCAACAAGTACTGCCGGTTCTGCCGTTGCCACCGCGCCCACCGCGAAACGAAGTAAATCGCTTTATAGGCCGGTAGCTCAATTGGTAGAGCATTCGCCTCCAAAGCGAAGGGTTGCGGGTTCAATTCCTGTCCGGCCTGCCAGTTTTTCAGGAGAGAACCTTTGGTGAACGAGCAGAAAAAAACGGCCCAGGCGATTGCCGGCGGAGATTTCGTCCGCGGGGTGATTGCGGAGTTGCGTCGTGTCACGTGGCCGACGCGCGAAGAATGGGTCTCTGCCACGGTCCTTACGATTGCACTGGTCGTGGGCATCGGATTCTTCACGTTCGTTCTCGACCAATTCTTCGGGTGGTTGTTTAGCCTCATCCATCCCGTAACCGGGTAATGCACAGTACTATGTTTGATATCGATCGCGACGCTTTTACGTCCGCGGAAACGATTGCAGAAGAGACTACCATCGACGATAGCCAGATGAGCGACGCCGCCGCCTCGGTCGACGAGCCCGCGCTGGCGCACGAACTGGACGCGGAAGAACCCGCGGTCGACGCTCCAATCGAGGACGACGTCATCGCTGAGGATACCCTCGGTGAAGACACCGTTAGTGAAGACGTAGCCGTTGACGGCGTTGCGGCGCCGGCGCGCCGGCCCAAAGACAACCGCAACTGGTTCGTCGTCCACACCTATTCAGGCTACGAAAACAAAGTCAAGGCCAACCTCGAGCGCCGCATCCACTCGATGGGCATGCAGGACAAGATTTTCCGCGTGCTCGTTCCGATGGAAGACGAGGTCGAGTTCAAGGACGGCAAGCGCAAGATTACGCCTAAGAAGGTGTTCCCCGGTTACGTTCTGGTCGAGATGATCATGGACGACCAGTCGTGGTACGTCGTGCGTAACACTCAGGGCGTAACGGGATTCGTCGGCAGTCCAGGCCCGGGCGAGAAACCCGTGCCGCTGCAAGATAAAGAAGTCAAGACGATCCTCAAGCAGATGGGTATCGAAGCGCCCAAACTCAAGATCGACTTCAAGAAGGGCGATCGCGTCAAGGTTACATCGGGCCCGTTCTTCGATTTCACCGGCGTGGTCGACGAAATCGCACCCGAGAAAGAACGCCTACGCGCGCTCATCTCGATCTTCGGCCGCGAAACGCCGGTCGAGCTCGAGTTCTTCCAGGTCGAAAAAGTATAATCGGTTTCTCGCTCGTTTGACCCCGGCGCGCGAGACTGCTGAGGGGCAGACGCATCGCATGCGATGCATCGTTAAGGAGACAACGTGGCTAAGAAAGTCGTAGGCAAGATCGGCCTACAGATTCCCGCCGGCAAAGCGACGCCGGCGCCCCCGATCGGTCCGGCTCTCGGACCGTATTCGCTCAACATCATGGACTTCTGCAAGCAGTACAACGAACGTACTGCCTCGCAGGCGGGGATGATCATTCCGGTCGAGATTACCGTCTATGAAGACCGGACGTTTACGTTTATCACCAAGACGCCGCCGGCGTCGTTCCTCATCAAACAAGCGCTCAAACTCGACTCGGGCAGCAAAGAGCCCAACCGCAACAAGGTTGGAAAGCTCACCCAAAAGCAGCTCGAGGAAATCGCCAAAGTGAAGATGCCCGATATCAATGCAAACGATATCGACGCAGCGAAGAAAATCATCGCAGGCACGGCGCGCTCGATGGGCGTAGAGGTGGAAGCGTAATGCCGCAGCATCACGGAAAGCGATTCAAGAAACTCGTTACCGAGTACGATCGCAAGCAGCTATTCTCGACGTCCGAGGCCGTTGCGCTCGTCAAAAAGAACGCCAACGCGAAGTTCAACGAGACGGTCGAAGCGCACATTCGGCTCGGCGTCGACCCGAAGAAGAGCGATCAAAACGTTCGCGGTACCGTGCTGCTTCCGCACGGAACCGGCCGCACCGTCCGCGTGATTGCGTTCGCGAAGGGCGACAACGCCAAGGCGGCGCAGGACGCGGGCGCCGACGTCGTCGGCGATCAGGACCTGATCGATAAGGTCAAGGGCGGCTTCACTGAGTTCGACGTTGCGGTTGCGACGCCGGATATGATGGCGCAAGTCGGTAAGGAACTCGGTCGTATTCTGGCGCAGAAGATGCCGAATCCCAAAGCCGGCACGGTGACGCCCAATATCGCCGGTGCGATTCGCGACATTAAAGCCGGTAAGGTGGAGTACCGTCTCGATAAGACGGGCATCATCCACACGATCGTCGGTAAGGCGAACTTCGACGAGAATCAGCTGCTCGAGAACGTTTCGACGCTGCTCGACGCCATCGTTCGTGCGAAGCCGGCTGCAGCCAAGGGCACCTATCTGCGCAGCGTCACATTGACCAGCACGATGGGCCCAGGCGTCAAGGTCGATCCCAACCGCATTAAGGCAACGGCTTAGCGCACCAACGCCGCTTGAAAACATCGAAGCTCGCCGGAAACGGCGAGCTTCGATTTTGCGAGCGAGCTTAGAGCAGCGGGTGCGTTAGAACGCTCCGACGCCCCACGGCGTTCCGTTGCCGGTCGGACCGTCCCAACCAGGCATCGATGCGCAGATTGCCGTCGGATCGCCGCCCTTGACGTTGCTGCCGCAGATTTGGCCGGCGTTATTCGATAGATCGGGGGAAGCATTCTTGCCGAGGACGACATCGGTGAGATTGCTGCCCGCGTTGTAGAGATTGGCGCCGTAGTTCTGCGTCGAGGCATTGCCTGCAAGCGCGTAGACGCTTGCGATGATCGGCGAAGCCGCGCTCGTGCCGCCGACGACGTAAAAGCCTCCGGCGTACGGATACGAGAGATAAACGAGGACGCCCGTGTTCGGATCGGCAACGGCAGATACGTCAGAGATCGCGCGCGTATCGCCGGGGCAATGCAGCGACTTGCTGAGCTTCACCCAGCTCGGACGCTTCGAGAACGTCGAGCAGCTGCTGCCGGCGCCGCTCCACGCGGTCTCGATCCAACCACGCGAGCCGCTGTACGGATAGAGCGACGTTCCGCCGACGGAGACGACCGTGCCGAAGTCGGCCGGACTTTGCGGGCCGTTGTACCACGCATTGTCGCCGCTGCTCGCGGTGACGATCGCGCCCGGAACGTTGTAGTACTTCGCGTACTTTTTAATCTGCGAGGTGAAGCAAACGATCTTACCTTTGCTGTTGACGATGCATTCCGGTCCGCCGTACGAGTTGCTGATTTGACCCGCGCCGGCGTTCTTCGCCGCGCCTACGGCGATACCGAGATCTTTGCTGCTGTTGCTGCTCGCTTCGATCAAGACAATGTGGCAGTTCGGGCAAATCGCCGAAACCATGTCGAGGTCGAGCGCGATCTCGACTGCCCAACCGGCGTTGGAGCCCGTGCCCGGATTAGGCAGCGGCGACGTCTGACCGTTTTGATTGAGAATCTGCAAGCATCCGTTGGACGTGGTGCACGCCGGCAGCTTGAACGCTTTGCGATATTTTGCAAGGTCTGATGCGGCCTTCGGATCTCCAAAGGCGTCGACGATACCGACGGTTTGACCGCTGCCGGCAGTCTTCGAGGGCAAATTATACGCTTGCTGAAGCTGAGCCGGCCCGAGCGGATAGTACCACGAGTTTGCAGCAGCGCTCAAATCCGCGGAAGCGATGTTGGCGTGATACTGCGGCGGCTTGGAATAGACGACATCGGTGCGCACGAGCGCGAAGCACTGCATGAAGCCGACGCTCGCTTTGGCGCAAGCCGGACGCACGTGCGACATTTGTTGCGTTTTCGCGATCTGCGGCGCAGCCGGACCGGACGGCGTCAACGCCGATCCTGTAGTCTGACTCGAACACGCAGTTGCGAGTGCCGCGGCCAAAACGAGCGCGGCCCCTTTAACCCATTTCATGAATAAGAAAAGCCTCCGGGGAGTATAGAGAAGCTGAGTACGAAGAAGAGCTCCCGTTACGAGAGCTCCTCTAACCTTTGACTGTAGTTCGGTCTAAAAGGCGCCGGTTCCGTTCGGCGATCCCAATCCGGTGGGCCCGTCCCATCCGGTGCCCGAGATGCAGAGCGGTGCGCCGCACCTTCCGTTTTTTCCACCCTTGACGTCGTAAAGGCTGGCAGAGCTAGCGTAGAGCGACGGATCGCCGTTGGTATTTCCGCTGAGCGCGAAGACCGCGGCGATGACCGGAGTCGCTACCGACGTTCCGCCGAATACGAGCCAGCCACCGGAATGGAACGTATCGTACACGGCAACGCCCGTGTTCGGATCCGCCACCGCCGACACGTCGGCTTGTGCGCGTTTAGTGCAGCCGACGTTCATCGTCTGCCAGCTTGGCTTGGCGTAGACTTTGCTGCAGCCGCTTCCGGCGCCGGACCACGCCGTTTCGCTGCGCGGGTTCGTCGAGGCGAGACGCGTGCCGCCGACCGCGATGACATACGGAAGAATTGCCGGCCACTGCGCGGTCGAGTTGTAACCGCTGTCGCCGGTGGCCGCCGTCACGATCTTGCCGGACGAGAAGTTGTAGCTGTTGTCGGTGCTGCTCGCCGCACCTTCGTTTCCGCTCCAGCTGTTGCTCACATAGTTCGCATTAGCAGTCGCATACTTTTCGGCCGCGGTCAGCGCACTGGTACTTGCCGACTTCGCTTCAACCAACAGAATGTTGCAGTTGGGGCAAATCGCCGAAACCATGTCGACGTCGAGCGACTCTTCTTGGGCCCAGCCGCTGTTGGTCCGCGTACCGAGCGCGTGCTGCGTGAAGTGTCCGGACGGAAGTCCGAACTGCGAACGATAAACGGCGAGATCGGCGGCAGCGTTGGGATCGTGATACGCGTCGACGATCGCGACCGTTACGCCCGTACCGCCGCTAGTCGAAAGCGCGTAGGCGGTTTGCAAGTCGTGCGGTTGATAACCGCTGATGGCTGAAGACTTGGCTTGCGGGCCTGTGAGTTCGCCGATGTCGGTACGAATCCACGCGGCGCAGCGCGCAAAACCGGGCTCGACGACACCGCAGACGCGCACCGCGTTGCCGGCGCGCGGCCAACGGCCGATTTCGGCTTGAGACGGATTCGCCAAAGTGCGCAACGAGTCGGATGCAATCGGTGAGTTCGTCGATGGAGTCGAAGGAAGAGAGGATATACCGTTGCTGGTGCAAGCGGCAAGCAGCGCTGCAGCTGCGGCAGCTGTGAGAATCCTGGGAGTCTCGCGCACTAAGAAAACCTCCGCGTGTAGAATCTAGAACGGAATCGTAACTTCAGATGCAGGTATGAGGATAGATGCAAAACGCATCTACCCCCACTAGGTGCTCGCAGTTAGCTGCTGCTTAGAGAAAACGAACTTTGCCGCTCAGAAGTTCGTACACCCCGCCGACGACGCGAATCTGACCGCTCTTGACCGCCGCGGCGACGATCTCCGAGCGCTGCGGGATCGCCGCTACGTTGGCGTTGACGTTGGCGGTGACCGCCTCATCCATTGATTCGCCCTTCCGCAAGGCGGGCGCGATGGCAGTAATCAGACCTTGAATGTGACCGGGCTGCGTCGTTCCACTGTCCACGTATTTGAGGGTCGCGTCGACCGCGCCGCACGACTGGTGTCCTAAGACCAGGACGAGCGACGACTTGAGAACCGCGATGCCGTATTCAATTGACCCCAGGCCGGTGTCATCGGCAAAATTCCCGGCCACCCGCACCACGAAAATGTGGCCGGGGACTTGATCGAAGATCGTCTCAACCGGAACCCGCGAGTCGGAGCAGCCCAAGACGATGGCAAACGGACTCTGTCCGCTAGCGAGTTCCATCCGGCGGGCGGTCAAGGGACCGCAGGTCGATTTGCCTGCTGCAAAGCGGCTATTGCCCGCTTTCAGCAGCGAAATCGCCTGGTCGGGAGTGGTGGCTGCGGGCGCCGGCGCCGTGCCGGCGGCGGCGTCGGCGGGCCGTTCCATTTCACCGTCCACCAGAGCCGCCATAGCTAAGCCGAGGCCGGTCGTCTGCAAAAACTTGCCGCGGCCAACAGGATCTGAGGCGTCCACCATGCGTCGTTTCTTCCTCCATAATCAGCTTGCGCGGACCCCGAGCCTTGTGGTAGTCTACCCGAGGCTCCGAAGACCGTAGGTCCCCGTTTTGGGGGTAATGCTGCCAAGCACCTACCGAGGACGCGATACGAAAACTCCCGCGCAGTGATGCGAGTTCGTTTTCTTAAAAGCGCCCTCCGGACGGATGGAGCGCTTTTTCATTACGTCAGAAAGCGACTATCAGTCTCATGCCAACCGCACGTAAAGAAACCGCGGTAAAGGAACTTCGCGACCGGCTTGCCGCTTCGCGCAATCTGTTCTTGACGGACTATGCGGGCTTGACCGTTGAGGAGATCACGAAACTCCGCGGCGAGCTGCGCAAAGACGGCAACACGTACGCCGTCGTCAAGAACACGCTCTTTCGCATTGCCGCCGGAGATCTCGCCAGCCAACTGGAGAGTTTCCTAGCGGGCCCCACCGGCATCGTTTTTGCCGGCGAGGATCCCGTCGCTCCGGCGAAAGCACTCAAAACGTTCACCGATGCGACCAAGAAAGTCGCCGTCAAGGCGGCATATATCGACGGTCGAGTGGTCGACGCAAAACAAGTCGACATTCTCGCATCGCTGCCGTCGAAGCCGGAACTCATCGCCAAGCTCGTTGGTTCGCTCGCATCGCCTCTGCGTGGTCTCGTGACCGTGCTTTCGGGCAATCAGAGCGGCCTCGTCCGCGTACTCAATCAAATCCGCGAGCAAAGAGAAGTCGCGGGATCCAACGCTTAAGCCGCCTTTCGCCCTCCGTGGCTACGGCGGCACTATACACATCCTGTGTCAAGGGAGATTCACACGTATCATGGCAGTTGCCGATCTCATCGATCAAATCGATAAACTCACCGTTCTCGAGCTCGCCGATCTGGTCAAGCAGCTCGAAGACAAGTATGGCGTCTCCGCAGCCGCACCGGTTGCGATGATGGCGGCCGCTCCGGCCGGCGCTGCCGCCCCGGCCCCCGAGAAGACCGAGTTCGACGTCATTCTCGCCGAGGCCGGACCGGAGAAGATCAAGGTGATCAAGGCCGTTCGCGAACTCACGAGCCTCGGTCTCACCGAAGCCAAATCGTTCGTCGAAAGCGCGCCCAAGCCGATTAAGGAAGGCATCGCCAAAGACGAAGCCGAGAGCATCAAGAAGAAGCTCGAAGAAGCCGGCGCCAAGGTCGAAATCAAGTAACGGCTCGCACATTTCCGCCGTGCCGTCGTCGCCGAGAGGCTCGTGTACCTTAGTACATTTCGCCTCTCGGCCTCCTAGGCACAACGAAAATCTGCGGCCGTTACGCTCTTAACGTAGATGCAGTCGAATCAAACGGCCCCTTTGTGGGCGCAACTGCTTCCTTTAGGAATCGTCATCGTCGTTCTCGTGTGGCGATCGATTCGCCCGACGCGTATCAGCGTCACGCGCATGTGGATAACGCCGGTCGTGTTTTGCGCGCTCGCTGCTTTCGTCGTGTACGCTAACCAGAAGCTGCAACCCGCGCCATTTTTAGAAATCGCCGGCGGCTTGGTCGTGGGCATCATCGCCGGGATTCCGTTCGGCATCCTTCGCGGCACGCACACCGACGTGCGACCCGCCGAGCGTCCTGGCGTGATGTATCTCGGCTCGTCGTGGTTGACGATGGCGATCTATCTGATTGCGTTCGGCTTGCGTTTCGTCGTGCGAGAACTGATGCCGCATCGCGGGGCCTTAGCGGGTGTCATCGGCGATGCACTATTGGGCTTTGCGATCGCGTTTATCGCGACCAGCTACATCGTGATCTATCGCAAGTATACTGCGCTGTCATCCTGAGCTTGTTGAAGGACGGGCGAATCTACGGTTGTGTCGACTGCTGCGGTTGCGGTGTCGCTGCCGGAGTCGGCGTAGAGTATGGCACCGGCGAAGCCGGCAATGGCCATTGCGTGATCCACTGCTGCGTCTGCCACTGCGGGCTTTGCCACGTTTGGGTTTGCCACTGCTGGCCCGGCCATTGTTGCTGCGTAGGCGCCGCCGGCGAACCACCGGCCTGTTGAGCCGCGGTCGGCCGCACCGCGACTAACGCCGCCGTCGCAAAAGCGAAAACGGCAAAGGCCATAACGAGGCGGCTGCGCATAGGTAATGACATTAGCCGCCCAGCGCTAGATCCCTATGCTATGCGGGCGGGTAATACCCCGGCGGCGGCTGCTGCGGGTAACCGTAGCCCGGCGGCGGCTGCTGCGGGTAACCGTAGCCCGGCGGCGGCTGCTGCGGATAGCCATAGCCCGGCGGTGGCTGCTGCGGATAGCCATAGCCCGGCGGTGGCGCCTGTTGCGGATACGGATAGCCTTGCTGCGGATAGCCCTGCTGCGGATAACCCTGCTGCGGATAGCCCTGCTGCGGATAGCCCTGCTGCGGATAACCTTGCTGCGGATAGCCCTGCTGCGGATAACCCTGCTGCGGATACCCCTGCTGCCCGTAACCGCCGCGCGGCGCAAAGTTTTGCGACGACTGTCCCTCACGCGGCTGCACCATGGCGATCGCTTTGCTCGAATCGTTCGGGAACTTTCCGAACGTCGCGGGATCTTCGGAGAAGACTTTTTCAAGATCGGAAATGCGATGGGCGTCGGTCGGATGATCCGACAGCCACTCGGGGCTCGAGCTCTTCTGACCCTTCATGCGGTCGAACAGCCAAACCATGCCCCACGGATTGTAGCCCGCCTTCGCGCAGTTATACGCGCCCGCGCGGTCCGCAGCGCTCTCGACTTCCCGCGAATAGCTCTTCGATTGCGCGTTGGCGCCCATGCCGACGGCCATCTGTCCCATGTAGCCGCCGTAGCCGCCGCCCATTCCCAGAAGCGCCCCGAGGATGCTCGCAGCCGTTTGGAGCCCTTGATTCTTATGCTGCTCGTTATAGACGTCGTGATGGATGTCGTGCGAAACCTCGTGACACAGCACGTCGGCGAGCTCGTCTTGATTGTGCACGAACGACATCAATCCGGTCGTCACGTAGACGTTGCCGCCCGGAACGGCAAACGCGTTGGGCGACTGCGAGTTCACCAAGATGAAATGAAACGGCGTGAAGTACTGCGGATCGGCAACCGCCGAAATCTTCTCGGCAATCGGCTTGAGTTGGTCGTACATGGGTGACTGCGGAACGATCTTGCCTTGCTGCATCAGCTGCTGGTACTGCTGCTGGCCGACTTGCATTTCCCATTGATCTTGTTGCGACGATTCGGCTAGCGCCGGCGAAGCTGCGCCAAATGCGAAAAAAGCAGCGACAATTGCAGCCGCAAGGGGACGTCCGAGGGTTCGCGTCATGCCCCTATCCTAGGCGCTCCCTGAGAAAAGAAGATGAGAGGCGGATTTGATTCCGCCCCCCATAAGGTACGCGACCGGCCGGGTTACCTGAGCCTTATTGCAAGCGGCCGATTTTATTGCTGGCGTTCTCGGTGAACCACAGCGCACCGTCCGTCCGGCCACCATTTGCTCCGGTTTGCCACCAATGTTATGGCGCTTCCGAAGCAGGCACTACGCCCTAAATTGCGACGATTGCATCGCACGATGCGCTTCCGCCGCCCGATGCGTTGCTTTCCGTGAATTCGATCGACGGATACGTTTGTGACGCCGGACCGGCCGGCGCCGCCACGAACCGCAGATTCGCCGACTCGCCGGTCGTGCCGGAGTTGCCTTCGCACGTGGGCGCGGTCGTTACACCGTCGTCGGCTTGCAGGTTCGCCGTAATCGTCGAGCCCTTGTTGAATATCGCAACGCTGCCGCCGGCGTTGCCGACGACGTTGAACTCGGCGCCCGTCCAGTTCGTCGATAGATCGGTGATGCCGTCGCCTTGCACGTTCTTCATGCCGTATTGCGTGCCGCCGACGCTGAGGTAGACGCTGTCGCCGGTCGAGGCCGCCATGCCCGTTTCGACCATGCCGCCCAGTGCCGTGATCTTTTTATTCGGAATCAAGACGGCATACTTACTATTCTGCACGCAACCGCCGTCGGCCGCCGTCCAACCCTTGTGTTTCGGGCAGCTAATCGATCCGCTGAGATTCGCCGGAATCAGCCAGTCTTGGATGAACAGCTCGCCCTGCGAGGCGCCCGGCGGGTTCTCGAATACGAACTGCTCCCAGCCGGCGCAGTTGGATTCGCCGTTGCAAGCCGCGGTAGAGAAGAACGACGAGTTCAGTTGCAGCGTATAGGCGTTGGGCCCGCAGTTACAGCTGTTGCCGAACGCGGGATTCGGCGTGCTTTTCACCTTCGTGACGCCGGTCACCGCCGGGAACGATCCCACGGCTTCCGATATCTTCTGCGCTCCCGTTTGCACGGTGTAGTCGTTGCCGTCGCCGACGTTCGTGTGCGCGCGGCGCGCGTGACGCGGCAGCGGATAGAGCAGGTTCGGCGGCTTGGCGCACGCGACGCGCGCCCAACGCGACGCGGGATAATCCGCCTTGAAGCAACCCGTTCCCGGCAGTCCCATATGCTGCATCGAGACTCTCCATAGGGCGAGCGGACTGCGTGCCGCCGCCTGCGTGCGCGGGCGCGTTCGGAAGCGATTGCGCCGGCGTAACCGCGTTGGAACCCGAGCAGTTAGCAAGCAAAACGCTTACGACTGCCAAGCAAGCGCTCGCAAAGAGCCCTGTCTTATCGGCGAACTTCATCGTGCGACCTCTCTTTAAAATTAAAGGGCTATGCACGAATCGTGACTGCTCTCAGCAAGGCGGTCAAGGGCGCTTGGGCACCAAAAAAAGAGGCGCGATCGCTCGCGCCCCTTTCCGCTGTTCAGCGGTACGTGCTAGTGCACTAAGAATCCGACGAGCAACAATGCGACGATGTTGAGCACCTTGATCATCGGATTGATAGCGGGGCCGGCGGTGTCTTTATACGGATCGCCGACGGTGTCGCCGGTGACGGCAGCTTGGTGCGCGATCGATCCTTTACCGCCGAAGTGGCCGTCTTCGATGTACTTCTTGGCGTTGTCCCACGCGCCGCCGCCGCTCGTCATCGAGATCGCGACGAACAGACCGGTGACGATCGAGCCGACCAAGATGCCGCCCATCACCTGCGCGCCGGTGTCGCCCGGCAGCGCTTTGAACACCGAGAGCAGCACGACGAGCACCGGAACGCCCACCGGAATGAGCGCCGGAACGATCATCTCCTTGAGCGCCGCGCGCGTCACGATGTCGACGGTCGTGCCGTAGTCGGGCTTGGCGGTTCCGGCCATGATGCCAGGAATCTCGCGGAACTGACGGCGCACTTCCTCGACCACCGCGCCGCCCGCGCGTCCGACCGCTTCCATCGACAGCGAGCCGAAGAGATACGGCAGCAAGCCGCCGATGAAGAGACCGCACAGCACGTACGGATTGCCGATCGCAAACAAGTTGCGCACCGTATCCGCGCACGCCGAACCCGCTCCGGCGCACTTCGCATTGGTGAGCTCTTGCAGGAACGACGCGAACAGCACGACCGCTGCAAGCGCGGCCGAACCGATCGCATATCCCTTGGTAACGGCCTTCGTGGTGTTGCCGACCGCGTCGAGGGGATCGGTAACGTTGCGCACGTCTTGCGGCATCTCCGCCATCTCGGCGATACCGCCCGCGTTATCGGTGATCGGGCCGAACGAGTCGATCGCGACGACGATACCCGCCATCGAAAGCATCGCCATGACCGCGATGCCGACGCCGTACACACCCGACAGCGCGTAGCTGATCAGTATCCCGATGACGATCGTGATCGCCGGCCACGCCGTCGCCTTCATCGACACGGCCAAGCCGGCGATAATGTTGGTCGCGTGTCCGGTAACCGATGCCGCAGCGATCTGCCGCACTTGTTTGAACTGCGTACCGGTGAAATATTCCGTAATGAACGTAATCGCGCCAGTGACCAGAATACCCACCAACGCACAGAGGAAGATCGGCAGCGGCATCGCGGCGGTTTCGCCCGCGAACACGTTTTGCGTGACGAACCAGAAACCGATGAGTGCCAGAACGCCCGCGACCATCATGCCGCGATACAGCGCACCCATGATGCGGGTCTTGTCGACTCGGCCGATCGACACGACCAGCGAACCGATGATCGAGGCGACGATCGAAACCGCGCCCAACAGCAGCGGGAACGTCGTCGCACCCGGTACCGCCGCGCCGATCAGCAAGTGGCCGAGCAGCATGGCCGCGACCGTCGTCACGCAGTACGTCTCGAACAAGTCGGCAGCCATACCGGCGCAGTCGCCCACGTTGTCGCCGACGTTGTCGGCGATGACGGCGGGGTTGCGCGGATCGTCCTCAGGTATGCCGGCTTCCACCTTACCGACCAAGTCGGCGCCGACGTCGGCCGCCTTCGTATAAATGCCGCCGCCCAGACGCGCGAACACCGAGATCAGCGAACAGCCGAACGCGAGTCCGACCATCGCCGCCAGCGAGCGGGCTTCGTCGCCGCCGTTGACGTTGAGCAGAATCCAGTAGTAGCCCGAAACGGCCAGCAATCCGAGACCGACGACGAGCATGCCGGTCACCGTACCGCCGCGGAACGCCACATTGAGCGCCGGTGCGAGTCCGCCGCGTGCGGCTTCGGCCGTGCGCACGTTGGCGCGCACCGAGATCGTCATGCCGATGAAACCGGCGGCGCCCGAAAGAATCGCGCCGATCAAAAAGCCGATCGCCGTTTCGAGTCCCAACGACGGAGCGAAGAAGATGATGATCGCGCAGATAACTGCGACGATGCCGACGGTCGTGTACTGGCGCTTCAAGAACGCCATCGCGCCTTCTTGAATCGCCGCGGCGATCTCGCGCATGCGTTCGTTACCAGCGGGCTGACCCAAAACCCAGAAGATCAGCGCGACGCCGTATAGTACGGCGAGCACACCACCGACCAGGCCGGCCACAATTGCAGTCTGTGCCGTCATTATGTTCCTTAAAGTAGCGAGGGTGACCGGCCAGCTTACGCGGCAAAGCTTAACGAGTCCTGGTCCGGGCGCGCTTAGGATGCCGGCACCGCACGGAGAAATTCGGTGCGTATGGAGTCGGTCGATTTGGTCGTCGTGGGCTGCGGGCCCGCGGGCGCGACCGCCGCGCGCGAGGCCGCGGCGGCGGGCGTGCAGACGGTCGTGCTCGAGAAAGATGCCGTGGTCGGCCAAAAGCGCGTCTGCGCGGCGGGCTTGCGACCCGGTTTTTGTCGCACCTTCGATCTGCCGCGCGAGCTCGTGCACTGCGACACGCCGCGCCTGGCGCTCTTCGACGACGCCGGCCGGGAGCACGAGGTGACGTTCGGGCCCGGCCACACCACCACGCGCGAGGAGCTCGACGGCACCATGGGCATGCTGGCTTCAAAAGCCGGCGCCGACGTCCGCACACAATCGCTCTTTCGCTCGGCCGAAATCGACGGAAATCAGGTGATAATCGAATACGCCGACTTGCGCGCCGGCGAGCGCCGCCGCATTCGCGCGCGCAACGTCTTTCTCGCGTCCGGCGCCACGGTGCGCGCGCCCGAAGGCCTCGCCTACGACGAGTGGGAGAACGGCCTGATGACGACGCTCCAGTACCGCGTCTATCTGCAGCGCCCGGCCGCCGCGATCGCGTACCGCACGCTCGAGCTTCATTATTATCGCACCGCCGCGGGACGGCAGATCGTCGCGTGGATGTTCCCCAAACGCGATCACCTCGCGATCGGCCTCGGCGTGTTGGGAAAGATGCCGGGACGCGAACTGCGCGACGAACTCAACGCGTTCGAAACGCGCGTGCGCGCCCGGCTCTACCCAAGCATCGAAACGACCGCAGTGAAGGAAGAAGGCCACCTGCTCTACGGCGGTTGGCCGCGGCCCATTTTAAGCGACGATAACGTGATGATCGGCGGCACCGCGGCCGGACTCGTCGACGCCACCAACGGCGAAGGCATCTACGAAGCGGCGATGAGCGGACGCATCGCCGCCGAATGCGTCGCCGCCGATCCGGCTCGGCCGGTCGCCGCCGCCGCGCGGTACGCGCGCACCGCAGCGCAACGTTTTTCGCACCGCCTCGCCCACCGAGTAAAGTTGATGCGCTTTCTCGAACGAGTCCCCAGGCGTTATGGAGTGCTCTTCGAGCAGCTCGCGGGTACTCCACGCTTTGCCGACGTCTTGCAAAAGGAAGACTGCGAACGAACGATGGGCGACCGCATCTACCTCTACGGTCAAGCGTTGCGCTTTGCCGCCCGAGCCGCTGCTTTCGCAGGACGATAACCTAGCGCGTGTCGACGGTTGCCATCTCCGAGCCGGAGTTCGTATCGCTGCGCGACTCCATCCGCGAACGCTTCGGCATCTATTACGACGATACCAAACAGTTTTTGCTGCAGAGCCGCCTGCAGACGCGGCTGCTCAAGAATCGCTGCGAAACGTTTGGCGCGTACCACCGGTATCTCACGACGTCGCCGCAGCGCGACCAAGAGTGGGACGAGCTCGCGTCGGTGCTCTCCAACAACGAAACGTATTTCTTCCGCGAGCGAGCGCAGCTCGACGTTCTGGCCACGCTCGGGGTCGACGAAGCGCTGCGCGGCGGCGGAAAGCTGCGCATTTGGTCGTCGGCGTGTTCTACCGGTGAAGAGCCCTACACCATCGCCATGATGCTGCTCGAAGGCAAGCGCGTCGTGCCCTCCAACATCACCATCCGCGCGACCGATCTGTCGCCGCGCGCGCTCGGGAAAGCGACGACCGGCTTCTATCGCGAGCTGTCGTTTCGCGCCACGGCGCCCGAGATCGTCGCCAAGTATTTTAAGCCGTTCGAGCAAGGCTTCTTCGTATCGGACGAAGTCAAGCGCATGGTCGAATTTTTCCGAATCAATTTGCTCGATGCCAAGGCCGTGGCAGGAGTCGGCATCCACGACGCGATTTTTTGCCGTAACGTGCTGATCTATTTCGACAAACCGACGCAGAAGCGCGTCGTCGAGGCGTTCGCGAAAGCGCTGCGTCCGGGCGGTTTTCTCTTCCTCGGGCACGCCGAGTCGATCATGCGCCTGACGGATCTCTACGACCCCGTGATCACCGCCAAGGCCATCTACTACAGGCGTAAAGCGTGAGCCAGGACGCGATCAACGTTCTCGTCGTCGACGACTCGGCGTTCATGCGCCGTGCCATCTCGAAAATTCTCGAGACCTCCGCGGACATTCGCGTCGTCGCGACCGCGCGCAGCGGTGAAGAGGCGCTCACCAAGGTGGTGCAGGTCAAACCCGACATCATTACGATGGACGTCGAGATGCCCGGCATGGGCGGACTCGAAGCCGTAAGGCAAATCGTGGCCGGCCAGCGCGTGCCGATCATTATGGTGAGTTCGCTGACGCGCGAGGGCGCCGAGATCACGTTTCACGCGCTCGAGCTCGGCGCAGTAGATTTCATCCCCAAGCCCGACGCGGCGTACACGAACATCAACGAAGTCGCGCGCGATCTCATCGCCAAGATTCACACGTTCTGCGGCAAGGGTGCGCAGCCGGTCGCCGCCGACGTTGCTCCCGTTGCCGCGCCGCCGCGTCCGCGTATCACCGGTTATCGCAACTACGAATGCGTTGCGATCGGAACGTCGACCGGCGGACCCGTTGCGCTCGCGCACGTCATTCCGCGATTGCCGCAAAACTTTCCGACGCCGATTCTCATCGTGCAACACATGCCGATGGGATTCACGCGTCCGCTCACCGATCGTCTCAACGCGCAAAGCAAATTGCGCGTCGTAGAAGCAAGCAATGGGATGATCCTCGACACGGGAACGGTCTTCGTAATTCCTTCTGGTCGACAGGTAAGACTTACGCGGTCGATGGGGGAAGTCGAGTTATCGCTGGTTCCTGACGATGGTCACTCGCTGCACGTGCCGAGCGTCGACGTCTTAGACGAACAGGTTGCCGATATGTACGGCCCTCTTGGAATCGGCGTCATTCTCACTGGCATGGGTCAAGACGGGGTCAAAGGGCTGCGTAAGCTCAAATCCCGTGGCGGTTACATAGTAGGCCAAGACGAGGCGACGTGCGTGGTCTACGGCATGCCCCGGGCCGCGGCGCTCGCCGGTCTGGTCGACCGGGTGGCTCCCCTGGATGAAATCCCTCAGGTGCTCTCCGACCTGACCACACAGTCCAACCGAACAAATTCTTAACGGTGGCAAAAACGGAACTTCACACAACATATGAGGAGCCGCTAGGAAGCTTGATGCGACCTATGGGAAGCTTGCGACAGTAGTATGAGGCCGAACTTAGCTCGTCGCTATGTCATCGGCGGCGTCGAGCTTTCGCGTGAAGAGATCGTCCACAAGTACCTTCATCTTGTGAAGTATGTGGCTGGGCGCATCTCGGTGAATCTGCCCCCCAACGTCGAGATCAACGACCTGATCAACGACGGCATCCTGGGGCTCATCGATGCGATCGAAAAATACGACGACGGGCGCGGCGTCAAGTTCGAAACCTACGCCATCACCCGCATCAACGGCGCCATCCTCGATGCCTTGCGCTCGCTCGATTGGGTGCCCCGCGCCGTCCGCCAGCGTGCCCGCGAACTCGAGCGCACGCATCAGGAACTCGAGGTCGAGCTCGACCGCGCTCCGACCCAGGAAGAGGTCGCCGCCCGAATGGGTCTGTCGATTCGCGAGCTCGACCAGCTCATCCAGCGGGTGCGCGGCACCGCGGTGCTCTCGCTCGAAGAGTTCCTGCCCAACGAAAAAGGCTACGAGATTCCGCTGGTCGACACGCTCAAAGACGAAGAAAGCGACGTCACGTCGGAGGTCGAGCAGCGCGAAGTCCGCGCCGAGCTGGTCTCGGCGGTCGAATCGCTCTCGATGCAAGAACGCACCGTCATCCGCCTCTACTATTTCGAGGGCCAGACCCTCAAAGAGATTAAGGGCGCGCTGGGGGTCTCGGAGTCGCGGGTCTCGCAGATCCACGCCCAAGCCGTGATCCATCTACGCCAGAAGCTGCGCGAGCTGCGGGCCGACCTGGGCTACCGTGAAGACGACCCCACGATCAAGCAGAAGTACCTCAGGAAGCCCGTCCCGGAGCCCGATACTAAAGTAGAGCGAATTTCGCGGGGAGAAGTACCGGGCGATGGCGATCCAACCGGTGGATCTACAGCTGGCCTACCTGGCCGCACCAGCGAGCGCGGCTGCGGCTAGCGTCGTCCAACAGGGACCCGAAACGGCCGCTCAAGCGTTGCAGTCGGCTTTTGCCGCACAGGTCGAGCAGCGCCAAGAGACGATCGAAGAGACCACCAAAGCTAAGGGAAGCCGCATTCAGCCCGACGCGCAAGGCGGCGGCAACGCCGGCACCTATTCCCCACGCAAGCGCCGCAACGGTGTGGTGGAGACGCAAGGCGACGCGTCGGAGCCGAAGGACGACTCAGATCCCCATTTCATCGACACCCTGGCCTAGTGTCAACCTAATTGTCTAGCTTCGACCCGCTCGCCGGCATCATCGCCGACGCCGCATTAGCGCAGTCGAGCGTCGCCGCCATCGATCTCGGCGTCCAGATCGAGATCCTCCAGCAGCAACTCAGCGTCGGCGATCTGATCAGCGCGACGGTTCTGCCTCCCCAAAACGGCGTCGATCTGCTCTCATTGCTCGGACAAACGGTGCAGGCGCAGCTGCCGCCCGGCATCGATCCCGGCCAGACGCTGCTGCTGCAAGTCACCGGATTCCAAGGCAACCAGATTCTCGTTCAAAACATCGGCGTCGTCGATCCCAACAATCCCCCGCCGACGGTAACCGTGACGCTGCCACCGCCTGAACCCGGCGCGCCAACGCAAGCAACGCTTTACAGCGTACTACCACAGCAAACACAAACACCGCCCTCATCTGCGACACCACCGCCCGTGGCACCGCCGCGAGCGGTCTTCGTCGCAGCTTCGGTTCAACAAGTGCAGCCCACATCAGCACCGACCACCCCAGCGCAAAAGAGCCTGCCAATTGTCGTGCCGGCGGAAAATGAACTTGCGCTCGAAGCCCGCATCGCCGCAACGCGTGCGGCGTCAATCGACATCGAAGAACTCGTAAGTCAGCCTGCGCCCGCCAAATCCGCGCCGCAACCACTGCGCACTGCACCGCCACCGCAGGCATCGACGCCGATATTGGCAATCGCTCCGCGCACCACAACCCCCGCGCCCGCGATCGCCCCCGAACTCGCGCTGCTCGCGCGACTGCGCATCCCGCCGCTTCCGTTCACGCTCGCCGCTGCCCGCCTCGCCAACACCGCGGCATCCGCGCTCCCGAAAGCGCTCGCACGACTCGACGCACTGCTCGAACAACTACCGCAATCCGACGCGCGCGCCGCAACGGTGCGTACGATGGCAGCATTTCTCGGGAAGATGGACCTCGCCAACACGCGTGCGCTGCCCGAACAGCTCATGGCGTACGTCAATAATGTCGTCGACGGCGCCGAAAGCAAACTCGCCGCGCTTGTGCGCGCCCTCAACAGCGTAGACGATGAACCAGCACAAACGCCGGCCGCCAACGATCAGCCGGCCCCGCCGAATGCACCGGCGCAAGCGCCCAGTGTCACCCCGAGTTTGTCGAACGGCGACGTACAATCTACGCCCGCCAATGCGCAAGCCGCCAACGCTGCGCCGGCGCAGGCCGCAGTGGCCGCCCATGCCGCCGAACGCGCCGTCGCACTGCAGTACGATTTGAAGACCGCAATTGCTGCACTCGCCGATTCGCCGCCGCGCGGCGCACCACCTCAGCTCGCCGGCGCACTCGCTGACGCGCTAACGACCATCACCGCCGCACAGCTCAACGTCGCAAATGGGCAAACCACCGATCCGAACACCCTCGTTATCCCGTTGCCGGTCTTTTACTACGAAGGCGGCCGCCCGGCGCAATTGCGCATCTCGCGCGACACTCCCGAAGGCGGCAAGAAACTCGACTCCGACAACTTCCACATCGCCTTCGTGCTCGACACGAAGAGCCTCGGCACCGTCGCAGTCGACGTACAAACCGCCTCGCGCAGCGTCAGCGTCAACGTAAAGACGGAGGTTCAAGCAGCTGCGACACGTTTCCGCGACACCTTCGACGACATCCGTGGGCGCTTGGAACAGCTACACTATCGCGTCGCCAACATTGCCGCCAACGTCGCCCCGCATTCCCGTGTCACCCTGAGCGCAGCGCCCGAAGGGCGCGAAGTCGAAGGGCAGCGGCAATCTCGTTCTCGCTTGGACCTCCAAGCATGAGTTTCTTCGATTTCCGCAAGCGCGAAAAGCGTCCAGCCGCGGCGGCACTGACGTACGATCCGGTCAAGCCTGAGCCGCCGCAAGTCGTCGCGATCGGGCGCGGGCACATGGCAGAAGAGATTCTTCGCC
This sequence comes from Vulcanimicrobiota bacterium, assembly GCA_963715435.1. Classification (GTDB taxonomy): domain Bacteria; phylum Vulcanimicrobiota; class Vulcanimicrobiia; order Vulcanimicrobiales; family Vulcanimicrobiaceae; genus JAFAHZ01. Next base: position 2,768,909 of record OY970243.1, read on the forward strand.
TCGCCAAAGAAAACGGAATCGCGCTGCATGAGGATGCGGGATTGGTTGAAGCGCTAGCAATGCTGGACGTAAGCGACTACATCCCGCGCGAGCTCTACGCCGTGATCGCAGAGATCCTTAGCTACGTCTTCCGCGTCGATACCGCCGCTTCGCAATCACGCTAAACCGTTTCGCTACGCTCCGACTCGTGCCGGCTGACTGTTAATCAGCGGGTCGATGGTCGGATCCAGCAACGGGAGCCATTTCAAGCCAAAAATGCCAGGCGAAAGCGGGAGTTTTTGTAGGGACTCCGGATACCTAGTGGCATTTGGTAACGGACGTTTCGCCAATGTGCCTATGAACGAAATGAGATCAGATTGACCGAGAAAGCAACGGATGAGCAAGCGCGTTCTCTGGGTCCTAACGGGGCTGCTCCTCGCTGGCTGCAATCGCGGTTTTTCGGATGACCTTGCGTTTCAGGCTCCGGCGGGATGGGTCTACTCCGCTGCCCAAGCGGTGGCGAGGTTTGGGTCAAGTGGCAACCCGGCTGGAAGAAAATCTCCATTTGCGGCGGGCACGATGCCGTTCTTATGGTCGACAAGAGCAACAAGGGACAGATTGGGAAGGCGTAAGCACGAACTGGGGAATGCAGCGATACATGGCCGTCTATGTGCGGCCGACGAACGCAGCGCCGGACCCGCAAGCCGAGGCAGCCATTGGCAGTTTGTGTCGACGCTTGTAAGGGCAGTTAGTTCAGGATCAGGAGCGCGGACCTCGCCTCCCAAACGCGCGCAGATTATTGGCGGCTACTTATGCGAAGCCGGATGGAACGCACAAGTCGCCGCCGCCAAGCAAGGCCCGACGGCCAACGCGCCGCGCATCAACGAAGATGCCGCGATGCTGCTTGTCGACGACAAACTCGCCGCGGAAGGATCGCCGGCATCGTCATCCTTAAGAGCGGCTAGGCGCGATATTTACGGGTGACGGACGACGATGATCGGGACTGGAGCGTACCAGCCTACGTATGGAATGGGAGCGTCAAAGAGCCGGTCCGGTTCGGTGAAACTCACTTGCGGTTGCCGGTAGTGGTGCGGCGTGTCGATCTCGTTGGCTGCCAACGTATTGCCGTCGGGATGACGAGAGTAGAGCGAACGCGGCCTTTACTAAGGCGGATCGCTATCGTCTCCCGAGCCGTTCTACTCATCGATATAGGCTCAGCAGCCTCGGAAAACATGGTCAATCGCATCTTTGGAATCTGTTCAATAAAGGCTTGTTGGATAACAATGGCCAAACGCGTAATACCGTTCACTCGAGTCGAGCACGCCTTCGCGCCCGTGCATCTCGGCATCCGACCGTTCGGCTGGTTGCGTCCCACGAAGCGCCCCATTGGTAACTGGAGCGGGCTCGAATCAAGGTTCTATGAAAACCTCCGTTTTTTCCATCACCTGTCTCGCGGTGCTGCTTAGCCTGTCGTTTGGCGTCGCGCCGTCAAGCGCCGCGCCTATGCCGGCCGCTACGCCGGTGCCTCGATCGGTGCCGGATTTCGCCCCAATGAACATGTTTCTCGGCACGTGGACGTGTCGTCAAACGGTGCGCGGATCGACTCGCACCGACACGAGCACGACCTCCATGGCGCTCAACGGTATGTGGATGGTGACCCACGACGTCGCTCCGCCGTTCGACAAGTTCCGCACGGCCGACGTCGTCACTGACTCGTACGTAACGTACAATCCGATAAGTCGCTTATGGGTGACGACCGGTGTCGATAGCTTTGGCGGTTATTTTTCCACTAGCACACCGGGCTGGCAAGGAAACACGCTCACGTCGCAAACCATGGTTACAAACGACGGCAGCAAGAGTTCTGATGTTCTGACCAAGGTGAGCGATACGCGGACGACCGACGTGTTCGCGAACACGGATTCAGAAGGTCATGTAACGCATAACACGGTCAGCTGCACCAAGACCAGCTAAAGTCTTCGATCTCGCGTTTCTAGGAGGAACCTGCTGCGGCAGGTTCCTATTTTTTTAACGTTATTCGTGTGCCCATTGGGCCACCAACGTTGCTAAGCGAGCGACGTCATTGATCGACCTCGACGACTGCTTGCGCGAACGCAACCGGCGCTTCTTGAGGAACGTTGTGTCCGATGCCGGTTAAAACATGGTGTCCGTACCTGCCGGTGAACTTGCTGCGATATGCCGTTCCACTGACCAGCGGTCCGTCGAAGTCACTCGCGATGGTAACCGTCGGTATCCCGATCGTCGGCCCTGCGAAGAGGCGCTCTTCGTAGCGATCGTATTTGGCTTCCCCGTTTGCCAAGCCGAGCCGCCAGCGGTAGTTATGGATCACGATGTCCACATGGTCGGGATTTTGAAACGCGGCTGCGGTCCGTTCGTACGTCGCGTCGTCGAACTTCCACTTCGGAGAGACGATTTGCCAGATCAACCGGTTGAAATCGTTGCGGTAGCTGCCGTATCCTAGACGCCCGCGATCGGTCGAGAAGTAATACTGGTACCACCATCTCAGTTCGGCTTTGGGCGGTGGCGGCTGTTTCTGCGTCGCGACGTTGGTGATGAGATAACCGCTGACCGAGACGAGGCCTTTGCACCGTTGTGGCCAAATCGCCGCAATGATGCCGGCCGTTCGCGATCCCCAGTCGAACCCGCCGATGAGCGCTTTGCGAATCTTCAACGCGTCCATCAGCGCGATAACGTCTAACGCTACAGCGGATTGCTGTCCGTTGCGGAACGTTGTGCGACGTCGACATAGCTGTGGATGTCGTAAGGCCAGTCGTGTAAAAGCAAGACGGTGGGACCGGCTGCCGGTCCCACGTCGGCGTACGTAACGTTGAGAAGTCCCGCGTCAATTTGCTTGATCGACGCAAAAGATGTACGTAAAGGCTGCGCTTTTGCAACCGCCGGTGCTAATTGCGTGGCGGCAAGCAGCTAGGCCGGTATCGAGTAAGAAACGGCGACGGGCACGCATCGTTATTGGACCTCCTTAAGTAACGCCGGTCCCTAATTCTAGCATCACTCTAAAAGCCACGTCGCGGCAGGCATTGGATATCCGTGGCACAGAGGTCGTGCGTCGTGGTCCGAAGAACGCGCCGTCGAGAAAGCTGCTCAAATGATTCGCAATCTCCAATCCTGGTCGGGCTTTACCGCCGCCGCCATCGTGTTTGTGAGCGGCGGTTGTAGTGGAGCTCAGGTCAAAAACGCGGGTTCTGTGCCACCCTTGTCGCAACAAACCGTGGTTTTTGCTTCACCGATTCACCATGTGGTCGTGATCGTTCAGGAAAACCGGACACCCGACAATCTTTTTCAAGGCTTGCCGGGCGCCGATATTGCCACCAGCGGCCTGAACTCGCTTGGCCAACGCGTTGATCTCCGTCCCATCGAGCTGCAGGCGAGGATCGACGTGGATCACACCCACGGTGCGTTTGAGACGGAGTACGATGGCGGCAAGATGGACGGCTTCGATCGCGTGCACGACGCCTGTCGGGGAAAGTGCCCGCCGGCCAACGTGCTTGCGTACAGCTTTGTGCGGCACGCGGACGTCGCGCCCTACCTCGTGATGGCGCGCCGCTTCACGTTCGGCGATCGGATGTTCCAAAGCAACGAAGGACCGAGCTTCCCCGCGCACCAGTATCTTATCAGCGGCACGTCGACGACCGACCCTGCATCGAGTTATCGCGCGTCTGAGAATCCCAATGGGGGCATCCGCGGGAGCGAGCAAAAAGGCGGATGCGATTCCCCAGCCGGTACGCTGGTCAGGCTGATCGACGAATTCGGCTTGGAGAACGTCCGAACGTATCCGTGCTTCGACCGGCCTACGCTTGCCGATTTACTGGAAGCAGACGGACATAGCTGGCGTTACTACCAACAAGATCCCGAAGCGGGCTACTGGAATGCGTTTGACGCCATCAAGCATATCTGGCAGCGCCCCGATTACAACGCGCACGTGATCTTCCCGTCGTCACAGGTGCTGACGGATATTGCCGCCGGCACGCTTGCGGACGTGACCTGGGTAACGCCCTCCGACGTCTCCTCAGACCATCCTGCGTGGAACGATGGCAGCGGTCCCTCTTGGGTCGCCTCCGTCATCAACGCAATCGGCAACAGCCAGTATTGGGGCGACACCGCGATTTTCATCGTGTGGGATGATTGGGGCGGCTGGTACGATCACGTGAAACCGCCGGTCTTCAACTCCTACGAGCTTGGGTTCCGCGTGCCGCTGATCGTCGTATCGCCGTACGCCAAGGCCGGCTACGTCTCTCATACTACGTACGAGTTTGGGAGCATCCTGAAGTTCGTAGAGCTTACCTTCGGGCTGGGATCGTTGGCGACGACGGACGCTCGCGCGGCCGATCCATCCGACTGCTTCGATTTTCAACAAACTCCAATTCGGTTTCGGACGATACCGGCGCCGAAGCCGATGAGGTATTTTCTCCATCGCGCGACGCCCCGGGTCGCACGCGACGAAACGGACTGAAGCGACCGCCCGATGCCTATACAGGCAACCGGTACGATCGCTGCGCAGTTAAGCGTCTCATCGTGCCACGCTGCGCAAGTAGGCGACCATCGACGCGTCTCCCTCGAAAGCTGAATCGATGGCCGCCGGAACAGATTGCGTCAGACGCTATTTCTAAATCTGCACCTTCACGATTTCGCCCGACGTATTCGTCGGTTGGCCGAAGCCTTTGTTCGAGATGTACAGTGTGTTGCCGCCAAAGGTCATCGCGGTCGGAAAACTCAGTCCGCCAACGACCTGCGTCCACGTACCGTTTTGTTCGAGCCGCACGACCGCTCCGCTGTTAGCGACGGGTGGCGCGGGAGCGTAGAAGCCCGTAAAGGCTTCCAAGGCGTAGATGTGGCCGGCATGCACCGCGACGGCGGTCACTGCGGTCAGACCCGAGGCGATTTGCGTGAGCGTACCGCCTAGCGTCAAGCGAAAGACGCGGGCGTTGCCTTGCGAGCCGGGGTCGAACGTGTTCAGATTGCCGAGCACGAAGTGACCGCGTGCGAACGCAAGCGACGTCGGAACGATATGTCCCTGGGTGGCGGAAACATCGACGAGCCGGCTGATGCTGGTGTCGTTACATCCACGACCGGGTCTGATGACGTCCACCTCCCCGTGATTGGGCTCGACCGCGTAGAGCAAATTGCCGACCGCCACGAAACTAAACCACGTCCCGTCGGGCTCGAAATCGCCGGGATTCGGATGAAGGACGGGATGAGTCATTTGAAAATGGCTCAAGTTGGCGATCGGTACGGCGGTGCCCCCACTGATACGATCGATGCCATTGAACGTCCCGGCCAAGCCGTGCGAACATCCGGCGCCCGCCAGGAGCGCATACATCTTGTCATGCAAAAACGTGACGTCCGCGACGCCGCTTACGAAACTGCCGGTCGCAGCCGTAGTCTGACTCGAGGGTAGATTGCCGACGATGGTCGTGCGAACGCCGGTCGTTACGTCTACCGCCGAAACGCGCGACGTGAATCCGCCAGTATACGGTCCAACGTCGGGAACTTGGGTGCAATGCCCCACCGTCGATAGAGACCCGCCCAAACCGCCTTCGGCAACGTAGAGCCGCCCGTCGGGTCCGAACGAGATTCCGCGCGGATTTTCCAAGCCCGTCGCGACGACCGTCGTCGTCGTTTTTCTGTGCAGGCCGTTGTCGATTGTACTAACACGTTGTGCCGTCGTCAACGGTGAGCTGCCTGCGGGAATTTGTGACGTAGGTGCACCGGAACAAGCGGACAGTGCGCAAGCCGCGATCGTAAAAAGGGCAATCGCCCGTAATTGAGTCGCACCCGCACGAGTCGCATGATTGTGGCGAGTAGCCATAAAGTGAAGCCTCCTTCATTGTCCGAGAAAAAAATAGCAACATGATGACGACGGCTCGCGCAGTTACAGTGCAGCTATAGTACTGCGACAAGTCGTGTTAGCGCCAGGGCAAAAAGAACCATTCAAAGTGCGGCTATCTTTACGTGCAAACGAGCGGCGAGCTACTAATCTCGCGCAGAAGCGAAATTTACGCGCTATCTTCGACGTGTTATCGCACTGGTGTGTCGCGGCATGGCGACTCGTCACCAACAATAAATCGGAGGTATTGGGACGCGCGCCAGGTTCGGCTGGATGTCGCTACCTGCCTTAAGGTGGTAATAACCATGTATGCGCCACGAAATCGAACGCTTCGCATGGTTTGACCGATGGCTCGCGCGCGGCGGACAGCCGGATTACGCCGCGTTTGAAACGCTCAAGGCACAGGGCGTTCGCATTATCGTGAACCTGCGTAAACGTGACCAACGAAAGGCGGTCGAACGCGCCGGCCTCATTTACGTGCACATCCCCGTCAAGAACGATCGGGCGCCGTCGAGGGAGCAAGTCAGCCAATGGCTCGAGCTGTGCAGCACGCATCATCGCACCGAGCCGCTATTCGTTCACTGTAAGGGCGGCGAAGGCCGCACCTCAACCTTCTGTGCAGCAGTCCGGCTCGCGCAGGGGCATGACGTTGAAATCGCCATCGCGGAGCAGCAAGCGTTCGACTTCGATCCGCAAGGCAAACATGCCGAACAGGCGCAGTTCCTTCGTGACCTTGCCGGCGACGTCGCGGCAGGCCGATTTACTTTCCCGCCGTTACCATCCGCTACTCGAAATACATCGGAGCCGACGTCTTCTGCGATCCGGCGCCAGGACAGCTGAGCGAGGCCGTAACCGTTGCCGGACCCGAGTATTTCGGAAACTTCCGCGTATCCCAATACATGTAATAGAAGGTGGGTTTGTTGTTCTTGGCCGTCGTTGCAAACTTGTCGATCGTCTTACTTTTTGCGGTGATCGCGACGGCAAGACTGCAGTTGCCCTTGAACGAGCGGTCCGTGTACGACACTGTATAGATCCACGGGTCGCCATGAGTGACGTCATTGTACGGACCGGGCAGTCCAACATTGTCCGTCGTTTTAACCTTCACGCACCTAAAGCACGGAAGACCCTTGTAGGGGAATCCCGTAGCGATGAAATTCATCAGAAACTTCGGCCCCTTTGCGTTCGGCGCAACGGCAAACTGCTTGGACGAAGATGACCAGTTCGGATTGTTCGACGCGGAATCGAGCGCATTTTGGATCGTGATGTCTTCTGAGCTCGCCGGTTGGAGCCGTGCGGCGCCGGCGCCCGGAACCGCGGGCGATGTCGTCGAGCCGCCGCAAGCCGCCGCGACAACGAAGAAAAACAGAAGCGACCATTTCAACATCAATCACCCTCCTCATAATAGCGTCTGTTTGAGGCGTTCTCCGCCGAGCGCCAGATGCTAGCACAAGTCGAGTAAGAGCAGCGTCTCCTTAGACGTGTCGCCAGGGGAAGCGTAACGAACTTCCCCCCGAGTTCCCTCAGGCAATGTCGCCTCACTCGACTCGAACACCGGAAAGAGCGAGCTCGCGTCGACCGTGTCGAGAACGCGGCTGAGATCCGCTCCTCGGCTCGCAACGACACCCGCGGGCTCTAGCTTGGAAGCCCGGCGCTTCTTCTGAAAATAAAGCAGTTCGGCAAGAATCGACCGGTCGATGTAATCGACGGGGGTGAAGTCCAGCAGGACTTTTGGCTCAGCGGCGACCGACTCAAGATCAATCTGGACCCTGTTCTTTAAAATACAGATCGTACTCGCCGACAAATACGAGGACGAGAGCCACAGTCGCTCTAACTTCAAGGTAGCGGCCGTCCCCTCCCCTGGAGCGGCTCCAGTTTCTTGGGGGGACCAACCGGGTTAGTGCTTTCTAAGCACGGGCATTTTCGTTTCAAGGAAGACCTAATGCAAATTACTACCTGTGATTGTCCAAATCCCGACTGCGAAGCTCCGCCGCACAAGGGCCAGACCTACTGCTCGACGCCCAGACCCAAGGAGTGGAGCGACGGTCTGAAATTCATGGAAAATAATCCGCAGGCGTGGGCGGATCCAAACGCGTGGACTGAAATCGCCGAAGGGCTCCAGTGTCCCGATTGTGACGTAGCCAACCCATCGCAGCGTAAATTGACGGTCTGTCGCTAATCGCATACAAGACACTCGCGGTGCTCGGCACTAAGATCGGCCTATGAATCGCTCCGATCTCTTACGCCAGGGCGCTGCGCTGGGGCTCATCACCGCGGCGTTACCGCATGCCGCGAAGGCCGCGCCGGCATCCGGCGACGTGCCGATCTCACCGCTCGAGCCGCCCAACGGCGGAGTAAATGCCGCTTTCCTCATCTCCGACGGCACGGTGATGATCGATTTCGCCGGCCCCTGGGAGGTGTTTCAAGACACCAACGTGCTCGGACGCACGACACCGGCATTTAATTTGTACAGCGTCGCCGAGACCGTCAAGCCGGTGGCGTTGAGCGGCGGCGCGACGGTCGTGCCGCAGTATACGCTCGCTAACGCTCCCGCGCCCAACGTCGTCGTCGTACCGGCACAATCCGATCCGACGCCGGCGATAAAACAGTGGCTCGTCGCGACGGCGCGCCGCGCCGATGTGGTGATGTCGGTATGCACCGGCGCGCTCGTCTTAGCGCAAGCGGGGCTGCTCGACGGCAAAACGGTCACGACGCACCACAGCGCCTTTGGAACGCTGACGATGACGTATCCCAACGTAACGATCGCGCGCGGCGTTCGTTTCGTCGACGAGGGCCGAATCGCCACGTCGGCCGGACTCTCCGCCGGGATCGATCTCGCGCTGCACGTCGTCGCCCGGTATTACGGAAAAACCGCGGCGCGTTTGACGGCCTACGACATGGAATATCAGAGCACGCACTGGCTCGATGCCGGCAACGCCGCCTACCTCAAGCCGCCCGTCGCCAAAGCCGGCTACGCCTTCTGCGCCGTGTGCTGGATGCAGGTCGATCCCACGACCTCGCCGGTGCTGTCGTATCGCGGGAAGAAGTATCATTTCTGTATGCCCGAGCACGAACGAATCTTTGCCGCTTCGCCGGAGCGCTTCATCAATGCGTAGCTTTCCGGCCGGCTATTACACGGGAGAAAGCGCGACCTGGGAGGTGGCCGATGTTCTGCTCACCGAGGTTAAGCATTCGGTTCCTAAAGCCGTCGACGAACACCAGCACGCTGCGTCGTACTTCAGTTTGCTGCTAGAAGGAGCGTATGAAGAACGCGGCGATGGTTTTGACTTGCATTACGAGCCCTATACGCTCGTTTTCCACGCGGCCTGCACGCCGCACGCCGATCGCATGCTCGCGCCATGCCGGTTCTTTGCCGTCGACCTGTTGCCGCGTTGGGAAAAGGTCATCGCCGAGCTCGGCGGCGCGCGTGCTCACGTGTTCGAACTCGCCGGCGGCGATCCGGTGTGGCTGGTATTGCGCCTCTATCGCGAGTTTCTGGCCCGCGCCGACGCCACCGAATCCACGGTCGAAGCGCTGGTGTACGAGCTCTGCGCGCACGTTGCGAAGCGCACTGCGGAAGAACCGGCCGAGCCGTCATGGCTCGCTCACGCCGATCTTGCCGTTGCCGACGGCTTGCGCAACCCGCTCGATCTGCGTAAGCTCGCAGCTAACGCGGGCGTCCATCCCACGCATCTCTGCCGCGTCTATCGTCGCTTTCGCGGGCACACGATCTCCGACGCGGTGATCGGAGCGCGCGTGCAATACGTAGCGCGCCGGCTTGCCGACTCCGACGATTCGCTCGCACAGATAGCTGCCGACGCCGGTTTTACCGATCAAAGCCACATGACCAAAATTTTCAAGCGCGTCACGGGCTCGCCGCCGGGCGACCATCGCAGGCTCGCCGTCGAAACCTAACGGTGAGCGCAACGGGCTAGCTTGCTTGGTTAAAGCACGTCTCCTGGCATAATGCGAGGCTTGAGAGCCTATGCAGTTGGCCTCGGTACGGCCGTCCTTATCGTCCTCTTCGCGATCGCGGAAAGCCTAACGGAGCGATACGTCTCGGACCACTCTCGCCTCGCCGGCACCGCGGTCGAGCTGACGATCGTGGCCCTTGCGGCCTTAGCGTTTAGTGCCGCTCGCCCTGGCACACGCTGCGGCCGCGCTGCGCAACCTGCGGATGATCGGCCCGCAACGGTATCTGGAGCGCATCACCGAGCATCTCAAGAGCGCCCCGCGCGGCGTCGAGTATCCCCGCTCGGTCTTCGCGACGTTTAACACCGCGATCGTGCAGGCCGAGCAGCATGCTCCTGGTGCGGCTGCTCTCCTCTGTTTTGCGGCCTCGTTCGCGCCCGACGTGATTCCGGACGAGCTCTTTCGCGAGCAGATTCGTCTCTGTCCCGAGGGGTTGCTGCCGTCCGTCCCAGAAGCGCTCGATCTGCGCGCCGCCGTTGCCGACGATTTGCGCCTCGACGAAGCGCTAGGTACGCTCGATCGGCTCTCACTGCTCTCCTTTGCGCAAAGCGCGGCACGTACGGCATGCACCGTCTGGTTCAGCTCGCGGCACGTGATCTCGTGAGCGACAATGCTGCTTGGACTGAATTCGCGGTAGTAGCTGCGCGCGCAGCGTTTCCTCGCGCCGAGTTTGCGACCTGGCCGCAGTGCGAGCGAATGCTGCCCCACGCCTTGGCGGTACTGGATACTCTGCAACGTGATGCAGAACCGGAAGTAGCGTCCGACCTTGCTCGGCGGTGTGCAATCTATCGTTGGGCTCGCGGCGAATACAAGACTGCGGAGCAGCTATGCGCGCGCGCGCTGGCCATCACGGAGAAGACATTGGGATCGGATCACGCCGACACAGCGAGAGCTCTCAATAACCTCGCCGTTTTGTATATGGAGTTGGGGCGCTTTGCGCAAGCGGAACCGCTTCTTGCGCGTACGGTGGCAATTCGGGAGAAGGCGCTCGGGCCGGACCATCCCAACTTTGCCAATGCGCTCGACAACTTGGCGATCGTGTACATGGAACTCGGGCGCTTTGAAGAAGCGCAATTGGTTCACACTCGTGCGCTGGGGATTAAGGAGAGGGCGTTCGGCCCCGACCATCCCGAGACACTCTTCAGTCTAGTGGGACTGGGTGTCTTATATCGAACGCAAGGCCGCTACACGGAAGCGCAATCGCTTCTCAGTCGAGTCGTAACGACTCGAGAACGGCAGCTCGGGCCGGACCACCCCGACGTGGCATTGGCCCTAATGTACCTCGCCGATGCCTACGCAGATTCGTCGCGTTGTACCGAAGCCGAGCAGCGCTACCTGCGTGCGTTGGCGATTTGGGACAAGGCGCTGGTATTGCTGGGACCGGATCATCCCGACGTAGCAGAGTGTCTGAAGGGCCTCGCCGGCGTGTATTGTAAGCAAGGGCGTCGAGTAGATGCGCACGCGCTGCTCACACGTGCGTTGGCCATCAACTAGCCCAGTTGCGCAATATGCGAAAACGGCTCGGCGTGTTTAGCGCAAGCTCTGACGGCAAATTGGTTGGACTGCACCTGCCTGCACACCGTACATCCGCAGCTATAGCGATATGCCGAAGTAATTGCCGAAGACTCGATCTCTCTTAACTCTTCGCCGCGGAGAAGACGTTCGATAGTCTCGAGCATCCGCGCTGCTTGGTCAATCACCGTCGCACATTGCGGGTCATCGCTTCTAACTCGCCGGCGAAATAGTTCCGCGCTTCAGTTGGTATGTCGAGCGCGTGTTCGCTGAAGATGATCGAATCCACGATCGCGCGCGCCTCCCCCACACTTAGCGCTGCATGACCGTCCGCCGTCTCGGATGCTGCGCTCTTCAGGCGCATCCACACCCGTTCGGCATCGCTTAAATACAAAACACCACTCCCACATGTCGCCCGTGAGTGCCCGGGCCAAAATCTCTGCCCTCAAAATATACGCCGCCCCCCCCCCGTCAGTCCGGTCGCTGACATACGGCTCTGGAACGATCGCAAGACGGCGCTCTGCGGTTTGCTGGGCGAGCGAGTGCAAGTTATTATTAGTTACGAATAGGTGCTATAGTGGATACATGCCTTCGACTGTTCTTCGCCTGCTGCAGGAGCCCGAGAAAACGCGCCTCGCACCGTTTCTCGAAGAGGTGCGGCTGCGTCAGGGTCAGGGGCTGATAGAAGCCGGTGCGCCGATCGATTACGTCTGGTTTCCGCAAGACTGCGTGACTTCAACCATCGTCGATTCTGCTGACGGTACGACGATCGAAGTCGGCCTCATGGGCTACGACGGCATGGTTGGCCTTTCGCTGCTGTTCGGTAAACGAATAAGCAACACGACGGTCATCGTTCAAATACCGGGCGTCGCGATGCGCATGGGAGCCGCCGATTTCCAAACGCACGTGTTGCGGCATGGCGGCGAACTGTTCGCTCGATTGCTGCAATACGCCGATACGTTTATGGCGATGGTCGCACAAACCGCTGCCTGCAATAGTTTGCACGGCATCGACGAGCGGCTTTCGCGGTGGATTCTCATGGTTCACGATCGGGTCGGGCGAAACGAGATGGCGCTGACGCAGGAGTTCTTGGCATATATGCTCGGTGTCCGCCGGCCGACGGTATCGCTGGCCGCGAGCGCTCTGCAACAACTAGGGCTGCTCGAATATAGCCGGGGTCGCATTACGCTGCTCGATCGAGCGGGACTGGAAGATCGTGTGTGCCCCTGTTACGAGATCGTGCAAAATATTGCAAACGACGTTCATCCGCAGCCGGCTCGCCGTCAACAGGGCGCATAGCTCCCTCGTTCTAGCGCCGGCTAGTTTGGCTGCATAGCGTCTCTTGGGTCGCTGATGCTCCAGGCGGGGCTGCAAAAGACAACGACGCGCCGCTGCCCGCGAAGGGTTCGCAGCGACATCAGGCCGCTGGCAATCTTCCCATCGTCGTCGATGAGGTACCCCCTGGGCGTTTCCTTCACTCGATAGGCGGACAGCACGTCCGAACCACCTTGAAGCAGAACGGAGAACCACAACCTATGTTCTGCAAAAAGCTGACGGTTTTGTTCGACATCCCCGGTGGAAATAATTAAGGGCAGAAGACTTGGATTTGCAATCCTCAAGGCCGCCAGACTGGGAACAAGGTCACGGCAAACGCTCGAGCTGGGATCGAAGAAGATCAGCAAGAGCGACTGACCGCGGAAGTCGGCGAGAGTCTTTCGCTTCGCGTACAGATCGGCAAGATCGAAGTCGGGCGCAGGCGCGTTTAGGGGCAAGTCGTCCTCGTCCGATTCGCCGAGGTTAAACTGAACGAATCGTTTTTCCGACTCCCACTTTCGCCAGTTGCTCGACTCGTCGTCCACAGGTGCTCTCCCGCTACAAGGTTGCTATTATCATTTACGTAACGTATGAAGAAACCGTAAAGTCCCATCGTTCAGTCGAGCGCCTGGTCGAGCTGCAACCCCATCTCTGTATGAGATCCTCTACTTGCAGACGAGGCTGCCGGCGCAATAGTGATCGATGGCGACGAACACGATCGTAAACGCCGCGAGATCGATGAGCGGAATACAGAAGAGCCACTTTCCGAACGACTTGCTGCGGAAAAGCCAGGGCACGACGGCCCCGAGCAAACAGAAAAGTGGAGCGACCAGCGTGCTAATAAAGAGCGCGATGGTCAGAGGGCTATCGGTAGCGCCCGGCGCGTCGAACATCATGAACGACATCGCCGCGGCAAGCAGGGCAGGAATCGCGACCAGCAGCCAAAATGCGGTCGCGACCCACCACCAAACGAGTTTCGTTATTGCGCCATCATGCAGGCCGTCCCGGATGCGCACCTCAGGTGAGGGTCAAAATCGTCAGACTATAGGGCGGCAGCTGCAGTGGCAGGTTTTTGACTGAGATCGCGCCGAGACGCTGCGCCGTCGCGCCCACCCACTGGTTGTCTTTCGACTCGTCGTACTGCGCCTTGCCGTACGTGTAGAGCGTACCGTCGTACGCGGTCTTTGAACTTTTTTGAAGGCCGATCTTCACGCTGACGGCCGAGAGCGTATTGTTGTACAGCGTAACCGTGTACCCGCCTCCGACCGCATATCCGTAGGCACGTACTGAAGTGCCGAACGCGCTGGGCACCGTCGTTTTGCGAACCGTCGATCCGGCCGGAATCGTCTTCGCCAACAGCGCGATCACGCGCGCCGTCGGGAATGGCGTGCCGCCGGCAATGGTGGGCGTGTCGGGACAGCCGTCGTACGGCTCGGGCAGCCCGTCTGAAAACAATGCTTCGCTGCCGAAGTGCTGCCAGCCGTAGAGCTGGTGCGAGTAATCGCCCTTTTCGTCACAGCTTCCGTATGCCACCCACCAGGTCGACATCGAGACGCCGCCGCCGATCGCGGTGCCGAGCATCTGCCCGAGATAGAGTGCATTAACGACCGACACGGACTGTTTGCCCTCTTCTCCGGCGTCGTTGTTGAATTCGCCGAGGTAGATCGGCGTCGCCTTAGACACGCCGTCGGCGATCATCTCGCCCCGCAAGCCGGCGAGGTCGCGAGCGAACTTGTCGATAGCCGAACCTAGCAGAAACGAATCGCTGTCGACGTTGTACTCGGGATAGTAATGAATCTCGACGAAATCGAACGGCCGCGCCTTGCGAAAGACGACGTCGTTCCACCTTTTGACGTTGCTCGCGTCAAAATCGGCGACGACGCCGAGCTTCGCTTGGGCATTCGCCGACTTGACGGCGGGATAATATCCCGTGCGAAACGTCGACGAGTAGGTGTGAGGGTCGTGCGGCTGCGCGTGCAGGTCGTACTCCCACGAGCCGTAGTCCTCGTTGCCGACCGTCCAGAACGACACTTTGTATCCGTGCTGCTTCGCATAAGCAACCCAGGCTGCGGCTTCGGCGGGAGCGCCCCCGCCGTCGCACTCGCGATTGCTGCCGTAGTTAAGCGTGATGGCGATATCGAGATTCAGCGGCTGCGCCAAGCGCGTCATTAGGTGATCGAACGTCGAGGGCTTGAGGATATAGCCTTGCTTGTCGCACAGCGTCCCGCCGTTCTCCCAATGATACGCATCGGACTCGGAGCCGCCCGGAAACCGCACCAGATGGATTCCCGCTTTACGCAGCGACGGGTTCACCCACGGCTTAAGGAAGTCGTACCATGTATCGAGTGAAGCACCGTACATGTCTGCGGAAACGACCGGTCCGTGCGATTTCGCGTCGACCACGATCGTCGCGTCGTTCGCCGCCTGAACCCTTTGTGCTGACGGGGCCGCCGGTATGGGATTGGCATGCCCCGCACACGCGGCCAAGGCCAGCGCCAGCGCCGCGCTGAGCTTATTCGTCATCGTCCGGAACCTGGCTGCTGGGAGGCAGCCCCAAAAACATCGAGGGAGGGAATGGAGCGAAGATGTGTTCGAACTCGATCGGCCGCTGCGCAAAATCGAAGCTGTCGATTATGCTGGTCGCACGCGTATCGCTATAACCGTCCGCGGTCGTGCCGAGCGGCGAGAGGTTGAACACCTGTTCGGCAAACTTGAGAATGCTGCCGAACTCGTATTGCGTGTGCGAGACGTAGTGCGGTTTTGCATAAGGCGAAATGATAATGCAGCCGACCCGGATTCCCAAACCGTTAAAGGCTAGCTGAGGCGGCCGAGCGTCATCGTAAAATCCGCCCCACTCATCCCATACCACCACGATGGCCGTGCTCTTCCAAAACTTGCTCTTACCGATCGCGTTGACGACCGCCGCCACCCACGATGGGCCCCAAGGCTTTGTCGTGACTTCGGAATGATCCGAGTACAGTTCATCGGGAACGACCCACGTTACGCCGGCCAGGTGACCGCGACCGATATCGGTGAGAATCTGTGGCGGCGGACTGATCACGTTGTGCCAATCTGGGCCGTTGCGCACCTTCTTTATCGACGAGAACGACGACCAGGTGTAGCCGCAGTCGGAGCACGTGTCGTGGAAAATGGCAGGCGCGTAATAACGCCACGAGACGCCGGCGGCGTCGAGCGTGTCCGCCATCGTGTGGAACTGATCGAAACACGGAAACGGTCCGACGCCAATCTTCTGTCGACGGTCGATCGTCTGCGTCACCGTGCCGGCCGGTCCCCAGCAGTCGTAAGGAGGGAGCGACGGGAAGTCGATCAGCGCGATCTTTGGCGTAATGTTGGTCGTGCCTGCAATCAAATCGATGTGGGCCGTCCAACTGGGACCGTGTTCGGTGGGAAACATGCGGTCGGCCAGCGTGTACTGTTCCGCCATGCTCCAGTACGGCTTAACCAAATTGCGCTCGAGGTAGCTGTAGGCGAACTTTGCCGCAAATCCGGATTTACCGTACGCATAGACGTTATGCGCGAAGCCGTCCATCTTTCCGCCATCGTAGTCACCGCGGCTATAGAAATAATTGTGGTCGATGTCCGGCGTGTCGAAGGGAATCGATTTGAGAGGGACTTCCTTTCCGTCGTATGTTTTACCGGCGAGCGGAGCGTCGGCTCCCGGAAATCCCGCGAACAGATTGTCGAAGCTGCGATTCTCTTGAACGATGATAACGATGTGCTCGATCGGCGTCTTAGGCAGACTGTCCTTGACGAGCGTTTGCGTTGAGAGTGGCCCGGTTAAGGGCAGCGCTCCGGAATGGGTTGCACACGAACCCAGCGCTAGTATCAAAACGACGGCAGCGTATCTCACGTTGCTACTGCTTACACAGCGCTTTCGCGAACGTGATGCCGTTGGGCATACCGATGCCGCTGGCGTTGTCGTAACCAAGCTTTGCTGAGTATCCGATCGTTTCGCCATTGAATCCGGCATTGGAGCCGCTCGCGATGTCGATGAAGTACGGCGCTTCGCCGTGCCCTTTATACAGGTCGTAGATCGCCGGATTCACCCAGCCGAGTCTGCTGCCGCAGACCTGCACCGCTTCGGTCAGCAGTGCGGCCGCGATCGGGCTCGCCCACGACGTGCCGACGATCAATCCATGGAAGCCGGGACCGTAGGAATAAGAACCGATGGAGCCGCTGTAATAGATGTCGTCGAACACCGCCGGGAACGAGACATCCGGAACGTTGCGGCTCTTCTTGGATGCCACGCCGGTAATGCCCGATTGATACTCCGGTAATGGCCTGAAGATCTTCGAGACGCCGCCGCCGCTCGCGCAATAGTTCTGGTTGAATCCGGCGAGACAGTTTTGCCACACTACCGGGTTGGCAATGCCCTTGCTTGAGTACGATTGATTTCCGCCGACGCCCAAAACGTGCGGCGCAGCCGCGGGCACGTTGACGCCGACCGGACCGGTCGAGCTCGAACCGAAATAACAAGTCGATCCCCAGTCGCCGCTGGCCGCAACGAACGTAATGCCGAGCGCGGCTCCTTGCGCTCCAAACTGATCGACCGCCGCATCAAACGCCCTATCTTCGGTTTCGCATTCGTCGAACGAAGAGTTGACGACGGAGACGTGCGGACGTCCGGCCGTACCCGCGTCGTTAACGATCTGCTGGTACGCTGCTTCGGCATGCGCGTTGCTGAGATCCGGAACCTGATAGACGACGATGTTCGCGCCGGGTGCAAGCCCGGAGATCGTCTCAACGTCGAGCGACGTTTCCAGCGGATCGTAGCCGTAGCCGGTCGGACCGTCGATCGGCACGGTCAAAATCGTTCCGGTCTGATGCACGTCGTACGCTTTCTTGTAGTTGTGCAAATCCGACGGATTGATGGTTCCGTCGATCACGACGGCAGCCGTCACGCCCGTACCGTTATATCCGTGCTGCGCCGGAAAGTCGAAGCCGTTGGCAACGGCGCGCGGCGCCCACCCGCGTTGGACTTGGTCGTACGGCGGCGCGGGGGTAAACGTGTCGAGGCCGTAGAGGGGACCGCCGATCGGCGGCGGCGTGGGCCGCGTACCCGCAACCAGCCCCACGTCGTCGACGAACTGCGTGACGTAGTGCTTGGCATCGCCGTCGCCCCAGACGCCGAAGAAGAGCACCAGTTTCCGCCCGGCAAACGCGTTGAGCGACCGGCTCGTAAAGAGCTTCCAATGCGGGTCGTTCTTCAGCGTTTTGAGCAGCGGAGACACGAGCGTACCGTCGGTCGCGTAGAGCGAGATGAGCTGCGCCGCATCCTTGATGCGCTGTTGATTCGAGGTGCGGTAAACGTACGCGGTAAGCACGCCGTCTTTCGGAATGGTGACCCCTTGGCAGATGCCCGTGCTGCCGCGCGGCTCTCCGGACGTCGTCGCCGGCGAACCGGTAATCGCGTCGAAGTTACCGGCATACGGATGCAGCTTCGAAATCGCCGGCGACGCGGACTTCGCGGTGCCGCACGTATACCACGGCTTCAGCTTTCCGCTTTCAAAGCCGGGATTGCGCGCGAGGTTAGCCGATTGGGGCGAAAGCTCGGGCGCTTGCGCAACGTTATCGCTCTGCTGCGACGGCAGACGGGTTGGGCCGGCGTGCGCATAGACGACATCGTTGAGCTCGACGCCGAGAACCAGCGCCGCGATCGCGCGCGGAACGTGCACCGCAGCGACGTTGGAATACCGCCGGCGGTAGCGCGCTTGATCGAAGTCGTCGATCCTCGTTGCGAAATACCGTTCTGCGTTCGCGGTCGCCGCCCGCGCGCGAATGAGCGTGCCGCCCGGATACGTTTGCACGATTTTGAATCCGGCACGCTGCAGCGCTTTCGTTACGGCGCGCGTTTGCGCAGCCGTCGGCGCGAAACGTTCGTCGAACTCGCGCGGCGTCAGAAAGTCATGGTAGCGTCCCGAGCGCGGATCCGAGATCTGCTCGATCAAACGCTCGAGCTCCGCGCGCTGATTGAGCCGTAAGATCACCGACACGTCGACCGGCTCGGTCGCCGCCCGCCGGCCCCGGTCGCGCAGTTCGGCCGGACGCTGCGGCGCGGCGTATGGCAGCAGGCCCGGGCCGCCCCCGCGGCTGCACGAGGAAACGGCCACGGCGATGACGGCCAGTACGACCGCGCTCCAAGCGGGAATGCGGATGCCCTTCATTCCTTATAAGTATAGCGGCCGCCGAGCGGCCCCCGGAAGCCTATAGGTTGCGCTTGCCCCGGACTATCGAACAGGAGTTCGATAGTCGCCGGGGAAGATTCTGGCCCGATGAGCTTCATTCAGAGGCTGCGGGCTCAGCTGGGAAAGGCGCGCGACGCCTTCTCCGCGGTTCAGCGTCTGGGCCGCGTGGCCAAGCCGCTCACCGCCGAGTTTTGGGACGAACTGGAAGAAACGCTGATCCTTGCCGACTTCGGTGTGCCGACCACGCAAAAGATCGTTACCGGTTTGCAAACCGTCGCCAAACAGGAAGCCTGGAAAACCACCGATCAACCCGTTGCGCGTTTTCGCAAAGACGTCGAACGCTTTTTGACGCTTCCCGGCGCCGAGCTCAATGACGCCGCGCATCCGACGGTGGTGCTGGTCGTCGGCGTCAACGGCAGCGGCAAGACCACCACGATCGGCAAGCTCGCGACGCGCCTCCATCGCGAACGCAAACGCGTTATGCTCGTCGCCGGCGATACGTTTCGTGCCGCCGCCGCAGAGCAGTTGGGAATTTGGGCGCAGCGCAGCGGCAGCGAGTTGATGCGCGGGGCCGAAGGCGCCGATCCTGCCTCGGTCGTCTTCGACGGCATTCGTGCCGCTAAGGCACGCAACGCCGACGTCGTGCTCATCGACACCGCCGGCCGGCTGCAGACCAAGACGAACCTCATGGAAGAGCTCAAGAAGATTCGGCGCGTCATCGAGCGCGAGCTCGGCGAACCGCCGGCCGAAACGCTCCTCGTCCTCGACGGCACGACGGGGCAGAACGCGATTTCTCAGGCCAAGCTGTTCAACGAGGCGACGCAGCTCACTGGTGTCGTCATCACCAAGCTCGACTCGACGGCCAAAGGCGGAGTGCTGGTCGCCATCGTCGACGAGCTCGAGGTGCCGATCAAGTTCGTCGGGCTCGGGGAGTCCCCCGACGACTTGCGGCCCTTCGTCGCCTCGGAGTTCATCAACGCCCTATTCGAAGAAGAATCGGCAAATGTGTAAATTCACAATGCCACCCACTTGGCACTCCGGTGTGAGAGCGTGATAGTAGAAACCGGAACATCGTTACAGAGTCATAGAGAGGAATAGCATGGCAGCGCAAGACGAACGGCAGGTCGCCCTCAACAACGCCCTCGCGCAGATCGAGCGGCAATTCGGTAAGGGCTCGATCATGCGCATGGGCGAGATCCAAGAGCGCATGGCCTTTGAGGTCGTGCCGAGCGGGTCGATCGCGCTCGATCTCGCACTCGGCGTGGGCGGCTTCCCGCGCGGACGCATCGTCGAGATCTATGGACCGGAGTCCAGCGGCAAAACTACCCTTGCGCTTCACGCGATCGCCGAAGCGCAGAAAACCGGCGGAACGGCCGCGTTCGTCGACGTCGAGCACGCGCTCGATCCGAACTACGCGGCGGCCTTAGGCGTCGATCTCGACAATCTGCTCGTCTCCCAGCCCGATACCGGCGAACAGGCGCTCGAGATCGCCGAGATGCTCACGCGAAGCAACGCGGTCGACGTCGTGGTCGTCGACTCGGTCGCGGCGCTGGTCACCAAAGCCGAGCTCGAAGGCGATATGGGCGACGCGCACGTCGGCTTGCAGGCGCGGTTGATGTCCCAAGCCCTGCGCAAACTGACTGCGTGCATTTCCCGCAGTAAAACGGTCATGATCTTCATCAACCAGCTGCGCGAAAAAGTCGGCGTCATGTTTGGAAATCCCGAAACGACGTCGGGCGGCCGCGCGCTGAAGTTCTATGCGTCGGTGAGACTCGACGTGCGCAAGCTCGAAACGATCAAAGTCGGTCAAGACGTGGTCGGAACCCGCACGCGCGTAAAAGTCGTCAAGAACAAAGTCGCGCCGCCGTTCCGGCAAGCCGAGTTCGACATCACCTACGGCCACGGCATCTCGAAGATGGGGTCGATCCTCGACGTCGCGCTGGAACAGAATATCGTGGGCAAGAGCGGCTCGTGGTATACCTACGGCGACCAGCGGATTGGCCAAGGCCGTGAAAATGCCAAAGCTTTCCTTGAAGAGCACGTCGATTTGGCGGACGAAATCGCAAGCAAAATCCGCGAAGCGCTCACGAAAGTCGCCTCCACCAACGGCAAAGCTCCGGTGGTAGCAACGGCCACCGAGGAGTAACATTTGAGTCAAAAGTGTTATGCTGCCGCGCTCGGGTTGTTAGCGCGGCAGCGTCTCACCGAAGCACAGCTGTGGCAACGTCTCGAGCGCAAA
This sequence comes from Vulcanimicrobiota bacterium, assembly GCA_963715435.1. Lineage (GTDB taxonomy): Bacteria > Vulcanimicrobiota > Vulcanimicrobiia > Vulcanimicrobiales > Vulcanimicrobiaceae > JAFAHZ01. Next base: position 2,789,991 of record OY970243.1, read on the forward strand.
GGCTTCGATGACGACGCCATTCGTGAAGCCGTCGAACGCTGCAAGCGCGACGGCTTCGTCGACGACAAGCTGTTCGCGCGGCTCCACGTCGAGAAGAAGCGCAAAGCCGTCGGCGACGCGCGGCTCGTCGCGGAGCTCGTGAACAAAGGCGTCGATCGTGACGCCGCCGCGCATGCCGTCGAAACGCTCGACGACGACGAACGGGAACGTTGCGCCGCAGCGTTTGACGCCCTAGCGCGCAAGAATGCCTCGATCGCATACCCGTCTGCAGCGAGAAAACTCGAGCGTCTCGGTTTTCCGGCATCTACGATCTATCCGGTGCTGCGTGAGCACGCCGGGCGCTTCGGCCCGCTAGCCGGCCCCGACGACACGGTGGATGGCTAAACGGCCATAAATGTGCTAAAATGTGGCAGGACTGCCACATCATACGGGAGCACGCATGCTTGTCCGGGCTGCCCAGCATCACACTGAGATTTCCCCAAAGGTCGCGCTCGACGCCCTGGCCCGCATAGCGGATCGCTGGAAGCTCAAGCAGCAAGATCTGCCGTCGCTGCTCGGCACCAGTCCGAGAACCGTGCGCGCGTGGTACAAGTCGCCCCCGGCGCGCCTTGACCGCCACGTTTTGGAACGCGTTAGCCATTTGCTCGCGATCTATAACGCGCTCAACGCCATCTTCGGCACGCCGTTTGCCGACGAGTGGATCCACCAGCCGAATCGTGCATTCGGCGATCGCGCGCCGATCGAGCTATTGCGCTCCGGCGGCTTTACGGAGCTGGTCGACATCCGCCGCTATCTCGACCAGGCAATGCTCGGCTAATGAGCTTTCTCGACGATACCTTCACGCGACTTGCGTACCCGTTGCAAACTCCCGCGCTGCTCGCGCTCAGCGAAACGCCCGACAAACGGCAAATTCTCGCTTTGCTGCAGCTTACGGGACCCGTGTCCGCCGGCGCCGATGCATACGTGGAGCTTCCTTTTCAGTTCCCGACCGTAAGCCGTTTTAGCGACGGAAGCTACGGCGTGCTCTACGCCGCCAACTCGCTCATCACGGCGGTCCGCGAGAGCGCGCATCACCTAGCGCGCTTTTTCGCCGACGGCAATGCGCCGGAATCGCAAACGCGTCGCACGCGCCTCGAAATGCACGTGCGCGGCCGAGTTACCGATATTCGCCGCGGCGTTCGGCCGCAGTTGGATGCCGCAATCTACGACCCAGACGATTACCGCGTCGCGCAGAAGTACGGCCGCAAAGCTCGCGCACGCACGCACGCCCTGCACTACGATAGCGTCCGAAACCGTCACGGAGGCCACTGTGTCGGCGCGTTTAAGCCCGAAACGATCGTCGGCGCCGCTATCGCCGGTGAGGTTGGACTGGTCTGGAACGGGCAGCGTTTCGTCGAGGCGCACGAGATCGTGCCGCTCTAAGCCATGGTCGTCTGCGGGCGTCGAGTTCTCGGCGTCGTCGGGCGATACGGGCTCCAACGGATGCGGCACGTACGTTCCCAGCAAGGGCGTCAGCGCCGGCTGGGGACCCGTACTTCACGTCGATCGGCGGCATCAACTTCACCGACAACGGCTCGGGCGTGCTGACCAGCGTTACGATGGGATCGGCGTTACTTCACTCCGTGCACGTCGGGCAATAACGAGCGTATACGTGTAGCGCGACGCAGTACAATCAGGCCGCGGGTATCGGTGCGCCCAAGGGCTGGGCGTTAGCCAACGCCCTCTAGCGCAATCGTTGGCGCAAACTAACGGGCTGAGGCTGCTGCCTCACCCCGTTCTTATCGGCGACGCGCCTCTTTCGGCGCAGCGGCGGGCACTCATTGCGGCATGCCCGTTCAAACCGTGGTCGTCGCCGAAGACGACGAGCCGATTCGCGAGTTAGTCGCCCACCATCTCGAGCGCGAAGGTTACGCGGTCGTTCGCGCCGCCGACGGCAATGCGGCGCTGCGCCACGCGCGCATCGCGGGAGATCTGCTCGTGCTCGACATCGGGTTGCCCGCGATCGACGGCCACGACGTCATGCGCACGTTACGGCGCGAAGGCCGTTACCTGCCGATCGTGATGCTTACCGCGCAAACCGACGAAATCGATCGCGTCGTCGGCTTCGAGCTGGGTGCCGACGACTACGTTTGCAAACCGTTTTCGCCTCGCGAGCTCGTCGCTCGCGTGAAAGCCATCTTGCGGCGCTACGGTCGCACGGCACCGCTCGAACGCACCGTCTTGCAGTTGGGCCGGCTTGAGATCGACGAACGCGCGCGAGAGGTACGAATCGACGGCGTGGAAGCCAAGCTCAAGCCCCGCGAGTTCGCCTTGATGCTGGAGCTCGCGAGCAATCCTGGCGTCGCGTTCTCGCGCGAGCGGCTGCTGCAGAAGGTTTGGGGATTCGATTTTGCCGGCGACGAGCGCACCGTCGACGTGCACGTCTACCGCCTGCGCGAGGTGCTCGAAAAGCGATTTGGCCTCGGGGGCGTCATCTGCACCGTACACGGCCATGGCTACAAGTTCGTCCGGCCCTAACGGCGTCGAACGCCGGCGTCGGGAGCGCCGTCAAGCGTACCTCGCCACGGTCGGCCACGAGTTGCGCACGCCGCTCACGTCGATTCGCGGCTATATCGAAACCGTGCTCGACGGCGACGAGCTGGATGCTAAGACCACGCGGCGCTTTCTGGAAACGGCTCGACGCGAAGCGCTGCGCTTGGGACGACTGGTCGAAGGGATGCTCGAGTTTTCGATGCTCGATCTCTCGGCGTTCGGCCGCGAGGCGAGCTGTGAGCTGGGCGAACAAGTCCGCGCAACGATCGACGCGGTGTTACCGCTGGCGCGTCAACGCCGCATTACGATACGCGCACGGCTCCTGCGATCCGCGAATGTCCGCATCGACGGCGACGCCTGCATGCACGCCTTGCTCAATGTCGTGGAGAATGCGGTCAAGCACGGCCGCGAAGGCGGCCACGTGACGATCGAATGCATGCGCGAAGGTGCGTTTCTTTACGTGTACGTCGACGACGACGGGCCGGGCGTCGCGCCCGACGAGCGCGACGCGATTTTCGGACTGGGTTTCCGCGGCGGCCACGCGCAGCAGCCCGGTAATGGCATCGGCCTCGCCGTCGTAAAAGCGATCCTCACGCGCGCAGGCGGCGAGGCCTTCGTCGACTCGTCGCCGCAGGGCGGAGCGCGGTTTATTTTACGATTTCCGGCGTTGGTTTAGCACCGGCCCCCAATGCGGGTCGGCCGCTATGCTACCTGGGGTCAACGGGTAGGGTGTGGTTGCTTGGAGCATTTTCGGGTCTACTCGTCGAATAGGATCAACTATGGTGACTATGGTGAAAGACCCGCCCGAACCAATCGCAATTCTCGAAGTCGGTCGGAAGGTCAGAAACAGGGACCTCGTCGGCCACTCGTTTGAACCGATCTTCGGCGGCTACGCCAATGCCCGCGGTGAAGTGAGCCTCTTTGCGGCCCGCTGTACCTACCGCGTGAACTTCAAGGCACGGACGCTGCGGCAACGGCCGTCCCTCAATCCCGGCGCTCAGGCGAACTACGACGCGAGCGAGGCCGGCGAGCCGTTCCTGTACGCTAACGTCGAATTCTTAAGGCTCAGTCACGAACGAATCGCCGAGATTTGCGCTTCCGGCGCCTTTCGAATAACGATTTAACGTCATCAATCGCTGAGAGGCCCGTCTTGCGGTCATGTCTTATCCTCGTGAAAGAGCATGGGTCGACAGCAGGCTCTCGACTTCATTAGCGATGATGGCGTAGCACTCGCAAGAAGTATTTTCCAGGCCTTCGCGGTCGAGAATCCGTATATTGCCTCGCTTAAACGAGATGAGCCCCGCCTTGCTGAGAATGCCGGCAGCAATCGTTACACCCGAGCGCCTAACGCCGAGCATATACGCGAGGAACTCTTGCGTGAGGAAGAACTTGTCTTTTCCGGTTCTATCCCCAGTCATGAGTAACCAGCGTGCGCATCGTTCCGTCAGGTTGTGAAGTCGATTGCACGCGACGGATTGACTCAGGAAGTTTATAAGAGTCTGCGTGTAGCGATGAACGACGCGGCGAAACATGCAAAGCTCATCCACGGAGGCGGCGAAGTCGTCAACGCTCATGCTTAAAGTCTCGCCTTCAATTTGACAGAGCATTTCACTGGGTACGGTCTTAACGCCCAGAGCTACGTGCACGCCCCCGTGCGAGAACGGCGAGGCAGCCACAGTGCAATACGCTTTTTCCGGTACGCCTGGACGCGAAACGAGGCCGGTTGCGTTCGAAGTAGATGCGCAACGATACGTGTGAACTGCCGGCTTACTGCAGTGTCACGTCCAACGTAATGTCGACGGGATTTCCGATGACGGGGTCGAGGCGGGTTTTCTGCATGCCGAACACCGTCCTATCGATTTTTCCGATCGCATGATAAGCCGGTTGCTGCGGCGCGCCGGTTACGGTGACGTCGAGGCGTTCGGGTTGTGCGGCGCCGTGGATCGTCAGCAGCCCGTCCATTTCGAACGACTGCGCGCCGGTCGGCACGATCCTCGTGCTTGCGAACGTCCATGTTGGAAAACGGGCGGCATCGAAGAAATCGGAAGAGCGAAGGGAAGCGTCGCGGTCGGGATCGTCGGTTTTCAGACCGGCACAACTCAGGGTCGCGCTGACGCTGAGGGGAAAGGGTGACCCCGGTTCCAGCGTCACGCGGCCGTTTTCGATCGGAACGCTGCCGGTTACCCTGTCGACCCAAATATGTTCCACCGAAAAATGCGCGCTCGATCGAGAGACGTCGATCGGGCGAGTGATGATCGAGGCTAATAACAACGTTGCAAGCATCAGTAGGCTATCGTCGCTTGGAGATTCATGGTGTTGCTCGTGCGCGGGCTCTCGGAGATTACATCTTCAATCGTCACGCGCGAGTTTTCGGTAGGTCCGTAGCCGAGCAGTGTGACGCCGTCGCGCGTAAAACCATTGGTAGGATCGTCCGTGCCTTCATATCGTGCCTCGGCGAAGAGGCGGCGATTGAAGGCGTAGCGCAACTGCTCGAATCCGCCACTCGAAACGCAGCCGCCAAAAAGCGGCCTTCCGCAATTGGAGTCGTTGCCCTGGATTAGCACGGCTTCGCTCGAGAAGCGAGTCCATTGTCCGTACGTAAACGCGTAGCCGGTTCGCCGGAAGCGATCGTCCGGGCCGCCGGCAACGGGGCGCAGACCGTCGTAGCGGAAAACCGTCAGGGTAAACGGACCCAGCGCGTCTTGCAAAGACGTTTCGGTGTCTACGCCCGTCGTTGGCAGTTCGCTCTGCCGGTCGTATCCGGGCCCGGCAAAGATTTGGCCGCTAATGCCATGCAGCGGATTGCCGACGCCGAGCCGCATCCCCAGTTTCGGATCGAAAAACGTAAACGGGTTAGCGCCGACAGCCTGCACGTAGGGCGTATAGTTTTGATAAGTGTCGCGAAACGTTTCGGGATCGACCGGAAGCGGCAGGGTAAACTGCCCAACTTGCAGCTGAACTGGGAGACGCGCGTTCCACGGATTGATCCGGTCGTTTATCCACGCATCGCGCAGCAGGCCCGGCTCGCCCCCGTCGACTACGTATTGTTCGACGAAATAATTTGCGCGTGTACCGATCGTCCCGGTCGTAAAGAGTTCGATCTCGTCGACGATCGCTTTCGGCAAACCTGTGCCGTTGGGTCCGTTTCCTTGATTCTCGCTGGAGTCGACGAGGTTCGTCTTAACCGAGAGCGGGAAAGCGGGACCCGCGGCTATAGCCGGCAAGCGTTCACCGTTGGCTAGAAATGCGGCTCCGAACTCATTGAGGTGCGGGATAACTGAATGGCACTTGCTGCACGTGACGCCGTACTGGTGCGCAAATAATGGAATCGCCGACGCACCGGCCGGCGGCCAATAGAGGAAGACGAAGCCGACCGCGGCGGTAAAGCTCCTCCATCTAGGCATGCCTACATATACTATTAGGCGAGCCTAATTATTGTCAAGCGAGTCCAATTGCGCCTTCGAACGTTAGGCTGTAGGCCAGGGAAGCAGTTTTGCGTCCTCCCGCCGAAACAGATGCCCCTTGCCTTCCTTGTTCTTCTCGGAAAGGACGAGACTCCATGAAACGCCTCCTTAGCGGTGCGCTCGCTGTTGTTGCAACTGTGGCGATGGCTGCATGCAGCGGTCATTCCTCGATGTTGCCGAACGCGCCGACGACACCCGTCGTCGGAGGCCAGGCGGTGCCGCTCACGCCCTTTGCGATCGCCTTACTGCAGGCGCCGAAGATTCGGCTCTGCCCGTCAATGACGACCGCCCACGCATCGTGCTACGGCATCATCAGCGATATGAAACTCGATCTCAGCCCGAATAGCGGTTGTCTTCATCAGCCGGGCTGCTACGCACCAACCGATTTGTGGTCGGCGTACGGCATCGCTAGCGCCGCCGGTAAGGGCGGCAAAGGCATGACGGTCGCTCTCGTGGATGCGTACGGTTATAAAGGTGTGGCCAAGGACTTGGCGGTGTACCGCAAGTCCATGGGCCTACCTGCCTGCGGAAAGGGCTGCTTCAAAGTCATCGGAGAAAACGGCGGACCCCCTCCAAAGGTAGACGATTCGGGTTGGGACGGTGAACAAGCGCTTGACGTCGATATGGTTTCGGCGATCTGTCCCAACTGCCACATCCTTCTTGTCGAGACGATGAGCAACCAAAACTCCGATCTTGAAGTCGGTGAAACGACGGCAACGAAGACGGCGAATGCGATTAGCAATTCGTGGGGCGGCCCCGACTCGTATTCGACCGGCGGTCCGTTCGACTCGCATAAAGGCATCGTGATTACCGCAAGTTCGGGCGATCAAGGGGCTGGAGCTGCGTTTGAGGGTCAAAGCGCCTCTGCCCAGCAGCCATGCTCGTTTCAAGGCGTCATCTGCGTCGGCGGCACGTCCTTGGTTCTCCATAACGGCAAACGTGTTAGCGAAGTGGTGTGGGACGACCTTACGCACAATCTCTGCTCGAACGGCCCATGTGCGACGGGTAGTGGATGCAGCGGCATAGTCAAGAAGCCGTCATGGCAGCACGATAAGGGTTGCAAGGGCCGTTCGGAATCCGATATTTCAGCTGACGCGGACCCGAACACGGGAGTCGCCATTCGGTGGAACGGCAATTGGTATAGTGCCGGCGGTACGAGCGCATCCTCTCCGATGATCGCTGCCATGTACGCTTTGGCAGGCAACACCGCCACCGCGTCGGGCGCATCGCTCTGGAGCAAGGGCGGAACGAGTGCGTTCTACGCGATTACCTCAGGCACGAACGAAAATAAAGCCGCCGGCACGTACGTTTGTGCAAAAAAGACTCGCTATATCTGTAACGCCGGTACGGGGATGGCCGGGAAATACTCTGGACCGGCCGGATGGGGAACCCCTCATGGACTGGGCGCGCTCTAAGGACCGCAACGAGGTAAAAATTCGTCGAGCGACCGTAGACGACATCCCGATCCTTATCGAACTTGCCAATGCAGCCATCGATGAGGAGCGTTGGCTAACCCGCGAGCCAGGCCAATATCAAGATGCGGAACTCTATCGTCCAGCGATCCACGACGCCGACAAAGCCGTGTTCGTTGCAACGATTGAAGGCGGCGTAGTTGGTCATATCCTTCTTTCGTCAAAAGAGCCTCACGGCTCGGTCCATTTCGGAATAGTCGTGCGACAAGACCTTCGCCATCAAGGCATCGGCGGTCTCTTGCTCGATCACGGTATTAAATGGGCGCGTGAACAGAGATTGGGTGAGTTGCACTTGTCGGTTTACTCGCACAACGCACCTGGCATTGCGCTATACCGACGGAAAGGATTTCGGCAAATCGATTACCGGCCGGCGCATTCGGTAAGAAAGAATGGTGAGGTATGGGATTTGGTGACGATGGTTCGCGATCTGAGCGACTAAAAGCATGGATCGGCACGCTTCTTGGTCGCGCTCCATTACGCGGTGGGTTCCGTCATGAGGACGAGAACGGATCGTCCGAGTTTACCGTGAGTCCTTGACCGCGTCGCCGTCGAAATTTGATGCCGTCTTTTCCGATCCAATAGGGATAGCCGGCTTGCGCCCACGCCGGGCCCGTAGCGTTGGCGGCCTGAATCCCGGCGAGCGATCTCGGATACAGCGGCGATACGATCGCGCGTCCGAGTCCGCGATTCTGCGGCCCCATGAAGCACTCGCTGGAATTCCGCAACGTAGCGTGCGATCTGCAGATCCACCGGATTCTTCACCGATGTGTTCGCGAAGCACGCATCGAGATAGAGCGTTCCTCCCGAACTGAAATCGCAGCCGTAATGGTACGCCCCTCCGGAGCCGTCGTTCGCGCCGCTCAACGGGAGCGATCACCACCTCGACCGCGCCTCCCGAGATCCCGAAGACGGTCTGCATATCGTCGTACGGACTCCGGCGCTGCCGACGACCGCCGCGGGGTAATCGAATCGCGCGAGCGAGTGCCGCGGTCGCCGAATGCGACGGCCTGGGCGAACGAGGACTCTGGGCTTACCCATTACTTCGATACCTGAATTGCTCCGCGGTCCACGCTACCGGCGCTTCGAGGATTATTGAAATAATCCACTGCCGGCGCCCCGTCACTCGTTCCATTCCGCAGCGCCGGCGAAGTCGCTGTCGGTGCGAAATCTTTTGGCAATCGATCTACGATAGACGCGGTGCCTATCGGGTTTGCCAACTGAGGGTCGCGGACGATGTCGTGGGGCCCGACGGACGATATCGTTGAGCCGCTTAGCAGGTTATAGTCGTACGTTCCGCCGGTGGCGCTATAGATTCTCTTGCCGTTGAGGTTCACGACGATGTTGTTGTAGAAACGAACGTCCGGTGACAGCCTATTTGCCGCGATCTCACCAACGTTGACATACGTTGAGTTGCTTTTCTCATCGTCGTAGATAGTGTTGTTCGCCACATCGATATGCGAGGACGCGTTTGCGGCAATTCCCTTTCCGCCATTGGCAAACACGATGTTGTTGGCGATATAAGTGCGGCCCTGATACGGCGGATACGGCGGCATGTTTGGCATTCTGGTGATATGGGAATTCGTATCGATGATGATGCCGTTTCCGTCGGTAATCGCGGGAACGGGCCGCAAATAGCGGAACGGTAAGTTGCAGTAGTTGTTGTAAACGAAGTTGCCCACAATGTAGTTTTTGTACGGCCCGTTACTTGCCGTAGCATCGGTCAGCATCCAGATTGAAATGCCGCTGCCGTTGTTAACGCCCCACCAGGAATTGTCGTAAACGGTATTATGGACGACGGTTACGGCGTCGGCGAACGCTGTGGTAATCCCGCTCGCGCTACAGTCGTGAACGACGTTGTTCCTTATGACCACGTCGTGCGCGAGGTTCTGCGAGCCGATCCCCGACGGAACACGGCCCACCAAGATGCAGTTTTCGTTTAGCTCGGGCTGCGAGCCGTTATTTGTGTGGCCTTGATCGGCCGTGATGGTTTGGTTTTGCCCAACCACTTCGAACCCGTCGATCAAGATATACGCACCCGAACCGGTGGCGATGCCCACTCGGGAATCGTTCAATCGAATCACCGGGCGAGCTCCCGGAGCCGCGACGAACTTGATCCACCCGTCCGGCGTGCCCGACGTCGTGATGCGTAGCGGTGCGTACACGCCATTTGCGACGAAAACCGTTGAGCCCGCAGTAACGACTTGAGCGGCTTTTCGCAAGCTTCGCCAAGCAGTGGCGGCGGTACGCCCGTCCGCACTGTCGGAGCCCCGCGACGCGTTGACGTAGTAACACGTGCGATCGCAGGTTGAAGTTGGCTTTGAGTTCGGCCCAGGGACGGCGACAAGGCCCATTTGAGCGGCGCGCGTGGGATGGGCGATCAGGATCGTTCCGGCTGCGATGCCGGCTATTACGAACCGTAGCCGGCTCACTGGTGTTTCGTCATGCGCGTCCGCAAGCGGCTTTGGCGTTCGAACGCTTAGGGTCCGCTGACGGGAATCATGAGGTGGGCGTACGGCGTGTCCGGCCACATCACGTATGGTTTAGTTGGGTCCGGTTGAGCGGTCATCGGATAGCCCATCGTCTTGGCAGCCGGGCCGACGATCATCACGTGTGGTCCCGTCTTTACCCAGTTGTTGGTGGCCGTCTGCGCCGTCGCGGTTGGATCGGTATTGCTGGCACCCTCGTCTCCCCCCAGCATATAGATGAAACCGATGGTGTTCGGCGGCGCTGCGTGCGTTACCATGGCGTGCAGCCATTCCATCGCGTTCTTGTCGGCGCACATCGGCGTCCCGCCGCCGCCGGGCAGAACCATGCACGTGAACTGGTTCGTTCCCGCGCGGAGCGTACGCATTCCGCCGCCTTTCTGCATTTCGACAACCGTTGCATCCTTCACGACGGCCGGCGGCGCCGCAGTCATTACCTTTGCAATGTAGTCTGAATCCGATTGTTGAGCATGAACGGCAATCGGAGCGACCGCTACTAACGAGAGGCCGAATGCGATTCCCAATAACCAACACTTCATATTTGGTCTCTCCTCTTCCGAAGAATCCAATGCAATTTAGCAATGCTGTGATGGTACCACGGGATTAGCAATCGAATGCGAGCAATCGCTAACTTGAGCGATGCAACGTAGAGCAGTCGTTTCACTTCAGAGGGTAATCGCGAAAACCGTGCCGCCGCCATATCTTCCGCCATAAGCGGTCGTGCCGTAGAGCGTGCCTTTGACGTCGATGAGGCTTCCGTAAGGCTTGATGCCGTCGGAGCCTCCGCCGAAGTGGTGCAAAATCGTGAACGTACCCGTCTTATCGATCCTGAAGATCGCTCCGCCGTTGTATTTTCCGCCGTCCACTGTGGTGCCGTAAAGCGTCCCGTTTACGTCGATCACACCGCTCTGCGGCACGCCGCCCTGGTGACGTGGCGTTTTTTTGAAATCGTGCACCACGGAGAGCGCGTCGCTCGGGCTAAGACGGAAGACGGTTCCTCCGTGTTTTGTTCCGCCAAATTCAGTCGTGCCGTAAAGAGCGTGTTTTACGCCAAGGAGATTCGCCACCGGACTGCTTCCGTCGGAGCCGGCGAAACTGTGCATTGTTGACTCTACGCCGGCCGTCGTAACCTTAAAGACCGTGCCGTCTCCATCTGCACCGCCCAAAGGCGTGGTACCGTATAACGCACCATCTAGATAGGTCAAACCCGCGGATGGGTTGGCGCCGTCGGTGGTGTCAAAACTGTGCAGCAGCTTCTCGTTGCCGGCCGTCGTAATGCTAAAGACCGTACCGTATCGGTGGAGCCCTCCTTGAGAAGTTGTGCCGTAAAGCACTCCGCCGACGTCGACGAGATCCCCATAAGGCTCAAACCCATCCTTGACGTCGTGGAAATTATGCAGCACCGTTTCCTTACCGGCGGTGGTCACGCTGAAGACGGTACCGACTTCGTGCGTGCCTCCGGCGGGGGTCGTTCCGTAGAGCGTCCCCTTCACGTCGATCAGGCTCGATGCAGGCGCAAAGCCATCGGTACCGCCGCCGAAGCTATATATCACAGACTCCGCGCCCGTCGTCGAAATACTGAAGACCGTGCCGAGTCCGTATGCGCCACCCGCCGAAGTCGTTCCGTAGAGCGTACCGTTCACGTCGATCAGGCTCGTGTAGCCGATATTGCCATCAGGCCCGTCGCCGAAGTTATGCAGAATTCGGTAGTTCCGCTCGCCGGCGGGGCGTTCGGAAGGGCTGTCGACCCCGGCGGTAGCGCCGATTGCCGCCGTTGGGAGCGTTGCTCCGCGTCCCCCGCAGGCAGCCAAAACTCCCGTTGCAAGTACTGCAGCGACAAGACGTTGGTGCGAGCGGCCGGGCATTGGTATCCGTCTCTCCGTTAAATCGCAGGGATTTAAGCGTAGCATGAAGTCGCAACAAGGAAACGCGCCGCACAAACGTTTGGTTACGGTAGAACGGTCGCCGGAGGCCGTTTGGACGCTCTTCAGGAAAGCGGGGGCCGCCCTGAAGAGAGTCTGACGCGCGCAGTCGGGTGTAATAGCGAGTAGCATCACTGCGCTACAATCGTATATCTCCGACTTATTGTGCAACGCGCGGCGCCGCGTCATGCGACTAAGGCGCGTCGCTCAGTTTGGATCGGCAACGCGAAGCGAAGCATCAAGCGCCCCGCGGGCAACGCGATCGCGGAGACCGGAAGAGCTGAGAGTTTCCTCAGAGGCGTTGGTGTCGGCCGTGTCGTAGATAGCAGCCCGTGGCAATGTCACGGGGCGATTTTGCGCATGCGAGCGAAGCCGAGCTCGCGCGACTCCTCGACTTCTATCACATCCCTTGGCAGTACGAACCGCGGACGTTTCCGATTTCTTGGAACGATCGAGGCGAGCCGGTCGAGTTTTTCACACCGGATTTTTATCTCCCCGAATACGATCTCTACATCGAGCTCACCGTGGCCAAGCCGGTGCGCAACACGCGCAAGAACCGCAAGGTTCGCCTGCTGCGTTCGAGCCATCCACACGTCAACGTCAAGCTCTTCACCCGTCGAGACGTCGAACGGCTTTTCTCCCGTTCGGCTCGAGCTTCGTGATCGGCGAGCCGCTGTTCGACGCCGACGCCATCGCCGGCCGCGTCCGAGAGATCGGCGCGGCTATCTCGGCGGACTACGCCGGCAGCGTGCCGGTGCTCGTCGGGCTCCTTACCGCGGCGGCCCCTTTCTTGGCCGACCTCTCCCGCGCCGTGACGATTCCGTGCGAGATCGAGGTCATCTCGGTCAACCGCTATGGAGACGGGGAGGGGATCGCCTTCCTTAAAGACTGCGCCATATCAATAGAAGGCCGGCACGTCGTGGTGGTTGACGACACCGTCGATACGGGCTTAACCCTGCAGTATGTTATTAAGAGCTTGCTTGCACGCCGCCCGGCCTCTTTGGCGGTTTGTACGCTCTTAGATAGACCGCACCGCAGAATTGCCGATATTACTATCAAGTATCGGGGCTTCGAACTGCCCGACGTTTACGTCGTTGGTTATGGCCTCGATTATCTCGGACGTTATCGGGAGTTGCCGGCACTTTATGCCCACGGAACGTGGCCTGCGTGAGTAAGATGATTCGACGGATAGCACTACTTTGTGCCGCGCTGATGTTTTTGGCGACGCTCCCGTCGCCCGCCCTGGAGCTGCACTCCATCGAACAGGCGGCTGCGGACTATCGCAGCCCCGACCAGCATCTGCAGGAGATGTTCCGCGCCGCGCTCCTCGATACGAGTAAGCTCGCCGAGTACGCGCCCGACGGAACGGCTTACGTCAAGACGGGCGACATTCCGGCCGAGTGGTTGCGCGATGCAAGCGCGCAGGTGCGGCCATATCTGTTCTTCGCCAAGGACGATCCCGACGTCAGCCGTTTGCTGCGCGCCATCATCGCGCGCGAGGCGAAGTATCTGCAGATCGATCCGTACGCCAACGCCTACACGCTCGACTATCGCGTGTGGGAGCAGAAGTTCGAGCTCGACTCGCTCGCGTATCCGATTACGCTCGCGTGGAGTTACTGGAAGGCGACCGGCGACACGTCGATCTTCAGCGGCGACTTTTCCAAGGCGCTCGACAACGTGCTGGCAACGATGCAGCGCGAACAAGACCATCCGCGCGACTCGAGCTACACGCACAAAGAGCTGGCCAACGACGGTAAAGGACGTGCGGTCGGATACACCGGCATGATTTGGACGGGTTTCCGTCCTTCCGACGACGCTTGCTACTACAATTTCCTGATTCCCTCGGAGATGTTCGCGGTGGTCGCGCTCGGCGACATGACCGAAATCGAGCGCGACGTCTACCACAACGTCGTCAAAGCGCGCGAAGCCAAAGCCCTGCGCGACGAAGTGCAGCGCGGCATTCAAACGTACGGCCTGGTGCTCGTGCCTAAGTACGGTTACATCTACGCGTACGAGGTCGACGGCTTGGGCCACGCGATCCTCACCGACGACGCCAACATTCCCAGCCTGCTCGCCTCGCCGTACTTCGGATACGCCGCGCCGGGCGATCGCTATTACGAGAACACGCGGCGCTTCTTGCTCAGCCAAGATAATCCGTCGTTTTACCAGGGAGTGAAAGCGCGCGGCATCGGCAGCTACCACACACCCGACAAATGGGTCTGGCCGTTAGCGCTGATCGTCGAGGGCATGACCGCGACGACGCAGCCGGAGAAGCAAGACGTTCTGTCGCAGCTGCTCAACAGCGATCCCGGCGACCATCTGCTGCACGAATCGTTCAATCCCGACGACCCGCGGCAGTTCACGCGGCAAGATTTCGGCTGGCCCAACTCCCTATTTTCGGAGTTCGTCATGACGCAGTTCCAAGGGATCAACGAAATCCCGATGGGCGATACGTCCGACCTGGAATTCAGGTCTGAGTGAATCGACGTGGTCCCGCACTATCTCCGTTAACCACGGGGAGTTCGTTCGGCGCGCCCTAGGGGAAGCTCAAGCGAGTAAGAATCTGTCGCGCGCCATGGCCCGGGCGGCCCCACGAAGTGGGGGGCGCGGAGGCCGGGCCGGAGCGCCATTTAAGATGACTAAAGCGGACATTATCGTGGGGGCCCCGCGCTTTAGCGCGGGGGGCGCGTAGCGTGAGCGAAGCGCCTGTTAAAGAATTGGGGTCCCGCAATCACGGGAGCAAAGCGGACGTGATTGTGGGCATACAATGGGGCGACGAAGGCAAGGGCCGCATCGTCGACCTGTATGCGAAGGACTACGACGTCGTCGCGCGCTTCGGCGGCGGCGATAACGCGGGACATTCGATCGTCGTCGGTGACACCGAGCTGGCGCTGCGCATCGTTCCCTCGGGCGTGCTCAACGAGCGCGTCGAACTCTTTATCGGCGGCGGCACCGTCGTCAGCCCAAGCGGATTGTTGCAAGAGCTCGACCGGCTTTCGGAGCGTGGAATCGACGTATCGCGCGTTCGCATCTCCGATCGCGCGCACGTCGTCCTTCCCGAGCACGCGCAGCGCGACCGGGACGCCGAAGAAGCTCGCGGCGACAAAGCGATCGGCACCACGGGCCGCGGCATCGGTCCGGCCTACGCGGACAAAGTCTCACGCAGCGGTCTCACCTACGGCGCGTTCGTTGAAAGCGGCGATCCGCTTGCCGAGCGCATCGCAGCGCACGTGGTGGACGGCGTCGCGTACATTCACGACCGGCTCGACGCCGGCAAACGCATACTAATCGAAGGCGCCCAAGGATCGCTGCTCGACGTCGGCTACGGAACCTATCCGTACGTCACCAGCTCGCACACGATCGCGGGCGGCGCATGCATCGGACTCGGCATCGGGCCGACCGCCATCGGCAACGTCGTCGGCGTAGTCAAGGCCTACTGCACGCGCGTCGGCGGCGGACCGTTTCCGTCGGAGCTACTCGACGAGCGCGGCGAGCGGCTGCGCAAACAGGGCGGAGAGTACGGCGTCGTCACCGGGCGACCGCGTCGCTGCGGCTGGTTCGATGCCGTTGCGGGACGCTACGCCGTGCGGCTCAACGGCTTGACCAGCGCGACCATCACGAAACTCGACGTGCTTAGCGGTTTTGATCGCCTCAGCATCGTCACGGGGTACCGTCTGGCCGGCAAACCCGTCGGCTTTGGCGCCGCAGCGGCGCCCGGCTTGGCATTGGAGACGGAAGAAATGGAGGGCTGGAGCGAGCCGATTAGTGAGTGCCGCCGCATCGGCGATCTTCCGGAAGCGGCGCGCCGGTACGTCCGGCGCATCGAGGAGTTGCTCCGCGTGCCGGTCGCGATGGTATCGGTCGGCCGCGAACGAGAGCAACTCGCACAATGATTACGAAACTCCGCTCAAGCGCCGTGTACGAGCGACCGATATCCGGGTTAGTATCCCACCGCACGCCAGGATGTACGGCGGGGTAGTCGCGTTGGAAACGGACGTCCGGCGCTGCGGGCCAAGGTCGGCCTTAACCGAGTAGAGAGAACGCGTGGAACGTTTCGTCACCAGTTTGGGTGACCTCCGCGGCCGGCTTGCGGCCATCTGGGGAACCCAAAACCGGCAGACACGGATAATCGCTTCAACCGGCGGCGTTGTCGTCGTGCTCGCAGCGATTTTACTCGCCTACCTTTATTTGTGGCGTCAGCCTTCGTACTCGACGCTGTTCTCCAATCTGTCGAGCGAAGACGCCGCGACGGTCACCAATCGGCTCAAAGAAGATAAAGTCCCCTATAAGATCTCTGCCGACGGCAAGACGATCTACGTTCCCGACGCAAGTTTGAGCGACGAACGCGTGGCCATCGCCGGCTCCGGACTGCTCAAAGGCGGGGGCACCGGCTACGAGCTCTTCGACCGCACCAACTTCGGCATGACGGAGTTCCAAGAGAAGCTCGACAAGACTCGCGCCGTCGAAGGCGAGCTGCAACGCACCATCGACGGGCTCAACGAAGTCGATACGTCGCGCGTGCACATCGCGACGCCCGATCAATCGCTCTACTCGTCGTCGCAAGAGCCGACGACCGCCTCGATCGCGATCAAGACGAAGCCCGGCCAAGACCTCTCTTCGCAAGAGGTCAAAGGCATCACGATGCTCGTCTCCAACGCGGTCGAAGGCCTGAAGCCCGAAAACGTTACGATCGTCGATCAAGACGGTCGCATTCTGTTGCCGGGCGTCGGCCCGAGCGGCAGCGGCGACACGTCGCAGCCCGACGCGCTGCGGATGACGCAGGAGCAGCTGCTGGCCAAGACGCGTTACGAGTCGGCCCTGCAGCAGAGCATTCAATCGATGCTGGACGATACGCTCGGTCCCAAGCGCGCCGTCGCGCGCGTCTCAACGAAAATGGACTTCGATGCGACGTCGACCGAGAGCAAGATTTACGCGCCGCAGGGCACGGTACTGTCGCAGCAGCTCGAACGCGAGTCCAACGTCGGCACGACGCCGCGTCAGCAGGCGCCGATCGGCGTGCCCGGCACGACGAGCAACATCGGCACGTATCAAGCCCCCACGCAGCCGGGGAGCAACAATCGTTACAACCATTCGAAGTCGACGACGAACTACGACATCTCGGAGCAAAATGTCAAGCACATCGACGCGCCCGGCAAAGTGATGCAAACCAGCGTCGCCGTGCTGGTAAACTCGTCGCCGGTGAACGCGTCGCCCAACGGCCCCCCGGTCGCGGTCGCAGCCGCGCCGTATCAACTGACGCCGGCCAACGTGCAGCAGATTCGCAACGTCGTAATCGCCGCCGCCGATTTGAATCTGGCGCAAGGCGACCAAGTCTCGGTTGAAGCGGTGCCGTTTAATCCGGCGCTGGCGCCCACGACGGCGTCGCCGGTCACGACCACTGTGTTGGGCATCCCGGTGTGGGTGCTGGCGGTGCTCGGGGGAGTCGCGGTCCTCGGCATCCTCGGCCTCTTGGCAACTCGCGCTCGCCGCCGCTTCTCACCGTCGACGGACCTGCCGGCGTTCGATACGTCGCTGGCCGAAGAGCTGCCGCCGTTCGAAGAGCATCCGATGCTCGAAGGCGCGCCCGGCGTTGCCGCGCCGATTCGATCCGCTGCCGATCTCACCCGCGAGCAGATGATCGAATACGTGACGACCGTCGCGCAAGAGAACCCCGACAGCATTGCCAAGCTCGTGAAACTCTGGCTCGCGGAATGAAAGGTCGCGTTGCATTGACCAGGTCCCGCTGGATGCTAGACGTGGTCCCGATGAACGATTGTTCGCGACGGGGAGTTCTTTTGGGGCGCCCTAGGGGAATGTCAAGCCGACCGTTATCTGTCGCGCCCCATGGCCCGGGGGCCCCGCGCTTAGCGCGGGGGGCGCGCAGCCTAGGGCGGAGCGCCTTATAACGTGGAATCACCGATCGTTAACCTCTCGAGCGTCGGCACGACGGAACCGCCGATGATGTCCTTCGCCGAAGTGCCGGCGATTGAAATCTCGGGTCCGGAGAAGGCGGCCATCCTCATCATCACGCTTGGGCTCGAGCTCTCGGCGACGATCTTCAAGTTCTTGCGCCAAGACGAAGTCGAGCGCATCGTTCTGGAGATCGCCAAAGTCACGACGGTCCCAATCGAAAAGCGCGATGCGGTCATCCAGGAAGCGTATCAACGCGCAATCGCCCTCAAGTACATCAACGAAGGCGGCATCGAGTACGCCAAGGAGATTCTCGAGCGCAGCTTCGGTGCAGGCCAAGCCGACGACATGACGAGCCGCCTCTTCGCGGCGCTCAAGCACGGCAATCCGCTCGAGCTCATCAAAAAGACCGAGCCGGCGCAGCTGCTGCAGTTCATTCAAGACGAGCATCCGCAAACGATAGCGCTCATCTTGGTCTACATGCAGGCCGAACAGGCCGGCGCGGTGCTCTCCGCGCTGCCGCCGGAGCTGCAAGCCGAGGTTGCCATGCGCATCGCCATTCTACAGAAGACGGCTCCGGAGGTTTTGGAACAGCTCGATGAACTGCTCGGACGTCGCCTGCTCGTGAGCGGATCGGATTTTGCCAAGGCCGGCGGCGTGCAGTCGCTCGCCAACGTCATGAACTTCGTCGACCGCGAAACCGAAAAGAACATCCTCGACGGACTCGCCAAGCGCGATCCCGAGCTCGCCCAAGAAGTCAAGAATCTGCTCTTCGTCTTCGAGGACATCCGCAATCTCGACGATCGCTCCATCCAGCGCATCCTCAAGGAAGTCGACGGCAAGGATCTGGCGCTTGCGCTCAAGGTTGCCGACGACGAGCTGCTCGCGCGCGTCTACAAGAACATGTCGTCGCGCGCGTCCGCGATGCTCAAGGAAGATATCGAGCTGCTCGGGCCGACGCGCATGCGCGAAGTCGGAAAAGCGCAGCAGCAGATCGTCGACGTCGTTCGGACGTTGGAAGAAAACGGTCAAATTATTATCGCTCGTGGCGCCAAAGACGAACGTCTAGTCTAGAGCTCGAAACCTTGGGCAAGATAGTGAAAGGCGCGAAGCTCGTAAAAGAAGCCTACGTTCTCGTCGTTCCCGAAATCGAACGCGAGCTCGAGCCGGCTGCTTCCCGAGCGTTTGATCCGTTCGGCATGCCGAACGACGAGCCGGCTTTCGACGACGCGCTGTTCGACGGCCATAGCGACGGAGAGTCAGAAGCCGAGCTGGTCGAACCGGAGATCGATTTCGAGCAAGTTCGCGCCGAAGCGCGCGCGCTCATCGATAAAGCCGAGAGCGAGCGCGAGGCGATTCTGCGCGATGCCGAAGCGCGCGCCAAACAGATGGTCGAGCGGGCGACGGCGCGGGTGCACGAGATCGAAACGCAAGCTCGCGAGCGCGGACATGAAGAAGGTGTTGCCGCCGGCCGCGCCGCGGGTTATGCGGAGCTGGAAGAAGACGTCGCGGCGATGCACGAACTCATCGAAAATGCGCGCGAGCAGCGCAAAGAAATAATCGAAACGGCAGAGCCGGAGCTCGTACGGCTGGCGATGGCCGTCGCCGAGCGCATCGTGTACGATCACGTCGGAATCGATCCCACGGTCGTGCTGGAGAACGTGCGCCACGCGTTAACGCGGCTGGTCGGACGCGAGGTCGTCACGGTGCGGGTCAATCCGGCCGATGCCGAGGTGCTGCGCAAGCATCGCGAGGGAACCGCTGCAAGCAACGAGGTGGAGCACCTGCGCGTCGTCGAGGATCAACGCGTCGACCGGGGCGGCGTCGTCATCGAAACCGAATCCGGCACGATCGATGCCAAGATTTCGACGCAGTTGCGCGAAGCGCGTCGCGCGCTGACCAACGGCGACGTCGATTTCTCGCCGGCGCAAGCGAGTTGAGCGTGAATACGCAAACGCGCACCTTTTCGGCGGGCCGGTACATCGAGACGCTGCGGGGCGCCGATCTCGTCCGCCAATACGGCAAAGTCCGCCAAGTCATCGGCGTCGTCATCGAATCGATGGGGCCAAACATGGCCATCGGGGAGACGTGCCAGATTCTCTATAAGCGCACGGCCGAGCCGGTGCTCGCCGAAGTCGTCGGTTTCCGCGACAACAAAGTGCTGATCATGCCGTTGGGCGATTTGATGGGTATCGGCGTCGGCAGCGACGTCGTTGCACTCGGCGTGCCGCTCGAAGTGGCCGTGAGCGACGAGCTGCTGGGCCGCGTGCTCGACGGCGTAGGCATCCCCATCGACGGCAAGGGACATATCGTCGCCGACCGCCGCTTGCGGGTGATCGCTTCGCCGCCGCCGGCGCTCACGCGCGCGCGCATCACCGAGCCGCTCTCCTTGGGCATTCGCGCGATCGACGGCATGCTGACGTGCGGAAAGGGCCAGCGCCTCGGTATTTTCGCCGGTTCCGGCGTCGGAAAGTCGACGATTCTCGGCATGATGGCGCGCAATACGTCGGCCGACGTCAACGTCATCGCGCTCGTCGGCGAGCGCGGTAAAGAGGTTCGTGATTTCATCGAGCGCGATCTGGGCGAAGAGGGATTGCGGCGCAGCATCGTCGTGGTCTCGACCAGCGATCAGCCGGCGCTGGTGCGCATCAAGGCCGCGTTCGTCGCGATGACGATCGCCGAGTATTTCCGCGATCAGGGTCTCGACGTGATGTTCATGATGGATTCGGTCACGCGCTTTGCGATGGCTCAGCGCGAAGTTGGGCTTTCCATCGGCGAACCGACGACGACGCGCGGCTACACGCCGTCGGTCTTCGCACTGCTGCCGAAGCTGCTTGAACGCGCGGGTACCGCCGTGCGCGGAACGATCACCGGACTGTTTTCGGTGCTCGTCGACGGCGACGACATGAACGAGCCCATCGCCGATGCCGTGCGCGCCATCCTGGACGGCCACGTCGTGCTGTCGCGTTCGCTCGCGTCGGCCAATCACTATCCGGCTATCGACGTGCTCCAGAGCGTCAGCCGCGTCATGCCCGACGTCGTCGACGGGAACCACTTCTCGGCGGCGTCGGCGATTCGCGACTTGCTGGCAGCGTACCGCGATGCCGAAGATCTCATCAACATCGGCGCGTACGTTCCAGGCAGTAATCCGCGCGTCGATCTCGCGCTGTCGAAGATCGAGGCCATCAAGCACTTCCTGCGCCAAGGCATCTACGAAACCAGCGCCTACGAGCAGACGATGAAGGCGCTGCTCGCGGTGGCATAAGATGCGTAAAAAGTTCAGCTTTACGCTGCAGCCGGTGCTCGACCACCGCAAACGAATCGAGGACGAAAAGCAGCTGACGCTCGCGACGCGGCAGCGCGCGTGGGAAGAATCTCGCCGCGAGCTCGACCGGCTCAACGACGAGTTTCGCGCGAATAGCCGCGACCTGCGCGAGCGCCATAATGAGTTCGACCTGGAAGAGCTGCGCGTGCGCTACGCGCATCTACAGTTTCTCGATCGCACGATCGACGCGCAAATCAAAGCCGTGGCCGAGCGTCAGGTCGCCCTCGACCGCGCGCGTAACGACCTCGTTGCGGCAAGTAAGAACCGAAAAGTCGTCGATAAGCTCAAAGAGCGCCGAAAGCGGGCCTACTCAGCCGAAGAGCTGCGGGTCGAGCAGATCGAGCTCGACGACGGCAACGCCCGCATGGAAGGGCGTTTGCAACGACATGCTGGAGGGATGCCGTGATCGTCACGCGCAAGCGAAAAAAGCCGTTTCCGTTCAAACGTTTGCTGCTCTCGGCCATTGCGATACTGCTGATCGTCTTTGCCTTGAGTTGGGGACCGTCGCGCGACGCGATGTCGTCGGGTCCGATGGGGCCGGTCGTGCGGGCCACCGGGACGTGGTTCGACGCGGTGGCGGCGCCGTTCCACTTTGCGGCACAGAATGAGACCATCACCGGTCTTAACCGCCAGATCGCCGCCCTGCAAACGCAGCTGGCAGCGGCCAAGAGCGAGGCGCAAACCAAAGACAAGAAAATCGCCGGCCTGCAGACGCAGCTCGATCAGGCGCAGATGCAGCTCGCAACCTCGGGGAGCAGCGTAAAGAACCCGCCGCATCCGGCGCCTTCGGTTGCGGGCCTTCCAAGCGGCAGCGTCGCGATGACCGGGTCGGATCTTGCCGCCAATGCGACGCCGGATATGAAGCGCACGGCGGATTATTGGGCCGCCATGGACCCGGAAAACGCCGCCAGGGTTGCGCAGCGCTTGCCGGCGCCGTACGTTGCGCGCGTCCTCGCGCTGATGCCGGCGGAAGCGGCCGGAACGATCCTCGACAATCTGCCGCCGACCTTCGCCGCGAAGCTCACACAGGAGCGGCCTGACCTCTCGCGCTAACGGAACCCCGTGTCATCCCGAGCGCAAACGGTCTGCGTTCGTACGCTGCCCGCCGACGTGCTCACGCCGATCGGCGCGTACCTCGCTCTATGCGGGAGCGCGCAGGCATGTATGCTCGAGAGCGTCGAGCACGGCGGCCGTCTTTCGCGCTACACGTTCATCGGCCTCGATTATCTCGCCGCACAGGGGTTCGAAGCCGGCGAAACGCTCTACGATCGCATTCGTGAGTTCGCGGCTTCGTGGCATCCCAAGGTTGACGAAGAAGAGCCGTGGAATCTGGGCGGCGCCCTCATGTGCTTCTCGTACGATGCGGCGCGCCCGACGGTGCGGTTGCCGCAGCGCGAGCCGTCCGCTCCTTCGATGCCGGCCGCCTACGTCGCGATTCCCGCAACGTGGCTCATCTTCGATCATTTCACGCACGCGCTAACGATCTGGGCATGCGATACCGAGCGCAGTGCCGCCGAACGACGTATCGATCGATACGTCGAGCGGCTCTTCGGCGCCGCGCCCGCGCCGGCGCAGCCGGTGCGGGCTGCGGGCCCGACATCGCAGTCGATCGCCCGCGACCGCTATCTCGAGCTTGCGCAGCGCGTTAAGCGCCACATCTTCGACGGCGACGTGTACCAGCTGCAGCTCGGGATCCGCTTCGGGACGGCGCTCGACGGAACGGCTTTCGATGTCTATCGCGCGCTGCGGCGTGCCAATCCGTCGCCCTACATGTTTTACGTCGACACGCCGTTCGGCCAACTGCTCGGCGCGTCGCCCGAGTTTCTCGTGCGTCTCGAAGACCGCAAGGCGCGCATTCGTCCACTGGCCGGCACGCGTCCGCGCGGCAGCGATGATGAAGAAGACGCGCGAATCGCCGCGGAGCTGCTTTCGAACGAAAAGGAACGCGCCGAGCACGTGATGCTCGTCGATCTCGGCCGCAACGATCTTGGAACGGTCTGCGACTACGGCAGCGTCCGTGTCGACGAGTTGCTGCAAATCGAGCGCTACAGTCACGTCATGCACATCGTCTCGAACGTCGTCGGACGCCTGCGCGACGATTACGATGGTCTCGATCTTTTCCGCGCCGGCTTTCCGGCCGGCACGGTCACGGGCACGCCGAAGGTTCGCGCGATGCAGCTCATCGACGAACTCGAGCCGGTTACGCGCGGCTTTTATGCGGGGAGCATCGGACGGTGGTCGTTCGGCGGCGACTTCGATTCGTGCATCACGTTGCGCAGCATCCACGTACGGGATGGACATGCGTGGTGGCAGGCGTCGGCCGGCATCGTCGCCGACAGCGATCCAGTCGCGGAATACGAAGAAGTGCTCCACAAAACCCGCATCGTCCGCTCGGTATTGTCAACTTGAGCGCCGAAGTCGAAGGACGACTGTAACCTCATGCTGCGCATATTGTTCATCGATAACTTCGACAGCTTCACGTACAACGTGGTGCATCTGCTCGCATCGCAGGGTGCTGCGTGCGACGTGACGCTGAACGATGATTCGCGCTTGACGCCGGCGTTGTTGGAAGAGTACGACGCTCTGGTCGTCGGGCCGGGCCCCGGCAAGCCAGCCGAGGCGCCGCAAATGCTGGCAGTTCTCAAGGCCGCAATCGACCGCGGTATGCCGGTCCTGGGCGTGTGCTTGGGATTGCAAGCGATCGGTGAAGTGCTGGGCGCGACGGTGACGCATGCGCCACGGCAGATGCACGGAAAAACCTCGGTCGTCGAGCACGACGCCAGTGGGATCTTCGCCGGTCTCCCGGCCGGCGTGAAGTTCACGCGTTACCACTCGCTCTGTCTGGATGCGGACTCGCTTCCCAGGACCCTGCGGGTTACGGCAACCAGCGACGACGGCGTCGTTCAAGGCATCGCCCACGTCGAGAAGCCGATTCACGGCGTGCAGTTCCACCCGGAGTCCGTGCTCAGCGAGAGCGGCGAAAAACTCGTGCGCAACTTCCTAGCGCTCGTCGTTCAGTCAAATGGCTAAGGTCGAAATAAGACCCGGGACCTTTCGAAAGGCCTCCCGAGGCATCCCCGAACTTCCTAACGTCCGTGCCTGACTTGCGTATAGTCGCTCGCCCCTGGGCCGGGCAAACTGAGAGGATGGGGCAGTTCATCAAAGGCAGCGTCCAGGGTGGCTCCATTTCCTGTGGCTGCGGGAAGCCTACGGCGTCGCGATGCTACTTCGCCGACGGCGGACCGCACGGCGTGTGCTTCGACTGCGGAAACGTGCAGCTGGTGCAATTCGCCGACGGCACCACCGCCTCGCACGTCGTCTGTAAGCGCTGCCAATCGAACCATCGCTCTGAAATCTGGGAAACGTCGGTTTACGACGCGCTCCGCGAGAACTAGCCCACACTTCCTAACGTCCCGCTCGCCTGATGCCGAATACCAAGACGAGGGTCCAAGTCTTGGACCTCTCATGTCTATTCCGCTCAGGAAGGAGGTGAATCGAAAAAGTATGGCATTTTTACTCTCAAATATCGGCCTTCTCAGCCAGATGGCGGGACACGGATCGCACGGCCCTAAGGGAATCGATCCGTCGGCGCAGTCCACCAATCCGTACGGAGCCAGCTTCGGCACGGTGCTCGGCGGACAGATGAATGCGCCCAGTGCGAGCGATCCGCTCGCGCAGCTCACGTTCATCGTGCAAAATGGGACGCCGATCTCTACGGTCGTCGACCGTCTGGCCAGTCTCGTCTCACAGCGAGCGGGCTCGCAGGCCGGCACCGTAGCGAAGTCCATCAAATCCGCGCTATCACCGCCTTCTCAAGCGCCACCGGGCACGACGGCCGCACAACAAGTGGCGGCCCTCGCACGGCGACTGCAAACATGGATAGGCGGCGTAGCGGGGGGAGCGGATCAGCGAGTAGGGCAGCAGAGCGACACTTCGGGACAAGTCTTGGACGCCAATCGGGCGAGAGAACTCCCGGCCCACACAGATCCGGAATCAGCCTCGAGTACGCTCGACGTTTCCGCACTCGCGCGATCCCTCTTAGCGCAGGTCGCAGCCTCATTCGGGCCGGTTCAAGGCGCGCAGGCGGCCGTCTCGGCATTTAGTGAGGCAGCCAAAGCGTCGACCGGCCTCGCGAGCACGCTCGCGCGGCAGCAAAACGCGGCGGCGCCTACCGCGCAGCTTGCGGCAGCAGACGCGCCTGGGCCGGAGCAATCCGATGCGGCGACCTTGCTGGCGCGTATGCTGAGTCGTGCGGCGTCGGTCGACGCGCAGGTCAACGGCAATGCGATGGCAAGCCAAACGTCGCAGATTCGTGCATCCAACACCACCGGAACCGTACCGCACGGCGAAGGCGTGAACTTCTCGCAAACGGCGGCAGCTGCACGACTGGAAGCGGCGCTTGGCGACGTCATCGCAACGAGTGCTCAAAACCACGGCGGCAACGCCTCGACCGACGGTCAGGGTGCCGGATCGTCGTTCCGCGATGCGAGTTCATTACCGGGCAGTGCGCCCGCAACGAGCAAAGCGGCGCCGGCGGCTACCTCCGACACGTTGGCGTTTACGGTTCCGACCGCATCGCCTTCGCAGTCGTTTGCGCAATCCGCGTCGAGCTCCGCGTACGGCTCCTCGGTCGATCCGAGCGCCATCGTGGAACAAGTGATCCGAAGCATGGCCATGCGCACGCAATCCGACGGAACGTCGGAGGTGCGCATGCGGCTGGTTCCCGAGCATCTCGGCGGGATTACGCTCAGCCTCAAGGTAGACGGGTCCAACGTTTCGGCAACGGCGGTCGCACAAAACGCCGACGTTCGCAACGCGCTCGTCGCCCACCAACAGCAGCTGGCACGTTCGCTGGCGGACTCGGGGTTGAAGCTTACCAGCTTCAGCGTCAACTTGTCCGGCGGGAGCGCTGGCCAGGATCAACCACGCGATCGAACCTCGGGATTCGGACGACAGTACGCAGTGCACGAAGTGACTGCGGCCCGCCAGACGGATTCCACTGAAAGCACGACGGTCGAACCGGCAATCGTGCCGCAATCTACCCTCGCACTTTTCAGCTACTTGGCATAGGAGAACGTTATGGCCACATCGGGGACGGTCCCGATCAGTCAACTGACGACACAACCGAATCCGGCGGACCAACTGCCGGGAACGCAGTCGTCGTCATCGGGCAGCGATCTCACTCCTAACGCATTTCTGCAGCTCCTCACCACAGAAATGATGAACCAGGACCCGACGCAGCCTCAAGATCCCACGCAGTCGGTTACCCAGCTCGCACAGTTCTCGGCACTGCAGTATCAGCAACAGTTGACCTCGGCCTTTCAGGCCTTCCAGTCGAACTTCAGCGTGCTGCAAGCGTCGTCGCTGGTCGGCAAACAGGTAACCGTGGGCGTTACCGACTCACAAGGCAACTCGTCGTCTGAAACCGGCACGATCAACACGATCGAAGTGCAAAACGGCACGCCGTATTTCACGATGCTGCAGTCCAACGGTCAGCCCTACGTCGATAACAACGGCAATCCGCTGCTCTTCTCGCTCTCGCAGATTCTCGGAATCGGCAGCGGGAGCACCGGCACCGGCAGCACCGGCACCGGAAGCACCGGTACCACGGGCAGCGGCGGTAACGGGAGTTAGGCGATGGATCCCAACGAGATCAACCGCATACAACAGCCGGGGATTATCCCCGGTCCCGCGCCGCGGCCGGCCGGAACGCCGGTCGACATTCCCCCGAGCCAAAGCTTCCGCTCCGTCCTCGAAAAGACGGCGCAGACGTCGACTGGCTCGGAGCCTTTACGCTTCTCCGCGCACGCCATGCAGCGTTTACAATCGCGCAACATCTCGCTTACCGGCGACGACGTCCAGCGCATGAACGTGATGGCAGACAAAGCGGCGGCCAAAGGCGCCAAACAATCGCTCTTCATCCTGCGCGATACGGCGCTCGTGGTGAGCATCAAAAACCGTACGGTCATTACCGCTGTGGATCAAGATTCGATGAAAGAAAACGTCTTCACGAATATCGACTCCGCAGCAATTATCTAGACAACAACAGCATATCCGGGGTGGACCGAAAAGGAGCCCCGGCCGCGACGCCGATCGAATGACGCGCCGCGGAACCACCTTGAGGTCAACAACTCATGGCAGGATTCGACTCCATGTATACTGGGATCAGCGGTCTGAACGCTTATCAAAGCTGGATCGACATGATCTCGAATAACATCGCGAACGTCGATACTACCGGCTTCAAAGGTCAGATGATGACCTTTGCCGATCTGTTCTATCAGAACCAGACGTTTGCGTCGGCGCCCAACAATACGAGCGGCGGCGTCGACGGACAGCAGCTAGGCTTCGGCGTGAAGGTCGACTCGGTCGACACACTCTTTGGCCAGGGCGGCCTCCAAACGACCGGCGTCAACACCGACCTTGCGATGAACGGCGACGGATTCTTTATCCTCAACAACCTGCAAGGCTCGGCGATTCCGGCGTACACTCGCGACGGCAACTTCCAGCTCAACGCCAACGGCGTCCTCTACGACCCGGCTAACGGCTTGGCCGTGCAAGGTTGGGAAGCCAACTCGCAAGGCGTTATTCAAGGCGGCGCTACCGGGAACATCACGATTCCGGTCGGACTGGCGATGAAGGGCACGGCCACCGGTGCGGGCACTAAAGTAGGACCGAGCGGCGATAGCGTTTTTGACGTCGCTATGGGTGGCGATCTGGATCAATCGCAGTGGCAGAACGCGTACCTGACCACGGTTGGTTCAAGTGCGACGGCCAGCCCGTATACGGTGACGACTACTCTGTACGATTCGCTGGGAAATGCACACAAGGCCGAGATCACGTACATTCCGGACGCAACGGGCGCAACGGCCGCGACGACGTCAGCCGCCGCAGGCACGGGCGCGGGACTCATTTCCGGATTGAGCATGTCCAATCCGGCGTGGGCGACCGCGGAAAACATCACGATGACCGTCAATGCCGCGGGAACGTCGGCAACGATAAGCGACGGAACCAACACGCAAACCGTAACCTCTGCCGGCGGAACGGTCACCATCGACGGCAGCACGTTTACGGTTGCAGCCTTTGGCGCACCAAACGCGGGGCAGACCGCGACATATGCAATCACACCCGGATCCAACGGGCTCCCCGCAACCGTGGAAAACGCCGCGGGGCAAGTCGTCACGCCCGCGACCCGCTGGCAGGTCGTCTTGACGTTCACGGACGGAACGCAGTTCACCGGAATCACCAAAGGCGGTACGGCGAGCGCGACCGGAGCCGTCACCGCGGACGCGACGACGGCAACGACGTCCTCCGGTACCGTCGGCTACGCCTACTTCGATCAGAACGGCCAGTTCATCAACTCGTCGTCCATCGAGACGGGCGCAGCGGGTTGGTCGATTAACGCGAATACGAAGAACCTCGCTACCGGTCTACTCGATTTCCATACCGCAAAAACAACGCCGTCGACCGCTCAAGGCAACTTGGCGAACGTGACGACGTGGGGCGGCGGTGTCAACAACGCCGCGTCGCCGGCGCTGCCAGGCGCGATCGCGTTTGGATTTTGGCAGAACACGAGTTTGTCCGGTGCGTACACCGCAAACGTCGATTCGCAAAACGGCTTTGCTGCCGGAACGCTGTCCAACTTCACGATTGGCAACGACGGTACGATCCTGGGTGCGTTCACGAACGGACAGAACCAGGTCCTCGGTCAAGTCGCGGTCGCGCGGTTTGCCAACGAAGACGGCCTGCAACGTGTCGGCGACAATCAGTTCGAACAAACCGCCAACTCCGGGCTCGCCCAAGTCGGTGTGGCCGGAACCGGGACGTACGGAACGATTCAGTCCGGCGCCCTCGAGCAATCGAACGTCTCGCTGTCGCAGGAGTTCACCAACTTGATCGTCGCGCAACGCGCCTTCGAGGCGAATACCCGCGGCATCACGACGGCGGACCAGAACCTGCAAGATATCATCAATCTGCGCGCTAGCGAGAACTAAGCCACAGCCGGCGCGGCAAGGGCCAAACGCGGGCGGCGAGGGCAAACCTCGCCGCTCGTTCCCTTTTTGCACCGCATATTCGCCGCGATAACGCGAACCGGCAAAAGGGTACGACCGCTAGTGAGGCATTTTGCAAGCAATGAGCCGAGCGTTCGTTAAAGAGCATGAGGACGACGAAGAGCGGGGGCCCGACCGGCCGATTCCGCCGGGACCGAACTACGTCACCCCGCGTGGCCTCGATCTGCTAGAGAAGGCGTTGCTCGAGGCGGAGTCGGCCGGAAACGAGCGCGACGCCAAGTATTACCGCGAACGCGTCAGCACGGCCAGCGTCGTCGATCCTCAGTCGCAGGCGCGCGACCGCGTTCAATTCGGCGCCACCGTGAGTGCCCGCGACGCCGCGGGGAAGGAACTGCGCGTGCGCATCGTCGGTCACGACGAAGCCGATCCGCTCAAGGGCACGATCAGCTGGGAATCACCGGTCGCTCAAGCGATGATGGAGCACCGCGCGGGCGATAAAGTCACCGTCGTGCGTCCCGCCGGCCCGATCGAATACACGATCGAATCGATCGTTTACGACGCCTAGGCTTGCTCGAGTTCTTCGAGCGCCTTCAATTCTAAGAGATCCGCTTCGTCTTTTGGTCGCCGCAGCGCTTGTTTCGCTTTTATGAGCCCGGCGCGGGTCAGAACGTTGCGAACTCGACCGTGAATCGGTACGGGTGATGACGCGGCACGCACGGCGTTGTAGTTACTGAAGCCCGCGATCGTATCGAGCATGTCGATGCGTCCGGCAGAAGTGTCCAGCTGTAGGACGCGTTCTTTTCGTAATCGCTCTCCGTCGAGAACGATCGGTTCGCCCTCGGGCACACCCAGCAAAACCCGACGCGGCCGTATTGCATTGAGAACGTCAGCGAGTCGTCTGCAATTCCCCGGCGTCGGGGCATACGCTATGTCGATATCCTTCGTAACGCGGGTCGCGCCTCGGACCGCGCCGGCGAGACCACCTACAATGACGTAGTCGACTCCGGCGTCGTCAAGCGCCTCAAACAGCGCCTCGGGGTTCATGTTCTGACGTCCGCCAAGAACCGCATGCCGTTAAGCGCCTCGTCAAAGCGCTCTTGTGGCGTCGCCGAGGCACTTTTCGCCAACAGCGTGAGATCGACGCCATAATCCCGGGCTGCGGCAAGCGCGCTTCCACCAGGCGGATCTTGCAAAAGCCGGCGAGCCGCTTCGGAGAGGCGGTTGGGGAAGAGCAGTCGCTCGTAATCGCGGCGAGCCAGGTTCAGCGCACGTTTTCGGACGCTTTCACCGGATTCCGTCAGACTATACACAAGCCGCCCCGGGCCGCCATGCGACGAGGGTTGCCGTCGTTCGCCGATGACCCAGCGCTCTCTAGCCATACCGGACATAAGGCGCGAAGCAACACCGGGACTTACCGGCCGCGCAAGGCGATCGCTCGCGCAGGCAGCCAGCGCGCCGACGTGAAGCGGACCGGCGTCATGCAGCGTTTGAAGTAAACCGAGGGCTAAAGGGGAGAGGTCATCCATATTGCCTAAGGTAACATGGATTCCCTGGCCGGTAAAGAAGGTCGGCCCAGATGATTGCACTCACCCGGCTCAACGGCCACCCCATCATGCTCAACTGCGACCTAATCGAGGCGCTGGAGGAGACGCCCGACACGGTCGTTACCTTGGTTTCGGGCAACAAGCTGGTGGTCCGCGACAAGATGCGCGACGTCCAACAGAAGATAATCGACTTCAAAAGGAAGATTTACGGCCCAGGCGAGCCTGGGGCCTAACGGAAACTTCATAAGGCAATCAGCCCGGCCGATACTCAGGAAGAGACTTCGGGAGACTTTCGTTTGGATTTTGCAACCATCGCGGGCCTAGTCATAGGGTTCGGAGCGGTCTTTTTCGCCGGTTTTGTCGGCGGAACGGATCCACGCATTATTTTTGGACGATACGAAGCGATCGTGCTTATCGTCGCCGGTACGCTTGGCGCAACGATCACATCGTTTCCGCTGCGCACGTTCGCGCGCGGTTTCTTCGGCGGACTCAAAACGGCGTTCGTCGAGGTTAACTATCACGAGCGCGACGTCATCTCAACGCTCGTGTCGTTTGCGGAGAAAGCTCGGCGCGAAGGGTTGCTCGCGCTCGAGAATGAGGCCGCCGCGCTCGACGACGAGTTCATGCGCAAAGGCATTCAGCTCGTCATCGACGGCCGCGACACCGAAATCATCCGCAAGGTCCTAGAAACCGAAGTCAGCAACACGCAAGAGCTCGGCAATAAGGCCGAAGCAATCTACACGAGCATGGGCGGCTACTCGCCGACTCTGGGCATCATCGGTACGGTTCTTGGCCTCATCGGCATGCTCAAAGGCCTTTCGACCATGGGCGCCGGCACCAACGTTGCAGGCACGATCGGCGTCGCGACCGCTCAGGCGTTCGTCGCGACGTTCTTCGGCATTATGCTGGCCAACTTGCTGTGGCTTCCGCTTGGAACCAAAATCAAGGAACGTAACGGCCAGCTCTTGCTGCTGCGCGAGATCATGATCGAAGGTATTCTAGCGATTCAGGCCGGCGACAATCCGCGGTTGCTCGAAGAAAAGCTGCTCGCATTTCTCGATCCCAGGGAGCGCGAAACCGAAATCGAGGAGGGCGGTTCGGTCGCGACCGAGCCCGGCTTCTCGGGATCCGGTGCGTAGCGACGATCTCGTAAATGGCACAGCCGGCAAAAACCGCGGCCCGCGCCGCCGAATCCAAGTTCCGAAACCGGCCCAAGGAGCAGCAATTGGAAACCGCCGGTATGATGCGGTGGCTGCTAACGTACGCCGACATGATCACCCTCATGCTGGCGCTCTTCATTATTCTGTTCGCACTGTCGACGGTCAGCCGCGTCAAGGTCCAAGAGTTCGCCAAATTAGTGTCGGCCGGCTTCGACAACACGTGGTCGGTCAACCAGCCGCCCAACGGCGGCACCGACGGCGAACAATCGTTCAACGCTACTGCGAACATCCCGGCGATCCAAAAAGAACTCGAAAGATACGTCGAGCAGCACAAGCTGCAAAATCAGGTACGGGTCCACATGGATCGTCGCGGCCTGGTGATCACGCTGCTGTCCGACAAAGCCTTCTACGACAGCGGCAGCGCGGAGCTGCGGCCCCAAACGAAACAAATTCTCGACGCGGTCAACGGCTTTTTGAAGAAGACGCCGAATCTCATCCGCGTCGAAGGAAACACCGACAACGTGCCGATCCACACGGCGCAGTATCCCACTAACTGGGAGCTGTCTGCCGCTAGAGCGGTCGGCGTTGCGCGTTATCTAGTCGAGCACGATGGGCTCGATCCGACGCGCCTATCAGCGGCGGGCTATGGAGAGTTCCGGCCGCATAAACCCAACGACACGGATGCGGATCGACAAGAGAATCGTCGAGTCGATATTGTGTTGCTCAATGCCACGAAGGCGAGCGAGGAGAAGTAGCGTCCGGTCATGTCGAGTCTCTCTCAAGAAGAAATCGATGCCCTCATAAATCAGCTTTCGGGTCAGGCCGGCGAAGCGCCGGTCCACGAGGCCATCGAAGCCCGCCGCGTTAAGTCGTTCGACTTTCGTTTCAACAAGCGGCTGGACAAGTTCACCAACAACCAGCTGCAAACGCTGCGGACGCTGCACGAAAACTTTACGCGTCTGCTCAATAACTCGCTGTCGGTATATCTCCGCACGCGGGTCGAGGCGACCATCGTCTCCATCGAACAGATCAGCTACGGCGATTTCATCGCGTCGATCGGCATCCCGTCGATCCTCGCGATTTTCTCGATGGATCCGCTGCCGGGCAGCGGCATCGTGCAGGTCGATCTCAACCTGGTGTTCTCGATCATCGACCGCTTGCTCGGCGGGCCGGGTTGGTTTCCGAACAAGCTGCGCGACCTGACCGACATCGAGCGCACCCTCATGCAGCGCTTCATGGCGCGCATGCTCAACAGCTACCGCGAATCTTGGAACTATCTCCTGACCCTCTCGCTCAAGATCGAAGCCCTCGATTCCAACCCGCAGTTCATTCCGCGCATCATCCCGCTCGATCAAATCGTTGCTTACGTTTCGATGGAGCTCAAGGTCGGCGACATGGCCGGCGTGATGAACTTCTGCCTCCCTTACCTCGTCCTGCAATCGATCGGGCAGCAGCTGACCGACTTCCAATGGTCTCCGACGGTCATTGCCGCCCGCGGAATGACCGAAGAAGACATAGCACAACTCACCCGGAACGTCGAGCGCGCGGGTGTCGAGGTCGAGGTCGAGTTAGGCAAGACCATGGTCTCGCTGCGCGATTTGGTCGCCCTGCGCGAGGGCGATTTGGTCGTGTTCGATAAACCAACGACCGAGCCGCTCGTCGCGAAGGTTAACGATCGCGAAAAGTTTCGCGTGTTTCCCGGCATGAACAAAGACCGTTTGGCCGTGCAAGTGGCGAGCACGATCGAGAAAGAGGACGAATAAAGAATGTCCGAGATGAAACAACTCGCCGATACGATGCTGGTTGCCGCCGGCACGGTGCTCGGACGTTTGGTCGAGCAGCCCGCGGCGCCCACCGGATCGGCGCGCAGCGATCACGAGGGATCGATCCGTACCGACGGCGACGAGCTGGTAACGCTCGCCGAGATTCCGTCGATCGGCGCAAAGGTCGTCGTCCGCTTTCCCACCGTCGACATGCAGGCCGTCGTCGGGATTATGCTTGGCGGCGCCGAGGGTCTTGGCGACATGGGGCCGATGCAGCTCTCGATCGCTTCGGAAACCGTATCGCAAATCGCCGTGGCCATGGCCGAAGCGCTCGCGAAAGACCTCAAGGTTTCGCCCGAAGGCATCCATGCCGCGCTATGCACCGACGCGACGGCGCTTCCGCCGCCGCCGTTCGAATCGTACGAAGCCACCATAGCCGTGGGCAGCGATCTCGCGCCGCACGTCAGCATCGATTTTGCCGCGATTACGATGTCGAAGATGGGTGACGTGCCTTCGACGAAAAGTGCGCCGCCGGTCGTTGCGGCTGTCGCGGAGCCGATCGCGGCGCCTTCGGCGCCCCCGCCCAACGCGCAAAACGTCGCGTTCACGCCGATGCAGCCGACGCCCGTGCGCGCGGCGCATCCCGGCCAAGCCAACTTGGACCTCGTGCACGACGTGCCGTTGCAGATCAGCGCGGTCCTCGGCAAATCGGTCATGCCGCTGCGCGAAGTCGTGTCGCTGCAAAGCGGGACGGTCTTCGAGCTCGACAAGCTGTCCGCCGAACCGATCGATCTTTACGTCAACAACATTCTCATCGCGCGCGGCGAAGTCGTCGTGGTCGACGACAAATACGCAGTCAAAATCAGCGAACTCAACCCTCAGGCAGGCTAATGTCCTGGTCGTTTTGGATCAACTATTTTCTCGCACTGTCGATCGTCGCGCTTATGCTCGTCGGTCTCTACATCATCGTACGCGGCCTTGCGCGCGGCCGCGTCTTTGCCTCGGCGAACCGGCGCATGGTCACCGTCCTGGAATCGACGATGCTGTCGCAGCATTCATCGGTGCACGTCGTAAAGGTTGGGAATCGCTATATGCTCGTCGGGGGCAGTAACGGCAACGTGTCTATGCTTACGGAACTGCCCGGCGACGACGTCGAGGGGTGGCTCGCGCACGAACGGGAAACCTTGACCGCCGGCCGCACCTTCCTGAATCCCGCTCGGTGGGTTCGCTCACGCAATCAATGAAGCGCGTAGTGAGCGTACTGCGCGACGTCGCCTATCGCCATCGCATCTTTCTCATCGGCTCGGTTATCGCCGTCGGTGTGCTATGGCTGCTCCCGGCGATTGCGACCGCGCAGACGGCACCGGCGGCGCCTACCGTACCGATACCGAACATCAACGTCGGCGTCGGGCAGGCCACCAATCCCAAGCAGGTCGTGGGTGCGCTGCAGATTCTGCTGCTGCTCACGGTGCTCTCGCTCGCTCCGACGCTGCTCGTGCTCGTCACGTCGTTCACGCGCATCATCGTCGTGTTGAGCTTCGTGCGAACGGCGCTCGGCACGCAGCAAACGCCTCCCAATCAAGTCCTCGTCGGCCTGGCGCTGCTCCTGACGTTCTTCGTCATGGGTCCGGTGATCAAAGACGTCAACGGCAAAGCCGTCCAGCCGTATTTGAAGAACCAGATCACGCAGCAGGTGGCGATCGATCGCGCCGCCGCGCCGCTTCGAACGTTCATGTTCAAGCAGACGCGCGACAAGGATCTACAGCTCTTCTACTCGATGTCCAAGGAGCCGCGGCCGGCCACCCAGGCCGACGTTCCAACCTACATTCTGATTCCGGCCTTCGTCATCTCGGAGCTCAAAACGGCGTTTGAGATCGGCTTCGCGCTCTACGTCCCGTTCATCGTCATCGACATGGTAACGGCCAGCATCTTGCTGTCGATGGGCATGATGATGATACCGCCGATTCTGATCTCGCTGCCGTTCAAGATTCTGATCTTCATTTTGGTCGACGGCTGGAATCTCACCGTCGCCGCGCTGTTCCAGAGCTTCCGTCAGTGAGCTTTGCCGACGCTATCGGGCTGGGACGAGAGGCTCTCTTCGTGACGCTGATCGTGGCGGCCCCGGTGCTCGTTCTCAGCATGATCGTCGGTTTGATCGTCTCGGTCTTCCAGGCGGTGACGCAGATCCAGGAACCGACCTTAGCGTTCATCCCGAAGATTCTCGTCTCCGGAATCGCGATTCTCTTCTTTGGACCGTTCATGCTGGCGATGCTCACGGATTTCGCGAGCCGCATCTTTGCAAGCGTCGCTCACATCCCCATCAAATAGGCCATGGTCGACGTTTTCGGCCTAAGCGTTCCGCAGCTCGAGACGTTCCTCCTCATTCTCGTCCGCGTCTTCAGCATGCTGATGGTCTTTCCGATCTTTTCGGCGCCGCAAATCCCGCATCAGCTGCGCTTTGGTCTGGGTGCGCTCATCGGATTCATTCTCTTTCGCGTGGTCCCGACGATGACGCTGGCGCCGAACTTCTACGCGCTCGTCGCGGCGATCGTGGCGCAGGTCGTATTGGGCGTCATCATCGGTTTCATCGCGTCGCTGGTGTTCGTCAGCATCCAGTTTGCCGGCGAGCTGATCGACCTGCAGATCGGCTTTGCCGTCGCCAACGTCATCAACCCAACGACCCAGCAGAACATCACGGTCATCGGCGAGTTCGAGCTCGCCATCGCAACGCTAATCTTCCTGATCACCGACTCCCACCATCTGCTGCTCCAGGGCATCGCGGGCTCGTTCGCGCTCGTGCCGCTGCCCTTCATCAATCTCGATCCGAGCGTAATGAGCAACGCCGTCTCGTTCCTAAGTCTGGCGCTCGTCAACGTCTTCAAGATCGCGGCACCGCCGGCGGCCGCCCTGTTCATCACCAACGTGGCGCTATCGTTCATGGCGCGGGTCGCGCCGCAGATGAACGTGTTCGTCATCGGCTTCCCAATGCAAATCGGCATCGGTCTCACGGCGCTCGGCCTCAGCCTCGGTCTGCTCGGCATCGTCGGCCCGGACATCTTCCACGACGTCGCCCGCGAAATGGATGCGGTAATGCGAGGATTGAGAGTCTAATCCCAAAGCGACGAAATAAGGATTGCAAGCGAGGCGCAAAGGGCGGGTCTTCGGAAAATGTCGAACTTTTGCGCCATTCGCAGGATGCGAACTTCCTTTGACCGTGGCGCAAAAGTCGCCAAGCGCGACCGGAACACGGATGTGGAGGTCGCAGCGGTTTTCAGATAGACCCGCCCTGCGCACTCGCCGCCACTCGTTATTTTTGAGCGTCTAACAGCAGAAATACTTGAATTGGGCCAGTTTGTTCCCGGCCATTTCGACGAAGTAAATTTCGCCCAGTCCGCCGAGCGTCATCGCGCCCGGTTGCGAGTTGGCCGTCGGAATTTTGAAGAGCTTGACTTTCTGCGTGTTCGTTACGAACTGCCCGATTTGATTCGAGCCCGGATCGGCGAAGTAGAAGTTGTTGTCGATGCCCTCAACGAGCACCGTCGGCCGCGTCGCGGGTTTGAGCGAGTATTCCGCGGCGTCGTGTCCGGTGACGAGCATGCGTCCGATCTTGTTGGCGTTGTGCTCGGTGAACCAGAGCGCACCGTCGGCGCCGGCAACGATCGTATCGAGTCCCGCGTTGGGCGTACGAATCCTAAACGACGTTACGCTGCCGCACGACTGCGTATTGGTTACCGGAAGCCGTCCGATCTTGTTAACGCCGGCCTCGGTGAACCATAAGGCTCCATCGGAACCGGTAGCGATCGAGGTCGGGTCGGCGTTTGCCGGCAACAAGCACGGACCGCCGACGACACCCTTTTGCGAAACTTTCCAAATCGCGTCGGTCGCCGGATCGGTGATCCACATATTGCCGTCGGAACCGAGGGTAAGGGCCGTCGGGCGCGCCTTGGCGGAGAGCAAGAACTCCGACACCACCGGCGGCACCGAGCTGCTAATTTGTGCGACCTTTCCGATGTTCGTTTCCGTGAACCACAACAGGCCGTTGGGTCCCGACGCGATCTGATTGGGACCCGCGTTCTTGGTAGGAATGAGCGGCTCGGGCGTCGCGATCTTGCCGTTGGGCTGTAACTCTCCGAGTTTGCTGGCAGCGTTCTCCGTGAACCAGACGAAGGTCTGGTTTGCAACGAGGACCGCGACGGTTCCCATCGGACGGCTGTTGGCCGTAGGGATGCTGTATTCGCTGGAGACGTTCGGGACGTAAGGCGGCGGCGGGGTGGCCGTCCCGCTGGTCAACGGCGTTCCCTTACCGCAAGCGGCCAAGAGGGCGGCAGCCAATAATCCTAAAACGCTCGAGCGCAGCAGTGGTCGCAAGACGGGATCTCCCTTAAGCAAAGGTTCGGGTTTTGTCATTCTGGGCGGAGGCACGCTCCTTATTGGCAGGCTGCGGCCGCATTCCCCCATCCACACTTTAACGGCGCATGAGAGCGCTGCCGAAAACTTCAAAGAATGGCCAGACCGGAGCAAACCGAGAAGCCGACCCCGAAGCGCCGGCACGAGGCTCGGGAACGCGGCCAGGTTCCACGCAGTCAAGAACTGCCGGGTGCGGTCATTTTCTTCGTCGGCGCCCTCCTTATTTACGGGCTTTTCAGCCGCGCTCTGGCGGGCGTCCAAAACTCCGTCCGGACCGCCTTCGCCCACGCCGGAAATCATCAGGAGCCGAACGTCCACTCCGCGTGGACGCTCGTCGTGCGCGCGATGGAGCCCTACGCCGCGCTGCTGCTTCTGCTCTTCGGTGTCGCGTTCGTGCTCGGTGTTCTCGCCAACGTCGGACAGTTCGGGTTCGTCTTTTCGGCCAAGCCGCTGCAGCCGGCGTTTTCCAAGGTCAATCCGATCGCGGGTTTCGGCCGGCTGTTCTCCAAGCAAATCCTGGTCAATCTCGCCAAACAAGTGCTCAAGCTCGGCGCGGTCGTCATCATCTTATATCAGACGATCTCGCAGAACCTCGGTTTTCTCGCGCAGGTCGGTCAGACCGCACCCGACACGTTTCTCAGCATGGTGGCGGGGCTGATCTTCTCGATCGCGTGGAAGTTCGGACTGCTGCTCGTCGTCATCGGCATTCTCGACCACATGTGGATGCGCTATCAGTTTGAAGACAGCCTAAAGATGACCAAACAAGAAGTCAAAGACGAGTGGCGTCAATCCGAAGGCAACCCGGAAGCCAAGAGCGCGCTCAAGCGGCGTCAGCGCGAGTTCGCGCGCCGGCGGATGATGTCGGCGGTGCCGCGCGCGACGGTCGTCGTTACGAACCCGACGCACTTCGCGGTAGCGCTGGAGTGGAACGAGCTCGAAATGGAGGCACCCGTCGTTACGTGCAAAGGCGCCGACTTGCTGGCCAAGCGCATTCGGCAGCTCGCCCAAGAACACGGCGTGCCGATCATGGAGAATCCGCCATTGGCCCGCACGCTCTATGAAAAAGTCGAGCTCGATCGGGCAATACCCCCAAATCTCTACGCCGCCGTGGCGCAGGTGATTGCGTTCGTCTTCAAGCTCAAGAGAAAGACGATCGCGTAACGTGGCGGTACAATCGCCGGCCGGCGCCAATCAGCCCTTCATTACCCGGCTAGGACAAAGTCTGCCGCTGCTAGTGGCAGCCGGCTCGGTAGCGCTCGTTCTGTTGATGATCGTCCCCATCCCGTCGTGGCTGCTCGATGTTCTGCTGTCGATCAACATCGTTCTCGCGCTGATGATCATCGGCACGAGCCTTTACACGGAAAACGCGCTGCAGTTCTCCGTGTTTCCGACGTTGCTGCTGGTCGTCACGCTGTTTCGGTTGTCGCTTAACATCACCGCTACGCGACAGATCTTGCTGCACGGCTATGCGGGCGAGGTGATCAATTTCTTCGGGCAGATCGTCGTCGGCGGCAACTACGCCGTGGGTTTCGTGATCTTCCTCATATTGGTCATCATTCAGTTCGTCGTCATCACCAACGGTGCGGGCCGCGTCGCCGAAGTCGCGGCTCGTTTCACGCTGGACGCGATGCCCGGCAAACAGCTCGCAATCGACGGCGATCTCAACGCGGGTCTGATTACCGAAGCCGAAGCGCGGCAGCGCCGCAAGGACATTCAGCGCGCAGCCGACTTCTACGGCGCGATGGACGGCGCCAGCAAGTTCGTCCGCGGCGACGCGATCGCCGCCGTCATTATCGTGGCGATCAACACGATCGGCGGATTCATCGTCGGCATCGCACAGCTGGGCTTGAGCGTTCCGGAATCGCTGCAGCGCTTTACGCTCCTAACCGTCGGCGAAGGTATCGTCACGCAGGTGCCGGCGCTGCTGATCTCGACCGCGACCGGTATCATCGTCACCCGGGCTGCCAACGAGTCCGACTTCGGGCGCGAGATCAGCAAGCAGCTAACCGCGCAACCCAACGCCGTGCTCATTGCGGCGATTCTCTGCGGCATCTTCGGACTGGCCGGTTTGGCGCGCCCGATTTTGCTGACGCTCTCCGCACTGATGTTCGTTCTCTACTTCTATCGCCGGCGGCAGATCGAGAACGCTCCGAGCGAAGCGCTCATGGCCGCGCAGAAAGCCGCGACGGCCGCTCCCAAGCCGGCCGAGAGCGTCGTGCCGCTGCTGTCGTACGATCCGATGGAGCTCGAGATCGGCTTCGGCCTGATTCCTCTCGTCGACGTGAATCAAGGCGGCGACTTGCTCGAGCGCATTACCTTGATACGCCGCCATTCGGCGCGCGATCTCGGCATCGTCGTGCCGCCGATTCGCGTACGCGACAACCTGCAGCTGCGTCCGAACGCGTACGTCGTGAAAATCTACGGCCTCGAAGTCGCGCAAGCCGAAGTGTTGGTCAGCAGGCTGTTGGCCATGAACCCGGGTACGGCGACGGTGCCGCTCGACGGCATCGCCACGACCGAGCCGGCGTTCGGTTTACCGGCGTTGTGGATCTCCGAGGGCGCGCGCAGCGAAGCGGAGATGGCCGGATATACCGTCATCGATCCGACGAGCGTCATCGCGACGCATTTGACCGAGATCATCAAGTCGCACGCGCCGGATTTGCTCGGACGCCAAGAAACGTCGGCGCTGCTCGACAACATCAAGTCCCACTATCCGGTCGTTGTCGACGAGCTGGTGCCG
The DNA here is from genome assembly GCA_963715435.1 of Vulcanimicrobiota bacterium. Classification (GTDB taxonomy): domain Bacteria; phylum Vulcanimicrobiota; class Vulcanimicrobiia; order Vulcanimicrobiales; family Vulcanimicrobiaceae; genus JAFAHZ01. The sequence continues at coordinate 2,830,722 of OY970243.1, forward strand.
GGCTTATTGACGGTCGGCGAGGTGCAGCGCGTGCTGCAAAGCCTGCTGCGCGAGCGCATTCCGATTCGCAATCTCGTGCTCATTCTCGAAACGCTCGCCGATGCGGCGCGCGTCAGCAAAGACATCGACTATCTCACGGAAAAGGCCCGCGCCGCACTTGCTCGGCACATCTCGGCCGAGTATGCGGAGAACGGCCTACTGTCGGTTATCACGGTCGACCCGCGTTTGGAAGCGCTGCTTGCCGAAGCGGTGCGTCGCGGCGAAGATGCTTACGCACTGCTCGATCCCAACACGGTCGCGCGCGTCTACACGTCGCTTACGCGGCAGATCGCAACGGCTCAGAACGCCGGGCTGCAGCCTATCGTGCTGTGCTCGCCGTCGGTGCGCTTAGCGCTCAAGCGGCTCACCGAACGGGCCGCGCCGCAGTTGGTCGTGCTCTCGTACTCGGAGATTCCGCCGGGTCTGCGCGTCGAATCGATCGGACAGATTTCGACGACCGAAGATGCCGCCGCGCCGATGGGATCGCCGAGCTAACGACTATGCTGAAATCGCTTTTCGGGAGCCGTTCCATTCCACCGTCGAGGTTGCCGCAGCGCAATTCGTCGGTCGACGTCGTGGTCGGCGGACGGGCGTGTCGCACCGTAACGGTCGACGACGTCAGCGAACGGGGGATCGTCACTCGCGACGTGATCGGGCGGACGGGCGAGCCGGCGACGTTCGTCTACGTGACGCCGGCCGGGCGGTTTCGCTTGCAAACGAAGATCGTAGGCGTTAAAGGCACGAACACATATTTCGAGGCGCCCAAGCGCGTCGACATGGTCGGTGCCGCGCAGAACGTGCAGAAGCGCTCGAGCGTGCGGCTCGACGCGCTCGTCATCGGCGCGTGGCGCTTCGCGAGCAACGGTAAGGGAATGGGTGAGTTCCTGCGGGCGACCATCGGCGACATCAGCCGCGGCGGTTGCGCGCTCACGACCGATAGGCCGTTGCGGCCCGGCACGGTGCTCGAAGTCAGACTGAACCTGCGCGAGGGAAAGCCGCCGCTGGTCTTACTTGCCGAAGTCGTGCGCCACCACGAGATCCGTTCGTCCGGAAAGCATTCCCACGGGCTGCGGTTCCGCGGCGTTCGCCCCGAGGAGGACAACGCGATCATCGAGTTCATCAATCGCAAGCAATCCGAACTGCGCAGCCGCGGTCTAGCGTGATGACGGCCAAGGCGGGGTGGTCTGGTCCTTGCGTCGAAGTGTCCGCCGATAGGGGGACGTCTATGCGTCTCTTCATAAGCCAACTACGCCTTTGGAGCTACGGATGAGCAAAAGGGTCCTCATCGTCGACGATGCGGTTGTCATGCGAATGATGATCAAAGGGATTTTGTCCAAGAATGGATTCGAGGTCGTGGGCGAGGCGCAGAACGGCGTCGAGGCCGTCGACAAGTACAAGCAGCTAACGCCCGATCTCGTCACGATGGACATGGTCATGCCCGAGATGGACGGCATTACCGCAGTCAAGCAAATCATCGCCCACGATCCCAGCGCGCGCATCATCATGTGCACGTCGATGGGACAGCAGGCGCTGGTGGTCGAGGCGATTCAGGCCGGAGCCAAATCGTTCATCACCAAGCCGTTTCAACCGCCGAAAATTCTCGAAACGATCAATAAGGTGCTCTCATGAGCTCTCAATCGCTCAACCTCAGCGACCTTCAAAAGGACGCGCTCAAAGAAGTCGGCAACATCGGCGCGGGACATGCCGCGACCGCGCTGTCGCAGCTGCTCAATGCGAAGATCAATCTTAGCGAGCCGCGCATCGACGTCATCAAGTTCCGCGATCTCGCATCGCGCGTCGGTCACGAAAATCGTACGGTCGCAGCCCTGCACATGTACGTGCGCGGAGAAGCGCCGGGCCAGATGGTCGTGCTCTTCGATCGCGAACAGGCGCTCGATTTCGTCAGCCAGTTCTTGCATCGCGTCATCGGCGACATTCAGATCTTCGACTCGATCGCGGACTCTACGCTCAAGGAGCTCGGCAACATCATTGCCGGTTCGTATCTCACGGCGATCATTCAGCTGACGGGAAGCAATTTGCTGCCTTCGGTGCCGACGCTGTCGTACGGCACGGTGCAGGCGGCGTTCCGCACGCTGATGTCGATTCTCCCGGATCAGGACGTGTTCTTGATCGAGTCCAGCTTCCTGGATAAAGAGAAAGAAGTCGCCGGCCAGTTCATCTTGATCCCGGAAACCGGCTCGCTCGGCCCAGTTGCTTATCCAGTACTTCGGCAGTCGGCAAGTTAGACGAGTGCCGACCGGGCCGGAGCCTTTCGAAGACGGCATGAGTCGACGAGCTTTTCAATCGCGAAGAGTTCGTTGCGTATTTTCGCGACGAAGCGGAAGAGCTGCTGCAGCAGATCGACGGCGATCTGCTCAAGCTCGAAGAATGCGTCACGAGCGAAGAGTCTTACGCAGAGATCGTGAACTCGCTGTTTCGCGCGCTGCATACGATTAAGGGCAGCGGCGGAATGCTCGGCTTCACCGACGTTCAGGAAGTCGCGCATAAACTCGAAAATCTCGCCGACCTGCTTCGCAAAGATCGCATGCCGCTGTCCGAAACGTGCGTCGACGTGCTCTTTCACGGACGGGATTTTCTTACCGACCTCGTAGAGACGGCGGTTACCGGCGCCGCGCCGCCGAGCGGACTCGGCGAGTACTTGTCGCGGCTCGATCAGTTCGTCGCCATTTACGAAGAAACGTCGAACGTTATTGAAGGCAAGTCCTCGGAGATGTCGTTCGAAGCGGCGGCGCAGCAAGAAACGAAGGAAGTCAGCACGGCCGAAGTCGATGCGTTCGAAGCGGAGGTCGCGCGATTGCTCGCCGAAGCCGAGGTGTTGTCCGAACGGCCGCCGGCGAGCGCCGCACCGCAGCATCAAGCCGCACCCGCCGAGACGCCCGTTGCGGCTGCGCAAGCGCCCGCAAAGCCGCAAAAAGCTGCCGAGGCCAAGCGCAGCTCGGTTCATCAAACGATCCGCGTCGACATCGAAAGGTTAGACGCGCTGCTCAATCTCGTCGGCGAGCTGGTCATCAACCGCACGCGCATATCGGACATCGCCAATACGCTCGAGCGCCTGATGAACGACAAGGCCGCGGTCGGCGATAACTTGGGCGCGCATCACGGGATCGTCGCGCCGCTGGCCAAAGATCTCGCCGAGTCGGCGGCGCTGCTCGCGCGCACGACCAACGAAATTCAAGAGTCGATCATGAAAGTGCGCATGGTGCCGATCGGACAGGTCTTCGATCGCTTCCCGCGCCTCGTACGCGACGTCGCCAAAGCGCGCGGCAAAGAAGTGCAGCTCGTAATATCCGGTGCCGAAACCGATCTCGACAAGACGATCGTCGACGAAGTCGGCGAGCCGCTCATGCATTTGCTGCGCAATAGCGTCGACCACGGCATCGAGCCGCCCGACGCGCGCGAACAGCGCGGCAAACCGCGGGCTGGAACAATTTCGCTCAACGCGTATCACGAAGGCAATCAGATCATCATCGAGGTTACCGACGACGGCGGCGGCATCGATCTCGAAAAAGTGCGCGCGCGCGGCATTCGCCAGGGCTTGATCTCGGCGGACGATCGTTTGAGCGACCGCGAGCTCATCGAACTGATCTTCACGCCGGGATTCTCGACGGCGGAAGTCATCTCGGACGTCAGCGGACGTGGAGTCGGCATGGACGTGGTGAAGAAGAACATCACGCGCCTCAAAGGCATCTTCGACGTCGACAGCGTTGCCGGTCAGGGAACGCGTTTTACGATCAAGCTGCCGCTGACTTTGGCAATCATTCAGGCGCTGCTGGTGCGCGTCGTCGACGAGCTCTATGCGATCCCGCTAGATTCGGTCATCGAATCGCAGCGCGTCGAGATGCCCGACGTGCGCACGGTGCACGGCAACGAAGTGATCACCCTGCGGGGACAGGTCGTTCCGCTCGTGCGCATCGCGGATTTCTTCGAGCTTGGGGGTCGGCGCGATCCCGAAAAGGTCATGATCGTCATCGTCGGCTTGCAGGGCAAGCAAGTCGGACTCGTCGTCGACTCCTTCGAAGGCGAGCAAGAGATCGTGATCAAGCCGCTCTCCGACGTCGTAGGCCGCATCCCGGGCATTTCGGGCGCTACGATCTTGGGCAACGGCTCGATCTCGCTGATCATCGACGTGCATTCACTGGTCAGCGAAGCGTATATCAGCGGCAAAGCGGCGCGAGCCGAGTTCTCCGGAGTATAATCGAACCCATGGCCGACACGAGAGAGCAGACCCAACAGCTATCGGGCGAAGTCGTTCAAGTCGTCTCGTTTCGCCTAGGCGGCGAAGAGTACGGCGTCGACATCTCGCAGGTACAAGAAATTATCCGACTGGTCGAGATTACCCACGTGCCGCGCGCTCCGCGCTTCATGGAAGGCGTGATCAACCTGCGCGGCCAGCTCATTCCCATCATCGACTTGCGCACCCGCTTCGGGATGCCGCGAATCGACGCCACGAAGAGTACCCGCATTGTCGTGACCGAGATCGGCAACAAGCGCGTGGGCATCGTCGTCGACAGCGTCTCCGAAGTGCTCAATATCCCGATCGAGAACGTGGAGCCTGCGCCCGAGATGGTGGCGGGCGTCGGCACCGAGTACATCCAGGGAGTCGGCAAACTAGGCGAGCGCCTGATTATTATGCTCGACCTCACCATGGTCATCTCCACGGAAGAGAAGCAGCAACTCGGGTCGGTCGAGACAGCTCCGCAGTAGGGCTCGGGGTGGCCCACCCACTCGCCCCTTGCTTCTTGTCCTTCCCTTAAGTAATTAGTTGACAGAGCGCCTTTAAGGCTGTAGGATACAACTAATTTCTTAGGAGGTATGCCGTTTTGGCCCGCAAGCGATCGACCACACTCACTGAAGCAGAGCTGCGGCTCATGGACGTTCTATGGCAGAAAGGCCAAGCTACGGTTGCGGAAGTGACGGCCGCGCTGCCGCCTCCGCCGATTGCGTATAACAGCGTTCTTACGACCATGCGGATTCTGGAGCAGAAGGGCTACGTCGAGCACGAGGAGTCCGGGCGCGCGTTCGTTTACCGTCCGCTGGTCGAACGCGATGCCGCCGCTCAAAACGCAGTCGGTCACGTTCTTTCACGGTTTTTTGACAACAGCGCGGGCGAGCTCGCGCTACGCTTGATCGAAAAAGAGAAGCCTTCGCAAGACGAACTCGCTCGCCTGAAGGCGCTCATCGAGCAGTACGAGGAGGGCCAATAATGCTTGCCGCTCTCGTCGACACGTTCACCGCAATCGCCTCGCCGATTGCCGCCGTCGTGCTCAACGCCCTCTGGCAAGGTCCGTTGCTCGTCGCCGCCGTGTGGCTGTTGATGCGCGCGTGGCCGCAGCTCAACGCTGCGACGCGTTACGCGATCTGGTGCACGACGCTTGCAGCGGTCGTGATCGTTCCCATTGCCACGACGTTGCCGTTCTTCACGTTCAACACGACGGCGCCGGCGACCACGTCGCCGGTAAGCAGCTCGCCGTCAACTACGTCGTCGTCGCCGAAAACCACGGCGAAGGCGCAACAGGTGGTGAGGGCGCCCAAGGTGACGCACGCCCTCACCACCCTCGACCGCCCCGCTTACTCCTTACCGCCGCGGTTCCGGTTGACGTTTCCCTTTGCCCTAGCTGCCGGGGTGTTCGCCTTGTGGGTCGTCCTCGCGTTGTCGGCGCTCGTACGCTTGACAATCGGACTGCTGCGGCTCGAGCAGCTCAAACGCGACGCGCTGCCGCTTCCGGTGGAATACCGCGACGCGATGGAGCGCTGGACGCGCGCCAACAAAGGCTCGCGCGAAGTACGGCTATGCGTTAGCGACGAGACCGACGTTCCGGTAGCGGTCGGGTTGTTCGATGCGATGATCCTCATCCCGCGCTCGCTGCTCGAACAGCTTTCGGCGACGGAAGTGGATCAGATCAGCTTGCACGAGCTCGCGCATCTGCGCCGCGGCGACGACTGGACCAACGGATTTCAGCGCATTGCGCTCGCATTGTTGGCGTGGAATCCCGCCGCGCTGTTCGTTTCGCAGCAAATCGATCTCGAACGCGAAGTGGCGTGCGACGATTGGGTGCTGTCGCTGACCGGCACCGTGCGCCCGTACGCGCTTTGCCTGACCAAGATGGCGGAAACCTCGGGGTGGCCGCGCCAGCCTATCCCAGCGCCCGGCGTCTTTGCAACGCGCAAGCACATCTCGCTGCGGATCGAGCGGCTGCTCTTCGCTGGGCGCAACGTTGCTACGACGCTCGCGCTCGGTCCGGCTGCTATTGCGATCGCGGTCGTTGCAACCCTGTCGCTGGCCATCGCGGCCGTTGCCCCTTCGCTGGCGGCGCCGTGTCTGCAGGCGTTGTCGATTCCGCAACCGCCCATTGCGATGCTTCCTGCCGCACCGAAGATCGAGCGCATCATCGTCTATCGAAGTGCGCCCATGCCGTCCATGCCGCCAACCGAAATACACTTCCCGGCGACGAACGTGCACGTACCGGCAACGAAGGTACACGTGCCGGCGGTCGACGTCAACGTACCGTCAACCGACATTCGCGTGCCCGCCATCAACGCCAACATTCCGCACGTCGACGTCCACTCGATCGTTCAAAACGCGCTCAAAGGCATACCGATGCACGATATGGTGGCCCAGAGCGCTGTACCGGAATGCAGCGGCTGCGACTACTCCGGTGCAAACTGGGCCGGCAAAGACGTGCGCGGCCGTAACTACACCGGCGTCGATCTGAGCAAGTCGAATCTCCAAGGAACGGACTTCTCTTCGAGTCGTCTCAGCGGCGTCGACTTCAGCCACGCGAATCTTCAGGGAGCCAAGTTCCGCGACGCGCAGCTCACCGGCTGCGACTTCTCGGGCGCAAATCTCATCGGCACGGATTTTAGCGGTGCGAAGCTCTCGGGTTGTCAGTTCACCGGTGCGCAGATGACGTCGTCGGAGGTTCGTTCCATCCTCAACACCTGTACCGGGTGTGACTTCAACAAAGCAAATCTCAGCGGCGCCGACCTTTCGCACGTGAAAACGAGCAGCAACGACTTTACCGGTGCAAATCTGAGCGGAGCGGACATGAGCGGTTCGGAGTTCGTCGGCGACGATTTCACGGGCGCCAGGTTCGACGGCGCTCGGCTCGACGGAACGACGTTTTCGGGCTGCGATCTCAGCGGCGTCGACCTGAGCCGCGTCGATCTCTCGAGGACGAAGATGATCGGTACGGACTTCTCGGCTCGACGAAGCCCCGAACCCTGACGCTCGGGGTGTCCCGCAACTCGCTAGAACCTAATCCAACGGAAAAGCAGTTTTGACGCCTCGCGGCAGAGGCTCGGTTCTCTGCGCCCTCTCGCACCCAACAAGGAGCTTCACGTGATCGCCATCTTTGCCATACTTTTCGCGCTGGTTGCGGGCTTGCCGCCGAACTGCGTCGGCTGTTCCTTCGCTAACCGAGACTTGCACGGCGCCGATCTTTCGAATACGAAGTACGTCGGCGCGAGCTTCGCGCATGCCGACCTTCGTAACGCGAGCTTTCGCAATGCCGATCTCGCAGGCGCAAGTTTCCGCGATGCCGATCTGCGCGGAACCAACTTTAGCGGCGCGCATCTCGCCGGAGTCGACCTGCGCCGCGCGCAAATCGCGGGCGCGCGCTTCGACGGTGCCGAGCTCGCCGGCATCGACTTGCGCGACGTTCTAGACGGCGTATCGGACGGCGACTTGCGCGGACTGCTGCACGCCTGCGCCGGCTGCGATTTGAGCGGCGGCGACCTTGCGGGACGCGACCTCAACGGGATCGCCATTCCAGGCGCAGACCTGCGCGGCGCGCGTGCGAGCGGAGTGCGTCTCGAGGGCGCCGATCTCGAAGGCGTCAACTTCCGCAGTGCGGACCTGAAGAACGCCGACCTGCGCAACACGCGGTTGTGCAGCTACAACACCGGACGGGCGAGCGACGCGGCGGATCGCATCGGGTGCGCGACGTTTCAGGGTGCCGATCTACGCGGCGCCGATCTGCGCGGCGTTTCGATCTGCGAGCGTAATCAGTGCACGCCGCTCGATGCTGCTACGTTACGCGCCCACACGCACTCCGATCTCACGGGGGCGATTCTGCCGTGAAACGCCCGATCGCCTTAGCGGCGGCGCTGAGCGCGTGTTTGACGGGACGAGCGACGGCCGCGAGCTATCCGCAGATTGCCGTTACCGAGACGAAGGCGCCGCTGGCGTTGACTTCGGCGGAATCGCAATGGAGCACGGCCACGAGCGTCAAGCTCACGTGGGACGTCGGGCACGCGCAGCCTGCGAGAGACCTCACCGACGTTTTCGTGACGACCGACGGAAAGTTTCTCTACGTGCGGTTCGTCGCAAAGCAGCAAGAGCCGATCGCCGACAATCAGCGCAGCAACGACACGGTCACCGGCGGCGCCAACATCAACGGCGGCATCGCCTGGAGCGACGACGCGGTTTGGGTCGATTTGTGGCCCACCGGCCCCGGCGGTTTCCAATATCAGTTCGAATCGAATCCGAGCGGTGCGCACAACGAGTACTCGAGTGAGAATACGGCCTTCGCACCGGACTGGGTCGCGCGCGGTACGCGCACCGACGGCGGCTACGCCGTGACCATGGAGATTCCGATGGCGGTCATCCACGGCGCGAAGGTGGGAACGTGGCGGATGCAGTTCGTGCGGTACGTGCGTTCGAGCGGCGAACTCAACGTGTGGTCCTACGATACGACGCAGACCAACCCCGACGACGCCGGTCGCGCGGGCTACGCGCACGTACCCGTCGTCGCCCGCGCCGCGATTCCGAAACCTCGCGTCGGTATCTATGGATTAGGTGCGATCGCCGGCGCGTCGGCCGGCGGCAATACTTCGCGCGTGGGTGCGGACTGGTCGGTGCCCGTCGCGCAAACCGCCGCCTTATTCGGAACGTTCCACCCCGATTATTCCGACGTCGAGATCGATCAACAATCGATTTCGCCGACGGTCTACGCTCGGGTCTACAGCGAAGTCCGTCCGTTCTTCACGCAGTCGGCGCCGTACTACAACCAGTTTAACTGCAACGTCTGCAACGGCTTTAGAACGACGCTGTATACGCCCGCTATTCCGACGCCGGCGCAAGGCTACGCATTCGAGGGACGCGAGGGATTGTTCGGTCTTGCCGCCTTCGACGCCATCGGCGATGGGCGCAACGACGCGGCCGGCGCGTTGAACTACACGTCACCGGACACGCACTGGAACGCCGCCTTCCAGCACGTTGCAACGAATCTTTCCGGCATTTCGGATTTTACGAATCAAGCCGGTGTGAGCTGGTTCAACGGCGGCCATCTCAGTGCGTACGTCAACTATGCTACCGAAAACGGGACGCTCGTGCCGGATCCGGCACAAGCGACGTGGCTCGATGCCGGCGGAGGCTGGGGAAATCAGCACTTCGCGCTCTTCGGCTCCGTACGCGAAGTCGGCCAGTATTTCAATCCCGTCGACGGTTTCGACTCGCATCCCGGAATAGCGGGATACGGCCTGTACACGGCGCGCGTATGGACGTTCGCGCCGCAGAGTTTCTTGTCATCCGCCGGCATCTCGGGATTCATGGATCGCTATCAAGGTCCGCGGTACGGCCAGGCGCAGAGCGACAATCAAGTGCTCGTCGACGTATTGACCAAGAACGCCATCGATCTGCAGCTCTACTCCGGTTCGGACTACTGGCGGTTCGGCTCGCTGCTTCAGCCCGTATCGCAAAACGCCGGCGTATCGCTTACGTACCACAGCGGCATGCAGAACAATATGAACAACTTTCCGACGCACGGTTCCTCGTCGACGCCGACGACGATTCAATGGTACACGGGGAACTACGGACTGAACGGACGGCTCGATACCTGGTTCCGCAACTCCACAATTCGCGTCGGCAGGCGCGGCGCGCTGACGTTCACGCTGGATGACACGGCACAGTACGTTACGCACGGAACCGCCAACGTCCAATGGTTCGAAGGCGTCGCTTACGCTTACCAGATCGGCTCCAACTCGTCGTTTGCCGTCGGCATACGGCGCGTCGTCGGATATCCGCCCGAACCCAACGGCGGCGGAAACTGCATGGGAACGTGCTCGAACGTTTCCCTTGCCTACCATCTGCGTCTGCGGCAGGCGGAACTGTACGCTGCATACGGCAATCCAAATACGCTCGTAACCGTCCCGCAATTTCTCCTGAAAGTCATCTTCTACGCCGGCGGCGAGAAGGGAACGTGATGAAGTCGCGCTGTGTCACCGCGCTGGCATCGTGAAACACCGCCATCGACCCCACGTATACTCGTCAGAAAAGGAGATCGTTATATCGTGAAACCTTCCATTTTTGCTCTTGCCGGCGCGCTGAGCATCGCTATGAGCGCAGCACCCGCATTTGCAGCCACTACGCTCGACGTGCCGACCGTCGCTTCGGCACCGTCGCTCGATCCGCACGCCCCCTCGGCGTTTGGAAAATCCGGCTCCGCGACGCTCGCGTTCGATGCGTCCGGCGGTAGCGCGAGCGAGCCGGCTACCGTTCACGTTGCGCGCGACGGCTCGTCGCTCTACGTGCGCTATGACGTTGCGCAGAGCGAACAGCTCGTCGGATCCGCGGGAGGCGATTCGGTAGCCATCGACGTCTGGCCGAGCGGCGACACGAGCGACCGCTATCACTTGGGCGTCGGTCTCGACGGCAAGCACACCGCCGACAGTACCGCCAATACAGCAAACTGGGAAACAGCGGCGGGTTCGGCCGCCGGCAGCTACGTCGTAACGATGAAGATCCCGCTAAGCGTCCTCGGAGCGTCTGCGCGCGTCCAATTCTCGCGCTGGATCTCGACCATCGCCGAACTGCAACTTTGGTCGCACGACGGCGGTCAAACGCAGAACGACCTGGCGCAGGCCGGCACGCTGACGTTCGCGAGCTCGGTCGGCAAAAACTAATCAATACTCCGGCGTAACAAGCAGGCCCCCACAGCCGTTGGGGGAGTAGAATGGCAGAGATGTTCAAGGCTCTTCCTGCGGTGCTCGCTGTGGCGCTCGCCACGATAGCACCGTCTTCCCCCACGGCCGTGGCGGCCGACACGCCCGCGCCGGCTGCTACCCGAACTCCGCCTCCGCAGATCTATCACATCATCACTCGGCCGCTGTGCAGCGAGCTCCACAAGCACATCGCGCCGGCTATGAGCATGATGATGCAGAGCGATCACTCGATCGGCAAAAGCCCCGATCTCTTCAAGCAGTATAATAAAGCCGCGCTTTACGGCGTCGATAACAGCACGAGCAGTTCGGCCGGTTATAATCCCGGGAACAGCACGAGTGGCGGCTCTGCCGGCAGCATTTTCACTCCGGCGCAGAACATAGCGCTGCTCGGAATGGAGAACTTGATCGGACCGATCGCCAACAACTCGCTGGCCATTCAGAAGATTCTCGATTCTCCCGAGTTGACGCACGGAACCGGCACTCCGGAAGACGATCAGCGTCTTGCCGAAATTCGCGCGAAACTGCTCAAAGCGCTGGCCACTCAGCAAGCCTCGCTCGATATCATCAGCGGTTTCGTCGATACGCAGCAGCTGGCCGACATCCAGCACTCGGGTGAAGCATACATCGCCGACGTCAACGACCACAGCGATTTCACGACGTCGCACCAGTTCTCAACTCCATCGCCGAATCCGGCTTTTGCCAATCCGAATCAGGCCGGGCTTCCGCAAAATCCCTATAGCATCGATCTCGCCAACATTCCGGGTTTGACGTTGGGATACAATCCCGTCACGCGTTTGCTCGAGGGATTGAACTGGGCGATCGGCGAGACGCAAAAGCGCGAAGGCGACGCGGCCAAAGCGGTCCTCGACAGCGCCGCGCTGTGCTCCAACTCACCGGTCAGCACGCAGAAATAATCTTCGGCGGGCGCTATTGACTATCGAACATATGTTCGATACCATGGTCTCCCATGGCGTCTCCGAGTCAGCTTGCCCCCTCTCGCCATACCGCCTTCGCCGCCCTTAAAGCGGACCTCGGCAACGCTGCATTCGGCTTCCCGCGCCCTCGGATAGAGTACCGGATTTTGTCGGCGGTACCGGCCATCGACCGACTCCTCGGCGGCGGCTTCCCGAACGGCTCGTTAGTCACGCTCGAGGGGCCTGCAGGCCGCTGGAGTATTGCCGCCAGTCTAGTTGCTTCGGTGACCCGCCGTTCCGCGGCCGCCATCGTCGACGACGGCGCGCTATACCCGCCGGACTTGGCGCGCTCGGGCGCGCGATTGGAACGCGTGCTCGTCGTTCCCGCACAATCGCCGCTGAGCGTTGCGCGCGCGGCCGACGTGCTTCTTCGTTCCAAGGCGTGCCGGCTGGTGCTCGTACCGGCACCGGAGCTGCGCGCCGCGGTTTGGACGCGTCTGGCCGGCCTCGCGCATAGAACCGGCATCTTACTCGTTGCCGTTCCACCGCCGCACGCACCGCCCGCACGCATCGCGCCGCTTGCGGCAGCTGCCGCATTGCGGCTGTATTGTACGCGCGGACGGCTGGAGATCGTCGGAAAGCGCGGCCTGTGGTGCACGATTGCCGGCTACGACGTTTGCGCCGAAGTCCGGAAAAACCGAAACGCAGCTCCTGAAAAACGGGCGGTCGCACGTGCTGCTGTGTGTTAGCGCGAGTGCGGAGATTCCGGCTTGGGAAGAGCTGCTCGACGCGCTCGATGCCGTCTCGCCGCTGATCGACGACGCGCGCCCCGGTTTGGCGTTTGCCGATATGCGCGGGAGTTCGGGCGATCCGGCCGAGTGGATGCGGCATGCGCGTAGCGCAATCGCACCGTTCGTTCTCGGCGCTCGTCTGGGCGTAGGAAGCAATAAAACGTGCGCGCGTGCCGCTGCGCGCGTCGGCGACGGCACGATCTGTCCGGCCGGCGGCGAGCGAAGCTTTCTAGCGCCGCTCTCAGTCGAGCTCTTGGAGATCGATCCCAAAGTCGTTGAGCGGCTGCGTCTGTTGGGAATCGAGCGGATGGGCGATCTCGCGCGTTTACCGCACGGGCCGTTCGTACGCCGGTTCGGACCGCAAGCGGCGATATGGCACGCGTGCGCGAGCGGTCGCGATCCGGCTCCGCTTGTGCCTCGCGCGCATTGCGTTGCGATCGAGGCGTCCATGTTCGGCGAGGGAAGAGCCGACGACGAAGCTCAGGTAATCTTTGCGCTGCGCGTACTGCTCTCTCGAATCTGCACGGATTTGGAGCGGTGCGGAAAACGCGCCGGATCGCTGCAGCTCGACGTCGAGCTCGAAGATGCGGAGACTGTGTGCTTCGAAGTGCTGCTTGCGGCGCCGACGGTTGGCGAGCGCGACATGCTCGACATCGTGCGCGCCAAGCTCGAAGGAGTACGTTTCGAGTCGGCCATCGTCGGGCTGCGCCTACGGGCGACGCGACTCGAAGAAGGCGCAGAAAGAATCGCGCTTTTCGCCGACGGAGATTTCGATCCGCAAGCGATCGCCGTCGCGATTTCTCGATTGGAAGCGATGCTCGGCGAGCCGGTACGCCAAGCGCGCACGTGCAGCGCGCACGTGCTGGAAGAGCGTTTCTCTTACGACCCCTTCCGTGCTTCGCACGTTGGGGACCCCAAAAGTTTAACAGGCACTCCGGCGCTCCGCGCCTGCGCGCCCCCCAACGGCCAAGCCGTTGGGCCCCCCCTCGTTCCGCAGCTGCGTCTGATGGCTGTCACCGAAATCGACGTTCGCGTGCGCAACGGCGAGCCCGCCGCCGTTGCATCGGCGGGCAACCCGCCGCGAGCCGTCGTCGAATGCTCCGGCCCGTGGCGGGTTGAGATAGGCTGGTTTTCCGATGCTTACGTCATTCGTGACGAATACGACCTGTTATTGGAGGACGGCGAACTCTATCGTATTTATCGTCAAGGAACGCAGTGGTATCTCAGAGGCGCATACGATTAGCGCGGCGGATTAGCGGCCGGCGTGGGCGTTCCGACCGGCGTAATCCGGCCGGTATTCGAATACTGCTGAGCCATCGCCAAGTGAGCGTTCAGCTCGGGCAGCATATCGGCGGCCAAGCTGCGGAGTTGAGGCTGTCCGTTCTTCGCTTCATTTTCAAAAAGCGCAATGGTCTGTTGATGGTCTTGGACTTCCTGTTGCATGTATTGGTGCGGCGGCATAGCGGCGGCGGTATTCGGTTGATTTGCGGCAGGCGGTGGCGATCCGGGGCTATTTTGCGGCGCGTTGAGCTGGTTTTGCCCGCTGTCTTGATCGGTGACGATGTGGGAAGACGGATAATGCAGTTTCAACTGTTTGGCGACCGCCGCAATTTGAGCGTTGGCACTGCTGTGGTCGTTGATCATCCGCTGCGCGAACAGTCGAACGCTGGGATCGTTCGTGCTCGCCAGTTCGGCTCGAGCCTGATCGATCTCCTGATCGTTCGCTTTAATGGCTTGGTTGACGAAATTCTGATCGGCGGCAGTAGGAGCGGTCGATTGCGGAGCGTTTTGCGGCGAGTGAGCGCCGGTTCCTTGGTCGGTGGTTTGAGCGCCGCAGGGAACGGCAAGCAGTGCGAACGATGCGGCCGCGGCTACCATACACGTTGCGACAAGTTTGGATCTCATTTGTGGTCTCCCGATGACGATAAATTCCAAGTATATCGACTCTCTCCGCGCTCACTCACAAGAACACGTTGCATTCGCCGGATCGTATGCCGAGCTGCATAGCTGGTCCAATTTCACTTTTTTAGAGGGCGGATCGCATCCAGAAGAACTCGTAGATCGGGCGGCGGCCTTAGGTTTGACTGCCGTCGCGCTTACGGATCGCGACGGTTTGTACGGTGCCGTACGGTTTGCGGCGCGTGCGCGAATGCGCGGCATCGATGCCATCATCGGAAGCGAGCTGACTCTTACCGGTGGCGCGCGCATCGTATTGCTGGTCGAAGACGAATGCGGTTACGCAAATCTGTGCGAGCTGATTTCGATCGCGCAGCTTCGCGGCAGCAAAGGCGGCGCGCGCTTGGAGTTCGGCGACGTGGCCGGTCGAACCGATGGCCTGATTGCGTTATCGGGCGGAGAGCGCGGCTGCATCGAGCGTATTTTGGCTCGAGACGGCTTGCAGGCCGCGGGGGAAGAAGCGCGACGATGGATCGCATGTTTCGGCGATCGCTTTCATCTGGAGCTGCAGCAGCATCTGACGGTCGCAGAGGCGCAGCGAAACGAGCAGCTGGTGCGTCTCTCGCGCGAACTGCACGTGCCGCTCGTTGCCACCAACGCAGTCGCCTACGCTTATAAAGACGACGCTGCCGTCGCCGACGTGCTCGCGTGCGTGAAGCTCGGTACGACGCTCGACCGGGCCCGCGCCGATCACCAGTTGCGGCCCAACGGTGAATACCACCTGAAGTCGCCCGATACGATGCGCCGTCTCTTCGAGCCGTATCCGGAGGCGATCGAACGAACGACGGCGATCGCGCAGCGCTGTCGATTCCGGCTGGAACGTTTGACGGGGCAGTTTCCGCTCTTTGCCGTTCCCGACGGCTATACGCGTCAGTCGTATCTGCGAGAGCTGGTCTACCGCGGCGCCGCACAGCGGTACGCCACCCCCATATCGGCCGACGTGGAGCGGCAGCTCGAATACGAGCTGGGCATCGTCGCCAAGATGGATCTTGCGGGATATTTTCTGATCGTCTGGGACATCGTGCGCAAAGCGCAGGAACTGGGCGTGCTGTGCCAAGGCCGCGGATCGGCGGCGAACTCGGCGGTCTGCTACGCGCTGGGCATTACCGCCGTCGACCCGATCGGCATGAAGCTGCTCTTCGAACGCTTCATGTCGGAAGAGCGTAAGGAAATTCCCGATATCGACATCGATTTTGCGCATCAAGATCGCGAAAAAATCATTCAGTACGTCTACGAGCGTTACGGCCGCGCCAACGCAGCAATGGCCGCCGAAGTCATCACCTATCGGATGCGTTCGGCGCTGCGCGACGTTGCCAAAGCGCTCGGGCTAAGCTTGGAGGAAGTCGACGCGCTGGCCCGCGAGCTCGACGCGCGCGAATCGCTCGAAGAAGCGGCAGCTACGCTGCCCGAACGCATAGCTGAAAACCTCGCCTGGCTCTGCAAACGCATCGACGGTTTCCCGCGCCACATGGGCATCCATTCCGGCGGCATGGTGATCACGCGCGATCCGTTGATTCGCGTCGCGCCGGTCGAATGGGCGACGATGCGCGACCGCACCATCGTTCAGTGGGACAAAGACGACCTCCAAGAACTCGGCCTAATAAAAATCGACCTCTTGGGCTTGGGAATGCTATCTCTTTTAAGAGAAGCGTTTTCAATTCATAAGCGTTGCCTGGACAACAATCATAAATGGTTTCAGTTTGATGGCGAGTGTGTGTGTGTTTCGTCCTCCGGGAACTCTGACTCCCGCGCGGCAGCACAGGATGTGCACTCCAGTTCAGGGCTTGCCCCCGCGCGGGAGCAGCGTAGTAGCCGGGGCGCAGGATGCGCTCCGGCGAGCGGTCCCGTAGACGAGACACGAACTAGACGAGCCGCTACAATTGCACACCATCCCCCCCGACGATCCCAAAACCTACGCCATGATCCAAAAAGCCGACACGATCGGCGTATTCCAAATTGAATCGCGCGCCCAGCAGTCGATGCTGCCGCGAATGAAGCCGGAGTGTTTCTACGATATCGTGATGCAGGTGGCGATCATTCGTCCGGGACCGATCCAGGGGCAGATGATTCATCCGTTCTTGCGCCGCAGGGCCGGACTCGAGCCGGTGACCTATCCGCATCCCAAGCTCAAGAACGTGCTGGAGCGTACGCTGGGCGTTCCTCTCTTTCAAGAGCAGGGAATGCGCATGGCGATCGAAGCGGCCGGTTTTACGCCGGGAGAGGCGGATCAACTGCGCCGCGCGATGGGCCACAAACGCTCTCACGAGCGTATGAACGAAATCTATCCGCGTTTGGTCGACGGCATGGTCGAAAACGGCATCGACCGCGCGGCGGCCGAACAGCTTTTTCACATGCTCGAAGGCTTTGCCGATTACGGATTCCCCGAATCGCACGCCGCGAGTTTCGCGCTGCTGGCGTACGCGTCGGCGTACGTGAAATGTCATTATCCGGCGATCTTCGCCGCGGCGATTCTCAACGTGCAGCCGATGGGATTTTATTCGACCGAAGTGCTCGTCAACGACGCGCGGCGTCACCGCGTCACCGTCAAGCCGGTCGAGGTCAACGCCAGCGAATACTGGTCGCACGTCGACGGCGAAGGCGCGCTGCGCCTAGGATTTCATCTGGTTCGCGGATTGGGGGAAGTGCAGCGTAAACGTTTGGAAGCGGCGCTTACCGGCGGCGCGTTTCGCGAGATTCTCGACTTCGCGCAGCGCACGCAGCTCGAGAAGGAAGCGATCGAGAATCTGGCCGTCGCCGGCGCGTTCTCGCCGTGGTTCGCATCGCGCCGGGAAGCAATGTGGGCGTTACGCGCGCTCGACGAACGCGAAGCTCGCGGCGAGCTCGGCAAGCTGATGGACGTCGACGAGCCGCAGGTGCGTTTTGCGCCGGTCACCGCGAAACAAGCGACGGCGTTCGATCTGTGGTCGACCGGCGTAACGCCCAACGAGCACGCGATCGCGCATTTCCGCGCGCAGTTCGACGCGCGCCGCGTGATTCCGGCGGCACGGTTGAGCGAACAGCCGCGCAATCTCGTCTGTCGCGTCGGCGGCATGGTGATTACGCGTCAGCGTCCGGGAACCGCCAAAGGTTTCGTCTTTTTGACGCTCGAGGACGAGACCGGCATCGTCAACGTGATCGTGCGTCCCGACGTTTACGAAAAATACCGCCGCGTCATTCGCACGTCCCCGGTGCTCGTCATCGAAGGCAAGCTTCAAAAGGAAGGCGGCTGCGTCGACGTGATCGCTCAGCGCTTCTGGAGCTTCGACTCCGAAGGCATCACCCGCGGCGTCAACTCGCACAACTTTCACTAAAGCCGAGAACGTTTCAGATTTTCTTCACCTCCCGCAGGTAACTTCGAAGTATGAAGCAGGTCATCAAACGGGCGGCATTTCTGGAAAGAGCGGCGCTGCTGCCGGTGCTCGCCGTCGTTCTCGATAGCGCCGCGCGCGCGCAAGGCGCGAAATCCAGCAAGGACGCGATGCACTATCAGACGTCGCCCGACAACGGCATGCAGTGCTCGGGATGCAAGTTCTTCACGCCGGGCAACGACCCCAAAGCCGACGGCTCGTGCGCGATCGTCGACGGCAACATCTCCCCGCACGGCTATTGCATAGCGTTTTCCGCCAAGTCGTAGCAACAAAAAGTAGCCTGATACGGAGCGCTTGAGTGCAAAACGCACTTATGTGCCAATAGACTACAGGTGCAAACGGCGCTAGACGGGTGTCTCCTCTTTACGTAGTCTTGACTGGATCCCAAGACCCAATTTCAGTTGCTTTGGCTTTGAGGAGACACATGCGAAGAATATCGCGCGTAATGGCCGCCTTGGTTGGGCTGTCGTTAACGTTTTCAGCATGCAGCGGCAGTCACAACGGCTCGCTGCTGCCCGCCCCGGGGCCCGGCGCGGGCGATCAAGGGTCGTTATCGACGGTCCCCGCGAAATCGGATCTCTCGACGTCGCCGGTGACATCGGATCTGTCGAGATCACCGTTGATCGCCGTTCCACAAACCTTTGGAAAGTTGGCCTTCACCGATGCGGGTCGCCGCGAGGGTAAATCGCCGGTGAGCGTAGTGCTCACGTTGCGCTACAACCACCAGCAAGAACTCGATCGTTTCGTCGCGGAGCTGGGACGCGGACGGCATCACGTGTTGACGCCGGCGGAGTTCAACGAGCGCTTCGCGCCTACGCACGAGCAAGAAGCGGCGGTCGTACGCGAGTTACGTAACGCCGGCTTCACCATCACCCATCGTTATTCAAATCGCACCCTTATCGACGCGAAGGCTCCGGCCCGCGTCGTGGAACGCTTTTTTCATACCGAGATCCACAACGTTCGTCAAGGGAAGTACGGCGAGCGCTTCACGAACGTCCGTCCCGGCACGGTTCCGCCGGCGATCGCATCGATCGTGCGCGACGTGTCGATGTCCAACGTCGTAGTGGCGCGCACCGGCGTCGATAGAAGCGGCGGAGTGACGCACCCGTTCCCGGATCCGGCGAACATTCCGGACACCAAGCCGGGGGGATCGCCGAGCCAAGAACTGCCGCTCACGATGCTGCGCCCGCTGGCCGGCTGCAGCGGTCAGTTGCTGCTCAACCCCGGCTTTGAATCGGGCAACGTCGATTGGACGACGACCTCCGGCGTCATTACGGACGACTACAGTCTGTCGTATCAAGGTAACTGGTTAGCGTGGCTGGACGGCTATAACACGCCGGAAACCGATACGCTGGCGCAAACCGCGTCGATCCCGGCCGGCTGCACCGCCACCTTGACGTACTATCTGTGGGTGTACACCACCGACGGCACGACGACGACCAAAGACACGCTAAACCTCACGGTCAACGGAGCGACGGTGCAATCGTTTAGCAACCGCACCAACACGGGCGGCGGCTACGTCAAAGAGACCGTCAATCTGTCGTCCTACGCCGGCGGCGCTGCGGCGATCAAGTGGACGTCGAACCAAACCGGAACTCGTGCAACCGACTTCTTCATCGATTCGACCGCACTAACGCTCAGCGGCGGCAGCACGCCGACGCCGTCGCCGGCTCCGACGCCGACGCCGACGCCGACGCCCAAGCCCACGCCGACGCCGACCACGGGTCCCACGCCGACGCCGACGACGGCTCCGACTCCGACCCCCAGCGGAGCGTGCAGCGGAACTGCGCTCAACGGTCCGCTGACCAACTCGTCGGGAACGCTTGCGACGGGCCTCGCCGATCCGTTCGACTTCCCGGTACAGCACGGGTGCAACGGTTCGGGTTACACCGCCGCTATCGTCATCGACGATCCGGTCAGCACGAGCTACGCGAACACGTACCTCTCTGCAGCCGGCGTGACGCACACCGGTACGATCACCAATGAAGCCGTCGACGGCGGCGGCAGCGGCGACGATGCCGAGACCGATCTCGACGTGCAAACGATCGCGGGTCTCGCACCGGCCGCCAATATCATCGTCTACGATATCGGATCGCTCGCCGACCAGAACATCGAAGACGCCTATAACCAAGTGCTGACCGACGGAAAAGCCGCAGCGGTGAACTCGTCGTTCGGCGGATGCGAGTCTAGCGACACGCCGTTTGCCGATTCGACGAATTCGATCGCGCAACAAGGTGCTGCCGAAGGCGTCGAATTCTCGGCGTCGTCCGGCGACAGCGGCAGCAACGAATGCAGCGGCAAGGGCGTCAGCGCTCCCGCCGGTGGCCCGTACTTCCTGTCCGTGGGGGGAGTGAACTTCACGGAACAAACCACGCCGCTTGCGTCGGTCACCATGGGCGTCGAGGGAAGCTACTCGGGCGGCGGCGGCGTTTCGACCGTCTTCGCCGAGCCGAGCTATCAGAGCGGCATCACCGGCATGATCGCCACGGGCCGCAATCAACCCGATATTTCGCTCCCGTTCGATCCCGTTGCGGTCTACACGGGCGGCGCGTGGGGTGACTATCTCGGTACGTCGTGGTCGTCGCCGGCTTCGGTTGCGCTCATGATCGAGGCCGACCAATACCACGGCGCAAAACTGGGCTTCGTCAACTCGACGATCTACAGTCTGTTCTCAGCGCACGGCTACGGGACGTACTTCATCCCGTGCACGTCGGGCAGCAACGGAGCATACTCGTGCACGTCGAGTCACTACAATCAAGCCGCGGGCATCGGCTCGCCGCTGGGTTGGGCACTGGCTCAGGCGCTCTAGCGTCGTTTCGCTCGGGTGTTCGGTCCTTGCTAACTCTCAGGTTAATCGCTCGGACCGAACACCGCTCGCGAAATCCACACCCTCGCTCGAAGCCGGCGGGGGTTTTTTTTAGCCGCGGCGGTCGTAAATGGAACGCAGAAGCGGCGTGAGATACGTCCCGGGCGGCAGCACGTAGTCTCGCTGGGGTATGGGAATCGGCAAGTCGTGTGGGTACGGTGGATTGATCATCGCGTCGTCGTTGGCCGGGTAGCAGACGGGCCACGGAATGACGCCGTCTTCACTACCGCCCGTGGTGAATTGCGCGATATACCGCACGTAGTAGCAGCTCATGTCGTTGGCCCGCCAGTGCCTCATGGGAAGAAGGAGCGCCTCGACGGCTTCTCGGTGGCTATGGCCCGGAACGTCGAAGTACGTTCGGTGATAGGCTGCGGCCGGAGGTTCGCGGGGCTCGGCAATGCTGAGCGGATTGTTTTGTTCGCGCAGCCGGGCCACTTCCTGAGAGAATGTTTGCTGTTGTTGTTCAAGCTGGCTTTGGAGTGAAGGCGTCGTCCTGTGCTCCGGCTCCTTTGGCTGCGGAGGCGCAGTCGGGGCCGCCCGGGCGATCTCTGGGCGCGGCGCGGCCGGCGCAACTGGTTGGGGCTGCAGCTGGGGACGCGGCGGAACGGGCTGGGGTTGGGGCGGCATCGGCCGCGGCTGGGCCTGTCTTGGAACGCTGCGCCGCTGCGGTACCGTGCGGCGCTCGATGCGGACCGCCGTCGAGCTGACGACCCACTCGTGCTTCGGCGGCTGCTGCGAGAGCCGTACGCTGCGGGTCCAAGACCAAAACGCAACAGGAAGGACGAGTGCGTGAATGAGGATCGATACGAGAAACGCCCACAGAAGAGTTTTGACGCCGCGCTCTTGGTCGCGTTCCTCGGAGATCATGATGGCTACCGTGGGTATTTTACATCGCCGGGTAAACCCAGGCCCGTCCGAGAAAGTACCGGCGTCGCCTCGAGGAGGAGCTAGTGCAACCGTCCGACCACAGCGTCAATCATGCCCGCGATGAACGCGGCGATCGCGAAGAACGCCGGGCCGCCCGCGCCTTTCTGTGGATCGGCATCGGGATCGGCACCGTGGCCGTCGGCGCTGCGGTCGCATTCGCGGTCGTGCAAGCCGTGGCGCGTGCGAATCGTCCGCCGGACGATCCTACGAGCCAGCGCATCCAGCAGCTGATCGACGAAGCGAATTCGCTGCTCAAGACGCTTGACGAACAGAGACACAGCGCCTAAGAAAACCTCTCCTCTTCGCCCCGGCGCGGAGCTCGAGGTCACGTTCAACGATCTGTTGTCCAACGGGCAAGCCGTCGGCCGTTCCAGCGGAATGGCCGTTTTCTGCTTCGGTCCTCTTCCGCGCGAGACGGCGCGCGTAACGATAACGACGGTGAAGCCTAAGTATGCCGTCGCAGAACTCGTCCGCCTGATCTCCGGTTCGCCGTTTCGGGTGCAGCCGTTCTGCCCCGTCTTCGGGATTTGCGGCGGCTGCCAAGTGCAGCATCTCAGCTATCCGGCACAGCTGGCCTGGAAGCGCGACGTCGTGCGAAACGCGCTGCAGCGTATCGGCGGATTTGCAGACGTCGAGGTGCGCGACACGATTGGGATGATCGTGCCGCGCAACTACCGCAACAAAATGGCGCTCGTGATCGACCACCGGTCCGCGCTTCCGTCGATCGGCTTCTACAAGCAGCGCTCCCACGACGTGGTGCCGATCGACGCGTGCCCCATCGTCATGCCGCGGCTCAGCGATTATATCGCGCGCCTAAATGCCGGGCGTCTCGACGACGAGATTGCCGGCATCCTAGAACCGGCACGTCACGTGGTCGCGCGTGCCGCTCGCGCGACGGGACAGGCCGTTTTCACCGTTACGACCGACCGCGAATCGGCTGCGGTCGAACGTGGAGCGGCGTCCTTGCAAGCGCGCCTGCCGGGCGTCGTCGGAGTGACGAACTCGTACGACTTGAGCGGCGAGAATGCCATCCTAGGCCGCCGTCAGCATGCGTCGGCCGGAACGCCGGAGATCGAAGAGACGATCCACGGCATCCGCTATCGCGTCTCGGCCGCCTCGTTCTTTCAAGTCAACGTGGAGATCGTCGGCCGCATCTTCGAGTTCATGAAGCGCGGCTTGGGCGTACCGCGCCGCGTCGTCGATCTCTACTGCGGAGCCGGCACGTTCGCACTGTACTTTGCAAAACACGGGTGCGAGGTGTTCGGTATCGAGGAGAACTCGCGTGCGGTTGCCGAGGCGGAGGGCAATGCCGACCTCAACGGCCTGCAGGAGCGCGTTCGCGTGCGCGGCGGACGCGTCGAGGAGGTACTTCGCGGTGGGGAAGGACGCGACGTGCTGCGTCGCGCGCAAATCGTCTTCTTGGATCCGCCGCGCAAGGGCTCCGACGAGGCGACCCTTGGCGCGATTGCGTCGGCAGGCGTTCCGAACGTTTGGTATCTGTCGTGCGATCCGGCGACGCTGGCCCGGGATTTGAAGTTCCTGACCGCCAAAGGGTATCGCTTCGGCGTCGTGCAGCCGTTCGACATGTTCCCGCAGACGGGGCACGTCGAGACCCTGGTTACGGTTTATAACGAGGCAGGGGCGGCGCGGACAACCGTCGAGGATGCTTTCGAAGGCGCGCCTCCGCCGGCAGCGTGGCCGGCCGACGACCGATTCGCACACGACCGACCGGAGTATCCCGACTTTGTCATCCGAAAAGATTGACGTCCGCTACGTTGCAAAACTCGCGCGCATTGCACTGACCGACGAAGAGGTCGATCGTTTCGGCGCGCAGCTCGGCGATCTGCTCGAGCACGTCAACCGGCTCGGCGAGCTCGACACGAACGCCGTGCCGGCCACCGCACAGGTCGTAGAATCGCGCAACGTCGAGCGCGAGGACGTCGCACGCCCGTGTCTCGATCGTGAGACCGTGCTCGGCGGTGCGCCGCAGCGGCAAGGTGCGTTCTTCCGCGTACCGCGGATCATCGCGGAGCAGTGACGATGCCGACCGAGATCGTCGAACGTTCGGCCGCGCAGATTGCGCGCGACGTCAATGCCGGAACGCTTTCCGCGCGGGAAGCGGCCGATGCCGCGCTGGCGCAGATCGATCGCTTCGAGAATCGCGTCGGCGCGTTGTTGACGCCGCTGCTGGCCGCCGCGCGCGAGCAAGCCGACCGAGTCGATGCGCGCGTTCGCGGCGGCGAACGCCTGCCGTTGGCCGGCGTGACGCTCGCCGTCAAAGACAACATGTGCTTGACCGGCACGCGCACGACGTGCGGCAGCAAGATCCTCGAGCAGTGGGTCGCGCCCTATACCGCGACCGCGGTACAGCGGCTCATCCATGCGGGCGCCGTCGTCGTGGGCAAAGCCAACATGGACGAGTTTGCGATGGGCAGTTCGTGTGAGAACTCAGCGCTGGGAGTGACGCGTAATCCGTACGATCTGGAACGCGTTCCGGGCGGGTCGAGCGGCGGTTCCGCGGCCGCGGTGGCGGCGTTCGAAGCCGCAGTCGCGCTGGGCAGCGACACCGGCGGATCGATTCGCGAACCCGGCGCGTTCTGCAATCTCGTCGGGTTCAAACCGACGTACGGCCGCGTGTCGCGTTACGGATTGATCGCTTTTGCTTCGAGCCTGGATCAAATCGGTCCGCTCACGCGCACGGTGGAAGACGCGGCACTCGTCTACGACGCGATGGCCGGCCACGATCCGATGGATTCGACGTCGATCGACCGTGCGGTAGAACCGGCCGCAACCGGCTTGCTCGAGTCACTGAGTGGACTGAAAATTGGCATCGTTCGCCAGTTCGACACGCGCGAGCTCGGTGACGATATCGACGAAGTCTACGATCGCGCCTATCACGATCTGCAAGCGCTCGGCGCCGAGCTGCACGACGTCTCATTGCCAACCGCCGATTACGGATTGGCAACCTACTATTTGATCGCTCCGGCCGAGTGCTCGTCGAATCTAGCGCGCTTCGACGGCGTGCGCTACGGTCTGCGCGTCGAGGCAAAAGACGTGCAGGCGATGTACGAGCAGACGCGCGCCGCTGGATTCGGCCCGGAAGTCAAGCGCCGTATCTTGATCGGAACCTACGCCTTATCGAGCGGCTATTACGACGCATATTACGTGCGGGCGCAGAAGGCGCGGACGCTCGTCGCTCGCGACTTCGAAAAAGCGTTCGAACAGTGCGACCTCATCGCCTGTCCGGCAGCCAGCTCGCCGGCGTTTACGTTTAACGCCAAGAGCGATCCGTATAGCATGTACATGATGGACTACTACACGATCCCGATGTCGCTTGCCGGTTTGCCGGCCTTATCGGTTCCGTGCGGCTGGGTGACGCCGCCGGGCGGGACGCGCGCGCTGCCGATGGGATTACAGCTGTGCGCGCCGATCTTCGGCGAGAAGATGCTGCTGGGCGCTGCGCACGCGTACGAGAAAGCCACCCAGCACGCGCTAAAACATCGGCCTTTAACGGAGTTGGTTGGCTAGCTATGACCACTGCTGATGCGAGAATTACTTACCAGGCCGTTATCGGCATCGAATGTCACGTCGAGCTCAAGACGGCGACGAAGATGTTCTGCGGATGCGCCAACGAGTTCGGGGGCGAGCCGAACACCAAAGTGTGCCCCGTTTGTTTGGGCATGCCCGGCGCGCTTCCGGTTGCCAACGGGGTGGCGATAGATTACGTAATTCGCGCAGGACTGGCGTTCGGTGCGCAGATACCGCCGTTCTCGAAGTTCGATCGCAAGAACTATTTCTATCCGGATATGCCCAAGGACTATCAGATTTCCCAGTACGACATGCCGCTGACCTTGGGCGGCGAAGTGAAGTATTGGCGTGAAGACGGCGCCATGAGCGCCTGCCGTCTGGTGCGCATCCATTTGGAAGAAGATACCGGGAAATCGACGCACGCGGGATCGGGTGATGGACGCATCGCGGGCAGCGCCTACTCGCTTGTCGATTTCAATCGTGCCGGCGTGCCGCTCATGGAGTGCGTATCGGAGCCCGAAATTCACAGCGCCGAAGATGCCGTTGCGTACCTCGAAGCACTGCGTCGCACGCTGCTGCAGCTCGGCGTCAGCGACGTAAAGATGGAAGAAGGCTCGCTGCGCTGCGATGCCAATGTTTCGATTCGTCCGGCCGGCTCCGCCGAACTCGGAACGAAGACCGAGATCAAGAACATGAACTCGTTCCGCTCGGTCCATCGCGCGATCGAGAGCGAGATCGATCGCCAGATTCAGATTCTGGAGTCCGGCGGACGCATCGTTCAAGAGACGCGCGGCTGGGATGAAGTCAACGGCGTGACGCATTCCATGCGCAGCAAAGAACTCGCGCACGATTATCGGTACTTCCCCGACCCCGATCTCGTCCCGATGGAGATCTTACCTGAAAACGTTGAGAAGATTCGCACGTCGTTACCGGAACTGCCGTGGCAGCGCTTCGAGCGTTATACCGCGCAGTACGGACTGGATCCCAAGCAGGCAACGCAGCTCATCGACAGCGTGGCGTTGGCGGAGTACTTCGAACGCGTCGTCAAAGCCAGCGGCCATCCGCAGCAATCGAAGAACTTCGTGCTCGGCGATCTCTCGCGTTTGGCGAACGAGACGCAGACGCCGGTTGCCGAATCGAAGGTATCCCCCCAACACCTCGCCGAGCTCATCGCGCTCGTGGAAGCTCGGACGATCAACTCGAAGATAGCCAAAGACTTGCTGGCGCGTATGTGGGACGGTGGCGGTTCGCCGAAGTCGATGGTCGAGGCCGAGGGACTTGCGCAGACGAGCGATCCGTCCGCAATCGCCCAGTTCGTCGACGACGTCATCGCCGCCAACGAGAAGGTCGTCGCGGATTATAAAGCGGGGAAGACGAACGTCGCCGGATTCCTCGTCGGCCAAGTGATGAAAGCGTCGCGCGGCAAAGCCGACCCGGCGCTCGTCAATGAGCTCATTCGAAAAAAACTCGGGTAACGTTACCGACGCGCGTACCCTGGAGGCGCTCGATTTTGCGAGCGTGCGCGACCGGGTCGTGGCCGCAACCCGCACCCAGCGCGGACGCGCGCTAGCCGAGGCGCTGGCGCCATTCGAGAATTTCGACGCGGTGCGCGTAGCGCAGGCACAGACCTCTGCGACGCGCGAGCTTGTCGCCGGCGCCGATCTCTACGTTATGCCGGCGATCGACACCGCCGATCTCACCCAAGCCGCCGCCGTGGGACGCACGTTGGCGCCCGGCGATCTGCGCGCAATCGGCGATGCGGTCGCCGCCGCCGCGGCGGCCCAGCTTGCGGTGCGCGAGAGCGCCGCGCTCGCGCCCGTGGTGGCGGGATACACGCCCCTGCGCGATCTGCAGCGCGCGATATCCGATGCGATCGACGAACGCGGTGCGGTCCTCGATCGGGCTTCGCCGGCTTTGGCGCGCATTCGCAGATCGCTCGTGCAGGCGCAGAACGAAGCGCGCGAACGTGTGAGCTCGATTCTCAAGTCCGCGAAATACGCGAAAGCCATCCAAGACAGCGTCGTGACGATCCGCGAAGGCCGGTTCGTCGTTCCGGTCAAGGCCGAGTTTTCCGGCCTGCTGCCGGGCATCGTTCACGATACCAGCTCGAGCGGGCAAACGCTCTTCGTCGAACCGTTGGCGGCCCTCGAAACGAACAACCGCGTACGAACGTTGCGCATCGAAGAAGAACGCGAGGTTCAGCGGATCCTCGAGGATCTCTCGCGGCGAGTCGGTGCCGCGGCCGGGGCGATCGAGGCCAACGTCGAGATGCTCGCTGCGATCGATCTGCTGGTCGCCAAAGCGCGCACCGCCCATGCGATGGATGCCTCGGAGCCGCTGCTTAGCGACGAACCGACGCTCGTTATCGTGCGCGGACGGCATCCCTTACTGGGCGAGCGCGCGGTACCGCAATCCCTGTCGCTCGACGAGAAGACGCGGCTGCTGGTCATCAGCGGACCCAATATGGGCGGCAAGAGCGTCGCGCTCAAGCTGGTCGGGCTGCTGATCGTGATGGCGTATTGCGGCATGCAGCTGCCCGCGTCGCAAGGCAGCGAAATCGGGCGCTTCGGATGCGTCATCGCCGACATCGGCGACGAGCAATCGATTGCCGCAAATGCGTCGACGTTTTCGGCGCACTTGCAGCGCATGCGCGAGATGCTCCAGCGCGCCAACGGACGGACGCTCGTGCTGATCGACGAGATCGGCGGAGGAACTGAACCGAGTGCCGGAGCCGCGTTGGCGGTTGCGATGCTCGAACGCCTGCTGGAGCGCGGTGCGCGCGGCATCGTCACGACGCACGCGACGGAACTCAAGCTGTTCGCTCACGCCACGGCGGGCGTTGCTAACGCGAGCGTCCGTTTCGATCCGGAGACGTTCCGTCCGACGTTCCGTCTCGACGTCGGCGCACCGGGCCAATCGCTGGCGTTTCCACTGGCGACGGCACTGGGCATCGACGGAACGATCGTCGAGCGCGCGCAGCGCTTACTCGACACGCGGGAACGCGATTACGAATCGGCGTTGGCCGAGCTGTCGACGCAGAACGCGGCGCTTCAGGCGCAGCGCGAGCGTCTCGAATCCGAACGCGAAGCGGAGCGTCGCGAACGCGCACGTCTACAGCGCGATCGTGAGGAGTTCGACGCGCAGCGCCGTGCATTCGGCGAGAAGGCCGACGAACGCGTGCAGCAAGCGCTGCGGGATTTCGTTCGTGAACTCCAGCGGCGCGCCGAGGAATCGGGTGGACCCCGACGCGCGAAGGTCACGCCGTCGCAATCGGCGCTGCTCGCGCAGACGCTCGATGCGATCCATCGCGACCTCGGCATCGCCCCGGAAACTGCTCCCAAAGACGGTGGGGGTGCGTTCGTTCCGGGAGACCGCGTGCACGTCGGGTCATTGCGCCAGAGCGGCACCGTGGCCGAGGATTACGGCGACACACTGTTGGTCGCCGTCGGACCGATGAAGACCGTCGTCAAGAAGACCGACGTCAGAAGAGTTCCTTTAGGGGCAAGCCCCGGAACGGGGCGCAGTCCGCAGCGTAGTTGCGAAGCGCCGGAGTCGAAGGGGGGTAGCGGTGCGCGCATGGAAGCGGCTTCCAGAACGCTCGCCGAATTAGACGTGCGCGGAAAACGCTTCATGGAGGCCGAGCCGCTGGTAGAACGTTGGATCGACGAAGCCGTCTTGGCGGGAAATACGCCGCTGCGGTTGATCCACGGAAAAGGCACCGGCATGCTCGGACGCGGCCTGCAAGAGTATCTGCGCGCGCATCCCTCCGTTAAAAGCATTCGTTACGGTAACGAAAATGAGGGTTCCAGCGGCGTAACGATCGTAGAACTTCGCTAAAAGAAAATGGAGCATGGGAAACAACGCTGAGGAGTTGCTCGACGGTTTCGAACACGTCGAGACGGCCGAGGACTTTCGCGCGCGGCTCGCGCTCGGGCGGCCGTTGCGCGTCAAGCTCGGCATCGATCCGACGAGTCCCGACTTGCACCTCGGCTTCATGGTCGTTCTGCAGAAGCTGCAGCGCTTCGCTGAGGCAGGGCACCAAGTGACGCTGATTATCGGCGACTTTACGGCACGCATCGGCGATCCCAGCGGCAAGAACGTTACGCGTCCGCAGCTCACGACCGACGAAATCGAAGCAAACATGGCGACCTACCTCGGACAAGCGGGAAAGGTGCTCGACCTCGAGCGGATAGCGGTGCGCCACAACTCGGAGTGGCTCGACAAGCTGTCGTTGGCCGATCTCGTGAAGCTGCTGTCGCGAACAACGGTCGCGCAGATGCTCGAGCGCAATGATTTCCACAATCGCTACTCCGCGGGCACGGCGATCGCGCTGCACGAGTTCCTCTACCCCGTAGCTCAGGCCTACGATTCGATCGCGATTGAAGCCGACGTCGAGCTCGGCGGCAGCGATCAGCTTTTCAATCTGTTGCTCGGTCGCCACTACCAGCGCGAATACGGACAGATGCCGCAGATCTGCGCGACGGTGCCGCTCTTGGTGGGACTTGACGGCGAAAAGAAGATGAGCAAGTCGCTCGGCAACTACGTCGGCATCACCGAACCGCCTGTCGAGCAGTTCGGAAAGCTCATGAAGATCGGCGACGAACTGATTCCCACCTACGCGCGCCTGGCCGCGTTTCGCTCGCAGTCCGAATGCGATCTGCTCGCCGGCCGGCTGCGCTCGGGTGAGGTCAAGCCGATGGATGCCAAGAAGGACGTGGCGCTCGACGTCGTCGCGCGCTACCACGGCGCCGAGGCGGCTCGTGACGCGCGCGAAAATTTCGAGCGCACCGTGCAGCGTAAGGAACTTCCGTCCGGCGAACTGCCCGAGCTGACCGCCGGCGAGGCCGTCCGCGTGGCCGAGCTTCTGGTCGAAGCCGGCTTTGCCGAGAGCCGGCGCGCGGCCGAGCGACTTATCTCGGGGAATGGCGTGAAGGTCGATGGTATAGTCGTGAACGACCCCAAGGCGGTCTGGTCCGCCGCCGGGCCCGCCGTGCTTTCCGTAGGGTCGCGCAAGTTCGTCCGCATTCGTCCGGAGAAAGAGTAACGATGGCCGAATCGTCCGCCGTAACGTACACCTCGTCCACGAAGCCGATCGAAGGCAAGGCGTTCGTCTGCAAACGCTGCGGACGCGAGTACAACTATCCCGCGCCGGGAGAACGCCCGATTCGCTGCGAGTGCGGCTGGTGGTACGTCAACGAAGGCGGCCGGATTCGCGAAACCTACTGGCAGCGCATCGAGTCCTACCGCGAACCTAAAGACGTCGGCAAGATCTTTAAACGCTAAAAAGCTTAATTGGTTTTTCGATGCGCACCGGCTTTCGCCGCTACAGGTTCGGCGAAACGTCCTTGAAGACCAACGTTTCCAATGCTGCGTCGGACCGTGAATCTCGCCCGGGAAGGACCATAATCGCGACAACGCTCCCACATCGCATAACCCACAAGACAGACGACTGGGAAAGCACGCAATGTGTGTCGTCCTCTACCGAGCAACGTTAACCGGTAGCAGGCTTCTGTGCGCTATAGAGCTCTTCGGGTGAGTTATCAATCAGGGCCTTTTGGCACTTCGCAAGGTCGTCGCACCCTACTTTAGCAACAGTTGATCCGGCCCCCGACACACGCATAGTCGACGTTGTAAAGAGCGCAACGGTAACCTTGATTCCCGGCGCTGTAAGATCGGCATACTCGCAAAGACTCTGCGGAGAGCGAGTGGTCATCAGCGACTGCAGAGTTGCGCCGCCATCATGGGAAGCCAGCGTAGCGCTCAGCGTCTGCGGCAGAATCAGGTCGCATGCGGCGGCTGCTTTGGCAGTCGCCGGCGAGCGGCTAATCATAAGCGTTCCGCTAACTCGAGAATTTCTTTGCTCGTAAAGATGTACGGACGTTTGCAAAACTCGCAGACGGCTTCCGTTTCCTCGCGCGCGGCCGCCATGTCGCGCAATTCTTGCGCTCCCAATCCCAACAACATCGATTCGACTTTTTGCGTCGTGCACAGGCACGCGAACCGTACCTCGATGCGACGTTGAGCGCGTAAGTCGTCCTCACCGCCGATCGCGCGCAGCAGCCCGGACGCATCGGCGCCTTCGGACACGAGCTTGGTGATGGGAGGCATGGCAAGCGCACGTTCTTCGAGCGCCGCGACGGCGCGTTCGTTTGCGCCCGGAAGCACTTGAGCGATGATACCGCCTGCAGCAATCACGCCGCTCGGATTCGCAAGCACGCCAAGGGCCACAACGCTAGGGATTTGCTCCGATTGTGCGAGATAGACCGCCAGGTCTTCGGCCACTTCACCCGTGTCGAGCGGTACGACTCCGACGTAGGGCTGCCCGACTTCGAACGAGCGCGTGACTTGCAGCGAGCCGCGTCCGACCGCGCCGCCGACGTCGAACTTGCCGCGCGCATCGATCGGCAGATCGACGTGCGGATGATGGGTATACGCACGAACTCCTAGCCCGTTTTCCTCGAGAAGCCACGCATCGGCGGTGAGCGTCTCGAGCGGTCCGTCACCGGTCATGCGCAGCGAAATGCGTTCGCGGCCTTTGAGCGCGGCGCCGAACAGCACCGCTCCCGTTGCCAGGCGGCCCACCGCAGCCGACGCCGTCGGCCACAGGTCGTGTCGGGCCGCAATCTCGCGAACCACGCCGGTCGTAATCGCCGCAACGATCGAAATGCCGGTCTCGGGTGCCGTCGCACCAATCAAAAGGTCAGGCATGGAATGACAATTCGCCCTTTGCCCAAAAGTCGCTTGCATGCGCGTACTGGTCTTGCACGGCCCAAACCTCAACTTGCGCGGAATCCGCGAGCCTGAAGTGTACGGAGCAGAAACGCTCGACGATCTCAACGAGACGATTACGGCGGCCGCCGCCGAACTTGGCGTCGCGGTGGTTTGCGAGCAATACAACGGCGAAGGCCAAATCATCGACGCTCTGCACGCGGCGCGCACGGCGTACGACGGCGTCATCATCAATCCGGCCGCGTATTCGCATTACTCTTATGCCATCTTCGACGCAATCGTGGCGATACGAATTCCAGTGATCGAGGTACACCTTTCCAATATAGCCGGCCGCGAAGAGTTTCGGCGCACCTCGGTGACGGCAGCCGCTTGCCGCGGCGCGATTAGCGGATTGGGCCCCCTGTCCTACGTGACGGCGCTGCGCGCGCTCGTGGAACTGCAGGAAAAGTAGCGATTCCTCAGATATCCCCACCGAGGCGGCTCGAGTTGCCGCCAGGGGACGTGTACCTTGACAAAGGCGGATCTTATTGACGCCGTTGCGGGTGGGGCGGAACTTTCTAAACGACAAGCGACGAACGTCGTCGAGCTCATTCTGGAAGAGATAAAAAAGGCGCTGCAAAGCGGCGATAGGGTCGCGCTGACACCCTTCGGCAGCTTCGTCGTCCGCACGCGCAGCGCGCGCGAGGGACGCAATCCGAAAACCGGACAAAAGCTCGACATCCCCGCTCGCGCGGTTCCCGCCTTTGTCGCGGGCAGGTCCCTCAAGGAGGCCATCGCAAAGAAAGGCGCTCGCAAATAGACTCAAAACGGGCCGTAGCGAAGCTTGGTTATCGCGCTAGTCTGGGGGACTAGAGATCGCTGGTTCGAATCCAGTCGGCCCGATTTTTCTTCATGCGTCGTCGACTCGGGGCTCATTTACCGCAGTAAACTTCGCCCCTCGTCTTCTAGCCTGAAGAAAAATCACCTGAACCAGAGCGTGTGTTATTGGGTGCCGATTTTTTCGTTGGCGTTGTTGAGCAGATAGATCTTGTCCGCGTGGCGCATTCCCAGCGCTTTCTGATCGTAGATAACTCCGACGTACTGTCCGGCCTTGACGTCCTTCATTTGATATGTCGTCTTACCGTTGGCCGAGAAGATCTGATCGAACTTCGGTAGGATTTCGAAGCTCAGCGTCTGCTTGGTCTTTGGATCCTCCACCTTGATGTTGTTGGACGAAACGTGCACGGTGATTCCGTAGAACGTATTAGCGGCCAACACGAGCTGCGGCGTCAGCACCATCGCGGCAGCCGCCACGGCGGCAAGGAGAGTTTTAGAAAAGAGCGCTTTCATGGCGCCGTTTTACCCCGCCAGCCGGGCGGGCCATGCGTCGGTAGCGCCGAAGGACCCGCCCTCATGGAGACGCTTTTTGAGGCCGTTCCGCCCGAAGCGACGCTGTTCGCAGACGGCGGCTCGCGAGGAAATCCGGGGCCCGCTGCAAGCGGCGCGGTGCTGCTGGACGCCAACGGCGCTCTCCTCGAAGAGGTGGGCGAATATCTAGGGATCGCCACGAATAACGTCGCCGAATGGACGGCTCTGCTGCTCGGTTTGCAAGCGGCCGCAAACCGCGGCATTCGCCGGCTTGCCGTCCGCTTAGATTCGGAGCTCGTCGTGCGTCAGGTGCTGGGTGAGTATCGCGTTAAGCACGTGGACTTGCAGCCGCTGCACCGCCGCGCCCTCGCGCTGCTCAAGCGATTCGAGCACGTCGACGTGCGTCACGTTCCGCGCAAGCAGAATGCCGTTGCGGATCGGCTCGTCAACAGTGTGCTCGACTCGCAAGCGCCGGCCCCGGCGAAGTAGGGTTCATGCGCCGTTTTCCGATCGTTGAGATCGTCGTCGTAATCTTCGCGATCGTACTGGGAATCGTCGGTTGGCAAGTAGACAGCTATCGATACCATCTCGAGCCGGGCATTCGGGCGCGCAAGGCGCCTAGCGCGCTGTACGCGCGCCTCACGATCCGTTATGCGAATCCTCCCATTTACGAGGAGGCGTACGATATGCAGGACGTCGAGGGCGTATCGAGCTTTCGATATCGCATCCGCAGTTACAACTGCCGGGAAATCACCATCAAAGCGCCTCCCTCGGCGATCACAGACGTCAGCTTCTTTTTCGGAAAACTCGAACAAGACGGTATTTGGCAAATGACCGATAAGTCGCCGCTCCCCAATGCGACCGCGACCTATACGGTCTACGTCAAACAGCTCGCCGACTACAAGCAAGGCGACCGTACCGTCACGTTCACCGATCCGCATTACTGGGCGGTCACCGCGGGACGTCAGTTCCACATCGACCTGTCGAAGCAGAATCCGAACGATTTGCTGAAGATACAGAGCGCCGCGATCGCCGATCCCCGTTACGAGCAAGTCATTCGAGATTTCCGCCAGTTCGGACCGGACGAGTTTCGGAAGAACGTCGAGGCCGCCCAAACGCGCGCCCGCACCGCAAAGTGTCCCGCGTAGCTGATGGCGATGCGAGCCGCGACGACGGCGACGTTTTGCCTTGCGATTGCCGCGTTTATCGCGTTCGTCGCATACGAGGCGGTGGAAAGCCCCGGCAACCAAATCTTCGGTAAGACGCTAGTGAGCGGTCCTCACGACGAACGCGTGGTTGCGTTGACTTACGACGACGGGCCTAATCCACCATACACGACTGCGATCGTCGACGTTTTGCGCAAGGAGCGCGTGCACGCCACCTTTTTCGTCGTCGGACAGGCGGTTCAGGCGTATCCCGCAGTCGTGCGCCGGGAAGCGCGCGACGGCAATGCCATCGGCAATCACACGTGGGCTCACGAGCATCTCGTCCTCGACGATTCCGCTGCGCTGCACGATACGCTAGAGAAGACCGATCACGCAATTTACGAGGCAACGAGAACGCACACGCGCATTATGCGGCCGCCGTACGGCGGACGCGACTGGCTCGTTCTCGGCGAGGTGCGCAAGCTCGGCTACACGCCGGTAATGTGGTCGGTGCCCCTGGCGAACGATTGGGAGTACCCGCCTGCGAGCGTCATCGCGCAGCGAGTTCTTCGATACGTCGGCGACGGTTCGATTATCGTGCTCCACGACGGTAACCGCGGCATCGTCTGCGGGCGCACGCACCAAGCTCCGCACGTTTGCGACCGCAGCGCCGACGTCGAAGCCACGCGACTGATCGTCCAGGCGCTCAAAAGCAAAGGCTATCGCTTCGTGACGATTCCCGAACTGCTCCAACGCGGAAACGATGCTACGCGTACAAACGGCCGCGCAAGCGAATAAAACCATTGGGGTGGCGCCCCGCAGGATCGTGGTGCGTCCAATGGACGACCGGCGGTTTGCCGCGATCGTGGACCATTTCGCCGCAGACCTCGACTCGGTCGCCGACACGAACGGGGCAGCGCGGCGCGATGTCGACGTTATCGACCACTTCAACCGGACCCGCCGTGGTGGATGCGTCGAACGCTTCGTGCGTGCAGCGCGAACGAGCCCCATAGAAAAAGCGTGGCGATGACGCGACCGTCGCAACAAAATCGACCCGAGCCGGAGCGGTCGAACGGTACGCTGCCGTCAAATCGTTCATGCTAGGCGCTCTATCACTCGGTTCAACCGCGCCGACAAGAGGCAAGACCCGCCTGCGCGAAGTGAGCGACGTCGCATGAGAAGCCTGAACACTCCGCGCCTTCGCCTCGACCCGGTTACGCCGGCGAATGCCGAGGTGCTTTGGAGGGTGCTCCAAGCCCCAAACTTGCGCGACTATCAAGATCTTCCGGACCTTTCGGTCGAGCAGTTCGTAGCCGCGGTTTCCGAGAGACCGCAGGCGCTTCGGCCCGGAGCCACCGGCCGCTTCGAGTGGCTCGTCTACCGAAGCGGCGGCAACGAAGCCATCGGCTGGATTTCGCTCCGCATCGCGGAACGCACGCGATCGACCGGCGAAATCGGTTACAGCATCGTTCGCGATTATCGCGGCCGCGGGATCGCTTCCGAAGCCGTCGCGGCCTTGCTCGAAGAAGGATTCGGCAGCGTCGCCTTACAGCGTATCCGCGCGTATTGCGTTCCGAACAATCTATCGTCGCGGCACGTTCTGCGAAACAACGGTTTCGAGGACGACGGCATCCTGCCGCACGGAGCCACGCTGGCAGGCCAGCCGGTCGACGTCATCGCCTACACGTTGGAACGCGCTCGGTGGGAGACGCGTCCTACCCAGAACCGGTCGGCCACCGGATCGTAATTCCCGCATCGGCAAAGCCGGCGTACCGCTGTCGCATCTCCCCGCGCAGAAACGCGACCAGCGGATCGCGTACCACCGGGACGACGATACGCGATGCAACCTCGTCGAGCGGCACCCACGCGACCTCGACGACGTGATCGTCCTCTTGCGCTTGCCTCATCCCGAACTCGTCGAAGGGCGACCCCGCATCGGTCAGCTCCACGACGAATGCCGCGTTCACGAAGTGCACGCCGTCGCTGCGATCGTAACTTTCGCTCACGTAAGCCAGCTCGCAAACGCGTGCGCGATGACCAGTTTCTTCAAAGCATTCCCGAACCGCCGTCTCCGCGAGCAGCTCACCGGGGTGCTGACGGCCGCCCGGAAGATTCCACAACGGCTGCGGATGGTTCGGATAATGGGATGCCACTAAGAGCACGCAGCCGCCTCGAACGCATACTGCCGTTGCGAGATGAACGTGTTTCACGCAGCGTCGCCGTAAATCAGGCGCAATCGGGCGATGTGATCGGAGAGACGGTACGCTCGCGCCGCCGCAAACGCGCGCGTCGACGCCTCTAGCCATCGCTGCGGGCCGAGCATCTCGACGATAGCACGCGACAACCCGACTTCGTCTCCGCGTGGAACCAAGACGCCGCGTTCGGCGGAAAGCCATTGTTCGATGCCGCCGCTATCGTAGGCAACGACCGGACGCCCGCGCGCGAACGCTTCGATTCCAACTAGGCCGTACGGTTCGCCCCACGTCGACGGCATCGCAACGAGCGTTGCAATGTCGTACGCTTTACGAAGCGCCGCTGCATCGAGTCGTCCCAGGACGTCGAGGACAACGCCGGCAGAGTCCGCTTCGTCGATCGTCGCCGCCAAATCGGGACCATCGCCTGCAATCGCCACTCGCGGACGCGCCGCCGCCTCGATGCGAGCCACCGCGCGTACCAGCGCACGCGCGCCCTTCGACGGCATGACGCGCCCCGCGAACAGCACGACGTCGGCGTTCGGTCGCGCGGCGGGTACCTCCGCGTACGCGGCGTCTTCCAGCGGCGGCGCGATCGTACGCACGTTGTCCGTCGGCACGCCGTTGCGGCACGCCACCGCACTCATGTACGTGGAGAAGACGACGGTCGAATCGGCGAGCCGCACCCACGACGCGACCCGTTCGCGGATGCCGATCAGTGCGAACGTGCGCGGCCGCGGACCGTACGCGCAACCGTGGACGAGCGAATGGAAACCGCAGCCCGGCGCACTCATGGGAACGTTGCAGATACCGCCGCCCTGAGGATACAGGCGGTCACCGTTGGGACAAAACGGCCGGTGATCGTGCAAATGATAGACGCGGCGCGGCGCCTCGGCCGCCCGCAATACGCCCGCGTCGAGAACGTTGTGCGCGACGACGACGTCCGGCCGGAACTCGCGCGCGATCGAAGCGACCCGGACCCTCGCATCAGACGACGGTTCGTCGTGTTCGTCGCTCCAGTCGACCGCCTGCGCCTCGATGCCGTACGCATCGGGCTGCGCTGCGCTGCGCGCGACGACGCAGACCGAATCGCCGGCTGCAGCCAACGCCGGCAGCGTCGCGCGCAAGTAACTCTCCGTTCCACCTTCGTTATCGACGCGCTCGCAGAGCACGAGAATCTTCACGCCTGCGCCACCGCACGGAACAACTCCAGGTGCAGGCGGACGCTTTCGTCCCAAGAAAAGTTCGTCGCGCGATCGAGGCCGGAAATGCGTAAACGATCCCGCAGCGCGGCCTCGTCGACGATCCGCCGAAGCGCTATCGACCACGCCGCCGCGTCGTCGGGTGCAGCGTAGAGCGGCGCCTCTGCGCCGATCTCGGGCAAACAACTCGATTGCGACGCGATTACGGGCGTACCGCACGCCATCGCCTCGATCATCGGCATGCCGAACGTCTCGTGGTACG
Source organism: Vulcanimicrobiota bacterium (assembly GCA_963715435.1). Lineage (GTDB taxonomy): Bacteria > Vulcanimicrobiota > Vulcanimicrobiia > Vulcanimicrobiales > Vulcanimicrobiaceae > JAFAHZ01. Next base: position 2,868,950 of record OY970243.1, read on the forward strand.
AGGGGAGCGTTAGCGCGATCGCCCCGCGATACAACGCGCGCAGCCGCCGGTCGTCGCGCGCGGAGAGATCGTCGCCGACGTTCCCGGCGTGCACGACGCCCGGAAGCGCAGGCGCTTGGGATCCCGCTACGACGATGAGCGGCGCACCGCGGGCGTCGGGAAATGCGCGGCGATAGGCCTCGTAGAGAAGGAAGAAGTTCTTTCGCGGTTCGGCGATCGGATCGCCCACGAACAACAGATAGTTTCGTGGCTCCACTCCCCGCGGCAACGGATCGGCGACGCCCGGCGCGAACGAGCTTTCGACTCCGTGGTAAATCACCGCGATGCGCTCGGGAGGCAAGCCGAACACCGAAGAGAGTTCGCTGCGTCCGAAATCGGATACCGCGATGAACTTGGTTGCGGTGCGCGCCGAGCGCAGGAACGGATTCTGATCGTGCGCGCGCTTGCGCGCGTCGGTCGCTGGAAACCGGAACGGAACCGCATCGTGAATTGTGGCGACGCTCGGTAGATGCGAGCGAAAGAACGTCCCGTTGGCGGGGTGCCAGATCGCGTCGTTGCGCCGGCTCGCGCGCGAGGCCACGCGAAAGTTCTTCGAGCCCAGCGCGGCCGCGAGAGCTCTGCGACGCAGAAACGCGAACGGTCCGTGCACCAGCAACGTCAGCGCCACGTCGTCGCGCGCCACCAGGCGCCGAAGAATCGCGCGTGCATAACGACCGATGCCGCGCGTATCGTCGGCGACGACGCTTGCGTCGACGGCGAGCGTTAACATCGCCGCGGACTTCGCGTGAGCGGCGGAAACTCCGCTCCGCGCCCCGAACGGCGACCCGATGTCCAACGCGAACGGCGTCGCGGCGCACCTGATTCTTGGCCCGCGCCAAGAGCCGTTTTTGGAGGCGATGCTCGCATCCGTAGCCGGTGCGGCTACGCTATTAATCGTCAACGACAACGCCGGCGATCCGTCGCCCCACGCAGCCGCGCTCGAAAACAGCTCCTTTGCGCGCGAAAATCGTCTCGTCGTCGACCGCACGCCCTTTAGCGGCTTTGCCGATGCCCGGAACGTCTGCTTGCGGATCCACGCAGAGCGCGACGCCGGAGAATGGATCGCCTTTATCGACGCCGACGAAGTCCACGGCGAAGCCGTACGCCGCGTCGCAAAAAACCTCCACCGCGTACCGCAAACCTACGACTTCGTCGACGGTTACACGTGGCATTTCTTTCAATCGTTCGTGTATTACACGTCGATCGAGCGCCGGATGATGTTCTTTAGGTATAAACCCGGCATTCGTTGGGAAGGCGCCGTCCACGAGCATCTGTTCGGTCTCGACGGGAAGCGGATCGCGCTGCCCTACGTCTACGCGCATTACGGACACACCCTGCAGCCCCGCCGCCACGCAGAAAAGGGACGTCACTATTCGTCGCTCGGCGCGCCCGGGGGCGTGCTCCACGAGGATCAGCTCGACGATTTCGACGTCGCACAATACTTCGCGCCGGAGTATCCGCGCCTATTGAAGTTCCGCTCTCAACACCCGCCCGACGCGCGTGCGGCGATCGCCACTCTCGCGCCGCAGCTGCGCGAATACCACGACCTCACGGCGCAAATCGTGCGAGCGCAGCCCCTGCGCGTCAAGGTCCGCAACCTCCTGCGCCAGGGCAACTACGAACTGCGCTGGCGCGGTCGCAGCCTCGAACCGGCTGCCCGCTTGCTCCTCTCGTAGGCCCCCTTTTGGAAAGCAAGTAGCTCGCCGCTTATGCGGCCGGGACGATCGCCCGAAAGACGTAATATCGTTCGCAATGCACTTCCGGTTGAGCGTCCTCGTACGATGGTGCTGCGTGATCTTCGTGGTCACGTCGGCAGCGTGTGCCGGCGGCGCGCAATCGCCCGTAACGGGCGTTCCGAATACTCCTGCTCCGATGGCGGCCGGAATAGCGCTTGGAATGAAAGTTCATTTGCACGTCGTCCGTTTCGGCCGTCGTCATGTATTTCTGACGCGCCGGGCCGATCGCGCAAAGCGTCTTCGCAAGCGCGCTTCCGGAGCGCCATACGATGGACCGCTCATATATCACGGCGGTCCGCTGCAAACGACGCCCGCCGTGTATCTCATCTTCTGGGGATTTTCCGGCGCGTCGGATCTGAAACACGATCCGTACGGATTGGCAACGTACCTCACGAGCTTCATGCAGACCCTCGGGGGCAGCAGCTGGCTCGAAACTCTCACGCAATATAACGTGACCAATCCGGCGGCGCAGCTTGCCGGAGAAACGTTCGTTGCAAGCCCGCCGCCCAAAAGCTCGTATACCGACGAACAAGCCGCGCAAGAGGCTATTTCAGTCGCAAGTTCGGTCGGCTACAGCGCCGGCACCAACTACATCGTCGTGACGCCGCACAACTACACGATCGAAGGCTTTGGGACGACCTTCTGCGGTTATCACAGCAGCGTAACGACGCAAAACGGCCCGCTCTACTATACGGTACTGCCGTATATGCCCGACGCCGGTTACAGTTGCGGTGAAGGCTCGGTCAACGTTCCGGGTACGCTGGACGGCGTGACGATCGTTGCCGGTCACGAAACCGCCGAAACGCAGACCGATCCCGCAGTTGGAGCAAGCTGGATCGACGCGAACGGTTACGAGGTCGGCGACAAATGCCAGTGGACGGGTCTGCAAGATACGGTATTTCCAGGCGGCGCGTATCCGACGCAGCCGCTCTGGAGCAACGCGGTATCCGGCTGCGTGCAGAGTTACGCCGCGGCATCACCCTCACCGTCTCCGTCGCCGACTCCGTCTCCGTCGCCGACTCCGTCTCCGTCTCCGTCACCCTCTGCGTCACCGTCGTCGTCACCGCACGCATCGCCGACGCCCATCGTAACGCCGACGCCGGTCGTAACGCCGACGCCGGTCGTAACGCCGACGCCCGTCGTAACGCCGACGCCGCCTCCGTCGAATCTCGTGCGCAACGCGAACTTCGGTACCGGCCGCCTGCGGCCGTGGCGCACCTGCCGGTCGAGCTCCAGCATGCCCAAAGCCTTTGTCTCGACCGAGCTTCCGCACGGCGGAGAATACGACGCGTATGCCGGTACGCTGCCGAATCACGCCGAGCCGGACGGCACGACGTCCGTTTGTCAACTCGTTACGATCCCCGTCGCCGGGCACCTCACGGTTTGGTTACGCGGTGTCTCCGACGATCGCCGCGAGGGCGTCTACCAGTTCGTGCGGCTCTACACAGCCGATGGGAAACTCGCCAAGACGCTCTACAAGGACGATGTGAACGCTAAGAAGTGGCACGAGTACTCCTTCAACCTGTCCGGTTACGCTAACGGGCGCTACATCGTCGCCTTCGGTATCGAAGGAAAAGCCGACCCCCACCGCCACATCGGCCTATACGTCGACGACGTCGCACTCGCGACCAGGATTTATTGATTTTTATTCCGCCATGGCGACTTGGCGTGCGGGTCGACTGCGTTTCTGCGCGTGCATGAAGAAGACCAGCGGCGCGCTGATCACGAACACGACCGCCGTCAGGCGGAAGAGGTAGTCGTATGCGATCATCGTCGATTGTTGTGCGACGAGATTGGTCATCGCACCGCTCGACATGCCGTGCAAATTCGTTACGCCCGAGGCCAAGACGTTCCAAGCGATCGCGGTTTCGTGCGTGAGCAGCGTCGTCAGAATCGCGATGCCGAGGCTGCCGCCCAGCTGCCGCAACAGCGTGAATACGCCGGTCGCGCCGGCCATTTCGGAGATCGGAACGTCGGCTAACGTCATCGTCGTGAGCGGAACGAATAAGAATCCGAGCGCGAAGCCTTGAATGAGCCGCGGCCAAAAGACGTCCCAGTACCCGGCATCGACGCTGAGGCCGCCGAGCAGCCACGTCGACCAGGCGAAGATCAGAATGCCGCCGAGAATCGACCATCGCCCATCGATGCGATTGAGCAGCCGTCCGATAATGAGCATCGAAACCGCCGTCGAAAGGGCACCCGGCATGAGCGCCATACCCGTGTCGAACGCGGTGAAACCGAGCATTGTTTGAAAGAATAACGGCAAAATCAGCGCCGTTCCAAACAAGCCGAAGCCCATAATTATGCCTAGGAACGAGCCGATCGAGAAACTTCGGTGCTTAAAAACGTGCAAATCGACGATCGGGTGTTTGTCGCGCAAGGCCTTGAATATGAAGACGAGCAGCGCTGCCACGGAGATGGTCGACATGATGACGATGGTGCCCGATTGGAACCAGTCGTCGCGCTCGCCTTGCTCGAGCACGTATTGCAGCGACGCCAACCCGACGGTCAGCAGCGAGAGGCCGGTCCAATCGATGCCGCCTTTCGGCCGCGCGATGTACTTGGGATTCGGAATAAACGCCAAGGTCATCAAGAACGCCACGATACCGATCGGCACGTTGATGTAGAAGATCAGCGGCCAGCTCGCGTTGTCGACGATCCATCCACCCAAGGTCGGTCCGATTGCCGGTCCGACCATCGCGCCCATACCAAAAATTGCCATCGCCGCCCCGCGCTTCTCAGGCGGGTACGTTTCGAACATGATCGCCTGAGCGGTCGGCTGCAGCGCTCCGCCGCCGAGGCCTTGCAGCACGCGATAGAAGACGAGCAGCCAAATCGAGTGAGCCGTTCCGCATAAAAGCGATGCGACCGTAAATACGGCCAGCGACGTTGCATAAAACATTTTTCGCCCCAAGAGGGCGGTGAGCCAGCCGTTGAGCGGCATGATGACGACGTTGGCGAGAATGTAGCCGGTCGCAACCCATGCAACTTCGTCAACCGTAGCTCCTAGGTTGCCGCCGATCGTATTGATCGCGACGTTGACGATCGTCGTGTCGATGATCGCCATGATCAATCCGAGCATGACGGTAATGGTGATCAGGCCTACCGGGGCTTGCTCACGATGGCGGAACGGATTGGGCATTACTTAGGGATTCCCAGCGCCCATTGCTACGCCCTATGCAGCCGAGTGGCCGCTCTCCCCTTTACATAGCAGGAAGTCCTATGCTATTCATAATAGCGAGGAAGAACCCGTATGGACGAGTGCTCCGACTTCGGCGTAAAAGTCGTGAAGCTGGACGAGCTGACGGTGGTAACCCTTACCGGCGAATGGGACGTGTTTGCGCGAGATGCGCTACACGACGTGCTTCTGACCGCCGCAGCAGCAACCGATATAGTCGTCGACGCTCGCGCCGCCAGTTTCTTCGATTCTACGGCGCTGAGCCAGTTCGTCACGTTTTTTAAGTTGGTCACCCAGCGCGGCGGACGTTTCGAGCTGCTCGTGGGAAACAGCAACATTCTGCGCATCCTCGAGATAACGGAGCTGAAGGGAATGCTGCTCCCTTCTCTCGATCGCAAAGCGTTTCTGGAAGAACATCTACCACCTGCGCCTGCCACAGCCTGACTACCAACCGTGCGATCAATTAAACGGTGAGCTTTTTGCCGCGCTCACGCGGTCCCGAAAGGCGAAAGTCCCGCTGAAGATGTCGTAATCCCCTCGTTTGGAGAGACCGCGCACGGTACGCTCGACGTGTGGCGAACGTGGTACGGGGCGCGTGTCTTGCGTCGCTGCTCATCGTTCTATATGTGACCGCGTGCACCGCGCAACACGGCAGTTCCGTTTTGCCGTCGGCCCAAACCAGTCGTCACGAGAGTCAAAGTCACCAGCTTCGCCCGCACGTCGCCCCTACCGGATATCCGGCCGTCGTCCTCGGCGACAATCCAACCGCGTATTATCGTCTCGACGATACGGGGTCCCAGGCAGCCGACAGCAGCGGCGACGGCTATAACGGCACGGTCGGCAAATCGGTTCAGAAAGGCGCTGCCGGGTTAATCGCCGGCGGCGACACGGCCATGACCTTTCCCGGTTTTAAAACGAAGGCCGGAGTCGTCAGCTTCCCTGAGGTCGCAGCGTTGGAACCGAAATCCAACGTTTCCCTCGAGGCGTGGCTGGAGTTCACCGCCGTTCCGAGGACGTACGCGACGGTCGCCGCGTACGGGAGCGATGTTTCGTACGCCCCGTATTCGCTGTTCTTTCGTGCGAAGGGCGCCATCGTGGCGCAGTTTTACACTACTGCCGGCGTACTCGAAGTCGTAGCACCGGCGGCGCTCGTCGTTAACAAGGCGTATCACGTCGTGAGCACCTTCGACGGTACGACGGGAAAGATTTACGTCAACGGCGTGCTCGTTGCAAGCGGCACTAAAGCCGGAACCCTCACCGGATACCTTGCGAACTACGGCTTTTCGATTGGCGATGACGCCGCTCGCAGCGATCCCCCCTTCAAAGGAACGATCGACGAAGTCGCTGTGTACGCCGGACGGACGCTGACGGCCACGCAAGTACAGAATCACTACGTTGCAGGAACGACCGGCGTTGGACCGACGCCCACGCCGTCGCCTGGAAAGGGTTGGACTACCTTTGGCTTCGATTTGCAGCGCTCCGGCTACAATCCCGGCGAGACGGTCGTAGCACCAAACAACGTCGGATCGCTGCAACAGGTATGGACGTTTAACGTAGGCTCCACAATGGTTCACGAGCCGGTGTACGCAGACGCCGTAAACGTCAACGGGACTCCGACGAACATCATATATGCGGGCTCTTTATGGGGCGCGACGATGTACGCGATCAATGCCGATACCGGCGCCCTGGTTTGGCAAGATGCCGTTCCATACCAAACCTATCACTGCGGCGGCTCGACGTCGCAGTTCTCGATCGGAGAGACGCCGGCGATCGACAGCGCCAAGAACCTGCTCTACTTTAGCGACGGTCATAATGAAGTGCATGCCGTCGACTTGGCAACGGGCAAAGAAGCTTCAGGCTGGCCGATAACGGTTGCCGACTACACGCCGGATAAGAATTTCATGCACGGCGGCCTGACCTATAACCCGGCCAACGGACTGCTCTATGCCGTCACCGGATCGACGTGCGACATCCCTCCATGGTACGGACGCATCGTCGTCATTAATACGAATGGACCCAGCCTAAGCAATACGTTCTTCACGATGAGCGGTACGTCGACGGAGGGCGCCAGCGGCGGCGGTATCTGGGGACCCGGCGGCGCGTCGATCGATCCCGCCACCAATAACGTGTACGTTGCAACCGGAAACGCGGATACGACGAAGGGCGCTGCGCAGAATGCGACGTACGCCGAGCAAATTATAGAGCTGTCCCCGACCCTCGGTACCATTATCGCAAACAACTATCCGACGAATATTCCGTCGGGACCGGGCTTTGACGATTTCGACTTCGGTGCGACGCCACTGCTCTTTCAGCCGTCGGGCTGCCCGGCGCTCCTGGCCGCCGTAAACAAATCGGGCATGTTCGAGCTTTACGATCGCTCGACCATCAGCTCCGGTCCGATTCAGTACATCCCGATGTCGGTAGTGAGCGACGAGGCCTCGTTCGTGGGAGTGCCTGCTTATGACCCTGCCACAGGTTACGTGTACGTCGGAATGCCCGCAACGATGGGAAGCTATACGGCCGGCCTCGCCGCGTTTTCTGTGGCGAGCAACTGCACGTTGAATACGACTCCGGCCTGGGCGGCGAGCTTTGGTCCAAACGCTACGAAAGATAATCAAGAACCGCGTTCGCCGATTTCGATTGCCAACGGCGTTGTGTACGTCGGAAACTATACCGGCGACACGGAGTATGCGTTCAACGCGTCATCCGGTGCGCAGCTATGGAGTTACACGCTGTCGAGCTGGGGCAACGTCGGAACCGTGGTTATCGATGGAATGGTGTACACCGGTGCCGGCGACGGAACGATTACGGCGTGGGCGCCGCCGGCACAAGCGTCTGTTCTGCGAAGGCACGTTCGTAAGAACAAACACTCGCGTGTTCCTCATCACCGGTTCCAACCAAAAACTCCCTGGGATAGGTGGCAGTAAGTCAGGCGAGCGAGGGCACGTCCCACCGGTCGATCTACCGACCGATCGCTCGGTTTAAGCAAGCTTTTGGGCGCATGGACGGTCCCGGTGGCTAAAGTCCGCGTGACGATGTCTTAATACTCTCGTCAGGCGAAACGGCTCACGGTACGCTGAACGCGTGACGAAGGTGCTACGAGGCGCGTGTCTCTCAACGCTGCTCATCGTTATATTCGTTACCGCGTGCACAGGGCAACACGGCAGTTCCGTTTTGCCTTCACTCCAAACCTCCAAGCACAAGGGCCACCGTCATCACCTTCGCCCCCACGCTTCCGGTACCGGATATGCGGGCGTGGTCCTCGGCGACAATCCCACTGCGTATTATCGTTTAGACGATACGGGTTCCACCGCGGCCGATAGCAGCGGCAACGGCTATAGCGGCGTTATCGGCGCATCGGTTCAGACTGGTGTGGCGGGATTAATAGCCGGTGGCGATACGGCCATGACGTTCCCAGGTTTAACGACCACGGCCGGCGTCATCAGTTTTCCTGAAGTCGCAGCGCTGGAACCGAAGTCCAATGTTTCCCTCGAGGCGTGGTTGGAATTCACGACCGTTCCCAAGATTTACACGACTGCCGTCGCGTACGGAAGCGATCGCGCCTATGCGCCGTATTCGCTGTTTTTCCGCGCGAGCGGCTCTCTCGTGGCGCAGTTCTACACGACGGCCGGCGTACTCGAAGTCGTAGCGCCGACGGCGTTCGTGGTCAAAAAGGTCTATCACGTCGTAAGCACCTTCGACGGTACGACGGGAAAGATTTACGTCAACGGCGTGCTCGCAGCAAGCGGTAGTAAAGCCGGAACCCTCACCGGATACCTTCCGAACTACGGCTTTTCCATTGGCGACGATGCCCAACTCCAGGATCCCGAATTCGCCGGAACCATCGACGAAGTCGCGGTGTACGCCGGACAGACGCTGACCGCCACGCAGGTCGCGAATCATTATACGGCCGGCACGACGGGCAACGGCGCTTCACCGACTCCGTCGCCGACCGCAAGTCCGACCGCGTCACCGACGCCGGGAGGCGGCGGAAGCTATCCAACGGTGGTGACGGGTGACGGTCCCACCGCCTACTATCACTTGGACGATACGGGCACCACAGCGGCAGATGCGAGCGGACATGGATTGAACGGATCGATCGGATCGTCGGCCACCCTCGGCGCGAAAAGCCTCCTACCCGCGTACAGCGATTCCGCTGTCGGGTTGCCCGGAACCGCCACGGCCGCCGGCATCGTCTCGGTCCCAGCGACGAGCCTGTTGCAGCCGGCTTCGGCCGTGTCGTTGGAAGCGTGGCTGCAGTTCGCAGCGACGCCGTCGACGTATACGTTCGTCACTGGTTACGGCTCCGACTCCACCTACGCTCCCTACGGGTTGTTCTTTAGAACCGGCGGTACGATCGTCGCCCAATTTTATCTGTCCATCGGCGTGCTCGAAGTTCCTTCGACGAAGGCTCTCGTGCCGAACACGCCTTACTACGTTGCGGCAACGTATGACGGAACGACCGGACGCATCTACGTCAACGGCGCTCAAACCGGAAGCGCCGTCTCCACCGGAACCTTCAAGAACTATGCATCCGGCTACGGCTTCTCGATGGGCGACGACGCCGCTCGCAGCGACCCCGCCTTCAAAGGAACGCTCGACGAAGTGGCCGTGTATGCCGGTAAAGCGCTCAGCGCAGCGCAGATTCAGAATCATTACGTCGCCGGAACGTCCGGCATTGCGACGACACCCTCACCTTCGCCCTCGCCGTCGACCACTCCGGGAACCGGTTGGAGTACGTTTGGCTTCGATTTGCAGCGTTCCGGCTACAATCCCGGCGAAACGGTCGTAGGACCCAACAACGTCGGATCGCTGCAACAGGTATGGACGTTTAACGTCGGCTCCACGATGGTTCACGAGCCGGTATACGCACACGGCGTAAACGTCAACGGGACTCCGACGAACATCATCTATGCGGGCTCTTTGTGGGGCACGGCGATGTACGCGATCAATGCCGCCACCGGCGCGGTCGTTTGGCAAAATCCGGTTGCGTCGCATACCTACAACTGCGGGACGTCGACGTCGCAGTTTGCCGTCGGAGAGACGCCCACGATCGATCGCGCCAAGAACTTGCTCTACTACGCCGATGGTCACAACCAAGTGCATGCCGTCGATTTGGCAACTGGAAACGAAGCTTCGGGCTGGCCGATCGCGGTTGCCGACTACACCCCGGACGTCAATTTCATGCACGGCGGCCTTACGTATAATCCGGCCAACGGACTGCTCTATGCCGTCACCGGATCGACGTGCGACATCCCTCCATGGTACGGGCGCATCGTCGCGATCAATACGAACGGACCGAGCGTAAGCGGTACGTTCTTCACGATGAGCGGTACGTCGGCACAGGGCGCCAGCGGCGGCGGTATCTGGGGACCCGGAGGCGCGTCGATCGACCCCGCCACCAATAACGTGTACGTTGCAACGGGAAATGCGGATACGACGAACGGCGCTGCGCAGAATGCGACGTACGCCGAGCAAGTTGTAGAACTATCGCCAACCCTCGGCACCATTATTGCAAACAACTATCCGACGAACATTCCGACGGGACCGGGCTTTGACGATTTCGACTTCGGTGCGACGCCATTGCTCTTTCAGCCGTCGGGCTGCCCGCAGCTCTTGGCTGCCGTAAACAAATCGGGTATGTTCGAGCTTTACGATCGCTCGACCATCAGCTCCGGTCCGATTCAGTACATCCCGATGTCGGTAGTGAGCGACGAGGCCTCGTTCGTGGGAGTGCCCGCGTATGACCCCGCCACGGGTTACGTGTACGTCGGAATGCCCGCAACGATGGGAAACTACACGTCCGGCCTTGCGGCGTTCTCCATGGAGAGCAACTGCACGTTGAATCCGACTCCGGCGTGGGCGGCGAGCTTTGGTCCGAACGCTACGGCGGACGATCAAGAACCGCGTTCGCCGATTTCGATTGCCAACGGCGTGGTGTACGTCGGCAATTATAAGGGCGACACGGAGTATGCGTTCAACGCGGCATCAGGTGCGCAGCTGTGGAGTTACACGCTGTCGAGCTGGGGCAACGTCGGAACCGTGATTATCGATGGAATGGTGTACACCGGTGCGGCCGATGGCACGATTACGGCCTGGGCGCCGCCGGCGCAGGCGCAGAGGCTGCGACGGCACGTTCGTAAGAACAAACACTCGCGCGTTCCTCATCATCGGTTCCAACCAAAAACTCCGTGGGATAAATGGCAGTAGACCACGGGAACGCTTCGGGCGATTAGGCGGGAGCCTCCCGCGAGGTTTTATTACGACCGTTGAGCCACTCGAAGAACTCGAGAATCGCCAGAGCGATGCGCGCGAGGGTCGGAATAAACGTCGGCCGCAGCAGACGAGTATCGAACTCGCTCATCAGACGATCGTTCTCCTCGACGCAGGCGCGTACGAACTTCGCCGGCGTCAAGCCTTCCATCACGGCGCTGAATAGGTCGAGAATCGGTCCTTCCGCCTTGCCGTTGCTTGCAGCGGGAGACGGCTCGCCGCCGCCGGCCATCTCGGATCCGCCTTTGACGCGACGGACGATGGCCGACAGATACTGCACTAACGCCGGCAAGATTTGCAGCAGCGGATAAGGTAAACCGCGGCGCTGACGATCCCACGCAATCCAGTTGACGAAGAACACGATGTGACGCGCTTCCTCGATCAAAATCCGTGAGAGCAGCGAGGTGAGCGAATCCGGTAGAATCTTGGCCTCGGTCGCCAAGCGGAAGATGCCGAAGCCGCCAAAGGAATCCACGCATTCGTTGTAGCCGAAGTTCACGAATGCGCGGCGAATCGGCGGCTCGCTGACGTCACGGGGATTCACGGTCAAGCAGTACTTCTGCACCATGAAGGCTAGAATGCGCCCGTGCCGCGCTTCCTCGTAGCCTTGCAGCTCCAGCGCCTCCCGCACGAGCGGATCGCTTTCGGTCTTCGCAAACCCCTCGAGCATTGCGCCCGCGCTATTTTCGACTTCGAGTGCCATCGTCCAGACGGGAATGGCGCGCAAGCGTGCGAGCGAAATATCGTCCAGCTCCGGCCATGCCATGTCGGGCGGCTCGTAAGGCTTGTGACCGTCGATGAACGTTCGGCAAAAAAGCTCTTTGTGTTCCTCGGAACCGATGCGCATGCGTTTCCTTTCCTCTGGCGAATCTCGACGCCCGATGGCCACGGTATCCACGCCTCAACCGCCCCTGGGCGAGCATCGCGCTAACGTGCGCGACTACTTGCGCGGGATCGATCTCCCCTTCGAGTCGGTCGCCGGAACGATCGTGCGAGAGCGACTTGCTACCGAGGACGACGAGGACCTCCTGCGGTCGAGTCTCGTGCTTTGGGCCTGCGCGGCCTGCGGCGGCGATCTTCGCGATGCGCTGCCGGTGGCGGCCTCATTTCATCTGTTCGATCTGTTCGTGCGTCTCCACGACGAGTTGGTTGAGGGCTCAGTCGAGCACTGGGGCCTGGGCCAGAGCCTCAACGCCGGCGACGCGATTTACGCGCTTGCTTTCCGTACGTTAGCCGACGGTGTGATCGAGGCGCAACGGCGCCTGGCCGTGGCCGGATTTGTGGCTCGCGCCGTTTTGGAATCGATCGAGGGCCGCAACGTCGACCTCGAACGGCCCGACCACGCCGGGCTCTTGCCGCAGGTACGCTCGGTAAGACGCCGCATCGCGGCACTCACGGGCGCCGCGCTGGGGTCGGGCGCGCTGCTTTCGGGCGCCAACGAGCGTATCGTTCGCGGGTTCATTCGCGCGGGGTATCTGCTCGCGGTTGCCGCGACCGTCGACGATCCGATGCTCGCGCGCCGAGTCGGTTCCAAAGCTTGCGAGGCCATCGCGCGCTGCTCCGTCGACGCCTCGCACAGCGTCAGCTTCGAACAAGTCGTCCGCTACGTAACGTAATGCCCGACTCTACCGGCTCCCGTAAAGCCGACCATCTGCGTATCAACATCGCGCGCGATGTAAGTTCGAAAGGCGTCGCCGCCGGCTTTGACGATTATGCCTTCGAGCATCAAGCGCTGCCGGAGATCGATCTGGCCGAGGTCGACACGTCGACGGAACTGCTCGGTAAGAAACTCGAAGCGCCGCTGCTCGTCTCGTGCATGACGGGCGGAACGCCCGAAGCGCAGCGGATCAATACGACCCTGGCAGAGGTCGCGCAACAGTTCGGTATCGCGATGGGTCTGGGTTCCGGGCGCGCGCTGGTCGAAAACCCTGAAACGTTGCCGACCTTCGACGTGCGCGCATATGCGCCGTCCGTCTTACTTTTCGCCAACCTCGGTGCGGTGCAGCTCAATAAAGGTTATGGCGTAGATAAGTGCCGCCGCTTGATGGAGATGCTGGGTGCCGACGCGCTCGTGCTGCACCTCAACGGACTGCAAGAAGCTCTGCAACCCGAGGGCGACACGAACTTCCGCGGCCTGCTCGCGCAAATCGCGATGCTTTGCAAGCAGCTCGAAGCGCCCGTAGTCGTAAAAGAAGTCGGCTGGGGCATCGGCCCTCTCGCCGTGCGAGCGCTTTTTGACGCCGGTGCAGCCGCGATCGACGTTGCCGGCGCCGGCGGAACGTCGTGGAGCGAAGTCGAGCGCTACCGCATCGCAGAGCCGTGGCGCGCTCGCGTCGCCGGGGCGTTCGCCGGTTGGGGTATTCCGACGACGAAGTGCATCCGCGAGGCGCGGTCCATCGCCCCGAAAGGGACGATCGTTGCCAGCGGCGGCATTCGCAGCGGACTCGACGTTGCTAAGGCGATCGCGCTCGGTGCCGACGCTGCCGGCATTGCCGGGCCGTTTTTGCGCGCCGCCGACGTCTCGATAGACGAAGCGCGCGACTACGCGCGCGAACTCATCGAAACGCTGCGTGTCGCAATGTTCTGTATCGGCGCCCGAACGATCAACGAGCTCAAAGCAACGACCCGTCTAGCCACGAATACCGCTTCGTCCTGAGGCAGCGCCATCCCACGATCGTTTGTACGCACAGAAGAAGCGATGACGCCAAACGCTCTGGGGGCCGTCCGAATCCTAGCATCGAAACATCGCCTACAATGGCAGACCAGCGTTCAGCCTTCGACTAGGATGTTCGATCTGGCCTTCGGCGCGCTCACCCGGCGCGTCGAAGCTGAGTCGTTGTGCGCATATCTGGTGTCGGAGAACGTCTGAGCAAGCTTAATCCTGAAGGAGTCGCCGGCATGAATCGTCTCGTCTTTGGATGCGTCCTGGCTTTTCTGGCCATCGCCATGCTGGTTCTCGTCTTTGGCGAAGCGTGGGCGCCGCTGACCCATACTAGCTTCGGCGTAAGAATCGTGCCGTTGGGCGACCGTGCTGCGGTCGGTAGAATTCTGACGGATAGCGCAGCCTATGAAAACGGCGTTCGCGTCGGCGATGAGATCGACGTCATGTCGATGCCGATCGGAGATCGCATGAGACTTCGAACTAATGCCAGTCCACTGGGGACGCAACTCAAGGTGCCGATGATTCGCAACGGACGACGGCAATTCGTGACATTCGTTTCTCGGCCGCGTTCCGGTAGCGTCGCCTACGCTGGATGGCCGTTACTCTTAAGCGCCTTTATCACGTTGATTATCGTCGCCGTGATTGCGTGGCGAAAACCATCCATCGCAACGGCAGCCCTCGTGCTCTACGGTATGGGCTCGTGTACGACGGCCGGAGTCGTAGCGCAATTTTCGTGGCTCTCCGACCCCTGGTTCGCAATCGTTGCGGTATTTGTCATAACAGCCTTCTCTACTCTGCCGATTGCGGCGCTCTTGCCGTTCATCGTGAGGTTTCCTAACCCGCCCGTGACCGCTGAAGGCCGGATGCGAATGCACGTTGCCGATGGCTTGTTCGTGGCGACCGCAATTCTCTGCCTCATTGAGACGCTGTACGAGCCGGTCTTATACGTTAGTTGGTTCGCCTTCGATAATGTCGTGACCATGGGTTTGATGGCGATCGTTCTGGTGTTTGCGGCGCTGGTTTACCGCGACGCAGGCGGTGAGGAACGCCGGCGTATCGGCTGGGTCGTTGCCGGCCTGTTAATCAGTGCGGCCGGCTACACCGGATTCAACACGATGGATTCGTTCGTAATGGGCGGTTGGGCCGCTCCGTATGCTGTAGTCGCCGCGACGCAGCTGCTGCAAGGCGCCTTGCCGTTAGCCCTTGCGTACGCCGTTCTGCGCCACCGGGTGCTCGATATCGGCTTCGCTTTGAATCGTACGATGGTATACGGTGCAATCACCGCGATGGTGGTGGTCGTGGTCAGTCTTGTCGACTGGCTGAGCAGCCGACTGATCAGCGAGCAGCGCTGGGCTCTCGCTTTCGAAGCGCTGATTACTATCGGCTTTGGCTTCACGCTCAACTACATTCACGGCAAAACGGAGCGACTGATCGATCGGATCGTGTTCCGTGCGCGTCACCTAGCCGAAAAGCGCATCGAGTATCGCATCGGCGCCTTAGGCTTTTCTCAATCCGCATCGGCAGTAGACGAAGCGCTCGCAAGCGACGCTCCGCGTATTTTGGATCTTACGTCGGCGGCGATCTTCGGCCGTCTTGCCAAGAACGAGCCTTTCACGCGAAAAGCGTCGCTCGGATGGACCGACCATACTACGGCGTCGATTCCCGACGACTCGCTGCTCGTGCGCACGCTGCGCTCGCTCGAACGCCCAGTGGTTCTCGAAGACGTCGCGATCGTCGTCGACGACGCCCCAACCGGTCCCCAGCGTCCGGCCGTCGCCATCCCGATCGTCACGCAGCACGAGCTCATTGGCTTCGCGCTGTTCGGCAATCGCCTCGATGGCGCACTGCCCGATCCCGAAGAGATCGGTTTGCTCGCGCAACTCTGTTCTGCGGCGGGGAACGCCTACGGTGCGGTCGAGGCGCGGCAATGGCGCGAGCGCGCCGCTAGCCTCGAACGTTCGCTGGCGAGCCTTGACGCAGCCGCCTTACAACGATCCTAAAATCCGCTGTGCGAACTCCGGCGCGAAGTGTTGGATGATTTGCGGGTTGCTCGAAATCAGCGATATCACGTCTTGCTTGAGCGCTTGAGGATTGGTTCCGGATTGCTGAACCATCTGCATTAACTGGTTCGCGATATCCGGCTGGCCGCTTTGCTGCGCGTTCTGTGCCGCCGTTTGCACGTGCTGCGCGACTTCCTCGTGCGGCATGGTGTTGACCTGTTCGGACGCAGCTTGGCTTACCGACTGTTTGTCGATCTCGCCGGTCGTGACTTTTTGAATGAGGCCTTCGACTTCACCGAACATGGGAGGCTCCTCTCCTAGCAGGTTCGTGAGTTGTTCCCGCGGCTCAAGCACGCAAACTAGCTTTCATTCGGCTCCTCGCTGCTTAATTTGCCGCAGGTCGCCCAGAGGACTAAATAGTGCCGCCGTTAACAGAATATTATGAAACAGCGAGTGCGTCGCTTCGGCCTTCTACCTCTGGGCCTGTTGCTTCTGGTGGTGGGATGCAGCAGAAGCACGGCGCAGCTGGTGCCGGCCTCTAACCCGGCTGCTGCGATCGCGCCCTCCGCGAAGTTCGTGAACTTCACCAAGCTCATCAGCATCGGCCACGGTCGCGCCCTGTTCATGCATTGCGCGGGGCCGGCTCGCGGCGAGCGAATCGTCTTCATTAACGGCGCCGGCGACACGCTCGAGGTGTGGTCGCAAGTGCAGCAGGCCCTTTCGAAAAAGGCGCTGACCTGCAGCTACGACCCGGCGGGTATAGGCGAGAGCGGTCCGATGGTCGGCAAGACGACGGACCTGGCCCAGGAAGCGTCCGACCTCCACGCGCTGCTCGCGGCCGCCAAAATACCTTCGCCCGAATACGTTGTCGGGCATTCTATCGGTGGATCGACGGCGGTCTACTACGCGAGTACCTATCCGAAGGAGGTTTCCGGCGAAGTCGACCTCGATCCCACGTGGCTTCCGGTGTTCGCTATTCCGATTCTCGATCAAGAGTTACGCGCCGCGCACTACAACCCCGGCGCCGTAAAACAGCAAATGCAGAGCGTCACGAGCTTGGGATCGCTTCCGCTGCGGGTGCTCTCTCACGATCCGAAACTGGGCCCTTCTCAAAGCAAATCGGTGGATCGCAAACTGCACAAAGCGTATCCCGACTTCGAGCATTTGTGGAGCGAAGGACAGGCCGAGATCGCGCAGCTTTCAACAATCGGTACGCATCACGCCGTGCCCAACGCGTGGCATTACATTATGCTCGCTGCGCCGCAATTGACGATAAAAACGATCGAGAAAGTGGCCGCGCTTAACCAATAGTCGGCGGCTTTTTCTTACGCGTGGCGCTCGCCGCGTTCATGGCAATCGCTTCACGAAGGAGCGCCTTGAACGCTTTTTCGTCGATCTTATCGCCTTCGTGAAAATCGATCGCGCGCCGCACGTTGCCTTCAAGGCTCGAGTTGAAGAGACCCGATGGATCGGCGAGTTCCGCGCCCTTGGCGAACGTGAGCTTTATGGCGCTTTTATAGCTCTCGCCCGTACAGATGATCTTTCCGTCGCTGTACCACACCGGAACGCCGCGCCACTTCCATTCCTCGACGACTTCGGGATAGACTTCCTTGATCAGTGCGCGAACTCGGGCGAGCGTCTTGCCGCGCCAGTCAGCCAGCTCGGAAATACGCTCGTCGATCAGCTTCGATGGTGATTTCGTCATGGTTTAGGAAACTGGCGCAGACCGACTGCGGTTCCGTCGAGATTCCTGACGGTCGCGACCAAGAGTCCGTTGGCCACGTCGGTCGGATCTTGCAGCTTCTCGCCGCCCGCCGCAATCAATGCCGCCAGTGCCTCGTTGATATCGTCAACGTTCACGTATGCGAGGGCTCCCTCCATTCCCGGCATCTTTTGCACGAGACCGATCTCCGTTTCGCCGGCTTTGAAGCCGACGTAGTATGGACTGTCGGCGTACGGTTCTGTGCCGAGCAAGGTCTTGTAAAACTCCTTGGCCTTGGCCACATCCGAGGCGGGATAGATGATAAGGTTAACGTTGTTCACTCTGTGCTCCTTATGACGAAAGACTACCGATGAGTTGCCGCACGCGATCCGGTTGAGAGATCACGTAGATTTCCGTAATCCGGTCGCGCGCGACGACGAAGCCCATGACGGATAACGGTTCGCCGTTGGGAAGCCATGAAACGATTCCCGGCGTGCCGTTGACCATAACCGGCTCCATGCGCCCCACCACTTTGGAGAAGGCGGCCGCCGAAGAAGCGACCGCGTGAGCGCCGCGAATGCCTCGCAGCGCCGGTTCGCGATCGGCGCGCAGCAGAACATCTGGATCGAGCACCGCGACGAGACGGTCGAAGTCGCCTTCGCGCGCCGCCGAGATGAATGCGTCGACCACGGCGCGCCGCTGCGCTAAGCCCGTATCCGGCGGCGTCGCTCCTTGCACGCGACGACGCGCGCGACTGGCAAGTTGACGGGCGGCTTCAGGTGACTTGCCGGCGATGGGTGCGATCTCGTCGAACGGCATGCCGAACATATCATGCATCACGAACGCCAGTCTTTCCGCCGGCGACAGGCTGTCGAGCACGACGAGCAACGCCAACCCGACCGAATCCGCCATGAGCGCTTCGTCTTCGGGACCGTCATCGCGGCTGACGAGGAAATCCGGAATGCCGGGGACGAGCAATTCTTCGCGCTTGGCGCGGCGCGCGCGCAGCATGTCGACGCAGATGCGCGACACCACTGTCGTCAGCCAGCCGCCGACGTTCTCGACGCCGCCACCGGCTTGCCGGCTGAGCCGAAGCCAAGCCTCCTGCACCGCATCCTCGGCATCGTCGAGCGACCCGAGCATCCGGTACGCCACGCCTCGTAAATGCGGGCGGTTCTCCTCAAACCGCTCCGCCAGCCAATTGGTCATACCAGCCTGACGATACGTCTCACCGGAATGTGACGCCTCGCCGCGGTTGCTACTCATCTTCCTAGCCGCGGATCCAGCTTCCAGTCGTCGACCGACACGATGGTAATCCGGCCGACGTCGGGATGCCGCGAGTTGATCAAGACGTTCTCTTCATGCGCGACGATTACCGAAGGGACGCGTAACCCCACGGAAACCATTGAGGCGAGCCACGCGTCGCCGACGCGCTGCGTCTCGATGCCCGGCGGCGAGCGATCCCAGCCGTGCCGCAGCTTGCGCCGGTCCAAGCGCTCGACCAGCGTGTCGCCGATCTCGGCAACAACGGATACGACATCGTCCGCAAGCCTGCGGTCGCCGAGATGCACGAGATATTCAAGCGTCGCCAGTGCCTCGCTGAGCGACGCGAACGACATATAATGTCCCGGCGTGCACCACCGGCTCCCCGCGATATATGCCCCCTCTCCCCCGAACGGAGCAGAAGAGTCGAAAAACGCGCGCCGGACCAAACGGAAGATCCGCAACCGCTAGCTACGCGACACCGCCGTACGCGATGCTCACCAGCGATTGCAGCGCCGCCTGTGTGCCGTCCTCGGTTTCCATCATCTGCAGCGGCGTCGCCTCGCCCAAGAAATGGTTAGGCGACCGCAGCCACGTCAGCGCTTTCGCGGCATTCCCAACGTAACGCGTCGCCAGCAACGAAACGCGTGCCATGCGCATGACGCGGTCTGAGGTCGCCAAGTCCAGCCGCTTCGCGCGCTGCCGGAGATACCGCATGATCGTTCGCGACGACGTGCCGGTGATGCCCGCGATTTCCTCGATCGTGAATCCCGCATTACGCAATGCGCGCAAAGCGGAAACGGGAAGTCCGTCGCGTACGGCCTGCGTTGCGTCGAGCGCGTTGCCGGCCTTGACCAGCGCCTCTACCCCCAGGAACGACCCCACCTCCGACGGGCCGATGCTTCCGATGCCAAACGGCACCACTGACGATGTCATTTGTCACATAATACCACGATTCGGTTATATTGACAAACATCGATGCAGCGCCTACCATTGAAAGATGTTGCGGCCAAGGTGCTGTCCGCCGCCGGGTGTTGCGGCCGAGACCTTCGAGAGTGAAAGCCAGATCCTCAAGGCCATCGCCGATTCGTACCGGCTGCGCATATTAGCGACTCTCGGCCGCGCGGAGCAGCCGGTCTGCGTCTGCGACTTCACCGACGCTCTCCCCCTTAACCAGCCGACGGTTTCGCACCACCTTCGCATCTTACGCGAAGCGGAACTCGTCATTTGGCAGCGGCGCGGCACGTGGGTCCACTACCAGCTGGCGCCCGACGCGCGAGACCGCATTTGCGCCGCACTCGGCAACGTCTTCGAACAGAAAGTGACCGCATGAAGACCCACTTGAATCTTCCAACGACGGACCTCGACAAAAGCGTGGCGTTTTATTCGGCCCTGTTGGGAGCCGCGCCATCGAAGGTACTTCCCGACTACGCCTTATTCATTACGGAACAGCCCGGGCTGGAGCTTGCGCTCGACCTCCGCAGCCGCGTGGAATCGGCGAATGACGTGCATTACGGTGTGTGCGCGGAATCGTCCTCAGAAGTGGATACGGCCATCGCGCGGCTCGAGAAGGCCGGTCTCGTATCGTCCATCGAGCGCGAAGAAACGTGCTGCTACGCCAATCAGACAAAAGTGTGGGCCACCGATCCGGAAGGCCGCCGCTGGGAAGTCTACACCGTGCACGAAGAGACCGAAGCGCGCGGCGAGTCCTCGGCGGAATGCTGCCAAGCATAAACACGCGAGCGGCGACGGCGTGCGACCGTCTTGAAAAGGTTATCGAAAAGCGCCTTTACGTTGCAACCGCGCTGCGTTCGTATTAACAGGTCGCTTGGGCCCCTAGGTAAAAACGCCTAGACAATGCCCGTTACCCCAGGTGCGGACCGTCTCAATCTCGAGGCGGCCGACGCGTACTGCAGATTTCTCACCGGCCGTCACTACGAAAACTTCAGCGTCGCCGCGTCGTTCGTCGACGCGCAGAAGCGCCGCGATCTTGCGCGCATCTACGCATTTTGCCGATCGACCGACGACTTCGGTGACGAGAGCCCGAACGACGCCGTTGCTTTAGCTCGCCTCGCCCGGTGGAAGGACGAGACGGCCGCCATGCTGCAAGGAGCGCCGCCCAACCATCCCGTGCTCATCGCCCTGCAGCGGACGATCGAAGGACGCGCGATGCCGGCCGCGCCGTTCCTCAACCTCATCGAAGCAAACGTTATAGATCAAACGGTCAAGTCGTATGCGACCTGGCCCGAGCTCATTGGCTATTGCGAGCTTTCCGCCGCCCCGGTCGGCCGCATGGTGCTGCGCGTTTTTGGGCTCGAAGGGCCAACACTCGAAAAGCTCTCAGACGACGTCTGCATCGGCCTTCAACTAGCTAACCATGCACAGGACGTCAGTCGGGACGCGGCTGCCGGCAGGCGATACCTGGTCGACTCCGACCTGGCTCTGGGAGGCACCGAAACTGCGGTCCGCGCAATGGTCGAGCGGGCTCGCGAGCTGCTCGGCTCGGGGAAAGAACTCGAAAAGCACGCCCCGGTCGCCCTGCGACTTCAGTTGGCCCTCTATCGCCTGGGCGGGCTCGCGATCTGCCGGTCGATCGAAGGGGTTGGGTATAAAACGGAAACCCGCCGTCCCTATGTGTCGACGGCGATGAAGGTATCGCTGGTACTTCGGGCCGCATTAGAAGGGCTTGCTTAGTAGTCGATGATCAATTTACAACGAGCCCTGCGCGGCATGACGTTTACCCCGTTCGAAACCGAGCAGCACCGCGCCGAACGCTTCAATCAGGAGATGGCCAAGCGTGAAGCCGGCAATTTCTATTGGGGCTTCATCTCGCTGGGTTACCACGAGCGCATGGCGATCTATGCGCTCTATAACTTCGCGCGTCAGGTCGACGACGAAGCCGATGCGATCGGCCTCGACAACCTGCCGGCTCGTCTGCAAGCTCACCGGGAAAGAATCCACCGTGCCGCCCGCGGCGACTACGGCGACGACCCAATCCTGCGCGTGCTCTCGGAGGCGATCGACCGCTACTCGATCCCCGAACGGGAACTCGAGATGCTCGTTGACGGCGTTGAGATGGACTTCACGCACTCGACCTACCCCACGTATGACGATTTGAAGGACTACTGCAATCTCGTCGCGTCGGTGGTCGGCAGAATGTGCGTGCGAATCTTCGGCTTCAGCGATCCTATCGCGCTCGAACGGGCCGACGATCTTGGAATGGCGCTGCAGCTGACGAATATTCTGCGCGACGTGCGCGAAGACGCCGTCGACATGAAACGCATCTACCTGCCGCTCGAAGATCTGGAGCGCTTCAACATTCCAATCGAGGCGCTGAGCGCCGGTGAGATCGTACCCGGCTGGAACGATTTCGTGCAGCAGCACGTCGATCGCGCTCGTGAGTACTTCGCGACCGGATACGAGGTGCTCAAGTACATTCCGCGCCGCCCCTCGGCGTGCGTCGGAACGATGGCCGGCATCTACGAGGAACTGCTCAAGAAGATCGAGCGGGAGCCGGCGCTGCCGCTG
The DNA here is from genome assembly GCA_963715435.1 of Vulcanimicrobiota bacterium. Classification (GTDB taxonomy): domain Bacteria; phylum Vulcanimicrobiota; class Vulcanimicrobiia; order Vulcanimicrobiales; family Vulcanimicrobiaceae; genus JAFAHZ01. Next base: position 2,891,331 of record OY970243.1, read on the forward strand.
CGCGAGCGCGCCGCCTTGTCGAAGACCGAAAAGCTGAGGGTCGTCGTAAAATCGTGGTTGAGCAGCGGCTAGTGCGCGTCGCCGTTATCGGAGCCGGGCTTGCAGGCCTAGCCGCAGGAGTAGAACTTAAAGAGCTCGGCCATCACGTCGAGCTCTTCGAACGCAGTCGGCTGCTTGGCGGCCGCGCCACGTCGTTTGAAATCGACGGCATCGAGGTCGACAACGGCCAGCACGTCTTTTTATTTTGCTGCAAAGAGTTTCTCCAGTTTGCACAGCGCGTCGGCTTCGAGAACGAGCTCTACATCCAAAAGAAGTTCGACGCGCTGGTGCTCTCCCGCGACGGCAAGCGCGGTCGGCTCACGGCGTTGCCGTTACCGCCGCCGCTGCATATCATGCCATCGTTCATGAGCTACCCGCACCTGACGCTCAAAGGCAAACTGCGCGTCGGTCGGGCTATGCTCGAAGCGAGGACCAAGAAGGTCGACGGAACGTCCGCAGCGGTCCAATCGTTTCAGCAGTGGTTGCAGGTCGTCGACCAGTCACCGGAAACGTATCGCGCGTTCTGGGATCCGTTTTTCATTCCGGCCCTCAACGCGCCGTTCGACGAAGTGAGTTCCGACGATGCGCTCTTCACGCTGCGTACGGCCTTCCTCAGCGACGTTGGGGCTGCACGCTTCGGCTACGCGAAGGTTCCACTCGCGCACCTCGCCGCCCGCGCCGCCGAAAAGCTCGACGCCGTACACCTGCAGGATGGCGTCACGGCAACTGAGGTGAGTTCTGACCGTGTCACCCTGAGCTTGTCGAAGGGCGACTCCCAAACTTTTGACTCCGTCGTCATCGCGACGACGCCGAAAACCACCGCAAAACTGCTTGGCGACCCCTCAAAGTATGGCGTCGAGAATCTCGACGCGTACGTTCCGTTTCCGATTCTTGACGTGCACCTCTGGCACGACGGCGGCAAGATCGGCTTCGACTTTGCGGCCGCACTCGAGTCGCCGCTGCAATGGATCTTCGAAAAAGCACCCGGATACTTGTCGTGCAGCTTCAGCGCGGCAGGCGACTCGATGTCGATGCCTACCGCCGAACTCGAGGCACTCGCGTGGCGCGAGGTCCAAGCCTTCAATCCCTCGCTGCGCGGGACGACGCTCGTTCGCAGCGCCGTCACGCGCAATCCCGAAGCGACGTGGCTTCCCAAGGTCGGAGTGCGACGTACGTCGCAGCGTACTAGGCACCCGGCCGTTACTATCGCAGGATCGTGGACTGCTACCGGCTGGCCGGACACGATGGAATCGGCAGTGCGCAGCGGCCGTCTGGCAGCGCGCGTGTTGAGAGGAACATGAGCGATACTGAAGCCGCGTTGGAGCGGGCAACACAGTGGCTTCTCGATACCCAAGACGCCGAAGGCTGGTGGTCGGGCGAGCTCGAGACTAACGTGACGATGACGGCCGAGCACGTCTTGCTTTGCCGTTTCTTAGGCGTGCCGCTTGACGACATCCGCGACGGTGCGATCGAGCAGATTCTGCATACACAGCGCAGCGATGGTTCGTGGGCGCTGTACGTGGACGGCCCCGCCGACTTGTCGACCACGGTCGAAGCCTACGTCGCGCTCAAAGTGCTAGGCGTCTCTCCACAGCGCGACGAGATGCGCAACGCGCTTAAGGTGATCCATCGCGCCGGCGGCGTCGCCAACGCGCGGGTCTTCACGAAGATCTGGCTCGCGCTATTCGGCGTGTATCCTTGGAAAGGCGTGCCGTCGCTGCCGCCGGAGCTCGTGTACTTTCCGCTGTGGATGCCGTTTAATCTCTACGACTTTGCGTGTTGGGCGCGCGGCACCGTCGCGCCGCTCACCGTCGTGGTCAGCAAACGCCCGGTGCGGGCGCTCGGGGTGGACGTCGGCGAAATCGTTCTACCGGGCACCGAAGCCGAGATGTATAAAGTGCGCGGCACGGGGTGGCTATTGTGGGTCGAGAAGCTGCAGAAGCTCTACGAACGCCTGCCCTTCCAGCCGTTCCGCAACGCCGCGCAGAAGAAGATCGTCGATTGGGTGATCGAGCGTCAAGAAGCCGACGGCAGCTGGGGCGGCATCCAACCGCCATGGGTGTACTCGCTGATCGCTCTCGACCTCATGGGCTATAAGCTCGATCATCCAGTCGTGCGCAAAGGCCTGGAAGGAATGAAGCGCTTTGCGATTGCCGACGAGCGCGGCTGGCAGTTCCAGGCATGCATGTCGCCGGTCTGGGATACTGCGTGGGCGGTGCGCGCGCTAGCATGGGCCGGCTTCGATAAGACGCATCCGGCGATGCAGCGCGCCGTGCAGTGGCTGCTGCGCGAACAGATTCCCGACGATGCGCCCGGCGATTGGCGCGAGAAATGTTCTATCCGTGACGGAAACGGCTGGGCGTTCGAGTTCGACAACGACGCTTATCCCGACATCGACGACACGACCATCGTCGTGCTCGCGCTGCTCGAAGGCGGTCACCGCAACGACGTCAATAGTTCCATCGAACGTGCCACGCGCTGGACGCTCGCGATGCGCTCCAAGAACGGCGCCTGGGCGGCATTCGATCGCGACAACACCCGCGAGCTGCTCTATCGCATGCCGTTTAGCGATTTCGGCGCGATGATCGATCCGCCGACCGAAGACGTCACCGCGCACGTCCTCGAAATGCTCGCGGCCCTCGGCTACGATCGCAGCGATCCGTACGTCGCGCGCGGCATCGACTATTTAAAGGAAACGCAAAGGTCGTGGGGCTCCTGGTACGGCCGTTGGGGGGTCAATCACATCTACGGCACGTGGTGCGTCATCAGCGCGCTGCGGCATTTCAGTGCGGCTGAGGGTGTCACGGCTATGATCGAGCGTGGCGCTCAATGGCTGTTCTCCGTCCAAAATCCCGATGGCGGCTGGGGTGAGACGTGCCATAGCTACGTTGACGAGTCGTTTGCGGGGATCGGAAAGAGCACCGCTTCGCAGACGGCCTGGGCGGTGAACGCTCTTCAGCTCGCCGGTTATCCGGTTCACGCGGCAACCCAGCGGGGTCTCACCTGGTTATGCGAACGTCAGCGACCGGACGGTACGTGGGACGAGCCCGAATGTACGGGTACCGGATTCCCGCGCGACTTTTATATTAACTATCACTTATATCGGCACGTCTTCCCCGTAATGGCCCTGGCGTATTCTCACGCCGAGGTGCCGCCGAGGGGCGAATTCGACCTCAAGCTTGAAGGACTACCCACATGAGCATGCCCTGGCAGCAAAAATTCGCCGTTGCTAAATACGTCGCCGGCAAGCGAATAAAAGGCGAGAAGAAGTATCCGCTCGTGCTCGAGCTCGAGCCGCTGCTGCAGTGTAATCTGGCATGCGCCGGTTGCGGGAAGATCGAGCACCCCGACGAGATCCTTCGCAAGCGCTTGAGCGTCGAGGAGTGCATCGCGGCAGTCGAAGACTGCGGCGCCCCAATGGTGTCGATTGCCGGCGGCGAGCCCCTCGTGCATAACGACATGCCGAAGATCGTCGAAGAGCTCGTCAAGCGCAAGAAGTTCGTCTTTCTGTGCACCAACGCGCTGCTGCTGCAGAAGAAGATCCATCTGTTTAAGCCGAGCGTGTATTTCGCGTGGATGATCCATCTCGACGGTATGAAGGAACGCCACGACCAGTCGGTGTGCCGCGACGGCGTATTCGACAAAGCGATCGAAGCGATCAAGGATGCCAAGGCGCGCGGTTTCCGGGTCTTTACCAACACGACGTTCTTTACGCAAGACGATGCCGAATCGATCCGCGAGGTGCTCGACTACCTCAACGACGATCTCAAAGTCGACATGATGCAGATCTCGCCGGCGTATGCCTATGAGAAGGCGCCCGATCAGGAGCACTTCCTGGGCGTTAAGCGAACTCGCGAGATCTTCAAGGAAGCGTTCGCGGGCGGCAAGCGCAAGAAGTGGCGTCTCAACCACAGTCCGCTTTATCTCGACTTCCTCGAAGGCAAGACCGATTTCGAGTGCACGCCCTGGGGCATTCCGTGCTATACCGTGTTCGGGTGGCAACGCCCGTGCTATTTGATGAGCAAAGAGAGCTACGTCAAGACGTATAAAGAGCTGCTGGACGAAACGGATTGGTCGAAGTACGGCCGCGGTAAACACGAGTCGTGCGAAAACTGCATGGCCCACTGCGGCTACGAGCCGACCGCGGTTATTCAGACGACGGGCTCGATGAAGGAATCGATCCGAGCAGCATTCGGTAACTAATGCGCTACGCCGTTCTTGTCGCCGTACTCTCTTTAGCTCTAACCGGTGCGGCCCTCGCCGCGACGAGTCCTCCGCTCACCGCTTCCGAAGAGGCGTTTGTTGCCAAAACCTCGGCGTCTCTAAACTCCATGTATCCTACGGCGGCAAGCGCGAAAACCGCGGGCTTTACGATGCTCTTCGATACGATTGGCGATGACAACACCTACGATTGGACGAACATGAGCTTCGCCAACGTCACGCCGGAGCACCCCAACTTTTTGTGGTACGACCGTCACGGACATCTCGCCGGCGTCGATTGGGAGTTTCCGACGTCTGGAAATGCCCCGGCGCCGAAGCTCGCGGCGTTCCCCGTTATGGCCGCGCGCTGGGTCAAGATCCCGGAGCACGTGCATTACGCCTATACGCTAAACGGCAAGATGAAGTATGGAGTGGTAAAGGCGACGCCGACGCTGCGCACTGGAACGATCACCGCTGACGAGTTGCGGGCAAACGGCGCCAAGTTGCCTAAAGATGCGAAGCTCAACTGGGCAATGTATCACCCGGCTGTGTGGGATCTGGCCATGTGGACCGTTCCGAATCCGAGCGGTCCGTTCGCCGACAAGAACCCCAACGTCAAGTAGCCACGCTTCCAAATCGGGGCTTTCGACGACACCTCTTCAATCTATCGCCCGGTGATTGCTTGGAGCTGCGCGGATGAAATCGAGTTGACCGTCCACGCCATCACGCCGCCGTAACCGTTGCTACGAACCCATTTGGAAAGCGACCCGAGCTGGGCGACGCTCGCATGCGGATTGTCGTCGATGTCGACGCCGAGGTTCAAGCGCGTTTTGTCGAATAGCGCACCGTACGCGGCGACGTCGCTTTCCGTCTTGGCGATGTCGGATTTCTCATACGACATCACGTTGACCCACGAGAGTGCGGCGGCAACGTTCGGGTTGGCGAGAATCTTGTCGTCGCCGTAATCGGTCGGCCGATTCCAGGCCGGATAGGTGATCACGGCATCCGGCTTACCGATCGACGTGAAATACGCGCGCGTTGCGACGATCAGGGTGCTCAGCGTCTTCACGCGACTTTCGGCCGAGCCGTGCTCGAGGTCAAAATCGACGCCGTCGAAGGGCAGCTTCGCAAGCACGCCCGCGAGGCTGTGCTCGAAACCATCCACATTTCCATCGAACACGAAGGACGTTTTCGGGCTCCACCCCCCGAGCGACAGCGTGACCGCTACGCCGCGCGCGTGAAGCTCGGCAATATCGTGCGCCGTAACGTAACCCGGATTGACGCCACCTTTCATGGTGATCTTATGACCGTGCAAGAAGCCGAACGCGATGGGAATCTCCGTGACACCCGCCGGCGTCAGCTTGAGGTTGTTCTTTTGCCATCCATCCCAGTAGCCGACGAATCGAAATGCGATTCCGGTTCCGGCTGCATTCGGCCCGAACGTCGCGGGCAGTACCGGTCGTGATACCGACTCCGCACAGCCGGAGAGAGCAATGGCGGCGGCTAAGGCGAGAGCGGGGAAGCGCAAGAAAGTCATAGCCAATGCATCGGCCTCATGCGCCGTCACCCTGAGCGCAGGCGCACGGTAATGGTCGGCTTGGCAGAACGTTCGAGCGCCGGAGTCGAAGGACGGCCGTACCCATGAGCGATCGCATCTTCATGACCGGCGCTTCCGGTTTCGTCGGGTCCCACGTCCTGCGCGCGCTGCTCGACGCCGGGTACCAGGTGCGCGCGCTCGCGCGCGGCGGAAGTCTTCCGACCCAAGCCAACTGGATCGTGAAGAACGATGAGCCGGACCTAGAGTTCGTTGACGGCGACATGCTCGCGACCGGCAAACTGATGCACGCGATCGAAGGCTGCCGTTACGTCGTGCATACCGCCGCGCTCTATTCCTTCGCGCCGCGCGATCGCGAACGCATTCATGCAGTGAATGTGGTGGGTACCGAAGGTCTAATGACCGCCGCTTATTTAGCCGGCGTCGAACGCGTAGTATTGACGTCGAGCTCTGCAACGATCGGTCACGAGCGTAACGGAAAACCCGCCGACGAATCTTGCCAGCCTGATCGCAGCGCTGCAGGCGCGCAGTCGAAGGGCGATTACCACTACTCAAAACTGCTTCAAGAACGCGCCGCCTTTGCCGGCCGCGTTCCCGTCGTTGCATTGCTGCCGACGGCACCCATCGGTCCCGGCGACTGGAAACCAACCCCAACCGGCAAAATGGTTCTCGATTTCATGCAGGGCAAGATCGCCGCAAAAGCGCCTGGCCGTGGCGGCTTGAATCTCGTTGCGGTTGAGGACGTTGCCAAGATGCACGTCGCCGGGCTCACGCAGGGCCGCCCCGGCGAACGCTACATCGTCGGAGCCGAAAATCTTAGCATGGACGAGATCTGGCAGATACTTTCCGATATCACCGGCAAACCAATGCCGAAATGGCGTGCACCATATGGGCTCGCGCTAACGGCCGCGTACGTCGATGAAATCCGCTGCCGGCTCAATCCTCACGCAACCCCGCTCGCACCGCTCGAAGGCGTGCGGATGTCGCGAGACCGTATGTACGTGGACGCGTCGAAAGCCAGAGCAGAGTTAGGCTTTCAGCCGACGCCGATCCGCACCGCGCTCGAGCGCGCGAGCGCGTGGTATTGCCGCATACTGCACAGCAAGGCCTAAACGGGCTGCTCGATCCTCGCCAGCCGGTCGAGGCCTTCGGAAAACCGGTCTCCGGGCGCGCCGAAACCGATTCGGAAGTGCTCGCCCGCTCCGAAGCAATCTCCCGGTGCAAGCAGCACACCGTTCTGGGCGGCGATTCGGCAGAAGTTTCGGGCATCTTCACCGGAGCGCAGCCACGGGAACGCCGTCATCCCTCCGCGCGGCGCGATCCACCCGAACGCATCGCGATGCCGGCGCATGAATGCTTCAAGCGCTTCCAGGTTGCGACGCGCGACGTCTTGCGTTCTCTGCCACACCTGTTGGCGCGCGCGAACGGCGATCTCCGCAAGGATTTCGCCTGCCGAGGCGTTCGAGACCGAAAAGTAAGAGCGGGCGTTTTTGAACGCTTCGAGGCGTTGCCGGTCGCGTTCGACGATCCAGCCCGCCCGCGTCCCGGCAAGCGGAAACGCCTTCGAAAAATCACTGATGACGGTGACGTTCGGCAATCGCGCGGCCGATTGCGCCGCCTTGCCGTGATAGATTGGATGATAGACTTCGTCGCTGACGAGTGCGATGCCGCGCGATGCGGTGAAGTCGTGCAGACGCTCCATTTGCGCGTCGGACAACGTCGCACCGGTTGGATTATGCGGATTATTGACGAGAATAAACTTGGTATCGGCGTCGGCGAGTGCTTTGATCTCCTCTAAATCGATTTGGAAAGCATTCTCACGCCGAATGCGGTAAAAGCGCGTTTCGAGTCCGAGCGATTGCGGCAGTTCCGCAAACGGCGGAAAACCCGGCTGCGGCAGCACGACGTTCGCTCCCGGTGCCGTCGCAAGCCAAAAGAGGATTAGCAGCGCTTCAGAGGCTCCAGCGACGACCTGCACGCACTCTGGGCCGACGCCATGCATCTCGGCGATGGCTTCGCGAAGCTCATCGGAGCCCGCCGCGCGACCATACGTGAGGGAATGATTCAAATATCGCTCCCGCTCCGCGTCGCCTGCCAAGTTGAGGATCTCGCGCACGGTCCAGATCGGCCCCGTGCTGGCAGCGAGATCGAACTCCACATCCCGAGCGTAGGTGTCTAACCAGATGTCGAGGCCGAACGGCTTGAGCTGCATGTCAAGCCTAACAATCCTCGGCAGCCTTCGGTTACGCAAGAGAAGGCCCTACGCCTGGGCGCAATGACCTTCCGCTCGTCGCGCTCTAATGGGTTTAAGCGAGCGAACGTAAACCCGAAATCGGGTACAACAGTATTTGCGATGTTGGCACCGATCAAGACTGCAACCACCGGCGCTGCCGGTTATATTGCCCTCAACCTAGCGCTGCTCATCAGCGAACTCATCTGGCATCCGCTGTCTCGCTTGACCGCGTTTGATATCGTGCTCTTTCGGCACTTGAGTCATTTGATCGGAAATTAGGCCTCTTGCTTGCGACGGTGTATCGCGAAGCGATTGCCGTCGGGGTCCTGCGCAAAACAGATTCGGCAAACGCGAAAGTCGTACACTTCACTGACCGTGGAACCGTGACTGATTAGGCGCGCGCGGACGGCATCGACGTCGTCGACTTCAAACGCGACGCCGCTGCACGTTCCCGGTGCATAGCCCGGCGGTTCGCCGTCGACCGCAAACGCGGTCGAACCGACGTCAAACTCGACGTAACCGTCGTTAAACGCCTTGCCCGGGGTCAAGCCCACGACGTCGCGGTAGAAAGCGACCGACCTCGACACGTTACTCACGGCGTAAGCGATAAACGCTACATCCTTTATCATCTCGAGCAGAAACTTCGCCTACGCTTGGGCGAGTTCAGTTGCCGCGGCTATCGCGGCCGCCATTGCAAGCTTATGATCCCGCGTCCAAGGCGCTCCGACGGCCTTTCGCATCTCGAGAACGCTGCCGTCGAGATCCAAATTCCGGGGATCGAACCAGTAGACGGACCACCATCGTTCCTGCGCGGCCGAAGCGAGTGCGTCGCGATACATCACCCAGTCCGCGACGTTTCGCGCGCGGTAATCTTTCAGGCGCTCGGGGATGGTGGGCGGAAGCGGCTGGCGCCGGCGAAGCGCGACGCCGGCAATGCCGGGCACCGCAGCCGCGACGGCGTCGAGCGCGAGCGCGGCGTGCTTCTCCGCCGACATGCGCACGCGTTCGACCAGTGCCACGGCTTGATCCATCGGCAACATTTGCGCCTCGTGGTGATGGGGGATGCAGGGTAGACCCTCATCGACGAGTTCGACGCGGCGCCGATCGAGGAGCGTCCCGTCGCGCTTCGCCGTCACCAAAATCGCCCAACCGCCGTGGTCGGATATGCCGATGATGGCGCCGTCGCTGGGCATGATTCGCACTCCCTCAGTCATCAGTTACGAGTGCTGGCGAGCGGTTTCCCACTGCTCCTGCGTGACAACGGGCGGTGTCCTGGAACCCCGACGCAAGATGTAAAAGTTAGCAAGGATGCCTCTCTACGAAGACGACGAAGAACGCTTCGAGTCGCTCCGGAATGCCATCACCAGCACATATGCAACCGGTCCAGCGTATGTTCGCCGCCGGCAAAGAAACTGGTTCGCAAGCAGGCTGGTCTGGTTTGCACTTGGCGGCTGCCTGGTCGTTGCCATAGCCGCCGCCGTCATGGTCGGGCAGTGGCGGGCAGCGCTGCAATTCCGCACGACTTCGCAAGATAATTCTCCCACACTACTGGCGGAAACGACCGCTGCTCCGGTGACGCTGCCGCCCTACACGCCGGCACCGGTCACGCCAGGTCCGCACACGCCGCCGCCGTCGACCCCGGCGCCAACGGCCCCGCCGACAAAGCCGCCGACGGCAACGCCATCCCCCGAGCCAACCGCGACGGCTTCTCCGGGCGCGACGGCTTCACCGGCCGAAAGCCCATTACCCAGCGCCACGGCGGTCGCGGTGATCCACAACGCGTTCTTGCTCGTGCACAGCAACAACGTATTAAAGGTCGGCGCCAAAGGCAGCTGCGGCGGACTCGACGTTACGGTTGAGGTGCGTGGTTATCCGAAGGGATGCACCGTGTTTGACGCCGATAGCACCGGCCCGTTGGCAAACGGCCACGGAACCGTGCTCGTCGTTCCGGTGAGTTCGACCGAAGACGTCGGAGACGTGAAGTACGGCTTACTCTATTTCCGATCGAACGAGTCGGAAGTGCCGCGCTTTTTAGGACTGATCCGCGGTAAGGGATCAGGTCGCGTCGTCGTGCGCCTAGCAGGACGGCCGCATCATGGAACAAAGCGGAGATCGCGTGACGTATTATACGTTTAACGGCCGCAGTATCGTACGGATCAATAGCTAACCGTTTTCGTCACAATCGGAGGGTCGCGAGCGTTTGCCCCTTGTGAGGCGCCTCCAGCTATCTGCCGCTTTCCTTGCCGCCGGCTTGGTTGGAATAGTTCCGTGCGCCGCAATCGGCGATGCGCTGGTGCATGCTACATCGAGCCCGCTCTGTCAAACGCTGCACGAGTCCGTCCAACCCGCGCTGGCCGGTCTAATGAAAAACGACGGCTTGCTCGAAACGGCAAACCGCGCCTTCATCGGCGGCGACATCGAACGCGGCTCCCTGCGCGGCGTTACGCAGTCTCTCGCCCACAACCTCAATATCGTAGCGCAGTTGCTGGGCCAAAAGCTTCCGCAAGACGCAGATCCCGCGATGCGTGCCTCCCAGGAGACGATGAAAGCACGTCTCAATGCAGTGGCATCGGCGCAAAACGATGCGCTCAACGTCATCCAGGGCTACCTGCAAGCCGAAGAAACGGCCCACGCGCAAAATGAGTCCTCGTCAGTACATCCCACCGATCCGGGTCAAGTTGGAGGCGGATTCAACGACGATCAGACGTTGCATGGCGACTTCCGCGACATGACCGATCCGGCGAAGCCTTTTGTTGAGACGAGAGTCGGGAGTCCCACCCGTTTTCTGGAAATTGCGCGCTCGCAGATCGGCGATCTCGAGGACAGCGCCGGCATCGCAATCATGAGTGCGGTCAAGGTCTGCAACTCGCCTTCGCACTAGCCGCAGGGGCCTTCGTCGTCACGATGATCGGCACGACCTTGCCAACGCCGCTCTATCCGCTGTACGAAGAGCATTTCGCAATAGCCCCGGTGTGGATTCCCGTAATCTTCGCCGTCTACGCACTAGCGGTAATCGCCGGTTTGCTCTTCTTCGGACGTTCGTCCGACGAGCTCGGCCGGCGCCCCATGCTCTACGCCGGATTGATTCTTTCGGCGGCGAGTGCCGTCGTGTTCTTATTGTCGAACTCGATCGGTCTGCTGTTCGTGGGGCGGATTTTATCCGGCCTCTCCGCAGGCATTTTCACCGGGACGGCAACGGCGGCGCTCGTCGAACTCGCACCGGATCGGCGATCGTATGCCGCCACGTTCGCGGTAGCCGCGAACGTCGGAGGATTGGGCCTTGGAGTGCTGCTTTCCGGAGCGCTTGCGACGTATGCAATATTCCCTTTGCGCCTGCCGTACATCGCCGATCTAGTGCTGGTTGCCGGGGCCGTCGTCGCGATGGCCGGCGTACCAGAAACCGTCGAACCGCGCTCGGCGCGATTGCGACTGCACGTCACACGCCTCATCGTTCCGCAGCAGATCCGCCGCACGTTCATCGCGGCGGCCGTTGCCGGTATGTGCGCGTTTGCCGTCTCTGGATTGTTTAGCGCGATCGTGCCGGCACTTCTTGCTAAGGTGCTCCATCAACCGCAACCAGTACTCACCGGCGCCGTGGTCTTCGTTCTCTTCGCCACGACTGCGCTCGGTCAGCTCAGCGTCGGGCGAATTCGAAAGCAGCACGCACTGGCCATTGCCTGCGCAATGCTGATCGTAGGTACCGCGGCCCTTGCGCTCGCCGTGCTCGTGAAATCGCTAGCCTGGACGTTCGTCGCTGCGGCGATCGAAGGCGCCGCCCAAGGTCTTGCAATGGGTTCCGGCCTCGCCGCTATTAATGAAGAGACCGAAGAGCACCGCGGCGAGGTAAGCTCGACGTATTTCGTACTCCTCTACGCCGCATTGGCGTTTCCGGTCATCGGCGTGGGCATATTGGCGTCAAGATGGACGCTGCCGGCGGCCGCGCTCGTCTTTTGCGCCGTCATCGGAGTAACCGTCGCCGTTACGCTCTATTTGTTCACGTCCGGGAAATCCACGAGTCATATTCGGTCGGCTAGAAGTTCGTGACGAAACTCACTAGTCCGAACTCGATTAAGAACCAAATGCCGTAAACTGCAGCCAGTCCGACGAGGATCTCTCCGCTGCGCACGAGCCACCCTCCCGGTCCGCGGCCAACGCGCATTACCGTTTCGGCTATCATGGCAATGCCGCCGAACACCGCGATAACGCCGATGATGTAGAGCGCGATCATGATTGGAAGCAGCGACGGCGAAAGAATAAGCTCTTCGCTCGAGAGTGCTACCACCCAGCCCGCCAGAACGACCAAGAAGGCGATCGCGCCGATGCGGGCTGCGAGATGCACCCATTTCTCCGCCGGCGATAGCTCCAGCCGCAGCTTCAGCGCTCGCCGGGCGATCCACGCACCCAGCCGAATCAGCAGCGACAGAACCAGGATCGCAATGAAGCACACCAGCATGACTTTGAGCGTTCCAAGCGCGGTGAGACCGGTCACGCGCTGGAAGTCGAAGACGTTGATGTTGTCGACGGCCCACGATACCGGCGTTCCATCGGGCGCCAGAGCAAAGCCCAAATGTGTTTGACCGTCGACTTCTTGATAGAAGAACGGTTTGATCTCGCGCCATTTCAGCGGATTGCCCGCCGCATCGACGAGGCCCGTGGCCGATATCGTTCCATCCGGATTGGCCGTAACGCCGGCCTGCCCCAACGCATAGACGAATCGCAACGCGCGCTCCGCCCGGCGGCTGCTGATGTACCAGCCGGCTGCGCGCGCGGCATCGGCCTTAGCCGTTGGTAACGTCGGCGGTTGCGCCGCGGTATACGAATAATAACGGTCCAGAAAACCGTGGAAAATTTGCTGACGGACGGCTTCGCTCGATCCCGGTAAGCCGAGGCTATTGACCGACATGAAGAAGCCTACGTGCTGCGCCGGCAGCAGATGCAAATCGCTGTGAAAAACGCCGGTGTCGCCGCCGTGGCCGACGATTTCCAGCCCGTTGCGGTTCTCTTGGTAGAATCCGAGATCGAAGCCAAGAATGTTGGGCGCGGGGCGGAGCTGCAGCGTCCACATTTGCGCGATCGTCGCCGGCTTGAGGATGTTGCCGCCTTCATACGTGCCGCCGTCGAGGTACGCAAGCATGAAGCGGCCCATGTCCGTCCCGGACGCCGAAAGTGAGCCTGCCGGCGCGGGTTCGACCAGCTCGAACGGCGTCGGCTTCTCGCTGGCGGTGGTTTCATAGCCGTCCGACATGAATGGTTCGAACTGTTTTGGCAGCGGCTGCACGAAAGTCGCCTTCGTCATGCGCAGCGGCGTAAAAATGTGCCGCGCGATGTAATCGGCGAACGGTTCGCCCGAAACGCGTTGGACGATGTACCCCGCCAAGGTGGCGCCGTAATTGGAGTATGCAATCACCTGGCCGGGCGGATAAATGCGATTGGGCATCCGTTTGATCAAGTAGTCGCGAATCGGATAGACCTGATCCGGCTTGTCGACCATCAAATCGAGGATCGTCTCCTCGAAGCCCGCCGAGTGCGTCATGAGGTTGCGCATCGTGATCGGCTTGCCGAACTTCGCGGGAATTTTGAAATCGAGATAGGTGTTGACGTCGGCATCGAGATCGATCTTGCCGGCCTGCACGAGCTGCATCACCGCCGTCCACGTGAACAGCTTTGAAACCGAGCCTGGGCGGAACATCGTCCGATCGGCGACGACGGGCGTTCGCTTAGCGAGATTTGCGTAGCCGTATCCCTTCGCAAAGAGAATGCGGTTGCCGCGAACGACCACGATCACGCTCCCCGCAATGCCGTCGCGGTGAATCGCATAGGGCATGATGCCGTCGAAAAACGCGCTCAAGTCTTCGGGCGTCATCGGTGCGGCGGTGGCGCGCGTCGCAGGAGCGGGAGCCGCCGCCTGTGGGGCAGGGCCTAGTGCCGACGGCCCGGCTAGAGCAAGTAAAAGAGCCAGCATGGCGGGCGGTTTCTACGTGCGGCCAAAAAACCATCGTCAACGACAATATTTTGGCAGGACGCTCTGGGCGCTTTCCGGTAGTGGCAGCCGATGCGGTACGTTCGCGCCCTCGGCGTCTGCCTGGCGGGCCTCACTCTGGCGTGCTGCCACGCCCGCAACGCCGGCGGCAACGCGGCTTCGAGCACGCTAGTCGTCGCCGTGCGAAAGGAACCCACGTCGCTCAATCCGCTGCTGCTCGAGGGCATCAACGCCTACACCTTTGGCGAGCTGCTCTACTCGTATCTCACCACGTACGATCGAAACGGCGCGCTGGCGCCGGACCTCGCACGCGAGGTTCCGTCGCTCGCAAACGGCGGAGTTTCTGCCGACGGCCGTAAGATAACGTACCGCTTGCGCCGCAACGCGCGGTGGCAAGACGGACTGCCGGTGACGTCGCGCGACGTCGCCTTTACGTACGCGGCGGTGATGAATCCGGCCAACAACGTTCAGGAGCGGTATGGCTACGACGCTGTATCCCGCCTCGAGACACCGGACCGCTATACGGTCGTCCTCAAGCTGAAACGGCCGTTCTCCCCGATCCTCTCGTTTTTCTTCGGCGGTGACAGCAACTACCCGATTTTGCCGGCGCATCTGCTGGCGTCGTATCCCAACGTCAACGCGGTGCCGTTCAACGTTTCACCCGTGGGATCGGGGCCGTATAAGCTGCAGCGCTGGAACCGCGGGGACCGCATCGAGCTCGAGTCCAACGCATCGTACCTGCACGGAAAACCCGGGATCGGCCGCTTAGTGCTGCCGTTCGTTTCCGACGATGCCACGATTATCAGCCAGTTGCAGACGGGCGAGCTCGATGCCGGCTTCTTCGTCGACACGTCCCGCATCGAGGCGCTGCGGGCGATTCCCAATCACCGCGTCGTTGTGACGCCCGTGCCGTACTTTTACGCAATCTCGTTCAACCTCGACGTTCCGCTGCTGGCCGATCGCAACGTCCGCACTGCAATCGCGCAAGCCGTCGATCGGCGATCCCTCGTGCGAAAGATTACTCACGGCGTCGACGACTCGGACGACGCGATGCGGGGGCTGTTCACGTGGGCGTACGACCCGCACGTAAAAACCGCGCCTTACGATCCACCCGCCGCCCGAGCGTTACTATCGGCCGATGGTTGGCTGCCCGGGAGCGACGGCGTCCGCACCAAAGCCGGAAAACGTTTGAGCCTTCAGCTGGCGTTTCCGTCCGGCTCTGACGTGACGACGTCCATGGCGACCACGATTTCGGCGGCCGAACGCGAGATCGGCATCGATGTGAGCCTGCGACAATATGACCGGAATCTGTTCAACGCACTCGAAGGGCCGTGGATGCAAGGACGTTATCAGTTGGCACTCTACGACTACCAAGGGACGTATGACCCCGATGCGTCGTGGCTGCTGGCGTGCAATCAGCGTTCGCCGGGTGGTTTCGACTTGTCGCGTTATTGCAACCCGCAGGTGGACGCGTTGCTGCAAAAAGCGGCGGCCACGTACGATCGTGCCTCCCGCATCGACGCCTATCGCGAGGTACAGAGCACGATCGCGCGGGATTTGCCCTATTACTTTCTCTGTCAGATTAGCGAAGTCGACGTCATTCCGTCCGATCTCGGCGGTTTCATGCCGCCGCTGCTCTCACCGTTCAACTTCGTCGCCGATTGGCATTGGCTACATCCTTCCAGTCGTAATTGAGAGCGCCGCGCCGGCGGCTTTCGAGTCGTTGCGAAGCTTGTGCGGAAAGCCGGCCGCGAACACGCAGCACTCGCCTTCGCTCATTGGGTAGTCGACGTGATTGACTTCGAGCACGAGCTGACCTTTCGTCACGTACAGGACGTCGATGCCCTCGTGCGACATCTCGTTCTTGAATGAGGCGCCCGGTGCCAGCCGCACGTCGACCAAGTCGAGGTCGAGTGCGGGCAAGTGGAGCACTTCGTAGTCCACGCCCTTTCCGCGATTGACGCGCTTACGGTCGCCGGCGGTAACGAACGTGGGGCGCGTGAGCTGCGAAGTAAACCCCAGAAACGATCCAAGATCGTAATGAAAGACGTTAGCGAGCTTTGCCAGGCGGCCGATCGCGATATCGGAATCGCCGCGCTCTACCGCACGGATAAAGGAGGCCGAGAGACCGCTCTTGTCGGCGAGCTCGCGGACCGTCATCCCGCGCTGCGTGCGAACGCGCTCCAGAATTTTCCCGACGTCCGGCGCCAAAAGCGCGCCGTCGCCGGACGTTTCCGAAACCGGTTTCTTAGGAGCTCCCCGCTTACCCATGGCGTGGTCCTTCGGCAAGGGCCTTTAGAAAACTATCTGCATCGCGCTTTATCGACGAATCTTCTCGAGCGTGACCGGAATCTGGTGGGGCATCTCGAGCAGGAGCGAATCGTCTTGGCTCCGCGCGAGCATAGCCTGCGTGGAGGCAATCGCAAGGCGATTATCGGTAATCGGCAGGAGCGACCGGACGACGAAGTCTTCACCGCTGCCGGCCACGGCGCCGGGAACGGTCACTTTTAGCGCGTTGCCGACGAGATCGACGGCGATGCGCAAGGCTGCCGGTTTCGAAACGTAGCAGCCTTCGAACGCCCGAAGCGTTTCCGGCGATACGTCGACCGGTTCCGGTTCGGGACGCCGGCGCTGTAAGTTCATGCGCAGGCCGCCGAGAACGACGAGCGTGAGTCCGCAGGGCTCGGCGAAGTCGTCGAGCTCGAAGCGTACGACCGACTTGTACGCGCGCAAGAACGGGTCGTCGATGCCGACCGTGAAGCTGTCGAGCTGCCAGTGCTCGAGAGTACCTTCGAAACCGATGAAGCGCAAGTGCAGCCGTTCGCCGTCGTATGCGACCGTCGCCGTTCCGTAGAACTCATCGGAGTACGTGCCCGCGTACGCTTCGAGCGGTCGCGATGGCGCCGTTCCGGAGATCGTCGAACGCTTGCGATCCTCGTCGGCGTACTTGAGGCGATCGCGCGCGAAGACTTCCCGCTCGTGAAATTCGGCGATCCACGTCGTCGGCCGGTCGAAGATGAGGCTATCGATCGCGTGATAGACGAGTGCTTGCGGAAGGCGACAGCTGTTGACGTTGACCAGCGCGGTCAGGCCGAAGCGCTTCTCGGGAACGACCGCGGCGACCGCGCTCATACCGTCGATATTTCCGCCATGCGTCACGACGGTGAGGCCGCGGTACGTGCAAAGGAACCATCCGGCCGCGTAACTGAGAAAATCCGCTTCGGGGAATAGTTCGGCCCAAGCCGACTGCGCGATCAGCATTTGGGGCGTCTGGGTCATGCGGGAAGCGCCGGTCGAGAGCAGGCGTTTGCCGTCGTAAACGCCGCGGTCGATGGCCAAACGAAGCCAAGCCAGCATGTCGCGCGCGTTCGAGTAAATCGAGCCCGCGGGATTCATGTTGAATCCTTCATGGGACACGATTTGAACCAATTCGTCGTTTTCATCACGCGTGTGGGGTTGCGCGACGTTGCCCGCGGCATCGACCGTTGCAAACGACGCGCGGCTGTCCGACATGCCCAGCGGTGCGAAGATGCGCTCGCGGACGAAGTCGTCCCAGGACTTTCCCGTCAGCGCGGTGATGAGCTCGCCGGCCGCGAGATACATGATGTTCTGGTAGCCGAAGGTAGTGCGAAAACTCCACGACGGCTGCAGATGGGCGACGCGGCGCATCACTTCGGCCGCGTCGTATCCGCTCTTGTACCACATGAAATCGCCGCGCTCCAGGCCGCTGCGATGGGTGAGCAGATCGCGGACCGTCATTTCACGCGTCACCCAGGGATCGAACATGCGGAATGCCGGAAGATGGTCGACGACGCGGCTCTCCCAGGAAACCAATCCTTGGTCGACGAGCATCGCCACGGCCGCACCGGTGAACGATTTCGACACCGAGCCGATGGCAAAAAGGGTGCGGTCGTCGACCGGTTCGGCGCTGTGGATCCGGCGTACGCCGTAGCCGCGCGCGAAAAGCGTTTCACCGCCGGCAATGACGCCGCAGCTCAAACCGACCACGGGCCAGTCGGCAACGGCGCGTTCGATGGAAGCTTCGAGGGGCTTCATGTTACGCGCGGCCAATCTTCGGGCATGTGCAGCGCTCCCGGAGCATTGACGTAAATCGCGCGTTTGGCGATCCGCGAAAATCCGGCCCAGAAATGATGCGTCGACTTGAGTGCAACGATGCGGCACGTGTCGAGCGGGATACCCAGACCGGTGAAAGCATCGGGGAAGAAGACCTGCGAACGAACCGACGCAAGCGCGACGTCGATGCCTTCTGCCCTAACCCACGCCGACCGTCCGAGCTCCACCGGACCGCTGCTGTCCATTGCGGTCTGCTTGTGGTCGTCCACGATCGAGCGGACTTGCACGCGCAGATCGAGCGGATCGCCGGACGTGCGTCCCAGCTTGCCGCCGATTCGCAAGTCGATCGTTGCACCGGCGCCGGCATCGGCGCAGAGCTCGACGGCACCCGGATCGAAGTACGTTCCGGCTACGACGTTGCGGACGTTGCGTTCGAGCAGCCGCCGCAGCAGAAACGTGCTGTCCCCCGGCGCGCCGCCGCCCGCGTTGTCGGAAATATCTGCCAGAACGACCGGTGTGTCGCCCTCGATCGCGCCGTCAATGGCTTCGTCCATCGACGCCGTGGAGAGATGAGCGGCTTCGCGCACGTCGCAGAACTTTTGCGCAAAGCGCTGCGCCGTGCGAGCGGCTTCCTCTGCGTCGCCATTAGCAATGGCAAGCACCTTGGCGCCGCAGCCGGCGACGTCGGTCCAGGGGAAACCGTGCATGAGCGTGAGCGAGAGCACGCCGTTGCGTTCGGCCGCCGTCGCTTCATCAACGAGCTCGCGCATCGGCGATGCGCCCGTAGGCCACAAGCCGATCATGCGGCAATCTTCCATCGCCATCACCGGATTGACGTTGCCGGCGGCCGCGCCGGTGCAGATTCGGTACAGGTCTTCCGCGCGCTCGACCATGTCGGTGTGTGGATACTCCTTGTATCCGACGATTGCCGTCGCGGCCGAGAGCATCGTGCCCGTGAGAATGCCGTGGAGATCGAGCTCGGCGCCGATGACGACGCCCGGCCCGACGATTTCACGACACCGCGCCAGCAAATCGCCATCGCAGTCGTCGTAACCCTCCGCGGCCATTGCGCCGTGGAGATACAGCAGCACGACGTCGAGGTGCTGGGCGTTCCGGACGCAGGCCAGCAGCTCGTCACGCAGGGACTCGTAGACCGCGCGGACCGTGCGTCCGCCGGGCTCGGCAACCGCAGCGATGCTTTCGACGACCGTATGGCCATCGCGCCGGCCCAGCTCCCGCCAGCGAACCAGCGGCGCGAACTCCCACGTCGGCTCGAACGGTGCGCGCTCTCCACGTTGAATGCGCGTACGCTCGAACGCCGTCCAGCCCGTTGGAATGGGTGAGAAGGTGTTGGTTTCGGTAATGAGCGCGCCGGTAAGAATTTTCACGGCAATGAGCGTATTTTGTTATCGATGCTAAAATATTCCTCTCGCTGGCCGCCGCTGGCGCCGCTTGCTCTTGCGATCCTCACCGCATGCACGCACGCCGGATCGCCGTCGCGCACCAACGATAGCCTCGTCGTCGGTGCCGTCGCGGACGTTCATTCGCTCAATCCTCTACTCATCTCGGGAGCCGAAACCGCGACGGTCGTCCCGTTGATTTTTTCGCTGTTGGTCACGGCGGATAGCAACGGGCGGCTTGCTCCCGACCTCGCGACCGCAGTGCCGTCGGTCGCCGACGGCGGCATCTCGCGCGACGGGAAGACGATCGTCTACCATTTGAGAAAGGGCGTGCTCTGGCAAGACGGCGCGCCGCTCACGTCGGCCGACGTCGCCTACACGTACCGTCAGATCATGAATCCGCGAAACAACGTGCCCGCGCGCGACGGTTACGACAAGGTGGTCCGTCTGGAGACTCCCGATCCGTGGACGGTGCGAATTCACATGCGCCAGCCGAACTCTTCAATGCTGTCGTATTTCTTTGGGCCCGACGGCAACTACCCGGTTCTTCCCGGGCACCTGCTGCGCCAGTACGCCGATCTCAATCACGTTGCGTTCAACGGTGCGCCGGTCGGCAGCGGACCGTTTCGGGTGGTCGAGTGGGTGCGCGGCGACCACTTGAGGCTCGAACGCTTCGACCGGTACTTTCGGGGTAAGCCCGCATTGCGCGCGTTGACGGTGAAGACGCTCGGCTCGCCGGAGACGTTGCTCGTCCAGATGCGTACGCATGAGATCGACGCGACCTTCGATGCGAGCATCACGCGCTTGTCCGACTTTCAACGAATTCCGGGCGTGCGCGCGGTTCGCGCGCCGGTATACGGCGCGGCGGTGTTGGGGTTCAACGTCCGCGATCCGATGGTAAGCGACGTTCGCGTGCGGCGTGCGGTTATCGAGGCCGCCGACTTACCCGGCATTGTCGAGCAGGCAAGTCACGGAATGTTGACTGCAGCAGGCGCCGGTCGAGGATTTTACGGACCGGATTACGACCCGTCGATCGCCGCTGCGCCCTCATATAACCTTGCCGATGCAAACCGGCTACTCGACGCCGCAGGCTGGGTGAGAGCCGGACAGGGGGTGCGTAGACGCGGCGGAGTCGCGCTAGCGCCGTCATTCGTCTACATTCGAGCGCTGCCCGAGGCCGAATCGTTTGCCGTGCTGCTGCAAGCGCAGCTGCAGCGCGCGGGCATCGCGCTTTCGCTGCGTCCGTTCACGGAGCAAGAGTATGGCGCCCCCGCCGGCGCGGGCGGTCCGCTCTTCGGCGGCAAGTTTCAAATGACGTTACTGCAGCTGCTGGTCGCGCTCGATCCCTCGACGCAATACCTGTTCGGCTGCAGTCAGCTGCCTCCAAACGGCGCAAACTTCTTGCGATACTGTAACGCCGACGTGGACCGCTCGAATGAGGCGAGCGAGCAAACCTACGATTCTAAGCAGCGAGCGAAAGACTCGGCGCTCGTACAGCGGCAAGTAGCGCGAGATTTGCCGCTCGTGCCGGTGTGGCAGCAGGCCAACGCAGCTGCGTATCCCGCCAACCTCGAAGGCGTAGACCCGTCGGCGCCGCTCGTGTTCGGCGACGCCGCGAATTGGCGCTACTTGCCGCCGTAGAGCATTCGAGCGATTTGCAGTGCGATCGGCTCGGGCTTACCGTCAGTCGCATTAGTGAGCACGATCACCTCGAGACCGTCGCGGGGAAAGACGAGATTCATCGTGCGGTAGCCGATCGTGCCGCCGTTGTGCCAAATGAGGTTGCGGCCTTCGTCTTTGCCGCGCACCCAGCCGGACGCATAGCTTTGCGCGATGTTGTTGCGCTCGTCCTTAGAAACGAGCACCGGCCGGTTCTTATGTGCGGTCAGAGCGGCGCGAAGCGAAGCCTCGTCGATGATTCGCCCGCCGAAGAAGAGGCCGTCCCACGTCACCAGATCGCCTACCGTCGACGCGAGTGCGCCGGCGGCGTTCGCCCAGCTCATGTCGTACGGTTTGACGAGTGAGAAGGAGCCGTCGGCGTAGTTATAGCCTTGTGACGCGTCGTTGCCGGGCGGCAGTGACGAGCGCAAATACGTCGTGTGCGGCATCCGCGTTTGCAGGATCTCGTTCGTTAGAAAGCGTTGGTACGGTTCGCCGGTGACGCGTTCGACCAGCAAACCCAGTGCCGCATAGTTGGTGTTGCTGTACTCCCATTTCGACCCAGGCGGAAAATCGAGCGGCAAATCTGCACCGATGTCGACGTAGTATGCGATGGGATGGTAGCCGATCGTGCCGTTCTCGATGGACGTAAAGAGCGGCTTGTCGACGAGATAGTCCTGTAACCCGGAGATTTGGTCGAGCAGCTCGCGCACCGTTACTTCCTTGGCGTGCCCGAGGCCGGGGAGGTAGCGCGCCAGCTTTGCGCTCGTATCGACCTCATGCGACTGGGCGAGCAGCATCACCGCGGCTGCCGTGAATTGCTTCGTGATCGATCCGATTGCATATGCGGTGCCGGCGTCGGCCGGCAGCTTGCGCGCGCGATCGCGCAGTCCATAACCCCGCGCAAAAAGCAGCGTGCCGTTGCGTCCGACGCCGATTGTCAAGCCGGCAATGTGCCCAAGGCTCATTTGGCGCCGTGCGATGGCGTCGATCTTCGCCTGTTGCACCGCCGTGAGCGGGTCGGCCCAAGCCGGACCTGCCGGTGTCGCGAGTATTGCGGTGGCGAGGGCAAACACCCCGAAAGCAAGACGCATCATGAGACGATATTTTAGGGCATCGTGCAGTATTTCGCCTTCCAGTCCTCCAATATAATGGCTCCTGGTGCGAAATATTGGTTTACAGCAGCGTCCCGAGGTGACCGCCCGAACCGAGCGATGGCCGTTTAAGAAGCCGTTCCGGATCACCGGTTACGAGTGGACGGAGAGCGAGGTGCTCGTCGTCGAGGCGCGCGTCGGCGCAGTGTGCGGTCGCGGTGAGGCGCTAGGCGTCTATTACCATAACGACGACCCTGAGAGCGGACGCGGGCAAATCGAGGAGCTCGCCGCGCGCGTCGACGCTGGGGCGAATATCGAGGACCTGATAGCGTCGCTGCCCCCCGGCGGCGCCCGCAATGCGGCCGACTGCGCGTTATGGGACCTGCGGGCGAAGCTCGACAATCGACCGGTGTGGCAACTGCTCGGCTTAGATGCGCCCAAACCGGTGCGCACGACGTATACGGTGGGTGCCGGGGATCCATCCGAGATGGTCGAAACGGCGCGCGGCTATATCAATGCGCGAGCGCTCAAGCTGAAGTTGACGGGCGACGACGACGACGAGCGCGTTCGTGCCGTCCGAGCGGCTCGTCCGGACGTCTGGCTTGCCGTCGATGCCAACCAGGGATTTACGCGCGAGTCGCTCGCGCACCTGATGCCGGCACTGCAAGAGTGCGACGTCGCATTGATCGAGCAGCCGTTTCCGATTGGTCGCGAGGCGGATCTCGACGGACTGTCGTCGCCGATTGAGATTGCAGCCGACGAGAGCGTGCAAGATTCGTCCGACTTGGCCAAGGTTCAGGGGCGCGTCGACGTTGTCAACATCAAGCTCGACAAGTGTGGCGGATTGACGGAAGGGTTTGCAATGCTCGGTGAGATTCGCGCCATGGGCTTGCGTCCAATGATCGGGTGCATGGGGGGAACGTCGCTCTCAATGGCGCCCGCCTTTTTGTTGGGGCAGCTATGCGGTGTCGTTGACCTCGACGGGCCTATTCTTTTCGCGCGCGATCGCGAACATCCGGCACGGTACGATAGCGAAGGCCGCATCTTTTGCGGTGACGACGTTTGGGGCGGCGCGGCGTGAAGGCGCGCTATGCCGTCGAGGGACGGCGGCATGCGGTCCTTACGGAAGGCTTTCTCACCGACGTACACGGCAAGACGGCCCACGGCCTGCTCCGGTATCGCCCCGAGCAAGTCGTTGCAGTCATCGATTCGCAGCATGCGGGCAAGCGCGTCAACAAGGTCATTCCGTCTCTGTGCAGCGACGCACCGATCGTCGCAACCGTTCGAGAGGCACTGGCGTACCAACCGCGCTCGTTGCTGATCGGCTTCGCCACCGACGGCGGCGCGATTCCGCCCGCCTTGCGAAGGCCGGTTCTCGAGGCCATCGACGCGGGACTCGATGTGATCAGCGGTTTGCACGAGCTGTTGGCCGACGATCCCGAAATAGCGTCGCGTGCCGCGAATAAAGGCGTCGCACTCGTCGACGTGCGCGTACCGCCTGCGAAGATTCCGCTGTTCAGCGGCGCCGCGTACGACGAACGGCGTCCCGTCGTGCTGGCCGTGGGCAGCGATTGTGCGGTCGGCAAAATGACGGCAATGCTCGAGATCGAACGCGCCGCGCGGGAGCAGGGCGAAAAGGCCGAGTTCATCGCTACGGGCCAGACGGGCATTCTGATCACCGGTAAGGGGATCGCGGTCGATCGGGTCATTTCGGATTTCATTACCGGAGCTGCCGAGCAGCTCGTACTGGCGGCCGACGTCGACGCCGGCGTGCTGCTAGTCGAAGGACAAGGCTCGATCTTTCATCCTGCGTACGCGCCGGTCACGTTTGGATTGCTCTACGGCTGTGCGCCCGACGCATTGCTGCTTTGTCATCGGCCGGGTGTATCGAACGTGCTCGGTTTCTCTCAGGTGATTCCGGATCTTCCGACGCTCGTCGAGATGCACGAACGCATCGTGAGCTTCGTCAAACCCGCGCGCGTGATCGGGATCGTACTGGACACGTCGGCGCTCGACGAGAAAGGCGCGCGCGAGGCGATTGTGCGGGCGGAACGCGAAACGAGGCTGCCCGCCGACGACCCGGTGCGCAACACCGGGGCGAAGCTGTGGCGAACGGTCGAGGGATTGTTGACGGCGCGATGATCGTTACCGCAGCGTCCAGCGTTCCCGCAGCCGTTATACGGCAGGTCGATGCTGTGCTGGAAGGCGCCATGACGCACCAGCACCTGCCCGGACTGTCGGTAGCAATAGCGATCGACGGGCGCATCGTGTATGCCCGCGGCTACGGATATCGCAACGTTCCAAGGCGGCTGCCGGCCAACGGGCATACGGTCTACAATATTGCCTCGACGACCAAGCAGTTCGTGGCCGCGGCAATCATGCGATTGCAGCAGCAAGGTTTCCTGAACGTCAACGATCGTTTGAGTAAGTACTACAGCGGCTACCGCTACGCGGATCGCGTCACGTTACGGCAGCTCTTAACCCATACGTCGGGCATTCCCGATTACCTCGATCGATCGACCGTTCCGCCCAACGCCGGCGCAACGCAGCAGGTCGCCGCGGTTGCCAAGCTGCCGCCGGAGTTTTTGCCGGGAACGCGCTATGAGTATTCCAACACGAACTACGTCATCTTGGGACTCATCGTCGAGAAGCTGACGCATCGGCCGCTCCAAGAGGTCTTCAAACAGATGGTTCTTTGGGCCGCTGGTGATGCACGACAGCACGGCGGTCGTGCTGCCGTGGACGCTGCCCGACGGCGCGATGGGCTATACGTATAAGAACGGCAGGTTCGTCGCGATTCCTCAGAGTGTCGCAGATTACGGCTACGGCGACGGCGGAATCGACTCGAGCGCGTACGACCTCAACAGGTGGGATCAAGCGTTGATCGCCGGTCACGTCGTCAGCGAGGCATCGCTGCGGGCGATGACGACGCCGCCCCAAGCGGCCGACGGCGAGCCGCAGCCGGGCGGCTACGGATTCGCACTAGAAGTGGACAGGCTGTTCGGACACCGCGAGTGGCAGCACGGCGGCGATAACGAAGGTTTCCATACGGGCAACGCCGTCTTTCCCGACGACCGCTTCAGCGTTGCCGTGGTCAGTAACGGCAACCAGTTCTATTACGAATGGCTCGTAACGAAGCTCTTCTCGATATTTCATCCGCCGTCAGCGCAGCAATGGGATGCCTTCTATGCCGGGGCGCCGCATCAAAACTTCGCAGTGACTGCGCGGGCGCTCGCGGTCTTGCGGCGCATGGAAGCCGGTACCATCGGGAAAACCGAGGTGCTAGCGCCCGCCATTGCGTCGCAGCTTCCCGGGACACCCAAACAAATGGCAACCAATGGCGGCGCCGTCGGGCAATGGACTCGCGCCGTCTATCACGGGATGGAGTTCCGCAGCGGCAACCTCATCTACGATTACCTACTGTTCTATCCGCACTCCGTCGTCGCGTATTACTTTGTATTGACTCCTCGCGGCGCCGTGTACGCCGCCCTTCCGGTTCGTGCCGATTAGCGATTTTCGAAAGCGAGGCTTATAGATGTATCGTTTCTTACCGCTGTGTCTCATCGCAATGCTCGTATGGTCGACGTTCGGTACGAGCGCGGCGTGGGCAGCGACGACGAGCAGCATCGTCGGAACCGTTCGCGGTTCCGATGGCGCCCCGATCGCCGGAGCCGACGTCACTATCGTCGGCGTCGTTCGTCTGACGAAGAAGACCGACAACGCCGGGAACTTTGCTTTTGCGGGTATTACGACCGGCGCGTATACGATCGTGGTCAGCAAGCCGGGCTTTCAAACGTATCGCAACGAAGACCTCACGGCGTTCATCGGCGAAACGCTGACCGTTAACGTCATCCTGGCGCAGGTGACGTTTTCATCGTTGAAGACGATTGCCAACGTCTCAACGTCGCAACCGGGAGTCGCGCCGCTGAACACGTCGACCGCGGCCATTAATACGATCAGCGGTTCGACGTTCGAAAATCAGGGCAGCGAGCAAGTAACCACCGTGCTCAATCAAACGCCGGGTATCTTCACTACGCCGTACTCTCCGGGGAACGGTAACCCGAGTAACGGCGCATCGCCCGCCTCGCTGCAGACGCCGCAGATTCGCGGCGCGCTGCCGTACGAGACGGAATCACTCATCGACGGTCACCCAGTGTCGGTCGGTTCGGCGGGGACGTACTCGCCCAACCTCATCAACCCATTCCTGCTCCAGTCGGCCGAGCTCGTCAAAGGACCGGGATCGATGCCGGTGGAGATCAACTACGCCATCAACGGAACGATCAACTACATTACGCTCGAGCCTACCGCGGTGCCGCACCAATCGGCGATGTTCGGCGTCGATACCTGGGGCGGCATCTCGACGGGGTTCAAAGCGACCGGTGAAACCACGAACCACAGACTCGGATACGCCGTCGGTTACGTGACCGACGGCGCTCCCGGGCCGCTGCAAGGCATGCAGTTTAACGGCTCGCAACTGCCTCTCGCGAACGGGCCTCCGGGTGGTCCATTCTACGTAAACGGCCATCAGCTCGCAATGCCCGGCAGTCCGATCGGTGAAGGTCTCGCGCCGCCCGCTTTCGCGAAGTACGCCGGCATGGGCATCACGTTTAACGAACCGCTCACGGGGTGTTGCTATACGGCCGACACGGGCTATCATTCCACTTCGGAACTCGCAAAGATTCTCTACAACTTCTCGAACAACACGTCGCTGCGGCTCTCCTACTTCGGCGCACAGTCCGTTAACGGGAACGGAGACGTGAACGCGTACGACACCTCGTACGTCGGAACCACGGGCTTACCCGCGTTTTCCTTCCAGCCGTGCGGGAGCGCGAACCAGGCGCTAACGTGCAATCCATTTGCGACCGGTACGCCGTACAACTGCAAGAGCCCGGGCGCCGGCCCAAAGTGCGGCAGCTCGATTCCCTTCGACCTCACCTCGTTTAACGGTCTCGGCGACACGTGGCAACAACAGAATCTCTTCCAAGGTGAATTCCGCACGACGCTCGGGCAGACTGGAACCGTACTCGCGCGCTATTACACCGGCTCGCTGAACACTAACGCCGTTCTAGGATCGTCGGAGCCGCTGAACACATCGCTCAATGCTTATGGTACGGTCCCTCTCTGTCCGATCGGCACAACGTTCGATCAGAATGTTCCCTCGGCCGCCGGCGGCACCGATCCCAACGGGTGGATGTGCCTCAAGGGTAAGGGTGCCGTAGCCCCCACGAACACGAACTTCACCGGGCAAAACGTGAATTTTCAGACCGCCAGCCTGGCGAATCTCTTTCTCACCAACGACTCGATGAGCGGTGAATCGCTTCAACTGCAGGAGCAGCTCGGAGAAAATTCGTTCACGGTCGCCTACGATCGCTCGGAGCAGGGGTCGTCTTCGACCGCGGACGAACCGTCGGTCGGCATTATCGTCTTCAGCCCCGTCGCGGGCTCAAAACAGACCTTTCAAACGATCTCGCTGCGCGGCAACATCGCGGTTACGCCGAAGCTGCAGCTGAACCTCGGGGACTACCAGCTCTTTTATCTCAGTCACTACTCGATCGACGGCGGTAAGACGTTCAATGACGCCTCGCACTCCTACAACGAACCGCGCGCCGCGCTCAGCTGGCGACCGGAGAACGATACGATCTATCGTCTCTCGGCGGGCGGATCGGTTGCGCCTCCGTACATCAGCCTCGTATCGTCGGGTGGTCCGACGTGGAGCCAAATCATCGGCGGCGTGCCCGCGGCCGGATGGACACAGAATGCAAACAACGGCAACATCAGCGCCGAGACGGCTTGGGGCTACGATCTCGGCATGGATCACCGGATCGCACGCTCAACGTCGGTGTCGCTCGACTTCTACTACACGCAACTGCATAATCTATTCTTGACGGAGACGTCGACCGTCACCGGGGCGGCTGCAGCAGGATGTCCCAACGCGCCGTGCGAGGTCTCGGAGACGGCAAATCTCGGTCAGGCTCGCTACGAAGGCATCGAGTTCGCGGTAAATCACGTGCCGCAATACGGTTTCGGCTGGGGACTGCAGGGCTCGCTGCAACGCGCCTTCACGTACAATCTACCGCCATACTTCTATTGCGCCGGCTCGACCGATCCGAAGACCGGTAAGACCACTCCGCCGGGACCGGGCTGCGTCAACAATACGAACCTGGCGGTCCTTCCCGAGGCGAACTTCGGCGGTCAACCCACCGCACTATCCGGAGCGCCAAACGGTGCCGCCGGCGCCCGAGTCCCCTATGCGGGCGGCTATGCTCAAGTTGACTGGCTCGGACATTTCGGTCAGTACTACAACCTCGGCGTGACGTACTTTGGGAACAATAATGCTTACAACGAGCCTCCGTTCGCCGTACTTTCGGCAAACGTGCGCTTCAATCTCAACGACCGCGGCACGAAGATGCAGTTATCCTTAGACAACCTCACCAGTGCGTACGCTAACCCGTACGCCGGCTTTTTTAACGGCAGACCGTTGGGGCTCACCAAGAACTCAACGCAGACTAGCCTGACCACCGGCGAGCCCGTGCCGGTTTCCCTCGCCGCAACGGCGGCCGGTAATTACGGGCCGGCGAGTTTCCGCTTCTTTATCACGCAAGACTTGTAATAAGCTGATCGGGCCGTGATTCGATCGCTGCTGTTCTAACGACATAAAGCCCTCCGGCATGCACATTGCGTTGCCGAAGGGCTTTGGCGTTGCCGGACTCAACCGTACCATTCGTGCAGTACGAACGACTTTTTAGCGCCGTAAAACTCGGCTCGCGCACCGCAAAGAACCGCATCGTCTCGACGCCCCACGGCACGAATCTGCCGGTCACAGGCGTTCCTTCGGCCGCCGAGATAGCGTATCAGAGGGCCAAAGCCGCCGGGGGCTGCGGAACGGTGATGATGTTCGGGAGCGCCGCAGTGAGCGAGTTGACCCCCATCTTCGACAATCACGTGAACCTCTGGCGCGACGACGTCGAACCGGCATTGCGCGCTGCAGCCGATGCGGTGCACGAACACGGCGCGCTCGCCTTCGTGCAGATGACGTCGCTGGGAAGAAGAACCTTGGCGGAAGTCGATCTCACCGGCCGCGGCCCCTCGGATACGTCGGGTGAGGTCACGCCGGAAGTTCCGCATATCCTGACGATCCGCGAAATCGAACGCCTGGTACGCGATTACGCGCGTTCGGCGAAGCGGCTCAAAGATTGCGGCTACGATGGCTGCGATCTCGCCTTCTACGACGATCAGCTTCCCGACCAGTTTTGGAATCCGGCGATCAACAAACGCACCGATGCATACGGCGGCTCGTTGGAAAACCGGATGCGCTTTTCGCTCGAAGTTCTCCAAGCGATTCGCGAAACGGTCGGACGCGACTTCGTCGTCGGCGCGCGCGTGTCGGGCGACGACCGCATGAGGCCCGGTATCGCGCGTGAAGAGCTCCTTGAAATCATTACGCGGTTGGATGGAACCGGTACGCTCGACTACTTCACCGTTACGGGCGGCACCATCGAAGGGTATAAGTCGCGCGGCTACAACATCCCGTCCTCATATTATCCTAGGAAGACGTTCGCCGATCTAGCGGCGGTCGTGCGCGAACGTGTCGGCGCGACGATTATTCTCACCGGACGCATCGTTACGCCGGACGACGCCGAAGCCGTGCTCGCGTCGGGCATCGCCGATCTCGTCGGTATGACGCGCGCGATGATCGCCGACAACGAGATGCCGCGCAAAGCGCAAGAAGGCCGAGCGCACGAGATTCGCACTTGCATGGGTTCGAACGAAGGCTGCATCGATCGTCTCTATTTTGGCCTGCCCGTACGCTGCGTGCAGAACGCCGTCATCGGCCGCGAGCTCGAGTATGCAAAACTCCAGCCCGCGGCAAGAGCCAAACGCGTTGCCGTCATCGGCGGCGGACCGGCGGGCATGGAAGCCGCACGCATTGCAGCGCAGCGCGGCCATGCCGTCACGCTGTACGAGCGCGAATGCGAGCTCGGCGGCGCGATCCGCGTCGCATCGCGCGCGCCCCAGTGGGAGAACTATCGCTCGATCGTCGAGTGGCTCGCCGCCGAGCTCGGCCGTCAAGGCGTCAGCGTGTGCGCGGAGCGCTCGATCGTGCCCGGCGATTTCGATGGCCTCGACGCGGACGCGGTCGTCTTCGCAACCGGCGGCATCGCGCGCAGGCCATATCTCGAGATCGATGCCAAGGCGCACGCGTGCACGGTGGGCGACGTGCTGGCCGGCCGTGAAACGCCGAAGGGCCGTTGCGTCATCCTCGACGAGACCGGTTACACGCCGGGACCGAAAGCCGCCGACGCGCTCGCCGAAGCCGGACACGACGTCGAAATCGTCACGCGACAGTACAGTTTGGGCGAGACGATCGGCATCACGCTGCGGGCGCCGCTCTACGAACGGCTCTTGCGCAACAACGTGACGATCACTCCGCTGCACGCTCCCGTGCGCGTTACGGCGAGCGGCGTCGTCTTGCGGCACGTGCTTACCGATGCGCAACGGACCGTTCCTGCCGATACGGTCGTCTTTGCCTCGGGCGGCCGCGGCGACGACGCGCTTTACGAAGCCTACGTCGCCCGTTTCGGCGATGCAAACGCGTACCTTATCGGCGACGCGTTCGCCCCGCGCCGCTTGCGCACGGCGATCGCCGAGGGCGCCGCG
Source organism: Vulcanimicrobiota bacterium (assembly GCA_963715435.1). GTDB lineage: Bacteria > Vulcanimicrobiota > Vulcanimicrobiia > Vulcanimicrobiales > Vulcanimicrobiaceae > JAFAHZ01. The sequence goes on from OY970243.1 coordinate 2,922,223, forward strand.
ACCGGCCGCGCACTGTGACGTTTCGCGCGGTGTCCGCCGCGTGTCTGGTTCTGCTACTTGCAGCATGCACGTCGCGCGGCACGATCGGCGCGGCCGACACGACGCATTTGCGGATCGGCTTTTCGACCGAACCGCACTCGCTCAATCCTCTCGACCAATACAACGGTCAGGAGATGGTGATACAGCGTCTCTTCACCGACACGCTCACGTCGTTCGATCCTACCGGCGATCGTATCGTACCGATTCTCGCGTCGCGCGTGCCGACAAGCGAGAACGGCGACGTCTCGTCCGACGGGAAAACCATCGTCTTCCATCTTCGACGCGGCGTGCTGTGGCAAGACGGAGCGCCGTTTAGCAGCGCCGACGTGATCTTCACGTTCAGGCAGTTGATGAATCCCAACAACAATCCCGTTTCGCGCTTCGGCTACGACGAAGTCAAAGGGATCGATGCACCGGATCCCTATACGGTGCGCCTACGCCTGCGTCGTCCGTTCTCGCCGATCGTGTCGACGTTCTTCGGCGACGCGAACGCGCCGTACGGGATTCTGCCGCGTCATCTGCTGCAGGCCTACGGTTCGCTCGAGCGCATCCCCTACGACGAGTTGCCGATCGGCACCGGACCGTTTCGCGTGGTGTCGTGGCGGCGCGGCGATCGTATCGAGCTGGTTGCCAATCCGCATTACTTCATGGGTGCGCCGCACATCGCGCGGATCACGATTCTGTTCGCGCACGACGAACAGACGTTGGTTACGATGGCGCGGGCGCGAGAGATCGATTGGGTCGCGGAGCTGAGCCCGACCCTGTACGAGGGGGCGAAGAACGTCCCGGGCTATCACGTCGTACTCGTTGCGCAGAACCGCTGGTACGGCATCACGTTCAATCTCCAGCGTAGAGCGCTGCAAGACGTACTCGTACGCCGCGCGGTGGAGCTGGCGATCGACAAACCGGCGATCGCCAAAGCCATGACGTACGGAACCGCCCTGCCGGCGACGCAAGATTTGCCTTCGTTTCTGTGGGCATCGGGCCGGCTGCCGCCCAGTTTGTACGATCCGGCGAAAGCGCGGGCGCTGCTGGCGCAAGCCGGCTATTCGTCGAGCCGCCCGCTGCACGTGGAGCTCGCGTATAACAGCGGGGACGAAACGGCGCGCAAGACCGCAGTGCTGCTGCAGAGCGCGCTGGCAAATGCCGCCATCGTGCTGGCGCTCAAAGGCTATCCGAACGAAATGCTGACCGCGCCGGCATCCATGGGGGGTATCGAGTACGGGGGGCGCTTCGACCTAGACTTGGGACGGATCATCAACGGGCCAGAACCGGACAACTCGGCTGAGTACGCCTGTGCCGGCATTCCCCCCAACGGCTACAATTTGTCGCACTACTGCACGCCCGGAATGGACCGGCTGCAAACGATCGCGACGTCGTCCTACGACCGCGCGGCCCGCCGCGCGGTCTATGTCGCGATCGAAGCGCTGCTCGAACGAGACCTGCCGCAGATTCCGCTGTGGTGGCCACACGACGTCCACCTCGTCAGCGATCGCCTTCGGAACTTCGATCCAAACCCGTTCGTCGAGACTTGGGACGCCTGGCGGTGGTCGCTGTCGCCATAAGGCGAGTCCCAAACCTTCCGGCCTACGCAAAATTGCCGATGGTCGGACCCTGGCACCAGACCGTACGGTGTGTACTGAGTTCGTCTGTTGCTCAGGAGGAATGCCTCAATGAATAAACTCCTTACCCTCGCTTGCTTGGCCGCCGTAGTACTCACGGCGTCGTGCGCGAGGAACACCGCGTCTCCCATTTTACCGAGTGCGCCGGCACCCGGCGCGGACGTCGCTAGCGCGCGCGACGGCGTCGCCGCCGACGTCAGGGCGCCCAACGGCTGGGCCGCCACGGCCACCCGTGGCGTCCGCGTCAGCTTCGCAGCGGACAGATCCGCCGCGTCTCGCCTCTCGGAATCGCAGCCGATGCGCATCGTCGTCGGTCTGCGTATGCGCGATCCCAAGGGGGCGCAAAACGCCGTTCGGCGTCATCAAGTAATGACGCCCGACCAGTTTACCGCGGCGTTCAATCCGACTCGCGGCCAAGCCGAACGAGTTGCCTCGTATCTGCGCGAACAAGGCTTCAAAGACGTCACGATCGAGCCGAACAACCTGATCGTCAGCGGCACGGCGAGCGCCAAGCACGTCGAGTCCGCGTTTCACACCACGATTCGCGCGACGCAAGGCAGCGACGGCCCCCTGTATGCCAACGTAACGCCCGCGCTCGTGCCCGAGAGGTTCCACGACGTGGTGCTTGCAGTGCTCGGCCTCAACAACGTGTATCGGATGCACACGCACATTCTCAAGACGCAGCGCGCGTTCACGCCGATGGCGATGCGTCCGTCGGCCGCCGGCACGCCGCCACCCTGCCTGGAAGTCGTCAACGGTGTGTGCGAGTTCGGCGAGTACGGGCCGCCGCAATATCAAGTCGCCTATGACGCGAACTGCACCGGCTGCAGTACCGGTTCCAGGACGACGGTCGCCGTGATGGCGGAAGGGAACGTGAGCGCCGTGCTCGCCGATCTTCGCACGGCCGAGACGTTCTGGGGACTTCCCAAAGTTCCGTACGCGGTCAAGAAAGTCGGCGTCTCGAGCATCGACACGTCGGGCGCCGACGAATGGGATCTCGACACACAGAGCTCCACCGGGATTGCGCAAAAGGTTAAGATGCTCTACGTTTACGACACGACTTCGCTGACCGACTCCGACACGTCGCTCGAGTTCAGCCACTGGGTGACCGACAATCTCGCGCAGGCCGGTAATGCATCGTTCGGAGAGCCCGAAGACCTTGCATACGCCGACGGCGCGATGCAGCTCGACGACGAAGAGTTCAACCAAGCCGCGGCGCAAGGCCAAACCTTGTTCGCTTCGACCGGCGACAACGGCGAAGGCTGTCCGGTGATTGCCGCTACCGGCGTACCGAACACGGGCGTTCCCACCGTATGCTATCCGGCGGCGTCGCCGTACGTGGTCGCCGTCGGCGGCACGACGTTAGACACGACTGCCTCGGGCAGCGAGCCCGGTGCATACTACGGCGAGCACGTGTGGGTCGGTACCGGCGGCGGCATCAGCAAGTGGGAAAGTGCGCCGTACTGGCAGACCAACGGCATATGCACGCTGTGCACCGCGGGCAAAGGCATCGCCGACATCTCGATGTGCGCCGACAACAACGGCTGTCCGATGGACGTCTTCGTCAACGGAACGCAGACCGGGGTGGGTGGCACGAGCCTGTCGTCGCCCATGTCGATGGGACTCTGGGCGCGGCTCGAGTCGCACTTCAGCAACAACCTCGGATTCGCAGCCCCCGTATACTATGGAGTGTACGCGTACTACGAACCCTGTCCGCTCGGATCGACCGGCTGCACGCCGTCGGGCGAGCCCGGTAACGACACGTCCGCGTCACCGCCGGACACGACCGCTCCGATCGGTGGTTTCCACGACATCCTCATTGGAAGCAACGGCGTGCCGTCCTCGGCTCTGCCGGGCTGGGATACGCCCACCGGTCTCGGCTCGATCGACTACGGGGTTATGCAGACCGCCGTCACGCACTCTGAGTTTTCCGGACACTGAGCACGTGACGAACCTGCCGGCCGGGGTATAGCCCGGCCGGCAGGCGTCAGGCTTGCGACGCCGCACACCGCGGCGTCGCTTTTCATTTGGTATGATGCGTTGAAAAAGGAGGCTGTATTGGCTGGGTATGTCATCGCCAATATTCACGTAACCGACCCGGAACGGTACGAGGCTTATAAGGTACAAGCCGCGGCCTCGATTGCGGCGTACGGCGGCCGTTACTTGGCGCGCGGAGGAAAGCACGAAGTGCTCGAAGGGCACTGGTCGCCGCATCGTCTGGTAATTCTCGAGTTCGAGTCGTACGAGCGTGCTATCCAATGGCACGAGTCGCAAGAATATGACTCGCCCAAAGCATTGCGCGGCCAGATCGCCGTTTCCGAAATCGTCGTGGTAGAAGGGCTATAACCGGACCAAACTCGTCGTTTCCTTAATAATACGGTTCAGACCTTAATAATATGATTGAAATCTTAAGGCGGCAATCCGCTCGCCTGCTCCGAAGTACCCCCTTGGGAAGAAGCAGATGAGAGTGCCTACACCCGACCGGCGTCGCCGCGAAACGTCGCTCGAGCGCCGCTACCTGAATTTTCTTGCCGAAGTAGGCCAAATTCTGGGTGAACCGTTACCCTATGAGGCAACGCTTCAGCGCGTCTGCGATGCTGCAGTTCGTACGGTCGCGGATACTGCAACGATGTACCTGTACGGTGACGACGGGCAGGTCCAGCTCGTCGCGGCATCCCACTTTATCGCCGGCCGCTCCGAACCACTGCGCCGAAGGACATCATCGATGCTGCGGGATTCCGCAGGCCCGCGCGCGTGGATCGAGTCCGTCATTCGTAAGGGAACGGGCATGCTGGTCTCCCACATCGACGATGCCTCGCTCGATTTGCTGGCGGTCAGTCCTCAACACGCCGCGTATCTGCGCCACGCCGGAGTCGCCTCGTTCGTGCTCGTGCCTTTGGTGACGCAGCCGCCGGAGGTGCTCGGTGCGCTCGGGCTCGTGTATACCAAAGAAAGCGGTTTCCATTACGACGAAGAGGCGCTGATTCTCGCCGAGGATCTCGCTCGGCGTTGCGCCGCGGCCATTGCCAAGGCCAAAATGCACGACATGGCCGTGGATGTTTCGACGCGCTTTCAGCTGGCCGCGCTGCCGAAATCGCTGCCGGAAATTCCGGGACTTCAGTTGGATTCTTACTACGAGCCTGCTTCGAGCGCGATGCTCGTGGGCGGCGACTGGTTCGACGCGTTCACGTTGTCCGACGGCCGCATCGGTCTTACGGTCGGCGACGTTTCGGGTCACGGCGTCGAGGCTGCCGTCGTCGTGGCCAGCCTTCGCGATGCACTGCGCATCGCAATGCTCATGGAACCCGATCTGACCAAGGTGATGAACGCGGCGGACTTGCTCGTGCGCCAAGAAACCGGAACGAACACGTTTGCGACCGCGAATATTTCGGTGCTGGACATGCATGCGCGCACACTCAGTTGCCTTGCGGCCGGACACCCGGGACCGTTGTGCTGGAACGAGAGCACGGGCGCCGTTACGGATCCATTTCTCGACCGCGGGTTGCCGCTAGGCTTTCGTGAGATGGCGACATCGCAAGCTTCCGCTCAGACGATCGAGTTGGAGGAGAACTCGTTCATCGCGTATTTCACCGACGGGCTGGTCGAAGCCGAGCGCGACTATCTCACCGGCGAAGCGCGCCTCGCGCAGGCCATCGCCCAACGGTCGATTCGTGAAGCGTCCCGTCCGGCGCGCGCAATTCGCGCGGCGGTCGTTCCCAAACGTCATCCCGACGATCTCGCGGTAATGACGTTGCGCGTGCAGTCGTTCGCTCGCCTGCCTGTGTAATTGATGCCATGCGAAGCTTGACATCCAATCCCGGATAATATATAACCAAATGGTTATATGAATGCGACGGCTACTCTCGATTCGGTCTTCTCAGCTCTCGGTGACCCCACGCGGCGTCGAATAGTCGAGCGGCTTGCCCGAGGGCGGCACACGGTTTCCGAGGTTTCAAGCGGCTTTGCGATGTCGCAGCCGGCGATCTCCAAGCACGTGAAGATCCTCGAGCAATCCGGGCTCATCGAACGCGAGATAACCGGGCGCATTCACCACCTGCGTCTGTCGCCCAAGGCGATGGAGACCGCGTCGTCGTGGATCGAAACGCAACGCAAATACTGGAGTGCGGCACTCGATCGGCTCGATGCCTACCTTAAAGACACGGCAGAAAAGGAAAAGCAGCAATGACGGCTTTCGAGTTAACCAAACCGGCACCAACGGCGCTCGTGGTGCGGCGCACGTTCAACGCGCCGGTCGATCGCGTCTTCGACGCATGGCTCTCACCCGACGCCATGCGCGTGTTTCTCGTCGGCGAGGCAAAGGTACTCGACGTGACGATCGATCCGCGCGCCGGCGGCACCTATCGCATCACATGGGACACGCCCGACGGCATCTGGTACGTCGGCGGCGTGTACAAAGAGATCGTCAGGAACGAGCGCATCGTCTGCACGTGGGCGTGGGAAGAAGACGATCCCACCGACGTTGTGGAAACGCTGCTCACCCTCGAGTTTCACTCGCTCGGTTCCGACAAAACCGAGCTGGTCCTCACGCACGTCAAGTTCCGTAATGAAGAGTCGCGCGACGGCCACTCCAAAGGTTGGTCGCAGATCGTCGAAACGCTCGCAAACATGCTCGAATAAAACCGAGGTTGCCATGTGCCCCGAATGCTCTGCCACCGCGTTCATGGTGATCGCGGGTTTGTTCCTCACACCGTGGCGCGCGCTGCTTAGCGCCGTCATCGCCATAAGGAGTTTGAAACATGTCCACTGACACCGTAACGAAACATCCCGTCGCTTCGCGCGAACAATGGCTAGAGGAGCGTCTCAATCTGCTGCGCGAGGAGAAGGATTTGACGCGCCGCAGCGACGAGCTGGCGCGACGCCGCCGCGAGCTGCCATGGGTTCTCGTCGAAAAAGAGTATCGTTTCGAGACCGTCGACGGCGGTAAAACGCTCGGCGAGCTCTTCGACGGGTGCTCCCAGCTGCTCGTCTATCATTTCATGTTCGGCCCCGATTGGGACGAAGCGTGTAAGAGCTGCACCTTTTGGGTCGACAACTTCAACGGCATCGACCTTCATCTACGCCATCGCGACACGCGCTTTCTCGCGATTTCCCGGGCCCCCCTCGCGAAACTCGAAGCGTATAAGAGACGCATGGGCTGGAGTTTCCCCTTTGCCTCGTCGTACGATACCGGCTTCAACTACGACTACGGCGTGTCGTTCAAAGCGGAAGACGTCGAAAAAGGCGTGGTATACAACTACGTCGAGCAACGCGAACTTTCTACGGAGATGCCGGGCGTCAGCGCATTTATCAAAACCGGCGACGGCCCGATCTATCACACCTATTCCACGTTCGGCCGCGGGCTCGATCGCATCAACGGTGCGTACCAACTCCTTGACTTGACGCCCAAAGGCCGCGACGAGGACCGGCTTCCGTGGCCGATGGACTGGCTACGCCGCCACGACCAGTACGATACGCGCCAAAGGGCCTGATCGAACGAAGGGAACGAAATGGCAGACTCACCTATTCTGATGCCTGGAGCCGACGATGCATACCGGCAATCGCGCGAACGTCTGCGTGAGGCAGAAATTGAACTCCGCGATCGAATCGAGGAAGTAGCGGCTATGCGTCGTGCGCTTCCGCTCGGCCCCATCGTACGTGACTACCAGTTCGCCGAAGACGGCGCGCGCATTCGACTGCCGGAATTGTTTGCGCCGGATAAGCCGCATTTGATTCTCTATCATTTGATGTACTGGTCGAAGGAAGACGAGTTCTGCAATATGTGCTCGGCCTGGATCGATGGATTCAACGGCATCGCTCCCCACGTAACGCAGCGGGTGAACTTCGTCATCGCATCGCGCGCACCGTTCGACGTGCTGCGGACCTGGGCCGGGCGCCGCGGCTGGGGCCGGCTGCGGCTACTCTCCAGTGGTTCAGATTTCGCACGCGACATTGGCGCAGAGGACGAAAACGGCGATCCGGATTCCACCGTGGTAGTATTTGCGAAGGATGGCGACCGCATCCGGCATACGTATACGGCGCATTCGATCGTGGAAGACCGGGAGCGCGGGATCGATCTGCTTTCGCCCGTCTGGAATCTTTTGGATCTTACCCCGGGCGGACGCGGCGAGGACTGGTACCCCTCGAACGACGCCTTCGACGCAGCGATTCGCCAATTAGCTGGTCGTGGAGGCGAATTGCGCTAGCGCACTCTGCGGAAAGTTCAGGCGGCGAGGTTCTTCGAAGACGGTGCCGTATCCGTTCAACGATGAGCTCGACGCAACTCCCGCTGCAGGCGCCGCGCGAGGAAGTCTTTCCAACGCTCACGGAAGCGCAGATCGCGCGTATCGAGCGTTACGGCCGGCGCCGAACGGTGACCGCAGGCGAAGTATTGATCGAGTCTGGCGAGACTGCGAGACCGTTCTTCGTGATCCTCGAAGGAGAGATCGAAGCAGTGCTGCCGGAGTATCCGGACCGCGCTGTCGTAACGGTCGGCGGCCACGGGCAGTTCACCGGGGAGATCAATACGCTTACTGGCCGCAGCGCAATCGTGAGGATTCGCGTCTCGAAGCCAGGTGAGTTCATCGAGCTCGATCGGAATCAAATGATGGCGCTCGTACAAACCGATGCCGAAATCGGCGAGATCGTCATGCGGGCGTTCATCCTGCGGCGGCTTGGTTTCGTTCGAGCGGGCGTCGGCGATGTCGTGCTGATTGGGTCGGTGCATTCCGCGGACACGGTGCGGATCAAAGAGTTCTTGATGCGCAACGGCCACCCTTATAATTATCTGGATCTGGAGCGCGACGCCGAAGTCGAACAACTCATGAAGGCGTTCAAGGTCAGTGCGGTCGAGATTCCGGTTGTGATTTGCCGGGGCAAGACGGTTTTGCGGAATCCGTCGAACCGCGAGCTGGCGCAATGCTTGGGATTCAACGAGTCGATCGACCGCAAGCATATCCGCGATCTAATCGTGATCGGCGCCGGGCCCGCCGGGCTGGCCTCCGCCGTCTACGGCGCCTCTGAAGGGCTCGACGTCCTCGTAATCGAGACCAACGCGCCCGGCGGCCAAGCCGGCTCGAGCTCGCGCATTGAAAACTATCTTGGCTTTCCGACCGGCGTGTCGGGACAGGAGCTCGCGGCGCGCGCCTTCACGCAAGCCGAGAAGTTCGGTGCTGAAATATTGACCGACCGGGCCGTACGCCTGCACTGCGAGCGCCAACCGTACCGCGTTCTTCTCGAAAGCGAAGAGGAGGTTCAGGCGCGCGCCATCGTGATCGCGGGGGGTGCGCAATACCGCAAGCCGCCGCTGGAGAACCTCGAGCGATTCGAAAATCTCGGCGTCTACTACGGTGCAACGAACATTGAGGCGCAACTGTGCGCGGACGACGAAGTTATCGTCGTCGGCGGCGGAAACTCGGCCGGTCAGGCCGCGGTCTTCCTCTCGAAAACGGCAAAACGCGTGTACGTGCTCGTGCGCGCCGCCGGCCTAGCCGAAAGCATGTCGCGCTACCTCACCCGCCGCATCGAAGACACGCCGAACATCGAACTCAAAACGCGAACGGAGATCACCGCACTGGAAGGCGGCGATCGCCTCGAGCGCGTCGTCTGGATGAACGGCGAAACCGGTGCGACCGAAGAGCACGCTATCGAACACGTTTTCATGATGACCGGCGCGGAGCCGTTTACAAATTGGCTCGACGGTTGCGTGGCACTCGACCAGAAGGGTTTCGTAAAGACCGGCACCGATCTGACGCCCGAAGACTTGACGGCCGCAAGCTGGCCCATAGTGCGGCGGCCGTTTATATTCGAGACGAGTTTACCGGGCGTTTTTGCCGTTGGCGACGTGCGGGGGAACAGCGTGAAGCGCGTCGCTTCCGCCGTTGGCGAAGGTTCGATCGCGATCTCCTTCGTGCACCAATTTCTCGCACAATAGCGCTTAGTTCGTGCGAGCGTCGAACGCCGCTTGCGCGCGCTGCACTTCAGTGTGATGCTGCTGTGCCCATTCGCCGAGGGCGTGAATCGGTCCGCAGAGCGTTTGCCCGAGCGGCGTGAGCGCATACTCGACGCGGGGCGGAATCTCCGCATAGACGGTGCGCACCACGAGGCCATCGCGCTCTAAGTCCCGCAGCGTTTGCGTCAGCATCTTCTGGGAGATGCCTTCGATCGAGCGGCGCAGTTCGTTGAACCGATGCGGGCCGCCGTCGAGGAGAAGGTGCATGATCATCACGGTCCACTTGTCCGCGATCCGGTCGAGCACGAGCCGGATCGAGCACCCTCGTTCGAAGACTGGCTTTTGAGGAAGTTTTAGGACGGTTTCCATTTGGTGCCTAGACCACTTTCGGGTGCCTACTTGTGTTTAGTTGGCTAGTATGGAAAAGTTACTAGCACAACGATATCACATCGGGCCGTCCGGCACAAGTACAAGGAGAAATCATGACCAGCCAGCTCACCGAAAAAACGTCGTACTCGATCGATCCCGCTCACACGACCGCCGAATTCATCGTCCGGCATCTCATGATCACGAAAGTCCGCGGCCGCTTCGGCGCGGTCTCGGGCTCCATCGAACTGGAAGCCGGCCGCGCGGTTCCGACCTCGGTCCAGGCGACGATCGACGCCACTTCGATCGACACCCGCGAACCGCAGCGCGACACGCATTTGAAGTCGCCCGACTTCTTTGAAGTCGAGAAGTATCCAACGCTCGAGTTCGCCAGCACGCGTATCGAAGGCGAGGGCGGCAGCTTCACGATTCACGGCGACCTCACGATCCACGGCGTGACGCGCGAAGTGGCTCTCAAGGCTGAGTTCGAAGGCCGGACCGCCGATCCATGGGGCGGCCAGCGCATCGGTTACAGTGCGTCGGCGACGATCAATCGCAAAGACTTCGGCCTCGCGTGGAACGCCGCGCTCGAAACCGGCGGCGTGATGGTTGGCGACGAAGTGCGTATCGAACTCGAAGTGCAAGCGGTTTTGAAGGCATAGGGCAAAGGCGCCTCGGAAGAGGTGCCTTATGCATTTCTTGTTTGCCGCGGCCGCTTTCACGCTGTCCCAAGTGATGAGCGCGCCGTTTGTCGATCACCTTACCGCTTCGACCGACGGCACCGTGCTCGTGTGGAAGATGTACGAGCGGGGAGAGTACAACCTCTATACGAACGCCGGAGGCACGGTCCACCGCGTCACGCCGTACACGTCCGACGACGGACTCGACATCGACGACGTTTCGGTACTCTCGTCGAACGATGCGGTCATCTATGCTCGCGGCGGCGTGAGCGACAACGGGCAAGGCGACAATATCAATCCTCGATCCGTACTTCCGCCGCCGGCGCGCACCGTTTATATCGCCCCGCTCAACGGCGGCTCGCCCGTCACAGTCGGTGAAGGCCTCAAGGGCACCGTCTCTCCGAAGAACGACGCCGTCGCGTGGATCTACAACAACAACCTCATGACGGCGCCGCTGCAGAAGAACGGCGCCACGTATACGATCGGAAAGGCTACGCAGCTCGCGATCCGCGGCCAGGTGCAGGATCTCGCCTGGTCGCCGGACGGTTCGCGCATCGCGTTTACGAATACGCGCACCGATCACGCCTTCATCGTCATCTACACGCCGGCGCAAAATCGCTACATCTACGCGACGCCGGATTTCTCGATCGACGGCAGTCCAGTGTGGTCGCCCGATGGTCGGAAGGTCGCATTCGTTCGTACGCCCGGCAACCGCTCCAATGAATCGGTCTATCTAAAGCCGGTGCGCCAGCCGTGGTCGATCTGGGTCGCCGATGCCGATAGCGGCAACGCGACCAAAGTGTGGGAAGCGCGCCGCGGCATGGGCGCGACGTTCTATCAAGACGAGGGGAACCCCGAGCCGTTAATTTGGCTTAACAACGGCGCCGATATCGCGTTCTTGTGGGAAGGCGATGGCTGGTTGCATATCTACGCCGTTGCGTCGAGCGGCGGAACCGCAAAGCGCTTAACCACTGGTGCCTTCGAAGTCGAGGAGTTCGTTCCGTCGCTCGACAGGTCGACCGTCTACTATGCGACTAATGAGGGCGCCATCGATTGGCGTCACATCTGGCAAGTCGGTCTCAACGCGCAACCCCATCAGGTCACGGGCGGCCCCCCGTTCAATCAGTGGAGCCCGACGCCGCTCGCGCAAAATCGCTTGGCATACATTCGCGGGAGCTACAACGTTCCACCGGCCGTGATGATCGGCGACCAGGCGCTCACGGCGAATCTCACACCGTCGGAATTTCCCGCGAACGACTTAGTGCGGCCGAAGCTCGTCACGTTCGAAGCGGCCGACGGCCTCACGATTCACGGCCAGCTCTTCGTGCCGCGCACGCCCGGCAAGCATCCTGGAATCATCTTCGATCACGGCGGCCCGGTCCGCCAAATGCTGGCCGGTTTCCATTATATGGACGCATACACGTTTCTTTACGAAGAAAACCAGTATCTCGCCGCCCTGGGCTTCGAAGTGCTGTCCATAAACTATCGCAGCGGGATCATGTACGGATACGCTTTCCGTAACCCCCCGAAGTGCTGCTGGTGGGGTTCGTCGGAATACCAAGACGTCTTGGCCGGCGCGCACTTGTTGCAGCAGCAGCCCAGCGTCGACTCCAAGCGAATCGGCATCTACGGTCTGTCGTATGGAGGTTTGCTCACGGCGCTGGCCCTCGCCCGCAACTCCGATATCTTCAAAGCGGGTGCGGACATCGCCGGCGTCCACAACTGGGCGTTTGATATCGACCTTGGCTACGGCAAACCGACGGGCACGCCCGAGCAGCGGAAGGTGGCCTACGATGCTTCACCCGTCGCGTCGCTCGCTAAGTGGACGTCGCCGGCACTGATCTCGCAGGGAGACGACGATCGCAACGTGCCGTTTGCAGAAGGCGTCGATATGGCGACTCGTTTGCGCGACAAAGGGGTGCACGTCGAGACGCTGGTCTTTCCGAACGAAACGCACGAGAACCAAGTCTGGGCCGACCTCGTCCGCCGCTACAACGCCGTCTCAGACTTCTTGGTGCGAATGTTGCGCTGATCGCGGGCGATGTCGTCCGCGTATTTTGTGAGGACGAGGCGCTCCGTTACGCTTCTCGTGATCGCGAGCATCGCAAGGTCGTCGGCCGGCTCTGCATCATGTGCTGCCCAACGCCTCGTCGGTCTCGAGCCGGCGACCGAACTCCTCGTATGCTTGAAACGTCGCCATCGCGTCATTACGGAGCAACCGAGGCAATGGCGGCAATCCAGCCTGCATTCATGGGTCGAATGTTACATCGAGGGATCGATAAGAGCCAGACCCGATTCCCGGTCGGGGAACTTTTTCAACACGGCCGGACTTTCGGTCAGGACGAGTTCGCAGGTCGGTCGAACGCAGGCTTCGAGAAGATGACCGCCGTGCGCGGTACCGTCCTTCTTGCCAATAATCGCATGTGCGTGGACGACCGGTTTGCCTTGGTCTTCCGCCAACGCGACGCTGCCGATCAGTGATAACAGTTCGACTTGCTCCTCCACACTGACCGACGGCTCGTACTTCTTGGTCCCCCAATTGAACCAGGCCAGACGCGCCGAGCTCAGCCCGCCGACGGCTTTGAAGCTAGCCGCCGACAGCGACTGTTCCGTCGCAAAACGTGCTAGCGTCGACGCTATTTCATCACCGGTCTGAAAGACCAAAACGAAGGTCTTTGGCTGTCCGTCGATCTGTTTGAATCTCATGGCTTCCCTTACCCAAGCGTGCCGGTGTAATATTGCGGCATGCAGAGCCGCTTTGCGGGTCTTGGCCTAATCGTCGCTGCATTTAATGCGATGATCATGCCCGTTGCGGCATCGGCGCCGCAGCGGACACGGTTTACTGCTGCACAAATTGCGCGCATCGATCGTTTCGTCACGAGTGAGATGGCGATCACACACGTTCCCGGCGTTGCGGTGGGTATTTATAGCCGGGGAACCGTATTGCTTGCGAAGGGATACGGGTTCTCCAACGTTGAGTTGGGCGTGCCCGTGAAGCCGGAGACGATCTTTGAATCCGGCTCCGTGGGCAAACAGTTCACGGCAGCCGCGATCATGATGCTTGTCGAGGAGGGACGCGTCTCGCTCGACGACAGCATCGTGAAATACTTTCCGGACGCGCCGGCGAGCTGGAAGGCAATCAGAGTTCGCAACTTACTTTCGCATACGTCCGGCCTATCGGAATACGCAACCGATGCGTTGACGGGTCCGGAGGGTCCGTTCTATTTGAGGCTCGACTATACCGAGGACCAGCTAGTCCATAAAATTGAAGCGCTGCCTATCGAGAACGCTCCCGGCGAGAAGTGGGCCTACAGAAACACGAACTACGTTTTGCTCGGAGTACTGATTCATCGGGTCACCGGAAAATTTTACGGTGAATTCGTAGCCGAACGGATCTTTCGACCGCTCGGGATGACGGCCACCCGCATTATCAGTGAAGCCGACCTCGTGCCAAACCGTGCGGCAGGCTACGTTTGGAATGGGAGCGCTCTGCGGAATCAGGATTGGGTTGCACCCTCGGTCAACACGACGGCCGACGGTTCGCTGTATTTCAACGTCGTGGACCTCGCGAAATGGGACGCCGCGCTCTATACGAATCGGCTGCTGTCACAATCGAGCCGGCAGCGAATGTGGACGGTCTATCGCCTCAACGACGGCAAGCCGAACGATGGTAAGTACGGATTTGCCTGGCGGATCCATGCCCAGAACGGCCACCGTATCGTCGAACATAGCGGCGCCTGGCAAGGGTTCACGTGTAACATCTCCCGGTATCCCGACGATGCGCTCACGGTCGTCGTCCTCACAAACCTCGACTCCGATCACGCCCGCCCGGATTACATGGCGCAGGTTATCGCCGGTCTTGTCGATGCGCCGCTGTTGCCCAAGCGATTGACGCGAATCGAGGATACGCGGCCGGCTATTGCGACTTCCTTGAGGGGGGTGCTCGATGCAATCAAAACCGGCGCGTCTCTCGATATGCGCGCCGGCTCGGAGTTCAACGGATTTGCGCCGGAGGGGCTCGCGCAAACGCGGCGTCTGATCGCACCACTTTGGCCGGGCGGCTCGTTGACCCTGGTGTCGCGCATGCCCTCGGCCGACGACAGCTCTTTGCTGCTCTCGCAGTTCCGGTTGCGCAAAAGCACGCACTCGGTGCTGGTGACGTTCGGGCTTGACGGTTCGGGCAAGGTGGAATCGCTCACCTTCGAACCAGATCGCGTCTATCGCGAGCTCGACCTCTACGGTTAGCTTGCCGGAGAGGCGGCCTCGTGCGGCTGAGGTGGCGCTCTAAGTTTCGAGCGCGGCAAGGTCGTCGCCGGACAGCTTTACGTTTGCAGCGGCGACGTTTTCTTTCAGATGATCGACGCTCGCGGTACCGGGAATTGGCAACATCACGGGGGATTTTGCCAGCAGCCATGCAAGCGCGACTTGCGCCGGGGTTGCGCGCAAACGGTGCGCGATTTCGGCAAGCGGGCCGCCCGGGTCGACGAGGTCACCGGTCGCGAGCGGAAACCACGGGATGAAACCGAGATTCTCGCGCGTGCAATACTCGAGGACGTCTTCGGATTCGCGCTCGACGAGATTGTACTCGTTCTGAACCGAAACGACGATGGCTAGTTCGCGAGCTTCTTTGAGCTCGTCGACCTCGACGTTGGAAACGCCGATGTGGCGAATCTTCCCTTCACGCTGAAGTTCCACGAGCGTGCCGATTTGCTCGGCATACGGAAGTTTCGGGTCGACGGTATGCAGTTGCAGCAGGTCGATCCGTTCCAGGCGCAATCGTTTGAGGCTGCCTTCAACCGCCTCGCGCAAATGCTTCGGCCGGCAATCCGGTTCCCAACGGCCGGGCCCGGGCCGCAGCAACCCTGCTTTGGTTGCGATTACGAGATCCTTCGGATACGGATAGAGCGCCTCGGCGATGATGCGCTCGGAGACGTCGGGGCCGTAGGAATCCGCCGTATCGATTAGCGTGACCCCGAGCTCGAGCGCGGTTTTTAAAACGGCGATGCACTCGTCGCGATCGTGGGGATCGCCCCAAATGCCGTCGCCGGTAAGGCGCATCGCGCCAAATCCCAAACGGTGAACTTCGAGATCGCCGAGCGTGAACGTACTCATGAACGAGTCGATTCGTTTAAGCTATGAATGGTTGCGCCCCATAGAAGAGCGGCGTGCCGAGTGGCACGCCGCTTCCGGTTACCGAACGTTGGATCGCTACTTGCTGACGAATAGATCGAAGCGGTCGAGATTCATGACTTTCTCCCACGCGGCAACGAAGCTGCGCACGAAGTGATCGCCTTCGATCGCGTACACTTCGGAGATCGCACGCAGTTGCGAGTTCGACCCGAAGATGAGGTCGCAGTTCGTAGCCGTCCACTTCACGTCGCCGGCGCGATCGCGGCCCGTGTACGTGTACTCTGCTGTTGCCTTCTCCCATTTCGTGTCCATGTCGAGCAAGTTCACGAAGAAGTCGTTGGTCAACGAACCGGGTCGATTGGTGAAGACGCCGTGCTTTGAGTTGCCGACGTTCGCGCCGAGAACGCGCAGACCGCCGATCAGCGCCGCCATTTCGGGAGCAGTCAAGGTCAACAACTGCGCGCGGTCGACGAGCTTGTGCTGCGGCGAGCGAGAGCCATTGCTGGCTAAGTAGTTGCGAAACCCGTCGTGCAGCGGTTCCAACAGGGCAAAGGAATGCTCGTCGGTGTTCTCTTGCGTCGCATCCGTGCGGCCGGGCGAGAAGCGAACCTTCACGTCGTGGCCGGCGTCTTTTGCAGCTTTCTCGACGGCCGCTGCGCCGGCGAGAACGATCGTGTCTGCCAACGAAACCTTCTTGCCGCCCGAAAGCGTCACGTTGAACTCGGTTTGCACTTTCTCGAGCGCTTTGAGGATCTTCTCGAGTTCGGCCGGTTGATTGACGGCCCAGTTCTTCTGAGGCGATAGGCGAATGCGCGCGCCGTTGGCGCCGCCGCGTTTGTCGGTACCGCGGAACGTCGATGCCGACGCCCACGCCGTTGAAACCAACTGCGATACCGTGAGTCCCGACGCGAGGATGCGCTTTTTGAGCTCCGCTGCATTGTCGTCGTCGATCAACGTATGATCCACCGGCGGCAGCGGATCTTGCCAGATCTGCGGTTCGGCCGGAACTTCGGGACCGAGATGGCGCGAGATCGGCCCCATGTCGCGATGCGTGAGCTTATACCATGCCTTGGCAAACGCGTCGGCAAACTCTTGAGGATTCTCGTGGAAGCGTTTGGAGATCGGTCCGTAAATGGGATCGAACCGCAACGCAAGATCCGTCGTCAGCATTGTCGGCGCGTGCTTCTTCGACGGATCGTGCGCGTCGGGAATCGTGCCGGCGCCGGCGCCGTTCTTCGGCGTCCACTGATTGGCACCGGCGGGACTCTTCGTGAGCTCCCACTCGTACTTAAAGAGATTCTCGAAGAATCCGTTGTCCCACTTCGTCGGCGTTGACGTCCACGTTACTTCGAGGCCGCTGGTGATCGTGTCGCCGGCGTTGCCCGCACCGTACGTGTTTTTCCAGCCGAGATTTTGTTCTTCCATCGGGGCGCCGGCCGGTGCTAGGCCGACGTATTTCGTCGGGTCGGCGGCGCCATGGGTTTTGCCGAATGTATGACCGCCGGCGATGAGCGCGACGGTTTCCTCATCGTTCATCGCCATGCGCGCGAACGTCTCGCGAATGTCGATGGCCGAGGCAAGCGGATCGGGGTTGCCGTTGGGGCCTTCTGGATTCACGTAGATCAAGCCCATTTGCACGGCCGCGAGCGGTCTCTCGAGATCGCGTTGACCGGTGTAGCGTTTGTCCGCCAGCCACTCGTTCTCCGGACCCCAGTACGTGGTATCGTCGGGTTCCCACGAGTCGGGGCGACCGCCGCCAAACCCGAACGTTTTGAAGCCCATCGATTCGAGCGCGCAGTTTCCGGCCAGGACGATGAGATCGGCCCACGAGATCTTGCGGCCGTATTTCTGTTTGATGGGCCAGAGTAAGCGCCGGGCTTTGTCGAGGTTCGCATTGTCCGGCCAACTGTTGGTCGGCTCGAACCGCTGTTGGCCGCTGCCCGCACCCCCGCGGCCGTCACCGATGCGGTACGTGCCCGCGGCGTGCCAGGCCATGCGAACCATGAGGCCGCCGTAGTGACCGAAATCGGCGGGCCACCAATCTTGCGACGTGGTCATCAGCTTATACAGATCTTCCTTGACCGCTTTGAGGTCGAGGCTCTCGAACTCGCGCGCATAGTCAAAATCGGGGCCCATTGGGTCGGACAGCGCTGAGGACCGGTGCAACACCGACAGGTCCAGCAACTCCGGGAACCAGTCGATGTTCACGCGCGGCTTTAAGGGAACGTGCTTTACGGGACACTCGCCTCTATCGTCTTTAGAGAGCTCGGACAACGTGTTATCCATCTCGTGCTTTCTCCGCTTCGAGGGAAAGGAGGGGAGATTTCAAAAGGAGTCGTGGGATTGAAAGTGAATTTCACTTTCGGTACTAGGCAGGATACCGCCGCGAAGGTACGGCGTCAACATGCAACCGTCGCTCCCCAGGAACTACCGGCTGATCTTCGACCTCGTCCAAGAAAGCGGTCGAGGGCGCCATCTTACGCCTGCGGAAATTCACGTGAAAGCGCTCGCTCGTCAGCCCAACATCGGATTAACTACGGTCTACCGCGGTCTCGAACGATTGCGCGACCTCGGCTTGATCGCGCAGGCCTCCGTACCAGGTGCAGCCGCCGCGACGTACGAACCCGCAGGTCCGCAACACGCGCACTTCAGGTGTACAGCATGCAGCGCAATAGAAGACATCGCGTTTGCGCTTCCCAGGCGCACCATCGTGAGACTTGCGTCACGGCACGGTTTTAGGGTCGAAAGCGAGTCCGTGACGTTTGCAGGCCGCTGCAAGCGCTGCGTCACCTAAACGATTGCGAAACACCTTGCCCGGGTCGCCGTAAGTAAAGCGTGAGAACGCTTTGGCTCTGCGTAGAAGCGAAACGGGGATACACCGTGAAGTTCGGCAGTGAACGATAGGATTCGATTCTTCATCTGCGGCTCTGCGTTGCGCGGGCAGCCCGATCACGGCGTCCTCGAGGGCGCGCGTTTCCTCCAAGCGATTCGCACCGCACCCGAATATCGAATGCATTCGGTCGAGGGAAGGCATCCGGCGATCTACCGCGTGCCGTCCGGCGGCGTTTCGATCCTGGGAGAACTCTACGAACTTACCGGCGCGCAGCATGCGGCATTGCTCGCGCAGGAGCCTCCGGGCTTACGCGAAGAGGAGGTGAGCTTGGAAGATGGTTCCGTTGGCCGTGCGATGCTCTTTCCGCGCGACATCGTGGAGGCTCGGGGTTACGCCGACGTGTCCGAATTCGGAGGGTGGGCGGTGTTTACGAATTCAGGACGCCTCCAGTAGTGCGACGCTCCCTTCGCCACCGTCGGCGCAGATGCTGACGATTGCTTTGGCGCCCGAACCTATCGCCGCCAGTTCCTTCACCGCCTGACTCATAATCCGCGCGCCGGTGGCGCCGAACGGATGACCCAGCGCGATCGATCCACCGTTGGGATTGATGCGTTCGCGAGGGATCGTATCGCCGCTGCGTTCGAGAACGTGCAGATGCGCGAGCACCTGCGCCGCAAACGCCTCATGAATCTCCCACAGCGCGATGTCGCCGTACGTCAAACCGTTGCGTGCCAGGAGTTTGGGAATCGCGTAAGCCGGTGCCATCAGCAGTCCCTCGCGAGCAATATCGACCGCGGCGAGCTCGAAGTCGACGAACCGCGCGCGGGGCAGGGATGACGGCAAACGCGATAATCCGGTGTCCGTTGAGACCCACATGCCGGCGGCGCCGTCGGTAAGCGGCGACGCATTGCCGGCCGTGATCGTACCGTCGCCGCGGCGCTCGAATGCCGGCTGCAAGGCGGTGAGTTTTTCTAGCGACGTGTCGGTACGTGGAATCGCGTCGCTCGTCACGCCCGCGAGCGAAATCGTCAAATCGTCAAAGAAGCCGCGCGCCGCTGCGGCGACGGCGTTGCGGTGACTCGCCAGCGCGAACTCGTCTTGCGCCGCGCGCGACGGGCCTGCGAGCTCTTTGACCGTCATTTCCATATGCTCGCCCATGCTCTTGCCCGTCGTACGGCTTACTACCGCGATCCCCGCATGACTCAGGCTCTCGGTACCCCCGACGAGCGCGAGCGATCGGCCGCGGTCGTCGAGCATGCCGGCCGCTTCAATCGCGCCCATCATGCTCGTAGCGCAGGCCATGATCGTGGAAAAGGCGGGAACCGTCGCACCAACGCCGGCGTCGAGAAAGACCTCGCGCGCAATGTTGCTCCACGCAGCATTCGGTGCGACGGCGCCCCACACCGCGAAGTCCGGAACGTCCGGGCGAATCTGTGCCAACATGGCGTTAACGACCGGAACCGAGAGCGCTATTGCATCGAACGATGCAAACAGTCCGCCGCTCTTGACGAACGGCGTCCGTAGCCCCGGTAAAACCCAGATGGCCATTGCGCCGTCATTACGGCGGACAGCCGAGTTTCACCCATTCATCGAAGGTATCGCACATCGCGTCGGTCCAGCGGGGTCCGCCGGGCGGCATGGAGCCGTCTCTGACCACAGACGAGATTGCGGCAGCGTGTTCGGCCACCTCGTCGCGACCGCTCAAGTCGATCATAGCGGCCATATGCGCGATGTCGGTGTCGGTGAAGAGCGGCCGGATATCCTTTGCAAAGCTGAGAGCGTCTGCCATGGATCACCTCACAGTTGAGAGAGAATGTCGAACGCCGCTTTGACGCGTTCGTCGAGCGGATAGTTCTGGTTGGCCAGCAAAACGATGCCGATTTGCTTGGAAGGAACGAAAGCGACGTAGGCCCCAAAACCGTTGGTCGAGCCCGTTTTATTGATCCAGACGTTCGACTGCGGCTGTAACGGCGGCTCGATCGAGCGTGCCGGTACCACGCCTTCAACCATTTTCGTTCCGGTCGTTAACGTCGACAGCGCCGCGGGCCAGGGGTATTGTTCCCAGATCAGGTCCTGCGTCATGACGCCGGCTTGGAAATAACCCGTATGCGTTGCCGCGATCGCCCGCGCAAAACTGTCGTCGAGGGCGATCTCGCCCAGGTTGGCCTGCACGAACCGGACCAGATCCCCGACGGTTGTCCGTACGCCATACGTCTGCGCCCACAGCTCTCCGGCAGTCATCCGAACCGGCGCGCCGTTCTTGCGGTAGCCTTCGGCATAGTCGCTCATCCTTGCGCTCGGAACGTCGACGTACGTGCTCGCCAGTCCAAGCTCGGGAAACAGTCGCCGGTCCATCAACGTCGCAAAATCTTCGTGCATGCTTTTTGAAACGATCAATCCCAGCGTTCCAATGCCGACGTTATTGTACACGCGCACGGTGCCGGCTGCGTCGGCCGACCGAAAGCCTTTCAAATAGTCGAGAAGCTGCTGATTGGTGTCGATACCGTCGGGAACTTGCAGCGGAAGAACGCCGGCGGTATGCGTCCCCAGATTGAGCAACGTCACGTTACCGAACTGCGTGCCGCGCAGCGAAGGAAGATACTTCTCGACCCTGTCGGAGAGCGAGACAAAACCTCGCAGCTGCGCGTACGACGTCAAAGTCGCCGTAAACGTTTTACTGATCGAGCCGACCTCGAACAGCGTTCGCGCAGTGACCGGCGCAGCCGTCTGCTTGGACGCGACGCCGTAGTAGAAGAAGAACGGCTTGCCGCCGGCGACGACGCCGACGGCCATTCCGGGAATTCCGTTCTTAGCCATTAAAGGCTTGACGGTCGCATCGACCGCGTGCGCCAGACTCGCGGCCAGCGCTAACGCAAGAAGCATAAACGCCGCTTACTTTTTGGTGCCGGGCATGGGGCAAAGGTTGGATGGATCGCAAGCAAGACCTTGCGCGCGTGAGCCGAAAACGAAACGCCGTGATACCCACCGTCT
The DNA here is from genome assembly GCA_963715435.1 of Vulcanimicrobiota bacterium. Taxonomy (GTDB): domain Bacteria; phylum Vulcanimicrobiota; class Vulcanimicrobiia; order Vulcanimicrobiales; family Vulcanimicrobiaceae; genus JAFAHZ01. The sequence continues at coordinate 2,943,832 of OY970243.1, forward strand.
GGCCTTCCGTTTTCCTAGCGGTGCTGGCGTTGGTGCCCACGCCGCAGCCTTCCTCATCGCCGCTGAAAACGATTATCGAAGTCAAGGCGCGCACGCTCTGCCGCACGTTGGCGGAGCACGTGCAGCCCGCCATGTTGGGCCTGATGAAAGATAACGGTTTGATCGGATACTCTGTATCGGTCCTCAACAAGTCCGCATCGGACGCCGCGCTGCACGCCCCGATGTCGATCGATATGCTGCAGCTCAAGAACGTCGCTCTGGCGCTGAACCGTAACATCAAAACTATCGACGACTTGCTCGACGATCCGGGGCACTTCCCGTTGAATCCAAAAACGTCCGACGAACAAACGGAGAGTAAGATTAAGCAAGACTTGCTGCAGCTCTTGAGCCGGCAGAAGCTCGTCGTCAACGCGCTCTACGGCACGGTCGATACGCGCGAGCTTGCCTCGATGCAGAACGAGTTTCCCGAGAACATCCCCGTGGTGAATCCAACACCGCAACCGCTGGTGCCGGCCGACGAAGCGCTGTCGGCCCTCAGTTCGGCGGGCATTGAGGACAAACACGTCATCGATCTCGTCAAGGCCGCCGATTCGACGTTGCTGGGTCGCACGCTTTACGGTCAGCTCGCCGGACTCATCGTTATTCACCAGGCAGAAGCCCAGCCATATGAGTCGCAAACCGCCCAGGACGTGCGCGGGCCCGCGGCGGAATGCTCGAGTCCTGTCCCGCCGGACAGGTAGAGCTTGCTTGCGTAAAACCTCCATACTTGCATTTTGCAAGTAACTATGGTACGGTGGCGGCGTAGACAATTCGTTCGCCGCGACTGGAGGCTATCGTGACTCAATCCGCACTACCCGCTCCGAGAATCGCCAAGCCGGCGATGTGGATGGCTCGGGTCTTCGGGATCTTGTCCGTCCTGTTCTTATTGTTTGACGTCGTCGGAAAATTCGTAATGCCTCAACCGGTCGCCGACGCGTTCAACCGTCAAGGTATGCCGCTCGCGGACGCGCCGCTGATCGGCAGCTTGCTTCTGGCGCTGATCGTCCTCTACGTCATTCCGGCAACGCGCATCTTGGGCGTCGTGTTAATGACCGGCTATTTGGGCGGAGCCGTTTGCGCGAATCTTCGGGCGGGATTTCCACCTTTCGAAGTCTGTTTCCCGATTATCATGGGCGTGATCGTCTGGGCCCCCGTGTATCTGACGGACGCGCGCGTTCGCGAACTGATTCCGCTGCTCTACCGCGCGTAATCGATGGGAGAAGCCGTTGCCGTCGTCACCGCGACCAGCGTCGAAGCCAAAGCGGCGCGCGCCGCTATGCCCCACGGCAACGTGATCGAGGCCGGCGTCGGTTTGGCGAATGCCGAGCGTGTCGAAGGGCAAAGCGCCATCATCAGTTGCGGCCTCGCGGGCGGCCTCCATCATCATCTTCCGACCGGGACGGTCGTCATTCCGCACGAAGTGCTGCGCACCGACGGGACGACGCTGGAGTGCGACCGCGAGCTCGTCGAAATGCTCCTGCGATCGGCGCGCTCGCGCGGCATCGACCCGGTGACCGATCCCATTGTGACCACGAGGCAAATAGTCACCGGCGTTGCCCGGCGGGCGTGGTCCGAACGCGGTTACGCTGCGGTCGATATGGAAACGGGGCTGCTTCGAGCCGAGCGTGTCGCCGCCGTTCGGGTCGTGCTCGATACGCCGCTGCGTGAGTTGTCCGAAGAATGGCTGCACCCCGCTCGCGCACTGCTCAATCCCCTTCTTTGGCGCGAAGCAATATGGCTCGCGCGTCACGGTCCCCGCTGCGCCAGACTTGCCGCCGAAATCGTCCGTGACGCGCTCTACGTCAAGGCCGACGCGTATTGAGATCCTCTTGTAACCGCTCGTAGCTCATCCCCATACCGTCGGTCATGCCCGTTTCCATAGCGATATCGCGCGTCTGCTGCGAGTCGAAAAGCATGTTTACGGTCAAGACCGTCTCGTCGCCGGACTCCTCGAACGTCAGCGTGACCGTCGTTTCACCCGGCATGCCTTCCATCGTTTCGACGTTGACGATGCGATTGGGAGAAACGATTTCGAGAAACTGGCCTTGCACGCCGAACTCTCTGCCGTCGGCATCGTTGCGCCATCGGTAACGATACTCGCCGCCGACGGCCAAGTCGATCTCGCAAACCGGCATGCTCCATCCGGGCGGTCCGAGCAGCCAGCGCTTGACGTACTCGGGTTTCGTATGGAAATCAAAGACGAGCGCGCGCGGCGCGTCGAACCTGCGGCTGACGCGAATCTCGCGCTCGGAGGGTGTCGTTACGGTAAGCGTCGATGTCATTGAAGCTCTCCTTATGGTTTCTCGCGTACGTTCAACTCGTCGGCGAGGGCTGCGTCAAGTCGGGAGTACGCCGTTTCCCAGACGTCGCGGTAACGGTCGATCCACGCCGTAACTGTTGCCATGGACTTCGGCTCGACGCGCGCTGGACGACGTTGCGCGTTGCGGCTGCGCACGATCAAGCCGGCAGTTTCCAGCACCTTGAGATGTCGCGATATAGCGGGCTGGCTGATCGCAAACGACTCCGTGAGCTCGTTTACCGTCGCCTCCCCCGTCGCCAATCGCAGAAGAATCGCTCGCCGCGTTCCGTCTGCTAAAGCGAAGAAGGTGGCATCCAGGCGCTTGCTGTCGCGTTGAATTTTCATAACAGACACGTTATATAACCGCTATGTTATATATATCGGAGGTCGCTGTCAACCCCGAAAACGCGCGTAATTGGGGATTAATGAAGGTTATGCACTCAGATCCAACTACGACGCCGGGAATCGCCGTGCGACGCAGCAGGACACCCGTCGCCGAGTCGGGCGGGAATATCGGTCGCTCGCCCGTATACAGCGCGGATGCTGCTGGAACGGATTGAATCGCCCGCCGACGTTAAGAGGCTTTCGCGCGAAGAGATAGACATCGCCGCAAGCGAGATTCGCGACCTTCTCGTGCGCACGTGCGCCGCCAACGGCGGTCACCTCGCGCCCAACCTGGGCGTAGTCGAGCTGACCTTGGCATTGCATAAGGTGCTCGATCTGCCGCACGACCGGTTGGTTTGGGACGTGAGCCATCAAGTCTACGTGCACAAGATCCTCACCGGACGGCGCGACCGCTTCCACACCATCCGCAAAGGAGGCGGACTTTCCGGCTTTGCGATGCGTAGCGAGTCCGAATACGATCCGTTCGGCGCGGGGCACGCGAGCACGTCGGTATCGGCGGCGCTGGGAATGGCGCTTGCGCGCGACCTTACCGGCGGCGACGAGACGGTCGTTGCGGTGATCGGCGACGGCGCCCTCACGGGTGGTTTGGCCTACGAGGCGCTCAATAACGCCGGCCAGCTCAAGACCCAGTTCATCGTCATTCTCAACGACAACGAAATGTCGATCGCACCCAACGTCGGTTCGATCGCCTCGTATTTGTCGGTTCTGCGCACGAAGCCGTTCGCGAACTTCGCGCGGCGGACGGGCAAGATGGTGCTCGATCATATTCCGCTGGGCCGCGCGGCGAAAAAAGCGATCGAATCGGCCGAGATCGGCGCGATGCGGTTCTTCTCGCCAACCGAGAAGGCTGCGGTGATCTTCGAGGAACTTGGTTTCCGCTATATAGGTCCGATCGACGGCCACAACTACGACGTCGTCGTCGATGCGATTCGGACCGCCAAAGATTTCGATCGTCCGGTGCTCCTGCACGTGCGCACGCTCAAGGGCAAGGGCTACGAGCCGGCCGAGCGCGATTCGCGGACGTTCCACGGCGTGGGCGCCAATGCGTTCGAACCCAGCGACGGCAGCAAGAAGAGCACTCCCGGGGCGCGTCCGAAGTTTCAGGACGTCTTCGGCGACGCCGTGATCGCCGTTGCCGAGAAAGATCCGCGCGTCGTCGGCATCACCGCCGCCATGCCGGATGGTACGGGCCTGTCGAAGTTCGGTAAGCGATTCCCCGACCGCTATTTCGACGTCGGGATCGCCGAGGCGCACGCCGTCTGCTTCGCGGCAGGTCTTGCAACGAGCGGCTTGCGTCCGGTTTGCGCGATCTACTCCACGTTCTTGCAGCGCGCCTACGATCAAATCGTGCACGACGTCGTCGTGCAGAACTTGCCGGTGATTTTTTGCATGGACCGCGCCGGTTTCGTCGGCGACGACGGTCCGACGCATATGGGACTGTACGACATTGCGTACCTACGCACGCTGCCGAACATGACCGTCATGGCGCCGCGCTGCGAAGCCGAACTGCAGCCGATGCTCGAGCACGCCCTCTCGCTCAACGCGCCGGCCGCGATTCGTTATCCGCGCGGTTCTACCAGCGGTAGGCACGACGATCCGGTCGCGCCGATCGTCCAAGGCAAAGCCGAAGTGCTGCGCCGCGGCAGCGGCGTTGCGGTGCTTGCCTACGGCAACACGGTCGACATCGCTCTCGATGCGTATCACGCGCTCGAAGGGGAACGGAAGCCGACTATCGTTAACGCGCGCTTCGCGAAGCCGCTCGACGAACGGCTCCTGCTCGATCTTCCCAACGATCACACGCACGTGATTACCCTCGAGGAACATTCGCTTCAGGGCGGCTTTGGTTCGGCGGTGGCGGAGCTCGTCGCCGATCGCGGATTGGAGCTCAAAGTGCAGCGCATCGGCGTGCCAAACGTTTTGGTGCAGCACGATTCGCAAGACAAGCAGCGCGCGGCGATCGGTCTCAACGGCGAAGCGCTGGCCAAGCAACTGGCGGGACTGTTGCAAGGCAGCAAGACGGCGGTTTAGTTATACCAGCGGGTTGGTAACTCCAACCCATGATTGAAACAGGACTTTTTTACAACCGCCACGACGCCGAAGAAGCCGTAAGGCTCCTGCACGAGCTCGGTTATCGCGACGACGAAATCAGCGTGATCATGAGCGATCGCACGCGCGCGAAAGAGTTTGCCGAATCCACGGGCAGTAAAGTTGGTGAAGGCACCGCTGCCGGCGGATTGATCGGCGGCACGCTCGGCGGTATCGCTGCCGCAATGACGACAACGATTGCCGGAACCGTCATCACGGGCGGTGCGGCATTACCGTTGGTCGCCGGACCGGTCGCGGCCATACTTGCCGGCATCGGTGCGGGCGGTATCGTCGGCGGTATCGTCGGCGCGCTGATCGGCTCCGGTATTCCCGAAGATCGCGCACGCGAACTCGAGTCGGGCGTTAAAGAAGGCGGCATCGTCATCGGCGTCACGCCGCGTGACGAAGATCGGGAACGCGTCGGTACAATTCTCGCGCCGTCGGAAAGCGGCCGCGTGCGCACGGAAACCGGCGAGGTCGAGCCGACCGAGTTCACGCCGGACGAAGAAGAACGCATCCCACCTCGCCGCGTCGTCCCTTAAGGCTTTCAGTCACCTGCGCCTGGTGGCGCCAGTAAATCGATGGCGCCGCGAGCGGCAACCCGCTCGCCGGGGCGCAATCCCGAGAGAACTCGAACGAATGCGTCGTTTCGAGCGTCGACGGTAATCGCGCGCGCTTGGAACGACGTTTCTCCTTTTTTATCGCGCGTTTGCACGAACGCGAGCGTACGTCCGGTTTGTGGATCTTCGACTGTCGCGGTAAGCGGAACCACCAGGCCCCGAGCTCTTCCGACGTCGACGGTCGCATCGACGGGTGTTCCCGATGCAATCCCGTTTGGAACACCGTCCACGCTGATTACCGCGAGTCCCGTTGCCGGATCGACGGCGGTAGCGATGCCGCTTACCCGGCCGTACCACGTCTCCGTGCCGGCGCGCAACGTTGCACGATCTCCCGACGTTATGCGCGTGACGTCGCTCACCGGGACGTCCAGCGTGGCTGTGCTCTGTTGCGCGGAAGCAATGGCGACCACCGGCGTGGTGACGTCCGCCGCATCGCCGGGCTGCGCGTAGATGGCTACGACGATGCCGGCATGCGGTGCTCGCAGCACCGTACGTTCGACGTCGTAGTCTGCCGATGCCGCGCGCGCGCCGGCCGCTGCCGCTTGCGCCTGAGTTTGTGCGATTTGCGCGTCGGCCGATTGCGCGTCGGCGCGATCGGCCGCAACGGTTCCTTGCGCCGCCTGTACGTCACGCAGCGCCGAGATGCCGGCGCGGTAGAGCCGTTGCTGGCGCTGCAGCTCGGCTTGGTCGACGCGCAGCTTCACGGTCACGCGATCTACGCGGGCTCCTGCGGCGCCGGCCACGGCTGCCGACGAATCGGCATTGGCTTGTCGAGCCGCCAACGCGTACGCCGTCGCGTCTAGATGTGCCAGCGCGGTTCCGGCGTCGACGCGGTCGCCCAGATGCACGTCGATCGACTGAACGGTTCCTGGGATCGCAAAGGCAAGTTTGGTTTGCGTGCCCGCTGGTGGTCCGATGCGTCCGGCTAGCGCGATCGTTTGCACGATCGTCCCCTGCCGCACGACGACGGTCGGCACTGCCGGCTGCGCCGTCGAAACGGGCTGTTCGTGATAACACGCAGCTAGCACCAATACCGCGAGACCGAGGAAAGCCCGTTTCACGGAACGATCACCTCCAGCGTAGCAAGCGACTGTGCTTGCTGATATTGCGCGACTAGCGCGTCGAGTGCGGCTTGTTCGTACGTGCTGCGCGCTATGGCAACGTCGAGGCTCGAGCTTGCGCCCTCGCGGTAGCCGGTTTGGACGGCGGAAAGCGCGCGCGCCGCTTCGTTGCGCGCCGCGTTCGCACCTCGAAGTGCCGCAGTCTGCGCGCGCGCGTCTCGCACCGCACTCGAGACTTGCAGCGCTATCGTGCGGCGCTCGTCGAGGAGTTGCGCGCGCGCGATATCGACTTGTGCTTCTGCGGAGTAGGTGCGCGCGCCGGCTCCGGATGCCAGCCGAATGTCGAGATGAGCGGCGACCGACGGTCCCTGCACCGGCAGCTCGCTGTCGACGCCGCGCGCGTAACCACCCGAAATGGTGGCGGCCGGAATGCCCGATTGGCGTGCAGCCGTCACGTCGGCGCTTCGCGCTTCGATGGTTGCCAGTAGCGACGTCAGCTCCGGACGCAGCGCGAGCGCGCGTTGCGTCGCGCGCGCTTCATCCAGCGGCGGTGCGGTGGTTGCCACTGTGCCGCCCAGCGTCGCAAGCGAGTCGCGCGGGACGGCGGTCGCCGACGCAAGTGCGTCGACGGCGTCGGCCCGATCGGCTTGCGCGCGTACCAGTGCTGCCTGCGCGTGGGCAAGCGTCACGTCGGCGCGCACGATGTCGATCTGCGGCGCCTCACCGGTGCGGTAGCGCAGCCGCGCGGCGTGCCGGTCGCGCTGTGCTCCGGAGACGTCGGCTTCGCGCACGGCTTGCGTGGCGATCGCTTGGAGCGCTGCGAAGTACAGCCTGGTTGCAGTGACGCGGGCGCGCAGAATCGCCGCGCCGGCGTCGCGTTGCGCTGCGAGCAGATCGGCAGCGGCCGCTCGCGTTTGCGGCGCCGCGGCCAGCAGGTCGTTGATCGATAGGTCGGCGCCGACCGTAATGAGGTGTTGCTCGACGGAATAGGTATTGTTCGCCGACGCTTGCGGCGACAGCGAATAGTCGCCGAAAAGGTGCGGTATCCCCATTGCGCGCGTCAGCTGCAGGGCGGCATTCTTCTGGCGCACCGTTGCGAGCGCAGTTTGAACTTCGACGCTGTTGGCGACTACGCGGCTCTGCGCGTCGGCGAGCAAAAGGTGCGCGAAAGCCGGAATCGCGGCGAGAAGAATCGTGGCGAGCGTCACGCGCGCACCGCCTCGTTGCGGCAGAATGCGGCATAGAGTCCCGGAATCAACACCAGCGTAAAGAGCGTCGCGGTCGACAAGCCGCCGACCACCGCGATGGCGAGCGGGCGTTCCATGGCGGCGCCGGCGCCGATGCCGAAGGCCAGCGGCAAGAGGCCGCCGATGGCGGCAAACGTCGTCATCAAGATCGGCCGCAGGCGTTCGCGCCCGGCCAGCACGAGCGCGTCTTCAACTGAATACCCTTCGGCGCGCCGGCGATTCGAGGCGTCGATCAGAAGAATGCCGTTTTTCACGACGAGCCCGACCAACAACAACAGTCCCATGAAGGAAGACACGTTGAAGGGCGTTTGCGTAATCGTGAGTCCGATCGCTACGCCGATCGGTGCTAGTGGAACGGCGGCGAGCACGACTAGCGGCTGGCGATACGATCCAAAGGACGCCAGCATGACGAAAAAGACCAGCGCGACCGCCAGAGCGATGACGACGGCAAACTGCTTGAACGATTGCTGCTGCTGCTGATACGCGCCTTGGATGCTCGCGCGATATCCGGGCGGCAGGTGTGCGCGTGCGATCGCCTGCCGCACGGTTGCGACTGCCGCCGATAGACTTCCGGTACCGAGGTTTGCCGTGAGAATCATCGCGCGCTGGCCGTTGATCTCCGTAATGTCGGTCGACGTTCGATCGACGCTCGTGCTCGCGAGCTGGGAAAGCGGCAGCATTCCGTTGGGGAGCGACACCGCCGACGATGCGCTGTCGTTGACTCGTATTCGCACCGGCACGAGCATCGTCGTCTCCGGCAAGCTCGTAACCACGCTGCCCTGCGTTGCCGCGCTGAGTGCCGAAGCGAGCGCTCCCGTATCGGCACGGCTGCGAACCAGTCGCGAAAAGTTCGGCCGCACGCGCAAGGTGGGGTCGTCTTGCTGCACGCCCGAGAAGACGTCGGCCACGTTCGATGTGCTCCGCAGCTCGCCGGCAATTCGCGTTGCGGCGTCGACGAGCGTCGCCTGATCGCTGCCGCTGATAATCACCTGTATAGGTGCAGGTGCCCCGGTGACGTCGTTGATCATGTCTTCGAGAATTTGATGGACGTCGATTGCTGCCGACGGTACCGCCGCCGAAATCTCATCCCTCAATCGGTCACCGATCGCGTCGAACGACGCTCGCTGTCCCAGCGGTTTGAGCTTGACGCGAAGAATGCCCGAACGAACCGGGGTCGGCGAGAATCCGTTGGTGTCGATGCCGGTGAACCGCCCTTCGGCCACGACTGCGCGATCGGTTTTCACGATGCGCTCGATTCTCAAAGCTGCTGCGTCGCTAGCGGCAAGATTCGTTCCGACGGGCAACTGATAGTCGATCTCGAACTGCCCTTCGTCGAGGCGCGGTAGAAAGTCACTCGGCAGCATCGCAATCAACGCGGCCGTCACTATCAGCACGACTAGCGCACCGCCGTAAACGACGCCCCGGCGCGTGAGCGCCCAGCGCAATATCGAGTCGTAGCGTTCGAGAACGTGGGCGATCGCGCGGTTCTCGTCGTGCGGAGTGTTGCGCCTGAGCATCCGTCGAACCAGCATCGGAGTGACAAAAATCGCCAAGCCGAGCGAGACCAACAACGCGCACGTCAGGGTAAGCGCCAAGGCACGAAAGAAGGCGCCCGAGACGCCGCCGAGCAGCGCCAGCGGAACGAAGATCACTACCGTGGTTAGCGTGGATGCGGTCATCGGCGCGATCAGGCGCTTCATCGTTACGCTGACCGCATCGCGGACGTCCATATCGGGGGCGTCCTGCAGCGTTCGTGCGATGCCTTCCACGACCACGATCGCGTCGTCGATGATCAAACCGACCGCAATCGCAAGGCCGCCGAGGCTCATGATGTTGAGCGTCTGGCCGAGGGAAGAGATCGCGAGCACGGCAATTGCCATCGCCGATGGAATGACGAGCGCCGCAACCAGCGTCATGCGCAAGTTACGCAAGAAGAAGAAGATGACGCCGAGCGCAAGGAACGCGCCGGCGACGATGGCATCGCGCAGGCTCGATTGCGACGCGACGATCAGATCCGTACTATCCCAGTAGCGCCGCACTTCCATGCCGGCGGGAAGAGTCGGCGCGAGCTTTTCCATGCGTTCTTTGATCTCGCGCGCCATCTTGACGTTGTCTGCACCGGGTAGGGCGTAAAAGTTTACGGAGACGGCGTGCCGCGCGTCGTAGGCGACTTGATTCGTCAGGGGCGCAACGCCGAGCTGTACGGCGCCCAGGGATCCAACGGTGATCGACGCTCCGTTTCGGGTTGGAATGACGATTTGCGCGAGTTGCGCCGCATTGCGCAACCCTGCATCGACCAGCACCGCGCTGCGCTGCGCTGCCGTTTGCTCGAGCCCGACGGCCTGTACGTCGTTCGCCTGCGCGATCGCGTTGCCGACGTCTTGTACGCCGATACCCGCTGCGGCGAGCGCTGCGGGGTCGAGGTCGACGTGAAACTCGCGTTGCGCGCCGCCTGCGACGAGAATTCGTCCCCTCCCGGAAACGCCGTAAAAAGCGGGCGCGAGCGTGGTTTGCGCGTATTCGCGCACGAGCGTCTGCGACAACGTGCTCGACGTCAGCGCAAACGAGAGCACCGGTTCGGTCTGCGGCGTCACGATATTGGCCTGCACTCTGGTGCCGGGCGGCAACTCGGTTCGCGTTTGCTCGACGGCGCTATTGACGTACTGCAAATCGGTGACCGAATCGGTTTTCGGATCGAACTCCGCAACGAGCTCGGAACTGCCTTGCGCCGATGTCGTGGTAACCCGCGTCACCGAGGGGAGTCCGAGAAAGGCTCTTTCGAGCGGCATCGTCACGCCGACGCGCACCTGCTCGGGCGGCAGATCGCCCGCGTCCGCCACGACGTCGATTCGCGAAAAGTGCATCTCCGGAAAGATCGACGCAGGCGTGCGCAAGTAGGCCCAAACGCCCGCGACCGTTAGCGCCGCCGTCAGAAACGCCAGGGCGCGTTCGTGACGCAGGCTGAATCCGGCCAAACCCATAGACCAGCCAAGGATACCGCCGCCAAATGAACCCTAAGTGAACTCGTTTGGCGCTTGGCTGAGGTACCTCCCCAGGTTACCTTTATGGTTCATTAAGAATGATTATTTGCCGGCAGAAATGCGGAGACCGTTGCCCCGCCGCCGGAAGCGTTCGCGAGCGCTATCCGGCCGCCGTTGGCCTCCAGCAGCGAACGCGCGATGGCGAGTCCTAGGCCGGAGCCGCCCCCGCGACCGCGCGCCGCGTCGCCGCGCCAGAAGCGCTCCGTCGCATGTTGGAGCGCCTCGCTGGTAAATCCGGCGCCGTCGTCGGTTACGTCGATCCGCACGGTACGTTCATCGCGGATGACGTCTAAGCGCACGCAGCCGCGCGCAAACGTAATGGCGTTATGAACGATCGCCAAAAGAGCCCGTTCCATCATCACTCCGTTGGCGTCGACGTAGGCGCTTCCGTCAGATGCCACCTCGAGCGCGACGCCCTTTAAAGCGGCAGCGGGGCGCAATCGTTCCTGCAGCTTGCGAACCATGGAACCCGCGTCCACGCGCTGGCGATTAGACGCGTCGGCATTGGTGCGAGCTGCCGCCAATAGTTCGTCGACGAGCTGTTCGAGCCGCGTGCCCTCGCGCTCGATCGACTCGAGCGCGGCGCGATACTCGTCCTCGCTGCGGTGCCGTCGCAGCGCCAACTCCGTCTCGGCGTGCAGCACCGCCAGGGGCGCGCGCAGCTCGTGCGACGCGTCGGCGATGAATTGCCGCTCGCGCGCGAACGCGGCTTCCAGACGATCGAGCATGCGATCGAACGACGCGCAGAGACGGCCCAACTCATCGGTTCCCTCGAGGTGCAGCCGCTCGGAAAGGTCGTGCACCTCGATCTGCTCGGCTAGCGAGGCCATTCGCTCGACCGGTTCGAGGGCTTTGCGCGCCACGCGCTGGGAGATCGCCACGCCGATGCCGACGAATAGCACGCCCATCGCAACCGACACGATCGCCGCGTCGCGATCGAAGTCGGCGATCCAGGCGTCCGACTGCCAGACGGTCGCGTTTCCCACTGTTTGAGCCTTACGAACGATCGGCACCGTGACGGTAAAGAGCGAGTGCTCGCGTGGCGCTTGGGGCGGCGTCGCGCCGCCGAGGAGTTTTCCGTCGAGATCCTGGATCGAAAACGGCGTGTCTTCGTGAAGCGCCGCCAGCTCACGCAGGTCGCCCGCGTCGACCGACACCACTCCGTGGTGGACGTCGGCACTGGTAGAGACAGCCTGCGCCGCCGTTTTCAAGCGCGCTGCAAAACTCGAGCGAAGAGCCTGGTCGAGCGCCAGAATCGACAGCGTCGCAAAAAGCGCCACCGTTGCCGCGATCACGGCAGCCACCGTGACCGCGAACCGGTTACGAACGCTCACTTTCGGCCGCAAGGCGAAATCCTAAGCCTCGCACCGTTTGAATGATTTGAGCTTCGCCTTCGACCGCAAGCTTTTTGCGCAGCCGGCGCGCGTACACGTCGAGCACGTTCGACGATCGATCCGTAGCGTGATCCCAGAGCCGGCTTTCCAGCGTCCGTCGCGTCACGATTCGGCCGGGGTTACTCATCAGCATCTCGAGGAAGATGCCTTCCTTTGCCGTAAGCACGATCTCGCGCGAGCCGCGGCGCGTTTGGCGCGTGACGCGATCGAAGGCGATGTCGCCGGCGCGCAGCACGTCTTGCACTAAGTTTGGGGGACGCCGCGCGAGCGTTCGCAGCCGTGCTTCAAGTTCATTGAAGGCAAAAGGCTTGCGCAAGTAGTCGTCGGCGCCTGCGTCCAGCCCCGCGACGACGTCGGCGCTTGCGTCCCGCGCTGTGAGGATCAAGATCGGCATCGTTTCCCCGCGTTCACGAAGCCGCCGAACGATCGACAACCCATCTTCGTAGGGAAGGTTGAGATCCAGGATCAGCGCATTGTAAGCGGTGCCGGTGAGATACGCCTCGCATTCGCGGCCGTCTGCGAGCGCATCGACCACGTGGCCGTCTTCGGTCAAGCCGCGAGCGAGGAGCGACCTCAGCGGTTCGTCATCCTCAACTACGAGCAGCCTCAAGAAAGCATCACGGCGACCACTTCAGCCGCTGCACCCAATCGCCTTTCGTATCCGACCACACGACCCACACGTCGTTGCTCGATTCGTCGATGCCGACTGTGTGGATGCCCGCATGTTTGGTGTCGAGCGTCGCCACGAGCTTTGGAGCGCCGCCGGCGGTCGCCGATAAGACCGTCACGATGCCCCGGCCGGCGCAGGCAATCATGCGTCCCTTCGACCCAGTGCTGCACTGGTCGATGTGTGGTTGTACCTTCGTGTCGCCCTGATGCGTTCCGCCCGTCGAATAGGCCGACAACACGCCGTTGGCGCCGCCCACGATGACTTGATCGGTCGCCTCTGCAAACAGCAGGGGATGATTGTCTTGGAGTTGCGGGGTCTTGACCACCCGCAGCACTTTCATCGAACTGCCGTCGACGACGGCGAAGCCGCCGCCGTTAGCGAGATTCTGATAAAGCGTTCCGGTTTTCGGATCGACCGCCGGCGATTCTAGATCGTCGGCCGGCATCGGAATCGTACCCACCAGTTTCATCGAGCTGGAATCGATGACGTAGACGTTTCCGCCGCCGTCTTGATCGGCGTAGACGCGTTTGCGCCCCGCATCGTATGCGATTGCGTCGATGTGACCCGGAACGTCAACGCTCGCGACGACTTTCATCGCGATAGGGTCGACCTTGGAAAGCGTGTCGTCGGTACCGTTGCCGGTGATCGCAAAGCCTTCGGCCGGGTCGTACACGATACCGTGCATCGGGCCGACGTCGACTTGACCGGCAACTTTTCCGGTCCTGGTATCGACGATCAGCAAGCGGTCGCTACGCGTATGCGCCGCCAAGACACGATGGTGAACCTCGTCGACGGTAACGTAATCGAATCCGCCAAAAGCGGCTACCGGCTGCGGCGGTGCGGCAACGGTTAACGGCACGGTTATGGTCCCTTTCTCGGTACGCGGGCGGTAAAGCCCGGCGGTGGTGTCGAGGGTGCGTTGGACAGAGTGACCGGCGTAATGTCCAGCGAGCGGCAGTTCATCTTTGGCGGGAACGAATTGACGACATCGTCGGGAATCTCCGCTTCCGTGGCGGGAATCGGCGGCGCGGCACCGCTCAGGCGCGCCGGATCGAATGCCCCGCTAAGATCGGTGATCGCCGGATTGTCGTCGCGCGGACCTTCGGGCATGTACGGCTTTTCGTTTGGAAGCGTGGCGAGCGCGGGCAACTTGAAGATCGTTTCGACGAACTTCACGACCGATGCAGTGTCTCCGGCGTCGTGCACGACCGCGCCGCTGCGCGCGTACGGCGAGATCAACATAAGCGGAATGCGCGGACCGTCACCGCACGGCTTGCCGTCGGGACATGACTCGAATCCGGTCGGCGGCACGTGATCGTAAAACCCGCCGGGGTCGTCCCACGTGATGATGATTGCGGAGTCATTCCAATACGGACTGCGCGCGATTGCATTGACGAACGTCGCCACGAAAGCCTCGGCGATTTGATGATCGGAGTCGCCGGGTCCGGGGTGGTCGTCGTCACCGCGATACTGCGTTTGCACGTAGGGGTCCGGATCAGCGGGTTTCCACCCGAACTGGTTGCGGGACGCCCCTTTAACGTAGAAGATGCCGGTATCCGGCAGCGAGCCCTTCTCGAGCGCATCGAGGAGTGCTTGCGTGCCGTGAACGTTGTTCCAAAAAACGTCGTTGTTGCGCAGATAGCCGAAGTACTGTGGGGCGTTGTGATGCGTCTCGTAACCGGGGAGCGCGAGGGTCGGCGAAACGTAGCCTTCTTGGTACCAGCCCCAAGGCACGGGTGCGCGACCGCCCGCAATGACGGATCCGAGGTCTTGCGCGACACCTTCGGTATCCTGGGTGGCTTGCGAGTCGCTCGTTCCGCCGAGCGTGAGCATCAGGGTGGCGTACCGCTGCGGAATTTGCCGTTGCTGGTACAGTTCGGTGCTGGGACCGTAAGCTGGGTCCAGGTCGTTCGCAATGGGAACGCCTTGGCCTTTGTCGTCGGCTTTGCCGGCTTGTCGAGGATCCCGTGCCGCCTGCGTTTGACCCACCTGCGCCGCAATGATCGAGACGTTGCCGGGCGTCGACGGCCCGGTCATCGCTTCAAAGACATGGTCGAATAGCGCGAAGGAGTGCGCGTACTTCCAGAGATACGGAATCGTGTCGCAATCGTAATACGCCATCGTCTGCAGGCCGGCGACGCGTGCGCCGGCGGCATTGCCCGGGAACTTCTTGGCCGCCAATCGCTCTTGCACGGCGACGAAGCCGTCCATCTTGCCGCCGTTCATCTTGGCTTCGAGCGCTTTGCGGGCTTGGGACGGGCTCTCGATGTCGGGATCGGAAATCCGAAACGGCGTTACCCAGCTGCCGCCCATAGGATCGAACTGCCGGAAGCCATGACTTTGGGCCTCTTGGCTCGCCAGGTTGTCTGCGCCCGGAAATGTCCCGAAGTAGTTATCGAACGAGTGGTTCTCCTGAAAGATAACAAAGACGTGCTTGATCCGAGAGCGCACTTGCTCCGGCGTTGCCATCGTGTCTGTCCGCTCGCGCGGAGTCTGCGCCATGAGCACCGCGGCGGTGCACAATACGGCCACTGCAAGTTTCCAGCGCATCGTAGTAGTCTAGCCTTCTGCGAACATCTATGAAAGGTCTGCGTCTTGTTGGGATGCTTTTAATCGCATGCGCCGGCCCGGCGAGCGCCATCCAGCAAGGTGCGGAAGAATAATGTAAACCTGAGGATTTCGCAAGTTCTTATGAACGGCCGTTGTGGTACGCTACCGACATGGCTGAGCAATACGAACTGATCCTGCAGTTTGCATTAGCGCCGCGAGACGTGGCAAGGTTCGATCGTATCACGGAGTTCGAAGCCATACTCGAACGTCGCTGCGAGTATCCTTTTGAGGGTGGCGGACATTTCGCAGTCGACGGCAGCGATTGCAAACTCGGACACATGGAGGTACGTTTGATCACAAACGATCCGCCGCAGACGCTCGAAGTCATCCGTGGAATGCTACCGCCGGCGTGCCCCTACGACGCCGGATATCGCGCGGCGCATACGCAGGACAGCCTGGTCGCGCTGTAAGCTCCGCATCGGGCTATCTCATCCTGAGCTTGTCGAAGGACAGCCGGAGTCTTTGCGGTACACGAATCCCATGGCGCTTTACGATGACGTTTGGGAGTATTTTCGCCGCGCGCACGAACCGGCATTAGGACGTTTGCGAAACGCAACGGCACTGGCACCGTCGCCGGACGGCAGGCGGATCGTCTTCACCGGCCGCATGCTCGAGAAGCTCGAAGGGACGCCGCACCTTGCGCTTGGGATCGTCGACCTCGCTAGCGGCGTCCCGCAGAATCTCGACACGCTTGGGGGAACGGCTTATGGAGCTGCGTGGTCTCCGGCCGGAACGCTGGCGTACATTTCCGGCGAGTCGAACGTCGTGGTCGGTGCGCAAAAGCTCGAGACCGGAATCGACGGCATCGTGGAAGAGATCGCGTGGAATGCGGACTCGAAGCGCTTGCTGATGAGAGTCGCGGGCCACGGGGCCGATGCGTCGGGCGCGGCCGGCTCGGGCGCGATGTCGAACGGCAGCAACGGCAAGCCTTCGTGGCATCCGTACGTCGAGCGCGCGCGAGACGATCGAGCGTGGCGCCGCGCCTACGTCTTCGAGGCGAGCAGCGGGAAGAGGCTGTGGCAATCGCCCGCCGGCGATAACGTGTGGGAAGCCGTGTGGTGCGCAAACGACGGCATCGCCGCAGTCGTCTCCACTGATCCGACCGAGTCGTCGTGGTATAGTTCGGTGCTCGTCACATATACAATCGGCGGCGAACGCCGCGAAATCTTCGCGCCGCACGAAGAGATCGGCTTGCCGGCGGCTTCCCCCGACGGCCGTTACGTCACGGCGATCGTTGCGTGCTGCAGCGATCGAACGATGGTCGCAGGCGATCTCGTGTCGTTCGATCTGCAAAGCGTCTCGCCGCAGCCGCAACCGGTGCCCACCAACATCGACGTTACGCACGCCGCGTGGCGAGACGCGCAACGCCTGCTCTACATTGGGATCGATCGGATGGACGTCGTCGCGGGCGAGTTCGACGCACGCAGCGGCCGTGCGCGCGAACTCTGGCGCACCCGCGAATCGGCCGGCAGCGACTGGCCCGTCGCGTGGCCGATCGGGGACGGCGATGCGTTCGCGGCAGTGGTGGACTCCTACGGCCGCTACCAGCGCATCGTCATCGTTGAAAAGGGCAGCGAACGCAGGGTGTGCGATCTCGGTCACGCCGGTACGGATTTCGTCAGTCGATGCGGGGGGCGCGCAGAGCTCGTGACGTGGAAGGGACGCGACGGTCTCGAGATCGACGGCATGCTCGTTCGTCCACCGGGAGATGCGCCGCATCCGCTCGTCGTCAACGTGCACGGCGGACCCGTATTCTCGTTTCTCAACGACTGGTCGCTGCACTATTTCTACGTACCGATCTTCGTGCAGCACGGCTATGCGGTGCTCAATCCGAATCCGCGCGGAAGCCGTGGGCGCGGCCAAGATTTCGCGCGCATGGTGCGGGGCGATATGTGCGGCGAAGACGCACACGACATTCTGCTCGGTGTCGAAGCGCTGGTCGAGCGCGGCATTGCCGATTCCGATCGCGTCGCCGTTACCGGACGCAGCTACGGCGGATATATGTCGAGCTGGCTCGTCACGCAGACACAGCGTTTTGCCGCGGCTATTCCTACATCACCCGTCACAAATAATTTCTCACATCACTGGACGGCGAATATTCCCGAGTTCAACCGGCGCTTTCTGAAGGACGATCCGTATCGCACCAATGGAATGTATCAGGCGCGCAGCCCGGTCTTTTTTGCCGATCGCGCGAAGACGCCGACGCTATCGATGGCGGGCGCACGCGACCGCTGCACGCCGTCCGGACAGGCGACCGAGTTTCACCGCGCGTTAGCCGAGAACGGCGTACCGTGCGAGCTGGTGATCTATCCCGAAGAAGGCCATCACGTGGATCGTCTCGAGGCGCAGGCCGATCAGATGGCGCGCATGCTCGATTGGTTGAACCGGTTTATGCCCAAGAAACCGATGTCGTGATGCGTTGCACCGTCGAGCGCGAGATCGGCGAGGATCTCTCCGACGACGGGACAAAATTTATATCCATGGCCTGAGAAGCCGCAGGCAATGGTCACCGTGGAATCGCTCGGATGTTTATCGATGATGAAGTTGCCGTCCGGCGTCAAGGTATAGGTGCAGACGCGTCCGCGTAAATAGCTGCCGGCTGCGCCTTCAAGCCAGTCCTCGAGCGCGCCGCCGACGATCGTTGCATCGTCGTCGTGAATGCGCCGTTCGACCTTCTCGGGATCGACGAAGTTGCCGAAACGGTGCAGTGCCGCCTTGAGCGCACCGTCGATCGCTGGAAAACCGTAGAGCGGCGCCGGCAGATCGGCGCGTTCGATGAAAAATGCCGGGAAAACGCCGCGATCGAAGTGCGCGTTGAGCGGTTCGAACCAAATCTGCACGTTGCGCTGCACGCGCAGCGGCAGACCGATGTCTTCCAGCATCGATTGCGCCCACATACCCGGACAGATGACCAGGCGCGCCGCTTCGATCGCAATGCCGTCATCAAGAAGAATGTGGTGCTCGCCGTTGCGCCGTTCGATCGACTCGACGCGCGTATTGAAGCGCATCTCGGCGCCGTGCGCTGCCGCAACGTTGAGATGCGCGTCGAGCGCCGCTTCGGGGAAAACGATGCCGGCTTGATGCTCGAGCAGCGCCACTTCGTCGGGACGCGGCAGGGTACCGGGGAAGCGGCGAGCGATCTGCGCCGCGTCGAATTGTTCGAGCGGCAGATCGTATTCGCGCGCGGAGCGCAACGTCCCGACGATTCCTTCGCGGTCGGGCGTACCGACCATTAGGATGCCGACGAAGTCGACCACCTGACATCCGGTTTGCACTTCTAGTTCGCCCCAGAGCTCGTAGGCGCGCTGGAGTAACGGCACGTAGGCGGGATTCTCGAAGTACGCTTTTCGGATGATGCGCGACTCGCCGGTGGACGAGCCCTTTTGGTGAAGGCGTTCGAAGCGCTCGAGACCGATCGCGCGCACGCCGCGACTCGCGAGATGGGCGAGTGCGGCCGACCCCATCCCGCCGAGACCGATTACCGCGACGTCGTAGCGCACGCAACCTCCAAAAATAAGAGAGCCTTCCATTCTGGAAGGCTCCCGCGGTTCCCATCATGGACACGATGTCCTAGATGTCGCCGTAGCACACGGATGTGCGGGCGGCGACGTTGGTCCAACCGCGACGTGACTGGCCCGAGCAGAGAGAGAAGGCCGGCCGCCGTCTCGTTCACCCTGAGGAGTTTATCGGCAGTAAAGAGCCCGCCGCGTAGCGGGCAGATCGACGCGACCGTCTGCCGGCTTTGCCAGCAGCGATTGGAACATGCCCAGACGGCCCGACGCGAAGCCTTGCGCACTGCCCGCCATGTAGAGCCGCCAGGTACGATAGCTTTCCTCGCCCGCGGTCGCGACCGCCGCATCGCGGTGGGCTTCCAATCGGCTGACCCACGCGCGCAACGTGCGCGCGTAATGCTCGCGCAAGCTCTCAACGTCACGCACTTCGAAACCGGTGCGCTCGGCGATTCCTAATGCATCGGAGACGGTAACCAGCTCGCCGTCGGGAAAAACGAAGCGCTCGATGAAACCGGTGGCGCTTCCACCTTTGCGTCCGTCGCTTTGATCCGAGATGCCGGTGTTGAGGAAGAGTCCGCCGGGACGCAGCGCGTCGTACGCCGCGCGGAAATATTCAGGCAGCCGTGCCCGGCCGACGTGCTCGAACATGCCGACGCTCACGATCTTGTCAAATTGCTCTCCCCGCAGATCGCGATAGTCGCGCAGCTCCACGCGCGCGCGATTGCCGACCAGCGCCGCGGCGATTCTTCGCTGTGCCTCGTCGTGCTGCATCTGCGAGAGCGTGATGCCCAGCACGTGCGCGCCGTACCGCTCGGCTGCCCGTACGACCAGCGCTCCCCAGCCGCAACCGATGTCCAGAAGCCGCTCTCCGGCCTTCAGGCGCAGCTTATCGAGCGTGTAATCGAGCTTTGCCGACTGCGCGCCGTCGAGCGTTTCCACACCCTCGTCCCAATACGCACACGAATAGATGATCTCTTTATCGAGAAACGCGCGGTAAAACTCGATTGGCTGATCGTAATGAAAGCCGATGGCCAAACGGTCGCGTTCCTGCGAGTGCACGCGGCCGTGCAGTTTTGCTTCGCGCAGGCGGGGAAGGTCGCACTTGGGCAAGCGACGCAGGGCGCGCAGCAACGCGACGGTGCGCGGAACCGAGATGCCGCTGCTCGCCTTAAGCAAAACGTCGACCGCGTGCTCGATGTCGCCGTCGACATCGAGAATGCCGGCGGCAAATGCGCGTCCCGCATTGAGATCCACCGGTGGGGAGAACGCGGTGCGCAGCGCACCCACGTCGTTGATGCACAACACGAAGCGTTCCGGCCCGCGCGCCGGCATGCGCGTACCGTCCCAGAACGCTACCCCGAACTCCTGCAGGTACGCGTCCCCGAAAATCTCTCGCAGCGCCTGGTCGGCGAGAGCCGCCGCCGCGTCGCGATGAGTTTCCCGAAGGGCAGAGTTAACGTTGAGCAAAGACGCCATAGTGCTGGTCACCAGTTTCTTACCCAATCTGGGACAGACGCTTGCGGGCGTTTTTCGTCTGCAGCCCGACGCTTTCATTGCGGCCGCGACGTTGACGCACGAAGCGATGTTTTTGGGCCTGACGGTCGTGCTGCTGGCGGGGTTCAGCGAGGCGGTCGCAGCCAGCATCGTCCTCTTCGCCAACAGGGTCAAACCGGCACGCTTCATTTTCACCTGGGCGATCGACGCGCTGCTTTTTGCCTTCGGTTACTTTTTTCTGGTGGGCAGCACGTGGGTCGTCTGCCGCGTGCTGCACGCGCCGCAGCTGCCGTTTCGGGAGCTCGCGGCAATCTTTGCGGTTTCGTACGCTCCGCTGCTGTTTTCGTTCTTGGGCGCGCTGCCGTACCTCGGGCCGGGTTTGCTCAATGTGCTTCGCGTCTGGCATTTTCTCGCACTCATCGTGGGATTTGTCGCAGTGATTCACGTGACGTTCATCGCAGCCGCCTGTTATGTCGCGCTCGGATGGATCGGCGTCGTGCTCGCACAGCAGAGTTTCGGAAAACCAATCGCAGAACTCGGCGCGCGCGTCCTCGATGCCGTTGCGGGCGTGCGTCTGGTCGACGACGAGGATTTGGTTATCGGACGCGCGACCACCGGCTCGAGCCGAGACAAGGCGCGCGGAGCCGCTCCGCCGGCGAAGAGTCCCACGCCGATTCATCCGGCGGTGTGGAAAGTAGCCGCAGGCTTAATCTGTGTCGGTTTATTGACTATCCTCGTCGCGCTGCTGCTCGATCCCGTGCGTGGCGCGATTTTCGGATGGGAAATCCGTCTGCCCCAAGTCGCGCGCATTCCGATCGACGTGTTTTGGCTTGGATTCTTGGCGATCATCGTCTCGGGATTCATGGCACCGGTGGAGACGCTGGGATGGTGGGCGGGTTGGTACGGCGATCGCATCGACGCTACTCTGGACTCGCAGCCGGCCGACGACAAAACGCCGAATGACGTGACTCGTTACGTCGTTTACCTGGACGGCGTCGCGCAGTCCAGCTCGCGCTATACGCCGGATATCGAGACGTTTCTCGACGCGCTTGCAACGGAGCTGCCCGAAGGCGTGCGGCTGGTACGCGGCGTCATGTCGTACTCGGTAATGAACCGGCCGCTCGAAGACGATCCGCTCTTCGCCTGGCTGTGGAAATACATCGATGCGGAGAGGTTTGGGGGCCCCGGCGGCGCCGGCGCGCGAAGCGCGTTGGGGATGGTCGTGAATTTGCGCAATATGCTTATCGTTGCGGTTTCCGCCGATCCGCGTTACGGTCCAATGTACAACTTCGGCATCGCGCAGATCGTCGTGAAATCGCTGGTCGCGAACGGATATACACCGCGCAGCGGCATTCCGCTGACTTTGATAGGCTACAGCGGCGGCGGCCAGATGTCGTGCGGATCGGCGCGGTTCATCAAGCAGGCCATCGACGCGCCGATCGACGTCATCTCGCTCGGCGGCGTCATCAGCGGCGACGATCCGATCCTCGAGTTGGAGCATCTTTATCATCTCGTAGGCGATCGCGACAAGGTCGAGCGCATCGGCCCAGTGCTCTTTGCGTCGCGCTGGAAGATTGCGGTTCTTTCGAACTGGAATCGCGCGCGCCGTTTGGGACGGTTGACGGAGATTTCGCTTGGCCCGGTCGGCCATCAGGTGCCCGGCGGCATGCTCGATCCCAATTTGAACCTTCCCGACGGACGGACGGCCCTTCGTCAAACGCTCGACTACATCGAGCACGTTCTCGACGGAACGATGAACGTTTCGGAGCCGTGGCTGCATAAGAAGGAAAGCGCCTACGAGCGCTACCGCAGCGTGCCGTGGAATCGGCCCGAGTGTTTCCCTGTATCGAATTCGCATGACGAGTTTGCACCCGTCGCCGATTGGGCCGGACGACTGATTTTGCCGGATCGGAACGCGCGTTTCGGCGGCGCCCTGCTCGAGCTGCGTTGTACGCCGGACGACCGGCGCGATCTGCTGGGAATGACGGTGCGTCTGCAGTGGAACGAGTCGTCAGCCGGCGTTCGCGAGATGCTTCGCGCGGTTCGCCGCGACGTGAACTTCGGGGCCGAAGCATTTTACACGAGTACGTACGGCGGACTCGTGCACGCAGTACGCGTGAATCGCTGGAGGCTGGTCGACCCGCTCGAATCGCTTGCCGCCTCGCATCCCGTCGACGACGTGTTCGTCAAGCTCGACGGGAAAGTCGACGTTGAGTCAGGCGGCGACGGTACGGCGTTGCGTATCGCGCGTGAGCCCGTACAGCTGACGGGATGTTTCTACGGGTTGGTTCGTTTCCTCGAGCAGCTCGACGGCGATGCCGTTGCGGTTGCCCACTATGACGCCGACACGCAGCACTCCGACGGTAGGCGCACGGTCGTGCGCATACCGGCGGCCGTCGATCGTCCGCTGTTCTCGCCTCCGAGCGGCGATTGGTACGTCTACGGCCTCCCGGATGCAGACGGTACGCTCGTCGTGCAAGCGCTGGCGCCGCGCGACGTTTTACGAGCGCGCGAAAACGGCGTGCGCTGGAAAGCCGGCGATCGGGCGTTGCTCGTGCAGATTACCGGAGGCGCGTTCGGACACTACGCCTATGGCACCGCCGAAGTGGTCCGCGACGCCTCGACCGGCGATCTGCGATTCAAAAAGACTTACTATCATTTATACGCACACAACGCCGAGGGGCTCGTCTCGGGGGCCGTCGATTGGTCGCGCGCGTTGGGCGATCGCCAGTTCGGATGGGCCGGGAAACGGTCCGCATCGGAACTCGTCATCAAGGACGACTGTTTGAGGCCTCTCTTCGACGGAATCGCGATGCAGCTCGGCGCCATGGCGGCGCGATATCGCATCGGGGATGGAACTGGCGGAACGTATGCCGGCTTCGCCCACAACTCGACGCAAGACTCGAACCGCGCGTTCGTCAAGGCCGTGCCGCAGTTGCGTAAACGGCTCGAGCCGTTCGGCGCCCTCTATGCCGGATGGAGTCCGAACGATTTCAGCTTGGGAAGCACGTTCGAAGATGCCCCGCTGCGCAACTTGGCAGTGGCGTTGAGTAACTGGCCGTGCATCGTTCCGTACCTAGCGCGCGAGGCAATCGTTCGCGCCCTCGCGCGCGGCGGCGCGGACATTACATCGATGAAATGTGACTCAGCATCTTTCCGGCTTGGTCTGCCGGAACCGACTGAGCAATATCGGCTTGACTGATCATGCCGACGAGCTTACCGTCTTCTACGACCGGAATGCGGCGAATCTGTTTTTCGGCCATGATTTCGATGATGCGTTCCACCCGTTCTTCGGGATTGACGGTCACCGGATTCGGCGTAACGATTTCGCCGACGGTGGTCTTGCGCGGATCTTTGCCTTGCGCGATTCCGTGAACGACGATGTCTCGATCCGTGACGATGCCCTTTACGCGTTGTTCTTCGTCGCACACGGGCAATGCGCCGACGTCGTGCTGAGCCAAGCGCTCCGCCGCCGTTTGCAGCGAATCGTCTGCGCGCAGCGCTTCGACGTTTTCGGTCATGATGTCGGAGGCGGTCGATGCTTTCAGTGCCATGCCCGAAAACTACCCAACAAATAGGCTCCTGAACGTTGCTGCCGCAGGGTCGGCGGCCCTGCGGGCGTAGGAGCAAAAATGATTGCATTGCAGTATTGCGAGTTCGGCGAGCCCGCGGACGTCGTCGCTGCCGCGACGGTGAACGCACCGGTGGCCGGCACTGGCGAAGTTCTCGTGCGCGTGTCGCTTGCGCCGATTCACAACCACGACTTGGCAACGATACGCGGCGTCTACGGCGTAAAGCCGCCGCTGCCGGCGATCGGCGGAAGCGAGCTCTGCGGTATCGTCGACGGCAAACGCGTCGCGGTAATGGCGCGCGGCGCCTGGGCCGAGTACGCGGTCGCGCATGCCGGCGCGCTGGTTCCCATTCCGGACGGCATCCCCGATGACGTCGCCGCGCAGCTCTTGGCGATGCCGCTGTCGGCGATCGTGCTCTTCGACAATCTGCGCGTCGGAAAGGGCGACTGGATCGTGCAGAACGCCGCAAACGGCGCGGTCGGCCGCACCCTTACCACCGTGGCGCAAAAGGCCGGCGTCAACGTTCTAAACCTCGTGCGGCGCCAATCGTCCGGCGACGAGCTCCTTTCGGGCGGCGCGAAGCACGTCGTGTTGCAAGAGGGCGATTGGGTCAAGCGCGTGCGTGAAGAGAGCGGCGGAGCGCCGATCGTGCGAGTCATCGATTCGGTCTGCGACGACAACTCGATGGAGCTCAATCGTCTCCTTGCGCCCGATGGCGAGCACGTCGTGTTCGGTGCGTTGGCCAAACGTGCGCTGTGCCTCAACCCAGGAACCCTGATCTATGGGCAGACCAGCGTGCGCGGGTTCTGGATGATGGCGTGGATGAATGAAGCGAGCGTGCAGCAGAAGGCTGCCGTAGTCGGACGCTGCATCGGCATGGCGCTTGCCGGCGAACTGCGGCTTCCGGTTGCGGCTACTTTTCCTTTCGAAAAGGCAGCGGACGCCATGCGTGAAGCCGAACGCGCCGGCCGCCCCGGCAAAGTCCTGTTGTCACCGACGTAGGGCACCCGTGACTGCATGCAGATCACGTGGAAACCGGTGAAATCGCCCGACGCATCGCGTTCCGAGCTCCCCGCAAGCGCCTTTGCGTTTCCCTCCGAGCGCAAGGAGCCGCTCGTCGATGCGGCCCACGTTCGCAGCGCCGTCGCCCGGTTCGCGCAAGTACGGGACGTATCGGAAGCCGAGCGCGCTCAAGCCTTCGCCAATATCAAGGCCGCCGCGGCGTATTTCGGCGTAACCGTCGGTGCCAAGAGCTGGCACGACCTCGTGGGCTAGCCCGGGGATCAGACAAAAGGAGGAATCGGACCGCGGGCGTTGACGCTCCCCCTGGCGGGTGCTAAACTCGTCATCTATGCCCCGCGGCTCATAAAGCCACCGCAAAGAAGGGCGAGTCACCTCCGGCCACGTTCCCGGAGGCCGTGCTCGTCTTTTTGGTGTGCCCGCGAGTCTTGTGGCATGCGCGCATCCACGATTCATAGCAGAGAAAGAGAGTAATGGCGAAAACGACAGCTCCGAAGGCCCCCGCAAAGAGCTCAGCGGGAGCGAAGGGCAAGTCGAAGCGGTCCCCGTCCGGCAAGGACGGAGCCGCAGGCAACGGCGCCTCGAAAGTTATGCCCGCGACGTTCCCGATGCCGACGGGAGCGTTCACGGTCGAGCAACCCCCCGACCCCGGCGCCAAGCGCAGCCGGCACACCTTTGCCAAAATCCCGCACGTTCTGGAAGTACCCAACCTCATCGAGCTGCAGAAAGCCAGCTTCGAGTGGTTCAAGACGGAGGGTTTGGCGGAAGCATTTGCTTCGATCTCACCGATCAAGGATTTCACCGGTAACTTGATCCTGGAGTTCGGCGAGCATAGTCTCGGCGAGCCCAAATATACAATTGAAGAATGCCGCGAACGCGACATGACGTACAGCGCCCCATTGCGGGTACGCGTTCGCCTGATCACGGCCGAGTCGGGCGAAATCAAAGGCATCCCCGACCAAGAGATCTTCATGGGCGATTTCCCGCTCATGACCGACAAGGGCACGTTCATGATCAACGGCGCTGAGCGCGTGATCGTGAGCCAGCTCGTCCGTTCGCCCGGCGTCTACTATAGCCAAGACGTCGACACGAACGCGCGCCCCACGTACAACGCGACGATCATACCGAACCGCGGCGCTTGGATCGAGTTCGAGACCGACAACGGTACGAAGAACGACGAGACCGAGGGTACGATCGGCGTTCGCATCGACAAGAACCGCAAGATCTACGTCTCGACGTTCATTCGTGCGCTGTCGCGGCCGGATCTCGGACTGAACTGGGAGACCGACGAGGCGATCCTCGCGCTCTTCAACGACAGCCCGCTCGTTCGCAATTCGATCGAAAAAGACAAAGACATCAAAACACGCGAAGACGCGCTCAAAGAGATCTACAAGAAACTGCGTCCCGGCGAACCCGAAAATGCAGAGAACGCCGAGAAGCTGCTCGAGTCGCTGTTCTTTGACGAGAAGCGCTACGATCTCGCAGGCGTCGGTCGCTACAAGCTCAACGGTAAGTTCCACTACCGCATCGAGAACCCGGATCCCGACGCTCGCACGGAGCAGCCGACGGTTGCCGTCGACGAGTACGCCGATGCGCGACTCGAGATGCCGCCGATAGAGACGAAGTGCCTAACGCGTGCCGACATGATCGCGGTCATCCGCCGTCTTATCAAGGTTGCGACGCGCGTGGTTCCCAAGGACGACATCGACCATCTCGGCAACCGCCGCGTTCGCAGCGTCGGCGAGCTGCTGCAGAATCAGTTCCGCGTCGGTTTGCTGCGTCTCGAGCGCGTCGTGCGCGAGCGCATGACCGTGCAAGACATCGAAACCGTCACCCCGCAGGCGCTGATCAACATCCG
This sequence comes from Vulcanimicrobiota bacterium, assembly GCA_963715435.1. Classification (GTDB taxonomy): domain Bacteria; phylum Vulcanimicrobiota; class Vulcanimicrobiia; order Vulcanimicrobiales; family Vulcanimicrobiaceae; genus JAFAHZ01. The sequence goes on from OY970243.1 coordinate 2,970,759, forward strand.
TCCGGTGGTAGCGGCGATCAAGGAGTTCTTCGGCTCCTCGCAGCTCTCGCAGTTCATGGACCAAACGAACTCGCTGGCCGAGCTGACGCACAAGCGGCGTCTGTCGGCGCTGGGTCCGGGTGGTCTGTCGCGCGAGCGTGCAGGCTTCGAAGTCCGCGACGTCCACCACTCGCACTACGGCCGCATCTGCCCGATCGAAACCCCGGAAGGCCCGAACATCGGTCTGATCGGCTCGCTTGCGACCTACGCGCGCGTCAATAAGTTCGGCTTCATCGAGACGCCGTACCGCGTCGTGCGCGATAGCAACGTTACCGACGAGATCGTCTACTTGACGGCCGATCGCGAGGACGAGTACATCATCGCGCAAGCCAACACGCCGGTCGATCCCAAAGGCGGAGACATTCAGGCCGATTCGGTCGTGTGCCGTTACGCCGAAGAGTACATCGAAGAGCCGGCGGCGCGCGTGCAGTTGATGGACGTTTCGCCCAAGCAAATCGTCTCGGTCGCGACGGCGCTCATTCCGTTCCTCGAGCACGACGACGCGAACCGCGCGCTCATGGGTGCAAACATGCAACGGCAAGCCGTGCCGCTGCTCCGCCCGGATGCGCCGGTCGTGGGCACCGGAATGGAGTACCGCGCCGCTAAGGACTCGGGCAGCCTCGTCGTCGCCGATAAGGGCGGCGAGGTGACGTCGGTCGATGCGAAAGCCATCTTGATTCGCAACGACGAAGGCGTCGAGAAGCCGTACGACCTGCTCAAGTTCGTCCGCAGCAACGCGGGCACGTGCATAAACCAGCGTCCGATCGTGGCGTTAGGCGACAAGATCGTTGCGGGACAAGTGCTCGCCGACGGCCCGTCGTCGGACGAAGGCGAACTCGCGCTCGGCCAAAACGTGCTTGTCGCGTTCATGCCGTGGGAAGGCTATAACTACGAAGACGCTATCCTCATCAGCGAGCGCATGGTCAAGGAAGATCGCTTCACCTCAATCCACATCGAGGAGTACGAATGCGAAGCTCGCGACACGAAGCTCGGACCTGAGGAAATTACCCGCGACATTCCCAACGTGGGTGAAGACGCACTCAAGGATCTCGACGAGCGCGGCATCATTCGCATCGGTGCGGAAGTCCGCCCCGAAGACATTCTCGTCGGTAAGGTGACGCCGAAGGGCGAAACCGAGCTGACGGCTGAAGAGCGGCTGCTGCGCGCGATCTTCGGCGAGAAATCGCGCGAAGTTCGCGATACGAGCCTCAAAGTTCCGCACGGCGAGAAGGGCAAGATCATCGACGTCAAGGTCTTCTCTCGCGAGAACGGCGACGAGCTGTCGCCGGGTGTAAACCATCTCGTGCGCGTCTACGTCGCGCAGAAGCGGAAGATTCTGCAAGGCGACAAGATGGCCGGACGTCACGGCAACAAGGGCGTCATTGCCAAGGTGCTGCCTGAAGAAGACATGCCGTACTTGGAAGACGGTGCGCCCGTCGACATCGTCCTCAATCCGCTCGGCGTTCCGTCGCGAATGAACCTCGGGCAGATCATGGAGACGCATCTCGGCTGGGCCGCGCGCATGCTCGGCATGAGCGTGGCGACGCCCGTCTTCGACGGCGCGCATGCGGAGGATATCTCGGAATGGCTGCAAGATGCCGGTCTGCCGTCCGACGGTAAGACGTGGCTTCGCGACGGCCGTAGCGGCGAACGCTTCTCGCGTCCGATCACGGTCGGCTTGATCTACATGCTCAAGCTGGCGCACTTGGTCGACGACAAGATCCACGCGCGTTCGACGGGTCCGTACTCGATGATCACACAGCAGCCGCTCGGCGGTAAGGCACAGTTCGGCGGTCAGCGCTTCGGCGAAATGGAAGTCTGGGCGCTGGAAGCCTACGGTGCCGCGTACACGCTGCAGGAGCTGTTGACGGTCAAGTCCGACGACGTCGTCGGTCGCGTGAAGACCTACGAAGCGATCGTCAAGGGCGAAAACGTGATGGAACCGGGCGTTCCGGAATCGTTCAAGGTGTTGATCAAAGAACTGCAATCGCTGGCACTCGACGTCAAGGTATTGACGGAGAACCGCGAAGAGGTCGAGATCAAGACGCCTGAAGACGAGATGGGCGAAACGGAGCGTCGCGAGTATGGCCTGCTCATGGGCGACGAACAGCCTGCGGTTTCGCAGACGGTGGTAGCGACTCGCGAAGCGGTTGCCGAAGCCGACGTCGCCGAAGGCGAAGCGCCCGTCGAGGAAGAGGAAGAGGAAGAAGAGGAAATCGACGACAGCAAACCGCTGGACGCGACGACTCCGCTGCCGACGCCTCCGCCGATGCCGCGCCAAGTCGAACCCGAAAGTGAGGAAGTCTTCGAAGAAGAGGAAGAGCAGCCTGAAGAGGATGTCGAGGGTCCGCAGGGCTACGAACTCGAGGAAGAAGACGAAGAAACCTACGAGGAAGAGAAGCCGTTCGAAGAAGATGAGGACGAGCAGCCCTTCCACGAAGGCAACAACGAAGAAGAGTTCTAAAGTACTCACTACGTTACAGGCGAAGGCCGCGCACCCGCGCGGCCTTCTCTAATTATCCGAGCGGCATGCTACGGCACGTAACCAGCGCCGATTCGTGATAAAATGTCGTCGTGCGAACGGTCATCGCCGCTCTTGCAATGGTAGCCGGGACCTTCGGGTGCGGCGGGCGGGCGCTCGTCGCGCAGCCGCCTGCGCAAGATTCGGCTTCGACGAAGGCACGGCACGTCTATCAGCCGCTCGCGACCGGTAACTTCTGGAAGTACGTCTGCAACCACCAGTTCACAATACGCAACGCCGTCGTCGGAACCGTGCACGTCGGCAAGACGCTGACATACGAGTTCTCGATCCAAGTTCCAAGCTCGCCGACGAAGTCGGTGAAGGTCGTGCAGCTGCTCGCAAACGACCTCAAGGGCACGACCCGCATTTACGGGTACTTGCTCTCAGGCAAAGTGCGCGCGGTGAAGCCGGCGGCAATCGTCGTTCCGTCGCCATTACTCAATCACCATTACGACTATTCGGGCCCGCACGGACACACTGTTAGCCGCGTGTTCGTCGGCTTTGAGAACACGAATCCTACGCCGTTGGGCACTTTCCGCGTGGCGCCGTACTTTGAGAGCAACGCGACGCATAACTACGGCTATACGCTTGGGCGCGGAATCATGGAAGAAGACCACGGCCCGAACTATCGCTACGACTGCCTGATCGACCAGGTCGTCTTAAAATAGCAGTTCACCAAGGACTCAAACTAGCCATGCGTAACTTCCATATCCCGCCAAGCCTGTAACACCGGGAGGAAGCTCGTGAGCACGCAGCCCAAGATCGGCATCGTCGGTACCGGACGGATGGGTGCCAACATGGCCAAACGTTTGCACGACGTAGGATACGAGATTGCGGCGCTGTTCGACGTTAGTCCGGAAGCCGCTCGCGAAACGGCAAAAGAGACGGGCGGTGAAGTTACGCCGGCGTTAGCGCGCGTTACGGAGCTGTCGGAGGTAATCGTCACGGTCGTTCCCGACGACGCCGCTATGTATAAGATCTTTGCAACGTCGGGCGACTCGCTGCTGACCAACGCCAATGGGAAAATCTTCATCAATTGCGCGACCATCACGCCGAACGTTCACGTCGCCGTGCAGCGTTTGGCCGAAGAACACGGGGCGCATTCGCTCGAAGCGTGCATGGCCAGCTCGATTCCCCAAGCGCGTAACGGAACGCTGTACCTGATGATCGGCGGACGCAAGGAAGTGTTCGATCGAGTCAAGCCGATGCTCGAGAAGATGAGCTCGTCGCTAAAGTACATCGGCGAGGCGGGTCGCGCCGCGCAAGTCAAAGCGCTCGTCAACATGGTGATGAACATCAACACCGCCGGCTTGGCCGAGGGGCTCGGCCTCGGAGACGCGCTCGGCCTCGATCTCGACATTTTGCGCAACGTCTTTTCGCAGACCGGCGCCAATTCGCGGGTGCTCGAAACCGACGGCGCAGACATGCAGAACCGCGAGCACGACGTGTACTTCTCCGCCGAGCACGCGGCTAAGGACTCCGGCATCGCACTCGGACTCGCAAAAGACGTCGACCTGACGCTCCCGCTGGCTCGCGCGACCTACGAGCAGTTCGAGCTGATGAAGAAGCTCGGGTTGGGCCAACTCGATAAATCCGGTGTCTCCGAACTCACTTTCGCTTCGCGTCATGGAAAGGAACTCGCAAATGCCTGACACTGCTACAAAAGAGAAGATCCCCTACGTCAGCTCGCAAACGACCGGACCGCTCGGTGCCGCACATCTTCCGCGCCTCTGGACGAAGCTCACGCTGGGTTTCGCCGGTCAGCTCGCCGAGGGGTGGGATCATTGCGGCGCCGGTTTCGACCAGATGACGATCGATAACCTCGGACTCGATCGCGACAAGGTCATGGAGTTCGTGCGGACGACCAAGCCGACGTACGTTCAGTTCGAACAGTACGTGGTGGACAACGGCAAGACCGATGCCGACACGATCAAGAAGCACAACGCTTCGATCCACGGCTACAACCATTCGCCGGAAACGGCGAAGTCGATGCGCGAAGGCATGGGTCTGAAGAATCAGAACGTCAACGATGCGGTGACGCTCAACATGCTCGACGACCTGCACGAACTGCACAAGCAAGTCCACGGCTAAGGTTGAGCGGCGTCCAGGTCGTCGCGCTCGACGATGGAGCGAAGACGACCGTCCAAACGTGGGGTTCGCGCGGGCCCGTCGTACTGTGCGTGCACGGCATGACGAGCTCGCGTCTTTCTTGGCAGCGTCTTGCTGAATATCTGCAAGACCGCTTTCGCGTCGTTGCCTACGATCAGCGCGGGCACGGCGACAGCGCGGCCGTGCATGGCCCGATGGCTCTCGAGCGCGGCATCCGCGACGTGGAAAACGTTGCGGCGGCGCTTGACGAGCCGATCGATCTACTCATCGGCCATTCGTGGGGCGGTGCCATCGCGATCGAAGCCGGTCTTCGAATACCGGTTTGGCGCGTCGGCGCGATCGATCCGATGATCCGCCAGGTGAGCTCGGAGTGGTACGAAGAGTACCTCGAAGAGCTGCGCGCGCAGTTCCAACGTCAGGGCACCACCCGGGCGGCTCTGGTTCGGAAGGAATACCCCGATTGGCATCCGACCGACGTGGCTGCGAAAATACACGCCGTTGCGACGATGACGCCGGATCCGATCGAAGGATTGATGCGTGAGAATCCGGCAACGTCGTGGGATCTGCGATCGTCGATCGCGCAGTACGATAAGGCTCTGTGGCTGGCGATGGCGGCGCTCGGTGAATCGATCAACGACGACGCGACGCTGGAAGAGATCGAACGGCATCACGCGCCAACGGTCGAAATTGCGGTCTTCCCGGGCGCGGGCCACAACATCCATCGCACCGCCTTCGATGCGATGATGAAATCACTCGATCAATGGATGGCACGAACGTAGTCGCGCCGAAGATTGCAGGATGAGGCGCGCGCTGCGAGTCGACATTCTCACGGACATTAGCGGCATATCGTTCGATCGTGCTTCGCCCAATCGGCTTGATGGAACGCTGTTCGGCGTACCCGTCCGTATCGGGCGGGATGATTTTGCAAAAATAAGCGAGCCGCAGGCCGAACGAAGGATCTCGCAGATTTGGAGGCACTCGATGCGCCGTAACGATTTACTGGCATTGGCAGCCAGTTTCGGAACCGTTGCCACCCTAGGCGCGCAGTCGGCACGGGCCGCAAGCAACAACGTCATCGGCGCATGGAAGCTCGAAAGCTTCAACGTCGACGAAGGTAAGACGAGTGAGAAACCGCGTTGGGGTCCCGATCCGGCCGGCTATTTAATGTACACCGAGAACGAGCGCATGGCGGCGGTGCTGATGGGCACCCATCGGCCTTCGCTCAAGCCTCCGCAATCGGTGGGCGCCCCGGCCAGCGGCGCATGCGTAGAATCGGTTGCGGATTTTCTGGCGTACGCGGGCCGCTACGAAATCAAAGGCGACCGCGTATTCCACCACGTCGAAGTCTGCGTTTTCACCAATCTCGTCGGCACGACGCTCGAACGCCGGTTCGGCCTCACCGGCGACACGTTGACGATTCGCACGGTGCCGCCGGAGATCTGGGGTTCTTCTAACGTGTTGGTGTGGAAGAGGGCGTAGACGCGTCGAGGGTTCCCTGTTCCGACGCGCGCGGCGGCGGATAGAGCTCTTTGGCGTTCGTCAGCGGCCCGCGGTCGGTAACGACGCAGTTGCAGGCCGCGAAAGCCTGTTCGACGAGCGCCTTCGCATTCGGATCGTCGCCGCAAATCGGAATATTCGCGCCGGCTTGCGGCAGCACGATGAGCGCGCGCACGACGGCGTGTGAATCGAGTTTTTTGGCGAGGCACTCGGCGTCGGTGAGGTCGTCCCCGGTAGGACGGGAGTTGCCCGCCTCCACGATCGCCTGCGGCGTCGCTACCGCACCGATGGCCGTGATCGCCGCGTCGAGCTCGTCGTGCGGAACCGCAAAGAGCAGCATCTCCGTCGTGGCCGCGAGTTTGTAGGGAATGTCCGCTTCAGCGCCCGTTTTGCTGGCAGCCTCCTCTGCGGCCTGCTGGTCGCTTGGATGGCTGAACTCGATGTCGTGGCCGCCTTCGGTAAGCAACTTGCCGATAGCGACCGCGCGGTCGTCCGAACCGATGATGCCGATCTTCATGGATGGTTCATACCCTTGCCGCGGCCTCCAACGTTGATTTACCCGCGGCGGCCATGATAAAATAGCCGCCTGTGCCCCGGCCCCCGGCGACGGTGGGAGCTCCTTACGTGACTCCGTGAGACGAGCGTCCCTGCGTAAGCTACCGGCCCCGTGTCCTTCGACTTCGCGGCTTCGCCGCTACGCTCAGGATGACAGCACAGGCTTTGAGGAAAGCGTCCCACTTGAATCTCATCGACGTCAACAACTTCGACGCCATGCGCATCGGCCTGGCATCACCGGAGCAGATTCGCGCGTGGTCGTTTGGCGAAGTCAAGAAACCCGAAACCATCAACTACCGTACCCTCAAGCCCGAGCGCGACGGTTTGTTTTGCGAAAAAATCTTTGGCCCGACCAAAGACTGGGAGTGCCACTGCGGCAAGTACAAGCGCATTCGCTTTAAGGGCATGATCTGCGATCGCTGCGGCGTCGAGATCACCCGCGCGAAGGTGCGCCGCGAGCGCATGGGCCACATCGAGCTCGCTACGCCCGTCAGCCACATCTGGTATCTCAAGGGCGTTCCGAGCCGCATCGGCATCCTGCTGGACATGTCGCCGCGCCAACTCGAGAAGGTCATCTACTTTGCGGCATACGTCGTCATCGATCCCGGCGACACGACCTTGACCAAGCGCGAAGTGCTTTCGGAGCAAAAGTATCGCGAAGCGCGCGACAAGTTCGGCAACCGCTTCAAAGCCGGCATGGGCGCCGAAGCGATCCGCGAGCTCCTGCGCGACCTCAATCTGCGCAAGCTTCAAGAAGACCTGCGCAAAGAGTTCAAAGAGACGTCCGGACAGAAGCGCCTCAAGGCGATCAAACGTCTCGAGGTGGTCGAAGCGTTTCTCGCCAGCGGCAACAAGCCCGAATGGATGGTGCTTGCCGCCGTTCCGGTGATTGCGCCGGAACTGCGCCCGATGGTGCAGCTTGACGGCGGTCGCTTCGCGACGTCCGACCTCAACGATCTCTATCGCCGCGTAATCAACCGCAACAACAGATTAAAGAGGCTGCTCGAGCTCAACGCGCCCGAGATCATCATCAAGAACGAAAAGCGCATGCTGCAGGAAGCAGTCGACGCGCTTATCGACAACGGCCGTCGCGGCCGTCCGGTTACCGGCCCCAATAACCGTCCGCTGAAGTCTCTCTCAGACATTCTCAAAGGAAAACAGGGCCGCTTCCGTCAGAACCTGCTCGGCAAGCGCGTCGACTATTCCGGCCGTTCGGTCATCGTCGTCGGCCCGACGCTCAAGCTGCATCAGTGCGGTCTGCCCAAAGAAATGGCGCTCGAGCTCTTCAAGCCGTTCGTGATGAAGAAGCTCGTCGATCGCGCGCTCGCGCACAATATCAAGAGTGCGAAGCGTATGGTCGAGCGCGTGCGTCCGGAAGTTTGGGACGTACTCGAAGAGGTCATCAAAGAGCATCCGGTGCTGCTCAATCGCGCACCCACGCTTCACCGTCTCGGCATTCAGGCGTTCGAGCCGGTACTGGTGGAAGGTAAGGCCATCCACCTGCATCCGCTGGTCTGCACGCCCTACAACGCGGACTTCGACGGCGACCAGATGGCCGTGCACTTGCCGCTGTCGGCCGGTGCGCAGGCCGAAGCGCGCATCCTGATGCTGTCGTCGAACAACATTCTGTTGCCGGCATACGGTAATCCGGTTTCGATTCCGACCCAAGACATGGTCTTAGGTCTGTACTACCTCACGTTCCAGCGCGACGAGTACGCCGGCCCGGCCAAGGCTGCGGTCACCGAAGAGTATCACAGTCACGCGCGCCGCAACGGGAACGGCAAGCACAAGAAGGATGCGCCGGCAGCCGACGCTCCCGGGGCGATTCCGACGTTCTTCGATCCGAAGGAAGCGGTTATTGCTTACGAGACCGGCAACGTCGGGCTCCAAGAGTGGACGTACGTTCGGTGGCACGGGCAGCTCGTCAAGACGACGATCGGCCGCGTGATCTTCAATCTCGCGTTCCCGACTCCGTGGGAGCATCCGTTCCTCAATCGCATCATCGACAAGGGTTTGCTGCGTAAGACGATTACCGACTGCTATCGCAAGTACGGCAACGCCGAAACGGCGCGCTTCCTCGATGCGATCAAGGATCTCGGTTTCCACTATGCGACGCTCTCGGGTACGACCGTATCGATCAACGACATCGTCGTGCCGGATGCGAAGTACGATATCGTCGAGCGCGCTCAGCACGAGGTCGACGAGCTGCATCGCTTGTACGACCAAGGCTTCATTTCGGAAGACGAGCAGTACAACAAGACCATCGAGATCTGGTCGAAGGCGTCGGACGAGGTGACGACCGCGATGCAGGCGGCGCAAAGCCCGCTCAATCCGGTCTTCATGATGGCAACGTCGGGCGCTCGCGGCTCAATCGCACAGGTCAAGCAGCTCGGCGGTATGCGAGGACTCATGTCCGACCCGTCGGGTCGAATCCTCGAGATCCCGGTCAAGGCGTCGCTCAAAGAAGGCCTCACCGTTCTCGAGTACTTCATCTCGACGCACGGCGCGCGTAAGGGTCTCGCCGACACTGCGCTCCGCACGGCCGACTCCGGTTACCTCACTCGCCGCTTGGTCGACGTCGCGCAAGATGTCATCATTCGTGAGGATGATTGCGGAACGGCCAACGGCATCACCGTCAACGACATCCGCGTCGGCAAGGAAATCATCGAGCCGCTCAACGACCGTATCATCGGTCGCCGCGCGGCCGAAGAGGTCCGGCTCGATCCCAAGCGTCCGACGACGGCAATCGTCACGCGCAATCAAGAGATCGATGAAGAGAAAGCCAAGGCGCTCATCGACGCCAACGTCGAGTCGGTGAAGATCCGTTCGGTGCTCACGTGTCAATCGAAGTACGGCGTCTGCTCGATGTGCTACGGCCGCGATCTCGCGACCGGCAACAAGGCGGACATCGGTACGGCGGTCGGCATCATCGCAGCGCAGTCGATCGGTGAACCGGGCACGCAGCTGACGCTGCGAACGTTCCACACCGGCGGCGTCGCAACCGAAGACATCATCACCGGTCTCCCGCGCGTCGAGGAAATCTTCGAAGCGCGCAAGCCGAAGGGCCAAGCCACGATCACCGAGGTCACGGGTACGGTTCGCATCGGCGAGGAGAAGAACCACCGCGTCGTGTTCGTCGTCGATTCGACCGGCGAAGAGCACGAGTACGACGTGCCCTACGGCACGCACTTGATGGTGCAAGAGGGCGGCAAAGTCGAGCCGGGCGATCAGCTCAACGAAGGCTCGCTCAACCCGCACGACATCTTGCGCATCAAGGGCGAGACCGCCCTGCAGAACTACCTGGTTCAGGAAGTGCAGAAGGTCTACCGTTCGCAAGGCGTCGACATCAACGACAAGCACATCGAAGTGATCGTTCGCTCGATGTTGCGTAAGGTCAAGATCGTCGAAGGCGGCGACACGCTGCTGTTGCCCGGCCAGCTGGTCGAAGCGGCGCAGTTCAACGAGGCCAACGAGCGCGTGCGCGGCGACGGCAAGGAAATCGCTACGGCGAATCCGGTGCTGCTGGGCGTCACGAAGGCATCGTTGGCTACGGAGTCGTTCCTTTCGGCGGCGAGCTTCCAAGAGACGACGCGCGTCCTCACCGATGCGGCGATCAAGGGCAAATACGATCCCCTGCTCGGCCTCAAGGAGAACGTCATCATCGGTAAGCTCATCCCGGCCGGTACGGGGATGTCGCGGTATCGCAACGTCGATATCGTGCCGGAAGGTCAGGACGTCGACGACGACGGCCGTCCGCGTCAAGAATACGAGATGGCCTACGCCACGATGACCGCCGACGACGCGGCGCTGGCCGAAGTCATGGGCGGCGGCAACGGCGACGGCATGAGCCGGCTCGTCAGCGCTTACGAGCGCAATCGCGAACCGCTCACCGTGCAGTACGAGGGCGAGTACCCAGACCACGTCAACGTACACGCGCCGCCGAAGAAGACGCAGTACGACCGCATCAAAGGCATAAATCCCGAGGATCTGTAGGGCAGACAAGGTAAGGGCCTCGCGAAAGCGGGGTCCTTCTTGCTACAATGCGGTTGTGAGACCGCTTTGGTTTTTATTGCTGCTTACTCTAGCGGCGCTGCCTGCCGGCGCCGACACGGCGTTGGATCGAACCGTCGACCGTGCCGGTGCCAAGGTGTTTGAGTTGGACGCGGGCGGTGCGGCAATCGTTCTGACGCCGAGTGCGAATCTGGGAACGATATCGATCCGCGTCAATCAAGATAAGTCGGCACCCATACCGGTGCTGCAATCGGTGCGGCACGGCAATCGCCTCGCGGTTTCTCTCAACCCGCCCGACGGCGCGCCGGTTCTTCCGTTCGTATCGTCCACCGCGGCAACGTATGCCGTCGCCTATCCCGCCGACATGCGTCTCGACTTGCGTCTCTCGACCGGCGACGTGCGCATCTCGAATCCTTCCGCAAGCGTCGAAATCTACGACGGGGACGGCAACATCCAAGTCGCCGGGCCGCGCGCGTCGATCACGGCGGAAAGCGGTCACGGCAACATTATGGTTACCGGAACCTTGGCGCCGGTCGATCTGGCTGCGGACGACGGTAACGTTGCGGCGACTGTCGAGCAGGGCTGGTCGGGGGACGAGATCCGCATGCAGAGCGGAAAAGGAACGGTGCGGCTGACCGTTCCCAAGAGTTTTCGCGGAAAGATCGACGTGTCGAGCGCAGATGGCGCCGTACACAATACCTTTGGAACGTCGAACGCCCGCGCTCCGTTCGTCTGGCTATACGCGTTAAAGGGCGACGTTTGGCTCGACACGGATAGTAAGTCGTAGCCATGCGGTAGGGGGACGTTTCTCTAAAAGCGTAGTGCCCGTACCATCCCGTTGGAGGAGTAATGCAGGTGATTCGGCGCTTCGGGGCCGCTGCGTGCGGCGCGTTCCTTGGATTGTTGCTGGGCATTGCGGCTCCGGTTCCGAGCTTGAGCGCCGGCTTGGATCCGTCGGTGGCCACGGCGAGCAATCCGATGACCGTGGTTCTCGACGAGCGCATGGCACCGCGTGGGATCGCTTACACGCACATGACCATACCCGTCAACCCGGGGGCGTTTACCCTCGACTATCCAATGTGGATCCCCGGCGAGCACGGCCCCACGGGCCCGCTCCACGATATGTCGGAGCTACGCATCAGCGCGAACGGTCAGCCAATCACGTGGCAGCGCGATCCCGTCGATATGTACGCATTCCATATCACGGTTCCGCCGGGCGTCCATCGCGTCAACGTCGACTTCACGGTACTGCTCAATCAGGAGAATAACTTCACCGACGGTCAGCTCGCGACGCGCAACATCATGGTCGGAAACTGGAACCGTTACATCCTCTACCAGCGCAACATCGACAACACCAAGTACTACGTGACTGCGAGCCTGATGTTGCCGCCTGCGTGGGATTACGCGAGCGCCTTGCCGGTGCGTTCGCGCAGCGGCAATCGCATCGACTTCAACACCGTCACGCTCGAGACGCTCGTCGATTCACCCACCGACTCCGGCCGCTACTACCGGCACATTCTCACGTGGAGTCAGGGACCTGCCAAGTCGTACCTCGACATGTTTGCCGATCATCCTGAAGATCTGGACATGCCCGGGTGGGAAGTAGCGGCATACAAGCGCATGACACCCGAGGCGATGGCGCTCTACGGGGGCCGCCATTGGAACGTCTATCACTCCGAGCTGACGCTCAGCGATCTCATTCCTGGTCAAGGCATCGAGCATCATCAATCGAGCGACGATCGTGCCGACGATGATTTCGTCACAAAGGAAGATGAAGAGCTCAGCGGCGGCGATCTGCTGACCCACGAGTTTTCGCACTCCTGGAACGGTAAGTACCGCCGGCCGTTCGATCTGCAGCAACCGAATTACAACCTGCCGCACCCCGAGCGCACCGAGCTGCTCTGGCAGTACGAAGGCATGAATCAGTACATCGGTGACATGCTGGCCTTCCGTTGCGGCATCAAAGGGAAGGCTGCCGACTACCCTGAGTATCTTGCGTCGATATACGCGCAAATGGCGTACGAACCGGGACGCCGCACCACGCCGATCATCGATACGACGACCGGTGCGCCGTATTATTATGCCAACGGCGGTCCGTACGGATCGCTCCGCCGCAGTGCGGGCGACTTTTACACCGAAGGCGAGCTGATGTGGCTCGACGCCGACACGGTTATTCGCCAGCTGACCGACGAGCGCAAATCGCTCGACGACTACACCAAGATCTTTGCGGGCGGCGTATCCGGGCCGCGCGTCGTGACCTACACGCGTGCGGATCTCGAGCGCTATCTCAACGAAGTCGTGCCGTACGATTGGCACGGATTTTTTCAGAAGTACGTGTACTCGATTGCAGTCGAGCCGCCGACCGACGAGATTGCGCGCGCCGGTTACAAGTTCGTCTTCACCGGCAAGCCCAACAGGTACGACGCCGCCGGCGAATCCACGGGCAAGTTCGTCGAATCCTGGTACGACGTCGGTGTGAACTTGAGCGACGACGGCAAAATTCAGGACGTGCTCGAGGGGTCCGCCGCCTGGAACGACGGTCTCGGCATCGGCATGACGGTGATCGCCGTCAATGACCGTGCGTTTGACCCCGACGAGTGGAGGGCGGCGGTCAAGGCGACGTCGTCGAGCTTTGCGCCGCTGCGTCTAACCGTCGAGCAAGACGGCTACTACCGCGACGTTACCGTGCACTACCGTGGAGGCGCGAAGTATCCGCACCTGGTGCGGATCAAGGGCACGACCGACATGCTAACGCTGATCATGCGGCCGCACGCGAAGTGAGGGAGTCAATCGTGAAGCAGTTTTTGGTAATCGCGGCCGCGGCACTTGCCTGTATGGGCGCGGATCGGCTGGATGCGCCGCTCGCGACGGCGAGCAATCCCATGACCATCGTGCTCGACGCGCGTAAGGCTCCTCTCGGGCTGGCTTACGCGCACATGACGATCCCGGTCGCGCCCGGCCCGTTTACGATCGATTACCCCGAGTGGATCCCGGGCGAGCACAGCCCGTCCGGCCCGCTCAACGACATGTCGCAACTGGTGGTTCGCGCGAACGGAAGGCCGCTGACGTGGCATCGCGATCTAGTCGATATGTACGCGTTCCACATCAACGTCCCGTCCGGGGTGCACCTGGTCGATGTCGACTTCACCGTTCTTCTGAATGCCGGCGAAACGATGGCCACTCGCAACATCATGGTCGGGAATTGGAACCGCTACATTCTGTACCAGCGTAACGTCGACAACCAGCAATACTACGTGCGGCCGAGCATCATCATGCCGGACGGCTGGGATTACGCCTCGGCACTGCCCAATCCGCGCCGCTCCGGTAATCGCGTCGACTTCGATACGGTCACGCTCGAAACGCTGGTCGACTCTCCGACCGATATGGGACGCTACGTTAAGCACATTACGACCTGGAGCGGGGACGGCGCGACGTCCTACCTCGACATCTTTGCCGATCATCCCGAAGACCTCGATATCAAGCAAAACCTCATCGATGCCTACAAACGGCTGACGCCCGAAGCGATGGCCTTTTACGGCGGGCGCCATTGGAACGTGTATCACTCCGAGTTGACGTTGAGCGAGGCTATACGGCCTGAAGGCATCGAGCATCACGAGTCCAGCGACGACCGCGCGTGGGAGTCGTTCATGACCGGCTCTGAAGGACAGCTAACCTTCGGCGACTTGCTGCCGCACGAGTTCTCGCACTCCTGGAACGGGAAGTACCGGCGTCCCTACCTGCTGCAAGAGCCGAACTTCAACGAGCCGTATCCGGAACAGACGGAACTGCTTTGGCAGTACGAGGGCATGAATCAATACGTCGGCGATCTGCTCTCGTTCCGGACGGGTATTCGCGATCCAAAGGATTATCCGGAATACTTGGCGGCGCTCTATGCGCGTTTTGCCTTCGAGCCCGGACGCAATACAACGCCGATCTCCGATACTACGATCGGCGCGCCGTACTATTACTGCTGCGCCCGCGGCTGGTATTCGAGCATTCGTCGAACCGGTGGCGACTTCTACGGTGAAGGGGAGCTGATGTGGCTCGATGCCGATACCATCATTCGCCAACAGACGCACGGTGTGAAGTCGCTCGACGACTACGTGAAGATCTTCGCCGGCGGCACCTCGGCGCCGAAGGTCGTTACATATACGCGTGCGGACCTCGAGAACTACCTCACCCAAGTAACCGCGTACGACTGGCACGGCTTCTTCCAGAAGTATGTTTACACGATCGCGCCCCAGCCGCCGACCGACGAAATCGAGCGCGCCGGCTACAAGCTGGTGTATAACGATACGCCCAATAAGTTCATCGGCCAGCGTGGTGAAACGCGTTCGGTGGTTTCGTGGTACGACGCCGGCATCAATCTCAGCGAAAAGGGCCGAGTAATGGACGTGCGTGAGGATTCGGCGGCGTGGAAGGCCGGACTCGCGCCCGAGATGACCGTCGTGGCCGTCAATGGCCGCAAGTTCAGCGAGAAGGTATGGACCAAAGCAATCGCCGATGCGAAGCTGAGCAACGCCGATATCGACTTGCTGGTCAATCAGGGTGGGTGGTACGCACACCTCTCGCTCGACTATCACGACGGCGTGAAGATCCCGCACCTCGAAAGGATCCCCGGCACGACGGATATGCTCGAAGACATCATGCGTCCGCACGCGACGGCGACGCCGGCGAAGGCGTAGTCACGCCACGCTGTGAGCGCTCCGCTTCGGTTGCGAGGAGATGCGACGGAGTCGATGGAACGATCTAAAACGAGCTATTCCTTTGTGCTTTGTTGAGGCGTCCATGGCGTCTGGTCTACGTCGAATTCCCAATGAGAGCCGCAAGCGCCGCTCCGGTGCTGCAAGTCGGCACGTCGAGCGCATCCTATGGATCTTCGCGACGCTGCTCTACGAGCGCGTGTTGGATTTCGGCGCATGCCGCGACCGGTGCGGGATCTCGCTGCGAGAGTTTCAGCGCGACTTGCGCATACTGCGAGAAACCGGAGCCGATCTAGGCGTAAGTATTTCGCACATGAAGGGCGGCCGCGTCTTCCTTTATGGGTTGCGGGACGGCGTGAAGCGGCTCGGCGCCGAAGGTCGCGACTTCAAGGCGACGCTCGCGCGCATCGCCGCCGCTCTCGGTGGCCCAATCCAGCATGAGATTCACGAGGTACTCGGCGCCGTGTCCACCGGGTGCAATCTTAACGAGGAGCGCCCAGGCTTCTTGCATCTGCGAGACGCGCGCCCTGCCGATGGTGAAAGGGTGACCCACGTCTTCGAGTTTCTGAAAGACGCGGCGGCGGGTCCGGCGCGAGTGGAGTTTTGGTATACGCCGGCGCGCAGCGGCCGCAACCTGCGCCGCGTTGAACCTTACCACGTCGTCGAACGCACCGGCAGGTATTATCTCGTCGCCTACGATCTGAACCGCCGCGACTGGCGCCACTTTGCGCTTGACGCCGTCAGTGGCCCGATGCGTAAGGACGGCACGTTTATAAGGCGGATCGTTCCCGAACGCTTCTTGGCCGATCGGGCGGTGGGCTGGATCAGCGGTCCGCGCTCCGTCGACGTGACGATCCACGCGACACCCGTGATCGTAGCGGCGATCCTATCGCGCATCTGGCAGCAGGGCCAAAAGTTGACGAGATTGCCCGATGGCGGCGCCGAAATCACCCTGGCATTCACCGATCTGGCCGAAGCCGTACGGGTCACACTCAGTTACGGTGCGGAGGCCACAATCGTTTCGCCTCCCGAAGCGGTCGAGCTGGCCCGCGTTACCGTTGAAGAAATCGCACGACGCTATGGCGTGACTCTCAGGGTCGCAAAAACGGTGCACGCAGATCGGTCGGAGACGGCGACCGGATGACCGCGCCACACGTCTGTCGCGCTCGTCGGTTATTCTTAGGCGATGACTGTGTCGATCGTCGTCGCCTCGCTCCTGGCCGCCGTGGGAGTAGTGCTGATGCTTTGGCAACTTCTCACGGCCCGAGCCGCGGCCGAATCGGTCGCGGCACACGAACGAGCGCGCAGCAGTGAACTCGTCGTCCAACTCGCACAGTCGCAGCGCGATCTGGCACAGGTTCAGGCGGAAGCGGCTGCGGCGAGAGCGACTATGACGGCCCTACAGGAGCAAGGAACGCAACTGCTGGCGCAACTCGAACTTGAACGAGCCCGTAGCGAGGAACTTGCGGATCGCTTAACACTCGCGCAAGCCGAAAGCACGCAAGCGCAGACGAAGCTTGTCTCGGAACGTGAGGCCTTCGAACGAGAGCGAGCCGGTATCGAACAGAAGATGCTCGGTCAATTCCAGTGTCTGGCGCAACAGGCACTCGGCGATGCCTCCACCGCATTTTTGAATTTGGCGGTAACAAAGCTCGGCCAGGAGCATGAAACGCTCAACGGCAATCTGGCGACGCGCGTTGCAGAGATGAAAGGCATCGTTAGCCCGATTTTCGAGGAGTTCTCAAAGTTTGGCCAGGCCGTCAGCGATCTCCAAAAAGATAGTTCTGAGAATCTCGGTAAAATCAAGACGGAGTTGGAATCGGTTGCGCGGCTCCAAACGAGCCTGCAGGATGCCGTGCGCACCACAAACGACGCAACCGGTCAACTGCGCAACGCGCTGCAGAATCCGCGCATTGCCGGGAATTGGGGTGAAATCAGCCTCGACCGGATTGTCGAGATCGCCGGCATGACCGAGCATATCGACGACGACCGCCAGACCGGCGCACGTGCCCTGGGCGGCACGCTTGAGAAGCCTGATTTGACGATTCATCTGACCGGCGGGCTCAACATTCCGCTCGATGCAAAAGCTTCGACAGCGAATTACATTCGAGCGATCGGCGCGCCAGATGAAGCGGAGCGCCGTCGCTTGTTCGAAGCCAGCGCTCGCGACATTAAGGCTCGGGTGACGGAGCTGCGCGGCCGCGCTTACGACGGGATTCCCGGCTATGCCGGCATGACCATTATGTTCGTGCCCAACGAATCGATGCTCTCGTCTACCCTCGCGCTTGAGCCCAATCTCATCGAGGATGCACTACGATCGGGCATCGTCATCTGCTCGCCGCTGCTGCTGCTTTGCTACCTGCGCGCGTTCGCGAATGGCTGGCGCCTGCAAAAGCAGCAGGAGAACGCCGAGGAGGTTGCGCGGCGAGGTCGCATGCTACACGATCGGCTGCAGAGTTTCTTCGCGGCCCTCGGAAAAGTCGGATGGTACCTCAACCATACGGTTGAGAAGTTCAACGGCGTCGTAGGAAAGATGGACAATCTCTTGGTTCCCGGACGTGAGATGGGTAAGATGCTCGGCCTCACCAGCGAATTGCATCTGGTTGCCGGCGTTGACACGCTGGCGCGTGACGTCAAATTTAAGGAAGCAGAGGACGATGTTGCGCCGGCGCTACCTGATGAAGCGAACGCAGCACTCAGTGGGCGTGCAGTATGACCACTCCAAAGAGCGGGTTAGCTCGCGAGCGAAACCTCAGTGCGTTCAAGCCGTGCGCCAATGTCGCTCTCTGGGATGTCGACGCCCTGCTGGGTAAGGTCTTCGAGGCAAAGCTTGACGGCATCACGCGCGTTGTCGAGAGCGTCCTCAACCGTATCACTCTCCGTGACGACGCCAGGCAACGCCGGGACGATCGCGGTAAACCCTCCATCGGGTCAGGCTTCGAGCACGATCGCGTAACTGCCGGTTGGCACGAGTGTATTGGTGCGCCCGATACGAGGCGAAATCCCGCCGGACTCCCGCCCGCTCGATGCTGCTAGGATTAGATTGACGATGGACCCTTACTCGGTATTTTTCGAACGCGCGACCGGAAAAGTTCCGTACCCATATCAGCGGAGACTTGCGGAAGCCGCGCCGGCGCTACTAGACGCTGCGACCGGTCTAGGTAAGACCGAAGGGACTATACTCGCCTGGTTACACCGGCGACTGAACGCCTCCGGCGACACCCCGCGGCGCTTATTCTACTGCCTACCGATGCGGTCGTTGGTGGAGCAGACGCGCGACCGCATCTCTGGGTGCCTAAAAAATTTCGAAGGCCTGGGATATAGAAGTTCCACGGGTCGACGTCGTCATGGGTGGAGACGTCGGCGAAGAATGGTTCCGCAAGCCCGAGCAGCCTGCGATCGTGATCGGAACCCAGGACATGCTGCTTTCACGGTTGCTGAACCGCGGTTATGGCATGAGCCGCTTTCAATGGCCCATGACCTTTGCTGCGGCGAATGACGACGCGTACTGGGTTATCGACGAAGTTCAGCTCCAAGGCATCGGCGCGGTGACCGCGGCGCAACTCCAAGCGTTCCGGGAGCGACTCGGAACATTCCACCGCACCGAAATCACGCTAACGTCAGCAACCGTCGACGAGTCCTGGTTCGATACTGCGGACTTTTCGCTGGACGGGCGGTCTCGGGCATCGCTGGACGAAACGGACCTTGCCACCCTAGGTGTGCAGCGGATTGTTGCGGCGCAGAAGCGAATCCAGCGCGCCGTAGCGCGCGACCCGAAGGAGGTCGCATCTGTTGCTCGCGAGCGACACCGGCCCGGCACTCGTACCCTCGTCGTCGTGAATCGCGTAGCGCGTGCACAGGAAGTGTACCACGTACTTAAGCGCGGTAAGGATGATGTCGCGCTAGTTCTCCTTCATTCGCGCTTTCGGCCCGAGGATCGAGTGTCGCACGCGGCCGCGCTGCTAGCTGACGTTGATCCGTCGGGACCAGGTCGCATAGTCGTAGCAACGCAGGTCGTCGAGGCCGGAATCGATGTCAGCGCGTCAGCGTTGATCACCGACGTAGCGCCCTGGGCGTCACTCGTTCAGAGATTCGGTCGGTGCAATCGGCGAGGCGATGACCGCGAGGCTGTCTGCGTATGGCTAGATGGCGGCGAGCTAAAGAAAGGCGAGGAGCGGCCTTATGACGCTGAGGACATCGGTGCTGCGAGGGAGCTTCTGCAAGCGCTAGACGGATGCAGCGCAGCCCCGGCCGACCTTCCGAAGCGGCCGATACCGTTGCGAAAAGGGCTGGTTATCCGAAGGCCGGAGTTCCTCGATCTGTTCGATACTTCACCGGACCTGGCCGGTCACGACATTGATGTGTCGCCCTATATTCGCGACGCAGACGACGCTTCCGTATCACTATTCTGGCGCCCGGAGCATCCAGGTGCAAAGGACGTTCCCCAACGGAACGAGCTCTGCAGCGCCCCGGTCACGGCCGTCAAGGAGTTGGTGAAAACACTCCGGGCCGCCGGGCACGGTTCGGATATTCGCTTGGCAAATCAATTTGCACGTGAAGCCGAAGCCGCGTGGGCCGAACTTCACGAGAGCGAGATTCGGCCTGGCGCACTTATCTGGTTGAGCAGCAACGCCGGCTGGTATGACGCTGAAATCGGGTTCACAAAGGTCCAGCATTACGTCAACCCTATTAGCCGCGAGGAGCCCAGGGAGCTCGCTGAGGGTTGCGCGATGGACTTCGACTTACTTGCCGAAATCGGTGTAGCAGTTACGTTGACGCAACACGCTCAGGACACCCTCCGCCACGCCCGAGAACTCGTTGCCGCCGTGGCTCTTACTGATCCGGCCGCCGCCATGGTGACAACGGCGGCGCTGTGGCATGATACCGGCAAAGCGCACGAAGTTTTTCAGGATACCATGAAGCGTGCCAACGCAGGCGTTGGAAATGGAACACCAGTATGGGCAAAAGGAATTCGCACAGCACGGCATCGGCGGCGGGGATTTCGGCATGAACTTCCGGGCGCACTTGCATATCTAGCTGCGCACGAAGGGGAGACTTCGGCCGACTGTGTCGCATATCTTATAGCCGCCCATCACGGCAAGCTGCGCGTAGCAGCGCAGCAGCTCCCGTACGAGGCGCCGTGCGAACAGTTTCAACTTCTCGGGACACTGGAAGGTGAAGCCTTGCCGAGCGTCGATCTCGGCGGTGGCGTCGTTTCCCCGATGACTACGCTTTCGCTCGCTCAGTTCAAGATTGGTTCGGAAAACGGTGATCGCGCGTGGGTTGAGAGAACCATGGCGCTACGTGACGATGTCGAACTCGGTCCCTTTAGGCTAGCATATCTGGAATTGCTTGTCCGACTCGCCGATTGGCGCGCGAGCGAAGAGGAGCAGAAGGAATGCCGGTAATGCGGTTGCTGGGCTGTCGGAACGATTCGCTGCTGGGTTACCTCAAGGCGCTCGGGGTACTTCGCGTGCTGGCCGCACAATGTGAATCGAAAGCGCGTGGGTCGTGGGAAGGAGCGATCTTCGCGCTAGATACTCAATTACCGCAGGAAGCGGTCGCGGCATTCTTCGTTGAGTCGTACGCACCGAGCCCCGTTTTAAATCCTTGGAACAGCGGGGCCGGATTCGATGGAAAGGCAGATACTGCCAGCGAGACGCTGCGACGGGTCGCCCGAACGACCGGGAGACGATGGGTTTCATATCGCACCGCTCTCGATTTCATCGCGGATCGGTATGTTGCCACCGGTAGGCGCGCGAAATATCTCGATGCCGGCGACAAGCACGGGTTCATCCGCGAATTACGCTCGCACTGCCCAGATGAGATGCTGGGTTGGCTGGACGCGGCTGTCCTTCTTACGTCGGACCGTCTCGCGTTTCCATACCTGCTCGGCAGCGGTGGAAACGATGGGCGGCTAGATTTTTCCGTGAACTTTGCTGCTCGCGCACTAGACGTCTGCGGCGATAAGCCGCTGCTGCAAGCGGCTGAGTTATTGCGCGACTCCTTGCAGGATACAGGTCAGGCGCGGCTGCTCCAAGGCATGGCCATCGGGCAGTTCAGTTCACGCCACGCAGGTGGAGCGAATGCAACGTCAGGTTTCGATGCTGACTCGCTGATCAACCCTTGGGATTACGTGCTGATGATCGAAGGTGCGCTACTCTTCAGCGGATCCGTTGGCCGCCGCACAGATCGCTCCGTTGGGCGCCCAGTTTTTCCGTTTGCGTTGCGTGGAGTGGCGGGAGGGTATGGAAGTGCTAGCGACGTGGAACAGACACGTGGCGAAATGTGGCTCCCGGTTTGGGAAGGCTTCGCGTCGCTTGCATCGATAAGTGATTTGCTCCGCAAGGGCCGCATCGATCTGCCGAGCGATGGCGAGCGTTCCGTCGTGCGCGCCGCGGCGGTGGCGTCTGAGGCGGCGACCGCAGTTGTAACGCTAGGCGTACCCTTTGGCCTGAGCCGCTTGGAGCGCGTCGCCTTCGTTCAACGCAATGGGCTGGCCTTTTCCGCTACATCGGTTGGGGCGATCAAGGTCGGTCGACACTACGACGCGGGGATCGCCGTCATTTCGCGCGACGTTGCGACTTGGGTGGAACGGCTGCGCGGACGCCAACTCGGGGCTGGAGCGCGCGAAGCTTTGCGCCGGTTTGACGAGCAGATCCTCGCGTTTCCAAACATTCCGCTGCAAAATAGAGCGCGGGCGCGGCAAGACCTTCTCGTCGCACTCGCCGACGTCGACCGCGCCGTCGCCCATACGCGAGCCGACGTTCCGGCAGCACCCCGGCTGGATGCCAGCGTGGTGGAGACTCTGAACGACGAGACGCCCATTCACCGAACAGCCATTGCGATCGCTTCGCTCGGAGCCGCACGGTCGCAGACGGATACGCGCGAGGAGCTGCGCGAAGCCGGCGATGATGCCGTCCGAACGCTCCGAGGCATGCTGGAGCGGCGGATACGCGCGAGTTCGATGGACCCCGAGTGGCTGCGCGCCACTTGCTGCGTGTCCAGCGACGACGTTGCGTTGTTTCTAGCGTTCGACGACACGGAACGCCTACGCCTAAACCAGTTGTTACGGGCGTATTCGCTGATACGATTGGGTAAGGCCGAGCTTGACATTTCGCCGTCGGGCGACGGTGTGGCAATTCCAGCAGCCTATGCCGTTCTCAAGCTCGTGTTTGATAATCCAGATGCCCGAGACGAGCGCATACTGCGATCATTGTTTAGCGTGAACGCGTCTCGTGCGCTGAAGCTGGCAGTGCAGCGCGCCCGCGCCATACATGATCTCCCTTATGGCCCGCGCGACGTTTCGGACGTGCAGCTCGAAGACCCGGCATGGACGGCGGCAGCGCTGGCGGTTCCAATCGACCCTACCATTCGCACCTATCGTAGACTACTCGACGCGGCACTTCTGGCTCGCCTGTCTCAAGACCAAAACGAAAGCATCGGCACATACCTTAGAACCGCGAAATGACCTTCAGAAAGGACAACTAGTTGTGAGTGATCTTTGGAATGGAGCGTTGGCAGCCCAGCGGATTTTGATCGAAGCACGCCTGAGGCCGATGCAAGGGACGCGCTTTCAGCCCACCGGTTTCCCTAGTCTGGGTGCCGCCGAATTCCGAGGGCCAGATGGAAAGACGAATATCCTCGTTGAGTCGGCACAGTCGATGGCGAACCGCTTGGAAAGCACCATCTGGGACGACTCCGCCGGCGACCTTGTTGAACCAGCACGTGGATTACCGTATGTGTCGACGATCGTCGGAGCACGCGAGACCGATTCGATTCGCGAGGCACATCGCTTGAACTCGCCTTACTTGTATCCCGGAATCGCAGACAAGCTCAAAGAGCTTGCCGACGTCACGGGAAGAAAGAAGAAGAGCGCGGGTGAAGAGGCGGAGAGCTCCGGTATCGACATCCGAAAATTAGCGAAGGCGGTCTTTTACCTCGATCCGAATTCGGTGCTCCACGGCGTATTTCTGGAGAAGCTGCTCGGCACCGCGCGCCTGACGCGGGTGCTCTCATCCTTCATCGAGGCCGCGGACACCAACCCAGCCGAAAGCGGTGGCGTGAAAAATGACAGGATCGACCCTGTCGGCGCGAAATTCGGGGGCGCAGCGAAAGGATTTGGTAACGTCCCCTTCGCGCGAACCGACTACACGGCGAAGGAAATCACGGCCTACTTCAGCATCGATGCTGCGCTTTTACGATCCTACGGTCTCGGTGTCGCCGCCGAGCAACTGCTCGTCGCGCTGGCCCTCTGGAAGATACGGCGCTTCTTGGACTCGGGCGGGCGCCTGCGCACTGCGTGCGATCTCGTGGTTGACGGTGACCCGAGGGTAACGCGGCCGGCCGGGTGGATGATTCCAAGGGCCGGTGATCTCGAAAAGGCGATCCGCGAATCGATTCAGCGATGCGCTGCGTCCGGTCTTTTCGCCGATCCAGCAAAGACGGTAGTCGAGTTTAACGGCAAGTGATGGCATTCCAATTGTGCTGCTTCGGCGCGGCCTATCCGCAATGGAGCGTTAGCGAAATGAGGTTTGAATGACGATTAGCGGTCCAAAGGAGTCGGTTGCGGCCTTCTGTCGCCGCCATATCTGCAGGTTGGCATTCTTCGGGCCAGTCCTGCGTGAGGATTTCAGGTCCGATAGCGATGTGGACGGGCGGGTCGAATTCGAACCGGGATTCGCGCCTAGCGTGCGGTTCTTCACGATGGAGCGCGAGCTCTCTAACCTCAACACGCCCGTTTCCTCGGCAAATACTTCGGAGAAGGCGTACCGGCCGACTGGGAGGCCGCATACGTCGCGCCCTGACGAAGAGGCAGTCATCGTAGCGCTGGAACAGGACCTGCGCGCAGCCGACCAATGATCGCTCTTCGGATCGAGTTTCTCGCGGGGCGGTTTCATGCTAATCCGTGGGATCGCGGGACCAACGACGGCGACGTCGAGTGGCCGCCGTCTCCATGGCGTATGCTGCGCGCGATTGCAGCGGGTTGGTATCGCGACGGGCGCCGCGATCGTGAGACCTTCACGGCGCTTCTCGACCGCCTTACGGAGCCGCCGCTATACCTGCTGCCGCGCGCGGCGGCGGGACACACACGTCATTACATGCCGCTGGGAACCTTGACGAACGGCAAAGCGGAGACGACGCTGGTGCTCGACTCGTTCATCGCACTTGAAAGAGGGCGCGAGGTAATAGCAACTGCGTGTGTTGTATGGCCTCAGGTGGATCTCACATCCGAGCAGCATATGCTCCTCGAACGCTGTTGTGCGCTCATCGGTTATCTCGGTCGCGCAGAGTCTTGGTGCAGCGTTGGCGTAACGGATGCTCTTCCCAACGATCGTGCGCTGCAAAAGGTCGACCTTGCTTCGCGCGCGACGCAGGACGGCCCGACGGTACGGCGGCTTGCGGCTGGCGCGTCGCTGCGCGGCGAGGGACTGCTCGCTGCGCTCTCGGAGACGACGGCCGAGATGCGCAAAGCGCGTCGGCTCATGCCAAACGGGGCGGCCTGGGTGGAGTATCGGTTGCCACCAGACTTTCTTATGGTGCGCGAGCAGTACGATCGCCTGGAGCGCACGCGACCCGTCTTCGGCCCCATCGTGCTGCGCCTTTCGCTCGAGCGCGGTGCGCGTTCGCCGAAGCCGTCGATCAAAGACGCCGTCGTTTTCAGCGACGTCTTCCGCGCCGCGGCGATCAGCCAGATTTCCAGGCGCGAAGGCGAGCCCGCGACTCACCGTCTCGCCGGCAAAGCCACCGATGGATCGAAGCGCGAGGGTCACGATCACCCGTATTTTCTGCCTTTCGATTCCGAAGGACGTGGTGAGATCGACGGTATCGACGTCTGGTTTCCGGGTGGCTGCACCCAAGCGGAATATCTTGCGATTACCACAGTTACGGAACTGCGCGAGCACGTCGTCTATGATGACAACTATCCACTAACGTTCATCGGTAAGGTCGAGCGGCCGCGTTCGGCCGTTTGGCGGTCGGCGACGCCGATTGTACTGGAGCGCTTTCCAAAGATTCGCGGTACTAACGGAAGCCGGCGCGTCGTCGACGCGCCCGAAGAGCAAATTGCGGAAATGGTCGCGCGAGCGGAAACGTCACCAGCGCGTATCTCGATATGGGAACCGAGCCGCGGTATTGATCGCGCGCACGGTGGTCATTTTCGCATCGACGCCTTTCGCAGAGCGCGCGTGCGCAAGAACACGCCGCCCCTTCCTCTGGCTGCGGCGACCATTGAGTTCGACGAGCCGATAGAAGGCCCGATCGTCCTCGGGCGCCTCGCGCACTTCGGTCTCGGCCGATTCGAGCCTGTACCGTCCCGGGTTTAGCCCGAGTCAAGCACTGCGCGAACCTGCTGTGGCACTTCATCCGTTGCATCTTGGGATCGTCTTCCAGCGAGCGCCACTCGCCCCGCCGCAAATCCATGGCATCACGGAAGCCGCGGAACCAGTCGGCCAGCGCATCGCTACGCTCGTCGGCGTGTGCGAAAGGGACGACGACATCTAGAAATTCGTTAGGCTGACGTTGCAGCAGGTGCGCAAGGGCGTTGAAACGGCGTAGAACCGAACGCGCATCCGCCGTCAGTGCAAATGCCCGACAAGAAGCGTGGCAAAAACTCCGATGGCATCACCACACCGGTTCTGCGACGCTGCCCGAGAAGAAGCCGTGCGGGTATGACGACTTGGATCGTTTGTCAATCGGAGCGCCCCTCGTATTCCAAGCGCCCCAACTGCGCATATTGATGCACGTCTTGCGCGGCTTGCGGGTCATTCGAGAAGCGATCTACGACCTGCGCAACATGGTTTACCTCGTCGTCGGAGAGACGTCCGAGCATGCGCTCAATGTCGGCTTGATCTTGCCCGCGCGATGCATCAAGCTTCATCAGGACCAGATAGGGAAGTGCGATGATGCGGAGCCCGGTTTGATCGTAGGCTTTCGTGACGAGAGCTTCGTGGACCCAATCTTCGCGGCTTGAAATCAGATCGAGGCGAAGGTCGCCTTTCTGCCACACCCGCCCGAACAAACCCAGCGCTGAGTTCGCAAAGAACAGATCGTCATGCTTTGCGACCACCGTGTATCCGGCGTTACCTAACGCGGTTTCGGCCGTTTCGAAGTCGTCTGCGCTTACGAGAACATCGAGGTCCTTCGTCATCCGTTCCGGCATATACGCCCGAGTGGCAACGCCGCCGATCACGCAGAACGGGATGCCTCCGAGAAGCTCCTCAGGGTTCACGCGCAGCTCCGTTCTTGGGAGGGCCATCAGCGACTCGAGGGCGCTCCCACGGCCGCCACCGGTTCGCCTGCGCAGCCCGCGCTCAATGAAAAAGCGCCTCCGGTCGCGCGCCAGCCTAAAATCCATGGAGAGTCCCGATATTCAGCGGTCCGAACGCCATGTCTTGCACGCTGCCGAGCGAAGGCGCTCGCGAGGCGACACACCTGTGGCGCAGCCGCCCGGTAGACTCGGTAGGTGATCGGGTTACTGCAAGCGCCCGGCGAAACTCTTCCGGCGCGCATGATCAACGAGTTCGTCTACTGCCCGCGTCTCTTCTGGCTTGAGTTTGTGGAGCGCGAGTTCGACGAATCCTACGACACCGTTGACGGCGAGCGCGTGCATCGCCGCGTAGACAGCTCCCGTGGGGTGCTCCCGGATGACGCGCTCGCAATGAAGTCAGAGGCCACGTCGGTTGAGCTCTCTTCGGAACGGCTCGGGGTGGTGGCGAAGATCGATGTCGTGCGGACCGACGGCGAGCGCGTCGTCCCCATTGACTTCAAGCGGGGTAAAGCGCCAACGGTAGAACACGGCGCTTACGATCCGGAACGCGTGCAGATTTGCGTTCAAGCGCTGCTGCTTCGCGAGCACGGCTACACCTGCGAGCGAGGACAGTTGTATTACGCGGCCTCGAAAACGCTCGTCGATGTGCCGATCGATCAAGGGCTGGTGGAACAAACGCTCGCGGCGATCCGCGATGCGAAGGCACTCCTGCAACGCTCGTCGATACCGCCGCCGCTAGTCGCCAGCCCAAAGTGCGCTCGCTGCTCGCTTCACGCCGTGTGCCTTCCCGACGAGGTCAACGCCGTCCGAGGGGCACAAAACAAGGCCGATGTTCGACCGTTCGCTGCGCCGGCAGACTATCGCGTGCCGCTCTACATTCTGGAGGCAGGCGCGCGGGTGGGACTATGCGGCGAGACGTTAGAAGTGCGGACGGCCGCCGGCCTCGCGGAAAAAGTGCCCCTCGTCGAAGTCGGGAGCGTGTCGCTCTTCGGTAACGCGCACATTAGCACGCAAGTTATGCGAATGCTGCTGATGCGAGACACGCCCATTTTCTATCTGAGCTACGGCGGTTGGCTGAACGGTTGGGCACGATCGGTGAACGATCACAGTTTGGATCTTCGCATCGCACAGCACGACGTCGCCAAAGATGACACCCGCTCACTTGAGATGGCGCGCGGCTTTGTCGAGGGTAAGGTGCGCAATCAGCGAACGATGGTAAGGCGTTCGCTGGGCGATCGGGCGACGCACGTGCTACAAGCGCTATCGTTTCTGCTGCACCGCGTTCGGCGGGCAAAGTCCGCTGACGAGCTGCTTGGCATCGAGGGCATGGCGGCAAAGTATTATTTCGAAGCCTATGGCGAAATGATCGGTTTTGCCACCGGGTTCGAGGTCGTCGGCCGCAACCGTCGTCCCCCGACCGACCCCACCAACGCAATGCTTTCGTTCGGCTATTCGATGTTAGCAAAAGAAGCGGTCTCCGCTGCGATTGCCGTCGGCTTCGAGCCGGGCCTCGGTTTGTACCACCGGCTGCGGCCGGGTCGGCCGTCGCTCGCGCTGGATCTCATGGAAGAGTTCCGTCCGCTCGTGGTAGATTCGACGGTTCTCACATTGATCAACACACGCGAGATTCGCGCATCGCACTTCGACCGTCGCGGGCGGGCCGTAGCGCTTACGTCCGAGGGTCGCCGCACGTTCATCGGTGCTATCGAGCGACGCCTGCGTTCATCGATAGTGCATCCCACGTTTGGCTATCACGTGACCTATCGGCGGGCTCTCAACGTCCAAGCGAGGCTGTTGGCGCGCACGATTCAGGGCGATATACCAAAGTATCCGCCGTTTATAACCCGGTGAAGGTGTGCTGCGAGCCTACCTTTTATCGTACGATGTCTCGCATCCAAAACGCCTAAGGGCAATGCACAAGCTGGCAAAGGCCTATGGGCGGCCCTTGCAGTACAGTGTCTTCGCCTGCTTGTTGCGCCGAGAGGATCGCGTCGCGTTGGCTGCGCGCATTGAAGGACTCATTAGCCGATCGGAAGACCGCGTCATCATCATGGACCTCGGGTCGATCCCTGACCGTGAAAGTTGGATTCCGCCGATAGAGGTCTTCGGCCGCCAGAAGATTCCGCAGCAGCGCTCCGCCATCATCATATAGGAATCCCAGCTGCGCCGCGCGCGCCCTGCGTTGACTACGTATCGAGTGCCGGGGTGTCGTGAGCCCTGAGCGTACCCGCTCGACGCTATATTTATTAGCATTTAACGGCATTTTGGCTAAAGCAGCCGAGGACCTGAGCCGCGTTCTGATGACCCGCTCGAAAATCGAAGGGGAAAGCCTTACGGGTCGGGTATTTACGCCCTGCGCCATTTCCGCGCGTAAACGCGCGCGGCCCCATTGAAGCATGACAACTCGTCTGAAGCCTTAGGGCTTTCGCATTATTTCCGCGCGTAAACGCGCGCGGCCCCATTGAAGCCCCCGATCGTCGGCCATGCCGACCCGACGACGGACAATTTCCGCGCGTAAACGCGCGCGGCCCCATTGAAGCGTTGCGGCGCAAATCGCAGCGAACGAAGCCGCTATCATTTCCGCGCGTAAACGCGCGCGGCCCCATTGAAGCTCCGGGCAAGTGACCGTACCGCTTACCGACTTGCAGAATTTCCGCGCGTAAACGCGCGCGGCCCCATTGAAGCAAGTAATCCGCATCGAGAACGTGAGACAGACCGGGATTTCCGCGCGTAAACGCGCGCGGCCCATTGAAGCCAGTGAAGCGCGGGCACGATCGACACCCTGCAGTGATTTCCGCGCGTAAACGCGCGCGGCCCCATTGAAGCTAAGTAGGTGGATGAAGATGCGGGTGCTGCGAGGGCATTTCCGCGCGTAAACGCGCGCGGCCCCATTGAAGCGACCTGTCGTCGTACTCCGACTCGCAGCTTCAAGATATTTCCGCGCGTAAACGCGCGCGGCCCCATTGAAGCTTGTTGAAGATGACCGGGTTGGCCTGGCTGCAACGATTTCCGCGCGTAAACGCGCGCGGCCCCATTGAAGCAACGTCGAAACGGCGCGTGAAGTCATTGACACCTAATTTCCGCGCGTAAACGCGCGCGGCCCCATTGAAGCAGGTCGGACTTGTAGCGGTTGAACGTGAATCGTTCCAATTTCCGCGCGTAAACGCGCGCGGCCCCATTGAAGCATCGTTCACGGGCTCCATGCTTCGGCCTCCTGTCAATTTCCGCGCGTAAACGCGCGCGGCCCCATTGAAGCTGCTCGAGTTGGAGTTTGCTCCAGTACATCGAGCACATTTCCGCGCGTAAACGCGCGCGGCCCCATTGAAGCAGGAACGAGGCAGAGTCACCCTCGCCCATGCGCGCCCAATTTCCGCGCGTAAACGCGCGCGGCCCCATTGAAGCTTAAGCTCTTTGGCGATTTTGCGAAGTTCGTGCGATTTCCGCGCGTAAACGCGCGCGGCCCCATTGAAGCACGACATCGAGGCGGCGCTTAACGAGCAGTTGACCAACATTTCCGCGCGTAAACGCGCGCGGCCCCATTGAAGCGGAATGCTCCTAGCCGGAGCGCTCATTATCGCCAAGGCGCATTTCCGCGCGTAAACGCGCGCGGCCCCATTGAAGCGTATCACCCAATCAAACCGTACGGAAGGAAGCAAATATTTCCGCGCGTAAACGCGCGCGGCCCCATTGAAGCGATCTTCAGCAGAGCGAGCCGTCGTTATAGGCTCCGATTTCCGCGCGTAAACGCGCGCGGCCCCATTGAAGCACGAGAACAAGGTCGCTTTGCGGGCTTTGCTTCAGATTTCCGCGCGTAAACGCGCGCGGCCCCATTGAAGCATTGCCGATAACGCCGCGCTCGAACATGGGAACCAATTTCCGCGCGTAAACGCGCGCGGCCCCATTGAAGCAGTGGCCTGTACCGCGGCCTTCGCGTGGTCGAGTTCTTATTTCCGCGCGTAAACGCGCGCGGCCCCATTGAAGCCGGCATAGAGCACGGAATCACAACGACTTTCGTGTGATTTCCGCGCGTAAACGCGCGCGGCCCCATTGAAGCCATAGACTCGAACCGTCGTTCCGAATCGTCGGACCCATTTCCGCGCGTAAACGCGCGCGGCCCCATTGAAGCAATCTCCCCCAGGGTTGCAGTGCATACCACCGCACTCCGATTTCCGCGCGTAAACGCGCGCGGCCCCATTGAAGCCGCTGGCCGGCGAATAAGAGGCTGTAGCGGTCCTCGGATTTCCGCGCGTAAACGCGCGCGGCCCCATTGAAGCGCGTTGAAGTCATGAACCAAATGGAGTGGATGCACAATTTCCGCGCGTAAACGCGCGCGGCCCCATTGAAGCCGCGGAAATCCGCTTCCTCTGGAAAGGTCGCAAATATCGCGAAATTTCCGCGCGTAAACGCGCGCGGCCCCATTGAAGCATCGTATTCTTCGATGACTGGTGCCGGCTTGGGCTTATTTCCGCGCGTAAACGCGCGCGGCCCCATTGAAGCGATGGTTTCTTTAACTTCCGGGTCCCAAAGGGCCAAATTTCCGCGCGTAAACGCGCGCGGCCCCATTGAAGCAGTGTTCATTTTTACGCTCCTGTTCGTGTTGGGCGAATTTCCGCGCGTAAACGCGCGCGGCCCCATTGAAGCGACTCGGCCGCGTGATAGCCCCAACTCGGACGCCTATTTCCGCGCGTAAACGCGCGCGGCCCCATTGAAGCAACGGTCTACCGTAAACATAGAGAGAAGGTCCTTTCATTTCCGCGCGTAAACGCGCGCGGCCCCATTGAAGCCGCATGATGAAGGGTATCTAGCGTTCCTCGATATGGATTTCCGCGCGTAAACGCGCGCGGCCCCATTGAAGCAATCCCAGTCACGGCGACGGTACGGGCGGCCTCACAAGATTTCCGCGCGTAAACGCGCGCGGCCCCATTGAAGCATCTTCGGTACTGAGGCGACTTCAATCTCGGTACTCATTATTTCCGCGCGTAAACGCGCGCGGCCCCATTGAAGCGAGAAAAAGACCTGCTCCCGCTGCGGAGGCTCCGGATTTCCGCGCGTAAACGCGCGCGGCCCCATTGAAGCAAATGGACTTTGATCTCATCGCTTTTCTCGTTTTTAATTTCCGCGCGTAAACGCGCGCGGCCCCATTGAAGCTCCGTAACCTTTAGCACGCATCGAGCAAGCGAGTCTGATTTCCGCGCGTAAACGCGCGCGGCCCCATTGAAGCAGCAATCCTCAGAGCTGCGCTACGCACGACGCGCCGGATTTCCGCGCGTAAACGCGCGCGGCCCCATTGAAGCACCGCTGCGCTTGTCAAGTCTTGACAGCTGTCAAGATTTCCGCGCGTAAACGCGCGCGGCCCCATTGAAGCAGCGAGGCGGCCTTCTTGCGGGCGGCCTCGGCGGCCTTATTTCCGCGCGTAAACGCGCGCGGCCCCATTGAAGCTGAAAAACCGTAAGATTACACCAGAGCAACGAGCAAAATTTCCGCGCGTAAACGCGCGCGGCCCCATTGAAGCGACTTGGATACCGGGCGTGCGCGATCGCATCGATGATTTCCGCGCGTAAACGCGCGCGGCCCCATTGAAGCAATCTAAGAATGATCGCTGTTGGTTTCTAACTTTGAATTCATTTCCGCGCGTAAATGCGCGCGGCCCCATTGAAGGTGTGATTTCGACCCGGTGTAATCAGACGCACCTCGAACGGATCCCCGGCACGACGGATATGCTCGAAGACATCATGCGCCCGCACGCCACGGCGACGCCGGCCGCGAGTAAAGCGCGCAGTGGTGACGGTGTTTAGAGCAAGAACATCTGGTCCGGACTTTGCGCGGTTTCGGTACTGACGGCGTCTTCTTCCTCGCGCTCGTGCCCTCGTGCCGTCTCGACGTAAGCGCACAGAAGATTGACCAGCGCCATCTCCTCGGGCGTTCTGCATCGTAGTTCCAGAAGGCGCGGCGAACACACGAGAACCGTTAGGCACTGCGCGCGCGAGATCGCGACGTTGAGGCGGTTCTTTTCGAAGAGAAACTCGAGATCGCGTGGCAACGTCGCACCGCTCGACGTGGCCATCGAGTAGAAGACGACCGGCGCCTCTTGGCCTTGAAACTTGTCGACGGTCCCGACGCGGATGGCGTCGAGGCCCGCGGCTGCGAGCTGCTGGCTGATACGCGTGCGCTGCGCGTTGTACGGCGAAACGACCAGAATATCGTGCTGCGTGAGCGGCCGGGGCGGTTGCCCTCCGACCGTGACGCTGCCTTGAAGCAACTGCTCCGCGGCCGCTACGATTGCCGCGGCTTCCTCACTAGACGCACGATAGTTTGCGTCGTGCTCTACCGGAAGATATCGCAATCCGTTTCCGCTCAGACTGGGCGCCGTAACGGCGTTGTGCGCACAATCCGGAGCCGCGTGCAGGCGGTCGTCGTAGACGGCGTGCGAAATGAACGCGCATATCTCGGGATGCATCCGGTACGAGACGTCGAGAAAGACGCCGCAGGCCGGATCGATCGTCTCGTCTTCACCGAGCGCGTGCCGGAGAACGGAAAGGCCGGTACCGGTCGGGTGCGCGCCTTGCGACACTTGAGCGAGCTGTAACGGATCGCCCAGCAGCACGACGTTGCGCGCTGCAGCCGAACACGCGACGGCATCAGCTAGGGAAACCTGTCCCGCCTCGTCGATGACGAGGTAGTCGTAAGCGCCCAGGAGGTCTTCGCGCGCGAACAGCCACGATGTGCCCGCTGCCAGATCGTGCGCAGTGGTGCTCAACGCGTCGGCATCGGCCACGGGCAGCACGAACGGGTGCTCGAGCGGCGACTCGTATCGCGATCCCTCGTTGCCCGCCGTGAACTTCTGCAGCCCGCGAAACCTAACGCCGCGTGCGAGTGCGGTTTGCTCCACCTTGCGCAGAAGATTGTGAATCGCTTTGTGACCGTTGGCAAAGATGCCTACACGCTTTCCGCGCGCGAGCAGATCGACGATGGCCGCCGCACCGATCGTGCTTTTGCCCGATCCCGGCGGTCCTTGCACCACGAGGTGGCTGCCGTCGAGATCGCCGATGACCTCTGAAACCGATGCGGCATCGACGTGCGCCGGCTGCGCGAGCAGCCGCGGAGGCATGAAGCGTGGTTTGCTTGCCAGCAAGAGCGAACGTGTCGCCGGAAAGCGGCGCTCCAGGCTGCCGTCCAGATAGGCGTTGGCAACGCGCACCAGCGCGTCGCGCTTGGTCGCGGTTTCGATGGGCTTGCCGGGAATCAGGGCGCGCAGGGTGTTCGGTACGATCTTGCGGCTGAGTTTGATGCGCAGCAATCCTCGCTCGTCGTCGATGTTCACGATCGTCCCGGCCGGCGTCTCGTGTTGCGGACTATAGGGCGAACCATTACCGAGATTGTGCTGCTGCTCCGGAAACGCGTACGTATAGACGTAGGACTGCTTCACGGGTGTCGGCTCGATATCGTCACGCAGGTTGAGGCCGCCGATCGACTCGTGATCGAACTCGAGCAGACGATCGGGGTTAGCGCAGCGGTCGAAGAGCCGCCAATAGGCGGGTTTGGCCTCGCGAGCGTGATACGAGATGAGATGGCCAAGCAGCCATCGTTCGCGCACCGAGTTTGCCGATTGCCGTAAGTCGGGCAGCGAGCGCGGTGCCGCAAGTCCATCGAGCAGCCGGTGCGCAAGTTCGCTGCGGCCGTCGTCGTCGGGCGTTGCTTCATTGCGGGCGGCGCGCCACGCGAGCGCGCGTTCGAAGCGCCGTTCCCATTCGCCGCGCAGCTGGAGCAGCCACTCGCGAAGCCGGTACGTCGAACGGCAATCGTCCTCGTTATAGCGCTCGATGTCGGCGAGGATCGCATCGTCGCCGGCGGCCAGCCACGACTCGAACATGACGATGGAATCGTCGCCGCGGCGAACGTCGGTCGTTCGCCTCATCCCGTAAAACGCCTCGAGTTTTTTGAGCGAATAGCTCGGTTGTG
This sequence comes from Vulcanimicrobiota bacterium, assembly GCA_963715435.1. Lineage (GTDB taxonomy): Bacteria > Vulcanimicrobiota > Vulcanimicrobiia > Vulcanimicrobiales > Vulcanimicrobiaceae > JAFAHZ01. Next base: position 3,005,422 of record OY970243.1, read on the forward strand.
AGATGCGCAGCGACTGGCGCACGACCGCGTAGAGATCGACGAACGCTTCATTGCGCAGCAGGTCGTCGAGATCCCTTTCCCGCGTTGCGTAGAAGCCCATGAGCCGCCGCAGCGCCGTCGTCTCGTACGGAGCATAGTGGTAGACGTGCATGCCCGGATAGGCGCGCCGGCGCTCGACCAAAAAATCGATGGCATCTTCGAACGCCGCGCGTTCCTGACGATCGTCGCGCGCCCAGAACGCACGGTATGTGTTTTCCTTAGAAAGATAGAAGCCGAAGAGATACTCCAGTCCGCGCTCTGGAGCGTAGAGCGGGTCGCCCTCCATATCGAAGAAGACGTCGCCGTCATCGGGTTTGGGCAGGCGTTCGAAGCCGTCGCCTTCGTCGTGTTGGAGCAGTTCGTATACGTGACGATGCTCCGTCCGCCCGACGTGCTGCAGACGCGCTTGATCCCGCAGCTTGTCGAACGTTGACTCCACCATTCCGAACGGCCGGCGTTCTGGGGCAGCCGTGCCCAGTGCCGCAAGCGTCGTGATCTCACCGGTTTCCAGCTTGGCGATTTGGTCGCGGCGAATGTTGGCAACTAAGCTCAGGTGATCGTCTGCATCGCGTTGCTGCGCGCACCGCTGGGTCCAGGAGCAGATCGAGCAATGCGCTTTTTCAAAGGGATAGGTGGCGTTCGAAGTGGCCGCCATCCACTGCAGAAAACGCGCCTTTAGGTTGCGGTAGTACGCCGCGAAGTCGTCGACACGAAAGTGCCGCTCCTCACCGCTACCCAGTACGACATGCATCTCGTGCGGCATCGAGCCTTGCAGTCGTCCGATATGCTCGCTATAGTTGCACAGCTGAACCAGATAGTAAGGCTTGGGGTTGAGCGCGAGTTTCGTGTCGATTGCTTCATAGCTCCACGGCCAGCGCGCACACGGGCGTTCGATGCGGCGTAAGAAGTCGGCGCGACCGAGGAACGTGCCGTCGAAAAACGTCGCCTGATAGATGATGCGGCTGCCGCGTTCCATTGCCGCCAACGTCTGCGCTTCGGCCGCTCTCCATGCCGCCGCCGACCGATCGCCGTTAGCGGAAAAGACGACGACGTCGCCGTCGTGCACGAGTTGGAGGCGCTCGAGATGCCGGCGTTCGTGCTCGTCGCCCTTGCGCGCGAGCAGCGCCGTCGCCGGATCGGGTTCGGGACGAACCAGTTCTCCAAGCGACACGCGGCGCTGCAGCTCGACGAGATGATCGCACTCCAGGAAATCGTTGAGGTCGGAGGCTGAGAAGACGAATTGGCCGTCGAGTTGCTGCATGTCGTTCCAACTTTAGCCACGACGCGTGCCATACGCCTGGCACTTTAAATTTCTTTCCACAAAAATTTTCCGTGCCACCCCCTTGGCACTCCGGTTGCCTAGACTAGGGGCATGTTTGATCCACTGCTCGCGGCCGACCGCCTTCCCAAGCTAGCCGAGCGCGCGATGCGCGACGCGATCGTCACACGGCGCTCTCGCCAGTTGCTCGTCGACGATGCGCTCATCCGTTTCGAGCAGTCGGTGCAGCGCCGCGCGCGGGACGGCATTCGCCCGGCGCTGCTCTTTGCCGAGCGCGACCGGATCGTGCGCGAGCTGGGGCGCTTCATGCAGAGCCGTCTAGCGGCGAGGCTGTTCGCGATCGATCGTCGCGACGTTGCGCTGGTTGCGCGTGCCGCGCGCCCGTTCGATGCGATCGTGCGCGGGAAACGCGGCGGACTCTACGGCGTAGTCTTCCGGCGCCTAGCCACCGACGGGCGTCGCCTCGAGTCGATGCGCGCCATTCGCAACGCGGCGAACTCTTATCGACTGCATCCGCTTCGCGGCGTGCTGATCTACGATTTCACGACGGGCACCCTGCGCACGTTGCGCTGCGGCACCCGTCCGGTAGAACTGACGGCTGCTTAACTCAACACATGCCGCCACGCAGAGCCAAAACGGCGACTTGCGTGCGGGCATTCAAACCGAGTTTTGCCAGGATATGGGAGATGTGGTTTTTGATCGTCTTGTCGCTAAGGTCGAGATTGGCGCCGATCTGTTTGTTCGATAAGCCTTCGGCGATCAACCGGACCACCTGAAGCTCACGCGCGGAGAGCACGCCGTTGAAGTTCAACTTGGTTTGTCCCGCGCTCGGGACCGGATGAAGGTGGCGGCGCTGCGAACTCTTTTTGGCCGTCATGCCGGCGTCGATAAGGGCTCCGACCGTGAGGTTCCATAAATCGGGACGATGGAGCATGACGGCGAGTTCGTTGTCGTTGCGGGCGAGGAGGGAGGCGGCGTAATGGACGAGCTGCTCGCGCTCGGGTACGGGGGATGCAACGGGATCGATAATCATCAATTAGCGTCCTTCGGGGAGCCTTTCCTAAATCGAAAAGTACCAAAGTCCCGGGAGAGCGGCATCGGGGAAAACCCCTAGAATAGCCCGGCGGTGCACGTATTCGTACTGCTGGCCGCCCTCGTGTACGACGTCCTCATCTCGGCCGGTCATGAAGGCCGTCCGGCGAGCTGTCCGCATTTTCCCCAGCACAAGTGCAACCTCGGCGCGGCCGGCGAACGCGCCTGGACCCCCATTGTAGCCGACGCCGCAGCGCGCATTTTGCGCGAGCACGGCCTCCGCGTCGCGCGGCTGCCGGCCGATTTCGACGGCACCTACCGAGTGAAAGCGGCAGTCTTCATCCACTTCGACGGGTCCGCGCCGCCTTGCCAAAGCGGCGCATCGATCGGATATCACGCGCACGCCGATGTCGCGGCCGCCCATGCGTGGCGCCGCCTGTACTCGCGCTACTTCCCATTTCGCTTCCAGCCCGACGACTTCACGACGAGCCTGCACGACTATTACGGATTCCGTCAGGTCACGGCCGATGAGGGGAGTCTCGTCCTGGAGCTAGGCGAGATTACGTGCCCCGCGCAGCATGCGTGGCTAGCTCCGCGGCTGCAGTGGGAAGGCGAGCTGATCGCCTATTTCGTCAGCCGGCTGGCCGGGAAGGGGAACGTTCCCGACCCAGGTCCAAGTCGGGCCGTCGAGCCATGATCGAGGTGTTCTTCCGATATCGCGTGCACCCTCAACAAGTGCGCGCCTTCGAGCACGCTTACGGGCCGAACGGTCCGTGGGTCGAGCTGTTTCGGAAACACCCTGGCTTTCGCCGGACCCGGCTGTTCCGGCACAAGAGCGAGCCGCAGATTTACATCACGATCGACGTCTGGGATTCCAAAGAGTTGTACGATCAATTCCGCGCGACCTACGCCGACGATTACAACCGGCTCGACTCCCAGCTCGGCCTACTGAAGCTGGAAGAACACTTATTGGGGTACTACGAAGGCCCCGACGAGTACCGCGCGCCCCTCGACGCATTGGCGTGAAGCGATCGCGCGTCGTCGCCCTGACCGCCGCGGCCGCCGCCTCCCCGCTGACGCTTATCGTGGCGCCGGCCGGAGGCGGTAAATCGCGCGCAATCGCCGACTACCTAGCGGAGGCGGGTGCGTATCGCCGCTTTGACGGTGTTTGCGACGGCTTCGAGGGTGTGGTCGTCGTCGACGCCGCGGACCGGCTCGACGCGGCTGCGATCCGAAGCGTCGTTTCCGCCATCGATCGCGCCGGTCCTAAGCAACGCTGGATTCTTGCAACGCGTTCGACTGAAGGTTTGCCGATCGGAACGTGGCTTGCATACGGTCGCGCGCGATGCGTCATCGGCATGCGCGAACTCAACTTTAAAGTGCCGGAGGCGCGCGATGAGATCCTCGGCTTCACGGGCGGTTGGGCGGTCGCGACGGCTTTTGCGCAAAATCTTGCCGAAAGCGGCGTGGAGCTGCGCGCGGTACGCGAGCGGACGCGCGAGATGATGGAGGCCTTCTTAGACGAGCATTTTTACGGCGAACTCACGCAAGAGCAGCGCGAGCTTTTGGAGATTGCAAGCGTTTTGCCGGCCATGGAGGTCGCGCTTTTGGAGCGTGCGGGGTTTTCTGACGCTTACGACGCGATACAGCGCATTGCCGCACGAACGTCGATGCTATGGGAAAGCGGCGGGGGACGGTTCGCGTGCAACGAGATCGTGGCCGGCTACTTGCGGCGCCGGATCGCTATGCGGGAACGATCGCAGCGCGCTCGGATGTTCGAGCGTGCAGGGGCGGCGCTCGAGAGCGCACGCGCAATCGGTGAGGCGCTCGACGCCTACATTGCAGCGGAGCGGCGCAATGGCGTCATTCGATTGCTGCACCAGCGGGGTCTGCAGTTGATCGATCGCGCGCACGTCGACGTCGTGCACCGGGCTATCGACGCGCTCGACGACAAGGCTAAGCGCGAAGATCCCGTAATTCTAACGCTTCGCGGAGTCGCACACGCTGCCAAGGGGCGGCAGGTGCGCGCCGAGGGATTACTGCGGCGCGCCTTGATGCGGGCCGGCGACAATAAGCCTGCACAGGCCGCCGCAACGCTGCGGTTATCGCTCTTGCTGGCCAACCGCGGCGACGACGCCGCCGGCTACTTGGAAAAGCTGGCCCTAAACGACGGTCATGCAGCCGAAGACCGTGCGGAAGCGTGGTCGATTCTCGCCGCGCAGCGGGGACTGCTCGGTGACACGGCTGCCGCCAACGGTGCGGTCGAACGCGCAATGGAACTATTGCCCTCGATCGAACCAGACGACGTTCGTGCAAAAGTGCTCCAGCGAATCGGCGTAGCGGCGATCAATTGCGGTGACGTGGAACTCGCCCGCAGTTCGCTGGAAGAAGCCGCCGAGCTGGCTACGGAGCTGGAACTGTTCAGCCTGGCAAGCCGAGCTTTCTCGAGTCTTTGTAACCTGGCCTTAAAGGACGACAACATTCCACAGCTCCGTAAATATTCGCAATCCGCTATAGATGCAGCGAAACGCGCAGGCAACGCTTTTGATCTTCAAACAGCGCTCGTTCAAGGATTGCGCGCCGCGACGCTGGAGGGTGATGAAGGCGCTAGCTGCTTGATGGAATCGCAATTGACAGCGTTGCGCACCGGAGATGAAACCCGCGCGCATGTTCTCAGTTCCTTCAAAGCGCTTCGGATGGCCTGGGGCGGCAAGTTTTCGGAAGCTCACTACACGTTGCGAAGAACGTGGAATCACTTGCACTTTGACTTCGACCGCGTAATGGCCGGCGCGCTGTGCGCGCTGTTTCTTGCGATCGACGGTCGGCGGGCCGACGCAACAGAACTCGTCACGGACGTAGTTCGTAAAGCGAATAACGTGAAGGCCTCCGGATTATTTTCGAAGCGCCGGGTTGCCGTGGCACGCCTCTATTGCGCTGTTGCGGAAAGCGTAAATGGACGACCGCTCCAAGCGGCGACGATCGTAAGGCAGATTTCAATTGCGGATGATGACCCGATCGTGAATTTGGTCGGGAACTTAGCGGCTAGAATAACGACATCGGTTCGGCAAGGCCTGAGCTCGAACTCGGGCTCCGAGGCCGCAACTCTTTCTGCACTTGCCGCACATGGTTATGGCGACACAGCCCGCGTCTTAAATGCCATACGAAACGCCCTTGAAGAACGAAAGTTCCTCAAGCGAATGAGCATAACGCCTGCTGAGGTGGTCGTAATGCAACATTTAAACCACGGCCTTAGTCCAAAGGAAATTGCCGCCAGGACCGGCCGAAGCATTTTTACCGTGCGGGCCCACATTGCAAATGCAATCGCAAAGCTGAAGTGCAACGGCCGGGGGGAGGCCGTTGCCATGGCCCGCAGCTTAGGCCTTATTGACTAGTCAAGTTTGACTAGGGACTGGTTGCCCGCGTCGAGGTAGTCTCGTGCTAGCTACTTCCGTAACGCTTCTCAGGAGGAACGATGCACCATTTGGCGCTGCTTTTGACACTGCTTTTGCCGTTCGTCATATCGGCTCCGGATCCAATAGGGTAAGAAGGTCTAGGAAACTGGGTGTGGGTGACATGGAGGCGCGGGGCGCCTCCAAATTTTTTTTCAGGGTGGCTTTCACACGGCCACCCTGTTGGCACACTGGGGTGCGAGACTGGGCTCATGAGCGAATATCTGATTGGCGCCGGGGCGGTCCTTACGGCGGGAGCGGCCGCCTCGATCACGGGTGCTACCCTTCACGCCCAGACCGACTCGCCGGCAGCCGGGGACATCCGAGCGGCCCTTATCGACTTCGAAGCTCCCTCCCCGAAAGATCTCTCGCGCGTCGTGCTGGTAGCAGCGGGCTGGTCACCCAACCGCTTCGAGTCCGACGTCATTGAGCCACTCCTTTCGCGAGGCGACTGCACGCTGGCCGACGTCATGGAGCGCCTTGCTTTGGCTACCGATGCCCGAGAGCTGCACTTGTTCGCCCGCTGGCTGCCCGACACGAATCTTGCTGCGGCGTTAAGAGAAAAGGGGATTTCCCTAGTTGGCCACCCCATCGAGGCGATCGAGCAGGCTGCGCTGGTCTGTGGTCAGCGGCTTAACCGCTGGCGCGCGCCGTTTCGAGCCGCTTAGGCGAGCCGGCCGGCTGCGGTTCAGCCGCTTCCAAGGGTGAGGCCTGACGATGCAGCGTAGACATGATGATCATGCCCAATGCGCGCGTCGCGGTGATCGACGATGACCGTCTGGTCCGCGAGATGCTCGAACTCGGCCTTTCACGTGAAGGCTACGAGGTTCGTAGCGCGACCGACGGTCAAGGCGCGCTCTCACTGGTCAAGACATTCGATCCCGAAGTCATCGTGCTGGATATCATGATGCCGAAGATCGACGGGCTGACATTGCTGCCGATGCTGCGCGAAATCACTCAGGCGCCGATTTTGATGCTTACGGCCAAAGGCGGCACCGAAGACAAGGTGCGTTCGCTCAGCACCGGTGCGGACGATTATCTCGTCAAGCCGTTCGTCTTCGAGGAACTCATCGCTCGGCTGCAAGCCAAGCTGCGGCGGCCCCAGCTCATTGAAGAGCACGTGCTGCGCTGGCGCGACGTTTCGATCAACCCCGAAACGCGCGAAGCCTGGCGTGGGAAAGACTCGCTGGAGTTCACGCAGCGCGAGTTCGATTTGCTCGAAGTGTTCATGCGGGAGCCTCGGCGCGTTTTCAGCAAGGACCATTTGCTGGAAATCGTTTGGGGTCACGACTTCGAAGGCGGGCCGAACATCGTCGAAACCTACATCTCGTATCTGCGCGCGAAGATCGATCGACCGGGCGAACCAGGTTCCTTTATCCGCACCGTCCGCGGCGTCGGTTACGGCCTCTCCCAGTAACGTCCCGTGAAGCTCGCATCGCGGCTGTCGGCGCTATATGCGGCTTTACTCGGCATTACCGTCCTCATCGTCATCGTTGCTTCGTCGTTAGCTCTGGTCTTCGAGCTCTGGAGTTTCAGCGGCGACATCCTCATTGCCAAGCACGAAGAGGCGCGCGTCCTAGTCGATCAACTCCATCGGGAGGGATTGACTTTACAGCAATCTGCGCCGGAGATCGTTCGCGCACTTAGTGGTATTGGTCTGCGCGTGGCCGTCTATGACGATCGTGGCCGTTTTGTAGCTGGCGATCGTGACGTGCATCCACGCGCGCTCGATCGTGTTCTAAGCGTGGGCGGGATGTCGCACTACATTCCTCCCACGGCCCGCAACCGCGACGCAAACGGCCCGATCCGCCCGCAGATCCGTCCGAACCTCGTGCCGGTCGGTCCTCCCCCAGACTTGATCGATGCGCGGCTCGAACCCGCCGTACTTGCTTCCGTCGATGGCGGCTACATTGCGTTCGGACCGTCGTTTCCGCTCATCTTCGTATCGCTCGTTCCGTACTGGCGCCTAGTGCTGGCCATCGCCGTTGTAGCAATGGTGCTGTCATGGCTAGTCGGACGTGGCTTTGCAGCGCAACTGCTGCGGCCGATTAACGAGGTTAGCGACTCGTTGCGTGCGCTAGCAAACGGCGATTACACGCAGCGGCGATTCGTCACGGCCAGTGGCGACGAAGTCGCCGAACTAACCGCCGCCTACAATGGAGCCGCCGCCAGCGTGGCTACGGCGATGGAGCAGCGACGGCGCGGTGAAGATCGCATGCGTCAGTTCGCTGCCGATGCGGGACACGAGCTGCGAACGCCGCTAACGGTCATCGGCGGATATATCGACGTCTTGCGTCGCGGCGCAATCGAAGAACCGCACATCGCCAGGCAGATCCTTGCCACCATGTCGCTCGAGAAAGAGCACATGCGCGGACTTATCGATCGCTTGATGCGCCTGGCTCGCCTCGATTCTGAAGAACTGCCGCGTCTCGAACAGATCGACATTGCAGAGTTCCTACGCATGCAATGCGATGCCGTGCGCCGCCTCGACGATCGACGCGTAATTGACTATCGCGTCGAAGGCGTCGATTTCATCGAGGCCGACCGCAGCGAGCTGGGCGAGGCGATGTGGAACATCATCGAAAACGCGCTCAAGTACGCGCCGGACGCCCCGATCCACGTCAGCGCCGCGCGCAGCAACGGTCACGTCGTTCTTGCGGTGCGCGATGAAGGTCCCGGAATGGCTGAATCGGAGCGTTTGCACGCCTTCGAGCGATTCTATCGCGGGGATCAACGCGGCGAAATCACCGGCAGCGGCTTGGGCTTGGCTATAGCCAAGCGCGCCGTCGAACGCGCCGGCGGCGACATCGCCATCGATAGCGCGCCGGGTCACGGAACGGAAGTGACGATAACCCTTCCTTCTTAGGTTTTTCCCAGGCCTACACAAGCACTCTTCCCGTACAATCTTGAACCAATGCGTAAAGCCCTAGCCCTCGCGCTCGTCGCGTTAGCGCTGTTCGTTCCTGCCGTCGCGGCGGCGCAATCGGACAGCGGCGAGATTCACATCGTCGTGATCGATGCGGCGACGAAGGCACCGATCGATCTCGCGCGCGTTCTGCTTGACGGCGAAGTCATGGCTTCGGAGCTCACGTCCGAGAATGGCCAGGTCGTCTTCACCGACGTACCGGACGGCATCTACCGCGCGCGCATCGTCAAACGCGGCTACGGCAGTCTCACCTCGAAGTCGTTCGAGGTGCTCGACGGGCGCGTCGTAACCGTCAATGTGGCGCTGGTTGAGGAAACCAACGGCCTCAAAGTCATCGGTACCGTGTCGGTCAAAGCGTCGGCGACGATCTCGAGCACGAGCATCAATCAGGATTCGGCGCAGCGGCGGCTTTCGGACGATCTCGCCGGCGCCCTCAACAAGCTCTCCGGCGTCAGCGTCGACACGTCGAGCGACGACAGCGACGCGACTCAGACCATTTCGCTCGAAGGCCACGATCCAAGTCAGACGCAGCTAACGCTCGACGGCATCCCGCTTAATGCACCGGGTTCGGCCGGCAATCTGCGCGGCTTCGCGAGCGATTTGTTCATGGGCGCCTCGGTGCATATGGGTCCCGCTCTTGGCGGCCTTGGCGGCTCGGTGAACTTTACAACGTTGCAGCCGACGTTGAGCTGGCTCTCGCAAGCCTCGATTACCGGGGGCAGCAACGGCAAGTACAACTATTCCTTTGCCGAGACAGGGTCGCTGGGCAAGCTCGGCATCGCGGTGCAGAACGTGTATCGCAGCGTGCCGAGCCTAGCCGACGGCGATCTCTTTCTCGACGCGAGCGGTCAAGATTACGTCCACGACGGCGACAGCAGCTACTCGGGTAATTTGCTCAAACTGCGCTATCAGTTCAGCGATTCGCAGACGCTCACCGGCACGTTCCTGAACTCGGCGCGCGACACACAGCTCGTGTGCTTGCGTCAGTACGCTTCGCCTGCGCTGCCATGCGGGTACGGTCCCGGCAGCAGCGACGATTCGAGCGTTCAGCTTTACTCGCTCGTCGACAATGCGCTGATCGGCGCGACGCAACTCCAAGCCTCGGTATACTCGACTACGGCCACGAATCTGTACGATGCCCTCGATCGCACCATTGCGGTGCTCGCGCCGTATTCGAGCGGATCGACGCCGATCGAGCAGCCCGAAGCCATCGTTCCGAGCCCCGCTCCGATCGGGTATTCGTCCGTCGCAAGGACGCAAGGGTTCATGCTCAACGCGACGCTGCCGGCAAAAGAAAAACACACGTTTTCCATTCAGGCGTTTGCTACGTCTTCGACGGATTCGACGACGCCGCTGGTGCCCGAAGCGGAACCCTACTATAACGGCTCGACGCAAACGGCCTACGATCAGCTTCAGCTCAGCGACACAATCCATTCCAACGATAAGCTGTCGCTGCAGGAAGCGATCGGTCTGAGCAGCGCAACGGGTAGCGGCGGCGCGAGCATGCTTGCGAGTTCTGGTCTCACGTGGCGTCCCACCGACGTCGATACGTATGGGCTCTCGTATGCGCTCGGCGGTGTGGCCGCTACCGCAGGGCACTCAACGATTCTCACCGACCCAGCCTCGCTGCGCTTTGACTGCAACGGCAACGTCGCATACGGAAGCGCGCCGGGCCAGCAACCGACGCGAAGCTCCTCGAACTCCGCGCGCATCAGTTATACGCGCACGCTCAAGCGCGGCAACGTCTCGCTGCAGCTGTACCGGCAGGTGCAAAGCGGCATTCTCTTACCCATTTATGTCAACGGTCAGGAGCTCGCCGACACGTTCCCCATTGGCTACATGTCGCAGGTGCGACAACTCTACGACTCGCCGGCGGGATGCAATCAGCCGCCCGGAACGCCGTTCTCTGCCCGGCAGCTGTACTTCACGACGCCGATCGCGAATATGCAACGTGTATACCAAGGCGGTTCCCTCACCGGCTACGTCGCGCTCGGTGATTTCGTCGTTCAGCCGTATTACGACGTCAACGTTGCTCAGGCGGTCGGCAACAACGCGTACTTGTTTCAACCGTACTCGATCACGATGTCCGGCGCGCAGCTCCCCAACGTACCGCTGCAGCGGGCCGGCGTGGTGTTCGACTACAAGGCGCCGCATTCGATTTTGGAATGGCTCGCCGATGCTCAGTACGTCGGCCGGAATAATCCCAATAATCTCCCCGCGTACACGACGTACGATGCGGGCGTCACGGCACAGTTGGCCGCCGGCACGCTGACGTTAGCCGCCAGCAATATCACCAACACGTATGCAGGTGTATTCTCCGGTCCTGAAAATGCCGTGCCCTACACGACGTACGGCGGATATTCCGTCGGCACGACCGCCCGGCCGCTCACGCCGCGATCGTATTCGGTGACGTACGCGCTGAAGTTCGGAGAGGGCGCAACGTCGACGCAAACTGGCTCCGCGTTTAACGTGCCGCGCGGTGCTCAAGCCGGTCCCGGTGGGCCGGGTCCTGGTGGGCGTGGTGGTTTCCGCGACTTCATGGCACCGCTCCCGGCGACGCCGCCACCGGATCCGTTGGCGGTCGTTCCCAACGCGCAGCGCTGCACGAGCGAAGCGCAGACCAATGCGCAGAAACTCTCGAACGAGGTCAAGGCGTTCGTCGCGCAAATTGAGGCCGCAAAGACGTCGGCCGGTTATCCGCCGACGATGGCGGCACCGGTGCTGACCGATGCGAGTCTCACCTATCACGGCTTGCGTGAAACGTACGCCATAACGATCGTTCCGCGCGGGAGCGGCATGCGCGGTCTGTTCGGGTGTTTTGCACTCCACATCGCGCGACCGGACGAGGTAACGCAGCGTAAGCTGTACGCGCCGCAAAACGTCGGATTCTTCATACCGCAAATCATCTTCATGCCGAGCGTCGGTCTGTATTTCACGCCGCGACCGCCGCAAGCCGGACAAGAGCAGTTCCGCGTCTACAAGCTGCCGGCCACGGCACCGGCCGACCCGTTCGCCGTTCGTACGAGCACAACGTGTACGGCGCAGGCACAATCGCTGGCGCAGCAATCGCTGCAAGAACTGCGCGCGTACTTTGCGAGCGGAGCACCGGCACCGAGCTGGACGATCGTCGCGCACACCGCAACGAAGGGAACGTGGTATCAACTCGATCCGGCCGATCCTACGGTCGTTGCCGCAGTCGTCATGTGTGCACGCGTTGCGGCCACGACCCAAGACGAGCTCACCGGTCGCGGATTCGGCGGAGCGACGATTCCGTCGCTAAACTACGCGCTGCCGCTCGGGCTTTACGTGGTACGAAACAGGTTGTCAAGCCCCTAAACGCGAGCGCCGCCGCCAAGGGCGGCGTCAAGTCTCCTTTACGTTCTAAAGTTCGCGCGACCGTCCCACAGCTCGCGCCCGCTCGACCATCTCTTGCATTCTCGGATGTTTTCCTGGGATGGTAGTTACCCACGTTTCAAAGCGCGGGACGGGCTCGCCAATACGGAAGAGGAAGTACCAGACGTTCATGTCGCCCATGAATGCAAAGCGCTTCTTGAAGTCCTTCGCTAACGTCGCGTAGGAGTCGAAGCTCCGCAAATAGTTGCGGATCCCGCCTTCACGCTCGACGCGCGCCAACTCTCGCGCGTTTTTTATCGTCGCGTGTACCTTGCGCGGCATGCGAAGAATACCCGGCGTTGCCAACACCCGCTCCACGTCGAGGTCGTCGTAACGCGCCACTGCCTCGAGGTCGAAACCGGAAAAGGCTTGTCTATACGCGTCCCAATGCACCGCAATCTGCTTCCACGCAACGCCCGCTTGAAAGACGGCGCGCGTCATCACTTCGAAGTAGTCGTTGGGACGCTTCGGCTCGATAACCTCCGGGATCGGATCTTCGCTCAGGGCGCGTTCTGCGGAGCGTCGAATGCCAGCGCCGTCATCATCGCGACGCCGGTCGGCAGCGAACGCTCGTCGATATCGAACAGACTCGAGTGATGCGGGTGCGCCGAGCTCGGGCCGTCCTGACATCCCAGCGTATAGAAGCACGCGGGTACACGTTGCGCGTAGAACGAGAAATCCTCGGCTCCCATGAGTTGCGAAGCGTCGACGACGCGCTCTTCGCCGATCGTGTGCGTCGCAAGCGTGCGCGCGTATTTCGTTTGGTCGGTGTCGTTCGAGGTCACAGGATAGCGGTCGAAATACGTAAACTCGTAGCGGGCCCCCGACGCGTCGCAGCAGGCCCGCAATATCCGCTCGATACGCTCGGACATCTTCGTGCGCACCTCTTCGGAGAACGTCCGGACCGTACCGAGCATTTGGCAGGTGCGCGGAATGACGTTGTGAATCGTCCCGCCGTGAATGGCGCCGATCGTTACCACCGCCGGCTCGAGCGGGTCGATTTGGCGCGTGATTACCTGTTGCACCGAACTGATGAACTGCGCGGCGATATAAATGGGATCGATGGCGTCGTGCGGAGCGGATCCGTGCCCGCCCGTTCCCAGCACCTTGATTTCGATGGAGTCGCTCGATGCGTACATCGGCCCTTCGCGGAATCCGAGTGCGCCGCTACGATACTTCGAGGAGAGGTGGAGTCCGTACGCTCGCTCGATTCCAAACCGCTCGAACAGGCCGTCGTGAATCATCACCCGGGCGCCGCCGTGCCCTTCCTCGGCCGGTTGAAAAACCAAGCATACGGTGCCGGCTAGGCGGTCGCGTCCGTCGACAATCAAGGCCGCCGCACCTAATAGGATCGCGACGTGCCCGTCGTGACCGCACGCATGCATAACGCCCTCGAACTGCGAGCGATAGCCGTGCGCCGTTTCCTCGGTAATGGGCAGCGCGTCCATATCGGCGCGCAGCATGATCGTGCGGCCCGGACGGTTCCCGCGAATGACACCCACGACGCCGGTGCCGCCAACGCCCTCGGTAACGTCGTAGCCAAGGTGACGCAAACGGGCTGCAACGATTGAGGCTGTCCGGTGTTCGGCGAAGCCTAGCTCCGGATGCATATGCAGATCGCGACGGATCAGAACGACGTCGTCGACGAGGCGCTCGGGGACTACGATTGCCGCGGCCATCGTGCAAGCAGATTCGCCGTGCCGGGTCGAGCCCCCGCACCGCGCGAGAACGGGCGCAGAAGGGACGGGTGCAGGCGAGGTCGCAGAAGCCCGGCAGGTCGATCAGGGAACTATGACGTGACCAAAACGGAACTCTTTGCCGAATACGGTGCGTACCATGCAGACCCGCGTAATCGGGTTTGTCATAGCGTTGGCATCCCTTTGATCGTTCTGGGGATTTTGGGACTTTTGCACCAGGTGCATCTCGGTCCGGTCGATCTCGCGGTTGTGGCTGCGATCGCCGTCCTCATCTACTACGCCGCTATCGATGTGCGCGGCGCCCTGCTCTCGCTCGTCGTATTCGCCGTCCTATACCTAGTAGCGGTCCGGCTCGCCTGGCAGGTCAATTTGGCGGCCTTCATCCTCGGATGGGGTTTCCAGTTCGTCGGTCATAAGCTCGAAGGTACCAAGCCCAAGTTTTTCGAGAATCTGGTGTATCTCCTGATCGGGCCGCTCTATATTTTCGAAGAGCTCTTTGGCTCGCTGGTGCGTTCGAAACATACCCCCCATGAAGTCTAAGGAGCTCTCGTTTCGTGTACGTAGATGAAATGCTTAACTGTGTCGACTGTGGACATCAGTTCGTCTTCAGTTCGGGCGAACAACGTTTTTACGAGCAGAAAGGCTTTCAAAACAAGCCTAACCGTTGTCCCGATTGCCGTCAGGCGCGTAAGGCCACGCGCTCGAACAATCAAGGCGGCGGCGAGCGTAGCGGCGGCGGCGGCCGTCCTCGGGAAATGTTCACGGCGAAGTGCAGCCAGTGCGGCGGCGTAGCCGAGGTGCCGTTCAACCCTCGCGGCGATAAACCGGTGTACTGTCGCGACTGCTTCCAATCGCGCCCCAGCTACCGGTGAAAAATTAAGAAAGCGGCGCTCGATGCGCGGCGCCATCTACTAAGAGCTTGCAGCGGCAAGCTCTTTTTCTTTATATGTCAGCAGCGATACGACGATCATCACGACGACGTTTGCCGCGAGCGCAGCAAAGCCGGGATTGATGCCCCACACCAGCACGTTCACGTTGGCAAAGACGATAGCGAGCGCCAGGCCGATGGCGATGCCCGCCGACACGCCCCACACGGTGATGCGGCGCCAGACAAACGTTCCGATCGTTGCCGGTGCGAACTGCGTCATGCCGTTGTAGTAAATCAGCAACAGCTCGACGATCGTGCGCTGCTGTTCAAGCCACAAACCCAGTGCGAACAGCGCGACCAATACAACGAGGATGCGCGTCGCCAGCGTGCGTGCGGCGTCGCTGGTTGCGATGCCGAACTCGCCGAGCACGTTTTTTGAGAAGACGCTTGCGGCGGCGAGCAGCAACGCCGATGCGGGGATCAGCGCCGCCAGCGCGCCTGCGGCCGCGATGAAACCGATCACCCACGGCGGATAATAGCGCTGCACCACGAGCAAGAACGATTGGTCGACGTTTGCGCCGGTCAATCCCGGTACGATGAGCAGGGCGGCGAGTCCGGCGAAGAAGACTAGCAGCAGCACGATCCCGGCATAGACGGGCAGGAAGACCGCGTTACGGCGCAAGCTGTTTTCGCTGCGCGCACTGTAGATGGCGTTAAACGATTGCGGCCCCATGAAGAAGCCGATCGCGGTGAGCAGAACCGTCGACACGTACCACATCGTGCCGTTAGGCGCCGCGGCGGTCTGTAACGTCAGAAAGCCCGGATGCCGGCGCAGTATTTGATCGATCATGTTGGCGTGAGAGCCGAAAAACTGCATCGGGATCGTAATGCCGGCGAAGATCACCGCGCCGATGACGAGCACGTCTTTGATGATGCTAGCCCACGCGGTGCCGCGCAGACCCGCGGTAAACACGAACAGTGAGATGAGGATGAACGCAACCGCCACAGCCGCGGTTGCATCGTACGTCCCGTAGCCGGCGATCTGCAGAATGTGCTGCAGGCCGCTCAGCTGCAGGGTCACGTAGGGCACGAGGAGCACGAATTGGCAGATCGCGATTGCAACGCCCAAGGCACGGCTGCCGAAACGCTCGACGAAGAAGTCCGGAGCTGTCAGCAAGTTGTGTTCCTTGCCGACGCGCCAAATCGCCGGCAGCAGAAAATAGCCTATCACATAGCCGCACGTTCCATACGCCAAGATGTAATATGCGGGCGCACCCTTTCCGTACGCCCACCCCGCCATGCCCAAGAAGGTGAAGCTGGTGTAGATTTCGCCCGCGAGCAGCACCCAGAGCAGAATCGTTCCAAACGAGCGGCCGCCGACAATATACTGCTGCGGATCCATTTTGATCCGTCCGACGTTCAGGAGCGCAAATGCGACCGTTGCTCCGACGACGATGGCGACGATCGTCAGAGCGACAGCGGGAGCGCTCAACCGGTTGCCCTCACCAGCGCCGCTCCAAGCGGCCGACGGTCCACAGGAACGCCGGCGCCAAAAAGACCCACGCAAGAATCCAGAAGAGGACGAAGGGCAGGCCGAGGATGCGGGGATCGACGCGGTTCACGAGCGGCACGGCGACCGTCAGTGCTGCGACCGGAATCGCGGCCAGCACCGCGCGCAATGGAAGCATCACGTCCTAATAGTATAGGGCGGTTATGGAAACCTACGACGTCGTCGTCATCGGCGCGGGACACAACGGCCTCGTCTGCGCGGCGCTCTTAGCTAAGTCGGGCCGCTCGGTGGCCGTATTCGAGCGCGAGTCGATGATCGGCGGCGCCGCGATTAGTCAAACCGACGTGTGGCCGGGCTACACCCTATCGATGGCGTCGTACGTGTTGAGCACCTTCGATCCGTGGCTCGTCGACGAACTCGATCTCCGCTCGCACGGTCTCGAGTTCTACCGTAAAGATCCCTATGCGTTTACGCCCCTTCTCGACGGGCGTTCGCTGTTGCTGGGCAGCGACGGCGCCGCCAACGCGCGCGAGATTGCGGCGTTCGATCCGTCCGACGTCGCGGGGTTCGAAGCGTACGGCGACCGCACCGATCGCGCCGGTAAAGCGCTCTTCGAAGCGTTTTCACAACCGCAGCCGTGCTTCGATGACTTCGACGCCGATACGCAAGCCTTGCTGCGGGGTTCGGCGGCCGAACTGGTCGAGAAGTACGTGAAGACGCCCGTACTGCAAGCGGAGCTCGTCAACGACGGTTTGATCGGCACGTACCTCGGTCCGCGCAATCCCGGCACGGGATACGTGCTCGCGCACCATCTCGCCGGACGCGTGCTCGGCATTCAGGGCGCGTGGGCGTTCGTGCGCGGCGGCATGGGGTCGGTAACGGGTGCAATCGCCGCTGCGGCGCGCGCGCACGGAGCCAAAATCCTCAGCGGCCGGTGCGTCGCCAAAGTGCTCGCGTTCGGCGGGCGTGCGATCGGCGTGGTCCTCGACGACGGCACCGAGGTGGCCGCCAAAGTGGTAGCGTCCAACGCGCACCCGCGCACCACATTTCTCGACTTCCTCGACGACGGTCAGTTGCCGGGCGATTTCGTGGAAAAGGTTTTGCGATGGAAGACGGTCGGACCGTCGCTCAAACTCAACCTCGCGCTGGGGGAGCTTCCCAGCTTTACGGCTCGTCCGGGAACCAATCCGCAGCCGCACCATCGCGCGACGATCCACGTCGCACCGACCATCGATTACCTCCAGCGCGCGTACGAGGACGCACGTGCCGGCGGCGTGAGCAAGGAACCGTTGATCGAATGCTTCCTGCAAACGCCGACGGATCCGTCGTTGGCGCCGCCGGGCAAGCACATCCTGTCGATCTTCGCACAGTATTACCCATACGATCGCGCCGGCGGCTGGTCGCAGGGCGCCCGCGAATCGGCGGCCGACACGATCGTGGAAATTCTCGGACGCTTTGCGCCGAATCTTCCCAACGCCATCGAGCACCGGGTGGTGCTGGCCGCGCCCGACCTCGAGCAGCGCTTCGGTCTGGTGGGAGGGCATATTTTCCACGGCGAGCTGCTGCCCGGACAGATCTTCGAAGATCGCTTTGCCACGCGCACCCCGATCGAGAACCTCTATCTGTGCGGTTCGGGCGCACATCCCGGCGGGTGCGTCAGCGGCTTTCCTGGAAAACGCGCTGCCGCAGCGATTCACCACGATCTGCAGGAGAAGGTGCGCGTATGACGGTCGGTAAGAGCGATTTCGTCGATCAATCGATTCAGGAGTACATCATCTCGCAGACGGTGCACGAAAACTCCGTGCAGCGGGCGCTGCGCGAAGAAACGTCGCGCCGGTCCAATGCCGGGATGCAGATCGGGCCCGACCAGGCGCAGTTCATGCAGCTCATGGCGCACACGATCGGTGCGCGCCGTTACCTCGAAATCGGCGTCTTTACGGGCTACAGCTCGTTGGCGATGGCACTCGCCCTGCCGCCCGATGGGCGCATCGTCGCGCTCGATGTAAGCGAGGAGTATACTACGGTGGCTCGGCGTCATTGGGCGCAGGCCGGCGTCACCGGCAAAATCGATTTACGGCTTGCTCCGGCGCTCGAATCGCTCGAGCGGCTCGTAGCGGAGAAGTGCGATCCGTTCGATATGGCATTCATCGACGCCGACAAGGAGAACGTCGGGAAATACTTTGAGTATTGCCTGCAACTCGTCCGGCCCGGCGGCCTGATTCTAGTGGACAACGTGTTGTGGAGCGGACGAGTCGCAAACCCCTCGGTAAACGATGCGGACACGTGCGCGTTGCGCAACGTCAGCGTGCGCGCCGCCAACGACGACCGCGTGGAAGTCTCGCTCATTCCCCTCTGCGATGGCGTTCTGATCTGCCGCAAGCGCTAGAAACAGATGCGGCGATTCGGATAGTCGATCGCGATTTGGTGTACGGTCGATAACGTGGTCGGCAGAACGCCGTTGTAGCCGTCGGGCTGCTGAGGTGAGGTACACAGCTGTAGTTGCGCGGTGGGACCGCCGTCGTAGAATGCGATGCCGGCATTTTGTCCGCACGCCATATAGTATTGCGCGGGCCTGAGGTTCGAGCCCGCGCCGTTCCACAGTACTCCGCCGCCGGTCATGCCGGAATCGAGCACGACGTTGCCGATCTTTGTGCCGTTAACGTCGATCGATCCCAGCGGAACGCGTGGACTGAGATCGATGGGTTCGCAGTGCATGCGGTCGATAGTACCGTTCGCAGGAAAGAGCGTCACTTGATTATGGTCGCGGTCGATCAGCGTGGGAACGCGTGCGAAAAAATCGTAACCACACAGAATCACATTGCTCGGCAGGTTCGACGAAATGCGCGCCGGCATGTCGTGAGCCGTATAGGTTCCGGCCGTGAAGTCGGCAATGGTCGTCTGATAATCGGCGTAGCGGCGCCCGTCCGGTGCAACCTCTTCGAGCGGCGCGCCGAACTGGAGTCCGGCGTCGCGTGCGGTGTCTTCAGAGAGCAGCATCACCGACGCGCCGGTGTCCACCACGCATCGTTCGGTGTGCCCGTTGACCTGCACGGGAATCGTTGCCCGCGTCGCATCGAGACCGCTGCCGATGACGACGGGCGCCGTGGCTCCCAAGAGAAAAAGGGCGAAAACCGCGGCTTTCATAACTCCCGGGGTACCCAATGCGGATAAACTGTATCGGCGGCGGCCCCGCGGGCCTCTACTTTAGCCTCCTCGTCAAGCGGCGTTTTCCTGACTGGACGGTGCGCGTCGTGGAACGCAACCGGCCTCTCGACACGTTCGGATGGGGCGTCGTGTTCTCGGACGCAACCCTGGATACTCTGCGTGTCGCCGACGAGCCGACGCACCGCGCGATCACGCAGGCCTTCGCCCATTGGGACGACATCGACATCTTTTTTAAGGGGCGCAAAATTACGTCCGGCGGTCACGGTTTCTCCGGGATCGCGCGAAAACGATTGCTGCAGATCTTGCAGGAACGTGCCGCCGAGGTTGGCGTCGATCTCCGGTTCGAAACGGAAGTCGACGACGTCGCGAAATATCGCGATTGCGATCTGCTCGTCGGAGCCGACGGCATCAACAGCCGCGTGCGCCAAACCTACGCGTCGTCTTTTCAGCCCGACCTTGACAAACGGCTGTGCCGGTTCGTATGGCTGGGAACGACGTGGCCGATCGATGCGTTTACCTTTCTCTTCGAGGAAACCGAGCATGGCTGGTTTACCGTGCACGCTTATCGTTTCGACGAGCAGCTGACCACGTTCATCGTCGAGTGCCGCGAAGAAACGTGGCTCGCGCACGGCCTCGATGCGGCCGGTACGGAAGAGACGATTGCGTTTTGCGAAGGCCTCTTCGGGTCGTACCTGCACGGGCACACCCTCATGGCCAACTCTGCACATCTGCGGGGTCGCGATTGGCTGAACTTCACGCGAGTGAGCAACGCCCACTGGGTTCATGAAAACGTCGTGTTGATGGGTGACGCCGCACATACCGCGCATTTTTCCGTCGGCTCCGGAACCAAGCTAGCGATGGAAGACGCGATCGGCCTCGCCGATGCGATCGGTTCGCAGCGCCGGCTGAGCGTAGCTCTCGAGCAGTACGTTAGCGCTCGGCGCTTGGAAGTGCTGAAGCTTCAAAACGCGGCGCGCAACTCCACGGAGTGGTTCGAAAACGTCGCTCGGTACGCCAACTTACCGGCCGAGCAGTTCGCCTACAGCCTGTTGACCCGCAGCCAGCGGATCGGTCACGAAAACCTCCGCTTGCGCGATACTACTTATGTCGAGGCAGTGGAACGCTGGTTCGCCGGTGCGAACGAAACATCAGGGCTGGGTGCAGCGTCACCCGTTCCGCCGATGTTCACGCCCACTGTCTTGCGTGGCCTGGAGCTGCGCAACCGCGTTGTCGTTTCACCCATGGATATGTACAGCGCGGTCGACGGTATGCCCAACGACTTCCATATGGTGCATCTCGGGACTCGCGCGCTCGGCGGCGCCGGCTTGGTGTTTACCGAGATGACGTGCGTGACGCGCGAGGGACGGATTTCGCCGGGCTGCACGGGCATGTATCTCGACGAACACGTTCCCGCGTGGAAGCGCGTCACGCATTTCATCCACGAATATTCGAACGCCAAGATCTGTCTTCAGGTCGGGCATTCTGGGCCGAAAGGCTCGACGAAGCTCATGTGGGAGGGAATGGACGAACCGCTCGAGACCGGCAACTGGCCGATCGTCGGGCCGTCGGCAGTTCCGTATGCGGCGATCAATCAGGTCCCCCGCGAGCTGACGCGCGAGGAGATGGACGAGATCCTGCATGCGTTCGTGCGCGCAACGGAAATGGGCATCCAAGCCGGCTTCGACATGATCGAGCTCCACTGTGCCCACGGCTATCTGCTGTCGTCGTTCGTCACGCCGTTGCGGAACCATCGCACCGACGAATACGGCGGCTCGCTGCAGAACCGTCTGCGGTATCCCATTGAGGTATTTTCCGCGATGCGTGCGGTGTGGCCGCAGGACCGGCCGATGTCCGTACGTATCTCCGCCACCGACTGGGTCGATGGCGGAGTCGGCGGTGCCGACTCGGTCGAGATCGCGCGCGCATTCAAAGCTGCCGGCGCCGATCTCATCGACGTGTCGACCGGCCAAACGTCGCCCGACGCCAAACCGGTGTACGGCCGCATGTTTCAAACGCCGTACGCGGACCGCATCCGCAACGAGATCGGCATCGCGACGATGGCTGTCGGAAACATTACCGACGCCGATCAAGTCAACGCGATCCTGGCGGCCGGCCGCGCCGACCTGGTCGCGCTCGGGCGACCGCACCTGGCCGACCCGTTCTGGACGCTCCATGCGGCGGCGCAGCTCGGCTACGAACAGGCTCCATGGCCGGTGCAATATCTGCCAGGAAAGCAGCAGCTCGAACGGCTTTTACAGCGCGCCAAAGAGCAAGGATTAACGCATGCCATCTGACCTCGGCGGTAAACACGCCCTGGTTACCGGCGGCGGCCGCGGTATCGGTCAGGCTATCGCTAAGGCGTTGGTTGAGCGCGGGGCGCGCGTCAGCGTCGTCAGCCGCACGGTTCACGAGCACGACGGCGCCTCGGCCGACGTCACGAGCGAAGACCAAGTGCGCCGCGCCTTTGACGCCTGCCGAAAGAAGAACGGCCCCATCGAAATTCTCGTCAACAACTCCGGCATCGCGGAATCGGCGCCGCTGATTCGCACCGGCCTCGGCATGTGGGATCGCATCATGGCGACCAACGTGACCGGCACGTTTTTGTGCACGCGCGAAGCCGCCGAAGATATGATCGTCGGGAAGTGGGGCCGGATCGTGAATATCGCGAGTACCGCGGGTTTGGGCGGCGCACCATACATCTCGGCGTACTGCGCCAGTAAGCACGCGGTTGTGGGATTCACGCGATCCATCGCGGCCGAGTTTGAAGGCACCGGCATCACGGTCAATGTAATTTGTCCCGGCTACACCGAGACCGACATGATGCGCCACGCGCTCGATAACATCCAGCGCTTTACCGGCGCTTCGGAAGAAGAGGCGCGCCGGCACTTGGCGCGATCGAACCCCGAAGGCCGTATCGCGACCGTCGCGGAGGTCGCCGAAGCCGCACTGGAGTTCATTACCGGCGACCGCAACGGCGCAGCCATGATCGTCCCCGGGAACGTAGTAGTTTAATGAAGACTTGGGTGTCCGTCTTCACGCTCATTGGTCTTGTCGCGCTTTGCGCGTGCCAGAACTTCGCGTCGTCGCCTATCGCGCCACAAGCCGCGTTCGACGCCGCTGCTGCGACGGCGTGGGGCAAGGTGGTCGACGATCCGTCCGGCAAACCGCTACGCGGTATTCGCGTCGCGCTAGAGCCGTGGAAACCGTGCCGCGCAACGCCGAACGTCCCTTGGGCAAGCAAGAACCAAAAGCCGTGGAAAGAGCACGAGACCCTGGTTTGCCCGAAGCCGATCGTTAGCGTTAGCACGCGATCCGACGGCGGATTTTCGTTTAGGGCTCCCGCCGGGCATTATCTGCTCGTCATCGGAAGCGACGATCCGGCAGATTTGACACGCCCAACGATCCACGACCAGATATGGCTCAAAGGCAGTTCCCAGCATCTGCTTGCGCCGACGCCTTGTCCGACGATCTATCCGCCGGGAAAGGTTCCAGCCGGCATGCGGTGTTTGCCGCCGATTCCTCAAATCACGTTCCCCGCTCCGGAACGCAGCGGCGACTACCGGCTCGTCACGATATCGCATTGGGAGAAGCCGTGTATTCGAGCATTCGACGCCTATCGCGCGAAGTGGAATCTAGATGCTGCGGTTGTCGACGAGTGGCTTACGGAGAATAATCGCGCGCAACTTCGGCAGGTCCGCTGTTCACGACCGAGTTCTCTACGGCAACGGAAATATCACGGCTGGCGCTGCGTATCAACCTTCCGGAAACGCAGACTGCGGTGCAACTCTAATCAGAATCGCCGGGATATTTGAAGCGGGCGTGCGTAGGAGATCTTGACTATGCTGCTGACCCGCGCACACATTGGGTGACAGCGCAGAACAGAACCCTTGGTGAGCGGCAAGACTCACGATGTCTGGATTGGTAACGGTGAAGTATCCGCGAGATCCGCGCAACTGGAAGGACCCGACTTTACCCAAGCTGGCCATAACTGTGCGGCATCGCTCAGCCGCGTTCCCAGCCCCTTGCTCGTATTGGCAACCTGCCGTCGCAGTGGCCGGTAAAGCCTTTCACCGAGCGTTACTGAAGACGTCGGAGCCCAAGTCAGGGTCGGATAGTCGTCTTCACCAGTTGAACCAGTATAGGCGTTTGCCGTAAAGCTGCTGCTGATAAGCGACGGTCGTGCAGCCGTTTTGCTTCCCTGCGCCGTCATACGTCGGTGCTTCACGATTTTGCCAGGCACTCCACGTGCCCGTAGTTTGAATCGTACTTATAGACCTCGTCACGTAAGTAGTAATTGATGCAGTTGTTATTACCGCACGCCAATGGGGTTGCTAGCTATTGTCGTACTTCCACCATTGGCCGATCGCTTCTGCGTAGCACACGCTGCCGCTCGCGCACGGCTCGATGACCTCGGCGGCAACTGTGTTTGTTGAGCTAACCGAGCCTGTGCCATCGGTGAGCGCGAAGTAGCAGGGCGATTGTGCAGTCCCCCGACGCCAATGATGTTCGCGGTCGGTCCGGCCGAACTATTCGCCTGCCATGACCAGGAGATCGCTCCCAGGAGGCACAGCTGAGTCTGTCCCGGGCACCTTCGACTAATGAAAAACTTCCGCTATATCCGACCTCATTGACGAATACGCTTACGGCTTGTCCGGGATGCGGCGTTGAATCGGCAGCAGCCGTCATATTCACGGGCGCTTCGCCGCTCTGGCCCTTATTGTAGACCATGCAGCCATTACCGTCGGTACCGTACGGGCCGAACGCGCCCTGATTCGAAAAGGGCGCGGTGTCGTTCGCATCGGCGGTGGCAAACGTATCGTTCGTGTACGCGCGCGGTTGATCGATCGCGCACGGTCCGACGGCAAATCCGGCCATCGGATAACGCACCGCTCGCGGCCACGTATCGACCTCAGCGGTGCCAATCGCTGCATTGAACGCGATTCCCTCGCCGCGCAGCGACCCGGCATACTGATCGTACAGCGTGCCGCCGCACTCGATCGGCGATCCCGGCATCGTAACCAGGAGAAGGGTGACGCTCGCCGTCGCCGGCTTCGCCGACGGTGCGCTCGGTGTCGTTCCGCTCGCCGCCGACGCCTTGACGTACTGCGAACACGCGGCGTCGAGCGATATCGCCGGCAGAAGCGCCTCGCTGTCGTACGTCTTCAATAGCGGAATCGTCACCGCGCTTCCGGCCTTCGGTAGGTCCGTGCTTGGCAACGACATCTCCGTCGATGAGAGATGCGTGTACGTTTTTCCGCCGTACGTCGCCGAAAGCCAGCCCATGACTTGTACGTCCGTATGCGCTTGCTGCCCGTAGTCATCGGCGACAGAAGCGCTGCATAACCCGGCACCGGCGGGGTCGAGCGGAAACGCCGCAGGTGCGTCGTTCATGCTTTGCGACGAGTTGGGAAACGAGTACGGCGTGCTCGGCGGCGGAGTCGGCGCAGCCTTCGCCTCAGACGGCGTATTTGCCGGCGAATACGGCGACGGCAGCACGTTGGGAAACGATGCCACGCCGCTCCCGCACGTGAAACCGGCGGTCGTCGCAAACCAGTGCGTGTAACCCCATTCCGTCGCGACGAACGTTTGGCGTGCATCGGCCGGCCAATGATAGACCAGCGCGGCCGGCGTGACGATCGGTACGTTCGGTGTCGGCGACGGATTCGGAAATCCCGGCGCACCGGCGACGCTCGACGTGCATGGCAGCGTTCGCGTTGCGCTCGCACCCGACGGCGCGGAAAATGTCAGAACGAATCCGCCCATCGGACACGCCGGCTCGCCCGGAATCGGCGCAAACGTCGCATTCCCGCTCGCATCGATGACCGGATACGATGCCTTTCCGCTTACGTGTCCCGATGCAGCCACGAAGATCGCAAAGGGCGGAGCACCCAGTGTCTTCTCCGAAACGACGGCGTCGCTCGTTACCGGCATCGCAGTCGTCGGCTGCACGGTATTGGAGCTGCTGGGGCGTCCCGCGTACACGCGCAGCGAAAAGCCGCTGCGTCCTGCGATCGGTGCGAAGACGAGCGTCGCTCCATTCGAAGATGTCGTTGCGAGGGCGCGGGCTGTACTCAAAGCCGCATCGTAGTCGCTGGTCGCCTGGACGAGCGCTCCCGGATGCAATCCCAGCATCCAGAACCCGCCGGCTACCAATAACGTCGCGACGATCGCGCATGCGACGACCGTTTCGATCAGCGTGAAACCGCGTTCACTAACTCGCATACCACGGGGAAGTACCCGCGGTTAGCGCAATGGGGCTAAGCGCCGAACCATCGCAAGTGCGGCCAAATCTCCGACAGCGGCGCGACGGGATTGCGGCAGAGATAGATCGGAGCGGGCCCCTCGACCACCCAGCGATACGGCTCGGTCGAGGTTGCGACCAACGTGACGCTACGGTAATACCTGCGCAGAATGTCGATCCGCGATGCGCCGACGGCAATCATCGTCAAGCCGTCGTAACCGCGCGTTCCCCACAAGTAATAGTTGTTCTGACTCGAGATCGTAAGCGGCAGTCCGTATTGCGGGCCGAAAAAGTCGAGCGCGCCGGCGTCGCCGTAGGTGTCGGCGTAAATCGCGGTGCGCCGGCGAACGTCGAGCGGCAGTTTGAAGTAGGCCGCCGCAACGTCGTGTGCCAGGCGTCCCCATCCGAACTCTTCGGCGAAGACGGGCTGCACGAGACGCGCCGGAGTGCCGCCGGCGCCGGTGAGTCCCAGGCGCTGGCTATACGCCACCAGCGCGTCAACCGGCAGAATCGGAAGCGAAAGCGGCGTCACCAAAATGCCGACGACGACCAGCGCTGCGAGCAACGCGTAACGAAGCGCGGCAACCGCGCGCTCGATGGCGACCGAACCAAACGCAAAGAGCGACGCGTAGATGCCGACGATGTAGTAACCTTTCGCGCTGAGCGCTGCGGCAAGCAAAAAGACGAATGCGTACGCGATGGTGACGAACCGCAAGTCGCGCATGCGCCCGACGAAGAGCGGCGCGCACAAACCGGTGAGCCATACCGGCGCGGAGACGGGGTTCAGATAGAGCAGCTGCTCGAGCGCGAAGGCGCGCGCATTCGTCCAGAGATTCATCGACTCGAGCGCCACGCCGTTTTGGAATGCGGGCCGGTGCGATGCATCGCCTTGAAGGACTTCCACGATGGGCCATCCGTGATTGGCCTGCCACACGATGTTGGGCAGCAGCGCCAATAGCGCCACGAGCGTCGCAAGAGCCAGCCACGGCGTTTGCAAGATTCGCCGCTGGGGAGTCAGCAGCAGTCCGACGAGCAAAGCCACGGCGAGCAGCGCGATGGAATACTTCGAATAACCGCCGAGAATGCCGGCGCACGCGACCGCAATCCACCACTGGGGCGCGCGCGAGTTATCCTGTCGCGCGATGCTGCGCGTGAGGCGGACGCACGAGTAGATCAGCAGCGTCCACGTCAGCGGCTCGAATGACGTCGTGGTTAAAGTGTTGCCCAAGAGCAGGTACGCCGGCGCAAGCGTGGTGGCGACGCCGGCCAGAGTTTGCGCGAAGCGGCCGCCGCCGAGCTCCTTGGCCATCGTGACCGCGAGAAAGACGGTCAGTGCCGCGGCAACAACTGGAAGGAGCCGCAGCGCGGTGAGTTCGTAACCGGTGGGCCTCGAAATGAGCGCCGCAACGGCCACGAGCGGCGGCTGATCGACGTAACCCCACGCGAGATGCTTCGAGCACGCGATGAAATAGAGCTCGTCGCGGAAGTACCCGTACCTCCAGGAAGTGCCGAGATGAAGCATCTCCGCAACGATTGCGAAAACGCCTGCGATCATGCGCGGCGCGCGCTTCCGAGCAATCCAAGCGCAAAGCCGCAGACTCCGGACCATAGCCACGCACCTAGCGCGACGTTCCAATCCCACCAGACCCCATCCGCCAGCGACGTCGAAATCAAATATATGCCGATGTACGTCATCGGAACCACCACCGCGAACCACAGATACGAGTTGCGTCTGGGCTGCGGACGGTAGCGCGCGACAAACGCATCGCCGGCGAGACCAGCGCACAGCGACTGCGCAATGGTGACCAGCAGCAGCGGCGTTTGGTTCGTGAAGGCCGCGGCGGCCGGCACGTTGCCGAAGAGGTAGAGAACCGTGAGCGTTCCAAACTGCAGGCGCGTGCGCGCGGCAGCCCAGAGCGCGAGCCCCGCCATAATGCTGCTTTGAAAAATTACGACGAGCACGCCGAGCGAGACTTTGTAATACCCGATCGAAAGCGCGGTAAGATAGGAACGCGAGAACGGCGCGATCGGCGGCGGGGCGTTGCTCCGGCCCGCCGCTGGATCGAAGGCGTACGCCGTTCCGAAGTGCACGAGAATGAGCCAGGTCGCTAATCCAAGCGCCAGCGGCAGTTGACGGACGAGATTCGTCGGCGAGCGATCGGCGATCGCCGAGCGAATCGGACCGCTGGAAAGAAAGAAGATGCCCAATCCCAACGCCTGATGCGTGGGACTCAACAGGGCGTCGACGCCCTCTTCGATACCTAAGATGAAGTGCCAAATCATGTCGCCGATGCCCGCGACGATGAAGATCGGAATGCCCAGCAGCGCTAAACGATACGGGCGCGGGACCGTGTCGATCCAGCGGTAACCCCGCAGGCGATTGCGCACGATGAAGGCCGACAACACCACGATCAGCGCGAGCATTCCGGAGTAAAACACACCGTGGTACGGTGTGAAAAACGTCTCGACGGGAACGTGCCCGTGTGCCCAGGCGTCGAGAAAGAAGCCGCTTGCGATCCAGACGCTGCACGCTCCGACGGCATAATCGAAGCCGAGGCTACGTGGTACCGCCCGCTCCTGCTGCATCGGCAATGCCTTTAGTGACTATGACCGGCACGCCCTCTGGTCGGCAGGAAAACGCGAACCGCTATGCAGACCTGACGTCGATGGCCCCTGCGCTCCGCTGCGTTCTCGTCTTGGCCCTAACGGCGTGCGCCTCACGGTTGCCCGACGTTCCGGAATTGGTCTCCATCGGCAACCCTGCGCCACTTCCAACGCCGAGAACGGCCGCAAACGACGCGCCGCCGCAGATCTTGGCGATGCATTTCTCTTCGCTCGACGTCGCGCGCGGCACCACGTGGAGCGGCAGCTTCGTGACCACGACGAACGTAGCATCGGTCGAGGTTCGCACGAACCTCTTCTCGATCGACGTGCCGCGAAAAGCATTCGGACGGTTTGCCTTTACGCTCGACGTTCTCGATACCCCGCCGATCTTCGTGCGCGCGTATCGCCTGCGGGTGCTCGCGCGCAACAGCGCGGGCAAGATAGAAGAGCAAGATCTGCCGTTTCGCATCCGCTAGGAGAAGATGAGTACCAAAGCCGGCTATGCCATCCACGGTCGAGTGCTGACGATTACGCTCGACCGCCCGGAACGCAAGAACCCGTTGACGTTCGAGTTGTACGCCGAGTTGCGAGACAAGTTTCGCGCGCTCGAAAGCGACGACGGGGTTAAGGCGGTCGTGCTCACCGGCGCGGGTGAAAACTTCTGCTCCGGCGGGGACGTGCGCGAGATCATCGGACCGTTGACCCAGCGTCCGAGCTCGCAGCTGCTCGAGTTTACGCAGATGACCGGCGATCTCGTAAAGGCGATGCGGGCGTGTCCGCAGCCGATCGTGGCGGCCGTCGATGGTGTCTGCGCGGGAGCGGGCGCGATTTTAGCCATGGCGTCCGATCTGCGCTACGGCACGGAACGAGCGAAAGTGGCGTTTTTGTTCGTACGCGTGGGCTTAGCGGGATGCGACATGGGCGCATGCGCGATGTTGCCGCGTATCGTCGGGCTGGGCCGAGCGAGCGAGCTGCTGTACACGGGAAAGGTGATGAGCGGAGCGCAGGGCTTGAACTGGGGATTCTTCAACGAACTTTGCATGCCGGGCGAAGTCCTTGCTCAGGCGAAGCAGATGGCGGGAAAGCTCGCGTCTGGTCCGACCTTCGCGCATGCGATGACCAAGAAGATGCTGCACGAGGAGTGGTCGCAGCCGCTCGACGATGCGATCGACGCCGAAGCGCGCGCGCAGGCAAGGTGCATGGAGACCAAAGACTTCAAACGCGCTTACGACGCGTTCGTCGCCAAAAAGACACCCGAGTTTGCGGGGGATTGATGCAGATACAGGATCTCATGCTTCCGCTTTTCGACGAAGAGCACCGGGCGTTCATGGGACGCGTGCGTGAGTGGCTCAGCAAGAGCGACGTGCTCGACGACGAGCGCCGCCCGGACGCAAGCGCGCGGGCTTGGGTGCGAGCGCTCGCGGCGGGCGAAGTATTACGTGCGTGCGTTCCGGACGTTTTTGGCGGCTTGCGCGCCGGTCTCGACGTGCGCACCCTCTGTCTCGCGCGCGAAGCGCTCGCTTATCACTCGGCGATGGCGGATTTCGGTTTTGCGATGCAAGGTCTCGGCAGCGGCGCGCTGACGCTGTTCGGCAGCGCCGAGCTCCAGAGGCGCCATCTGCCGATGGTTGCCAGCGGACGCTGCATTCCGGCCTTCGCGTTATCGGAGCGGGAAGCCGGATCCGACGTCGCGGCGATCTCGACGCGCGCGGTGCTAAAGGACGGCGTCTACACGATCGACGGCGAGAAGACGTGGGTTTCCAACGCCGGGATCGCGGACGTCTACGTCGTGTTCGCGCGCACGAGCGACGACGCTGCCAAGGGTTTGACGGCCTTTGCGGTGGACGCGGCGATGCCGGGCTTTACCGTCGGCAAGCGTATCGACACGATGTCGCCGCATCCGTTGGGAACCATCACGTTCGAGCGTCTGCGCGTGCCGGCATCGCAGCGGCTAGGAAAAGAAGGCGAAGGCTTCAAGATCGCGATGGCGACGCTCGACATCTTCCGCAGTACGGTCGGAGCCGCCGCGCTCGGCTTCGCGCGCCGCGCGCTGGACGAATCGCTCAAACACGTAAAGTCGCGTTTTCTCTTCGGCGTCCCGCTAGCATCGCAGCAGTTGACTCAGGCGGCCATCGCGGAGATGGCGACCGACATCGACGCGGCGGCTTTGCTGGTGTATCGGGCGGCTTGGACGAAAGACGCCGGCGCGCCGCGCATCACGCGTGAAGCGGCGATGGCGAAATGGTTTGCGACCGAAGCGGCGGGTCGAATCTGCGATCGTGCCGTCCAGTTATTCGGAGGACGCGGCGTCACCCACGGAGAGGTCGTCGAGCGGTTGTATCGCGACGTGCGCGCGCTGCGCATCTACGAGGGAGCGAGTGAAATCCAGCAGCTAGTAATTGCGAAACACACTCTGGAAGCGCAGTGAGAGTCACGGCGCACCTCGACACGTTTGCCGAGGATCGGCTGCCGCCGCCCGGCCGGATGCCGGAGTTGTCGTTCGCTTTACCGGAGCTGCACTATCCGCAGCGGCTCAACGCCGCGGAGCGTCTGCTGGATCGCCACATCAGGGCCGGCAACGGCGAACGACGGTGCATCCTCGCACCGGATCACCCGGTATGGACCTACGCCGATCTCGCGGCGCGGAGCAATCGCATTGCTCGCGTGCTGGTCGAAGACCTCGGAGTCGTTCCCGGTAACCGCGTGCTGCTGCGCGCCCCTAACACGCCGATGTTGGCGGCGTGCTGGTTCGGCGTGCTCAAAGCCGGCGCGATCGTGGTCACGACGATGCCGCTTTACCGCGCAAACGAGCTGCGCTTCATGATGGCGAAGGCACAGGTCAAGCACGCGCTCTGCGATGCGCGCTTATGCGATGAACTGGCGACGGCGTGCGCGACCGACGGCGCCCTGAAGACGCTGCACTTCGGCGGCGACGGCGACGAGTTGGAGTTTTACATGCGCGAGAAG
This sequence comes from Vulcanimicrobiota bacterium, assembly GCA_963715435.1. Lineage (GTDB taxonomy): Bacteria > Vulcanimicrobiota > Vulcanimicrobiia > Vulcanimicrobiales > Vulcanimicrobiaceae > JAFAHZ01. The sequence goes on from OY970243.1 coordinate 3,036,592, forward strand.
TCCGACGAGTTCCCAACGGTCGATACCGTTGCCGAAGACGTCGCCATGATTGCGTTTACGTCCGGCACTACGGGTACGCCCAAGGCCGCAATGCATTACCATCGCGATATCGCCGCTACGTGCGACTCGTACGGAGCGCGCGTGTTGCGGCCGCGTTCGGACGACCTCTTTTGCGGCAGCCCGCCGCTGGCATTCACGTTTGGTCTCGGCGGACTGCTGCTGTTCCCGCTGTCGGTGGGAGCGGCCACGCTGCTGCTCGAGCAAGCCGGACCGGAGCATCTCATGCGCGGCATTGCGGAGCACGGCGTGACGACCGTTTTTACGGCGCCGATTGCTTATCGCGCGATGTGCGGTATGGTCGACCGTTTCAACATCGGTACCTTGCGCACGTGCGTCTCGGCCGGGGAGACACTGCCGAAGCCGGTGTGGGAAGCGTGGCGCGATAAAACCGGACTCAAGATCATGGACGGCATCGGCAGCACCGAGATGCTGCACATCTTCGTCGGTTCGCCGGTTGACGAAATCGTGGCCGGGTCGACCGGCCAAGCCGTCCCGGGTTACATTGCGGAAGTTCACGATGAAGACGGCAATCGCGTTGCCAACGGTACCGTCGGGCGTCTCGCGGTCAAAGGCCCGACGGGCTGCAAGTACTTGGAAGACGAACGTCAAGGCAGCTACGTGCAAAAAGGGTGGAACTATCCCGGCGACGCGTATCGCATGGACGACGACGGCTACTGCTGGTACGTCGCGCGTACCGACGACATGATCGTCTCGGCCGGCTACAATATCTCCGGCCCCGAGGTCGAACAGGCCCTCATCGCTCACGCCGACGTGAAGGAAGTTGCGGTCGTCGGCAAACCGGACCTCGAGAAAGAAACGCACATCGTAAAAGCCTTCGTCGTGCTCGTCGAAGGCTGTCCCGCAACGGATTGGAAAGCCGACGAGTTACGCGAGTTCTGCAAGGCGCAAATCGCGCCGTTTAAAGCTCCGCGCGAGATCGAGTTCGTGCACGAACTGCCTCGCACGGAAACCGGCAAAGTCCAGCGCTATAAGCTGCGGCAACGAGAGCGCGAAGCGCTCTAGATGACGCCGCGGCGCGCGCTTTTCTTTGCGATTTTCGCCGCGGTCGGCGTCGGTTTTGCGGGCGGTCAGATCGCGCAGTTGGGTTACGTCGCCATCGCGGCTTTAGTGGTTCTGATCGCCGTCTGGTGGTTCGTCGACCGGCGCTTCGAGGCCCAGCGCTGGTGGCGGCGAGCCGCCAATCCAATCGTCTTGGAGTCACCGTTTACCGAACCGTGGCGCGTAGTTGCCGGTGGCCCCGATCCGCGGCACAACCATCATCAAGGTTCGAGCGATCAATACTTCGCCTACGATTTTCTGCCGGTTGGGAGCGGCACGGTCGAGCGAGAGGTATTGGCGCCCTGCGACGGCACGATCGCATGGACGCAAGAACGGCGCGACGACGCTTGGCTTTCGATCGAAACCCGCCGCGGGTTCATCATAATGGCGCATCTTGCGAAGGGTTCAATTGCGGCACGAGCTGCCGATGGCGTCGTCGCACGCATGCCGCTGGCCAAAGCTGTGGCACTGCACATTCACGCACAAGACCGTCCGCATATGGCCGAAGGAATCGCACAGGGCTACCCGATCGCGTTTTTCGACGATCGCGGCGTCGCGCAGGTACTCGAATACGGCGACCTGCTTACGCCTGCTATGGTCGCGTCACCAGCGCAAAAGTAACGGTAAGGACGGCCGGAGATCGGCAGCCTCGCCTTTGGCAGCGTGGTCGAAGAAGAACTCGGTAACGTAGTCGTCCGCCTCGACGAAGCTTGCTATGCCTAAAGTGGCGGTGATCTTCGCAGCCTGCGATTGTGCGCCGCCCGGCGATGCAATGCGTACGTGGGTGAGCTCGCGAAGGCCCAACGGATGCTCCAGCGGTTCGCGAGCTTTCGATTGCGGCGACGTTGCAAAGTTCATGTAGAGAAACTCCGGCTCGATCAGCGGCGTCGCCAGAGCGATGCCAATGGACACTGGCGCCGGCAAATAGGGTGCGTGGTACGCCCACGTTGGAAACGGCGGCAGTGCCCCGGCATCGGCCGGTTCGTCGGGGCGCAATGCGATGCCGAACGGACATGCACCGTCGTGACGGCGCAGCCAGCGTTCCCACAGACGCGTGCGAAACGCCGGTTCTTGGCGTGCCTCGTTCAAATCGTCGACCCATAACAGCTCGAGATAGGCGTTGTTGAAGAAGAACCGCCGGTTTGCCGTGCCTTGTGCGTGATGCACGTTACCGGAGCCTTCGAGCAAACCGAGTTGGGCCAGCCCATCGGCTTGCGGCGCACCGCGATCGCAGATCAACACGAAATGGTCGAGCGCCGGCTTCATCCGGGAAGCACTGCCGTTGCTTCGATTTCGACCTTCGCACCTTCTTCGAGCAGCGCCGCAACCTGCACCAGCGCCATGGCGGGATAATGTTCGCCCACGATCCTACGATAACACGCGCCCAGCTCGCCTAGGCGCGCACGATACTCTTCTTTGTCGGTGATGTACCACGTGAGCCGAACGAGGTGTTCGGGCTTGCCGCCTGCGGCGGTGAGTATGTCCATGACGTTACTCAGCGCTTGACACGCCTGATCCAAGAAGTCGCGCGAGACGAGGTTCAGCTCTTCGTCCCAGCCGATCTGGCCGGAGATGGCCAAGAATCGTCCCTGTGCGACGACGCCGTTTGAGTAGCCGCTGGGCCTCGGCCAGCCTTCCGGATTTATCTGCGTCACCGTGCGTCACCCTGAGCCTGTGAAGGGCGGATCATACGTAATGCTAGCGTGACTATCGCCGACACGGCAAGATTAACGAGCAGCGCGTACAGCGCGATGAAGCCGGTCAAGGAGCCGCCGAACGCGTGAATCGTAAAATTCGAGTTGAAGCCGGTGGCGTAGGCCATCGCGCAACTCACGGCTAAGCCGCAGGCCCAGCCCGCGAGAAGCGCCTTCGGATGGAGGGCCCGCGTCCACAAGCCCAGGACGAATGCCGGAAAGATCTGCAGCATCAGCGCGCCGCCCAGCAGCTGGAAGTCGATGACATAGGGCACGCGAACGGAGAAGATCACTGCCAGCGCCGCAGCGCACATGCCCAGCGTAAGCAACTTAGCAGTGCGCGTTTCGCCCGGCGGTCGCTGAGCGGTGAACTCCGCAAAGACGTTGCTGGCGAACAGGTTCGCCGCTCCGATGCACATGATTGCTGCGGGTACGAGCGCACCGATCACTACGGCCGCATCGGCCACCCCGGCAAACCACTGCGGAAAGAACTTCCTAAACAGCAGCGGCACGACGTTGCTCGTGGCCGATTGGGGAAGGTTGATTCCCGCCGCCACCGCGCAGTACCCGAGGAGCGCGAGGAGACCGAGCAGCAGCGAATAGATCGGTAACAGTGCAGCGTTGCGTCGAAGCACTTCCTTGCTCTTGGCTGCCAGCACGCTGGTGATCGAGTGCGGATAAATGAAGAGCGATAGCGCGGAGCCGAATGCCATCGTCGCATACGTGAAGTACTGCGACGGCGCCAAGAAGATCGACGTTGGTTTCGGACGCGTGGCGAGCGCGGCTTGCGACGCGGAAAAGACGTGCGCCCAGCCGCCGAGCTTAGCCGGGATCACGACGATGGCCGCAATGACGGTCACGTAGATCAGTGTGTCCTTCACGAACGCGATGAGCGCCGGCGCGCGCAATCCGCTGGTGTACGTATAAGCCGCGAGCAGCACGAACGCGATGGTAAGCGCGGGAAGTCCGTCGTGCGTCTGAAAGCCGCCGCCGATCTGCGCGAAGACGGTCTTCATTCCCGCCAGCTGCAAGGCGATGTACGGCATTGCCGCAACGACGCCGGTCAACGCGATCGCCACTTCGAGTGCGCGATCGTTAAAGCGGTCGCGTACGAAATCGGCCGTGGTGAGATATCCGCGTTCGCGGGCGATGCCCCAGAAACGCACCAAAACGACGAGTGCGACGGGATACGCGATCGTCGCGTAGGGGACCGCGAAAAAGCCGAGCGCGCCTACCCCATAGACCAGCGCCGGAACGGCGATGAAGGTATAAGCCGTGTAGAGATCGCCGCCGAGCAAGAACCACGACACGATCGTGCCGAAACCGCGTCCGCCCAGCGCCCACTCCTCGATCGAGTTGAGATCGGCTTTGCCCCAGCGGGCAGCGGCAAAGCCCAAGACGCTGACCGCACCGACCAGCGTGAGCAAGACAATGGAGCCGCTAGACATCGCCTGCATCCCGCGTTATGTAAACGACGAATCCGAGCAAACCGCCGGTGATCAACACCCACATCAGCTGGTACCAATAGAAAAACGGCATTCCGAACAGCGCCGGTTCGGCATGGTTGTACAGAAACGGCAGCAGCGTCGCCACGAACGGGAGTACGAGCAGCCAGTAGGCGTGGCGTTTGTTCATGATTATCGCTCCAACGGCAGCGAGCGTTCGGCCCAAATCGCGCCTAGCGAGAATCGCCCAAAGATCGTTGCAAACGCCATTCCCGCCAGACAGACGGCAGCGCCGATGAGCTGGTGCGGCTCGAAGTGCGCCTGTAGAATGAGCGTGCTTGCAATACCGGCGACAATCGGAACGAGAAAGCCGAAGAGTCCCGCACGCGCCGCGCCGATCTTGGCGATGCCGTAGTTCCACACCGGCCACGTTAGGACGATCGGGAAGATCACCGCAAAGAGAAACGGTCCCCATACGTTCCACCCGAGCGCGTGCAGATCGGCGTGCAGCAGTCGCGGAATGCCGGCGGGATAAATCATTAGGCCGCCGATCGTCATCGTGACGGCAACGAGCGCTACCGGGGAATACCGCCCGACGAGTCGCGCGGTCGCGACGTTATAGCCCGCAAACGAGATCGAGGATAGCAGCGTGAGAAGGTCGCCGATGCGAAAGGTCGCGCGCCCCGCGAACGCGCCTTCGAAGACGGCGATGCCCACCAGCGCCAGCGCCGCTCCCGCCCAGCGCAGCGCGCCGACGCGTTCGTGGCCGGTAAGTGCCACGAGGATTAGCGTGAACACCGGCGCGGTGGCACCGAGCAGCGACGATGCAAAGGCGCTGGTGTTGGCCAGTCCCAGCACCCAAAGGTACTGGTACACGCCGTACCCGCAGGCGGCGCACACGAGGAGCGGGACGACGTCTTGACGTCGGATTTGAACCCGTTCGCCGGCGGCGTAGACCAATCCGAACGCGAGCGGGGTCATAGCGACAAAGCGGAGGGCGGTGAAGGCGAGCGGATCGAGGCTCGCAATGGCGCTTTTTACCAGCACCACGTTGAGTCCCCAACAGACAATCACATAAAGCAATCCGGCATAGACCAGCACCAGCGGCGCTGTTCGTGGAAGCGGTTCGAAAGCCCGCGACAAGCAAACGCATGTTAAGTTGCTGTAGGGGCGACGTACCACAAGGGTCGCAGGGGACTCGAGGCAAAGCAGCCTTCCCATAAACCGAAGACTTCAATCAACGAAAGGGCGTGCAATGTCGGTTTCCCAGCCTCCCTCGGACACCCCGTTCGGTCTTCAAGCTAACGTCGCTGCAGGTCTCGCGTATCTGTTCGGCATCATCGGCGGCATTATTATGCTCGTCGGCGGCGGCACGAATACGTTCGTGAAGTGGGCCGCGGCGCAGTCGATTACGCTCTGGGGTGTGTACATCGTACTGGAGTTTGCGCTTGCGTTCTTGACTCCGTTCATCCATTTCCTCGGGCTTCTCTGGATGCTCGTCGGACTGCTGTGGTTCATCCTCTGGCTCTGGACGTTCATCACGGCATTCCAAGGAAAAGAAGTTCGCATTCCCGTGATCGCGGACATTACGACGAACCTCTTCAAGACCGCGCCGGCTACGCCGTAGCGAGCTACGGCGACCAGGCAGGCGGGCTAGCCGTCTGTCGCTGGATCTGCGGAAGCCATACGTTAGCAGGTATGGTCGCGCCCGTTCGTTGGTTTTCGTAAAGAACGTCGATTAAGGTTCCAGGCGCGGTGCCGTTCGGTACCGCGCCTCCGTCATCTCCGGCGCCGGCCGGCGCCAGTGCCGCCAAGGATTCATCGAGGGCTCCGGCCAGCGACGCGTAAGGTGCCACCCGCCACGTCCGAAACGTTAGCCGCGCATCGCGGGACGCTAAGATCGTCCCGCCGGCAGTGACAGCCTCGGCGGAGACGTCGGCGAGGACGCGACCCTCCGTAACGGCGTCGTTGTCTTGCTCGTAGACGGTGCATCCGTCGCTGGGACACGGCGACGCCGTTGCGGCGGTTGCGATAGAAAAGGCGATGGTCGCCTTCGCCTCGAGCACGCATTCCGACGCGGTCAAGATCGCACAGGTCGCCGCGGGTGAAGGAGCGGCCGGCACCACGTCGCGGGGATCCGCTCCCGCTGCAATCGCGTTTGCAATGGTCTCACGGGCTTGGACGGTTGCGGCAGCCAGTTCTTGACGCACAGCGAGCGCGGCCTCGCGTCGAAGCGACGTCTGTGCGAGTGCGTGCGCACCGTGCACGATGGTTTCCGACAGCGCGGCAAAGAGTACCAGCACGAAAAGGGTTCGCAGCAGCACGCTACGGTGCCCCAGTCGGCGCCGGCACGAGTCCCGGCGCATGAAGAACCGTACCTGGAAGCGGCGCTCTACGATCGAGCGTTGCGTCGACTGTGACGCGCTGCGCCGGATCGTCCGTCGCAACGAGCCCGATGGTCACTGTCGTTGCGCCGCCGGGCGCCGTCAATGCGCTCAACGACAGCCCGACGGGCAGCGGGGAAGCGCCGGCAATCGGAAGCGCCGTCGCAATCGTCACCGGCGTGAGTGTGCCCCCTTGATACTTGAGCACGTCGAGAGCAACGCGCATTTCGCGCTCGGCCGCATCCTGCATGACGCTGCGCATGGCGGCGCTGGCGGCCGCGTGCGTCGCCATCGCGCTGACGCCGAGCGTGGCGCCCGCGACCGTCGCTAAGATTCCTATCGCGATCGTGGTTTCGAAGAGCGTCCCCACACCGCACGAAGTGCCCAGGTGTGCGGCATCGGCAGACGCAGGAGCGGCCTCTCAAAAATGTAGGTGACGACCGACGCTTGTGCTATCGTCACGGCGAAGGCGATTTGCGTGTAGCGCGTCTGCCAATCCGGATCGAAGTGCGGATCGCCGGCGTACGGCGGAATATGCCACTTCAGCAGATCGCGCGCGAAGAGCTGATGATAGAGGTAGAGATTGTACGAAATCGCTGCGAGAAAACGCAGCGGGGGATTATCGAGGAGCAGTTGCCACCATGCCGGGGAAAGCAACGATCCGACGGCAATGATGGCGAAGGATAGGCCCAGTAGCGGGCGCTTATCGATCTGCCAAACGCCTTGCCACTGATCGGCGAGCCGGAACCCGTAAAGGTTCTGCAGGAGCGCCGCCAGCGCGACGATTCCGCCGAGCGCGACAATGGGTGCGGCCAACTTCCAGCTCGACGCGCGAATCCGGTCGCCGAAGCGCACGTAAACGTACGACGCGATCATGCCGCAGGCAAAGATGTCGAGGTAGCCCGGCAAGTTCTCTTCGTACGTTGGAAAGAGCGTCTGCATGCAGCAGTGCGCGAACCAGGCGCGCCACATCCATGCAACGACGATCATGACTGCGGCCGTTAACCAGGGCGCGCGTTTAAACGCATTCCACACGATTGGGAAGAGACAATAAAACTCGACCTCGACGGCGAGCGTCCACAGCACGCCGTTGATCGTCCCAAACCGGTACGGAAACCAGGTGTGAATGAAGAGCAAATGCGTTAGGAGATCGCGCAGCGTATCGGCGTAGGGCTGGACCTGAGCGTAGCCGATCGCGTACGCAACGCCGATCGCGAGCACGTACGAGGGAACGATCTTCAACAACCGACGCCAGGCGAAATGCGACCAGCTCGGCTGCGCGCGGCCTTGAACGCATGCGCGAACGAACGGATACGAGATGACGAATCCGCTCAGAAAGAAGAAGAGGTGAACGCCGATGAAGCCCGTCTCCGGCACGAACTGCAGCCACGACACCGGCGCGGGCAGCCACGAGATCTCCCATATGTGGTACCAGAGCACGAGCAGTACCGCGACGCCGCGCAAGCCGTCTAAGACGCCGAGGCGCTTTTCTTCGTAGAAAGTTCCGCTCGCGGCCATCTAGGGGTGGTAGAAACGCGTCGTATGGTGCGCTAGCTGATCGTCGTAGTAGTAGACTTCGCGCAGGTTGCCAGTGCTGTACCGCACGGCTTCGTCGTCGAAGTGGGTCGACGCGGGATTGCCGCTTTCGCCGCCCGCCGTCACGGCTTGCGCGCGCACGCGGTCTCCAAACTCGACGACAGCGACGAAGCTGTTTCCGGAAACGCCGTAGCGCCGCTTCGTCTGGGTCTGCGTGGTATAAAACGCGGCGAGCGATCCCCAGAAGCCCGAAGTAAACGGCACCGGAATGCTGGGTTTTGCATCCTCGAAATGCGGCACGATGTCGTCGTTCAAACGTTGAAAGCGGTTGACGTGACCCCACGGCGTACGCCACGTCCCAAAATCGGTATCGAGCTGTCCGATTGCGCGCTGCAGCGCGAGCAGCTTCTCGTTTGCCGGCGCCGCGCCCATCCGTCGGTACGTTTCGGAGAGTTCGTCTTCGGGTCGATGTACTGCCTTGCGTAACGCGTCCCCCCAATAGACGGCTAGCGTCGTAGGTATCGACGATGCCGACCACCGATCGTCCCACCTTCGCAGCAGCGCGATCGGCTCGTGGAGCGCAGCGGTGCGAGGATCGCCTTTGGGTAAGCCGTCGTATGCCGCTATCAGCGGAGGGATCAAATCGGCAAAACCCGGTAGATACGAATCGAAGGCGGCGGCGCGAAGCGAGTCGAGCGTAAAGTTCCGACGTCCCGTCAAGAGCCGGGTTTCGTGCACGCCGCGCATATTCTCACCGAACTGGTCCATGTAGCGCGGATAGTCGCCGATTTTAGCGCTATGGCTGCCGGCGGCCGAATACGGCCAGTCGTTCGAGTTGAACACCCAGCCATTAGGCGGATTCACGACATTAGGCATCGCTCCGAGCGGAAGCAGCCCTTTCCAATCGGTGTCCGGGTTCGAGCCGTCGACCGTCTTGGTATAGTCGAAACGGTCGTCGCGACGCGGAATGAACTGCGGCGTCATGAACGCAATTTCGCCGTTGCGGTCGGCGAAGATGGTGTTGTTGGATGAGTTGGCCTTGTAGCGGTCGGCGATCGCGCGAAACGACGCGAAATCGGCTGCTTTGGTTCTGAAGAATGACTGGCTAAGCGCCGCGATCGGTTTATCCATCAGCGCCACTGCAACCCATTTCGTGCCTTCCTTGGCGACGATAGGCCCGTGATGGGTGCGATAGGCCGTGAACGTCCGGGACGCGAGACTGCCGTCGGTCGTGCGGTAGTGCAACGTAATGGATGAAACGGTCACCGGTCGCAACGCGGAGCCGTAGCGATAATAGAGTTTACCGCCTTTACGCACGATCGTCTCGGCGAAGAAATCCACGTCGTTGACGCCAGTGCTGCTATGCATCCAGCCAATGTGCTGATTAAAACCTTGATAGATGAAGAACTGTCCCCACGTCGAGGCCCCGTATGCGTCGAGGCCCTCGTCGCTGAGCATTTGAAGCTCCGATCGGAAATAGAAAGACGTATGAGGATTGATGAGGAGCAGCGCATGTCCGTCTTTGGTCATCGAGGGCGCCAGCGCAATCCCGTTCGATCCGACGTCACGCATCCGTTGTTCGGTCCATGCCGCACTCGCAACGGCCGGCCCGGCTCCGTAAAATGCGCGCAGACCGTCGACCGAAATATCCTCGACGTCTCCGCCGATGCTGCCTTCGGTGAAGCTCAAAGCCATCCATGGCTCGAAATGGTGCAGCACCTTTGGATGCACATTTGGATGTGTCGCGAGAAAATAGTTGAGACCGTCCGCCCACGCGTCCATCAGCTTGCGCAACGCAGGCGGACTTGCCGCGTACAGCGCTTTAAGCCGTGCCGGATCGGCGTAGAACCGGTAACGCAAGTCCCCGTATAGCCCTTTCTCTCCCTCGAACTCCGCAGTGCGCCCAAGCGCCGTCAGGTAGTTGGTCTCGACGCGGTTGAAATCGTCCTCCGCCTGCGCGTAAATTGCGCCGAACACTGCGTCAGCATCGGTCTTGCCGTGTACGTGCGCGATGCCCCAATCATCGCGCACGATGATAACGTTGGCCGCCTCCCGCTGCCACCGCGCCAAGTCCGAAATTGGGCCGGCAGCACCGAGCGCCGCGAACAGAGCAATCGCCGTCAAAGGCTTCATCATTACGGTGCGATCCGAGCAGCTCAGGGTGACACGGGCGGTTGATCGAGTCCTCGCCCTAGCGGTGAATCGAAGCAAAACGCAATAAACAATCCCGCGGCAGCCGCCAGTAGCGGTGCGCCCGAGGTGAGGTTGAAGATCCATCCGTCGCCGTCGTTGACCTTTGCCGTCGTAAGCTCGAAGAACGCCGTAAAGAGCAGCGGAATCAGCGCACCGAGCACGTAAAAGCCGACGCCTTCGCGCGCTTTCTCTCCGAGCATCGCAACGAGGCCGTCTGCCAACAAGCCGGCGACGAATCCGCCAATCGCGTAGACGTAGAAGTCGCTTTGCAGCGCCATTGCGAGCGCGTACGCGCCGAACGTCAGGGCAAAGGTTCCGAAGGGCACGCGGAACCGCCGAATCAGCGCGAGCATAGCGCCGGCCAGCACCACGGCCTCGAGAATCATCGCCGTCATCGCGAGCGATCTGCCGATGCCCGTGCTGGTGGGATCCCGCCGTCCCTGCGCGACGAACAGCGCCGTTCCGTTGGGGCTAAACGCCGCGTCTTGAACGTCCATTCCGGACAACTGCGAAACGTCGCGTGCGTGCGTGCCGTCGAGATTACTCACCCAGAGCTGCTCCGCGCCGAGATCGTTGTTGAGAAACGCGATCGAGCGTCCGTCGCGCGAAACCGCCGGACTGCCGTCGCTCTTGGCAACGAGCGTGCGCGGATCTTTGCCGTCTGGGGATGCAATACGAATCGACCCGTCGGCGGCAGCGTAGACGAGACCGTGTTTCGTCCAGACTGGGGTGTTGCCGTTGCCGGTAAAGGGCAGCCAGTGCGTCGCGCCGGTTGCAACGTCGACGATGCCGATCATCCCGGTGGTGCCGTTTCGCGAACCGTAGGCGATCTCGCGGCCGTCCGGCGACCACGACAGCTGCGATATCGTCGTGGTTTGAGCGAGAAGGTCGCGCGATGCGCGGCCGTCCGGCGACATGAGACGAATGCGGAAGTTTCCCGAGCTTTCGGCCGGCATCGAAACGTACGCAATGGTTTTACCATCCGGAGACCAAACCGGTTGCGTATCGTGTCTTCCGGAATGCGTAATCGCGATGCCGTGCGCTCCGTTTGCGTCGGCGACGTAGATGTCGCTCGGCGGTAACGAATCGGGATCTTGATAGCGATTGACGCGATAGACGAGGTGCTCTCCATCGGGAGCGACGTCGACCGTTTCGAGATCGAGTTTCCGGGGCAGCGCGAGCCGCGTCAGCGTACCGTTTCGTTCGACGCGGTACAGGCTCGGGTATACGTGGTCCGACGTTCCCGGCCGCATCGTGAGCGGCGTAAAGCCGTCTTCGATCGGCTGCGCGTATGCTAGAAAGAAGCTAAGGTTGACGAGGAGCGCCCAGGCCGAGATCACGGCCGGCCCCACTATTTTCCATCCCGATGCGCCGCGTCCATACTGCGCTGCAATCGAGAGCAGGGGGCCCGTGATGATCATGCCGCCGGCAACGGCGAGCAGCAAATGCGAAGGACTGATGAGCAACGCGATGCCGGTCTCGATGCCGAACAACGTGTGCCACCACGCATCGAAGCCGCCGCCGACGATGAACAGCACGACGCCGAGCGCCGAGACCCAATAGCCGGGCGGAAGTGCGTTGCGAAAGGAATATCCTCGGCGAAGCCCCACGATGCCGGCGGCAAGCACTACCAGGCCGTTGATTGCCATCGCTCCGTAGAGCACCGCGTGCCAAGGAGTGAGGAAGGATTGATCGACCTCACCATGCGCGTGCGCCCACCCGTCGATAAGGGGGCCGCAGATCATGAGGAAGGCTAGGGCGGCCATCAACCAATCGAAGGCCAACGAGGACTGCGCGCGTTTCTGCTGCATGGCCGCGTTTTCGCTTAAACAGGCGCTCCGCACTGCGTGCTGCGCGCCCCCGTCGGCGAAGCCGCCGGGGTCCCCCTTTTCACGTAGCCCTAGTTGACAGAAAAGCGTTCGCCGTGGTTCCATAGCGGTCACCGTGACAAACGTTCGCAACTACGCTTACTGGTATTACTCCAGCGGCCCGGGGGCTGTTGGCGGTTAGGCGTTTGCGTGAAGCACGTGCAGCTTAACGTGAGCCCCCGCCCGGCGGGGGCTCATTCTTTTATCCATCGAAGAGACGACGCGGAGCATATAAATGACGATTGCGATTTACCAAGGGGTCGACGGAGCCTACTCGCAGCTAGTGATCGCGCATTACTTGCGCGAGGCCGGCCTCGATGCGGCGACGGTCGGCGTCCCGAGCTATCGCGAGATGGCGACGACCATTGCGAGCTTGCGTGCCGACGTGGGCGTCATTCCCATCGAGAACGCGATCGGCGGCACGGTTCGCGAAGGCTACGATCTCCTCGCGGAGTTCGACCTTGCGCCGATCGCCGAAGTGCATTGGCGAACCGATCATCGCTTGCTGGGTGTTCCGGGAGCCGAGCTGCGCGACGTGCGCGAAGTTCTGGCGCATCCTTTAGTCATCGCCGAGTGCGGACGGTTTCTTGGGGGACTCGACCAGGCTCGCGCGATTCCGTGCGAAGATACCGGCGTTGCGGCGCGCGAAGTCGCACGCGGCGGAAATCCGGCCGTAGCTGCGCTGGCGCCGCCGGCAGCCGGCGTAACCTACGATTTGGTGGAACTGGCCGCAAACTGCACCGACGACCCGAACACCTACTCGCGATTTCTGATCGTACGCGCGCGGCACCTCAAGGGCGACCATCCACTAACTGCGCGCCAGCAGAGCGAACGCCGAAAAACGTCGCTCATCTTCGGCGTGGAAGAGAAGACCGGATCGCTCGCGCGCTGCCTTACGATTCTTGCCGAGCGCAACATCAACGGCGACAAGTTGGAATCGAAGCCGTACCTCGGGCACGGCACGGAGCGGATCTTCTACATCGATTTCGATGGCGACGTCGAAGACGCCAACGTTTCGAGCGCGATTGCCGAGCTCAAGCGCTGCTGCAAGACGCTCACCGTACTCGGCAGCTACGACGCGCACGCGGGCGCGCCCATCGGCGCTAACGAGCATCCACCCGCCGCTGCCGCCGTCGCGGCGGCGCTGCACGCGCGGCGGATCGAGCCGATCGACGTTTCTAGCGAAATGCCGTTTCCTCGCGTCTCGCGCATCTCGCGACCGGAAGGCACCGCGCTGCGCGTCGGTAACGTTCGGGTCGCCGACGGTGAGTTCGTCATCGTTGCCGGGCCGTGTTCGATCGAGTCGCGCGAACAAATCGTCGAAACCGCGAAATTCGTCAAGGGGCACGGCGCAATGATGCTGCGCGGCGGCGCGTTCAAGCCGCGTACGAGTCCCTACGCGTTCCAAGGACTGGGATGGGAAGGCGTCGCGCTGTTGGCTGAAGCCGGGCGCGCAACCGGCCTGCCGGCAGTCAGCGAAGTCATGACGATCGATCAGGTCGAGCGCATGGCCGAGCAGATCGACGTGCTGCAGATCGGCGCCCGCAACATGCAGAACTTCGATCTTCTTAAAGCGGTCGGACGCGCTGGACGTCCCGTGCTGCTCAAGCGGGGGCTTTCGGCCACCATCGACGAGTTGCTTGCCGCCGCAGAATACGTCCTCTCGGAGGGCAATCCCAACGTGATTTTGTGCGAGCGCGGTATTCGCACGTTCGAACCGGCTACGCGCAACACGCTCGATCTTTCGGCCGTACCGGTGCTGCGCGAACGTTCGCACCTTCCGGTCTTCGTCGACCCCAGCCACGGCGTCGGCGTGCGCCGCTGGATCGGGCCGCTGTGCCGTGCCGCCAAAGCGGTCGGAGCGCACGGACTCTTGATCGAGGTTCATCCGAATCCGCCCGAAGCCAAGAGCGATAAAGATCAAGCGCTGACGTTTGGCGACTTCGCGGAGATCGTTTCCGAGCTGGACCGCATCCCGATTGCAAGCCACGCTAACGGGATTGGGGGCCCCGTCGGCTTTGCCGATGGGGGGCGCGCAGCCGAAGGCGCAGCGCCTGTTAAAACAAACGGGGTCCCCGAAGTGCGGAGCACTTTGGGGTGAGCGAAGACGCGCCGTGGCGGGTGCGCGGTATTCGCGGCGCGATCACGGTCGAATGCGACGAGGCTGAAGAGATCGTAAGGGCTACCAAACGCCTCTTGGGCGAGATGGTCGCGCGAAACGGCATCGAGCTCGACGATATTGCGTCGGTTCTTTTTAGCCTCACGCGCGATTTGCACGCGAGCTTTCCGGCGCTCGCCGCGCGCGAAATGGGCTGGGTGCACGTCCCGATGCTGCATTTTGCCGAAATTGACGTGCCCGGTGCGCTGGGGCGCTGCATCCGCGTCCTCATGCACGTGAACACGACGCAGGCGCTCGACGAGATCGAGCACGTGTATCTCGCCGAGGCAGCGGCACTCCGCCCGGACCTCGCCAAGCGCGCCGCACCATTCAAATGAAAGAGCCGGCGGTCGGGATCGTCGGAACCGGTTTGATCGGCGGTTCGGCCGGCATGCGCGTTCGCCGCAACGGCGGTTTCGTCGTGGGTTACGATCCGGATACCGGCGCGCTTGAGAAAGCCTTAGCGACCGGCGCCATCGATATGGCGGCGACGCGCGAGGAGTTGTACGCGCAGGCGAGCACGGTAATCATCGCGGCGCACGTAGACGAAACGATGGCTGAGCTCGAACGCCTCAAGAACGAAAATCCGATTCGCGCTACGCTGGTGCTGGACGTCGCGTCGGTGAAGCGCCCCATCGTCGATGCGGCCGGAGCGCTCGCAAACTTCGTTGCGACGCACCCCATGGCCGGACGCGAGAAGAGCGGCGTGGGCGCGGCGCGGGCGGATCTCTTCGAGGCAAAGACCTGGGCGTACGTTCCGAGCGGCGAAGCTAGACGCGACGCGCGGGCGCGCGCATTTGTGGCATCGCTGGGTGCCGCACCATTGGCGGTCGACGCGGACGAACACGATCGCATCGTCGCGCTCACGTCGCACGCGTTGCAGGTGCTGGCTTGGCAGTTCGGCCGGCTCGCCGCCGATCATAACCCCGAAGTCCTTTACGCCCTGGCCGGGACGGGCGCGCGCGAACTGATGCGCTTAGGCAATTCTCCGGAGCAGATGTGGGGACAAATACTGCGCGCCAATGCTGAAAACGTGGGTCCGGTGCTGCACGCTTTGGGTAGCGGGCTACTCGCAGGTCCTCCTCGGTAACGTCCCTTCTGGCGCGATTCGCGCGTTTGACTGCATTGGGCGCCCCTGATATACTTCCGTGGCGGTCCAGCCCAGGGTCCCGACGCGGTGTTGGGAGCGCTCCTGGGGTTTCGACTTCCTCAGCGGCAAGCTCGCGAAGCGAGCGCAGTCCTGAGCGTAGCGTCCTGAGCTTGTCGAAGGACGTGAAGTCGAAGGGTGACCGTTTTTTAGCGTGCCAACGTGTTGAGAGGAAGCTAGGCTTTGCCTACTATTAACCAGCTCGTTCGCCGGGGCCGCGAAAAGACCGAGAAAAAGGTCAAGACGCGTGCATTCCGCGTGATCCTTACGGGACCCAAGCCGGGCCATCCGGATTTGCCGACTCGTAACTTCGAAGTGACGGGTAACCCGCAGCGCCGCGGCGTCTGCACGCAAGTCAAGACGGTCACGCCCAAGAAGCCGAACTCGGCGCTCCGTAAGGTCGCCCGCGTCCGGTTGACCAACGGCGAAGAAGTGACGGCTTACATCCCCGGTATCGGCCATAACCTGCAAGAGCACTCGGTGGTGCTCGTGCGCGGCGGCCGTGTGAAAGATTTGCCGGGCGTTCGCTATCACATCATTCGCGGTACGCTCGACACCGCCGGCACCGCCAACCGTAAACAAGGTCGCTCTAAATACGGCGCTAAGCGCGAGAAGAAGAAGTAAGTAGATGCCACGCAAAGGTCCTGCTCCTAAGCGACAGATTCTGCCCGACGGCAAGTTTAACTCAAAAGTGCTCGCGCGCTTCATCAATAAGGTGATGCTGCGCGGTAAGAAGTCGACCGCCGAACACATCACCTACGGCGCGCTCGACATTATCGCCGAGAAGACCGGACGCGATCCGATGGATATCTTCTCCCAAGCGCTTTCTAACGCGATGCCGCTGGTCGAGGTTCGTCCTCGGCGCGTCGGCGGTGCGACGTATCAGGTTCCTATGGAAGTGCGGCCCGATCGGCGTCAAGCAATGGCCATGCGCTGGTTGATCGCTTTCGCTCGCGCTCGCGCGGGCCGCTCGATGGAAGAAAAACTTGCCAACGAGCTGCTGGATGCATCCAATAACACCGGCGCGACGATTAAGAAGCGTGAAGACACGCACAAGATGGCGGAAGCGAACAAAGCGTTCGCACATTATCGCTGGTAAGAATCTAAGACAAGCTACAGACACATAACATGGCAACGAGAGAATATCCGCTCGAACGGACGCGGAACATCGGTATTGCCGCGCACATCGACGCGGGCAAGACAACCTGTACCGAACGCATCCTGTTCTATACCGGCCGCGTACATAAGATCGGTGAAGTACACGACGGCGCCGCGACGATGGACTGGATGGTTCAAGAACAAGAGCGCGGCATTACCATTACGTCGGCCGCCACGGCGACGACGTGGCGCGATACGCGCATCAACATCATCGATACGCCCGGCCACGTCGATTTTACCGTGGAAGTCGAGCGCTCGCTCCGCGTGCTCGACGGGCTCGTCGCGCTGTTCGACTCGGTTGCCGCCGTGCAGCCGCAGTCGGAGACGGTTTGGCGTCAAGCCAACAAATATAAGGTGCCGCGCATTATCTTCGTCAACAAGATGGACCGCATGGGTGCCGACTTCTTCAACGTCGTTGAGAAGATTCGCGAGCGCCTCGGCGGCAACGCGGTGCCGATTCAGGTGCCGATCGGCGCTGAAGACAACTTCAAGGGCGTCGTCGATCTCTTCACGATGAAGAAGGTCGTCTACACCGACGATCTCGGTTCGACGATGGCAGAAGAAGACGTCGAGGGCGAGCTCAAGGACGTCGCGATGAAGTGGCGTCAGGCTCTCGTCGAGGCGATCGCCGAGCAAGATGACGAGCTGCTCGAGATGTTCTTCGAAGGCAAAGAGCTGCCGATCGACCGCATGAAGGCCGCGTTGCGCAAGGCGTGCATCGTCGGCACCGTGCTGCCCATGCTTTGCGGGTCGGCGTTCAAGAACAAAGGCGTTCAGCCGCTGCTCGACGCGATCGTTGAATACATGCCCTCACCGCTGGATGCCAAGCCGATCATCGGCCAAGATCCGAAGACCGGTGGAGAGATCGTTCGCGAGCCCAACGACGATCAGCCGTTTTGTGCGCTCGCGTTCAAGATTGCGACGGATCCGTACGGTAACCTGACGTACTTCCGCGTGTATTCCGGCGTGCTCAACAAGGGCAGCTACGTCCTCAATTCGCGCAGCGGCCGCAAGGAGCGCATCGGACGCATCCTACGCATGCATGCCAATCACCGCGAGGATATCGACTCGATCGGTGCCGGCGACATCGCGGCGGCAGTCGGTCTTACGGACACGCGCACCGGCGATACGCTGTGCGACGAAAAGCACCCCATCACCCTTGAGTCGATCACGTTCCCTGAGCCGGTGATATCGCAGGCGATCGAGCCGAAGACGAAGGGCGATCAGGATAAGCTCGGCACGGCGCTCACGCGCCTCGCGCAAGAGGATCCGACGTTCCGCATGAGCACCGACGAAGAGACGCAGCAGACGATTATCGCCGGCATGGGTGAGCTGCATCTCGAGATCATTCTCGACCGTCTCCGCCGCGAGTTCAAAGTCGAAGCAAACGTCGGCAAACCGCAGGTCGCGTACAAAGAAGCAATCACCAAGACGGTTGAAAAGCAGGGTAAACACATCCGGCAGTCCGGCGGTAAGGGGCAATACGGCGACATCTGGCTGCGCGTCGAACCGCAAGAGCCGGGAACTGGATTCGTCTTCGAGTGGAAGATCGTCGGCGGTGCCGTTCCGAAGGAATACGCGAAGGCGGTGCAAGAGGGCGTCAAGGAGTCGTCCCAGAGCGGCGTGCTGGCGGGCTATCCGGTGCTCGACTTCAAGGTGACGGCGTTCGACGGTTCGTACCACGACGTCGACTCCTCGGAAATGGCGTTCAAAATCGCCGCGTCGATGGGTTGGAAAGAAGCCAATCGCGCCGCGGGTCCGATTCTGCTCGAACCGATCATGAAAGTCGAAGTGACGACGCCGAAGGACTATTACGGTGCCATCACCGGCGATATCAACCGGCGTCGCGGCGTCATTCAAGGAACGGAGGAAGCTCCAGGCGGCGCGCAGGTCATCACGGCGAACGTTCCGCTATCGGAGATGTTCGGGTACGCCACGGATATGCGCTCGGCGACGCAAGGCCGCGCGACGTACACGATGGAGTTCTCGCACTACGAAAAGGCGCCGAGATCCGTCGAAGAAGAGATCGTCGCCAAAGCGACCGGAGCGAAGAAACCCGCCCACGCGTAACGATAACAAAGCGGCGCCGAGACGGCGCCGCTCGCTTTTCCGGCTCAGCCTAGATTGGAACCCCGACGCCGCGTTCGATTGGACCTTGCTTTCCGTTAGAGCCGGACGCGAAGATGGGCGTAGCTCATGCGGACGCCGATCGTTCTATTCGTCTGTTTGGCAGCGACGTCGGCTATGGCGCGCGCTCAAACCGCATCGCAGGCCACCCCCACTCCACAGCGCCAGGCGCTCGCAGACGCGTGGTGGACGGGGCCGTTACTTGCGCCCGGCGCGGGGACGCTGCCGCACGGCCACATCCTCGTCGAGCCGTATATTTACGACGTCATGCTATACGGCTCGTACAATCGCCGCGGCGCGCTGACCGCGGCGCCGCATTCGAATACCTGGGGCTCACTCACCTATGTCATCTACGGAGTCACTGACCGATTCAACGTCGGTATGATTCCGACGTTCAACTACGCCACCGTCAATGGTGGGCCGAACAGCTCGGGCGTACAGCTCGGCGACTGGGCCGTCACGGCGCAATACCGGCTCACTCAATTTCGCGTGGGAAGCCGGATCCCGACTAGCTCCGTTTCGCTGCAAGAAACGCTGCCCACCGGAAGGTACGACAATCTCGGTTCGCACCCCAACGACGGCTTCGGCCAAGGCGCGTATACCACGAAGCTTTCGCTCTACATGCAGACGTACTTGTGGGCGCCGAACGGACGTATCGTACGAACGCGCCTCAATCTATCGCAACAATTCTCGAGTCGGGCGAACGTTTCCGGCGTCAGCGTGTACGGAACGCCGGCGTGGTTCGCCGGACAGGCGCATCCCGGAAACGCCTTCACGATCGATGCAGCGGCGGAGTACAGCGCTACCCAACGTTGGGTCGTTGCGACGGACCTCGTCTACGCTTATTCCGCAAACACGCGCGTAACGGGGAACAACGGCATCACGGATTTGGGCGGCTCCCATTCCTTAGCTTGGGCTCCAGCCCTCGAATACAACTGGTCGGCCAACGTCGGCATCATCGCGGGCCTTCGCCTGGTCCCGGCCGCCGTTAACGGCTCGGCCTCCGTAACGCCCGTCGCAGCTCTCAACTACGTACGTTAGAGCGCGCGATCGGTCGCTTTGATGCTCGGGTCAGCTTGCTTGTTTCCGCCCTGCTTACGGAGACAACTCTTCGCGGGAAGCCGCCTGCATCTCGGGAGAAAGCACACGCAAATCTCGGCCGAAGCGTCCTAGGGTTGACAGAAGCCGGGGCGCTTGATACATTCCCATGGTCATTGGCGCACGCGAGCCTACACGCCAGGGTCCGTGGACTCGGTGTGGGGATCGTCGTGCGCGTGTCTGTGTCAATTTATAGTTCCCGCTAAGCGTAAGGAAGAAGATGGCGAAGCAAAAATTCGAGCGCACCAAGCCGCACGTCAATATCGGTACGACGGGCCACGTCGACCATGGTAAGACGACGCTAACGGCTGCGATCATGCACTGTCTCGCGACGGAAGGGTTGGCGCAAAAAGTCGGCGTCGATCAGATCGACAACGCGCCCGAAGAGAAAGAGCGCGGTATCACTATCGCGATCTCGCACCAAGAGTACGAGACGCCCAAGCGCCATTACGCGCACGTCGATTGCCCCGGCCACGCGGACTACATCAAGAACATGATCACCGGTGCCGCTCAAATGGACGGCGCGATCCTGGTCGTTGCCGCAACCGACGGTCCTATGCCGCAGACGCGCGAGCACATTCTTCTCATGCGCCAAGTCGGCGTTCCGCGTATCATCGTTTTCCTCAATAAGGTCGACATGGTCGACGACGAGGAACTGCTCGAGCTCGTCGAGATGGAAATCCGCGAGCTGCTCAGCCAGTATGAGTTTCCCGGCGACGACACGCCGATCGTGCGCGGATCGGCGCTCAAGGCGCTCAACTCCAGCGGCAAGCGCGGCGATCCCGACGCGGATCCAATCTTCAAGCTCATGGACACCGTCGACGAATACATTCCGGAGCCGGTGCGTCAAACCGACAAGCCGTTCCTCATGCCGGTTGAAGACGTCTTCACGATCACGGGGCGCGGTACGGTGGGCACGGGACGCGTCGAACGCGGCCAAGTCAAGGTCGGCGAAGAGATCGAGATCGTCGGTCTGAAGGAAGAGACCAAGAAGACCGTCGTCACGGGCATCGAGATGTTCCGCAAGCTGCTCGACTCGGGCATCGCTGGCGACAACATCGGCGTGCTTCTGCGTGGTATCGATCGCAACGAAATCGAGCGGGGACAAGTGTTGGCCAAGCCGGGCTCGGTAAAGCCGCACAAGAAGTTCAAAGCTGAAGTCTACGTGCTCTCCAAAGAAGAGGGCGGGCGTCACACGCCGTTCTTCGGAAACTACCGTCCGCAGTTCTATTTCCGGACGACGGACGTGACCGGAACCATCAAGCTGCCCGAAGGCGTCGAGATGGTCATGCCGGGCGACAACGTCACCATGGACGTCGAGCTCATCACGCCGATCGCGTGTGAAGAGGGTCTGCGCTTCGCGATTCGCGAAGGCGGCCGTACCGTCGGTGCCGGCGTCGTCACCGCCGTCTCCGAGTAACTCCGCGGCATAATGCCGCTCGCGCTCCTTGAAAACTGAACTATACTGAGAGAAAGATGTCTAAGCAGAAGATTCGGATTCGCCTGAAGGCGTACGATCATAAGGTCCTGGATCAGTCCGCCGAGCGCATCGTCGAAACGGCGAAGCGCACCGGCGCGTTCGTCAGCGGACCAGTGCCGCTCCCGACCGAGATCAACCGGTTTTGCGTCCAGCGATCGACCAACAACGACAAGAAGTCGCGCGAGCACTTCGAAATGCGCACGCACAAGCGGCTCATCGACATTCTGCAGGCGTCGCCCAAGACGATGGATGCCTTGATGCATCTCGACTTGCCGGCCGGCGTAGACATCGAACTCAAAGCGTAGTGTCGGTTTTCCCAGCGATTACATAAAATGAGAAGCCCGGAGCAGTTCCGGGCCTCTCTTTTGGTATGTCCGAGGGCTGCTTTGAAGGGTGAGGCGGCCGTAACGGCGGACGTTAGGGCTTGCGTAGGAGGGATACTATGGAAATCAAGCCGACATATATGGGCACGATGATTGCGCTCGCGACCGTGGCGTTCGGTCTCATCGCCGCCGGCGCTTGGAATAAGTTCATCACCGACCTGATCGCTATTTTCCTAAAGCCGGGCGCCGGCGTGTGGGCCGAGTTGCTCTACGCTATCATCATTACGATCGTGGCAATCGTAATCGTGCAAGGCCTCGGAAAGTTGGCCGAACGCGATTTCGGCCCAAGGACGACGGTCGTCGTCGAGAAGGAGAAGTAAAGCTAGCCTGAGGGCTTAACCGGCCGCGGCGTCGCCTTTCTTGGGCGGCTTACCCGACCTCAGCTTGAACGCGAGCTCGGGACGGTGCTGCAGCGGCGGATAGATGTGTGCGCGTACCTCGAAGCCTTTCTTCTGCAGGCCTAGCGCGTACGCCGCCTGCTGAATGCCGTGAAGAATATGCGCGTTCAAATTCTCGTCGGTGATGCCGAGGTCCATGAGGCTGTGCACGCCTTCGCGGTCCTTGATGATGAGCGTGCAGCGGATTTCGCCGGGAACGCGTTCGGATTCTTGCTCCTCGTCGACCGGATCGTGAAAGACGACGACGTGCTTATCTTCGTACACGACCTCGTTGTCGTCGACGATCTTCTCCCAGTTGCGCTGCTCTTTCGGCCAACTCGGCTCGCCCGAGAGTACGTCGGCAGGCGTGATTTTCGGTTTCTTACGATCGACCGTAGCCATCAAGCGCTGTTCTCGCGGGCACCCGGGAAAATCCTGGAACGTAGGGAAACGCCACGGCATGTCACAGTGGATCTCCGAGCTCGTATCCGGGCCCGAACAAAAGCATTGGGAGAAACCCGATCCGCAGCACACGTTCCGCGGCCGCTTGGACGGCACGCGAGCGAAAGCCGACGAGGTCGTGTACGAAGACGAAGACGTCTTCGCGTTTCGGCACAATATCGATCAAAGCAAGGCGGAATGGTGGGAAGTCCACGTCGTCATCATTCCGAAGAAATGGATCCCGACGATCCTCGATTTCGGGTTGGGCGATTCACGCATCTGGAATCGTCTCATTGCCGGCATTCAAAAGGTGGCGCTGAAGCTCGGTCTGCAGGAGAAGGGATACATGATTCGCATGGGCGTGCTGCCGCCGTATCAGCATACCGAGCACGTTCACATTCACATTCTTTCGGGCAAGCACACCTATCCGACCGTAGACGGTCCGCTCGCGGATGTCGGCTGACGCGACCGCAACCGCGGTAGCGACGTCAAAACCCTCACTGCTCTCCGTCGCGCTGACGTTCGCGGCTGTTTCATCTACAGCGTTCGGGGGCGGACAAAAGGCCAGTATTCGCCATCAAGTCATTTCCAAAGGCTGGATGGACAACGACCTCTTTATGGACGGCCTCGAGCTGGCGCAAGTTCTGCCGGGGCCAAACATCCTCAATCTGGCGATCTACTGCGGGCAGCGCGTCCGCGGCATCCCTGGCGCGATCGCTGCGTTCTTGGGCGCCAGCGTCCCGCCGTTCGTCATCGTATTGCTCGTCGCTGCGCTTTACGCTAAATACGCGTCCAATCCGTACGTTCACGGCGCCCTGCGAGGCTGCGCGGTCGGCGCGCTCGGCTTGACCTTGGGCAACGCTGTGGAACTGAGCTGGGACGAGCGCGGCGACTGGGTGCGCATCGTGCTTCTAATTGTTACCGCGCTGGCCGTTTCGATCTTGAAGATGCCGCTGCTCCTGACGCTCGTGCTCTTCGGCGGTATCGGCATTGCAAACGAATACCGGCGCTTCCGCAAGCAGGCTAAGAAGTGAACGCAACCGTCACGACGGCGCTGCATCTTCTGTGGACCTTCTCGCAGCTGTCCGTGCTTGGCTTTGGCGGCGGCAAAGGCATCATTCCCCAGATGCATCGCGACGCGGTGATTTCGTATCAGTGGGTGACGAGCGCTCAGTTCACGCAGTTCTACACGATCGGCAAACTCGTGCCGGGACCGACGACCGTCTTTGCCGCGCTCATCGGTTACGCCGCAATGCCGGGACGCCCGTGGCTCGGCGCGCTGGTTGCTACGATCGGAATGTTCGTTCCCTCGAGCGTCATCATGGTTGTCGTGGATTCGTTCTGGGCGCGCTTTCAGGCGTCACCCTGGCGGCTGATCGTCTCGCATGGCTTGGCGCCCGCGATCGTCGGACTCGTCTGGTCGAGCGTCTGGACGATTAGCCGGGGCGCGCCGGCGGGACCAGTGGCCTATGGCGTCACCTTGGCCGTAACGGTGCTGATGCTGCGAACGAAGTTCAGTGCTCCGCTTCTCATCGCCGCGTCGGGCGCCGTGGGGATTATCGCCTTAAGGTAGCGAACCAGGCGAGCATGCCGATCGAGTTGCACGAATCCCGCTCGCGTACGTTCCATGGCACGAAACGTCGCATCTTTCACCTTTTAGAAGAGATGGGCACTTCCGGCGATCAGATCTGGCCGTTTGCATCGCAGCCCTTCATGCGCTCGCCGGGACCGCTCGTCCCCCGCAAAACCGAAGAGTGGCATCTTGGCATTCACGGCGTTCTGGCGGAGTCAGTGCCCGAAGAGCGCATCGTCTGGAGTTTCCAGAACGAGGGCGTCGATGGGACGCACGGTTTTTATCTCTCGAGCGAGGGCAAGGAAACCGTCCTGGAATATCGCGTCGACGCGATGCTTTCCGAAACGGACGGCCGCCTATTGTGGAGGCGATTCGAAGATCAGTTCGAGCGTTCGACCGAGGCGCTCTTCGACAAGCTGGCCCGCGTTCTGAAACGCTAGCTTCCAAAATCCGGTCTTGGTTCCACTATGCAAAGACGGCAATTAGGAACGAACGGCCCGCCCGTTTCCGCCATCGGCTTAGGCTGCATGGGCATGTCGGAATTTTATGGAGCTCGCGACGAATCGGAATCGGTGCGCACGATTCACCGCGCGCTCGAGCTCGGCGTCACTATGCTGGACACTGCAGACATGTACGGCGCCGGTGAGAACGAACGGCTCGTCGGCAGGGCGATCGCCGGACGGCGTTCCGAAGTATTTCTCGCAACGAAGTTCGGCATCGTGCGTCATGCGGAGGATCCGTCGAAGCGTTCGATCGTCGGGCGTCCCGACTACGTAAAGGCCGCCTGCGACGCATCGCTGCAGCGGCTTAACGTCGGCTACGTCGATCTCTACTACCAACACCGCGTCGATTTGGACGTTCCCATCGAGGAGACGGTCGGCGCGATGGCCGAGCTCGTCGCGGCCGGAAAAGTGAAGTACCTCGGCCTCTCGGAGGCTAGCGCGCAGACGCTGCGGCGCGCCCATCGCATTCATCCGATTGCAGCCGTCCAAAACGAATGGTCGCTGTGGTCGCGCGATCTGGAAGAGAACGGCCAGCTCCAGGCGGCGCGTGAGTGCGGTAGCGCGATCGTCGCCTACAGTCCACTCGGCCGGGGCTTTCTCACCGGACGATTCAAGTCGCACGACGACTTCGAAGAGAACGATTTTCGCCGCAGCTCTCCGCGCTTTAGCGGTGAAAACTTCTATAAAAATCTCGAGCTCGTGGAGCACGTCAAGCGTATCGCCCGCTCGAAAGGGTGTACTCTTTCACAGGTCGCGCTCGCGTGGCTGCTCGCACAGGGCGAGGACGTGGTTCCGATTCCCGGAACCAAGCGCGTCAAGTATCTGGAAGAGAATCTCCGTTCCCCCAACCTCGTGCTCACGCAAGACGAGCTCGACGATCTCAACGCCGTCTTTCCTCCGCGCGTCGCCAGCGGCGAGCGGTATCCCGACATGAGCTTTGTGAACCGATGAAAACCGTCGCCGTCGACCCAGTCGACTTCCTCGACATCGCCAGCTTATATACGGACGAAGAGCGCATCGTGCGGGACACGGTCCGCTCGTTCGTGCGCGACCGCGTGCTGCCCAACGTAGCGGAATGGTTTGAAGAGGGCATACTGCCGCGCGAGCTGGGACGGCAGCTCGGCCAGCTCGGACTTCTGGGAATGCATTTGCAAGGCTACGGCTGTGCCGGCGCAAGCGCCGTCGCATACGGCATCGCCTGCATGGAGCTGGAAGCGGGCGACGCCGGCGTTCGGAGCTTTGCGTCGGTACAAGGTTCGCTCGCCATGTACGCCATCTATCGGTGGGGCGACGACGCGCAAAAAGAAGCGTGGTTGCCACGCATGTCCGCGGGAGAAGCGATCGGCTGTTTCGGACTTACCGAGCCGGATTTCGGCAGCAACCCTGGCGGAATGCGTACCTTCGCTCGCCGCGACGGCAGCGACTGGATCCTCAACGGTACGAAGATGTGGATCACCAATGGGTCGATCGCCGACGTCGCAATCGTCTGGGCGCAGACCGACGACGGGATACGCGGATTCGTCGTGCCGACCAAAACCAAAGGGTTCGTCGCCAACGACGTCCATCGCAAGCTTTCTCTGCGGGCGTCGATCACGAGCGAGCTCGTGCTGCAAGACTGCCGGCTTCCCGCAGATGCGCTGCTACCGAAGGGCCGCGGCTTGAGCGGCCCGCTCGCGTGCTTGAACGAGGCGCGATTCGGCATTATTTGGGGCGCCATGGGAGCGGCCCGCGCATGTTACGAGACGGCGCTCGACTATGCCAAGACGCGCGTGCAGTTCGATCGTCCGATCGGCGGTTTTCAAATCACGCAGCAGAAGCTCGTGAACATGCTTCTCGAGCTCAATAAAGGCACGTTGCTGGCGCTGCATTTAGGGCGTAAGAAGGACGCCGGCCAGCTGCTTCCGGCCCAAGTCAGCTTTGGAAAACTCAACAACGTTCGCGAGGCGTTGAAGATCGCGCGAGAAGCGCGAACGATTCTGGGCGCCAACGGGGTGACGTTGGAATATCCGGTAATTCGCCACATGAATAATCTCGAGTCGGTGCTGACATACGAAGGTACGAGCGAAATGCACACGCTGATCGTCGGCAAAGAGATTACGGGCCTAGACGCCTTCGCCTAAGCGCCGGTTAACCAAACGTCCCCAGGCGGGCAAAAAGTCTCACACCGCTAGCCCATTCGGCTCTCCGGCGCGACGGGGCGGCTTAGTACCCTTCTTATGTGTTGCGGGCGTATGCTTTACTCCTCACGGGCTTGGTAACGGGAATCACGCTTTCTTCGTGTAGCGCAAGGGCGCAATGGGCTTTGCCCGATACTGCACCGATGCGCCAAGCAATTCCACCGGCAGTTCGGCCGTCATCGGCAGTGGGAAAAACGATTCCCTACTTTACGGCGACGTTCTCCTACGGCAGCCGAATCTATTCCTATTCAATGGTGGGAACGAATCCAAAGCGGCGCGGTGAGACCACGGCGGTTCCAGTCACTATCGTTCCCGTAAAGCTCTCGTTCAGCAGCGGAGTGGCCCTCGACGCAACGTCGCTCGCATCCGACGTCGTGAAGTCGCCGCTATTTACGGCCGCGCAGTTTATGGGCGAAACAACGCAGTTCGGAGACGCTGTGATGCGCTCTGAAATTCTGGAAGTACGCGAGTAAGAAGAAGAAGTATCACGTCCTGCTCGCAGCGCCGTCGATCGCGGAAACCGTGACCGAAGCGGTGCCGTCGGCCGATGGATACACGGCCGATTCCGGCGGCGCAGTTACGGGTTACGTGACGTACGACTGGTTCGTGCAAACGATCGAACCGCGAATTATCGCGCGGCGCAAGCTTCCCCCGACTGGCCTCACGATCTTCGTTACACAGTTGACCGATGTGCTTGAGCCAAATGGGAATCACTGCTGCTATCACGGCTACCATAGCGTATTTACGCAGTCTAGCGGGAACGGGACGGCAACTTGGACGACCGCGTGGGCGTCGGTAACGCGGAGATCCGTCGAGGTCCTATCGCACGAAGTTGCGGAGTGGCTAAACGACCCGTTCTACAACAATGCGGTTCCGGCATGGATTCAACCGCAAACCAACGTTTGCGGCGGTTCGCTGCTCGAAGTCGGCGATCCGGTAACGAACTACTCATTCCGAGTGAAGCACTTCTGGCTGCAGGACATTGCGCTGTTCTCGTGGTTCACGCGCCAGTCTCCGTCAATCGGCTATCAAGGACGCTACGACTACCTGGGTCGCTTAGCGGCGCCCGCAGCGAACTGCGCCACCTGAAAAGCAGTCCGGAAGCATTAAAGCGGTTACCTGGCTGACGTCAGTTTCCGGCACGCTGATCTCGTCCCAGCCCGCGGCCGACCTTGACGCGGGCCGGGGCCCTTGGTAAACTGCGTTGGTTGTGGTCGAGCCGGCCGCGCTTCGTTGCGCGTGCCGGCAAAAGAACCAAGCAGTACGCCTGGGCCCGTGGTCCGGGCGGACGAACCACTCACTTCAGGACGAGGATAATAGTGAAAAACATCCTTGGCCGCAAGGTTGGGATGACGAGCGTGTTCACCGACGACGGGCGTTACGTGCCCGTGACGGTGATCGAAGCCGGTCCCTGCACGGTCGTGGAGCGTCGGACGAAGGAAAAGCATGGCTACGATGCCGTCGCTTTGGGATTCGGCACGATCGCCAAAAACCGCGTAACGCGTGCCCTTGCCGGACACTTCAAAAAGAACGGCGTCGAGCCGGCGCGCTTCGTGCGCGAGTTCCGTAACGATGTCGACGGCGTCGAAGCCGGCCAGACGATAACCGTCTCCGAGTTCGAAGCCGGCGATCGCGTCGACGTGGTCGGCATCTCTAAAGGCCACGGCTTCTCGGGCGGTATCAAACGGCATAACTTTAGCGGCGGCGGCGCGAGCCACGGCTCGATGATTCATCGCCAGCCGGCTAGCAACGGCGATACCAACGCCGGGCGCGTTACCAAGGGGAGCCGTCGTCCCGGACATTACGGCGTCGATCGTTCGACCTTGCAAAACTTGGAAGTCGTACGTGCCGACGCCGAACGCAACTTGTTGCTCGTTCTCGGACCCGTACCCGGACCGAAAAACGCGCTCGTGCTCGTGCGCAAGAGCGTCAAAGCCGCCAAAGTGGCTGCGGGGGCTAAATAATGCCGAACGTGATCGACGCTTCCGGAAAGGTCGTGCGCGAAGTGCAGGCGCCGGCCGTTCTCGACGGTGATTTCAACGATAAACTGCACGTCGTTTACCGCGCCATCCACCGTGAGTTCGCTAATCCCCGTGCAGGCACGGCCTCGACGCGAAAGCGCGACGAAATCGCAGGCGGCGGGCGCAAGCCGTGGCGGCAAAAGGGCACTGGACGCGCGCGCCAGGGCTCGATTCGCTCGCCGCAGTGGCGTCACGGCGGCGTGGTCTTCGGCCCGCAGCCGCGCAGCTACGTAGAAGCGCTCAATAAGAAAGAACGCCGGGTGGCATTCGTAGCCGCGCTTGCGGATCGGTTCAGTAACGGTGCGGTGACGGTCTTCGACGCGTCGGAGTTCGCGATCTCGAAGACGGCCGATTTTGCCAAGCTGCTCTTCGGCGGCAGCAAGGCGGCCAAGAACGGACCGACGACGCTTATCGTCTGCAGTCGGAACGAGGCGCACGGCGAGGCAATCGAGCGCGTGAGCCGCAACTTGCAGCGCATTTCCGTTACCAACGACGGTGCGCTCGACGTCAAGGACGTGCTGCGTTTCGAACGCCTCGTCTTCACGATGGATGCATTCGAACAACTAGTTAACGCATTAGGGGGACCCGCGGGCTCTGCCCGTGGGGGCGCGAAGCGCGAAGCGCGGAGTGCTATTGAAGCCCAAGGGGCCCCCGAAGTGCAAAGCACTTTGGGGAGTGAGCAGTAAATGGACGCACGCGACGTCATCATCGCGCCCCGCATCACCGAGAAATCGATGGCCGACGCGCTGATCAACCAGTACACTTTTTCAGTGCACCCCCACGCGACGAAGACGCAAATCCGTCACGCGATCGAGGAGCTCTTCAAGGTTAACGTTTTGAAGGTCAACACGGTCAACGTGCGCGGGAAGTCGCGCAGCTTTGCGCGCCGCGGCGTTCGCACGCGCGGTCAACAAAGCGATCACAAAAAAGCCGTGATTACGCTCAAGGCCGGTCAGAAGATCGAGCTGGGCGGCGTCAACTACTTCGAGCAATAAGATGCCAGTAAAGAAATATCGTCCGACTTCGCCCGGCCGCCGCTTCATCACCACGATGGACTTTTCGGAAATCTCGAAGGTCGAGCCGGAGAAGTCGCTCGTCGAGGTGCGTAAGAAGCACTCGGGCCGCAACAACAATGGCCACATCACGGTGCGTCACAAGGGCGGGGGCACGCGCAAGCTCTATCGCATCATCGACTTCAAACGCGGCAAGGACGGCATTCCGGCCAAGATCGCGACCATTGAGTACGATCCCAACCGTTCGTGCCGCATCGCGCTCGTGCACTATAAAGACGGCGAGAAGCGTTACATTCTGGCGCCGCTCGGCCTGAAGGTGGGCGACGTGGTCGAATCGGGCGCCGGCGCCGACATCAAAGTCGGCAACTCGTTGCCGATCAAAAACATTCCGGTCGGTACCGTGATCCACAATATCGAGCTGCGGCCGGGTCAAGGCGGCAAGCTCGTTCGTTCGGCCGGCGTTTCGGCGCAGTTGATGGCCAAGGAAGACGAGTACTCGCAAGTGCGTATGCCATCGGGCGAAGTGCGCAAGATTCACGTCAACTGCCGTGCGACGATCGGTCAGCTCGGCAACGTCGAGCACGAAAACCAAATCATCGGTAAAGCCGGCCGCTCACGCCACATGGGCAAGCGTCCAGCCGTTCGGGGCATCGCGATGAATCCGGTCGATCACCCGCACGGCGGTGGTGAGGCGCGTTCCACTTCGGGACGTCCGCCGACGACGCCGTGGGGGCAGATGACCATGGGCAAAAAGACGCGCCGTAACAAGCGCACCGCCAAGATGATCGTTCGCAAGCGGGGTTCTAAGTAATGGGTCGCAGTTTAAAGAAGGGTCCGTTCGTCGCGGACCATCTCGTCAAGAAGGTCGAGAAGCTCAACGAGACGCGCGAGAAGCGCGTGATCAAGACGTGGAGCCGCGCTTCGACGATCGTGCCGGCGATGGTGGGTCACACGATCGGTGTGCACAACGGCAAAGCGCACGTTCCGGTCTACGTCACCGAGAATATGGTGGGCCACAAGCTCGGCGAGTTCGCACCGACGCGTCACTTTCGCGGTCATGGCGGTGAGAAAGCCACGGTGAAACCAGCATGACCGACGGAACGCAGTCGCAACAAGCCGTCGCGCACCTGCGGTTCGTCCGCATGGCCCCGCGCAAGCTTCGCCGCGTCGCCGATGCCATTCGTGGAAAGAGCGTGCGCGAGGCGCTTGTGATGCTCAAGTTTGCCGACGTCTACGCCGCCGAGCCGATCGAGAAGCTCGTGCGCAGTGCCGTCGCCAACGCGGGCAACAACCACGACATGAACAGCGACGATCTCTACATTGCCCGGATCACCGTCGACGGCGGTCCGGGTGGACGTTTCACCAAGCGTCTGGATCCGCGAGCTCAAGGGCGCGCCTATTTCAAACGCAAACGTCTGTCGCACGTAACGGTCATTGTCAGCGAAGAGCCGCCGGCCAAACCGCGCCGCAAGCGCGCCGGTGCCAGCGTGCAGGTCGCGCGAACGACGCGCCGGGCCGCGGCCGGCGGATCGACTCGCAAAAAGAAGAGCACCGCGCGTAAGCGCACCGCAAGAGCCGCCACCGCCAAAAAAGCGGAGGCAGCGGAGTAACCATGGGTCAAAAAATTCATCCGGTCGGCCTTCGACTCGGCATCACGCGCACGTGGGACAGCCGCTGGTTCGAGCAAAAGCACTACATCGACTGGCTTCACGAAGACGTCGCGATCCGCAAGTTTTTCAACAAGTGGACGCGCTCGGCGGCGATCAGCAAGATCGAGATCGAGCGTCGCGCCAATCAAGCGCGCGTGATCATTAATACCGCCAAGCCGGGAATCATCATCGGCAAGCGCGGAGTCGGGATCGAGGACATCCGTAAGAGCCTTGAGGCATTGACCAAGAAGAACGTTCAAGTCAACGTCGTGGAGATCAAGCATGCCGAGCTCGATGCGCGTCTCGTCGGCCAGAACATCGTCGATCAGCTGGAGAAGCGCATCGCGTTTCGCCGCGCGATGAAGCAGGCGATCATGCGCACGATGAAGGCCGGAGCGCGCGGTGTGAAGGTGCAGGTTTCGGGCCGCCTGGGCGGCGCCGAAATCGCGCGCACCGAGCGCAACGCCGACGGTAAGGTACCGCTGCACACGCTACGCGCCGATATCGACTACGCGCACGTTGAAGCGTTTACGACTTTCGGCCGTATTGGCGTGAAGGTATGGATCTATCGCGGTGAAGTTCTTCCGGATCAGCCTCGCATGGACGGCGCGCGCGAACGCGGCGGTCGCGATCGTCGCGAACGTGGTGGACGCGGCGGACGCGGACGCGGCGCGGAACGTCCGGCAACGCCGGCGCCACGCCCCGCAGCAGCCGTAGCGGAAGCCGAACCTGCACTGCCGGCGCCTGAGCCGGTGGCTGCGATCGAAGCGCCCGTTCCCCAACCCATGTTAGAGCCCGCTGCGCAACCGGTTGAGTCGCTCGTGGAGCAGCCGGCGCGCGAGAGCGAGGCGGAAGCGCTGGATGAAGCGGCCCAGCAGGCGCCGCCGCCCGAGGTATTCGAGTAATGTTAACTCCCAAACGGGTAAAGTGGCGCAAAGTGCAGCGCGGTCGTATGACCGGCGCGGCGACGCGCGGCAGCTCGCTCACGTTCGGCGATTTTGGACTGCAGGCGATGGAGCCATGCTGGATGACCAACCGTCAGATTGAGGCGGCACGTATTGCGATGACGCGTCACATCAAACGCGGCGGCAAAGTCTGGATCAAGGTCTTCCCCGACAAGCCGGTCACGAAGAAGCCGGCCGAAGTCCGCATGGGCGCCGGTAAAGGAAATCCGGAGCTGTGGGTAGCCGTGGTTCGTCCCGGCCGCGTGTTGTTCGAGCTGTCCGGCGTCGACGCGACGGTAGCGCGTGAAGCACTGCGCCGCGCCGCCGCCAAGCTCCCGATCGGCACGAAGATCATTTCGCGCGAGGAGGCTTAGAAAGTGAAGAGGAGCGAGCTAGACGAGCTGCGCGGTCTGACCCTGAACGAACTTCAGCAGAAGGCGCGCGATACCAAATCGGAACTCTTCAATCTGCGCTTCGCGCTGCGGACCGGCCATCTCACGGATTTCAGCAAAATCCGCGCGATGCGCCGCACTTACGCACAGATTCACACCGTCATCTCCGAAAAGCGCATGACCGAGGAAAAGCATGGAGCAGCATAACGAGCGAGGCACGCGCCGCATCAAGCAAGGCCGCGTAGCCTCCAACAAGATGGACAAGACGATTGTGGTCGTCTCTGAGACGCGCGTGCCCCACCCGGCTTACGGAAAGATCGTTCGCAAATCGAGCCGTTTCAAGGCTCACGACGAACGTAACGAAGCAAACGTGGGGGACGTCGTTCGCATCGTGGAGTGCCGTCCGCTTTCGCGTGAGAAGCGCTGGAGATTGGTCGAGATCGTGGAGCGGGCCAAGTAACATGATTCAGCAAGAGACACGGCTCAAGGTGGCCGACAATTCGGGCGCCCGCGAGCTGCTGGTGATTCACGTTGCGGGCGGCAGCCGCCACAATTACGCGCACGTCGGCGACATCGTCGTCGGAACGGTCAAGAGCGCCATTCCCGGTGCCGCCGTGAAGAAGGGACAGGTCGTCAAGGCCGTCGTCGTTCGCACCAGCGCGCCGATCCGCCGGACGGACGGTTCGGTCGTGCGCTGCGACGACAATGCGTGCGTCATCATCAAAGGCGAAAAGGACAACCTCGATCCGCGCGGCACGCGCGTGTTCGGGCCGGTCATGCGCGAGCTGCGCGACCGCGGCTTCCTGAAGATCGCCTCACTCGCACCGGAGGTGCTGTAAAGCGATGGCGATCAAGACCAACATCATCAGGGGCGACACGGTGCTCGTGCGCCGCGGCAGAGAGAAGGGCAAGCGCGGAACGGTCAAGGCCGTAAACCGCATGCTCGGCACCGCCACGGTGGAAGGCATCAACATCGTCAAGCGCCACACGAAACAAGGCAGCCAATCCGGCAATATGGGCGGACAGCAGACCGGCGGAATCATCGAGAAAGAGTCGCCGTTGCCCCTGTCGGTGCTGCAATACGTCTGCGAAAAATGCAAGGCGCCGACGCGCGTGCGTCGCACGCGCACGTCCGACGGCAAGGTGCATCGCGTTTGCGCGCGGTGCGGCGAGCCGGCGCGCGAATCGGCGAAGGGAGCTTAAGTCATGGCCGAGCGTCTAAAGGAACGCTACGAAGGACAGATCCGCAAGCAGTTGCAGGATCGCTTCGGCTACATTAACGCCAACCAGGTTCCGAAGCTGGAGAAGGTCGTCGTGAACATGAGCGTCGGTGACGCAATCGCCAGTCCGAAGTCGCTCGACGCGGCCGTTTCGGAGCTGGCGGCAATTACCGGTCAAAAGCCGGTCGTCACCAAGGCAAAGAAATCGATCGCGGCGTTCAAGCTTCGCGAAGGCATGAACATCGGCGCCAAAGTGACTTTGCGCGGCGAGCGGATGTACGTCTTCCTCGACAAGTTATTCAACATCGTCCTTCCGCGCATCCGCGACTTCCGCGGTCTTCCGACGAAGTCGTTCGACGGACGCGGTAACTACAACTTAGGGCTGCGAGAGCAGCTTGTCTTCCCAGAAATCAACTACGACAAGGTCGACAAGACGCGCGGCATGGACATCACGATCGTCACGACCGCAAAGACCGACGAAGAAGCGTCGGAGTTTTTGGTGGCGATGGGTCTCCCGCTTCAGAAGGGACGGAGCTAAAAGCCGATGGCAAAGACGAGCATGATCGTCAAATCGCAGCGCAAGCCCAAGTTTTCGGTGCGCCAGCACAATCGCTGCAAGATCTGCGGACGCCCGCGCGGTTATCTGCGCAAGTTCGCGATGTGCCGCATTTGCTTCCGCGAAAACTCGCATAAGGGCGTAGTGCCCGGCGTCACCAAGGCTTCGTGGTAGGGAGAGGGTAGAAACAATGGCAGCTGTCACCGATCCGATTGCCGATATGCTCACGCGCATTCGCAACGCGAACACGGCCGCTCACAAGACGGTCGACGTTCCGGCGTCGCGCACGAAGGCGGCGATCGCTAAGATTCTCAAGGACGAAGGCTTCATCGAAAACTACGAGCGCCTGACGGAAGGGCCACAAGGCACGCTTCGCATCGCGCTCAAGTACGGTCCGGAGAAAGAGAAGGTCATCACCGGTCTGCGGCGCATCTCGCGTCCCGGATTGCGGGTCTACACGGGCAAGACGGAGATTCCGCGCGTTCTCGGGGGCCTGGGCGTGGTGATTATTTCGACGCCGCAAGGCATCATGTCGGGCAAGCGCGCGAAAAAAGTCGGCGTGGGCGGCGAAGTGCTCGCCTACGTGTGGTAAGCAAACATGTCTAGAATTGGAAAACTGCCGGTAGCCGTTCCATCGGGCGTGAACGTCACGCTCAGCGACGGCGAAGTATTGGTGAAGGGACCCAAAGGCGAACTCCGTCAGGCGATTCTCTCCACCGTCGTCGGCGTCAAGATGGAAGACGGCAGGGTTGTCGTCGAGCGTAAAGGCGAGGCACGGGAGCATCGTGCCGCGCACGGCTTGACGCGCACGCTCATCGCCAACATGGTCGAGGGTGTCAGCAAGGGTTATCGCAAGAGCCTCGAGATCCAAGGCGTCGGTTTCCGCGTAGCCAAGTCGGGCGAGAAACTGAACTTGAGCTTAGGCTTTTCACACCCGGTCGTGTTCGAAGCGCCCAAAGACATCGCGCTCAGCGTCGAGGGCCAGAACAAGATTCACGTCGACGGCATTGACAAGCAAGCCGTGGGACAAGTTGCGGCTGAGATTCGCAGCCTGCGTCCGCCCGAGCCGTACAAGGGCAAAGGCATTCGCTATGCCGGCGAAGTCGTTCGCAAGAAACTCGGTAAGGCCGGAAAGGCTGGTAAGAAGTAATGGCGCGCATTTCTAAGGATGACGCAAGGCGCGCGCGCCACGTGCGGCTGCGCAAGAAGGTCGAGGGCACGTCGGAACGTCCGCGCCTTTCGGTGCGCCGTACCCTGCACCACATCTACGCGACCCTCGTCGACGACTCCAAAGGGCATACCCTGGCCGCGGCATCGACCGTCGAAAAGGCGCTGGGCGGATCGCTCCAATCCAAGACGAACGTCAATGCGGCGAAGGCCATCGGTGTCGCCATCGCCGAGAAAGCCAAAGCGGCCGGTATCTCCAAAGTCGTGTTCGATCGCGGCGGTTACAAATATCACGGACGCGTCCAGGCACTTGCCGATGCGGCGCGCCAAGCGGGGCTCGATTTCTAATGCAATATCGTGGTGGTCGCGAACGCGACAATAGTGGATTCGAAGAGACCGTCGTCCGCGTCAATCGCGTGGCGAAGGTCGTCAAAGGCGGTAAGCGGTTCAGTTTCAGCGCGCTCGTCGTCGTCGGCGATCGCAAAGGCAAGGTCGGATTTGCCATCGGCAAGGCCGGCGAAGTTCCCGAAGCGATCCGCAAAGCCGTCGAGCAGGCGAAGAAAAATCTGGTAACCGTTCCAATGGTGGAGAAGACCATTCCCCACGAGGTACGCCACGAGATCGGCGCCGCTTCGGTGCTGCTCAAGCCCGCCGCGCCCGGTACCGGCGTTATTGCCGGCGGCTCGATGCGCGCGGTACTCGAGCTTGCGGGCATTCACGACATTCTCACCAAGTGCTTGGGTACGAACAATCCGATCAACGTGGTCATGACGACGATCGAAGCGCTTCGATCGCTGCGGACCGTGGAGCAAGTCGCCGCTATGCGCGGCAAAACCGTTAAAGACATCTACGCGGCGTAGGCTAGAGAAAATGGCAGAAAAGAAATCAGCAAAGAAAAGGGCGGCTAGTGCGAAGACCAGCATGAAGGCCGGCGCAACGAAGAAAACCGCAACCAAGACGAAGCGTGCTACGTCCAGCGTCAGCGCCGGTTCGTTTGCATCCGCGAACGGCTCCTTGCTCAAGCTGGGCGCGCTCAAGCCCGCACCCGGCAGCCGTCCGAAGCGGCAGCGCATCGGTCGCGGTCACGGTTCGGGCATGGTCAAGACCGGCGGAGAAGGCGGTAAAGGTCAGACCGTTCGTTCCGGCGGCGGGAAAGGGCCCGCGTTCGAAGGCGGTCAGACGCCGTGGGCGCGGCGCTTGCCGCACAAGCGCGGTTACTCGCAGAAGGCGCGCGACTTCGGACATTTCCGCTCGCGGCTTGCGGTCGTCAACCTGCACCAACTCGCCGAGTGGGATGCCGGCGTCGAAGTCTCGCCCGAATCGCTCAAAACCCAGGGCGTCTTGAAATCTACGCTCGACGGCGTGAAGATTCTCGGCGGCGCGAAGGCGGGCAAGTCGCTGCCCTCGGGGCTGTGCTTCCGCGATTGTCAGTTTTCCAGCAGCGCACGCGATGCTCTAATTGCTTCAGGGGCCAAGATCGAGGACGAACAAGTCGCGTGATCAATAATCTCCGCGCCGCCATCTTAGTGCCGGAGATCCGTCAGCGGGTCTTCTTCGTGCTGTTCGCGTTCGCGTGGTTCGTCTTCATGATCCACGTGCAGTTGCCCGACGTCAATCAAGCGGCTTGGCAGCGCGTTCTGCAAAACGGCACGTTCTACAACCTGCTCGGGTTCCTGTCCGGCGGCGCGTTGCAGAAGTTGTCGATCATCGCTATGGGCATCACTCCGTACATTAACGCCTCGATCATCATGCAGCTCATGACGGTCGTAATGCCCCAGCTCGAGGAGCTGGCGAAGAAAGGCGGCGAGGAAGGCCGTAAGAAGATTAGCCAGTACACGCGCTGGCTGACGATCGTGCTTGCATGCATGCAAGGGACGTTCATGGCCGTGAGCATGCAGCGCAGCGGCGTCTTTTACGACAACAGCATCTGGTTCTTGCTCTATGCCATTACAGCGATGGTCGCCGGCACGCTGTTCTTGATGTGGCTGGGCGAGCAGATCAGCGATAAGGGCATCGGTAACGGCGTGTCGCTGATCATCTTCATCGGCATCGTCCTGCGCTTCCCGACGTACGTCACGCAGACGTTCTCGTCGACGACGCAGGGCGGCGAATCGTGGTTCAACATCTTCCTATATTTCGTGATCGCGCTAGTCGTGATCGTCTCGATCATTTTCCTGTATCAGGGCCAGCGGCGCGTCCCCGTGCAGCAAGCCCGGCGCGTGGTCGGACGCAAGATGTTTGCCGGCCGCTCGACCTACATTCCGCTGCGTCTCAACAATGCCGGCGTCATCTCGATCATTTTCGCGATTTCGATCCTGTTGTTGCCGCAGCAGGCGCTATCGTGGTTCGGCCACAATAACGGAGCCGCGGGCAGTCCGCTTGCGGCCGTCTCGAACTGGCTCAACGTGTACTTCTCGCCCAACGGCGTGCTATACAACATCGTCTACTTCTTGCTGGTCGTGATCTTTACGTTCTTCTATAGCTCCATCGTGCTCAACACGCGCGACGTGGCGGACAACCTGAAGAAGACCGGCGCGTTCATTCCCGGCATCCGCCCCGGACAACCGACCGTCGATTACCTCAACAAGATCCTCTTTCGCATCACCACGGCGGCGGCGATTTATCTCGGCCTGCTTGCCGTACTGCCCGGGGCCCTCCAGCGCGGGCTGTCGGTAACGACGTTCTACCTCGGCTCGACCTCGCTGCTCATCGTGGTCGGCGTGGCGCTCGATACGATCACCCAGATCGAAGCGCGCTTGGCCATGCGCGACTACCGCGGGTTCATCAAGCGATAACATGCGGTTGATCTTTCTCGGTCCGCCGGGCGCGGGTAAAGGCACCCAGGCGCGAATCCTCGAGGCGCGTTTCGGCGTTCATCAGATATCAACCGGCGACATTCTGCGCGAAAACCGCCGTAATGGCACCGAGCTCGGCAAAAAAGCCGAGGCGTACATGAAGGCCGGCGAGCTGGTTCCCGACGCCCTCATTATCGCGATGATTGAGAGACAGCTCGAAAAGTCACCGGCGGGCTTCATCATGGACGGCTTTCCTCGGACGGTCGCGCAGGCCCAGGCGTTCGACGATCTGCTCGCGCGCAACCGCTGGTCACTAGATGCAGTCGTGCTGTTCGAAGGCGACAGGAAGACGCTGATCGACCGCCTCTCGGCGCGGTGGACGAATCCGCGCAACGGGCGTACCTACAACGCGATCACGAATCCGCCGAAGCAAGCGGGAATCGATGACGAGGACGGCGCCCCGCTCATGCAGCGCGAAGACGATCGGCCCGAGACGGTGGCGCATCGCCTGGACGTGTACAACGAACAAACCAAACCGCTCGTCGATTACTATCGCAACGCGGGCAAGCTCGTGGAGATCGACGCGCTGCAAAGCGTCGACGACGTCGCGCACCAGTTGGCCCAGGTAATCGGCTTGGAGCACGCACGCTAAGTGGTAGCGCTCAAGTCCGCCCGCGAAATCGAAACGATGCGCCGCAGCGGGAAGATCACCGCGAAGGTGCTGACAAATTTAATGAAGGCGGCGCGACCGGGAATGACGACCGCCGATCTGGACACGATGGCCGAAAAGGGCATTCGCGATCTGGGCGGCGTTCCGACGTTCAAGGGCTATCACGGTTTTCCGGCGTCGATCTGCGCGTCGGTCGACGACGAAGTCGTGCACGGGATTCCCGGGTCGCGCGTGCTGCGCGAGGGCGATCTGCTCTCGATCGACATCGGGACGACGCTCGACGGCTACGTCAGCGACAGCGCGGCGACCGTGGCGATCGGCAACGTCTCGAGCGAAGCGCAGCGCCTGATGGACGTAACGCAAGAGTGCCTTATGGTCGGCATCGCGCAGATGCAGCGCGGCAACCGCGTCGGCGACATCGGCGCCGCGGTGCAGGCGCATGCCGAGAAAAACGGCTACGGCGTCGTGCGGGAGCTGGTCGGGCACGGGGTCGGCCGCGAGATGCACGAGGAGCCGCAGGTTCCAAACTACGGCAAGGCCCGCACCGGCGCCGAGCTGCGGCCGGGGCTCGTTCTGGCGATCGAGCCCATGATCACCCAGGGCAACCACGCGGTGAAGATCCTCAAGGACGGCTGGACAGTCGTCACGGCAGATGGTAAACTCGCAGCGCACTTCGAGCATACGATCGCCGTGACGGACGACGGACCCAAAATTCTCACGCTTCGCGATTTCGCGGAGCATCCCGACGTCGACCGCTACCGGCCGGCGCAGGAGGCGATCGCATGAGGTTGTTCGTTTAGTGGCACGCAAACGCCGGGGCGGAACCCGCCCCAGTCGTAAGGCGTCGGCGGAGAAAGCCGCCAAGACGGCGACGCCCAAAGAAGAGGCGATCGAAGTCGAGGGCACGATCGTGGAACCATTGCCTAACGCGATGTTCCGCGTCGAGCTCACCAACGGTCACCGCGTGCTGGCGCACGTATCGGGCAAGATCCGGATGAACTTCATCCGCATCCTTCC
This sequence comes from Vulcanimicrobiota bacterium, assembly GCA_963715435.1. Lineage (GTDB taxonomy): Bacteria > Vulcanimicrobiota > Vulcanimicrobiia > Vulcanimicrobiales > Vulcanimicrobiaceae > JAFAHZ01. Next base: position 3,076,897 of record OY970243.1, read on the forward strand.
GGGAGACCGCGTGCTCGTAGAGCTTTCGCCCTACGATCTCACGCACGGCAGAATAACGTATCGGTATAAGTAGAGAAGAAACATGAAAGTAAGACCTAGCGTCAAGAAAATTTGCGAAAAGTGCAAGATCATCCGCCGTAACGGTAAGGTGCGGGTGATTTGCGACGTCAATCCCAAACACAAACAGGTGCAAGGATAACTATGGCTCGTATTGCTGGTATCGATCTGCCGCGCGAAAAGCGCATCGAGGTCGCGCTCACTTACATCTACGGCATCGGCGACACGACGGCTCGCAAGCTGCTCGCGCACACGGGGATTAACCCGGAGCTGCGCGTCAAAGCCATGACCGAAGACGACGAGAAGAAGCTGCGCGATGCGATCGACGCTCTGCAGCTCCGCGTCGAGGGCGACCTGCGCCGGGAGGTTCAGGGTAACATCAAGCGCCTCATGGACATCGGGTGCTACCGCGGATTACGTCATCGTCGCGGGCTTCCGGTTCGCGGCCAGCGCACCAAGACCAACGCACGGACTCGCAAGGGTCCCAAGCGCACGGTGGCCGGCAAGAAGAAGGTCGCAACCAAGAAATAAGGCGCTGGAGACTGGAGCGAGGGCCCGGCAAACGCCGGGCCCTTTCATTTGCTGCCTGAAATGCATTACTGGCAGGGTATTGCATGAAACTTAATTCAGTAGTATCATTTCCATAGATGGAACGCAAGGGCGGTGCGTGGACGTTCTTGACCAACCACGCCCACGTTCTCATCGCATTAGCAAAGGATCCCACGCTGCGGCTTCGGGACTTGGCGCAAGTCGTGGGTATTACCGAACGGGCCGTGGCCAGTATTCTTAGCGATTTGGAGGAGGCGGACGTTCTCGTACGCGAGCGAAGCGGTCGCCGCAACGTCTACACGATCAGCGACGACGCGCCGCTGCGTCACCCCGTGGAGGGCCATCGAAAGGTGCGCGACATCCTACTGTTGGCAGAGGTCGACCCGGCGCTCAGAGCGCGGTCGAAACGGAAGTGAACGACCACGACGTCGTTTTGTACGGCAACGATTCCGCAGCCCTCACCCATTGCGTCGTTCCTTTCATTGCTTCGGCAGTACAGGACAGTGGAGCCGCCGTCGTCGTCGCGAGCGCCGAGCACGAGCGCGCGTTTCGGTCGGCATTGGCGGCCGTCGCTGTGGACGCCGAATCCACGGCGATGAGAGAGCGCTTAGTCTTTCTCAACGCCCACGACATCGTCAAGGGATTGTTGGTCGGCGGGCAGATAGATCCAATGCGCTTTGAGCGCCTGGTGGGCAAGGTCATTCGCAAGCTGCGTAAGCGGTATACGATTCATGCGTACGGCGAGTTGGTCGGCATTCTCTGCAGTATGGGTAGACGGGACGCGGCTGCCCGACTCGAAGAGCTTTGGAAAGAGCTTTTAAACGAAGAAAAGTTTCGGCTTTTGTGCGGTTATCCGATCGACGTCCTCGGGCCGGAGTTTCATCCGGCCGCCACGGATCTCGTCCTTACCTCGCACGTCTCGCTCGTTTCGACGCTGCCGGATTTCGCTTCGGCGCTTAATGCCGGAATCGAATCAACTTTAGGATCCGAAAGGGCGGCTGCAATACGCGGGATGATCGCGGCGAAGCCGCGGCCGGGCTGGGCTACGCTGGGCGAACTGGAATCGACGCTGCTATGGCTGCGCGAGCATCTCCCCGACGACTCTGCGAAGATCATCGAAGCAGCAAAGGCACGGTTTAACGAGAGCGTTCGAAAATAGAGCGGTGATAGCGAAGTGTGCGCTATCTGCCGAGCCGCGCGATGGCTTCTTCGAGCGGCCTGCTCGAAATTTCGAGTAGCCCTCCCGAAAACGGCGCGTACATCGCCATCATAATGTACATAGCGCCGGCGATAGCGACAGCGCAGAGCGTCAGCCCGACAATCGTCGTCGCGTTGCGGGGTGCGAACAAACCCAAGCCGGCAAACGTGACGCAGAACCAAAATAGCAGGATGACTAGCAGCGGTATTGAGATGGTCGCAGCTAACTGCTCGTACATCAACCAGCGGGTTCGGGCAATGTCGAGCACGATGCCGATCGCGATCTGCTTGATGGACGTCTGTTCCGGGCTGCCCGGCACGAGCTTCTCGATCTCGTCGAAGATCGCTTCGTTTCGAGCGATGCCGGGCGCGAGCGATCCGCTGCCGTTCGAACGTTGCGGCCAAATTTCGACCAGTACGTCATTGGCGGTTCGGCGCAGCGTTTTGCGTGCGTCCCCTCCTTGCGGTCCGTAATGAGCCAGTGCTCGGTCGAGCAGCCCGACTTCGGCAGAAATTTGAACGACGTACCCGCGTTGCGTATTGTAAGAGGCAGTTGCGGCGCCGACGAGTAGCCCTAAGACCACTCCGGCGATGGTACCGATAATCGCGAGCCCGCGTTCTATGGCGTGCTTGGAATCGTCGCTGAGATGCGGGTCGGGGATTCGCCCTCGCAGGCTCATGCCCAGCAGCGCGCTTCCAAACAGGCAGGCAAACGCGAAACAAGCGACGGCTAAGGCGTTCACGAGTCGATTATCGCCCGTGAGCCGGTCGCGAGGCTATCCGAAAAACGAACGTTCCGTCCGGGGTCGCCCCTGCGGACGACGCGCTTCGCGAAGGTGCTCGAAGAAAAGAGCGACGGTTGCGAACGCGGCGATCGTTGCGCCAAACGTAAGACTCGCCGTCATAGAGTTCGACGCAGCGGCGATGAAACCAATGCCTATCACGGGAAGGGAGTTGCCGACGAAGCATGCGATGAGGTATGCCGAAACCACTTCCGCGCGCCGATCCGAGGGTGCGATTTCGTTGACTACCTGAAGCGATCCGCGATAACCAATACCCGCGGCAATCCCTCCGCAGGCGCCGGCAACCAACAGCAGCTCGATCGATCGCGCCGATTGCGCGAGTAAGAGCAGACCGACGCTGGGTAGGAGCAGCCATAGGGCGCCGAGCATTGCGCACCGGCTCGTTAGTCCGCGCGTGATCGCGATGACGATCGCCATGGCCGCGAAGAGCTCCGACACAATCGCACCCGCGACTAGATCGTTCGTTTCGTGCATCTCCTGAGCGAGGAGTGTTGGAATGAGCGATGCGTAGTAGCCGATGAGCGCGAAGCTGCCAAACGCGGCTATCGCCGGAGCGACGAACTTCGGCCGAATCTCTTGCGGCACGCCGATGCGGGGACGAAGCGAGACGGCTTTGCGCTCCGCAACGTTCTCGGTCGAACGCGCCACGAGAACGGCGGCCGCGACGAGCAGCGGAATGTAGGCGATAAAGGGCCATCTCAGAGGCGCGTTCGTATACTGAGCGATAGCTCCGGCTACGAGCGGACCGACCGCAACGCCGACGGCATTAGCACCGGACGCTAAGAGCGTGGCCCGCTTCTCGTCACCTGTATAAAGATCGGCAAGCCAGGCGGTGGCGGTTCCCGTCGCCAGACCGATTCCAAGGCCGCTCAGCGCTCTTGCCGCAAAGAGCGACGTCGTGCTCTGCGCGAAGAGAAAGATCAGCATGCTCCCGGCGATCAGGCCTAAAGCGGGAAGCGCCACGGTGCGGCGGCCAATGCTGTCCGAGAGACGACCGAAAAAGAAGAGTGCGACGACGTTTCCGACGACGTAAACGGCGTAGATCAGTGTAAGCGTAATCTCCGAAAAGCCGAAGGCGTGCCGGTACGGCGCGTAAAGCGGCGTGATGAGCGTACTGCCCATGAAGGAGCAGCCGATCGTAGCCATTGCCGCCAAGGTCGCCCGCGCGCTTTGCATGGGTGCCGATTACCCGATGCGCGCGGGCGTTATGCCGGTCTATGGAAGAACGTTATAGAACGGAAGGTCGGCTATCTGCTTGGCGATTGCAGGATCGTTCTCTTCGAACAGCGAGGTCTTTTGAATCAGTTTTCCGTCGCTGGTATAATAGGCGACTTGAGCCGATGCGCCGGCGAGGTCGGGAACCGTGCTCGCCTGACGCACCCGTTCCAGGCTTCCATCGGATTGACGGAAGCAGAGCTGCGAAGCTCGCTGCGTGCCCGAGGCGGTAAACGTGTGCGAGTGCACCCAAGCGTAACTCTTTCCTTGCTTATAGGCGTCGACGAAGGTTAAGGCCGAGTGCGTTCGCTCGGCAACCGTGTAGTCGCCTTCGGACATCACGACCCACTTGCCTGAAACGAGAGCGACGTGAACGGGGTGAAGGGCCATGATTGCGTTTTGAATCGCGTTGCACTCGGTATCGATTTGCGTAATCGAGGCCGCCGTCATGTCGTCGGCCCGCAACACCGCGGGGAATCCGACGAGAGAACAGAGGACGGCCAGAGCGGCGATGTGCTTTATCATACGACGATTATCGCCCTGCCGCGGGGGGCTGGCTATCCCGAAAGTGAAACGAAATCTCGTGATTTACGTCGGGACCTGCGGCTTTTCGTATAAGGACTGGATCGGTCCGTTCTATCCGGCACGGATCAAATCGACGGACATGCTTCCTTTCTATGCTCGGCGGTTCAGCGCGGTCGAAATCGATTCGAGTGCCTACGGGGTTCCGACGGAAAAGACCGTTGCCTCGATGGTGCGGCGCACGCCCGAGGGCTTCCGTTTCACGTTCAAGGCGCCGCAGACCGTAACTCATCCGCCCGACCCCAATACACTCGTCGTCCACGACGACGCCCGTTTGCTCATGGATGCCGTCGAGCCCGTGGCATCGGCGGAGAAGCTGGGATGCGTGCTGCTGCAGTTTGCTAACGGCTTCAAACCCGAAGGCAACCGGCGCGACTATGTAGCGCGCGCGGTCGAAGCGTTCGACGGGTTACCGGTAGTGGTCGAGTTTCGCAACGATCGTTGGCAGTCGCCCGAGACGACGCAGTTGCTGCGCGAGCTGAGCGCGGGCTACTGCAACGTCGACATGCCCCGCTTGGAAGGGCTGCTCCATGCATCGTCGGAGGCGACCTCGGATGTCGGCTACGTGCGCTTTCACGGGCGCAGCGCCAAAACGTGGTGGCGCGGCACGAACGTTACGCGTTACGATTATCTCTACAGCGACGAAGAGTTGGCACCGTGGGCCGACCGCATCGCCGACGTCGAAGCGCAAACGCGCGACACGTACGTGTTTTTCAACAATCACGCCAACGGAAAAGCCGCAAAGAATGCCGAGATGATGGAGCTGCTCCTCGAAGCGCGCTACGGCGACGCTGCCGAGGACACTGTCGCACGCCCGGAGGAAGGCGAACCCGGACAGCCGACGTTACCTGGACTGTGAAAGCCGTGATCACCGCCGGAGGACGTATTACCGGCGAGTATGCCCGCCAGGCCGGCACGACGGTTAAAGCGCTGGTGCGCGTACGCGGCGTGACTATGCTGGAGCGCATTATCGGCGCCCTGCGCGGTGCCGGCGTAGGCGCGCATTGCAGTCGTTGGTGGGGAAGAAGTGCGTACCGCTTGCGCCGAGCATGTCGAGTTGCTCGTCGACGAGGCGCACACCGGTGCGGAAAATCTCGTTCTCGCGTTGCGCGCGTGGCCCGACGACGGCGATCCGCTCGTGTACGCGACCAGCGACATGCCGTATGTTAACGCCGATACTGTCGCCGCGTTTCTGTCGCGGGTGCCGCCGGGACACGTCGCATTACCGCTGGCCGAGTTCGCGGAGTTCGAGGCACGCTTTCCGGGCGCGCCGCCATGCGGTATTACCCTCGCGGGCGAATGCGTCGTCAACGGCGACGTCTTCTACGTTCCGGAGGGACTGGTGGGCAAAGTGGAGGCGATCGCTTCTCGATTTCTTCGACGCGCGCAAGCATCCGTGGCAGATGGCGCGGCTCGTGAGCCCGGGTATTCTCGTACGCTTTCTTTTTCGCCGGCTGGGAATCGGTCATATCGAAGCGCACGCTCATGGCGTACTCGGCGTTCCGGCGCTGGCCGTTCGCCGGTCGCCGCCGGAGCTGGCGTTCGACGCCGATACGATCGACGACTATCGGTACGTGAGCGCGCATGAATAAGACGCCTAGCCCGGCACGCTTAGCGACCTTCTGGCTCGGCGCGCAGGCGCTCTGGGGCGCTCTGCTGGGCGTGTCGCTGCAGTCACGTTCGATCGAATTGGCGCCGGCCACCGCCATCGTGTCATACAGTTATCTTGCCGCCGTCGGCGCGGTTGTAGCGGCCGTCATGCAAATCGCCGTTGGACCGTGGTCTGATGCGCGCCGGCGTCGAGGCAGCAAACGGTTGGAGTTCTACGTCGCGGGGACGGTGGGCGGGGCCGTTGCGCTGATCGCGTTCTACGACGCGCAAAACTTTGCGGCGCTTACTGCCGCGCTGATCGCTTTACAAGCAACGCTCAACGTGGCCGCCGGCCCGTATCAAGCGATCATTCCGGATACTATTCCACGCGATCGGCTGGGAATCGCGTCGTCGTGGATGAGCGCTTTTCAGAGCCTCGGCAACGCTGTCGGCGCAGTGTGTGCCAGCGTCATAACCAATGGCCGCATCCTCGGCGTCACGCTTGCGGCGTTCCTCGTCGCGTGCGCCGGCGTTACGGTGGCGCACGTGCGCGAAGTGCAGTTGCAGGCGCCCCCCGAACGGGAACGCCTTCGCGTGACGCGCGCGTTCGTCGATCTGTTCGTCTCGCGCGCGTTGGTGTACGTCGGCTTCTACACGCTCGTCGGATATTTGCTGTTCTACGTTACGGAAGTACTCGGCGTGCCTGCAGGCGCGCCGGCGCAGCGGCAGACCGGAATCTTCATCTTGGCGTTTACGCTTTTGGCCGCCGCAGGCGCGGCCGTTGCGGCCAAGCCCACCGATCGCACGGACAAGCGATTGGTGGCGACTATCGGCTGTGCCGGAACCATTGCGGCACTGCTGCTCTTCATTCTCTCGCATAATTTGACGCTCGCCGCAGTCGCGACGGCGATTGCCGGATTGGGCTGGGGCGTGTTTCTCGTTGCCGACTGGGCGATCGCGTGCCGCATACTTCCGCCTGGCGCGCTCGCGTCTACCATGGGCATCTGGAACGTCGCCGTTGCCGGCCCGCAGATCGCCGCCCCGTTGCTTACCGCCGGGGTGTTGCAGCGACTTGGCATCGCCGGCTCGTCCGCAGGCGGTCCCGGCCCGCGGGTCGCATTCGAACTGGCGCTCGGTGAGACTTTGCTTGGAATCGCTTGGTTGTGGCGTTTATCTCGTGTTGCCGTCGGGGAATAACCGGTATCGTGCAATTGCGCCTGCAGAAGGCTTATTAGCGCCTGCTCGCTAGCGCAGCGTTATTCTAGCGTTATTCTTAAGGAGGCTTTTTCGTGAAGCGACTGAGCACCGGAGTCCTCGCCGCCATCGTGGCCTGGGGACTAACCGCAGTCATGTCGCCGGCCTGGGCTGCGCAGGGAAACAATGGAAACCGCGTAGCGCAAGCCGGCACGTCGATGCCCGCGGCGAACTTCGGATCGCCCCCGTCCGGCTCCATTCCTATCCTTTATAACGACCATCACGTCTATTCGAAGCCGGATGTACTCAAACAAGGCCGCGTCTTAGCCGCATTGGTGAAGAACGGCACGTTGCTCATTCCGTTGCGCTCGATGTTCGAGCAGATGGGGGCGACCGTGTCGTACGACGCCGGCAGCAAGACGGTTACGGTATCGAAATCCGGATCCGAGGTCAAGGTGACCGTCGGTAAACCGGAAGTCGTCATCAACGGTGAATCGCGCCCGCTCGACGTGCCGCCGATCATCTATCAAGGCAACGTGCTCGTGCCCGTGCGCGTGATCTCCGAGGGCATGGGCGCCTACGTGCAGTGGGTGCCGGATCAGCACGTCGTCGTCGTTCGGTATCTGCCGCCGACGCCGCCGCCGACTCCAGCACCGACGGAGGCACCGACCGCGCCGCCGCCGCCGCCGACGCCAACTCCGGCGCCGGTTGCGACGCCGTACAAAGACATGTTCATTGCGGGCGACTACATCATTTCACCGAAAGCGTACAACGAGTTCAGCCCTGGTAACACCGGCAACGGCTCGTGGCACGCCCGCGGTGCGATCGAGTTCGACGCTCTGAACATCCCCTGGATGATTGAAGGGACGTTCGAACAGTATCAATATCCCCACAACTGCGGTACCACAGCAGGCGTCGCGCCGGCAGATCCGCAGTGCTTCGTGACCACGATCGGTGGAAAGGGATCCACGTACGTCCCGGCCTTCACCGCGCGCGACACGGATTGGGACGTGCGGTTCGGTCTGCGCGTTCTGCAACCCAAGATCTACATCGTCGGCTCGTATATCAACCGGTCGACGAACTACGGTTATCCAACCATGAACGGTGCCGGCTTCGGTATCGAGAAGCTGCCAGATCTCAACATTCCCCTCTCGTTCTACGGCAGCTTCTTGTACTATCCGAGCATCAGCGGGAACATTACGACCGGAGCACCCGCGACGGCGTACCAGTTGTCGTACACGATGTACAAGTACCAAGTCGGCATCAACTATGTGTTCGGCAAGAGCCCGATCTTCCTCGATCTCGGCTGGATGGGCAACGCGCTCAACAACCGGACTAACGCTCCTATCAATAGCACCGTCAACGGTCCGTACGCGGGCCTCGGCATCAAGTTCTGATCCGAGCTCGCAGGGTAGGGAAGAAGAGCCGGCGTTCTACGCCGGCTCTTTGTTTCTACAGCTCGATGTTTTCCAAATCCAGATTAACACGCGCTTGCGACTCGGGCGTGAAACCGAGATAATGCAAAATCTTGCGCATGATCAGGACGTCGTGATCGATCTGCTTGCGTACGTTCTTGAGCTGACGTGGATCGTTGCCGGCCAGATAGTACTCGTGAGCCGGCATCAGTTCCCAGAACTGCTTGAACGGACCGAGAAGTCTATCACGCCAGTCTCGAGACGTCTGATCGTTACCGTATTGGGCGCGGAAGCGGTCTAAGAAGACGCGGGCGACGATGCGCAGCGTCTTGGCGTGGCGGCCGTCGTCTTCGGCGGCGCGGGGCGCCATCGCGCCGAGGATGGAGTCGAACTTATACGTCTGTTCCTCGGCGTAGGATCGAATCGCAACCGACGCTTCGTACGAGGCCATGAACGTCGCTACCACGGCAGGCTCGAGCGTTTCGATCGCCGGCATCAGCGCGGAAAAGAGAGGGCTTTCGTCGTCACGCGACGGGATGTCGGGAAATGCGGCCTCCGCGGCCGCCTCGAGCTTGATCATCGTGGCGACGTGCGATGCCTCATCGTTCATGATCGCCGCAATGGCGCGACGGAACTCGACGTCGAGTTTCGCCTGTTCCGCCGCGATTAGCAGCCGGCGCGCGATGGAAACGGCGATCTCCTCGGCGTGCGTTTGCACCGCGACGACGGCCTTGTAAAACTTGACGAGCTTACGGGAGTGCCGCGGGGCAACTTCCGGATCGATCGGAAACAGCGGCAACGTCGCCCACGGCATGCGGTCGACGTGCCAGTGATGCGCCAGCATTTGGTCCGCCAAGTGATCGGCCGTCTCCCGGAGGCGTTCGATCGAAAGGTCCGGCCCAAAAATCTCGCTGATCGAAGGTGCGTGCGTCATACGCGCATTTTTGCTCCGACCGGCATGCACCCCTCGTTATGAATAATCTTCCGATCGACAGGTCGCCCGCTTCGTTACTTCTCCTAGCTCCTCCGCGAGGATCGGAATGCCCATGTTGAACGCCTGCACGCCTTGGCCCACGCAGAGTTTGAGCACGTCCATAATTTCCTCGACGCTGGCACCCAGTGTCAGCGCCGCCTTGATGTGTCTTCGAGTGCCGGGAGCGTACATGTGCGTGTAGGATGCGTCGAGCGCGATGCTCAGGAGTTCGGCTACCTTGGGTGAGAAAACGCCGCCCGCGTAGACCTGGGCGCCGCAGCCCATGACGGCATCGGTCCACTGGGGATCGAGCGCGTAGAACGGGTCCCAGGCATCGTTCCATTGTCCGGCGGCGCGCATTCGCTCGCAGTTAGGCGTTGCGGGATCGCGCTCTTTCGCATTTACGCCGGCGTTCTTCCCTTCTTCGAGCAGTATCGGCGCCGCTTGGCTGCACACGTGAATCGACAACAGGGACGCCATCATCAAGACCGTCAGCAGCTCGTCGCGCGTCGCTCCCGCAGCGAGCGCCTTTCGGATATGACGGCGCGTGCCGGTTTTGCTGAGGTTCGTGCACGCCACGTTGATTGCGACACAGATAAGCTCGACGGTCTTGCGGTCTAGCGCGCCCGTCCATGGGTCGTTGGTCACTTTTTGGACCGCCGCGCTCAACGCAGGTAACCAGCGTTCCAGCGTGTCGAACGCGGACGCGTTCCACGGGCCAAGTTCCTCAATTGTCTTCATTCGTTGGTCTCTTCCCACAGCTCGAGAATTCTCGAACCTCTCATCGGCGACGTCAGGCGAGCAAGTGTCCGTCGGAGCCGGCGAAGACCGTTTCGCGCAACTTGCCGTCGGACTTATGTACGAGGAAGCCCTGATGGCCGGACTCGCGGTTCGGTGGCAATCCGAGATTTGCGAGCGTCTCTTCGGTGCTGTTATACGTCACCCCAATCTTGAGCATTTGGCGCGCCTGTTCGGGGGTGGCGATATCGCGGCCGATCTCCCGCGCCATGCGGACGTGTTTCTCGACCATTTGGACGGTGTTCATCCGGACGCCCTTTTTCACGTCCCAGAGATTATCTTCAATGCCGGCGCGCGTGTGTTGCCCGAGCGCGATCATCATCATGGAAATCGCATGCGTTAAGCGGAACGTCGTTTGGTACGTGAAGAACGAGCCGTGCGGCGTTCGGCGAACCAGTTCCATTAAGTCAAACGGATTTGCGCCGCAGAAGCCGCCTCCTCCGGTGCTGAAGAAGCCGTTCATGGGACCCATATACTCGCCGTGACGAATCATGCGCTCGACGATTTCCAACCCATGGATGTGCGGAAGGGCGAAGTACGGCTGTATGCCGTGCTCGACGCAGAGCCGGGTCTCCTCGACGTAAAAATCAGGCGTCGAGTCTGCCACCATGTTGCGGATGCCGTGCATCGCGTCCTCGTTATGCAGGCGCGTTCCCTCGAACACATCCATCGTATGCAACGCGGTTAAGTCGAACAGCGAGGTTCCACAAGTAACCGTTATCTGATCGGGCTTGGGATCTATCGTCGTTAGCTTGTGACGTTGATCGTACGTACCGAATGCCCCGACCTCGCCCGGCTCCGGGGCGAAGGAAATCGACCCGCCGATCTGCAGGATCATTTTCGGGACGGCCTCACGAAGGCGCCCGATTTGTTCGCCGTATTCCTTGAAGTTCTTTGAGATGTGCCCGGTCTTGGGATCGCGTACGTGAATGTGCAGGAGCGTCGCCCCCGCGTTGGAGCAGTCGACTGCGGCCTGCACCTGCTCGTCCCACGTCAGGGGAATATACCCGGGAGGCCCATCTTGTGGCATCCACACCGGGCCATAAGGCGCCGCCGTAATCATCAACGGCGCCATGTTTTCGGGAAGAAGAGAATCGTCGGTAAAGTATGCCATGCTTATGTCCTTTGCAGAGTTAGTCCGCGTCCGCCGCGTTGCGGCGCGGTTTTCAGATCCATGGGTGAGGCCAATCGAGGACGGCGCTCCAATCCGATATGCGAGGGGATCCCGAGGGGATCCCGACACAACTCGCAGACTTCTGGCCGAATCTCCGTACTTTAATGAATCTTAAGGGAGGCCGATTGCCGCCGCTATCCCGTTATTGCAAGTGTCAGGGATGTAGGCGCCGCGTGCACTTTCAGGATAGGGCGGTATCGATAGAAGCGGTAGCATCAAGTTGACATGCTGGGGCTCATTCTTGCATTTGGCGGAACGAACGCCGATGGATTTCTGTGCTTCGCGGCGGCCGTCGCGGCGGACCGGCCGCGCAGCCCGATTTGGACGGTTTGCGTCGCCTCCGGTGCCTTCGCCACGCTCCTGATCGTTTCGATCGCCGGGTCGCTGGTGGTTGCGCGTCTCGGGCTGGGCGTTGCCTGGCTCGGTCTCGTCCCGGCGGCAATTGGGGTGGCACGCCTCGTACGGCTTTGGCGTAAACGCGGCGGCGGTCCGCAGACGCACTGGCTCTCCAGTGCTCCTTCTATCTTTTCGATCGTGCTGGCAACGGGCAGCGACAACGTCGCCGTCTACGCGCCCATGTTCGCCCTCCATTCGTTCCAGTGGTCGTGCGGCGTGGCCGCAGCGTACCTTCTCGCGTGGGCTACGGGCTGTTCGGTCCTCGCAAAATTCACACCCAATTTGGCGCGAATTGCCGCACTCGAGCGTTATACCGAACCGGTGCTTGCGGCATTCTTCATCGCGATCGGCTTGGGAATCGCCGTAAACGGTAGCATCTAATGTCAATAGTAAAGATCCTCGCAATTCTCATGATCGCGCCGACGATGTTTGCGGCCGGCTTGCAGGTCGACCGCCAGCGCTTGGTTCAGACGCTGCGCCAGTACGGTCTCTTGGGCAAGGCCATGCTGGGGAACTTCGTCGTCCTGCCGCTCTTCGCGCTGCTTGTGGTGCGCTATACGCACATGCAGGGCGACGTTGCCACCGGAATTGTCCTGATGTCGATGGCTCCCGGCGTGCCGTTTCTCGTGAACTCAGCCGGCCGCAAGGGTGGAGGTAGCTTGTCCTTCGCGCTTACGATCGCGTTTGTGTTCGCGGCATTTTCCGTGATCACGATTCCGGTTACGATCTGGCTCATCTCGCTGGCGCTTCCGAACGCTCCGGTCCCTCCCGTGCCCGGCGTGAAGTTCATCACGACCTTGCTAGTCGCCCAGCTGGCGCCGCTCGTTGCGGGAGCGCTGATCGGACCGCGTCTAAGGCCGGCGAGCGCGGAGAAGCTCATTAGGCTGCTTCATTTCGTCTTTCTCGGCGCAGCCATCGTCTTGCTCGTGTTGGTTTTCCCGAAGGTGGCGAGTGCGGTAACTTCGGTATACGGGTCCGGCCGGCTGTCCGTTATCGCCCTCATCGGTCTCTTCGCGATCGGATTGGGATGGTTGTTGGGGGGCCCGGATCTGCGTTATCGCCGAACGCTCGCGATCGGAACCCTGATGCGCAACATCGGGTCTGTGCGCGCTCATTGGATCGGCTTCAATCTTCAAGGACACGCTCGTTCTGCCGACGATCGTGACGTATTTCATCGTGTCTTTCGTACTGAGTCTACCAGTTCGCGTGTACTTCAAGCGGACCGGCGAAGCGCCGGCGCCCGCAAACCCATAAAGGTGGTGGCATGACGCCGCTCATTTTTTCCAGCCAATACGGCCTATTGACGCTCGGCACGATCGGCTATATCAGTCTGATCGCCGCCACGACCAACGCGTTCAACGGCGCGCTGCTAGCTCGCCGTCCCGATCACTATAAACACTTCACGATCGCGGGCATCATTATTCTGGGTTATGCCGGCGGTATCGGGGGCGGGATCGTTCGCGACGTGCTCGTAAACAAGGTTCCGTCGCCGCTCGAAAATCCGTGGTATTTAATCTTCTGTTTGGGCGCGGCGGCGCTGGCCTTGGTTCTCGATTTCAACTCGACGGCGCGGTTCAAGGACGGGTTGTTCCAGTTCATGACGGCCTTTTCGCTGCCATGGTACGCGATCGTGGGCGCTCAAGCCGCGCTAGGCGCACACTTGGGATACTTTGCCGCGGTCGTCATCGGCATAATCGCTACGACCGCCGGGCGCTGGATCATCGACATCGCGTGCAACGTCGTACCCAAGCAACTCGTGCGCGGCGAGTTTTTCGTCACCGCGGCCGCGTTGACCGGTATCACCTACTGCCTCTGCGTGGCGGTGTTTGGATTACCGGTGATCACTTCGACGGCGATCGCCTTCGTCGTCGGTTTCGGCTTCCGCCTTACCTCTCAAGCTTTAGGCTGGGAGGAGTGGGAACCGTGGGAGCCCGCCGAGTTGCATGCCGGTGAGAAAGTCCGGCATACGTTGGGTGAGGGGCTAAAGGCGGAGTTAGAACCGAAAAAAGTCTGAGAAAGGCTAGTATCATATGGCTGCAAAGAAACCGAACATCCTGGTACTCTGGGGCGACGATATCGGCACCTGGAATATCAGCAAGTTCAGCAACGGCATGATGGGCTATCGAACGCCCAACATCGACCGCGTTGCAAACGAAGGCGGACTCTTCACCGACTACTATTCGCAGCAGAGCTGTACCGCCGGCCGCGCCTGCTTTATCGCGGGACAAAATCCTATCCGTACCGGACTTACGAAGGTCGGCATGCCGGGCGCGACCGTCGGGCTGCAAAAAGAAGATCCTACGATTGCCGAGATGCTCAAGCCGCTGGGTTATGCCACCGGCCAGTTCGGCAAGAATCATCTCGGCGACCGCAACGAGTTTTTGCCGACGGTGCACGGCTTCGACGAGTTCTTCGGCAACTTATACCATCTCAACGCGGAAGAAGAGCCGGAACTCCCCGACTATCCGAAGGATCCGAAATTCAAAGCGATGTTCGGGCCGCGTGGCGTGATGCATTGCAAAGCGACCGACAAGGACGACGCGACCACCGATCCGCGTTGGGGCCGCGTCGGCAAACAGACGATTGAAGACACGGGACCGCTCACGAAAAAGCGCATGGAGACGGTCGACGAAGAGATAACCGCCCGCGCCATTGCGTGGATCGAAGAGCAAGTGAAGGCCGACAAGCCGTTCTTCTGCTGGTACAACTCGACGGCGATGCACTTCCGTACGCACGTTGCCGAGAAGAATATCGGTAAGAGCGGCCAGGATCCCTATAGCGATCGTATGGTGGTGCACGACGAGCAGATCGGCATGGTTCTCGACAAGATCGACGAGCTCGGCATCGCCGACAATACGATCGTCATGTACTCCACCGATAACGGACCCGAGAACGACACGTGGCCGGACGGCGCCAGCACTCCCTTCCGCGGACAAAAGGATTCCAACTGGGAAGGCGGATGGCGCGTTCCGTGCTTCATGCGCTGGCCCGGCGTCATCAAACCCGGATCGGTGTACAACGGCATCGTTTCGCACATCGACATGTTCCCGACGTTTTTGGCAGCTGCCGGAAATCCCGACGTTACGAAGCAGCTGCTCGACGGCTGCACGGTCAACGGCATGAAATACAACGTGCATCTCGACGGCTACAACATGATCCCGTATCTGAGCGGACAGAGTAAAGGAAAGCCCGCGTGAGTGCGATCGTGTACTTCAGCGACGACGGCGACGTCATCGCAGTACGCGTAGGGGATTACAAGTTCAATCTTTCACTGCAACGGGCGAACCAAATGAATCAGTGGGCCGAACCGTTCGTTAAGTTGCGTCTGCCGCATATCTTCAACTTGCGGCGCGACCCGTTCGAGCGAGCCGACTTTAACTCCAACACGTACTGGGACTGGATGGTCGATCATGCGCCGCAACTGTATCTCATGCAGGCGGTCATAGCGGGACAGATCCAGGACTTCGTCAAGTTCCCGCCGCGCCAGAAGCCCGCGTCGTTCAATCTGGACTCGGTCATGGAACAGATTAAGACGCCACACGGATAAGCCGTGACGAGGGGGCGGGGGGATACCTCCGTCTCCTCCCCGCACCTTGGGTAAAAGACCTCAGATTTACCGATACATTAGCAAGAAGGGGCTCGCCGCGAGCCGCCTAGGGAGCTATGAGGATGACTGAGGAAGTTTGCCCGACGTGCGGATACGTTCGCCAATATCCATTCTGCATCGATAAGTATCACGATGACGGGACGAAGAATAACCCCGTGTATGAGGCGTTACAAGACGCGCTCAGACGGATTTCGAGGCCGTTCTCCTAGTGCGAATAACCGGCCGGCGGCTCGGCGATGCCTAAGCGCAAGCTTGGGGCCGGCCGCTGGCCGCTGTGGCTCATTCCGCTTCCTTACCTGACGTTCGGGATCGTCGCCGCCTTCGTTTTTCCGCGAATCGAGTACGCCTACTTCCCGGCGTTCGTCCACGTTCTCTCCGTCGGCTCGGCTCAGGCCTACCTCTCTGCAATCGCGTCGGGAACCATTACCCTGACCGCGCTGGTATTCTCCGTGATGTTCGTCGTTATGCAGACGGCGATGACGGCGTATTCGAAGCGCCTCATCATGCTGTTTTCCGGCAATCCGATCGGACTGCACGCGCTTGGGATCTTTAGTGCGACGTTTATGTACGCGCTCGGCGTTCTTCAGTTCGTGGATCGTAGCCGTGACGGTAACGTGCCCATGGCTATCGACGGAGTTTGCGACGGTGCTCCTGGTGCTCAGCATGGTCTTCATCGCGCTGATCATCCAGCGCATCGCACTTTTGCGGATAACGTATATTCTGCAGTTCGTCGGGGACAGCGGGCGCACGGTTATCGCTCGGACGCTTCCAACCCTGACCGACCCCGATGCCGCTGGCGTTGCCGCATTGCGGCTGAAGTTCGACGCGATACGGGCGCAGCCGAAGAAACAACGTATCGTCTACGACGGTGTGCCGCTTGCCATCGCGAGCTTCCAGATCGACGACCTCGTGCGGCAGGCGCAGATCTCGAACTGCACGATCGTCATGAAATGTGCCGTCGGCGACACGGTAGCGTGCGGCACCGTTCTGCTCGAAGTGTACGGCGCGGCCGGTCCGATTGCGGAGAAGGCCGCTTCTCGATGCCATCGCGCTTTGCGTGGAGCGCAGCTTCCAACAGGATCCGAAGTACCCCATTCGCCTGCTGGTGGACACGGCCATCATGGCGCTGTCACCTGCGGTAAACGATCCAACGACCGCGGTGCAGGCGCTCGATCAGATTCAAGACCTGCTGCACCGGCTGGGCCACCGCGTCTTAGAGGCCGGCTTCGTCAAAGACGACGCGGGCGAGCTTCGTCTCGTCTTTCCAATGGCGACCTGGGAAGAGTATCTCGCACTGTCCTTCGACGAAATACGCATGTGCGGCGCGGATTCAATTGCCGTAATGCGACGCATGCGTGCCGCCTTGGTGGATCTGAGCACGTCGGTTCCGGAGCAGGCCCGCGCCGCGGCCGTGCGAGCTTATCTCGCTCGACTCGATGCAACGATCGAAGGATCGAATCTCGACGCCGGCCGATCGTGCGTCGGCGCGGCAGGCCGACCCGCAAGGACTGGGGCACACACGTGCGCCCGATACGCAAGATGCAGCTTGATAGAACGGCCGAGGTGGCGGCATTTTACGAGAATCATCCCTACCCGCCGGCTGTCGACGACGTCCAAGCCTATAGTTCGGCGTGGAACGACGCGCGCCGTCGAGCAGAATCCTTTCTTTTCTGGCCGCACCAACCGTACCGCGACGACCGCAGCGTTCTCGTAGCCGGCTGCGGCACGTCGCAGGCGGTGCACTACGCGGTGCGTTGGCCCAACGCACGGGTCCTGGGTATCGACGTCAGTGCAAAAAGCATTGCGTTCTCGGAAACGTTGCGAGCGAAATACGGGCTCGGGAACCTCGAACTGCGGCTGCTTCCGCTCGAACGTGTGAGAGAAGTGGGATCGGCATTCGAGCACATCGTTTGCACGGGGGTACTTCACCACCTGTCCGATCCGGCTGCTGCATTGCATGCCTTACGCGACGTCCTCGCGCCCGGCGGTGCGTTACATCTGATGGTCTACGCGCCGTACGGCCGCGCGGGGATCTATATGCTGCAAGAGTACTGCAGGCGTTTGCGTATCAAGCCCACAAACGGCGCGATTGACGACCTCGCTGCGACCCTCAAAGCGCTTCCTCCCGATCATCCGATCGTGCCGTTGCTGCGCAACTCACCCGACTTCGCGACGAAAGCCGGACTCGCGGATGCGCTGCTTCATCCCAACGATCGGTCCTACTCAGTGCCGGAGCTGCTGGAGTGCATTCGCGGGGCCGGTTTGGCGTTCGGGCGCTGGGTGCGGCAGGCGCCGTACGTTCCGTCCTGCGGCGCGATCGCCGCGTCTCCGCACCATCGTGCGCTCGCAGCAATGACGCCGGACGAGCAATACGCCGCGATGGAGCTTTTTCGCGGAACGATGGTGCGCCACAGCGCCATCGCATACCGTGACGGAGAAGCGCCCAAGATCGCGGATTTCAATGGCGGCGAGTGGCCCACGTACGTCCCCCACCGCTTGCCCGACACGGTCGTCGTGCGCGACCGCGTACCCCGTGGGGCGACCGCCGTCCTGATCAATCGCAGCCATACGTTCACAGATCTTTATCTGCCATTGGATCCTCAGCGCGAGCGCATCGTCAAGGGCATCGACGGAAAACGCACCGTCGAGCAGATCTACCGCTCGTGCAGCGATCGTACGCTCGCGCGCGACTTTTTCGAGCAGCTGTGGCAGTGGGATCAGGTCGTCTTCGACGCCTCGGCCTAAAAGTCGTATTCCAATTGCGCGCGATTGTACTTAAAGAGCGGAAGGTCCCCGAGGATGGCCGTGTTTGACTGCCGGCGCTGCGCGTAACGGTATCGCAGCAGCAACCCTTTGTAACGGTCATGCGTTACGGCGCTAAAGTGGTATTGTGCATCCAAATCCCATTCGTTCGTCATCTGCCCGATCAGTGCGTTGCCGTAGTTGAACAAGGCATCGCCTGCGTTAAATATCCACTTGCCGTTGTCGGACGTATAGGTGGCCGATACCTTCCACGAGTAGCCCGGCGCGCGCCGGTCGGCTTGCCCCTGCGAGATGTTGGTCGTAAAAAACACGTCCGCTGAATAGCTATCGGTGTACGGGCTCGCCCAGCCGCCATAGTACACGCTGGTGGTTCCGTTGGGATAGGTGAAGCATTGTCCCGCGCTAACCGGCAAGAAATATGCGAAGGTCTTGCCTTTGCTCGAGATTTGGTACTTGGCATTGTCGCACGCTACTCCGCTCGGAAGGACGACGGTGTCGGCGTGCCAGGGAATGGATTGGAAGGCCCCGCTAACGAGCAGACCGGTGTGTGGCGTTGCGCCCAGCTGTACGCCGATCTCTGAGCTATCGATCTTCCCGAGATAGGATGCGCCCGCATTGCTTTCGGTTCCGCCTTGAAAAGCGACGAACGGCTTCCATCCCACACGATCGAACGCGTATTTGCCGTCGAACCACCACATCGTCAGGAGTGACGAGACGCCGTAGTAATAGCCGTTCGCTGAGTAAGCCTTGTCCTTGGGGGCGTAACCAAGATGTACGTAGAAAAAGCCGCCCGTATCGATGTTGCCTCCGCCGGGCACGTAAATATTGGACGGGATTCCGTCCGCGCCGGCTGGATGACTCGTCAGCATCGTGCTGCTGTTAAACGTCGAGCTGGTGCGGTTCTCGAACTGTATCATATCGGCGGCTTCGACGGTCCACCCGTTGCCCAACGCGTAGCTCAGGTCGGCCCCTTGATAGGCGGCCGGCTTGAGCCGCGAACCGTCGTACGGACCGGCCCACGGCGAGGTAAAGAGCTGATCTCCGATCTTTCCGGTTAGACCGTAGCCGTCGAAGCCGAGATACGCCTCAGGAAACGTGCTTAGCGCGAAGCCCGGCAGCGTGTCGTCGGGGTTGGTGTTCGGCGGCTGCTGCGACACGCAGGGCTGTCCCTTCGCATGAGTGACCGCGGGCGTGCACGGACCGGCGAAGGGGCTGGCATAGAAAAACGAGCCGCCGGCATACCACGGACCGCCCGGAAAACCGGTAGTCCGCGTGCAGGTCGATCGCGTTGCTCCAACTGAGTTGATTGGTGTCGGGGTGTCCGCCTGAGGCGTTTTGGCGCGTGAAGTAGTACGAGCGAAAAAAACCGCTGAGGGAGAGTGGATCGGGGGTCGGCGTCGGTGCCGGCGACGCGATCGCCACGACAATCGCAAAGATGAGCATTCGTTGCCCAATAGTACCACCATGCGAGCGCACGAAAAAAGGGTCATTTTGCGTTTTTCGGAGTGCGCCGAAGCGTTCGCGGATGCTACCATGATGCCGATGACTGCAAGCGACGCGCCGATTGCAGCGGTTCCGATTGCACCGGACCGAGCGCTGCCATCGGTCATGGACGTCTTCGTCACGTTTCTCGTCATCGGCGCGACGAGTTTTGGCGGCGGTGTGGTCGCTTATCTCCGCAACGCGCTGGTCTCGAAGAAGAAGTGGCTCGACGACAAAGAGTTTCTCGAGCTCATGTCGATCAGCAATACCTTACCCGGACTCAACGCGACCAACATGTCGATCCTCGCCGGCGACCGTTTGCGCGGAACGGTCGGCGCGGTAGCGGCGATGATCGGTATGTGTCTGCCGGGTCTTATTTTTATGACGGCGGCCGGAATTCTTTACGGCGAACACGGCAATCGGCCGATCGTAACCGCAATGCTCAAGGGCGTTGCCGCAGCGGCGGTCGGATTAATTGCGGCGACGTGGTATCAGATCGGCAAGAAGACCGTGCGAGGGTTTTACGACGCATTCTTTATCCTTGCGGCAGTCGTATGCATCAATCACTTCAAGCTTTCCGTTCCGGTCGTCTTGCTGGCGGTCGGCGCGTTGGCCATCTTCGCAAATCGGCCGCATAAGGACCGCGTCGAGCGCGTGAAGGAGGAGTTCGAGGGATGGATCAGCTCCCTGCGCTAGCGCGTGTCTTTGCATACTTGTCGCTGCTCACGGTGGGTGGCGGCATGGCGGCGTTTCCCGAGATGAAGACGCTGGTCATCGACGTTCATCACTGGCTGACGTATCCGCAGCTGATCCACATCTACAGCGTCGGCCAGATGGCTCCCGGGCCGAACATGATGATGGTCGCTGCGATGGGCGAGCGCGTGAGCGGCATTCCCGGTGCGTTGGTCGCCGCGGCCGCGTTCTTCTTGCCGACGGGGCTGCTGACGTACGGCGTCGGCCGCTTGTGGGAAAAGCTCGCGAATTGGCCGTGGCGAACGTCAATTCAGCTTGGGCTCGCACCGGTGGCCATCGGCTTGGCCGTGGCCGGTACCATCACGTTCGGTAAGGCCGCCGTCACCAACTGGATCGAGGCTGCCGTCGCCATCGCGGTTTTCGCGATAACGTTGAAAACGAAGATCAATCCGGCGCTGCTCATTCTCTGCGGAGCCGTCGTCGGCGGCGTCGCGTTCCGCTAGCAGGCTTCAAAGGAGACTATATTCATGGCGAGTGCCATCACCGCGCGCGAATTCAAGCTCCTGCTCAAGCCGGGCCTTTTTCCGACCAAACGCGCCGTCTTGGATTTCAATAAGCAGCTCGCGAAGATCGCGCACGACGCCGGTGTAGAGTACGACGGCTATGACCGTGTCGACTCGCAGCTTCGCGAGGTGCAGTTTTTCGATACGGCGGACGCGGTATTTCGCACCAAGCACGTCATCCTGCGGTTGCGCCGCGATCGTTCGAGCGGGTGGCCCGACGAAACGTGGGAGGTGACCTTCAAGCGCCGTTCGCCGGAGTTCCGTGAGTCGGCCGACTTCGACGTGAATACGTCGATGAAGGATATCGACACGACCTTTAAGTTTAAAGAAGAGATCATTCGCGGCGACGCACCCGGAACGATTAAAAGCATCTTTTCGAACAATCTCATCGGCTACTATCCGGTGGTGAACTTTCAGCAGACGATGTCGCGTATCGTCGAGATCTTTCCCGGCCTCAAGACGATGGATTTGAATCCCGACGCCGTCGTATCGGCCGTTAATAACGCGCGCGTGTTTGAGATCGGGGCCCGGCTCGGCAGCTACTCGTTCGGAAAAGATTTGGTAGCGCACGCCGATCTGGCAGTATGGACCCGACCTACCGCCGACGCCTTTACGGTGTTGGTGGGCGAGTTCGGGTGGTCGTACCACATGAAAGGCGAATCCGGGAAGCTGCAAAAGGCTCACGAACGCGCCGACAGCTTTTTCAAAGCGCTTCAGGAACCGTTGAAGGATCATCTCTTCGATGGAACGACGAAGACGGCACTCATCTACGGGGAGCCCGAAACGTAGAGCGGCACGTGCCAGCTATTGCGACGTGAGCGACAAGGTAGCGGTATCGAGGTTGTAGTTGCCCGCCGCGACGAGGTTGTTGGGATAGGCGCAGATGACGCTGTTGCTGGGCCCGTAGACCACGACCAGGTTCGCCGGGCCACATTGGGTTTGCGTCAACTGATAGTTCGATAGCATTGTCGCGCCGGGGCTGGACGGCTGCACTTGGTACGAGGTGTACCTCGTATTGTTATAAACGATTGCTCCGAAGACTGCCGCCGAGGCGGCGCCGACGGCAAAGGGGCCCCAGAATCCGCCGCCATAGTATCCGTACGCCGGGGCCCAAACCACGCCTCGGTTCCAGCCCCACGCGGGCCCCCTGTAGATCGGGTTAGCGACGACGACCGTACGATTTATAGTGTTGCCGCTGACATTGACGTTGGTCCGGTTGCCGTTGACGTTGACGTTGGTCCGGTTGCCGTTGTTGTTGACGTTGGTCCGATTGCCATTGTTGTTGACGTTGGTCCGGTTGCCGTTGTTGTTGGCATTGTTCCGGTTGCCGTTGTTGGCCGGCTGTTGCGCGGGCTTGGGAGGTGCTGCATTGACGTCGCGATTGAAATTAAAACCGCCGCTGCCGTTAGCGTTTCCGCGGTTTGCCGGCTGCTGGGCCGGCCGCGATTGGGCTGCCGGCCGGGCACCGCCCGACGGCCGATTGCCGCCCGCCGGCCGGCCGCCGCCGGGAGCGGCGAGGCACGTGAGGGGCATAACCGTTGCCAAGAGCAACGCAAGAGTGGTGTGCAGTCGCTTCATCGATCGATCGCTCCCGTCACGTTGACGATCGTGCCGATTCTGGTCGTCAACGACATTACGATGCTGTGCGGCGGAACCTGTTGCGAAGACTGCGGCAGCTGCGCGGTCTGATCTGTGAGGTTAAGGTAAGCAGTGCCGCGTTGAAAGTCCAGCGGCCGCATCCCGCCGCCTTGGTCGAGCTTCATGTCGATCGGCAGGCAGCGCAGCATCTCCCCGACGTACGAGCAGGCCGCGCGATCCACGATAAGCGTTCCCTCCCCGTCGGCCGTCGTGAGCCGTAACGTTTTATTCAAAACCTGAATCCGAACGTCGCGATAGATCTGCTGAGTGCCGTCGTCCTGCTGGACGAGTACGGTGCCGGTAGCGCGGGCGGCCGCGCCGCATGCCAGCACGAAGACCAAAGCCGAAACACATGCAATTGTTCGCATCTCAAATACTCGCAATCGTCCAGGAGCTGCCATAGTGTTTCTCTGGCCCGAAGCGTCCCGCTTTCACCGTGATCGACACCGTTCGGGTCGCCGAACTCAGCGTGCGCACGGGCGAAAAATGCATCGTCGTCGTGACGCTGATGTTGGCCGGCATCGATCGAACCAGACGCTGGACCTCGGCGGCGTTGCTGCCGTTGCCGGTAATCGTCGCCCCACCGGCTCCTAACTGCGTCACAGCGAATACGAGGGGTACTTCGTCGGTTTGATCTTTGACGGGGACCGGCAAGGTAGCGGCCCAGCTAGCATTTAGAGAAAGCGGCCGCGGGGCTCCGCGCATATAGAGCGCGATTTCGCCGAACGGCGTCAAAGCGTTTTTGAGGTTTGGCGGCACGCTGACGTTTCCGTCGCCACTTAGCGTGATATTGCCGGCGGGCGCGCCGTCGAGCGAGACTTGAATTGTCGACGGGGAGGTGCGCATGAACGCGACGTTGTGGCTCGCGCTTTGAGTGCCGTTCTCCGGTGTGTTCGATTCCGTCGTGACGTGATAGTTGATGCTGCTTCCGATCGTCAGCGCCGCCAGCGGTGAAGCGGCCTGAACCGGGGCCGCAAGTGCGGCGATCGCAAGAATCGCGATGATGAGCGATACTGCTTTGTTCATGGATTAGGCTCCTGGGTGCGCAAGAAGGACGACGTACGCTACGGCCATCGCGGTGTCCGCAATCCCGATGGTCGCGGCGAGGGGACGCGTCCGAAATGGACTAAAAAGGATCAAAGCGCCAATCGCAAACTTTTCGGCAATGGCGGCGACCATTACGGGAACGCGAACCTCGGGGTGATAAGCCGAATAGATCAGCAGTCCGCCGACAAGGCCGACGAGCAGACCCCAATGGCGGATCACGAGCCTGCTCCCGGCGTCGGTAGTATCTCCAAAGAGTTGGCGGAAGGTGAGGTCAGGCAGCGCGAGGGCTATTGCCGCGGCCGTCGTCACTGCGCCGGTAACGACCAGGATCGTTCGAGTAAGCTCGTCGCCCATGAGTCGATTCTAGCATCGACCGTGCGATTTTGGGATACCGCCTCGAGCGGGCGGCGATAAAATGGAACTATGAAGAGCTTGGCGATCGCGACGCTCGTTGCGATGTTTTCGGCTTTCGAAGCCGCGGGCGCAGGCGCGACGGGAACCGTCGTCATTCAACAAATCGACGGATCCATTAAAACCTATGACGACGTCGTAATCCGTATACGGAACGACGAGCTCGCGCTCACCTCGAGTGACGGTCAGGGCACGCTGGTCATCGGGAAGGCTGCCTGCATGAAGGTCGGCGAGTTGGTAAAATGCTTGCCCTATGACGCTACTCTCTACCAAAACGGCGGCAAACACCACGTGACGCTGAAATCGGGCACCGTCTGGCTCAATCCGACGATGACGAAGCAGCCGCTGTCCTTGACGTCGGCGCAGCTCGCACCTCACGGCGTTCTGATGTCGGTTACGACGAAGACCGGTACGTACGTCTCGCTGACTGGAACGGTTGATCGGATAGGAAAATGAAGCTGGTAAAAGCGGCAGCAATCGCGGCGCTCTGCGCCATCGTTCCTCAAACGGCCATGGCCGGTCGCTTCGGTGGCGGCGGCGGTGGCCGTGGCGGCGGCTTTAGCCGGCCTTCGGGAGGCTTCGACATGCACCGCGACGCGCCGTCATCGTGGCACCCTCCGCAGACTGCCAGTCACTCCAGCACCGGGCCGTACGGAACCAATCGTACGACGACGGCGACGAATACGGGAAACGGCTACAACCGCACGACGACGGCTCAGAACGGTCAATATAACCGTACGAGCAGCGGCGGCTATAACTCGTCTACCGGAAACGCCTATCACAGCACCAGCGCCTCGGGGCCTTACGGCTCGCGCAGCAGCAGCACAAATGGAAACGTCTATTCCGGAAACTACAACCACAGCGGGACGGCGACCAACGCGTGGGGTCAGACGTACCACTCGAATACGTACTCGAACAACGGATACGTCTATCACGGCGCGTACGTCAGCAATCCCGTGTATCACGCTTACCCGGTGTGGGGATGGAACGGCGGGTACGCCTGGTATCCGGCGCCGTACTATTACGGCGGAGGGTTCTGGGGTGCGTTCGCAATCGGCGCTGCCGCGGCGACCGTTGCTTACGGTTCGGTCGTCGCTGCAAACAACGTGACCGTCACGTCATATCAAGTACAGCCCAGCAGCCCCGGTGCGAAGCTGTTACAAAGCTATCAACTGACGCAGACGCCTTGCGGACCGACGAACTTGGTGGTGATCTATGGGCCGAACAACAGTGCGATCTGCGCGCATCCCAATAACCTCGTCGCCGCGGGCAACTATAGCGTCGATCAGCAGACGCTCACGCTTACCTCCCAGAAGGCCGCCTAGCCAACGTCGTCGGTGACGCAAAGAAGGGGCGGTCCCAACGGGCCGTCCCTTCGCTATGGCGTCGGCTCGTGCGAAGTTTACAGCGAGCGCTGACCGATGACGCGGCCCACCGGCGGCGTCGTGTCTTTGCCGTTGCCCCAAATGCCGTTGAAGCTGTTGTTGTCGTCGTTGAACCAGAACGAGAACCATCCCGATCCGCTCGGACTGCTCCAGCTGGCTCGGACTTTGTCCGCGGTGCGGAACTTGCCGTTGATGAGAATTGGTCCGGTATGGCAGACGACCGACGGACCCGATTGGGTGCATTTCATCGTTCCGATAAAGCCGGCGGGTCCGCCCGCGCCCTTGACGTTCCAAGTTCCCTTTGCCGTGATCGGCGACGGCGGTAACACCTTATTGCCGACGAACGATCCGTTGGCGGGGCGGCCGTTATAGCCCCACGTACCGTTGAAGCTGTGGCCGTTCGGACTGGCGTAAACCGTTAGCCAGCCGGCGCCCTGCGGGCCGTGCCATTTTCCGTTGATCTTCGAGTCGTCGACGAACGTACCCGTAAATCCGGTTTTCGTGGCGGCGTTGGTTCCAACGATTCCGTTTCCGGATTGCGTAAGCGTGATCGTACCGGTCGTGTTGCCGTTGTTGCCGGTTTGCTCGATGTGCCAAGTACCGGTCACATTAGGAGGCTGCGCAACGGCCAGCGTCACGCTGCATGCGGCGACGGCGATGCTGCCCAAGAGTGCCAAAAAATAGCGTTTCACGGTTGTTTTAAGTCCTCCGTAGCTGTGGATCCACACGGCCCATCGTAGCAAGGCCGCAGGCCGCCCTCTATCCCGAAAGAGAAAGGAACGGTATGCGTATCGCAATACTGGTCGCCGCCATCGTGCTCGTCGGAGCCGGAGAGCTCAGCTCGATGTTCGGCGTGTACGTCTACCCGGCAAAGGGACAGAGTTCGTCACAACAAGCCAACGACGAATCGGTGTGCTACAAGTCTGCCACAGCAAAGACCGGAGTCGATCCGGCGAATCTGCCGGCAGCAACCCCCGCGCCTTCGAACGTTCGCCAAGGCGGTGCCGTACATGGAGCGGCCCGAGGTGCCGCCGGTGGT
This sequence comes from Vulcanimicrobiota bacterium, assembly GCA_963715435.1. Classification (GTDB taxonomy): domain Bacteria; phylum Vulcanimicrobiota; class Vulcanimicrobiia; order Vulcanimicrobiales; family Vulcanimicrobiaceae; genus JAFAHZ01. The sequence goes on from OY970243.1 coordinate 3,103,468, forward strand.
GCGGTCGTTGGAGCAATCGCCGGCAATGCCGGACAAGGCGCCGCCATCGGAGCGGCGGTCGGCGGCATCGCCGGGCGCTCACGCCAAAATGCCGTCAATAACGCCGAATATCACTATGCTCAGACGAACGCGCAGAACCAGCGTTCGGCGAGCATGAACAATTTTCGGCGCGCCTTTGCCGCATGTCTCGAATCTAAAGGCTACACGGTAAAATAGCGACTACGGCGCGGCCGGCGAAAGCTTCACGAGTTTGAGCTGAACGAGGTCCTGATTGTAGACGCTGGTCTGGGGCAAGCGCGCACGCGTTTCGTTCACAAACGCCGGAACGCGCGCGACCGGATCGTACAGAATACCGAGCTTAACCGTACCCTGCCCGAAGCGTCCGCCTTGCTGCGCGGCGGTGCCCGTTCCCTGAACGAGGATCATGCGCTTGGAGTCGGGGGCGTGTCCCTTGCCGTGCATCGTAAGGGCGATATTCCAGGTATACGGCTGCCCGGCGAAGCCGGTCGCACCCGGAATAACCGCAGCGTGAATGGTAAAGGCAGGAGACCATGTGCCCGTACCGCCGGACTTCAGACCTTTGAAGAAATCCCGTGCGAGCAGCGAAAAGATCGTCAGCTGGATCGGGGAGAGCGCATACGGCGCTTGAGAACACGCCACGCTGCCATTGGGGTGCACGACGCAGGTGTTCTTCGCTCTCGGACGGACCGTGTTCCACCAAAAATCCGCCCCCGTAATCGTGAGATCGCCATTTGTTGCGGGACCGGCCACGTCGATCGCCGTCGTTCCGGTACCTTGACCGGACGCGGCAACATTGGTGTTATAGCCAAACTGGTACGTGAGGTGTCGCACCGGCAGGGACGATGGTGCGGGCGTTTGCGCGCTTAGCACGACGAATGCTGCAAAAAGAATACCGGCGTATTTCATATGTCGCTCCGATCGATAGTTAAAGGACCCATTTCACGTAGAGACGCGTCGTCCAGCCGGGCGCGTGCGGCACGTTGGAAGCGTTTTTCTCGGCCTCGAAGGATGCTTCGAGCGGGCGCAGCGCACTGCCGAGGAGTGCGCCGCCGAACTGTTTGGTCACGCGAGCTCCGATCGGTACTTCCGTCCACTTGTTGATCACCCAATCGTAGGTAATGCTCATGCTCGATAATCCAATGCCCCAACCGCCGCCTAGAGCGTAGCTGAGCACGGGGTCGAGCTTCGATTTTCCCACGGGCGCGCGCGACGATGGACCGATAACCGAGAAGTAGTCTTGTGCAAAAAAGCCCAGCGTCCACGGACCGGTGCGCCTCTGATAACCAAATGCCGGACCGACGGAGTATTTGCCGGTTCCCAGCGACGAGTTTTGCGCCGTCGGAACACGCAGTGTGATGCCTTCCAGCCATTGACCGCGTGCAGTGTTAACGACGCTGAAGTCATAGAGCGCCAGATCTCCTCCGCCGGTTACCGATTGCGACGGCGCCGATGTGACGATCGGGAATCGTAGCCGGAACAATCCGCCGCCGCCGTCGTACGGGATCTGCGCGCGCCAGTTGAGTTGCGTGCTCGAGCCCGCCTCTGCATCGTAGTTTGGCGAAACTTCCTCTTCGACCGAGACATACGGCGCCGGTGGTGCCGGCGACGCAGTCGGGAAGGCATCGGCAGCCGCTCTAGCTGCCGTCATCGGGAGCCAAAGTGCGAGGACTGCTGCGACGCGACGGACGCGGGCTTTCGCTCGCATCGCATTTCAGAGTCCGAACGTGTATCCGAACAGCGGACCCCACATATTTAATTTCTGAACCGGCGAGTTGCTCGAGAACCCGTAGTAGTTGAGCGAGCGAACCGCGAGTATCATCGTCTGCCCGTGGTTGAACATGTAACCGCCGCCGGTGTAACCTTCCCAGGTTTGCTGATTCGATCCGGATCCGATATCGATATAGTACGGCGCAAACCAGTGGTTGTCGCCGAGAAACGCTTTTCCGTTGAATCCAAAGATCACGTCGTTGGCAAGCGGCGTGATTTTTACCGTGCCCGCGCGCGTTAACTTGACTCTCGAGCCGACGGTCGCGGTGTACGAAAGCGTCGTCGTCAGCGGGAACTGACGCCAGCCAATGAAGAGATTGAGATCGGCGTTATGGCCGTGCGCCAAGGAAAATCCCGCTCCGAGTTCCCAGATCGATGTGGCGACGCGACTGTTGCTCGTGATAGAGACGGGGATTTTTAGTTTACCGACGGGGCCGCTAATCGTGGAGTTGAACGTCGCGTTGCTCGACAAATTCGTAAAGATCTCGTCGCCGAAGAACTCTGCCGCTCCCGCTCGCGCATTGAACGAAAACATGCCCGCGGAGTTCAATTTCGTCAAATAGTCGCTGGGCCCAACTTGGACGTTCGTTGCAAAGGCGGCGCCGCCGGCGCCGGTGGGGAGTTTCGGAATCGTATATTTGACGTTCGAACGCAGCGTCGGAAGCCAGAGATATGGCGCCAGCGTTACGTGCAGCCGTCCATCGTACGCGCGGTCCATCGGCGTCATCTGATCGGACGGCGGCTGCGTCGCTAGAGGGGCCGGGGTAGCTTCGGGGGGCGCCTCTTGTGCGCGCGCGATACCGGCTCCAAAAGAAAAAGCCAGCGCGCCGAGCACGAGCGGCCACAAACGCTTCGTCAAATGCATCAAGTGGGGTCCTTTCGGATTCGATTGTATGACCGGTATGCCGCTAGGGTCTATCCGAAATGTGCAAGCTGAGTGCAATTCCGGGATAGCGGTCCCCCCCAATCTTGTTACGATGACGGTGAAGTGCACATTCACCGGTACACCGCTCGTATCGGGTCGGTCAGCATTGCCGAGGACGTTTCCTACGGCGAGTTGGCGAACCGGGCGCTGGAGTACATCGTGCGGGCTGCGATTGCCAAAGCAGCCGACGATGAGGATTGGGAGCAGGCAGAACTGCGTCGCGGCGGCTTGCAAACGATCGAATTTCTCCACGACGGCAAAGCCCTCTGGTGCCATCTCGAAACGTTCGAAGTCGAAAGCGGCGAAGCGGAGCGCGAAGGGGCCTCGGAACAATTCAGTGCTGCCAACGAATGTGACGCGGGTTTTTTGAAGCGTCTCGATCGCGATTTGCGGGAAAAGTTGAAGCGTGCCGGCTTCAACGCACCTTCACTGATCACAAATATGAAGGCGCTCTTTATGCACGTTGGTTCTGAAGCGAGCGAACGCACTATTACTGCGCGCGAGACGCTCGTCGGTGAAATATTGGCATCGTAATCAAGGTTACTTTTGATAGGTTGCGAATGTGCCTGAGCCCATGGCAAGCGGTCTCCTGGACTTACCGATATCGTGGACCCAGCTGCGGCCAGGCACGCTGGTTGCCGAACAACGGTTGTTCGATTTGGGAAACGTCGCCATCGGCCTGCGCCGTTTTGGCGTTGCCTTCACAGGCAACGGCGACATCCGCAACGACACGACGTTTTTCGGGTTGCTTGAAAATCCGCGGGGAAAAGCGCGCTGGAGCGGAGTCGATGTAACGCGCGACGACGTGGCAACGACTCGTGGACGGTTCGACGTCTCAGCGGAAGCTCCCCAAGCGTTTTACACGATCACCTTACAAGACGGTGTTCTACTGAAGAAGTATCCCGCTGCGGCTTGGAGCCTCAACGTTATTGAAAAGCTGCCGCACGAGCCGGCGCTCACGCGAAGTAGGTACGCCCGTAACCTTCGCGCATACCTCCGATGGCTATTTCTGTATGGCGTGCGGCCCGGCCGAAACTCGCCGCGCTTGATAGAAGGCAACCTCATTCCGCTGTTGGCTGCAGCTATCGGTGAGGACGGAGAACACGTCGAGCCGTCGCGACCGCACGGCCGGCGCATCAAAGCGGTCGAAGAGTGCCAAGCGTTCATCGACGAGCGCATGGGAGAGCCGGTGACGCTCATGGATCTGAGCGAAATCTCCGGCCTGCGCCCTCGCTCGTTGATCAACGCGTTTGAAGCGGTTACCGGAATCAGTCCGATGGCCTACCTTCGGGCGCAGCGGCTGGGGCGCGTACACGAGGTGCTGCAGACTGCACAACGGGCGCCGATGCGCATCATCGACGTCGCGGCGGACTGGGGGTTTTGGCACATGGGTCACTTTGCAGCGGCATACCGCGCGATGTTCGGCGAGAGCCCATCTGAGACGCTGCTGCGCAGCACGCAACGCCGATCACAATAAACGCAATGTGCCGCAGAGTTGCACTTGTTGCACTTACGGGATAGCAGTCGCCCCTGAAGGTTGCTACCATTAAAGTGTATGCTTGGACGTTTTCTCAGGTGCACCGTCGCTATCACGGGCCTTCTGCTGGCGTTGGCTTTGTCGCCGCCGACCGCATCGGCGCAGGCTACGCCCGTGCCGGAAGAAAGCGCCACGCCCGCACCCACGCTGCAAGAGGTGATGGCGAAACTCACGCCCGCGCAACGTGAGGCGCTGCAGCAAGCTATAATTAAGCTCTCCCAGAACCCCGTCGGCAACATCGCCGTCATCCCGTTTCAGAACAATTTCAACTATGGCGTCGGACCCTACACGCGTTTCCAGTATAATCTGAACGTTCAGCCGGTGATTCCGTTCATGCTCAGCCCCCAACTGAGCTTGATCGCCAGAACGATACTCCCGGTCATCGTCCAGCCTTCCTTTGCACCGCCGCAGGTTTGCGCCGCTCCGGCCGGTTGCGGATCCACGTTTGGCATCGGCGACATCCAAGAGCAGTTCTTTTTCGGTCCGAAAACCAAGCCGGGTGCGCTCATTTGGGGCGCCGGGCCGCTCTTTCAGTTTCCGACTGCAACCCCTGGATCGTTAGGCGCCGGCAAATGGGCGACCGGGCCGGCCGTTGCAGCGCTGATTATGCCGGGCCGCATCGTCACCGGCATTCTGGTCACGCAGCTTTGGTCGTATGCAGGTCAATCCAATCGTCCGAACATCAACGCCGGTCTGTTCCAGCCGTTCTTTAACTACAACCTCAAGAACGGATGGGCACTGTCGACCGCGCCGATCATCACCTCGAACTGGAACGCGACGCAAAACCAGTGGGCCGTCCCGCTGGGAGGCGGCCTCGGAAAAACCTTCAAACTCGGCGACCAGCTGATGTCGCTGAGCGTCCAGTATTACACGTACGTGGCGCGGCCGATTACCACGCCCCAAACCAATCTCAAGATTTCGTGGAGCCTTCTGTATCCGATCAAACGCGGCATCGACATACAAGAGCTCATCCAGGAGAACCAGTAAATTCTTGGTGGAGCAGCGCAGAGCGCGCATCGATCGTATCGTCGACATTGCTGCGGTGGCCGTCATTTCCGTCGCTACGGTGCTCAGCACGTGGTGCGGGTATCAAGCTGCTCGATGGGGCGGCGAGCAGAGCCGCAGCTACCAGCGTGCAAGTCAGTACCGGCTGGATTCGGCAGAGGCGAAAGATCGCGGCAACGCGTTACAATCGATCGACGTTCTCCTGTTCGTCGAGTATCTGCGCGCCTACACCGTGCACGACGACGTTCTGTCCAACTTTCTCTATACGCGTTTTCGCCCCGAAACGAAGCGCGCCGTCGAAGCCTGGCTGGCTCAACGGCCGCTGACCAACCGCCGCGCGGCGTCGTCACCCTTCGTTATGCCTCAGTACCACATGGCGACGCGCGCCGAAGCCGCGATGTGGGAAACGCGTGCCGGCGAAGCGTACGACCGCGCTACTCACGCAAACGGCACGGCGGATCTCTACGTGCTGCTGACCGTCTTCGTCGCGTCCATCACGTTTCTCGCTGGGGTCGGCGGCAAGCTGCTCTTCCCGTTTCACGCGATCCTGGTCGGGCTCGCAACGATCATGGTGCTCGTTGGAATCGGTCTCGCTCTTCAGCTGCCGGCGCTATAGCGATGAAGCTGGATGAAGCGACGAAGCTTGCTTACGACCGTACGTGGCTTGCGTACGAGCGGACGATGAACGCCTGGACGCGAACGGCACTCTCGCTCATTACCTTCGGTTTCAGTGTCTACAAGCTCGTCGACTTCCTCGAGCCCGGACCGAAGGGCGCACACCTTCGCGCCGGGCCTCACGAGTTTGGGTTGCTGCTTAGTCATTATTGGTCTCGGTACCCTCGTGATTGCAGCGTTGCAGCACCGGGCGAGTATTCGCATTCTCAGCGCGCAGTACGGCGGCAAGCCGCGCGCGATGTCGGTCTACTTTGCGGCACTTATCGCCGCGCTCGGAATTGCTGCTCTTATATTGATGCTCTTACCGGCTTAACGACAGTCGTCTGGAGGCTCACGATGGCAGGCTCAAACGGTAAAGTCCCTTCGAAAGCGGTTCAACGCGATATACTTCCCATTCCGGATCAGGCGTATGCCGGCTTCATTGCCTACGACGCAAAGGATCCCGATTCTCACTTCGCGCCAATCGAACAATTGCGGCCGCCGGAAGGCGCACCCAATGTTCTCGTCGTGCTGATCGACGATGTCGGTTTTGGCGCCTCGAGTCTTTTCGGCGGTCCCTGCCAATCGCCGACGGCTGAGCGAGTCGCAAAAGACGGCTTGCGCTTCACGCGCTTTCACACGACGGCGCTCTGCTCGCCGACACGGGCGGCGCTCTTGGGCCGGGCGAAACCACCATACGGTCGGCATGGGCGGCATAACGGAAATCGCGACGTCTGCGCCGGGTTACAGTTCGAAACGGCCAAACTCGATGGCGCCGCTTCCGGAAATCCTGCGGCTCAACGGTTACTCGACCGCACAGTTCGGAAAGTGTCACGAGGTGCCGGTGTGGGAGGCCAGTCCGGTTGGTCCGTTCGACCGATGGCCGACCGGTTCGGGATTCGAATACTTCTACGGTTTCGTTGCAGGTGAAACGAACCAATGGTATCCGTCTATTCACGAAGGCACGAAGATTGTCGATGCGCCAAATACGCCGGAGGAGGGCTATCATTTCATGGAAGACATGACGGAAAAGGCCATCAACTGGATGCGCCAGCAGCGGCTGCTCGCCGGCGACAAGCCATTCTTCATGTACTTCGCACCCGGCGCGACGCACGCGCCGCACCACGTACCTAAAGAATGGGCGGACAAATATAAAGGCAAGTTCGATCAGGGCTGGGACAAACTCCGCGAAGAGACATTCGCACGGCAGAAGGAGCTCGGCGTGATTCCGCAAGATTGCAAGTTGACCGCGCGTCCAAAAGAGATTCCGTCGTGGGATTCGCAGACGCCGGAAATGCAGAAGGTACTGGCTCGTGAGATGGAAGTCTACGCCGGCTTCTTTGAATACGCGGACCATCACATCGGCCGTCTGATCGATGCAATCGATCAGGTCGAGGCGTTAGACGACACGCTGATCTTCTACATCATCGGAGACAACGGTGCTTCGGCGGAAGGCACGCCGCAGGGTACCTTCAACGAACTCATTCCCGTTTAATGGATTGAGTGCTCTCGAAACGCCGGAGTTCCTGATGCAGCGCCTCGATAAACTGGGCGGCCCGGAATCCTACAATCATTACGCCGTCGCCTGGGCGCATGCCATGGACACGCCGTACCAATGGACGAAGCAAGTCGCATCGCATTGGGGCGGCACGCGCAACGGCGCGATCGTACGCTGGCCTAAGGGCATCAAAGCTAGCGGTGAAGCGCGCCACCAGTTCCATCACGTGATCGACATAGCTCCGACCGTGCTCGAAGCAGCGGGTCTGACGCAGCCGTATATGGTTAATAGCATCGCACAGGTTCCAATGCAAGGCGTCAGCATGCGTTACTGCTTCGACGACGCCGCGGCGGCGGAACGGCATGAAACGCAGTATTTTGAAATGTTCGGTAACCGCGGCATTTATCACAAAGGCTGGACCGCAGTCACCCGTCACCGGACGCCGTGGATCCTCACCGGCGAAGCGCCGCCATTCGAGGACGACGTGTGGGAGCTCTACGATACCAATACCGATTGGTCCCAATCGCACGATCTTTCGAAAGAGATGCCCGACAAGCTGCACGAGCTTCAGCGGCTGTGGATCATCGAAGCGACCCGCAACGGCGTGCTGCCGATGGACGATCGAGGCGCCGAGAGGTTCAACTCCGATCTTGCCGGGCGACCGGTCCTCGTCCGCGGAAATCATCAGGTTCTTGCTAACGGTATGGGAGGACTCAACGAAAACGGGCTCATCAACGTCAAGAACAAGAGCTACTCGGTAACGGCCCAGGTTGAAGTTCCCGAAGGCAGCACCGCGCAGGGAGTGATCCTTTCGCAGGGCGGGATCGCCGGCGGCTGGGCGTTTTACGTGCAAGACGGAAAGCCGGCGTATTTCTACAACTTCGCCGGCCTTAACAAGACCGACATCGTCGCAACGGAGACGCGTGCCGGCCGGAAAGCATCAGCTGCGGATGGAGTTTGCCTACGACGGCGGAGGTCTCGCGAAAGGCGGCACCGTCACACTCTACATCGACGGAAGGACTGTCGGCAGCGGGCGCCTGGAGCACACCTTGCCGATGATGTTCTCCGGCGACGAAACGTCCGACGTCGGGCTAAAGCGCGGTTCTCCGCTCAAGCCTGAGTTAGCCGGGGAAAAGAGCGCGTTCAACGGTACCGTAGACGTCGTCGTCGTCGACACAAGCGGCGAAAGCACGGATCATCTACTCGACCGCGAAGAAGTCCTCAATATGATCGTCGCACGACAGTAAGGTTCGCAGGGTGGCTAGAGTGATTGGTGTTTCTCGGGATGGCATGGTTCGGCTCCACGGCGGAATCTTCCGCATGGGATCGGAGCGTTTCTATCCCGAGGAAGCACCGGTGCGCGAAATGTCCGTCGGCGCATTCTGGATCGACGTGCACACCGTCACTAACGCCGAGTTTTCGAAGTTCGTGCGCAAGACAGGCTACGTCACGGTTGCCGAACGCGAGTTGAATCCGGCCGATTATCCAGGAGTCGAACCGGAAAAACTCGTTCCGGGCGCGGCGTGTTTTCACATGACGCAGGGCCCGGTCGATCTCAACGATTATTCGCAATGGTGGTCGTGGATGCCGGGCGCGTGTTGGAAGCATCCCGAGGGGCCGGGAAGCTCGGTGAAAACGCGACCGGACCATCCGGTCGTTCACATCGCTTACGAAGACGCAGAGACGTATGCGCGCTGGCTGGGCAAACGTCTGCCGACCGAAGCGGAATGGGAGTTTGCCGCGCGCGGCGGTCTCGATGGCGCCGAGTTCGTGTGGGGCGACGAGATGGAACCGGGCGGTGTTCCCGCCGCCAATACGTGGCAAGGGGAGTTTCCTTGGCAGAATCTCTGCCGCGATGGTTACGAACGCACGGCTCCGGTCGGCCAGTTTCCACCTAACGGCTACGGCCTTTTCGATATGGCCGGCAACGTGTGGGAGTGGACCAGCGATTGGTTCGTTAGCGATCGAACGCCGCAACGATCGCCGTGCTGCGAGATCGACGTGCGCGAGCTGAGTTACGATCCGTGCCAACCCGAAAGCAAGATTCCGCGCAAGGTGCTCAAGGGCGGATCGTTCCTGTGCGCGCCGAATTACTGTCTGCGTTTTCGTCCGGCGGCGCGTTCGCCGCAAGCGATCGATACCGGGATGTCACACATCGGTTTTCGCTGCGTAAGCGATTGAATGCGTGAAAATCAACGATCTCGTCACCGGTGAGTTTTTCATACGGCTTGCCATTGCCGCGGCTCTCGGCGTCGCGATCGGGTTCGAACGGCAATGGCGCCAGCGGTCCGCGGGATTGCATACCAGCAGCTTGGTCGCAATCGGTGCATCGCTGTTTGCACTGTTGGACCAGTTAATCGAACCCGGAAACTCCGCTCGCATCGTTGCCGGCGTCGTGACCGGCGTAGGTTTTATCGCGGGCGGTGTCATCTTTCATGGCGGCGCGACCGTCGTCGGCCTCAATACCGCGGCGACGATATGGGCGACGGCCGCTATCGGGGCGTTAGCGGGCTTCGGGCTCTGGATTGAGGCCACTGCCGGAGCGTTCGCAATTATTTTGTTTAACGTCGTGCTGCAGCCGTTGGCAACGTTCATCGACGTGCGAATGGGGCACCATCAAGAGATTGAGACGTCGTATACATTGTCGTTATCCTGCATGGAAGATCGTCAGGCAGCGGCCACCGCAGCCATTCGGGATGCCGTAGAAAAGTCCGAGTTGATGCTTCGCTCGCTGACACGACACCGAATCGACCCGCAGTCGTACGAAATACGAGTCGAGCTTGTCTCACCGAAGGTCGACGACGAAGCGGTCGAAACGCTTTCGATGCGTCTGATGTCGTTAGGAGGCGTCACGAGATCGAGCTGGGTGAGCTCGACTATGTGAGGACGCTGCCCTTGGTCTCGGGGGCCCACAGCAGCGAAATGATCAAGCCGATTAACGACAAGACGCACGCCGTGACCATGACCGGCGTCGTTCCGAACTTTGCAAGGGCGACGGGCAGTGCGAACGTTCCCGCAAACGCGCCGACGCGGCTGATCGCCGCCGCAAAGCCAGTTGCGGTTCCGCGAACGTGCGTCGGAAACAATTCGTTGGGATAGACGATCTCGAGTCCGCTGGCAGCCCCGATCCCAATCGCGTAAATCAGGAAACCGGCGACGATGCCGACGGCGTCTGCGAAGGGCAGAAATGCGAACGCGATGACCCCGCTCGCGAAACCCGCGATGCAGAGGGGGCGCCGTCCCCAGCGCTCGACGAGATACAGCGAAAGGAGCGAGCCGGCGGCAAAAGCCGCAGTAATTGCGACGCTTCCCGCCGGCGACGAGCGATCTCCCAGACCTAGTGCTGAGAGGACGGTCGGCGCGAACGTGTAGATCGCAAAGAGCGGTACCACTTGCAGCAGCCACATCGCCGACACGAACGCCAGCAATCCGCGAAACGGTCCGGCAAAAATGCTGGATATGGAAAGACTCGCGATGCGACCCGCATCTCGCGCAGATAGCCACATCGGCGACTCAGGTGCGGTGGCGCGCATGAGCAATCCGGCGATTGCGAAAACCGCCGGGCTGACGAGAATCCACTTCCAGCTGTTCGGCCCCGTCGAGAGCAAGGCATAACCGGCAACGTACGCGACCGCCGCGCCGACGAACCACACGGCTTCCACGGCGCAGAGCGCGGCGCCACGAACGCGTTCGGGCATGAACTCGGTGATGATTGCGGCTGCGATAGGGTAATCCGCACCGATCGCCACGCCCAGCAGAAAGCGCAGCGCGACGAGCTCCACGGCGTTGGTAACAAACGCTTGAGCGATCGCCAGGACGACGAACGCCGACAAGTCGGCAATCATCAAGATGCGCCGGCCGAGACGGTCGGTGAGGTGGCCGAAAAGCGGTGCCCCCACCATGATGCCCAGCAGCGTCGCGGCGCCGATCAAGCCGGTCGTGACCGGATCGAGATGAAATCGCGGTCCCAGCGTTACGAGCGCGAGACCGATGCTGCTCAAGATGTAGCCGTCGACGAAGACGCCTGCGTTGGCGTAGGCGAAAATCTTCCAGTGGTGGGCCTGCAAGAGTCCCTCCCTAAGCAAGCAATCCGGTCCGCAACACGACCTTGACCCGGCGACGGCCCTACGGTAAAATACCGCCTTGGTGCCTTTCTCTCCGGCACCGCGGCAATGGGCTATGCCCCCGGACGCGCTCGCCGAGCGTTCCCGGTAAGAGATTGGGTGACCCTTCGGTCATCCTTGGTCAAGGCGACGACACCCCGTCGTTCGGGGCAGGAAAAACCCCCGCGCAGCAGCGCGGGTTATCGGAGTTATCGTTGGCTGCCAAGAAGCAAACCAAGTCCCGCAAGAAGCGCGAGGTTAAGAACGTCCAATCGGGCGTGTGTCACGTTCACGCTTCCTTTAATAACACCATCGTGACGATCAGCGACCCGCACGGCAACGTCGTGTCGTGGGCGTCCGCCGGCAATCTCGGCTTCAAGGGTTCCAAGAAATCGACCCCGTTTGCCGCGCAGATGGCCGCCGAAGCCGCCGCGCGCAAAGCGATAGATCACGGCATGAAGTCGACCGAGGTGCTGGTCAAGGGTCCGGGGGCCGGACGCGAAGCGGCGATTCGTTCGCTGCAAGCCGCCGGTCTGGAGATCACGATGATCAAGGACGTTACCCCGATTCCGCACAACGGCTGCCGCCCGCCGAAGCGCCGCCGCGTTTAACCGCAAAGAGAGAGTTCAAAGAGTATGTCGCGTTACGTTGGTCCCGTCTGCCGTCTCTGCCGTCGTGAAACGGCAGCTAGCAAGACGGGCGAAAAGATCAAGCTGTTCCTCAAAGGCGACCGGTGCCTCGCGAAAAAGTGCGCCGTCGAACGTCGCGGAACGGCGCCCGGTCAAAAGACCGCCGGTAAGTCCCGCACTAAGATTTCGGAATACGGCCGTCAGTTGCGCGAGAAGCAGAAGATGCGGCGCTACTACGGCGTGCACGAAACGCAGTTCGAGAACTACTTCCGCGAGGCCGCACGCGTTCCGGGTCAGACCGGCCGCACGTTCCTGCAGCTGCTCGAGCGTCGTCTCGATAATGTCATCTATCGCATGAATCTCGTGACGAGCCGCGCGCAGTCGCGCCAGCTCGTCACGCACCGGCACTTCCGCGTCAACGGCAGGATCGTCAACGTTCCGTCGTACATCGTCAAGCCCGGCGACGTGATCTCGATTGGCGAGCGCAGCCTGAAGTCGACCGTGTTCGGGAGCAATCTCGAGCTGGCCGCCGGCCGCCGCCCGCCCGAGTGGCTGGAGTGGAACGATCAAGAGAAGACCGGAAAAGTATTGCAGCTGCCGTCGCGCGAGCAAATAGACACGCCCGTCGACGAACAGCTCATCGTCGAGTACTACTCGCGATAAACATCACCCATCACCGCTATCAGGCGTACGATCGGCTTCGATCGGGGATCGAACCGGATAACGTAGATAGCAATAAAGGATACTCGAAAAAACCATGACCATGTTGGAAACGCCTGCGGGCGCAACGATGGAAGTTCGCGAGCGTCGCGACAACTATGCCAAGTTCGTGATCGAGCCGCTCGAGCGCGGCTTCGGCATCACGCTCGGCAACGCGTTGCGCCGCATTCTGCTGAGCTCGATTCCGGGCGCTGCCGTCACGTACATGAAGATCGACGGCGTATTGCACGAGTTCTCGACCATTCCGGGAATGGTCGAAGATACGATCGCGCTGATGCTCAACCTCAAGGGTCTGCCGGTGAAGCTCAACACCGACGAGCCCAAGGTGCTCTCGCTTTCCGTTTCGGGCGCACGCGACGTCACGGCCGCCGACATTACGCCGGATGCCGACGTCGAGGTTCTCGATCCGGGCTATCGCTTGGCAACGCTCTCGGCCAAGGACGCACGTCTCTCGATGGAGATCGGCGTGGAGAAGGGCCGCGGCTACGTGATGGCCGACCGTCAACGCAACGTCGAACACATGATCGGTCTCATTCCGCTCGACTCGATTTTCTCGCCGATTCGTAAGGTAAATTTCACCGTCGACGACACCCGCGTCGGACAGAGCGTCGACTTCGATCGTCTCACCGTCGAGATCGAAACGAACGGTTCGATCACGCCGGACGAAGCTCTCTCGACTGCCGCTGCCATCATGCAGGAGCAGTTGGATCTCTTCGTCTCGTTCACCAACCGCGCCGAGCCGCTGCCGGAAGCCCCGCCCAACGAGTGGGACATCCCGGTAGAAACGCTCAACTTGTCGGTTCGCTCCTTCAACTGTCTCAAGCGCGCCGGCATCTCTAAGGTCTCCGAATTGCTCGATCTCACCGAAGACGAGATCATGAAGATGCGTAACTTCGGCAAGAAGTCGCTCGACGAAATCAAACAAGTGCTCTCAGAGAGGGGACTCTCGCTGCGTCAACCGTAGCGCGAGAAATACATGCCGCATCAGATCGCCTATAAACGTCTCTCCCGCACCGACGGTCATCGTCGAGCGCTGCTTCGCAACCTTGCAACTTCGTTTTTCAAGCACGAGAAGATGGAGACGACATCGACGAAGGCCAAAGAGATCGGCAAGGTCGCCGAGCGTCTCATCACGACCGCGATGACGGGCGACCTGCACGCTCGCCGTCAGCTGGCAGAGTTCATCACCGAGCCGGCCGTGATCAAGAAGCTCGTGGAGCAGATCGCTCCGGCGCTCAAAGGTCGCAACGGCGGATACACGCGCATCACCAAAACGCGCGTTCGTCACGGCGACGCCGCGGAGTTGTCGCTCATCGAACTCGTTAAGTAGGAGATACTGCAAGCGGGTGGGCGAGACACCCCCAGCACTGTTGCGGCGGCTCATCGCGGGTGAAAATCTCACTCAAGATGAAGCCGCCGCTTTCATTGGTGCCGTCATGGACGGCGAATATACGCCGGCGCAGTCTGCCGGATTGCTCGTCGCGCTCGCTGCCAAACGAGAGACCACCGACGAAATCACCGGCGCCGCCCGCGCCATGCGCGAGCGCAGCGTAAAGGTCGAGCATGGGCTGCCAATGGTGGTGGACGTCGTCGGTACCGGCGGCGACGGTGCCAACACCGTGAACGTTTCGACGATGGCGGCGCTCGTCGTCGCGGCCGCCGGCATACCGGTTGCCAAGCACGGAAACCGTGCCGCGTCGAGCGCGTGCGGGAGTGCCGACGTGCTCGAAGCAGCGGGATTGCCGATCGACATCGCGCCCCAAACGGCGGCAACGATGCTGCGGGAAGCCGGATTCACGTTCATGTTCGCGCCGCGGTATCACCCGGCGATGCGCAACGTCGGACCCGTTCGGCGCGAGCTCGGCGTACGGACGATTTTTAACGTGTTGGGTCCGCTGACGAATCCGGCGGGGGCGACGCACCAACTCGTCGGCGTCGCGCGTGAATCACTGCTCGAGGTCGTGGGGCAGGTGCTGCGTGCGGTCGGTGTGACCGCAGGCGCGGTCGTCCACGGTGCCGAGGGCGTGGACGAAGTCGGCGGAGGGCGGCCCTCGCGCGTCTATTCGTTCGGCGGCGGCGGCAACTATTCGTGGGTGCTCGATCCGAGCGAGTTTGGCGTCAGCGTCCCTCTGGACCAGATCGTAGGCGGCTCCGTAGAGGAGTGCCGGCGGGTATTCTTCGAGGTCCTCGGCGGAGAGCGCACGCCGGCGGCGAAGGTCGTCGCTCTCAATGCCGCCGTGGTTCTGTACGCGATAGGTACGCATTCCAAGCTCGAGGACGCCCTCGAGCGCGCTCACGCCATTCTGCGTGACGGCGCGGCATTGCGCACGTTCGAACGTGCAAAGGAGTTGGCATCTGGTGGTTGACACGCTGCAAAAGATCTATGCTGCGAAAGCGGCGCAGCTGCCTGAAGAGGAAGCCAGCGAACCGTACGGAGCCCTTCGCGAGCGTGGCTTGGCGCGTAGGCCCCAGCGGCGGAAGTTTCTCGAGGCGCTTCGCGCTGCAGGGGGCTGCTCTATCGTCGCGGAGATCAAGCGGGCGTCACCGTCGGCCGGACTCATCGCGCGCAACTTCGATCCGCCGGCAATCGGGCGGATTTACCAATCCGCCGGCGCCGACGCGATCAGCGTGTTGACCGAACGCGACCACTTTCTCGGCGATCTCGCGTATCTCGACCAGGTGCGCGAGGTGACGACGCGTCCGTTGCTGAGAAAAGATTTCTTGTTTACTCGCTACCACGTCGCACAGTCTGCTGCGTACGGTGCCGATTGTATTCTGCTGATCGTGGGCGGCATGGGCGACGAGACGTTGCGCGCCTGCATGGAGGAAGCGCGCGAGTACGATCTTGACACGCTCGTGGAAGTCCACGACGAGAGCGACCTTGAGCGTGCTCTCACCGCCGGGGCCGTACTGCTGGGCATTAACAACCGCAGCCTGCGCACGTTGGTTACCGATCTTGCCGTCAGCGAGCATTTACTGCCGAAAGTTCCCGGCACCGTCTTTTGCATTAGCGAAAGCGGCATGCGCGACGCATCCGACATCGCGCGTCTGCGCGCGGCGGGGGCGCGCGGCTTCCTCGTCGGCGAGGCGCTCATGCGCGCCGACGATCCGGGCGGTCTCATCGAGTCGCTGCGGCGCGGCGCCGTTGCCGATGCAATCAGCGCGCGTTGAAGATATCCCTGCGGGGCGCACGTGGATCAAGTTCTGCGGATGCCAATCGTGGTCGGACGTTTCCCGTGCGATCGAGGCGGGCGCTAACGCCTTCGGGATGATCTTCGCGCCGTCACCGCGGCGCATCGCAATGGAGGCGGCCAGAGTAATCTCGCGACGTCTGCGCAACACCATCGATCCGGTTGCGGTGTTCGTCAATCCGACACACGATGAGGTCGCTGCCGTGCTCGAGTTGTTCCCCGTCGCGCGCTTACAGCTTGCGGGCGGCGAGCCGCCGGAGGTCGTGATGCGTTACGGCGCCCGCGCGATCAAGGTGGTTCATGTCGACGACAAGCTCGACGTAGCTGCTGCTTGCGACCAATATGGGGACACAGCGATAGCGTTCGACACGAAACTCGATGGAATTGCCGGCGGAACGGGAGCGGGATTTAGGTGGAGCCGTGTCATCGACGTCGCGAAGTCCCGCCCTGTGATCGTTGCCGGCGGATTGACCGCCGATAACGTTGCTGCCTGCGTTAGGATGATTCGCCCATGGGGCGTGGACGTGCGCGGCGGTATCGAAAGCAACGGCCACAAAAACCCCGAGCGTATGCGGGCTTTCGTGCGTGCGGTACGGGAGGCGGATGCTTCGTAGTACGCCCGACGCGCGCGGTTATTTTGGATCGTTCGGCGGCCGTTTCGTTCCCGAAGTTCTGATTGCCGCGCTCGAAGAGCTCGAGCGCGCGGTTGGTGCGGCCTTCGCGGATTCCGCGTTTTGGGACGAATACGGCGCGTCGCTGCGCGACTTCGTCGGCCGTCCGTCACCACTCTATCGCACCGAACGATATATCGCCGACGTATCGCGGGCGCCGCTGTTGCTCAAGCGCGAAGATACCAATCACACCGGCGCCCACAAGATCAACAACACGGTCGGTCAGGCGCTGCTGGCGAGACGGATGGGCAAGAAGCGGCTCATTGCGGAAACCGGCGCGGGCCAGCACGGCGTCGCTACCGCGACCGTCGGGGCAAAGTTTGGTCTGCCGGTCGACGTCTACATGGGCGCCGTCGACGTCGAGCGTCAAGCGCTCAACGTCTTCATCATGCAGCTCCTCGGCGCAAACGTGCATACGGTTACGGGTGGAACGCAAACGCTCAAGGACGCCACGAATGAAGCGTTTCGCGTTTGGGCGGAGCGCGTCGAAGATACCTTTTACGTCATCGGGAGCGTCGTCGGCGCGCATCCGTATCCGTATATGGTGCGCGAGTTCCAGAAAGTGATCGGAACCGAAGCGCGTGCGCAATGTCTCGAGCGGTACGGGCGCTTGCCCAGCGACGTCATAGCGTGCGTTGGCGGCGGCAGCAACGCCATAGGCATCTTCAGCGGCTTCATGTCAGACGCCGGGGTACGCTTGTGGGGTGTCGAAGCGGCGGGCGAGGGCGCTCAAACGGGACGAACGGCCGCATCGCTCGGTGTCGGAAGCGTCGGCGTGCTCCATGGTTCGCGTTCGTATCTGCTGCAAACCGACGAAGGTCAAGTGAGCGAGACGCATTCGATCAGCGCCGGGCTCGACTATCCCGGCGTCGGTCCGGAACACGCGCATCTCAAGGAGTCCGGCCGGGCTACGTACGTCAGCGTGACCGATGCCGAGGCGCTCGAGGCATTCCACGCGTTCGCGCGCGACGAGGGCATCATTCCGGCTTTGGAGAGTTCGCATGCGCTCGCGTTTGCGCGCAAGCTAGCCGCCGAACGCAGCGCCAACGATTTAGTTGTCGTGTGCCTGAGCGGCCGCGGCGACAAAGACATCGCGCAACTCCGTGATTGACACGGCGTTCGAGCGTGGGCGGCCGGCATTTATTCCGTACGTCATGGCGGGCGACCCCGATCTCGAAACGACGGCGTCGATTCTCGACGCGCTTGCCGATGCCGGATCGGCGCTGATCGAGCTGGGCATTCCCTACGGCGATCCGCTCGCCGACGGCCCGACAATTGCGGCCGCGGGACAGCGCGCTCTCGCGCGTGGGACCCGGATCGGCGATGTGTTTGAGCTCGCGAAACGGGCGCGCACCGGCGGCTCGCCGCCGATCGTGCTGTTTACGTATTTGAATCCGGTGCTGCAATACGGCGTCGAGCGCTTCGCCGCCGACTCCCAGCGCAACGGTGCAGCCGGTGTCATCGTTCCGGATGCAGCGCTCGAAGAGACGGCCGAGCTGCGCGACGCCTTTGCCCGTTACGAGCTCGCAATGCCGCTGCTCGTCGCGCCGTCGACGCCGCGCGAACGCGCCGCCCGCATTGCCGAAGCCTCGACGGGATTCGTGTACGTCGTTTCGCGCCTGGGCGTCACCGGCGCCAACGGCACGCGCGACTTCGCGCCGGTGCGAAGGCAGATCGCGACGCTGCGCGAGATAACGGCGAAACCGCTGGCCGTCGGCTTCGGCGTGAGCACCGCGGATCACGTGCGCGAAGTCGCTCCCATTGCCGACGGCATTATCGTCGGCAGCGCGCTCATCGACGCATATGCTTCGACGAACGCTCGCGGCAAGGCGGCCGCGGAGATCGTCGGCAGAACCGCTCGAACACTCGTCACGGCTGCAGGCACGCTAGCAATCTAGCGGCCGCCACGGTTCGCCCGCTATCGAGCCGAACGCGCCTCCATACCGTCTAACTGTATTGGAGGTGTCTCTTGGCGACCCATCGATCGACGGCAGCCTCTGCGCTATCCGTTGTCCTGGCCGCGGCGCTAAGTGCGTGCAGCGGCACGGGGAGTAGCAGTACCGGTACGAACGCGTTACCGCTGGCCGCTGCGCCGACAGGGGCTAGCACGGCCGTAGCAGCCGCAGGCAAAAAGATTCTCGCGCGCGGCGTGACGAAGGGAATGGCGCGCATTGCAAGTACGCACGAGGTTCGCGCGATTGAGCGCGCGCATAAGGGCTCAAGGAATTACACGCGTCCGTCGAACACGACCACCGCCGATCCTACCGTACCGCGTCCAAACGAGACGCCGTGTACCGTAACGCTGTTTTCGAGCTATCAGTTTACGAACTTCACGTATCCGACGTTTTCGTATGTGCCGCCCGGGGCATGTCCCGGACCGTGGGCTAAAGTCGTCTTCGAAGGAGATTTCAACGTAAACGCGGGACGACAGTTCGACCGCACGGGATCGATCTGGATCGCCGGAACGAACGTGTATTTCGGCACGACGGCCGAACCGTCGGCCAATCGCGGTCCCTCGTGGCACGTCGAGCGCGACGTTACCGATCTAAGCGCCATTTTGCACGCTCCCTCGACCGGCGAAGTAGTGCTCGGCAACGTCGTCAACAGCACGTACACCGGCGTGATTACGGCCAGCGGTAAGCTCCAGTTCTATCCGGCCAACGCCGCAAATCCGGCGGCTACCGTTGCCGACGACGTGTATCCGCTGTCGGGCGGCCCGCTGGGAGACAATCAATATCTCACGACGCAGGATCAGCCCCTGACGGGAACGTTTACCTTGCCGCGTAACGTCAAGGCGGCATATCTCGACGTGTATTTGCAATCGCAGATCGGCGACGAGTTTTGGTATACGTGTTTCCCCACCGACTTGGCGGCAACGATTCCCAACTGCGGCAATACGGCGTTCCGCGAAGGCGAGGTTGCCGTCGACGGTAAGCCGGCGGGTGTCGCGCCCGTGTATCCCTGGATTTATACCGGCGGCATCGATCCGTATCTGTGGCGGCCGATTCCCGGCGTGGAAACGCTTGAGTTTAAGCCGTACCGCGTGAACCTCACGCCGTTTGCGGCGCTGCTGAGCGACGGTAATCCTCACACGATTACCGTGAACGTTTTCAATAACGGCAACTACTTTGCCGCCAATGGAGCGCTGCTGGTCTACCTCGATCACGGCTCGTCGTTGGTGACGGGAGCGCTCGTGAGCGACGCGACCTCACTCTATCCGACGCCGAACGTTAACGAGAACGTGTCGCCCAATAAAAAAGGCGTCTATCGCGGGGCGATCTCGGTGACGTCGTCTCACCCCGTTTCGATCGACGGCTACGTCGATACCTCGCAGGGACGTATCGAGACGAAAGTGCAGCAGCAAGTGGCCTTTAGCAACTTCCAAGTGATTAAGGCCACGGCTAACGAGAGTCTCTTCGATCAGAGGATCAATCAATCGACTACCATCGATTCGGTCACCACGACGTCGGGCGGCAAGTCGCCGGCAATCGTCTTAGAGCACAAGAGCTGGCCGCTCTCTCTCACGTACGACTTCGTGACGAACGCCGATGGGAGCGCGACGCAGTTTGCTACCGTCTCTCAAGGCAAGCACGAGAGGTCGCGCACGGTATTCGGCGGTGGAACGACGAGCTCTTCGTATCTCGATGACGCCGTCAACAGCACCGACACGCTCAACTTCCCGGCGAGCGGCGGCGACTTCCCCTCGAACGGCTCGAGTACGCAAACGTATGCGGCCGGCAACAGCGGCGGATACTGCTACCACAAGATAGTCGCATCGAAGAACTACGTCGTGACCGTCGATAGCGGCGGGCTCTGCGGTTGCGACACGAGCAAGCGCCGTTAGAGCAGGAAGAACAACGCGACGCCGACGACGGCGCCGATGGCGGCTATGACTTTGGGAGCATCTTTGCGGCCGAGCGAAGCCGCTCCCAGCAGTCCGAGTCCCACGCCGACGACACCGCTGCCGGGGTAGACGTTGAGATAGAGCTGCTCGGCGAACGATGCGGGGCGCGTCGACGGTCCGACATATGCGTGCGAGAGTGCGGTCGCGATCAACACGCCGAAGAAAGCGACGGCAAAGATCTGCACGGGTGAGCCGGGGCGCTGCAGGGCAAGCGTCAGCAGCACGATCAGTGCAGCGGCGACGAGTACGTGGCCGATCTGCAAGGGCTGTCCGGACAATCCGATTCCTAAGAAGAACGCCGCGATCCCGACCGCGCGGACTTGCGTGAGCTTAGACAATGGCCGCGGTCGTTCCCAGCCCGAAGCGCGTGTCGGCGTCGTCGGCGATGAAACGCCCGATAGCCAGTGACGACGTCGCGGCAGGCGACGGCGCGTTGCGGACGTGCACGACGGCTTCGTCGCCGTCAAACACGAAATCGTCGACCAGCGAGCCGTCGCTCATCATCGCTTGTGCCCGCACGCCGGACGGACCCGCCAACGTATCGGCAACGGTCAACTCGGGAATGTAACGCTGGAGCGCGCGCACGTAAGCGCTGCGCACGACGTCGCGATACATCTCACCCATTCCGGTCGAAAGATACTTACCGGCAAGCTTGACGAACCCGGAGTACGTCAAAGTCTCGAAGAGATCGCCGATCTTGACGGTCGAAAAACTGTATCCCTCGCGTGCGAAGGCGAGTACCGCGTTGGGGCCAAGCCAAATGTCGCCGTTCATGCGTGGCGTAAAATGCACGCCTAGAAACGGGAAGCTCGGGTCGGGAACCGGATAGATGTTCCCTTTGACGAGATAC
This sequence comes from Vulcanimicrobiota bacterium, assembly GCA_963715435.1. GTDB lineage: Bacteria > Vulcanimicrobiota > Vulcanimicrobiia > Vulcanimicrobiales > Vulcanimicrobiaceae > JAFAHZ01. Next base: position 3,124,943 of record OY970243.1, read on the forward strand.
CGCTTCTCGGGCTTGAGAATCAAGTAGTCACCGCGGAACGGAACGATCTTCGGATCGTCTTGTCCGCCGGTCATCTTCGCCAACCGGTCCGACTGCAGGCCGCCGCACGTAATAACGTACTTGGCTTCGACGTCGCCTTTTGCGCTGCGCACGAGGGAAGTCGTCGCTTTGCGGTCGATTCCCGTGACCTCGTGACCGGTCTCGATCATACCGCCGGCCGCGAGAATGTCGTCTGCATAACTGCGCGCGACGACACCGTAATCGACGATCCCGGTAACCGGCGAGTAGATCGCTTTGATGCCGCGGCAGTGCGGCTCGCGCTCTGCAATGCCGGCTCCGTCAACGATCTGAAGATCCTCGATGCCGTTGGCAAGCCCGCGCCGATACAAGTCGTCGAGGAGCGGGAGTTCGCGTTCCTCGGTCGCGACGATCAGCTTGCCGACATTCTTGTACGGAATCCGCTTGGCGTCACAGTACTGCCAGAGCGCTTTGCGACCTTCGACACAGAGCTTCGCTTTGAGCGATCCCGGCTTGTAGTAGATCCCGGAATGAATGACGCCGCTGTTATGTCCGGTCTGTTGCGAGGCAAGCGTACCGTCTTTCTCCAGAACGGCAAGCTTGAGGTGGGGATGGCGCGTCAGAAGCTCTCGGCCGGTCGCCAAACCGACGATGCCGCCGCCGACAATCGCTATGTCGTGGGTCATTAGGCGTGATTCTCCCATGGGTGCGACGGGCCCGCTAGGCCTTAGGTCATCCGCCTGATATAGTGGGATGGCTATGACGAGCACCCTCGAGCGCATTGCGCCTTTCAAGAACGAAACCGTGAAAAACTTTGCCGATCCGGCCGACGCCGCCGCGATGCAGGCAGCCCTGGCCGAGGTTCGCACAACTTTCGGCACCCACTATCCGCTGGTCATCGACGGCCGCAAAGTCGAGACCGAAAAGAAAATCAAATCCCTTAATCCGGCCGACCCGTCGCAGGTGGTCGGGCTGACGAGTTCGGCCTCCAAAGCGCAGGCGAACGAGGCAATCGAAGCCGCCGCGCGCGCGTTCGAGTCGTGGAAGCGGCTCGCGCTTGCGGAGCGGGCCGAGTATCTGTTCAAGGCTGCCGCACTGCTCAAAGAACGCCGCTTCAAGTACGACGCGCTACTGGTCTTCGAGGTCGGCAAGAGCTGGTCCGAGGCCGACGGCGACATCGCCGAAGCGATCGACTTTCTGGAGTTCTATGCGCGCGAAGCACTGCGTTATGCCGAGCCGCATCCCGTCGTGCCGATCGACGGCGAGCGCAACGAAATGATCTACATTCCGCTCGGCGTCGGCGCAGTGATTCCGCCGTGGAACTTTGCGGGCGCGATCATGATGGGCATGACCGCTGCGGCGATCGTCACCGGCAATACGGTGGTCCTCAAGCCGTCGAGCGACTCGGCGATTGTCGCCGCGTGGTTCGTGGATCTTTTGACCGAAGTCGGCCTGCCGAAGGGCGTCGTCAACTTCGTTCCGGGCTCGGGCAGCGAGATCGGCGATCTAATCGTCTCGCATCCGCAGATTCGCTTCATCTCGTTTACGGGCTCCAAAGAAGTCGGTCTCCACATCAACGAGCTCGCCGCCAAGCCGCAGCCCGGACAGAAGTGGATCAAGCGCGTCGTCGCAGAGATGGGCGGTAAGGATTCGATCGTCGTCGCCGGCGACGCCGACGTGGATGCAGCCGTGGAAGGCGTCGCCGTTTCGGCCTTCGGCTTCCAAGGACAGAAGTGTTCGGCGTGCTCTCGCGCAATCGTCGACGAGAAAATTTACGACGAGTTCGTCGCGAAGCTCAAGGATCGCGTTGGAAAGATAACGGTCGGCGACCCGAGCGATCGAAAGAACTATATGGGCCCGGTGGTCAACGAAAACGCCCTGAAATCGATCTCGGCGTACATCGAAAAAGGTCTCAGGGAAGGACGCCTGATCGCCGGCGGCAAGCGCGTCGGCGAAAAAGGGTACTTCCTGGAGCCGACGGTCATCGCCGACGTCGCGCCCGATGCGACGATCGCGCAGGAAGAAATCTTCGGTCCCGTCCTAGCGATCATCAAGGCCAAAGATTTCGACGACGCAATGCAGATTGCAAATAATACCGAGTTCGGTCTGACCGGCTCGCTCTACACCAAGGACGAGAAGAAGATCGACCGCGCGCGCCACGACTTCTTCGTCGGCAACTTGTACTTCAATCGCAAGAGCACGGGCGCAATGGTCGGCGCGCATCCATTCGGCGGCTTCAATATGTCGGGAACCGACAGCAAAGCCGGCGGCCGCGACTACCTATTGCTCTTTATGCAAGCAAAAACGATCTCTCGCAAGGTGTGAGCCCGGCAAATAAAGGACGGGGCGGCTAACGAAGCCGCCCCACTTTATTTCCGGCCTTCTCGACGAACCAAAGCGCGCCGTCAGGCCCGACAGCGAGAGCATAGGGCTGCGACGCCGGTGTGGGTACGTTAAACTCCGTAAACGTCCCGTCGAATGCCAAGCGTCCGATTCTGTTGCCGCTCACCTCTGCGAACCAAATGCCCCCATCTGGGCCGTAGTCCATTCCAAACGGTCCCGACGATGGGTGCGGAAGGGGGTATTCCGACGTCACGTTTCCCGCGACGTCGATTCGGGCGATGGAGTTGTTTAGCGATTGTGCGAACCACAACGCGCCGTGCGCGTTAACGATCCCCGCGGGGTTCAAAGTTCCCGATGGAACGGAATAATCTGTAATGGCCCCCGACGTGGTAACGCGGCCGATCTTGTATCCTAATTGTTCCGTAAACCAGAGGGCGTCGTCCGGTCCCGTAACGATGTCGATCGCATCTGAGCCACCCGTCGGTATTGCGACTTCGGCGAAGAGGTTGCCGCCGGTCTTAATCGAGCCGATCTTATTTGACTTGCCCTCCGTGAACCAGAGGTGCCTGTCTGGACCGACCGTAATGCCAGAGGGGCCGCTATTTGCGGTTGTCGTAAATCTCTCGAAGAGCAGCTTCCCGGCGGTCGTCATTTTGCCGATTCTCGATTTGCCGTATTCGGTAAACCAGATGTTCCCGTCCGGACCGGCGACGATGTCGAGAGGCTCTGCAGACGCCCTGACTGGAAACTCCTTGAACTTTCCCGACGGTGTAACGCGCGCAATCTTGGCTGCGCCGTACTCCGGTATCCAAAGTCTTCCGTCGGGCCCTGCGGCGATGTCGTACGGGCTCGCACCCGACGTTGGGATGGCAAATTCGGTGATGACTCCGCAGATGTCGCCGCTGTACCTAACCTTAACGCGCGTGACGGCGCCGGGACCGAGGTTCTTGCCGGCCGGCCGCGCCGCGGCGGTGAGAAGGATCGTGTGATTTCCGTGTGCGTAGGCTGGTGCGGCGGGCTGACGCAATGAGAACGTGTTCGGCGCTGGGCCGGCGACGATCGTCAGTTGCGCCGGATCGTTGGAAGTCAGCTTTATCGTGGGAGCGCCGGGACCCGTAATGTAATTGCCGTCCGCGTCGACGCCCACAATGTTTACTCTTTGCGGTTTCGATTCGCACTTGGGGAAAATGAAGCCCGCGGCTTGCGTTCCGACGAGCGCCGTTTCCGTGGATGGAATGAAACTTACCGACGCCGGTATGCCGTCGAGCACGAGCGGAATGACCGTCATGCCGTTCCCCACGTGAAAATTCAATCCGTCGATCGTGGAGAGGAGGTGAGCGTGGCGCGGTATCTTCTTACGCCAATATCGGTCGTACGTTTGAATCTCAGCCGTGTAACAGGGCTTACTCGAAGGACAGCTCTTTAGACCGGGGACGCGCAACGCGCACTGGAAGGTCATGAGACTGCTCTTGCAGCCGACTGTGCCCAGGGTCAGACCCACGATCTTCTTGAACGTCGTCGGACCCGTGACGTCGACGATCATGGCTTTCGTAGAGGGCGAGAGATAGTGCGGTGAACGTTCGGCGCGGTTTTCGGTCACGCGAACGACCAGCGTACCGGCCGGTGCGAGGGTCGAGTTAAGCGCTTGTGGTATGAACGGCGTCCCGCCGGTCGAGGCGTGCGAGCAACCTGAAAGAATAAGTCCGCCGGCAACGATAAAACTAACGAACCGTGAAGCCATAAAAACAAGACCTCCAGTGTCGAGCCCCCCGTTAATAACTGAGGTCTTCAGCGGCCGCTTGTACGCACCATCAGGGCGGTCGACTGCTTCTATGGCTAGTCGATGGTGAAGTGCTCGACTTCTTTGGGCAAGTCGAGTAAATATTGCTCGTCTTCGGGATAGTAGCGGGCCCGCTCGACCGGGTCACCGGCAAAACGCACGATCGCTTCGCGAGATTCCCAAAACGAAAGCGTAAGCACATCGTCGTAATCGTCGTTCTGCTTGCTGAGAATCCACGCGCCCAAGTTGCCTTCGGTACTGCGATAGTGCGGGATCCCGGTCGCACCGATGTATTGCCGGTAGGCGCGGATCTTGCCCGGGCGCACTCGGCCGCGCCAAATCCGTGCAACGCGAGCAGGCGGCGCTACGGCCGTGTCGACCACGATTTCATACTTATTGCCGTCGGCGTCCTCGAAGAAGACGGCGTAGTAGTCGTCGCCGTATTCCGGGTGCAGGGCCGGGCCTTCGACGGCGAGCGCTCCGTTGGTCCGCACGATCTCGCCGGCTCGGTCGACCAGTCCACGGCTTTCCACGGAAAAGGCGAGGCGCATGGTCCCGCCGGCTTGCTCGTCGAGGAGAAAACCGATCCGCGGCCGGCCGCCGACCGAGGTCTCGTAGCCCACGAAATCGTCGTCCCGCACCCGGCAGCGGTAGCCGATCGTCTCGGCGAGGGCGTCGAAAAGCGTCTGGACGAAGTCGAGCCGGCGAACGTGTACGTCGACGTGATGGAGCATTGGGGGGTCTCCCGCCTCTCGGGCAGCACATTATAAGGTAGGCAAATATCGCAACCAAACGGCGGCCGGGCGGGTTTTAGCCTACGAAGCCGGCCTTGCGAACGGTCTGCTCGGCGATCTTCGTCTGAGCGCGGAAAATACTTCGTATCTTTCCTTGACACGCCCCGCAGGCGGCGATAAGATACCCTTCGTGCCCCACGCTGGACCCACGTCCGCAAGGGGCAAATCTCCGAGCGGCGAAGCCGTTGGATTCCCGAGTACCGGGCACAAAACGCGATCCCTGGCGGATTCGTGTGGGAGGCCCGGCGACTTAGGTTCGCTCCTTGAAAACTGAACAGTGCAGCAGCGCATAAGTCTGTGGGTCTCCGACGTCTAAGACAACGTCAAATCTGGCAATGTCTTTGAGTCGCGAGAACGTACATTTTTGCTCGCTCGAACGCTAATCGGCTCCACCGGTTATCGAACAGTGAATCGTTTCGCAAACGGTTCTGAAAGAGCACGCGATTTTTGAGAGCCACTTTTCAAAGTGCTCCATAAAGTTTTTTATGGAGAGTTTGATCCTGGCTCAGGACTAACGCTGGCGGCGTGCCTAACACATGCAAGTCGAACGAGGTAGCAATACCTAGTGGCAGACGGGTGAGTAATACGTAGTCAACCTACCTTTTAGTGGGGGATAACTAGCCGAAAGGTTAGCTAATACCGCATACGATCGTTGAGCGGCATCGCATAACGATGAAAGGAGCAATCCGCTAAAAGAGGGGACTGCGTCCCATTAGTTAGTTGGTGGGGTAATGGCCTACCAAGACTCCGATGGGTAGCTGGCTTGAGAGAGCGACCAGCCACACTGGAACTGAGACACGGTCCAGACTCCTACGGGAGGCAGCAGTGAGGAATTTTCCGCAATGGGGGAAACCCTGACGGAGCGACGCCGCGTGTGGGAAGAAGGCCTTCGGGTCGTAAACCACTGTCGAAGGGGACGATATTGACGGTACCCTTGGAGGAAGCCCCGGCTAACTACGTGCCAGCAGCCGCGGTAAGACGTAGGGGGCAAGCGTTGTCCGGAATTATTGGGCGTAAAGCGCTCGTAGGTGGATCGATAAGTCTGTGAGGAAATACCTGGGCTCAACTCAGGAACCCGTGCGGATACTATCGATCTTGAGGCAATCAGAGGATGATGGAATTCCCGGTGTAGCGGTGAAATGCGTAGATATCGGGAGGAACACCAGTGGCGAAGGCGATCATCTGGGGTTGTTCTGACACTGAGGAGCGAAAGCTAGGGGAGCAAACGGGATTAGATACCCCGGTAGTCCTAGCCGTAAACGATGGATACTAGGTGTAGGTGGTATCGACTCCATCTGTGCCGCAGTTAACACAATAAGTATCCCGCCTGGGGAGTACGGCCGCAAGGTTAAAACTCAAAGGAATTGACGGGGGCCCGCACAAGCGGTGGAGCATGTGGTTTAATTCGACGCAACGCGAAGAACCTTACCGGGGCTTGACATCCTGCGCTATCCTAGGAGACTAGGTTTCCCAGCAATGGGACGCAGAGACAGGTGCTGCATGGCTGTCGTCAGCTCGTGCCGTGAGGTGTTGGGTTAAGTCCCGCAACGAGCGCAACCCTTGCCGTGTGTTGGTCCAAAAGATCTCTCACGCGGGACCGCCGGTGACAAGCCGGAGGAAGGTGGGGATGACGTCAAGTCAGCATGGCCCTTACGTCCCGGGCTACACACGTGCTACAATGGAACGGACAGCGAGTCGCGAACCCGCGAGGGCTAGCTAATCTCACAAACCGTTTCTCAGTTCGGATTGAAGGCTGCAACTCGCCTTCATGAAGTCGGAATCGCTAGTAACCGCAGATCAGCTACGCTGCGGTGAATACGTTCCCGGGCCTTGTACACACCGCCCGTCACGTCACCTGAGTTTAGTGTACCCGAAGCCGCCCGTGCAACCGCAAGGAGCAAGGCGTCTAAGGTATGCTAGGTAAGGGGGACGAAGTCGTAACAAGGTAGCCGTATCGGAAGGTGCGGCTGGATCACCTCCTTTCTAAGGAGTACATGTCGTTGATTTGCGGTCTCCGCAAATGCAACGGCGTACCAACTCAAGTCGACCACAGACGAGTCGCCGATCGAGGAACCTATCGCTCAACTCGAGCGTATGGTCGGAGACGGCGGCATGGATGGTTATCGACACCATCTTGGCGCGGCTCCCGCAATGGGGGTTTCCTATAGGACTGCACTGTTCAGCTTTGAGGGATCGAACCTCGATTGCACAGTTCGACATTACGTTCGACTGTGTCGAATCGCGGAACGTTCTCTAGATCATTGAAAACTGTATAGAGAAGAACTTTCATGTGTCACGACATGAAAGCGGCCGTTATGCGTTTAACCTGCGCATGACGGTGCAATTTTGCGTTAGTCGAAATTAATAAGGGCATGCAGGTGGATACCTTGGTTCCACAGGCGATGAAGGACGTACCAAGCTGCGATAAGCGCCGGGGAGCTGCTAAGAAGCGATGATCCGGTGATTTCCGAATGGGGCAACCCCCGTGCCGTCATGGGCACGGACACCACGATGAATTCAATAGTCGTGAGTGAGCGCACCCGGTGAACTGAAACATCTAAGTAGCCGGAGGAAAAGACATCAAACGAGATTCCCGTAGTAGTGGCGAGCGAACTGGGAACAGCCTAAACCGATCGTGTGCAAGCATTCGGGCGTTGCACGAGCGGGGTTGTACGACAGCCGTCTCAGAGCCGATTCTCTGAGCGCGAGTTACAAAGACGATCGTTAGTAGAAGCCGGCTGGAAAGCCGCACCATAGAAGGTGAAAGTCCTGTAGACAAAAGTGATCGTTCTCGCGGAGCTGTTCGTGAGTAGGGCGGGGCACGGGAAACCCTGTCTGAAACTGGGAGGACCATCTTCCAAGGCTAAATATGCTGTGGAAACCGATAGCGTACTAGTACCGTGAGGGAAAGGTGAAAAGAACCCCTGAAGGGGAGTGAAAGAGAACATGAAACCGCGTGCCTACAAACCGTGAAAGGCCTATGCGCAAGCATGGCTGATCGCGTGCCTATTGAAGAATGAACCTGCGAGTTACTTGTAACGGGCTTGGTTAAGGTGTTGAGCCGGAGCCGTAGCGAAAGCGAGTCTGAATAGGGCGTTCGTCCGTTGCAGTAGACCCGAAACTAGGTGATCTATCCATGGCCAGGGTGAAGCATGATTAAACTCATGTGGAGGCCCGAACCTGTTGTTGTTGAAAAAACATTGGATGAGCTGTGGATAGGGGTGAAAAGCCAATCGAACCTAGAGATAGCTGGTTCTCCCCGAAATAGTTTTAGGACTAGCGTTGTGTGTTAACCCGCGGGGGTAGAGCACTGACAGGGCTAGGGGTCTTACCAGACTACCGAACCCAATCAAACTCCGAATACCGCGGCGTATCGCGCAGCAGTCAGACTGTGGGGGATAAGCTCCATGGTCAAAAGGGAAACAGCCCAGATCAACAGCTAAGGTCCCTAATCGATGCTCAGTGGTAAAGGAAGTCTCGTCGTATAGACAACTAGGAGGTTGGCTTAGAAGCAGCCATCCCTTGAAAGAGTGCGTAATAGCTCACTAGTCGAATGATGGGGCGCCGAAAATCCAACGGGGCTCAAGCATCGAACCGAAGCTTTGGGATTAGTAAAACTGATCGGTAGGGGAGCGTTGTGGCGTAGGCTGAAGCACGACCGTGAGGACGTGTGGACGAACCACAAGTGCGAATGCAGGTATAAGTAGCGACAAATGCGGGTGAGAACCCCGCACGCCGGAAGTCTAAGGTTTCCTGAGCAACGTCAATCGTCTCAGGGTGAGTCGGGAGCTAAGCCGAGGCTGAGAAGCGTAGGCGATGCACAAGCAGTTCATATTCTGCTACCACCGACGACCGTTTAGACTTTGGCAGACAGTGTCAAACGTAAGGAAGGTCCGCCTCGGAGAAGCCGGCTTTTGCCAGCTCCTCGCGAGGGATTTTCCGTGAGCGCTAGGCGCGACGAAGGAGCGGTCTATGGACCGTGACTGAGGAGCAACAAAGCGATCGCGGAAAAGACCCGCGACGTTTGGTACCGCCTACCAAAGTCTATGAATCGATGGGATAACGCAGGAGGATAGGTCAGCGCGCGGATGGATGTGCGCGTTCAAGCTCGTAGGCGGCGTTGTAGGTAAATCCGCAACGCGTAACGTCGAGATGCGAATACGAGGCTCTTTGGAGCCGAAGTGACTGACTCCACGCTGCCAAGAAAAGTCCCTAGATAGATCGTAGGTGCCCGTACCGTACACCGACACAGGTAGACTGGCAGAGCATGCTAAGGCGACGAGAGAATCCCTGTTAAGGAACTCGGCAAATTGACCCCGTAACTTAGGGAGAAGGGGTGCCTCCTTTGGTCTAGAGTTTACCTCGAAAGCTGAGGGAGGCGGCACAAAATAGGTCCAAGCGACTGTTTAACAAAAACACAGGTCTCTGCGAACGCGAAAGCGGACGTATAGGGGCTGACTCCTGCCCGGTGCTGGAAGGTTAAAGGGAGAGGTTAGGGCGCAAGCTCAAAGCTTTGATCTGAAGCCCCAGTAAACGGCGGCGGTAACTATAACCGTCCTAAGGTAGCGAAATTCCTTGTCGGGTAAGTTCCGACCTGCACGAATGGAGTAACGACTTGGACACTGTCTCAATGGGGAACTCGGCGAAATTGCAGTACCAGTGAAGATGCTGGTTACCCGCAGCAGGACGGAAAGACCCCGTGAAGCTTTACTGTACCCTGATCTTGGGTTCTGAGTTTGTCCGTACAGGATAGGTGGGAGTCGATGATCCGACGGCGCTAGTCGTCGGGGAGACAACGTTGGGATACCACCCTGATGAATTCGGGATTCTAACTAGCCGCCATCATCTGGTGGTAGGACATGGTCAGGCGGGCAGTTTGACTGGGGCGGTCGCCTCCCAAAGAGTAACGGAGGCGCCCAAAGGTTCCCTCAGAACGGTCAGAAACCGTTCTCACAGAGTGCATAGGCATAAGGGAGCTTAACTGCGAGACGGACAGGTCGAGCAGGTGCGAAAGCAGGGCTAAGTGATCCGGCGGTTCCGAATGGAAGGGCCGTCGCTTATCGGATAAAAGCTACTCCGGGGATAACAGGCTTATCTCCCCCAAGAGTCCACATCGACGGGGAGGTTTGGCACCTCAACATTAGGGGTGAGATGGTGGAAACATCATCTAAAGTTCCGGCTTATAACGGTGAACTCCAACCGGCTCGTGGACGAGCCAAGGACAATACCGTGGGAAGTCTGACTGCAACAACATAAGTTGCCGTCATGACCCTGTAACGACTGATCCATCCCGGCACGCGGGATGGTGAGATAGCGAGTCGCTGCTCGAGTTCGCTCGAGCAAATCTATGGCCACTATCATACGCCGGCCCCTCGCCCGAAATCTCGGGCAGGGTGAAGATATAGTCTGCGCCATCGGGAACGATGGAAATACGCGCGATGTCGGATCGTCGCATCCTGGGGCTGTAGTAGGTCCCAAGGGTTGGGCTGTTCGCCCATTAAAGCGGTACGCGATCTGGGTTCAGAACGTCGTGAGACAGTTCGGTCCCTATCCGCTGTGGGCGTAGGAGATTTGAGGAGTTTGGACCCTAGTACGAGAGGACCGGGTCGAACGAACCTCTGGTGAACCGGTTGTTCCGCCAGGAGCATAGCCGGGTAGCTATGTTCGGATCAGATAAACGCTGAAAGCATATAAGCGTGAAACTGACTCCAAGATGAGATCTCAATCCCGTAAGGGTGAAGAGTCGTGGTAGACCACCACGTTGATAGGCCGGGGGTGGAAGCACCGCAAGGTGTGGAGCTGACCGGTACTAATCGCTCGGATATTTTGACTAATATACGCACGCAAACGCTTCGTAGTCGCGGCACTGGAAGTTCTTCTCTGTACAGCTTTTGGGCCCAGAACGACTGCGTCGTTCCGGGTACCTAAATTTCCCGGCGCGATCGGCTGGAGCTCCGGCTCGCCATCGCGACGGGGATCAAGTTTCTGGCGCCCATGGCGGCGGGGTTCCACCCGTTCCCATCCCGAACACGGCAGTTAAGCCCGCCAGCGCCGATGATAGTCGGGCCGCAGGGCCCCTCGAAAGTAGGTCGGTGCCAGATTATATGAAGAAGAGCTCGCTGCGAATCGCAGCGGGCTCTTTGGCTTTCTGAGCTTTGTTTTAGTCCCTACGGTTCTGATAGGCGAAACGTGAGCTTCACCGTCGCAGTGTCATAGGTCGTGCCGTTTTGGAGCTTCAAAATCGCGCCTCCGCTGCCGCCGCTCGCCGATAGCTTCGAGAGTTTCATGGAAAGCGGTCCCGACGCGACTACCTTCTCTTTATAGTACTTGGGGAACGCAATCAACGGATCGCCAAAAGCAAAGCTGTTATACTTCGATCCGGTGAACGGCTTACCGTGTTGCGTGGCAAAGAGATACGCGCATCCGGTCTTTTTGGCTTTCGCAAGCGTATATTCGCCGAAATAGAGATAGGTCGGTTGGTTCATTGGCGGTGGCGTCGGCGACGGCGGGTTCGAGGGCGATGTCGTCGGCGGGGGAGTTGGTTTGGCGGCTTTCTTGATCGTGACCGCCACCCATAGAGTCGAGGGAGAGGGCTCACTCTTGAACTTGCCGTGCTTTACCTTACCGCGGGCGATAAATATGATGAACGGCCCTAGTTTAGGCTTATAGTGGGGGGCCGTGCATGCTCCACTCGCTCGCGGGCTGATGCCGGGCGGAAGCAAAGAGTGCAACATCGAGGTCCCGGGTGTTGACGTTTGCGATTGTTGCGCGATCGGCGGGACGCTTTGAATCCCGTTACACGATGCAAGAACGCCTATCGCCACAATCAGGAAAAACGAAGTCGTCGATTTCATAGTCGCGCGACCTCCGGGTAGCAACAAGTCTGATGACTTAGGTATACAGAATTCGGCGTCCTGATTGCAAGCAGCATGCCACCTGCTTATCCGGGTTCATGGAATAGCTACGCGCTCGAATTCGGAGCGAAATGCGTCCGGCGACAACGACGTCTGTGCCGACAAACGAGCGAGCCGCTCGCCGTCGAAATCGGCGGGCTCCAAGCGAACCATGTAATCGCGCGCGACGCGATAGGCTTCGGTCGTGAGATCGATCTGCCGCGTGCGTATGCGTCCGGAATCCGAGTCGGTGAGATCTACGAGATTCATTGGTTCGACGCGTCCGCCGGAAAGCGCGATCAACGCACCGCTGCCGCCACCCATTAAATAACGCACGGCTCCAAAGCCCAGCGTGCGCGTGTAATCTACGTCGAACGGTACGGGTTTGGCGCAGCGCAGCTCGTAGCCGATGTCTTTCGAGTGGACGATCGAGTCGACGCCGATCCCGTCGAGGCGTTTACGCACGCCGTCGCGGAGGATGATCCCGAGCGGAATGTCGGCGAGGCGAATGTTTCCGAACGAGTCGCGACCGACGTTCTCGACCGTTTCAAAGGCGTCGCTCGAGAGGCGTTCTGCGATACCCTCGGCGACTACGGCGACGCCGTGCTGACGCCCGAGGCTGCGCCGTTTGACGATCGATCCGACGATCGTGTCGACCACCGCCCCCAAATCCACGCCGTCGGGAAACTCTTCCGGAAGCACGGCAACCGTGGAACCCGCCGCCTTGCACATGCCAAGCGCTAGGGCGCCGGACTTTCGCCCCATGCACACCACGACGTACCAGCGTGCCGTGGTGCGCGCGTCTTCCATGAGACTTTCGAGGATGCCGGCGCCGACGGAGCGTGCCGTTTCGAAACCAAAGGTCGGAGCGTTGTCCGGAAGGGGGAGATCGTTGTCGATCGTTTTGGGAACCGTGGCGACGCCGATGCGCCCGTTCGTGCGCCGCGCAATGCTTGCCGCTCCGTACGTCGTGTCGTCGCCGCCGATACAGACCAGATACCGTACGTCTAGCCGCTGCAGCGCGTCGACGCAGCGATCGAGCGTCGCTTCGTCGCGGGCCGGATTGGTGCGCGACGTGCGCAGAATCGATCCACCGGCGGTGTGAATGCGGGAGACGTCGTCGAACGTGAGCTCGATGGTTTGCGGCGTTTTGCCGGCGGCTAAGTCGCGGTAACCGTCGTAGATGCCGACGACGCGTAGGCCGTAGTTGAAGGCTTCCATCGCGGCCGAGGCGATGACGCCGTTAATGCCGGGCGCCGGCCCGCCCCCGACCAGTATTGCCAGCGTGTCCGTCATCGCTGGGGCCTCACGCGATAGATCGCGCCGGTAGCATCGTCGGCGATGAAGAGGCTGCCTTCGGCTCCGACCGCGACGCCGGTGGGGCGTCCGCGGCGGGTCAGCATCGGCTGAAAGCCGGTGACGAAGCCGCTCCACTGAGCGCGGGGATCGTCCCAGTTCACGGGCTTGGCGGGCAATCCGCCTCTCATGGGAACGAAGGCCACCATCGGTTCGGTAGCGTAGTCGCCCGCAGCCGTGCGGTGCCAAGAGCCGTGTGCCGACACGAAAAGTCCTCCGCGATACGTTCGCGGGAATGCGAACGTCCCGCGCTGTTCGGATGGATAAAAGGTCGCTCCCACGATCGTTGCATACGCCGGGAGCTCGATGCCCGGAACGACGGTAGCGCTGCACGAGGCTCCCGCAACGTAAGCGTGATGGTTCTCCTCGCATTCCGGCCAGCCGTAATCGGCGGCGCCGTGATGCGACGTCACATCGTCGACGAATTCGTACGGGTGTCCGAACGCTAAGTTGTCTTGTCCGGCGTCACCCGCCCAAAGCGCTTGAGTCTGCGGATCGACGGCGAGCGCAATCGCGTTGCGAATGCGCTTGGCAATCTTCCGCATCCCGCTGCCGTCGGGACGCATCGCGAAGATGGAAGCGCGCGTGCCGTCCACTTCCGTGCACGCGTTGCACGAGGAACCCACCGAGGCATACAGCGTGTCGTCCGCGTCGTCGAAGGCAACGGACGTCGTGCTGTGCACGTCTCCGTCGCTTCCGGCCGGAATACCGCCGGTTCTCACGCGAGCGATGCGCACGGGATCGCTTTGCAGACGGTCTGAGCCCGAGTCGTAGCGCGCCGCGTAGATGCCGTGTTCGGTTCCCACGAAGAGTTCGTGCCGGCGTAACGAGTATGCAACGCCGGACGCGAGTGCGTCGGGGAGGTGGGCGAGCACTTGCGCTCGCGCGGAACCGGTTTCGGCTCCGCGAAGGAGGTAGACGTCCGCGCCGGTCGTTCCGACGACGACGTCGCCGTTAGGGAGTGCTGCGAGCTCGCGCGCACCCGGTACTTGCGCTAAGGTGGTAATCGCGAAGCCCGCGGGTACGGTAAGCTGCGATGTCGCAGATACAAGAACGAACGATGCCGCAAGAAGAATCAGCCGGAATAACGTACGATGCCGTTCTATTCGACCTGTTTGGAACGCTGGTCGACGACGGCGCGAATGCGTTTCCGGGAGCACTCGAATGCCTTCGCGCGCTCGAAGCGGTACCCTGGGCAATCGTGACGTCTTGCGGAACCGATTTTGCGCGACGGCTCATTGCGCACGCGAAACTGCCGAATCCGCCGCTCTTGGTGACTGCCGACGACGTCGTTCGCAACAAGCCCGCGCCGGACGGCTATCTATATGCGGCCGAGCGCTTGGGCGTTGCTCCCCAAAGGACGCTCGTCGTGGAAGATACACTGCAAGGCATCGCCGCCGCGCGCGAAGCCGGCATGGACGTCGTCGCGATACTTCGCGGCCGCGCGCCGAATTTTGCGGTGCGCGCTACCTACGTGGTGAACGGAATTACAGAACTGCGCCTCGGAACGTCCGCAGGCGCAGTCGAGTTCAGGGCGGCTAGAAATTCGACCTGGTAGTTAGCGCGTCGCGGGCGGTGCAGTGTTCTGCTGCTGCTGCTGTTGCTGCTGTTTTTGCTGACGCCGCTGCCGTTGCTCGGTGCGCATCTGCTGCACGTTTTGCTGCACCTGCGTTTGCTGCTGCTGAGTCAAAATGCCGAAGATTTGATCGTGCAGCTGGCGCGCCGCGCCGGGAACGTGTTGCGAGCCGGCAGGATGCGCCTGCGCGTATTGATCGAGCACGCTTTGAATCTGATCGTGCTGTTGGTTAGAGAGATTCACGCCGTTAAGTAACCGCGACCATCTCCGGTAAACCTTCGGTGTAGCCTGCTGCGTTCCAGCGGGAGCTTGCTGCACAGCGGATTCGGGCGGCGCCTGCTGGGCGCTGACGGCAACGGGAAGACATAGGGCGGCGGCAAGGGCCGTAAGGACAATGAGTTTCATCGCCCATATTCTACCTGCGTCAGCCTCACGGGAGGCTGAACCTGCCATTAGAGTCGGGTGTGGCTCGGATTAGGCTACGGCCGGGCGCCTGGAAACCAGCTCGAGTTTGGTGCCCCCAGGATCCTCAAAGAAAACGGCCGGGTATGCGTCGGGGTCTTCACTCCGTTCGACGTTGCGGGCGCCCATCGGTTCCAGTTTGCCCTCCAGTGCGAGCATGCGGTCGTACTCGACCCGGAACGCGATTCGGGTCAGACCCGGCTGATGATCCGCCCGCTCGATCAGACCAAAAAAGAAGGGCGTTCGTCCGGGTTGCGGCTGTTCGAAATATTCGACCGTATTGTAGCCGTGGTCGCTGGAGATCTCGTGCCAATCGCCCTGGACGTCGACGTATGAGAACCGCTTCTGGGGTAAGCCGAGTTCGGGCATCAGCGCATCGTAAAAAGATTCGACTGCCGCGAGCGAGCGCACGCGACAGTCGACATGATCGAAACCTTGAAAGCTATGCAACTCGCAGGTTAGTGCGATTGGGGTTTGATCGCGACCGCTTTCACCAAGTCGGAAGCATGCGTCTCGAAACGCTTGAAGTTTTCGAAGAAGAGCGTCGCGAGCTTCTTGGCTTGGGCGTCGTACGCAGCCTTATCGGGCCACACGTTACGCGGGTTGAGAACGTCTTCCGGCACGTCGGGCACCGATTTGGGGATCAGCAACCCGAAGAACGGCTCCTCTACGAAGTCTTTCGGAATGCGGTTCTCGATGGCGGCGTTGACCATCGCGCGGGTATGCGCGATCGACATGCGCTTGCCGACGCCGTACGGTCCGCCCGACCAACCGGTGTTGACCAGCCAGCACTCGACGTCGTGTTCGTCGATTTTCTTTCCGAGCAGACGCGAGTACACGGTTGGATGGTGCACCATGAACGGCGCGCCGAAGCACGTCGAGAACGTCGCTTGCGGTTCGGTGACGCCGCGCTCCGTACCGGCGACCTTCGCCGTGTAGCCGGAAAGAAAGTGATACATCGCCTGTTCGCGCGACAGTTTGGAGATTGGCGGCAGCACGCCGAACGCGTCGGCCGTCAACATGACGATCGTGTCCGGATGGCCCCCTTTGCTGCCCGGTACGATGTTCGGAATGAACTCGAGCGGGTAGGCTGAACGGGTATTCTCCGTCTTGGATTCACTATCGACGTCGAGCTTGCGCGTCGTTTCGTCGAAGACGACGTTTTCCAGCACGGTTGAAAAATGATTGGTTGCCGCCCAGATCTCGGGTTCGGCTTTGGGCGAGAGCCGTATGACTTTGGCGTAACAGCCGCCCTCGAAGTTGAAGACGCCGTCGGCGGACCAGCCGTGCTCGTCGTCGCCGATGAGCGGGCGGTGCGGGTCGGAAGAGAGGGTCGTCTTACCCGTACCGGAGAGGCCGAAGAAGATAGCGACGTCGCCTTCCTTGCCCACGTTGGCCGAGCAATGCATCGACATCGTTTCCCGCAGCGGCAGCAGGTAGTTCATGACGGTGAAGATCGATTTCTTGATTTCGCCGGCATACTTGGTGCCGCCGATGAGAATCATTCTGCGCGCGAAGTTGACGAGTACGAACGTCGACGTCCGCGTTCCGTCACGCGCCGGATCGGCCTGGAACAGCGCCGCGTCGACGACGGTGAACTCGGGTTCGAATCGGGGATCGTGCTCTTCCGGCGTGATGAACAAATGATGCGCGAAAAGGCTGTGCCACGCGAACTCGGTGTAGACGCGGATAGGAACTTGATAGTTCTCGTCGGCGCCGACGTAGCAGTCGAGAGCGTAGGCTTCGCGCTCGGAGAAGTACGCGCAGACCTTCTCGAAGAGCGCGTCAAAAACGGCGGGTTCGATTGCCTGGTTGGTGTCGCCCCAATCGATGTGTTCTTGACTCGACGGCTCTTTGACGAAAAACTTGTCTTTGGGCGAGCGTCCGGTGTGCGGACGCGTATCGACGATCAGCTGTCCGTCGCTGCCGATGACGCCTTCGCCGCGGCGTACTGCGTGCTCGATGAGTTCCGGAACGCTGAGGTTGTGCCAAAGCTTGGCGGCCTTGAGTTTTTCGGGAACGGTAAGAATTGTTCGGCCCTCGCAAACAAGAGATTACGGATGATTTTCCCAGAACGCTCAGGCGAGCCTGCATGAGGCGCGTTCGGCCGAGTCCAATGCAAGGTCTCATGTCTAGAGCAAGCTTCTTATTCCCCGCTTTCCTCGTCCTAACGCTCGTCGCGACGACGGCCGCGCGGGCGGTTCTGCCGTTCCACTTCGGCTTCTACGAACCGGGGCCGCTGGACGGCATCACCGACGTGCCCGGGGTTCGGGTCGGCCAGCTCACCCGGATCGAGGGGTCGTCGATCCGAACCGGCGCGACCGCGATCCTCCCCAACGCCGATCCGTGGGTTCATAAGGTATCGGCCGCCTTCTTCGCGCTCAACGGCAACGGGGAGATGACCGGGACGCACTGGGTCGCCGAATCGGGCTTTCTCGAGGAACCGATCGTCCTCACGGACACGCTCGATGTCGGACGCGCCGACGACGGCGTGGTCAGCTGGCAGATCGAGCACCACCCACAGATCGGCCGCGGCGACGACGTCCCGCTTCCCGTAGTCGCCGAGTGCGATGACGGCCTGCTCAACGACATTCAGGCACGCGTCGTCACCGCGCAAGATGTGGTCCGTCTGCTGAATTCGGCGGCAGCCGGACAGTTCGCGCGCGGTTCGGTGGGCGCCGGAACCGGAATGAATGCATTTCGCTTTCGCGGCGGCATCGGTTCGGCGTCGCGCGTGCTTCCCAAGGATCTCGGCGGCTATCGCGTGGGCGTCCTGGTGAACGACAACACGGGCAGCGCGCCGCGCGCATCGCTTACCGTAGTCGGGGTCCCCGTTGGAGAGAAGCTGAAGAACGAGTACCTGCCGGTCTTTCCGAACCGCGCCGCGCTGACGGATTGGCCGAAAGGCCGGCTGGGAGAAGGAAGCATCATCGTCGTGGTTGCCACCGACGCACCGCTCGACTCGCGACAACTTCGGGCGGTAGCCTTGCGTGCCGCCATGGGCATGGCGCGTACGGGCATGACGTCGCCGATATCGAGCGGCGACTTGATCGTTGCGTTTTCCACGTCGCGCGTCTTCGAATATACCGGCGACTTCGACGTTCACGCGCCGGCGGGTGCCGTCGTCGAGGACGACGGCACGCTCAATGCCTTGTATACGGCTACGGCCGAAGCGACGCAGGCGTCGATCTACGACGCGCTCTTCGAAGCCAGGACGATGACCGGCCGCAACGGAGTGACGGTTTACGCGCTTCCGAGGGAAAGAGTCTTGCAGATGCTTCGCAAGGCAGGAACCATATGAAAATAGCGCTCGGTACGGTCGGACACTTTGGATTGGCCGTGTCCGACCCAAAGAAAAGCGCGCAGTGGTGGCAATCGGTCTTCAACGTTCGTAAGATGTTCGAAGGCGACGACTATGTGGGAATAACCAGCGACGACGTTACGATCGTGCTGATGAAGGGAACGCCAGGCCCCGAGACGATCGATCACGTTTCGTTTCATTTGCCGGATATGGACGCGTTGCGCGCCGCACTCGCCGCTTTGAAAGAGCGCGGCGTCGAAGTAGAAGATCCCGGCGACGAGATCGGTCCCGAAGCCAAGGGCTCGCCCAACATGGGCTTGTGGTTTCACGATCTAGACGGTTACCGCTGGGAGCTTTCGGTCCAAGCAAGCCACTGATTTGACGATCTCGTCGTCGGCTTGCTTGACAGGAGGGTTTCTTTTTCGTATTCTTCGAGTGTCATAGTGTATTAGGACACAATAACGCAAGGAGCCCGTGCAAAGCCAGAAGCTGATCGTCGACGACTTCTCACCGGTGCCCGTGTACGCGCAGCTGTGCGAGCAGCTGATGGCGGCGGTCGCGCGCGGGAGCTTGCGCCGCGGCCAGCAGCTGCCCAGCGTGCGCGACGTGGCGTCGACGCTGGGCATCAATCCCAATACCGTCAACCGCGCGTATGCGGAGCTCGAGCGCGAAGGCGTGGTCGAGACGCGGCGCGGACGCGGCACGTTCGTGGCTGCTGTCCCGCGCGGATCTGCATTGGCGCGACTGGCGGAAATCGCAAAGCGCTTCGTGGCGCGGGCACGCGCGCTTGGTTACGACGGCACCCAGATTCTCGGAGCGGTACGGAAGGAGATCAAATGAACGCGTTACTGATCGCCGGTATGATCGTGCTGGCGCTATGGTGGCATCGAAAGCGGGAAGAGTCGGCGCGCCGCGCGCATCGACCCAGCCACTATGCGCTTAGCCACGCGCTGCGCTCACAGGATGCTTGGGACTAGCCAGTCATTGCCAATGCGGCGATCGCTGCGAGTTTCAGCGGTGACTTGCGCATTTCGAAGTCGCAGAGCGCCATACCGATTTTCAGCTGGTTGCGATTGCTGACGAACCACGGCGGTTTGGGCAGCAGCGATCCGCCGTAGCCGAGTAAACTGCGCGGGAAGGGCGCGAACGGTGCATAGACGACGCTTTTTTGCGACCGCGAGAAGAGATAGGTGTTGTGCACGACGCCGATGCCGCTGCCAACGTCGGTGAGCGTGTGCCCGGGGTACGCTCCCCAGGGCATCTGACAGAGGAGAAATCCGACGCCGGTCCAGGCGTTGACGCCGATGCATCCGTAGCGCATATCCGCAACGGCGAGATTGAAGACCCCGGCGTGCTCGCGCATCGTGGCCGGATGCACGATCAGATTTGCGCCCAGCGTACCCCAGAGCCGATCGTTGGCGAACGCGACGGCATCGCGCAGATACGACTCGGTATCGCCGGGCAACGCGACGATTCCCAAGAAGGTTGAGAACGCCTCGGTCGTAAATCCCGCTTCGCTCGAATCGGCGGCGTCGAGCACGCAGACCGTTCGCGCGACGAAACCGCCGTCGTCGCGTCCGAAGGCGCGCTTTTCGCGGCGCCCCAGGGCCAGCGCGCCCACGCGTTGCGCGGCTCCAGGATAGTATGCCGGCCGGTCGGAGATCCGCCCCAGCAGCGCATAGATCGCCTCGATGAGGCCCGGTGTGCGCTCCCAGTCCTTCGGTAGAATCAACACCTGGGAAGCGATGCAGTTGAAGCCGTCGTTATGCAGCTTTTGAGTAACGATATTTTCCGCTTGGAACGCAACGTCGGCATCGCTCCACGGCCCGGGGACGACGATGGTGGGGCTGACGTTGCCGAGTTCACTCGAGATCGGCTTATTGAGAAGGGGTTCGTTGCGGCGTTTGCGCGCGGCGCGCCTCGGGCCCGGCACCGAAGACGATCGCGTCGTGCGTCTTGTCGCTGCCCGTGATATGGATCTCGTCGACCGCGCCGTGGCTGCAGAGATACTTTCCGACCTCGGCTCCGCCGTATGCGAAGCGCAGATAGCCTTCGCGGAGCAGCGGCGCGAAGGCGTCTTCAAAAATCGGCCCGAGATAGTGGTTGACCGGATTCATTTTCAAAATGCAGACGGCGCCGTCGGCAACGAGCTTGTAGAGAACGTCGAGCGGCGCGATCGAGGCGATGTTTCCGGCGCCGAGCACGAGCGCGACGCGCGGATTGCGGCGTGGCTCCCTATACCAAGTCGCGATCGTCTCGTCGAGCGTCTCCGGGGTTACGCCGGGCTTCATCCATACTTCCGCGCGAATGCCGTCGAGCAAGATACGGTCGTAGAAATCGACCGGAAAGACGTCGGCGATCGTTTGACCGCGGGCTCCGCGGCGAACCCGCCTGGCGTTGAAGCAAACGCGGCCGCGACGGTCGATCTCTGACAGCGTTGCTGCGTACGCGTTAAGCGCCCGAAGCACGGCCCAAGGTCCGCTGATCGCTTCCTCGCCGGCGAGGGGCGTTCCGGTCAAGCCCTTCGCCTCGGCTGCCGTCGTGGTCCAGCGGGCGGCTTGACGGTGTACGCCGTCCCGGCATTCGATAAGCAGCGCGATCTTGTCGCCGATGGATAGCGCGGCCCAGCGTTCGCCGCCGGCGCGCAACACGTCGAGGTCTCGGTCAATCTGCCGGTAGGCGGTCGCATCGGGATTCGCGAGCACAGGCATGGGTGGGGTTTCTCCGCTCTTTCGATGGGTACATTGAGGCACGAGGTAGCGCAAGCCATGATGACCGAATCGGCGGAGCTCTGGATTCGCCTCAAAGACGGGCGCAGTATCTGCGAACGCTACAACCAGTTAGCGATGGCGGAGTTCATGCGCGAGGCCATGATCGAGCGTATGAGCCGCGGGGAACCCGTCGTTTGTTATGACGGCGAGGAACAAACGATTCCGGCCGACGCTATCAAGCGTATCGATCTCTTGCTCGCGCATCATACGCGCAGCTCGAACGCCGCCATGGTATGATGCCTGGCGGAGGTACGCCATGGCAACGAAACGCCGAAAACGCCGGCTCGTGCCCCGGCTGGGACCCGCCGTAAATCTGCGGCCCGCCGGTGCTCACGAGTCGAAAAAGCTCTACGATCGAAAACGCCTCAAAGCCGCCCTGCGTCGGGAAGAAGACCGGGGCGGTTTTTTTGCCACGCTTTGAGGCGGCTACTCGTGGACGCTGACCATCCAGTCGACGCCGTACTTGTCCGTAAGCATGCCAAACAGCTTCGCACCCCAGAACGCGGGCGATAACTCCATCGTCACTTTACCGCCGGCGCCAAGCTTCGAAAACGCATTGCGCGACGCGGCTTCGTCCTTCGATACCAGCGATAAGGCGAAGTTGTTGCCGATCTTGCGCTGCCATTCCCCAATGCCATCGGCGCCCATGAGGGTGCCGCCGTCGAAGCGCAAGGACGCATGAATGATCTTGTCACGCGACTCGGGGCCAACCTGGTCTTGCATCGGCGATCCTTCGTAGCGGCTGAGTTCGAGTTCTCCGCCGAGCGCCGACTGATAAAAGGTAAACGCCTCTTCGCAGTTTCCGTTGAAGAAAACGTACGCTTCGATGTGCATGGTCCGTCCTTTCGGGGCGGTCTACTTTTTCGTACAGACGTCGACGGACTTCTGCGCCTTGCCGCCGATGACGCCGGAGAAGCGCAGGGTGAATTTTGTGGGCGAGTCTTTGTCGAACGCGTCGGTCCAGCCGGGATTGGGATAAACGCTCCGATAGACGATATGGGTGTCGCCCGTGTCCTTTGCGCGGAAGATCGTGGTGGAGCGGTCGCTTTCGAAAGCCGCATAGGTCCATCCCCCGCCCTTGGGATCGCGCGTAAGGTACGCGACGTCGCCTCCGCCGCCCGTCCAAACGTCGCGCTGACGAATCCAGTTGTTGGAGACATCGTAGGAAAACGTGGCCGTGTACGCGGCGGTCTGCGTTCCCGCGTTGTAGGTGCAGGACCAGGTGCCGATCAGAAAACCGAGGGCGGCGAGACCAGCCATCGTCGTTCTCCTACGAGATTAGTTCACGTTCGACCATGATGTTGCGCGGGTTGATCAGATGTTTGTTCAGACCGAGTTTCTCGGCCGGTACGCCGAGTGCAAATGCGACCAGCTGCGGCAGATGAAACGTCGGAAGATCCGTACGGCCCCATCGGCCGGCCGAGTCCTCTTGATAGCCGTCGAGCGCCAAGTGGCACAGCGGGCACGGCGTAATCACCGCTTCGGCGCCGTGATCCTTAGCCATGCGCATGTTCTGTCCGACCATGTTGGCGGCAGTATTGTCTTTCTCGAGTTGAATATGGAATCCGCAGCACCGGGTTTTGCCGGCATAATCCACCGGTTCGCCGCCGATGGCCGCAATGAGATCTTCGAGCGAGTGCGGATTGCGCGCCGATTCCCAGCCGTTGACCGACTCAGGACGAATGATATGGCAGCCGTAGAACGGTGCGACCTTCAAGCCGTTTAGCGGGCGCACCACCATCTTCGCGAGATTGTCGAGTCCGATGTCGTCGATGAGCAGCCACAGCAGGTGACGCACCATCACGTTGCCTTGGTACTTCGCACCGAATTTGCCTAGGACCGCGTTGGCATGATCCATGCGCTCTTCGCTCTCGAGCAGCTCCTTGTTGGCGGCGCGCATGTGGCCGGTGCACGTGGAGCAGATCGTGATGACGTCGTCGAGACCCAGTGCCTCGGCCTGTGCGTACGTGCGCGCGTTGAGCACCCGCGCGACGTCGCGATTGACGTCGTTGACGACCGACGCTCCGCAACACGACGCTGCGGTGAGCTCGATGAGCTCGATGTGCAGCCTGTCGGCGAGCAGCATCGTGGAGTTGAAGAGCTCCTTACACGACTCTTTGGCGACGCATCCGGGAAAAAAGCCGTAGCGGCGGGTTTGCGCCGAGCGGCTCTTGCGATGCGAATCGAGCGGAATATTTTCCGGCAGAAGCGTGGTCGACATTAGCTGACAGGGACCTCCAGGGTGTCAAAAATGGTACGCACTTCGTCGACCTTTGGAATCGGCTTGATGAAGGGCGGCGGTGCCTTGCCCCGATAAGCCATGCGCAGGC
This sequence comes from Vulcanimicrobiota bacterium, assembly GCA_963715435.1. GTDB lineage: Bacteria > Vulcanimicrobiota > Vulcanimicrobiia > Vulcanimicrobiales > Vulcanimicrobiaceae > JAFAHZ01. The sequence goes on from OY970243.1 coordinate 3,148,567, forward strand.
CGAGCTTCGCGCCCGTGAACGTGACCTTGAGCAGTCCGCGGACGTTGAAGCGTCCGATCGTTCCCATAATCAGTTCGGTTTCGTTGAGCATGCCGGTCTGTTTGACGCTCTTGCAGACGATCAGCGCGTGACGCGGGCCGCGCTCGTCCATCATGACCCGGTCCTTGATGGCCGCGCGCTTTACGTCGACGATGCGGTCGTGCGGATCGACGTGCTTGGGGCAGTACGAACACGCGTAGCAGTGCGCGCAGAGCCAAAGATAGTCTTCGCTGATTTGCGCGATACGCTCTTTGCGCTTGGAGTCGCGCACGTCTTCGATGAAACGGTAGGCGTATGCGATGGCGGCGGGTCCGGCGAACGCCGGATCGACGCTGACGACCGGACAGAGCGCGTAACAGGTGGCGCACATCACACAGTTGGCCACGTCGACGAGCTTTTTCATGTCCTCGGGCGAAACCCGTCGCTCGCGTTCGTGATCGGAATCCGCGTCGGCCGGCTGCAAATAGGGTTTGAGGCGGTGGTACTTATCCCAGAACGGGTCCATGTGAACGACCAGATCCTTCATCGGCTGGAAGTTCGGCATGGGATCGATCTTGATGGATCCCTCGTCGTCCATCACCGTGTTGCACGGCGTCTTGCACGCCAGACCGGTAATGCCGTTGATATTCATCGAGCACGATCCGCAGATCGCAGAGCGGCAAGAGCGCCGGAAACTGATCGACCCATCGACTTCCGCCTTGGCGTGTTCGAGTGCGTCGAGGACGGTCGTGGTCTCCGGTACGTCGATGTCGACGAGGTCGCGATGCGGCACCTCGTCGACGGCTTCGTCGAAGCGGAAGATGTCGAGTTTGATGTTAGCCATGTAATTTTAGTAGGTTCTCACTTGCGGGTCGTACTTGGTGATCGTGACCCCACGTGAATAATCCAGCCTTGGCGAGCCGTCGGCCTCACGCCAGGCGAGCGTGTGTTTGAGCCAGTTGGCGTCGTCCCGCTCGGGATAATCCGTGCGCGCCTGTGCACCACGCGATTCCGTGCGAGCCAGCGAGCCGGCCGCTAAGGCCAGCGAGCTGTCGATCAGGAAGTCGGTTTCGAGTGCCCCGACCAAATCGGTGTTAAACGTCGACGATTTGTCCATCACGTAAACGCCTTGGTCGAACTCGCGGCGGACGGCCTTGAGATCTTGGACCGCTTTGGCCAAGCCTTTTTCGTCGCGGAAGATGAAGGCGTTCTCGCTCATCGTTTCGTTCATCTTGCGCCGCAGCTGCGGGGCGCGCGTTCCGCTCGTGCGCGAAAGCAGTCCCGCGATGCGGTCCTGTTCTTGCTTGAGCGTCCGAGTCGATTGCTTGACGCTGCTAACGGTCTTGATGTAGTCGAGGGCGTGTTTGGCCGAACGGGCGCCGAAGACGATCGTCTCGAGCAGCGAGTTTCCCCCCAAGCGATTGGCGCCGTGCACGCTGACGTTAGCGCATTCGCCGGCGGCGTAGACGCCCGGCACGCGCGACGCGCCCCACTTGTCGGTTTCGATGCCGCCCATCGTGTAATGCGCGCCCGGGAGAATCGGTATCGGCTCGTTGATCGCGTCTTTTCCGGTTGCGTCCATTGCCAGCTCGCGAATCTGCGGCAAACGCTCGAGGATCTTTTCGCGCCCCAAATGCCGCATGTCGAGCAGCACGCAGCCGTCGACGCCGCGGCCCTCGAGAATCTCGGTCCATTCCGCACGCGAAACGACGTCCCGGGACGCGAGCTCGCCTTTATTGGGCGCGTATTTGAACATAAAGCGCTCGCCCTGCGAGTTGAGCAGATACGCGCCTTCACCGCGCGCGCCCTCGGTCATCAGCACGCCGTTCTCTTTAAGCGTCGTGGGATGGAACTGCATGAACTCCATGTCCATGAGCGGCAGGCCGGCTTTATAGGCGATCCCCTGACCGTCGGCGGTCGACGCATACCCGTTGGTCGTCTTGAGATACATGCGTCCCGCGCCGCCGGTTGCAAAAATCGTCGCCTTGGCGGTGATGAGCTCGAGCTGGCCGTTGCGCATGTTATACGCGACGACGCCGCTGCCGATGCCGTCTTCGATCGCGAGCGCCGTGCAGAAATACTCTTCGTAGACTTTGACGCCGAAACGTTCGAGCTGCTCCCACAGCGTGTGCAGAATCACTAGGCCGGTGACGTCGGCCGAATAGCACGTTCGGGGAGAACCGGCGCCGCCGAACGGGCGCTGCGCGATCCGGCCGTCGGGCACGCGGGAGAAGATGCAGCCGCGGTGCTCCAGCCAAATGATCTGTTTGGGGGCATCCTCGCACATCGCCGCGGCTGCGTCTTGATCGCCGAGATAATCGGAACCCTTAACGGTGTCGAACGTATGCGCCTCGGGCGAATCGTCTTCGCGATTGCCTAGTGCCGCGTTGATGCCGCCTTGCGCGGCACCGGAGTGGCTGCGCACCGGATGGAGCTTGGAGACGATCGCGACGTCGGCGCCGCCTTCCGCGGCTTCCACCGCGGCGCGCATGCCGGCAAGACCGCCGCCGATGACGACTACGTCGTGTTTGATCACGCGGGCCCCCGAGAAACGTTAATCTTGATCTTGGTCCCTCTTATAGTACGCGGCGGGCGAAGGAACCCCCATGACTTTAGTGCATGTTTTTGGCATGGCCGAAATCGTCAGCGTCGGCACCGACCGGCAGCGGCTGGAGACTTTCGAGCGCCTGATTCGCGAATACCAGGCCTGGCTGCCGGACGATCTGCGGGTCCCCGATCTAGAGGAAGAGATCGGGCAGCTGATCGCGCGTTACGGCGGCGCCGGCTTGCTGCTCGCCTATGAGAAGGAGCGGCCGGCCGGGTGCGTGGTCTTATTCGGTCGCGACGCGCAAACGGCCGAGATCAAACGTCTTTACGTGGTTCCGGCTGCACGTGGAGGCGGGATCGGGCGGGCACTCGTAGCGGCAGCCATCGAGCGTGCCAAGGCGGACGGATATCGGCGAATCGTTCTGGACACACACCGCTCGCGGCTCGAGGCGGCCTACGGTCTCTACCGGGCCCTGGGTTTCGAGGAGTGCGAGGCCTATGGCCAGGCAGACTATGCCTGCCCGACGTTCTTAGCTCTAACCCTGGAATAACTCAGGCGCTGTCCGCCGCTTTCGACTTGCCCGAGAGCGAGCGATCGAAGAAGCGGTAAGTGTTTTTGCCGGACTGTTTGGCCTGATAGAGCGCTTCGTCGGCCGCAAAAAAGAGCGTCTGACCGTCGGTACCGTCGCTCGGGAACATCGCCAGCCCGATCGAGCTGGCCAGACCGTTGCGCCTCAGCGCCGCCATGATACGTTCGACGCCGCGCTCGGCTTGCTCGCGGTCGCTCTGAGCCATTACGACGACGAACTCGTCACCGGCGTAGCGGGCGATAATATCCCCCTTGCGCGCATTTTTCTTGAGGACCTGAGCGAAACGCTTGAGCGCCAGATCGCCCAAGCTGTGTCCGCCGGTGTCGTTGATCCTTTTGAGATCGTCGAGGTCCAAAATGACGAACGCGAACGGCGTGTCGTAGCGCTCCGACGTGTGGAGCTCCCGCTCGAGCAGCTCGTGAAGTGCCCGGCGGTTCGGGATTCCGGTCAAGCTGTCGGTGTGCGCGAGACGCTGCGTCTCTTCGAGCAGCCGGCGCGTCTCTTCATACAGACGCGCGTGTTCGACGGCGATTGCCGCTTGGGAAGCAAAGTCCAAAATGACGCGGAGCTGGTTTTCGCTAATCTCCGCGCCGGGCGGATCGTCGGCGTAGAGCATGCCGCGAACGACGTCGCGCGCCACCAGCGGCGCGACGCAGTAGGCGCCGCGGGTATCGTCCAGCGGCTTGTCCGGGTCGGCGGCGCTACCGTACGCCAGCTGAAGGTCGCCGCGGGCTACGTCCTGTAAAGTCGAATCCGAACGGTATTCGCGCGGGTCGAGGGCATGGAGGACGTGGCCGTTGAGATCGCCCTCGAGGCGGCGAATGATGACGCCGCTCTCGATGACGTCGAAGAGGATGACGCGCTTGAACTTGAGCGCCTCGACGACGCCGCGCAAGACCATCGAAAGTATGTCGTTGATCTCGAGCGTCGAGTTTATAGTGGAGAAGACTTGCTGAAGAACGAAGAGCTCGGCGTTTTGTTGCGCGTACTCGTCCCGCTCGGTTTCGACCGTTGCGAGACGCGCGCGCAAACGGTCGAGCTCCTTTCGAAGCTCGTCGATATCGACGCCCGCGGCGTTTTTGCTCGACAATTCCGTCTCCATGGCGTGCGGCCAACCTCCTTATTTCCCACACTCCGCAGGAACCCCGCTTGAAAGAGTTCGTCCACCTTCACGTTCATTCCGAGTACTCGCTGCTCGACGGGGCCTGCCGGGTGGACCGGCTCTGCCGCCGTGCCGCCGACAACGGCTCGCCGGCGGTGGCGCTAACCGACCACGGCGTGATGTACGGCGCGATGGAGTTCTACTACAGCGCTCGGGAAGCTCGACTGACGCCCATCATCGGATGCGAAGCCTACATCGCGCCGCGGGGACGGTTCGACCGCACCGTGCGCGAGGAAGCCCACGTCACACTCCTGGCCGGAGACCTGGTCGGCTACCGCAACCTTACGGCACTGGTCTCCAAAGGCTTCTTGGAAGGCTACTATTATAAGCCGCGTATCGACCTCGATCTGCTCGAGAAGCACAACGACGGTCTGATCGTGCTGTCCGGCTGCATGTCGGGACTCGTCGCGGCACCGCTTCTCAAGAACGACTACGCGGCGGCACTACGCAACGCCAAGACCTACGTAGATATCTTCGGCGACCGGTTCTACATCGAAGTCATGCGGCATGGGATGCCCGAGGAAGAGGCAATCAACGAAGGCCTGGTACGCGTCGCCCGCGAGCTTTCGGTGCCCATCGTCGCCACGAACGACTCCCACTATCTCGATCAAAAGGACGCGCCCGCACACGACGTGCTGCTCTGCATCGGCACCGGCAAAACCGTCGCCGACACGTCGCGCATGAAGTTCTATTCCGACCAGTTTTACGTCAAGAACGCGGGCGAAATGTACGAGCTGTGGCGCGACTTGCCCGAGGCGTGCGAGAACACGGTCAAGATCGCCGAGCGCATCGACATCCGTATCCCCGAAAAGATCTTCCATCTGCCGCAATATCCCGTGCCCTCCGGGAGCGACGGAGTGGAAAAAACCGACGCGGATTTTCTGCGCGAAATCTGCGAAGCCGGACTGGTGGAGCGATACGGCGAGCAGCGTGCTGCCAACGATCCGGAGCTCAAGCAACGCTTGGCGTACGAGCTCGACGTCATCATCAAGATGGGGTTCGCGTCGTACTTCTTGATCGTCTGGGACTTCATCAAGTACGCCCGCGACCACGGCATTCCGGTGGGACCCGGACGCGGCTCTGCCGTCGGGTCGGTCGTGTCGTACTGCCTGCATATCACCGATCTGGATCCGTTGCGGTTCAACTTATTCTTCGAGCGCTTCCTCAATCCGGATCGCATTTCGATGCCCGATATCGATACCGATTTTTGCGTGGAGCGGCGCGACGAAGTCATCGAATACGTCACTGAAAAATACGGTAAGGAACGCGTCGCGCAGATCGTCACGTTCGGAACGATGGCCGCCCGCGCGGCCGTTCGCGATGCAGGCCGGGCCCTGGGGGTTCCCCTTCCGGATGTCGATCGTATCGCGAAGCTCATCCCTTCCGGTCCGGGCGGCCTCTCGATCTCGGACGCTTTGGAGCAGATCTCCGAGCTGAAATCGCTCTACAACATGCGTCCGGAGATTCGGCGCCTGCTCGACACTGCCAAAGAAATCGAGGGTTTGGCGCGAAACGCCGGCACGCATGCGGCAGGCGTCGTGATATCGGCGGGCCCGTTGATGGATTATACGCCGCTGGTGCGGTTTGGCGACGGCGGCGTCAACACGCAATTCGACATGGAATGGGTCGAGAAGATCGGCTTGCTGAAGATGGATTTTCTCGGGCTGCGCAACCTGACGGTAATGGCCAAAGCGGTGACGGAGATCCGGCGCACGGTGGATCCCGGCTTCGACTTGGCCGCGATTCCAATCGACGATTCAAAGACGTACGACATGCTCTGCCGCGGCGAGACGATGGGCGTGTTCCAAATGGAATCCGAGGGAATGAAGCGCGTCTGCCTGGATCTGCGGCCGTCGCGGTTCGAGGATATCATCGCTCTGGTGGCGCTCTATCGTCCCGGACCGATGGAGCTGATTCCGCAATACGTCAACGGTAAGCATGGGCGCGTAGCGCCCAAGTATCTGCATCCGAAGCTCGAGCCGATTCTAGCCGAGACGTATTCCGTGCCCGTTTATCAGGAACAGGTCATGCAGATGGCGCGCGACATTGCGGGCTTTTCGATGGGTGAAGCCGACGAGCTGCGCAAGGTCATGGGCAAGAAGCAGAAAGAGAAGATCCCGATCTACCGCGAGAAGTTCGTGAAGGGCGCGGTAGAGACGTCGGGTGTCGACGCGAAGCTGGCCGAGAAGCTGTTTACGTTCATCGAGCCGTTTGCCGGCTATGGCTTCAACAAGGCCCATGCCGCCGCATATGCGTGGATCGCCTACCAGACCGCGTACCTCAAGGCCAATCACCCGCTGCCGTATCTCTGCGCGCTCATGACGTCGGTCAAAGATAAGACCGACAAACTCGTCGAGTACATCGACGAGGCGAAGAAGCTCGGAATCGAGGTCCTGCCGCCCGACGTCAACGAATCGCTGGTCGATTTCGCCGTGATCGAAGGCCGTCTGCGCTTCGGATTGGCCGCGGTCAAAGGCGTCGGTGAGGGAGCGGTGGCGAGCATCATCGCCGCGCGTAACGAAAGCGGTCGCTTCACCGATCTTTTCGACTTGGCCCAGCGGGTCGACGCCAAACAAGTCAATCGGCGCGTGTACGAGGCGCTCATCAAATGCGGTGCGCTCGATGCTTTACCCGGTAACCGCGCGCAGAAACTCGCTGCTCTCGATGCTGCGGTAGAACTCGCGGCGCGAGCGACTCGTGACGCCGAGCTGGGGCAAGTGTCGCTCTTCGGCGACGCGGTTGCGCAGGGTCCGGCGCTGACGCCCACACTGCCGCCCGTTCCGGCGCCCAGCACGCGTGAAATGTTGGCGTGGGAACGCGAGACGCTGGGAATCTTCGTTTCGGGGCATCCGCTTTCCGATGCGCAAGACGCGCTCTTACGCGCCGGCGCAACGCTTGCAAAGGACGTGCACCGATTGGACGACGACGCGGCGGTAACGGTCGCGGGCATCGTAACCTCGGTGCGCCGCACCTTGACCAAAGCCGGTCAACAGATTCTCATCGCGCAGCTCGAGGACACGACGGGAAGCACCGACGTCGTCGTCTTTTCGAAACTCTACCCGGAAGTTCACGACCGTTTCGTTACCGATGCGATCGTCATCGTGAAGGGGCGGCTGCGCCGCCGCGAGCGTCCCGGCGCGGCTCCGGGCGAGGATCCGCCTATCGAGGTGTCGGTAAGCGCCAACGAGGTCTCGCCGTTCGTTCCGCCGCGCGCGCGAGCGGCGCGCGCCTGGCACGTCGAAGTCACCAGCCGCGATCAGATCGACCGGCTCGCCGCGTTGATCTCGGAGTGGCCCGGCGAGATGCCGGTCATGATGCACGCTAACGGGCGGTCGCAGCGCGTTGCGCGAACGCTTGCAGCCGATTCCGGAATGCGCGTGGAGCTCGAGCGCATCTTTGGTGCGGCGGGCGTACGCGAAGGCGCGCTCGAAGAACCTTAGTGTGAATGTCATTCCCGCCTCCGATGTAGGGCGGCTTACGCCGGTGTTTTCTCAAGGCTGGGCTCCGCCGCCGGAGGTCGTATCGACCGTAGCCGAAATCTTAGCGAGCGTTCGCAACAACGGCGACGCGGCGCTCGTGCAGTACGCCAAGCGCTTCGACGAAGAGTCGTTCGATCTGTCGCAGCTACGCGTGCCGTTGCCCACCTACGATCAAGCGCGTTCTCTGCTGGGCAACGAAACGGCCACCGCACTGGAACTTGCGCGCGATCGTATCGCTCGATTTCACGAACGGCAGCGTCAGGTCGACCTTTCGTATGCCGAGGAAGACGGCACCCGTTACGGACTGCACCGGCGCCCGCTGGAAAGCGTTGCCGTGTACGCGCCCGGAACCTCGACGTATTCGCCGGTCTCCGTTTTGATGGGGGCGATTCCGGCGAAGATCGCCGGCGTGAGCCGGATCGCGGTGTTCAGCCCGCCGCGCCACAACGGGCACATTCATCCGGCCGTGGTGTTCGCTTGTACGATGTGCGGCGTCGAGGAGCTGTATGCCGTCGGCGGAGCGCATGCAATCGCTGCCGCCGCGTTCGGTACGCAATCCGTCGTGCGCGTCGACAAGGTCGTAGGACCGGGCGGCGTTTGGGTAACGGAGGCAAAACGGCAAGTGTTCGGCCACTGCGGCATCGATGCGCTCGCCGGACCGGCAGAAGTTCTGGTCGTTGCCGACGACGGAGCAAACAGCGAATACGTGGCCGGGGAGCTGCTCGCACAAGCCGAGCACAGCGAATCGGCGCGCCTCGGCGTCGTTTCGGAGTCGCGTCCGCTGCTCGACGCTGTCGCGCAGCTGCTCGACACGCTTGGCGTGGAGACGCTCGAGCGCGGCGACTCCATCAGCGCGGCGATCGAACGCTCCGCGCTAATTCACGCCGCGAGGCGCGAAGAAGTCTTCGAGACGATCGAGCGGTTTGCGCCGGCATGTTTATGCTTGCAAGTGCGCGACGCAGCGGCCTACCTGCCGCACATTCGGCGCGCCGGCACGATCTTCGTCGGCGATCTGACGCCGCTGGCGTGCGGTGACTACGTAGCCGGAACCAGTCACGTCGTGCCGACGTCGGGGACCGCGCGCTGGTCGTCCGCCTTGCGGCTCGAGGATTTTACGCGCACGCTCAGCGTTGTCGAGAACACCGCGGAACGGATGATGAACGATGCGTTGCCGATAGCGACGCTGGCGGAGCTCGAAGGCCTGCCGCAACACGCTCAGACCGCACGGATGCGGTATGGGGGATGATCGCCGCGTGACGCCCAAGCTCGTGGCTTTCGACGTCGACGGCACGCTCGTAGGCCGGGATCTCGCAATTTCCCAACGAGTACGCGATGCGATCGCACGCATGCAGGAGGCGGGCATCGCCGGCTGCCTCGTCACCGGACGCATGTACCGTGCGACGCTGCCGTTTGCGCGCCATCTGCACTTCGAAGCGCCGATCGTCTGTTATCAAGGCGCTGCCGTCATCGATCCGGCGAGCGACGAAGTGTTGCACCATTTGGTTCTGGAAAGCGACGTCGTCAGCGATCTGATTTCGGCAGCCGAGAGCGACCGCATTCACCTGCAGCTCTACCGCAACGACGAATACTACTGCGAGGAGCGCAACCGTTTTTCCGATTTCTACGCTTCGCTGGCCATGTCGCAGCCCGTGATCGTACCGTCGCTGCGCGAATCGTTCGCCTACAGCGGTGCGACGAAGGCCGTCATCGTCGCGGACGCGCCCGACGCCGAGCGTTACGCCGAGAAGCTGCGCGGCACGCTGGGCAACCGCGCCTACGTCACGCGGAGTCTGCCGGAGTTCGTCGAGACGATCAATCCACGCGTCGACAAGGGCGATGCGCTGCGCATCGTAGCGGAGCGAATGGGCACAACGATGGAAGAGGTCGTCGCAATCGGCGACTCTTGGAACGACGCTCCTCTTTTACGCGCCGCCGGTTTCGGCATAGCGATGGGTTCGGCGCCCGACGAGTTGCGCGCGATAGCGAACGCCGTCGTCGGCGACGTCGCACATGACGGTGTGGCCGAGGCCATCGAGCGATACGTGCTCGCGTGACCGGCCGGCGTGGAAAAGCGCGGCGTTCGAAAGCGACGACGGCCGCGCGCTTGCGACCCTTTTGGGTGCTTATCGTCTTGGGCGTTCTGCTCGTCGGCGGTCTCACCGTTTTTTGCATAACCTGGCCGGGCTTCGCGCCGAAGACAGTGACCGTCGGGGGCAATAAGGTCGTTCCGCGCGCCCAGATCGTCGGGCGCGCCGGCGTTTCGACGCACTTGAATCTGTGGCTGCAAAATCCGCACGCAATCGCATCGCGCATCGAAGCGATTCCCTACGTCGAACGGGCCGACGTTCATCGCGTTCCGCCGGCAACGATTGCGATTTGGGTAACGGAGCGAACTCCTTTTGCCGTTCTTCGCAGCGGTGGCGATGAAGTTATCGTCGACCGAACGCTGCGCGTGCTCGGACCCGTTCAGCCCGGAATCGTGTTGCCGGTTTTCGACCTGGGCAAGGCACCTCTTCCCGTTCCCGGGACATTCGTCACGGCAGCGGGAGCGGTCGCGTTGCGTAATGATTACGACGCACTCGTCGGTGCGCACGTCATTCCGGTGTCGCTGGCATTCGACCGGTTTGGCGGGCTGGTGGCAACGATGAGCAACGGAATCAAAGTGCTTCTCGGCGACGACGACGATCTCGCGGCGAAGGTGCGACTGATCGATCCGATTCTCGCGCAGGTCGTTCGCAGGTCTCGCCGCGTGGCGGCGCTCGACTTGCGCGCATCCGGTACGCCGGTTCTCGTCTATAAATAAAAAACGCGCCGCTTAACGCCTCTTTCGGGTCTCGTCGAAGTTGGTTAGTGACTGGTCAGATCCGCATAGACCATGACGGTGCCTTTGATGAGCGACAATTTGACTTGATCGTTCTGTTTGCACTTTGAAAAATCGACGCTGTCGCGACCGGCGGAAAGGGTAGTCTCGGCGCCGTTATCCATCGTAACGAGCATATGCTTGGCATCGATGACGCGCTGGACCTTAACCGTGTAGGTGCCGTCGGGAATGAGCGATGCCTCAATCGAGGCGGCGAGTGCGGTCGCCGGAGCGAGCAGCGCTAAAGCAAAGACCGCAACGAAAAACGTATGACGCATGAAAACTCCAGGGGGCTTAACCTGACTTAAGATGATAGCGCAAGTGCACCGGGCTCTTCCAGAGCCTGCGGCCGATTATTTTCGCCGGACGGCGACCCCATGGCGGCCTGCTGCCCGGTCCTAAACGCGCCCACCATTTCGCGAAGTTTGGTCGCTTGGTTGAGGACCTGATCTGCCGCCTCGGCCATTCCGCCGATGGCTTCGGAATTTTTCACGCCGAGGTCAGACGAGCGCTGGACCCGGCTGCCAAGCGCTTCGATTGCCGCTTGTTGCTCCGTCGATGCTCGGGCCACCTGCGCCGTCCGCGACTCGATCTCGGAGACGTTCTCCAGGATTTGGTTGGAGGTGATGGCTTGTTCGCGCATGGTTGCGGCGGCCTCGTGCGTCATGGCTCCCATCTGTTCGCTGGCTTTGGCCAGCTCCTCGGATGCCCGCGCCTGCTCGGTAGTGGCAATGCTGATCTCGCTGACCAGCTGAGCCACTTCGGTGACGCGAGTGCTGATCGTCTCGATCATTTGGGTGACGTTGCGGGCCGATTCGGCATTGTTTTGCACCAGATTATTGGCTCTGGCGGTGCGCTCTAAGACGGCCGAGGTGCGGCGCTGAATGTCTGCAACCAAGGCGCCGATCTGTTTGGTCGACGAGGCCGAGTTTTCGGCAAGCTTGCGGACCTCGTCCGCGACGACCGCAAAGCCGCGACCGTGCTCGCCGGCGCGTGCCGCTTCGATAGCTGCGTTGAGCGCGAGAAGGTTAGTCTGGTCGGCGATCTCTTCGATGAGGCCGAGGATCTCGCCGATCTGACGGGATGCGTGGTCGAGACTTTGCATCTCGGTAACGACGTCGGCGACCGTGTCGCTGATGCTGCCCATACCCTTGGAGAGCGCGAGCACCTCGTTGCGTCCTTCGCGCACCTGGGCATCGGTGATGTTCGATTCGGAACGAACGCGATCGGCGTTTCCGGCGACTTGCACGATCGACGCCGACATCTCTTGCGTGTTCGCGACGGCCTGCTCGACCACGGTCGCGAGATTGAGCAGGTTCTGATCCATCTCTTGAATGGAGGCCGTCATCTCGGCTACCGAGCTCGAGATATCCGAAACGCGCCGGGCTACGGCCTCGGCATTGTCCGCGACGGAACCGGCTGCGGTGCCCAAGTCTTCCGAGTACGAAAGCGCCTGGCCGAGCGCCGAAAGCTCTTCTTTCACGCGGCCGTCGACTTCGAGAGCGATGTGATTGCTTTGTTCGCTCGCGCCTTGAACCGTCGCCGACGCGGATTGGATTTGCGCGATTATGGCGGCCAAACGATCTCCGAGCTCGTCGATTGCGCTGCCGAGACGCCCCATGAGATCGCGTCCGCGCCACGCCATGCGCTGCGAAAGATCGCCGTTGCCCATGGCTTCGAATACGTCGACCGCGCGCCCGACGCTCGAGATCGTCGTCTTCCGAAACCAAAACATTGCGCCCAGAACGACCAGGATGACGACGACGATGCCGACCGAAATCCAAGTGGAGGCCTGCACTCGCGCTGCCGTTACCGCCGAAAACGCCGCATTAGCGTAACTGTTGAGCGCGTCGAGCATCGCTTGACCGTCCGCTGCCTGTTTCTCGTATGCCGTCGAGGACGGTCCGTTGATCTGAGCGAGGGCCTCTTTCGTTTTGCCCGACTGCAGTACGCTGACGGCCGAAAGCGCTTGGAAGTCGAACGCACTCGCGCTCGTATTGAAGGCGTCGGCGAGTTTGGCTATCTCCGCTCTGTCAGCCGGAATGGAGGATGCTTTGCAGTCGGGCGTTCCCGACTTGGGGTCGACCGGGCAGAAGATGGCCAGCATGTTGCGAGCGTCGTCGGGGAACTGCCGGACGAGGGTCTTCGCGAGCGCCAGCCGTGCCGCAGCTTTGGAAGCGTCGGGATTGGTGGCCGCTTCCAGGGTGGCCGCTCGCAGAGTGTCCGCATCGGAGGCTACCTTAGCGTACGCGAGCTGGCCTTTGATGACGGTATCGTGCAGCGTCTGAGCGTGCTGCGTCAAACCGAGCATCGCGAGGTAGGTGAGCGGGAAGAACAGGATCACCACAAAAATGACCGCGGCAAAAGAGATTGTAAGACCGCGTTCTAGGCTCGCGTGACGGACTTCCATACTTTTTGGTACATCGGCCCCGTTTGGCTTTACTTTAAAAGGCGCTCCGCCTCCGGCGGAGTTTATCCCGAGCTTGTCGAGGGGCGCCCCCCACGCTGCGCGCGGGGCCCCAAACCATGGCGCGCGATGCAGCTCGGTACGCAAAAGACCCCCCTTGGGCGCGCCAAACAAACTCGCTTGTCGCTAGCGACGATTTAGCGGGACTACGTCAAGCCCTCAGACGGCCCGTGAGGCATCCCCAGAACCCGACGCCGGCCAGGCCCGTTCAAAGCGGCGTTTTGATACACAGGCGGCGCACAAGATGTTCGCTGGGTTGTCCCCAAGGAGTTGGCCGTCCGGTCACAAACCCCAGGGACAATTCACGTCCGCCCTGCTATAGATAGTAGGGTTTATAAGGGCTAGACACAATATATCGTGGTTAATAGGTGATCGATCGGATGAAGCACGAGACCGTCTGCGGGCTCGATATCGGGACGACCAAGACCTGTGCGGTCGTCGCGGTCGACGGTCCCCACGGACTCGAACTCGTCGGCGTAGGGGAAGCCCCGTCGATGGGGATGCGTAAGGGCGTCGTCGTCGATCTCGACGAGACGATCAAATCGATCGAAGCCGCCACCGAGAGGGCCGAACGGATGGCCGGGATGCACGTCGGCGACGTGTTTGTCGGCATAACCGGCGATCACATTCGCAGCACGAACAATCGCGCCGTCGTTGCCGTTTCGGGGGAAGACCGGGAAGTGTCGCATACCGACGTGCGGCGCGTTGTCGACGCGAGCAAGATCATCAATCTTCCTACAGACCGCCAGATCATTCACGCGCTGCCGCGCTATTTCACGGTCGACGGACAAGAAGGCGTAGACGATCCCGTCGGCATGGCCGGCGGACGGCTTGAAGTCGACACGCACATCATTACCGGCGGCTCGAGTTTCATTACCAACGTATTGAAGTGCGTGCACCGCGCCGGTCTCGAAGCGGCCGGACTCGTTTTCGAACCGCTGGCAAGCTCCGCGGCGACCTTGCTTCCCGAAGAGAAACAGGTCGGCGTCGTGCTGCTCGATATCGGCGGAGGCACGACGGACATCGCCGTGCATTCGCTGGGAAGCGCGATTTACACAGCGACGATTCCGGTCGGCGGCAACATCCTGACCAACGACATCTCACTCGGCCTCAAAACGACGCTGGCCGAGGCGGAAGACATCAAGAAACGCTTCGGTGCGGGCGTGGGCAACGGCGAAGAAGAGGCGTTCGCGGTACGCACGCTCGACGGCCGCTCGGCTAAAGAGTACGCGCAATCGCAGCTAAAAGCGATCGTGGTGCCCCGCGTGCTCGAGACGCTGCGTATGGCAAAACAGAAAATCGTTGAAAACGTTCCGCGCGATTTGGTGCTCGGCGAAGTCGTGCTCACCGGCGGCGGCTCGCTGCTGCCGGGCATCGAGCCGGTCGCCGAAGAGGTTTTTGGATTACCGGTTCGCGTCGGCATGCCGAACTCGATCGGGGGATTGACCGACGCGATGGCTCAACCGCAATACTCTACCGCAATCGGTCTGGTTCTCTTCGGTGCGACTGGTGACGGCGTGCAAACCAACGGCGCGCGCCGGCACGGCAACGGGGTCGTGAGCTGGATCAAAAAGAGTCTGGCCGACTTATGGAACTAAAAAAAAAGCAAGACACGCTCTTTCCGATGGAGGAACCGCAGGCCATGTCTGACGCACGACGCTCCGTTTCCGAACCCGAACACGCTGCCGCGATCAAGGTGATCGGCGTCGGTGGAGGCGGCTGCAACGCCGTCAACCGCATGGTGCAAGCGGGCATCATGGGCGTAGAGTTTTTCGCAGTTAACTCCGACGTGCAGGCGCTTCGCTCGGCAATGACTGAGAACACCGTGCATATCGGCGGCAGCCAGACGCGCGGACTCGGCGCCGGTGCAAATCCGACGCTCGGTCGCGAAGCGGCGGAAGCGTCGCGCGAAGATCTTGCGATGGTGCTCGACGGTGCCGATTTGGTGTTCTTGACCGCAGGAATGGGCGGCGGCACCGGTACGGGCGCGGCACCCGTCATCGCGCAGCTCGCGCGGGAATCGGGCGCGTTGACGATCGCCGTCGTCACGAAGCCGTTCGCCTTCGAGGGTAAGAAGCGCATGCAGGTAGCCGAGGCCGGCATCCAAGAGCTGGAATCGAGCGTCGACACGCTCATCACGATTCCGAACGATCGGATCTTGCAAGTGATCGAGAAGAAGACGCCGCTGCGCGAAGCGTTTGCGTTTGCCGACGACGTGCTCCGCCAAGGCATCGCGGGCATCAGCGACCTCATCACGCAGCCGGGTATGATCAACTTGGATTTCGCCGACATCAAGACGATTATGACCGACGCCGGTTCGGCCATGATGGGCATCGGCGTCGGGACGGGCGATCATCGCGCTGCCGATGCCGCGCAGAAGGCGATCGCATCGCCGTTGCTCGAGACCACGATTGAGGGGGCGCGGGGCGTGATCTTCAATATCACCGGCGGTCCGGATCTCTCGATGTACGAAGTCAACGAGGCGGCAGAGATGATCAGCCGCGCCGTCGACCCCGACGCACAGATCATCTTTGGAACGTCGGAAGATCCGGCAATGACCGGTAAGGTACGGGTGACGGTGCTGGCGGCTGGATTCGGTGCGCCGCGCTACCGTCCGTCGCAAGGCGGATACGCGTTTGAAAGCGGCAAGCTGGATTCGGTCGCGCCGGTCAACATGGACGACATCGAAGTGCCCGCGTTCTTGCGATACCGGGGGTGAAAAAAGCGCCAATTTACCTCATCTCTGCCCTCGTTTTCTTGATCTGAGCTAAATCGACGCTTTTTCCGTTGCAGAGTTTTTGGGATATTACGTAACGTAAATGGGTTACAGCGCTCGCGTACTCCTGGACTCGCAAAGTCCGGCCGGGGTTCGGCTGACTACGCTCGAGGTGACGTTTCCGCGATTCGTTCTTGCGGAATTTAATACGCACAGAACTTTTTCACGGAATTCGAGTTCGTCGCGTGCAGTGCCGACGGCGAAATTACTCGAGCGTGTGATGAACGATCCGGTGTTGCCGCTGGAATGGGGACGCAATCAAAAGGGCATGTCGGCGAGCGATGTGCTCTCCGACGACGAGGGAGACGCCGCGAAACGCGTTTGGCTGAGCGCGCGGGACGCTGCGGTCGAACACGCACGCAAGCTCGTGGACCTGAAGGTCCACAAGCAAGAACTCAACCGCGTGCTCGAGCCATTCCTGTGGCATACGGTGATAGTGACTGCGACGGAATGGGATAACTTCTTTACGCTGCGCTGCGCGCCGAATGCGCAACCGGAGATTCGGGCCGCGGCACTACGGATGCGTGAAGCAATCGGTTCGGGCGAACCGCAGCAGGTGCCGTACGGAAAATGGCACCTTCCGCTGGTGCAAGACGACGAGCGCTCTTTGCCGCTCGAGACGCAGAAGAAGATCTCCGCGGCGCGATGCGCGCGCGTATCGTATCTGACGCACGAAGGCGCGCGCGAGATCGAGAAGGATATCGAACTGCACGACCGCCTCAAGTCCGACCGGCATTTGAGTCCGTTCGAGCACGTCGCGACGCCGGCTCACGACGCGAATTTTCACGCGAACTTTCGCGGATGGATCCAAATGCGCCAGGAGATCGAAGCGGCAACGTGGCCGTCAGTCGCCAACCGGAGATAATCCGCGCCGAATCGTACCGTGAGGTGCCGTGGCGCAACGGCGGCGGATTCTCACGCGTGATTGCCGGCGGCGACGAAGAAGGCTGGCGTCTTTCGGTGGCCACCATTTCGCACGACGGCTGGTTCTCCGACTACAGCGGATTCGACCGTACGATCGTCCCGATCGAGGGCGACGGTATGGAGCTCAGCGTCGACGGCGTCGTCAAGCGACTGCAGCGGCAGTATCAGCCGTTTTCGTTTTCGGGGGACGCGAAGACCACGTGCCGGCTGTTACGCGGCCCGACGCGCGATCTGAACGTCGTGACGCGGCGGGATCGCTGGTCGCACACCGTCGCGATCTCGCGCGTTATGGGCCCCCGCTTGCGGCTCGCCGTAGAGCTTCTCTGCTTCGTCTACGTCCTTCGCGGGTCGATCTTGGACGCATCGGCCGGCGATACGATTTGCATTGAAGGACCGAATGCGATAGAACTCGAGCATTCGCGTGAAGATGGCTACGCGTGCGTCGTGTCGCTATTCCCCGCGGCAGCACGGCACGGACATTAAGAAAAAAATCTCGGACAACATATTTCGCACACGATTCGATTATGTTATAAACGTTGACTACAGACGCTAGCTCGCTAGCGCCTGTGGATAAAACTTCAGACGAAGAGGTCGGGGTGTGACTCTTTCGCAGAAGCTTTGGGTTCTCGATGAACCCGAGGGCGAGCTTTCTTATCACCGCGTCGACGCCGTGCGCGTTGAAGAGACGCCGGTCGTCCGTGCCGTCGACGAGATTTTGACCTCGGCCGCGGTCGCGCGTGCGAGCGACGTGCACATCGAGCCGTTCGGCGGCGGCGGACGCGTAAGGGAACGCGTCGACGGCGTGCTGCGCGAAACGCGACGGCTGTCCGACGAGCACTTCGATCGCGTGCTCTCGCGGCTGAAGCTTCTCGCCGGAATGGACATTGCCGACCGCCGGCTTCCGCAGGAAGGCCGGTACTGCACCCGTCTAGGCGGCCGTTACGTGGAAGCGCGGATCTCGTCGCTGCCGACCGTTGCGGGCGAACGTCTGGCGATTCGCATGCTCGAGCCGCACAGCAACGTTCCACGACTGGAAGAGCTCGGCATGCCGGTGGGTATGGCGCAACGGTTCCGCGAGTTCGTGCACGCACCGGCCGGATTCATCATCGTCTGCGGGCCGACCGGCAGCGGAAAGACGACGACCTTGTACTCCGCGCTCGCGGAGCGCAACGTCGTGGGACAGCAGCTGTGCAGCGTCGAGGATCCGGTCGAGGTTCGCTTGCCCG
Organism: Vulcanimicrobiota bacterium; assembly: GCA_963715435.1. Classification (GTDB taxonomy): domain Bacteria; phylum Vulcanimicrobiota; class Vulcanimicrobiia; order Vulcanimicrobiales; family Vulcanimicrobiaceae; genus JAFAHZ01. The sequence continues at coordinate 3,166,616 of OY970243.1, forward strand.
GCGTCGCGCAGGTGCAAGTCAACGTGCGCGCGGGCGTCACGTTCGCCGTCGCGCTGCGGGCATTTCTGCGTCAGGACCCCGACGTCGTCATGGTCGGTGAAATGCGCGATACCGAGACGGCCGCGGTCGCATCGTCGGCCGGCTTGTGCGGCCAACTCGTAATGACTACGTTGCACGCCAACGACGCGCTGCACGCACTCGACCGCCTGTTCGAGCTCGGCTTGAGCCCGCAGGCGATCGCGGCGTCGGTTTCGGCGATCGTTTCGCAGCGTTTGCTGCGCCAGCTATGCATCGACTGCAAGATCGGGTTGACGGTCGGTGCCGAAGCCGAGTGGCTTGGAATCGCAAAAGGAAGCCTCGCGGGCGCTCCGGCCGGCTGCGAACGGTGCGCCGGATCGGGATATTGGGGACGCAGTGCCATCTTTGAAATCATCGCGATGACGCCGGAACTGTGCTCCGCTATCGAGAGCCGCATTCCGGTCGAGATGCGTCGCGCCGTCGCGTTCGACGGCGGATTCGAAACGATGCACCGCTGGGCGGCACGCGCCGTTCTCGACGGTGAGACCAGCATCGAGGAAGTCACGCGCGTTTTAGGTGTGGGCCGATGAGCGAGACGCGCAGATCGTTCGGATTGAGGGATAGCGTGCGGTTCGCACGTTCGAAAAATGCATCCGACCTCCACGTTGAAGCCGGCGCACCGGCGGCCGTACGAATCGATGGCGTGCTGCAGCCGTTCGACGAGGCGCCGTTATCCGCGAGCGACGTTCAGGCATTTTCAGCAGAGTTATTGGGCACGCGAACGATGCGCCTGGACGAAGGCGACGTTTCGGTTGCATGGTGCGACGACGAGCTCGGCACCTTGCGCGGGCACGTATTTCGTTCCCTGATGGGAATCGCGGTTGCCGTTCGTCTGTTTCCGCGGTCGATTCCGGCGCTGGAGTCGTTAGATCTGCCTCCCTGCGTAGCCGAGCTCGGCGAGTGCGCGCGGGGTTTGATACTGATTGCGGGCCCCACCGGGAGCGGAAAATCCACGACGATGGCGGCGTTGGTCGATCGGATAAACGCACGCGCGGCAAAACGCATCGTCACGATCGAGGATCCGATCGAGTACCGGCATAGCAATCGGCATTCGTTCGTCACGCAGCGCGAGATCGGTCGCGACACACCGAGCTTGGAGGCGGCGTTACGCGGCGCGCTTCGATCGGATCCCGACGTGATCGTCGTCGGGGAGTTGCGCGACGGCGATGCGGTGCGCGCGGCTCTGACCGCGGCCGAGACCGGACATCTCGTGTTGGCCACGGTACACACCGGCGATGCGCCCCAGACGGTCGCTCGGATCGTCGATGCGTTTGAAGGCGCAGCTGCCGCACAAGTCCGAGCGCAGCTGGCGGGAGTGCTGCTCGGCGTCACCTGTCAGCGGCTCGTCCGGCGTGCGGACGGCAACGGCCGGCGGGCGGTCGTCGAGGTGATGATCGCGACGGAAGGCGTCAGAAATTTGATTCGCGACGGAAAGACGCATCAGCTGTCCAACGCGATCGCCACGGGGCGGCAACACGGCATGCAGACGATGGCGCAGCACGCAGTAGAGCTGCTTCGCTTGCGTCGTATCGAGCCCGCCGATGCGGCTGCGCTGGGCGCGGATGCCGGTCTGGAGGGCGTCGCTTAGTGGTTTTTTACTATCAGGCGCGTCACGCCGACGGCATGCGGGTCAGCGGCTCGATCGGCGCAGAGTCGCGTGAGGCAGCGATGACGCATTTGCGGGCTCGGGGGCTGTTCGTGACGCTTCTCGAGACGGCAAAGACGGCGCGCGGCGCCCTTGCGGGCATTGCAGCGACGCTGACCCGATCGGCCGCGTCGCGAGCGGCATTCTTTCGTTCCTTCGCAACGCTCGTCGGCGTGGGCATCGCTATCAAACGCGCGCTGGACACGCTCGTCGCGGAATCCCGCGATCCAGCGTTTGCCGAGGCGCTTCGTTCGATTTGCGCGGACGTCGAGAGCGGCACCGCGTTGTCGGCGGCGATGGGACGCCATCCGGCCGAGTTTTCGCCGGTAGTGGTGTCGATGGTTGCCGCGGGTGAAGCCGCTGGGAATCTCGCCGGAGCGCTGCAAGCGATCGCGGAGTTGGAAGAACGAAATCGGGCTTTGCGCAAGCGGGTATTGTCGGCGCTCTCCTATCCTGCCGTCGTCGCCGTTGCAGCTGTGGGCCTCGTCCTGTTTCTCATTGCCGACACGATGCCGGCGTTTGCCGGAATGTTCGAGCAGATGCGGGTTGCCGTGCCGCCGGTTACGCGCGCACTCATCGCAGCAGGCGGGGCGTTGCGAAGTCCGCAACTGTGGCTAGTCGTTGCGGCGTGCGTTGCCGCGAGCGTAACAGCGGCCTGGCGTTACGCGCGATCGTCGCACGCTTGGACGCTGGTTTTCGATCGAGCCGCCTTGCGGCTTCCGCTCGTCGGGGATATCTTGCGAAAGACGCTGACCGTGCGCTTTGCACGAACACTGGGCTCGTTACTTTCCGCCGGCGTCGACGTGGTCGCTTCGCTCGAGACTTCGAGGCACGTCGGGGGTCGAACGTTTCGGGAAGCGCTCAAAGGCGCGGTGGAGAGTCTGCGCTCGGGAAACCCGTTTGCCGCGCCGCTGGAAGCGTCGGGCCTATTCGACCGAACGTTTCTCTTGCTGGTGCGCGTCGGCGAAGAGAGCGGCACGCTCGATGCAATGCTGCTTCGTATCGCTGCCTACTACGAGATCGACGTGGAAACGGGGCTCGCCGCCCTGACCGGGGTCCTCGAACCGGCACTCATTTGTTTGCTCGGTGCCGCGATCGGAACGATCGTCGCATCGATTATCGTGCCACTCTATTCTATGATCGGGAGCATCAAGTGATAGAAAATCGCGAAGAAACGATCTGCCAACATTGGTATCTATGCCGCCGCGCGGCGCGGCGCTTTCTTCGACCTGGCCTGGATCGCTGCGATCTCGAGCAAGTCGCTGCGATCGGCCTGATTAAAGCGGCCGACCGCTACGATCGCGAGCAGGCAACGCCGTTCGAAGCGTATGCTTGGGTGCTGATGCTGGGCGAACTGATGCACTTCGTGCGCGACGGCGAACGGCTGCTGCGCGCGCCGCGTCGCGTTCGAGATTTGGAACGCCGCTGGAGCGCTGCGGAACGCGAGCTGCGCGTCACGCTTGGACGCGAGCCGCAAGGTCACGACGTTGCGCAGTGGCTCAACGCGACGCCGGATCAGGAGCGCGAGATATACGAATATCGCGCGAGCGATCGGGTGCTGTCTTACGAAGCGTTGAGTCCGTCGGACCAGCATCCGTCGACGCGCGTCTTCGACCACGTTCTCGACCGAATCACCGTCGACCGGGCGCTGCAGCAGCTGCCGCCGATCGAGCGTGAAATCATCAAAGGCGTCCATCTTGAAGGCATCACGATTGGAGAGCTCGCGAAGCGACTGGGTTACTCTCGCCGCCATCTCACGCGGCTGCACCGCAGCGCGATGACGCGTCTGCGGAACGCCTGTTGACGCGATCTCAGCGAATGGCGACGAGCAAATACGTGGTATACGCCGCCACGCCGAACATCAAGTAGGCGACGTAGTCGGTGAAGACGCCGCTGTGCAGGTCGCGCAGCAAGCGCAACGGCGGCTTTAGCACGGGTGCAAGATGTTGCGGTATATGGTCGCGGTACAAACCCAGGAATGCTGCTGCAACGGCTGCTGCGCTGACCGCAATATCCGTCTTGATATCGTCCCACGTTTGCGGGGGAGGAAAAGCCGCCGGCAACGCGCGATGCGCGTTTCGCAAAACCGATGCGACGTAGTACCCTTGGTCGACGAATGCGTGAGCCGCGCGATCGACTGCCGATACTAAATACGGGCTGACGCCGATCCACACCGCCGCACCCAGCAGGCACAACGGCACGGCGAGCATCGGCCACGGCGTGCGCTCGAGCCGGTCGCCATCGCATTCGGCTTCCTCCTCGCGCGGCGAGGAGCCGGTGATCTGGCCCTTGCCGAGGCCGAACGTTACGTGCAATCCGGCGCGCACGACCGCGCCGGAGTCGAGTGCCGAAGCAAACGCCATAACTATTGCTAGCCAGAAAAGGCCGTGATCTCGCATCGCCGCATCGTAAACGCTCTTTGCGGCGGAGATGCCGAAAGGCGGAAGGCCCGCCAGGGCCACACCGCCGATCAAGAACAGCGCGCTGTTGAGCGGCGTCGCTCTTCCCTTTCCTCCCAAAACCTGTTCGTCGAGCGAACGAAAGCGATTCAAGTAGTTCCCGCTGCAGACGAAAAGCGCGCTCTTCACCAAGCCATGCGCGACGATGAAGGTCGCGCAAGCCGAGGCTCCCGCGACGCCGAAAAGACCCAACGCCGCGACGAACATACCAGAGTGGCTAACCGTTGAAAACGCGAGAAGCCGTTTGAGATGACGCTGTGCATACGCCATGATCGCTCCGACCAGCGCGGTGGCGATGCCCAAACCGAGGAAGAGCGCCTGCACCTCGCGTCCGTGCGCTGCAAGCGGCCCGGCGAAGACCGTCCAGTAGACTCTCGCGACGCCGTAGAGCGCCAGTTGCACCATGATGCCCGAAAAGAGGATGCAGACGGGCGTCGGTGCGACGGCATGCGCGTCGTCGAGCCAGAAGTGAAACGGCACGACGGATCCTTTTACGAAGTACCCGGCAACGATCAGCGCAAAGGCCAGCACGACGAGCGGGTCGGCGGCTCCGCGCGACAACACGACTCCAAGCTGGGCCAAATTGAGCGCATCGGTACGAGCGTAGACGAGGCCGATCCCGAGCAGGACGATGAATCCTCCGATGCTATTGATGACGGCGAGATTGATGCCGCCCGCGATGGAGGCCGCTTCGTCGATCTTATAGGCGGTCAGCGCTATGGCGGCAGCCGTCATGAGTTCGTACCAGACAAACATATTGAAGAGATCGCCGGTCAGCGCGTAGCCGCACATCGATGCCAGAAACGCCAGAATGAGCGTATGAAAAAGCGTGCCTTCTAATTTAAACCCTTGCCATGTGTACGCGACTGCTCCGAGGACCAGCAGCGCGATGAACGTTGTTAGGCCGGCCGAAATCGTGTCGACCGAGAAGGCGATCCCGATTGCAAGATCGCCGATCGGAAGCCAACCGCCAAACCAGTGGACGACCGGCCCGTGCGCCGATGTGTAGCCGGCGAGAGCGAAACCCATCGCCACGACTGCCAACGTTACGATGGTCGTGACCACCGAACTCAGCCAGCCGGGCAGATGTTTGTGCAGTGGAGCAAGCACCGCGGCGGCCATGAGCGGTATGGCGACGCACAGCGGCGGCAGCGCCTGTGCAACGGAAACGCTCAATCGCTCATCGCCCGCAAACGATTGGGATCGATGGTGCCGCACCGCCGATGGATTTGAATCGTCAGAGCCAGCAATAACGCCATGACGGTCGCCCCGACGACGATGTCCGTGAGCATCACCGCGTGCAGAATCGGATCGACGGCTGGGGTGCCGACCGGATTATTTTGGGCGAAAATCGGTGCGCCCGCCTTGGCGTGAAAGTCGATCGACGCAAGCAGTGCGTACGTCGACGCCTGCATGACGCTCAGGCAGAGTACCGCATGAATCAAGTTCCGGCTCTGCGCGAGACCGAACCCTCCCACGACGAACAGCCAAAATCCGACGGCGTACGGGGCGTAATACAGAGCGGAGTGCATTCGATTACTCCGGGGCCTCGCCGGTCTGACGCAGAAACTCGTAGACGACCACTACGAAACCGCACGAGATTTCGACGAAGACGGCGCAGCTAAGGAGATAGATCGTTCCACCGGATACCGTGGCGCCGACGGTACCGAGCGGCAAGACGTTGGCCAGAAAGAAGCCGGATGCGAACATCGCCCCGACGCCGGTTGCGGCAAATGCGAACGCGCCGAACGCTTCGATCGGATCGAACCGTTCCTTTCGCGCTAAGGCGAGGAACGAGCTGAGACCCAGTCCGAGGTAAAGACACGCGAAGCCACCTCCGAAGATTGCGCCGCCTTGAAAACCTCCGCCCGGAGTAAGCTGACCGTGTGCGCCGATATCCATCCCCATGGCGACGATAAACGCGGTCAATCCGGTGGCAAACCAGCGTAAGCCGCCGGTCTGCCGAAGCTGCGAATCGTCGTCGAGCGGATCGCTCCTGCGTTCGCCTGGCTTGCTCGATCCCATAAAGAGCGTGACGACGCCGGCGACCGACGTGAAGAAGATGAACTCTTCACCGAACGTGTCCATTCCGCGGTAATCGAAGTTGACGGCGGTCGGCACGTTATATGTGTGCCTCTGCGGCGTCGCGACGCGCAAGATACGCTGCGTATACGGTCCCGTAAAACTGCCGAAGGGTTCCATCCGCGCAGCCCCGTAGAGCATCGCGCCGAATGCAATGACGGCGCTCGCTACGTACACGATCGTCCGGGCGAGCGTCGTCACGGGGCGTCGCGGGTCTTCATCAACGCGACCAGTACGACCACGGGCATTACCAGCGTCCCCACGGCCAGTTCCGAAAACGCGACGTCGGGTGCGTGAAGCACGAAGAACAGCAGCGTGAGGGTGACGCCGAACGCGGCGTAGACGAAAATCTGATTGACCGCGCGCTTCGTCAGTACGACGGCCGTACCGATAACGGCAACTAGGACGTAAGCGATGATCTCCAGGAGGCTCATCGCGGCTTCCGCCGGTGCTCGGCCAGACCGATTGCATGCGAGCACATCGGGCTCCCGAGCAAGAGAACGATTGAAAAAGCGAGCGTCTTGAGCGCCGATACGCCGAAGCCCGTGACGGCGACCACTGCCACGAGCGTGAGGATCGGCAGCGTCACGCCGGCAAGGCCGAGGCAGTGCAAGGCTGCCAGATTGTTCTTGCTGCGAAGGATTCCGATCGCTCCGAGCAGCGCGAACAGCGCCGCGATGCCGAGGATCACGCAGCAGCCGATCTGTCGCGCGATCATAGCCAACGCTCCAGGAAGCGAGCGTACGCAAACGTCGCGCCGATGGAGAGCAGCGCGATCGTTACGCCTAGATCTGCAAATTCGTCGTTAGCAAAGGCGACTGAGAGCAAGACGAGTTGGGCCGCGGAGAGCGATCCGAACAACTGCAGTCCGATGAGCCGGCGAATCGTATCGCCGGCGATTACGGCGTAGAGTGCGACGGCCGACGGAATGAAGAGCAGCTCGGCCCCGAAAAGAACTCCGTCGAAGTAGTGCCGGCTCAAAGCGGCCACCTGCGCGATTCTCGCGGATCCTCACGAGCGACGAGCTGATGAACGACCAGCTCGCCGCGCAGGTCGACGTCGGCGACGACGGTGTTGGGCGCCGCGCTGACGCCGAAAATAACGAACGCTTCCCGTCCCTGCTCGACGTCGGACATTCGATCGCCCGGATCGTAGGGCACGCGAATGATGCGGCCGACCAGCGGCTGGCCGGTTCGCACCGACCACACAATGCGCGCGCTAACGATGAAGACGTCGCGCAGAATTGCACGCGGGATCCGCGCGTAGTGGGAGAGCCATCGCCAACGCGCGCGAGTCCCGGGGCGCCCTTGCGCCATGGCCTCGGCGACGATCGCGGTCGAAAGCGCCGCGATTATGGTGGCCGCCAAGACTTCACCGAGGTTTTGAACGACGAACTCGACCACGTACGCCGTTACCACCGCGAACCACCAGAGCGCCCAACGCATCGCGGCAATACTGTACCCGTGGGTCAAAGAGTTGACGCTTGCTTCGGGGAAACGGAGTGCGTGAACGCCATGAACCAAGCAGAGGACGAACGGTATCTTCGGCGCGCGATGCGGCTTGCAGACGAAGCGCAGGCGGCCGGAGACGTCCCGATCGGCGCGGTGCTCGTCTACGGCGATCTCGTGCTCGAAGCGAAGAACGAAAAAGAAGCGACGCCGGACGCAACGGCGCATGCGGAGATGTTGCTCCTGCGTAAAGCGGCGCAACGTCTACGAGCGTGGCGCTTGGGTGATGCAACGCTCTACGTTACGAAAGAGCCGTGCATCATGTGCGCCGGCGCGATGATCGCCGCGCGCATCAAGCGAGTCGTCTATGGGGCGCGGGATCCCAAGGGCGGTGCCGACGGCGGCGCGTTCGATATCCTGCGGTCGCCAAAGACGAACCATCGGCTGGAAGTGACCGCGGGCGTGCTCGAGGAGGAGGCCGCCGCACAGCTGCGCGCGTTCTTCCGCGCTAAACGCGCCGCGGAAGAAGGCCCGGACTAACCCGCGCCGTATATGGGTCGGTCGCCAAGAATCATCGGCGTTTTGGGGACCCAGCGGCTCCAAAACGCTGCGCGTTTTGGAGAGGTGGTCGAGTGGTTGAAGGCACCCGCCTCGAAAGCGGGCGAACGTGATGAGCGTTCCGTGAGTTCGAATCTCACCCTCTCCGCCAGTCTGCGAGAGATCCGGCAGTGTGCCGGGTCTCTCGTCATCTTCGGGCTGCTGATCGCGGCGCCGATGCCGTGCGCGCCGGACGGCGTGGACGCGCCGGCATACTATCGTGAGGTGCTAGCGCACATGCGCGAGCTCAAGGAGCCGCCATTCCTAACCTACCGGACGATCGTGCCCGGCGGCGACGGATCGATCGTTCTGTCCCGCGACGAGAACGGCAATGCGGAGCTCGGCCTTGTGGCCGGGGCCGCGTCACCCCAATCCTGGAACGTCGCTTATCGCACATCGGACGGCCTTGCGTCGATCGCATTAACTAACCAAACGCGCGTGCTGTCGTCGCTCGCGATCTTCGATCCCACTTGGCGCGGCGCGTACACCTGGCTGCATCGCGGGCTCAACGCATCGATCGCGGTACCCTCGGAAACCGCCGCGCCCGAACCAAACGCATCGCCGCCGCCGGTCCTGGCCGTCGTCACAGCGATCAATGAAAGCGTTTATGACGTTAGCGACGGCGGCGAGACGCAGTGCCCCGGCGGCGGTGCGGCGCGCAGGCTTTGGATGCATGCGCGGAGCGATCCACTTCGGCACCCGCTGACGGAGGCGCTCGTCGACGAATCGTCGCTGCGCTTTTGTACGCTGCACTTTCGCCAGCACCTCGCGTCGCCGACGGTCACGTTCGATTTAGACGTAGATCTGCACTTCGGTACCGCCGGCGCCTATTATCTTGCGCAAGGCGGAACGATCGACGGCGCTGTGCGGCCGTACCGACGTCCGGGCTGGTTTCACATTTCCACGGCGTTCGCTTACGACGCGTTCGCGTTTCCTGCGTCGATAGCCGAGCGGACGTTTAGGGCGACGCCGACGGTTCCGTAGTCGGCGAGGGCGTGCCGGCAAGTCGCGGATCGGGAGCTTGGTCGGGAAACGCAATATCCTCGAACGTCACGTCGGCGATGACCTTGCTCGTGAAGACGAACGCGTGCTCGGTCGCGCTCCATATTGCGTGAACGATTACCCAGTGGCCGTCGATCACCTTATAGTCGAGCGAGATGATCTCGTCGGATCCGTCGACACGCATCTCGATGTGCGATGGAAGGTGCGTCGTGGAATCCTCGACGACGTCGCTCGGATAGTACGATCCCCGGACCCGCGCGGTCGGATCGATGAGCAGATGCACCGCGTTTTCAGTCGAGTCGGGCGCGTAACGCGCGGCCCAGTAGCTATTGTATGCGACGACGGCGTTGACCGTCGGATCGGGCTGCGGCGTAGCCAGGACGATGGGCCGGCCGCGCTGCAGCTGGATGTCCACGCGTTTGAGGTTGGCAAACCAACTGAAACCGAAGTTCGAAAGCGGATCGAAGTAGGAGATGATCGGAAACGCCTGACCGGTACGCTCCGAGCCGTTGGGCAGATCCTTCATGACGGCGAAGTTGTCGGCGACCCGAACCGCAATGGAGCGGTTGATGTCTTGGCTGCGCCCGGCCGAGGGCGCCGTGACGTGCGTGTGCTCCGTATACGTCATGTATTGCGGCGGATTGCTCACGTAGTAATCGGTTGTGCGATTGATCAGCAGTGCGAAGGCGATATCGGGGGGTAGCATCGTCGAGCGACTCTGTTCGAGGCACGGCGCGCGGAGGCTTCCCTGTCTCGCTCGCCAAGTTGCAGGCCATGATCGTGGAGCCGGAAGAGGCGCTCGTTGCACGCGTGGTCGAGTTGCGTCGCAGCATCCACCGTCGTCCGGAGCTCGGCTTCGACGTGCACGAAACGGCTGCTTTGGTCGATCGCGAGCTCGACGCCCTCGGCGTAGAACACCGGCGCGTGGCCAAGACCGGCGTCGTCGGGATCGTTCGAGGTGGGCTCGACGGACGGGTCGTCGCGCTGCGCGCCGACATGGACGCGCTTCCGATAACGGAAAGGACGGGTTTGCCGTACGCGTCGGAGATCGACGGAAAGATGCACGCGTGCGGCCACGATGCGCACACCGCGATGCTTCTCGGTGCAGCAACCGTGCTATCGAAGATGCGGGAGCGATTGCACGGCACCGTCGTGTTGATCTTTCAACCCGCAGAAGAAGGGCCCGGCGGCGCAGAGCCGATGATCGCCGAAGGAGCGTTGGACGATCCACGCGTCGACGCCATCGCGATGCTGCACGTCGATCCGCGTCTCGAACCCGGGGCGATTGGCGTGACGCCCGGACCGGTCAACGCGTCGACGGACGAACTGTTCGTCGCCGTTCGCGGAAAGGGCGGCCACGGAGCGTATCCCCACACCGCCGTCGACGCGATTCCGGCTGCCGCCGCCATCGTGCTTGCGCTACAGAATATTGCTGCGCGCGAGACCGATCCGCTCAAAAGCGTCGTGGTGACGATTGGAACGATCGCCGGCGGCTACGCCAATAACGTCATCGCGGACGACGTACAAATGCACGGAACGCTGCGCGCGCTCGATCCAGAGATTCGCAAAGGACTAGAAATGCGCGTTCGCCGGATCGTCGACGGCGTTGCCTCCGCGTACGGAGCCTCTGCCGAGCTGCGCATCGCGCGTGGGTATCCTCCCGTCGTCAATGACGCAGCGCTCGCAGAGGCGTTTACCGCGTACATGCGTGCCAACAGCACCTTTCGCGTCGAACGCATGCCGCCGACGATGGGCGGCGAAGACTTCGCGTACTTCGCGCAACGTGTTCCCGGCATACACATACGGCTCGGCGTACGCAGCGAAGCCGCAGGTTCCACGCATCCGGGACATAGCGCGCAGTTTCGCATCGACGAGGCGGCGCTGCCGGTGGGGGTCGCGACGCTCCTGGCGTTCGTCGAAGCGGTCGGAAGCGGTGGAATTCCTGTATAACGATACACAATAGCTTGCGCACGGAGATACGGCAGGCCCTACAGATAGTGGTCGAGAACGTAGCGGCATGGCTGTTGTGACCGGTGTGCCCGAGCGGCCCGGACTGCGGTCGTTCAGCGCGAGCGTCGACGTCGAAACGTCTGCCGAAGAAGCGTTTGCGCTGCTCTGCGCGGTCGAAAAGTGGCCGGTATGGCTCGCGTTCTTACGGAGCTCGCGCCTTAGCAAGCCAACGATACCCCTCGCACTTGGCAGCGAAGTGATCGTCCGCGCGTCGCTTCCCGGCGACGAAGAGCAGATCTACGAGGTCGATGCCTTCATCGCGAACTACCACTTGTCGCTGGTCGGCGCGTACTCGGTGCGAAGGCGGCTGGATTTCCGAATCGAGCAAAAGACGTCGCGATCCAAGGTGCACGTACGCTTTTCGTATCCCGCGTACCACGGCCGGATTGGAGCGCTGGTCGATCAGTGGCGACACGGACGCCGCTTCAGGGCTGCGCTCGATGACGCGCTCGTGCATTTCAAGGGCTTGGTCGAGTACCGCCGGGACGAGCCGGCGCTTGCCGATCTGTAAGCGGCCGAGCTCTAGCAGTCGTTGACCGGGACTGCTAGGACAGGTATACTTCGTACTGCCATGCCTCTCTACGACTATAAATGCACGAAATGCGGGACGGTCCGTGAGGTCCGCCACGGATTTCACGAGAATCATGACGATCCGTGCCCGGAGTGCGGCGCGGCCATGACGCGCGTCTTCAACGCGGCTCCGATCGTGTTCAAGGGTTCCGGATTTTACGCTACCGACTCGCGCGCGAAGAGCGACGCGAAGACGGAAACCAAGCCCGACACGAAGACGGAGAAGAAGACTGAAACTAAGAGCGACTCGTCTTCGGGCGACGGCAAGAGCGAATCGGCAGCCTAAAGCGCGATGACGCCGGCGGTCGTGGGCTGGATCGTTCTTGGAGTCCTGTGTGCGGCAGCTCTGATTCTGATGCTGCTTGGGATTGTGCACGTCATACGCGCGCAACGTCGATTGAAGAATGCCCAGAGGCGCCTAGAAGAAACCCGGCGTCGCGCACTCAATCTGGCGCCCCTCGAGGCCGGCGCGTCGCGGATCGCGCGCGATGCAGCTTTAGGCAAGGACCTCATCGAGCGGGCGCGGCGCGCCCTGTCGACGATCGGCGTTGCGATACGCTATTGCGCCGTTGCCGTGCGCATCGCTAAATCGCTGACCTAAGAGCCCTCGGGCGGCCCAAACGGTGTCTCGCCGTCGTCGCCGCCTTCGGGCGGCTCCCATTGCCACGTTGAAGATGGTGGTATTCCTTGCGGCGGTGCACCGAACGGGTCGGGCGTCGGCACGGCAAACGGCGCGCCGAAGGGCGCTTGCGGCGCTTTGGCCGGCTGCGAAGGCGGCGGAGTTCCGCCGTCGGGGGGCCGCGGCGCTCCAAAGGGCAAGCCCGGTACAAATCCCGGCGCCGGCTCGTCGCTTGCGGGCTTGAAAGGCGGGGCTGAGGCTGGGGTTGTGGGGCCGGTGTCGGCGCATCGACCGGCGGAAACTCGTAGCCCGCCTCGGCCGTGACCGGCCGGTCTTGCGGCGGTTTGGGTGGAGCGGCCGCCATTACCGCGGGTGTTGCTACGCGCGGTGGGGGTTCGGGCAGCGGCGGCCGCTCGCTGAAGCGCGGTGCCGGAAGTTCGCCGAGTGCGGCTCCAATCAGGACAAAGCGCGGCGGTGGAAGTAGCTGCGTGTCGGAACGGCGCGCGATTTGGCGCAGGTCGTCGATGTAGCTTTTGGGTGCATCCTCGATCTCCATCGTTTTGAGTAGGAGATCGATCGTGTCGACGAGATACTCGTGCGGCGGCACCTTCGCGAAAGCGAACACGTGCTGAGAAATGTCGGCCTTTACGGCCTGCAAGAGCTTCTTCCAGTATTCCAGCGGTTGATAATACTCGAACTGGCCGAGCTCGCGTTTCGCTTGTGAATAGAGCAATGCGATGCGCTTGCCCAACGGGTCGGCCGGCGGTGCGGGCTCGACGATGGCAACCCGTTTACCCACGCGTGCCAGCTCCGAAGTGACCTGAGCGTGAAAGAACGGATCGATCTCGTGCAGGTAATAAAAGGCGACCCCCAAGTCGAAGGAGTTCTCTTTGGCCGGAATCACCGACGTGCTGCCCCGCAGCAGCTTGGCGCCCAGATTTGCGAACCGGTGGATCGCGGTGTCGCGATGTTCGATCACGGTCACGTCGGCTCCGCAGTCGATCGCCCGGACGACCTCGTTGCCGTGCTCGCCGTAGCCGCAGAAGAGCACTTTCATGCCCGCTTCGATGCCCATGGCTTCCCAGACGATCGTTTCGAGGTAGCGAGACTCGCGCTGGAACTCGTCTGCGGTATAGACCGCCGTCATCTCGTTCACGCCCGTACCTCCGCAAGCGTCGAAAGGAAGGTCGGAAAGCTGACGTCGATGCTCGCGTCGCTGTCGATGGCAATCGGTCCGGCTCCGCACGCGAGGACTGCCGCGGCCATCGCGATGCGATGATCGTCGTGCGTATCCACCGGCGCCGACGCCGTGCGGCGGGCACCGCTGCGCACAGTCAGTCCATCGGGCCGTGCAATCGTCTCGATACCGACGGCGGAAAGCAGGCCCTGCGTCGTAGCAATGCGGTCGGATTCTTTCGTCCGCAGCTCGCGGATACCCGAGATGGTCGTCTCGCCATCGGCAAACGCGGCTGCAACCGCAAGCAGCGGGATCTCGTCGATGGCGCGCAGTGCGAGTTCGGGCCCGACGCCGATCGGGTGCAGCGTCGCGTAACGTACGGCTATATCCGCGACGGGTTCGCCGGCGACGGTCCGCTCGTTGCGCAACTCAATCGAAGCTCCCATCGAACGCAGCGCGTCCAGCAAGCCCGTGCGGGTCGGGTTCACGCCGGTTCCGCGGACGGTCAATTCGCTTCCCGGCGCGATCGCAGCGGCGGTAATGAAGAAGGCAGCGGCCGAGAAGTCGCCGGCAACTTCGATCGGCTTGGCTTGAAGCGGCGCAGTTCCGAGCGAAATCGAACGCCCGTCCCAGGTCACATCGGCCCCGAGGTACCGGAGCAAACGCTCGGTATGATCTCTCGAGCCGCGGTCGCCGGAAATATCCACAGCGGTTTTTCCAAACACGCCTGCAAAGAGCAGTGCGGATTTTACTTGCGCCGAGGGCGAAAGCAGAATGAAGCTGCGCGTCTGGATCGACGGCGTGCCCTGCAGTTGGACCGGCATACGTCCTTCAGACGTCTCGATTTTTGCGCCGAATGCGCGCAGTTGCGCGGCCACGGGTTCCATCGGCCGCCGTCGCAACGACGAATCTCCGTCGAAGCGAGCCGGGACGTTCGCCCCAGCACAGGCGCCCAGGAGCATCCGTGCGGTAGATCCGGAGTTCCCGCAATCGAGGGCTGCCGTCGATTCGCGCAAGCGGCCGCCGTACACGAGGACGTCGCCGCTCTCGCGTTCGATCCGCGTTCCGAGCGCGGAAAGCGCTTCCAGCGTCGCACGGACGTCGCGGCCGGCATTAAGATTCGAGATGCGCACGGGCTGTGGAATAGTAGCCGCGGCGATAAGGGCACGGTGCGAAATCGACTTGTCGCCGGGAACCGTAACGGTGCCGCGCACCGGACCGGGCGCAAACGTCTGAGCGCTGAGCACGGATGCTGTGTTACCGTCCGGCTCGGTCCATCCCTCCGGCGAAATTGTCAATAAATTGCCCGGAAATTACGCTCCCGACGCATAGGAAATCGCGATTTTTAGCGGTAGTGACACTCCCAATTGCTTTGCTCTTCAGACGGAAAGGGACGGATGAACAAGGTAGATTTGGTACGCTCGGCGATGGAACGCTTGGAACTGTCGCGCAAAGACGCCATGACGTTGGTGGACGGTCTCTTCGAGGACGTTCAATCCGCGTGCGTCAGCGGCGAACCGGTCAAGATACCGGGCTTCGGACAGTTCAAGGTTCGCGATCGCGCGGCGCGGATGGCACGCAATCCGGCGACGGGCGAGCAAGTGAAAGTTCCGGCGAAACGCGTCTTCAAGTTCCTGCCGGCAAAAGCGCTCAAGGAAGCCGTGATGGCCAAGCGCGGCGGCGGTGCGCGTAAAGCAAAGAAATCGGCGCCTGTGCGTAAGGCTAAGAAGGCTGCGCCCGCGCGTAAAGCAGCGGCAAAGAAAGGCGCCAAGCGGCGCCGCTAAAATCGCCTTTCGCATAAGATGCAAACGTGGCGCGCGTTAGGGGCGCCACGTTTTTCTTTTGCGCGAAGAACCTGAAAGATTCATGCGAATCGCCGAAACACACGATTAAGTGATCCCGTCGCGGAAGGCAATCGCCTCGAGTTCGACCCGCACTGCGTCATCAATTGGAATGACGGGCCGTGCCTCGAATACAAAAGCGGGAAGCATCGAGCAGAATTTGTGAACGGCCGTCGGATCGTCGCAGTCTAACAACATATAACCACCCCAGTCACCCACGCGAATCACAAACAACTCAATCTTAAAATTGCCCGGCGCCTTCCACTTCGTGAAGACCTCTAGGATCCGTTTCTGCGCATTTTCATACTCCATAGGCGAACCCTGTGAACGTTCCGTCCACGTCAACATGTACTTCAAAGTCGACCTCGCAGTTCGTGGTAAGACGTGATTGTATGGTACGTAACGAGTCAGCGCCGTTCTTGTGGTGGGGAAGGTGGGAGTCGAACCCACATGAGTTGCCTCGGCCGCTTTTGAGGCGGCTGCGTCTGCCATTCCGCCACTTCCCCTAAGGAGACGAGTCCGGCCGTTTCGCCCGTAGCAGCGTTTCCGCCTTTTTGGCGTCCATGCCGGCGAACATTCCCAGGCGAAGCTCCGCTTTCGGCTCTGCGAAAAGCAAGGTGACGATTTCGGCGCCGCGCGTTTGTCTGAGATCCACGCGCACTACGTCGCCGGCTCGCCAACGCAAGGTCGCTAATCGATCGCCGTGGAGAATGCCGAGTCCCGCTATGCCGGGCGGGGCAATGAGTACGTCGCCGGCGGCAAACGCGAATCCGGAGATGCTTTCGAGTCGCGTCTTTCGCAGCGGTTCCTCAGGCCTGAAAAAAAGGTCGACGATGAGTTCGCTGTCGTTCTTGCCGAGCATCATCGTGCGCCGAAACGTTGCGCCGCCGTCGGGAATGTCCGGCGCCTCGTATATGCAGGTCTGCTCGACTTGTACCTGGGTTTGCGTACCCGAACAGTCGTAAGCTCTGTTGAAGGTTCCGGCTGGGAGCGGATGCGTATACGCGGCGATATAGTCACGCTTCGAAGGCGCAGGCTGCGGATCGACGGCATCGCGCAGCAATCCAATGCTGCTTGCAGCATTCCATCGGGGGCCATAAGCGAAATTGCCGATTCGCGCTCCCGCGGCGGGTGAATACGTCACGAAAAGCCCCGCATCGTTGTGAAAGCTAATGCCCGACGTATCCGCAAACGGAGGCGGGCTCGCACTTCCCCTCACGACGCGAGGACCGATCGCATGAGAAACGTTTACGGGAATCAATCGCGCCGACCGGGCGCTCAACGAGAATGAAGGGAGCGTGACGCCAGCCTTAGCTACGCTTACGCGAATCGGTCCGACCCGGCGCGTTGCATCGCTGGGATTGATGACGTCGACGAAGCCGAACGACGCGTCGTCGCCGAGAAGCAGCGTGGCGTCGCTCGTGCCGGCAAGGTGTGGACGGACGCTCGCGAGCGTAGTCACGACCCGCTGTGCAACCCATGCCGGTAGCGGTGGATGCGCCGACACCGGCAACGCGAAATGCGGGATTCGGCGCAGCGTAGCGGCGTCTTCATAACGCAAATCGACGAGCGAACAAGTGAGCCGGCGGTTCGCGCACTCACGCTGCATGGCAATCGTCGCGTCTTTGAACGCCGCAAAGCGCGCATTGCTTAGCGAACCCGGCGCCCAGAGGCTGGGCGGCCAAACGATTGCGACGTCGACCACCGGGTGAGTCCGAGCAAGGCGGGTTCCGTAGAGCGAAACGTCGTTTCCGAACTGCTGCGTCGGAGCATAGCGCACCGACGGCTGAAGTTGGGTCGTGAGCGCCGCGTCCCAGGCGTAAGACCAGTTCGCCCACGGTGCTTCCCAGCCGGCGGGATAGACGGTATCCTGCACCGGGAAGTTGACGATGCCATGCATTCCGTCGCGAAGCAACTCGTGTAGCGCAAGGGTCGTATTGGTCGGATCGGCGGGACGCGGTCTGCCTTCGTCGGCGCCTTGCAGCCAACCGGCCTGAAACTCGGCCTGCATCAGCGGCACGCGCGGCTGCGTTTGCAGGAGTCCGGTTGCGAAATCGAGTTCGGCGAGATCGTGCGCGCCGATCGAGTACGCGTCACTTTGATACCAATTACCCCACGACCATGCCGGCGCCGTCGCCGGAACCTTCATCTCGAACGTATTGAGAAACACAGGAACGCGGTCGCCGGCCAAGCTCGCAACGGTCAGGCGCAAGAAGTCGATGTATTCGTGCCAATGCGGCGCTGGATACGTGTCGTTATCGATGTAGGCGCCCTGATCGTCGTCAAGCGCAATCGCGATGACGTCGCGGCTATAGGGCGCAACGGCCGTTAAGACGTCGCGCAGCCACTGCGACGAGTAGCGAAGATGAGTGGAGTTCGCCAGCCACTCGGCTGCAGCAGCATCGGCGTGGGCGTTCTGAAGTGTTGCCGTCGCCGGATAGCGGCCCTCGAGAATATCGTGCAGCGGCATGTTGTATTCCGGCCGTTTCAGCAGCCAATCGGGGTAAGCGCCGTTGCGCCATTCGTTACGAATGACCGGGCCCGGACGCAGGATCACTTTAAAGCCGCGCTCGTGGATCAGGCGCAACAGTCCCTTCAGGTCGCGCTGCGGATTCGTGGCACCGGAAAAATCAGGAAGCACCGCTTGGGTCGGCTGATGCCAGTTCCAAATGACGTACAAATCGATCGTATTGATGCCCATGGCACGATAGGCGTCGAGCGACGACTCCCACTGCGCGCGCGGAATTCGTTCGTAGAAGAAAGCCGCACCGTAGACGAAAAACGGCTTTCCGTCGACGATGAAAACCGGATAGCCGTGATCTTGCACGATTGCGGACGTATGCCAGGAGTTCCATGCCAACAGCGCAGCAATCAGAAGATGCATCGGGAGCGACGTTCGCGAAGCTGTCGCCAATGCTTGCCAAGCTGCTCGGCCTCCGCGGCGATCTGCACGTCGATTTCATCCGCAGCAAGGCTCTCGCGGGGAACCCATTAGGCGACCCCAGCGAGCGAGCAGCGGCGGTATACTTGCCGCCGGATTACGAAGAGCAAGGCTCGCGGCGCTATCCGGTGTTGTACGTGCTGCACGGCTATACCGGCAACGTAGCCGCGCTGCTCGGATCGCGGCCGTGGGAGACGAACGTCTTTCAGTGGATCGACCGGCTCGTTACGGAGCACCGCATGAAGCCCGCGATTCTCGTCGCGATCGACGGTTTCACGCGGCTTGGCGGTTCGCAATACGTCGACTCCATACACAACGGAAACTACGCCTCGTACGTCGTCGACGAGATGGTCGGTCACGTCGACGACAAGTACCGAACCATCCCGCGGGAAGGCGGACGTGCGGTACTTGGCAAGTCGTCCGGCGGGTTCGGCGCCATGCACCTGGTCTTGGAGCATCCCGGTGTCTTTAGCGCATTTGCTTCGCACAGCGGCGATTCGTATTTCCGGTACGCGCATCCGACGTCGTTTCCCGACGTACACCGCACGCTGGAGAAGCACGGCTTCGACATCGCCGCGTTCGTGGACGCTTTCGAGCGCAAACATAAGCGCAGCGGGGCCGAATATTCGACGATGGAGATGTTGGGATATGCGGCCGCGTATTCGCCGGCGTCCGCCCGCGCGTTCGATCTCGATCTTCCTTTCGATCGTAAAACCGGCGAGCTGCGAGACGACGTATTTGCCCGTTGGCTGTCCTTCGACCCGGCCGAGCGCGTGAGCGGCGCACGCGATCGGCTCGAGCGGCTGCGGCTGCGATATTTGGATTGCGGACGGCGCGATGAGTACGGACTCGATATCGGAGCGCGGGTAGTGACCCAGCGCATTCGCGACTTGGGGCTCGAGGTGCGCCACGAGGAATTCGACGACGACCACCGCAATGTCGGGTACCGCTACGAAGTCTCGCTTCCGGCGCTGAGCGCCGTTTTGGATACCGAATGAAACGACTCAAACGAGCGGCGATGCTGCTCGTAACGACGCTGGTTCTCGTTCTGGGAACGACTGCAATCCCGCGCGCTCAAGTCGCCCAGCCCACGCCGACGCCCGATCCGCACACCTATTCGGATCCGGCGATGAACTTCACGGCGCCTCCGGACGCGTTCTTAATGGGCCGTCGACAAGTCGACGTGTCGCAACTGGGCAACGACATGCAGCCGGTAGCGCGCTGGGTTCTTCATCCGGGGAAAGAAAATGCGGTCGTCATCGATCTCTCGATGGAGTCGTTCGAGGGTCCCCCGGACCAGTGGGAAGGTCAGTTCGAAAGTCAGATGCACAATGCGGCCGACGGCGTGCTCATCAAGAACAAGACGCCTATGTCGCTGCTCAATGGTATGCCCGCCCAGTTCGTCGAGGTGACGATGGGCAGCGGCTTTGACTCGCGCAAGGAGTTCGCCGTCGTCTGGGCCGACGGTACGCGTGGAATCGCGCTCTCGATCGGAGGCCGTCTCGGGGACGTCAACGCCGCCATGGCGCGCGAGCTGCTGAAAAACGTTACGGCGGTACGGTACCCGACGAACCAGCTCTAAACGGCAGTAACGGGCGCGACGGCGGCGAGCGCCTGCGTCAAATCGTCGATCAGATCGTCTTCGTCTTCAATGCCGACCGAAAGCCGCAGCAGCCCGTCGGTCACGCCGCGGCGCTCGCGATCTTCTTTTGGAATCGAGCCGTGCGTCATGCGGGCGGGGTGGCAGATCAGCGATTCGACGCCGCCAAGGCTCTCGGCCAGACTGAAGTATTTCAAACGGTGTGCGAAATCGAGTCCGCGCTCGGGCGGTCCGGTGAGTACGAACGAAACCATCCCGCCGAAACCGCTCATCTGACGCTTCGCCAGCGCATGCTGCGGATGTGACGGAAGGCCGGGATAATACACGCGGGCGACTTCGTCGTGCGACTCGAGGAACTCGGCAACGGCTTGCGCGTTGCGCGCGTGCTCGCGCATCCGTAACGCGAGCGTCTTGGCGCCGCGCATCGTCAGCCACGCGTCGTGCGGGCCGGGCACGCCGCCGACGGCGTTCTGATGGAACTTGATCGTATCGTGCAGATTCTTGTCGTTGGTGATCGCGACGCCGCCGACGACGTCGCTGTGTCCGCCGATGTACTTCGTCGTCGAGTGCACGACAACATCGGCACCCAGCGCGAGCGGCTGCTGAAAGTACGGCGTCGCAAACGTGTTGTCGACGGCGAGAATCTGACCTGTTTTGCGCATTCCCGCGACGGCACGAATATCCACGAGCTTGAGCAGCGGATTGGTCGGCGTCTCCACCCAGAAGAGTTTGGTCGACGGTTCGATTGCGGCGCGCACGGCGTCGAGATCGGTCATGTCGACGTAGGTGAAGTGGAGTCCGTAGCGTTCGAACACGCGTGAGAAGAGGCGGTAGGTGCCGCCGTAAAGATCGTCGCTGACGACGGCGTGGTCGCCGGCCGAAAGCAGGTTGAGAACGGCCGCCGTCGCCGCCATGCCGCTGGCAAAGGCGCTCCCGAAAGTGCCGCCTTCGAGCGACGCGAGCTGCCGTTCCAGCGCCAGGCGCGTCGGATTGACGGTGCGGCTATAGTCGAAGCCCTTGTGTTCGCCGACGCGGTCTTGCGTGTAGGTCGACGTCTGATAGATGGGAACGATCGTCGCCCCGGTTGCGGTATCAGCTTCCTGACCTACGTGGATGGCTCGAGTGGAAAACTTCATCCTTTGCGCACGACGTCCGAGCTGGTCGACAGAAACGTGATGATGTCTTGCCGCGTGACGACGCCGATCGGATCGCCGTCGTCGGTGACCACGATGGCGTGGTTAGCCAGGGTCAAAAGCTTGTACGCGCGTTCGATCTCTTCGAACTGCTCGAGCACCGGGAAGGCGCGGCCCATTACCTCGCTCACCGGCTCGTGCACGATGTCGGCGTGGTCGAAGACTGCCTGCATGACGCCGACGTCGTTGATGCTGCCGACCTGTTCGTTTCCGCGCATGACGGGGATTTGCGAAATCTCGTATTTCCGCAGGAGATCGAGAGCGGTCTTGACGGTGTCTTCATGCTGTACCGTAATAAGCGACGGAATCGGCGTCTTGCTACGCAAGACGTCGCCGACCGTAGCGCGCCGTTTGGCGTCGGCCAGGAAACCGTTGGCGATCATCCACTCGTCATTGAAGATCTTCGACATGTAGCCGCGGCCGGAGTCCGGGAAAATCACGACGACGATGGCGTCTTTGGGCAGCGCCTTCGCCAGCCTGATAGCGGCCACCGCAGCCGTTCCGGACGAACCGCCTACGAGGAGACCCTCTTCACGCGTGATCCGTCGAGCCATTAAAAACGAATCTCGGTCGGCGACGCGAACGACCTCGTCGATCACGCGCAGATCGACGGTTTCAGGAAGATAGTTCATCCCGATACCTTCGACCGCGTACGAGCGCGGAATATCTCCGGAGTAGATCGACCCTTCGGGATCGGCGCCGACGACGTGAATGTTCGGGTTGCGTTCCTTTAGGTAGCGGGCGGTTCCGGAAATCGTTCCGCCTGTGCCGATGCCCGCAACATAGTGCGTGACGGTACCACGCGTTTGCTCCCAAATTTCCGGCCCGGTCGTGTGGTAGTGCGCGTCGGGATTGAAATGGTTGTGAAATTGGTTCGGCTGAAACGCGCCGGGTATTTCGGCCGCCAAGCGATTGGCGACGCCGTAGTACGATTCGGGCGAGTCGGGCGGCACGTTGCTGGGCGTTACGACCACTTCGGCGCCATACGCGCGCAGCAGATCGATCTTCTCGCGCGACATTTTATCCGGCATCACGAGGATGCAGCGATAGCCTCGAATCGCTGCGGCCATGGCTAAGCCCGTTCCGGTATTGCCGCTGGTGGGCTCGACGATCGTTCCGCCGGGCTTGAGCTGGCCCTGTCTCTCGGCCGCATCGAGCATGGCGATCGCGGGGCGGTCTTTTACGCTGCCGCCGGGATTAACGTATTCGACTTTCGCCAGGACGAGACACTCGGCTCCGTCGGTCACTTTATTGAGCTTGACGAGCGGGGTGTTGCCGATCGCTTCGAGCGCGTTAGTGCAATAGGTCGGACCGGTTGCCCGGTCCGAAGGAACTGTGGTGGCCATAGGACCGGCGGCTTCCGCGCGGCGAACACCTTCACCTATGAAATGGCTGCTTGCCGCGCTTTGCGCCGTCGCCGTGTTAGTGGGATGCAACACCGACGCACTTCCGCCGGCTTCCGGGTTCACCACAATCAGTGGAACCATCGTCAACGGCGCGACGAAAACGCCCGTTGCCGGAGCCGTCGTGACCATCGATACGATTTTGACGGCAACGACGGACGCAAGCGGGAAGTTTGCGGTGGAGAAGGTGCCAAGCGGTATCGTCGATTACACCGTACAGGCTAAAGGCTATAAAGTGTTATCGTCGACGGCGCAAGTCGAGCCGTCGAAGCCTTACGAGCTCGATCTCAGTCTCGTCGCCGCTTCACCGTGACGGTACGCGCTGGCCGGCTTCATAAGCGTCGCGCGGTCGGCAACGACGCGATCGATGACCGAAATCACGACCGAAGCTAACTTATCGGGATCGTGGCGAACGGTCTCGGTCTCGCTGATGATGCTCGCACAGACCGGCTCTACCCCGAGCGCCGCAATGCGGTCGGCATCGGGTTTGACGGGAAGCTGACCCTCCTCCGCATACATCGCCGCTAGGCGAGACGGCGGTTCGTCGTTGACGAGCACGTAATCGAACACGCGCGCGCCGGCGTTGTCGAGGAGTGCACCCACGTGATCCGCAGCGGACATGCCGTCGGTTTCGCCGGGTTGCGTCATCACGTTGCAGACGTACATTTTTACGGCATGCGCGTTGGAGACTTCCCGCGCGATTCGGTCGACCAAAAAGTTGGGCAAGATCGACGTAAAGAGCGAGCCGGGACCGAGCACGATGGCATCGGCGGCGCGGATAGCATCGATGACTTCGTCGAGGGGTTCGGCGCGCGCGGGATCAAAGAAGACGCGTTGGATCGGGCGGCTTGCCTGAGAAATGTTCGATTCGCCTTCGACGATCGTTCCATCGTCGAGCTCGGCACACAGACGGGCGACGCTCAACGTCGCGGGCAGCACGCGACCGACAATGTTGAGCACGCGGCTCGACTCCTTCACGGCCGTATCGAAGTTGCCGGTAACGCCGCTCATTGCGGCCAGGAAAAGGTTGCCGAACGAGTGGCCGCTCAAGCCTTGGCCTTCGGTAAACCGGTAGCGAAAGAGATCGGTGACCATCGCTTCGTCGTCGGCGAGCGCGACCAGACAGTTACGCACGTCGCCCGGCGGCAAAACGCCGAGTTCCTTTTGAAGGCGTCCGGACGACCCGCCGTCGTCGCTAACGGTGACGACGGCGGTAAGGTTGCTCGTGCGCCGTTTGAGCCCGCGCAACAGCGTGGAAAGACCGGTGCCGCCGCCGATGGCTACGACTTTATACCCCTGCTGCAAGCGCAGGCCGGTTAGTGCGTCACGGAAGCCCTGCGGGGCACGACCGCGCGGGATCCGTGTAACCGAACGCGACCACATGCGAAATCCCAGCGCCGTGAAGCAGACGCCCAAAACCCCCAGCACGGCCGTCAGGTATGCGGGAGAAAAATAATCGTCGACGATCGAGTCGAGAATCTCGTTGATGTCGATCCCGCTGCCTTCGGCGATCAGCCAGCGCGCGACCGCGTCGAAGATCAACAGAACGCCGAATATGGCTAGGAACGCCCAGCGTTTGATGCCTAGGCCCGGCACCAACCATTGCGAGGAAGAGCTCAAGCGGCGTTTCACGGTCTGTTTCATCGTTTCACGTCGCGGGCCTCAAAGGCTACTTCGAGACGCCCGTCGGCCTGCAATCGTTCGAGCAGGCGACGGCCCACGTACACTGAACGGTGCTGGCCGCCGGTGCAGCCGACCCCGATGGTGAGTTGCGTCTTCCCCTCTTCTAGATAACGGGGCAACAGGAACTCGATCAGGTCGGTTGCCTTGGACAAAAACGGTTCGAGCGAGGGATCACTCTCGATAAATGCGGCAACCGCCGGGTTCTCACCCGTCAATGGGGCCAGCGCTTCCTCATAGTTTGGGTTCTTAAGGAACCGCACGTCGAAGAGCACGTCCAGATCCGTGGGCAGACCGTATTTGAAGCCGAAGGCGACGACGGTAACGCCTAACCGCATGGGGCGATCGGGCAAAAACGCAGAGGAAATGCGCTGCTTCAGCCCGGCGTGCGTCAGGTTGGACGTGTCGATCACGACGTTTGCGCGCTCGCGTAACGGCGCCAGCATTCGCCGATCGGCTTGAATTGCTTCGACCAGCGAACCGGCTTGTCGCAACGGATGGCGTCGGCGCGTTTGACTAAAGCGGCGCACGAGCTGGTCGTCGTGCGCGTCGAGAAAGAGCAGCCGCGCATCGTGGGTACGTATCATATCGTCGATTGCGGCGCACGGGTCGCCGAACGAATCGGCACCGCGAACGTCGAGCGCGATTGCGGCATTCTCAACTTCGGCACGCGCGAGTGCCGCCACCGTAGCGGCGAGCACGCTGGGAGGAAGGTGCTCGACGCAGTAAAAGCCCAGATCCTCGAACGATTTAATTGCTTGACTTTGCCCGGCACCGGAAAGACCAGTGACGAAGACGAGACGCGGCCGACTCATATGAAACCATTTTCGCCCGAACGGGCCAACGCCTTACTGCCAAAGCTGACGCCGCTCGTCGAAGAGCTCCTGGCGAAACGGCGAGATTTGGCCATCAAGCTGCTCGAATCGGACCCGGCACTGCACCACGTAGAGCAGCCCCATTCGCAGCGGCTCGCCGCGGCCAGGTCGCCGTTTCCACCGCCGCCCTTCGGCGATCTCAAGCTGGAAATACATCGGCTCATCCACCGGATCGAGTCGCTGGGATGCATCGTTAAAGATATCGACCTCGGACTGATCGATTTTCCGGCAATCCGCGCGGGCGAAGCCGTGTATTTATGTTGGAAAGCCGGTGAGCCGGCCGTGCTGCACTGGCACTCAACTGACGAAGGGTTCTCTTCGAGAAAACCCCTCTAGCGTCGGCCCGACCGCGTCCGATGGTCAGGCCGTAGCGCTGGCTTCGACGGCAATGAAGTCCTCCGCCAGACCCTGAAGCCGTACGTCGCCGAACTCTGCGGTGTAAGCGCCGCTTTCCATTCCGGTTATCGTACCCGTCTCCGGTACGGTGGCCAACTGCGGAATCTTCGAACGAATTTCGTCGGGGATGCGGACTTTGTCGCCGACTGCGAAACTGCCCTGATCGAAGAGCGCGTTGAGAGTCTCGAGCAACATCGGAAGCGGAATCCCGTAGTCCTCGCTGATCGCTCCGATCGTGTGCGTCTCGCTGATGGCACAGTTGGAGCAGCCTCCCAAATGGAAGCGCGCAAACACGCGGCGCGCACCGGCATGCAGCCGGAAAGCGTCGTCGACGGTCATGTCGGGGGTAAAACGGCGGTCGGTCACGATGTGCTCTTAAACTCCTTGGGTTGTCGATGTGGTTTCGCGAAGTGCGCCTGTAAGCCGGATTCTGTCTTCGGCGGCGTGCCGCCGAAGGATGACCATCTCTCTGGGATGCGCGTTGCCGCGCACCTCGGTGCGACGTGGCTCGTTGGGACGGGCCGTCCCCCTCTTTCGAGGTCGTCGAGCGGTCTTGCTTCAGGTGGGGTTTACCCGAGCGCGCGTCACCGCGACGCTCTGTGAGCCCTTACCTCACAATTTCACCCTTACTGGCCACCGGAGGCGGCGAGCGGTATGTTTCTGTGGCACTTTCCTTCGAGTTGCCCCGACAGGACGTTATCCTGCACCCTGCCCTATGAAGCCCGGACTTTCCTCACCGGCACCTGCCGGCGCGATCATCCGGCGCACTCCGCGGACCTACTATAGCATAAGAACAAAGCGAGCCGGCTGTTGCCGGCTCGCTTGACATTGTGGAGGCAAGGAGACTCGAAAACGTCGTGGCGGGGACTCCGGGGGCATCAGGGGGTGCAGAGGCGGTCCTCTCCTCGTAGAGCGGACCAGAAAAGCCATTCGGGGGCGTGAGAAGGCGGGGTGGACGGCAACAGAATGGCAACGCATCGTCTCTGCTTGCCTCACTCTCGGAAAGCGGAACGCGACTATACAATGCGCATCGATGTCGGTGCCGATGCTAAAGGACGCCCGTCGATAGACGTCTCGGAGCGCAATTACGTGGTTCGACGTATCAGACAGCTTTAGCGATACACTTCTCTGGGACGTGATACGTCTGGGCCGAATGAGGCCGTCTGGTGGGCAATCTAGAGAAGTCGATCGATGACCTATTAGTCCTGGTTGGAGAATCATCAAGTCAGGAAATCTGCGGCTGGATCAGCGCGGTCTGGCTGACGGCGCCGGAAGGGAAGACCGTATCTAAAGAATATGGCCTGACGTCTCCTCTACGCCAAACGTCATATTTAGTGGGGCGACGTTGACGTCGATCGCCACAAGGTTCGCATCAGCCGATCGCTCTCGCAAACAAAGGACCGAATAGAACTGAAGGACACGAAGACGCATCGCGAGCGCGTCATTGGCCTCTCGGGCTGGGCGGTCGAAGCCCTACGTCGGCAGCGTGTTATGCAGGTTGAAGAACGGCTGCGTGCTCCGGTAGGGTTCTACGTCGAATCCGGTGCGGTGTTCACGAACAACCTCGGCGAGCGGATCACGCCCATGGCCGCGACCAAAGCATTTGGGAAGATTGCGCGCGCAGCCGGGCTCTCGACTCAGCGCCTGCACGATACGCGGCATACGGCGGCGTCGCACCTCATTGCCGACGGCAATGACGTTCGGACGGTTGCCGGCGTTCTCGGGCACGAGAGCGCGAACATCACCTTGTCGATATACAGCCACCTTCTTGGCAATGCCATCGGTGAGGCGACGGATCGTCTCGGCGAACGGATGGAAAAAATCGTCTCCGGTAGCAGATAAGTCTGGGCAATGGCTCCCTCCCACATAGACTTCACGCGACATATGTGCGCACTAAGGAAGTCCGTTAGGCGCAGTTTTTAGTCTTCCGCCGCCCGCTCTTTATCTGAAAGGGCTTCTCTTCCAAGCGATTCTCCTAATAAGTGTTCTATTGCCGGGCTAAGATGATCTTCGCTTCGGCTTCATGGTCAGCGATAAGGTCGCCGCTTACGTCGACCGTGATGCTGTAGATCTTGCCGGTAAAGGGGAACGGCGCGGCGTAGCCATCAGTAACGGGGCTACCGCCGTTTCTTCCCACTTGGAAGCCGCCGGCAAGCCCGAGGGCCAAAGGAACGGTCACGGGAAAGTCCGCCTCCCCGACAGACTTGCCATCGACGTACAAAATGGCATGCCCCGGCGCGCCCTTTCCGCTCGCGAAGTCGGGTTTGCCGGTAGGTTCGAACTCGAAGCGCAGTTTGTGCCGGCCTGACGGCACGTCGATGCTCGACTCGACGCTGTAGACTGACAGCATAACGTAGTTCAGCGCATAGAACAGCTTGCCGCCTTTGACATAGAACACACAACCCGCATCGGAGCCGCCGATCGCGAGGAGGACGCCTTCTGCACCGCCCTTCGGGATCTCGACATCGGCTTCGATGCTGTGGGGCCGGTTTAATATACGAGGCCCGGCGCTGCTTGGTACGCCCTGGGTTCCCGGATAGTACACATAACGCGTTCTCGCGACGGCAATCACGGGCCGCTTGTCGATGAAGCGTTGTGTGCCGCGGCTATCGATCGGCAGCACGTCGTACTTTCCCGCCTCAACATACCAGGTGCCGATCATCTCGATTAATTCGTCCCGGTGTTGACCCGCCACGTCGTGGTTTTCGGCGAAGTCCGTATCGATGTGGTAGAGCTCCCACGCCGTGGCATCGAGCTTTGTCAGCATCGCCGCGTCAATGGGAGCGCCGAATGCCCGACCCGACTCGGTAAACGACGTTCCTGGCCACGGACAGACGGCACGCCAGCCGTCGTGATAGATCGAACGGTGTCCAAACATCTCGAAGTATTGCGTGAGGTGTTTGGTCGCGGCTGCGCCGTCATCGAATGCATGCGCAAAGCTCAAGCCTTGAATCGGGGACTGGGTGACGCCCTTAATCGAGTCGGGCGGCTCGATGCTCAGGGCTTCCAGGACTGTCGGCACGAGATCGATTGCGTGCGCGTACTGCGTGCGAATCTCTCCCTTCGCTTTGAAACCCGCCGGCCAGTGGACGATGAACGGATCACTGATACCACCGCGGTACGTCTCGCGCTTCCAGCGCCGGAACGGTGTGTTGCCGGCAAACGTCCAGCCCCAGGCGTAGTGGTTATACGTCTTCGGCCCACCCAGCTCGTCGAGCATTTTTAGATTCGTTTCAATCGACTCGGGGACGTTGTTGAAGAACAGGGTCTCATTGATCGAGCCGTGCGGTCCGCCTTCCGCACTGGCTCCGTTGTCGCTGACGAACATGATCAGCGTGTTGTCCCACTGATCGATCGACTTCAAGAAATCAAACAACCGGCCGTAGTGGTAGTCGGTGTGGGTCAGGAAGCCGGCGAAAACTTCCATCATGCGCGCGTAGACCTTTCTCTCATCGGCTGAAAGCGCGTTCCAATCCTGAACGTCCGGGTCGTGGCGCGAGAGTTCGGCGTCCTTTGGAATAATGCCAAGAGTTTTTTGCCGCGCGAACGTTTTCTCGCGGTACGCATCCCAACCGTCATCGAATTGCCCTTTGTAGCGATCCGCCCACTCCTTGGGAACATGATGCGGAGCGTGGCCGGCACCGGGACAGAAATACATGAAGAACGGTTTGTCAGGAGCGACCTGCTTGGCATCAGCAATGAAGCTGATCGCTCTGTCCGTCAGGTCCTCGGTAAGGTGGTAGCCCTGCTCCGGCGTCTTCTCGGGTTCGACGGAGTGGTTGTCGTACACAAGTTCCGGATAGTACTGGTTCGTGTCACCGCCGAGGAAGCCGTAGTAGCGCTCAAAGCCGCGACCGAGAGGCCAGCGATCGTACGAACCGGCGGCCGAGTTTTGGTCGCCGGGCGTGAGGTGCCACTTGCCGAGCGCGAACGTGTTATATCCTTGCTGAAGCAAGATTTCGGAAAGGAAGCCGTTCTCGAAGGGGATGTTGCCGTTGGACCCCGGGAAGCCCTCGGAACCTTCAGTGATGCAAGCCATTGCATTGGAGTGATGATTGCGGCCCGTTAGGAAGCACGATCGCGATGGCGAGCAGAGCGCTGTGGTGTGCATGTTGTTGAATAGCAGGCCGCCTGCCGCCAAGGCATCGATATTCGGCGTTTTGATGGGGCTTCCGTAACATCCCATCTGTCCGAAGCCGGTGTCGTCCTGAATGATGAACAAGACGTTCGGCACTCCAGACTTCGCACGCTTGGGTTCCGGCCACGCCGGCGACGATTGATCGAACGTTCGACCGATGACGCCGTTGAAGGCGCTTCCCGGCTTATACTCTTTTAGCGCCACTTTTTTCTCCTGCGTTGTTCGGCGTCTTGCTTCTTTTGTTTTCTCGCTTAATCGCTATTCTAGCTCTCGGTCTTGACGGGAGCTATCCGAAAATCGCACACCAACGACAGTTTCCAAATCCAAATGCTAAGCGCTACTTCAATAGCGCGCTTTCGAGTGCACTACTGAGCTAAGGCGTCCTTGTTTTGTGCTATGGTGTCCTATTCACGTCTGGGGGTACCCACGACCCGTCGATTATGGATTGTTCCGGCCAATAGTTCCGCAGCAGGAGTGAAAATCGGGTCTTAGGCGACGGGATCCAGTTGCTTTCCCTATCTGTACCGGGTGAGTTCGCGCCGAGATAGAGTGTCAGTGAACCATCGGGAGCGAATTGCAAGTGCTTATTTTTCGTGCCAAGCGAGAAACGGCTAAGTGGATTCGGGAAGAAGAAATGGCTCTCGTCATAGACTGTTAATGACCAGAAGCCTTTCACCGGCGGAAGTTGGCCTTTGGCGCACTTGATGGTGTATCGATTTTTCCCATCCAGTGGCGCTCCGTCGCTCGCGCTTTCCTTGAACTGATATAGCGTCTCTTCCGGCGTATTTTGGTACATGCTCGATTTTGCAATGGCCGTTCGGTTGAGATAGTCTGTGCCCCACTGGGAGGCATTAGCCGGAGCAGTCCATCCGTTGCCGATGTTCCGGCCGTTGTAGCGAAATGAAAATAACGGTGCAACGAGTTCGCGGTCTGCCGCAATAAACGAGTCTATCAGCTCCTGCTTTACTTTGGGATCTTCAGCAGCGGCATCCCACACGGAGGCGAACCAACTGTAAAGCGTTTCCTCCCCCGGGAGTGCCGGCACCTCTTTTAGGATAAGGGGTAGTTCGTCGTAGTACTTTGATGGGTCTACCCATTTCGTTTCGCCCTTTTCACCGGTTCGTTGAGGTGCGGGAACGTGGGGAATGTTGGGCCAGTCTACTATCTTCATTGTGCCATCGTATTTACTGAGTGGATAGAATGCGATTTGGTTCAGTAATGGTAAGACGGCCGCGGCATCTTCTGGAGTGTCGTCTTTGAATACGCGGGGAATGCAAAACACCAGGTCCGTTGAAGAACGCAAAACCTCGCTGATCCCGGCGGGTGGCTCGCCTCTCCAGTTGGGTCCGACGATCATATAGAAGCCCCGCTTAGTGCCGTACTGTTGGCCGATCTGAGCGAACTCGTCCGTCCGTTGATCATACAGCGCAAACACGAAGAAACGATTGCCAAAATCCGGCACTTGGAACACGGTCGGCTCCTTGTCCAGTGCAGTGAAGCCGGCGCCATACACAACATCTTGATTCGGACAAACGATGAAGGTCTGGTCGGGTTTAACATAGTCTGTCAGCATCGCATTGTAGCCTACCGGAGCAAATGGTAGTACGCCACCGACGAGGCACGGTTTGGGAGCCTGAGCGAATGCGTCGCGACGATTGTGCGCGTTAACCATGGGGTATCCCCAAACGTAAGCCATTCGGCCGACCATCTGGACATACGAAGGCGTCATGGTGTTGCCGGGGACCGGTCCTGCAACGTCCGCCGCGGTTTTGGGAAATGGAATTTGTGAGCTCATGCGAGCCCGTTCGTGCTACCAATACGATCTGGCCTCTGCTCGGATCGGCCGACTCCAACTCTACAGTCGCGCGGGCTTGCGGAGCGCAAGTGCCTGATCGGTTCAGCGTCCGTGTCAAAAACTACGGCGGGGCTGCTCCTGCTCGCACCGGCACCTCTACGGCATACAGTTCTATCGGCTTTGATTTCGCTGACATCGCCATAGTGGTGACTCTAGTGGGCAGGTAACCGGGCGGACCGTCGCGTCTAGCCACCTGGGTTGGTGGCTAGGTCTTGCTTGCAATGGTTATCTTAGCCATTGCTTTTGTGGCGGTCCCCCATCACATAGGGAGGTCTTTCAGCCGCACCGAGGGCTGGTGGGCGTCCCCGGCCCTTGGCTTCCGTTTGGTTTCCCCGCTTGAGCAAGTAGGCTCATTGCGCCGCCGGAGGCTGCCTTTGGTCACGCCTCAGGTGGATCGGAGGGCAACAGGATGGCAACATTCCGCGCGGCGCAAAAGAAAATCGCCCGTGAAATCGGACGATTCATGGTGGAGGCAAGGAGACTCGAACTCCTGACCCTTACGCTGCCAGCGTAATGCTCTACCAACTGAGCTATGCCCCCGGCGCGGTCGGCTCTCTTCACGCCTACCCCCCCAAACCCTGCGAACGGGCGAGCAGGTTGTCATCGTTATCTGTCGCAGAGTGTGCAGCGAAATTTTGGGACCCACGTTCGTGGAGGGCGCGCCCGGCGCGCGAGCGCGGAGAGCCTTTTCAGAAGGACAAGGGTCGCCAAAATGCTTGCATTTTTGGGGATGTAGCTCAGTTGGTAGAGCAACGCCTTTGCAAGGCGAAGGTCAGGGGTTCGAGTCCCCTCATCTCCACCACTTTAAGCGTTCGGGGGAGCGTTGCGCTGGTGAAACGTCAAGCGTTGTTCGCGTTGGTTCTTGCAGTTCTGACTGGGTGCGGCGGATCATTAAGCACGCCGGTTGCTCCTGCGGTTTCCGCCACGGCGTCCAACCCCGGACCCGCGACCGCTTCGCCGATCGCGCACATTGTAATTCTCGTTCAAGAAAATCGCAGTTTCGACAACCTCTTTGCAACGTTTCCGCATGCCGACGGTGCGAGCAGCGGCCTGATGCGCCAGGACGACGGCACGGTGACAAAGGTTGCCTTGACGAAAGGCCCGCTCCTAACCGACGACATCTCTCACCTTCACGCGACGTTCGAAGCAGAATTCGATAACGGGAAAATGGACGGCTTCGGTCAGGTGAATCTCGCGACCGGAGGGAAGACCGAGACGTATGCCTACCGGTACGTCGATCCTACGCAAATCGCCCCGTACTGGACGCTAGCGAAACAGTACGTGCTGGCGGATCACCTGTTTCAAACGCAAAGCAGCGGCAGCTTTACGGCGCACTTGGACCTCATACGCGGCAGCACGAAAATTAAACCGAACGCCAGCATCATCGATTTTCCGTCGGAGGCGCCGTACGGCTGCGACGCCGAGGTGGGAACCGTCACGTCGCTCATCTATAAGAGCGGCGACGTCTCACGCGGCGGGGGGCCGTTCCCCTGTTTCGACTGGGTGACGATTCGGGATTTACTCGACGGCAAAAACGTGTCGTGGAAGTACTACGTCGAGCCGCCGTGCGAGGGCTGCCATGGCGGATCGATCTGGAATGCCTTCGACGCGATCCGACCGGTCCGATACGGATCGGAGTGGGGCAAGAACGTATCGATGCCTGAGACGAACGTCTTCAACGATATCGGAAAAGGGAAGCTCCCTGCAGTGTCGTGGATCATCCCGAAAGTGGGCAACTCCGATCATCCCGGTTCCCCGCCGGATAACGGACCGTCGTGGGTGGCGCAGGTCGTCAATGCGATCGGCCATTCACGGTATTGGAAATCGACGGCAATCGTAGTGCTTTGGGACGATTGGGGCGGCCAGTTCGATCACGTCGCGCCGCCGCAGCTGGACTATCAGGGGCTGGGTTTTAGGATTCCCATGATCGTCGTCTCACCGTATGCGCGCAAGGCCTACGTCTCTCATACGCAATACGAGTTCGGGAGCCTCCTGCGATTTATCGAGGATAACTGGGAATTGGGCCGTCTCAACACGACCGATATGCGCGCGAATAGCATCGATGACGTTTTCAACTTTTCGCAGAAACCGCGGACGTTCCACACCATTCCTGCCGCCAAATCGCTGCAATTCTTCTTGAACGAACCGATCTCGGCCGAGCCCGTTGATACCGAATAACGTGAAACATCTCGCTGCGTCACTGATCGCTTGCGCAGCGTTGGTTCTCGCCGGTTGCGCGCGTTCCACGTCGGGTTCGGCACCTAGCGTCAACGTGCTCCCGGCAGCGGCGACCCCCGCTCCGTCGCCGATCAAACACGTGGTCATCGTTATTCAGGAGAATAGAAGTTTTGACAATCTCTTCGCACGGTATCCGGGTGCGGATGGAGCGACGCAAGGCACGATGTCCACCGGCCAGGTCGTACCGCTCGTCAAAGGCAATCTCGTCGAGTACGACGTCGCTCACGTGCACGCGACTTTCCTTCGCGAATACGACGACGGAAAGATGGACGGCTTCGATCGAGTCAACGCCGGAATCGATCACGTGATCCAAAAAATCGGCCGCTACAACTACCGCTACGTCGACCCGCAGCAGATTGAGCCGTATTGGACGATTGCGAAGCAGTACGTTCTCGCCGACCACATGTTTTCGACGCAATCCAGCGGCAGCTTTACGGCACATCAGGATCTCATCGCCGGCGGCACTGCGGTCAGTCGCTGGGCAAGCGTGATCGACGATCCGACGGACTCGGGTGGGAAGGGAGGTGCCTGGGGATGCGATGCTCCGGCCGGCACGGTAACGCAGTTAATTAATGTTAAACGACAGGAACTGCGAAACGAGGGACCGTTTCCGTGCTTTAAGTGGCACACGTTGGCCGATCTCATCGATCGCGCCGGCCTCACCTGGAGATATTACACGCCGCAAATTTGCTGCGCGGGCGGGGCGATTTGGAGCGCATTCGACGCCATCGACGCGGTACGGTACTCCGACGAGTGGGAGATTAACGTCATCTCGCCGCCGCCGGCGTTCCTTCCCGTGGCCCGAAGCGGGAAGTTGGCGACGGTGTCATGGGTTGTTCCGCAGGTCCACGATTCGGATCATCCGGGCGGCGGACCGGACCTCGGTCCGCAGTGGGTTGCGAGCGTTGTAAATGCGATCGGTGAGGGGCCGGATTGGCACGACACCGCAATTATCGTCGTTTGGGACGATTGGGGCGGTCTTTTCGATCACGTTAAGCCGCCGCAGCTCGACTATCAAGGTTTGGGATTTCGTGTGCCGATGCTCGTCATCTCGCCGTACGCCAGAAAAGACTACGTGTCACACACGCAATACGAGTTCGGCAGCATCCTGAAGTTCGTCGAGAATACGTTCCATCTGGGCTCGCTCTATACGACCGACCTGCGGGCGACCAGCATTGCGGACTGCTTCGATTTCACTCAACCGCCGCGCAAATTCGTTCCTATTCCGGCTAAGCTGACGCAGGCATACTTCGAACACGAACCAATATCAAACGAACCGGTCGACGATCAATAGCTTTACCGGATCGAGAATCTTTGCAGCGGTCCGGAATCCGCACAGGTCGCCAACCTTCCGCCGAAGATCGCGCTTAGCCCACATTCCGAGTCGAACATGCCGCGATTGTCGTGACCGATGCCGCGCACGAAGGCATAGTCTTGGTTCGTTCCGTCCGGGTGCCGCCTGGCAATGTAAGCGATGAAATACTTGGCGCGTGCGAAACGGTACGGTCCTTGTGCTTCGCCGCCGCACGTACGGTCGAGATCGTCCTCGTTCGGATTCGTATCCGCCGTGCCCATCAAATAGGTGACGCGCCGCTTGACGTACCGCGCTTCGAGCTCCGAGGCGGATCCTGTGACGTAGCGCGGCGCCCCGCTCAAGCCGTAACGCCACTGGTCGAAGCCGGCGCAGTTCGACGGCGGGAACGGCCGCCAATCCGTGAAGTAGAAGTACGAAGAGGGATTGGATACCACCAGATGCACCGGGACGCTCGCGTCCGGATCGAGCTGCGGCGCCTTCCCGACGACCGCATAACGTTGCACGA
This sequence comes from Vulcanimicrobiota bacterium, assembly GCA_963715435.1. Classification (GTDB taxonomy): domain Bacteria; phylum Vulcanimicrobiota; class Vulcanimicrobiia; order Vulcanimicrobiales; family Vulcanimicrobiaceae; genus JAFAHZ01. The sequence continues at coordinate 3,202,283 of OY970243.1, forward strand.
TCTGACCGCCCGCGGAGTGTCCGGCCAAAACGATTGTGCGCATGCGCGGAAAGCGGTTTCTATCCGCTAAGCGCGCGATGATGGCATCGAAAACGTCGTACGTACTGATTGGTGCCGGCGCCTTCGCATCCGAACCACCGGGCCATTGACCGCTCCAGCGCAGTGTATCGGCTGGGAGATTGCGGCCCTGCACGTCGTCGGCTTCGACGAACTGCGGTGCTATGACGATCGTACGGTCGAGCTGATGGGCAGCGTTGGCTGCGATGATGCCGGTGTCGTAATAGAAGTCCGCGTCCCGCAAAACGCCATGTACGATGATCAGCGCCCGTGTCGCGCCTGCGTCACCCTCGAGCGAGCCGTTGCTAAAGTAGAGGGCATAGCCGGCACCTTGCGGCGTGCGCACGAAAAACTGCCGGTTTGCGACCTTCCCGTAGTGATCCGGTTGCGGCGTCGTAGTAACCGGCACAGGCACGGCGAGTGTCGCGGCTGCCACGACGGCAGCGAGCAAGCGAAAGATCATCGTCGGGGCAGCTTCGCGGCGTAACCGCATTCTCCGTGACGGACTGCCGCTCAGTCGCCCCCTAGGGTTCGGCGACGGCTGCTTGAAGGTGACTTAAAGCAACTCTCCCGGGGCTATTTTTGGAGGCGATAACATGAAGCGATACGCTTATCTGCTTGCGATATTGGCGTTAGCAGCCTGCGCTCAAACGTCGACGTCGACCATTCCCAGCACAGGCGCTGCGGCGACCCACGCGTCCGTGGTGCCGGCAAAAAAGGCCGGTCCGAAATACGCGATCGCGATCGTGCTGCCGGACCTCAGACAACCTGATGCAAAGTCCGCTCGGGTCAAAAGCGTGCGGGCCATCAGCGTCGTCGGCAAGCGGCAGTACCACCTAATTATGGAGTCTCCGCTCGTGGCGTACTGTTCCTTCAGTAAGGCGTCGGGTTTTACCGGTTGCGAGGTACTTTCGGAGTCTTCAATGACGCTGAAAAAGGCGACCTTCACGCTTTATGCAGCACCGAAGGCCAAGGGCTGCGCGATGGCATTTGCGACATACTCCGGCGCCATTGCGGTGAACGGTCCGCTGTCGCTGAAGTTTAAAGCCGTGAAGAAGAAGTGTTAAGCGGTCGCAACGCCGCGCTACGCGCCGAACACCGATGTACGCGGTAACCGATCGTACGATGGTGGGTCATCCTGGTCTCGACCGGGCAGCTTCAGAGTTTCTTCACCAGGGGAGCTTAGGCTTTGCGGCATCGCCTCCTTGATCCTGAAAGGATGCCGCTCGTGCATCATCCGCAGTTAGTCGTACTCGCCGCAGTTGCAAGCCTGGCGACGGTTGTTTCGGGCGGTCCCGCCGCGGCACGCGGCTTCTCACCGTTGCGCGACTATAGCGGCAATTGGCCCGCGACCGTGAGCCACACTAAACACAGCAACGGAACGTACTGCCTAACCCTGAGGCAAAATAGCGGAAACGGCGGCTCGGCGTCTCTCGTCATCGGCGGCCAAAAGTTTCCTTACGGCACATTCCAAATCTTTAACGGCACGTTAGTAGCGACTATCGAAGCCGAGGGATACGGGCAGAACGCCGGATTGGTGTTCATCGGATCGGCGCCGGTTTCGCGACCAGCGCACCACAGGCGCACGTCGGGCTCGACCGCATCGCGCTTGTTACCCGCCACCGTTCTCTAACGGTGCTGGTCGGCTATGTTCGCCGCGCCAATCTCTTTGACGATCCTGTCCTTAGTTCAATCCACTCATCCAAAGTAGAGACCCAAAATGGATAATCGAGGCGTACTCTACGACGCCAACACGACGCGAGACCATCGAACAGTGTGACTTGCTGTTGTCGTCGATTTTTAGGGGCCGATCGTGAACTTCGAACGATACAATCCGCGTTGGCCACCGCTTGCAGCGTAGCTTAAATAGACATAACCCGACTGTCCCGTTATCTCATTTGATGTGGCGCCCGGTGTAATTACGCGACACATACCATGGGCCGAAACCTGCGTCCGCCGGCCACCGCGCATCCAATTTGCGTGAACTGCTCCAGTGAATGAGGTCCATGGATGTGAGCATAACGAGGTTGGTTTTGCCACCAAAGGGGTTCCCACCCGTAAGTAGCATTACGAATGAGTTTAAATACGTGTTGAACGTTACGTTGGGGAAATAGGCTGAGACATAAGGGTTTAGGAGTTCCGTATATGGCCCATGGTTCTGCGCGTCACTCGAAAAACTGCCGTTATAGTACTTCCGCCACGAGCCCGGAGTGCCGTCTGAACTTAGAGGTGCACGCGCCAGACCAAGTCCCCTGGGGCCGGGGCCTAACTCCATGAATACTGCGTACAGGTATCCGCCGACCGAAACGACCGAAGCGCTACCGGCGCCGGCTCCATATTTTGGAGGCGAGGGCGGCTTAACCGACTCGCTCGTGATGATCGCGCCCTCGCGTTGCCAGGTGAGTCCGTCATCGCTCGAGCGAGCGATGCCTTCGGTCCCGTAGTATCCGACGCCCCAGCCACTGTCGAATTTGTGATTTTCCGAATCATAGATCATTAGCAGATCGCGCCCATTTGCTGCGGGGACGACCGAATCGGTCCGGCGTAATTGGCGTCATAGGCATCGGTACGGGCGCGGTGAAGGATCCAAGAAGGGGACCGATTAGGCTCTGGCTTCGGTAGAAACTCGAACCTGCCAAAGTCCTTTGTACTCATGAGGAACGAACAACCCTCGGCGAGTTCGCCACTATCCATCCACACCCGGGTCGATCCGTCGCTGAAGCGCAACGAAGTGAGCGCTTCATCCGGGCCGCCTATCAAACCATAGGCGAACTCGTTCGGCAACACGGGTTGCAGTGGCCCGACAGTGATTGGATCGGACAAGTGCTGCGGGGACCCGGTTGGCATGGGGATCGGCGTAAACAGCGGTTTTCCTGGGTCTGGGACGGGGCTCGGCTGCGGCGTCGCTCCTGGTATCCACTGCGTCCCGATTGCGATTTTTGACGACCTGCTAGTTGGCATTGCGCCAACGTAGGAGACTGCTTTACACGGACCGCCGAATGTCCCGGTGGATTTCGCAGTCGTTGTAGAGCCCTTAGAAGATGTCGCAATGGGATTTTCAAACAGCACTTGTGCGTATGGGACAACGTCGCAACTTGAAACTTTGTTGTAATCGACCACGAGCGAGATGATGGAGTTCTTTTGCGTCGGGGAGATCAGACCCCAGGACGCTGGCACCTCAAAGCTAAAAATCGAGCGGGGCTTGTTCTTGCCTTGCGAAACGGAACCAGTCCACGTTTCCGTAGCACGAGACTTACTTGTCAACATCAGGGCCAATTGATATGGCCTGTTCACCTTCCATACGAACCCTACTTGACAATTTGTCTCATAGCAGAGACCGCTGATGATCTTCGCCGGCTTTGGAACAAAGCTTGTCGCATATTTTCCTGGAGCAAGCTGAAGTAGAGCAGCGTTGCCGTTCGCGAAGGGAAACCACAGCCCAAAGGCGGTTTCTGCCGACGAGATGTTTGGAAACGAGGTGACGCGCAGGTTCACCCGAAGCGCACTATAGTTACCGGACGGAAGGTCATAGGTAACGGCCGCGAGTTGCGAGGCTACCGAGTGCGGACCTAAGCGGAACCTGGCCGCCATTCTGTCGTCGGTCACGGGCGCCGCAGATAGCCGTGTCGTACTCGGTTCCGAGCCAGAACCTGCGGGCGACAGATAGTCGGGCCCGCCACCTTTGCACGCGACGATCCAGACTGAAACGAGACAGACCGAAACGAGAACTCGTGCCAAGGAAAAAACTTTTCGCATAGGTCAACTCCAAGCGGGCGACCAAGCTTCACGGCTTCGACCAGAAAAGTTCTACGACGCGAGGTGGCCTCCTATCCAATGATAGCGTCGCCCAAATGATGCGGGACTTTGCGCAGCTCTAGACGTAGAACGGCATAACATCGAACGAGACATCCGATAAGGGACGCTACAGCGTCGCCGGTTCAGCACAAGGTCCATCGCCGCCACTTTCGGTTTTGGCGACGCAAACGACGCAGTGCCCATCTTCGACCTGCATCGACGCCGTGTGTTCACCCAGCCCACGGGGGCATGGGCCGCGATCGATGCGGTCGGCGCGACGGGTTCCCATGCTGTCGTAAAAACGGTGACCCTCGCGACGGATTCAGGAAATGAACGGCCGTCATCGGCACTCCAAGTCCGAAAGTTCCCCGGGCCCCGGTTACCGAAGTCTAGGGCAACGTGCCGCGCGATCAGGACTTTATCGATTGGGCTTACTTGCAGTTTCACTACAACGAGTGCGGCTACTTTGAGCTGACGATAGCTGACCTTCGATCGGACATCCGTTTATTTACGAACCCCGACATAGCGGTTCGGCAACGCGCAATAGCGAGTATCTTTCGGCACCTTCACGCGGCGATGGGCTTCGCCGCAAATGTGTCAAAGATGTTCTGGCCTGATCCAAGTGCGAACAATGCCAAGAGGGCACTAGCGCGCGCATCGAGGCTCAGGGGATTATTGGGGATAGACGGCCCTCCGCTCTTGAAGAACCGCACGATACGGAATCATTTCGAGCACCTGGATGACCGACTTGACACATGGGCTGACCTGAGGTGAGCAAACGGCTCAAGTTGAAATTGTGAGTTCCGGCCTTTGGCCCTAGGAGACTCACGTGAAGAAAACCCGCTTCACCGAAGCCCAGGTCGTCGCGATCCTCAAGGAGCTCGACGCCGGAACAACTGCCACCGAACTCGGCCGGCGGCACGGCATTCACGCAAATACGATCCGACTATGGCGAGATAAGTACGGTGGCCTCGAAACCAGCGATCTCGCCCGGCTCAAACAGCTCGAGGCCGAGAGCGCGCGAAAAGACCGCGTCATCGCGCGGCTGACAATGGAAGTCGATGCCGTTCGCGAGCTGATCGCAAAAAACGGCTGGCGCCCTCGCAGCGAAAAGAAGCCGTGAGGGCGCTGGAAGATTGGGGCCTGTCCCGCGTGCGAGCTTGCGCGATCATCGGGCAGCCGCGTCGCACGCTGTAGTACCGGCGAAAGCCTCGAGCGCACGATACCATCTTGATCGAACGCCCAAAGGAGCTCGCTCAGCAGCGGCCGCGATTTGGCTGGCGCCGGCTGATCGTTATGGTTCGTCGCGACTTAATCGGCATTGGAGAATCCCGATTTCGCCGCATCTATCGCGAGCTCGGTCTGCAAGTCCATCCGCGAAAGAAGCGTAAGGTACGCTACGTTCGCGGGAATGCGATCGCCGCGGTCGCTCGACCCGATGAGCATTGGTCGATCGACTTTATGCACGATCGGCTTGCGACGGGAAGGACCATCAGAACCATGAACGTGGTCGACGACTATACGCGCGAATGCTTGGCGATCGACGTGGCTTTCTCGTTTGGCAGTCACGACGTCATCCGCTGCTCTGAGGCGATCGCCGATGAACGCGTTGCCACAGGCAATCCGGTTTGACAATGGCCCCGAATTTACAAGCCGCGCCATGTTGCAATGGGCGGCCACGAAGGAGATCGATCTGCAGTTCATTCAACCGGGAAAGCCGACCCAAAACGCACAGGTCGAGTCGCTCAACGGGCGTGTCGGCGACGAGCTGCTCAACGCCCACACCTTTCTCGACATCCAAGATGCTGGTCAGCGGGCAGAGCACTGGCGACAGGACTACAACCAGATCCGCACGCATTCTTCGCTCGGATACCGAACCCCGAAGGAGTTTGCGCAGACTTTTCAATCATTCCTGGGGGAATTTTGAGCCAGCAGAATCAGGTGCGCCGAGCAAAAGGCGAAGGTTCAATCGTCCAGCGATCGGACGGAACGTGGCAGTATTCTATCGATCTCGGTAGGGTGCAAATGGAAAGCGTCGACGCAAATACCTCTACGCCAAAACACGAGCCGCGCTCGTGCGCAAGATCCAAGACGAGCGTGCGGGCAGCGGCGGTACACTTCGACCCGTTGCAATCGGCACCGTCGACGAATGGGTCCATCATTGGCTGCACAACGTAGTCAAACCCAAGATTAGACCGAACACGTTTGCGACGTGGGAAATTGCTTGGCGCGTTCACGCTCAAGAGATTATCGGACAGAAGCGGCTGGAGAAAGCCCGACCGGATGACGTCGACGAGTTATACGGAGAGCTGAAAAAGAACGGAGCCGGCGGCCGTAGCGTGCAGATCGTCGCGCAAGTTATGCGCCTCGCATTCGATACGGCTATTAAGCGCGAAAAGTATTTCCGCCCGAACCCGTTCCGAATCGTGGACACTCCCTCGCACAAAGCGAAGAAGGCTCGGACTCTTGACCCAGACGAAGCCGCTCGTTTCATTGCGGAGGTGACCGCGGATAGGTTCGAAGCGCTTTGGCTGTTATGTTTGACGGCCGGGCTTCGCGTGGGCGAAGCGTTGGGTCTAGAGTGGTCTGACGTAGACTTCGACGCGGGGCGAATATCTGTTCGGCAACAAACTGTCGAGATTCACGGCAACGTCGAGATTAGCGATCTTAAGACCGAAAGCTCTCGGCGCATTATAGATGTAGGAGCGCGAGCGCTTGCCGCGCTTTGCCGACGGAAGAAGACCGCCGAGAAGGAGGGCGCTAGATCGCAGTACGTCTTCACCACCAAGTCGGGCCAGTTGATGAACCGCAGCAACCTACGGCGGCATCACTTCACGAAGCTCTGCGAGCGTACTGGCATCACGGGACTAACGATCCACGACTTGCGGCACAGTATGACTTCCAGCGCGCTCGCAGCCGGAGTGTCGCCCGTCGTCGTAGCTGCTCGCCTCGGTCACGCCTCGACACGGATGACCCTGGACCGCTATGGTCACCTGCTTCCCGGCCAACAGCGCCAAGCGGCAAACGTGCTCGAAAAGGCCTTTGGATTAGTCGAAAAACGCGCTTCGGAAAAGCGACTCCCGAGAAAATAGGTTGGGAATGGGTTGTAGCGGCGGGTTCTCACCTTCGTCCCGTGGTCGACGGCAAACGAAAAAACTTTACGCAGTAAGGGTATTGAATGGTGGGCCATCCTGGTCTCGAACCAGGGACCTCATGCTTATCAAGCATGCGCTCTAACCAACTGAGCTAATGGCCCGCGTCGGCCTGCGGTATACGATGAGACGGGCGTCCCGACCTTTCGTGTGTCGCCCGCATACATTTTACGCCTAAAGAACTAAAGGTGCTCGCCTGGTGACATGAGCTGTAGCGGCGTAAAAGGACGTCCCGATTGCTAGGAGGCGGGATACATGAGAAATATATCATTTCTCGCATTCGTCGTTGTCCTCACGAGCTGTACCGGAGGTGCAATGGGTTCGCACGCCGGCGTACCCAATGCCCCCGACGGTTCCATACGTTCGCACGCAAGCACCAATTGGACAATGCTCACGGGCGGCGCAAATAAAAACTATGCGTTTCAGGCGCTCGACTATTATCCCAACAGCATTACGATCGATGCGGGCGACACCATAACGTTTATGGTCCAAGGCGGTGCCGGAGGAGACGCGCACACCGTGGCATTCGTGCCGGCCAAAGCGAAAATGCCGTCTCCGCTCTCACTCAAAGATGAGAAGCCGTACGGCGGCACCACCGTCACCGGCAAGAAGATACTAAACTCCGGCATCCTGGTCGGAGGCCAATCTTTCACTCTGAAGTTTCCGGTGCCCGGCACCTACCGCATCGTCTGTCTCTTCCATAACCCTGCGATGCAGGGGACCGTGGTAGTGCAGAAAGCGGGAACGCCTTATCCGCACGATGCAGCGTATTATGGTAGACTCGCTGCTACGCAGCTGCGCGCAGATTTGCGCGGCGCGCGTGCCTCGGTTCGAGAGTTTCCCTTTACGCCAGGCGGAATGACGCTGGCGGCCGGCATCGCTCCGCAACTCGTTCAGTATCCCCCGACGGATCTCACAGTGCTGCGCTTCCTCAATACGCGCAATCCGGCGAAGGCCCCGACCTCGGGTAACCTTACGGTCAAAGTGAATACCGTCGTGACCTTCGTCAATGAAACTGCCAACGAGCCTCACACTGTGTCGCTAAACATCGAAGGGACGAAGGGCGTACCAGCGATTCCCCCCGACCCGCCCGTGAACGTCGCGCCTCGCGGGCGTGTCACGACAGACGACGGGACGAAAGTCGTGAATTCCGGTACGTTCCTGGGCGGCCAGAGTTTCCGGGTAATGTTTACCAAAGCCGGCACCTATGACTACGGGTGCATCTATCATGCTAACTCCGGAATGGCCGGCACGATCACCGTCACGCAGTAGAGTTCAAAGCGGGCGCAACGAGATTTGGGTCAAGCCGAGGCGACTGGAGTCGAAGTGTGCTACGGCAAACGAGACTTCGGCAACAAAGGCATGGCCCAAATCAGACCAGCGCGATCCACTTTTTCATCACTTCGTCTTCGTTCTTGAGCTCCTCCAGCAGTAACGCTTGGAGCGCTTCGTGCTCGCGAAGCAGCTCCGCCGTTTCGGCCGTTTGGAAGTCGAAGGCGGCGTGCTGCGCGGCGATCTGCGCCTGCTGGTCCGCGGTGAGATCCGAGGACGACGTCGGGCTTGCCGGACGAGCGGTGCCGCGCACCAGAAGCAGCGGCGCGCTCATTCACCGATGCTCTGAATGAATTTTTTCAAAATGCCGTCGTCTGCTTTTCTTTGCGCCATGTCGACGTTTCTCAGCGTGTCGACTTCGCGCATATTTTCGCTGCGCTCGTCCATCACCTGATCGAAGACTTCCGACTGCATTTGAAGCTGCTCTTGGTTCTGGATCTCGGATGCGTACATTCCCAGCTGAAAGCTCTCGTCTTGGGAGTTCAGAGCGTTCATGGCGCCATTCTCAGCGGCGCCGCTCGCGCCGCCGAAAAGCCCGCCGACGGCATTGCCTAGCAGCCCGGCGCCCGCGCCTTCGAGGATCGGAAGTAGAAATGCCACGGATAGACCTCCTAAACGGGTGTGGAATCGTCGGAATCGTCAAGGTCGAATAGGCCGGCGTAGTCGGTCTCTTGACGCCGGTAGCTCTGCGGCTGGGCCGGCGCGGGCAGCTGAGGCGGCGGGAACGTCGACGCAAAAGCGGGCGATGAGGCCTGCGCCGGTCCGGCGGATAGCGCGGTCTGGCGGAGGCCGGCATCCTGAGCCAGCTCATCGTAATGGCGCAAGACCGAATCGGCATAGCCAAGGCGCTTGCCGTCGGGCCAAACCGTCTTTGTGCCCGTCGCGTTCGGGTTGCCCGCGTTATAGGCGCTCAAGGCTTGCCGGACATTCCCGTAGCGTCCGATGAGCTCGTGCAGCATACCGGCGGCATAATCGGCGTTGGCACCGGGATCCATCGCCTCGGAGGAGGCCGCAAAGGTGTGCCAGCGGTCGTCGATTTGAAACAGACCACGCCCGTGCCCGCCGTCGCCCACTACGTTGCGGCCGGCGTTGGAGCCGGGGCCGCCAGTTTCTTGAGCGGCCACGGCGGCGAGCAAGCGTGGATCGATGCCGTGGCGCGCGGCAGCCGCCGCGATCTGTGGAGCGTAGGCGACGCCGGCGGAGGCTAGGCTGGAAGCGGTGGGATCGACGTTCATGCGTCCCTCAATCCCTCCGACGGCGGTGTTTGACAAGCCCAGCGTACGGGTTCTAGAATGTCGTGGTCGTAGTGAGGGCCCTGCCTCGGAGGCGGGGCCCTCATATTGCGACCGCATTGGTATCATGGACCGCAGTCATAAAGTAGATGTAGGCGGGTTACTCGCCGGTGGACGCCAGCTTATGGTGATCGACGACGAGGTGCCGATCGAACCGTTCGAGGGAATCAGCTTTCCGGAGCCCGCACGGGTTCATCTCGAGCTTCGATACGCCGACCGGATGTTGACGATCGAGGGAACGATCGACGTGGTAGCGCGTTGTCAGTGCGTGTCCTGCTTGGAAGACGCGAGCCGGGACGTGCACGTCGACGTCGACGAACGCCTCGACCCGATGCCCGGGCGCGACGAAGATCCTTTCGGCGAGAGCAACGTATTGGCCGGTAACCGGCTCGACGTTGCGGACTTAGCGCAGCAAAACGTGCTCAGCGAGCTGCCGATGGGTTTGCGGTGCTCGCAAGAGTGCCGTGGTCTGTGCGGAACGTGCGGAGCAAATCTCAACGCGGGCGAATGCTCGTGTACCAACGGAGACTCACGTGGCAAATCTAAAATGGAAGACGCCGCGCAGTAAAACGCGCAGCCGTCGCGCGGCAAACTGGAAGCTCGAACCGGTCACAACGGTCGAATGCCCACAGTGTCATCAACCTAAGCGTCCGCACTTCGCTTGCGAGTCGTGCGGAACGTATGCCGGCCGTCAGGTCGTCGAGGTCCGTAACGAGCACGCAGGCCACGACCACGACTAGCGCGAGATGACCCTGTCCGGCGTGAAGATCGTTGGTGTCGGACATCACGCGCCGGCCCGCGTCGTGACGAACGAAGATTTGGAGCGGTGGCTGGATACGTCCGACGAGTGGATCACGACTCGCACCGGAATGAAACGCCGTCATTGGGTGTCGGATAACGAGGCCACGAGCGATCTGGCAGTCGTCGCCGCGCGCAAGGCGCTCGAATACGCCCGACTGGCCCCTCTCGACATCGACTGCTTTATCGTCTGTTCGGTAACGCCCGATTATTACTTCCCTGCGACGGCTTGTCTCGTTGCCGCACAGCTGGGATCGAAGGACAAGCCGGCCTTCGACATCTCCATCGCCTGCAGCGGATTCATCTACGGTCTTACCGTCGCGTCCGGCTTGATTCGCTCCGGCGTCTACCGCCGCGTGATGCTGATCGGTGCGGAAACTCTGTCGAAAATTCTCAACAAGGACGACCGGTCAACGGCGATTCTCTTCGGCGACGGTGCGGGCGCCGTGATCCTCGAGCGGTCCGACGAAGACTCGTTTCTCGCGTCGGAGCTTGGCGCCGACGCAAGCAAGCCGGAGCTGCTGTACGTTGAGTCGAGCGGTTCGCGTCATCCGATCGATACGCCGGCGATCCAAGAGAAGCGCAATCTCATCGCCATGCAGGGACGCGAAGTGTTCAAAGTAGCGGTCAATAAAATGATCGAGGCGACCGGCATCGCGCTGGACAAGGCACGCCTGACGAAAGCCGACGTGGCGTATCTGATTCCGCATCAAGCGAACAAACGTATCATCGATGCGGCCGCGCACTACTTACAGATGCCCGAAGAAAAAGTCGTGAGCAATATCGCCGAGTACGGCAACACCTCGGCGGCGTCGATTCCCATCGCGCTTTCGGAGTTCGTACGTGCCGGCAAGCTTCGCGACGGCGACGTGATCGTCTTCGTCGCCTTCGGCGGCGGCCTTTCGTGGGGCGCGGTAGCGTGGAAATGGCAGGCTGCGGCATGAAAATCGGCGTGCTTTTCCCCGGTCAAGGTTCGCAGAGCGTCGGAATGGGCGTCGACGTGGCACAGCAGAGTCCGCAGGCGGCAGAACTGTTCGAGCGCGCGTCGCGCGTTTTGGGATACGACGTGTTGGAGCTGCAGCGCGAAGGGCCCGAAGAGAAGCTGCGCGAGACGCGATTCAGCCAACCCGCGATCTTTGCAACCAACGTGGCGCTCTATACCGCAGCGGGCAGCGTTTTGCAGCCGATCGTCAGCGCCGGGCACTCCTTCGGCGAGTTTTGCAGCTTGGTAGCGGCGCGCTCGCTCGAGTTCGAAGACGCGCTGCGCATCGTTGACGAACGCGGTAAGGCAATGCAGGCTGCCGCCGATCGCGCGCGCGGAGGAATGACCGCGATCTTAGGATTGGAGGCGGCGCGAGTTCGAGTGATCGCGGAGGAGTCTCGTGCGAAAACCGGCGGAAGAGTGCAGCTGGCCAACTTCAACTCGCCCACGCAAATCGTCATCAGCGGCGATCTGGACGCGGTGGCGGCGGCGTCGGAAGCCATGCTTGCGGCCGGTGCCAAACGGGTCGTCCCGCTCAACGTCTCCGGCGCGTGGCATAGCGAACTCATGGATCCCGCCGAAGAGCGATTTGCCGCCGCAGTGGATGGAGGCATCTTCAACCTTCCGGAATTCGACGTCGTTTCGAACGTCGACGCACGCGTCTATCGCGACGTCGAAACGATAAAAAGCAATCTGGTGCGTTCGATCGTTCAAGAAGTACGCTGGCACGATACTGCCGAGCGTGTTCTCTCTTACGAGCTTGATCTCGTCGTGGAGTTCGGTGCGTCGGGAGTGCTCGGTCCGTTGATGCGTCGCATGAACGGCGCTCCTAAGGTGATTGTGGTCAGCGATTTCGCCGGGGTGGAGAAACTACGCGACGCGATCGGGGCCAAGGTATGAGATTCGAGGGGAAGAGCGCGCTCGTTACCGGAGCCAGCCGCGGAATCGGACGCGCCATTGCAGTCGAGTTTGCGCGTCGCGGTGCCGACGTCGCACTCGTTGGACGCGATTCGGGCGCTCTGGAAGAAACGGGGGCACTCTGCGCGGCCGAGCGTCCGGGCGCCGTCGCTCACGTATTTCAAGGTGACGTAACGGATCAGGCATCAGTCGAGCGCGCGGTAGCTGAGACGGTCGAGCGCTTCGGGCGCGTCGACTTCGCGGTCGCCAATGCCGGGCAATCGGTCGACGCATTGTTGCTGCGTCTAAAAGCGGATACGCTCGAGCAGATGCTCGACGTGAATTTGAAATCCGCATTTTATCTTTGCGGCGCGGTCGCAAAACCGATGATGAAGCAGCGCTCTGGGGCAATCGTGCTCGTGACCAGCATCGTCGGAATCATGGGGAACGCGGGACAAGCGGCATACGCGGCGTCGAAAGCAGGGCTCATCGGCCTCTGCAAGTCCGTCGCAAAGGAGTTGGGTTCGAGGAATATAAGAGTCAACGCCGTTGCACCGGGCCTCATCGAGACCGCTATGACCGAAAAAATGCCCGACGCCGCAAGGGAGTTCTTGATCAAACAGGCCGCTCTCGGCCGGCCGGGAAGGCCGGAGGACGTGAGCGGGGCAGTCGCCTTCCTTTGCTCCGATGCCGCAGGCTATATCACGGGGCAGACGCTCGTCGTTGACGGCGGCGTACTGATGTAAACCAGACAAGGAGACGTAATGTCAACCACCTTAGATAAAGTCAAGAAGATCATCGTCGAGCAGCTCGGCGTGGACGAATCAGAGGTAACGCCCGAAGCGTCGATCACCGACGACCTCGGAGCGGACTCGCTCGACCAAGTGGAGCTCGTCATGGCTTTCGAGACCGAGTTCAACATCGATATTCCCGACGAAGAAGCCGAGAAGATCAAGACCGTCGGCGATGCCGTCAAGCGCATCGACGAAGCGACGGCGGGATCGTCGGCGAACGCTTAGGGAACCTCGAAAGAAATCCATGTACCGATCGTTTGTACCGCAAAAGGAACGGATGCGAGGAGAAGACGAGGGAGCATACCCACGGCGGTATGTGACCGAGTCTTCGACGACGCAGACGTTAACTTTGCGGTCAAACCCGAAGGGCGGCGGCATTTTCGCCGCAGCTCGTCGTTGCGCCCTCGGTCACAGAGAAGCTTGCTATGCTCCCTCGGTCGCGCCTAGATCTGCGGCGAAAATGCTCGCCGCGATCGGCACAGCGATTTCTTACGAGGTTCCCTGATTGTTCGATCAGCTCACGGAGCGTTTAGGCGCGATCTTTTCGCGCCTGAGCGGACGGGGAAGGCTTAGCGAGGGCGACGTCAACGAGGCGCTGCGCGAGGTTCGCGTCGCCTTGTTGGAGGCCGACGTTTCGCTCGGCGCCGCCAAGTCGTTCGTCGCACGCGTCAAGGAGAAGGCAATCGGCGCGAACGTCCTGGAGTCGCTGACCCCTGCGCAGACGATCGTCAAAATAGTCCACGAGGAACTCGTCGATCTTCTCGGCGGCGCACAGGCGCGGCTGCAGTTCTCCGACGCGCCGCCTTCGGTGATCATGCTCGTCGGTCTGCAAGGCTCGGGAAAGACGACGCAGGCGGCCAAGCTCGCGCTACGCCTCAAGGAGCAAGGCCGGCGCACGATGCTCGTTGCCGCCGACGTTTACCGTCCCGCAGCAATCGATCAGCTCGTCACGCTTGGCAAGCAGATCGATCTCCCCGTGTACGAGCGCGGCGAGCAGGATCCGGTCAGAACCGCGCGCGACGCGGTATCGGAAGCGCGACGCCTCGGACTTTCAACCGTCATCGTCGACACGGCCGGCCGGCTGCATATTGACGACGCGCTGATGGTCGAGCTCGAGCGCATCAAAGCCGCGATTGCACCGAAGGAAATACTGCTCGTTGCCGACGCAATGACCGGCCAAGAGGCAACCAACGTTGCAAAAGGCTTCCACGACCGGCTGGGAATCACCGGCGTGATTCTCACGAAGATGGACGGCGACACGCGCGGCGGCGCCGCACTGTCGATTCACGCCGTTACCGGCGCACCGATAAAGTTCGTCGGCGTCGGCGAAAAGGTCGGAGCGCTCGAGCCGTTCTATCCCGACCGGCTAGCTTCGCGAATACTCGGAATGGGCGACGTTCTCACGCTCATCGAAAAGACGCAAGGTTTGTATTCGGCCGAACAGGCCAAGCAGCTGGAACAGAAGTTCCTCAAGCAGAGCTTTACGCTCGACGATTTTCTGGAACAGATGCGCCAGGTGCGCAAGCTCGGCTCGATGACCGACGTTCTCAAGATGGTTCCCGGTCTCTCCCGAGCGCTGCCCAAAGACTTCGAGATTCCGGAAAAAGAGGTCAAGAAGATCGAGGCAATCATCTGCTCGATGACGCGGCGCGAACGCCGCAATCCCGATTTGCTCAACGGCTCGCGCCGCAAGCGCATTGCGTTGGGATCGGGCACGCAAGTTTCGGACGTGAACCGGCTCGTCAAACAGTTCGAGCAATCGCGTCAGATGATGAAGCAGCTCGGCGGCGGCAAGAAGAAACGCTCCCTCCCCAAAATCCCTAGCGGAATTTTGGGAGCCCCATAAGTTTTTAACAGGCGCTCCGTTCCTGCGGAACTGCGCGCCCCCCACAGGCAGAGCCCGTGGGGTCCCCGACACTCTAGCTAAGGTAATAAAAAGCACATCATGGTCAAGATCAGGTTGCGCCGAATGGGCGCGAAGAAACAACCGACGTACCGCTTCGTCGTGGCAGACGCACGTGCGCCGCGCGACGGACGCTTTATCGAAATACTCGGTCACTACAATCCTCGTACCGAACCGAAGACGATCGTCGTCGACGAGGGCAAGGCCAAGGAGTGGCTGTCTAAGGGCGCCCAGCCGTCGATGACGGTCCGACGGCTTTTTGCGGAAAAAGGCATCATGGAGCGCGGTCCGATTCCCACGACCAAGCGGCGGCCCAAGAGCGAAAAGGCCGGATCGCAATGAGTGCGTTCGACGATGAATTCGGCCTCTTCGGCGAAGGGTCCGACGAGCTCGAGCGTCGGCCAACGCTGGGCGCTCGCAAGATCGCTTCAGGCGAGACCGTCATCAACGACGTCGAGCCCGAAGAGGAACAGCCTCGCCGCCAGCCACGCGGCGACCAGCCCCAGCGGCGCGGACGCGAGTACGGAGCACGGCGGCGTAAAGACGCTTCAGACGACCCATGGGCCGGACATCGGCGCGCGACCGATCTGCTCGGTTTCATGGCGCGCAAGCTCGTCGCCAAGCCCGACGAAATCGCGGTCGAGCTTTTCATGGACGAGGATAGCAAACCGGTGATCGAGCTGGTCGTCGATCCCGAGGATCTCGGCAAAGTGATCGGCCGTAACGGTAGAGTCGCGCACGCGCTTCGTACGATCGTACGCGCGACCGCCGAAGGACGCGTCTCGGTCGACATTCTCGACACCGAAGAGGCCTCGGAAGGCGCTCAGGAGCAAGAAGAAGACGAGCAATGAGCTGCCGGTAGGGCGCATTGCCGGCATCTTCGGCATTGCGGGGGAGCTCAAATGCGATCCGAGCAACGCGGGTCGCGTCGTCTTTTCAACGGGCGCCCAACTGCGCTGTGAAGCAAACGGCGCCTCGCGCGTCGTGCGTCTTGGCAGCGTGCGCGTGCACAAGGGACGACTGCTGGTTACATTCGAGGGCATAGACAATGCCGACGCCGCGCAGCAGTTTGCCGGTGCCGTGCTTTACGCGCCCCGCGAAAATATTCCACTGGCCGAAGGTGAGTTTTTCGACGAAGATCTTGCGGGCTGCACGGTGGAAGGCGCCGACGGAGTAACCTATGGTTGCGTCGAGCGCGTCGAGCATTATCCGGCGAACGACATGCTGGTCGTGCGCGGACATCTGGTGCCGATGGTTGCCGCAATCGTTCGAAGCATCGACACGGCGGCCCGGCGGATCGTCATCGATCCGCCCCCCGGCCTCTTCGATTAGCTGTTTTGGGGGTGCGCCGCGACGTAAGCGGACGTCGCCGCGTCGATGGCCGCCTTGACGCTGTTGCCCTTACCGGTTGTAGTAGCGAGCACGGCACCAAAGCAGGTGTAGATTTGCAGCGTGAAATCGACTTCGTGGCCGTGTTTGGGAATGTTCTCGACGATCGTACCGCTGGCGATGGTATTGTTGCGCTGCGCGCCGCAGATCGCATCGGCCGACGTAGCGACGTTGCCTTTCATGGCGGTCAGCGAGGCGTTGTACCGGCGCGACAACGTGAAGTAAAGCTCGTTGGTCGCGTTGCTCAGATCCGCGGCCGGAACGTTCCCGGTCCCGGAAACGGGAGCCACGATCACGCCGCGCGACGGTTTGGCCGAAGCCGGTAGCGGCGTCGGCGTCGCCGCGCCGTGGTGATGGAAGACGGAGTCGACGATTCCGCTAATGCCGCCCAGCTTGACCTGTGCGCCGTTAGTGACCGCGGGAGCGGGGGTATTGGAACTGGTCGACTGAATGTTCTGCGTGCTGCGGTTCGTATAAGCAAGGATCTCAGCACGCGCTTGCAGCGACTGCGAAGCGACGTCGCTAACGTTAAAGACCTGCGCCGTCTGCGAGAAGAGAATCACGCCACTGTCGACGCTGACGACCTGTTCGACGACGGAAGCCGTCTCGCCAATCGGCGTCACGTATCCGCTGATGTAAAAGTCCGCGTGTTTCTGCCGCGCGTACGTTAGAAAATCGCTGCGGGCGATGTTCGCGGGAGCGGTCAGGACGCTCATGCCGCCGGCCCCGGTCATCGTCTGCGAAAGAATCTGCGAGATCGCCGCGCCGATCTTCGGATCGGCGCCCGATTGCGTCTCGAATGGATAGATTAGCACCGTCGGTGCGGCGGCGAACAAGGGCTTGGGCGTCGCAGGCGACGCCGAGGGCGCCGGATTCGGTGAGACGCTGGGTTTGGGCGAAGGGGCTGCGGCGATCAGGACGAGCGAAGCAACGACGAACAACAACGGGACAAACCGGCGCACGTAGATCCTTTCAGCGAGGGAGGAGTCGTTCTCGAAACGCTCGCAGGGCCGCGTTCGTTTCCTCCGGCCGCTCGATCATCGCGAGGTGGCCGGCGTCGGACAGTATTCGCGCTTGCGCACCGGGTACCCGGTCGGCGAACCACTGTGCGAACTTCGGCGGGGTCAGCACGTCGCTCTCGCCGGTCAACGCGAGCAGGGGCACGCGAAGGTCGCCGATGCGGTCGGTCGCGTCGAATGCGTTGCAAGCGCGGAAATCGCGGACGGTTTGCCCTTGCCCGACTTGCAGCATCGTTGCGACGGCCGCCTCGACGAGATCGGGAGCCGGTCGAGCGAAAAACATTGCGGCCAACTCGCGGGCTGCCGCCGGAAAGTCGGCCTCAAGCCGCTCGAAGATGGCCGGTGCGACGCGTAACCGCACCCCCGATCCAATCAAGACGACCGCGCTTACGGCGGGCGTCCTTCGCAACGCCAACTCCAAAGCGATCGCACCGCCCATCGAGTTTCCGCATGCGATGACGTCGCGCACATCGCTCGCCTGCAGCAGCCGCGCGACTTCGTCGGCAAACGCGCCTATCGTATCGGGACCTTCGCGCCCGTCGGCGTGGCCGGGAAGCGTCGGTGCGAGTGCATCGCCGAACGCGGTTAGCTGCGCCGCAAAAGCGCCTCCGGTACATCCCGATCCGTGAACGAAGACGAAACGCACTATTGTGCCTCTGCGATCGACGGTACGTGATCGAGCCCGCGAAGCGCCGAAAACGCCGCGCTGTACTCCGCGCCGAATAGAAAGATGCAGCCGATGAGATAGAACCAGAGCAGGAGCACGAGCGGCGCGGACAGCGCACCGTATATATGAGTGAAGTCGACGTGCGTCGTGTATTGTGCGAAAGCTAGTTGAACGACCGGCCACGCGATCGCCACGATCGTGGCGCCGCGAAACGCAAAGCCCCAGGAGACGCCGCGGTTTGGGAGCCAGCGGTACAAGGCGACGGTCACGATGAAGACCAGCGCAATGGAAATGAGATAGGCGAGAACGTGCGTAACGCGTGCGGGATCGGTGACGCCGGTCGCCGCAAAGACGATTGCAATGACGACGGGAAGCGCAATCGCCGCGATGAGCAGCAAACCGGTCAGGGGAAGCATCACGAAGGATAACGCAATATTGTGCACCAGCGGCCGCCCTTTCGGCACGCCGAGGGCGCGGTCGAGCGCGTACGCCAGTCCCATGAAGAGGTTCTTGCCCGACCACAAGAGGACGAGCAGCGCAATCACGCTCGTGATCCCGCGGCTGTAAATATACGTGCTGAGGTTGGCGGCGACGTAGTCGTGCAGCGCAGGCGCCAACGTATCGAAGAACGCTAAGGTACGGTGCTGCGCCGACGGCAAGACGAGCGTTGCGCCGCTAAGCGCCAATACCGTGAGCGGGAATAGCGCGAAGAGCGCGTTGAAAGCGAGCGCTTGCGCGAGAAAAGCGCATCCATCGCGGGAAAAACGCAAGCCGCCTTCACGCAACGCGGAAATGAATCGCGCCATTCGATGCGGTATATCGCTCAATGGTGCCGGTATTCCCACCGCCCGCCGCCGTCACGATGCTCGTCGACGGGCGTCCGTTGCCGACGTACTTTCGCGCGTACGTCGCCGACGGCCGCGTGTTTGCTCCGTTGGAGCCGGTGCTGCTGCGCCTGGCAGACCGCGCTTGGATGGAAGGCTCGACGCTCGTAATCTCGCGCGATGGACGAACGGTCCGCGTGCTGCTGCCGGGCGGCGATCGCAGCGAAGGCGCGTACGTGGCGGTAGGGCCCCTCGTTCGCCGGCTTGGCGACGCCATTACCTACGACGGAAAACGGCGAATTCTCGAGGTCTGGACGACGGCGTCTACCGTAACCTCGCCGACGCCGTTCGACGCGAGTGCTGCAACCGAGCCGCCGCGCAGCGTCTTTACCCCGCAGCCGGTCGCTACGGCGCGACCCTTCTGGAGCGGGCCGCCGCTCCCTCGCCGAACTCCGCTTCCGGTGGGTAAGAGCCCACCGGCATGTTCGACCACAGCACGATCGTTGCATTAGGAATCATCGCCGGAGGTGCTCTGACAGGCCTTGCGGCCGAATATCTCGTTCGCTGCTTTCGCGTCCTCGCGCCGCTGCGGTTGGTGGCCTTCGCAGTACTTTTTGCGGTTGGTTTGTACGCTGCGGCGTTGATGCTTCAGGGCCATCACATCAATCCGTTGACGCACCGAGCGTTCGTGGCGCTGCTTATCGCGCTTTCCACGGTGGTAGCGGCCCGAATCGCCGGAACGCTGGTCACTCGGCACAGTCAACGTGCTGCCGGCACCATCGGGTCCATCAGTCTCTTCATCAGCGTCAGCGAAGCCCTCGTCGCTATCGTCGGCGGCTTAGTGGTCATGCAGTATCTCGGCATCTCCGTAGCGCCGATCCTCACGGCATTCGGGATCGGCGGCCTCGCCGTGGCGCTCGCCCTACAGGATACGCTCGCCAACTTCTTTTCCGGGATACAAATTGCAGCGTCGCGGCAGGTTCACGCCGGCGATTTCGTTCGGATCGATGCCGATAACGTTGGTACCGTCATCGATATCAATTGGCGTACGACGGTGCTGCGCGATGCCGACGGCAACCGCATCATCGTTCCGAATCAAAAACTGGCGCAGGCGATCTTCACCGCTTATCGCTTGCCGTTGCGCGTTCCGATCACGGTAACGCTCGATCGCTCGGCGGATTTCGGACGCATGACCGACGCGGCACGAGAAACGGCCCACCGTATTTCGCGCGTTTCGCCGGATAAAGAGGTCGACGTGCGGTTTAACAAGGTTTCGGACGGATCGGTCGACATGGTTGTGACGGTTCCGGCACACGACGCATCGGATCGCCGCCGCATCGGCAGCGAGTTTGCGAAAGCGTTCTTGCAGCGCGTCGCCGCAGACGATCCGAAGGGCGAAAAAATTAAGGCAGTCGCTACGTAGCCGGCGACGCGTGCTTCGTCAATCGAATGGCCGCGTTAAGCAGCGCGACGAGAACGGCGGCTGCCATGGCGTACCAGATCTGTGTGGTAACGGTAAGAAACGTAAATCCGAAGGCGCGGTCGACCGAATAAGCCCCGGCTCCTGCGAACGCCACTGCGAGCGCCCCGGCGATATACAGAAGCGGCAGTTCGGGGCCTCCGTCGGCGGTGAAGTATCCTTTGCCGAGATGAACGGCGAGGATCGCCGTCAGCATCACCATGACGATCAACGCAGGGCCCAGAGCGCCCCATAAACCCAAGAACGTGAGGATTCCCCCCGCGAACTCGCCGGCGCCGGCAGCTACGGCGAACGCCCGTCCCGGCCGGAAGCCCATGCCTTCGAAGAACTGACCGGTGCCGGCGATGCCGTGGCCTCCGAACCAGCCAAAAAGTTTCTGAGCCCCATGGGCCGCTAGGCCGAGGCCGACGATTATGCGAATAATAAGAAACGCGATATCCATACCGATCTTCGTCAACCGATCCTTTTTAATAACGTCATGTCGGCAAGTCGGTCACCGCAGCGCGAACAGGTCTCGGACGAGACGCTGTCGGGCGGTCTCTGCCCGCGATTCCACCGCGCGGTGGAACTCATCGGACGCCGTTGGACGGGTGCAATCATCCGATTACTTTTACCCGGGCCGAAGCGGTTCAACGAACTGCTGGGCGGCATTCCGGGGATTTCGGACCGGCTGCTGACCGAGCGGTTGCGCGAACTGGAAGCTACGCAAATCATTCGGCGCGAGGTCCAGGCCGGGGCGCCCGTACGCGTGCTCTACCAGTTGACGGCGCGCGGACGAGAACTCCAGGAAGCGCTCGACGCTTTAGCGCGCTGGGCGGAACGCTGGATCGAAAGCGATTTCAACGAGGATCGCTAGAGACGAGGTCGCGCGCCAGGACGAACTGGATACCCGACGCTTGCAGTTCCGGAATCATGTCGCGGACTGCTGCGAGCGTGGTTGGACGCGGATGTCCGATCGCAATCGCACTACCGGTGCGGCGCGCGATGGCTGCCGCTTCTTTCAACTGCGCGACTGTATAGTCGACCGACGCCTGATTATCGAGAAACACGTCGCGAGCTGCCGTTGGTACGCCGCGGCTCTCGGCGACGCGCTCGCCGACCGATGCCGTGTTAGTCCGCGAATCGATGAAGAAGAGATTGCCGTGTTTGGCTAAGACGCCGACGACGTCGTCCATAACGCGCTCGTCGGCAGAAGCTTTGCTGCCTTCGTGGTTATTGACGCCGGCGGCAAGCGGAACTTGCGCGAGATCGGCTTCGACCTGCTGCGCGATTTGCGAGTCGGTCATCTCGGTGGTCACTTTTCCAGGGCCCGGATTGAGTCCCGAAAGCGTTTCCATCGGCAGATGCAGCATGACGCCTTTCCCTGCGCCGGCAGCCTCGTTCGCAACGGTCGATGTGTAATGCACGTCGGGCAGAACCGAGAGCGTTAGCGGAATCGATAATGCGATAAAGCCGCGTTCCGTGCCGATCCATTGGCCGCAGTCGTCAACGATGAGCGCGAGTTTAGGCGCGCCCGAAGCGGCGCGAACTGTGGCGGCCGGCAGCGGCGACGGCGTCCCCGTCGGTACGGCGGTGGGTGCCGGTGTTACGGCCATAAGGGGCGTGGCGGGTGAGGTCGCGACCTGTTGCGGCGGCGCAGCCGGCGTGACGACCGCTACGGGGCTTACGGGATGTGCGCGACGGGGTGCCAGCAGCCACCAACCCAGTGCGATGGCGGCCAGCAAAACAATCGCAAGCGCGATGTAATCACCCCGCTTTTCGTTACGGACCTTCTTTTTGGGCACGCGGGTGCTTTCTGCACGTGAGCGCAACACTCCTGAAGATGAATGATGAATCCAATGCGCCGCTCGAGGGACTTCGCGTCGTTGCGACTACGACAAACGTCCCCGGACCGGTCGCCGCTGCGCGTTTGGCCGAGCTTGGCGCTAGCGTATGGAAGGTCGAGCCGTTACGCGGAGATCCACTACGGGCGGCCGCGCCGCATTGGTATTCGCGCCTGCACGAGCGGGTGGAGGTTACGCGTCTGAATCTCTCAGAAACGCGAGATCGAGAGACCTTGCACGATCGTATTGCCGCTGCAGACGTTTTGCTGACCGCAATGCGTGCGCGCGCCCTTGAGCGCGCCGGTATCGCCGGCGAGATGCTTTGCAATCGATATCCGGCATTGGTGCAAGTCGCCATCGTCGGTGAATCGGCGCCGCATGGCGACCGAGCTGGGCACGACCTGACGTATCAGGCACGGGCGGGATTGCTCTCGCCTCCGTCGATGCCGCGTACGCTCGTCGGCGACCTGGCAGCGGCGGAGCGGGCCGTGTCCGCGATACTTGCTGCCCTGATCGGCCGCAATCGGAACGGTCGCGGCCGGTACGTAGAAGTCGGTATCGTCGACGCCGCCGAGGGTTTCGCCGCCCCGTTGCGTTACGGCCTTACAACGCCCGACGGCTCGCTGGGCGGCGGCCTCGCAACCTACCGCCTGTACCGCGCCAGCGACGCTTGGGTGGCCGTCGCGGCGCTCGAGCGGCATTTTATCGAGGGATTGCGCGAGATGCTCGAAATCGAAGCCGTCGACGTCGATTCGATTGCGGCAGCCATTGCCCGTCGCCCGGCAAAGGAGTGGGCGCGATTGGCCCAAGAACGCGACGTGCCGTTAACCGACATCATCGGAAGAAGGGAATCTTAAGCGTGAATCTTTCCGAAAAAGTGTTTCTCGTGACCGGAGGAAGCTCGGGACTCGGCGCGGCGTGCGTGCGCGAGTTTTCGTCTGCCGGTGCGCGCGTCGTAATCTGCGACGTCAGTGACCGCGGCGAAGCACTCGCCGAGGAGCTCGGAAGGTCCGTGCGTTTCGCGCGGACCGACGTGACCGAGGAGACGCAGGTCGGCGCTGCAATCGCATTGGCCGTGCGCGAGTTCGGCGGTCTTCACGGAGCGATCAACTGCGCGGGCATCGCGACGGCAGAGCGCGCAGTCGGACGCGAAGGCCCACAGCCGTTAGATCACTTCATCAAGGTGATCATGGTGAACTTGGTCGGAACGTTCAACGTCGTACGTTTGGCGGCGGCGGAAATGATGAAGCGTCCGGTCGAGCCGGGGGAAGATCGCGGCGTCATCGTTTGCACCGCGTCGGTCGCCGCATTCGACGGGCAGATCGGACAGGTCGCATATTCGGCCTCCAAAGGCGGCGTAGTCGCGGTGACCTTGCCGCTCGCTCGGGAGTTCGCGCAGCAGCAGATTCGCGTGGTCAGTATCGCACCGGGTATTTTCGACACGCCGATGCTGGCGGGCTTGCCCGAGGCCGCGCGCGATTCGCTGGGCAAACAGAACCCATTTCCGTCGCGGTTGGGTAACCCGGCTGAATACGCGGCGCTAGCGCGACACATCGCGGAGAACCAGATGCTCAACGGTGAGGTAATTCGCCTCGACGGTGCCCTCCGCATGGCCCCAAAGTAAAACCATGCGGTATGAGCTTTTCTGAGCAAAGCCTAAGAAAATGTCCCAGGACACCGGGCGCCGCCGCGATTAAGAAGAAGCCTGTGAGAACACTCCTGGGTTTGGCTCTTGCTTTGCTTATCTGGGTGGCCGTTACGCCGCCCTCGCATGCGGTTGCTGCAAAGCCGGCTCCCGCGTCGACGCCGATCGCGCTGCCGTCACCCGAGCGGCTGCTGTATTTGATCCGGCGGCAGTTTCGCTCGCATCGTCCGCCGCCGCCGTACGAGACGTACACGCTCGTTCGAAAACAGACGCTCGACGACGGCTATCCGGATCTGGTCAACAGCTACACCTACCACGTTTGGTGCCGGACCAGCGATCGCGCGGCGCTGGGGCGGCGCGTCTACCGGGGCTCGGCTCGGGGACAACTAGAGTTTTTACGGCCCTCGTTCAACGAGCCGTGGGATCCGGGTCCGCCGACCGCCGATCTCTTCGAGCCTGCGCCCGTGCATCCGCATTCCAATCCGCGGGAGTTCGTCCCGACGCCCGAGCCCAGCGGCACGCTGCCTCCCACTATTGCGGTGGTCACGGTTCTGGGCGAGTTCGATTATAAGGTGACCAACGTGGTCACCCAAGGCAATCTCATCCACGTCAGTCTTCAGGCGCGCAGGGATCCGGATCGCAATCGGTTGCGCGAGCTCTACGTGGACGCCAGGACTTTGGAGTTGCAGGAGGTCGTTGCGACCGACAAGCTTTACGACGAAGGCGACAGCGGGAACCACGTCTACCCCATGCTGTTCACGGTAACGCTCGGGTGGATGAACAACATGCCGGTCGTCACCCACATCCACGGCACGCCGACGTACGAGCAGGATGCCGAATATCTCGGCAAAGACGCTACGGTGGATTACGATTACAACGACATCACGTTCCCGTCGTCGCTTCCGGAATGGTACTTTGACCCCCGGTCTTACGCCCAACATCAAGACGGCGCACCGAGTTAAGGCGCACTACATTTTGGAAATCAGCGGAGCGTTGGGGTTCACGAGTGCCGGATAGGTCTCTTTGAGCTTGCGCAGTTTGGGGAGATCGTTGACGACGATGTACTCGTTGTCGGGGTTGTGGATTGCGAAGTCTTGGTGGTAGCTTTCCGCAGCGTAGAATCCGTGCAGCGCTTCGAGCTTTGTCACGACCGGAGCGTCGTAGACGTGCTTACGGCCCAGCGACGCAACGTAGGCGGCAGCTTCGGCGTGCTGCTCGGGCGTCGTGTAAAAGATCTCGGAGCGATATTGGCTGCCGTCGTCCGGCCCTTGCCGGTTGAGCTCTGTGGGGTCGTGAGCCACCAGGAAATAAACGTCGAGAAGCTGCTTGAACGAGATGCGCGCCGGATCGTACGTGACTTCCACCGATTCAGCATGCCCGGTCGCGCCGGTGCTGACGATCTCGTAGTGCGCCGTAGCGGCATTGCCTCCGGCGTATCCCGCGACCGCCGACGTTACGCCGCGTAACGACTCGAACACGGCCTGCATTCCCCAGAAGCACCCGCCGGCCAGAACGACGCGCTGCTCGGTAGCGGCGCCCGCCGGCAGGGCGGCGGTAAGGGTCAACAGGCAGGCAAGGAGTAGGGTGAAGGGCGATTTCATATCTCAATAACGACCGGAGGGCTCAAGCGGATGAGATACGTCCTTCTCTGTTTCCTCGCGGCATGCATTGCGGGCGCTCCGGCGCAGGCGCGAACGCTTCGCACGTCCGACGTCCGGCGCATTGCCGACGTGGAGCAGCCTGCGATCTCGCCTGACGGAAGTCGCATCGCGGCCATCGTCGTCCGCTCGGACTTCGCGCACAACGTATACGTGCGCGAACTTCACATGATACGCACGTCGGGCGCCGGGGATACGATCCTTGTCCGCGACGCGGACGTGACCTTACCTCGGTGGTCGCCCAATGGCCGCCGCCTAGCGTATCTCGATCGCAGCGGCGGGCGCATTGCCGTAATGGAATGGGGTTCGCCGCCGCGCGTCCTCGCGCGTGCCCCCGGCGACGCAAACGATTTTGCATGGCGGCCGGATGGTCGAGCAATCGTGTTTTCCGCGTACGATCCCACGCCGAAGCGCGATTACTTCGAGCCGGGCGACACCGATTACACGCTGACCGCATTGGTGCCGTCCGTGCATTTATGGCTCGAGGAAAACGGCGCCGTCCGGCGTCTTACGCATGGGAGCTGGACGGTTGCGCCAACCGATCCGGGTGGAATCTTCACGCCGGCGTTTACGTGGTCCCACGACGGACGCGCGATCGTCTTCACGCGTCTGCCCAATACGTTCAGCGGTGACGACGAACGTTCGACGCTCTATACCCTCGACGTAGCCTCCGGACGCCTCGCGAAGCTGACGTCGCATCCCGACGTCGAGCTCGCCCCACAGTTTTCACCGGACGGCACGCATTTGGCGTACTGGTATCCGCGTGACGGAAACTTTCTCGCGCTCAACACCGTGCGCGTACGCAACGGCGGCTCGGACGTCGACGCCACGAGCGGCTTCGACCGCGACATCGGCGGCACGGTCTGGATGCCGGACGGGCGTTCGCTGCTCGCGTGCGGCAACGATGCGACGCATTCGAGATTGTACCGCATTCGGCTGCGGCAAACGCCCACGCGCATCGATCTCGGAAATCTCGAAGTCACCTGCGACGCCTATCAAAGTAGTACGTTCGACGCCGGCATCCCGGCGAGCGTTTCAAACGGCGGAGCGGTCGCGTTCGTCGCCACGACGCCGCGCAGCTTACGCGAGCTCTATTACCTGCCGTCCCTGGGCGCGCGACCGCGCCGCTTGAGCCACTATAATGCGTTCTTCGAAAAGCTTACGCTTGGACGAATTGCGACGGTCATGTGGAGGTCGGCCGACGGATACAAAGAGTACGGCGTCGTGCATTATCCGCCGAACGCCATACCGGGCCGCAAATATCCGGTCGTCATCGACATACACGGCGGTCCGGGCCTCGCCGAAATCGAAAGCGCGGCCGGCAAATCGTACGGCGGCGATTGGCCGATCGAACAGTTGATCGCGGCGCACGGATACGTCGTATTCGCTCCCAATTATCGCGGCAGCGACAACGCCGGAAACGCATTCTTGCTCGCCATCGTCGGCGACTCCGTTCGTGGTCCGTCGGCGGATATTCTTTCCGGACTGGACGCCGTCGGCGCATTACCGGCCGTGGATTCCTCGCGAGTCGCCGTCAGCGGCTGGTCCTACGGCGGATTGCTGACGTCGTGGCTGATCGGGCACGACCGGCGCTGGAAGGCGGCCGTCTCGGGAGCGGCCGTTAACGTCGAAGCACAGTCGTACGATCTCTCGGTCTCCAACGTGCAAGACCGCTACTATCAAAACGGCGTGACGCCGTACGTAGGCGACGGAATGAAGCAGTACGCCGACGTTTCGCCGCTAACGTATGCCCCAGACGTAACGACGCCCACGCTGATCTGGGGAACGACCGGCGACCCGGTGGTGCCGGTCACGATGTCGTATGCGTTCTACCACGCGCTGCACGACAACCACGTTCGGGTGAAGTTCGTCGTGTTCGACGCGCCGACGCACGGCCCGAACGCGCCGCGCAACACCGAGGAGCTCACGGACCTATGGACGGGCTGGCTCGACTCGCACCTCTACTGACCCGAGGCGCGTACCTCAGCTAACGTTACGCGAACTTCCCCGGAGCCCGATTAACCCAATCAAGCCCAGCAAACCCAGCAGTCCCCAGGATCCGTGACCTCCGGCGCCGGTCGCGGTGCTGGTGGTCGTGGACTCGAGCGGCGATGCCGTCGGGCTCACGAGCGGGCTGACCGTTTCGGTTGGATTGGTTTCCATCGAGTTCGTCGTTGCGGTTGCCATCGGATTGACCGTCTCGGTGGCCATCGGATTGGTGCTTGGCGTCGTCGTGTACGGTGGCATCGTCGTTGCTTGCGCGCCTGCCGCTTGCGGAAAAACGGCTAAGGCGACGGCAAGGGCAGCCACCGCGGCGTGCGGGACGAGCAGCGTGAGACGCTTCATGCAGACCTCATAAAACGAAAAGCGAAAGACTCACGCGTTCTTCCCTGAGGAGGGGCGAATTAATCGCCGCCCCTGCTTCCTTTGAAGGAATGCTCGTTTGCTTTCCGGCAAAAAGCGCGCGTGTCCGGACCCGCCAAAGCCGTGACTGCGGCCACCGCGTTCTATGCGATCGCTTTTTCCCTGATGGCAGCAAATCGCTATGCGACGTACCATTCGGGCGCGGACCTCGGGCTCTTCGCGCAGTCGATCGCTACGGCGTTTGCGGGTTTCCATAATACCTTTGAAGCCGGAAGTCACTTCGCGTACCATTTCTCGCCGATTCTCTATCTCTGCGCGCCACTGCTATGGGCGGCGCGTTCGGACCTCGCGCTGGGCGTCGTGCAGGCGGCGGCAACGTCTCTTATCGCTCCGGCGCTCTATTTGATTGCGCGACGCCGCACCAGCGATCGCAATGCCGCAGGCTTGGCGTGCATCGCGTTGCTCTATCCGCCGCTGCAAGGCGTGACGTTTACCGATTTCCACGAAGTCGCGTTTGCACCGGCAGCGGTTGCCTGGCTGTTATGGGCGCTCGATACGCGCCGCTTTTCGCTGGCTTACGTGCTGCTGGCGGTGGTGTTGTCGATAAAGGAAGATCAAGCACCTGCGATGGCGTTTTTGGGAATTGCGGCGCTGGTGTATTTTGGGCGGCGGAGCGAAGGCGGAGGAATCGTTTTCGGCAGCGTCGCGATCGCGGGGTCGCTCGCGTGTTTCGCTGCATACTTTTTACTCGTGCGTTCGCTGGCCGGCGCCGCGGGGGCGTGGCATCCCGAACATTTTTACGAGTGGATCGGTTATTCGAAGGCGTTGCCGCTCGACCGGCAGATCGTCGGCCGGATCACGTATTTGCTGGAAGCGTTCGTACCGCTGGCACTCATTCCGTTTCGCTCGCGACTCCTCGTTCTCTCGCTGCCCGGCTTTCTCGAAGTCCTCGGATCGCGCGAGCCGCTGACCTACACGATGGGCCAGCACTACGCCGCAGCCTGGGTGCCGTACGTGCTCGCAGCGTTCGTCGTCGCCGGTGCACGCATCCTGACGCGTGCGAACGGCAAGAGCGTAGTGTGGGTGCGTTCGAGCGCCGTGCTCTGTGCCATCGTCACGATTTTCTTTAGTCCGCTGCACCTCGGGCATTTCTTGCGGATGCCGCAGCCGCAAGACGCCGCGACCGACGCGCTCATCTCGCGCATCCCCCGGGACGCCTCAATCGGGACCTACGACGAAATTTACGCGCATCTGGGGTTTTTTCCGAAAGCGCAAGTCGGTCTCCAGGGAACGCCGGAATACGTGCTGATGGACGGCCGGTATTCCTCGGCGGCGTGGGATACGAACTGGTTACCGTTGCTGCGGCGAGACGTTCGAGCGGCAGTCTACCTGCCGGTCGCCGGCGACGACGGCGTCATTCTCTACCGGCGGAGACGGCCGACGTAAACGCGTCGTAGACGAGCTTTGCCGATACAACGTCTTCGACCGCCAATCCCATCGATTTAAAGACGGTCGTTGCCCTGGGCGACGGCTTTGGAACGGTGCCGGCGAAGAGTTGCCCGGCCTCGGCATAGATCGTCGCGCGCGATGCGATGACGTCTCCCGATTCCTGGAGCGCGGCTTCGCGCGAATCCACGACGATCGTGTTACGCATTACCGCGTCGTCGAGCTCGCGCCAGTTCGGACGGTTCGCACCTACGGAGTTGACGTGGGCCCCGGCTTTCAGCCACGCGCCGCGCAGTACCGGTTCCCGCGCACTCGTTGCGACGACCACGACGTCGGCTCCGTCCACCGCGCTTTGCGCAGCGGTTGCGATAGCGCCGTGCTCGCTTGCGAAACGGGACGCGTGTTCGGCGTTGCGGCTCCAGACGCGAATCTCTTCGAATGCGGCGACGTGCGAGAGCGCCTCGATGTGCGAACGTGCCTGAACGCCGCTGCCGAGAACGGCCAAGACCCGCGCGCCTTCAGGCATCAGATATTTCGTGACCGCAGCCGAGACGGCCGCCGTGCGCATTTCGGTAATCAGCCGCGCGTCCATCGCCATGAGCGGCCGTCCCGTACGCGTATCCAGCAGCAGAACCGATCCGTTGTGCGTGGGGTGTTCCGTCCCCTCATTGGCCGGATAGAAGCTCACGATCTTGGCGCCCATGACGTCGCCCGTCGCCGCGGGCATGATCCCGAGGTACCGGCTGTTTTCCTCGATCGTGAGGACGCCGCGGACCGGCTGCACGACGTTTCCCGTGGAAAACGACGCGAGTGCAGACTCCATCGCGGCGATGAGGTCCTTCCATTGCAAGAACTCGGCGACGCGGTCTTCGTTCAGATAGATCATTCCGAGACGTCCCATTGCGGGCAATTACCGTATTGAAAGAGCATGTTCGGCGCCCAACCGGTAACGCCGTCCCGGAAGGCGGTGTAGAGCGAGCTGTAGACGAGGAAATCGGAAAAGGTTCCACTGGCGACGGTGCGTTGCATTGCGGAAAAGATACGGGCGCGTTCGCGCGGATCGAGCGTGCGCGCTTGACGTGCGTAGAGCGCATCGTACTTCCGGTCGCACCAGCGCGCGGTATTCGATCCGTTGGGAGCGCGGTCGTCGCACGTGAAGACTTCGGACGCTTCGGGGTCCGCTCCGCCGAACCAATCGGTATAGGCGAGGTCGAAGAGCCCGCCACGTTCGATGCCTCCCGCTGCAGCCGATCCGAAAAACAACGTGGCCGGATACCCTTTCACGATCGCTACGATTCCAACGCGTGCTAGATCGCTTTGCACCACGGTCGCGAGCCGCCGCGCCGGTACCGACGTGCTGACGTACGCAAAGAGCACCGTCAGCTGCCGGCCGTTCTTGGTGCGCGCCCCGCCGGCGAGGTGCCACCCGGCGCGATCCAAATCGGCAGCCGCTTGGCGCGGATCGTAAGCGGGCTGCGAAACGTGCGGATCGTGCGCCGCAAAGATCGTCGGTATCTCCGTGGTGGCGGGCTGCTGCAGATTCAAAAAGATCGTCTTGCGAATACGCTCCCGATCGACCGCTTCGAGAACGGCGCGCCGCACGAGCCGATCGTCGACGGGAAACCGCTGCGTCTGAAACTCCATGTATACGGTATGGTTCTGCGGCGTCGCAAGGGTATGGAATCCGTGGAGCGCCCGCGCTTGGGAAATCTGATCCTCGGTAAGCGCTGCGGCGTCCACGCCTCCCGTCTGCAGTGCGACAAACAGCGTCGTTTGATCCGGCAGGATGCGAAACGTCACACGATGCAGCCGCGGGCGGCGCCATGCGTACGAATTGGGAACGAAGACGATGTCGTCGCCGTGATTCCAGCGCTCGACGCGAAATGGACCGCTTCCGAACGGACGCTCGTTCCACGACGCACGCGATATGTCGGTGTCGATAAACGCGTGCGCCGGCAGTATGCCGTAGATGAAGTCCGAGACCGCAAACAGCTCCGAAACGGCCGCTGCCCACGGCGACCTCAACCGGATTACGACGGTGTGGGCGTCCGGCGTCTCGAGGGTTGCAATGCGCCGATACGGTTCGGCATCGGTCACCGGATTGCGCGGATTTAGGATTGCGTGGTACGTGAAGGCGACGTCTTTCGACGTCACCGGCACGCCGTCGGCGAAGCGCGCGTCGCCTCGCAGGTGATAGACGATCGTTTTACCGTCGGCTGAGATGCCGCCGTTGGCACGAGTGGGAACGGGATTGGCCAGCAGCGGCACGATCCTGTCATCCGGCGAGAGGCCGACGAGCGTCTCGGTCGTCAGTTGGGCCAGGTCGACGTCGGTTTGCGCGGTCACGAATAACGGGTTGAGCGAGCGCGGATCGCTAACGATACCTACGCGGATTTGATGCGGCGCTGCGTGTAAGGAACGCGCGCAGGCGCCTAGCGCTACTGCGACCGTTAAAACGGCCGCAGTAAAACGCAGACGGCCGTACACGCTAAAGCGTGAACGTAACGATATAGCCCGCCTCGCGGTCGCACGTGTACCAGGCATCGCCGTCGTATGCCAGACTGCGCGCGCCGAACTCAATCGGAGCGAGCGCGGTCATCTTCCCGTTGAGATCCAGCGTGGCGAGTTCGAGTTTTTCGAACTCTTCGTCGGCCGAGATCATGTAGAGCGTGCCCTCCGGTCCGAAGCCGAATCCGCCACAGCGCGTCGGCAACGGAATCTCTCCCGCGATCTGCGCCTGCGCGTCGAGCGTCACGATACGACCGTTGTGCATCTGTCCGAGGAAGAGCTGCTTCCCATCGGAGGCGAGTTGCGAACCGGTGAGGTCCGGACACGGCGTTTGGCTAGCCGGATCGAAGCCTCGTCCCGGAACGAATCTGAAGAGATACCGATCGTCGTCGTCGCCGCCGAGCGACACGACGACGTGAAGGACGCCGTTGAGCGGGGCGATTCCAAACGGTTGACCCGGTGCGGCGACGTCTTCTTTGACGACCCACGTGTGAGGATCGATGCCGTAGATGTGGTGGGTCTCCCACGAGCCCATCCAGAGTAATCCTTCGTAAAGAGCCAAGGGCTGCGGCCGGCCGGCGGGCGACTGCCGCCGCGCCAGCTCCTTAATGCGATGCGTTGCGTTTTGCATGCAGCGCAAGACGCCTCGAGGCTGCCGAAGGTTGCGGCTAGTCGTGACTCGAGCGGATATCGTCGAGCGGAAGAGCGTAGACCGTGCCGGTTCGGCTGCCGATGATCAGAGTCTTCCCAACCACAATCGGCGAGCCGACATTGAAACCGCTGCCCATTTTCTTGTCGCCGATGACTTTGCCGGTATTGGGATCGACCGCCCACAGATAGCCGCCGAGGTCGCCGAAATACAACACCCCGTCGACGAGCACCGAACCGCTCTTAACGACGCCGCGTACGTGGGTTTCCCAAACGAGATGTCCGCTGGCGGCGTCGACCGCGTGCATGTACGCAACCACGCAGCTGCCGAAGTACACTCGGCCGCCGTAGAGCAGCGGGATGGCCGCCTCGTTGCGCGGCGGCAGGACGCCCGTTTCGAGCGGAACGTCCCAGAGAATTGCGCCGGTCTTTACATCGAGTGCGAAGGCGCGCTGCGTCGCTTTGTTTCCAGCGATGGTGTACGTCTGTCCCGGAGCCGGCACCATGTAATCGCAGATCACGCGGGCTCCGTCGGTCACGGCCGGACAATCGCCGTGCCCCGATCCTTCTGGCGAGAAACCTGCGCGCCAAACGGTAGATCCGTCGGCGACGTTGAGTTCCCAGACGGCGTTGTCGAGCACGCCCGAGGTGACGAACCGATTGTTGCCGATGGGCAAGGCGGCGCTCATGGACGCGAGCGAACGGAGATTGCGCGCATATTTCCGCTCGCCGGTAGAGGGATCGAGGGCGGTGATCCAGCCCGCGCCGTTATGATGCACGAGCACGCCGTTGACGATCGCGGGCGTCGACATTGCCGACCCCGCTACGGCGGCGTGCCACTTCGTGGCTCCGGTGCGCGCGTCGAACGCGTCGATCGCGCTGGGACCGATACCGACGAACACCGCCTGCGGCGAGGAGCCGGTACTGAGCTCGTCGCCTACTCCCACGATGACCATCCCGTTATATAACAGCGGTGCGCTCATGAGCGCGTTGGGTAAATGCCGCGTCCATACGACGTTTCCCGTCTGCAAATCGATGGCGTTGAGGTAGCCGTTGTTGTTACCGACGTACAGCAAGGTTCCGTCGGTCGTGGGGCTCGACGAAATGGGTCCCCCCGTCACGGTTTTCCATGTGGTCTGCAGTGGCGGATCGTTTACGACGGCGTTATTGGTGGGTCCGATGCGAAACGTCAGCCAGTTCGTCGCCCAGAGCAGCGCGAAGGCGAGCTGTACGCACAAGACCATGGGATCGTTATTCCCTCGATGGCGTTGCCAATCCGCCGTTCAAAACATTACTGCACTGCGCGCCAACCCTGGGAAGAGTCTGAGAAGACGCCGTCGCTATGAGAAGCAGAACGAGTCGGACGAGGCATCGCCGCCTTCGAGACGCACCTGGTGCGCTCGATGCTCCTCGGGAAATTCGACGAAGAATCGCGGATCGAAGCCGATCGATCCGTTCTCACCAACGTCGAGCTTTACCATCCAGCTCTTGATGCCGTCGGGATAGAACTGATCGTCCCACGAGCGGTAAAGGGAGTTCGTGAAGTAGACTCGCCTGCCGTCGCGGCTGATCTCGACCATCTGCGGCCCGCCGTTGAGCGGTTTTTCAGGATTACTCGGATGCGCCGTCCGCGTTGCGATGCCGCCGATCCGGACCGATCCAACGAGTTTCGGCTCGAACGGGTTGCTGACGTCGTACTGACGCATCTCGCCGGTTCCCCAACATGACGCGTAGAGGTAACGGTCGTCGAGCGAGAGATCGATATCGCTCAAAAGCGGCGGTACTGCGCTAAAGCCCTTGAGCATGTCGGGAAGCAGCGACGGATCGGCGGGCTCCGCGGGAATCTCAATGACCTTCGTAACGGCCCAGCGATCGTTTTGGCGATGCCATAACCAAATCGAGCTCGAAAGATCCTTCAGCGAAATAACGACGCCGACGAAACCGAAGGTTTTATTTGGATCGTGCGAAGGACGGATCTCGAGCACGAGCTGCTGCTCGGCTCCCAGATCGATGGCTTGAACGTGGCGGCGCTGACGCAAGTTCCAGAAGTGCAGGTGATGCCCGAACTTTCCACCCAGAAGCAGGTTGGGATCGAGTCCACCCTCGATCATGTTCGGTGTGGCCCACTCGCTGGTTACCATCACGTCGTGTCCGAGATGCCACCAGAAGTCGTAGGCGAAATACTGTGGTCCGCGATCGAGTTCCCAGGGACCTAAGACGTCGAACGTGTCGCAGTCGAGCATGAAGATCCCGCCGGGGCCGTCCCCGTCGCCGTTTCCAAGCGCGCTCACGTAGATCGCATCCGGACCGCAATGAACGGTATGAGGACGCGAATATCCGGTGCGCGAGACGATCTCGCTCGGTTCGATCGTCTTTACGATCCGCGGATGCGAACCGGCGCCCTTCGTATCGATGATGTAGATCCTAGACGAACGCAGACCGGGAACGACGAGATGCCGTCTTTCGACGTGCGGTTTTGGAGCGTTCGGACAGAGCGCCGAACTGCACGCGTTCCAGCCGAAATGATGGAACTCGTCGCCTACGCCGGGCACGTCGACGCCGTCCGATAGGCGATGCATACGTTTTGGATTGAGGATCGGTGTCGATAACGGCAATGCCGTCGGGTTTTCCGTTGCCGGTGGCGCTGAGCAGCGCGACGTATGCAAGTGTCTCCGCAGGTGCCTTCATCGCATCTTTGGCCGACGCGTAGAACGTCGGATCGGGTTTGAGAAGCATGGGAGAGACCTTCCTCCGACAGTTGCCGGGACGGTCTTTAGGGGGACGTGTAACTTACGTCAATAAGGCGACGATTCCCGTAACGAAAAGGGCGACGGCCCAGACGAGATCGACGTTAAGCCAAGCGCTGCGAAGAAAGCTAACGCCCACGTAGGCGTACACGACGAACGCGACCGACGCCATAGCCGCAAAGTAACCAAACGTATGCATGCCGATCATCAGGCAACCCGTTAACGCGGCGCTTCCGGGAGCGGCTGTATACACCGGCATGTTCATCCCCGAGTCTTGCATCGTAACGAACGGCAAAAGCATGAGACCGGCGCCATGAGCGCTCGCCATGAGAAATCCCCACAGAGCCAATCCCCAAAAGCCGACGCGCATACCGACCCAGCGCGGGTGACGCAGCCGGAGCAATCGATACGCGCCAAAAGCGAATAATACGGCGGCTGCAGCGCGATGCACGACGGCGTGCGGAAGCGCGGCCGCCGCCCACAGCGTGAGGCCGACGACGATTGCAACGGAGATCACGTGTCCGATGGCGATTGGGATCACGGCGCGAAAAACGGCAGACGTTTTACGTTCTTGAAGTCCCAGAGCGACGGCAAACAGCCATCCCATTCCGGGATTGATGCCGTGATAACATCCGAGCAGGAACAGCGCAACCCAGACGTAGCCGCCGCTCATGTGCCGTTACCGGGAATAGAGGATCGTACCGAACGTCACTACGCTTTTCCGGAGGCAAGCTTGGCGCAGGCCTCGTCGATGCGGCTTTTGCGCGTCTCGCGCTGTTTTGCCGATTCGATCCGGTCGATCACGTCACGGCGCGCGTCCGAGCCCAGCTCGCTCCAGCGGGCTTGTGCCTTCGGCGCAGCTTTGAGGGCGTTATGAAAATCGAGCGGCACGATCGCGTAGCAGCAGGGTCGCCGCTTTCCCGCTGCGAGCATCGAGCACGCGCGCTGGATTCGCCGCTTGCGCGTCTCGATCTGTTTGGCTGAATCGATCCAGCGGATGAAGTCGCGCCGGGCAATCGGCGTCAGGTCGTCCCACTGAGCCTTGGCCGCCGGTGCGGATGCCAGCGCTTTGCGTAGGTCCGAGGGCAGTGCGTTCATGACTACCGGCGACTTTTGCGAGGTTCTAAGGAATCCTCGTATTTAGTTGGTGTCGACGGGCTTATTCGACGGCAGTTGGTGCA
This sequence comes from Vulcanimicrobiota bacterium, assembly GCA_963715435.1. Lineage (GTDB taxonomy): Bacteria > Vulcanimicrobiota > Vulcanimicrobiia > Vulcanimicrobiales > Vulcanimicrobiaceae > JAFAHZ01. The sequence continues at coordinate 3,238,684 of OY970243.1, forward strand.
AGAAGAACGAGCGCGAGTATTTCGCTGCAATGGGCCGGAACTTGCGGGGAACCATGCTGAAATCGAAGAGATCCCCGACGCTCTGGGCGCGTTTGTCCGTGCTGTCGTGAAGGCGTCCGAGCTTCCAGTTTTCCTCTATGAAGCGAATGATGCTTCCGAACTCGTACTGAGTGTGAGAAATCGTGCCCTTATGCACGTACGGAGACACCACGATCATGGGCACGCGAAAACCGAGGCTTTCGAAATCGAGCTGCGGCGGAGCGACGTGGTCGTACCAGCCGCCCCAATCGTCCCAAACGACGATGATGGCCGTCGATTCCCAATAGCTGCTCTTGCCGAGCGCATTGACTACTTGGGCTACCCACGACGGACCGGTATCTGAACCGGCACCCGGGTGATCGGAGTTTGCAAAATCCGGAATCAGCCAGGAAACCTGCTTCAGCCTGCGGTTCGAGATATCCGAAAAGATTTTCGTCTCGGGCGTCGAGATATTCGTCGACCATTCGCGGCTGTATCGCACGGCCTTGACCGCGTCAAAAGCATTCCAAAGGCCGCCGACATCGATGCTTAATCCCGGTAAGTAATACTTCCACGAAACATGTTTGGCGTCGAGGAGATCCCGCAGCGTATCGTACGTGAAACACGGAAACGGACCATCAGTAACCTCCTGGCCGGTTGACATCAGTACCGGTGTTACCGTACCGACGGGGGCGTCACACCCCCACGGCTCGCCGATCGGCGACTCGATGAGCGCTTCGGACGGACCGATCTTCGTATTGCCGCGAATCAGGTCCTGATGACCGTTGAAACTTCCGCTGCCCTCGGTCTGGAACATGTGGTCGGCGAGCGCGTACTCTTTCGCCAGCTTCCAATAGGGTTTAATCTGGGCCGGATTTACGTACTCGTATACGTAGGTGCCGAGCTTACCGTCGACGGCAACTTCATCGAAGCCGTCCATTTTGCCGCCGTCATAATCTCTTTGGAATGCCCAGTGCGCGTTCGCGCCGTCCATTGGAGCGTAGAGGTTTGCCACGGCAAGCGGGACCGACTGACCCGTGTGAATCAACCCGCTTGTCGTTCCGTCCGCACGCGGAAACGTCGCAAACAGATTATCGAAGCTGCGGTTCTCCTGGATGATAATGATGACGTGCTTGATGTATTTTGCGCCCGTCGTATCCGCCTGGGATTGGGGCAGCATCGCTGACGCCGCCGGCAATCCGGAAGTGCTGCTCGCCGCGCACGCAGTCAATGCGCCGGCGACAACGATAGCGACGGCAGCTCGTACCTTTAGGGCTAGTCTTACTAACATGCACGCTCCTAGCAGCTCTTGGGTTTCCCGAGTATACAACGCAGGATGTTTTTCGCAGTTGAGACCGTTGGTTTGAAGGGCGGGGACCTTAGGGGAGGGCTTGCCGCTAAGCTCCCGTGCCGCGACGCCGCGAGCAGCGGCAACGTTAAAGTAGCAAGGGCGCGCTCGGTACCACTGCTTTCCGAGCGCTGGTGCTAGGGCGCGGGTGCGGAGTCGAAGCAAAAAATTGTGCTCGCCAACTCGGTTAGCGTGCGAGATTGGGTATAAGTGCTTTGCACCTATGACGATACAGGCGCTTCGGCTGAGGGTTCCCTGGTTCGAGCGAGGCCTCGTCACCACTGTGGCGACGACGGAGCCTACGAGGAACCTTTCGGCGGAAAATGGCGCGACCGCCGACTTCGATGAGGACGGCCGGCTTTACGTTTTCCGCTTCCCACGTCGACTGCCTCAGAGAGTCGTCATCGATCGGGGTCGGATCTTTGATTTCGTGCGCCGCCGGCGCCCAACTGCTGACGGACGGTCGGTACCTTTGCTCCCAGATATTTCGGCGCGCAGCTATGTGCGCGATATGAAGAATCGGGCCGACTTCTTCACGGACGTGCGGGAATTACAAACGCATCCTGAAGTCGAATGTTACCGCGCGGCTTCGCGAATCGAGGTCTGCCCTTCTCCGGTGAATTGGTGTCCCCAGCCGGCAGCGATCGGTACGGCACCGGCGCTGCGCGCCGCAGCGAGATCCACCGGCGCATCAGCGATGTAAGCCACCTCCTGCAGTGTCATCCCCATCCGCTCGGCGGCGATAATAATACTGTCGGGTGCCGGCTTGGGATTTTGCACTTGATCTCCCCAGAAGACAGTAGTAAAGAACCGCAGCATCCCGCTTCACCCAAGATGATCTCTGCCGGAACTCTACTTCGCGAGGACGATGTGCGTGGCTCGGTCCGTCGGAACATGCTCAACTGTCCGATATCCCAGAGTGCGGAGATCCAAGTCCCTAAAGAGCGATTCGCCTTGGCCTAGCGCGATTGGAGCAAAAGCGAGGTGGATTTCATCCACGTGGCCGGCCTGAACGTATTGCCTTACGGTCTCGACGCCGCCGCCAATCTTGACGTCCTTTGTACCGGCCGCTTCGCGCGCCTTTTGCAGCGCGTCGTCAATGCCGCCGGAGACAAAATAAAATGTTGTTCCCTCTAGCATCTCGATTGGCGGCCGTGGATAATGTGTCAGTACGAAAGTTGGCGCATGATAAGGCGGATTGTCGCCCCACCAACCTTTCCATCGATCGTCCGGCCATTCCCCACGAACAGGTCCGAACATGTTGCGACCCAGAATGAAGGCACCGAAACCTTCCATTGCGCGTCGGGCGAACTTGTCATCAAGGCCAGTTTCACCGCCCTCTTTTCCTTGCATCTGATGAAACGTCCGCGTAGGGAAAAACCACTGAAAGACTTCGTCGCCTCGCAAACCAAGCGGATGATCTAAACTCTGAGCGGTTCCCGCAGCGAAGCCGTCAAGGGAGACACCCAACCCGGCCACTTTTACCTGAGTCATTTAATTTGTGAACTCCTCGAGGTCTTCGTCCGAAAACAACCGACGGATTTCGATCGACTCGCCGTACGCGAAAGGGCGCTGCACCGTTATGTGCGGCTTTGCGCCTGGGTAGTTGCTGCGGGCGCCCGCGGAGGTCGGCTTCAGGCCGGCTATCTCCATGAGCATGCCGTCGTTGATGAGCGTTTGGTTGAACGCCCCATTCTGGCTAGGTCGTCGTTGAAGCTCGCCGGGAAGCTCCCGGTTTCATAGCGGCCACCGGCTTTTCGCCGGCAGCCCCTTAAATAAGGTTCTTTTGAGCACGATTTGGGATCGGGATATTGTAACATCTGATGAAAATCCCGCCCTTCTAGGAACAGCCGCTCGTCGCTCCGCAGGAGTCGCACTTTTCGCAGGCGCCGTTGCGAACCATCGTGAGCTGGCCGCATTCGGAGCATGCGTTGCCCGTGTACCCCTTAGCCTTGGATGCGTTGATCGCTTCAGTCTTCGATAACGTCGCGGTAGTCGCTGCACCGGCATTGCCGTAGGTCGGTGCAGGTGCCGGTTCCGTTACAACTGCTGCGCTCGCAACCGGTTGCAATTGTCCCGGATGCAGATGCGTGCTGACGGGATGAAGCTTTTCGACAATACCGGCGGGCCGCACGCGCACGTCGCCTTCCTCCTCGGCAATGTAGTCTTCTTGCGCTTCGGGTCCCATGGCATCCATCTGCATCGACGGCTGCACGTGCGCGAGATCGTAACGTCCGAGGTAGCTGACGGCGAGCTCGCGGAAGATGTAGTCGAGGATCGACGTCGCCATCTTGATGTGATCGTGTCCGACGACCGGACCATTGGGCTCGAAACGCGTGAAGGTAAACGCTTCCACGAACTCTTCCAGCGGCACGCCGTGCTGCAAGCCCAGGGAAATCGCGATCGCGAAGTTGTTCATCAACGATCGGAAGGCCGCGCCCTCCTTGTGCATGTCGATGAAGATCTCGCCGAGCTGGCCGCCCTCATACTCGCCTGTGCGCAAGTAGACTTTGTGTCCCGCGATCGTCGCTTTTTGCGTGTAACCGCTGCGGCGCTGCGGCATCGGCCGGCGCTTGGCAATGTAGCGGTAGACGATCTTCTCGGCCACCTGCATGGGCGTCAGGAACGGTTGTTGCGATTGCGTTGCCGAGACGGCGTCCTCTTCGGTCACCTCGCCGCCGAAGTCGTAACTCGCCGCCAACGGTTGCGACAGTTTCGATCCGTCGCGATAAAGCGCTACCGCTTTGATCATCCGTTCCCATGAGTAGCGATACGCTTCCTTGACATCGGCGATCGTAGCGGTTTGCGGAAAATTGATGGTTTTCGAAATTGCTCCCGAAGTAAATGGTTGCGCCGCCGCCATCATGTCGACGTGCGCTAGCGGGCGGATGTAGCGCGATCCGTACTTCCCGCAGGGCGTGGCGCAGTCGAAGACTGGGAGATGCTCGTCTTTAAGGTACGGCGCGCCTTCGACCGTCATGCGGCCGCAGATGTGCGCCGAGGCCTCTTCGATCTGCTGCGTCGAGAAGCCGAGTCCGTCCCGTAGGATCGAGAAGTGCCAGTCGTTGAGCTTCGCGTCGGTAAGCCCAAGTTTGCCTTTGCAGAAGTCTTCGCCGAGAACAAATTTATTAAAGACGAACGGGAGCTCAAACGCACTCGGCAAGACTGCCTCGACCTTGGCGATGGCATCTTCGTCGAATCCCTTTGCCTTCAGAGTCGCGCGATTAATATGCGGCGCTTCCTCCAGTGTGCCGGTGCCTTTTGCATAGGTCTCGATCGCATCGATTTGATCTTGCGAGTAGCCGAGCTTGTGCAGCGCCGCATCGACGGATTGGTTGACGATCTTGAAGTAACCGCCGCCGGCGAGCTTCTTGAACTTAACCAACGCGAAGTCGGGCTCGATGCCGGTCGTATCACAGTCCATGACGAGACCGATCGTGTTGTGCGAGATGAAACCGTTCGCGATATAAGTTACATTTGCCGGTACGGACAAATCGTATGTAAACTGTTCGCCGGCATCTTCGTTGCTTACCACAGAATCATAATAGAAGTCGAGCGCGCACGCGAGCTTAAGGTTACTCCTACTTCCGGCGATGACTCGAGCAACGTGACGTGAAACCGCGCCACGATGCCGCGCGCGAGAATTGTCTAGCGTTGATTTGGAAACATGCCCTGCCATCACGAGCTCTCGGCACGTGAGGTCGCCGATATAGACGTTGTCCTTCTTGCGCCCCTGCCATCCGTCCGTAAACGTGACGGCGTTACCTTTTCGCGCGGAGATGAATCCCGCCGCCTCCACATAGCGGCGTGCGTAGGACTTGTTGAAAACCCGAGTGCAGTAGATCTCTGTTTGGCCCCACCCCGAGATATCCGTCTTCGTTGTCGTCGGGACGCCGAGCATGAGAAGAAGGGTCTTCACCTCATCTGCAAACTCACGTCGAGCCGTGGTCCAATGCGGAACCCCATCGGTTACCGTTCCATCGGCCTCGAACAGACCGCGCACAAATGCCCCGTAGACCGCGGCATCGTTGCTGGCGAGCACAGCGTCGGGGATGCGCGGCAAGTATCCTTTGCCGGCGTGCCCCGCCGACGGCGGTAGTTTCTTGAAGCCGCATGCCTCCCACCAAAGCGTGAGCGGCACTGAGTTGATCGAGACCTCGGTATAGCCGGTCCTCGCGGTTGTGGCTACTTCCAGATTAAAGAGCGATTTTGCCAACGAACGAAGACGCGCTACGACGTCATGATCGTCTTGCGCGACGCAAAAGCGCAGGCCTTTGCTGTGGAACGAACCGTCTCCCATGAAGTAGCCGATCAGTTCGGCCAGGTCCGCATTCATTGTCCGCGGCACTTGCGTGGTGTAGTCCCCAGTCCAATATTCTTCTCCAAGGGACGGCAAAGTGATATCGCGACGTTCGCCGATAAACTGCCCCATCGATAGCGCGACGACATCGTCGGAAGAAACTTCGGCAATTCGTTTCCACTGCAGGTCGCCGGTTTCCCGATCGACGACCTTAATGCGGTGCGTCGGCGTACCTTCGATAACATAACCACTCTTGGTACGAATGCGTCGCGTTGGCTCGATACCGTTGACGAAGAACTTCTTCGCCCGCTGCTCGCCATCGTCGGTGAGAACTCGAAAGTCAACGTCTTGCCACTTGTCACCGTCGATGTTTCCAAGACGGCTCAGACGCGTGAGACCGCGATCCGTAACGACTAACGAGTTGCCGGATAGGCATCCCGTTGGTGCGATCACGACGGTTTGGGCGTTACGGAAGCCCGCGACTTCACCGATTGAGAGCGCGTCGTCCCACATGCGCCGCGCCAGCGCCCACGTTTCCTGCGTGAAGAGCGTTGGAGCGTGCGTCACCGGCGTTACCGTGAGACCTTCGTACTCCTTAGAGTCAGCCGCATACGCGGCGCGCCGATGATTGCGAATGACGCGCAGCATCGGCTCCCGATTCGCTTCAAAACGAGCGAATGGTCCGAGCTGCTGCGCCATCTCGGCGGAGGTACGATAGGCGGAACCGGTCATAAGAGCATTGATGGCTGCGCACCAACCGAGACCTTCCTCGGAATCGTACGGCAGTCCCATTCGCATCAAAAGTGTACCAAGATTCGCGTAACCAAGCCCCAGCGTACGATAACCGTGATTCTTCTCGGCGATCTTCTTCGAAGGCATCTGTCCCATCGCAACGGAGATTTCCAGCGTTGTAGTCCAAATGCGTGAAGCGTCTGCGAATCGTTTTGCGTCAAAATTCCCGTCGTCTTTAAGGAATTTGACCAAATTCATGCTGGCTAAGTTGCACGCGGTGTCATCTATGAACACATATTCTGAGCAATTATGTACGACGATGCCGTTTGCAACGAAGTGATTCGTTTCAGCTTCCGTAAGGTCGTATACGGCTTTGGGGCCGAGGGGCTTCAAGGAGACAAAGCGCTCGGTAGCACGATCACGGGAGTGTCCTTTACCCGCGATTGCGCATGGCGCAAAGGCGGGCAATGTAATAATTTCATCGGACGGCTCAAGCTCCGATGCTGCGACATCTCCCCGATTTGACGTCAGCACGCGATGGTCGGATGTGAGCTCTAAACGGTATCCATTGCTCAGCTCTAACTCGAATACCGGCTTTTCGCCGGTGGGAAAGATTCTGTTGACAAAGTGGGGTTTTCCGTCAGCGCCAATGACGAATGCGGCCTTGCCAACTAGATCGGAAATACGCTTCGGACCGTCGGCAGTAGCAACCAGTGTATCACCCGTAACGCACGGATTAGTAGCGTTGATCCTGTCGTCGTTTGAGCAGGTGTGCCACTCTTGGATTGTGTCGTCGTATTGCAGGCCCGGATCTGCGCACTGCCACGCCGCAAGTGCGATTTGCTCCCAGAGATCCGATGCTTTAATGCGCTTTACGACTTCGCCCTTCGTGCGGGAAGTCAATTCCCAGTCTCCGTCAGCGGCGAGCGTTTTGAAGAAGCCGTTGGTGAGGCGAACCGAGTTATTCGAGTTTTGACCCGAAACGGTTATATAGGCCTCGGAATCCCAAGCGGTGTCGTACTGCTCGACTTCTAAACGCGTATAGCCCTGGCTCGCGTAGTCGAGCGCATTTTGCGTCGCACCGGTGGGAATACCCGCAGCGATCGCTTCACGAATGGCTTTGCGCAGCGAGGCGTTTAACGCCGGATCCAAGCGCGCGTGCTCGGGTACTCGCGTATCGTGACCCGCAGAAATAATCGCGTTGAGGTGCTTTTCGAACAAACGCGAGCCAACGACGAGATCGGCTACTTTCCGTTCTTCACGCACCTTCCAGTTGACGAACTCTTCGATGTCCGGGTGATCGGCGTTGAGCACCACCATCTTCGCAGCGCGACGGGTCGTTCCGCCGGATTTAATTGCACCCGCAGCTCGATCGAAAACTTTAAGAAACGACATCAAGCCGCTCGAGGTACCGCCCCCCGTCAGTTTCTCGCCGGCAGCGCGAAGCTTCGAGAAGTTTGCACCGGAACCTGAGCCGCCTTTGAAGATGCGCGCTTCGCGCATTACTCCGTCGAATATACCCCCTTCATTAACGAGATCGTCCTCGATCCCGAGTATAAAGCACGCCGAAACTTGCGGTTTTTCGAAGGTCGAGGTTGACGCTTTCGCGACGCCGTCGGCATCGACGAAGTAATGGCCTTGCGCAGGCCCAGAAATGCCGTACGCCCAGTGCAATCCAGTGTTAAACCATTGCGGTGAATTGGGGGCTCCCACTTGGCGCGCCAGGATCGCGCGCATTTCATCGTAGTAAATCTTCGCGTCGTTTTCGGAATCGAAGTACCCGTATTTCCAACCCCAATACGTCCAGCAGCCGGCCATGCGGTTGAAGACCTCGCGCGAGTCGCGCTCGGCGCCGAACTGGTCGTTGCGCGGCAGTTCATTGAGCGCGCCGTCGTCGGCGACCGAGCGCCACAGCCAGTCGGGGACGCCGTCTTCCTCGACGCGCTTGGTGGCTTTGGGAACTCCCGCCTTGCGGCAATATTTCTGGGCCAGCACATCGACGGCGACCTGGCTCCATGCCGTCGGAACCATGACATCCTTGGCCTCAAAGATCACCGAACCGTCTGGGTTGACGATGCGGGACGTCCGGGGCTCGAAGGCGAGTCCGGTGTAGGCGTCATGGGCCGTAGAATATACGCGTTGAAACTTCATGCGCAGCTGCTCCTTGCCAAGCGCGGTCGAAAGCCGGTTTTGGGGACCCTAAAGCTTCGTCGCCCAGCATACGAACACCTGTTCGATGGAAGACGGCAAGCCGCCCGCGGCCAAGCTCTATTGTGCCACTCGGCGGCGATTACCACAATATATTGGGGTCGGTAAAGTGGAGTCCTTGTGATCAGACTGTGGGTAGCGCGAGATTTCCGGGGATACGCCAGCGGCCGAGTGGAGGCCATGTGGAAAGCCCCGAGGATACCGGGGATAACCCGTGGGAACGCAGTCCCCATGCTCGGTCCCGATCGTTACGCTCCGCGCCTCCACGACGTGCCGCATGAGGAGCTGGAAGCCGCCGGTATTCGCGGTCTAATCGTGGACCTCGATAATACGCTGCTGGGCTTTCGCGAGACCGAGCTCGGGGAAGAACACCTGGCATGGGTCGAGCGTGCGCACGAACGCGGCTTTCGCATGGTTATGCTCTCCAATAACTTTTCTCAACGCGTGCGCATGCTGGCCGCACAGCTCAACGTTGCATGCATTCCGAACGCGCTAAAGCCGCTGCCGTTCGGTTTCTTACGCGCCAAACAGCGCTTGCAGCTGCGCCGGCACGAAATCGCCGTTGTCGGCGATCAGCTGTTCACCGACGTGCTCGGTGGCAAGATCTGCGGACTCTACACGATTCTCACCGAGCCGATCGAAGCAAAGGATTTTGCGATCACGCGCGTGTTCCGGTTCTTCGAACGCATCATGCTGCCGGACCGGCGCTCTCCATGAAACTCGCCGTTATAGGCGATCCCGTGGCACACAGCCGCAGCCCATCGCTCCATCGCGAGTTCCTGCACGAGGCCGAGATCGACGGCAGCTACGGCTCCATCCGGGTACCCCGCGGGAATGCCGTAGCGGTATTGCGCCGCATGCGTTTGGACGGCTACACCGGCTGCAACGTGACTTTTCCGTTGAAAGAAGAAGCGCTGCAAGCGTGCGAGGTACTGACGGCAGAAGCCGAAGAGTCGCAAGCCGTCAACACGATCTTCTTCGGACGAGAAATCGTCGGCACGAACACCGACGGCATCGGCGCGCGCACCGCGGTCGAGGCGCTCATCGACGAACCGATTGCGCTCAAGCGCATCGGGATTCTCGGATGCGGCGCGAGCGCGCGGGCCATTTTGGCGGAGCTGCACGATAAGGACGCCTATGCCTTCATCTGGGGGCGCGATCGCAGACGCGTCCGCGCGGCTTGCGAGCGCTTTGAAGCGGAAACGTGGCCTGCCCAGAACATCCCTGAGATAGTCATCAGCACGCTGCCGCCCGACGTGCGTTTGCCCAACGAGCTCCTTACGGACTTACAGGCGCCCGATCTAGTGATGGACGTCAACTACGGCGAGCGCGCCACGTTAGCGCGCCAGCTCGACCGCGAGGTCGTTGCCGGCGACGCAATGCTGGAGGCGCAGGCCCGAGCGAGCTTTGACTTTTGGTTGGCGCACGTCGACGGTATCGTCCAAGAAGCGTCGGATTGACTTAAGTTAGAGGCGACCAGGGTCGATAATCTCTATGGAGCAGTTCGGAAGCGGCGCGCGTTATGAGCGTCGCAGGCTTCGCGTTGCTTTACTAACGGCTTTCGACATGGGAGAAAACGTGATCAAACGATCGGCAATCGTCATAGCCGTCGCGCTCGCGGCGATCCTATTGCCGGCTTGCAGCGTCTCCACCGCGCACATCGGCAATCTGCAAGTCGCCAAAGATAAAGACATGTCAACGCCGTCTGCGAGCTTCGGCGCGCACGACGCCGTGTACGCAAAAGCGTCGGCGGACAACCTTCCTAATAAAGTATCGATGAACTGGCAACTGATCGCCGAGAAGGTCGACGGGCAGAAGCCGAACACGGTGATCCCGCAGCTCGACAAGTCGTACGATCTGGGTGCCGACGGCACCGCGACCTACGATTTGACTCCTCCCGATGCCGGCTGGCCCGCGGGAACGTACAAAATCGTCGTGACTATGGTCGATAACGGAACGCAACGAGATGTAAAGAGCGCGGAATTTACCGTCACTCAATAACGCTACTATCGGAGAAAGGTATCTCGAACGCAATGAAAATGTCGCTTGGAAAGGCGATGACGGTCGCCGTCGCCGCAGCCCTCCTTTTTGCTATTCCGGCTCTTGCCGGCGACCAGGACTTCTCGCTGCATAACAACACCAGCAAAACGATGAAGTCGCTGTATGTCTCACCCCACTCGAGCGACGACTGGGGCGACGACATTTTGGGACAGGACGAGCTCGACGCCGGGCAGAGCGTCAACGTCAAGTTCCCGCGCGATGAAGACAAATGCCATTGGGACGTGAAGGGCGAGTTCGAAGGCGGAGGCACGGCCGAGGTTGACGACGTCGACTTCTGTTCCGTGAGCGAAGTGAACTTCCACGAATAACGACCGTAGCATCCAACGAAAAAGGCCTCGCGAAAGCAAGGCCTTTTTCTTATGTAAGGAATCCGGAGAGGGAGGGATTCGAACCCTCGAGACGCTTATCACGTCTGCTCGCTTTCCAAGCGAGTGCCTTCAACCGCTCGACCACCTCTCCAAAATGCAGAGCATTTTGGAGAGTCCTTTAACAGGCGCTGCGGCTGCACTTCGCTTGCCTCCGCCGCCCCCCGCGCGGCGTAGCCGCTGGGGTTCCCCAAAAATCTGCGAAGGTATTTTACGATGCCGTGCGGGTCTCGGCCCGCTGGCCCGCGAGAAGCTCCTCGAACTCATCGCCGGGCAGGGCGCGACCGAAAAGGTATCCTTGCGCGTACTCGCACCCGCAGTCGCGAAGAAACTCCATCTGCGCCTCCGTCTCGACGCCTTCGGCCTGGACTTTCAAGCCGAGCGCGTGCGCCATGGCGATGATCGCGGAGACGATCGCGAGGTCGTTGGCGTCGTCGGGAATGTCGCGCACGAAGGTTCGATCGATCTTGAGCTTATCGATCGGGAAGCGTTTGAGATACGCGAGCGACGAGTACCCGGTGCCGAAATCGTCGAGAGCGAGCGCGATTCCGATGCTCTTGAGCTGACGCATAATGCCGATCGAATCCTCAGCGTTGTGCATGGCAACGCTTTCGGTAATTTCGAACTCGAGCGTCTTGGGATGATACGAAGCGATTCGCAGTGCGTCTTCGATCGATTTGATGAGATTGTAATGCAGAAACTGCCGGCCGGAAAGATTTACCGCAAGCAACAGATCGCCACCGAATCGCTGCTGCCAGCGCCGCACTTGCTCGACGGCGGTGCGCAACACCCAATCGCCGAGCTGCACGATGAAGCCCGATGTTTCCGCCTGTGCAATGAACGTCTCCGGGGGCGCCCAGGTATCGTCGCGCTGAGGCCAACGGCATAAGGCTTCGAGGCCTACGACTTTGCCGGCTTGGAGATCGACGACCGGCTGATAGAAAATGCGAAACTCGCCGTAGCTGAGCGCGTTCGCCATCCTCTGGTGCATAGGCAGCCGGTAACTCACAACGGACCCCCGCTTCGCTGGTGCAACTGTTCTTTCCGCTAGTAAGCGCCCGTAAACTTACGCGTTCTTAGCAAATCGGGCGAAATACGCGACGCGCGCCGCCTCTTCGGCTTGATCGACCAGCATGTACGCCTCTTCAAGGGTCGAGCCGATCGCCGAAAGGCCGTGCCGCTCCATGAGCACCACATCGATTCCGGTCGCGAACGCGTCGCCGCAGATATCGGCGAGTTCCTGTGAACCGGCGGCCCGAAATGCGGTCCAAGCGACGTCGCCGAGCGTCTCTCGAGCGCCAACCGTGTCCTGCGGAAAAAGCTCGCCCAAGAGTGACCACACGACGCAAAACGTCGGATGCACGTGCACGACGCATCGCGCGTCGATTCGACGACGGTAGACGGCTAAATGCAGCGGAAGTTCGCTCGTCGGACGCTGTGCCGCGTTGCGCGGGGTGCCGTCGCGCGAAACGCGCACGACGTCGCGCGGCTCTAAACCGCCGAGACTTCGGCTCGCCGGCGTGACGAGAACGTCGCCGTCGTCGACGCTTATGCTAACGTTGCCGCTGGTTCCGGCGACGAGGCGGCGATCCCACAGACGTTGCGCGTACGCGGCGATTTGCGCGCGCGCTTCCTCCTCGCTCATTGGCGTGCGTCGTACGACGCAAGGGCAGTCGCGCCCTCGGGCGAAGGTGGGCGGATGGTCGACCTGCCGAAGCTCGGACGCGTCGTCATCGCCGAACCGTTCGACGAGCGCGGCGTCGCAGTCTTGTCGCGCGCGGGTATCGAGGTCGTTTCGTGCGTCGGCTCGTCACGCGACGCGCTGCACAGCGCGCTCGGCGACGCACGCGGCCTCATCGTGCGCTCCGAAACGCGCGTCGACGGCGAGCTGCTCTCGATAGCGCCGCAGCTCGAAGTGGTCGCGCGAGCCGGCGTCGGAGTCGACGCGATCGACGTCGATGCTGCCACGGCGGCCGGTATCGTCGTCGTCAATACGCCGAGCGCGAATACTATCGCTGCAACGGAGCATACCTTTGCGATGTTGCTCGCAACGTTGCGCCACGTGCCGCAGGCGCACGCGTCGGTGCGTGATGCACGCTGGGAACGAAAGCCGTTCGTCGGCAACGAGCTTTACGGCAAGACGCTCGGCGTCGTCGGCCTCGGCCGCATCGGCAGCAACGTGGCTACGCGGGCCGCGGCGTTCGGCATGCACGTCATCGCATACGATCCGTACGTTCCTGCGTCGCGCGCCGGCGCGCTCGGCGTCGAACTGGTCGAGCTCCAACGCTTGCTGTCTTGCGCCGACGTCGTCACGCTGCACGTGCCGTTGACTCCGCAAACGCGCTCCTTAATCGACGTTCGCGCGTTGTCCCAGATGAAATCCGGAGCCGTGTTGATAAACTGCGCGCGCGGCGCGGTCGTCGACGTCGCCGCGCTCGCCGACGCTCTCGATGCCGGACGTCTGCAGGCTGCGGCAATCGACGTCGTTCCCGACGAGCCGCCGCCGAAGGGTTCGTCGTCGGCCCGCATCCTGACGCATCCAAGAGTCGTCGCGACGCCGCATCTTGGCGGCTCCACGCACGAAGCTCTCGAACGTATTGCACTCGAACTTGCCGAGGATGTCGTGCGCGTTTTGGCCGGGCGTCCGGCCAGCGGCGCGGTCAACGCTCCGACGCTGGCCGGCGGCGCTCAGGCCGCGAGCGGTTTCGTCGATCTCGCGTTTCGTATGGGCGCGATGCTGCCGCAACTCTTCGACGACGCACTGCGACGCGAGATCGCGCTGGTGCTACACGGCGATATCGCCGAGCTCGAGGCAGATCCGTTCGTTGCCGCCGCGTTGGCCGGAGCGCTGCCGTTCATGAGCGACCGCCGCGTTTCGATCGTCAATGCCGCGGCGATCGCACGCGAGGTCGGCATTCGCACCATGGTAGTGCGCGAAGGCCCGCGCGGTCCGTTCCGCGCCTCGCTGGCGATCGCGGTGGAAGATCATCGCCTCGTCGGAACGCTGCTGCACAACGGACCGCGCATCGTCGAGATCGACGGTTTCGAAGTCGATGCCGTCGCCGATGGCACGATGCTCGTTACGCGGCATCGCGACGTACCCGGTATGGTCGGGCGCATCGGTACGATTCTCGGCAGTGCCAACATCAATATCTCGACCATGCAGGTCGCGCGTTGCGAGCGCGGCGTCGGCGCGATGATGGTGCTCGACGTCGATCGTGAAGTCGAACGGCAAGCGTTAGCTGCGATCGCGGCGACGGACGGCATCGAGTCGGTTCGCCTCGTCCAAGTCTAGGGACCCCGCATGCGCCTGTACGTCGCACGTCACGGCGAGACGGATTGGAACTACGAGGGCCGTTATCAAGGACAGCGGGAGTCGGTCCTCACCGGTCTCGGGCAGCAGCAAGCCCAGGCGCTCGCCTTTGAGCTGTCCGCATCCCGAGCCGTCCGCGTGGTCGCGAGCCCCCTCAAGCGCTGTGTCGAGACGGCGCGTCCGGTCGCCGATCGCTTGAAAACCGCGATTGAGACCGACGGGCGTCTCCTGGAGATCGCCCACGGTACGTGGGAAGGCCGGCTGCGCGAAGAGATCGAGCGCGTCGACGGCGAGCGCATGCGTGCCTGGCGCGAGGCACCCGAGACCGTGTCTTTTCCCGGCGGCGAGTCGCTGGCCGAAGTCGACCGCCGCTGGCGCGCGTTTGCCGATTCGTTGGCGGGGGAAAATGACGTGGTCGTCGTGACGCACGACGTGCTCGTGCGGCTTGCAATTCTCGCGGCAATGGGGCGGAGGACGGCAGACCTCTGGCAGCCGCGCGTACGCAATGGTGGGTATGCACTGTTTGTCAAAGAGCCGGCAGGCTGGAATCTTCTCGAGGAGTGTCACGACGCACACCTCGACGGATTGCTCGCCGACGCCAGCCGCCAAGCATTATGAGCCTCGCCGGAGGAAGGAACGACCGTGACAACTGCAACGCAACCGTTTTTGAGCGACGTCAAAGAGTTGCGCCGCCGCGCGCGAGAGAACATCGATCGCGGTGCGATCACCGATGGGTACGGACTCGACGCCAAGCAGGCCTGCGACGTCCTCAACTCGGCGCTGGCGACGGAAATCGTCTGCGTCTTACGCTACAAGCGGCATTATTTTATGGCCACCGGGCTCAATAAAGACGCCGTCGCGCAAGAGTTTCTCGAACACGCAAACGAGGAGCAGGATCACGCCGACCGGATCGCCGAGCGCATCACGCAGCTCGGCGGCGCACCGGATCTCAATCCGGAAGGCTTGGCTTCGCGCAGCCATTCCGAGTATAAGGAAGGCACCTCGCTGACGGACATGATCAAGGAAGACCTCATCGCCGAACGCATCGCCATCGAATCGTACACCGAGATCGTGCGTTTCTTCGGCGATCGCGACGTGACGTCGCGGCGCCTGATGGAAGAGATCCTTGCCAAAGAAGAAGAGCACGCCAACGACATGCACGACCTGCTGGAGAAGGTCAAAGAGTAACTGATTGAGCTCGCGCTGGTTCGCCACGGAGCGACGGCTTACAACGCGCAGCGCCGCTTTCAGGGGCAAACCGACGTTCCGCTATCGGACGAAGGGCGGCTGCAAGCGGCGCGACTCGCGGCGCGGCTTCGCGAGGAGCGCTTCGAGCGAATCTATACGAGTGACTTGCTGCGCGCGCGGGAGACGGCGAGCGCAATCGCCGTGGCGCACGGACTGGAGCCGATTCCCGACCTGCGCCTGCGTGAATTTGCCTTCGGGGCGTGGGAGGGATTGACGTGGGCCGAGATTCTCGCCGAACGTCCCCACCTGAGTGAAGCCAACTGGCATCACGCGCAACTCTACGCACCGGAGGGCGGCGAAAACTTCGACGCGGTCTGCGCGCGCGTCCGTTCGTTTTGCGACGAACTCGAGATGCAAGGCGTCCGCACGGCGGTTGCCGTGACGCACGCCGGGACGCTTCACGCGCTGCTCAGGGTGCTCGACCTGCCCGAATCGAGGCAGGAGGTTCCGGTGAACTTCTTTCCCGCCAGCATCACGCGCGTTTTCAAGGACGGCAGCGTCTGGCAGCTCAGAGATGGTCCAACAGTTCCGCCATGATTCGTGCCGAGTCGAGCAGCCGCGGTCCGGGACGGTTCACGTAAGCGTTTCCGTCCATCAACAGCACGCGTTCGTCGCGACGCGCGCGCAGCCGGCACCACTGAGGAACCGCATCGAGTTCCGCCGTCGCCGCGCGCGTCTTGTCGAGATCGAAACCGCACGGTACGACGATAACGGCGTCGGGATCGGCTTGCAGAATATCGTCCCACGCCAGCGTTTGCGAGTTTGCACGCGGATGCGCGAGAATCGGATTTCCACCGGCGTGCTCGACGAGTTCCGGCGTCCAGTGTCCGCCGCTCATCGGCGGATCGGTCCATTCCAGCACTAAGACGCGCGGCCGACGCGCCCGTTCGGTACGCCGCCGCAGTGCGGCAAAGTTTTCTCGCAGCGTTTCGGCGACGCGCTGGCCCGCATCGCGATGTTCGGTGACCTCTCCGAGAAAGACGATCGTAGCAAAAACGTCGTCGATCGACGACGGTTCGAGCGAAACGAGGCGGGCATCGCCGCGCAGCCGCTTGACGGCCCGGTCGACGATATCGTACGAAACGGCGCAGACGGCGCAAAGTTCCTGCGTTACGATCAGGTCGGGCGCGAGCGTCTCGAGCAGCTCTGCATCGAGATGGTAGAGGCTCGAGCCGGCGTGCAGGCTGCGACGGACGTGCCGGTCGATCGCGCCCGCATCAGCCGCATGCGGCAAGGCTGACGACGTGAGTTTCGGCAGCTGCAGCGCCTCGGGCGGAAAGTCGCATTCGTGCGTGACGCCCGCGAGTTCGTTGCCGGCGCCAATCGCAAAAAGAATCTCCGTCGCGCTAGGGAGTAGGCTGACTATTTGCATCGGCGGCCACTCGGCGCATGACGCCGTCGGCCATTCGGGTCCAGGTCTTGCCGGCGTCAAGTGAATACTCCGTACGCCACTCTTCTACTCCGGGAGCCGGAAATGTATTTACCGTTCGCATCGTGACGTGTTTTCCGACTTTGTCGTCGAAGCTGGAGTTCCAAATCACGTCGTTCTCAGTCGTGACGACCAAATCGGCGGTTCGCGCCTTACCGTCGGGATCCACGCCGGTAAAGCGGTAAGCGTCTCCACTTCGCGTAAACACAGAAAGGGCTCGTCCGCTGCCTTGGGGGCCGGTGAATTCTTGCGCGCACACGAGGTAAGTCTTATCCTGCAGCCAGGTGCATGTCGTGTGTCCGCTCGAAGCGCCCGCGGTACTATACGGCGTCGCGTAAAACGTTCCGGTGCCACGCCACTCCCCTAAATAAGCGGCGCGCGCGTCGCTGCTGGTAGCCGTCACCGCGGCCGCCGAAATCAGGAACGGAAGAATCAATTGACTAGCCTTGAGTCGTCGTCGCTCATGCCCTCATTCGCCTTGCGCCAGCGAGTAGCCGCGCTCGCCGTTGAACGTGTACAGCCCTTCGGTCTTGATGACGTCGAAGCCGGCGTGTTCGGCCGCCGCGAGGAGCTTCACGACGTGGTCGGCCGAGAAGATTTCGCCATCGGCTTCAAACCGGCAGCACCAATGGTCGCTCCAGTACGTATCCGGATTTCCATTCGGCCATACTTTCGTACCACGGTTGCTAATCACGGTAAGCTTCGTACCGGACACGTTGAGCTGCTCCATTAGTGCGGCGATTTGATCCGGGTTACCGTCCCGACGGTCGATGAAGAGATCGACCCCGGCGCGCACTTTCATCGGCGGCTTGCCGGCGGGACGAATCGCGAGATTCATCTGTACGTCGGGATCGTACTCCGCCGGTTTGAGCGTATGCGGCTTTTTCCCAAGACGCCCGATGACGGCATCGGCGAACTCGCGCGTACCGACCTTTTGCTTCGAGACGCCTTCTTTATATATGTCGTAGGTATGGATGCCGTCCTCAATCGTGGTGAGCCAGGCGTTGTGGACGCGCTCGGCGACGTCGCCTTGACCGATGTGCACGAGCATGAGCAGCGCACCGTGCATCAAGCCGGAAGGATTGGCGAGGTTCTGGCCGGCCCGGCGCGGTGCCGAACCGTGAATCGCCTCGAACATCGAGCAGTGATCGCCGATGTTCGCCGATCCCGCCAGGCCGACCGATCCCGTGATTTGCGCCGCGACGTCGGAGAGTACGTCGCCGTACAAGTTCGGCATCACGATGACGTCGAAGGCTTCGGGCGTGTCGGCCATTTTCGCCGCGCCGATGTCGACGATCCAATGCTCGTGCTCGATATCGGGATACTCTTGTGAGATTTCGTCGAACGTGCGGTGGAAGAGACCGTCCGTGATCTTCATGATGTTGTCTTTGGTGAAGCACGTGACTTTTTTACGCTTGTTTGCCCGCGCGTACTCGAATGCGTAACGGATGATTCGCTTGCTGCCCGGCCGCGAGATCAGCTTCAGACATTGTGCGACTTGGTTGGTTTGACGATGCTCGATACCGCCGTAGACGTCTTCCTCGTTCTCGCGAACGATCACGATATCCATGTTGGGATGCTTGGTCGAGACGTAGGGGTGCAGCGACGCGCACGGCCTAACGTTGGCGTACATTCCGAGCGTCTTGCGAACGGTCACGTTGAGACTCTTGAACCCACCGCCCTGCGGCGTGGTGATCGGCGCCTTCAGGAAAACGCGCGTACGGCGTAACGACTCCCAAGACGACGGCTCGATACCGTTGGTGATGCCTTTGTTATACACAGACTCCCCAATCTCGATCGGCTCGAGCTCGAGCCGCGCACCGCCGACCGCGATCATACGCAACGTCGCATCCATGATCTCCGGGCCGATGCCGTCGCCGTAGGCGACGGTGATTGGAACCTTTTTTGCCGTACTGGTGGGGGCGGCGGCCGTGCTAGTCACTGGGATGTTCTCCTTTGAATGGAAGGCCTAACGATTCCACTCTTGGGCGTTCCAGCCTTCGGTAATGCCGTTGGGCGTGAATTCCTGAAGGTCTGGAACGCGTGCGTACGGCGTGCGCCGGTAATACAGAAATGCCGCCGGCGCGTCGCGGAGTAGCAGCGATTCTATCGTCGCGTAGGCTTTCATGCGCGTCGCTCGGTCGAAGGTCGAGAGCGCCAAGCGTTGGGCTGCGTCCATATCGGCCGAACAGTAGCGCGTAATATTATTGCCGGCCGGCGGAATCGCGGCGCACATCCATTGCGAGGAGTTGTCCGGGTCCGCTCCGGAAATCCAGGGGTAGAGCGCCAAGTCGAACTTTCCGCCATTGAGAATGCCGCCGCTTTCGGCCGCGGCATACAGCGTCGCAAAATCGTACGTTTTGATTGACACGTCAACTCCGATTGCTCTATACATCTGTTGAAGCTGTGCCCCGACTGCGCGCGAGAGCGAGCTTCCCTGGCCGTAGACGAGTTGTAGCGACAGCCGGTACCCGTCCCGCGTCCTGATACCGTCGGCGCCGGCCCGCCACCCCGCCGTCTCGAGCAGCGCCCTTGCGGCAACCGGGTCGTACGGCGTTGGCCGTAATGCTCTGTCGAACGCCCAATAGTACGGTGAAAGATCTGCGGTTGCTACGGTCGCCGTGCCGTATGAGTCGGAGCGAGTGATTCCGGCTCGGTCTAAACCCATGACGAGCGCGCGACGCACGCGGACGTCGTCTAGCGGTGCGCGGCTCGTGTTGAATTCGATGGCGGCAAAATACGGCGCGTCAACGAGCTGCCGAACGACCCCGGCCGCGTCCTGCAGATCGCGATATGCCGTAGAGGGAATCTCGATGCCGACGTCAAGCTCGTGGGAACGCAGTTGGGCGACCTCGGTGTTATCGTCGAGGATGATGGGCAAAGTCAACTGCTTGATTTTGGGAGCACCTTTGAAATAGCCAGGATTTGCGGTCAACACGATTCGGTCTCCGCGTTCCCAGCGCGCGAACTTATAGGCACCGGTTCCGACCGGCGCCGAGTCGAACGGTATCTGGTTCAGATTCGGATACTTCGCCAGCAAGTGCTGGGGGAGCACGTAGTACGGCGTATCGCTTTCCCCAAAAATCGTGTCGATCGCCGGCGCAAACATCTTCTTCATGTGGAAGATAACGGTATAATCGTCTGGCGTGTCGACTGCAGATACCTGATCGTATCCGCGCCGCGAAAGCACGTTGTTGGCCGGGTTCGTAATCGCTTTCCACGTAAATTTGACATCTTTGCTCGTGAAGGGCGCTCCATCGTGCCATTTGACGTTGTGCCGCAGGCGGTACGTCAGCGTAAGCCCGTCTCTGCTGATGCCGCCGTTTTGGGTCGTCGGTACGACTGTCGCCAGATCGGGAACCTGCCGGTGCTGGCCATCTTGCGAGACCAGCATGTTGAACATCAAGCCGTCGACGAACTCCTCGATGGTATTCTGGGACAGAATGGGATTGAGTTGAGCCGGGTTGATATTGAGCGCAATGCTCAGGCGATCGGTATGGGCGCCGCTCGCGCCGCCCGTCCGCGAACACGCGAACAATGCTAACGCAGCCGTCGCAGCGACGGCGAGCCGAAGATGCTTCATGCCGGGCGCTTCGACCCGTTCGGGGAGGTCCCTAGAGATCGGTGTCCGGCGGCCGCCCCGACGGCTTTTGTCGCAGGAAGGTGCTGGCCGGATACTTCGCTGGAATCGCCTTGAAGGGCCGCGGCGCCTGCGTGAAGTCGAAAGCATCGTCTAGGCTCGTGGCGCGCGCATCCGTATACCCCGCCGATGCGGATCCGATCGTCGGCAGTCCGAACGCCTCTTCGGCAAACCGCAAAATGCTGCCGAACTCGTATTGCGTGTGATCGACGAAATGGGGCTTAGCGTAGGGCGAAACGATGATGCAGCCTACCCGGATGCCCGGACCGCGGTAATCGAAATTCGGCGGCGGAACGTTGTCGTACCAGCCGCCCCAATCGTCCCAAACGATGACGATCGCGGTAGACTTCCAATCCGGTCCGCGTCCGATGGCGTTGACCACGGCGGAGACCCAAGACGGTCCCATGTCGCTTCCGGACGACGCGTGATCCGACCAGGTCCAGTCCGGAATCACCCACGATACGTTGGGCAAGTCACCTTTTTTCGCGTCGAGTAGCACGTTGGTTTGCGGCGAACTCATGTCGTTGTTCCAGTCGCTGCCGTACCGCACCGCGCGAATCGCCGAGAAGGACGACCACAAGGCACCGCCCTTGTTGGCATCGATTGCGGGAGCGTAATACTTCCACGAAACGTTGCCGCCATCGAGCACGTCGGCCATTGTATGAAACTGCGTGTAGCATGGGAACGGGCCCGTCTTGATGATGCGCTTGAGATTGACGATGAACGTATTCGTGCCGGGGGTCGCGTCGCAGCCCCACGGACCGCCAAACGGATTGTTTGCGACCGCCTCGTTTGCGCTCAAGCTGGTCGTTCCCGCGATGAGCGACAAGTGGCCGGTGAAACTCGGGCCGAACTCGGTCGGGAACATGTGATCGGCCAGCACGTACTGCTCGGCCATGTCCCAGTACGGTGCGATGTCGCTGCGCCGCAGGTGTGCGTACGGGTAGGTGTCGGGCAGACCGTACTGTTTCGCGCTCGCGCTAAAGTCGTTCATCTTGCCATGATTCCACGCGCGCAGGGCGGGACCGAAGTCGTGATTCAGGTTGACCAGCGGGATGAAGTCGACGACCTTCAGAGGGACCTTGTGCCTTTTGACGTCGTAGCCGAACATCGGCGCATCTGCGCCTGGAAAACCCGCGAACAAGTTCTCGAAAGTGCGATTCTCTTGCACGATGATGACGACGTGCTTGATGTAATCGCCGACCACCGGTGCTCGGCGCTCCGCCG
The DNA here is from genome assembly GCA_963715435.1 of Vulcanimicrobiota bacterium. Taxonomy (GTDB): domain Bacteria; phylum Vulcanimicrobiota; class Vulcanimicrobiia; order Vulcanimicrobiales; family Vulcanimicrobiaceae; genus JAFAHZ01. The sequence continues at coordinate 3,260,573 of OY970243.1, forward strand.
CCGGCGCCGGAGCAAAACGGAAGGGTGATTGCGATACGCCGGAACAGCTTACCAAAGCAAGCGACATGGCGATCGTTCCAATGGTCAGAGCTCGTGACACGGCGATATCATTCGCTCCGGCGACGGCCTGAGTCTTGCTCGTTGCTTAAAAGCTAATGCAGCGGAACTTTGCGTACATGTACGGATAATCGTCGTAAAACCAGTTCCGGAAGCTCCTTCGGAGGAGCTCGCGGCCGGTCACGGGCGACGCACCTTTCATGACGTAGTGCTTACCGTCGAAGAAGTCGGCGGAGTATTGCGGATACGACGCCATCGCTTCGAAGCCGTCGAAGGGCTCGAAAGGCGTCGACGTCCATTCCCATCCGTTGCCGATGAGATCGCAAACACCCCACGCGCTGGTCCCCGCGGGATGCGCGTCGACCGGTTCGGGATCGTACCGCTGGAAATCGAAGTTTCCGTGCTGCGTTTTCGGAGTGTCTTCGCCCCAGGGGAAGCTTTGCTCGCCGCCGCCCGGCGTGCCAAATGCGGCACGGTGAAACTCAGCTTCGGTTGGAAGGCGCTGCTGCTTCCAGCTCGCGTAGGCTCGCGCTTGCCGGTGCGTGACGTACACGGGCCATGACAGCGGAAGCGGAATTTCCTCGAACACGGTCTTGAGAAGCCGCCGTCCCTCGCGCTCGATCCAAAACGGCGGCAGCGGACCACCCTGGTCGACGAAACGCAGCCAATCGCCATTGGTCACGGGATACTTTGCGATGCGAAATGCCGGAACGTAAACGGTGTGTTGCGGAAGCTCGTTGTCCCACGCAAAGGGCACTTGACCGATCGCCGTTCCCAGCGTCGCCGTCCCGGCTTCAACCGTGCAAAACTCCGCAGGCGGCGCAGGACGGTCGACGTGGCGCTGCGCGACGTGCCGGCGGCGCGAACCGTCGAGCTGGTGAATGATGTAGGTCAGCGTCTCGTGGTGCATCTGCTCGTGTTCGAGAATCGTATAGGCGGCTTGAGCGTGCACGAGGGCCGGACGATCGGCGCGCTCGATGGCAGCCGTCGCGAGAGTTCGCTCGACGCGAGCGTCACACTCGTTTGCAAAACGCCGGACCTCGTGCGCCGAAGGCCAGTTCAAACGCTCGTGCCGCTGCGCGTCGTGCACGCTTCCCGGATCGATTCCGCGCTCAAACAGATGCTGGAGCGCGGGATCGATCGATTGCTCTTCGAGCCCACGAACGCACAGCGTGTTAAAGCTGAACGCTGGCAGATGCCCGTCGTAAAACACGAACGGATGCCGTAGCGGAATCGGCCGATCGTAGTACGCTTCCGGGCGAACCAAGCCGAAGAGTTCCGCCGAACGCCGGCGGTTACGCTGATACCAGTCCACCAGACGCCGGCGATCGAGCATCGCAATCATGCCGAACTGCGCTCCCGTCGGGCGGCGATGAAGCTCTCGAACTCCGCTGCCGGCATAGCCGGTGCGATCACGTAGCCTTGCACGGCATCGCATCCCCGCGAAAGGAGAAACGCCAGCTGCTCCCGCGTCTCGACGCCTTCGGCGATGACCTCGAGATCGAGGCTATGGGCCATGCCGATGACCGTGTTGACGATCGTTTCGTCGCCGGCCGAGCGCCCGATGCCGCGAACGAAAGATCCGTCCACTTTCAATACGTCGATATCGAAGCTGCGCAAATATGACAGCGACGAATAGCCGGTGCCGAAGTCGTCGAGCGCCACGCGGATGCCGCCGTCGGACAGATCTCGAACGATGTCGGCCGTCTGCGCCGCGTCGGCCATTGCAACGCTTTCGGTGATCTCGACTTCGAAGAGATCGGCGGAAAGCTCGGCGTCCGCGAGAATATCGGCTATGTGCCGCCTCAAATCGCGGTCGTGAAATTGGCGCGCCGAAAGATTCGCGGCGAGGCGGATCGGGCCGAGGTTCGGTTGCCATGCCCGCACTTGCCGCGCGGCCGTCGCCAGCACCCAGTTGCCGAGCTGCACGATGAGACCCGAGATTTCGGCGCTGGGAATAAAGTGCGACGGTGCGATCAACCCGGTCTTGGGGTGGTTCCACCGAACCAGCGCCTCGACGCTCACGATGCGATCGGTACGCAAATCGAGCTGCGGCTGATAGAATACGACGAACTGTTGCAAGTCCAGGGCGCGGCGCAAGAGTTTCTCTTGCGAGAGACGCATGTAAATCGGCGCTTCGAGGGTCGGATTATAGAAGAAGAGCCCGTTGCGGCCTCGATCCTTGGCGCGCGACATCGCGATATCGGCGTTCTTTATCAGCGTTTGATCGTCGCGCGCGTCGTCGGGATATAGCGCGATGCCCACGCTGGCCGAAATGAAATGTTCGTACTCGTCCAACTCAAACGGCTCCGCAACCGTCGCGATAATTTCCTCGGCCAGCAAGCGCGCCTCGTCGGCGCTACCGCATTCGGGCAGAAGCACGACGAACTCGTCGCCGCCCATGCGTGCCGTGCTGCCGCGATCGCCGACGACGGTCGTAATCCGCTGCGCGACGAGCTGCAGCAAACGGTCGCCGCGACCGTGACCGAGCGTGTCGTTGACGTCCTTGAATCCGTCGAGATCCAGACAAAGAAGTGCCGCGCACGAAAGCCGCGTCTGCGAAACCTCAATGGCGTCGCGGACCTTTTCGGTCATGTAAGTGCGGTTCGGCAAGCCGGTGAGGGTATCGTAATAGGCGAGAGATCGCAACTGCGCGCGCGAACGATCGCTTTCGATCGAGCCGCCGATCAAGGTCGAAATCAAGCCGAGCAAATCGGCGTCGGTTTCCGAAAACTCGTTGGGCGCGCCGCTCTGCGAGGCAAATACGAGAACGCCGTAGCGCTCTCCGGCGACGTTGACGAGCGTCGCCACGCCGTGCAGCGTAACGACCGGCGTACCCGGAAGCGCCGTCTGTTCGGCGTTGTGCGCAGCGGCCAAGATGCGATCGTCGTTGACTGGAGCGCCGCCGGGCGAGCGATAGAGCTCGACGATATGCGGCTTACCCGACGTCGTGCAGACGACGGCTCCGGCCGGCAAGCCGAACGCGCGGACTCCCATTTCTAGCGATGCGCGAATGCGCGATTCCGGATTTCCGCCGCTGGCGGCGATGTAGCAAAGATTGCGCATACGCTCTTGCTGCATCTGCGCTTGATGTTCCGCGGCGATACGTTCGGTCGTGTCCTGGAATACCGCGTAAATTCCAACGACTTGGCCGGCCGAATATTGAGGGATGATCGTTCCTTGGACGCCGAGGTTGCGGGCTTCGGCGTTGACGATGGACAGCGCCAGCGAAGCGGGTTTCCCGCCTGCGGCCTGGGCAAAGGCCTTCTCGACTTTTCCTCGGCCCGTGCGCGGAAGAAACGTCGTATAATGCCGTCCGAGAAGATCGTCCCGCCCGATTCCCGCGACGCGCGCCGCCGCATCGTTGCAATCCGCGATCGTGCCGTCGAGTGCCAGCGCCAGCACCGGATCCGGATTATGCGCAAAAAGCGATCGCAAGCGGGCTTCGCTCTGGAGTTGCTCCGTAATGTCCTCACCGAGAGCGATTAACCAGTACGCCGGATCTTCCTGAACGGCGACGGTCGTCCAGCGAAACGTTCGCAACGCGCCGTCTCTTCGCGTTGCGCGGCTGACGAGCCCTAGCGTAGATGCGTTTTCACTCGCAACGCGATCCGCGAAGTCCAGAACGGGACCTAAATCTTCAGGATGAATCCACTGCATTTCGTTCGGGTGCTTTCCGAGGACCTCGTCCTTGGCGTACCCGAACAGCTCCTGCGCTCGCGACGACCAGTAACTGAGCCGAAACTCGTGGTTCATCGCGACCAATGCCAGTGGCGAATGAGAGAGGACGTCGTCGAGCTGCTTGAGAGCCCGTTCGCCGATCATCGGATTCCCCGTTTACAACGTTCCGCGCTTCTCTTGCTCGCGTTCGATGGAGACGAAGAGCGCTTTGAAGTTTCCTTTTCCAAACGAGAGACTGCCCTTGCGCTGAATGATCTCGAAGAATACGGTCGGTCGATCCTGCAGCGGCTTGGTGAAGATCTGCAGCATGTAACCTTGATCGTCACGATCGACCAGAATGCGTAAATCGCGCAACATCTCAGTCGCCTCGTCGATGTGCCCGACCCGATCCTCGAGCATGTCGTAGTAGCTATCGGGCGTATCCAAAAACTCGACACCGTTGGCGCGCAGCGCGCGAATCGTCTCCGCGATGTCGTCCGTACGGATGGCAATGTGCTGCACGCCCGATCCGTGGTAGAAGTCGAGATACTCCTCGATCTGCGATTTCTTTTTCCCGTGCGCGGGTTCGTTGATGGGAAACTTCACGCGATGGCGCGGATCGGTCATAACCTTCGATCGCAGCGCGGTATACTCGGTGCTAATATCTTTGTCGTCGAACGAGACCAGCTGCGAGAAACCGAAAACACGTGCGTAGAAGTCGCCCCAAGCGTCCATTTCACCCCATCCGACGTTGCCGACGCAATGGTCGATGAACTGCAGTTCCGGGCGGCGTGCGGCGGGGATACTGCGGCGCGCTTCGACGAAGCCGGGCACGAACGTACCACGGTAGGCATCGCGCTGAACGAACGAGTGAACCGTATCGCCGTAGGTCGCGATCGTGGCTTTGACGATGCGGCCGGCGGCGTCTTCCAAAACGGTCGGCTCGAGCACCGTTTTTGCGCCGCCTCGCAAGGCGGCTTCGTACGCGGAGCGCGCGTTCTCGACGAGAATAGCGACGTCTTTGACGCCGTCGCCGTGCTGCGCCACGTGACGCGCAACGTCGTCGTCGGGCAACAGGCTTGCGGTGAGCACGAATCTCACTTTGTTCTGCTCGAGCAGATAGCTGACGCGGTTGCGTACCCCCGTTTCCGGTCCGGCATACGCGATCTGGTCGAACCCGAACGCCGACATATAATAGTGGGCTGCCTGCTTGGCGTTGCCGACGTAGAACTCCACGTAGTCCCAGTCGATTTGCGCGAGCGGGTTGACTGCCGCTTCGGTGGAGGTGCTCATCGTCGGCACCTTAGCGCCCTGCCCGAGGTGCCCCTTTCGCTTACGAGAAGAGAGCGCGGTGAGTACTTCGCTTGCGTTGCGGCGGTCCGCACGCGCCGCGTTCGAATGTCTGATCGATTACGCCGGACTTTTCCCGCCGGCCGCGCTCACGATGAGCGCGGCGCTCGAGGAGTACGCAGCGGCGTGCGAAGGCCCGCACGCGTGGATGCTCGGCCGCTTCATCGTTCCGATTTCGCGGATCGAGGAAATGGGCGACCGCCGCCGCGACTTTCCGCTCTCGGTACTCGTCAACGTCCCACTGGCTCCCGATGCCGATACGGGACTCTGGGTCGAGCTGGCTGGGAAAAGCCTGGCGATAGTGGCGCGCGAGCGCGATTGCGGTGCGCGCATCGAAGCCCTTGAAGTTGGAATTCCGCCCCCGCGTTGGCAGCGAGAAACCGTCGACGCACCGTTGGGACAACTCGGTGCATTGCTCGAGCGCGAAGGGCTGCGCGACGTCACGACGTACGCCGAGCTTCCGCGTAACAGCGTCCCCACCGCCGCGGCAAAGCGTGCGCGGTTCGGCGTCAAGCTGCGGTGCGGGGGAATCGATGCTGCCGCTTTTCCCGCCGTTGAAAGCGTGGCTGCTTTCATCGCGGCTGCGGTCGAAGAAGAGCTGCGCTTCAAGGCGACGGCCGGCCTGCACCATCCGGTACGTCACATCGACGCCGCAACGGGTTTTACGATGCACGGATTTTTGAATCTCTTAGCGGCATCGTCGTTCGCGTCGCGCGTCGATCGGGTAACCCTCGAAGCAATCCTGTCGGAAGAAGATCCCGCCGCATTTACGTTCGACGACGTTTCTTTCTCGTGGCGCGACCTTCGCTGCGAAATCGACGACCTGCGCGCAGTTCGCAGTTCGTCCTTCGTTGGGTACGGCAGCTGCAGTTTCCAAGAGCCCATCGACGATTTAACGGCGCTCGGGATCCTGCCGCCCGTCGCATGACGTACGGCAGCAATGCGAACGACCCGGCGCTCGAATCGTGGCTGCCGGTCGACGATACCAGCGACTTTCCGATCCAGAACCTCCCGCTCGGCGTTTTTTCGCGCGGAGGCGCAGCGGCAAGGATCGGTGTTGCAATTGGCGACAACGTCGTCGATCTGCGCGCGATTGCCGAAGCGGGATTCCTGGACGCCGTCGCGGATCGTAGGCTGTTTTGCAGCCGGGAACTCAACGCGCTGTTGGCCGCCGGCCGCGGGGTCGGCGCATCCCTGCGCTGCCGCATGTCGGAGCTGCTGCGCCTCGGCGGCGATCCCGCGCTCAGAGAGAGCGACGTAGATGCCTTCATGGCGCCGGGGCGAGACGTCCGCATGCTGCTCCCGGTCTCGATCGGCGACTACGTCGACTTCTACTCGTCGATCGAGCACGCGACGAATCTGGGCAAACTCTTTCGTCCCGATGCCGAGCCGCTGTTGCCGAACTGGCGCTGGATACCGATCGGCTACCACGGGCGGTCCGCAACCGTCGTGGTGAGCGGAACGCCGATCGTTCGGCCTAGCGGACAGCGTAAACCGCCGTCGGAAGCGCGTCCGGCGTTCGGTCCGAGCACGATGCTCGACGTCGAGCTCGAGCTCGGATTCCTTACCGGCGCGGGCAACACGATCGGCGTGCCGATTCCGGTCGACGACGCGCTCGAGCACGTTGCCGGTTTCGTTTTAGTCAACGATTGGAGCGCCCGCGACATACAGGCGTGGGAGTATCAGCCGCTCGGGCCGTTTTTGGGCAAGTCGTTCGCAACGACGATTTCGCCGTGGGTGGTGTCGCTCGACGCGCTCGAGCCGTTCGCCGTTGCGTCGCCTCCGCAGGAGCCGCAGCCGCTGCCGTATCTGACGGCCCGAAACCGCATCGGCTACCACATACACCTGGCAATCGAGCTCCAAACCGAATCGATGCGCCGGAGAAACGCGCCGCCGCGCGTGATCTCCCAGACGACGTCGCGCAATTTGTACTGGAGCGTTGCGCAGCAGTTAGCTCACGCGACCTCCAACGGCGCGCAGACGCGATCCGGCGACTTGTTTGCTTCGGGCACGATCTCCGGGACGTCGCCGGACAGTTACGGCAGCTTGATCGAGCTCACGTGGCGGGGCGAGCGTCCGATCGCGCTGCCCGAGGGAGAGAAGCGTACGTTCTTGCACGACGGCGACGCGATCGTCATGCGCGGATGGTGCGAGCGCCCCGGAGCACGACGCATCGGTTTCGGCAGCGCAACTGGCGAGATCGTCGCAGCCGCGCGATGACTACGCCTTGGCCGGCGTCTGAATCCAGGAGCGGTAGTACTCCTTATCCTCACAAGCCAAGGCCGATTCGCCCAGCTGCAGGGGTTTGAACGTGTCGACCATGACGGCGATCTCGTCGGTCGAGGTTTTGCCTAGACTCGACTCGACCGCGCCGGGCTGCGGACCATGCGGAGCACCCGCCGCGTGCAGCGTGACCGAGCCTTCCTCGACCCCGCGCCGACTCATGAAGTTCCCGCTCACGTAGTAGAGCACTTCGTCGCAATCGACGCTCGAGTGATTATAGGGTACCGGAATGGCCAGCGGGTGATAGTCGAACAGACGAGGGACGAACGCGCAAAATGCCGCGCCGGGAGCCTCGAACGTCGCATGGGCCGGCGGGGGCTGATGCAGCTTGCCGGTGATCGGCGCAAACTCTTCGAGATTGAAGGCGTACGGATAGCAGTAGCCGTCCCAGCCGACGACGTCGCATGGATGATTCTGCACGACGTACACGGCGTGGCGCCCGCGGTTTGTGACGCGCACTTCGTATTCGCCTTGCGCTTCAACCGGCGCACCCAGCACGGGCGCCCGAAAGTCCCTCTCGTAATACGGCGCGTGCTCCTCGAGCTGTCCGAACTCGTTGCGATAGCGCCGGGGAATTTTGACGGTCCCTGACGATTCGTGCACGAGCATCCGCGTGGGCGACGACGGAAGAACGCGATACGTCGTGCCGGTCGGCAAAACTACGTAGTCGTGCGGCCGGTATGCAAGCTCGCCGAACTGGCTCTGAATCGTCCCGCCGCCTTCGTGAATGAAGAGCAGCTCGTCACCGCCGGTGTTCCGGTAGAAATACTCCATTGGGCGCTCGACGAGTGCCACGGAGACGAGCATATCGTCGTTGCCCAGAAGGACCGAACGCGACTCGATGGCGTCGCGTCCCGGCGCGGGCAGCTGGTGCGTTTTGAAGTGCCGATTGCGCAGCGGGTCGTTTGCGAGCAACACGATCCCCTGGCGCTCCCAGGAACGCACGTCGAGCGTCGCAGTCGGCGGCCGCAAGTGATAGAGCAGCGAGTAGACGCTCTCGAATCCCTTGGTGGAAAACAGCTCTTCGGCGTACAACCCGCCGTCGGGCTTACGAAATTGGATGTGACGTTTGTGCGGGACTGCGCCCGAGCGAACGTACGACGGCACGTTGTTAGGCCTCCTCGGGGGCTGCAGCGGGTTGGGAGCGTTCGGTCGCGCAGAAACCGTTTTCGCGGTGCGAGCCGTCACAGAACGGTTTCGTTTTCGATCCGCCGCAACGGCAAAGTGCGACGTTTTCTCCGGGCAGCTCGTATCGGGTACCGTCGGCGTCGATCAACGTAACGGGACCGGTGATGCGATACGGGCCGCTCTCGCGAACTTTGATAACGACTTCCGACATGCCGCGCAAGGCGTTCGACGCGTCCGCGGCGCACTCCGGTTATGGTTTCTCGAGCTACTTGGAGGATGCTAGTATGAAGCGAGCAGTCTTAGCCGCCGCGGCGGTGGCTTTCGCCGCGTTCTTCGTGCCCGCTACCCGCACGCACGTCGCTATTGCCGCCGCCGCCACGCCGACCCCGGCGGCGCTGCAATACGACGAGATCAATCGCATGATTATTCCGCCCGCGACGCCGCCGGCCCCGGGCACCTTCCAAACGGACTATCAAACCGTCATGACCCCGCCGGCTCAACACCATGGCCTGGGTGCCGTCGTCAACTCCGTGATGGGCAATCCCGAGGAGATGATGAATCGCATGAGCCGCGGCAATCTGACGCGGTATACGTTCTATGAAGGAATGATCCGGACGGACCGCCCCGTCGAGCAGACCGCGATCGTCGAAAAATGCGAGCAGCATCAGTACGTCAGCCTCGACCTCAAGAACAAAACGTACACGATCGAGAACACGCAGCCGCCGTGCCCGTCACCTGCGGGTATGCCGGCGCAAGCCGGCGGCGACGACTCGTCGCGCCCCGCAACCGGAACGGCGGACATTACCATGTCCGGAACGTCGAACGATCTCGGGCCGCTCGCAATCGACGACATCGCAACGGTGGGATACGATCAGAACCTTCAGATGAGGACGACCAACGCGACGGGCTCGTGCCGCGACAACAACTTCTCGATGGCGCAGACGAAGTATATATCGCAAGTTCGCGTGCCGCGACCGTACTGTCCGCTGCCGAAGACGATGACCACCGGCGGCATGATGGCACGCTCGAGCGGCGGAGGCTGCGAGCCGCGCATGCACTTGCGCGGATCGCTCGCGGGGGTAAACGACGGAGATCGTTTGGTGATGTACCTGCGGATGCAGTTCGGTCAAGCCGACAGCTCTAACGGCGGCGGCATGAACATGGTTGTCGAGCGCGGCAACGTCAAATGGTTCGGCGGTCCGGATGCCGATGCACTCTTTACCATTCCGGCAGGATTTACCGAATCCAAGTAAGCTCTCAGTGCGAGGCGATGCCCTGCAGTGTCGCCTTGGCAAGTGCGTGATCGCCGATACGCTGCACGAGCTGCGCTGCCCCCAGCGGCGCATCGGCGGCAACGCTCGAAACGTCCAGCGCGTAGAGCGTGAAGACGTAATGATGGGGAGGGCCGGGCGGCGGACAAGGCCCGTAGTAGGCGGCCTGTCCGGTCGACGCTTTCCCGGTCTTCGTTCCGGCAGGCAGCGCATTCGGGTCCAACTGTCGCGTGGCAAGCGGAATGTCGTACAGCACCCAATGAAAGAAACCGCCCGCGGCCGGCGCGTCGGGATCGCGAAGGATCAAGGCGAATGATTTCGTTTTTTCCGGCACGCCGCTCCAATGCAGCTGCGGCGTGAAGTTGCCGCCGCCGCAGTCGGTCGACATTGACGGACGCGGTATCATTCCACCGGCCGTGAAGTCGGCACTCTCGAGCGTCATAGCCGCTACGGCAAGTACGACGGCGGCGATCACGGCGTCACCGAGCGCGCATTGCGTCCCAAGAAGTCATGCATTTCGTCCTCGAATGTCCGGGTTGAGCCCGGCGCTAAGACGGTGTGCCGAAAGCGCTCGCCGGCCTTGGGATCGATGCGTCCGTCGACGGCGAGCGATCCGAAGAGATCGCTGGCATACGTCTGACCCCAGGGCCCCAGCACGAGAAGACCGGCATTGCCGTCGACGAAGGCGTCGGACGCAGCTTGCGGATACGTTCCCTGATCGTACATCGGCGTAAACGTCGCCGTTGCCGTGCGTTGCCACACCGCGCTCGTGTCGACGTGCGAGCCGCTCGAGGCATAGGTGAGATCGATTTGCGCCAAGACGATGTGTTCGAGCATGCTGCGTGCCGGCGGCGCGTCCGCGCGTCCGAATCGCTCGAAGAGCGCGCCAACGGTTTGCCCGCACTCGGGCGACACGCGGGCGAGCGTTTCGTAGGGCACCGACGGCACCAAAAGCGCCACGGCGCGGCCGGCTAAGCGGAAGAAGTCGACGAGCCGGTCGCCGTCGATGTTTTCGCTTCGACCCGGCCAGCTTGCGACGATCGCAACGACGGCCGGCCGCATTGCGCGCGGAGGAAGAATGGCGTACGCACCTTCACCGGTCTGTTTGCCTGAGCGTCGCTCGAGGTCGAGGTACAGCGTTCCGATCCGCCGTTGCGACGAGTCATCGCTAACGTCGTAGCGTGAAACGCCGCTTGCCCACGCCCCTTCGGCGCTGTGTGTAAAACGCAAACCGAAGGCGGCGCCGATCGAATCGAAAGCCTCGTCGAGCGTGCGCAACGGCGGGATGGTCTCGTCATCTAGCCGCGCGACATCCCACGGTGCGGTTCCTTCGGGCGGACGTCCTGAAGCGTACGCCGCCGCCGCCGCCGCAAGAAACTGCGCCGCCTGCGCGTATCCGCCGACTGCCGTCGCGCTCAAACGATATTCGGCCCAGCTTTCCACACCGAGAGCGTGCGCCATTGCGTCGCGCAGGGAGATGGCTCGTTCCAGCAACGGTACGTTGACGTTTGCCGCGCGCTGGTTGTAGGCACGATAAAACGCTTTGCGCGCGTCCGCATCGCCTTCGTAGTGGAGGAACGCGCGCGTCCCCTCGTCCACGGGTACGACGAACGATCCATCGCGACTACGCGCGAAGGATTCAAGCAGATCGGCAGGCAAACCGCGCGCTTGATCGCGGTCGATGCGAATCGTCGTACGGGTGTGCGCGAGGTTGCGCCAAAACATGTCTTCGATCCCTGTCAGCTCGCGCGCGAAACTTACGTACCGGCTGCGACGCGCAGCGTTTACGGCGCCGGCGCCGCGTTTGAGGCGATCGGCCCATGCCAACGTCAGCGCGCGATTGAACGCATCGTGCGGCAGTCGATTTGCCACGCGCGCAACGGCCCTGTAGAGCCTCGGGTCGGCTAAGACGTCGATCGAAGTTTGCCCGAGCAGGGTGCGACAGTCGCGCGACGCACCGACGAGGGCGTCGTCTTGCGCGACCGCCCAAATGAATCGTTCTGCGGCCACGCGATCCCGAGCGCCGGCGACGGCATCTTCGAGTGCGAGCACGGTATTTGCGAAGGTAAAGCCTCCGCTGCGTGCAGCGATCGCGGCCGCCCGGTTACGCAGGTCCGCTGCAGCATTCGCGCAAGCAGCGCTCACCGACGCCGGATCGCGCGGCCACGATGGTACGGCCTGAGCGGAGGCCGGCGCCGCTTGGACGGCCAGAAGCAGAAACGCAATACCGGCACGGATCACCGGAGCACTGTTGGCCACGGGGGCTGTGACTTCCCAAGTTGCCGAGGATGACCCATGTGGTATCATGTCGGGGCCACGATGGGGGTTGGGCTTCACGCGGCGTAACCCCGTGAACCCCGCCAGGTCCGGAAGGAAGCAACGGTAAGCGGGCCCTTACGGGTGCCGTGAACCACCTGGCCCTCGTCCTGGCTTCTTCGTTTCTTATGCCGAACACGACCATCTATGCGGCCTTAGCCGCTTTTTTGGGTGCCTTGGCGGCGCTCTTCATCTACCATGCGACCGCGGTGAGGCCGAGTTTCAGAGTGCTTCGCCGTCAACTGGCCGAGCACGAAGACCTCATTGGCGGCAGCGGCGGAGCAGCTTCCGAGCGGCTCGGACGCCTTGAAAGCGGCCTAGCCACTGCTCAAACGACTCTAGAGAGAGCGAGCGGGCGGCTCAACGAACTGGAGGCGCTGGCCGGGAGCGACGTTTCGTGCGTTGGTTTCGTTCGCTATAACGCGTTTGAAGACACCGGTTCGGATCTTTCGTACACCCTGGCTCTGCTCAATCGCGCCGGCGACGGCGTCGTTATCAACAGTATCTACTCGCGAACGGACACGCGCACGTACGGTCAGTCCGTAAAATCGTTCCGACCGGCGGGCAACGCATCGGAGGAAGAACTGCGAGCAATCGAACTCGCGAAAGCCTCCTCATCGAAGCCATGAAAATAAACGATCGCTTTTACGTGAAGATCGTCCCGCAGCGGGGCGACACGATTCATCGCTTTTGGGTACGGCGGCGCCATATTGCAGCCGTTTGCTGCGCTCTGGCGCTCGTCGTCCTGGGCTCGCTGGTATTTGCGGGAGTCCAAGTATTGCGCGCTCGCGCACAGGTCGCGAGTCTGCGCGGACAGACCCTGGAGCAGCAAAGGATTCTAACGTCGATCGACCACCAAACCGAGGCGCTGCGAAAAGAGCTTCAGCACGTGCAGCACCAAAACCAGGAGATCCGGCAGCTGATCGGCGCCCCGGCGCCGGCAGCGACGCACTCGCCCTTGCAGCGCACGTCGTGGATCCGGCGCGGGCCCGCGCTCGAAGCGGTTGCCGCAAACGTCGCGGCGCTGCGCACCGTGTCATCGATGACCGAGAGCGAATCCGATCGCATCAAAACCCTAGCGCTGCGCTTGCTCAATCTACAGCATATTCACGCTCTCCAGCGCGCCGCAATGATCGCCGCGATTCCGTCGATCGACCCAGTCGACGGCGCCGACGTAGTCGGCTGTTTCTGCTATCGTTCGTATCCGGACACCGAGTTTCACGAAGGCGTTGACCTGGGCGCGGATTACGGCGATAACGTACGGGCAGCAGCCGCCGGAACCGTGGTCGCCAACGGCTACGACGGCGCGTACGGCATCAAGGTCGACATCGACCACGGCAACGGCTACCACACATGGTACGCGCACTTGTCCCGCGCTGACGTTTCGGTCGGACAACACGTCTACAAAGGCCAATCGATCGGCGCGGTCGGTGCGACCGGCTTCGCGACCGGACCGCACCTGCATTATCAGCTGATGTACCAAGGGCAGCCGATCGACCCCACGCCGTTCTTGCACGGCGTGCCGTCGAATGTCTTAGCGTCGCTGCCATAGAACGCGACTCGCCGTGAACGGATTACTCTGCTCCCTGGCCGAGGTAGTAGGCTGGGTCGTCAACGTCTACACTTTGCTGCTGTTCGTCTACGCCATTCTTTCGTGGGTTCCGGACCTGCGCGGACGTTGGACCTATTATCTGGCAGCGATCATCGAGCCGGTCCTCAACCCGATACGAAGGATCATCCCGCCGATCGGCGGATTCGATATCGCTTTCCTCGTGCTTTTCGCGCTGCTGCAGTTTATCATCCGGCCCGCACTCGCGCACGCGGCATTCAACGTTTGTTATCCCGTATTTTAGCGGCGAAGCCATGACCGTTCGGCAAGATCCCCACAAGCTCGAGATTGCGAGCAACGTTCGGAACTTCTGCATCATCGCCCATATCGATCATGGCAAGACGACGCTCTCCGACCGTCTGCTCGAGATCACGCGGACCATCGAAGCGCGCAATCTCGAACAGCAGGCTCTCGACGCGATGGACCTGGAGCGCGAACGGGGCATCACGATCCGGATGCACCCGGTCACGCTCAACTATCGCGCGCGCGACGGCCAGTTCTACCGCCTCAATCTCATCGATACCCCCGGTCACGTCGACTTCTCGTACGAGGTATCGCGCTCGTTGGCGGCATGTGAAGGCGCCATTTTGATCATCGATGCGGCGCAAGGCATCGAAGCGCAGACGCTCGCGAATTATCACCTGGCGGTCGAGCACAACCTCACGATCATTCCGGTGATCAACAAGATCGATTTGCCGGCCGCCGATCCCGAGCGCGTTATGGGTGAGGTCGAGGAGCTGCTTATCATGGAGAAGAGCGAATGCATCCTCGCCAGCGCTAAGAACGGCGTCGGCATCGAAGAGATTCTCGAAGGAATCGTTACGCGCATTCCGCCGCCGAAGGGGCATCGCGATCACCTGCGCGCGTTGGTTTTCAACGCCCAGTTCGACGCATACCGAGGGGTTGTGAGTTACGTTCGCGTCGTCGACGGGGAGCTCAAGACGGGAACGCGTTTCATGTCGATGGCGCACCAGCGTATCTTCGAATGCACGGAGGTCGGCATCTTCGGACCGGAGATGCGGCCGACCGAGCGACTCGAGGTCGGTAACGTAGGCTATGTAATCGGCAACATCAAATCGCTCGGCGAAATCGACGTCGGCGATACGATCACGTCGGCGAACAATCCGGCGCACGTGCCGCTCGCAGGCTACCGCAAAGCCGTTTCGATGGTTTACTGCGGGCTGTACCCCAACGAAGGCGTCGAGTACGACGACCTGCGCGACGCGCTCGAGAAGCTCAAGCTCAACGACGCCGCCCTAGTCTACGAACCGGAGACGTCGGTCGCGCTCGGCTTTGGCTTCCGCTGCGGCTTCCTGGGACTGCTGCACATGGAGATCGTTCAAGAGCGCCTGGAACGCGATTACGGTCTCGATCTCATCGCAACGTCGCCTTCCGTCGTCTTCCGCGTAACGAAGACGGACGGAACCGTCGAGATGATCGACAATCCTTCGAAGCTGCCGGTGATGAACCTCATCGGCTCGATCGAGGAGCCTTACGTCAAAGCCACGATCATCGCGCCGCCGGATTACGTCGGCACGATCATGGACATCGCGCAGAGCCGCCGCGGCACGCTCGCCAACATGGAGTATTTGCACGACGGCCGCGTCATCATGACGTACGAAATGCCGCTCATCGAAGTCATCGTCGACTTTTTCGACATGCTTAAGTCTCGGACGAAGGGGTACGCATCGCTCGACTACGACGTCATCGGCTATCGTGAGGGCGACTTGGTAAAGCTCGAGATTCTGCTCCACGGCGAGCCGGTCGACGCGCTTTCGTTTATCGTGGCGCGCGATCGCGCCTCGACGCGAGGGCGCGCCTTGGCCGAAAAGCTCAAGGAGCTCATTCCGCGGCAAATGTTCGACGTCCCGATCCAAGCCGCAATCGGCGGAAAGATCGTCGCACGCGAAACGGTCAACGCGATGCGCAAGAACGTCCTTGCCAAATGCTACGGCGGCGACATTACCCGCAAGCGGAAGCTGCTGGAGAAGCAGAAGGCCGGCAAAGAGCGCATGAAGCGCGTCGGCAAGGTCGAGCTTCCGCAAGAAGCGTTCATGGCGGTTTTACGTCTAGAGTGACTCGTTGAAAACGTTCCTAGCGACGAAGAACGCAGGGAAGCTCGGCGAGCTCCGCGTGCTCTTTGACGGATCGCCGTTGGACATCGCTACGTATGCGGATTACACGGACGTTTCGGAAGATGCGACGAGCTACGTCGGCAACGCGATGCTCAAAGCTCGCGCGCTGCACCGGCAGATTCGGGAGGCCGGAATCGAAGCGGCCGTATTGGCCGACGATAGCGGTCTCGAGGTTGACGCGCTCGATGGACGCCCCGGAGTGTTTTCCGCGCGATACGCCGGCGCCGACAGCTCTTGGACCCAACGGCGGGGTGCGCTGTTGGAAGAAGTGGGCGACGTTCCCGAAGCGGGACGAACCGCACGGTTTGTCTGCGTCATGGCGTTGATCGTGCCCAGCGGAGAGCCGCACGTTGCGCTCGGCATCGTCGAGGGGCGTATCACCGCACGCGAAACCGGCGAACGGGGCTTCGGCTACGATCCCATTTTTTATTATCCGCCGCTAAGGCGGACGTTTGCACAGCTTCGCACCGAGGAAAAGAACGCCGTGAGCCATCGGCGGCGAGCCGCCGACGCACTTTTGGCATCGCTGCAGCAACGTGGCTGAGATACGCATCGAACGCGCCTCGGTCGACGACGTGCGCGCAATTCAAGCCCGGCGGCGCGTCGACGAGCTGACCATGCGGTTATCGCTCGTTTCCGCCGACGGCGGAACCGCATGGATCGCTCGCGACGACGGTGACGTCATAGGACTGGCAGCCTGCGACTCGATGGAAGAAGAGCGGTACCTCGGCGACATCTACGTCGCTGCGAGTTTTCGCGGGCACCGGATTGGCACACGTCTCGTGGAGGCGGCGTTTGAGGATAGCGGCGAGGCGACGCGCGCGGTGGTAGTCGATCTCGGCGATCCGTCCGGCGTCGCGCTCGCGCTCCAGTTCGGCCTGCCGCATCACGAGGTCGTGCTGTCGCTGTCGGGTGCGATTCCAAAGGAAGACGTTCTGGCCTCGATGGCCGCCGGGGACTACCGCTTCGAAGTGACGCCACTCGACCCGCTCGGCCACACGTTTGCGCTCAACGCGCTCGACCGCGAGACGCGCGGCGCCGTCAGGCCGGAGGCGCACCGCATCTGGAGCGCGGCGGCGACGGGACAAGCGTTCTTCAATCAAGGCGAGTTCGTCGCGTACGCCTACGTCTGGCCCGACGGCCGTATCGGTCCGTGCGCCGTTGCGTCCGGCGCGTACGCGCGTCAGATCTTTGCGTATTGCTTATTGACTCTGCAGCGCTCCTACGGTGCGTCGTGGTGCTCGCTGGTCGTTCCGGCATCGAACCTGCGCGTCGCGAGAGCTGCGTTGCGCGCCGGTCTTCGCATCGAAGAAATGTTCGCCGTCGCGCGAGACACGCAATCGGAACTCGAGCGTTACATCGGCTTTCATAAACTCGCATTTTAAAGGTATTTCTCGGGCGGATTCAGTTGTGCTTGACTTCGACCACGTGAGCGGCGAAAAATCTTACGACGTCAGTGCGATGCTAACTCACAGATGCAGTTGGCGAAGGATTGAACTAGAAATCGCGAAATGTGAAGTGCGCTGTGCAAACTGCCACCGCCGCAAAACGGCAAACCAGTTTGGATGGTGGCGCAGCCGACTCGGGGCGTAGCTCAGCTTGGTAGAGCGCTACGTTTGGGACGTAGAAGTCGCTGGTTCGAGTCCAGTCGCCCCGACCACTTGCGGGGGCATGGTATCCTAACCCGGGGTGCCGGCCCCCAACATTTTGCGCCCGTGGTCTAACAGGATAAGGCACGAGTCTTCTAAACTCGAAGATGGGGGTTCGAGTCCCTCCGGGCGCGAAAACTCGGCGCCCGAAAAAATCTTGGTGACTGTAGCTCAGCTGGTTAGAGCGCCTGCCTGTGGAGCAGGAGGTCGCGGGTTCGGATCCCGTCAGTCACCCCACTCATACCTATTCATAACGCAGCGCTAAGATGTAGGGCCTTGGATAGGCGCGAAGATCATCCAATGGTCCGCCAGGCTGCCACCGTCCGGGCTTTTACACAATGGTCGGGCATTGTTGTCACCGTCGTTTCGGCTTTGTTGCTCGGCGTTGTGTTTTGGCAGATCTCGCGTTTGGACGCTCTGGGCGGCTTGAGCCCAACTCAACTGGATCGCGACCGCCTGGCGTTACGCGCCGCTGCCGACCTTACGGCAACGTGGGATACGGTGGCGGACTTTCGACAATCGCTCGTCCTGGGCGATTCGCCGATGCGAACGGCCGCGCTGCGCAGCGTCATCGACGCACGCATGCGCTCACTCGACGTGCTCTTCGGCAAAGCGGGTGCGGCTTCTGAGTTTGACCCCAACGGCGACTGGGCGGCTTCACAGAAGGCTTGGGCGGACGTCCGTAAGGCGCCTCCGGGAGCAGACGCCATGCAGCTGTTTAGCACGCTGTCGCGTCATATCGACGCGTTGATTGACGATCTCAATAACGGCAGCGGACTCAACTACGATAACCCGCCGACGCAAAACGTCGCACAGATCGTCTTCACCTTTGCCCCTGAAGGTGCCGATTTTCTACGGAGCGCGGTGGTGCGGTCGATCGTCGCGGTCCGTAACGGCGGGATGACGCTGCGAGAGCGGCTGGCCTTCGCGAGCGCCGTCGGAACCGTGCAAAGCGACTACGATCTCTCCGGAAACGACATTCCGGGCGTCGTAAACACGTTCAAGACGCTCGTACCGGCGCGTGCTAAACAGTTCGACAGCATCGCTCCGCTCGCCAAGCGCTACGAGTCGGCCGGAAGAGAGGCCTACAAACTCCTCTCGAGCCAGGTGCTCTACAAAGATCGGCCCACCATCGATCCCAAGAAGATTGACGCGACGGCTGCTCCCGCTCTGGCCGCGTCCCGTGAGCTGTTGTTTCAGCTCTCGCGCGGCATGGACGCGATGGTGGTCGAACGGGCCCGCGTCTACAACGAGAAGCGGACCTATTCTTACGTCGCCCTGCTGCTGGGCGCACTGCTCGTCGTCGGATTGATGCTGCTCATAGCGCAAATCGTGGCCTATCGGAGCAGCCAGGCACTCAACCGGGCACAGCAAGAATCCGAACGGCTTGCGGTCGAGCTCGCTCGCCAGAAGGCCGAAGAAGCACTCCGTCTTACCGAGGCGCAGTTTCGAGCGGTCTTCGAAGGCGCCGCGCTCGGCATCGCGGTACTTGACCGCGCCGGGAAGGTCGTCGACGCCAACGGTGTTTTCCGCGCGTTATTCGGCGATAGCGTAGCCGCCGCCCTCGACGGACACGAACAAGAGCTGGCAGAGCTGCTCGCGGGCGAACGCGAGACATTCGAATACGAACAGCACCTCCGCACCGCGCTCGGGCAAGAAGTCTGGACCGACGCCACCGTGTCGGTCGTGCACGAGGACGACGGCAAGCCGCTCTTTGCAATGTGCATGTTCCGCGACAAGACGGCGCTCAAGCACAGCGAACGCCGCATTCTCCACGACAAGACGCACGACTCGCTAACGGGACTTCCAAACCGCTGGCTCTTCGAAGAACAGCTGCGCCGCCGTTTCGAGGAAGCCACCGCGCTGCTCGAATCGTTCTTCGCCGTGCTGTTCATCGATCTCGAACACTTTCGCGACATCAACGAAAGCCTCGGACACGGTGCCGGCGACAGCGTCCTGACGCAAGTCGCGCAGCGCCTGCGCTCCTCCGTGGACGCGCGCGACGTCGTCGCGCGTTTGGGAAGCGACGAATTCGCCATTCTGCTGCAGTCGCTGGGCGATGTTTTGCACGTCGAATCCGTGGCGCGGCGCATTCTCAACAACCTATCGAAGGTCATCAACATCGGCGGCCGTTCGATTTATCTTGGCGCCAGCGTCGGCATCGCCATCGGCTCCGCCAGTTACGAGCGAGCGGAAGACGTCATGCGCGACGCCGAGATTGCGATGCAGCACTCCAAGATTGCCGGGGGTACGCGCTACGCCCTTTTCGACTCGAAGATGCATTATCGCGCGCAGAAGCGCCTGCAGCTTACGAGCGATATTCGACAAGCGCTGGAGCGCAACGAGTTTCGCCTGCTCTATCAGCCGATCGTCAGCATCGTCGACGGAACGCCCCTCGGATGCGAAGCGCTACTGCGCTGGGATCATCCGAGCGAAGGTGTGATGGGTCCGACGGAGTTCATGCCGATCGCGGAAACCACGGGTCTGGCAACACCGATCGGACGTTTCGTCGTCAATACTGCCTGCGAACAGCTTTCGCAGTGGCGCCGCAACCGAAACGGGCGCATGGATTTCAACGTTCACGTCAACGTTTCGGCCGCCGAGCTGGTAGATACCGATTTCGAGCGTTCGCTCGTCCAAGCCATCGAGCACCATGGCCTCGCACCAGAAGATCTCACGATCGAGATCACGGAAAGCGTCGTGCTCGATAGCGGCACGCGGGCCAACGTGATGCTCGAGCGGATCCGCGACCGCGGATTCAAAATCTGCATCGACGATTTCGGTACGGGTTACTCTTCGCTCCGTTACCTGCAGCAGTTCAAAGTCGACGCCATTAAGATCGACCGGGGCTTCGTTTCCGGCAGCGACGGAGAGCTCGCCAGCGAGCCGATCGTGCGAACGTTGATGACCTTGGCAGAAGCGTTCGACGTGAAAGTCGTCGCGGAAGGCGTGGAAACCGTACGGCAACGCGAGATCTTGCGCAACGCCGGCTGTCGTCTCGCGCAGGGTTTTCTGTACGCACGACCCATCTCGGCCGCCGAAATGGTAACGCTGTATCCCGAAGTCCTCGGTCGCGCGCCGCGCACTGCATCGGCTTGACCAGGCAGCGTATACTTTGTTAGGGTCTATCGCGCAGGAAAAGCGGGCGCCTTTAGCTCAGTCGGTAGAGCAGCGGACTTTTAATCCGTTGGTCCCGGGTTCGAGTCCCGGAGGGCGCATGTTTTCGCACCGCTAGCTCAATGGTAGAGCAGTTGACTCTTAATCAATTGGTTCGGGGTTCGAGTCCCTGGCGGTGCAAATCTTCCGGCCCCTGCGGCCACGATGCCGCAGGGGCCGCGCCAATACCGAGGCGGCAGGAGACGGCTTTGAAGCGTTCTATTTATCCGGGTCGCCCGGGCAAGTGGCGGAACTGGCAGACGCGCTGGATTTAGGTTCCAGTGGGGCAACCCGTCAGAGTTCGAGTCTCTGCTTGCCCAGTTGCCCGGCGTCACCGATTGACAACCTAGCGAGCTGACGTTTTGATTTGCAGCTTTTACGGTCGGCGAGGGGCTTCCGACGAGCGCGCGGCCGCGCACGACGCGCACCTTCATTCAGAGCTTGCTCCCGCGCGCGAGCGGCTGAGCAGGAGCGCGCAGGAAGCGCGCGACGAGCGGCCCCGAGACGACTGTGAGAGCGAAAAACAAGAATCAGCGAGCGACAACAGTGCGGAAGTAGCTCAGTGGTAGAGCATCGCCTTGCCAAGGCGAGGGTCGCGAGTTCGAATCTCGTCTTCCGCTCCACCCCAAGATCTGCGAGCAGATTTCGGGGACCCCGTTTTCCTCTAATAACAGGCACTCCGGCGCTTCGCGCCTACGCGCCCCCCTGCGGACAAAGCCCGTGGGGTACCCCGCACCCGTTGCAGAGAAGTATTTCAATCTGAGCACGTCAACACTGAACCGGCTCGCGCCAACGCAGGTCGAGCTCGAGATTCCCATCACCACGGACCAGCTCGCCGCCGCCGAGGAGCGCGCGTTCAAGCGTCTGGTGAAGAAGGCGCGTCTGCCGGGATTTCGTCCTGGGAAGATCCCGCGCAAGGTATTCGAGCAGGCGTACGGGACCGACACGATCACGAGTAAGGCCATGGAAGAAGTGCTTCCGGACGCCTATGCGGCAGCCGTTCGCGAGCACGACCTCGACCCGGTCGACCGGCCCCGCATGGAGGTCGTCGAGGAGAATGAGGGTCGCCCAATCCGCCTCAAGGCGACGGTCGAGGTGCGCCCGCATATCGAGCTCGGGGCCTACAAGGGCCTTCAAGTGAGCCGCCCGGCCGTAACGGTCGCCGACGACGACGTCGAGCGCAGCCTTCAGGCACTGGCCAAGGATCGGTCGACCCTCGTGCCCGTCGAGCGACCGGCACAGCTCGGTGACGTCGTCACCATCGATTATGAAGGACGGATTGACGGCGAACTCTTCGAGGGCGGAGCCGCCCAAAATCAAGTTACCGAGTTAAGCGGCGACCGCTTCATTCCGGGTTTCGTCGACGGCATCGCCGGGATGGCCCCCGGCGAGACCAAAGACGTCGAGGCGCATTTTCCCGGCGATTACTCCGAGCAGAGCTTGGCCGGCAAAACGGCGACGTTCCGAATCAGGCTGCACGACGTCAAGCAGCTCGAGACGCCGCCGATCGACGACGTGTTTGCACAGAACGTGTCGAAAAACGGGACGCTCGATGAGCTGCGCGAGGACGTACGCCGGCGGTTGCAGGCCATAGCCGAATCGCGTGGACGCCGCACCGTCGGGAACGCAATCGTTGAAAAGCTGCTGTCAACGCACGACTTCCCGCTTCCGCCGAGCTTGATCGACGGTGAAGTGGATCACCTGATGAACGAAGTGGCCGGTAACGCCGCACGCTCCGGAAAAACGCTCGAAGAGCATCTAACCGAAGGCGGCAAGACTGAAGAACAGTTGCGAACCGAGTTGCGCGCCGAAGCCGAAAGCCGGGTAAAAACGACGCTTCTCATCGAGCAGATCGCGAAGGTCGAGCATATCGCCGCGACACCGGCCGACGTAACGCAAGAACTCGAAGCGCTCTCCCGGCAGTACGGCCAACCGGTTGCGCGGATTCGCAAGGCGTTGGGAAACAGCTTGCTCTCCTTGATGGAAGGCATCGTGCGTAACAAGACGCTCGATTTCCTCATCGACAACGCCGAGGTCTCCGAAGAAACCCCAAGCCACGCGTCGTAGTTACTGAAACCAGACAAATCAATTCAGGCTAAAGAAGTCGGAAGCCCGGGCGGCTGAAGGGAGTAAATATTTTGGGTCACTTAGTACCGATGGTCGTCGAGCAGTCGGCGCGCGGCGAGCGCGCGTACGACATCTACTCGCGCCTGCTCAAAGACCGGATCGTTTTCGTCGGCGGTCCGATCGACGATCACCTAGCCAACTTGGTGATCGCGCAGCTGCTCTTCCTCGAAAAGGAAGATCCCGACAAGGACATCGACATGTACCTCAACTCGCCGGGCGGCAGCGTGACGGCCGGACTAGCCATGTTCGACGCAATGCGTTTCATCAAGCCGGACGTAGCCACCATCTGCATGGGCATGGCGGCGTCCATGGGGTCGATCCTTTTGACCGGCGGCTCACCGGGCAAGCGCTATTCTCTGCCTCACGCGAAGATCTTGATCCATCAGCCCTGGGTCTCACAGATCGGCGGGCAGGCGACCGACGTCGAAATCGCGGCCCGCGACCTGATCGCTACGCGGCAAACCGTCGCTCGGATCTATGAAGAGACGACGAAAAAGCCCATCGACCAGGTACTACGGGACATCGATCGGGACTATTATATGACTGCCGAGGAGGCGAAGGACTACGGGATAATCGATACCATCATCGAAAATCGCCAGAGCCTGCCGCTGCCCGCTTAAGGCGAGAGAGGACGACCGGGAACGACGATGTTCCGCTTTGGAGACGAAAAGGGTCAACTCAAGTGCAGCTTCTGCGGAAAATCGCAGGAGCAAGTGCGCAAGTTGATTGCGGGTCCCGGGGTCTATATCTGCGACGAGTGCATCGAGCTCTGCAACGAGATCATCGAAGAAGAGCTCTACAAGAACGTCGACGAGAATTTGCGGCTCCGGAACATTCCGAAGCCCAAAGAGATCAATCACATCCTCAATCAGTACGTGATCGGTCAGGAGCGCGCGAAGAAGTCGCTCGCCGTTGCGGTTTACAACCACTACAAACGCATCAATGCGGGCGGCACCGCCGACGACGTCGAGCTGCAAAAGTCCAACATCTTGCTCGTCGGTCCGACGGGATCCGGTAAAACGTATCTCGCGCAGACTCTCGCCAAGATTCTCGACGTTCCGTTGGCCATGGCCGATGCGACCTCACTGACCGAGGCCGGGTACGTCGGCGAGGACGTCGAGAACATCTTGCTCAAGCTGATTCAGGCGGCCGACTACGACGTCAAGCGTGCCGAGAAAGGCATCGTCTATATCGACGAGATCGACAAGATTGCGCGCAAGAGCGAGAACCCGTCGATCACGCGGGACGTCTCCGGCGAAGGCGTGCAGCAGGCGCTCCTAAAGATTCTGGAAGGCACGACTGCCAACGTACCGCCGCAGGGCGGGCGCAAGCACCCGCACCAAGAGTTCATACAGATCGACACCACCAACGTGTTGTTCATCTGCGGCGGCGCATTCGACGGCCTCGAGCGCATCATCGAATCGCGCGTCGCCGCCAACAACATGGGCTTCCGCGCTCAACCCGAAGGCAAGAAAGAACTCCGCGTCGGCAAGCTCCTGCAGCAGCTTATGCCCGAGGATCTGCTGAAGTTTGGTTTGATTCCCGAGTTCATCGGACGTCTGCCGATCGTCGTCACGCTCGACGCACTCGACGAACTCGCACTTCGCCGTATTCTCACCGAGCCGCGCAACGCGCTGGTGCGTCAGTTCCAGAAAATCATGAATATGGACGGCGTCGACCTCCAGTTCACGAAGGAAGCGCTCGTCGCGATTGCAATCAAAGCGCAGAGCCGTAAGACCGGCGCGCGCGGACTGCGCTCGATCCTGGAAGAGACGATGCTGGAAGTGATGTACGATCTGCCGTCGCTGCAAGGCGTCAAGAAGTGCGTCATCAACAAAGACGTGATCGAGAAAAAAGAGCAGCCGACGCTGATCTACCAAGAACAAAAAAAGGACATGCCAGCCTAGGACTTTGCGCCGGCGCATCGCGTCGTCGCCCTCGCGCTGCATCCGACGCAAAGCCTAGTCTGGAGACGGGTCCGACGCTGTCCTTCGCACGGTGTGCGCTCTTTACGGGCGCTTGTTTGTTTTAGGTGAAGCCTAGTTTCACACTCCGGCACCCGCGGTACGGCTTAGGCTCCGATATTCCGGAGCAATTAAGAAGAGGCGGCAGGAGGTCACTTCATAAATGAGCGCATCAGTGAATCCGACCGAAGAACACGACGAGTGTCATCCACTTGCGCCTATTCCCGCGTGGTGGTCCGCGTTTCTCTTCCAGGTCCTCAATCCGCGACAAGTCTGCATGTACGCCTATTTGGCGATGCTATGCAGTCAACGAGATTCGTGCCACCCCACCACGGACCAAATCCGTGGCGACCTTGGGCTATATAGCACGTCGATGGTCTTCGAAGCTCTCGCAGTTCTCGAAGAACTCGGCTTCATCGAGCGCGAGCGCCAGACTTTTCCGGGGACGCGCCCGCGTCGCAACGTCTATCGCTTACAGCCCTGCGAAAACACGCTTCTCCGGCTTCTCGAGGCGGATTTGATCGACGGCTCGTTGCGTCCCGTCACGCGCGACGGAACCAGCGCCGGCCCCTCGCCCGAGTCCGAACGGCTCATCAAGGACGGTTTGGAGAAGATGCTTGGCGACGACTTTCATCGTTATAACGCGGCGGCCGCGGAGCAGAAGGGAGAGATTCTCATCGACTGCCTCACGCAGCAGCTGGCACGACGGGAGTCCGATTGACGGAGGAAGTTTTCGGCGACTTTACGCTTCGGGCGATCGACGATACGCCGGTGCTCACGCTCACCGGAGAAGTCGACATTTCGAACGTCGGCGACTTCCAGCGCGCGCTCGAAGCCACGCCCCACGAAGACGTGATCGTCATCGACATGGCCAGCGTTGAGTTTTTGGATTCCACGGCGCTGGCAGCGCTGGTTCGATTCCGCAACGCACGGGTTGCACGCGGCTCCTCCGTCACGCTCGTCATCGCCAGTCCGCTCGTGCAGCGCATCTTCGACATTACGAACTTCGATCGCGAGTTCAAAATCGTTCGCCGTCTGGAGGACGTCCCCGGACTCTTCCCCAAGGCCTAGCCCACCCGCGGCGCCAAAAGAGGCGCGAATCCATGGAGCTACCCAAACACTACGATCCCCGCGCGGTCGAGCCCAAGCTCTATCGGCGCTGGGAAGAGAACGGCTATTTCCACGAGGAGCCCGACCCGGCGCGGCCGCCCTTCATCATCTGCATGCCGCCGCCCAACGTCACGGGCCGGGCACACCTCGGCCACGGGTCGACGTACACGCCCATGGACGTCCTCACGCGCTTGCACCGCATGCTTGGCAACAATGCCGACTGGCTGCCGGGGCTCGACCACGCAGCGATTGCCACGGAAGCCGTCATCGTTCGCGAGATGGCCAAGGAAGGGTTGGCGCGAGAGGACCTCGGCCGCCAAGCCTTCGTCCAGCGCGCCTGGGAATGGTCGCGAACGTACGGCGGCCAGATCGACGCACAGTTCCGCGTTCTAGGTTTCGGTCCGGATTGGCAGCGGTCGCGTTTTACGATGGACGACGGCTTATCGGCCGCAGTTCGCAAAGTGTTCGTGCGGCTCTATCGCGAGGGACTGATTTACCGCGGTAAGCGCTTGATCAACTGGGATCCAACGGGAAAGACGACCGTCTCCGATGCGGAGGTCGAGCACGTCGAACGCGACGCAACCTTATGGTACGTTCGCTATCCGCTGGCAAACGACGCAACGGAGGGTATCACCGTCGCAACGACCCGGCCGGAAACGATGCTGGGCGACGTTGCCATCGCCGTGCATCCGGATGACGAGCGCTATCGATCGACGATTGGTAAGACCGTCTTGCTTCCGCCGCTGCTCGAGCGCGCGATTCCCGTCATTGCCGATGTCAAGGTCGATCCGGCGTTCGGTACCGGTGCCGTCAAGGTAACGCCGGCGCACGATCCGACCGACTACGAGATTGGCTCGCGTCACGATTTGCCGATGCCGACGATCATGGATCTCGACGCCCGCATTACGGGTGCCGAGATCGGAGTCGGTCCGTACGACGGACTCGACCGGTTCGAGGCGCGCGCGAGAATCGTCGACGCGTTGCGCGATAACGGACTGCTCGTCAAGGAAGAACCATATCGGCACTCGATCGCGATTAGCGACCGCAGCGGCGATGTGATCGAACCGCTGCTCTCCCTGCAGTGGTTCGTCAAGATGGAGTCCCTGGCGGCGCCTGCGCTGGAAGCGTATCGCGAAGGCCGGCTGCGCATCACGCCGAAAAGCGGCGGTCGAACCTACGAACAGTGGCTCGAGAACATTCGCGATTGGAACGTCTCGCGCCAAATCTGGTGGGGGCACCAGCTACCCGTATGGTACGCGCCCGACGGAACGCCGATCGTCGCCGAAACCGAAGAAGAAGCGCTCGCGATCGTTAAGCGAGAGTACGCAACGACGAAAATCGTGCGCGATCCGGACACGCTCGACACTTGGTTTTCCAGCGGTTTGTGGCCCTTTTCGATTTTAGGATGGCCGGAAAAGACGCCCGAGCTCGACCATTGGTATCCTTCACAAGTCCTCATCACCGGTGCGGAAATCATCTTCCTTTGGGTCGCGCGCATGGTGATGCTGGGCATACATTTCATGGGAGAGCTGCCGTTCCGTGACGTCGTGCTCACCCCTTTGGTATTCGATGCGCTCGGACGAAAGATGTCCAAGTCGCTCGGCAACGCGATCGACCCCATGGAGCTTGCCGAAAAATACGGTGCGGACGCGTTCCGGCTCTCGATCTTGCGCCAAATGCGCCTCGAGAGCCAAGACATTCGTTATCAAGAATCGCGCTGCGAAGAGGCGCGCAACTTCAACAACAAGATTTGGAACGCGACGCGCTACATACTGGCGTTACCGGAGCCGATGCCGGGCGCGCTTACGCTGCCGAAGAACGAAACGCTCACGCTGGCCGACCGCTGGATCCTAACGCGGCTGCACGCCACCATCGAACGCGTCACGCAGGCGCTCGATGGTTTCGATTTCGGCGGCGCTGCTGAGACGCTTTGGCGGTTCGTCTGGTACGAGTTCTGCGACTGGTATTTGGAAGCCACGAAACTGCCCGAGAACGCCGCGACGCGGTCCGGCGTACTGTCGTTCGTCTGGAACAACGCCATGCGGCTGCTCCATCCGATCGAGCCGTTCATCACTGAAGAGGTGTGGCTTTCGCTTCCTCACGACGGACAGACAATCATGACCGCAACGTGGCCCGATCCCTTGGAAGTTCCCGCCGATCGTGACGCTGCGGCGCTTTTCGAAGACGTGCGGGAGGCGACCGAACGCATTCGCAACCTTCGCGCCGAGATCGGATTACAACCCAAGGAGCGCGTCGTTCTGGAGGTTCCATCGAACGTCGCACCAGGCATCGCTGCGCTGCTTGCGCATCTATGCACGGGTACGGTACGAGCCGGCGCGCCCGCCGGGGATACGCTCGCTCAAGCGCTGGCCGCGGTAAGGCCCGAAGCACCCAAAACCGTATTGGAAGATCGCTATCGCAAGGAAATCTCGCGTTTGCGCGGCGAGGTGGAGCGATTGGAACGCAAACTCGCCAACGGGCAGTTCGTCGCCAAGGCGGCTCCCGACGTCGTTGCGAAAGAGCGCTCGAAGCTGGAGGG
Source organism: Vulcanimicrobiota bacterium (assembly GCA_963715435.1). Lineage (GTDB taxonomy): Bacteria > Vulcanimicrobiota > Vulcanimicrobiia > Vulcanimicrobiales > Vulcanimicrobiaceae > JAFAHZ01. The sequence goes on from OY970243.1 coordinate 3,288,927, forward strand.
ATACTGCCTGGAGTTCGCTCGCGTCGAGTCGGCTCTAGCCGAGTTAACGCGCGAAGGGGATTCGAGAACGTGATGACGCCTACCGAGAAGCGCCGCCTGTTGGTTCGTTCCGACGAGATCGCTCGCATCGTCGCGCGGCTGGCGCATCAAATTCTCGAGCCGGAGGACGCGCAGCAGGGCGTCGTTCTACTCGGCGTGCGGCGCGGGGGCGAAGCGCTCGCCGTGCGCCTGGCAAGCGAGATCGCCCGGGTTTCCGGCCGGGCGCCCGCGCTGGGCTTCTTGAACATCAACCTTTATCGTGACGACCGCGTAACGCACGAGATGCCTGAATCCGAAATCCCGTCCGACGTATCCGGAAGAATCGTCGTAGTGGTCGACGACGTTCTGTACACGGGGCGCACCATTCGGTCCGCACTCGACGCGGTCACCGACCTCGGCCGTCCGGCGGCCATTCGTCTCTGCGTGCTCGTCGATCGCGGGCTGCGCGAGCTTCCAATTCAGCCGGACTACGTTGGGCGGTTCGTACCGAGCAGCCGTCGCGAGCGCATCAACGTGACGCTCTCGTCCGAGCCGTCGCCAACGGACGAGGTCGAAATTCTCGACGGCGCCGGCTAGGCATCTCGATGCGAATACGTAGGAGTCTCATCGACCTCGACGACCTCAACGCCGAAGAACTAACGTACATCTTCGAGCGCACGGCGCATTTCGAGCAGAGCCGGGCCGAACATACTCTGACCGGCCACGCCTGTGCGAATATGTTCTTCGAGCAGAGCACGCGCACGTTCGCGTCGTTCAATCTGGCGCAGTTGCGGCTCGGCGCGGACGTGGTCAACCTTTCGCCCAAGGATCTCAGCCTGGCGACCAAGGGAGAGACGCTCGAAGACACCGCGATCACGCTTGGCGCGATGGGTTTCTCCATCTTGGTCGTTCGTCACTCAGAAGCGGGGTTTCCACAGCGCGTCGCAATGTCGTTCGACGGCCACGTCATCAACGCCGGCGACGGCGCGCACGCGCATCCAACGCAAGCGCTGCTCGATATCTACACGCTGTGCGAAGAGTTCGGCAATCTCGACGGGCGCACCGTCGCCATAGTGGGCGACGTTCTCCACAGCCGCGTCGCGCATTCGACCATTCGAGGCTTGCGCCGCCTGAAGTCCAACGTCGTGCTCGTCGGCCCGGATGCATTTCTTCCCGGCACCTACGCGAACGATGGGATCTCCGTCGAACGTGACTTCGACGCCATCCTCCCCAAGGCCGACGCGGTGATCCTGCTGCGCATCCAACGCGAGCGGTTCGCTTCCATGCCCATCACCAACGATGAATACGTGGCCGCCTACCGCCTCGACCGCAAGCGTCTCGAAATGGTTCGCGACACCGCGATCATCATGCATCCCGGACCGTATAACCGTGGGATGGAGCTCGACGAGTCCGTGCTCGAGTTCGCCGGCTGGCGCTATGCCAAACAAGTGCAGCACGGCGTATCGGTGCGCATGGCAGTTCTCGACTTTCTCGTCAACGGCCGTCCGTGAAACGCGGCTTGCTGATTCGCGGCGGGCGGGTGGTAGATCCGTCGCTCCCGCTCGACGCCGTGCGCGACGTGCGCGTCGTCGACGGAATCGTTGCCGAAATCGGCGTCGACTTGGCGCCGGCTGCCGGCGAAGAAGTCTTCGACGCCGGCAACGCCGTCGTCGCGCCGGGATTCATCGACATGCACGTGCACTTGCGCGAGCCCGGTTTTCCCGAGAAAGAGACGATCGCTACCGGAACCGAGGCGGCTCTACGCGGGGGATTCACGGCCGTGGCATGCATGCCCAACACCAGACCCGCGCTGGACGCGCCCGAGGTTCTCGAGCGGTTGGCGGCCGACATCGCGCGTTCCGGGCGATGCCGCGTCTATCCGATCGGCGCCATAACGCGCGCTCGGGGCGGGCGCGAACCGTGCGACTTTGCGTCGTTGTCGCGCGCCGGCGCGGTGGCTTTCTCGGACGACGGCAACACGGTTATGAACGCGCGGGTCCTGCGCGATGCCGCGCAGCTCGCCAGCGGCGTACGCGGTCCCTTTATTTCGCATTGCGAGGACGAGGACATCAAGGGCGACGCGGTCATGAACGAGGGCGCGGTGTCACGCGCGCTCGCCGTCGCGGGCTCGCCGGCCGTTGCCGAAGACGTCATCGTCGCGCGCGATCTGCTCATCGCCGCCGATACGCGCAAGGCGTGGCATCTCGCGCACGTCACTACGCGCGGCGGCCTCGAGCTGCTTCGTTACCACCGCACGTGCGGCGTACAGGTCACCTGCGAGGTGACTCCGCATCACTTGTCGTTCGCCGACGATGACGTTCGCAAGCTGGGATCGGCGGCGAAAGTCAATCCGCCGCTGCGGACCGGTGACGACGTCCGCGCCCTGCGCGATGCGGTGCTGGACGGAACGATCGACGTCTTTGCGACCGATCACGCGCCGCACACGGCGGCGGAGAAGAGCGGAGATCTTTGGCAGGCGGCGGTAGGCTTTACCGGTTTGGAGATCGCGGTCGGCGCGTATGCGGCGGCGCTTCCCGACCTTCCGCTACTGCGCTTCGTCGAGCTGCTCTCAACGAACCCCGCGCGCATCTTACGCATCCCCGGCGGCACGCTCGCGCGGGGAAGCGTTGGAGACGTCACCATTTTTGCTGACCGACCGTGGCGTGTGATGCCGGAGCGGTTTGCGTCAAAGGGCAAATGCACGCCGTTTGCGGGACAAACGCTGCCTCGCCGCTGCATCGGCACGATCGTCGGCGGCGAGGTTTTCTATCGAGCCACCGATAATGGCTAGCCGCGACATGTCCCCGCCGCGCGCCGCACTCTTTCTCGCCGACGGAAGCCGCTTCGACGGACACGGTCTCGGGTTCGAAGGCACGGCCTTGGGCGAAGCGGTGTTTTACACCGGCATGACCGGCTACGAAGAGGCGCTCACCGATCCGTCGTATGCCGGGCAAATTCTTACGTTTACCTATCCGATGATCGGCAACTACGGCGTTTCCGGAACGGCGGCGCAGTACTCGCGCGCGTGCGTTGCAGGTGCCGTAATCAAGCAGATCGCTCACCACCCGTCGCATCATCTCGCCAAACGGGATTTACCGTCGTGGCTCGACGAGCAGAAGGTGCCCACGCTCGTCGGTGCCGACACGCGCGCGATTACCATCGCCTTGCGCGAGCACGGGACGATCTGGGCGGCGCTGGCCGTCGGCGACGCAGCACTCGAGCGCGCGGAGGCAGCCTTGGCCGAATTCGTGCGGACCGCGAGCACCAAGGAACTCGTCCCGAGCGTCGCAACGCCGCAGCCGTTCGTCGAAGGCTCCGGCACCGGCACGCGCGTCGCGCTCGTGGACTGCGGCGTCAAACGGGCAATTCTGCGCGAACTCGAAGCGCTGGGTGCACGAGTCACCGTACTGCCCTATAACGCCACTGAAGAAGAGATCCTCGCCTCGCAGCCCGACGCCGTCTTCATCTCGCCGGGCCCGGGCGATCCGACCGATCTTCCGCAAACGATCGGTACGCTGCGCGGCCTCATGGGACAAAAGCCGCTCTACGGCATTTGCCTCGGCCATCAACTGCTCGCGCTCGCATGCGGTGCCCGTACGTATAAACTGCCGTACGGACATCGCGGCGGCAATCAGCCCGTGAAGGATCTCATCGCCGACGACGTGATCATTACCGCCCACAACCATGGGTACGCGGTCGACGCACAATCGCTGCCGGCGGAGCTCGAGCCCACGATGACCAACCTCAACGACGGCACCAACGAAGGCTTTCGGCATCGCTCGCTGCCGATTGCAGCGGTGCAGTTTCATCCGGAAGCGTCGCCTGGGCCGTACGACGCGCGCCGTCTTTTCGCCGAGTGGCTAGGAAAACGCGACTAATACTGCGCGCTCTAGCTCTCAGCGTTTTCGTCGCGTTGTCATCGGGCATCGTTGCGGCGCAAACGCTGCAGAAGCTCACGGTGCAATCGTTCGATCTCTCGAGCGATACTGCCAAACCGAAGCTCGAAGTACCGTTCCGCCTGATCGTGCGCGTGCACGTTCGCGAACGCGTGACCGCGATCGATAATCTCGAGCTGCCCATTCTCGCCGAGCTCGAGCTGCTGGGAGACGTGCGCGGCATTCGAACGTCGGCGTCGGGAACCGATTATACCGAGACGATCGAGGTGGTCGCGCACCATACCGGCAAAATCACGATCGCACCTGCCACGCTTCAAGCGATCGACGCGCGTGACCGGCGCGCCAAGCAATACTCCAGCAATCCGTTGACGATCGACGTCGGGGGAGGCGCGCTCGATCCGTTCGCGGGATCCAGGCGCTTTTTGCACAGCGCGATCCATTGGTTCGTGCGCGCGGCGCTCTGGGCCGGCGGCTTGATCTGCGTCGTGGCCCTCGTCGCGTTGATCTTTCACCATCGGCCGGTCAAGACCGTTCCGCCGTCGCAGCCCGTGCCGGCCGCTCCGCCGCCTCTGATGCCGCAGCGCAGCCGTCGCGATCAGCTAGGAGATGCGCTTACCGTCTTGCGCGCCGAACGAAACCGCGGCGCGGCGGTTCGCGTGCGCTCTGCCGTATGGCGGATGATCGGTGCGTCCGACGGCGAAACGCTCGCTGACGTGCTTCAACGTCCCGATGCTGCCGACGCGCGCATGCGCTCGTTGCTTCGTTCTCTCGAACGCGCCGCGTTTACGTACGACGCCGATCTTTTGCCGGCCATCGACGATGCCTGCTCGAGCTTAGAAGCGATGCTCGAATGATGGAAGAGCGAAGGCCGACGGAGCTTGCCGACGCGCTCGCGCAGACCATCGTGGGACAGCGCGAGGTGCTCGACGCCTTGCTGCTCGCCTTACTGTGCAACGGGCACGTGCTGCTGGAAGGTCCGCCCGGCCTTGCCAAGACGTTGGCGTGCCGGTCGCTCGCCGCCGCCCTTGAAGGGGAGTTCAAGCGCATTCAGTTCACTCCCGATCTTTTGCCGAGCGATATCGTGGGGACGCGCGTCTTCAATCAAAACGAAGCCGCCTTCGCCACCGTGCTGGGGCCGATTTTCGCCAACGTCGTTCTTGCCGACGAGATCAACCGCGCGCCCGCAAAAGTCCAGTCAGCGCTCCTCGAGGCGATGCAGGAACGCCAAGTTACGATCGGACCGCAAACGCATTGCCTGCCCGACCCGTTCGTCGTCATGGCGACGATGAATCCGCTCGATTCGGAAGGCACGTACGCGTTGCCGGTCGCGCAGATGGACCGCTTCCTCATGAAAGTCAATGTCGGCTACCCCACGGTGCCCGAAGAGCTGCAAATTCTCAATCGCTTTGCCGTTGCCGACACGCAGCCGCTACGCGCGGTAGCGTCGTTGGACGACGTCAAACGCTGGCGACGGCAAGCACACGGCGTGCATCTCGACGAGAAGCTCAAGCGCTATATCGTCGACCTCGTCGCCAAAACGCGACGCGCCGGCGGTCTCTCACTGCGCTCCGGCCGCGGTCACACGGTCGATGCCGGCGATCTCATCGACTACGGCGCGAGTCCCCGCGCAACCCTCGCGCTGGCGAACTTGGCACGCGCCCGTGCGTTCCTCGAGGGCCGCGATTTCGCACTTCCCGACGACGTGCGCGCAATTGCGCCGCACGCGCTGCGGCATCGAATCGGTTTCAACTATCGTTTGACGACCGAAGCGGTCAGCGCCGAAAGCACGATCGAAGCGCTCGTCGCCGAGGTGGCCGCTCCGTAAGGAACCTCTGACATGACGTTGCGTGAAGCATTGCTGCGCGGGCGGCGGCGTCCGCGCAATCTCGGAGCCGGATCGCCGACCGTCTATCGTGGTGACGGATACGAGTTCGTCGAGCTTCGTGCGTACGTTCCGGGGGATGACGTTCGCCGCATCGATTGGGCTGCGACCGCTCGCTCGGGGGATTTGCAGACGCGCGTCGTGCTCGAAGACGTGGCGCTCACGCTGGCCGCCATCGTCGACAACTCGAAATCGATGCGCGTGGGCCGGCGCCGCCGGCTCTCGGAGGCTGCGGAAGAAGCGCTCGACTCGTGGTTCGGCGCCGCGCGCGCCGACGACCGTTGCGTGCGGATCGGAACCCGCGGCATCACGCCGGCGCCGCTTCAGCGCAGCGCTCGCGCCGCGACGCTCGCACCGGTCGACGAGCAGGACGGCGCGTTCGATCCCGAGAGCGTCTTGCGAACGGCTCGCGCCGCGCTCAGCCGGGGAACGGCGCTGCTGGCCATCAGCGATTGGTACGAGCTCAAACCCGAGCACGAGAGACTGCTCGGCGAGCTCGGCACGCGTTTCGATTGCACCGCGCTCGTAGCGCGCGATCCGTGGTTCGATCGGCTGCCGTTGCGAGGGATGGTACGGCTGCGCGGCGCGGAAGGCGGTCGCGTGCGCACCTTCATCGGTAATCGCGAGCGTGCCGCCTACGCCCGCGCGGTTCGCGAACGAGAAGTGACCTTGCGCGAACGGTTTGCGCGCGCCGGCTGGCGCACGGGTATCCTGCACGAACGCGACGGCGCGTCGTCGCTTGCGGCGGCGTTCGGGATCGGACGCGAGCAATGAGTCTCGACCGGCCAATTTGGCTTGCAGCCGGCGTTTTGATCGCGACGATCTTGGCGGTTGCGTACCGCGGGCTGGCGCGGCGGCGAACGCAGAACGACCTCGAGTACTCGAGCATTCCATTCTTTCTCGAAGCCGTCAAACCGCGCGAGTGGATCGTACGGGTGCTCGAAGCACTGTGGCTGGTGGCGTTGGCCTGCGTCGTGCTCGCAGCCGCCGGACCGCATCTCACGATTCCGATTCCGATCAAAGACGGTTCGGTATTCATCTGCATCGACACGTCGGGTTCGATGCGCTCCACCGACGTCACGCCGACGCGCGCCCAAGCCGCTACAACGGCTGCGCGCGCTTTTATCTCCGAAACGCCGGCGGGAACGAAAATCGGCATCATTGCGTTTTCCGGGTCCGCCGCGATCGTGCAGCCGTTGAGCGCCGATCATCAGCTCGTCTCCGGCGCGCTCGACAACGTTCCGCAGCCGGACGGCGCCACGGCGATCGGCGACGCGCTGCAGCTGGCCGCGCAAAACCTTCCCGAGCGCGGTCACCGCGTGGTGATATTGATCACCGACGGCGTCAATAATAGCGGTACCGATCCGACCGCGGCGGCACAATCGCTCGGCGACCGTCATATTCCGATCTACACGATCGGCATCGGCACGCCGATGGGTGGACTCATTCCCGGAACCAACGAAGAGGCGACCATCGACGAAGATGCTTTACGCGGTTATGCGGACGTCAGCGGCGGCGCCTACGCCCGGGTCGAGAACGCGACGCAGCTTCGCGACGCGCTCGCGCAACTCGGGCGCATTACTACGATGGAGCGAAAGCCGGTCGACGCGTCGCTGGGTTTCGCTCTGGGCGGCGCTGCCGCAATGCTGATCGCGTTTCTGGCCGGATTCGGCCTCGGGAGATATCCATGACGGTACAGAGCTTAGCGATGGCGGCCGCACTAACGCTCGCGGCCTGGGGTGCCGGGCCGGCACCGGCTTCGACGGCGTCGACCACGGTGGTGAAGTACTCACCGCGCAACATGAAAGCGCAGAAGATGATGGACGGAAACTGCTGGACTTCCTCGATCGCGTCCACGCGCAAGGACGCCTACCGCTGCATGTCGGGAAACTCCATCTACGATCCGTGCTTCACGATCGATCGGAAATCGGTCGCCTGCCCGACGGATCTCTCTGCCGGCCGCGGCATCGTATTGGACTTGACCAAGCCGCTGCCGCCGCCCGAATCGCCGCTGCCAGCACCGCAAGCATTCGAGATGGTGCTGCAGTCCGGAGCTAAGTGCAATCGCGCCACCGGCACCGTGGTAGCAGACTTTCCGTACTATTGCACGGGTGAGAGCAGCGTTTGCCAAGGACCCGATCTCGCCAAGCCGCAGGCCGCGTACTTCGTTAAGTGCGCAACGCCGAAGGACGCGCTGCACGTTACCGGCGTGACGTCGCTTCTCGTGAAAACGATCTACGAATGACGGCGGCCCTCTCGGAAAGATCGCTCGATCCCAATCCGATCGTGCAGCTGCAGCGCTGGATGGACGACGCGAAAAAGACCGCAAATACCGAACCGAACGCGATGTCGCTAGCCACGGCATCGCCCGACGGTAAGCCGGCCGTGCGTTACGTGCTGCTCCGCGGTCTGGACGAGCGCGGCCTGCGTTTTTACACCTCGTACTTCAGCCGCAAGGGCCGTCAGCTAGAAGCCAATCCGTTCGCAGCCGCAGCGCTGTTCTGGCCGGAACTCCACCGGCAAGTGCTCGTCGAGGGCACCGTTGCGGTGCTGTCCGAGGACGAGTCCGATGCGTACTTCGCGTCGCGGCCGCGAGGTCACCGGCTCGCCGCCTGGGCCTCCGAGCAGAGCGAGCCAATAGCCTCACGCGAGCTGCTGGAGGAGCGATTCGCGCACTTCAGCGGCCGGTTCGAAGGCGACGAGGTACCGAGGCCGCACTCTTGGGGCGGCTATACGATCGCGCCCCGCCGATTCGAATTCTGGCAAGGGCAAGAGAACCGAATGCACGACCGCTTCGAGTACTGCCACGAACCCGGCCGTTGGGAAATTCGGCGGCTTCAGCCCTAGTCTCGAGGCGCAGTAAAGGGTCCCCGGCGCGAGCAGGCCAATGAAACGGCCGCAGCATGCCCCGCCGGAATGTGATGGTCATCGGCTCGGGACCGATTGTCATCGGTCAGGCCGCGGAGTTTGATTATGCCGGCGTGCAAGCGTGTAGAGCGCTGCGCGAGGAAGGCCATCGCGTCCTCCTCATCAACTCGAACCCCGCGACGATCATGACCGATCCCGAGATAGCCGATGCGGTCTATCTCGAGCCCCTCACGCTCGCGTCGGTCGAACAAATACTCGCACGCGAACGACCCGACGCGTTGTTGCCGACCCTGGGAGGACAAACCGGCCTCAATCTCGCCGTCGAACTCGACGAAGCGGGTCTCCTCGAGCGCTACGAAGTCGAACTCCTGGGTACGCCGGTCGACACGATCAAGCTCGCCGAAGACCGCGAGCGTTTCAAGCAAAAGATGCTCGAGATCGGCGAACCCGTCGCGTCCAGCATCGTCGTCACCAACGTCGAAGCGGGCGTCGCGTTTGCCGCGCGCGCCGGCTATCCGCTCGTCGTACGCCCCGCGTATACGCTGGGCGGGACCGGCGGGGGCATCGTGTACGACGAGGAGCAGCTTCGTCAAACGCTCGATGCCGGTCTCAACGCCAGCTTGATCCATCAGGCGCTCGTCGAGACGTCGCTGCTGGGCTGGAAAGAGATCGAGTACGAAGTCCTGCGCGATCGCGTCGGCAACTGCATTATTGTCTGTAACATGGAGAACGTCGATCCGGTCGGCGTCCACACCGGCGATTCGATCGTCGTCGCGCCTTCGCAGACGCTTTCCGATCGCGAATATCAGATGCTGCGCAGCGCCAGCGTCAACGTCATCCGCGCGCTGCGCGTGCAGGGCGGGTGCAACATCCAGTTCGCGCTCCACCCCAACCGGAGCGAATACGCTATCATCGAAGTCAATCCGCGCGTTTCCCGCAGTTCGGCACTCGCGTCGAAAGCCACCGGATATCCGATCGCCAAAATTTCCACCCGCATCGCGCTGGGGCAAACGCTCGACGAAATTCCCAACCCCGTAACCGGCGTGACGAAGGCTGCCTACGAACCGACGCTCGACTACGCCGTCGTCAAAATTCCGCGCTGGCCGTTCGACAAGTTCCCGATTGCCGACACTCACCTCGGCACGCAAATGAAGTCGACCGGCGAAGCGATGGGCATCGGACGCACGTTCCGAGCTGCGCTGCTCAAAGCCGTGCGCGGACTCGATCTCAAACGCGAAACGCTCACCGGAGGCTTCGAAGAATGGAGCGATGCCGAGCTCGAAGGCATCGTCGCGCGTCCGACGCACGAGCGGCTCTTCGCGGTCGCTGAATTGCTGCGTAGGGCCGCCCTTACTCGGGGCATGTCCACTCGCACAGAGGCGATCGAAAAAATTCACGGCCTCTCATCGATCGATAGGTTTTGGCTGAACGAATTTGCGGACTTAGTCGAACTCGAGCTACGCCTGCAATCCAATCCAACCCAATGCGACTTCGCCGAAGCCCTCGAATGCGGATACTCCACCAAAGTGATCGCGGCATTGCGCAGTGTTGATGGGGATGGGCGAGGGATGTCTGACGCGAGCGCCATTGACATGGATGTCAAAACTCTTCCTGCGCAGGTGGCGCGAGCGCAGCCAAGCACGAGGGCGCAGGACGCGCCCGAGGAGCGGCCCGAGCCCATCCTCAGCGACACGAAGCGGGCCGCCTTCAGAATGGTCGATACGGCAGCTGCCGAGTTCCCTGCGAAGTCGCCGTACTACTATCTCTCGCGCGGAGAGCTCGACGAGATGCGTTCGACCCCACACGAGGCGGTCGTCGTCGTCGGCAGCGGGCCGATTCGGATCGGCCAGGGGATCGAGTTCGATTACAGCTGCGTCCACGCGGCGTGGGCCCTGCGTAACGCCGGCCGCTCCGCGGTCATCGTCAACAACAATCCGGAAACCGTTTCGACCGACTTCGATGTATCCGACGTACTGGTCTTCGAGCCGCCGGGCGCGGACGAAGTCGAGGCCGCTTATCGCGCCACGAAAGCGCGCGGGGTTATGCTCGCCTTCGGCGGCCAAACGGCGATCAACTTAGCCGGCGAGCTGCAGCGCCGCGGCGTGCCGCTCGTCGGAAGCGACCGCGCCTCGCTCGACATGGCCGAAGATCGGGAGCAGTTCGACGCCGCACTTGCGCGGCTCGGCGTTGCGCGGCCCGAAGGCAAAGCGGCGCGCAGCTTCCGTGAAGCTCGCGCGATCGCCCGCGAACTCGGTTTCCCGGTGCTCGTGCGCCCATCGTTCGTGCTCGGCGGGCGCGCGATGGAAATCGTTTACAACGAAGGCCAGCTCGCATCGTATGCCGAGTCGGCGCCGCCGATTCTTCCGGATGCGCCGCTGCTGGTCGACAAGTACCTGCGCGGCTTAGAAATCGAAGTCGACGCGGTCTGCGACGGCGACGACGTCATGATTCCGGGTATCTTCGAGCACGTCGAGCGGGCGGGCATCCATTCCGGCGATTCCATCAGCGTCTACCCGACGCAGACGATTGACGAAGCTATGGAACGCCGCATCGCCGACGTGACCTTGGCCATCGCTCGCGAGCTGCGTATACGGGGTCTCATTAATATCCAGTTCGTGATCCACGAGAACGCACTCTACATCATCGAGGCGAATCCGCGCGCCAGCCGAACGGTACCGATCATTCAAAAGGCGACAGGCATTAACATGGTCGCCGCTGCGACGCGCATCGCGCTCGGCGAGAAACTGCGCGACATGGAGTACGGCATCGGCCTGCATCCGCGCGTGCCCTACGTCGTGGTAAAAGTTCCGGTCTTCTCGTTTTCGAAGATGCGCGGCGTCGAGACGATCCTGGGGCCGGAGATGAAGTCGACCGGCGAAGTGCTCGGCATCGACGAGACGTTCGCCGGCGCGCTGGCAAAAGGTTTTCTTGCTGCCGGCGTGCGACTGCCCGGCGACGGCGGACGAATTCTCGTCTCGATTGCCGACGAGGAGAAGGCCGAAGCCGTTCCGGTTCTGCGCCGTTACGCCGAGCTTGGACATACGCTGGTGGCAACGCCCGGCACGCGTGAAGTCCTCGAGGCGGCCGGCATCCGGTGCGAAGCGATCAATAAGATCGCGCAGGGTTCGCCGCACGTGCTCGACCTCATTACGTCGCGGGGCGTGGACCTCGTCATCAACGATGCCAAGGGGCCGCGCGAAATATCCGACAACTACAAGATCCGTCGCGCGGCGGTGGAAGCGAGTATTGCGTGTTTGACAAGTCTGGATACGGCTCGGGCGCTCGCGGAGGCCCTCGCAAGCACGGCGGGGCCGCCGCGGAGCTTGCAAGAGTATCGCAGCGCGGCGCTGACGACGCAACCCTAGAAATCCACGAAGAGCAGCGCGTCTTCATCCTCGGCGGAAACCTGAGCACCCTTGCCGTCGTCAACAGTTTTCTTCCCGAAGGCGGCGCGATCACCGCGCGACTGGTTCCGTTAGCCTGGACCCCGGTGGGCGTGGTGACCGGGGACGCCTGGCAGAACGTCGGCATCGCGCTCAGCGGGCTCTACGACTGGGTCGATCGCACGTTTCCACCGGAAGACGAGCGCGCGTTCATCGCGCCGATGCGCGACGTCGAGCTGCTCGCGCGCATCGGTTGGCACGCACCTTTACCGGATAAGCTTGACGACGAAACCGTTCTCAACATCGAGGACGTGCCCGAAGATATCGCCGACGGATTGGCCCACCCAGCCGCTAACATCGTCCAATGCGCGGCCTGCCGCCGCCTGTGCGTTCGCGACGAGTTCGTGTGGAAAGAGAAGCAGTTGTGCGCTTGGGATTATCACGGCCAGGTCTTCGGCCGGCGCGGTCCATGGCGCAACGGCCCCTACGAAGAACGCCATTTCGAAACGCTGCCCGCGTGCGCGTACGTGGCGCCACCGCTCCTGGGAGAGCTGCAGGTCGAGGTGATTCTCACGATCGGTGCGGTCGACGAAGCGGTCGCGCGAGCGATGATCAACGTTCTGCTCGACGCCGATCGCGAGCGACCGCATCTGGCCGTGCGCACGGAGGGCGGCTTTACCGTCTTGCGTGAAAGCGCGCCGCCGGCGACGCCGGCCTCGTGACCAATCGCGCGATCGGGCGGCTTTCGCTCGTCTTCGTGCTGCTCTTTGCGGCATTGGCGATTCGGCAAGCGTACGTTGCGATCGTCGAGGCGCCGTCGATCTCCTCACGTCCCAACAATCCGCGTCACGCATTGCTCGACGTTCATCGCGGCCGCATCCTTGCGACCGACGGCAGCGTGCTCGCCCAGACACAAGGCGGCAAACGCGTGTATCCCATGGGTGCGGCGGCCGCGCAGCCCGTCGGATATCTTTCGGCGCGCTACGGAACCTCCGGATTGGAAGACGCGTTCGATCGCGCGCTGACTCCGCCGGACACAACCGGCGATCCAACCGCACAGCTCGGCGAGATCCGAGCGGCATTGAACGGCGAGTCGGTGATTTCTCGCGGAGCCGACGTCGTAACGACGATCGTACCTTCGGTGCAGCAGCGCCTTTACGACTTGCTCGCGCAATATCCAAAAGCTGCCGGCGTCGTGCTCGATCCGCGCAGCGGAGCGATTCTCGCAATTGCGAGCGTCCCCAGTTACGACCCAAACGATTTCGACTCACTGTTTCCGTCGCTCCAGCACGACCCGAGCAGTCCGCTGCTCGATCGCGCGCTCGACGGACTCTACCCGCCGGGCTCGACGTTTAAGATTTTTACTGCGGCGGCCGCACTCGACAGCGGAACCATCACGATGGATTCGCACTTCGACGACCCGGGCTACCTGGTCATCGGCAACTTCACGCTGCACGACAACGAGAGCGAAGCGACCGGGTTCGGCGACGTCACCCGCGCGTTCGCGCTCTCGAGTAATGTCGACTTTGCGCAGATTGCGCTCAAGATGGGTGTCGACACGTTTTACGACTATCTGTCGCGCTGGGGCATCGGATCGTCGCTCGACTTCCAACTGCCCGCCTCCCACGCTGGGGTGCCGCCGAAAGATGCCATCGTTCCCGGCGAACTTGCGCAGATGGGTTTCGGCCAGGGAGCTCTCTTGACGTCGCCGCTGCAGATGGCGCTCGTCGGCGCGACCATTGCCAACGCCGGCGCGGAACCTCGACCCTATATCGTGCGACAGATCCTGCGCGACGGCGCCGTAGCGAGCGTCTACTCCTCGAGTATCCTTGGGAACCCGGTATCTCCGGACTCCGCCGCGAACGTGACCAAGATGATGATCGCCGTCGTGCAGCGAGGAACCGGGACCGTCGCACAGCTGCCGCACGTTACGGTAGCCGGAAAGACGGGCACCGCGACTAATCCGCTGGGGCGCTCGCACGCGTGGTTCGTCGCATTCGCGCCTGCCGAACATCCGCGCGTCGCCGTCGCTATCCTGGTCGAGAACGCCGGTTACGGTGCGACCTATGCGGCACCCATCGCCCGCGACGTACTGCAAATCGCGCTCGGCGCGACCAAAGGATGATCTCGCACCGCCCGTGATCGACGAGAAGATTTTCAACAATCGCTACCGGCTCGACCGCAAGCTCGGTGAGGGCGGCATGGCGATCGTCTACTGCGGAACCGATATCGTCCTGCGACGCCGCGTCGCGGTCAAGGTGCTGCGCGCGCAATATGCCGCCGACCAAGAGTTCGTCCGGCGCTTCTATCAGGAAGCCGAGTCGGCGGCCCGCTTGTCCCACCCGAACATCGTCAACACCTACGACGTCGGCCGCGAGAACGACACGTACTTCATCGTCATGGAGCTCGTCGACGGTCCGTCGCTAGCCGAGATCATCGCGGCGGACGGGAAGTTGCCCGAGCCGGTCGCCATTGACTATGCGACGCAAATTGCCAGCGGGCTCGCCTACGCACACCGCGTCGGACTGCTCCATCGCGACATCAAACCCGCCAACGTCCTCGTCACCAAAGACGACGTCGTTAAACTGTCGGATTTCGGCATCGCGCGCGCGGTCTCGCAGCAGACCATGACGCTCACCAAACCCGGTCTGGTCATGGGCAGCGTTTACTACATGCCGCCCGAACAAGCGCTCGGGACGGATCTGCACGAAGCGTCCGATCTTTACAGCCTCGGCATCGTGCTCTATCAAATGCTCACGGGAAAACTGCCGTTCTCGGGTGAGTCGCCGGTAAGCGTTGCCCTCAAACACGTGCACGATCCCGTTCCTACGCTCGACACGAAATCCGGCGTCAGTCCGGCGCTTGCCGCGATCGTCAACCGGCTGCTGCAGAAGAAGCCGGAGAACCGCTTTCAATCGGCGAGCGAGCTCGCCACTGCGCTGCGCGAAGCGCGCGAACGTCCCAGCGTCGCGACGTACCGCATTAGCGACGACGCGCCCACGATGGTGATGCCCAACGCGGGCTCGCTGCCGCCCCGCCGCTCGCCGCTACCCGACCGCTCGTTCACGTCGATCCGCCACGATGAAGAAGAACGCTCGCGCCGCTCGCCGTGGATGATCGTGACCTTGGTCGCGCTGCTGTTGCTTGCGACGGCCATCGGTTACGCGCTGTTCGGGCGGCCGATGCCCGATCTCGGCGCGAACATCGCCGTCGGCGATTATACGAACATGACCGACGCGCAGGCACAGGCGGCCATCGTTAACGCCGGACTGCGCGTTCGTACCGTGAAAAGCTCGTCGGACACGGTGTCGACCAATCACGTCATCCGTCAGAATCCCGAACCCGGCGTGCGCGTCGATCGTAACGCGCTCGTCGAGCTCGTAATCAGTAACGGCAAACCGATGGTCGGCCTCCAAGACGTCCGTTCGTTCTCGGCTGCCGACGCGCAGCGCTTGCTGCAAGTGCAGGGTTTCGCGGTGAAGCTCGTGCGTAAGTTCGACAACTCCGCCAAGGACAACGTGATCGACACGGTACCGAAACCCGGTACGCAAGTGCGCCCCAACAGCCACATCACGCTCGTCGTTTCGAACGGACCCGAACCGGTGGAGGTGCCGGATTTCCGCGGCATGTCGGTCGACAACGCGCGCGCGCGGGCGGCACGCCTAGGGCTCACGCTCGACACGTCGCAGCAGGCCGCCGTCAACGGCGTTCCTGCCGACACGATCGCGCTGCAAGATCTGGCCCCGGGGACGAAGATCGACAAGGACACGGTAGTCCACGCAACGGTAAGCACGGGCGTGCAGAGCCCGGCCGGCAGCACCGGTACGACGATGGTCACGGTTCCGGGTGTGGTGAATCAACCGTATCAGTCGGCGATCAACGAGCTGGGAAATGCCGGTTTTACGGCTCGGGTAAACTTTGCGGTACAGACGGCGCAGAACGGCTACATCGTCGGGCAAGACCCCCCGCCTAACGCGCAAGTACAGTCAAACTCCACCGTAAACGTGACGCTCTCCGTTTCGGGCGAGGTTCCCGACACCAACGGCATGAGCGTCGCCGACGCAACCGCGACCTTGGCGGCCGACGGCTACGCCATCGCGCGCACCACTTACACCACGACTGCCGGGGCAGACGGTCGCGTCGTCGGCACCGATCCGCAGGTCGGAACGAACCTTTCGCCCGGAACGCCCGTCACGCTCGTCGTCAACGGCACGCCTCCATAGGTCGCGCTTGCGCATTCTCGGAGTCGACCCCGCTTTGCGCACGACCGGCTACGGCGTCATCGAGCGCTCCGCCCGGCGCGTGCACTTGATCGAAGCCGGCGTCGTGACGCCGAAAAACGGCGCTACCCTCGAGGAACGGCTCCGCGAACTCCATGCGGCGATCGCAGAAGTCATCGACCAAACGCAACCGTCAGTTGTGGTGATCGAGGAGCTCTACACCACGTACAAGAATCCGCGCACCGCGATACTGATGGGACACGCACGGGGCGTTCTCTGCCTCGCGTGCGCGCAAGCGGGTATTGCGGTGCACACGATCGGACACTCGCACGTCAAACGCGCGCTCGTGGGATCGGGCGGCGCGCGGAAGGAACAAGTCGGAGCGATGGTGCGGCAGTTGCTCGGGCTTCGCGCCATGCCCAAGCCGCACGACGTTTCCGACGCGCTCGCGCTCGCCCTCGCGTTCGACAACATATGTTCTCACGCATAAACGGTTCGCTCGTCGAGCGCACTTCGGACGGCGCGGTCATCGAGGCCGGCGGATTGGCCTACGAGGTCGTTCTGCCACCGTGCGTGGCCGAGAAAGTAACCACCGTAGCGGGCGAACCCGTTTCGCTCGAGATTTACGCGGTCCTGAACATGGACGGAAACAGCGGGCGCTTCACGTTTTACGGTTTTACCAACGCCATCGAGCGCGATTTTTTCGAAGCGCTGTTGACAGTCGCTTCGATCGGTCCGCGCTCTGCGGCACGCGCTTTCTCGCAACCGATGTCGGCAATCGCCGGGGCGATCGACCGCGGCGATCATACGTTTCTCAAGAGCCTTCCCGGAATCGGCCAGCAGAAAGCTCGCGACATCGTCGCCAAGCTGCAGGGCAAGGTGGCGAAGTTCTTGCTGATTCAAGACGCGCCTCCGGCAGAGCCCGCACCAATGCCCGATTTCGCCGACGAAGCGCTCACGGTGCTGCTGCAGTTGGAATACAAACGTGGCGAAGCCGAGGCGATGGTGCGCGAAACGCTCGATGCCGACGGTAAGATTGCCGACGCCGAAACCCTGCTCGCGCAGATATACCGGCGCCGAGCGGCGAAGAAGACCGCGACGTGAGCGAGATCAACGCGCGCAAGAAGCTCTTGGGACCGGACGACGTCGCAGTGCCCGAGCGCGTCGTCGATCCGACCGACACCCTCGAAGACGAAGTCTACGGTGCGAGCTTACGGCCGCGTTCGTTCGAGGACTACGTCGGTCAGGAGCGCGTAATTGAGAATCTCCGGATCGCCATCGATGCGGCAAAGCGGCGCGGCGAACCGCTCGAGCACGTGCTGTTTTACGGACCGCCCGGTCTCGGTAAGACGACGCTTGCGGGATTGATCGCGCGGGCGGTCGGGGCGAACTTTCGACCGACCAGCGGTCCGACGCTCGAGAAGCCGAAGGACCTCGTCGGCGTGCTAACGGCGCTGGAGGAAGGCGACGTCTTCTTCGTCGACGAGATCCATCGTCTCGGTCGCGTGGTCGAAGAGTTTCTCTATCCCGCGATGGAGGATTTTCAGATCGACTTCGTCGTCGATCGCGGGGCGTACGCGAAAACGCTGAAGCTTCCGCTCAAGCGCTTCACGCTCGTCGGCGCCACCACGCGCGCGGGCATGCTGACCGCGCCGCTGCGCGAACGCTTCGGAATCATCCATCACCTCGATTTTTACTCCGTCGAAGAGCTCGAACGCATCGTCAAACGCTCGGCGAGCGTCCTCGGCGTTCCCATCGACGCAGAGGGATGCAAGACGATTGCCGCCCGCAGCCGCGGCACGCCGCGCATCGCCAACCGCTTATTGCGCCGCGTGCGCGATTTTGCAGAGGTACGCGCCGAGGGACATATCACGGCCGCGGTGGCCGACGAAGCGCTCGAGCGCGAAGGCGTCGATGCGCTCGGACTCGACCGGCTCGACCGCGCGTTCTTACGCACCTTGGCGGAAACGTACGGCGGCGGACCGGCGGGCATCGGCGCGATCGCCGCGACGCTTACCGAAGACGCCGAAACGCTCGAAGACGTCGTCGAGCCCTATCTGCTCAAAGAGGGCTTCGTCGTTCGTACTGCAAGCGGAAGAAAGGCGACGCCGCTCGCTTACCGTCATCTCGGCGTTGCCGGCGGTAAGCCGGTGCAAGAGCGGTTTCTTTAGCGATGCGCCGCAACGCGTTTCTGGTTTTGGGTGCGGGTGCAATGCTGGCGCCGATCAGGGTGCTTGGCCAAAGCGATGCCGACCCAGCTCTAACGTCGGGGTCGCCGTCGTTACGCGTCCTGTTAGGACCGGGTGACGCGCAACCGGGACTGCCGGGAAGCTTTCTTTTCAACGGTAGGCTCTATCGCGGAGCGTTTGCGCGCACCGATACCGGAGCGATCGTCAACCTCGTCGACATCGAGCAGTACCTCTATTCCGTCGTTCCGCGCGAAATGCCGCCCGGCTGGCCCGGCGCAGCACTGCAGGCGCAAGCCGTCTGCGCGCGCACGTACGTTTTGCAGCGCAGCAACCCGAGCCGCGTATACGATCTCGTTCCCTCAGAACTCGATCAGGTCTATCAGGGTGTTTCCGGCGAATCGCCCGCGGGAAGAATCGCCGTCGACGCGACCGCCGGCCAGGTGTTGCGCTACGGCAATCTCTACGCGTCCATTGCGTACTCGTCGTGTTGCGGCGGCCACACCGAAGCGTCGTCGGACGCGTGGGGAAGCGTTCCCGTGCCGTATTTGAACGGCGTTGCGTGCTCGTATTGCAGCGCGTCACCGAACTATCGCTGGACGACGGCCATTGCGCTGTCCGACGTCTCCGCGCGTTTGGGCGATCGGCTTGGACCGTTCGGCGCGCTGCGCGACGTACGCATTTCGGCAACCGACTCCAGCGGCCGGGCGCGCTCCTTCCAGTTGCTCGCCGAACGGGGAAGCGTAAACGTGAAAGGCAGCACCTTTCGCATCGACGTCGGCGCCAGGGTCCTGCGCAGCCTGCTCATTAGCACCCTGCGCCTCGATGGACCGTCCGGGGTGTTGACCGTGGAAGGTGCCGGTCTCGGGCACGGGGTAGGCTTGTGTCAATGGGGCGCCCGCGGAATGGCGCTCGCCGGACGTTCGGCGCGCGATATTTTGGCGTTGTATTTCCCAGGAACGCAAGTAGGCATCAATGACTGATCGATCCGGAAAATCCGCCCCCAGCCCTAAAGAAGAAGACGGCGATCCCGACAAGCGCTATAGCCTGCGCTTGCGCAAGTATATCGACGTCGTGGTTGAGGACCCGCTGTCGGCGATGCTCTTTCGCGGAGCGATCGCGGATATTTCGCCGACCGGAATGCGCGTGATCGCCGACCAGTATCTGCCGGTCGGTTCGAAGTACACGTTTACCATGAAGCGCAACCCGTTCTTGCGCCTGCGCGGACAAGTACGGTGGATACGCGCCTTTACGGGAGAGACGTACCAGGTGGGCGTGCTCATCGTCGAAGCCACCGAAGACGACCGCAAACGGCTGACCAACTTTCTCGATCTCGAGCGCCAGCGATTGACGAGCGGATAACTACCGCCTACGAGTTCGAGCTCGACCCCAAACTCGTCGCGCAAAGCCCAGCGCAGCGCCGGGATGCGAGCCGGCTCATGGTCCTCCCTCGCACCGGCGGCATCGAACACCGTCAATTCTCCGATTTGCCGGAGTATCTGCACCCCGGCGACGTGCTCGTGATCAACGAAACGCGCGTCATCGCCGCGAGGCTGCGTGGGCGGCGAGAACCCACGGGCGGAAACGTCGAGCTGCTCCTGCTCCACCCAGCAGATTCGATGCGCTACGATCCGGCCGCGCTGCGTTGGGTGGCACTCGCGCGCCCGGCGCGACGATTGCGATGCGGCGAACGGATCGTCTTCGAGCCGTTGGGCGCTGCAGAGATCGTTGCGGAACTTCCCGACGGCGCGCGGGAGGTAGCTTTCGCGATCGACGTGTCCTTCGAAACGTTCTTGGAGCGGGCCGGCACGCTCCCGTTGCCGCCGTACATCCATAACGACAGCGCCGACGCGCAGAAACGCTATCAGACGGTGTTCGCGCGCGTTCGGGGGAGCGTTGCCGCTCCAACGGCGTCGCTGCATTTCACCGGCGAGCTGCTCGAACGGATCGCAGCGTCGGGCGTGGAGATCGTACGGATCGTGCTCGACGTGGGTTTGGGTACGTTCCGGCCCATTGTCACCGATCGCATCGACGATCACGCGATGCACGCCGAAACGTATACGATACCGCCCGCCGCCGCGACCGCTATCGAATGCGCTCGCGCCCAAAAACGCCGGATCGTTGCGGCGGGCACTACGGTGGTGCGCGCGCTCGAAGGCAACGTCCAAACGCACGGCCGAATCGTTCCAGGGGATGGCATTACCGATCTTTTCATTAGCCCCGGCTTTACGTTCGGTGCAGTCGACGCGATGATCACCAACTTCCATTTGCCCCGCTCGAGCCTGCTGGTGCTCGTCAGCGCCTTCGCGGGACGAGAGCGTATCTTGCGCGCCTATCGGGAAGCGGTCGACCGCCGCTACCGATTTTTCTCGTTCGGCGACGCGATGCTGGTCGAACGCGCATGAGCTTCACCGCACGGTGGACTTGGGAGTTCGACGTTGCGCGGGAGAGGCTGTGGCCATATCTCGCCGACACCGATTGGGTCAACGATCACGCCGGGTTGCCACGGATCGACGCGCGATTCGAGCCGCTCCCCGGCGGCGGCTCGCGCAAGTTCGGATCGTTCCGGCGCGGACCTGTCTCCGTCGAATGGGAAGAGATGCCGACGATCTGGCGCGTTCCCGAGTTCTACACGGTAGAACGGCGTTACACGCACGGACCGCTGCGGCGTTTCGTCAACACTGCAGTCTTCGAGGCGGTCACGGCCTCACGCACGCGCTTACTCTTCGACGTGAAGCTCGAAGCGGCAACACCAATTTTCGAGCCGCTGCTGCCCCTGATCGCGGCACAGGGAAGACGCGGCGCCGACCGCGCGTTTAGGCTGGGTGCGCGACTAGCCGCTAACGGCAGCGACGCAACTACGCGCGCACAGGCAACGAACCGCGTCTTCATGCCGCTGCTCGACGCCGGCATCGCGCCGGACGCAGTCGCCGCGCTCGAGAATTTCGTCGTCGGTGCCGAAGACCGTGACTTGCTGCGGATGCGTCCGTACGAGCTCGCAGACCGCTGGCAGTTACCGCGTCGCGAGGTGCTGCGGGCGTTTCTCGCGGCCACGCGCGCGGGCCGTTTCAACTTGCGGTGGAACGTCATTTGCCCCGGCTGTCGCGGTCCTACGCCGGGCACGGATTCGCTCGCGTCGCTGAAGGAACGGTATCACTGCCCAAGTTGCAACGTTCCGTTCAACGCGGTCTTCGATCGCACCGTGGAAGTGACGTTCAACGCGCGGCCGCTCGGACGCAGCGGTAAAGAAAAGATATTCTGCCTTGCGAGTCCTCAGCGCAGCCCGCATGTGTACGCCCAGACGGCATTGCGCGACGGCCGTAGCAGGCCGCTCGGCGTGACGCTGCCGGCGGGCACATACGATTTCAACGCCGTCGGCATCGCGCAAGTGCCGTTCGTTGTCGATGCCGACGCGCCGGCGCGCCCGGTGAGTGCACGCATCGGCGACGACACTGTGGATCTGCCCCACGTTTTGGGAGGTGGCGCGATCGAGCTGACCGTCGATAATGCATCGGGACGCGACGTCGTCGTGCGCGTGGAGGACGGCCGCTGGCCCGACACGCTCGTGACGGCGGCGCACGTTACCGCGCTGCAAGAGTTTCGCGATCTGTTTTCATCGGAGGTTTTATCGCCCGGCCTCGAGCTCGGCATCGAGACGCTCGCCGTTCTTTTCACCGATCTCGTCGGTTCGACCGCGATGTACTCGCGCACCGGCGATGCACCGGCGTTCCGCATCGTGACCGATCACTTCGCCGCGTTGCGCGAGATCATCGCGCGTCACGACGGCGCGATCGTCAAGACGATCGGCGACGCCGTCATGGCAGTGTTCACCGATCCGGCGGAGTGTTTCCAGGCGGCCCTCGAGCTCGACAAAGTCGTCATGAACATCCAGTGCCACGGCACGCCGCTGCGGCTGCGCGTCGGCTTTCACAGCGGGCCGTGCATCGCGATGCGCGCCAACGATCGAATCGATTACTTTGGAACCAACGTCAATCTAGCGGCGCGTCTGGAATCTGTCGCGAAAGCTGGAGAGGTTACGATGGCACGATCGGACGCGGCAATTCCGGCGATTGCACGGCGGCTCGCGGACTTAGGCGCCGCCGTCACGCACCAAGCCTTACCAATTAAAGGCTTCGGGGAGCCCGTAGAAGTCGTGCGCGTTGGGAGCTTGCCGTCGTGAGATACGTCGCGTACGATGCGCCCGGAGATCCCGGCGTACTGCACGTTGCCGAAATGCCGGCGCCCGAACCACACGCCGGCGAGGTGACGATTGCCGTCGAAGCCGCAGGCGTTTCACGCGCGGACGCACTGCAGCGGCGAGGGCTTTACCCCCCGCCCTCCGGCGCTTCGCCGATTCTCGGACTGGAAGCCGCCGGGACCATTGCGAAGACCGGGGACGGAGTCTCGGGTTGGCATGCCGGCGATCGCGTCTGCGCTTTGCTCAGCGGCGGCGGATACGCCGAGGTCGTCGCGGTACCGGAGGGACAAGTGCTGCCGATTCCGGATAAATGGAGCGCAATTGAAGCGGCGACGCTTCCCGAGAATGCATTCACCGTTTACGACAACCTCGTTACGCGCGCACGCTTGAGCCGCGGCGACACGATTCTCGTACACGGCGGCTCCAGCGGCATCGGTACAACCGCCATTATGTTCGCGCGCGCATTCGGTGCGCGCGTCATCACCACCGTCGGTAATCCCGATAAGCGCGACGTCTGCGCCGGAATCGGCGCCGAGCACGCAATAAATTATAAAACGCAAGATTTCGTCGAAGCCGTCATGGCGATCACGCAGGGCCGCGGCGTCGACGTCGTGCTCGACATCGTCGGCGGCGACTACGTCAATCGCGATCTTGCCGCACTAGCCCTCGACGGTCGAATCGCCTGCATCGCCACCATGCGCGGACGCGAAACGACGATCGATCTCGGGATGCTGCTCGCGAAACGCGCCAACATTTTTGGCTCCAGTCTGCGGCCGCGAACCGCCGAACAGAAAGCTGCAATCGCACGGGAGCTTCGCGCGAAGATCTGGCCGCTGCTTCCCAAGCGCGATCCGATCGCGCCAATGGTCGACTCCGTGTTTACGTTCGAAGATGCCCCCGCCGCGCACGCCAGGTTGGAATCGAGCGCGCACGCCGGGAAGATCGTCCTAACGCCGCGCTAAGGCAGGTGCCGTCGGATTCGCGACCAACCGAGCGGCAGAGGACCCTCAGCCGCAAACCTAGCCGGTTTTGAAGCGTTGTTTCGAGGGTAGCGAACTCGATGGAGGTGCGATAGAACAAGATGCAAGTCTCTCTTGCTTCGAAGCCTATTTCTGCGAAGAAGTGGGATCTCAAAGGGCTCCAAGGCATCTCGGATGCGACGCTGGAGACGCATTTCGGCCTATACGAAGGCTACGTGAAAAACACCAATCTGCTCTTCGAGCGACTCGCCGAGCTGCGCTCAAAAGACGAGGCGAAGGGTCCCAATCCCGGGTTTGCCGAGTTGGTTCGGCGGCTGGGTTTCGAGCAGAACGGCGTGCGTCTGCACGAGCTCTATTTCGATAACATGACGGCGAAGCCCGGCCAACCGCAGTCGGGACGGCTTTACGAGGTTCTCGGCGAGGCCTATGGCGGCTTCGATGCCTGGAAAAGCGATTTCGCCGCGGTCGGCGGCATGCGCGGTATCGGCTGGGCGATTGCCTACTACGACGTTTCGAGCAAAACCATTCGTAACTATTGGATCGACGACCATCAGAACGGCCACATTAGCGGATTCGTGCCGGTCGTCGTCATGGACGTGTGGGAACACGCGTTCATCAAAGACTACAAGCCGGCCGAGAAGAGTAAATACATCGAGGCGTTCCTTACGAACGTCGATTGGAAAGCGTGCGAATCGCGTCTTCCGTAATCGGCTCCGCCAGGACGGTCTTGGGATGGGTGTACCAGACCAGTCCGGGCGGCGCGTTCTGCTGCTTGCGCACGTATTTGCGCTGCGTGTAATCGATCGGTACTTTTGCGCCGGCGCGCGCCTTTGAATAGAATGCGGCCAACGACGCTGCCGTCAGGATATCGTCGTCCGGCGGGGTTTCGCGATCGTCGCGCGCCAGAACGACGTGCGCGCCCGGTATGCCTTGCGCGTGAAACCATAAGTCGTCGGGACGCGCTTGACGAAACGTCACGTCGGCATTTTCTGCCGGAGAGCGTCCGACCACGATACGCGAACCGGCTAACGTGCGGAACGCTAGCGGCTTGCGCTTGCGGCGTTTAACGGTTTGCGGCTCGCGCGTTTGCGACCGGTGCGGCTCGAGCTCGCTCGCGGCCCGCTCGACGTCGTCGAGATCCTCGTCGCCGGCCCGGCCGGCTTCCCATTGCAGCACGTCGACGGCCTCGAGCAGACGCGCGATAACGGCCTCGCGCGCTGCCACGTGTGCGACGGACGCCTGTAGCTTCTTGTAGCGCGCGAACAGTTTGGCCGCGCGCTCTTTGGCTTCGGCGCGCTCGGCTTCGCCGAGCTCGTACAGCGACGCAAAAATGCGCTCGCCCTCGGCGCGCAGCTCATCGCGGGACTCCGCTTCCCGGCGCTTTCCCGCCAACGCCGCGAGCTCCGAACGTAACTTTTGTTCGCGAGCCGCTAAACGGCGCAGCAGCGTTTGCCGGCGCCGCTCGGCGCCGCGGTGTTCGCGTTCTCCGGCTCGCTGAGCGCGCATCCGAGCGAAGAGTTCGAGCACCGGCCCTTCGCCGGAGCCGTTTTCCGGCGCTGACGGTGCCGTTCGCGGCGGCGGGGGAATGTAGGGCTGTCCGGCGAGGATCGCGCGCGCGGGATTTTCGGCGAGCGTAAACTCCTTGGCGGCTGCCACGACGAGGTCGCGTTTGACGAGCACGGCGTTGCCGAAGCGGGGAACGAGTTCGAGAACGAGCTCCACGGCATCCCCGACGCCAAAGCGGGAACGCGTTGCGAACTCGACCTTGAGCACGCGATCGCCTCGCCGCGAGCGTACGGCGGTTACCGTCATTCCGCGCAGCGTGGTAACCAGCTTGCGCACGAATCCGGGTTCGACTGCGATCGGCAGATCGGCATCTTCGAGCGTCACGAGCGGCGGCGTTCCGAAGAGATCGGCGACCAGCGCGACGGCGCCGCCGCGCGCGCGCAGCGCGACCGCGATGCGGCCGTCGGGCAGCAGTCCGGCATCGAGCACCCGCGCGCCGCGCAGGCGTCCGTCGAGTTCCGCGGCGGCGCGCTCGATCAGCACCCAGTTGGTGGTCACTCCGGCAAGCTATGACCGGAAATTGGCACGTTCCTGGAAAAGCACGCGATTGTGAGAGGGTTGACGATGGTGTGCGTGCTCGCCGCGCTTGCGGCGTGCAGCAGCGGCGGCGGATCGCCTTCGCCGGCGGGGTGGCAGAAGGTGCCCGGCGCGCAAGCGTCGTGGACGAACGGAACGCCGGGTCAACGCCAAACGTACGCCTACGATAAGGCGTCCTTCGGCGGCACGCTGCAAGACCTCGCGCAACGCGAGATCGTCGATACGACCTTGCACGATCGAGCGCTCAAGTTCGTCAAGAGCGACGTCTTCGGTCCGTGCCCGGGCTTGGCGGCAATTGCAACCTTCAGCGGCAGCGGTCAAACGGTTCAGGACGCCTTCGCCGTCGAGAGCGGTAACGCGATCGTCGTCCGGTATCAGCGTCCGGCCGCCGCACAAGACGACCCCGCGGCAATCGCGGCCATGAAGCGCGCGCTCTGCGTACCGCCGGGTTAACGCACCCCGGCCGCCGGCGAGAACTGCACGCGCAACTCGCGCTTGAGCACTTTTCCGCTGGGACCCAACGGCAGTGAGTCGACGCGCACGACGCGGCGCGGATACTTGTGCTTGCCGAGGTACTGCTGCGACCACGCAACGATCGCTTCGCCGTCGAAATCGTTGCCGCGGGCGACGACGACCGCAACGACCTCTTCGCCGTGCGTTTCGTGAGGAATGCCGATGACGGCGACCTGATCGACGTCGGGATGGCGGATCAACACTTCTTCGACCTCGCGCGGATAAACGTTGAAGCCGCCGCGAATAATCAAATCTTTCTTTCGATCGACGATCGTGATGAAGCCGTCGGCGTCGCGCGTTCCCAAGTCGCCGGTTCTAAACCACCCGTCGACGATGGCCGCGCGCGTCGCTTCCGGTTTATTCAAGTACCCTTTGAAGACGTTGTGCCCGCGAATAACGATCTCGCCGAGCTCGCCGGCTGGAAGCAGCTCCACGCGGTCGTCGACGTTCGCTCGCGCGATTTGCAGCTCCACGCCCCAGATGCCGCACCCTACCGTGCCGGCTTTGCGTCCGAAACACGGTTGGTTGAACGACGCTACCGGAGAGGTTTCCGAAAGCCCGTAACCTTCGCAAATCCCTACGCCGAACATCGACTCGAACCGTTCGAGCACCGCGATGGGAAGCGGCGCGCCGCCCGACTTCACGAGACGAAGCGCCAATGGACGCGTATGCTTTTCCGCAGCGGCGATAAGCGCGATGTGCATGGTGGGAACGCCGGCCAAAATCGTAACCCGTTCTTTCTCCATCAGTTCCAGCGCGCTATCGCCGTCGAATCGAGCGACTAGCACGATACAGCCGCCGACGAGCAGCCCGACGTTCATCACGACCACTTGTCCAAAGCAGTGGAACAACGGCAGGGCTCCGAGGAAGACGTCGTCGGCCGTGGCGCGCATGAGATCGTGAGCAATCACTTGCACGTTCCAGAGCACGTTGCCGTGCGTCAGAATCGCGCCTTTGGGTGCGCCCGTCGTTCCGCTCGTATAGAGAATGACGGCATCGTCGCCGGCCGCGCGCGGCAGGTAGCCGGCTACCGGCTCAATTCCGATTGCCAAGTCGTCCGTGGTCAGACACAGGACACCGGTCTGCTCGCAGGCCGCCGTTCCCGCCGCCAACAGCACACCCGCGCAGATGAGCGCCTTGGCCCCGGAATCGCGCAGCACGTAGGCAACTTCCTCGGCCGTCAGCAAGGCGTGGACCGGTACGACAACCGCCCCGAGGGCAAGAATCGCAAAATAGGCGCGGGGGAAGTCCGGCACGTTGGGCATGAGGAGCGCGACCCGGTCGCCCGGCCCGATCCCCTCATCGGCCAGCACGGCCGCGTACCGCCGGGCTTGCTCCCATAGATCGCGGTAAAGAATCCGTTCGGTCCCAGAGACGACGGCCGTCCGGGCGGAATGGCGCTGGGCAGCTTCGGCCAAAATGGCAGCTAGTGACAGCGACATACCAGGTTAACCGACCCTCCCTTCGGAAAGAGGGGCCGCGGTGATCACCGGGCCCGGTCTCGTCTTCGTCGTGTCGGGACCCTCGGGGGCCGGTAAAGACACGCTCGTCGATGCGCTCCTGGCGCGTCTGTCTAGGCTACGGTACTCGATCTCCGCCACAACACGTCCTCCGCGGCCTGGGGAAGAAGACGGCAAGCACTATTTCTTTCTTTCGCGTGAGGAGTTCGAACGCCGCTTGACGGCCGGCGAACTGCTCGAGTGGCGGGAGTACAACGGCAACCTTTACGGGACGCCGCGCGATTACATCGAGCGGACCGTCGCCGAAGGCTACGACCTCATCATGAAGCCAGAGGTCAACGGCGCGCTGGCAGTCAAGTCGACGTATCCCGACGCGGTGCTGATCTTTCTGGTACCCGATCGCTTTTCTCGGCTGCGCGAACGCCTGCTGGCGCGCAGAACCGAAACGAACGAACAGATCTTGGAGCGGCTCGAAACCGCGCAAGCCGAGTTCAACTTCATCCGCACCTTCGACTACGTCGTCGTCAACGCGGAAGGACAGCGGGAAGAGGCGGTAGCCGATCTGCAAGCAATCTTGCAGGCGGAACGCTTCCGAATACACCGATATAGCGAAGAATCGATAGAGAGTATAAGGAGACCATGAGCAAATCCGTTTTTGGCGACCTGGACGCGCTTCTCAAACACGCAGATTCCAAGTTTAGCCTCGTCAACATCGTGACCAAGCGCGCCCGTCAGTTGAATAACTGGATTCGGGTGCAGCAGCTTCCGCCGACCGATCGCCGGGAATACTTCGCAAGCGAGCCCCTGGTCGATAAAGAATCGATCAATCCCAACAAACCGGTCTCGATCGCGCTCGACGAAATCGCCGAAGGCAAGATTGCTTACCAACGAACGAGGGAAGGTATCAAATAGACAGGCGCTCCGCCTCTCGGCTGCGCGCCCCCCATCGGCAAGGCCAATGGGGCCCCCTCAGCGTTGCCAGCAACGGTGGCTCAGAATGTGTGGAATAGTCGGTTATATAGGCTCGAAGGATAGCGTTCCCATTATCCTCGACGCCCTCGGGCGGCTGGAGTATCGCGGCTACGACAGTGCGGGCATTGCCGTGATCGATTCCGCGGGTACGCTGACCGGATCGAAAGCCGAAGGCAAGCTGTCCCGTCTGGCCGAGCGCTTGAACAACGGCGAGCGCGTCTCCGGCGCCGTGGGCGTCGGTCATACGCGCTGGGCGACGCACGGACGGCCGTCCGACGCGAACGCCCATCCCCACATGGACTGCGGGCAGAAGATCGCGGTCGTTCATAACGGCATCATCGAAAACTATGCGCCGCTGCGCGCGCGCCTGATCGAGCTCGGCCACGTGTTTCGCAGCGAAACCGACACGGAGGTGCTCGCGCATCTGATCGAGATGCACTACGCCGGCGACCTCCAAGCGGCGGTGCGCAGGACGCTGCACGAAGTCCGCGGCGCTTACGCTCTGGGCGTGATCTCGAGCGACGATCCCGATCATCTGGTTTTCGCGCGCAACGGTGCCAGCCCGCTCGTCATCGGCATCGGCGACGGCGAAATGTACGTTGCGTCCGATACGCCGGCGATTCTGCCGTATACGCGCAAAGAAGTCATCCTCCAAGAGGGCGAGATCGCGGTCGTCGGCCGCGACGGTTATTCGTTGACCGACTACGACGGGAAGACGATCGAGCGCGACGTCGTGCAGATCATGTGGGATGCCGGATCCGCCGAAAAGAGCGGCTTCAAGCATTTCATGCTCAAGGAAATCTTCGAGCAGCCCAACGTCATCAAAGAGACGTTGTCCGGACGCATCGACGAAGAGGGCGCCGTACATCTCGGCCGCGAGCTTGGCGGGATTACTGCGAAGCAGCTGCGCGACGTCAACAAGATTGCGATCACCGGCTGCGGCACCGCGTACCACGCCGGACTCGTGGGCATGTATCTGCTGCGCTCGCTCGTGCGCCTGCCGGTCGAGATGGAGTTAGCCAGCGAATTCCGCTACGGCGATCCGGTCATCGACCCCAGCGCGCTGGTCGTCGCGATGTCGCAGTCGGGCGAAACCGCCGACACGATCGAAGCCGTGCGCATCGCCAAGCAATCGGGAAGCCTCGTTCTGGGCGTTTGCAACGTGCTGGGCTCGCATTTGACGCGTTTGGCGGACGCAACGCTCTTTACGCGCGGAGGTCCCGAAATCGGCGTCGCAGCCACCAAGACGTACGTCTCGCAAGTCACCGCCATGACGCTGCTTGCGATCTATCTTGCTCAGCTGCGCGGCACCGGCGACGCGCGCCGGCTGCACGAGATCGCCGATGGGACCAAGCTTCTGCCGGCTGCGGTTGACGTGGTGCTCAACACGTCGGAGGAGATCCGCAGAGTCGCGCGCGAGGTGCGCAAAGCGCGCAGCGTGCTCTTCCTCGGCCGCTACGTGAACTTCCCCACCGCGCTCGAGGGTGCGCTCAAGCTCAAAGAGATCTCGTACATTCACGCTGAGGGCTATCCGGCAGGCGAGATGAAGCACGGGCCGATCGCCCTGTTGGATTCGACGGTGCCGGTCATCGGCATTATGAGCGACGATCGCGTACGCGAGAAAATGCTCTCCAACCTCATGGAATCCAAGGCCCGCGAAGCGCCGGTGATCGTCGTCGCAAACCACGGCGACAAGGACGCCAGGGCGGTTGCGGATCACGTTTTTTGGGTGCCGAAGGTCGACGAACTGCTCTCGCCGATCGTCAACGTCATTCCTTTGCAGCTCCTGGCCTATCACATCGCCGACATCGAAGGCAAAGACGTCGATCAACCGCGAAACCTCGCCAAGACCGTTACCGTCGAATAAGCGAGGACATCGCCATGCAAGTGGAGCTGGGGGAGCGCCCCGTCGAGCGCCTTGCCGATATGTTGCGTGAAGCCGAACACGCCCACGGCGTTTTCGAGCAGCGTGTCGGGCACCGGGATGAAAACTGGGCGGCATGGTACGCGCGGCACATCATCGACCGCTTGACCGAAAACGAATCGTCGCGGTCGGAATGATCCGTAGCGACGGCCGGCAGCCCGGCGAGCTGCGCCCCGTCTCGATCGAGCCGGGCTTCATGAAATATGCCGAAGGCAGCGCGCTCATCAGCGTGGGTAACACGCGCGTGCTCTGTGCGGCCACGCTAGAAGATCGCGTCCCGCAGTGGATGAAGGGACGCGGCGTCGGCTGGGTCACCGCCGAGTACGCCATGCTTCCGCGCGCGACGCAAGAGCGCACGCAGCGCGAAGCCGCCAAAGGCCGCGTCGGCGGCCGCACTCACGAGATTCAGCGCATCATCGGACGGGCGCTGCGCGCCGTCACCGATATGGTACGGCTCGGCGAACGCACGCTCTGGATCGATTGCGACGTTTTGCAAGCCGACGGCGGAACGCGCACCGCGGCAGTCACCGGTGCGTACGTGGCGCTAGCTTTGGCGCTGCGCAAGATGTACGATCCCGAAGATCGCGCGCGTTGGCCGCTCACCGGAATGATCGCCGCAACCAGCGTCGGCATTGTGGGCGGTCGAGCGCTGCTCGATCTCGCGTACGACGAGGATAGCCAGGCGCACGTCGACATGAACGTGTTCATGACCGATTCCGGCCGTTTCGTCGAGCTGCAAGGCACCGCAGAGGCAACGCCGTTCGATCGCGCCGAGCTCGACGCGCTGCTGGCTCTGGCCGAAAGCGGCATTCGTCGTCTTTTCGACGCACAAGCCGCCGTGCTCGGCATGCCCGCACCGCTGCATGCAGGATAAAGGCCGGTTCGCCGACTTGGCGATGCGCGTCGGTAGCTTTCACATCACCGACCGCGCGATGAAGCACGCGCAAACCGAGATCGAACGCCGGCTCGATGCCGGAACCGACGACGAATCCGCACGCCGCGCGTATCTCGGCGCCGTTCGGCGGTATTTCGAAGGCTTTTCTAAAGAGGCGCGCCGCGGTTTGCGCGACGTCGACCGGCGGCTGGAAGAAGTCAATCAAGTGCACTTCAACCTGACCGCCGAACGCGGGGTCGCGGTGAAGCGTATCGAGGCGACGGAGGCCATCCTGCACGACCTTACGGCCATCGAGCAGAACGGGCCTCACCTATGAGGATGCTCGACAAGGTCGGCCGCGCCACCAGCGAGTTTTTCGAATATGCGGGCGGCCTGACGTTGCTCACGTTCGAATCCGCCGGTTTCATCGCGCGGGTTCGCGTGCGCGTCGCCGAGACGCTGGCTCAGTGTTATCTGCTCGGCGTCCAATCGTGGATCATCGTCGTGCTGACGTCGCTTTTCACCGGCATGGTGATCTCCCTGGAGTCGGCACAGCAGGCAGTTGCTTTTGGCGTCGGCGGCCTCGTAGGCGGCGCGGTTGCCTACGGAACCGTTCGGGAGCTAGGTCCAATGCTCACCGCCGTGGTCGTCGCCGGCCGCGCCGGCGCTGCGATCGCGGCGGAGCTTGGATCGATGGTCGTGACCGAACAGATCGAAGCGTTGCGCTCGATGGCGCTCGAACCGTCGCGCTTTCTCGTGGTGCCGCGTCTGGTAGCGCTTTTGGTCATGCTGCCATTGCTCACGGTTTTTGCCGACGTCGTGTCGATTCTCGGCGGAATGTGGATCGCGTTTACGTACGCGCACATCTCGTACGATTCGTTCATCTCTTCGGCACGCCAGGCGATCGACTTCAGCGACGTCTACAAAGGTCTGATCAAATCCCTCGTGTTTGCCGTGGTCATCGCCATGGTGGGCGCGTATCAAGGGCTATCGACGCGCGGCGGCGCCGCCGGCGTCGGCGTCTCGACGACCTCGGCGGTAGTCATATCGATCATTCTGATTTTCATCTCGAACTTCGTGCTCTCGTTTCTACTGTTCGGCGGCCAGTGACTCAGCGTAACGGCAAGAAGCTGATCGCACGGCTGAAGGACATTTCGCTCTCCTTCGGCGACAAGGTCGTGCTGCGCAACTGCAATCTCGACGTCGTCGAAGGTGCGATCACGTGCATCGTCGGACTCTCCGGTGCCGGAAAATCGACGATCCTACGCCTGATCGACGGATTGCTCAAACCCAACGATGGCAACGTGTACGTGGGCGATCGCGACATCGTCGAACTGAACGAAGACCAGCTCATCGAGATCCGCCAGCGCATAAGCTTGAGCTTTCAATTCGCAGCGCTGCTCGACAGCCTCACGGTCGGAGACAACGTGGCGTTACCGCTGCGCGAGCACACGAAAGACTCCGAAGCGGAAATTCGCAAGCAGGTCATGGACGCGCTCGACAGCGTCGGGCTCTCGCATACCTACGATCTGTTTCCGAGCGAGCTCTCCGGCGGCATGCTCAAGCGAGCGGGCTTCGCGCGAGCGATCGTTACGCACCCGCAGCTCATCCTTTACGACGAGCCGACGACGGGTCTCGACCCCATCGTCACGCATCTCATCACCGACACGATCGTTGCACTGCGTAAGAAGCTCAACGGCACGGCAGTCGTCATTTCGCACGACCTGCACTCGATCTTCATGATGGCCGACTACGTCGCGATGCTGTTCGAAGGCGCAATCATCGCCTACGACACGGCCGAAAACATCAAGAATAGCGACAACCCGATCGTCCAGCAGTTCCTCCAGGGCGCCGAAAAAGGCCCGATTCCTATTTGAGCTGCGCTCAAATGGGGCTCCGTTTGTTTAACAGCACTCCGCCACGCTTCGCCGGGCTGCGCGCCCCCGTGCGCAAAGCGCTTGGGGTCCCAGGGGGCGGGCGCTGCGTAAGAGTAATACGGCCCAGATGAACCGGCAAGCACAAGTTGGAGCCTTCGCGATCGTCGCGCTGCTGTTGCTCTTCGGTATCTTCTACGTGATCACCGATTTCGGCACGAGGCACACCGGCTATCGCGTCGGCGTGCACTTCGAATCGGCGGCCGGGCTGACGCCCGGTGCGCTGGTATATTTCAGCGGCGTCAACGTCGGCTCGGTGGATTCGATTCAGCTGCTTCCGGACAACACGGTCGACGTGATCTTGGCCGTGCGCAACGACATCGACATCCCGGCCGCATCGCGATTCTTGATCCAAGCACCGCTGACCGGTTCGCCGACCGTGCTCATCGTGCCGCCCACAGGCCGGACGACCGCGCTGCTGGCACGGCAAGTCCTTCCAGTCGACCAGCAGCCGCAGGGAAGTAACGCTGCAAGCATACAGGACCTGTTACAGCAGGGCCAGGGCGAGATGAAGAAGTTCGACCAAGTAATGGCCGAACTGCAAGAGCGCACGCCGCGCCTGCTCAACACGCTGCAGTCGACCTTGGATCACGCCAACGACTTGACCATGACGGCGAACGCCTCGGTACAGACGCTCATGGCGAAGTTCGTCGCGGCCAGCGCGAACATCGAGGAGCTTTCCAGCACGCTCAACGGCACGGCGACCGAGAGCGCGCCGAAGCTCGCGCAGATGCTCGACCGCCTTGACGCCAGTGCGGAGTCGCTCAATCGCTCGATGACGGCTTTGCAAGGTCTGGCCACCGATCCGCGTCTCAAGAATAACCTTATCGAGACGACGCGAAGCGTCGCCGATACGACGCAGAACTTGGCACTGCTGACGCACGACCTGCGTACCGTTACCGGCGATCCGCAAACGCAAGCGCAGATCCGCAACACCGTCTCGAACCTCGACGCGACCATGCAGAAGGCCAACTCGCTGCTGGGACAACTCGGTGGAACCAGCAGCGTCTACGGTGTCGACGAAGGTGCGACGCCGGCCCCGCCGCCGGTGCCCGGCGCGACGCCTTATCCGATGCCGTCCGGAAACGGCACGCCGACCCAAACGGCACACGCGGGCAGCATCTCCCCGGAAATGCGCGCGAAACTCACGGGCAAGCTCGGCTCGCTCGTCCATAATCTCTTTGCGCTGCAGCTGCGATTGAGCGGGCTTTCACCGCAACAGAACCCACCAGTCGGGCTCAATCCTGTCCTAACGCACAGCCAAGGTCCACTCGGGGATATCAACGTCCTGGTGCTGCCGAACTCGCCCACGAATCTCCTGTTCGGTGCCAACGCGATCGGCAACAACACTACGTGGAATGCCGTGCTGCAGCAGTCCAAGGGAAACTTCCAGTTCGGCGGCGGCGTTCTGTATTCGCAGATCGGCGTGCTGGGGCGCTACAACTGGCCGCGCTTTGGGCTGGAAACACGCGTCTACGGTCTGACGTATCCGATGATCGATCTCTACGGCAACTTTCGGATCGCCCCGGGAACCGAGATTTTCTTCGGACAGCGCGACATAAATCACGCGTCTCGCCGTAACACCGCGGGGCTCCAGTACCAGTTTTAAGGAACCTCCATCGTGATTGACGAGGCTCGGCCGCGAATCGGCATCATCGGAGCGGGCGCGATGGGAACGCTCTTCGGCTACCATCTTGCCGGAAGCTGCGACGTTACGACGCTCGACAGCAATCGCGACGTCAGCGAGGCGGTCGCTCGCGAAGGCCTCGCCCTCAACGACGGCACGTCTCGACGGGTCTTCGTCGCGTCGCATCCGCGCGAGCTCTACAGCTCGCACGTGCTCTTTCTCTTCGTCAAAGCGGTCGACACGTTGCGGGCCTTACGGCCCTTTGCGGGCGAGTTGAATCCGGTGACACCGATCGTCTCACTGCAGAACGGCGTCGGCAACGAAGACGCGATCAAAACCGCCCTCGGCGGTGCGGTGCCGGTCATTCTTGGCATCACCACCGAATCGTCGCTAAGCACCGCGCCCGGACGCGTGCGCAGTTCCGGCGACGGCAACACGATCATCGGTTCCACCTCGGCGGCCCGCACGATCGCGCGATCGGTCGCCGATCTGCTCACGCGCAGTGGATTGCGCGCGTCGGTCGTGTACGATATCCGTCCCCACCTGTGGGGCAAGCTCGTCGCCAATGCCGCGATCAACGCGCTTTCGGCGCTGCTCGATTGCGAGGCCGGTGCTATTCCGCGCGATCCGAACGCGGCGCAACTCGCCGAAGCGCTTGCCGAAGAGGCTGCCAACGTCGCCGCAGCGTTAAAGATTCACTTGCCGTTCGTCAGCCCGTGGCAGTACGTTACCGAAGTGATCGCGCTGGGAGCCGAGGCAAAGAGCTCCATGGCCTACGATCTCGAGTCGGGACATCCCAGCGAGATCGATCACATCAACGGCGCCGTCGTCGCATTCGGCCGGCGCACGGGCACGCCGACGCCCTATAACGACTCAATGGTTCGGCTGATCAAAGCGCGCGAGACGCTGCTGGGGAAATCACGCTTGCGCGTGAAGGCGTAACAGCCGGATCGATCCGTGCGTCACCTCGACGTCGATGCCCTGACTGCCGCCGCCATTGACGGCGCCGTCGATGGTCTCCGCCTGCCCGGCAGAGATCCCGCGTAGGTTGAAGTCGTCGAACAGCGTTCCGTTATCGGTATGCAAATGCACGCGGAATGCGGCCGTCTCCTCAACGGAAACTTCGATGTCGCCGTTTACGGCCGAGAAGTGCAGCGTCCCAGGCCATGCCAGGGCGCCCATTGCAACCGACACGTTCCCGTGCTGCGTCGCTGCCTGCGCGTAGCCGTCGCGCATGAAGACGCGCACGCTGCCTTCAGCGGCCACGATGCGCGCGGTGCCCTTGACGTCGGTAACGCTCACGTCGCCGCGGCGGCTGTCCACGACCAGCTCGACGCCGTCTGGAACGCGCGCGAGCAGCGACTGCAGCGGCTGGGAAGCTTCGATGGAGATACCGTTGCCGGCCGGACGTATCGTTGGGGGCGGCGGAGTCGTCTTGCCCCGAGCGGTCGCCGAGAGCGTGAACCGGTCGC
Organism: Vulcanimicrobiota bacterium; assembly: GCA_963715435.1. GTDB lineage: Bacteria > Vulcanimicrobiota > Vulcanimicrobiia > Vulcanimicrobiales > Vulcanimicrobiaceae > JAFAHZ01. Next base: position 3,325,437 of record OY970243.1, read on the forward strand.
GCGGTTCTCCTTGGGCCGGCTGGTACGCGGCGACCGGGGCGTCGGCAATCCGAATCGTCATGGCGGCGCCGGAATGAAGGATGCCGACGGTCGTCGAGTACGGCGTCGCATTCGAGCACGCGGCCAACAGTAGAAGCAGAAGAAGCGCATATCCTCTCACGGCGCGAAAGGTTCACGATGACCGTTCGCATCCCCGCCGCGTTCCTTATGGCGGCAACCCTCCCCGGGTGCTCGCTCTCCGCGGCTCCGCCGACGCCGCCCGTCGCATTCGCCTCGCACGCCGCGCAGCGCGCGCGATGGATTCCGGCTGCAAACTCGTCGTACCAAATCCAGTACGGCGGAAAGCTGGACCTCACCGTCCCGGCAGCGACCTACGACGTCGACTACCAAGACACGACCGCGCGGCAGGTCGCGGCGATTCACGCGCGGGGGCGCCGCGCGGTCTGTTACGTCGACGTCGGCACGTGGGAACGGTGGCGCCCCGATGCGTCGGAGTTTCCAAAAAGCGTTCTCGGAAAACCGGACGCCGGATGGAAGGGAGAACGCTGGCTGGACATCAGTCAGACGTCCGTGCTGGAACCGATTATGAGCCGCCGTTTCCAACTCTGCAAGCACAAGCGCTTCGACGGCATCGATCCCGACAATCTCGACGGCTACGTGAACGAGACGGGATTCCATCTCACGTATGCCGAGCAGTTGACGTACGACACGTGGGTAGCAAACCAAGTGCACGCTATCGGATTGACGGTCGCGGAAAAGGGTGACAACAACCAGGTCTCAGATCTCGCAAAAGTCTTTGACTTCGCCGTCGTCGAGCAATGCTTCGTACAAGGCTGGTGCCGTCAATTTCTGCGCTACACCGCCCGCAACGCGCTCGTCGTCGACGTCGAATACAATCTCACCCGGAGCCGGTTCTTAACCAAGACCTGTCCGTCTGATTCGCGTTACCGGGAGACGGCTATCCTCAAGCACCTCGAGCTTACCGACTGGATCGCAACCTGTCCCCTTACGACGCATCTCTAGGCGGCGCTGATTTTCGGCACCTCTTCAGGCCCGCTCCCGGCTGCGGGTTACGTATGCGGCCAACTCCGAGCGGTTGCGAAGCCCTAGTTTTTCATAAATGGACGTAAGATGCTTCTCGACGGTCCGTTGGTTTACGGCGAGCCGTTCGGCGATGTGCTTGTTGACTGTGCCGTGCGCGACGAGCGAGGCAATTTGACGTTCCCGCTCGGAAAGAGCAACCTCCGCGGCGGGCCCGCGTGTCGACGCGCGCATTTGCCGTAGCGGACCAGCAGCACGCATTCGCCGATACGAGGCGCAGGCACGTTTCGCGTCTCCGGACAGCTGCATGCAGGCAGCTTGGTGCATCACCCATCCTAAGCGTACGTAATGTTCGAGCGCCTCGAGCGCGTACGTGCCCGATGTCGATTCGTCACCTGCGTGCAGCGCACGCAGCGCGCGCAGATGTGACGCCGTCGCAGCGTAGACCTCGGCATTTGCCAGGCCGTCCAGAGTTTCGAGCGTTGCAAATGCTGCCGATCGCGTTCGCTCGTCGCCGAGCTCGGCCGCAACCAGGAGCGTCTCCGTCGCGCCGAACGGCCCGTGAATGCCCTCCATCGCGCGTTGCAGCAAGCCTTGAGATTCATCGCGCCGATCCGTGGCCCACAGCCATTTTGCGTACGGACCCCCGATTCGTCCAAGCGTCGAGTTGATGCGGCTCGCAAATGCGGTCTCAAAGACGTCGGGCGAACAAAGCCGTGCAATCAGATCCTCGTCCCACAGCGCGAAGCCGACGGTGAGTGCGGCTGCGGCGAGCGCAATCGGACCGGTCGTAGTCGGTTCCGGTATGACGGCTGCGCGTTCGACGCAGGCCCGCGCCACGGATAGCCGCCCCGCACGCGCGTGAACGAGCGCGCAATTCGCGCAACTAAGAACCTCGAACGACGTAAGCCGCTTTTCGTGGAGCTCCGGCAGTATCGCGTTGAATTCCGAAAGCGCATCGTCGTCGCATCCTAAAATCGTGAGACCGAAAGCGCGATTGAAGCGTGCGCGAAGGCGCTCGTAGTCGCCGAGCGATTCTTTCGCCGCGGCATTAATCTTCGAGACGCTTTGAAACCCCGGCACGTCGCCGGCGACGAGCTGCGTGTACTGCAGCGCATCCTCATACGGCATCGATCCCTGCATTACGTTCGCTTGCGCGATGAGCGCCTTTGCCGCATCCACCTCGCCGCGATCGAGCCGCAGATACACCAAACTCAAGTACATCAGCGCGCGTTCGCGGCTGTCGTCTTGAGTCATCGAATCAAGAGCGCGTTCGAGTATCTGCACCCCGCGTTCGTTATCGCCTGAACTTCGTGCTTGCGCGCTCATCGCTTGATAGATTCCGGGAAGGCGATCCGATTGTCCGCACGCAGCATACGCATCGGCTGCGGACGCGTACCTTTCTAATGCCTGTGCGGCTTTCCCGTCGCCCGAGCAACTCATCGCACTTTTGACGAGCAATCGCGCCCGGGCCTCGTCGTTCGAAGCAAACGCTATCGCACGGTCGTAACAGCGAACCGAGTCACCGTAGGCGTGCAGTGCTTGTGCCTGATCTCCGGCGTTCTCGTTGTGCAAGACGCATTTCTCCGCGATTCCGGCACACCATGCGTGGTAACCCAACTGCGCCGCGTCCGCTTCACGCAATTCCAAGATGTTCAGGATTCGCGCATGCTGCGGCTTGCGCTCCGCCGCGAGCAGCTCTTCGTAGACCGCCTCTTGAACCAGTGCGTGCCGGAAGAGGAAGGTGGGCGGGTCGGCGTCCAGTTCGTCGATAAGTTGAAGGTTGCGCAAGGTCCGCAATGCCGCGAGGATTGTTGCCGAATCCAGCCGGCACAATTCCGAGAGAAGACCGGCTTCGAACCGCCGCCCGAGAACCGCAGCTACCGCGAGAATCTCATGCGTTTGCTGGTCCAGCCCAGCGACGCGTTCCATCACCGTGGCGCGCACGGTAAGCGGCAAATGCATAGATGCGGCGCCCGACGACTTATCGATGGACGTTTTCAGGAGCTCCTCGGCAAAGAACGGATTGCCGTCGGACCGCTCGACGATCTCGTCAATCAGGGCGGGTGCAAGCGGGTGCTTTTCTCCCGCTGCCAAACGAACCAAGCGACGCATCTCCGCCCGCGCTAGCGGTTTGAGCGCAATGCTATGCGTGGCGCGGCTGCGCGTCAAGCGCGCGATTTGCGGATCCATCTGCTGCGATCGACGCAGATCGTCCGAGCGGTACGTTGCGACCACCAAGAGCCGAAGCGCTCCAATCGTAGGCAGCAAATGCTGCAGGAACAGCAGCGTACCGTCGTCGGCCCAGTGCATGTCTTCCAACATCAGAACCGTGCAACGGCGGGCACATATGCCTGTGAGGTGGCCGGCAAGTTCCGCTAATTGCTCGATCCGACTTCCGGCTTGCGGAAACGTAATCTCGTTTCGCAGTGAACGCATGGCCGCCAAAACCGCTCCATACGGCGGATTGCCGAATTCGCGGTTCAGCCCCAAACCCAAAGAAGCACGCCCGCCCGTTAGCGTACGCCGGAACGAAATCAGCAGCCGGCTTTTTCCGATTCCGGCGTCGCCCGAAACGAGCACAAGCGAGCCATGCCCGCGCGCGGCAGAAAGCCGGCATTCAACCAGCTGCGCTAGTTCTTCGTCCCGACCCACCAAGGTCGGGCAGACCAAGGCGCGCGTCAGCATCCGTAGTGGATTTTCGTCCCAGGCCGATGCAGCCCCGCCTGAAAAATGGGCGGTTTTCCGACATACGCGCGTGGGCCACTCGTTGCTACGCTGGCGTCATCTAAGGGAGAACGCGCATGACTTTGGACCTACGTCGTACCGCCTTTGCGGCGGCAATCTCAACATTTTCGGTTCTGGCGGGCTGCGGCGGATCCGGGTCCGTTCCGGGATCTGCCTCTATTTCTTCGTCAGCAGTGGGCCCGCCGCACGTCCAGGTTCGGCGGTCCCAAACCGCGGCGCAACCGAATGTCGACGCGGTCGGCTCGGTTCAGTGGGTCGAACCATACTACAACGCGGCGCACACGGGGTTCAACCGGTCGGAAACTACACTCACGCGCAGCAACGTATCGGGATTGACTCAGCTCTGGTCGTTCGCAACCGGCGCGCAGATCAATAACCCCATCGTCGTCAAAGGCGGCGTTGCGTACATCAACTCCGCCTCCGGCTACCTATACGCAGTCAACGCGACCACCGGCGCGTCGATATGGCAGTACCAAACGTACGAAGGGGCCAGCGACCAAGCCCCGTTGATCGCGAGCGGCCGGGTTATCGTTCCCTGCTTGGTAGGGGGCAACAACCAACAGAACGCGATGTGCGGCATCAATAGTTCGACCGGAAGGCGCGCCTGGAGCTATTACGTCGATTGTAATTGCCTGCCGCCGGCCGGCATTAGTACCGGAGCCGTTGCCTCGGGCAATACCGCCGTCTTCGATTATGCGAACGGCAGCACGAGCAGCTCCTATCTCGTTGCGGTGAATACGCAAAACGGTGCGGTTTTATGGACGGGGGTTACCCTTCCGCATGGGCCGCTCTTTACGGTTTCGGCGATCGGCGCAAGCCAAGTATTCTACGCGACCGGATCGGGCGTCTGCGCCGCAAGCCTCTCCAGCGGAGTGCAGAGTTGGTGCACCACTGTGGGATCGAATGCGTCGATGGCCTATGCAAATAACGTTGTCTATGTCGATACGTACAACAACGGCGTGTACGCGTTGAACGCATCGAGCGGAGCCCAAATCTGGCAGTATACTCCCACCGCGGGAAACTATAGCGGTTATGACGATCCGCCTGCAATTGCAAACGGAAAAGTGTACGTCTCAGGCATCGGATTCAACGGTAACTTGTATGCCTTGAAAGCATCGACCGGCGCCCAAATATTCAATACGTCCTCTGACGGCTCAAGCGCAAATACGACGTCATCGCCCTCCGTCGCCAACGGTGTCGTTTACGTGGAATGCGGCAGCTTCGTGTGCGCCTTCAACTCCGCTACCGGCGCTTTGTTGTATGCTCCCGGTAGCTCTGGTTCGCAGGAAGTCTCGCCGGCCGTTCTCAACGGCGTCGTGTATAGCGCTTGCGGGCCGAATAACGCCTGCGCTTACGGGCTGTGACTCAGAGCACCGTCGTGCGTGCGGCGCTCGTCAACACCGAGCCGAGCGGAAGGGCCGGCGAGAAGAAGAAGCCCTGCGCGTGATCGACGCCGATCTGGCGCACGACCTCGAGCTGTTCGGCTGTTTCGACGCCTTCGGCCACGGTGTAAAGATCGAACGTCTTGGCGAGCGCGACGATGCTGCGAACGATCGCGACGGCGCTTTGGTCGGTGGCCAGCGGCGCGATGAACGACTGATCGATCTTGACCCCTTCGATCGGTAGACGATGCAAATATGCCAGCGACGAATGACCGGCGCCGAAATCGTCGAGCACGATCGTCACCCCGTTGCCCTGCAGCAAGCGCAGCGTCGCGCGCGCCTGATCGGGGTTGCGCATGATCGCCGTCTCGGTGATTTCCAGTTTTAACTGATCGGGCCGTAGCGCGTACGCCCGCAACGCCGAATCGATGCTGGCGGCGAACTCGGGCACGGTGAGGTGCACCGCCGAAACGTTGACGGCAACCGTCGTGCCGGCAAACGCCTCGAAGATCGTCGCACCATCGCGGCAGACGTCTTCCATCACCGCCGTGTCGATGGCGTCGACCAAACCGCGGCGCTCGGCGTAGCCGATGAATTCGGCTGCTCCTACCACGCCGCTTCCGGGCCGCCGCCAGCGAGCCAACGCTTCGAACCCAACGACCGTGTCGTTGCGCACGTCGTAGATCGGCTGGTAGTAAGGCACGAACTCGTGCCGCTCGATCGCGCGACGCAGATCGTTCTCTAGATCGGACTCCGCAGCGATGCGCGTTCGCATCGCGGTATCGAAGACGGCGTAACAGCCGCGGCCTCGGTTCTTGGCTTCGTACATCGCGATGTCGGCGTCGCGAAGCAGATCTTCGGGACGCTGGTACTGCGGATCGACTGCCACGACGCCGATCGAGGCTCCGCTATAGAGGAGGCGCCCTCCGAGCAGCATCGGCTCGTGTACGATCTCCAGAATGCGCTGCGCGAACGCAGCAAGCTCCGAATCGTCGACGGGAGCGAGGACGAGAAACTCGTCGCCGCCCAGACGAGACACCGATCCGCGCGGTGCGAGCTGGTCGTGCAGCCTCGCAGCGATACTCTTGAGCAACTCGTCGCCGAACGGATGGCCGAGGGTGTCGTTGATCATGTTGAAGCGATCGAGATCGATGAAGAAGACCCCGTAGCGTACCCCGCTCTTCGCCCGCGCGATCGCCTCCGACGCGCTCTCCATGAAGGCGGCGCGATTGGGAAGACCGCTGAGGCCGTCGGTGTACGCGGCCTTGCGCAGCTCCGATTCCACGCGTTTACCTACCGCGATCTCATTTTCGAGGCGCGTCCGTTCGAGTTCCAGAGTCTGGGCGCGTTGCCGCGAGCGCCAAATCTGTATGGTCGACATCGCGAGAATACCGGCAAAAAACCAAATCGCAACGGCGAGCGCGATGCTCCCGGTGATCAGCCGGGCATTGAGCGCGTGCAGCGCTGCCGCATTCCTCGACAGGTGAATGCGAGCGTGGGTGTAGCGCAGCGGAATGACGGCGTCGATCCAATCGCCTTGCGCCGGCGGCGGCTGCGTCGCGACGAGCACCGATCCGTGCGCACCTTTACTCGCAATCCACGCAACGTCGCCGGGACCCAGCAGTCTCATCATGTTCTCTCGACGGAACGTCTGCGTCAGCGTATCGACGGCCATCACGCCCACCGGCTTGCCGTTGCGCGATAGCGCTTTGACGGTACTAATGAAGTCCTCGCCGCTCTCCCAGTACGGTCCGACGAACTGGGTCGCGCCGGGATGTTGGATTGCCCACGTATACCAGGCATACGACGTGTACCGCGGCACGACGTTAGGGTTTTGATAATGTACGGCAATACGGCCGCCCGGCGAAGCGGAGTCGTAAACGGAGAATAGACCGTCGGGATCGGACGTCGCAAAGACGCCCGAACCGTAATACACGCCGACGCCGAAGATTTGCCGCGTGCTGCGCGAACGAAAGAGCTCCTCGACCAGAAGCCTTACGCGCGCCGGATCGTCGTCCAGATCGCCGAGCGTCTGGGCGCCGGTTTGCGCCAGCTGTATGGCTTTACCGAAATAGTCGTCGACCTGCGTCTCGATTTCACGCAGACGCACTTCTTGTGCGGAGCGAAACTCCCGGTCGTTCTGAAGAATGCGCGTACGCGCGTTGTTGACGATCAATACCGTGATCAACAACGCGGCGAGACCCAGTACCGGAAGCCAAAAGAAGGGCGGCCGATATGGGTGCGCACCTCGCGCTTCGGAGCCCATGGCCGTGCTTTCGTGAAAGCCTACGAGCGGTCTTTCCCAGCGCGGTCGCGCGGATGATGTTCCCGGTACGCTTTACGCACGTGCTCCAGGGTCATTTTTGCGTAAATCTGCGTGGTCTGGACGCTTTCATGGCCCAGGAAGTCCTTTATCGTCATGAGATCCACGCCGTCCTTATGCAGATGCGTCGCCACCGAGTGGCGCATAGTGTGCGGCGTGATCTTTCCCTCGAGACCGCTGAGCTTCACGTAGGTGGCGAAGACCTTACCTGCTTGCTGGTAGCTCAGGCGACGGTTCTGCCGGCTCACGAAGAGAGCGCCGTCGGCGCAGCGGGGACGCACCGCGAGGTACGCTTGGAGCGCCCTTTCCGTGGCCTCATTGAAAAAGACGATGCGTTCCTTATTGCCTTTGCCGATGACGCGAATGGTCCGGTCTTCGAAGCTCACGTCGGTCACGTTAATGCCGACCAGCTCGGCGCGCCGGATACCGCTGGCATAGAGCAGCTCGAGTATCGCAACGTCGCGCCGCCAGCGGTCCTCGGGCTCGCCGGCCGGCGGCCGCGTCGAGATTAGCTTCAAGACCTCGGAAACGTCCAGGGCCTTGGGAAGGCGCTGCGGCAGCTTGATGTTCGTGATCTCCAGCGCAGGGTTGTCCGCCCGTTTGCCTTCGCGCTTGAGAAACCCAAAGAAGCCGCGAAGCACGGCCAGCTTGCGCCTGATGCCGGCGGCGCTATAGCGCTGGCGCGTCAGCTCGATGATAAACCGGCGCAGCGACGACGCGTCGGCCTTAGCAAAGACGTTTCCAAACGGTCCGCGGAACGGCTCGCCGTCGTCGTCGACGGCGTCGCAGCCGGCCAAGAATGCGCCGAAGATTTCGACGTCGCGCGCATACTCGTGCACCGTACGCGGCGCCCGCCGCAGCTCCATCGCCACGTGCACCGCATAGTCGGCTACGAGGGGATCGACCGGCGTGGAGTCGCGGAAACGGCCGTCGGTTTTGCCCTTCGATGAGCTGGTTTTACTGAAATTTCCTGGCTTTTTCACGCCTTCTCCCATGCCGGCATTAGTAGCGCAAATGTTTGTTTGTGCTAATTGGCCGGAAGAGCAAACGATTCCTTTTCCCCGCCCCGCAGGGCGCAGAGGCGCGGCTGCCTGAAAGGATGCGGTAATGCTACTGGCTCCCGCTTGCGCACGGCTCGCGCCCAAGACGCTGCGCCGCGCGCGTTTGGAACGCTGGCTGTCGACGCAGGACGGATTACCGCTGCGCATGATCGTCGCGCCCGCCGGCATGGGCAAGACGACGCTGCTGTTACAGTATTTGGAAAATAGTGAAAAGCCCGGCGCATACTGTGCGCTGGATCCCAATGCGACGCCGGACGCGGTTCTTTCGGCCCTCGCTGCCGGCCTGGGTCTGCGCACGCCGCCGTCGAGCTATATCGAGCTGCTCGTGGCATTGCGCCAGGTGGCGGCCGCAAAGCCTTTTGACTTGGCGGTCGACGACGTCGGGAACGGCGCACCTGAGACGGTCGAGATGCTGCTCAAGCTCGTCGAAAACGTGCCTGAGGGCGTGTCGCTCATGTATACCGCGCGTTCGCGGGAAACGGTGCAGGCCAGCAAGTGGGTCGCGCAGGGGATCGGGGCGCTCTGCGATGCCCGGCGCTTGGCCTTCGATCGCAACGAGGTCGGCTTCTTTGCCGACGCCGCCGGCGTGTCGTCGAGTCACGCCGATGTGGCGCGTCTGCTCGAAGAGAGCGACGGATGGGCGGTCGTGGTGAGCGGCGCGATCCGTGCCGCCGTTGAAGACGAGCGATCGCTGCACGACGCGTACGAACATTGGCGCAACGTGTACGGCGAAGTCTTCCTCGATTTCGTGACGGGCAACGCGCAGCGCGCCGACGATCGCGATCGCGCGCTGGTCATGAGCCTGATCAACGGCATCGGCATTAACGATCCCGAGGCGCTCCGTCGTCTCGAAGCCCAAGGCCTCTTCGTCATCAACGACGGCAGCGGCGTACGGCCGCTGCGGGCGGTGCAGCAAGCCCGTGCAGTACCGACCAAGGGCGTCGATACGTCGGTTCCAATGGTCGTTAGGATGCTGGGGCGCTTCAGCGTGGCGATCGCAGGCCGGAACGTGGAGTGGGTGCGCCGGCGCGACCAGCAGATCGTCAAGTATCTTCTGCTGCGACCCGGCGCGACGGCGACGCGTCAGGAACTGGCAACGCTGTTCTGGCCGGGTACGAACCGTCAGCTTGCCATGCAGAGCGTGCGCACCGCGTGCAGCAACATACGCAAAGCGATTGCCGGGGCCGTCGGATACGCGCGCGTGGAACGCTATTTCCGTGCCGCCGACAACGCCGTCGTCGTCGATCTCTCCAACGTCGTTACCGACGTCGGCCGCTTCACCGCGTATGCGATGGCGGGCGACTCCGCGTACGAGCGCGGCGATCCGGCCGACGCTGCGACGCACTACGAAGCGGCGGAAAAGATGTACGCCGGCCGCCTGCTCGAGGACGACCCGCCCGAGCAATGGTTTGCGTCGCAGGCGACCGCGCTCGAGCATCGCTTTGCCGTCGTCTTGGAACGCCTGGCCGAATCCGCTTATGAAGCCGGTGACATCAAGCACGCGGCCGAGTACGCCTATCGCGCGAAGCTGATCAATCCGGATCAGCCGCAGCTCGCGCGGCTGCTCACGCAGCTCAAGGAGCCGCCCCGTCCCGCTTAGCGGGCATTTGCGTTATCGCGATTTCATAACTGCTCGACGCGACCGCAATCCCTTCTTCTCGAAAGCGCTTTAGGATCTCGCGCGACATCGTATTCTTGACGTCGCGAACGTTCCGGTCGCCGACGAGGAAACGCAAATCGAGCTCCACCCAATTCGAGGTTATCCGGTAGTAGACGCGCGGTTCGACGTCGGGAGGGTCGAGGTCGTAGACCCGCCGCAGATGTTCTCGAGCCTCACCGGTCATCGCGGCGATCGGGCCCGAGTAGCGCTGCGCCACATCCAGTAAAATGCGCTCGGCCGACTCGATGTCGGCGTCGTAATGCACGCCTATATCCATCTCTTCCCAAATGAACGGAAAGTCTCGCGAGTAATTGAAGACGGGCTTTTCGAAGATCACTCCGTTCGTGAGCAGCACGATGCGCCCCGTATACTGACGCGCAAGTACCCACGTCGCGGGGCTCGTCTGCTCTTGTATCGACGGCGGCTGGCCCATCTCGAGCACAGTCGTTTGGAAGAAATCCAGCGCGATCACTTCTCCTCGTACGTCACCGATCGCGATCCGGTCGCCGATCGAAAACGTCTTACCACGCAGAATCACGATGTAGCCGGCAATCGCAATGATGAATCGCTGCAATGCGAACGCCACGCCGGCTCCGATCAGGCCGCCGATCGTGCCGAGATTCTGCGTGTGTGGACCGACCCAGATCGAAATCACGACGACAATGAAAAAAATGACCGTAATAACGTTGATCGCCTGGTGCGCCCAAAACCGGAACCGCTCGGCGCCCCGGCTTCCTTGGAGCAGCCGGACGGCGTAATGCAAAATGTAACGAGCGACGATGGTGCAAGCCAACAGCGCCAAGGTCAGCAGCGCCCTATGAGCGTTCAGTTGGTTGAACCCGACGAGCGTTACGTCGAAGAAGTGCACGCGAGTTTCTTTCCCATGTTATACTGGCCGCAGCACGATGCAATACGAAATCGCCGCGGGCCTGCCGGTCCTTAAGACGAGCCGGCTTACGCTCATTATTGCCGCACCCGACGATGCCGAGCGGTGCGCGCGATTCAATGCCGAAAACGCCGAGTTCTTGGCACCGTGGGAACCGGCGGTGACCTCGACGTCGATCGACGTCGAGGGCCTACGCGCCTATCGCCAACGCGCGGTCAACGATGCCCGCGGCGGCTTCTCCTTCTCCTTCGCACTTCTGCCTGCGTCGATGCAAGCGGACAGCCCGATTCTCGGATGGCTCAACCTTACTAACGTCATCCACGGCGTCTTCGAGGCCTGTAATATGGGATACAAGCTCGACCGGCGCATGCAAGGACAAGGCTACATGACCGAAGCCGCCACGGCCGGCATCGAGTTCGCGTTCGACATATTAAACCTGCATCGCATCATGGCGGCATACATGTCGCACAATCAGCGGAGCGCAGCACTGCTTCGACGGTTGGAATTCACAATTGAAGGCATCGCGCGCGAGTATCTGTATATCGGCGGCGCTTGGCGCGACCACGTTCTCACGTCACTAATCAACCCGCGCGCGATGGTTCCAGGGGCCGCTCGTCAAGACGGTCAGGGACGCTGAACCGACGCGACGAACAGCACGAGCTTAGTGCGATTAAACCATCTGCCAAGAGTCGGTCGTGCCGTATTAGTAAGCGTTACCATACATCGTAGGCACACGACTATGCGCTGTCAGACAAATGGAACGGCTGGAGTTGACCCGGTTCCGTGAGCCGTGGGATTGAGACATCAGGCGGCTTGAGTCCATGCGCCGCTTGAAGTTGTTGGGTTTGAGAGATAACCCAAGCCCGACTGCTTGCGATGCGGATTGTACCATCCTTCAATGAAATCGAAGATCGCAGTCTCAGCTTCGTGCTGGTTCTTCAATCGATGACACGCCAGCAGCTCGCATTCGAGCGTTGCGTTGAAGCTTTCGCACGTAGAGGCGCTTGCAGCCTTTTCGGATCAAGTTATCCATTGCGTCGACTTTGAGGGTGAGCTTGGCGATGATGCGATGCATCTGCGTATTTTCCGCCTCAAGTTCTTTTAGACGGATAACGTCGGCGACTTCCATCCCATTGTATTTCCATTTCCAAAGCCGGATCGTGTTCGCATGGACGCCATGTTTGCCAGCCAACTCGGCGACCGGCGTGCCGGCATCGTACTCACCTACGATCGAAACGATTTGAGCCTCGGTGAAACGGCTTATAGCTAGAAGTCTGAAAACGAGCCCCCAGGTGAGCGCAGTTGCGATCCTAGTCGCCGTCGGGGGCGGGAGGCAGCGCCCCTTGAGATCTCTGTCGTCTTGGGCGTCGGCGTAGATGTCTTTTTACCTAATCGATCCGGTGAATCCGTGCTAAACTGGATTAAGCCGGGGCAGAGGTAAAAATCGAGGCTCATGCTATAGTCCTTGGGCGGGAGTAATTAACCTTCAGCTAAGACGAATCGGGGACCCTATGTTCGTACAGGTCGCGCACGACGTTTTGGATCGCACCGCATGGGAAAAGCTCAGCTCGGAGTGGCAAGGGCCGCCTGCTGGCTTAAAGTTACTCACGAGCGTCACGGCGCAAGATCACTCAAAAGTATTTTGCCTGTGGGAAGTTGAGTCGGTCGCCGCGCTTTCGAGCGTACTCGATGAGGCAACAAAAGGCGTACTGAAGAATGCGTACTATGCCATAGACGAAAACGTGCCGCTGACGATTCTTCCACAGGCGGCAGCCGCAACCTAGATAAAGAAACAGACCACGCTGAAAGAAGCCCTGAGTTTCAGGGCTTCTTCGTTTGTAGCCCGCGCGATAGCTGGAAGTCTAGAGCTTGACCTGAAGCGACCCCGTAATCTGCAGCGGCTGCGTCACGCCCAAGAAGCCCGTGTTCGCTCCGTTGAAAAAGAAATCGTACGGATATTGCAACTGTGGCGCCGGCACGCGCGAGGAGCTATTCGGATAGAAGTTACCTGATGGGTAGAGGAAACCCGTCGGCGGAGCGGAGTAGACGCAGACGTTGGGATTGTCCCACGCGTAACCGCGCTGGCCGCACACGTCTAGGATGTTCGTAAAGTTCAGCCTCGCCGTAACTCTTGGGGTCACGTCGTACTGTAACGCGATGCCCATCTGCAAGCGCCAGGGTTCGGAGAACGAACCGAGGTTGTCGAAGACGCCGCTGAACGAATCGGGAATAAAGAGCACCGCGGTGCACCCGGCGGGATCGGGATTCTGGCCGTGTGCGGCAATCCACGAGGCAGATGCCGGATGGCATGCATCGGGCCCGTAGCCCGGCCATGCGGCCGGTCCGCCGTACGACGCGCCCGACGAGAAGCTCCAGGAGTTCGTAATCGTGAACCGCTGATGCTTGTAGTTCAGAATCATTGAAGTCACGTAAGGGACCGCATAACCGTTCTCGGCTGAAACCGGTCCCGGAATGATGTCGTACGTCGTGTACCATGCGGTCGGGTTGAACAGATCCTGACCCGCCGCGCCATAGTACGGGTTCTTCACCGCGCCGGGAGCCGAGCACGGCACGGCGCCGCCGTAGCCGTACGAGGACGACGCGGGCGCCGTCGAGTAGCACGGCGACGCCGCCGCTGCACTCACCGTCGACCCGCACAGCGCCTGTCCGTATTGCGACTTGCCGAAGAACGAGCCGCCCTTCGCGCACGCGCCGGTGTAGGCATTATATTCCTGGATGTAGTTGTTGAGCTGATTGATGACGTTCTGCGTGCTGTTGCTGAAGTTCTGATAGCGGATCTGGCTGTGCGTGTACGTAAACGACAGTTGTCCGCTCAATCCGTCCCGCGAGAAGTCGCCCTTTTGAACCGCAGCCTCGACGCCGTCGGTAACCTGCTGGCCGACGTTGAGACCCGACTCCAAACCGCCCTGGGGATCGATAAAGAAGTTTTGCAGCTGATCGCGCGTGCTGCGGTAGAACGGCGAGATCTTGAAACTCCAGTCCGACCCTCTCAACCGGTGCTCCCACGACAGGTCGTAGTTATACGACGTGTCCGGCCGGATAATGTGGTCCGGCGAGTTGAAACCGTAGCCGTAGAAATGATCGCCAAGATACCACGGCAGGTTTTGCTCCAGCGTGTTGTATTGCACCCACGACGAGTTCGGCGGACGAGCGTAGATACCGAAGGACGCGCGAAGTACGCTCTCCGGATCGACGGTAAACGTGACGCCCATGCGCGGCTCAAAGCGGGCCACGGTATAGGACCCACCGCTCGTGTTGACCAGCGGGCCGTAGATCGACTCGCCGGTTCCGGTCGGATCTTGCGGCTGGATAGCCAGCGGGTTGGTTCCAGACGGACACATTCCTAGACCGTTATTGCCTCGAAGAATCGGCTTGTTGTTGTTGACGCCCGCCCCGAAGCAATAGTCTTTATTATACTGTGAGAACCAGAACTGACGCGCCGGATCGTTCGGGCTCGTGTTGCCGAACATAAAGCCGAAATCTTCCAGGCGCAGTCCGAGGTTGACGTTCCATTTGTCGCCGGGACGCCATTGATCGCCGATCGAATACCCGTAGAAGGCGGTACGGACCTGATTGAGCGCACCGTGGAACGACGTGTTGGTCGCGAGCCACTGAGCGTTGGCGGCGCATGCCGGAGCCGGCCCGGGACACGTGTAACCCAACGTCGGCGTCGGATCGGTCGTCGTACCGCCCGGCTCGGTATACACGTTGCTTCCGGAATGGCTCGATGCTCCCGCGTAACAGCCCGTCTGTAGGCCGGATGTCGGATCGTAGCAGTCACCGTTTTTTCCGACCAACGTGGTGAGCGGCCATCCCGAGGGAAAATACGTCACGTCGTAGCGTTGGGGATTGGAGTACGTATACGCACCGCTAACGGTGAGCAGATGCTGCGAGCTAAGCTGATTCTCGTAGCTTAGGTTGAAGCCGTACACGTGGTCCGGTAAGAAGTATGGCAGCTCCCAGCCGTAGTATGGCTGTGCCGTCGAGTTATAGCCGTTAATATTCCACGTCGAATAAAGCGAATAGCCGTACACGCGTAAGTACTCGCTCGGCGAAAAAACGTGTTGATATTGCAGCTTTGAGACCGAGACGCCGTTCTCGTTAGGGTCTCGCAGCGACGTGGGCAATAAACCCTGGAACGCGTGGGGCTGGCTTTGGGGGAAGGCATATTGGTAGATGTCGCCGGTGTTCACGGGCTGCATCGGGGCGCCGCTATAACCGTACGTATCGTCCCAGGTCAGCGGGCCGTAGAGAGCGTCGATCTGGGCCTTTCCAAAGTCGTTCGTCGAGCTAAAGTAGTAGTTGTTACTCTCGCTCGTCATCCAAAACGCTTGAACGTCGTCGCGCAGAGCGTTGCTCTTGTGCGGAATAGCGAAGTGCAGGTTGATGATGCTGTCACGCAGCGTCTGGTTAGTGAGGCTGAACCCGAGACCGCTCGTAAAGAGCAGCGGCGAAGGGGCACCGGTATACACGTAACCATTGGAGTACGCCTGGGCGGTGCACGCCTTTAGGCCGCAGGTATAACCGGGCACCGCACTCACCGGATAAAAGAACGTGTTCGGAATACCGGCGCCGTTGTTGTCGTCGATGTAGTTGAAGCTTTGGTTGCTTCCCCCGAAGCCGGCGTAGTAGCTGAAGTTACGATCCGGCGTAGAGCCGCCCACCTCCACCGAAGCTTGATGGTAGAAGGCCGGGTACCCTACGCTGAGCATGGCCGTTCCATATCCCGGATAGGTTCCGGTCTTGATGACTTGATTGACGTATCCCGAAATGCCCTGCGCGTCGGAACTCGCCGGAACGCCGCCCGTATAGACTTGCACTTCCTGGCTTCCCAGGCTCGAGAGCATCGTCTCGGGCGCATTGTCGTACACGCGATTGACCGGGATACCGTCGAGCTCGAAGCCGACCTGGTCGATGTCGCCGCCGCGAATGTGCAGCTCTTGCCACCAGCCCGACTCACCTTGGCTCAGGTACACGCCCGGCACCGATGCGATCGCTCCGTACGCATTGTTCAAACTCCCCGAGCCGGTGAGGCCTTGCGCTGCCGCTTGGCCTGCAGCGTTTACCGAGTACAGGTCACTAACTTGGCCGGACTTCACGAGATTCGCAGCGGCTTGCGACGTCACGCGGGCGATCGTCTTGAGTGTTTTGACGAGAGAGACGTTGACCGTCTGCACTTGGTCTGCGAATACCGCGTACCCGGGCAACGACTGCGTGTCGTAGCCGTCCTTACTTAACGTCAGCGTATATGTGTCCGGGCCGAGCGAGAGAAACCGGTACGTTCCGCTTGCGTCCGTCACCGATGTTGCGTTTTGTGTCGGAGCGTTCGCCATGACGACTACGCCGGCAATCGGCGCTCGCGTTGCAGAATCCACCACGCGGCCGACGATGCCGCCGGTCGTGCCGGCGTTCGTCTGTAAGGGCAATAGAGAGACGGCCAAAAGCAACGCGGGGATCGATCTCAAAAATCGCATCTGTCCGGGTTCTCCTTCTCTTAAGGAGGATGTATCGCCAGAGAACGTGCTTCGCCCTTTAAGACAAACTTAAGTCAAACCTGAAGGTCCCGGGTCCTCGACCCAGCTGCGCGTCAAGAATAGCCAAAATGCCAAACCGGCGTATTGGTCGTAGCGCGCGAACGCGCGGCGAATCGTTGTGTCGGATGCACTCCGGCGTTGTGCGAGACGCACATACGTGGGACGCGTCCACGAATCGAGCACGAGGCGCCGGTGGCGTCCGACGATCTGCATCACATGCGCCGCCGCATACGGTCCGATCCCGGGCAACTCGAGCAGCGCAGCTTCGACCTCGTCGTCGGAACGGACGCCGCGCGCCACGAGAGACTCGAGATCGAGACGCCCCGCCGCGACGTCGGCGGCAATCTGCCGTACGTACGGCCCACGATAGCCCATCTTGGCAATCGCGGCGTACCAGCGGCTCGGGGTGCGCGCGAGAACCTCCGGTTCGGGAAACGCGCCTTCTCCCAGTTCGGCCAGCGCGCGCGTCATACGGATGGTCGACGACCACGTGCAGTTGGTGGTGCAAATCGTCTTCACGACGTCTTCGAATACCGTCGGACTGGCCAACATTCGTCCGGCGCCGGTTGCGGCCCATTCCAAACGCTCGTCACCGGCGACCGCTGCGTAAAACCCCGACAAGTCGTCGTGGAGGCGAAACATGCGCGCAACGACCCGTTCGATATTGGCAGCCGCGCGGCGTCCGAGACGGGCGCCGGTCTCGACGAGCACGTTCTCATTGTGTTCAGTAAGCACGACCTCCACGATGCGGCCGCCGGCGCGCAACGTGCGACGGTAACGCAGTGGTTGCGTTTCGATCGAGGCCGGAGCCAGTTCGGCACAGCCGTGCGAGTAGATCGTGCGGGCGAAAGAGATGGGTTCACCGCCGGCGCCGCGCAAGGGCAGCTTAGCGACGATCAATGCGATGTTACGCTACGTAAGAGACGTTAACCGCTAAACCGGCGGCCTGAGCGCGCATCAGCACGCCGTAGACGGCATCGAGTTCGGCCTCGATAGCGGTGATCTCGCCGGCGCTAACGCGAAAGTGTGCGGCATTAGTCCAAAGGACGTTCCGCGCGCGTTCGAACGCACTATGCAGGCGTTCGGGCGTCGCCTCGAGGACCGGCCAATCGAGGTCACCGCGGGGCGGAACGACTCGCCAGCCGCGGCCCGAAAGCATTGGGACTTCTTCCTCAAGATCGAAAGCGTGCGGTATGGCGGCCAGGACGTCGGCTGCTTCCTGATCGGCCCGCGATAGGACGAGCCCGAGCTCGGCGAGTCGCACGATATAGCGAAAGAACGAGGAGTTTCCGACGGTGTACGCACCTGCCGCGGAGGCGACGCTGACGTGGACGAGGTCGAGCTCCGCTGCCCCTTGGTGACCGCTCATATAGTGGTTATCGGGCGGTGTGGACGGAATTCCTCGCCCTCGGGTGAACCTCCGATGAAGATTACGGGACCCCACGAAGTGGGGACGCTTGGTGGGAGGCCACGTGAAAAAACGCATCAAGGTAGCGGTCACCGGAGCTGCCGGGCAGATCGGGTACCAACTGATATTCCGCATTGCCAACGGCGAAATGTTCGGTCCGCAAACCGAGCTCGAGCTTCATCTGCTCGAGATCGAACAAGCGCTCGGAACGCTGCGCGGCACCCTGATGGAACTCGAAGACTGCGCGTTTCCGCTGCTCAAGAACGTCCAATACGGCTCCAATCCCGACGCCATGATGCGTGACGTCGACTGGGCCATCCTCGTCGGTGCCGTTCCGCGCAAAGGCGACATGCAGCGCTCCGATTTGCTGCGCATCAACGGCAAGATCTTCACCGAGCAAGGGCGTGCGATCGAAGCCAACGCCGCCGACGACGTGCGGGTCTTCGTCGTTGGAAATCCCGCGAACACCAACTGCTTGATCGCGATGAACAACGCACCGAGCGTCCCAAGAGATCGTTTCTTCGCAATGACCACGCTCGACGAGCTGCGCGCACGTACGCAGCTTGCAAAAAAAGCCGGCGTCGACGTCAGCGAAGTCTCGCAGATGATCATCTGGGGCAATCACTCCGCGACGCAGTTTCCCGATTTTCATCACGCGAAAATTAGCGGCCGCCCGGCACGCGAAGTGATCAACGACGACGAGTGGCTGCACGGAAAGTTTATCTCGACCGTGCAAAACCGGGGCACGCAGGTGATTCAAGCGCGCCTTGCATCGTCGGCGGCATCCGCCGCACATGCGACCGTCACCGGCGTCTACCGGCTGACGCACGACACGCCGCCGCACGAATACTACGCCGTAGGGCGCTGTTCCAACGGCGAGTACGGCGTGGATCCCGGGCTAATCTTCTCGTTCCCGTCGCGCACGGAAAACGGCGTCTCGCACGTGGTGGAAAATCTCGAAATCAACGAGCACGCCCGCAAGATGATCCAAGCTACGATGGACGAGCTGCGCAAAGAGCGTGAAATGTGCGTCGAGCTCGGGTTGATTCCGGGCGAGGCCGCCGTTCGCGCGGTTTAGCTCTTTTATCGAGCTAAGTCGAAGGGGATATCCAGCTCGCTCGCGAGGCGCTGGAGACCATCCCAAACTTTGGCGTGTACCGGAATGCCGTACTGCCGGTGGTATGCAGCTTTGAGGATCTCCGGCTCGCCCGCGACCATGATGCGCTGAGCGCCGCGTGCCGCCGAACTCTCTTTGAAGTACCGCAGTTCGGCGTCCATGTCGGACTTGAACTCGTCGACGTCACGGAACCCGTCGACACGGAACGCTCCAAACCAATGGGAAATGGCGCCTTCTTTCGTTTCGTCGGCAAAGGGCAACGTCGGTCCGAAGCATCCGCCCGAGAGAACGCCGCAAAGAATGTCGGCCAGCAAGCCCATACCGAAGCCTTTGTGACCGCCGCCTTCGGTGCCGAAACCGCCTAACGGCAATAGCGCGCCGCGCAGCGCTTCGTCCGGATCGTACGTCATGTTGCCATCGGCGTCGATCGCCCATCCCGGCTCGAGCTTCTTCTGCTTGCGCTTCATGACTTCGAGCTTGCCTTTCGGCACCGTCGTCGTCGCGAAGTCCAAAACGAACGCCGGCTCGTTGCCGGCAGGCACCGCAAACGCAAACGGATTGGTTCCCAGTACCACTTCGCGACCGAAGGTCGCCGCAGCATACTTCACCGAGTTCGTCGACGACATGCCGATCATGTCGTGCTCGAGCGCCATCATTGCGTAGTAGCCGGCGATGCCGTAGTGATTCGAGTTGCGCACCGCACCGAACGCGGCGCCGAACTCACGTGCCTTGGCGATCACCGCTTCCATCGTCATCTTCGAAACGGGATGTCCCAGACCGTTATCGGCGTCATAGACGATTGACGTCGGCGTTTCCCGAACGATCGAATAGTTCGGCCGCGGCTTGAGATGCCCGCTGCGAATTCGCCCCACGTAGTACGATTCCAAGCGCGCGACGCCGTGCGACTCGATGCCTCGCGAATCGGCCGCAGCCAAAACGTCGGCGACGACTTCGGCGTGAGCGCGCGCCACGCCCGAGCGCTCCAGCACTTCGATGATGAAATGCTTGAGCTTATCTTCGGTCGTCAGCTGATACGTTGTGGTAACGGGAGCCAAGGAGGAACCTCCTAGAAGTGCAAAGGGGCTTGTTCGCGCATGAAAACGTACGTCCATGCCTGGCCGCTAGTCTACCGGAAACGTCTGAGCGTCGCCGAAACCGACTGATGGCTATGGATTTGGCTCGCAGCCGAACGAAGTTTTTCCGCGTCGCGGACGACGGCTCGTTCGAAGTTTCCGCTCGCGGATTCGACGTGCTGCGGACTCCCGAAATCAATAAGGGAACGGCCTTTCCGGAGCACGAGCGCAAGGCGTTGGGCTTGGTCGGTCTTGTGCCGCCGGCAGTCCTATCGATCGAGCAACAAGCTGATCGGGCGTACGAAATTCTCGAGAAGCTCGACGACCTGGGGCGCTATCGCTTCCTTACCGGCGTACGCGATCGCAACGAGACGCTCTTCTTCCACATCGTTGCGTCGCACGTTACCGAAATGCTGCCGGTGATTTACACGCCTACGATCGGCCTCGCGATCCAGCAGTACAGCCGCCAATTCCGCAGACCGCACGGCATCTTTCTTTCGATCGACCGCCAAGACGAAATGGAGCACGCCTTTCGCAACGCCGATCCCGGCGGTGACGCCGCGATCGATTTAGTCGTTGCGACCGACGCCGAAGCGATCCTGGGCATCGGCGACTGGGGGGTCGGCGGCATCGACATTTGCGTCGGGAAGCTTTCGGTCTATACGGCGGCCGGCGGCATCGATCCGCAGCGCGCGATTCCCGTCGTGCTCGACGTCGGCACCGACCGGCAATCGCTGCTCGATGACCCGCTCTACTTGGGGTACCGTCATCCGCGCGTGCGCGGCGATGCGTATCGAGCGTTTATCGACACGTATATCTCGACCGTCTTACGCTTATATCCCAATGCGCTGCTGCACTGGGAAGATCTCGCTGCGCTCAACGCTCGCTGGGTTCTCGATCGCTACCGCTCGTCGATCTGTACGTTTAACGACGACATTCAGGGCACCGCGGGCACCGTGCTGGCGGCCGTCGTAAGCGCGCTCAAAGTAACGCGTGGACGGCTGCGCGATCAAACGTTCGTCGTCTTTGGCGCCGGAACTGCGGGATGCGGCGTCGCCGATCTGCTCGTGAACGCAATGGTCACCGAGGGACTTCCCGCGCACGAAGCGGCCCGCCATTTCTGGTGTGTCGACCGGCAAGGTCTGCTGGTCGAAGGCATGCGGGGCATTCACGATTTCCAACGCCCGTACGCGCGGCCGGCGACCGAAGTCGCATGGTGGCATCGCGACGGCGATCGCGGCATCGGACTCGGCGAAGTCGTCGCGCAAGTACGGCCGACGATTCTCATCGGCTCGTCGGGCGTGACCGGGGCGTTCACCGAACCGATCGTCCGCGAAATGGCCAAACATGCGCCGCGGCCGGTTATTCTTCCGCTCTCCAATCCGACCGCGCTCTCGGAAGCGACGCCTGCAGACGCGATCGCCTGGACCGACGGCAAAGCGCTCCTCGCCACCGGCAGTCCGTTCGCTCCCGTCATTTACGGCGGCGTCACGTACGCGATCGCTCAGTCCAACAACGCGATGCTTTTCCCGGGCCTCGGGCTCGGGACGATTGCGGTGCGCTCTCGGCTCGTCAGCGACGGCATGTTCATTGCCGCCGCACACGCAATTGCCGAGATGGTCGATCCCTGCGAGCTCGGAGCGTCGATCCTTCCACCCATATCGGAGGTGCGCGACGTGTCGATCCGGGTCGCCGTTGCGGTGGCGCAGCAGGCGCTGCGCGAAGGACTCGCTCGGGCCAACCCGCAGGACGTCGAAGCGGCGGTCCGCAACGCCATGTGGGAGCCGCACTACCGTCCAATCCGGGCCGTATAGGGGGCAACGCAACGTGCCGCACTCGCCGATCAGTTTTTCGCTCATCATGCGCATCGAGATGCCCAACCATCCCGGCAGTTTCGGCATTCTGACCAGCGCGATTCACGATACCGGCGGAACGATCAGTGCCCTCGACATGCACGCAGCGACGAAAGAGCGCGTCGTTCGCGACGTCACCATCAGCGTTCCGTCGGATGCCGTTGCCGACAACGTACGCGCCGCCATCGAAGCGATCGACGGCGCGCGCATCATCAGCGCATCGGATTCGACCTTCCTTGCTCACCTCGGCGGAAAGATTTCCGTAACCCCAAAGATTCCGGTCAAGAATCGTCAGGATCTTTCGACGGTCTACACGCCCGGCGTCGCGCGCGTCTCGATGGCGATCGCAGCGGATCCCGGCAAAGCTTTCCAGTTGACGGTCAAACGCAACACCGTGGCGGTGGTCACCGACGGCAGTGCGGTGCTCGGTCTGGGCGATATCGGTCCGCTCGGAGCGCTTCCCGTGATGGAAGGTAAGGCGATGCTCTTCCGGCAGTTCGCCGACATCGACGCGTTCCCCATCTGCCTCGACACCAAAGACGTCGACGAAATCGTCGAAACGGTCGTGCGCATCGCGCCGGTCTTCGGCGGCATCAATCTCGAAGACATCAGCGCACCGCGCTGCTTCGAGATTGAGGAACGCTTGATCGAAGCGCTGGACATCCCGGTAATGCACGACGATCAGCACGGAACCGCCGTCGTGATCTTGGCGGCGCTGATCAACGCGGCAAAAGTCGTCGGAAAGCCGCTCGAAGAGCTGCGAGTCGTCATCTCGGGCAGCGGCGCGGCCGGAACCGCAACGATCAAGATGCTGCTCGACGGCGGGGTGCGCGACGTGATACCGGTCGACCGCAGCGGCGCGCTGACGCGTGAAGGCCATTACGACAGCCCGTACAAGCAGTGGCTCGTCGAGCACTGCAACCGCGAAAATCGCCGCGGTTCGCTGCGGGACGTGCTCCCGGGCGTGGACGTCTTCATCGGCGTCTCTGCACCGGGTATTCTGCAGCCCGAAGACGTTGCGCGCATGGCCCGCGATCCGATTATCTTCGCAATGGCCAATCCGATTCCGGAGATCATGCCGGATTTAGTCGCGCCGTACGCCGCCGTCGTCGCCACGGGACGGTCCGACTTCCCGAATCAAGTCAACAACTTGCTCGCATTCCCGGGTATCTTCCGCGGCGCGCTCGACGTTCGCGCGCGCCGTATTACGGAGCGCATGAAGCGCGCCGCTGCCTTCGCGATCGCCGGTACCGTCGGCGATGAGGAGCGCTGCGCCGAGTATATCATTCCCAGCATCTTCGATCCGCGGGTCTGTGAGGCCGTCGGGAAAGCCGTCGCCGCTGCTGCCGTCGAGGAAGGTGTCGCCCGCAAAGCGGCAGCTGTATGATCGCACCGTCAGGATTCAGCGGCGAAGATAGCCCCGACCCGTCGATCTTCAACCAGTGTATACGCTGCGGCTTCTGTCTGCCCACGTGCCCCACGTATCTCGAAACGTTCACCGAAACGTCCGGGCCGCGCGGCCGCATCAGTCTCATCAAGCACGTCGCCGAAGGGCGGATCGATTTGCTGAGTCCGGGTTTCGTCGAGCAGATGGAGCAGTGTTTGGATTGCCGCGCCTGCGAGGCCGTCTGTCCGTCGGGCGTGCGGTACGGGCAGCTCGTCGAAACGGCCCGCACGCAAATTCAACGCGTCCGCGAACCGCAGCTGCCGACGGGCACGCGCCGGATCCGCTCGCTGCTCATCGGGACGCTCTTTCGCCGGCTCGATCTCATGCGCGCGCTCGCATCGGTGGTGCGCTTCGCTCAGCGCACGCACTTAACCGCACTCGCCGGAGCGTTTGGACTGGGCGGCGTGGCGGAGCTGGCGCCCCCCATCGAAGACCGCTACTTCGTTCCGCGCGGCCAGCGGTTCGAATCCGGCCAGGCTCAAGGCGTTGCGTTCCTGCACGCGGGATGCATCGCGCAAGTCGCCTTCGCGCGCGTGCACGAAGCGTCGGTCCGTATGCTCGTCCGGGCGGGACTTTCCGTAACGGTTCCATCCGATCAAGGCTGTTGCGGCGCGATCGCCGTTCACGCCGGCGAAATGCCGCTCGGACGTGAGCTGGCCAAGCGCAACATCGTTGCATTCGAGCGCAGCAAAGCCGACGTCTACGTCGTCAATGCAGCGGGCTGCGGCAGCACGCTCAAAGAGTACGGCGAGCTCTTTGGGGATGATCCGGTTTGGTCGGAGCGCGCGCATCGCTTCTCGACGCGAGTGCGCGACATCACTGAGGTTCTCGACGCAATGGACCTTGCGCCGGCGTCGCGCGGCATCGATGCCGACGTCACCTACCAGGAGCCTTGTCACCTGGCGCACGCGCAGCGCGTCACCGCCGCGCCGCGGCGACTGCTTGCGAAGATTCCCGGTCTACGGCTGCGCGAGATGGCCGAAAGCGCGGTCTGCTGCGGCGGCGCGGGAATTTACAATCTCACCCAGCCGACGATGTCGCAGCGGCTGCGTAAGCGCAAGGTGGAAAACGTGACGCGTACGGCTGCAACCATCGTGGCGACCGCAAATCCCGGTTGCGCTCTGCAGGTATCCGCGGGGTTACGCGCAGCCGGTTCTAACGTACGCGTCGCTCACGTCGTTGAACTACTCGATCAAGCTTACGGTGCCGGCTAAATCGAAGTGGCAACCCGCGCGCGATCGCCTTTGGCGTCTTCCAGCGTGTGGTACACCGACAGTACGCGGATCAATCCCGTAATATTGAGCAGACGCGCGATCGGGCCTTCGCTGACGATCAGCCGGAAGGAACCGTTGTGCTCGCTGGCTCGCCGGTGGGCGCCGACGAGCGCTCCGAGTCCGGTCGAGTCCAGGAACTCCAACTGCGTGAGGTCGACGACAATGTGGCGCTTGCCCTTTTCCGTCGCGTCGATAAGCGCCGCGCGCACCGTCGGGGACGTAGCCAAGTCGAGGCTGCCGCGGAGCTTGAAAATCAGCTGCTCGCCCCCGTCTTCTGTTTTAAGGTCGATAGTCAGTTCGTCTTGCGACATAGGGTCTGCTAGATTCGACTTCTCCCTTCACCGGCCTGTTAGGAAGTCGCTCCATAAAACTGCACCTTATCGTCGTCCCAACGGGTGGGCTTCGCCGAGTGCAAGTGCACGCCGCCGATCCAGCGGTCGATGCCGGCGGCTTCCAGCCAATCCGCATCACCGGCTAGAACGCGCCGCCCCAACGCCGTAACCGCAACCACGTCCGCGTCGGACTCGATTAACGGCGCGGGCGACGCGCGCAGGTCGTCGACGACCTTTGCAAAGGTACCGTCGCTCATGAACGCCGCCTCTTCGCGCGCTTGCGCCCGCGCAAACAGCTCTCGGTCGTGAGCCGGTCCTTGCGCTACCGCCTCGAGCGCTTGCCGCTGCGATCGAGAGAGACCGTCGCGCGTCCACGGATACTCCTCGCACAGCCGGCGCAGAGACGCCCGTAAGAACGGCAATCCGATCGCATCTTCTTTCGACGCAACGAAGAGATCGAGCGGCGATTTCGACGTAAAACGCTCCCAAGCGCGGCGTGCCGAGCGAAACGTCGCCGCAGTTACCACGCGTCTGCGTGCCAGCAACGGCGACAGCTCGTCGGCTGTCATCGTGCCGAGATACTGGTCGCTCTGCACGATCGAGATGCGTCCGGGTTCCAGGTCGAGTCGTTCGAGCGCCGTGAGGATCTGCAGAATCTGCAGCTGGTCGTAGAGGTCGTGCTCGAACCAGAGGACGACTTCTTGAAACTCGGCGGCGCGGCGCAGCTGTGCGTCGCGGCGTTCGAAGTCGTGAATGATCTTGATCGGGTTGCCGTATCCGCGCGCAGCGGCAAAACTGGCGCGATACGCGGTGGCCTCTTCGAGCGAGCCCGAAGGAACGGGTCCCTCGTACAACGCGTCGCGCCATGCAACGTGCGTTCCGGTAATGCCGGCTTTCTTAAAGAGGTAGAGGACGGTGTCGCCGTTGGTCACGTGCAGCGTTGTTGCCGTCCGTGAGTTCATCGGCGGGCGTTCCCTTATTCCGACGTCGTTGGATCGATGACGGCTTTGACTTCAGACACGCGATTGGCTGGGAATCCGCCCTGCTTCGCGTGCTCGCGCACCATCGCTTCGTTCGGCGCGATGTACACGCAATAGATCTTGTCACCGGTAACGAAGCTTTCGATCCACTGGATTTGCGGACCCAAGTTTTGGAGCACGCCGCAGGATTTCTGCGAAATGCCTTTCAGCTCGCCGGCCGTCAGATTGCCGGCCCCCGGGATCTCTCGCTCGATGACGTATTTCGGCATGATGACCTCTTTTCGACGATCAAGTATGTATTGACGCCGCCATCTGCGGCGGTTTGCACAGCGTCTGATAGACGACGCAGTACCTCTCGGTCAACTTGAGCAATGTGTCGATTTGGTCTTGCGCTGCGTCCGTATCGACGTCGAAATGCAGCCGCACCGCCGCGAATCCGACGGGCGCATCCTTCGCCACTCCTAAGGTTCCACGAAAGTCGAGATCGCCGTCGGCACGAACGGTGCCGCCGCGCAATTCGATGCCCAACGCAATCGCAACCGCCGTCAGAGTGACGCCCGCGCAGGCAACCAGGGCTTCGAGCAGCATGTCGCCCGAACACACCCAGCTGCCGTCGCCTCCGGTGGCGGGATGGAGGCCGGCCTTGATCGTCGCTTTGGCGGTCTGCACGCGGCAACTGATGCCCTCGCCGATGCGGCCTTCGGCATGCAGCGTTACGAGCGCTGACTCGGGATCGGACTTATAGCGCTCTTTGAGCGGCGCCTGGAGCGTCCGCAACGTCTCTGCCTGCATATTCAACTCTTCTGCGCTTCGCGCATCGGGGACCTCATTGCTTTAACAGCACTCCGTCGCTTCGCGACTGCGCGCCCCCACGGGCAAAGCCCGCGGGTCCCCATCAAATAACGCTGGGGTGGCTGGATTCGAACCAACGCATGGCGGAGTCAAAGTCCGCTGCCTTACCGCTTGGCTACACCCCAAAGCGCGACGCCCCTGATTATCGCTTTTGGGACGAGGCCCCTGTCAAGCGCACAACCCATGGAACGTCGAAAAGTTCGCCGTTGCCGGCGCGGCGGCTGTAGCGCGCAGCCAAAACGAGCCAACAGACCAGCAGCGCCACGTCGACGATCATGGCAAAGCCGTAGACCCAAAGCATTGCGGTCACGTTGGTAATGAAAAAGCTCGCCAGCAGCGGCCATAGCAGTGCGACTAACCCAATCACGACGGCCTCGAGACCGAACCACAGGGCTTGGCGCATGTGAAACCGGTACCACGACGAGCTCTCAGGTCTGGGCGCGACGCGGTCGTACAGCGCCAGCGGCCAGACGGCGTACGCGACGGCGACGAGACGAGCCTCGTCGTCGGCGCGTGCCTGCGAATTACTTACCGTTGGACGCGATCAGGCGTTTTGCGCCGAGATAGCGCGCCGCCCAGTAAGATTCAGAAAGGTTGCTTACCATCACGCCGTGACTCGAGCTGGCATGAACGAACTTGCCCTTCCCCAGATAAATTCCGACGTGCGACGGCCCCTCGGCATAGGTTTGGAAGAACACTAAATCGCCCGGACGCGGTCCGCCGACGGCGGGACGACCCGCATCGTATTGGGCGTCCGCGGTACGCGGCAGCGAGATGCCGACCATCGCGAAGACGTGCTGCACGTACGCCGAACAGTCGAATCCGGAGGGGCTGTCCCCGCCGAACACGTAGGGCGTACCCAGGAAGCGCAGCGCGCTGCGGGTGAGGGTCTGCGCGAGTTTTGAGGTACGCGCCAGAATGCGGCCGGCAAGGCGGCTGAAGCCACCTCGTTCGCGCCGCGGCGCGGAAATAACTAAGTGCGACGTCCATTCGGCGACGTCAGGGCTGACGGCATGCGTGCCGACAGATTGAGTCATCGCCGACTGTGAATAATCGGTCGACGTCGAGCTTGGTGAGTCAGCTTTGGCGATCCCGCCACAGGCGGTTATCAAAAGGGCAAAAGCCCCGGCAGCTAACGCTTGACGCAAGAAACGACTCCTCTTTCACAACACTTGCGAGGTTAGTTGACGGGTTCGGGCTGAAAGATGCGCCCTAGAGCCGGACCGGCTCATTCACCCCTACCAGGATCTCCCCCGCTCGGCCCATCTTGGGACCGATTCAGTGTTCTTGTGCAGGCGGTAGTGTATATATCGGGACGTATCGGAGTCCCATGAGCTACGCCGGATTAGGTTTGGGTTAAGCGCCCAATCTCCTCTTCGATTCGGGCAGCAAGGTGAGCGGCCACCCGCTCGACCTGGCCCCGATCGTCACCCTCGGCCATAACTCGGATGAGCGGCTCGGTTCCGGACGGGCGTATCAAGAGCCTTCCAACCCCGGCCAGTGCCTGCTCGGATGCGGCAATTGCGTCCCGGATTTTCGCCCGGTTCAGTACGTCTTTCCGCGGCGTTCGGACGTTGATCAGCACCTGCGGCGCGACGACGACTTCTGCCACGAGATCGTGCAGCCGCGCGCCGCTGGCCGCGACGATGCCTAGCAACGTTACCGCCGTCATCGGGCCGTCGCCGGTCGTATTGCGGCGAAAATCGATGATGTGTCCCGACTGCTCGCCGCCGAGCGCGTAGCCGCCCGCTCGCATTTGCTCGAGCACGTAACGATCCCCGACCGCCGCGCGCACCAGCGCAATGCCGTGAGCTCGGAGCGCACGCTCGAAACCGATGTTGCTCATCACGGTGCCGACGACGGCATCGCCGCTGAGCTCTTCGCGCGCCTGCATGTCGCGGGCGATCGCAAACATCACGTGATCGCCGCTGACGACCGCTGCGGTTTCGTCTACGAAGAGCGCACGATCGGCATCGCCGTCGAACGCGATACCTACCACGCGCTCGATGCCGCGGTCTATGCACTCGCGAACGGCTGCTTGCAGCGGGCGCAGATCGGTCGCCCCGCAAGCGACGTTGATGCGGGCTCCGTCGTTTTCGCAGTTGATTTCCGTGACGTCGGCGCCTAACTTCCGCAAAGCGTACGGCGCCACCGCGTAAGCCGCGCCATACGCGCCGTCGACGACGACATGCAGCCCGCTAAGGTCGGCGCCGCTCGAATAGAGCTCGTCGTAGTAATGGCGGCCGAGATTTTGCGCGAGGCGCGCGGTGCCGACGCCGGTGCCCGTCGGACGCTCGAGTACGGTCGAATCGAGCAGCGACTCGAT
The DNA here is from genome assembly GCA_963715435.1 of Vulcanimicrobiota bacterium. Taxonomy (GTDB): domain Bacteria; phylum Vulcanimicrobiota; class Vulcanimicrobiia; order Vulcanimicrobiales; family Vulcanimicrobiaceae; genus JAFAHZ01. The sequence goes on from OY970243.1 coordinate 3,354,755, forward strand.
CTCGTCCTCCATCTCGTCCGAGAGTTTAAAACCGTCGGAGCCGAAGAACTTTACGCCGTTGTCGTCGATTGGGTTGTGCGACGCGCTGATCACTACGCCGGCGGCAGCGCCTTCGCGGCGCGTGACGCAGGCCACCGCGGGCGTGGGAACCACGCCCAAACTCACGGCGTCGCGGCCGACCGACGTAACGCCCGCAACGATCGCCGCTTCGAGCATCGGTCCGGACAGACGAGTATCTCGTCCGATGACGATCGTGCCGGGATGACGGGCGACCACGCTTGCGCCGGCGCGTCCGATCTGGAAGCAGAGCTCAGGCGTCAAATCGGCATTGGCTACGCCCCGTACGCCGTCGGTTCCGAAGAGGCGGCTCAATGAGCCGCTCCGGTACCGCGCGCGGCCGCAAACTTCGTTTCCACACGAACGAGATCGGGCGCGACTTGTAACCCGGAGACTTCCCCACCCATCGCGTTGACCGGTTGCGGGCGCAACGATTCGTCGGCGTTGAGCGGCGCATCGGGAAGCACGAGGTCGACGCGCACGGCGCTGACTTGCGACAAGACCGAGCTGGGACCTTGCACGATTACTGCACTGGGGCGGATTTTTTGATCGGCAACGACGACGCCCGGCTGCTCGCCCACATAGTGCACGGCGATCGTAAACGCCCGTTGTTCGTTTCGCTCGATCGATAGCGTCACCGAAGCCGGGCTGAGACTCTGCACTGCCACGTCCGGCGCCACCAGCGCGATGGGAACGTTGTACACTCCGGGGCCTTTATTCGAAAGGTCGAGCACCGCGCGAATCTCGTCCGGACGTATTGCCGGCGCGCCCGGTTTCCGGTCGACCGTCACTACGGCAGTCGTGTCCCTGTCGTGCACGATCAAACCGGGACCCAAATTCATCGTCGTAATCGGCAACGAGAGCTGCTGACTGAAATGCGCCGCGGCTACGATCGGATTAGTGGCGAAGCGAAAGTACGCCCACCCGACTATCGCCAGAACGAACGACAGCAGTTTAAGTCCGAAGTTCTTGCGGATGATCTGCACGTGATTCCCGGCGCCGTCGCGGCGACATCAAACGCGAACGAAGATGCGAAACGAGATCGTTGGGCAGCCGCCGGTCGGTACGCGGCGGACGCGTTACGGCGAGCAGCATCTTTACGAGACGGCTTTCTTCTTCTACCGGTCGCGAGAGCTTGCCGTCGCGTGCGATCGTGATCGCGCCGGTCTCTTCCGACACCACGACGACTACCGCGTCGGTTTGTTCGGAGAGTCCGATTGCCGCACGATGTCGGGTGCCCATGCGGTCCCGGCCCAGCGAAAGCTCGGCGAGCGGCAAGAAGCATCCCGCCGATTCGACGAGGTTTTCACGAACGATCGCCGCACCGTCATGCAGCGGCGATCGCGGCATGAAAATTGCCAGCAACAGTTCAGCGGACAACTGCGCTTGCAACAGCGTTCCGGTATCGCAAAACTCTTTGAGTCCAGTCTGCTGTTCGATGACGATCAGGCCCCCGAGACGGCTGCGCGACAACAGAAATGCCGCGTGCGCAAGCGCACCGATCGCACGATCCTCCGGACGGGTTCCGCCGATCTCAGCATCCATCCGAAAAAGACCACCGCGCCCGATTTGTTCGAGCGCGCGGCGCAGTTCGGGCTGGAAGACGATTGGAATGGCAACGGCGACTGCGACGACGATCAGCTGCAAGATCGTGCGCAGCAAAAAGAAGTTCAGCACGTTTGCCAAACCCAGCAATCCGAGCAGAACGAAGAAACCGAGCAGGATCTGAACCGCTCGCGTTCCGCGAATCAATAGAATCAAATAGTAAAACAGAATGCTGGTCGCGATGACGTCGATAACGTCCGTGATGCCGACGTACGAAAGAATTTCGCTAACCATCGGCGAGCCCGGCCCGCTTCACGAGCGTCTCCAATTCGCGATCCGGCGCAATCTCCGGAGCCTCGAGGCCTTCGGCGGCGATGCGCGCGATGACCTCGTCCGGCAACGGCGCCAGCAGCTCGGCCGTGCGTCCGCCGCCGAAACGGCGCAGCTCGACGTCGACGAGATCGTATACGGCGCTCGCGGCCGTTTGCCGCGGATCCCACTCGATGACGATTCCGCCGTCGCAGCTAGACGTACCGACGACGCCCGACGGCCGGCCGGCTCCCGAAAGCGCATCGCGGACAAACGGCAAGGCTTCGGCGGCCACAGGGAAAACAGCAATGGCGATGATCGCCGTCTCGTGGACGGTCGCCGCACCGATTGCCGTTTGCAGTTCGCCGCCGGGCAGCCGGACGAGCCCGTACGTGCGTCCGGCACGCGCGCCGGAACGCCACGTTACCGAACCGCCGCGGGCGCGGACGGCCGATTCGACGTCGTCGCGCTCGGCCGCCGTCGCTTCGCGGCCAAAGCTTACCGTTTGGAACTTCACGTGCGTTCATCGTTAGGCGCCGCCGCAGCGCAATCTTGCACCAATTGAATTTGAAGAAAGCGCTGGTCGTTGCGACCGGCAAGAACTCGACGTGGATCTCCGTGGACGGTGAAGCGGATACGCGAATCGCCCAACTGCGAAGGATGACCGGCAAGCGATTCATGCCGGTGCCCGGCGATGTGGTGCACGTTCGCATCCTCGAAGACGACCGAGCGGTCGTCGATCGAATCGAGCCGCGCACGTTCGCACTCGAGCGCCGCACGGTCGAAGGTCGATCCAAGACGATGGCGGCAAACGTGGATACGTTGATCACCGTGACCGCCCTGGCCAATCCGGCGCCGCGAACGGTCACGCTCGATCAGCTGCTGGCCTTCGCCGAGCTCGAAGACGTCGCCGCGGCCGTCGTTTTCACGAAGCCCGATTTAGCCGCGGCCGAAGAGCGGCAACGCCTCGTCGAAACCTACGACGCACTCGGACTATCCCATCATCGTGACCAATCCGAAGCAGGGCGAGAACGTCGAGGCGCTGCGTGCCTTCCTGCACGGACGCCACGCGCTGCTGTGCGGCATTTCGGGCGTCGGAAAGAGCACGATCTTTCGCGCGTTGGGCGGTGAAAGTTCCGTCGGCGACCTGTCGCGCCACGGTTTGGGCCGGCAAACGACGACGACCGCGCGACTTTACCGGCGCAGCGACGGTTTCTTGATCGATAGTCCCGGCGTCAACGAGTTTGGTTTAGGAGCCATTGCCCCGCGCGAGCTCGCCGAAGGGTTCCGCGAGATGCGCGAGCCGGGCCTCCACTGCCGGTTCGGCAACTGCACGCATCTGCACGAGCCCGGCTGCGCTGTGCGCGATGCCGTCGAATCGGGCAGCATCGCGCCGAGCCGCTACGCCAGCTTCGTGAAGATCGCACAAGTGGCAACCTGACAGGTTGCACTATTGGGCTGACTTAAGTAGCACTTCATGAACGTGCATGCTCAACGCTCGGCCGGCTGGTCGGTGCTCTGTTTCGTCGTCTTGGTCGTGGTCTCGACCGGCCTGTTGGGCCGGTTGCCGAACGTAACGACGTCACCGTCCACCCAAGCCGCGTACCTCGCGGCGCACCGCCTTCCGCTATTGTGGAGCGCGTGGCTCTACCTTCCGGCGGCGGCCTTCTTTTTATGGTTTCTGGTCGGGCTCCGATCGCATCTTCGCGAGGCTCCAGGGCGCCAGGAGGGACTTCCCGGCTTCGCCTTCGGCGCAGGCGTGGTGGTCGTGACGGTCGCCTTGGTCACGGCCTTCCTTCAGACTGCCGTTGCCTACGTGCCGCCCGAGCTCTACGTTGCCGATGGGCTCCCTGCCGTCTACGTTGCGTTCGTGTTCGCGAGTTCCGGATTAGGCTGGGCGCCGGTCTCGATCTTCCTCTTTGCAGCGGCGCACAGCATGCGCCGCCACGGGTCGGCTCCCGACGCCCTCGTCTGGCTCGGATACGGCGCGGGATTCACCGCGGCTGTCGCCTCGTTGAGCATCTTCTTTACCGCCGGCAGCCTGGCGCCGACCGGCATGACGACCATTCTTCTGGGCGGAGTTCCGTCGATACTCTGGCTCATCGGGGCCGGCATCGTGCTGATCCGTACTAAGGAGAGCCCCGCATCGTCGCGCGTCCTAGACACACGGTGGGACGGCTGATATACTACTCGCCGTTGTCACCAGGCCGTTAAAGGGAGCCCGTTTTGCCCAACATCAAAGCCGCCGAGAAGTGGTCCCGCCAGTCGGAGAAACGCACCACGCGCAACCGCGATGCCAAGAGCCGTCTGAAGACCATGTATAAGAAGGCCGCTTCCGCCTCCGACGCCGACGCCGCGCAGACGGTCGAAGCGGCGTACGATAAAGCGGCCAGCAAGGGGATCATCCACCCGAACAAGGCCGCTCGTAAGAAGTCGCGTCTCGCCAAGGCGATGCGTAAGACTGCCGCTGCTCCGGCCAAAGCCTCGAAGAAAACCGCGAAACCCGCTAAGGCGGGCGCCGCGAAGAAGACGACGCGCAAAGCATAGAGCCAGAAACCACGCAGCAGCGCGCGGCCGCCGACCAGCGCGAGCTCTTCCTCGCGACGATGGCGCGCGAGCTCCATCGTGCCGGCATTGCGACCGATGCCATCGAGCAGACGTTGAGCGATCTTGCGCGCGCGATCGGCTTGGAAGCGCAAATCTTCGCGCTACCGACGAACATTTCGATCAGCGTCGGTCCCGATTGGGATCAGCGCACCGTCAACATGCGGCTCGAGCCGGGCCGCATCAGCTTGCGTAAAATCGCGCTCCTCAACGAAATCTACGACACCCTGCGGCGCGGCGACATCGATTACCCACAGGCGGCTCAGCTGGTTGCCGAAGTCGACCGTCGGTGGCCCGGATTGTCGCCGTGGTTCGAGGTACCGGCGATGGGGCTCATCGCCGTCGGCGTCGCGCTCATCTTGGGGGGAGGCGGCCGCGAGATCGTCGTCTCGGCGCTGATCGGACTCTGCACCGGCTTACTAGCCGCGCTTTCCGCGAACTTGCCGCTCGTGGCGCGCCTCTTCGACGTCGTCGCCGCATTCGTCGGAACGGTCATCGTCGGACTGTTCGTGCGCTTCGTCGGCCCGACCAACATCTACGTGTCGATCGTCGCCGGCATCGTCGTGCTGCTGCCTGGATATTCTCTCACGTTGGCGCTGCACGAGCTCGCCAACGATTTCTTGGTAGCGGGCGTCGCGCGTCTAGGGAAAGTGCTTTCCGTCTTACTCGCGCTGGGCGTCGGCGCGTTCTTGGCGTTGGCCATGATGCCGTGGCTGCTCTCGACCGGCAACGTGCAGCCGCATCCGGTGAGTACGCTCTGGTGGTTCGTCGCATCGGTCTGTCTAGCCGTCGGCATGTCGCTGGAGCTCGACGCGCGCGTCCGCGATTTCACTTGGGTGTTCGCCGCGAGCTTCATGGCGCTGATCGCGACTCACCTGCTCGCAACGACGTCCGCGCACGCCGTGTCCGCGTTTCTTGCCGCGTTCATGGTCGGCATCGTCGCCAATCTGGGCGCGCGTTATCTTCGGGTGCCGCAAGCGATCATGCTCGTGCCGGCGCTGCTCGTGCTGGTTCCGGGAAGCTTGAGTTACGAGAGCGTGCTCTTTGCCTTTCAAGCCAATCTTAGTACCGCGTTGACGCTCGGCGCGAACGCCGTGTTCGCCGCCATTCAGCTCGTCGCCGGACTGCTGCTTTCACAACTGCTCCTACCTGCGTCGACCTTGCGCCTCAAGCGCGCCGGCCGCTACCGATAGCGATTCTCACGGATCGACGTTGATCGCCAAGCGCGTTTCGCGCTGCGCGCGCGCTAAGGGAAGCACGCGTTCGCGAATCGCCGCGCGAGCCGCCGCCGGCTTGCGAGTCTTCAACGCTACGCGAAACCGCCATTCGGCGTTCACGCGCGCAACCGGATACGGGGAGGGTCCGAGCACCTCACTCTCGGCCACGTCGCGTAGCAGCGAAGCGTAGCGCGCGGCGACGTCGTGCGCGCTCGTGCGGCTGCGCCCGATGATGCCGAGGTAAATCAACCGGCGCGCCGGCGGAAACCCGAGCGCGGCGCGTTCTTCGAGCTCGCGCGACGCGAAGCCATCGTAGTCGTGCGTCGCGGCGGATAGGATCGCCGGATGCGCGGGCGAGTACGTCTGCACGATCGCCTCGCCCGCTCGCGCCCGGCCGCTGCGGCCGCAGACTTGCGCGATCAACGCAAAGCTCCGCTCCGCCGCGCGAAAGTCCGGAAGATGCAAGCCTATATCCGCCGCAACCACGGCCGCCAACGTTACGTCGGGGTAGTCGAGACCCTTCGCGACCATCTGCGTGCCGACCAGGACGTCCCCTTCTTCTTCAAATGCACGCAGCAGCCGCGCGTGATCGCCAACGCGCGTCGTCGTATCGGAATCCATCCGCACCACGCGCGCGCGCGGAAAAAGACGCGCGATTTCTTCGGCGACGCGCTCGGTACCGACGCCGAACTCCTTGATCGTTTCCATCGAGCATCGCGGACAGCGCTGCGGAATCGACGCTTGATAGTCGCAATAGTGGCAGCGCAGCAATCCTTCGCTGCGGTGCGAGGCGAGCGCGACGCTGCAGCGCGGACATTCCGGAACGTTTCCGCAGCTGCGGCATAGCACGAATCCGGCGCTTCCCCGACGGTTGACGAGCAGTACGCACTTCTCGCTGCGCTCCAATCGTTCGGCGAGCGCTTGAACCAACGGCGCCGCAAAGATCCCGCGGTTACCAGCCTCGAACTCTTGCGCGAGATCCACGACGCGCACCGCGGGCAGCGGAAGTCTCGTAGCGCGCTCGCGCAACGCGATCAACCCGATCTTCCCGGCTTTGGCGGCGGCAAAGCTTTCCACCGACGGCGTAGCGCTTCCGAGAATCAGTACGCCGCCCTCGCGCCGCATGCGTTCTCGCGCGACCGCGACCGCATGGTAGCGCGGGATGCTGTCCTGTTTGTACGACGACTCGTGCGCCTCGTCCACCACCAGCAGACGCACGTCGCGCAGCGGCGCGAACACGGCACTGCGCGCGCCGACCACGACGTCGATCTCGCCGGCAATACAGGCTTGCCATGCATCGAAGCGTTCGCGCTCCGACAGCGCGGAGTGCAGCACGGCGACGCGCTCGCCGAAGACCGCTTCGAACTGGCGTGCCGTTTGCGGCGTCAGGGAGATCTCGGGTACCAGCACGATGGAACGGCCGCCCTCGCACACCACACGCTTTATGGTCTCGATATATACGTACGTCTTGCCGCTTCCGGTGACTCCGTAGAGCAACGATTCGCCAAATGCGCACGCGTCGAGCATCGCCGCGATCGCGTCGAGCGCACGCTGCTGCTCCATCGTGGCCGGCCGCGGCACGGTTGCGACGGCTGCTGCGCGTTCGCGTGATGGAACGATCTCGCGTTCGCGCAGCGCTCCTGCTGCGACGGCGCGCGCGATTACGGCATTGGAGAAGCCGGCGAGCAGTGCGTCGGCACGCGGCACTGCCGACGCCCGCTCGCGCACGAACTCCACCAGCGACCGCGCCTTCTTCCCTTTTATCGCCGCGTCGCCCGGTTCGAGCACGCGAATTCGATACGCGCGGGTTCGCGCCTCGCCGACGGAACGCTCCCGCCGTAAGGCACCGCCCCGCACGAGCGCCTGCACGTGCCGCAGCAGCGTGGCTCGATCGCCGCTGCGTCGCGCTTCGGGATGGCGCAGCAGCGTTTCGAAGGCAAAGCGTTCGGGCAGCTCTTCCCAAATGACCCGCAGTAGGCGCTGCGGCACTTTGCTAAAGCGTCCCGGCGCGGGTATCTCGCTGCGAACCAGCCACTCGCGCATGCGTGGAACGGCACCGGCTAACACGACCGCTTCGAGCGCTTCGCCGAGCGTGCAGATGTAATAGCTGGCGACGAACCGCGCTAGATGCAAACCCGTCTCGTCGAAGGCTCGCGGGACCGGCAGCCGCTCCGCGACCGCTTTTAAGCGTGACTCGGCCTGCTCGACCGCGCGCACGTCGGACACGACGAAGGCAAGTACGTCGCGATTGCCGAGCGGCACGCGTACGACGTCGCCAAGCGCGAGCTCGAGATCGCCTGCATCGTAGGTAAGCGGGAGATCGAAACGCGACGAGCGGATTGCCGCAAGCGCCTCGACGACGCGGATGATCAGCGTTCCTTGACGGAGCGGGGGACCTGTTTGAGCCGGCTCAACACCGAGCGTACCGCGCGATCCGAGCACTCCACGCCGTATTCGACGTCGCCGATCGAACGCGGCAGCACGAAACGCAGCCGTCCGTTGCGGCGTTTCTTATCGCTGAGCATCGCCTCGAAAATCGTATCCGCGTCGACCGAGGTCCGCAACGGCATTCCTAGCAGCGTCAGCAGTGCGAGCACCCGAAGATGTTCTCGTTCGCTGAACCTTCCCGTTCGAATCGCAAGCAATCCGGCGGCGCGCAATCCCACGGCGACCGCGGCTCCGTGCGTGACGCGATACTCCGACGCGAGCTCGATGCCGTGCGCAAACGTATGTCCCAGATTGAGCAGCTCCCGCATCCCCGCCTCGAGCCGGTCATCGGCGACGATTGCCGTTTTGACTTTGACCGCCGCCGAAACAAGATCGGTCCATGGCCATTGCGCGAAACGGTGCGCCGATAAGGTTTCCAACCCGTCGAACAGTTCGTCGCCTTCGATGATCGCGGCTTTCACGATCTCCGCCAGCCCCTCGCGTACCGAACGCATCGGCAAGGTGTAGAGCGCCGATACCTCGCAAAAGACCGCAACCGGATCCGAGAAGATGCCCGCGAGATTCTTTCCCCCGGCGAGATCGACGCCGGTCTTTCCACCGATAGCGGCGTCGACCATCGCAACGAGCGACGTCGCCACGTGCGCGTACGCCACGCCGCGCATATAGGTCGCGGCGGCAAATCCAAAGAGATCGCTGGCAACGCCGCCGCCGACTCCGACGACCAACGTCGAGCGATCCGCGACCAAGCGCACGAGACGCTCGAGCACGCGCTCGACCGTGGCAAGGCGCTTGCGTCTCTCCCCGAGCTCGAACCCGGCGATGCCCAACAGGCGATCCTTTCCGATAGTGCGCGCGTAGCGGCGCGCAACGGCCGCGACCGCCGGATTAGCGTCGTGCAGGACGACCACGCTCGAACTGCGTTCCTCGACGAAGCGCTCCGCGTCTTGATGCAAGCCTTCACCGATCGCGATCGGGTAATCGAGATCGCGATTAACGGCGACCGGCGCGTACCGCGCTAAAGATGTATCTTCTTCTTGTGCAACCACGCGATGATGTCGTCGACGGCCTGCGAGGTGGTCATCTTATCGACTTCCACGACGTAGTCGGCATGCGCGTATTGTGGCATGCGCTTGGTATACAGTTCGCGAATCTTGGTCAACGACGGCGTTGGTCCGAGCAACGGACGCACGACCTTGCTGCGGCGCATTCGCTCGAGCGCCTGTTCCGGCGAGACCTTGACGAAGATGCGATATGCCCGTTTCTTGAGAAGTTTCTGATTCTCTTCGAGCGTCAAGGCGCCGCCTCCGAGCGCAACGACTCCCGGATCGCCGTTCTCGAGCACGTCGGCTAGTGCGGCTTTCTCATAGCGCCGGAATGCCGCTTCGCCCTCGTTGTAGAAAATATCCGAAATCGCGCCGTGCTCGCGGCCGACGACGTCGTCGACGTCGTAAAACGCGCTATTGAGCTTGCGTGCCAGTCGTTTGCCGATGGTAGACTTCCCCGCGGCCATAAAGCCGACGAGCGCCAAATGCCGCTTCATTTTGTAAGGGCTCCGCCTTCGGCTCCGAAAAGTTCTTCTGCGGCAATGTTGCTGCGTTTAAAGTTATCCAAGGTCTCCTCCATGGAGTCGCCGCCGTATTTTTCTAAAATCGGCGCCATTAGGGCGAGACGTACCATCGCCTCGCCGACGATCGCTCCCGCGGGAACGACGCAGACGTCGCTGCGCACGATCGTCGCCGGCGCGTCGGTACGCGCGTGCAGGTTCACGGATGGCAACGGTTTCATCAAGGTCGGAATCGGCTTGACCGAGACGCGCACGATAATCGGTTGACCGTTGCTCATACCGCCCTCAATTCCACCGGCGCGATTGCTGCCGCGAACGACGCTGCCGTCGTCGAGCGTGAAGACGTCGTGGGCCCCAGAACCGGGTCGCAATGCAACGTCGGCCCCCAAGCCGATCTCCACTGCCTTGACGGTCTGCATCGCCATCACCGCACCGGCTAAAACGCCGTCGAGCCGCTGCTCGGGCTGGCGGTTGCTGCCGATGCCGACCGGCATGCCGTCGACGCGCACGATGAACTGACCGCCGAGCGTGTCGCCTGCGGCTTTCGCCGCATCGATGGCGTCGATCATGCTCCATGCGGTTTCGGAATGTGGACACCGCACGTCGCTCGCCTCCACCTCATCTTGATTCCAGTCGTCCAGTTCGGGCGCTTCCACTGGACCGATGCGGCTCACGTAGCTGCGCGTCGTGATGCCCAGCGCTTCGAGAAACTGCGCGCAGATTGCGCCGAGGCAGACGCGCATAGCAGTTTCACGCGCGCTCGCACGCTCGAGCACATTGCGCAAGTCTCGCTGGCGATATTTCAACGCTCCGGAAAAATCGGCATGACCGGGCCGCGGGTTGGTCAGCGGATTGCCGGCTCCCGTTATCGGATCCATCAACGCACGCACTTTCGGCGTGAGGTGGTCGCGGTTGCGCACGATCGCGGCGATCGGCGATCCGAGCGTTTCGCTGCCGCGGACGCCGGCCAGAAATTCGACCTCGTCTTGCTCGATTTTCATGCGAGCGCCGCGCCCGTAACCGCCTTGGCGGCGTGCGAGCGTCACGTTGATCGCAGCGACGTCGAGCTTGAGATGAGAAGGAATGCCGTCCAGGATGCCGACGAGCGCCGGCCCGTGCGATTCGCCGGCTGTGAGATAGCGAAACATGCTTTCAGGACCCTTCGGCATGCGGGCATGCGGCTACTCTCGGTAGTTTTCGGCCCGGTGGGACGGCGGGTACGACTGCGGTATGACACAGCAAACATTGAACGGACTCCGCGTTGCGATCCTCGTCGAAAACGGTTTCGAGCAAGTCGAGATGGAGAAACCGCGCGCGGCGCTGGAAGAGGCGGGAGCGCGGACGTTCCTGATATCTCCGCAAAAAGATCGGGTGCAAGCCGCCCAACACGATGAAGACGGCGACACGTTCCCTGTCGACGTCCCGATCGCGGACGCCGATCCGGCGCAATACGACGCGTTACTGATACCGGGCGGCGTAAAGAGCCCCGATCGCTTGCGCACGAACGGTCCGGCGGTACTCTTCGTCGATGCAATCTTCAAGGCGCAAAAACCGATGGCCGTCATCTGCCACGGTCCGTGGATGCTCGTCGAAAGCGGTGTCGTGCGCGGGCATCGCGTCACCTCGTGGCCGTCGTTGAAAACGGACCTGATCAATGCGGGCGGCGACTGGGTGGATCAACCGGTGGTCCAAGACCGTCTGTTGGTAACGAGCCGGAAACCCGACGACATTCCGAAGTTCAATCAAGCGATGATCGACTTGTTCGCGTCGAGGATGCAACCCGCCGCCGCTCGAGCGTAGGCGTCAGCAAGCCTCCGTTTGCCAAGAGGTGCACGTGCGCCGCGCCGAAGGGCCGGTGCCCCTGCACCTCTTCCATCTCCTTCGTGCCGCCGACGCCGGCCGCTCGAGGTCTATCCCGGAAAACATGCTTCAGGGAAGTGTTGAAGCCCCGAGGAGCGCGCTGCGGCAAGCTCGGGTCGTTCGAGCCAGCACCGTAGCGAGCTGCGCGCATTCCACGGGCATATCGGCGGCGAGCCAATCGGCGATGAGCCCGATCGCCATGCGCGCGAGGGTGGAGGTGACGTCGCTGCGGGAAAGCGTGCCGCCCGCTTCTCGAAGTCATACTCATACTCCATTGCGTTCACCAGCACTCCGACGTGGCGTATCGGTTTCGAAGTATTGTTGGTGAGAGTCGCTATCATGACGGTAGAGTGAGCCGGCCCGGGTCGAATGTAGCACGACGAAGCCGAAACCGGGCCGGACCAACATCCCGGAAGGCACGCTAGTGTGAGCCCACATACTAACGGTGCGGACGTTCTGCGCTCCCTGCGGCGGCTTGACGGCATTTTTATAACTTACTTCGTAGGCGCCTGAGCCCGTGGGTAGATGACGTGCGGCGTGATCAAGAAGACAATCTCGTCGCGCTCGTGGCTGGTCTGCTTGTTTTTGAATAAACCTCCAATAATTGGAATGTCAGCCAAGCCCGGAACCTTGTCGATCGTCTCGCTGCTCGTATCGCGCATCAACCCGCCGAGTACGATTGTCTGATTATCGGCGACGCGCAACGTCGAGTCGATCTTGCGATTGGCAACGATTGGATATCCCGTGGACGTGAAGCCGACGAGCTCGCTATACTCGGGATGGAGATCCGCGGTTACGCTGCCGTCCGATCCAATCGTCGGCGTCAAGCGCAAATGAACGCCGATATCCACGTATTGCACGTTTTGTCCACCGAGCACCGAGGTACTATACACTATTGGATAGGTCTCGCCGATCGTTAGATTCGCTTCTTTGTTGTTGATCGTGACGAGCTTTGGCGTCGCCAGGATCTGCGCGTGCCCCTTGCTTACCAGCAGATTCAGCCGAACGTTGACCGGAATCGTTCCGCTCGTGAACGCGTAGGCGGCTGCTCCAGGAAGGGGCTGACCGGTCAAGTCCAAGCCGCCGAACTCAAAGCCCACGTTGCTCGAATCGTTTACGGGCGTCACGTCGGCGACTTTGACTTCGAAAAGCACTTGCGGGCTGGCGACGTCGACCTCCGCCAGGAGCTCGCGCGCGACCGCCTGCACGCGTTCGCCGCCCGAAACCAGTACCGCGTTCTGCTCCTCGTCGGCGAGCTCGTTCCCGTCGGGCAACAGCGCCTTAAGCTTTGCGATGGCGTCGTCGGGCCGAAGGTAGCGCAGCGGATACGATGCGGTTCGGGTACCTTCGGCCTCGGAAAGCTGCGATGAATCCAGCGCCGCGACGAGCTTACGTGCCCTCCGCGCAACCGACTCATCGCCGCCGACGAATACTTCCCCGGTTCGCTTGTCGGGAACCACAATCGTCCCTTGCGGCAGGACCGCCGTCAGTTCGCGAGCCACGTCGTCCGGCTCTGCATGGTGCAAGGCGAAGACCGCGGTCGATGCGTTTCCGGCGCTTTGCTGCTGTTCGCTCTGGACGATGAGAATCGAGCCTTCCCGTCGCACCGACAATCCGTGCGCCAGCGTAATCGCGCGCAGCGCTTCTTCGAAGGCGACGTCGTGCAGATGCACGGTAATGCGCTCGGGCTTCACCGACCGAATCGGTAACGACGTTGGTCCCGGATGCCGCCGCTAACAGCGAGATGACGTCGCTGATGTCGACGTCGTGCGCGTCGATCGTTATTCCGCCGCGCTCGGCAATCGCGCACACTACCAGCGGCAGCAGCAGCGCGCTCAGGATTCGCAAAAACCTCACGGATGACGTCCCTCGAGTCCGAGACGCTCGCCGCTATCGAGTTCGACCCCGCGCGAATCGATGCGTACGATGGCCGCTCCTTCGAGCTTCGTGCCGACACCGACGATCGCCGTTTGGCCGTCGATCTCGACCAGCGCTTTTGGCACGGCACCCAAAATCAACGCCTTGAGGTGCGGCGCCGACGCGATGCCCGCGTTCGGCGGCAAGACGAGATCCGGCGGCAACATATCTTCATCACCTCCGACGATCGGCTGGGCCGGCTGCACGAACGGGTTATGCCGAATCGTCAGAGCCGGATACGTCAGCGGGGGAGGAATGTCGGGCAGAACGCGCATCGTCGCAGAGGTGCCTCGTGCCGTGCCGGCCGAAGTTCGCGGCGGCATCGCCAGCGGCAACAGCAGCAGCGAAACGATACATGTGGCCAGCGAAGCGCGTGTAACGCTACGGCGCTGATTGGTCGTGAGCGCTCGTGTCATGTGGATGCACCTCCGTTTGAATGGCGTGGATGAAACCGGCCGGCGTACGATAAAAAACGGCGCGCACCTGAGCGTCGATTTCCGAGCCGTTTTCGCCGGCTTGCCGCTGTAGCTGGGCGCTCTCCACTTCCACCAGCGGCCGGTGCCGCGTCAAATCGCTCACGAACGGCAGCACGTTTTCATAAGAACCGTGGACGGTCAGCGAGATCTGCTGCGCATCGGCATCGGCCGAGGTTTCATCGGGAGCAAACGTTCCAACCGATACGTCGCGCAACTTGGCCTGCCGGTCGAGCAGCTCGATGAGTGCGAGTCCTGCTTTGGCCGGCGTTACGGCGCCCAATGCGTCGAGGTCGCGACGTACTCGATCCCGCAGTCGAGTTAGCGACGACCGCTGGGCGAGGATGGCTTCGTTGCGATTGGTCAGCTCGTAAAGATCTTGGCTTTCGCGCGTCAGCGATTGAACCGTCCGCTCGGACGGCGCAACGATGCCGGCATACACCGCTGCCGCCAAGGCGAGAACCACGAGCCAAGCGGTCTTCACGGCGTTTCACCGGCACCGAACTCGAAGGTGAACCCCGCGAGTGCCCCCGAGTCCTTTGCGAGGCGAACGATTCCCGGATGCGGCAACGCGTCGTTGGCGACTATAGAGCTCAACACGCCGCTGACCGCCTCGATGCTCGGTGCCCTTCCCTTTACCGAGTACTCCTCACCCGAGGCACGCAGCGAATCGATGTTAACGCCGTTTGCAAATTCGTCGCCGACCGCAGCGAGCCGTGCGGCAATTCGGCTTCCGGAGAGACGAATCTCACGCAATCGACGATCTTCTGCGATCAATTGGTCGATTTGCCGCCATTGCAGCCGGAGCCGTTCGAGCTCCGCACGGCTGCGTTCGAAACGGATTTGCGCTTCGCCGCGTACGTGTTGCGCCTCCGCAATGCGGCCGCGTTCGATCGCTGCCGCACCGCCGGCGAGCACTGCGACGGCTGCCAACGCAGCAGCCACGTTATGAAAGCGCCGCGGCAGCCTCGCGGTCCGAATTGTGCCCCACAGCGGTGACGGCGGATCGTGCAGGTAATCGAAACGAATCACGGCATTTCCCACGCGGCCAGCGACGCGGCAAGCGTCCAGTCAGGCGCAGCCGAGCGCGCGACGTCGTCGGGATACGCAGCGACCCGCAGCAGATCGCTCACCGGTACGTCGACCATCGCCTCGATAGCGCCTTCGAGCGCTTCCCCAAGTCCCGGTAAACGCGCGCCGTTTCCGGTCATGGCCAAACGGCGAATGGGGTTTCGTTGGCGCACTTCGCGAATCGTCGCGGCGACGCGCGTCACGAATGCGTCGCGCGCGTTTTCACCGGCGCCTGCCGTACCTAAGATGCGCTTGCGCCGTTCGGCTGCGGTCGAATCGATTCCGAGATCGCGGCAAATGCCCGCCGTCACGTCCGAGCCGCCCGCCGGAATCGTCATCGAGAGCGGTCCAGATGACGAAAAAACGTGTAAGCTCGACGACTCGTAGCCGACGTCGAGCACTGCGTCGCCAAACGGAAACGCCCGCCGCATCGCACACGCGTCGTGGTCGACGCCGACGACCGATAAGCCGGCGCGGCGCGCGCAGCCGACGCGCGACCGCAACGCATCTTCGCGCGCGACACCAATTGCGACCAGCCCCTCGCGCGCGTTTACCCAGTGCGCGCGAACCACGGTCGCAATCTCTTTGTCGTTCCATGGAGCGATTCGTTCCGATTCAAATCGCGCGGCACTGCGGCGCTCGGCGTCGCTCATTTTGGGAAAGCGAAGCACCTTGAGCACCCCTGCTTTTGCCGGCAGCGATAGCACGCAGCGGCGCTCGCGTGTTCCCAGCTCGCGCCGAAGGTCCTCGAGCACGGCCTCAGCGGCCTCGAGCTCCTCGGGCGCTTCGCGCGATGCAACGCCGACGAGCTCCGCCTTTCCCGACGCGGCGCGCACGGCCGCAGCAACCCGTATGCGCGTGGTGCCGATGTCGACGCCCAGCGGTATCGACCGTGCCTTCACCACGCCGCGCTGCCGGTTGAAAGCACTGCACCGATGGCGAGAAACGGTGCAAACGGCAACGTTCGTTCGCGAGCCCCGCGGCGAATAACGATGCACGCAACGGCAACGATGGCTCCGACGACGAACGCAAACCAGAGTGCCCGCATCGCGCCGGATGGACCGAGCGCGCAGCCGAGCACACCCGCGAGCTTCACGTCACCGAAGCCCATGCCGCGGGCGCGGCTGAGCGCCCACGGAACGGTCATCGTCGAAGCGGCCGCAGCGCCGCCCGCCAACGCAGCGCCTAACGTTCCGTGCGTCACCTCTACCGCAAGCAGTGCGGTGCCGCCGGCAAGCAGAACCCGGTCGAAGACATAACCGCATCGCAGGTCCGTCATGGCGGCAACCGCGGCGATCGCGAAGGCAACGGATGTATCGAGGGCGCCGATGCGGCGCGAGGCTAGCCAACCTCGCGCGAGCGTGACGAATGCGGCTATCACGATAACGCGAACGTCAAGCGGCGTACGTTCCAGACGGTACGCGCGAACCCGTTCTTCCGCGATGGCTGCCAACACTGCGATCGCCAGCGCGGTCGCCGCCATCGGCAAGAGTACGCTCATAACCTCTTCCCTCGACCGCGCAATGCGCGCCGCGCCGCGAGGAAGCTGCCGTCGACCGCCAGCGCTTTATCCCATAACTCGATCGCGCGCTTGTCATCGTGCAGCGCAGCGGCGGCGTAACCGGCAAAGGTCAGCGCGGTGGCGTTACGCTCACGTTCTCCAACGCGCGCGAAATCGTCGGCCGCCTGCGGCCAGTCGCCGACCGATCGGAAAGCCATTGCACGATCCATCCGAACAATATCGTCGTCGGGCCGGCGGCGCAGGTACTTCGACGACAACTCGATCGCATCGCGTACGAGCACCGGTTCGCGCAGGCTCACGGCGGCGAATGCGAAACGATCGACCGCAGAAGCGTCGAGGGAGTCGACCGCAATCGCCCGGCGGTAATACACGAGCGCGTCAGAGGCGCTACCGCGATATAACCGCTCGTCGCCGCGGATGACCAGCGCTTGAGAGATTTGCGGACGCAATACGAATCCCGACACGACGATGCCCGCGAGCGCGAGAGCAATGCGCCGCGCGACCGGAATCTCGCTCATGCAAGCACCGCGTAGTATGCACCGGCCGCAACCATCAATGCGCCCGCGATGGTCGCGCCCGCACCGCTTTGCGCCGCCCGCGCGAGTGGGCCGCGCATTCGTGGCGAACCGGCCGCGACCGCTGCTAACGGCAACACGTGCCCGAGCGCAAACGCGCACAAAACTGCGGCGGCGTATTGCGGCCCCGACGCTGCTGCGGCTACGCCTGCCAAAGCTGCCCCGATGGGACCGCAGCACGGCGATGTAATGCTCGCGGATACCAAGCCTGCGAAAAATCCTAAGCCGCCATCGAAACGGGGCTTGCTCTCACAGCATGCAGCTTGCGATCGATGTACGATCGTCCAAACTCCGCCGGCAACCGCTACGATCGCCATGGTTCGATAGATCCACGGGGAAAACGCCGATGCCAGCCCGGCCGCGCCGGCGATCGTCCCGACGATCGCGTAGCCGGCGCATAGTCCGGCGGTAAAGATGCCCGCGATCGCCCAGCGCCTCGTTCCGCGATGCCGGGAACACAGCGCGGCAAGCGTCAGGAGTCGCGGTCCGATGCACGGCCCGAAGCTCGATGCTGCTCCCGCCGCAAAGGCGAGCGCCGGTCCCGCGGCCGACGCACTTCCCGTGTCGCGCAACGCGGCGCTAACGAGGTCCATTTTTAATTCGAAGCCGAGAAGCCGGCGGCCGACGTGTACTGAATGTGGGTGAGCGTAGTGTTCGGCGTTATATTCTGGAGCGTGCCCGGATCGTGTACGCCGGGACAGACGATCGTGTACGTGGCCGTGGACGCGGCCCCGCCGGTAACGGTAAACGTGTAATAGGCACCGGGCCCCGCAGCTGGATCGACCGGCGTTTGCTTCAGGTAGGGCTGTAAGTCGCTATTACTGGAGTTAACCGTACCGCTTGACGGATACTTTTCGTTGTCGGTTTCGTACAACTCTAGAGCCGTCGCGATCTCCTTGAGATTCGCTTCACAGGCGGCCGTTTGCGCCTGCGCTCTCGCGCGAATGAAGTTCGGTACGAGAATACTCACCAAGATAGCAATGATTGCGACGACGATCATCATCTCGATGAGCGTAAACCCGCGCTGCGACGCTAAATGCCGGCGATCTTGCACGCTGCGTTGTCCTCCACGGGCAATGGAGTGCCCCGCGGAAACTCGCCTGCGCCGCAGCGCTCGAGCTTCGCGCGAGGCAAGGTCATGCCCACGTAGTCGTGCAGGCACCGAAGTTCGCGCAGATCGCCGACCTCGATCGCTAACATTCAGACTTTCTTCACACCGCTGAGGGATGACAAAGAAGACCTTTAAGCCCGAAGCGAGGTGCTCAATGAGCTTACGTTTGCCAAGACTCTTCGCCGCAGCGTTAGCGGCAGGCTTGATCGCTGCGGCGTGCAGCGCACAAAACACCGGAATGACGCCGTCGAATACGCTGCCTGCGCAACCGCCGGCGGCAGGTGCAGCGGCCGGCGTGCCCGGCGCTAGGCCCGATACGGACGGTTCGATCCTCGCAAAGTTGACGAATCAAGTGGTTATCGGATCGACGATCGATCCGTCCTTCGGTCAGCTCAATCCCTACGGTCTCAGCGTTGCGCCGTCGACCAGCGGCAAACTCACCAAAGGCGATCTCGTCGTTTGCAACTTTAACGCCAGCAGCAACGTGCAGGGGACAGGCTACACGATCGTGGCGCTCCACCCGATGCCGGGATCGTCACCGACCCTCATAGCCGCCGATCCAACCACGCTCATGGGATGCAACGCCCTGGCGCTCGCTCCGAACGACGCGATCTGGAATGCGGCCTTTGTATCGAACGACAATCCCGTCTTCTCGCCGAGCGGCACGCTCGTCAAGAACTTTACGGGCTCTCCTTTCAATCATCCCTTCGGCCAAGTGTACGCCGATCCCAGGAACGGAACGCCGTCCTTCTACGTCAGCAACGCGGGAGACGGAAAGATCATTCGAATCAACCTCAACGCCGGCTTCACGACGCAGGTCATCGCGAAAGGCTTCCCGGTGAATCACGGCGCGCCGGGCAGCATTCTCGGTCCATCAGGCCTTCAATACGAACGCAGCACCGACACGCTCTTCGTCGTCGACGGAACCAATAATTCCGTGACGGCGATCCACGACGTTTCATCTATCGGCGGCGTACAATGCTTGCAGGTGAGAGACAGTGGACGCCACTTTGACGGACGGTTTGCCTCCCACGCACACGTGCTCTTCATGGGAGCGCCGCTCAACGGTCCGATCAGCTCGGCGCTGTTGTTCAACGGTCACCTCGTTATCGGCAATACGCTCGATCCCAACGGCAAGAATCTCATGATCGAGATCGACCGCAAAGGTAAGGTCCTCGACGTTCGAAACGTCGATAAAGGCGCCGCGGGCTCGCTCTTCGGCATGGTGGCTACAGGCCACAACGCCATGGATACCAAACTCTATTTCAACGACGACAACGACAACAATCTTCAGGTCCTAGAGCGCTAGACCTTAGTCCCGCATGGTGCTTCGGAAACTCATATTCATGAATCTCCGAAGCATCTTCCTTTTCAGAAGTTCTTCATAGCGCTTTCGTAAGATCTGCACAATTCCCGCGTCTTGAGGAGTGCACGATCATGCGTGAGCGTTTCCCACGTTTGCCTGCCGTTCTAAGCCTAGCGCCGCTTTTCGCCGTCGTCGCGGGATGCTCTACAACGGGAACGAGACAAGCAATGTTGCCCGCTGCGAGCACGGCTTCGTCCGTCGCGAAAGCCGGCGGATTCAACCGTAAAGGTGACATCCTTATCGCCGATCAGTGGAACAATCGTATCATCGAAGTCGATAAGCACCATCACGTCGTCTGGCAGTTCGGTGATGAATCCGCCAAAGCAGGTCCCAAATCGGTCGTCGGGCCTAACGACGCCGAGCGTTACGGCGACCTGACGCTCGTCGCCGGCACCGGACTGCCGTCGGGAACGATTCCGGCGTGCAGCAAGAAGCCGTGTCAAGATAACCGCGTCATCGTCGTCAATAAGGCCGGCAATATAGTCTGGCAGTACGGTAAGGCCGGCGTTGCCGGTTCCAAACCGGGACTGCTCGACGCGCCCGTCAGCGCGGTTCACCTATCCAACGGGGATTTTCTGGTCACCGATCAGGGCAATCAGCGGGTTATCGAAATTTCGCAGAGCAAAAATGTCGTTTGGCAGTACGGCACGACCGGCAAGGCCGGTTCCGGAGCAGGCGAACTGAGAAATCCGAACAGCGCCGAGACGCTCTCTAACGGTGACGTCCTCATTGCCGACGAGAGCAATAACCGGGTGATCGAGGTATCGCAAGCCGGCAACATCGTCTGGCAATACGGCAGCCCCAAGGGCAAGAAGCTTCTCAACGGGGTCGGTTTCGCCAGCCGGCTTCCTAACGGCAACACCCTCGTAACGGATTCGGGCCACAGCCGCATCGTCGAGCTGAGCTCTAGTGGAAGCGTCGTGTGGAGTTTCCAGACGAATCAGCAGCATGGCAGCATCAGATCGCCGGAACCATCACACGCCGTCCGTCTCAAGAACGGCAACACGCTCGTAAGCAATCAAATCGATAACACCGTTCTCGAAGTAAACCATGCCGGAACCATCGTGTGGCAACAAGGCAAAACGGCGATTCCGGGAACGAAGTTCGACGAACTCAACTGGCCCTACGACGCTAAGCGAATCGGCGACTTTACGGGGTTAACGCCGCCGTAAGTCTTCGGCGTTGAGAGATGGCGCGCCCGGAGGGATTCGAACCCCCGATCCCAGCCTTCGGAGGGCTGTGCGTTATCCAGCTACGCTACGGGCGCACGCGACGCTTACGAGCGGGGTGACTCGGGCGAGCTCCCCGCACTCGGAATGTGCTTGAACAAATCGAGCTTGTGGTCGACCAGCGTGCGATAAAACTTCCGGACACAATCGGGATGCCCGAAGAAATACGTGCGCGCATACGCGAGATCGTCGCCCGAGCTGTCGGGAACGTAGTGCGAGATTTCGATCTCTTCCATTTGTCCGCGATCCACCGGATGGGGACAAAAGTCGCAGGGAATAGTCGACATAATGGGTGGTTTCCTTGGGAACGGAACCGGCCGCTCACGACGGCGGCCGGCCCTCTTCAAAACTTGACTCGGGCTGGATTTGAACCAGCGACCTAGGGCTTATGAGTCCCCCGCTCTACCACTGAGCTACCGAGCCATGGCCGTCGAGCGTCGCTTTTCGACACCGTACGATACCATGACCCGTCGCCGCTCGCAACTGTCGCAGCCCGTTTTTCCGCTGCCGGCAGCGCCTCGCTTAAAAGCAGTCCTTGCCGTACGCATGGCCCGCCCAGCATCGGACGACGTGGCCGCCCAGGTCGACGACTTCGAAATCCGAGAAGTGCAGTAGCATCAAGAGGGGGTGAAGGTCGACGGCATAGTTCCAACCCTTTGTACCGTCGGCGGCTGGTCCGAAGCGCAAGCCGATCGAAGAGGCTTGATCGCTGGCAATCATGCCGTATTGCTGGAGCTGGACGCAGACCAGACTTCCCTTCCGCGTGCGACCGGGATACGCGTTGCAGTTGAACCGGGACTTCAAACGCAACACGTCGCCGTAATGCAGCGGGTGCGTACAAGGCATGCCGGCGCAGCCGGTATCGGCAATCCCCGACGGCCCCGTTGCGGGGCTGACGTAGCCCCATTGCGACAGTCCGCGACCGGTGGGCAGAAAGAACTGCACCGTGTGATTGATTTGCGGCAAAGCCGCATCTTCTCCCGTGTCGGTCATACCGATCATCGGAAGGCCTGCGGCGGTGACATTGACCTGGCCGCCGACCTGCTGCGACGCCAGCGTCGAACTGAGTCGCCAGCGATCGCCGCTGTACGCTTTGAGCGGTCCTTTGTGCCCCGTCCATTTTGTGCCGTACGTTTCGTAATCGTCACAGCTGTCCGTCAATAGAACGTGCGCGTGATGATCCGAGACCGACTCGATGATCCATCCGTCGCTCCACGGCATCGGCAGCGAGTTGCGAAACGCCGGCTTGTGGCCTCCATCTACGGCCTGGACGGCGTATTTCGCAGTCGCCGCCGTCCCGAGATTCCATCGTTCGTTGTCCTGGGTGTCTCCGTAGTCAAGCGTACCACTTGGTAAGTTCGCAACGATCGTCGCGCTGTACCGATCCGCCGGTGCGCGCGACACATTCATCGAAACCCCGGGCTCGCCGGCACCGAACACGGCGCAACCGTGATACACGTATTGGTTCGGCCTCGGGCTGGGCGCAGCTACCGCCGCGATGATGAAAACGATGAACGGGGCACGGACCACATCCAAAACCTCCCTCCAATGAGACTAAGGGCGTGATTTTGCTACGCCGAAGGCCCAGTCGGGGAAGGAGCGCCAGGATTTTAGAGCGTGAGAATGCCCGAAGTCGCAGTTCGGTCAACATTAACGTGAGCAGCCCCCGCGCCCGGCGAGGCCCTAGGACCGTATCCCCGGGACGAATTCCTCATGACAAAGTCAGCGCTTGATTGGACAATGAGAGGGCGCCCTCCAATTTCAGACGCGCCGACTAGTAGGCGGCTCAAAAATGATCCATAGTCCGTCACTTCGCCGTTACTCATCCGCCGCAGTAGTTGGGGCGACGATCGCCATTTCGCTCGGGCTCAATGCTTGCGGCGGCCAAGGCGGTGTCGCGCCGCTAACGGTTCCTGCGCTGGGTGGTTCACCACAACGTACCGCGCAGAGCCCGTGCCCGCTTTTCGGATCGGACGGTTACTACATGCAGACGGTCAAGCGTGCACGTGTCGATCCTAATAGCCGGCGATACATCAAATCGATGATCGCGGCGGGCAATAACGGTGGATTCTGGATTGCCGGTAGTCCCCGCGAGTACATTAACGTCGCGGACAATAAGACCAAGTTGTACGTCGTTCATCCGACGGTAAACTATCACACATTCGATCAGCGCTACCCATGGGCGGCGAGTTTCCGGATTGAAAAAGTACGCTACAATCACGCACTGGTGCTGCAGCGGCAAAGCTGCATGATTTACGAACTGTACAGCGCGAAGTTCTCCGGCAACGTGCTGTCAGCATACAGCGGCGCCGCCTGGACCCTCAACGAACCTTTCCAACCTCTACCGCCGAATACGCCCTCGGCGATGAGTTCCGGTCTTTCACTCTACGCCGGAATGATTCGCTGGGAAGAGATTGCCGCCGGACGCATCGATCATGCGCTGAACTGGGCGGCTCCGGCCGGTACGACGTCGCAATGGGCGTTCGTGCGGCCTGCCAGCGATGCCGCTGGAATTCCATATAACGGAAGTACCTACTATAGCCTGCCGTTCGGTGCTCGGCTGCGACTGCGAGCGTCGTTCAATATTTCCAAGTTTGCCCCGCAGAGCCGCGCGATCGCCGAAGCGATGAAGAGCTACGGCATCTACTTAGCCGACACGGCCAATACCAACGAGCTCTACAACTCCATTGCGCTCGACGGCTCCAGTCATTGGAACGCTACCGATCTCGCAGCGCTCCAGCAAATTCACGTCTCCGACTTCGAAGTGCTGGATTTCGGCCCGGTGCTGCAAGCAGCCCACTCCAGCGTTCCTGCCGATAAATAAAACGCAGCCAGTATTATTTTCCTGACTGCGTTTGTCACAATCGCGGTCGGAGGGACTCGAACCCCCAACCTACAAGTTCGTAGCCTGTTGCTCTATCCAATTGAGCTACGACCGCGCGCTGATCTTTCGTACTTCGGAGAGAGAGGGATTCGAACCCTCGATACGACTTTACATCGTATAACGGTTTAGCAAACCGCCGCCTTCAGCCGCTCGGCCATCTCTCCCCGCCGACGACCGACTATACTACAAGGCGCGCGTATGTCCTAGCGGCCGCTCGGTTGCGAAGGGGGCGGGGTCAGCGGCGGTTCGGGGACGAACTCTGCTTGGACCCGCTCGACTCTCGAGCGCGGACGGCCGAGCAAAGCGTCGACTCCGAAGACGCGACTCGTCGGCAATACGAGATTTATCGCAGACAGCACAAGGATCGTGAAATCCGGGGTCTCCAGCGTCTCGTAGCTCAGCAGCGGTCCTTTTGCCGCGAGATACATAATCGGCAAAAAGATTCCGACCGCGCCGCCCAGCCGCGTGAATAATCCCAGCAGCAGCGCGATGCCGGTCAATAGCTCGCCCAATCGTACGAGCTCGGCAAAGAGCGGCATGTTCGGACTGACGACGTTGGCAAAGAACGACGCAAACGCGTGAGAGCCGTGTTGCGCCCCATTTTCAACCAGCTTGGCCATGGCGCCCTTGGGCGGCAAAAACGACGCGCTATCGAGAAACTTTGGTATTGCGTGCGCGATCCACATCGCGCCGGTCAGGATTCGGACGAGCGCGAGGACCCGCGCGTACGTTGAAGCAGTGGGTAGCGGCTTCATCAGGCAACGACCTCCTCTCGCATCCGAACCAACCGCGCGATCAGCGACGCCGCTTCGGCGGCGGCATTTGGCCGCGCCATGCGTCTTGCCGCGGCCAGCATTCGATCGCGGCGATTGCCCGGCGTCAAGACTGCGTCGACGCTTGTAGCGAGATCGGCGACGGCACGCGAGCGAGTCGCCGCGCCCTCCTCGCATAGGATGCGAGCGTTTCGTTCTTCTTGCCCGGGAAGCGGCTTACATAAAACCATCGGAAGCCCAGCGACGAGTGCCTCAGCCGCGGTAAGTCCGCCTGGTTTGGTCACCAGTACGTCGGCCGCATGCATATAGTCGTACACGTTGTCGACGAACTTCAACGCGCGGACGGGATAGCCGACGCCTTCGGCAGCGGCGAGAACTCGCCGCTCCGTGCGTTTGTTCCGGCCGGCGATGACGACCGCCGCGATCGGCGCCTGCACCCCTTCCAGCGCTCGCATCATGCGTTCGAGCGGTCCAATCCCTAGGCCCCCGCCCATGAGTAATACGACGTCACGATCCAACGGCAGGTTAAGCCTCTCGCGCAGCCGCGTATGCGGCGCGGCCGGCGAAACGAACTCACTGCACACGGGTATTCCCGCCGCGAGGACGCGTTCGGGCGTTACGCCGCGAGCGATCATCTGTTCGCGAATTGACTCGCTGGCGACGACGTACCCATCGATGTTTCGATGAATCCAAAACGCGTGCACCGCGAAGTCGGTCACGATTCCGACGACGGGCAACGCGTCGTCGTAAAGCCGTTTGTATTCGGCCATTGCCCCGCACGGAAACGCATGCGTGCATACCACGACGTCGGGCCGTTCCCTCTCGATCAACGCTCGCAGGTTTCCGGCCGTAAATTGGTGCGCCCAAGTTCGGAACGGTCCAACTTCAGTGGCCCGCTCGGCACGATGGTAGATGTAACGGTACATCTGCGGAATCGTCTTGACCATCTGCAAGTAGCCATCCGAAACGACGCGCGAGACGACCAAGGCGGCGTACTTATACGAATCGACGACCAACGTTCGCGCCGACGGGTCGATCTTGCGCAGTCCCGCGCAGACGGCGTTCGCGGCCGAGACGTGACCGACGCCGACGTTAGCGGACAGAAATAAGACGCGAATTACGCCTTCGCGCCTCCGTTGCCGCCGTCGTCCCCGGCTTCTTCGGCAAAGACCAGGAACTCGTCCAGAATCTCTTGCGCGAGCTCTTCGTCGTCGACGAGGTTGCCGTCCAAATCCGTCACGATGAACTCGCCTTCGCCTTCTTCGTGCGGCTCGTGCATGAGCACGGCGTAGGACGTTCCGTCGTCGGGATCTTCCAGAATGCCCACGACTTCGAACGGCATCTCCGCGCCTTCCTTGGTTTGGATGTAGAGGACCTCGCTCAGTTCGAGCGGGCCGCTCGAATTTTCACCGTTATCGGACGGCATGTTCCAAACTCCTTAGTGCAGGCAGCGTGCGACGTTGGCCTGGTGTTCCGTTAGCGTTTTGGCAAACACATGACGGCCGTTACCGCAGTAGACGTAATACAGAAAGTCCGTCTTCGACGGCGCCAGCGCCGCCTCCAGCGAGGGCAGCCCGGGATTGGCAATCGGCGTCGGCGGCAGACCGGCGTGCGTGTACGTATTGTACGGCGACGCGATGCGCAAATCCGCGAACGACAGCTCGTTCTTGTGGGAAGGGAGCGCGTATTCGATGGTAGCGTCCACTTGGAGCGGCATGCGCAGCCGCAGCCGGTTGTATATGACGCTTGCGATGAGCGGGCGGTCGGCATCTGCCTTTGCCTCGCGCTCGACCAGCGAGGCCACCGTTACCGCCTGAGGCACGGTGACGCCGAGTCGCTTAGCGCGCGCCGCGGCGTCACGCGGAAGCTTTGCGAAGAATTCGCCGGTAAACTGCGCCTCGACTTGCTGTGGTGCGGCACCGAGCGAAACGAGGTACGTACTCGGAAACAGAAAGCCCTCGAGATTTTTGGTACGAACGCCGGCGACGACGATCGTATCGCGAACGAACGCGCTGGCGAACGGTTCCGACGTTCCGACGCCGCTCGCTTGCAGCCGGGCTGCAATCTGTTGGGAGGTAAAGCCTTCCGGAACCGTCACCCATACGGCAATTTGGGCACCGCCGGTCATCAACGCATCGAGCACGGCGCTCTGCGTCTGATGTGCGGCGAAGCGGTACTCGCCGGCATGCGCACCGCTCTCTTCGCCGCGTATGCGCGCTAAAACGCGGAAGGCCGCGTAGTTGCCGACCACGCCTTGAACTGCCAGCTGACGCGCGATTTCCTCGAACGTCGAACCGCGCGCGATCACGACGCGAGTCTCCTGTGATGGGAACGTCCTGTCGTGATAGACCGCGTTATAAAACCATGCGATGCCGCCAGCCGTAACGACGGCAACGATCAGGACCGTCCAGCCGACGAAACGCGAGAAGCCTTTCACGGCATCTTGCGGCGCCGGCGTGCCAGATAGGTTTCGAGAATCAGCGCGGCGGCCATTGCGTCGACGGACCGTTTGCGCTTCTGCCGCGAAACGTCGGCCGCGATGAGCGTCTTGGTTGCTTGAGCGGTCGTCATACGCTCGTCGACGCGATGGATCTCACCACCGTATATCGGTCGCAGCCGTTCGACGAACTCGTCCATTTTTTGCGTGGCAATGCCGCGCTCGCCCGAGAGCGAGACCGGATCGCCGATTACCAGCTCATCCACGCCGTACTCCTCGATCAGCCCGCGCAACCGCGCAAGATCGGCATTGAGATTCGTTCGCTCAACCGTCGTCGCCGGTAAAGCAAACGTGTGGCTCGGATCGGCAACGGCCACGCCGATGCGCTTACTTCCGACGTCGAGCGCCATAATCGCCATGTCGCGCGGCTAGCCTTCGGCGAACTCGGCGAGGTGCGCGCCCGATTTCGGACGCCGTCCGAGATGGTGCGCGAGCAAATCCTCGATCGCGCGCGCGACGCGCGGGCGCGCACGCAATCCTGCCGTCGTTGCGTCTTTCGGCGCGCCGAGCGCTGCGAAATTCTCACGGTCGGCGACCTCGAGCCCCGGCAGGTCCCGCCAACGTTCGCGGCAGGCGACGTCGATGAATCCACCGGCCTCTGCATCGAGCCACGCTGCGGCATCGCCCAACGGCGACGCACAGCGAACGCAATCGTCGGCCGGCGGAGCCAAGCCAAGCAAATCCAACAGCCGCAGCGAAAAGCGCGGCAACAGCGCGCGCGGTTCCTGCGAGGACGCCACGGCGCCGAGCATTCCGGAGAAAAGAGCGTACACCTCGGGCAGTTCCAGGTCCGGTTCGCAAAAGGCATCGATCAGCTCGGCCGCGACTGAAGCGACGGCATATCGTTCCGGTTCGACCAGCCTGGTCCACGGTGCCGTCACGATGTCCGCGGAGACGATGACGTCCAACGACCGTCCGCGATGCATTCCAAACGCACACTCGTTACCGAACTCCAAGCGTCCCGCGAGGTGACTGCGCGGCCGTCGAACGCCCTTGGCGACCGCATCGAGCTTGCCGCGCTCGAGCGTGAAGAGCGTGAAGATGCGATCGGCTTCGCCAAGCTGGCGTCCGCGAATGACGATGCCGCGCGTCTTATAGGCGCGTGGTTGCGTCGGTCGTCTCCACTTCGGACGGCGGCTTCGTTTGGCGCACGCCGTTGGTGAACACGCGCACCGAGAGGATGCGGCGTCCGCGCGTGCGATCGACGCGCAAGCGCGTGTGATCGTCGGCGTCGATCTCTTCGCCTTCGGCCGGAAGGCGGCCGAACAAACCGACCGTATATCCGCCGATCGTTTCGAAGTCGTCGCTGGGAATCACCGTTCCGAGTTTCGCGTTGAGATCCTCGATGTTCGTTCCCGCTTCGACGACCGCTTCGGTCGGGGAAACCACATGAATCGCTTCTTGCTCGTCGACGTCGTGTTCGTCTCGAATCTCGCCGACGATCTCTTCGAGTAGATCTTCCATCGTCACCAAACCGGCAGTACCGCCGTATTCGTCGACGACGATCGCCAGCGTAAACTTGTCGCGCTGCATCTCGCGCAGCAGCTCGGCGATCTTCTTCACCTCGGGGACGTGCACGGCGGGTCGCATGAGAGCGCGTAA
Organism: Vulcanimicrobiota bacterium; assembly: GCA_963715435.1. GTDB lineage: Bacteria > Vulcanimicrobiota > Vulcanimicrobiia > Vulcanimicrobiales > Vulcanimicrobiaceae > JAFAHZ01. The sequence continues at coordinate 3,383,379 of OY970243.1, forward strand.
GCTCGTGTGCGCGATCGTGCCGTTAGCCAGCGCTACGAGCAGCTCGCGATCGTGAATGATGCCGACGATGTCGTCCTTAGACTCTTGATAAACCGGCAGCTTCGAGTAGCCTTCCGCGATGACGACCTCGAGCACTCGCCGCGGCGGATCGTCGACCGACACGGCGACCATCTCGGGTCGCGGCGTCATCACTTCACGCACGATCGTGTCGCCGAACTCAATGATCGAGTGGATCATCTCGCGTTCTTCTTCTTCGATCACGCGCTGCTCGGCGCCGACGTTGATCAGGGTGCGTATATCTTCTTCCGTTATGTAGATCTGCTGTCCGTGCTTCACGCCGAACGGCCGCAATACGAGCTCCGTGACGAATTGAAACGCGCGAGCCACCGGCGTGAGCGCCATCGCAAAGAAACACATCGCCTTGCCGAGGCGCAGCGCCCACCGTTCGTTGTCGCTCGTCGCAATGGTCTTCGGGACGATCTCGCCGAATAGCAGCATGACGATCGTCATGACGACGGTCGACCACACGGCGGGCGCGGGCAAACCGAGATTGATCGCGACGTAGGTGGCTAGTGAATCCGATGCCATCAGCACGATGGTGTTGCCTACGAGAATCGACGTAAGGAAACGATTCTTGTCCTCGACCACCGTGACGAGCGTTTGGGCGCCGCGCACGCCCCGTTCGGCGATCGACCGCGCCCGAAGCCGCGATATGGAGATCAGCGCGGCCTCAGAGGCCGCGAAGAACGCCGCCAGGAGCACGAGCACCCCGAGGGCGACGATTTGGAAAACCAGGGCTTCGGGACTACTTCGGGACGGGTCGGTATTCAAGACGGCGCCTATTATAGCATAGAGGTCGGGCGGTCAAAGGAGCACGTGCGGGCGGACGATGGCGTAGATGGCCATAGCCACAATCGTTCCCAAGGCTGCCCCCCAGAAGACCTCAAAGAGGCTGTGAATCCGGGCCTCCACGCGGCTCTGAGCAACCAGGAAGGCAATCACATAGGCTAGGAGCGCCGGCAACGGCTTCTGATAGAAGAACGCCAGCATCGTGGCCGCGGCAAAGGCGACGGCCGCATGGCCGGAAACGGCGCCCCCCTGCAAGGGCGAACCCCGGCCAACCCAGGCCTTGGCAAAGATGGTCGCGATCGAAACGACCGCCAGGACGATGAGCGCCACGTTGGCCGGGACCGATTGCACCGCCTCGAAGACGCGCGCTCCGCCGCCGACGATGCCTTGATAAAAGATTAAATAGCCGGCCAAGGCCGAAGCGATTGCCACGACTAGCACCGCACCCGCCGCCGCATCCTTTGCGGTCTTCGCCAGCGGATGGTGGGCGACGGTCAATAGATCGACGATGGCTTCGACCGCCGTGTTGATGAGTTCGAGGCTGAGGACCATCGCCACCAAGATCAGCGTCGCGACGACGTAAAACCGGTCGAGCCGCAACACCAGCGTCGCAAGCAGCACGAGAGCGCCGATGACGAAGTGCACGCGCATGTTCGGCTGCGTGCGCGTCGCGTAGAGAATGCCTTCGAATGCGTGATAGAACGAGCGGCCGACCTTGCTCTCGGAGATCGGAACGTACTGCGGGCGTTCGGCCTTGCGGGATTCTTCAACCGGTTGAGGCATCAGGTCTCACCGTCGTACGGCCACGCGAGTCCGATCGCCTTCGCCAACCGCCGTTCCGCAGCCACCATCACGCGCCGTTCGCCGGCACGCTCGTGATCGTGTCCCAACACGTGAAGGATGCCGTGGATAAGCAGCCGGTAAAGCTCTTCCTGTAGCGAGGCATCGTACTCCGACGCCTGCCGCCGCGCCGTGTCAATTGAAATCACGACGTCGCCCAATAGCCGCTCCGCTGAGGCACTGCCGTTCTCTACGAGCGAAAAACTGAGCACGTCCGTGGCTTTGTCTTTTCCGCGATGCTCGCCATTGAGCTCGCGAATGGCCGCGTCGTCGACGAGCGTGATTGAAAGCGACGATGAGGACTCGCCCGCGGCGGCAAGCAGCTTTTTCGCCGTTGCTACCAGTCCGCGGCCGTCGACACCACTTCTTCGAACGTCGTTGCGATAATAGATCACGTCGTTCGATCTGGCGCGTACGCGCGAATGATCTTCGCCACTAGCGGATGACGAACGACGTCTCCCTCGTCAAACTCAACGATAGCAACGTCGTCCATCCCGCTTAAGCGGTTTGCCGCGTCACGCAGTCCGCTGCGCTCGCCCGACGGAAGGTCGACCTGCGTCTCGTCGCCCACGACCACCATCTTCGCAGCGGAGCCAAGCCGCGTCAAGAACATTTTGATTTGGTCCTTCGTCGCGTTTTGTGCTTCGTCGAGAATGACGAATGCCTCTGAAAGCGTGCGGCCGCGCATGTACGCGAGCGGCGCGACTTCCAACGTTCCGCGATCGATGTGCTTGTCGACGACGGCGGGACCGAGCAGATCGTTGAGCGCGTCGAACAGCGGCCGCATGTACGGGTCGACCTTCTCGCGCAGATCCCCCGGAAGGAATCCGAGTTTTTCACCGGCTTCGACGGCCGGCCTCGAAAGAACCACGCGGGCGACCTCGCGATTGCGCATCGCACGCACCGCCATCACGATAGCGAGGTACGTCTTTCCAGTACCGGCCGGACCGACGCCGATCGTGAGCGTCTTTGATTCGACCGCCTGCACGAACCGTCGCTGACCGGGCGTTCGCGGACGAACGCTTCGGCCGCGTTGCGTCTGAACCAGCGTCTCCGGCAACGCGCGTTCCCGGGCACCTTCGCGTACGTCGGAAAACGCGAGCGCTACGTCCTCGGGAGTAACGAAGGTGCCGCCGCGAGCAGCGTCGAGCATACGCCGCACGACTTGTTCGGCGCGGTCCACGTCCTCGGCATCCCCGCTGACGCGCAGCCAATCACCGTCGGCTTGTACCGAAACGTCGAGCGCCTCCTCGATAGCCGACAGGTTACGATCGTACTCGCCGAAAAGGCGAACGCGGTCGGGGAGATCGTGCAGTTCGATCGAGCGCTGGGATGAGATCAAGAAGACGTTATTCGTCGCGCAGTGCGAGAGGCTTTCCCAGCACTTCTGCGGCGATGATGCCTCGCACGAGAGCACCGCGATCGGCAAAGAATCCATTTGCACGCCTTTGCGGCAGCTGTGCGGCGGCAAAGACGGGTTCAACCCGTGGCCGCGCCACGACGGGCGAAACCGCCGGCGGAGGCGACACCGGTTTCGGTATTGGCGGCGGCGCTGCGTGAGTCTGTGCTTGTTGCGCGAACTGCGCGATCAACGGCGGGACCGTCCGACTCGGCGCTACCGCGCCTCGCGCAGGCGTCACGCGCGCTTTTCGCGCGCTTCGCACGATGCTCGATATCACTGCGAAGAGCACGAACACGATCCAGACGAGACCGCCGATGTCGCGCACGGCCGTAACCTATTTCACGGGCGGCGTCGGCGGCGCTTGCTGATCGGTCGACGAGTCAGGGGAACCGCCGATCGTCGCACGCATGTCGGTGTCGGCCTGAATATTCTTCAGACGGTAGTAGTCCATAACGCCGAGATGGCCGCTACGGAACGCTTCGGCGATAGCTTGCGGAATCTGTGCCTCCGCTTCGACGACCTTTGCGCGCATTGCTTGCGTCTCCGCCTTCTGCTCTTGCTCGCCCGCGAGTGCGGCGTATTGCCGTTCCGCGGCTTTGGCTTGAGCGATCCGCCGATCGGCTTCGGCTTGGCTCGTCTGCAGCTCCGCTCCGATGTTCTTGCCGACGTCGACGTCGGCAATGTCGATGGATACGATCTCGAAGGCGGTGCCGGCGTCGAGCCCTTTGGCTAAAACGGCTTTGCTGATTCGATCGGGGAACTCCAGAACCTCTTTGTGATCCACGGCCGCACCGACGGCCGAGACGACGCCTTCGCCGACGCGCGCAACGATGGTCGGCTCGCTGGCGCCGCCGACGTAGCGGTCAAGGTTCGTGCGTACCGTGATTCGCGCTTTGACGTTGAGCTGAATGCCGTTCTGAGCGACGCCTTGAAAGATCGGCGTCTCGATGACTTTGGGATTGACCGACGTTTGCACGGCTTCGAGTACGTCTCGGCCGGCGAGGTCGATCGCTGCGGCGCGCTGCCATTCCAGAGGAATCTCCGCGCGCTGCGCGGCGATCATCGCCAAGGTCACCTTGTCGACGTTACCGCCGGCGAGGAAGTGCGACTGCATTTGGTCGACGGTCAGATCCAATCCGGCTTTGCGGGCGCGCACGTAGTTTGCGACGATGACACCCGGCGGAATTCCGATCAATCGCATCCGCACGAGTGAGATAATCCCCAGCGGAACGCCGGCCGCGATCGTCCTGATCCACAGTCCGATCGGGAAGTAGTACAGGAACATGAAGAACGCGATGATGAGAACGATTATGACGATCGCGCCACCGGCCTGGACGAGCATTAAGCCTCCTCCTCCACGAAGATGCGCGATCCCTCGACGCGCGCAACGCGAATCGGGGTTCCCTGTGCGATGAACTCACCCTTCGTCAGAACGTCGACGCGGCGTCCGTCGATTTGCGCGATTCCCGCCGGCCGCAGATACGAGGCGGCCACGCCGCTCCTTCCGCGCAACGCCGAAAAGTCGGCGCTGGTGACGTACTCCGGCCCCTGGACCGCCGCCAACGCCAGCCGGTTCGCCCAAGCGTTTTGAGGAATCGACCTTACCAACAGCGAGAAACCGATCGCGGTGAGCACTACCGACGTCGCGATGGTCTCGACGGCGACGATGAAGAACTGCGTACCGAATGAAAAGAGTACCGCGCAAAAGAGCAGCACCGCGCCGATGATTCCCGGTAAGCCGTGCCCCGGCACCACGTGCAGCTCCCAGAGAATTCCGACGATGCCCAAGAGCGCCAAACCGGCGACGAGTCCGTTGGAGAAGCCCGCGTAAATGTGCGCCCCGAAAAACAGCGCGAACGCTGCCACGCCGATGACGCCGGCAATTCCGTGCATCGTCTGCATTTCAATGAGCAAACCCAGCATGCCGAGCGTTAGCAAAATGCCGCTCACAACCGGATCGGTCGCAAATCGCGCGATCTCTTCGGCCCAGGTATAACTGGCCTGCTGCCGCGGAGCCGAACCAAGCCGTTGCGAACTCAGTGCCGCATCGAGCGACGGCTGCACGCCGTCGGCGATATGCGAACGAACGGCGTCCTGTGTGTTGAGGGTGAGAAACGCTCCGGTCGGCTTATACTCCGGAACGTCCACGGTGCGATCGACCATTGCCGCAGCCAGTTTAGGATCGCGGTGGTTGCGCTGCGCCGTCGATTCGAACTCGGCCGTTAGCGCCGAAACGGTTTCACGTGTATCGGGATGCGGCTCGGCCGAACCGATCGATGCGCCGGGGGCCATGATGATGCGGCTCGACGAAAGCGAGATCAGCGCCGCAGACGAATAGGCGCGACCCGAAACAAACGCGATAACGGGTTCGTGCGCGGAGAGCAGCGCGTCCTTAATCTGCAATGCAGCGTCGACGATACCGCCCAGACTGTTGACGTCCAGCACGACTGCGGCCGCGTTTTCTTCATTGGCTTTTTCGACGGAACGCGCAACGAGATGAGCCATGCCCTGATCGACCGTCCCGTGAATCGGCACGACGACCACCGGCCGCGCCCCCTGTGCCAAGGCGGCAGCGGCCAGCCCGCACATACCGCATAGCAGCAGACTCGCTGAAACCCAAGCACGCAAGCGCCGACTCCACATACGCCTAGCTACCGGCTCGGGGTCGGAAAGTTACTCCTTAACCGGGCTAACCGGATCCGAGCTCTTCCGTGACGATTTGGCGAACGAGGTTGCCGTCGGCCAAACCCTTGAGCTGGGGCATGACGACCTTCATGACGGCGCCCTGGTTGCGGCTTTCAGGCGGCAGCTCCGAAAGCACGCTTTGCACGATTTCTCGGACCTCCGCTGGCGACTTCTGTTGCGGCAGATAGGCGATGAGGATCTCTCGCTCGGCGCGCTCCTTGGCAGCTAGTTCGCTCCGGCCGGCCTTCTCGTACTCGGCCTGCGAGTCGCCGCGCTGCTTGACGAGGCGCCGGACGACATCGAGCTCGTCGGCCTCGGTGAGATCCTGTCCCGCCTCGGAGCGTTTGTACGTAAATCCGGAAAGCGCTGATCGCAGCGTGTCGAGACGCAGCTGTTCGCGCGCCTTCATCGCCTCCTTCAGATCGGAGGAGATGCGGTCTTTCAAGGATGCCATTGGGGCCTGCTAGCTGCGGCGCTTGCGAGCGGCTGCCGATTTCTTCTTGCGGCGCACGCTCGGTTTTTCGTAGTGCTCGTGCTTGCGCGCCTCGGCGAGAATACCCGCCTTTTGGGTGGCCTTTTTGAAGCGACGCAGCGCGCTCTCGATCGATTCACCCGGAGAAACGCGAACTTCCATTTCTTAACGACCCCCTTTCGAGGCGTGATCCTGCGACAGAGCCCAGGAGCGCACGCAAAATCGGGCCCCTGCGGGCCCAAGCACCAACGGTAACACAGGGCAGCAAGCGCGTCAACGAAGGGTACGATACAGGAGCGTCTCGCCCACGGCCGTCACCCCCTCGGTAAGACGATGGCCCGCTTGCTTTCCCGAAAGGAGATGCACTACCGCAGTCTCCGCCAGCAGTACCGATGCGTCGGCGATTAGCCGCCGGTGACACTTCCACCACGGCGTCTCCGCGCACATAACGGCGGTACGCCGATCGCGCGATTCCTTCAATAGAACCGCAAACGCCTCACGAAACGCGTCGCTTTCCATCCAATCCGCATAGCCCCGAAACCCCTCGTTGCGCAATCCTGTGTTGGCAGAATCCGGTAGCGGATGCCGCCTGCCTCCGAGATCCTCGGCGTGCCGGTAAGCAACGCCGGTTTCGCGCAGCGCTTCGGACAATGCAGCACCGCCGAACTGCGGATGACGCCGGCTGCCCGGAAACCGCCGCACGTCGACGAGCGACTCGATCGCTGCGCCGCGCAAATAGCCGGCGAAGGTTCCAATATCGACGGCGCCGTGACCGATGGTGTAGAGCGTGGAGGAGGCTAGCCGGGCGGCCACGTCATCGGGCGCCCCGCCAGCACGTGCACGTGCAAATGATCCACAGTCTGACCGCCGTTGGCACCGGTATTGATCACGAGCCGGAATCCGTCACCGTTGCGATCGCGTCCGAGTCGCGACGCAACACCGAACAGTTTTGCGACGAGCGAACCGTCGTCGCGATCCGAAAGGGTAGCGATATTGGGATGGTGCTGCGACGGCAAGACGAGCAGGTGCACGGGCGCTTGGGGATTGACGTCCTCGATGGCGAGCACGTCGTCGTCGCGGTAGACTTCCTTCGCCGGAATCTCTCCACTCGAAATCTTGCAAAAAATACAGTCGTCGTTCATGCGTTCACCCCGACGGATATGGAATTCGAAAGCGATACTCGTGTCCGGACTGGGAATGTACCCAGCAATCGACGTCCGCATCGCCGCCGGCACGGCGGAATGCGCGACTTCAATCTTCGCTTGAAAGTGAACGTCCAACTGCGGCAGCCGGAGCCGTTACTTCGTTTTGATCGAGAACGTCCAAGACTTCGTGGTGACGTTACCGGCCCGGTCCGCGACCCTTACGGTCACGCGTACGGTTCCGTTCCGATACGAATACGACGGAAGGTATTGAATGAACTGCGCCGTTCGAACGCATTCCGACGTAACGTCGCGCCCGTTGACCCAGAGCACCGCGCTCGAAGGATTGACCGGTACCGCACCGGCGGAAAACGCGGCGTAAATACCGGGACGCGGTCCGTCGACGGCTGCTCCCGGTTGGGGAGCAACTGCGGAAATACCAGGCGCGGTACTCGCGGCCGACACTGTTTGCTCGGCCGCAGCACTGGCCGGCGCGCGCCCCGCCAACTGCAGACGACCGATGACGGGCACGGCCGAAAAGTTCACTCCGCGCGGTATCGTGTAGGTTCCCGTGTACGTGCCGGGCTGAGTTTCTTCCATCGCGATGTTCGTGACGTACGAACCGATATCGAACGTCGCCGAGCCGCCTGGAGTGCCTCGGAGCGTGACGTGCACCGCCTCCCCCGCGCGCAGCGGCTGATTCCCGTCGTCCTCCACGCTCGCGATGATCCGTGCGTCGCCGCCGGCCCCGGCCACTTTCCGGCTGGCCAGCACTTCGCGCACTTCGTTCGTCTCGACGTTGTATCGCACGCTGACTTCGTCGCCGGGCTTTAAATCTGCAAAGCCGGCCGCGCTGCCGTTGAGCCCAACCTCGGTAGTGCGGCTCGCCGTGACGACCTGTCCGTCGTCGAGGACGAACTGACCGCTGCCGACCGCGACGATCTTGCCGAAATGCGATCCAAACGCGTCGATCACGCGCTCGACGCTGCCTTTGTGCCCCATTTCGATCCGCGCGAAATCGCCCGGACGGACGTCGCCCAGCTCGCCGGGGGTCGTTACATTCGCACCGACGTCCTCCATTTCGATGATGGCGTTACGCCCGATCGGAACGGTTTTGGGACCGGTGTCGTAGGCGAGCGTAATCGTCGGCGGATCCGACAAAACATCGACCGCCGCGACCGTTCCAACCCGAACGAATCCACTGCGCGTGGGAATCAACCCGTTGGCGGTGCGTCCGACCAGCTGCGCGATCATCGACACCGTGTTCGTACGCTTATCGTACTGCGTTTGCGCGCCAAGTACGTCGCTAAAGAAGCGCAGGGGCACGTACAGGACGTTCTTGATTTCGATAGTGGGCTCTACGTCGACGCTGCGCGAGCCGACCTGCGTGGTCACGCGCTTTCCTTCCGACAGAAACGGCAGCCCCAGCGCAGCGAGAGTATGGCGAACCGGGACGTACAATACGTTGCGCTCCATCAGCGGAGGCGGATCGATGGGCAGTTTGTCGCCGTTGATGACGATGGTAATCGACGGCGCCGCACCGAGCAGGCCGATCAACGCGACGATCGCACAAATAGTTCTACGCACGTTTACGCCCAGAGTCGAGCACCTCGCGATAGACGTCGGCCGTCGCCCGGGCGCACTGGTCCCACGTCAGCGTGCGAGCGATCCGCCGCCCTAAGTTGACGAACCGCTCGCGCAGCCCTGCGTCCGCGAGCACGTCGTGCAAAATCGCCGACAACTCCACCCCATCGCGTGCCGCGAACGTCAGCGCCGCCGGTTCGAGAATGCGCGGAACCGCGTCCTCGCACGCGATCACCGGACACCCTGCCGCCATGGCCTCGAGCATCGGCAGCCCGAACCCTTCGCGCAGCGCCGGCTGCACGAGCGCGCGAGCACCGGCATAATACGATGCAAGCCGCTCGTCCGGAACGTCTCCCAGCGCTACGATCGTGCGGCCAGCCGTTGCGCGGCGCTGCAGCTCTCCATTAAAATCGTCGGGACCGGTCAGGTACAGATCGACGGCGTCTTCCTCCGGCAGCCTCGACCACGCGTCGAAAAGCGTGCCGAGATTCTTGTGCTGGCGATGGTTCCCGACGTAGAACACGTAGGGGCGCTCGGCCGCAAATGGCTCGAGTGGATTGAGAAAGCGATCGTCGACGCCCAGCGGAACGACGCGAATCTTCTTCTTGTCCACGTGAAGCAGCTCGTGCAGATCGTCGATGGTGCGTTCGTCGTCGGTCACCACGGCCCGTGCGCGCGCGCAGGCCAGACGAACCACGGTTTGATAGTATGGGCGCACCTTCGCCTTGAAATATTGCGGAAAACGTAAGTGGATGAGATCGTGCACCGTGACGACCGACGGCGCCGCTGCAACGAGTGGTACGTAAATCGAGAGGAAGTGCACGAGATCGACGCGAGAGCGCCGTATCGTCAACGGTAAGCGCACTTGCTCTTCGAATCCGAAGTTTCGCCCGCTGGAGTAGGCGCTGTAGGTAAAATCGGGCGCGACCTGCGGAAGACGACCGACGAGCTCCCGCACGTAGGTTTTCATTCCTACCGACATCTGAGCCGTCAGTCTAGCGTCTAAACCGACGCGGCTCTGCGTCAACGGCGCAGCGCTTTCCAAGCCACCGCAACCGGATACGCCGCCGATCCGTAAGCTACGTAAATACCGCGCAGACCGTCGAGCAGCGCACCTTTGGCGAACAAAAAGTATGGGAACCGCACGGCGCCGCGCCCGAACGCAGTCAGGAGCGCGGTCAGCGACGGACGCGATCCTTGCGCTTCGATCGCCGTATACTCCTCGAACTTCTTACGATACGTTGAAACGTCGGGATACGAATAATGCAGCAGCGATCCGGGCAGCTCGCCGATCTTGCCGTCGCCCACCCAGCGCTCGTGCAGCGCCGCATCCGCCTCGGTTGCCGGCGTCGCTTCGAGGTGCGCGCGATCGCGCTTGAATAGCCGCAACAGCGATTCGTTGCGCCATAACCGCATCGGTCGGCCGCAGAAGTAGGTCGAGCGGCGAACGCGGTAACCGTCGATTGCCGAATCGGCGCGTTCGATCGCGTCGCGCAGGACGTCGTCGAGCGCTTCGTCCGCGTCGAGCATCAGCGCCCATGGCGTCTTCACCCGTTCGAGCGCGAACCGGCGGGCGTCGAGAAAGTTGGTCCATTCCCGTTGCACGACTTCGGCGCCGGCGCCGCGCGCAAACTGCACCGTGTGATCCTTCGAGCATGCATCGAGGACGAAGACGTGCATGCCGCGCGGAAGACTCGTTAGCGCCCTCGGTAAATTGCGCTCCTCGTCACGGGTCAAAATGACGGCAGTGACATCGGCGGGATTCACGAGCCTAGGTTCTGCCGGACGAAACTCAGCGCGTCAGAGTGCGTTCGACCGCACCGCGCTCTGCGTCGGCGCTCTCGGCGTGCGCGATGGCGGCGCCGATGAAATCGCGATACAGCGGGGACGGCCGGTTCGGGCGCGATTTGAACTCCGGATGCGCTTGCGTCCCGACGAACCATGGGTGCATATCGGAAGGCAACTCGATCACCTCGACCAGGCGCGTCTTTCCGATCGTGTGATTGCCGGTGAACCGCATGCCGTGTTCTTCGAAGATCGGGCGATAGCGGTTGTTGAACTCGTAGCGATGGCGATGGCGCTCGCTGATCTCGAGCTCTCCGTAGGCGCTGGCGACCCGGCTTCCCGCCTCGAGCGTACAGGAGTACGCACCGAGGCGCATCGTGCCGCCGAGAACCTCGAGGTTACGCTGATCGGGCATGAAATCGATCACGGGATCCGACGTGGCTTCGTCCACTTCGCTCGACATGGCATCGTGCAGCCCGCAGACGCTGCGCGCAAACTCAACGCACGCCAGCTGCATGCCGAAGCAGATCCCCAGATACGGGATCCTACGCTCGCGCGCGTACTGAATGGCGCGCAGCTTACCCTTGACGCCGCGCGCCCCGAATCCCGGGGCAACGAGAATGCCGTGAGCGCCCTCGAGCAGCTCGATGTCGCTCGCTTCCAAAGTCTCAGAGTCGATGCGTTTGATTTCGACGGCGGCATCGTGGAAGTTGCCGGAATGATAGAGCGCCTCGTTGATCGAGATATACGCGTCTTTGAGCTCGACGTATTTGCCTACCAACGCGATCGTCACGCGGCGGCGCGGGCGGAGCATGCGTTCGGCAAACTCTTCCCAATCTTTGAGCTTGGGGGCCATCGCCGGAAGATTCAGCTTCCGAACCGCCGCTTGAGCCAGGCCTTCGGCCTCCAAGTTCAGCGGTACCTGATAGATCGTCTTAGCGTCGCTGTTCTGCACGACCGCAGTCGGGGGCACGTCGCAAAAGAGCGCGATCTTTTCTTTCAGCTCCACCGACATTGGGGTCGAGGATTGCGTGCGGCAGACGATCGCGTCGGGCGATATACCGATCCCGCGCAGCTCGCGTACGGAGTGCTGTGTCGGCTTGGTTTTCAGCTCGTCGGCAGCGCCGAGATGCGGCATCAGGGTAAGATGGACGTACATGACGTTCTCATCGCCGACGTCGTAGCGCATCTGACGGATCGCCTCTAGAAAGGGCAGCGATTCGATGTCGCCGACGGTTCCGCCGACTTCCACGATGCAGACGTCGGCGTGGCTGGATTCGGCGACACGCTTGATGTGCGCCTTGATTTCGTTGGTAATGTGAGGAATCACTTGGACGGTCGCGCCCAGGTAATCGCCGCGGCGTTCCTTTTCGATGACGGAGTTGTAGATCTGCCCCGTCGTCACGTTATTGGCGCGCTGCAGGTTCTCGTCGATGAACCGCTCGTAATGACCGAGATCGAGGTCGGTCTCGGCGCCGTCTTCGGTGACGAAGACTTCGCCGTGCTGATAGGGGTTCATCGTGCCTGCGTCCACATTGATATACGGGTCGAGCTTTTGGATCGACACGCTAATTCCGCGGGATTTGAGGAGTCGTCCGAGCGAGGCGGCCGTGATGCCCTTGCCGAGCGAACTAACAACACCGCCGGTGAAGAAGATATACTTCGCCATCTCGGGTTGTTACGTTTCGCGGCCGGCCGGCATCGGGCCTTGCGCTTCCTATACCGGATTCACGAGCTTTACGTAACGAGCCCGACCCGCGTAGTCTTCACCAATCTCGAAATCGACCCGAGGGAACGCCTGGCCGACCAGCAGCGCCAAGCCGTCGATGGTGGGAGGCGCCGCCTCCAACAGCAGCAGGCCACCCGGCTTCAGAAGGCCCGGCGCCGCCGGAAGAAACTTCCGGTACGCTTCGAGACCGTCCGGTCCGCCGTCGAGCGCTTCGCGCGGTTCGTAACCGGCGGACAGGGGCGGCCGTGGGACGTCTTCGGTTGGGATGTACGGCAGGTTTGCTAAGACGACGTCGAAGCTGCGGGCGCCCACCGGCAGCGCCAAGCTTCCATAATGAAAGCGGCATCGCGAGATCACGTTGAGCCGGCGCGCGTTGTGCTGTGCCACTTTCAACGCCGCGGCCGACGTATCGGTGCCTTCGACGAAAATATTTGCGTTCTCGGCGGCGATCGTGCATGCGATCGCACCCGAACCGACGCCCACGTCGAGCGCCGTTACGAACTGCTTGCGAAGATTCGGGTCGCTGCGCGCTTTTGCAAACGCAAGCGCTTCGTCCACCAAATGCTCGGTTTCCGGCCGCGGAACGAGGACGTGCTCGTTGACCGCGAACTCGCGTCCGTAAAAGCCGGCAAAGCCCAAGATGTATGCCAGCGGCGTACCTCCCGCGCGAACCTCGCACAGAGACGTAAACCTTTCCGATTGCGGTTTGGAGAGAAACGTTTCGCCGTGAGCCGTAAGCCAGGCGCGATCTCGGCCGAGGACGTGACCTAGCAGCAACATCGCGTCGGCTCGGGGCGAGTCGCCGCTATTAGCCAACGCCACGATGCCGCGCGCAAGCGTCTGCGCGACCGTCTGTGGGCGGTAGGCGTTGGCGTGCATCCTATACCGCCGAAGCTTCTCCCGCGAGCAAACGCGCGCGTTCGTCGGCGAGCAGTTCGTCGACGATATGCCCGATATCGCCATCCATGATGCCGCGAATGTTACCGAAGTTCCGATTGATCCGGTGGTCCGTCACTCGGTCCTGCGGAAAGTTGTACGTACGGATTTTCTCGGAACGGTCGCCCGTACCGACCTGCGAACGCCGCATCGACCCGACGGCCTCTTCCTGTTCGCGCAGCTTGCGATCGTAAAGCGTGGCGCGCAGCATCTGCATCGCTTTTTCGCGATTTTGCTGCTGCGAGCGCTCCTGCTGCGAGGCGACGACGATGCCGGTCGGCACGTGGGTAATACGAATAGCAGATTCGGTTTTGTTCACGTACTGGCCGCCCGCGCCGGACGCTTTGTAGGTGTCGATCTGAAGATCGGACGACTTGATGTCGACTTCGATATCTTCGTCCACTTGCGGCAGCACCGCTACCGTCGCGGTGCTGGTGTGAATGCGCCCTTGCGCTTCGGTTTCCGGCACGCGCTGAACGCGGTGCACGCCCGATTCGTGTTTGAAGTAGCGGTAAGGTTCGGCATCGCCCGTGCCCTTGACCGCGAAGACGATTTCCTTAAATCCGCCGGCGTCGCTGGGACTCTCCGAAACCAGCTCGACGCGCATGCCGAGCCGTTCGGCAAAGCGCATATAAGCGCGCGCCAGATCGCCGGCAAAAATCGCGGCTTCGTCGCCGCCCGCGCCGCCGCGGATTTCGACGAAAACGTCCTTGTCGTCGTTAGGATCGCGCGGAATCATCAACCGCTGAAGCTCGACTTCGAGCGCCTCCAATTTCCCGCGCAAGCTCTGCGCTTCTTCTTCCGCAAGCTCGCGCATGTCGCCGTCGCTCTGGCGCGCAAGCCGCGCGCTGGCGTTCATCTCGTCGCGCGTCCTGCTCAGACGGCGGTACGTTTCGACCGGCGCTTCCAACCGCGCGCGCTCTTTGACCAGCGCGGTGAATCGCGCTTGATCGAAACCGCCGGCGGGATGAGCCAGCTCCGCCTCGATCTCGTCGAAGCGCCGAGCCATGATCTCGAGCCGTTCTTTCAGTGCGTCGTTCATAATTCTCGTCGGGCAAAATAAAGACGAGTTGCCGAACAGCAACTCGTCTTTATGATTTCGGGGTAGCTAAAGGGACGCGGCGGCTTTCTTTGCCTCGCGTTGCGCCTTGCGAGCGGCGGCCTCTTCCTGCTTCTTCCTCGCCGCGGCCGAGCGCTGGTTGAACTTATCGACGCGGCCTGCGGTGTCGACGAGCTTCTGTTGCCCCGTGAAGAGCGGATGACACGCAGCGCAAATTTCGACGGAGATTTCCGGCAGCGTCGAACCGGTCGTAAAGGTACTGCCGCACGCGCAATGCACGCGCGCCTGCGGATGCCACTTGGGATGGATCTTCTCTTTCACAGCCTTTGCATTATATCAGGGCCCGCAACCCCTCCAGTCGGGCCCAATAAGGAACGCTCGCTCCGCAGGAGCCGTATCGACGCCGCCCTAAGAGCGAACGAGTGAAGCCCATAGTATCCACCGTCCTGGCGTCGGCAGCAGCCCTCGCCGCTTTCGCCTGTGGCTCGGTCGCATCGACCGTTCCAACCGTCGCCGCCACCCCGCCGCCAACCCCCCCGCCCGTCTCGGAGCCCGGTCCCTTGGCCAGCCCGACCTCGATTGCCCCCCCTAACGGCCCGCAGTTCCCGCTTGCTTCACCCGGGCCGAAGCCCGGCGCGTCGCCGACGCCGCCTGCCCAGGTCCGCAAGGGGCTCGAGGGCGTCTGGGAAGTGGCGATTCAGCATCCCAACACGACCGACTACACTCACTTCCGCCTCGCGCCGCAAACCGGTAACAGTCTCACTGGAACCTATCTCGACGCGAAGGGTAAACGGTATCCACTCGCCGGTTCGGTGGACGGCCAGGCGGTGAGGCTTATCGTGACTTTGGCCGACGGAACGACTCTTTTGATGGAAGGCCGGCTCGACGGCACGACCGACATGATCGGCATGCTGACCACCCCTAACGAACAGGTGCCGTTTACGGCTGCGTACCGACCGAAAGAAAAGTGGATCGAAAACGTCAATCCCGCGCCCGGTGGATTCGGCATGCCCAACGCCGGCGGAGCTCCGTCGGGCGGCGGTTACCCGCCGCCGCGCTAGCGGTTTAGGTCTTCGCTTCGGCTAACCGCTTCTCGACGTAGGGCACGAGGCCGCCTGCGTCGATCAGCGAGCGCATGAACGGCGGAAACTCGGCCGCCTGATACTTTTCGCCCTTGGTGTGGTTGACGATCGTGCCGGTTGCCGGCTGCACTTCGATCTGGTCGCCGTTGGCGATGCCGTCGACGGCCGCTTCGGATTCGAAGATCGGTAGGCCGATGTTGAGCGCGTTGCGGTAAAAGATCCGCGCGAAGCTCTTGGCGATCACGGCCGACGTTCCCGAGCCTTTGATCGCGATCGGCGCGACCTCACGGCTCGATCCGCATCCGAAGTTCGTATCGGCAACGATGATATCGCCGGCTTTCATCTTCGACGTGTACTCGGGATCGAGTCCCTCGAGCGCGTGCTTGCCGAGTTCGGCCGGATCGATGATGTTGCAATACTTGCCCGGAATGATCACGTCGGTGTCGACGTTCTTTCCGTACTTGTGCGCCTGGCCGCGCAAAGAATCTTCCACGTTATACTCCTGCTAGTTCCAGAACGCGTGGGTCGGTGATCTTGCCGGTCAGCGCCGACGCCGCGCACGTTGCCGGCGACGCCAAGAAAACTTCCGCTTTCGGCGAGCCCATGCGGCCGACGTAGTTGCGGTTGGTCGTCGAGACTGCGCGCTCGCCGTCGCCCAGCGTTCCCATGTGGCCGCCGAAGCACGCGCCGCATCCGGGCGTGTTGACCGCGCAACCGGCGGCCGCCAAAGTCGTGAGCACCCCCTCCTGGGCCGCTTGCATCCAGACTTTTTGCGAACCGGGATTAACGATCACGCGCACGCTCGTGGCGATCTTCTTGCCGTCGAGAATCTTCGCGACGACCCTCAGATCTTCGATGTATCCGTTCGTGCACGATCCGATGAAGACTTGGTCCACGTTGACGTTATCGGCCGCAACTTCCGAAATCGGGTGCACGTTGTCGGGCGTGTGCGGACAGGCGACTTGCGGTTCGAGCGCATCGACGTCGATCGTCACCACGCGTTCGTAAACGGCATCGGCATCGGCGCGTTCCACCACGAACTCGCGGCTCGTGCGCTCCTTGACGTAGGCGATCGTCTTGGCGTCGGCGTGGAAGATACCGTTCTTCGCGCCCGCTTCGATCGCCATATTCGCCATTGTAATGCGCCCGGTGATCGACAGATCGTCGATGGTTGTGCCGTGGTACTCGATCGCGCGATACGTCGCGCCGTCGATGCCGAGTTCGCCGACGGTGCGCAACATTAAATCCTTTGCGTACACCATGTGGCCGAGTTTACCGTTATACACAAGCTTGATCGACCCCGGAACCTTGAGCCACACTTCGCCGAGCGCGAAAGCCGCCGCAATGTCGGTCGAGCCCATGCCCGTCGCGAACGCGCCGAATGCGCCGTACGTGCAGGTATGCGAGTCGCCACCGACGATCAGCTCGCCCGGTGCAACCAAACCTTCCTCCGGCAGCACGACGTGCTCGATGCCGCCGCGGCCGACGTCGAAAAAGTGCTCGATCTTCTGCTCGATCGCAAAATCTTTCATTAGCTTTGCGAGCTTCGCCGATTGCGCGTCCTTGGCCGGAACGAAGTGGTCTTCGACTAGCGCGATTCGGCTGGGATCGAAGACGCGGTCGGCGCCTTTGATGCCGCGCATCACGCCGATAGCGACGGCTGCCGATAGCTCGTTGGCCAGAACGAGATCGACCTTAGCGTTGATGATCTGTCCCGGTTCCAGACCGTCGCGACCGGCATGCCGAGCCAGAATTTTTTCGGTGAGTGTCATGCCCATGATCTGTTCATTATAGGGCGAAGCAGTCGGGTCATGCACCTCGACCGGCAATTCGGCTTCGCCACCCGAGCGATCCATGCAGGAACGCCCCCCGATCCGGCCACGGGCTCGCGCGCGACACCGATCTACCAAACGGCTGCGTACGTCTTCGGCTCAACCGAGCAGGCGGCGGAACTTTTTGCTCTGCGCAGCTACGGGCACATTTACAGCCGTATCAGCAATCCAACCGTCGCAGCATTCGAAGAGCGCATGGCGAGCCTCGAAGGCGGCCTCGGCGCGATCGCCTTTTCGAGCGGCATTGCAGCGCAACTCTGCGCCGTGCTCGCGGTGGCGCAAAACGGCGATCACATCGTCTGCTCGCAGAACGTCTACGGCGGCACGGTCACGCAGTTTACCGTCACGCTCAAGCGGATGGGCATCTCCGCGAGGTTCGTGCCGGGAACCGACCTCGACGCCGTTGCGTCGGCAATAGAGCCGAATACGAAGCTGCTCTTTGCCGAAA
Source organism: Vulcanimicrobiota bacterium (assembly GCA_963715435.1). GTDB lineage: Bacteria > Vulcanimicrobiota > Vulcanimicrobiia > Vulcanimicrobiales > Vulcanimicrobiaceae > JAFAHZ01. Next base: position 3,401,225 of record OY970243.1, read on the forward strand.
CGGTCGCCAATCCGTCGGGCGAAGTGGCCGGTATCGAAGCGCTTGCAGCGATCGCACATGAGGCCGGTATTCCGCTCGCGATCGACAACACGTTTGCAACGCCGTATCTCTGCCGGCCGATCGAGCGCGGCGCCGACCTCGTGCTGCACTCGGCAACGAAGTTCATCGGCGGACATGGAGCCGTGATCGGCGGCGTGCTCGTCGAGTCGGGCCGCTTTCCCTGGGGCAACGGCCGCTTTCCTCTGCTGTCGCAGCCCAGCCCCGCGTATCATCAGAAAACGTTCACGGAAACGTTCGGCGAATACGCGTTTCTGATGCGCGCGCGCGCCGAAGTATTACGCGACGTCGGTGCGCAGCTCGGACCGATGGACGCCTGGCTCCTGTTGCTCGGTCTCGAAACGCTGGCCGTTCGCATGGACCGGCACGTCCAAAACGCGCGTGCCGTCGTCGCGTTTCTCAAGGATCGCGTCGAAGTTGCCTGGATCAACGAGCCGCAGCTCGGATCGATTTTCACCTTCGGCTTGCACGGCGGCCGCGAATGCGCGCGGCGGTTTATCGATGCGCTCGAGCTCTGGAGTCATCTCGCCAACGTCGGCGACGCAAAAAGCTTGGTCATCGCACCCGCTTCGACCACACACTCGCAGCTTTCCGACGACGAGCTGCGCAATGCAGGCGTTCCACCGGAGTCGATTCGTCTTTCGGTAGGATTGGAAGATCCCGGCGATCTCATCTGGGATCTCGAGCGCGCGTTGACTGCGTCGGCTCTGCCCGAGGGCGTTCTATGATTCTGCGTACGCCTGCGGAGCGGCGCGGGCTGCTCGACCGCGTCACGACCGTCGCCGTCGTCGGCGCGTCGAGCAATCCGTTGCGGCCGAGCTATACCGTGTTTTCCTATCTGCGCACGCGCACGCCGTATCGCATCGTTCCGATCAACCCTACGATCGATGCAATCGACGGCGTCAAAGCATATTCATCTGTGGCGGCGTACGCCGCCGAAAACGGCCCTCCCGACGTGGTCGACGTCTTTCGTAAACCCAGCGACGTTGTCGGCGTCGTCGACGATGCGATTGCGGCGGGAGCGCGCGCGATCTGGTTTCAGTACGGAATCATCAACGCAGAAGCTATCGCTAAAGCCGATGCGGCCGGACTCGACGTGGTCGTCGACCGGTGCATGAAGGTCGAGCATGCGCGCTTCCACGGCGGCCTTTCGGCCACCGGCCTCAACAGCGGCGTCATCTCGTCGCGTTTACTGCCTCCGGCGCATTCGTGACCTACGCGGCGGAGTCGTTCGCGCTCGACGACGAGATTCTGAGGATCGTCGACGGCTGGCACCGCCGCGTGCGCGACTTCTCCCAACGCGACTTCGACGATGTTGCGCTACGGCTGCTGGACTATCAACTGCACTACAACGCACCATACGCACGCTATTGCGCCGGGTTCGGCTTTTCGCGGAACAAGCTGCCTGCGCGCTGGGACGAAATCCCGGCTGTACCGGCTGCCGCATTTAAAGAGGCAACGCTCGCGACGTTCGATTCCGGCCACGCAGCGCTCGCGTTCGAAACCAGCGGGACTACGTCGGGAACCGGGGGACGCCATTTCATGGAAACCCGCGCGCTTTACGATGCCGCAGTGCTGGCGGGATTCGAGCGTTACGTGCTGGGAGACGGAGCGCGGCTGCGCTACCTCAACGTCGTCCCTAACCCTGCCGATCGGCCGCAATCGTCGCTGGGATACATGATGCAGCAGGTCAGCCTGCACTTCGGGGACGGCCAGACGGGCTGGTTCGTTCGCGGTGAGGATCTGTTTGCCGACGCGTTCGTTGCCGACGCGCGTGCCGCAATTGAAGACGGCGCTGCAGTTTGCATTGCAACCACGGCCTTCAGTTTGCTCAATCTTCTCGACGAGCTCGAGCGTCGCGGCATCGAACTCCCGGTGCCGCGGGGCAGCCGGATAATGGAAACCGGCGGATTCAAGGGTCGCACGCGCAGGATCGCGCGCGAGGAACTCTATGCGCGCGCAGCGCGCGTTTTCCACTTGCCGGTCGCCGGGATCTTCGCCGAGTACGGAATGACGGAGCTCGCCACGCAGTACTACGACGCGCCGTCATCCCGCGGCACGCCCGAAAGCCGCCGGAAAGTCGCGCCGCCGTGGCTGCGCACGCGCGTCGTTGGCCCGGAAGGAAAAACGTTGCCCGACGAAACCGTCGGCGCGCTCGTGCACGTCGATCTTGCAAATCGATCGTCGTGCATTGCCGTCGCAACCGAAGACTTAGGCATTCGGTTTAGTGACGGACTCGTGGTTATCGGACGCGAAGCCGGAGCGTCGCTGCGCGGCTGTTCGCTCGACGCGGAAACGCTGTTGCCGCGCTAAGTCGGGCTCGACGTCGGCGAGGGACTCGCCGACGGACTACCGCTGGCATACGGCGACGGCGTGGGCGTCGGCGGTCTCGCAGGCCCCACCGTTACGATCGATCCCCCGGCGTTCCCGGCGATCTTCACATTTTGCCCGTTTGCACCTGGACCGAAATCGATCGACCTCGGGTATTGTCCCGACTCATTGGTCCTCTGCGGGCATTTGCACCGGATGACGTTCCACGTATTGTTGCGCGCATAGATGTGTTCGCCGGCCAAAGTTACGTTGATTTCCGTCGCCGATCCGACGAACGTATTGCTGCCCGCCGAGCTCTGCGCGCCGCCGCCAAAATCGACGCTGCCGCCGGATGGTCCGCCGCTCGAGCTGCTGCCGGTCGGACTGGGAGAGGGGCTTCCTGAGCCGGGTGACGCCGTCGGCACCGCTAGGGAATCGGTGTACGCGTTGTTGCGCGATTGAAACACTTGAGTCGATGCGGTAATGGTTGCGGTTCCGTCGGTACGAATCCCGTCGCCGCCGCCGACCACACTATGCCCCGGCCCTTGAAGTGTGATTGTCGGACCACCGCCGCTGTTGCTGCCGCTGCTGCTCGATCCTGAAATGCTAAACGCCTTAATGGCAAAGTCTTTTCCGAGAACGGCGCATGCCGTGCACGTCAAGGTTCCGCCGGCGACGACGATACCGCCGTTCGGCTGGAATGTGACGCCCTGTCCGAATGTGTCTGCGCTTGCCGATAGACTCCCGAGAACGTCGACCGAACCGTACGTTCCCTGTGAGGACGGCAGAGTCGTTCCGACGTACACCTTGTCGAGCGTTAGGGCGATGCCGGACGGAACCACCATCGTCGTGAAAATCGTGTGCGCAGGCCTTCCCTGGGCTTTTTCGAGGTACGTATCTTCGCCGGTGCCGTTGATATAGGTGCCCTTCCCTAAGAAGTGCCCGTAGTTGGTTCCGGTCACGGAGACGCCGGTCGGAATGACCAGCGGAAACGTTTCGCCGCTCTTCTGCGTGTACGCGCCCGCGTTAAGTACGACGGTCAAAGGTGCTGCGGTAGCCTTCTTAACCATAGCGAGTGCGTGAGTAATCGTCTTGAACGGCGCCGTCTGCGATCCGTTGTTCGTATCGCTGCCCTTGACGGGATCGACGTAATAGCCCGTAATCGGCGTTGGCGTAGGCGCCGGCGGCAGTCCGTTTCCTCCACGGCGCGTGCACGCGGTGCTGCCTATAACCAAGGCAACGGCCGCGGCGGCCACGACCAGGAAGAGCGTTCGGGCTACTCCAGACATGGACGCGCCTTTTTGCCATCCCTCACTTGGGAACCTCGGGTTCCGAGGAGAAGGTTCACGTATCTAATGAAAAATGGCCTAGCCGCGCGCCCGGCCCGTTCCATTCTCCGCGCGATTGCCGATGCAGCGGAGCGCTGGCGGAACGGCGACTTTCCTCCTCGCGTACGAGCGCTCGAACGCGTCTGCGCGCGCACGGGGTACTCGCCGCCCGTGGCTGAGTATGCGATGGATCGTCTCTTTGACGGCCTCAATGACGCGGATTTGCAAGCCGCCATCGAACGCGAGCTAGGGTCGCTTGCCGTCCTCGACGGATTTGAGTCGCGTCACGGCGTGGCACGCGAACGCGCGCTGCCCGCGGGCCGCGTCTGCGTCGTTTCCAGCCGCACCACGATCGGCGTCGCGCTCTTGCCGGCAATGTTTGCCTTGCTGGCAAAGTGCGACGTCCTCGTCAAGGATCGCGAGGACGCGCTGGTCGCGGCCTTTTTCTCCACGTTGGCGGATGAACTCGAAGAGTTCCGCTTCGCCGCCGTGGCCGAGCAATGGGAAGGCAAACTGCGCGAGCGGGATCTTACCGAGTTCGACGTCGTGGTGGCATTCGGGGACGACGCAACCATCGCATCGATTGCCAGTACGCTCACGCCCCGAACGCGTCTTATTCCCTTCGGTACGCGGGCGAGCATCGGATACGTTGCACGCGAAGCTCTCGCTGGGCCGCAAGAAGCCGAAGAAACCTCGCGCGGGGCCGCACGCGATCTCGTACTCTACGAAACCGAAGGTTGTTTGAGTTTGCACGCGCTCTTCGTGGAAGCGGGCGGTGCCGTCAGCCCCGAAGCATTTGCCGAAATGCTGGCACGCGCGGTGGAACGCGCGAACGTGGAGTTTCCTCTCGCGCAGAGGTCGCCGCAGATCGCAGCGAGCGTCGCGGCGGCGCGCGACCTTGCGGCATTTCGCGCGGCCGAAGGGCGCGGCATCGCTCATTCCGATGCGGCTGCGAGCTTTTTGATCGACGCGACGGCAACGCAGGCCGAACCTCCATCGTTCTTGCCGCGCGCGATCGGCGTTCGCACGGTTTGCGGTCCGGCCGATGCGCTGACGTATTGCAAGCAGCATCGATTGCCGGTTGAAGCCATTGCCGTCGCCGGAACGCGCGACGATCTGACTGCAATGGCCGTTGCGACCGGAGCGGCGCGCATCACTCGATTCGGCGAATTGCAGGCGCCGTTATCGTCCGGGCGTCACGGCGGCCGACCGCGGATCGCCGAGTTCGTCCGTTGGGTAAGCGACGAACGATGAGCGACGAACTCGAACGCATCGTCACCGCGATACCCGGTCCGCGTACGGCCGCGCTGATTCCGTCGCTGCGCGCGTACGAATCGCGCAACGTGACTTACGTCGGCAACGAGTTTCCGGTGTTTTGGGAGTCCGCGAATGGCGCGACCGTTACCGATGTCGACGGCAACCGCTACATCGACCTCACGGCCGCCTTCGGGGTCGCCAACGCCGGACACGCAAACAGGTACGTCGCCTCGGCGATCGCCGACCAAGCCGCGCGGCTCATGCACGGCATGGGCGACGTGCATCCGCACGAACCACGGACCCGGCTGCTCGAGCGTCTCGCGAACGTGCTTCCAACGGGGCTGACCAAGACGTTTCTCGCCACCACCGGGTCCGAAGCCGTCGAGGCTGCGCTCAAGACCGCCATGCTCTCGACGGGCAGATCTCGTTTCATCGCCTATCGTAACGCGTATCACGGGATGTCGCTTGGCGTGCTCCCGTTGTGCGGAATAGAAACCTTTCGCCGTCCGTTCGCCGGCGCGCTCGGGCCGAGTGCGATTCCGCTCGATTATCCGCAGAACGTGCCTGGCGCACTTATCCAATCGCTCGTCACGACGGCGCGCGAAGCGATCGAAAGCAACGGCGACGTTGCGGCGCTGGTTATCGAGCCAATCCAAGGACGTGGCGGCTGCATCGTTCCTCCGCCCGGCTATCTGACTGCGGTGCGCGGTCTGTGCAGCGAGCTCGGCGTCGTGATGATCGTCGACGAAATTTACACTGGGTTTGGCCGAACTGGAACGTGGTTCGCGGTCGAGCACGATCGCGTCGTGCCGGATATCATCTGCATCGGTAAAGCAATGGGATCGGGTTTTCCGATCAGCGCCTGCGCCGGACGCGCTGAGATCATGGATGCATGGCCGCTCTCCGCCGGTGAGGCACTGCATACGTCGACGTATCTGGGCAATCCCATGGGATGCGCGGCCGCCTTGGCAACGATCGACGAAATCGAACGGCTCGGACTGCCGGCCAAAGCGCGCCAAGCCGGGCTCGCCCTGGGTTCGCGCCTCGATGCACTGCGGGCGAGTAAGAACGTTGCCGACGTGCGCGGGCGCGGATTGTTCTGGGGTATACAACTGCGCGATGCAGCGACCGCGGACCGCGTCGTCAAGCGCGCGCTCGCGTCGGGCGTTATCGTCCTGCAGTCTGGTCCCGAGGGAGACACCATCACCGTCGCACCGCCGTTAGTGATCACCGACCGGCAGCTGAGCCGTGGGCTCGGGCTGCTCGAAGCCGCCATTGGAAGCAGTGAGTAAGTAAACGTGAAAACGTATCGTATCGGCATCGCCGGCGCCGGATTCGGCGTCCACGCGCACCTCCCGGCCCTCCTCGCCCATCCGCGATTCCAAGTTCTCGCGATCGCATCGCCGCACAGCGCGGCACGCGTCGCAGACGAACGCGGCATTCCGCATCACTTTCGTTCCTGCACGGAAATGCTGGCCGGCGTCGAGCTCGATGCCGTGACGATCGCTTCGCCGCCCTTCGCGCACAAAGAAGACGTGCTCGCGGCGCTCGGCGCACGCAAACACGTGGTTTGCGAAAAACCGTTTGCCACGAGCGTCGCAGACGCTGAAGCGATGCTCGGTTCCTCCAGAGCTGCGGGCACTGCGTGCGGGGTCGCTCACGAGTTTCGTTTCGTTCCGCAAGCGCAAGCGCTCAGAGAGCTCGTCGCCAACCATCACCTCGATCCGCTGCGCGACGTCGAAATTACGTCGCTGCGGCCGATGCTGCATCGCACGCAGCGACGCACGCGCGGCTGGTGGTTCGATCGCGATCGCGGCGGCGGTCTCGCGGGCGCAATGCTGTCGCATCTCGTCGACCATTCGAACTGGCTGACCGCACGTGCGCCGAAGCGCACGCTCGGCCTGACGCGCACCGCAAATCCGGTACGGCAGGACGACCAGGGTGAGTTTCATTCGAGCGTCGACGACGGCGCGTTCGCGCTGCTCGACTACGGCGACGGCCTCATCGCTCGGCTGACGGTCGACGGCACGACGGCGGCGGAGGGATACACCTGCGCCGTACACGGGGAGGATCGTAGCGCGGTCGCCAGCGGTCCGAGCATGGTCGAACTGCAGCTCTTTACCGTCGAGCAAGACGAGACGAGCGAACTCGGTTGCAAGCCGTCACCCTACGCCAAGTTTGCCGGCATTAACGCAAACGTTCCGCTGCTCATGGAGCTCTACGACGAGTTCGTCAAAGCTATCGAAAGGGAACCCAACGCGCTGCCCTCCTTCGAAAACGCCGTCGCAACGCAACTGGTTCTTGCGGCGGTCGGCTACGGCAGTTAGCAGCGCCGCTTAGGCCAGTGGGGTACGGCAGACGAAGGCATGCGATTTCCGGTCGTACCACCACAAGCGGTCGTAACGATCGATGATTGCGCCGCCGGCTAAACCGTCGACCTTTCCGTATTGATCGAGCGAATGAACGCCCCGCTGGTCGACGCGCACTATCGTCGAACTAAATGTAGTGCCGTCGCGCGATCCGAGTAGGACCGTCGTCTCGTCGCCGTCGGCGCGCAAGATGCGCATCGCGCATCCGTCCACGTCCCACGTGCGTAAGATTCGTTTGTCTCGCAGGTCGATCGAAATAACGTGGCTCCCCGTCGTAACCCACGTTTTCGTGCTGTCTCGGCCGCGAACGTCGACCGGCACGCGCCAAGTACCGCCGTAACCCGCGAAGCACCTATTGTCGGGAACACGGACTATCACGGACCGGCCATTCGCGCGGTTCTTGATCGCGACGACGGGCTTACGCGCATCGGCCACGACGAGATACCTCTTACCGTGCGGACCGCCCGCCAAGGTCGAAGCGTACGGATCGATCGTCCCCGGAATGCGTTCGCCGTACCACTTCCAAACATCCAAGACCGCAAGTTCGTGCGGCTTCGTTTGCGTCAAGACCACCCAGCGGTCGCGCGAATCGGCAATGGCGCCTTCTATCGGCGCGTATTTGCGCGGCACGTCCGTAGCTTCGATGTGCAGTTTGCTGCCGACGCGCGATAGCGTTGTTCCGCTGCCGTCGACGGCGTACACGGCGCGATCGTACCAAAAGAGCGTCCCAGACTTCACGTCGGGCGCGCGCACGACTTCGCGGCGCTGCGGCGCGGTCGAGCGAACGAGGCGGTCGCCGTCGATGTACCATAGCGCTCCCGCGGCGTCGACCGTGTGAGGGTATTGCTGCGCAGTGCTCCTGCCGACCGGATACTGCAAGTCGATGTAACGGTTCGGTTTGCTTGCGAGATGTTCGACGGCCGTGCAAGCAGCAAGCGAGCCGGCGAGCGCCGCGCAAGCAAGCAATCTCACCCGTGGCATCGTTTCCAAATCATACCCAACCCAGCGGTCGTCGCGCGGCTTTGCACCGCCGCCCGGTCGCCGCGAAACAGGATTCGCCATGCGCGGGCGCCGGCCGCATCGTCGATCGCGAACCAGACGAGCCCGACGGGCTTCTCGGCCGAGCCTCCGTCGGGTCCCGCAATTCCCGTGGTTGAGAGCGCGACGTCGGCGCCGAGGCAACGGCGCGCACCCCGCGCCATCGCTAGCGCAACTTCCTCGCTGACCGCACCAACGCGTTCGATAAGGGCCGGATCGACTCCCAAAGATGCGGCCTTTACTGCGTTGTCGTAGGCGACGACGCCTCCGGTAAAGGTCTTCGAGGAACCCGCGACGCTCGTCAGCGCCGCCGCGATACGGCCGCCCGTGCACGATTCGGCGACGGCCAGCGTTTCGTCGCACGCCTGAAGCGCAGCGTGAATCGCCGATTCGATCGTCGTCGCGTCTGTTCCATAAATGTGGCCGCGCAGGCGCGTCTCGATCTCGCGCTGGAGCGGATCGATCATTGTTTGGGCTTCTTCCACACATGCGGCTTTCGCCATAATCTTTACGTCGGCACGATACTCGTGAGCGAGCACCGCGATTTTCGGGTTCTCGCCTGCGCGAAAGAGATCGTCGATGCGATGGTCGATCTCGGACTCGCCGAGATTGATCGTATGGAGCACGCGCGTATAAATCGCCGAGTTTACCGAAAAGCGTTCCCGCAAGAAGGGCAAAAGCCGCTCGGCGAGCATTGGCTTCATCTCCCGCGGGACCCCGGGCATGCACGCCACGAATTTTCCGTTCGCGTCGAACGCCACGAAGCCCGGGGCCGTGCCGTGCGGATTGTCGAGCGGACGGCTTCCGGTAGGCAGTTCCGCCTGCTTGCGGTTGTTGGGTCGCATTTCGCGTCCGCTCTGTTCGAAGAACGCCTGCATCTGCCGCAGCGCCGGCTCGTACAACTCCGTGCCGAGCCCGAGCGTGTCGCAAACTGCTTCCTTCGTGAGATCGTCGATCGTTGGCCCGAGACCGCCCGTCGTAATCACGCCGTCGGAGCGCTCGAGCGCGCCCGATATCACCGCTGCGATGCGCTCGCGATTATCGCCGACCGCGTGCGTACCGCGTACGTCGATCCCGTTTTCCGCTAGTTTTTGCTCGACGTACGTTGTGTTCGTGTCTACGAGTTGGCCGAGCAGCAGTTCGGTGCCGACCGCAATAAGCTCAACCGCAGCCATCGTTTAACCGCGCTCCGCCTTAAACCACTTCGGATAGCGGAATTCTATCGTCGCTTCAAAACCGTCGGCCGCCTCGATCGCATCGGAGCGGCGAAGGGCCGATTCCTCAGCGCGCGGATGTGCTTGGCGGAAGCGTTGCCGACGTTGCGCGAGTTCGCCGACGAATGCCGCGAAGGTCGCGTCCATCGCCCGCTGTAGGGCCTGCTTGAGTTTCTTTCCCACTCGCGGCGCAAGGCCGGCCGTCGAGACGGCGACGCGCACCGGACCGGCTTTGGCGACGGCCGTCATCGCCACGAATCCGTGCGCAGGCTGATCGATGCAGCACAGAAGAAACCGATGACGGTCGGCCAACGAGCGCAAACGCGCAGAGAGCGCTTCATCTTGCGGCGTCGAGACGACGAAGAACGCGTCGCTAACGTCCTCGTCCTTGAGCGCTTCGGGATTGGTGATCCGCCGGACATTTGCGCCGGACTCTTCCAGCGCCGCAGTCTTCTCGATCGCCTCGCGGTCATCGGCTGCGCCGATGACGACGCAGGCGCGTCCGTCGAGATTCAAACCGACCGGAAAAAACGCTTTGCGCATCAGTAATCCACGGGCCGCAAGTAGAACTCGTTGATCGCCGTGCCGGTGAGCATCGCGGTCGTGGGAAGGTGCCGTTTCCAGTGCGTTCCGTCGACGCGTCTGCGAATCAGCGCAACTTCGCCGGCCGAAAAGCCTCGATCGACCAGCTGCGCGTCGGAGTAGCCCAGTAGGAGCTGCGCGAGAATCGCGTCGGCCCGGGCGTACGTAATCCCGAGATCCGCTTCATCGGTCTGGCCGGCTTCGAGATCGGCGCTGGGCGCTTTGGCCACTAACCCTTGCGGAACGCCTAAATGCCGCGCGAGCGCCCATACCTGCGTCTTGAATAAGTCGCCGATGGGATTCACCGGCGGCGTGTCGTCGGCGTGCCATGTAAAGTATCCGAGCAGCCGTTCCGTCTTGTTTCCGGTCCCGACCGGAAGTGCGTCGTACTTCGCAGATTGGTCGAACAGTACTACCATGCGCGTGCGCGCCATCACGTTCCCGCGACGCCGTCCGTTGGCATCGGGTTCATACCGTAAGTATCCGTCGACGGCCGCGGTGATCTCGATCGTACTGCACTCGATGCCCAACGCATCGACGACCAGCTGCGCGTCGGCCAAGCTCGACGGACTGGACGTAGCGTACGGCATGCGAATCGCGTAGACGTTTTTCGGCCCCAGCGCGTTCGCGCAGAGAAAGGCGGTCACCGCCGAGTCCACCCCGCCCGAGAGTCCCACCACCGCGCGTGAAATCTTTCGCCGGACCATCAGCTCGTCGCGCAAGAACGACGTCAGCCAACGCGCCGTCACGGCGACGTCGATTCCGGGCGGATCCAGCGACGGACGCGGCGCTTCAACGATCGGCAGCATCGCGCGCTCCTCGCGGCAAGGGCAGCTCTTCGTCGAGCAAGAGGTCCGGCAGGACGGCGTCGAGGTCGCCGATGAGCGGGAACTTCGCACGCGCCAAATCGATTTCGCGCAGATCGATGTCCGCAGTCACGATGCACGCATCGTCGGGCGGAGCCTCGACGAGGACGTTACCCCCCGGATCGATCACCGACGACGTTCCCGACATGCCTTTGCCGCCTTCGAATCCCGTCAGGCCGGCATAAACGATGAAGATCCCGTGCTCCGACGCGGCCACGCGAAGGATCTGCCGCCACCGCGTTACGCTGGAGAGCTCGCCGTCGCCGTCGATACCGCGGCCCGGCGACGCGCTGGGCACGATAATGAGGCGTGCACCTTTGATCGCAGCGATCGTCGGAACGATCGTATGCCAGACGTCCTCGCAGACGAGTATCGCCGCTTTTCCGAAGCGCGTTTCGAAGACGCCGAGCTTACGTCCGCGCGACAAGAACCGCTCTTCATCGAAGACGCCGTAGGTCGGCAGAAACATCTTGTGGTGCACGTGCAGGATGCGCTCCGTCCCGCCGGCGACGTGCAGGTAGAGTCCGCTATTGTAATACGTGCCGTCGTCGTTTTCGAAAAAGCCCGAAGCGATATCGACTTCCAAGTCGCCGCAGGCATCGCGCCACGCCGACCCGATGTCGCGCGCGAAGCGCACTGCCGGCAACGCTAGGTCGAACACGGCGCCTTCCAAGAAGTAGCCCGTAAAGGCGCCCTCCGGAAAGACGACGAGATCGGGCTTACGTTCGCGCAGCTGCGCGAACGCCTCGGCGGCCGCGCGAAGGTTTTCTTCGTAACGGCCTTTTGCCGGTTTCGTCTGAACGATTGCGATGCGCATGTCAGGAATGCGTTGCATCCACGCTGGTTGCCAGTTCCATCTGCTCGTCGCCGGGCGCCTTCATGCCGAGCTGCGCCGCACACTCCTCGGCGGGGTACGTCCAGATCTCGGCCAACGTGGGATGCAAGTGCGGAATGCGCATGAACTGCGCAACCGTCGATTCGAAGTTCATTGCGACGATGACCTCGTGAATTAGCTCCGATGCTTGCGGACCGATGACGGATGCGCCCAAGATGCGTCCTTCATCGGCGTCTGCCATCATCTTGACGAATCCTTTGGTTTTGCCCAAACACTGCGCTTTGCCGTGCTCGGCGAAATAGTAGCGACCACTTACGTACGGGATACCCTCGCGCCGGAGTTTCTTCTCGGACATGCCGGCGGCGGCAACCTGCGGATCGCAGAACACGGTGTGCGCCGCGATCAAATCGTAATCGGCCTTCTCGCGCCCCGCCAAACAAACGTTGCGTGCGGCAACCTCCCCTTGGTAGATCGCGACGTGAACGAGCATGTACTCGCCGGTAACGTCGCCGACGGCGTAGATGTTTGGATTGCTGGTGCGCAGGGTGGCATCGACGTCGATGCCTTGGATTGCATGATATGCGATGCCGGCGTTCTCAAGATCGAGACCGGCCACGTTCGGCATCCGGCCGAGCGCGTAGAAGATCTCGTCTGCGACTATCTCCCGATGCTCGCCCGCCACCGAAAAGTGCACCGCTTTTTGCGCGCCCCTGCGCTCGGCACGAAGCAACGTCGTACCGGTGACGACGTCGATCCCTTCATCTCTAAAGTAGGCGGTCAGCGCCTCACCAATGTCGTCGTCGGCCTCGGTCAAAAGATGTCCGCTGCGTATCAAAATCGTCGTCTTTGCGCCCATGCGCGCCAAGAACTGACCCAGCTCGCAGGCTGTGTATCCGCCGCCCAGGACGACGAGCGATTCCGGAATTCGATCCAGTTCGAGCACGCAGTCGGTGTCGACGTAACCCGTTTCCACCAGCCCCTGCAAGGCCGCGGGCGGAACGAGGCTACCGGTAGCGATGATGAAGTGCTTTGCTTCGACGACGTCGCCGTTGCCGACCGCGAGTTGCGTCGGCGAAAGAAACCTCGCCGGGCCTATGTAGAGCGGGAATCGCTCGATACCTTTCACCCGGTAATCCGCAAATTCTTTGACGAGCGCCCTCTTTCGAGCGAAGATCGCCGGCACGTCCGAGTGCAAACCGTTGACGTGGATGCCGAGCTGTTCCGCTTCGCGCGCATCGTAGATGGCATCGCTCGATGCAATCAGCGCTTTACTCGGCATGCAGCCGCGCAGGATGCACAGTCCCCCCAGCGGTCCCGCGTCGACCATAGCCACGTCGCAGCCGAAGTCGCGCGACGTGCGTGCCGCCGCGTAACCGCCGGAGCCCGCGCCGACGATCACGACGTCGTGTTTGTGCCTATTCACGGGCTAACGCCCCGCGGGACGCGCACCTAACCGGTGTATGGACTCGATGAAGCGCACCGTTCCGCCGGAGTGGACGTGTATCGAATGCGTGCGCGCCTGATTGCCGTAAAATTTCACGCCGCGTACCAAATCGCCGTCCGTAATTCCGGTCGCGCAAAAGATGACGTTGTCGCTCTTGACCAAGTCGTCGATCTCCAAAACGCGTTTGAGATCGCCGAAGCCCATGGCGATTGCACGTTTGGCTTCTTCTTCGTTGCGCGGCTCGAGCCGGCCCATGAAGTTTCCGCCCAAACATTTGATTGCCGCCGCGGCGAGAACGCCTTCGGGAGCGCCGCCGGTGCCCATCGCCACGTGAATGCCCGTATTATCGATAGCGGTAGCGATGCAGGCGTCGACGTCGCCGTCGGAAATCAATCGAATTCGCGCGCCGGCTTCACGCACCTCGCGAATCAGCTCGGCGTGACGCGGGCGATCCAGAATAATGACGCACACGTCGTTGATGGGTTTCTCGAGCGCGTTGGCGACGGCTTCCAAGTTCTCCCTAACGGGAGCGTCGATGTGTACGTAAGGTGCCGCTTTCGGTCCGACGGCCAGCTTCTTCATATAGGAATCCGGCGCATGAAGGAGTCCTCCGCGCTCGGAAATCGCCATCACGGCGATCGAGTTCGGCAAGCCATTGGCGACTAGGTTCGTTCCTTCGACCGGATCGACGGCGATGTCGACGTCTTCACCTCCGGCTCCGACTTCTTCTCCGATGTAGAGCATCGGTGCTTCGTCGCGCTCGCCTTCGCCGATGACGATGCGGCCGGCAATCTCCATCTCTCCGAGGGACTCGCGCATCTTCTCGACCGCCGCGCCGTCGGCGGCGTCGCGCTCTCCGCGTCCCATCCAGCGGGAGGCGGCCAAGGCCGCGCTTTCGGTGACTTTCACGAAGTCGAGCGAGTGAACCGGGTGGTTGAAGACGGTACCTGCCATCGTTCGAGCCATGTCGCGTGACCTACAAGGGATGCGGCCTATTTCCTTTAAAACGATGCGTCGCCGTGTCCGCCAGCACACCACTGCCGCAAACGTCGCGATCGCGCTCGCTTCGCGTCGACGATCTCCTCTCGCCGGGAACCGCTGCCATCGCCGTCGTTGCCTTTGCCGGCTTCACCCTCGGCTTTTTTGCGTGGTTCTCGCTCGTCGTTCCGCGGCACGATCCGGTACTGAGCAACCTGGCGTTGATCGCGGCGGTAATTGCGGGTCCGCTCTTTGCCATCGGCCTATGGATCCGGTACGGGGAATATTTTTCGCGCCGGGCCGGCGTCACGCATTCGCGATCGCTGCAGTACGACGCGCTGACGTGGCTGCCGTTCTGGCTGCTTTGGTTGACGTTCGCCTTACCGCCGCAGTTCGTGCACGGCGCTCGCGTCTTCTTGGTCGCCGTCGCGCTCTTCTGCGTCGCCAAGGTCTTTATCGCCGCGCGTTTCAACCAAACGGTGCGCGAGGTTCTCATAGATTTCGTCGCAACGCGTGCCGCGATCATCGTCATCGCCGAGCTTGCCGCAGCAACCATCGGACAGCGTCCCGGCGAACACGTTCAAGAGTCGAGCTCGGTATTGCTGGCCGTCTGGGGCCGCTGGGACGCCGTGCACTATCTCGACATCGCGACCAAGGGGTATCAAGGCTTCGACATGGCCTTCTTCCCGCTCTACCCGCTCCTCGTGAGAGTCGTAGGCGAGTTTGCGGAGAATCATCTCGTCGCGGGATTGCTCATCTCCAACGCCGCCTTCTTCTTCGGACTGCTTTATCTGTATAAGCTGCTCGAGCACGAATACGATCGGCCGGTAGCGCGCCGCGGAATCTTCTACGTCTCCGTCTTTCCGACCGCATTCTTCTTCTCGGCGGTCTACTCGGAGTCGCTCTTCTTCATGCTCACGGTTGCGTCGTTTTACTACATGCGCGCGCACCGCTGGTGGATGGCCGGCGCGATCGGGTTCTTCGCCGCGCTGACGCGCGTCGAGGGCATTCTGCTGGTCGTCCCGTTTACCATCGAATGGCTCGTGAACTACTGGCCGGTGGTGCGCCAAGGAGGCCGCGAGCGCGCCGTTGCGCTCGCGAACCTCGCACCCGCGGCGCTCGTTATCTGCGGACTGCTCGTCTACATGGCGTATCTGTGGGTGCTCCGAGCCGATCCGCTTTACTTCTCGCACGTGCAGATTCACTGGAACCGCCACTTCGCCATGCCGTGGGTGAGCGTAGCCAACGCCTTCCACAAGATTGCGACGACGGCGTCGGGTCAGACGGTCTCGACGCAGCTGCTCGAACTCTCCGCAACTTTCCTGATGATCGGGGTCCTGGCGTTTGGGTTGCGCAAACTGCGTCCGTCCTACATCGCGTATATGGCACTTTCCATTCTTGCGCCGATGTGCACGTCGAGTTTGATGTCGATGCCGCGCTTCGCTCTCGTCCTCTTCCCGATGTTCGCCATCCTCGCGCGTTGGGGCGAGCGCCCGTGGGTCAATAACGTCATCCTCGCATTTTCGCTTCCTCTGCTCGGTTTGTTTACGCTATTGTTCGCAGATTGGTATTGGGTTGCATAAGGTGTTAGCATCGCTTTCCGAACGCCGCGGCGTGCGCCAGTTCGTAAAGTTCGGCATCGTGGGAGCATCGGGCTTCCTGGTTAACCTCATCGTCTTCACGCTGCTTGGGCGCATCGTTCCGGATCACGATCGGCCGCTGCAGTACAACATCATTTACTCCCTCGCGTTCTTTGCCGGCGGCGTCTCGAACTATTACTTCAATAGAATTTGGACGTTCCGCTCGACCGGTCACGCCGTACGTGAAGGGGCGCAGTTCTTGACGGTATCCGCCATCGCGCTGGTCGTCGGACTGTTGGTCTCGGCAGCCGTGAGCCCGTGGCTGAAACACGGTCATAGGACGTGGTTCGTGGCAACTCTCTCCGGCATCGTCGTCAATTTCTTCCTGAACAAATATTGGACGTTCAAAGACGTAGCGTAGCGGTTTGCGTCGCCATGCAGGCCGCACTCGGACCGCTCGGCGCTCCACATCCGTTTTCCGCGCCGGCTGCGCTGCCCTCGCGCCACCCGCTAAGGTAGAATTATGACCTCCTGTCAATGGCACTCGGGTCAGAGCACCTCGTACGGCCTGCATGGCTGAGCAAACTTCGCGTACGACTCCGTCTTCTCTCTGGTGGATGGCTGGGATGGCGGTCGTGGTTTTGATTGCACTTGCGCTGAGGCTCAAAGGCATTCACGATCCGATTTTGGATCATCCCGGCTGGCGGCAAGGCGATACGGCGAGCATTGCGCGGAACTTTTTCCGGTTGCAGTTCAACGTCATGTATCCGCAGACGATGTACAATGGGCCGCCCCCCAACTACGTCGAGCTCGAGCTGCAGATCGTGCCGTTTTTCGCGGCGACGCTTTATAAGATGTTTGGGATACACGAAGTCTTCGGGCGGCTGATTTCCATGGCGTTCAGCCTCGGCACCGTCGTCGTTCTCGGGTTCTTCGGACGTTGGCTGTTTTCGAGTTCACTGGCCGGGCTGATCGGAGCGTTCTTTTTTTCCGTTTATCCCGGAAGCGTGTACTATGGCCGCACCTTTACGCCCGATACGGCGATGGTGTTCTTTCTGACCGCGGCGATGTATGCCGCGGCGCGCTTTCTCCTGGAAAACGAGCGCATGGATCCTCGAGCACTCGCGCGCACCGCGGCCCTGCTGACCTTCGCCTATCTCGCCAAGCCGGTCGCGGTCGTCGGTCTCGTTCCGTTACTCTGTGCGGCGTGGGAGCGCGCTCGTTCGGGTGTCAAGACGCGCCTTACGGCGTTGGGCGTGTTGGTGGTCGTGCCGCTGTTGGTCTTATGGCTCTACGATCGCCGCATTGCATCGTACGCCGAATGGCACTGGGCGAGCGGCATCACGAGGCTGCACGTGCTGCCGGCGTTGGGAGCGTCGTTTACCGGCGCGCCGGAATTTCTCGCAAAGCTGGGCCAGTTTCGGGAAGCGATCGGCATGTTTCGCGCGACCGTCGTTGGAGGCACCGGCTTCTGGATTGCCTTGGGAAGCTTCATCGCCCTGGGCTGGATACGAGCGCGAGCGAAGACGATGCTTTGGGGATGGCTCGTTGCCGGACTGGTCTACGTTTTCGTCGTCGTCACGGTCGAGCGGGTCGATTACTATATGCTGCTTCTCGTTCCCCCCTGCGCACTGGTAACCGGCGGCGCGCTCACCGCGTATATCCGCGCGATTTCCGAAATGACCCTCGCTGCAGCGGCGCGATACGCGCTGATGGCGGCCGTTCCGATACTTGGCGCGGTCGTGCTGGTCCGCGGCGTCGCTACGGCCGCCCCGTACTACGCCTATAACAAAGCTGCGTATCGCAACGCGGTCGCACTCGACCGTATCCTCGATCGCAGCGCGCTCGTCGTCATCGGACACTACGGACCCGACGTGCAATATTACGTCGATCGGTTCGGATGGGAGGAAGATCCGGCGCTCTGGACGACGTTCGACGAAGAAAGCGCGATCCGCAAAGGCGCGCGCTACTTCATCTCCATCGAAGATAACCGGCTGCGTCGCAATACCGAGCTGTGCGCGTGGATGCAGCGCTTTCCGTCGCTCGATGCCCGTTCGACGTGGTCCGTCTACGAGACCGACCCTGCGAAGATGCGGGCGAATGCCGATGTGTTCTGGCACGCCTTTCGTAACGCCGAACGTGCTGGACGCGGGCGCGCGTTTCTCGACGCGCACGGCGTTTGCAGGGTCGTTACTGCCCGATAGCGTGGAAAACCTGGAGCGCGTTTTCGAACGCTTCGGGGCCCACGGTCACTCCGCCGCGGAATGGAAAATCCAACGAAACGATAAGAAACAGCATTAAGCCGATCAAGACGCTGAGCGACCCAACCATGAGCTGCTGCATGATCGTGTGCTTGAACCCAAACAACAAAGTAAAGCCGACCGTGAGGAACGCACCGATAATGAGCGTTACCCAAAGGACGGAGTTTATGCCGGTCGCACCCTCCGAAATCCGAGCGTCGCGGTCTTCCAATGCCCCATCCATGGCCTCGAGCATTCGCTCCTGGATGGCGACGCGCTCGGGCGTATCCGCTTTGATGTTGCGGACGTCGCGGTCGACCGACTCGATCAGCAATCGCGCACTAATGGAGCGATCCCCCCGCTGCATCAACGGCCATTCGTCCTCGATGAGGTCTCTCACATAATCGCGCAGCGCCGCGCGTAGTCCGGGGCCGTTGGAGAACGAGCCGGCGTCGCGATAGACGATCGTCAGGTCCGTCGCTTCTTTGTACGTGCGCTCCTCGGCCTGATTGAAGCGCTCCCAGACGCCGACCGCAACGAAGGCGATTAGTACGGCGTAGATGACGCCGACGACAGCCAGGATGAAGCCTGCCAGCTCGTTGTGCTCCTGCCGCACCCGCGCCGGGACCACAACGACAAAATTCCCCAGAATCAAGCTGATGGCAAGGAACCCGCCGACCACCACGATCCCGGTAAGCCAAATGGGCATGCTTTGAAGGAACTGCACGAGCACGTCGTTCAGGGCAACGGCAAGAGCGATGTCGCGTTGCCGCTCGTTACGGTCGACGTGCTGGCCGGGACGCCCGACGTGACGAGCTGGCGATACACGATTAAACGATTAGTGTTCTTCGAGACCTCGAGCTGCAGCTCGTAGCTCCGCTTGATCGCGTCGGTGAGATCGTTGGCGTCGAAGGTGTAACCAAAGCGGTGCAGACTGCGCAGCAGCAGCTTATTGATTGAATCGAGCTGGACGTACGCCTTCTCAATCGCCAATCCGCTCTGGCCGTACGTCGGATAGTTCGAGATCACGATCTCGCGCTTGAGCCGCGCCTGCTCGATCGTCGTCTTGAGCCCGGCAAGCCGGACGCTCTGTGGATCCACCGTCAAGCCATGCGCGATGGTCGCCATTGCGTCTTCGAAATCGCCGTTAGTGTATTCGTCCTTGGCCAATCCCGCGGCGGCCTCGACGTAGCCCGCCTGGGCGCGCTCGTCGTTCGGGTCGACGCGCAACGCCAGCCCGTAGGCAAGCGCGGCGTCGCGCACGTTCCCGCGCAATAGCGCTGCGTCGCCCTGGCGCACGCGCACGTCGACGATCCAATGCTCGATCGGCCCCGCGCAGCCGCACAGGGTTAATGCCAGTGCCAATGCCGTGGCTAACTTAAATCCGTACATGTCCCGCAAAACGTGCTACTGCCTCGATGACGACCGCGGCCGGATAAAAAATGGCCTGGGATATCAACGTCCCGACGATTGCCGTCAATGACAGATAGCACACCATGCTGCGAACCTCCTCGACGGTCCGCTTCCCATGTATCGCCTGGTCCGTAATCATCGCCGACGTGGGGTCGACGAAGAGCGTAAAGGCGATCGTTCCTATACCATTGATGACGCCGGAAAGACCGATTGCCGTCGCGCGCCAGTGCACGTCGAGGACCGATGCCAGGTACGATGCTTGTACGCCGATTGCGTAGACGCACATGACGACCGTATTGAAGATCAGAAGCCGCTTGGGAATCCAGTGCCAATCGAACGCCCGTATCTCCTCCCATGAAGGAAGCCGCTGCGCTCCCAACACCTCGCCGACGACCGACGGAGCCCCGAGCCGAACGAGCGAGTGAGGAATCGATCCGCGAGCTTCAAACGAATGGACGCCGCGACGAAACAGATAGGTAAACATCGGCAGCAGCAGAGCGAAGATCGCCATGCCTGCCGTTCCACCCAGAACGATGAGTCGAAGCTGCACCTCAAACACGTGTTGCCAAACCGCACCGGCGGCTGCGTCGCCCGCCAGTCTGGTTACGGCGCCTGCGGCTTGGTCCGAGAGCGGGCCGACGAAGAATACCATGAACAGGTTCGCAAGCCTGCCCGCAGTGACGAAGAGGTTGAACAGCGAGATCGACGTGGCGATGCGTTTTGTTTGTACGCCCGCGAGTCGCGCAGCGTACGCACCTATCGTTACGCCCTGCGTAATGAAGGTGATCGCAATGGCTCCGAAGAGGCGGCCCGACCAGATCTCCGGAGCGGCGAGATGGTTAGGGGCCATCAATGGCCGCTAAGCTGCGTCGCGATTCCAAGCGATGGTTGATTCGTCGACCGGTCCGATGACGCAGAGTCCGACGTTGGGATCGGGCAGCAGCTCTTGCGCGAGCTCTTGCAGGTCTTGCGCCGTCACCGCATCGATGCGCGCCTCGATCTCTTCGGGAGACAGGTAGCGTCCCAGCGCGAACTCGTTGCGTCCCAGACGGATCATGCGGCTGGACGTCGATTCCAGGGACAGGGTGAGGTTGCCTTTCATGTGCTCTTTGGCAAGATGCAGCTCGTCCTCACCGACGCGCACATCGGCGACGCGATGGAACTGTTCGACGGTGAGGTCGATGCACGACTGCACGTGTTCGGGAGAGGTTCCGGCATAGACGCCGAACAGGCCGGCTTCGCGGTAAGCCGCTTGGAACGAGTAAACGGTATAAACCAATCCGCGCTTCTCGCGAATTTCTTGGAATAGCCGGCTCGACATGCCGCCCCCCAAGATGGTATCGAGCAGGGAGAGCGCGTAGCGGCGCTCGTCACGCACCGATAAACCGCGCGTTCCCACCACGACGTAGGCCTGCTCGCTGTCTTTGTGACGCACGTGCACTGCCGGCGTAGTCTGCGGCGATTCGGCGCGCGGCAGCGCGCACGCGCCCTTGAACGACGCGAACTGCTCGGCCACCATTTCGACGAAGCTTTCGTGCTCGACGTTGCCGGCCGCGGCGACGATTACGGAGTTCGGCGCGTAGTGCGCGCGCATGTGAGCGCGCAGGTCGTCGGGGGTCACCTTGACGACGCTGTCGGCAAAGCCGATCGTCGGTTCACCGAGATCGGCCCCGTTCCACATGGTTTGAAGAAAGAGATCGTGGATGAGCTCGTCGGGCGAGTCGTCGTACATCTTGATCTCTTCCAACACCACGTTCTGCTCTTTGGCCAGCTCGCCGCCATCGAACGTGGAGTTGAGAAACATGTCCGCCAGCACGTCGAGCGCCAGCGGCATGTGGCGGTCGATCACCTTGGCGTAATAGCAAGTCGTCTCTTTATCCGTGAAGGCGTTGAGGTTGCCGCCCACGCCGTCCATGGTTTCGGCGATCTCACGTGCCGAACGGCGCGTCGTGCCTTTGAAGAGCATATGCTCCACGAGATGCGAGATTCCGCGGCGCTCGCGAACTTCGAGCGCCGAACCCACGTCGGCCCACACGCCGATCGACGCCGAGCGCACCGCCGGCATCGTCTCGGTGAGCACGCGTAATCCGTTGGGAAGCGTCGTCTTTTGATACATGCTCTCTCTACGGGTTTCTAGCTAAGCCACTCTTGAAAGCGGAGCGTTCCCACTCCTGGTCCCAGAAGGCCGTCGAGCCGGATGTTTTTGCAAGCATCGCTTCGAGACTCTCGCCGCGCCGCACGCTGACGCTGAACACGGTTCGCGTCGTTGGCTTGGCAAGGTCGCCGCTGACGACGACGCCTTTGCCGACCGAAATTGGAACGCTGGCCCATAAGTCGACTTCTTCCGCTTCGGGCGCGGCGGCAAACGCGGTTCGAACCAGCGACATCACCTCGTTGAGGAACTCGCCGCGCGAGATTGGATGGTGAAACTTGATGCCCCACAACCGGATGCCCACGATGACGTGCTTCCCGATCGCGTTCGCCGAGACTTGGCTCACCTGCGCCGCCCAAGTGGTTCTGAAGATGCCGTTGCCGATTCGCTCCGCCACGTCGATCCGGTTGCCCGCGGCGCGCGCGTCCGCATCCAACTCAGCTACGGACGGCGTATGGGCGTACGCGGTGCGCCACGTGAGTTGCATCGCCAGCGCCAAGATCGCGAGCGCGTTAATAACTTTGCGCAAAATAAGCATTCACTTTCGCCGGTTCGCCGCACGCAACGCACCGCGTGGTGCCGGTGAGTTCGCGCAGCACGCGCGTCGTGGCGCCCGTTTCGGCCTTGACGTGCGCCTCGCATTCCGGTCTTTCGCACCACGCAATGTCGATCATGCCCGCACGGCTGCGACACATGTCGAAGAACTGCGAACGATCTTCCACCGAATACGTGTGCTGGTCGAGAAAGCGCTTCGCCTGGTCGTACAGCGATCGCTGGATGTCGTCCAGGAGTGCGGGCAGAATCCGCGGCAGCGTTTCCACCAAAACCGTTTGCTTCTGTTGCTTGTCGCCTTTCGGACGATCGCGACGCACGACCACGGCCGTTCCCGACTCGACGTCGCGCGGGCCGATCTCAAGGCGCACGGGAACTCCGCGCAGGTCCCACTCCCCGTACTTCCAGCCCGGCTGTTCGTCGCGGGCGTCGACGCGTACGCGAAAGCCGGCTTTGGTGAGCGAATCGGCTGCATCGCGACAGGCTTGCACGGCGCGGTCGTCGTTCGAGCGCACGATCGGCACGAACACGGCTTCGATCGGTGCCATCTTCGGGGGCACGCGCAGACCACGATCGTCGCCGTGCGTCATGATCATGGCGCCCAGCATTCGCCACGACATCCCCCATGAGGTCGTATGCACGTGTTTGATCTGCTGATCTACGTCGGTAAACGTGATGTCGTACGCTTTTGCGAAGTTCTGGCCGAGATCGTGCGATGTCCCCGACTGCAGCGCTTTACCGTCGGGCATCAGCGCCTCGATCGAGAACGTCTCGATCGCTCCCGGAAAGCGTTCGCTCGCGCTCTTGACGCCTGCGTATACCGGAACGGCGGCGACGTTCTCTGCGAAGTCACGATAGACGTCGAGCATGCGCAGCGTCTCTTCACGCGCCTCGCGCGCCGAAGCGTGCGCCGTGTGTCCTTCCTGCCAGAGAAACTCCATCGTGCGCAGGAACGGACGCGTAGCTTTCTCCCAGCGCACCACGTTGGCCCACTGATTGATGAGAATCGGCAGATCGCGGTGGGACTCGACCCATTGCGCGTACATCGTGCCGATGATTACTTCCGACGTCGGGCGAATTGCCAGCCGTTCCGTAAGTTCTTCTTGGCCGCCTTGGGTGACCCACGCGACTTCGGGCGCGAAGCCTTTCACGTGCTGCGCTTCCTTCATCAGCAGCGATTCCGGAATCAGCAGCGGAAAGTACGCGTTCTCGTGGCCGGTCGCTTTGAAGCGTTCGTCCAGATGTCGCTGCAGGTTTTCCCATAAGCCGAAACCGTACGGGCGCAGCACGACGCAGCCGCGCACCGGTGAGTACGAAACCAGCTCGGCCTTCAGGCAAGCGGCCGTGTACCATGCGGAGAGGTCGGCCGCCTTCGGAGGAATCTCCTTAACGACGGGCATCTGGGAGCCATCGGACATGACCGGCCCCGTTTTGACCCTAACGGGCGCCAGGCCTGCGACGTACCGGCGTTTTGGACGGGTTCTGGACGCGAGCTTCCTTACAATGCCGGCATCAGTGAAGACGATCGCCCGCGCGGGACGTTGGCACGCGTGCAGCCGTCGATTGAACCGCCAACGGGCTCGCGACGCGCGCAGCGAAGTCCGTCCACTCATGGCAAAATACACGCGAATCTACACCCGCACCGGCGACAGCGGCTCTACCGGACTGGTCGGTGGACAGCGCGTTGCCAAGAATCTCCCGCGGATCGAAACGTACGGTACCGTCGACGAGCTTTCCAGCGCGATCGGCATCGCACGATCGGCGCTTCGGCCCTCACGCGATAATCCGCGAGCCGCCCGCTTGGATGC
Organism: Vulcanimicrobiota bacterium; assembly: GCA_963715435.1. Classification (GTDB taxonomy): domain Bacteria; phylum Vulcanimicrobiota; class Vulcanimicrobiia; order Vulcanimicrobiales; family Vulcanimicrobiaceae; genus JAFAHZ01. The sequence continues at coordinate 3,425,248 of OY970243.1, forward strand.
GTGGCTGGCATGGACGCAAGACGAGCTCTTCAACCTGGGAAGCGAGCTCGCGACCTTGCCGAAGGATCGCTGGGAAGGTATGCCGCTCGTGGATACCGAGGACTCAACGGCGCTCGAACGCGCCATCGACGAAGCGCAGCACGACCTCGTGCCGCTCGATACGTTCATTCTTCCCGGCGGATCGCTGCCTGGAGCCTATCTGCATCTGGCGCGTACGATCTGCCGTCGAGCCGAACGCCACCTCGTCACCTTGCGCGAGAAAGAGGAGGGGATTTCGGAGGACGCGCTGCGTTATCTGAATCGGCTGTCCGACGCGCTGTTCGTGTGGTCGCGCTGGATAAACGACTCGCTGGGTGAGTCCGAATACCTCTGGAACCCAACGACACGGCCCCCGGATTAGTTCTAGTGCGAGATATTACATACGGTCGGTGACTACAAAAACGACCTTCGCACCCTGTAGCACGTACGCGTTCGTCGGTATCGTCGGCGTACCCGGAAGCGAGCCGTAAAGAATGCCGCCGCCGATAACGGTGAACGGATTCGCGTAGGTATTCGTGAGGTTCGTTCCATACGCGCCGATTTCGAATCGATTCGTTCGATAGGCGACGTGCGCGTCGAGCGTCGCGTACGGCGAGCGATTGAGCTCGTTGTACGTTCCTTCCCAATCGAGGTCGGCTCCGTAGACCCATCCGTGCGGGACGTCGCGCTCGATGCCAACGTACGCTTTGTGCAGCGGCTCTCCTAACGTTTGCTCGCCTACGACGAGCGTTCCGTCCTGAATCTCGTTCGGAATCGTCGCGAAATAAGAACTCGCGACGTCCCATCCCAAGCGAAGGCGATACTGTGTGCCGAGCTGCTTCTCGGCGTGCAGATCGATTCCCCGATAAACCAGATCGCCGGCATTGATCGGCATCGCGATCGGGCAATCCTTATTCTTTACGCAATGGGGAGGGATCACCGGTACCGCGACATTGGTCGCGGCCCGCAGATTCGTTCGGTAAACGTCTGCCGACAAGTGCAGTTCGCTGCCGCTTTGCCCAAAAATCTGCTCTCCGCCGAGATCGTATTCGGTTGCAAAGTCGGGCTTCAGATTGGGATTGCCTATGGAGATCACGCCGCCAACCGGCGGCGGCAGCACCGGCGGCACGTACATTGCCGAAAGCTGCGGCGCTTGGAACGTAGAGCCGACCGAAGCGCGTACGGCCGTTCGAGCCGTCGGCGTCCACACGACTCCCACGCGGGGATCGATGCGCGAGCCAAAATCGCTGAAGTCGCTTTGATAGGCGGCCAGGGTGTAGTGAAAGAAACTGCTGGCGTTTCCGTCGTATTTCAACACGAAGTAACGCTGCGTTTGCGAGAGCGGAATAGTCGAAGGCCCCTGCTGTTGGGCCGAGGGAATCCCTATTCCGGCAACGTCGGCGCTGACCGAACCAGGCACGTATTGCGTCGCGAGCGTTTCGGTGAATAGATCGTATTTGAACGACAGGTCGCCTTTTGGGAAGTGATGGTTGATCTGCAGCCAATCGTCACCCAGTAAATCGCGCTGATTGTAGAGATATGGGCTGGTCTGCGCGCCGGGACCGTTGACCGACTGCTGCGACAGCGTCGTCAAATGGCTAAACGATAGCAGCGTCGACGGAGGGTCGTTAACGCTCGAGGCGCCGAGCGGCACGACGGCGTCAAAGCCGTAGTTGGCTTGATGCGAGGCCATCGACGTACCCGCGAACGTCTGATAGCCGCCGTCACTGGCGCCGTCGCTGGGTCCAAATCGCGCGATCGCATCGTCGCCGCCGCTAAAACCGGGAGGGGTGTAGTTAGTGAGCAGCGACGAAAGATCTTCGTTCACCGCCTGATCGCGGACGCTGACCTGCAGATATCCGTAGCCGTCGCCGAGCTGGTAGCGCAGCTTCGAGAGCATCGTTTCACCGAAGAAGTCGCTCCCGACCGTCGCGGCGTCCCCGTCGGAGTTGACGACGGTTTGGTTGACGCTGCCCAGCGATGTCGCGCGGTGAAACGACGCGGCATATCCAAAGCGGCCGCTCGTTCCCGACGTCTGCAGCGTTTGTCCGGTGCTTCCGAACGAGCCCAGAAAAGCGCGCAAAAGCGTTTGCTGCTGCGCGGTGGGTTGAAGCGTGACGATGTTGACCGCACCGCCGAGTGTGTTTGGACCGACCAGCGACGACGGCGAGATGCCGTAGACGATTTGAACGTTCGACAGCGCCGCCGGATCGAGCAGCGACAGGTCGAAGTCGCCGGTGTTTCCATTGTTGACCTGATGGCCGTCGATATCGACCAGCGTTTCCGTGGGATCCGGACCGCGCACCGCCATACTGACGATCGCGTTGCTTCCGCCCCCGAGCGGCAACGACGGCGTCGTTCCCGTCTGCCCCCACACCATGTCCGAAACTCGGGTCTCGCCGGTTGCCGCAGCCGTCTGGGCGTTCACACTGACGCTCGGTGCAGATGACGTAGAAACGGTCGAACCGGCATTCGAGCTGACGTCGCCGATAACGGTGAGCGAGCTCGTCGTCGCGGGCCCCATAACGAGCGATAACTGCGTCTCGCGTTCACCGCTAACGTCGACGGTGCGTCCGGAAATCGGGCTGTAACCCGGCGCTACGACCGAGATCAAGTACGTACCGGGCCGAAGTTCCTTGAGCTCGAACCGGCCGCGGACGTCGCTCGTTGCTCGAACCGTTTTCGGACCAGCGCTTAGCACGATACTGGCATTCGCGATCGCGCTTCCGTCCCCAGCGGTTACGGTGCCGTGCACGTCGTGATGTTTGTCGTGATCTGCGTCGTGATGTTCGTCCGCGACGGCGCCCGCCGCGAGCAACAGCAGCATCGCTGCTAGAAAGGACAGCGCACGTGCCGCAATCGGCACGCGCCCCAAAAGGCGTTGCACAAATACACTCCCGAGGAAATGAAAGTTGAGTGGCGGTCTAGGCGGGAGTGGCGAGCGGCGGCGCGCGTTTACCGGAACGCCGCGCGAGACGGCAGGCGCCGTCGAGCGTGATGGTGAGCGGTTCGTGCGCCGCACAGTAGGGCGCTCGATCGACGTCGCGCCCGAGCAGCCGTTCCACCAACGCAGCCAGGACCGGTTCCCAATCCGCCAGCGCGTGCAGCGCGAAGCGAACGCACCATGCCACGGCTAGGCTAATGGAAACAACGCTGCCAAGGCCGAGCAAGATCGAACCGCCGAGCAGATCCCCAAGACCATCCACGACGACGCGATCGCTCAATGCGTCGGTAAACTCCATGCAGAGCAACGCGACGAACGCGACGGCGATCACCCATGCGACGAAACGCCACGACGATGCGCCGCGTGCGGCACGCAATTCTCGAAGAAGTTCGGTCAGCGACGCACAGCGGCGATCCAGCGCTTCCAACACGAAGCGCAGGGCAACGATAGCAGCAATCGCAACGGCCACTGCGGCGAAGACCGCGCGCGAGTGATGTTCCATGCCGTCGTACGCATCGTGCGGTAAGAGGTAGTCCCCGGCAATGTCGATGACGAGGTGAGCCAGGATGGCCGAAATTGCTCCGGCCACCAAGACGAGCGCGCCATAGAAAGCGGCCTGGATCCTACGCACAGCTACTTCCATTCACGACGCCGGCCGAACGAACCCCTTCTGTGCGCCCGCTACAACTGAAGACGCAGGCGAAACTGAACGCTCCGCGCCATCGGATAGGACTGGGGTACGTAAGCCCCGGTCCCGTACGTCCACGGAACGATCTGATGCACGCCGTCGTTGGTCGGGATGCCGTTACCGAGTGCGTAGAGGCAGCCCGGGCAATAGGATGCGCCGTACGCTTTTTCGTACGAACGATTGCCGCCGGCGTATCCGGGCGGTCCGATGAGATACGGATTGCCTTGAAGCTGCGTCGGCGTCGCGACGGCGAAGAGGTTCGTCACGTCGACGATCGCAGTAACGCGCGGACTTACATCGCCTTCGACGTGCAATGAAGCCAGCGTCTGCGGCGTGCTGCGCAAGGTGTTGGGATCGGCACCCTCGCCGGTGCCGAGCGTGGCGACGTGCGGGTTCGTCGCGGCGTCGTACGGGCGTCCCGGATTCTCGAGGAAGTAATAGTTATAGCCCGGATTCACGTAGTTGTCGTTGGGGACGAGCTCCGGCTTTCCAGTCGACGGGTCGACAATCCAGAGCATCTTCCCGTTCCCGTATGGATAACCGCCCTCATATGAAAGGAAAGGCGTCACGCGCACGCGCCGGTGGAGAACGACCCACTCGTAGGAGAGCGTCGCGGTGAAATCCGGAACGTAGCCCGCCGGATAAAGGTGGCCGGCAAGAATTGCCGCCTCGTTGAGATCGTTGAAGGCAAACTGCGCCACACTCGAGGTCAACGTACGGTTGTAGTTGGCGCTCAACGTGAAGCCGCCGCGCTTTGCGAAAAGCTCCACCCCGTGCGAGCGCAGCATTCCGGCATTCGTAGGAACGCCGACGGCGTTGGGATCTTGGGGATTCGCCCGAAAGTTGTACGGCAGAACGTCGATGCGGTTCTTTTCGAACTCCATGAAGTACGTCAGCCGAAGCTGCGTCGGTCCGCCGCGTTCGTACGAGAAGCTGTAATCGTCGGCCGTCTCAGGAGCCAATGCCATCGGATGGGCCGGAGCCGTCGAGTCGTTACGCTGCACCTCGAGCGGCAGCGGCGCCACCGAAGTGTGGTCGAACGTCGCGCGCAACGCGTTTCCATCCCCGAACTTGTACGCCAACCCGGCGTGCGGATCGATCGCGCCAACCGAGTATCGGAGACTCGCGGCTCGCACTGCCTGTCCCATGTAGCGCAACGTTCCCGTCGCACTGAGGTGGTCGTCGAACGACCACGTGTCGCCGAGATAGAGCAGGTACTGATTCAACCGCGGGTCCGAGGTGATGTATTCGTCCGCGGTAGGTACGACCTGGTTGAGATTGCTTGCGTTGACCGCATACTGCGCCCCCGCACGAACGTCGTGCTTAGCCCCGCTTTGGTCTTCGAAATCGTAGCCGACTCCGTCTTGACGTTGATACTGCTGCGACCAGACCGAGATGACGCCGTCCGGAAATGAGAGGTCGTCCCAAAACGGTCCGTTGGCGTACGCCCCGATCGCCGACCGGTAGAGATAGACTCTTCCCAGCGAATGCTTCCACGTATGCAGCCACTGCAGTTTGCCGACGAAATACGTGCCGCGCGCGAGCGACGGCGTATCGACCTGGGCGTTCGGATTGCGCGGCTGTCCCGGAAACGTCGTCGTTTCGCCGTTGAACGCGGCCCACTGCTCCCCTGCATACGGCGTATCGTACTGCGCGTAGGTCGCTAGACCGGTGAGCGCGCTAAGCGAGAGATCGTCGTTGGGATTCGGCTGAAAGTGGACGTTGCCGGCCCACGAGGATTGCGAACGCGTCTGCAGCGCGAGTCCATATGTGGCGATCTCCGCCGGGTAGAACGTCGCTCCGTCGCCGTACGCAAAGTATGCGCTGCTCTGCGTCGTTGCAAACGCGTAGCGCCAGCGCAGATCGGGCGTTGCCCACTGCTCGCGCAACTGCAGGTCGTTGAAGTACGTACCGATGCCGGCACCAAGTTCAAGCGAGCCTCGCGCCGGATAGGTTCCTACCGCCGGTACCTCGTTGACCACGCCCCCCAAAGCGTTTTGGCTGACCGATTCAAAACCGCTCAATGTCAGCGTCGTCGATTCCAGTCCCGTCGTAGCGAGCTGAGCGCCGACGACGTTCCCGCCCGGCTCGGCGATCAGTCCCTGTGGAACGGGCACGGAATCGTAGTCGAAAGCGGTGTCCTGTACCTTGCCTCCACGAACGATGACGTTGGCGAACGAATCGAGCGCAACGCCCGGCACCGCTGCGACGGCGCCCTGAACCGTATTCTGCGTGTAGTTGGCAAGACCGGATGCCGACTCGTTTGGGACCACCGCTCGCGCCTGCGCGCCGTTTACGGTGAACGTCTCACCCGTGCTCCCTAGCGCAAACGCCTCGCCTCTGGCTTCGACTTCCGCAATCTGTTTGAGCGCGCGCCGCAAGGTGACCGTCATCTGCTCGCGTTCGCCGGGCAGCACCGTGAGGACGTCGGTTACCGGCTCGTAATCTTTGGCGCCGACCCATATTTGATACGTATCGGGTATCACGCCGAGAATCACGAAGCGCCCGGTGCTATCGGTCGTGACCGAGTAGTTCCCCGACGGCGAATGAGCGACGATGCGAGCGCCGGCAAGCGGCGCGCGCGGGGCGGATTCCACCGACCCGACGATCGAGCCGGTCGTTAACTCGGCGGCGACACCAGGGGCGCCGGCAACGAGCGCAGGCACCACGATGGCGCAAAGCGCGAGAACGAAACTTCGCATGCATACTCCAGAAAGCTAAGCGACGATGAGGTCGAGCCAAGCTTTCCGGGCGGTGCGCGCAAGGCATAGCCGCCGCCGTCGACGGGATTCGGCAAATGAAGAACGCAGAGCGAATATCCGAACCGATGCGAACCGCGCAAGCCGGTTGCCAGTAGCAGCAGTTTTCGTACGAACTCCCCGAGTGCGGACGCCATCCGCGTTCCGGCCCGTTCGGCGGCCCGCAGCAGCTCGCGCATCGCACTTTTGACGACGAGGGTCACGATCGTAAAGGCCGCGAGAAGCAGGGGCAGGTGAGAAACGACGACCGATCCGGATTCGAAGGGAGACACGCCGCCGAAGCGCGTCTCATAGCCTTCCATAGCGAGAACGCACAGCAAGCTTCCGGCTAAGGCAATCGATACGTCGAAGACGTACGTGCGAAGCGTGCACGCGCGTAAAACCGATAGATCGCCCGCCGTCATGCGCGCACACGCAACGTAGCCGGCCAGCGCAAGCGCGATTGCAACCCCGAGCAAGAGAACCGGCAGTATCGCCTCTTGATGTCCGTCGCGAGCACTGCCGCCGAGCCAACCGGCGTTCTCGGCGAACTCGCTGGTCGCATCTGCAGACGCAGCGGCCAGCAATGCTGGCGCGAACCAAGCCGCCATACGGACGAGCAACGCGCGCATGACCAAAGTCTTCACGACGGCGGGCGGACGAATCCCTTCGTTGCCGCGTAGCGGAAGAGCGCCGCGACCGTCACTGCGTCGTCGAAGGTGCCGTCGAGCGCGTAGTGGAGCGCCGTACGAACGGGGTAGCGAACGAGGTCAATGCTTTCTTCGCGCTCTGGGTCGGGCGCCTCGAACCTGAGATTGCGAGCAAGGAATAGCGCGACGGGTTCGTTCACGATCGACGGAATCTCGAATAAACTCCCCAGCTCCGTCCACGACGCCGCGACGATTCCAAGCTCTTCCCGAAGCTCGCGTTGCGCGCATTCCAATGCCGCTTCTCCGGGATCCTGTCCTCCTTTGACGACCTCGACGACGCTGCGACGCGCACCGAAGCGCGGCTGTTGCGCGAAGATCAGATCGTCGCCGTCTTCCACGACGATGGCGCACGCTTTAGGAGTGACGACGAGCACGTGCTCACCGGCCTCGCCGTTGGGGTGCCGAATTTCGTGCGCCTCCACGGCCAGCCATGGATTGCGATAGAGCTCGCGCGAGCGGATGCGGACGTAAGGATCTGATTCCATCGAAGCTAACCGATTCGGAGAGGGGGATGCTCACCTCCCCCTGCGAACCGTGGGCGAATGTCCTTCGTTTCCCAGCTCTTCGCGACCACGAACGTCGATAAGCTGCGCGAGCTCGGCACTCGTAAGATTCTCAGACGAGCGCTCACCGCCAAGGACCTGGTCGCCATCGGCCTGGGCACGATGATCGGCGGCGGCATTTTCACAACTATCGGAACCGGCGTCAAAGGTGCCGGACCGGCAGTGATGGTTTCGTACTTGCTCGCCGGCCTCACATCGTTCTTTGCCGCGTTATGCTACGCAGAGCTCGGAGCGATGGTTCCTGTGGCCGGCAGCGCGTACACGTACGCCTACGCCACGCTGGGCAAGCTCTTTGCGTGGATCATCGGCTTCGCACTCATCTTCGAATACGGCATTAGCGCGGCGCCCGTCGCTCAGCAGTTCTCCGCCGCCCTGCAAGATGCGATCAAAGCTGCCGGTGTCAGCTTTCCCACCTGGGCGCAGCAATCGAACCTCGTCATCAACGGAGCGTGGTGGCAACCCGGCAGTTGGGATCTCGCTCGCTCGCAATGCGACGTGCTGGCGGCACTGTTCGTCATAGGGCTAAGTCTGCTGCTCTCGGTCGGCATCCGCGAGTCTGCGACCGTCAACAACATTTTCGTCGTGCTGAAGATTTCGGCGCTGCTCGTCTTCATCGCCGCCGGCGCCTTTTTGTTTCATGGCGCCCACTTTGCTAATTTCAACCCGGTAGGGTGGGGTACGCTGCATCCCTTCGGCGGCGTGGCAGACTATTCGTCGACGGCGCAGCCATACGGTATCATCGCGATCGGTGCCTACGTCTTCTTCAGTTATATCGGGTTCGACACCGCGACGACGACGGCCGAAGAGTGTAAGCGCCCGCAGTTCGACGTCCCCGTCGGCGTCATCGGCGCGCTCGCGATCGGCACGCTGATCTACTGCGCGACCGCGATCGTTCTCGTCGGCGCCGTTCCGTGGAAGGAAGTACCGATCAAGAACCCGCTCGTCTACGCGCTGGCACCGCTGCACTCGCCTATTTTTACGGGCGTCATCACGGTAGGCGTTTTGGCAGGCACGACGAGCGTAGCACTAGCTTCGCTCCTAGGACAGTCACGGATCTTCTACGTGATGGCGCGCGACGGCATGCTGCCGCCGGTCGTCGCCGCGGTACATCCGCGCTTTAAAACACCTATAGTGACGACCATGATCACCGGCGTTGCGGTGGCCGTTCTCGCGCTCATCGTACCGCTCAACAACTTGCTCAACCTCGTGAATATCGGTACGCTCATCGCTTTTACGGTCGTTTGCTCCGGCGTGCTCTACCTTCGCAAACGCAAACCGGATCTGCCGCGCTCGTTCCGGGTGCCGTTCGTGCCGGTTTTTCCGCTTTTGGGAATCGCCTTCTCGCTGTTCCTCGCCGTTTTCGGTCTATCGCGCGCAACCTGGACCTGGTTCTTGCTGGCGCTCGTAGTTGGACTTATCTTCTTCTTTAGCTACGGATTCCGTAAATCGAATCCCGAACAAGTGGTCCCGGTCGAAGAGCCCGAAGGTCTTACGGAGTACGCTTAGAGAGCGCCGCTCTTGCAGAGGGTGCCGACAGCATCGCGCATCCGGCGTTCCAAGTCATCGCCGTCAAGCTTACCGATTTCCGAGAGCGAATGAGTGTTTGCCATATCTCGTGCGACGAGGTAACCGACGAGATATCCACCGCGAGCTGGTAGGTTCGGCGGGTGTTTGCCTGCATCTAAGTATGCTCCGAAGTCGCCGCCGTCGCGCGAGTTCCACTTCGCTTCAATGCCGCAGGCGAGCGCCTTTGTCACATCGGTGCTCGCGTTCGACAATTCCGATCCAAGGGCTGCGCTTTCGCTCGCTCCTGGCGTTAGGACCTGGCTCGCATATGCTGCAGAACCTTCACCCCAGACGGCCTGCCATAGCGAAGCCTGATCCGTTCGAAAGTTAGGATGCGTTTCGAACTGGTAGATATGGAAGAGCTCGTGGCTCACGTCCACCCCAATGTCGGAACTCTCGCTCCCGTACTGGACGATCCCGTCGACTCCAAATAGCACGCCGATTTTATTGCCGAGGTCGCGAGTTTGCCCGTCGAAATGGTGGAACGAAGGCAAGACGTACACCACGATCCGGTCCGTCGATAAGTCCGGCAACGCCGCCTCGACGGTTTGCGCGACGAGCGAAATCTGCTGCTGGAGTCGCCGGCTCAGGTCGCGCATTTGGGCAATCGTTGGAGCAAGGCTGTCGAAGTATTTTTCGATTTGCTCGTCGCTCGAAAGATCGCGACGGAACTGGCCATCGGCGTAGACCGGAAGACCCGGTAAAACGACTTTTTCCTTGAACGCTGCAACGCGAACCGAGGCGGGCTTACCTTGCGTTCCGTCCCAGACGCTCCAGAACGCCGGCATGAGATTGACGATCTGCAACGGCTGCACCGGCGCGGCGGCAGTGAGTACAAGCAATACGCTGGGAACGACCGCCAGCGAAGCAACGACTTTACGCATACGGTTGCTTTCGAGTGAGACGCCGAGGCTGCCTAGGCTTCCGGTCGAGGAACCTCGTGCTCTAACCGAGTACGCCTCCTTCGGGCTCGACGCACGACGAGAGGAGGGCTCTCATGACCATTTGGCGCCGCTCTTGCGCAGAGTTCATTGGAACGTTTTGGCTCGTCTTCGGCGGTTGCGGCAGCGCGATTATCGCCGCCGCTTTTCCGACGTTAGGCATTGGTTTTGCGGGCGTAGCGCTGGCCTTCGGATTGACGCTCTTGACTATGGCCTATACCATTGGGCCTATTTCGGGATGTCACATCAATCCGGCGGTGACGTTCGGTCTTTGGCTTGGCAAGCGCTTCCCCGCTGCAGACGTCATTCCGTATTGGATCGCTCAAGTGTTGGGCGCCATAGCGGCGGCCGCGGTCCTCTACGCGATCGCGATCGGGAAACCCGGATTCGCAATCGGGCAGTTTGCCTCGAACGGTTACGGCGCGTTTTCCCCCGGAGGCTATGGTTTGTTCTCCGCTTTACTAGCGGAAATCGTCTTGACGTTCTTTTTTTTGATCGTGATCCTCGGCGCTACGGATCGCCGTGCACCGGTAGGATTTGCCGGAATCGCCATCGGTCTCGCGTTGACGCTCATACACCTCGTTGCCATTCCCATCGACAATACGTCGGTCAATCCGGCACGCAGCACCGGACCGGCGATCTTTGCGGGACCGGCCGAGTTAGCGCAACTATGGGTGTTTTGGATTGCACCGCTGATTGGCGGCGGCATCGCCGGGTTACTCTATCCGGTACTATTCGGCGAGGAGGCCAAGGAAATACCGATAGTGGGCGACTTGCCGAGTGGACCGGCTTAAAAACTTTACTGGGTCTGTTCGGCGCCCGAGGGCGTCGTCGCCTGACCGATTCCGGGTGTAAGCACGTCAATGCGCTGCGTTCGCGCGTCGTAGCTCGCGCGAACGCCGAAGGCGGCGGCGACGGTTTTGAGCGAGATCATCACGCGGCCGCGTACGCGAAACGGCGGATGCTTCAACGTGAGCGGCATGCCGTTGAGCGTGGCGTGCGGATCGCCAACCCGCACGCGCAGCGATCGATCGCCGCGAACGACGTCGATGCGTCCGCTCTGGGCGTCGAGATCCGTCTGTGCCCCGAGCGCATCGGCGATCGAACGCAACGGAACGAAGACTTTGTCCGACGTCGTAGTGACGGGAGGAACGTCGCTTTCGACGCGCTGCCCGTCGACCATCATCACTGCGGGCCTCGAGAAAGCCAACAGCACCGATGCAACGACCGCGACGATCGTCGTCACCATCAGCGTGCGCCAACTCGGAATCCTGTAGGTCAAGTGCGCGCACCGATCTCGTGCAGATAGTCCGGATATTTTTCGGCGATGACCTTCTCGATTTCGAGACGCAGCATGCCGAGCAGCTCGTCTTCAGGAAACGTCCCCACCAACTCGCCGGCGCGATAGATCGCCCCCTTGCCTTTGCCGCCGGCGATGCCGACGTCGGCCATCTTCGATTCACCGGGGCCGTTGACTACGCAGCCCATGACGGCCACTTTTACCGGCGCTTGGTACGACTTCGCGATGGCTTCGACGGCTTGCCCGAGCTCCAGCACGGAAATTTCGGCGCGGCCGCACGACGGGCACGCGGTGATTTCGAAGCCTTTTTCCCGTAAACCCAACGATTTGAGGATGCTCCAGCAGACCGGAACTTCTTCGATCGGATCGGCCGCCAGCGAGACGCGGATCGTATCGCCGATCCCTTCGAAGAGCAGAATACCGAGACCGATTGACGATTTGATCGTGCCGTCTCGCAGCAGGCCGGCTTCGGTAATGCCCAGATGCAGCGCGTACGGCGTGTTGCGTTCGCGCAGACGCTGATCCATTAGACGGTAAGCGTGCACGGTCGTCGTGACGTCGTGCGCCTTGAGCGAGATCGCGATATCTTCGTGTCCGTACTCTTCGAGAAGCGCCACGTGGCGCAGCGCGGATTCAACCATCGCTTCGGCCGTATGTCCGAGCGTCTTCTCGAGATCGGGAGCGAGCGAACCCATGTTCACGCCGACGCGAATCGGAATGCCGCGCGCCTTGGCGGCGGTAACCACCTCGGCAACCTTCTTTGGATCGCGAATGTTGCCGGGATTTAGTCGCAGCTTCGCAACGCCCGCTTCAATGGCCGCCAACGCCATCTTGTGGTCGAAGTGAATGTCGGCGACGATCGGCACCGGCGAGCGATGCACGATCGCGGGCAAGCCGGCGGCATCGGGCGGATCTTTCACGGTCACGCGAACGACTTCGCAGCCTTCCATCGCCAAGCCATAAATCTGCTCGAGAGTCTTGTCGGCGTCGGCGGTGTCGGTCGTAGTCATCGATTGAACCACGACCGGATAGTCACCGCCGACCCACACGCTCTTCGCGTCGGACTTGCCGGTCTTGTTTTGGAGGAAGATCGGCCGGCTCTTACGGCGCAGTCGGACTGCCACTTACATGACTCCATTTCCACTGACGATGCGTGCGATATCGTGGAATGCGACGAGCAGCATCAGCGCCATCAACGCCGCAAAACCGGCGATATGCACCATTGCTTCCTTTTCCGGATCGACCGGTTTTCCACGGACCAGCTCCGCGACGATGAAGGCAGCGCGGCCGCCGTCGAGCGCGGGCACTGGCAACAAGTTGAAGAGTCCCAGCGCAAACGAGATGGTCGCCGCCAGCCACAGGTACGGTCCCCATCCGAAATCTTGAATCGTCGTCGCGGCTTGACCCATGCCGATGACCCCGGATACTTGCGGCGCGTACTGCGTGAAGTGCATGACGATCATGCCGATACTTCCGGCCGTCATGTCGGCGATATAGCCGAACTCACTAATGCTGTTCGAGAACGCCTGGCCCAGTCCGACGCGCTCGTAAGCGGGAACGGGGAGAAACCCGATGCAGCCTTGATGCGGCTGCGACGGAGGGCAGGCCGCCGGCGTGACGCGCACCTTTGTTCGAACGCCGTCGCGCAGGTAGACCAGCTCGAGGGGCCGCCCGAGCGAGTCGTGAATCTTGTCGATCAGCGTTTGACCGTTAGTTACGGCGACGCCGTCGACCTCGACGATGCGGTCGCCAACGCGAATGCCCGCACGTTGCGCCGGCGAACCGGCAACGAGTTGTCCAACCATCGGCTGAGCCTGGTTGCCTTTCACGCCAAACACTACGGCGCCGACAAGCAGCAACGCGTAGCAGACGATGAAGTTGGCGACCGGTCCCGCGGCTACGATGCCTAAGCGCTGCCACGGCGACTTGGCTTGAAAGTTCGCGCCCGATTGCACACGCGAAGGCTGCGCCGCCTTCGCGCCGTCTTGCTGCAAAAATTCGCGCTGCTGCTCGGCCTCGGAGGTCTTATTATCCTCGCCTTCCATTGCACAGTAGCCGCCAATGAGCAGGGCGCGAAACGAGTAGAGGGTGCCGCTGCGCGGACTCGTCCAGCCGACGATCTTGGGACCCATGCCGACGGCAAACTCATTGACCTTAACCCCCGTGCGCCGGGCGACGATGAAGTGGCCGAACTCGTGCAGCACGACGAGTATGCTCAGCATGATGACGAACGTCAGGACCTTTTCGGCCTCGACGAACGTGACGACGGCAAGAGTGACGGTTAACAACGCGAGGGCCTTTCGATCTTCTCTATCATAGCGGTAGCGGTTTCACGAGCCTTCCGGTCGGCGGAGCGAACGCCGTCGAGCGTCGGCTCCCTTCGCTCGACGAGGTCCATCGCGGCTTCAATGATAGGCGAAATCTCCCCAAAACCGATCCTACCTTCGACGAACGCTGCGACGGCGACTTCGTTTGCAGCCGAGAGCACGGCCGGTACGGTTCCCCCGGCCGCAAGCGCCTCGTAGGCCAGGCGGACGCACGGAAACCGCTCCGGATCCGGAGCCTCGAAATCGTAACGTAGAATGGCTTCGCCCGGTTTTAGGCCGAGCATCGTTAAAGCGTCCGGGGGCCCCGTCGGCTCCGCCGACGGAAGGCGCTCCGGGTAGGCCAGGGCGTAGCCGATGGGGATTCGCATATCGGGGGCCGCGAGCTGGCCCTTCACGCTGCCGTCGGTGAAGATCACGAAGCCGTGGGCGATCGACTGCGGATGAACCACGATGCGCACGCGTTCGGCGGACACCCCGAAGAGGAGGCTGGCCTCGATCACCTCGAGTCCTTTGTTCATCATCGTCGCAGAGTCGATGGTATTCTTCGTCCCCATCCGCCACGTCGGATGGTTGAGCGCCGCCGAAATATCGGCGCGATCCATCTCGGCTTTGGTGCTCCGCCAAAACGGACCGCCCGACGCGGTCACAACGATCTCCGCGATCGCCGACGCTTCTTCGCCGACTAAACACTGGAAGATTGCGCTGTGCTCGCTGTCGACCGGAAGCAGTCGCGCTCCGTGACGTTTCGCTTGGGCGACGAACAGCTCGCCGGCGGCGACGATGAGTTCTTTGTTGGCGACCGCTATCGTAGTACCGCGTTCGATCGCGGCGAGCACTGCATCGAACGCCACGGCGCCGTCGGTGGCTGCCAGCACGACGTCGGGCTTACTCTCGACGGCCACGCGCTGAAGTCCGCCGGGTCCGTCAGCGGCCGACGTCGCGATCGCCGGCTTGAAGTGCGTCACTTGTTCGCGCAGCAGCTCGATGTTGCGTCCCGCCGCTAAACCCACGACTTCAAAGCGTTCGGGATGGCGCGCTATCACGTCGAGCGCCTGCGTGCCGATCGAACCGGTCGAACCTAAAATAGCAACGCGCCTGCGCACGTCACTGCACCTGGAGAATGCCGAGCAAATGAAGCGTGGCGAAGAACGCCACGCCGCCGAAAAGATAGGAATCGAAGCGGTCGAGCACTCCGCCGTGCCCCACGATGATGTCGCCCGCGTCCTTTACGCCCGCGTCGCGCTTGAGCGCCGACTCCGCAAGGTCGCCGGCTTGCGCCGCAATGCACGTAAACGCTCCGAGCACTGCGCCCTGCCACGAGGCTAAGTGCAGCTGCGGCAGCCAGGCGGCGCCTGCAGAAAACGCGACGACGATCGCGAGCGCGCCCAGCGATCCTTCGATCGTTTTCTTCGGCGAGATCATCGTGAGCTGATGGCGGCCGATCACCATCCCGATCAGCATGCCGAAAATGTCCGTCAACGCGATAATCACGATGACGTAAAACGTCATTGCCAGTCCGCTCTGCGGAATCTCCCGGATGAAGACGAAATACGTTAGAAGTTTCCCGATGTATAAGACGGCCAACAGCGTGTACGCAGTGCGCGCGAAGTAGCCCTTCTGCTCGCCGTACATGCCGATGCAGAACGCGGCAACGACGATGCCCGCGAGCAGCACGCCCTCCCACTTGTGAATCAAGCCGAACACGGCCATCGCGACGTACGCGCAGACGCCTAGAACGGCGACTTGGTACTCGAGCGGCTGTCCCTTGATCTCGCACAAGTGGTTGAGTTCGTAAATACTTGCCAGGCCGATAACGAGCAGCAAGACGTAAAACGCCCACGGGATGAAGACACACGCCAAGCCGATGACGGCGACGATGAGGCCTACGATCACCCGCCGGCTGAACGAGCCGACGACGAACCGGCGGCTTAACGAACCTTCGGTCACGCTCCGCCGAACCGCCGTTCGCGGCGCTGAAACTCCACGACGGCCGCAATGAGATCTTCGCCCGAGAAGTCGGGCCAGAACACGTCGGTCATGACGAGCTCGGCGTAGGCTGCCTGATAGAGCAGAAAGTTCGAAAGCCGGTGCTCGCCGCCGGGCCGAATCAGCAGGTCGAGCTCGGGAAGATCGGCGGTGTAGAGATGCCGCGCAATCAGCGCTTCGTCGATTTCTTCCGGCGCCAACCGGCGTTCGGCGACGTCGCCCGCAATCGCGCGCATAGCGCGCTCCAGCTCGGCGTGCGAACTATAGTTGACGGCGATATTGAGCAGCAGACCGGTGTTGCGCAGCGTTCCATGCTGTAAATCGGCCAGCGCGCGCCGCGGCGAGTCCGGCAGTGATTCCCAATCGCCGATGATGCGCACGCGTACGTTGTTGCGCTGAAGTTCGGCCAGCTCGTTTCGCGCGAAGTACACGCACAGATCGAAGAGCAGCGAAACCTCGCCTGCGTCGCGGTTCCAGTTCTCAGTGGAAAAGCCGTAGACGGTCAGCGCCTCGATGCCCAGGTCGCTTGCTGCCCGCGTTACGCGCCGCAAGGACACGATGCCGCGCCGGTGACCCTCGATCGTGGGGAACCCGTGATGCTTGGCCCAGCGACGGTTGCCGTCCATGATGATGGCAACGTGACGCGGAATTCGCCCCGGCAGAAGTTCGCTGCGTGGATTGATCATTACGCGAACTCGAGTCGCTCGTAGCGTTCGTAGCCGGCAACGAGTTCGGCCGAATCGTCGTCTGCGGTCTTCAAGCGCAGCACGCGCAGCGCGCCGCAGCCGACCCACGGCCCGTACGGCGCCAGCACGGAAAAATGCACGCGGCGCCCGCGCAGCGCCCGTCGAGCGTCGACCTCCCGAGCGAGAATCAGATCCTCATTCACGGGCCGGTCTACACCTCCATTATTTCTTTTTCTTTGGCGACGACCAGCGCGTCGATATCCTTGACGAAGCGCGCGGTGAGGTCGTCCAGAGTCTTGAGCATGCGCTTGTTGTCGTCTTCGGTGATCTCGTGCTTCTTGAGCTGATTCTTGATGTCGTCGTGGGCGTGGTGGCGGACGTTACGTACGCCAACTTTACCGTCTTCGGCCTTCTTCTTAACGACTTTCGCGAGATCTTTGCGCCGCTCTTCGTTCAGCGGCGGAATCGTCAAACGTACGGCGCTTCCATCGATGTTCGGCGTCAGTCCGAGATCGCTCTTTTCAATCGCCTTCTTGATCTCCGGCACCACGCTCTTGTCGTAGGCCGTGATGACAAGCGTGCGCGTGTCCGGTACCGAAATGCCGGCGACTTGCTTGAGCGGAACGGACTGTCCGTACGCTTCGACGTGAAGCCGGTCCAGCAGCGCCGGGGTGGCGCGGCCGGTTCGAATCGAGGCGAACTCCGCGCGCGTCGATTCAACGCACTTGTTCATCTTCGATTCGATATCACCGAAGTATTTGTCGGCCATATTAGCTCCTCGCGGTCGCGGCTTCCGGGCGCCCCACGTACGTTCCGATGGGCTCACCCCAAATCGCCCGCCGGATATTTCCCGGAACCGTCATGTCAAAAACGATGATCGGCAGCGCGTTGTCCATGCACAACGCCATTGCGGTGGAATCCATGACTTCGAGACCGCGGTTGAGCATCTCCATGTAATCGAGACGGTCGAAGCGGGTCGCGGTCGGGTCTTTCTTCGGATCGGCCGAGTACACGCCGTCGACCTTAGTGGCCTTGAGAATCGCCTCGGCATTGACCTCGACGGCGCGCAGCGCGGCGGTCGTGTCCGTCGTGAAGTACGGGTTGCCCGTGCCGGCCGCAAAAATTACGACGCGGCGCTTCTCCAAATGGCGAATCGCGCGCCTGCGGATGTACGGCTCGGCAATCTGGTGCATCGCAATGGCCGTCTGCACCCGCGACGGCACGCCCATGCGTTCCAGCGCGTCTTGCAGCGCCAGAGCGTTGATCACCGTCGCGAGCATGCCCATATAATCGGCCGTGGCACGATCCATGCCGGCCTCTTCGTGCACCTTACCGCGCCAGATGTTCCCGCCGCCCACGACGACCGCAATCGACACGCCGGCCCGGCTGACCTCCGCGATCTGCTCCGCCATCGCACTCGTCGTGGTGACGTCGACGCCGGTGTCATTCCCGGCAAAGGCTTCGCCGGAAATTTTGAGCAGAACGCGCGAGTATCGTGGGCCGTCCATTAGGGAACCTCTGGAGAAGTTGCTGTACCGATCGCAGCGAGCATTTTCGCTGCATTTCTAGGAGCGACCGAAGGAGCATAGCGTCCTCTGTGACTGAGGACGCGACAACGAAGTGCGGCGAAAATGCCGCTGCCCGAAGGGTTTGACCGCAAAGCCGCCACCTGCGTCGTCGACGGCTCGGTCACAGACAACTCCAAGTATGATCCCTCGCCTTCTCCTAGCACTTGACGACTTTGCGGTACAAACGATCGATACATGAACTTCTTCAGAGGTTCCCTCCGCTTACTCTCCTAGAGCGTACTTAGTGAAGCGGCGGACGCGAATCTTTTCGCCGAGCGTGCCGATCGCACTGTTGATGAGATCGGCCACCGACATCGAATCGTCTTTCACGAACGCCTGGTCGAGCAGGCAGTGCTCCTCGAACCACTTGTTGAGCTTACCTTCGACGATCTTCTCGGCAACCTCCGGGGTCTTGCCCGGCGGCACGTTCGCCCGAAAATCCGCGCGAGCCCGATCGATCACGTCGCTCGGGACGCTCTCCCGGTCGAGATATTGCGGCGACATTGCCGCAACGTGCATCGCGATATCCCGCGCCAGTTCGCCGAAGCGCGGATTGCGCGCGACGAAGTCCGTCTCGCTATTAACCTCGACGAGTACGCCGATCTTACCACCCGCGTGGATGTAGCTGGCGACGGTGCCTTCATTGGCGATGCGTTCGGCCTTCTTGGCGGCCTGCGCGGCTCCGCGCTCCAGCAGCAGCGCTTTCGCCTTTGCCATGTCGCCGGCTGCATCGACGAGGGCCTTGCGGCAGTCCATCATCGGCGCCTCGGTCTCTTGGCGCAGGGTTTTGATCTCTTCTGCTTTCGGTTGGTAGGACATTGCGGTTGACACGTGTTCTCCTAAACTTTAGTTTTCTGCCGGGGCCATCGCGGCCGAGCCGTTTGCCGCGAACTCCTCGGTGCCGGCCCCGTATGCGCTCTCGTCGTACGAGCTTTCGCTTTCCGTGCGGCCCTCGATGATCGCGTCGGCGATCTTGCCGACCATCAGCTTGACGGCGCGAATGGCGTCGTCGTTGCCAGGAATCGGATAATCGATCTCGTCGGGATCGCAGTTGGTATCGATCACAGCGATGATTGGAATTTTCAGCTTGCGCGCTTCCAATACGGCGATGCGCTCTTTCTTCGGGTCGACCACGAAGATCGCGTCCGGCAGACGGTGCATGTCCTTGATGCCGCCCAAGAAGCGCTCCAGTTTGTTCATCTCGTCTTGAAGCTTGGCGACTTCTTTTTTTGGAAGACGGTCGAAATCGCCCTGAATCTTCATGTTCTCGAGCTCGCGCAGACGCGCGATGCGCTTCTGAATCGTGGCAAAGTTCGTCAGCGTACCGCCCAGCCAGCGCTGATTGACGAAATACGTTCCCGCGCGTTCTGCTTCTTCGCGAACGACGTCTTGGGCTTGTTTCTTGGTACCGACAAAGAGAATGACGCGGCCTTCGCGCGCGAGCTGCTTGACGACTTCATACGTCTCGCGCAGCTTCTGCACGGTGAGCGCGAGGTCGATGATGTAGATGCCGTTGCGCTCTTGGAAGATGAACGGCTTCATCTTCGGATTCCAACGGCGCGTTTGGTGACCGAAATGGACTCCCGCTTCCAGGAGCTCGCGCATGGTGACGACGGACATGATGAAAGAACCCCTCTCTGGCTCCGGACGCCTGCCCTCCTAGCGCTGCGACCTCATCGGGAGCCATAACCGTCCGGCCTCGTGCCGGACGTAGTGTGCAAAAAAACCCTCGGGGGACCCGCGCGGCTCTGGCCGCGTGAGGGCGCGCAGGCGCGAAGCGCCGGAGTGCCTTTTAAACCCGGGGGGTCCCCGATGCGCGCAGCGCATTGGGGCACGGGGCATTATAGCACGAGGAGGCGGCCCCTGCGCAACAGACATGCCTGCACCGCGACCCGGTTTCCCCGAATGCTTCGTACAGGATCGCCCTCGCCGCCGAATCCCCGGCTCGGGTCCATAGGACGCTGAAGGAAGGCGGCGCAAGGCGCCCGTAGGGCGCGCTATATGCGGTGGCTCGTTACGGGCGGTCTCGGTTTTATCGGCTCGAACTTCGTGCGAGTCGTGTTGCGCGAGCGTGCGGACGTGCACGTCGTCAATCTCGACGCAATGACCTATGCGGGGAATCCCGCCAATCTCGCCGACCTTGCCGGCGACGCCCGTTATCGCTTCGTGCAAGGTGACATCTGCGACGCGGATGCGGTCCGCGAAGCGATCGGCGACGGAGTCGACGCGATCGTCAACTTCGCGGCCGAAACCCACGTGGACCGGTCCATCCTCGATCCCGAAGCGTTTCTGCGCACCGACATTCTCGGCACACACATCCTGCTCGAAGCCGTGCGGGAACGATCGATTCCGCGCTACCTGCAAGTTTCGACGGATGAGGTATACGGCGACGTTGCCGAAGGCGAGTCGACCGAAGCGGATGCGCTGCGCCCGCGCAGTCCCTATTCGGCCAGTAAGGCCGGCGGCGATTTGCAGGTGCTTGCGTATCATGAAACGTTCGGTACGCCGGTCATGATCACGCGCGGCAGCAACACGTACGGGGCCTATCAGTACCCCGAGAAGCTGATTCCGCTGTTCGTCACGAATCTCATCGACGATCAATCGGTGCCGGTATACGGTGACGGCCTGCAGATTCGCGACTGGATCTACGTCGAAGACCACGCACGCGGCATCCTGCACACTTTGGAGCACGGCGAGCCCGGAAACGTGTACAACGTCGGCGGAGGCAACCCGCGAACGAACATGGAGATCACGCGGTTGCTGGTCGAAGATTGCGGACGGTCGATAGAGACGCACGTGAAGCACGTGCTGGACCGCCCGGGTCACGACCGCCGCTATGCATTGAATTCCTCGAAGTTGCGGAACCTCGGTTGGTCGCCGCGCGTTGCGTTCGAGGAAGGCATTCGAGAGACCGTTGCTTGGTATCGCGCGAACGAGTCGTGGTGGCGGCCGCTCAAATCAGGCGAGTTCTTGGAGTTCTATAAAAGACAATATGCGCATCGCTGAACAGGCGCTCCGGCCCAGCCTCCGCGCCCCCCAGCTTCGCTGGGGCCCCCAAACCATGGGGCGCATAAACACGTTGGCCGGCATCGATTCCCCTAGGGCGCCCCAAACCAACGTTGCGCCGGCAACATCCCTGGCATCGGGACCTCGTCGCGCGTGAAGGGTGTCATATTAGCGGGCGGGCTTGGCACGCGATTGCGCCCGCTAACGAAAGTTACCAACAAACATCTGCTGCCGATCTACGACAAGCCGATGATCTACTACCCGATCGAGACGCTGTGCAAGGCCGGCATCCGCGATATTATGATCGTCACGGGCGGCACCTCAGCCGGCGATTTTCTGCGCTTGCTCGGAAACGGCGCGGAGTTCGGCCTCAAAGATATCTACTATACGTACCAAGAGGGCGAAGGCGGCATCGCCGATGCGCTGCGCCTATGCGAACATTTCGCCGAAGGCAGCCGCATTGCCGTGATCCTGGGCGATAACATCGTGCAAGACGATATCTCGCCGTTCGTTCGCAAGTTCGAGCTGCAAGACTCAGGCGCGCGCATTCTGCTCAAGGAAGTCGCCGATCCGCAGCGCTTCGGCGTTCCCGAGCTCGACGGCGACCGCATCCTGCGGATCGAGGAAAAGCCGTCACAACCGAAGAGCAACTACGCCGTCACCGGCATTTACTTGTACGACCGGCGCGTCTTCGACTTTATCCGCAACTTGAAACCGTCCGGCCGCGGCGAGCTCGAAATCACCGATGTAAACAACCACTACATCCGCGAAGGAGACCTCTTCTACGACGTGCTCGACGGATGGTGGACCGACGCCGGGACGTTCGAAAGCTTGTTCCACGCGAACGAACTCGTCGGGGGCGACCGATGACTGAGGTGTGAGCCCGAGCTTTCAAGACGCCGTCGCGCTCCACGGGCAGGGGAAGCTCGACGAAGCTGCAGCCGCGTATCGTGACATCCTGACTGCCGGAAAGCATTTCGGCGCCGCCTATAATCTTAGCCTGATCTATGCGGCGCAGGCGCGTTACGACGAGGCGCTCCCACCGGCTCTGGAAGCCGTCGAGCTCGACCCATCCTCGGCCCAAGCGCAGGACCATGCCGGCGGCGTTCTCGTGAACTTGGGACGCCACGCCCAGGCGCTGCCGTATTTCGAGGCTGCGCTGGGCATCGAGCCGCACCTCGTGCGAACGTACAATAATCTCGGCGCCGCGCTTACGGCCTTGCACCGCCCCCAAGAAGCCGTGAACTGGCTCGAACGCGCCGTGGCGTTGCAACCCGACTATACCGACGCGCGCGTCAATCTCGCCACCGTGCTCGAAACGCTCGACCGCTACGACGAAGCGCAGGAACATTTGGAGCGCGCGATCGCCGTCGAATCCGACCAAGCTCAAGCGTACGGTAAGATGGGCGCGATTGCCGGCATGCGAGGCGACATGGATCGCGCGGTCGACGCGTTGCGGCACGGGCTCGAGCGCGACGGCCGAAGCGGCCGCCTTTACCATCTGCTGGCCACAACGAATCGCCTCTCGGTCGACGATCCGGCGGTGGCCGGCATGCGCAAACTGCTCGAACGCATCGACGAGCTTCCGCTCGACGAGCAAATCGCACTCCACTTCGCGCTGGGAAGCGTGTACGCGGAGAACGACCGGCGCGATCTCTCGCTCGACCACTTCGCCGCCGGGAACAGATTGAAACGATGGTTAGCGCAGTACGACGAGGACGCAACGCTTGCAAACTTCGAGGAGATCGCCGCAGCGTTTCGACCCGACGCGATGCGCGCACTCGAAGGCACTGGCTATGCGACGGACAAGCACGTCTTCATCGTCGGCATGCCGCGTTCGGGCACCACGTTAGCCGAACAGATCTTAGCGAGCCACCCCAAGGCGTTCGGAGCCGGCGAACTCAGCGCATTTCACGAGGCGGTCGTGGACGCGTTCGCGCGCGATACGGCGCTTACGCCTTCCGTACTGCAGAAGCTAGGCCGGCGTTACTCGGAAGACGTAACCGCGCTGGCGCCTTCCGCCTCGCGAATTACGGACAAGATGCCGGCCAACTTCCGGTACGCCGGCTTGATTCATCTTGCGCTCCCAAACGCGCGAATCGTCCACATGCGTCGCGATCCCGTCGACACGTGCGTCTCGTGCTTCTCCCAAAACTTTGCCGAAGGGCAGCCGTTCGCGTACGATCTCGCCGAGCTCGGACGCTACTACCGCGCCTATGAAAAGATGATGGCACATTGGCGCGACGCGCTGCCGCCGGCCGCCATGCTGGAAATCCGGTATGAAGATCTGATCGACGATTTCGAATCGCACGCGCGCCGTTTGGTCGCGTTTGCCGGTTTGGAATGGGATCCGGCTTGCTTGGAATTTTACCGGACCCAGCGTCCGGTACGAACGGCGAGTGTGGCGCAGGTGCGCCGTCCGATTTACAAGACGTCGGTTGGGCGCTGGAAGGGTCAGGAGCAACGGCTCAAACCGTTGCTCGATGCACTTGGAGTTCCGGTCGACCCTAACGCTTGATCTTGTCGACTTTGATACGGGTCGCTTCTTCGATGTACTCGATGAAGTTTGCGGCCGACTCCGGGACGCTATGTTTGGTCGTGTCGATGAGCAGATCGGGGCTTTCGGGAGCTTCGTACGGCGACGATATCCCCGTAAATTTTGCGATCTCACCCGCGCGAGCGCGCTTGTAGTGTCCCTTCACGTCGCGCTGCTCGGCGGTCTCCAGATCGCACGAGACGTAGATCTCGTGGAAGCTGGTCGGATACGCCGCACGAGCGCGCGCGCGATCCGCCGCAAACGGTGAGATCAGCGCCGAGATGACGATGAATCCCGCGTCCGCCAAGAGCCCGGCAACCGCAGCCGTGCGGCGGACGTTCTCGGTACGGTCTTCCTCGGAGAAGCCGAGATCGACGTTGAGCCCCGTGCGCAGCGTGTCGCCGTCTAGCACGTAGACGTGACGGCCACGATCGAAGAGCATGCGCTGCACGCTCATCGCGAGGGTGGATTTACCCGCGCTCGGCAGACCGGTAAGCCAGAACACGCCGCCGGAGTGACCGTTGCGAATGATGCGCTCGGCGGCGACGACCGATGAGGCCTGGACGACCACGTCGGTCGCACCTTCGGAACGCGGCCGCCCTATGATGGCGCGAACGCGTCCGCCGGCAACTACGTTCGTCCCATGCAGCAGTACGAAACGCCCGATGCTCGTATCTTCGAGCTCCTCATCGCCTGCAATGAGCTCGCGCGACAACAAGGTTATGACGCCGACGTCGCTCTTGCCGATCGACTCAGCCGGCTTTCCTTCCAAGGTGTCGGGATCGATGATCTCGTCGATGCGCTGCAACGTCACCGGAAGTTCACGCGTGCCGATGCGCAAACGCAGCGGCTCGCCGACGGGCGCCGGATCGCTTCCGAGCCACACGACGGTGGCCTGCATGGCGTGACCGAGGCCCGGCGCGTCACCCGGATAGCTTGCGATCGCGCCGCGATCCACGAAGACGCGCTCGTCGAGCATAATTGCGACGGACTTTCCGGCCTTCGCTTCTTCGACTTTATTGGGCCAATCGTGAATCTCCGTGACGACCGCGTCGGTTTTCAGCGGCCAGAATACGAGGCGCTCGCCCACTCGCAGCGTTCCCGATTCGACGCGTCCTGCGATCAAACGGTTGGGCCCGCGCCGGAAGACGTCTTGCACCACGTAGCGCAGAGGTCCACCGGGATGCGGCATGTACGGACGCAACCCATTGAGCGACTCGAGCAGCGACGGTCCCTTCCACCAGGTCCACTTTTTGCTGCGCTCGGCAACGTTCTCGCCGTCGCGAGCAGCGACCGGCACGATGTCGATCGGCTTGACGTCGAGTTGCTCGAGAAACGTGCGTACTTCGGCCTTACGCTGCGCGAATGCGGTCTCGGCATCGGTCGCTAAATCAAGCTTGTTGATGGCAATGAGCAGCTCTTTGAACCCGAACCACTGCAAGAACAGCGCTTGACGGCGCGTCTGAAAAGTGATGCCTTCGTCGGCTGCCACCACCATGATCGCCGCATCGACTTCGGACGCACCGGTGAGCAGGTTGCGGATAAGCTCGCGATGGCCGGGGGCGTCGACGAACACGAAGTCGCGCTCCGGCATGCGCAGCCAAATGCGCGATATGTCCAGCGTAATCGCTTGATCGCGCTCGAGCTGAAAGGCGTCGAGCAAAAACGAGTACTCGATGGGAACGCCGCGCTTGGCGCTCGAGTTCTCCAGCTCGGCAAATTTCGCCGGCGTGACCTGACCCAGATCGACGAGCATTCTGCCCAGAATCGTCGACTTACCGGCATCGACGTCGCCGACCATGACGATACGAACTTGTCTCACATGTACCCCGTGGTGCGCAGTCTTTCGAACGCGTCTTCGCTCTCGTTATCCATCGTGCGTCCCGCCCGTTCCGGCTCGCGCGTCTGCTCGAGCTCGGCGATGATCTGATCGAGCGTTTCGGCCGTACTCGGAATCGGTACGGTGATGTTGCTCTCGCCGAGCGAACGGAAACGCATGCCGTCCTTAGCTAGATACAAAGGAACGTACGGAATGCTTTCGCGCTGCGTGTAGCGCCAGATGTCGAGCTCGGTCCAGTGCAGCAGCGGATGGATGCGCACGTGCGCGCCGTCGGGCACTTCGTACGGGAAGTAATCCCACAGCTCGGGCGGCTGAGTGCGCGGATCCCACGAGCCGTCCGCGTTACGCGGGCTGAAGATCCGTTCTTTGGCCCGGATCGCTTGCTCGTCGCGACGGATTCCCAAGATGATGCCGCGATAGTTCTCGCGCGCGAGCAGCGCGCGCAAGCCCGCCGTCTTGCGGGCTGCGTGGCGCGCGGCCGGCGGCAGCGTCTGGTCGACGGTGCTCTCGGGAGCGCAGACCTCGTTATGGGCCGGGAGATTCCACTCGCGGACCAGCTGGTCGCGGAAAGCGTAGACTTCCGGAAACTCCATGCCGGTGTCGAGCAGCACGACCGGGAACGGCACGTCGCCAAGGAAGGCCTTACGGACCATCCAGAGCAGCGCGGTCGAGTCCTTGCCGATCGACCACAGCATCGCAAGCGGCGAGACGCACGAAAACGCCTCCCGCAGAATGAAAATCGTACGCGACTCGAGCGCGTCGAGATCGGAATCGGTGGCCGTAGGCATTCCGGCTAATATCGGCTCGTGCGGGCTGGTTTCCTACTTGGCTGCACGGCAAAATGGCAGGCAGCTGCGCAAGCAAGCTGGCTCAATAGCCATCCCTCCAGGGCCGATGACGAGGATATGACGGCAGTTGCCGAGTCCGGCGTCCTGGCCTTTAAGAGCGCAGTCCTGGGCCATTTCTTTCAGGACATCCACCAAGTCGTTCCGAATCCCGAGTACCAAGAGCGCTTCGGTGCGGAACGGGCTAACCGGTTCGATCTGGGAAAGCACGTCTTTTATCTCGACTGGTTCTTCCGCAACTGCGAACGATTGGCGGCCGCGCACGACCTGCTGGCCGACGACGGGTCGCGGGCGCTTTTTATCAATCTCATTAGGTATCGCTTGTCCGGCCAAGCGCATGTCCGCATCGACTCGCATTTGCCGGGCCTTGCCGGCGAGGCAGAACGCTTCAAGGCGGTTTTCACGGGCGAGCCTTCTTCGCTCGCGACCAACGGGCAGTTCGGACACCTGTTTCATTACGATCAGGAATGGAACGGCGTGCGTTACACCGTCGATACCATCAAAAACTCGTTGCTGTGGTCGGTCGTCTACGGGCAATATTTCTTCCAACGCAACGGCTTGCGCATCCAAGCAGAGCCCGGCGACTACGTCATCGACGGCGGGGCATTCACCGGCGACACGTCGGTCGTCTTTGCCGGCGCAGTTGGTCCGAACGGACGCGTTTTTGCCTTCGAGCCGGTAGCCAGTCACGTCGAAGTCTGCACGCATAATTTTGCGCGACCCGCCTATGAGAACGTCACGTTGCTGCCGTATGGCATCTCGGATCAGTCGGTTGAAGCGCCTCCGGTCACACTCCCCGATTACGATCCCGGCTGGCGCGTACGCGGCGCGGTCCCGCTGGCGCGCCTCGACGACCTCGTTATCGAGGGACGCATCGCCAAGGTCGATTTCATCAAACTCGACGTCGAGGGGTCCGAACTTGCTGCTCTGCGCGGCGCAGCGGCTTCGCTCCACCGCTTCAAGCCCAAACTGGCGGTGTCACTCTATCACAATCCGGACGACTACTTCGAGATCCTCGAGTACCTGAACGGTCTGGGTATAGGGTACCGGTTTTATTTGGCGCAGTACACGATGTGGGAAGCGGAAACCGTTCTGTACGCGACGACGGCTTAATCCACGATGGCAACGATTCCGGTCATGCGTCCGAAGCTTCCGAGCGCGGACGATTTACTTCCATATCTCCAACGCATCGATGAGGCGCGGTACTATTCGAACCACGGCGCCTTGCTGCGCGAACTCGAAGCGCGTCTGGCCGACCGTTTCGGCGTAGCGCGGTCGCAGCTGGCGGTGGTGGCGAACGGGACGGTCGCGCTGAGCGCCGCTCTGATCGCCGTAGGCGCAGCGCCGCAAACCCGCTGTCTGTTGCCGTCTTGGACGTTCGTCGGATCCGCTGCCGCGGTCTGGGCCGCCAATCTGCGGCCGCACTTCGTGGACGTTTCGCTCGACACGTGGATGCTCGATCCGGAAGCGATTTTACGACGCCGAGATCTCGACGACGTCGGCGCAATCATGGTCGTTTCGGCCTTCGGCTCGCCGGTCGATACGGCCGCCTGGGACGATGTGTCGCGGCGGACGGGCATTCCGGTCATTATCGACGGGGCCGCTTCGTTCGACACGGTAGCGACCGTCGGCAAATCGAGACCGGGAAAATCGCCCATCATGATCAGTCTTCACGCGACGAAGGTGTATGGAACCGGCGAAGGCGGACTGGTACTTTCCACCGACGCGACGTTCATGGATCGCTTTAGCCGCGTCTGCAACTTCGGCGTGCTCGCGACGCCGGAGGGCCAAATCCTGGGCTACAACGGAAAGATGAGCGAGTATCACTGCGCCGTCGGGCTGGCGGCGCTAGACCATTGGCCGCGGCGTCGTGCCGATCTAGAGGCGCTGACCTCACGCTACCGCCGCGCGCTTTGCGCGCTGCCCGGCGTCGTTACGGTTCCGGGTTATGGCGACGGCTGGGTATCTTGCTATTGCAACGTTCGAACGCCGAACTCGTCGGCTCAGGTCGTCGACCGGCTTACCGAGGACGGCATCGCCACGCGCCGCTGGTGGCAGCGCGGCGTCCACGTCCAGCGCGCATATCGGGAGTTTTCTCGCGACGATCTGAGCGTCACCGAAGAACTCGGCGAACGGGTCTTCGGCCTTCCCTTCTTTCACGACATGACCGACGAGCAGATCGAGCGGACCGTCCGGACGCTCGACGGCGCTCTTTCGAACGTACTCGAACCCACTCCGTGACGACGGTCGCGGTCATGCAGCCGTACTTCGTGCCGTACGCAGGCTATTTTCGCTTATTTGCGATCGCAGACGTGGTCGTCACGTTCGACTGCGTGCAGTTTCCCCGGCGCGGCTGGGTGCACCGAAATCGGCTTCCGGCGGCAAACGGCGAACTCGATTGGCTCACTCTTCCGCTGGCTAAAGCGGCCTACGACGCGCGCATCATGGATTTACGCTTTCCCGGCGACGCAGCGGTGCGCTTGCGCGACGCAATGCGGCGCTTCCCAATGCTTGGCAATCCGCCGATCGCGGACGAGCCGCTGCTGGATCGAATCGTCACCATCGGCGGCGACGTCGTCGGCTACTTGACCGGTATATTGACGGCGGTGTGCGATCGTTTGCACCTAAGGCCTCCGGTCATACGATCGAGCTCGCTCGACATACCGCAACATCTGCGCGGACAGGATCGCGTCATCGCCATAGCGCAGCGCCTCGGCGCCGCGCGATACGTCAATCCGCCGGGCGGACGCGATCTGTACGATCCGGCCGCATTTGCCGCCGCCGGAATGGAGCTGCGCTTTCTGACGCCGTATGCCGGCGATCGGAGCAGCATCCTTGCGCGCCTCCTTTCCGAACCGCGATCGACGATCGCTCGAGAGGTCGCGGCGCAGGCGACGATCGAGCCGTAGTTACATTCCGAACGCGGACGACACGTCGTCCGCACTGGGAAAGTCCGGCATCATCAAATCCAAACGATAGCTGTATTTATACGCAGTGGGGTAGCCGCGCTGGACGTACGTTTTCTCCAGAGCGTTATTGAACCGCGTGCTGAGAGCGATCCGCACCGATCCGTCGCCGCCCCGGCCGGTTCTATGAACGAGCAGACTGGAGAAAACGATCACATCGCCCGGTTCGACCGGAGCCACCGAAACGAAGCTCGCGTCGGTTATGCGTTCGTCCGCAACCGTCGGCGTCATGATATGCTCGACCGTGTCGAGGAGTCCCAAGAGATGCGACTGCGGAACGACCTCGAGCGGACTCGACTGCGCACCGACCGGCGTCGTCGGAATCCACAGAACGACGTTGTCGAGGCTGCCCTGTATGCTGCGCCAATCCTGATGGGCGGGCGACTTGTGATATCCGCCCGGGACCTTCAAATCGTCGGCCATGATATGAATGCTGGCCTTCGTCGAAATGACCGGAAACTCGAGGCCGATGCTTTTCGCCAGGTCGACGACCGGCTCGCTGACGAGGAGGCGGTGAACGGACGGAAGCTCTTGAGTGATTCGGGCGGTAGCGATGTACGCCGGAACGTCGTTCTGCAGCAAGGTCAACGCATTCTTACGCAAGGCCTCCCGCGTTTTGCCTCGATCGGCGTCCAAGCCCAGTCTGTCGACTTGGATTCTGAAGAGTTGCGCCATCTGTTCGTTGATGACTGCGAGCGCGCCGGCGTCGAGATATCCGCGAATCACCGCGTACCCCTCGGTAGCGTACTCTTTTCGCAGGTCCCTCGTCAGCATCATTATCGTTACGTTCCTTTTCTCAAACCGAGCACACCGCAAAGACGCTGGCGCAGAGATCGGGATAGCGCTCCCCCAAAAGGTAACAGCCCTCGAGATACGACTCATCGACCGCTCCGCTGCCGATCAGCCGGTCGAACTGAAAGTTCGCAAACGGCTTAAAGAAGATGCCGCCGCTGCGTTCCACCTTAAAGCCCGCCCGCTGCATCTCGTCGACCAGCGCGTTGCGCGAATACGTGCGGCGATGCCCGTGTGCGTATTCACCGTCGGTAACCGCCGTCGGATGACTAATCAATCCCATGGCAACGGCGATTTGACGGGAAGCCGCGTACGCGTTTGGCACGGCGACGTAGAATCGGCCTGTGGGGCTCAGCCACGTCGCAACGCGCCGCAGCACGTCCTGCGGCGCATCCAAATGCTCGAGCGTGTGAATGAGAAACACGGCGTCGAATCGCTCCGACGGAGTAAACTCTTCAAAGCGGGTCAGGACGAACGACGCCGTTGCGGGCGCGATCGCAGTGCGAGCCTCCTCGATCAAGTCGGAGGCGCCTTCTGCCGTCGTCACCGATTCGAAGTGCTCCACCAAGCGCTTCGTGAACTCGCCTTTGTAACAGCCCATCTCGAGCGCGGTTCGGCCGGCAAACGGCGCAAAGGTCCGCATCATGTAGCCGTGCATGCGGTAGTCGAAGTCGTACGCGTACTTGCGATCGGCGGTATCGGAGTGTTCCTCCTCGAGCTTGCGCATCGTCATCAGCCTTGGTCGGGCCGGTACATCCGCCGCTCCGGCGGCTGGTACCATTCGCCCAGATTCGCAGGGATGCGAGCATAGTAGCCCAGCACCTGGCGAGAGTGCTCCGAAAGCTGGTCCATGCGATCGTAGCCCAGTGCGCGCGGATAGTCGAACTGAGGCTTCATGAACGGCCGGCAAAACATCGGCGTAACCGATCGCCGTGTGCCGTCGACGCGATTGTTGCCGCCCGAGTGCCAAAGGTTAGAGTTGAACACCAGCACGCTGCCCGCCCGTGCGATGGCCTGTTCCGCGCGCCGGTAGAACTCTTCGTCCGACGGCTTCTCGCCGGATCTATGCGAACCGGTGCACATCCACGTGGCGCCGTTATCCGCGGTAAAATCGTCCAGCATGACGAGCGTATTGAGCAGCAGCGGCAGATCGCCGGAGAAACTTCTGATGTCCCGATGCACGCGATGCGCGTATGAGACGTGATTCTTGGTGTTGATCGCGCCGCCGAGCGAGTTGAGAATGTACTTGCCGCCGAAGTAGCGCTCGAAGAACGGATCGAGCGGCGCCATGGCGTCGATGAGCTCTAAAAAACTTGGCCGAATTCCGACCAAATGATGCACGGTAAGATCCGCATCGCGCGCTACGCCGTTGCGCTCTTGCACCTCACGGCAGACGCTCCAGGCTTCCTCGAGCTCAGCGCCCATGCGTCGCACGAGATCCGCGTCGATGACGCGGTCGAAAATCGTCCACCCGTGAGTCTGCATGCGGCCGTCGAACGCAGTGACGTCGATCGTCGTCATCATTTGACGGTCACGATCGACTTCGACGGATACTGCTCGCATTTTTCGATGGAAAAGTTCACCCCGGCAAAAACCTCCTTAAAGGCGACTGCCTCGCCGGGAGCGCCGTCCCACGTGAGCTCGTCGAAAAGCACGACGCTTCCCGGGAGCAAATGCGGCTTGATCGCCCGCAAGGCGGCGACGGTCGGCTCGTATGGGCCCATATCGAAGTAGGCGAGAGCGACCAGCGTCTCGGGATGCTCGGTAAAGTACTTCGGCGCCGTCTCGGCGACGTCGCCCTTTACCAGACGGCAGTTACCGCGCAGGTGTCCGAACGCGTTATTGCCCTCGTGAACCAAGAGCAGCTCTTCCAAATACGCTCGATACGTCTCGCCGGTCTTATACGAAGGAACGTCCGACTCTGCATAGCCTTCAAACGTATCGAACCCGAGAATCACGCGCTGCTTATTGAACGGCTCGTGAATTGCGCGCAGGTTCTCCATCAGCACGAGATTCTGCCCGTACCAAACGCCGAACTCGACCAGCGCGCCAGGCACCGATTTGACCCGGCCGTAGAGCTCGTTCATCACGAGAAACTTGACCAGCAGCGAGCCCCGAACGTACAAGCCGAGGTTGAACATGAGATCGTCCGGCGGCAAGGGCGACCTCTCGAACATCTCGCGCAGCCGCTCGCGGTTCGAAAATGCCGCACCGTCGGCGGTCGTTCGCTCCGTTGCGCCGCCGGCTAGTTTTGAGTGGTTGGAACTCACCTTATTCCTCCCATTGCGCAAAGCCCAGCCCGCTGCGCCCAAATCCGTTGCCGTTATAAAACATGAGCGTCTTTCCATCGAGCTCGATCACGTAAGGATAACACGTCATGCTCGAGTCCCAGCCTTGCGAATCGGCGTCAAGGCCGCCCAAGTCGTCGCGCCGTATCCAGTCGAGGCCGTCTTTAGATTCCGCGTATCCGATGCGATACGCTCCCGCGCCGTCGCGGTAGTCGCGAGAGTCTCGAAACGAAAACCACATCCGATAACCGTCGCCGGCACGTATGACGCTCGGATGGGAGTAGGCTTCGAGCTCGTGCCGCTGCGGAATGCACTGATGATTCGGCCGCGTCCAAGCGATCCCGTCCTGCGAATGCGCGTACTTGATCACGTACACCGGTTCGAATCGCCCCGCGACCTCGACCCATCGCAGTCCGGAAATGTACCACATCCGCCAGAGGCCGTTCTCGCGCAGGATGCACGGCGTTACGGCGATGTGCGGCTCGAGTGCGTTCCGATCCATGACCGGTCCCTCGAACATTCTCGTAAACGTCTCCCCAGCGTCGTCGCTCACAGCTAGACCGATCGAGTTCCTGTAGGGCACGGTCACGCCGCGATTCCATCCGCTGTAATACAGATAGATACGCTCGTCGTTTCCCAGCACGTAACTCGGCATCATCCCGTCGTCGTCGAACGTTCCCGCAGCGCCCAGCTTCATGATCGGCTTCCGATGGAAGTAGAGCACCTTCGCCGGATCTTGCCGGTCAACGTCGAGATACGTGGTGAAGCTCTTACCGTTCGCATCCCGGTCCGCATAAAATATACGCAAGCGGTCGGGGCGAACCATGACCGTGGGAACCTGTGCGTGCGTTCCGGCCCAATCGCGATGCTCGGCAGGATCGAAAATCCGCCCTCTTCTTCTCCACGGCATCAGCAGGCAGAGTGCGGCATCGCGCCGCGCGATCGCGCGTGAAGCAGCACCGCGCAGACGTCGAATGGAATCGCTCGAACGCCGAGACCGCCGATCTGCTCGACGGTAAAGAGCCGCATATCCGTCCCTTCTCCGAGCGTGAACCGCGCGAGCGCGGCCGGATCGATTTCTGCCTCATAATATCGCCGCCGGCTGCACGTGTGACGATCGAGGCGATCCTCGAACGTCGAAATGAGCACCTCGCGCAACGCCGGCGGTCGAAAGGCGAGTTCTTCCTCGAGTTCGCGGTTCATGGCCATCGGCGCCGATTCGCCGGGATCGCACGCTCCGCCGAACAAGCCCCACATGTCCGGGAAGGTGATGCTCGAAATATCGTCCCGCCGCTGCAGCAGATAACGTCCGTCTGCGGTGAAGATCAGGGCAGCTACGCTGTCGGCGTCGAGTCGCGTACTCAAATGTTGCTCAGCTCCGAGCTCTTCTTCGGAATCTTCGTTCCGGCCGGGCCGACGTAGATCGCTTCATCCTCGGTGTCCTTGAGGATGAGTGCACCAGCCCCAATGACGTTGCGCTTGCCGATCGTAACGTTGTCCCGAATCGTCGCGTTCACGCCGACGAAAGAACCTTCCCCGATCGTGACGCTTCCGGATATGACGGCCTGGGACGCGATGAAGCAATGGTCTTCGATCGTGGTGTGATGCCCCACGTGATTGCCGGACCACATGATCACGTTCTTGCCGATCTTGGCGTACGGCTGTACGACGTTGTTCTCCATGATGAAGGTGTTCGGCCGCAGCTCGAAACCGGACCACACGACCGCACGCGGACTGAGGTGTCCGATCAACGTGTAGCCCTTCCCTTCGGCCTCGGCCACCTTACGCTCTCGCGCCTTGTTGACTTCCTTGAAGCTAACGGCAACGTACATATCGTACGACTCGGGCGAATACTCCGCAGCAATCTCCTCGAACGCGACAACGGGCAAGCCGAGATGCGTACTCTCTTTTACGTACGCGCCGTCCACCGTGAACGCCGCGACGCGACGGTCGCTTTCGTGATCGATGTAGTAATGCATGACTTCGGCAACTTGGCCGGCTCCGAAAACGACGACCTTCTTCAACGCTTATACGCTGCCGGCTACGTAGCCGAACGAGGGATCTTGGAGCGCAGCGACGGTCCGGCGCAACGTTTCGTTCGATCCGGTCAGATCGGGACGAGCGACGAACGCATCGAACCGCTCGTCGTTCTCCCACAGCTCGCGCCGCGTGCCGATGACGTTCTCGCCCATATAGTGCACGATGCGCAGGTCTTGCAAGTCCGACGGCATCGTTCGATCGGCCCAATTTAGGTTCGGATAGTTGTAACGCGGCTCCAGGCAGATGCGCGGCACGTCCAGCTCGTACATCGCGAAGGTCCAGGCCAGCTGCGCGTGATACACCGGATGGATCGGCGTTCGGATAGCGATTGGCATTTGCCGTTCGTACTCCGCGCTCAGCTCCGACACTGCCCTCCCCGGAACGAACACGACGCCAAAGTTGAAATACGCCGGCCCGAAGCGATGCTCGGGATTGTCGTACATCGTGCCCCACCCTGTGTGTTGGAAACGGTCGCGCGGCAAGGACCGCCCGGCCGTCCTGAACACTGCTTCCCACGAGGATCCCGGAATCATCGGTCCTCCTCCGATGAACGGAGGAACGTGCGCCATCACGCCGGCTACCGCCGGTGCGCTCTGCAGCGACCGCAGCAGGCCGTCGATTCTTCCAACGACGAGGATATCGGCGTCGGCGAACATCACGATGTCCGCGTTGGTTTCGCGACGGAATCGCTCGGTCGCGGTCGCGGTGTACTTGCGTTGACGGTACTCTTCACGATTGGCCCAATGCCACCTCACCCGTCCGCGGCTCCACGGATTGGCCGCTTCCAAATCGTACGGTTCGCAGTCGTCGCCTACGAAGACATCAAACCGGACGTCTATGCCCGGAGCGTTCAGATCGAACGAGCGCGACAGATACTCGACTTGACGAAAGAACGACGGCGTAGGACTGATCGGAATGCGAACCTCGAGACTGACGGTGCCCGACGCTCCCTTTCCGACAAAGACTGTACGAGGCGGAGCCGGCAATTTTGGCGCGAGCTGCGCCTGCAGCATGGCGATGTGCTGTCCGCGCTCGTTGGCGGTCTGCGCTACTTCGTTGAGCTTGCCGACGAGAGCGCGCGTGCCCTCGGCGTGAATCAGCCGAGCGTAGAGGTTGGCTGCCTGAAAGATGTTCGTCAAGAACGCTAGACGCGCTTCATCTCGCCGGCGCAGGGCATCATAAAACTCGGCGCAAAACGGAAGATCGTAGTTCTGCTGCTTCACGTCGTGATGTCGCAAATCGCCCGAGACGATGCCGGCGAGCATTGCTGCGAGATCGTCGTGCGTTCCGTTCCATTGTAAGCCCAGCCGATCGATCAACAGCTCGGTTTGCGCTACCGGCTCCTCGAACCATCCGCCATAATCGACGATGGCGTCGATTCCGCCGGGCAGGTTTGCAATTGCGTCGACGTTGTGCTCGAGCCAAAGCTCTGCCGCCTGAACCGGCGGAACTCGTTCCCGCGCATACAGCGACTGCGCACAATCGCGGGGATGCCGCGTCACCAAAACGTACTTCGCGTCGAGATCGAGCTGCGCGACGATGTCCTTCCAGAGCGGCAACAGGCGCGCGGTGCGCGGGTCCTTGAAACCCCAGATCGTACCGGCCTTTTCGAACTCTTCACGAACGAGCGACACAAGCCGTTCGCGGAAAGGCGCGACTTGCGGAAGCTGCCACCAGTTCGGCGGAAGCGGCTGCATCACCGAGAGCGTGGCCCAGCCGGCGCCAAACGTTTTCAGCAGGTCGTCGTGGATCGCGCGGATCGAGAGCGACTCGAAATAGCCTTTGGCATTGTCGCCGGTCGGGGGCATCATGTCGTCGCTGAGAGGTACGCCGAGCGCATTGAGAACGTTCATCGTTACCGACGTTCCGGAACGATGCATGCCCAATACGATGACTATCCGCCGCTTCGACGTGGAGGGGGTGGTCGGCACAATGACTTTATCGGCCCGGGTCAAAATGACCGTTAGCCCATGTCAAGGTACTACCGTTACTTCGGCCTCGAGCGAGACCCGTTTTTGGACACGGCCGATCCGTATTTCTATTGCGAACTGGGCACCCTGCGCAAGGCCAAGGACCGGCTCATCGACTCGGTCGAGTCCTCGCGCGGTTTGACTGTGGTGCTGGGCGAGCCGGGGACGGGCAAGACCAGTCTCAGCGGCGCGCTCGAACAGGAGCTGCTTGCCGACGAACGGATCGTCCTCGGCAAAATCCTCGACCCCTCGTTCGCAACGGACGTCGAGTTTCTGATCGCCGTAGGGCGCGTTTTCGGCCTGGCGCTTCCTCCGCGGTCGAGCGCCGCGCTCAAAAACGCGCTGAAGAACTTCTTCTTTGAGACCGCCGTTCTCGAAAAGCGCACGCTCGTGCTTGTCATCGACGAAGCGCAGAACTTGGGCGAGGAGAACCTCGAGGCGCTCCGATTGCTGCTGAACTACCACGTACCTCAACGCAAGCTGCTCAACATTCTGTTGTTCGGGCAGTCCGAGCTCGAGGCGCGCATTGCGGCGCGGGGCAATCTCGCCGATCGCGTCGACGGCTGGATCCGGCTGCCACGTTTGGATACCGCCATGTCGTCGGCCGTGCTGGACTTCCGCCTCCAGCGCGCTGGATTAACGACCGCACAGCAAATCTTTACACCATCGGCTCGAGAACTGCTCGTTGCGGGAGCGGGCGGCTTGCCTCGTCGTCTAACGATGGTCGCGCATCTCGCGATGCAGGAAGCGTCCGACCGCGCGAGCACGCTCGTCAACGAAGATCACGTGCTTACTGCCATGGCAATGCGCGGCATCGTCGTCGAACGTCCGGTTGTAACTCCCGCCGAAAGCTTAGCAAACGGCAAATCGGAAACGACGGACCGAGGATTTTTCCGGCGCATCTTCGCACGCCGGATTGCCAAGTGAGACGGTAACGGCGCGTGCGCGAGCCCGACTTCGAATTAAGCGCGGATATGCGGCTATTGGAACTGCAGCGCGGCGCGCTCGGTTTGCCGCCGCGCGAACGGCTGGCGTGGAAGAGTCATTCAGTCACCGAAAGCAGTCTGCCCCTTGCGCAAGCCGAACCGGAACCGGGGCGCACGCCCGTTCTCTCGGTGGAAGCAACGGCATTTCCCGCCGACGGCGTCATTCCCGGAGCCGTTGTAACGCTCGCACTGAGCGTCGCGAACGAAGGCGCAGCGGCCGCAAACGACATCATCGTCAGCGCACCGCTTCCGGGCGGTGCAACCTACCGTCCCGGCAGTTTCGTGTGGAACGGACGTTCGGCGTTCGACGAGGTCGCGGAAAGCCTTTTTAGCGCGGGACTTCCGATTGGAACGCTCGCCATGGGCGATCGCGCAACGTTTCAATGGAAGATCAGCGTACGGCTCGGTACGAAACCGATCGTCGTTGCACCGCAAGTTCGCGGACGCGGTACCGCAGTCGTCGGGGGACGGCCCGTCGTCGTGGGGCGCAAAGATCAGCCAGCGACCGCATTTGCGGGCGACGTCGCCCAAGCCGAAGCAGCGCTCTACGAACCCAGGCCGCTTATTCCCGTCGACATTCCGGCAACCGATCTTCCGATCTACGAGCTCGACGAAGAGGAAGAGCTGATTTACGCGGCAACCGACGCGACGCTCTCCGCAGCTGCTGCCCCAAAGATCGAAGAGCCCGACTCTGACGCGCCTCCCTCTGCTGAATCGGCATTAGCCCCTCGATGGGCCCAACAAGCTCCGGCAGAGACGGTAAGGGAAGGTTTGGTTTTGTACGGTTCGTTCGATCGTGCCACGGTGGCGTTTTTCGAACGAGTCTTTTTGGGCAGCAAACCGCCGGGCATTTTGCAGCACTGTATCTTCGGCGGCGCGCTGGCGTGCGCGCTCGACGCGCAAGGCAACGACCCCGCCGATCTCAGGCGGCATCTCGACGGCCAATCGAACATTCTGCACCGTATCGTCCTGCACGAAAAACTCGGCAAGAAAGAACCGATCTCGGAGTACGCCGGACAGTTACTCGCCGAGCTCGGCCGTCTCGCACCGGCGCCGATCGCGTTGCCGGGATGGACGCAAAAAGGAACGCTGAGCCTCGTCAGCGAGCTGTCGGAACCGACCCGCGTCGTCATTGCGAAACTGGCCGAGGAGCACGACCGCTGGGATTTCGTCAAAGCGCGCCAACTCACGCTCGCGCTACAAGCGCAAACGGTCGCCGGCAATCTCGAGCAAAGCTTGCGATCGCAGCTGGAAGCGGCGCTCCAGTCGTACGCACAAGCCTCCGTGACGGCGCTGCAAAAGCTCTTCGTCCGCATACGCATCGACCGCACCACCGGTCTATTGTTCCAAAACGAGCCGGCGCTCGACGCTGCCGCCAAAACCGCAATCGCGGCGCTTGCGGCGGCCTTGCGATCGCAGTAACCCGCGCGTGAGATTCTACCTCGGCATTCCCACCGCAGGCGCCCCGGCGCAGCCGTTCGTAGACAGCCTCTCCAAAGTGCGGCTGCCGCCCGGAACCGAGGCGTTCGAACGCGGCATCGTTACCGGAAACTTCGTTCCCGCTCAGCGCGACGTGCTCGTCGATCGCGCGCTTGCGTGGAACGCCGATACGATAGCGATGTGCGACGACGACATGATCGTCCCGCCCGACGCCTTTGCCAGGCTGTGCGCAGTTCTTCGCGCGGACCAACGCACTGCGCTCGCCGGTGCGCTCTATTACTCGCGCGACGGCTTGCGTCCGATGGTGGTCGACGGGTGGAATCCCGCCGACACGACGCAAGGCTGGATTCCGGCTTTTGACGATAGGACGCCAGTCGACGTTGCCGGCGTCGGTTTCGGCTGCATCGCGATTCGCGCAAGCGCCTTCGAGCAGTTTACGCGCCCCTTCTTCGCGACGCAAATCTACGTGGAGCGCAACGCCGGCCGCGTACGCGTTTGCAACGAAGACTATCTATTCTGCGCTCGACTGCGCGCGAGCGGATTTCGCGTCCTGCTCCATCCCGGCGTACGTTGCGCGCATTACGATCGTGCAAAAGCCCGCGCGTTTCCGGATAGTTGGGAGGATCCTGCGGCGACGAATCGCAAGCGCGTCCTGGCCCGCACCGGCGAACGCTACGCGCTCGTTCCACTCGAGGACGCGCCCCACACGGTCGCCCGCGAGCGGCAGCTCGTCGCGGACGTCACCTATATCGAGTCGGACGAGATCGACTAGCGCCTGCTGTCGAAGCCGAGCGTGCGCGCCGGAGCGTTCTTCGCTCCGATCGAACGGGCGAAGATCTTCCAGGTCGACAACGTTTGCAAGCGTTGACCGATCTGGTCGCGATACTGACTCAAACGCGCGATCTGATCTTCACGAGCGTCGTAGACGCGTTTCACGCGATGATAGATGACTTCGTCGAACGCCTCGTCCCGGGAACCGGCCGCCGCTTCCATGGCGTTGCGGAACCCGTGCGTCGCACGGCGTGCGGCATGCAGCGCCTTCGAAGCGGCGTCCCAGTCCCCGGCAACGAGCGCCTTTTCCAACGTCGCGCAGAGGCGCTCGAGCTCGGAAACCTCGCGCTCTACCGCCGCGCGGCGCGCGCTCTTATCCGACGCTTGCAAACGAGGATCCGCCCATCCCCGCAGCCTGATTTTGAACGCGCATCATCTTGAACTGCGTTATCGCCTGCTGCCACGTCTGCCGGTAATCCTTGAAATACGGCATGACGCGCTCGAGCCGCGTGATGTCTTTCTGCATGTTCGTCATCACGAGCTCGTGGTGCCAGAACTCGTAGACGCGGAAGAGATTCTTGGCCAGCTCGCCGCCGATCTCCATGTCGAGCGAACCCATCAGGAGGCAGCAGGCGCGTTGCGCCCGCAACAACGCCTTGTGAATGCCTTCGATGTCATGGCGCTCGTTGAGCAGCTTATCGTGCGCCTGTTGTGAAGTCATGATCAGCGCGTCGAAGATCTTGATGATGAGATCTTCCTTCGACGCGGTTCCGATGGACGTCTCCAGGTACTTTTGGTCCGGTGAGCGCATCGTCGCCTATTTCCCCGACGACGAGGACGATGAGGAGACCGAGAAGCCGAGGGCGGCCCCGAGCTCCTGCTGTTCGGCTTGGAGTTGCGCGATCAGCCCTTCGCTGGAGACGAACTGGGAACGCAGATTGTTGGCCTGCTGATTGGCCATATCCGTGATCTGCGCAATCTGCTGCTGATAGTTCGAGATTCGATCGGTGTTGGCGTTCTCGAAGTTTTGGATGATCGAGACCGTCGGAATCAACCCGACCGGTCCCGAATTCAGCAGCGTCGGCGCACCCGTTACGCTCGTCAGGTAGTTTCCTAGCACGTTAGTGAGGCCGTTCGTGCCGTTGAGGGCGTTCGACACGGCAGTCGGATTTGCCGTGAAAGCGGCAATGAACTTGCTCACGTCCAGCGTTTGCAAGGTGCCGTCCGTGCCTTGGTACGTCGTCGACTGCACCGACGCGGTCGCATCGCTGCCCGCGTTTTGTCCGCCGTTGCCCGTCTGCGTGTTGCTATTATTGGCCGTCGTAAGCGTTTGGAAGGAATCGCTGAGCGACAAGCCCAGTTGCGAGAGCGAGTTGTACCCGTTGCCCGAGCCGAGAAATCCACCGGCGATTTGAGTGAGCTGCTGCACGATGGACTGTGCGTTCGAGTTGCCGAAGAGCACGCCGCCGCCGAGCGATTGCGCCTGGCCGCCCGAACCCGGCGCAGCCGGAACGACGGTCGGCGGTGCAGTCGCCGCATCGATCTCACTGACCGCCGCGTTGTACGACGAAGCGAAGGTTTGAAGCGCGCTCACCAAGCTGGTCGTGTTCTGCGCTACCGTGACCGTGACCGGATTTCCACCCGAGAAGCTGCTTTGGAGATTGAGCGCGACCCCCGCAATGGCGTTGGTGACCGTATTGGAGTTGCTGAAGTATTTCTGCGTTC
Organism: Vulcanimicrobiota bacterium; assembly: GCA_963715435.1. Classification (GTDB taxonomy): domain Bacteria; phylum Vulcanimicrobiota; class Vulcanimicrobiia; order Vulcanimicrobiales; family Vulcanimicrobiaceae; genus JAFAHZ01. Next base: position 3,466,488 of record OY970243.1, read on the forward strand.
CGCCGCCGGCCGTCTGGACGTCCACCTCGGCTTGCGTGCCTACTTGCGTCGTGGCTCCCGCAGCCGCCGTCAAACCCGCAGCCGTCAGGAAGTTGCTCGTATCGCCGCCTGCACCGAGTACGATGCTCTGCGGCCCCGTCGTCGACGCCGTTAAGTTGATCTGGCCGGTCGACGAGTTGAATGTCGCGACGACGCCGGCGCCGCTTGAGTTGATCGCGTTCAGAACGTCATCAGTATTGTCGCCGCTCGGCACCGTAATCTTCACGCCGTTGATCGTAAAGAAGCCCGACGTAACCGGCGTAACGTACCCCGCAGCGTTGGTGGTGTCAAACGACGCCGCGGCGTTGATGCCGCCGACGTTACTCGTCCCGACGATCGATCCGCTGCTGCCCGTGTTGTTGAGCTGCGCGTTGCTGAGCTGCAGGACGTCCAATAGGTTGCCCTGATCGCCGCTCGATCCGAGCGATATCGACTTGTCCGACGACGTGAACTCGACGACGCCGTTGACAAGCGTCGCAAGAAAGCCGGAGTCGGCCTTGACCTGCACCGCGCTATTGATATTGCTGAGGATCTGGTCGAGCGATTGGGTGTTGACGTTGTACGAGATCGAAACGCCGTCGACCGTGACCTGTCCGAGCGCGCCGGTCCCGTTGGTCGGAGTGACGGCGGCGTACGAGCTCGCGAGCGGAACCTTATCTGACGCCATCCCGGCATACGGCCCGGACGTCATGACATCGGTGATGCCATGTCCCGCCGCGGCGCTGCCGGTGACGTTCGTCGCCGTGGCCGTCTGCACTTTGGTAATCGTGTACACGCCAGGAATTGCTGCGGTTCCGGTGACGCCCGACGCGCTGACGTAAGCGTTGTTCGACGATACGGCGCTATACGCGCCGTAAATATTTGGATTCGAGAGGTTGACGAGCGAGCTTTGAACGGATTCGAGGAGACTGTTGATCTTGGCGAGTTCGACGTTGGCTTGGTTCAACGTCGCGGCGGACGCGTTGAGTCCGATCGTCGGCGCGAGCGAAAGCTTCGTCAGCTGCGTAATGATCGAATTATAATCGAGGCCCGACACGACGCCGGGAAAGCTAATCGGCGGGACGTTAGTGCCCGGAACGTTGCTGGTCGACATATGCGGCTACCTACGCGCTGCGATCGAACGTCGCGCCGTGCTGCTGATCGAAAAACTGCGCGAGGTTGGCTAGCTCTTCCGGCGGGAACTGTGCCACCTCTTGGCCCGTCTTCGGATCGGTGAACACGGTGATGATCTGGTGTGAATCGCCGATGACGCGATACGAGACGTTCAGACTGGTCGGAGCCGCGGGGCTAGGCAGATGAAACAGCTTTGCAATCGCGGGCGCGATAGCGCTCCGGTTGTCATTCGATTGACCTATTTGTGGCGCTTGCGTGTCCGGCAACGGTGACGAAGCCGCTATGGTTGCGTCGAACGCAATACCCTCAGCGGTTCCGGTTATTGCACCTTGTGCCGATGCTGCGGCCGCCGCAGCGCCGGTCGCAGAAACATCCATGTATCAACGATCTCCTTCTCTCCGCTCTCTCTAGTCTTCGGCCGTGCCGAAAGGTCAGTTTAGCGAGGAGGAACCTCTTGTGCGATCCGTCCGGCCGCCGCCTGATACGCCGCCAAGACCTCGCGCAGGCTGTCGAACGGATTGCAGTGGCGCGCCGTGTGCGCTGCTAGCGCGGGGCCGAGCTGAGGCGCTTGTCCCCAAGCCCGCTTCAGGCCCGCGGCGATGCTCTCTTCCGAGGCTTGATCGACGAGCACCACGAGCCCGGGCCAAACGCTGCGGGCGTAGCCGGAGAGCGGCGCGACGAGCGCCGCGCCGGCAGCAGCCGCGCGAGCCATCCTGTAAAGTCCGTAAGACGACCAGGACGCGTCGGCAAAGACCCGCGCTCGCCGGTATAGGCCCGACAACTCGCCGCCGGTGAGCCGGTTCGCGGGCAGCCAGCACGCGCCGAGCCCGAACGACGCCATCATCTCGCCGTAATAGTGGACTTCTCGCACCTGGCCCGTGACGACCATCGGATAACCCAAGGCTGCGGCCGCGCGCACGAGCGCAAAGAGATTGCAGCGCGGCTCGACGAGGCCGTGCACGAGCACGTAGTCCCCCGAGCCGACCAGCGATCCGATTTCGCCGTCGCCCGCATCGGGCGCAAAGAGCGCCGGAGCGCGATGGCACGGCCCGCCGAATCCAAAGCTCTCGCGCAAACGGCCCGCTTCGTCGTCGCTGCTGACGACGACCGCTCCGGCGCGGCGCAGCAGTTCCCGGACGTCTGGATTTTCGGCCAGCTTCGAGGTTCCACGCGCGGCAACGTTCGGCGCCTCGAGATTCCGGTCGCGTACCGCCGTGAAGTAATACGCGCGCATTTCATCGTCGGCCGCATTTTCCAGGGCTGCGCGAACGATGGCTTCGCCCCATGCCGCTTCGTCGGCGGGGTCGTCTACGTACGGCGTCACGACGATCGGGATCGTTGGCTCCCCCGCGCGCTGGAGAGCCGCAATCATCGACGGCGCGCACCGCCATCCGAACGCGTGGAGCAGATCGTGCTCGCGCGGACGCAGATGGCTGGCCGGCACTACCGCCGGTGCAAAACCTTGTTCTCTCAGACGTTCTGCCAACGCGAACGCCGCGTCGGTATCCGCATCGTCCGCGCCGATGTAATCGTCGCGAACGACGATGCCGATGCGCCCGGCCGAACCGCCGACGATCGGCATGCCGGCGATTCCCGATTCTCGCAACGAAACCGCGGGCGCCGTTACGGTAAAGCGCGTCTCCGGCATTCCGTCATCGACGTCGAACGAGACCATCACCGGCGGCGGAATCGGCTTGACCGCCTCCACCACACGGCTGCCCGCGGTCGCGCCCGTGGCGATCGTCACATCGGCTTCGAGGGTGTGCGCGCCGATCGCGACATCGTAACGCGCGGCCGTATCGAGCGGTGCGAAGAGATCCTCGCCGAACCACTCGCGCACGAGCGATGTTTGCGGACCGAGATCCGCATACACTCGCGCAGCGGCTCGCGCGAGCAAAGCCGCTCCGTTGGCCCCGCCGGAATCGGCGATGGCGACCGTCTTATTGGCCGCAAAGCGCAGGGCGTACACGTACGGCGCCAACGATCGCATCACGGCTTCGGTGGGAGCCGCACCGACGAATCCGGCCTCGCGGGCGCGCCCAAACAGATCGTGCGCTCGCGCGTTCTCTCCGAAAAGGCGCATCGCTTCGTCGTTCGCGCACCGCGCGATCGTCAGCGAGCGCAGCCAAGGCTCGACGAGATCCTCGAGCTCGAAGAGTGCCTCGGTTCGCAGCCGCGGCAACCAGCTCGGCCACATCAGTGCGCTGCGCTCCCGAAACCACAACAAGCTTCCCTGCACGCCGACGAATGGCACGATAACCGTACGACCGTCGCCGTTGAAGACGAGGTCGAGAATGCCTTCGTTATCGACGCGTAGGCTGTAGCCGGGTTCGAAACGGGCCGCAACGAGGTTCTCGGCGTTAACCACGCGATGGTACGCGTCTAGCGGCGTGCGAGGCGTCAGCGCGGCAAAACGGGAGTGCGTTCTCATCCCGTCTCCGCCAGCCGGCGTAAGGCGCTCGGGCTGCGGTCGCGCAAATCGACGATGTGCACGGCGCCTTCGGCCTCGAGCGCCGACTTCCAGGCTGCGTGATTGGATTCGTCGCTCAGCAGGACGTCCGCCGACGCTTCGGGATCGATCTTCTCGCGCGCGAGTATCCGCTCGATCCGCGTTGCGGCGGTTTCGGCGACCGGCTGCCCAAACAAACCGATCGTGAAGCACGCACGATCGTCGCGCTTGAACGCGCGCACGAAACGCTTAGCGAACTCCGCCGCCGCCCTCCACTCCGATTCGTCACGCACGGCGGTATAAAACATAATCCTCGTGTCGGGAAACCAAGCTTTCTCGACCGCCTCGGCGCCGCCGGGCGCGATCTGCGGCAATGCAAAGTAGTGTTCGGCTCGATCGAATCCCCGCGTATACAGCGGACGCGCCTGATAGCCGTTGACTGGGAACGCCGGCGGAAGCCCCCACTTTTGCGCGAATTTCGACCAGTTCTCGTTCATCGTCTTGGCGTAGTCGACGTTGTTCGCCGCAAACGACTGGCTACCGAAGTGGTGGATGAACACGTCGTCGCACACGTAGATGCCGTATCCCGCGGCGCGCGTCCGCAAGCAAAAGTCATCGTCTTCGAAGTTCCCCATGCCGAAACGTTCGTCCATGCCGCCGATCTGATCGACGACCAATCGGTCGATGCACAGACACAGTCCGATCGCGCGGTCGGCGAAGTATCCGGTGCGAGCCCAGCACTCCCGCCGCTCCGCCGCAAACGAGAAAAGGGACGCTTCGTCGTTGTAACTGACAACCGGAAGCTGCTGGTGGCCGACGACCTTATTGCTGCGGGGTGCGGTGACGCCGATACCCGGAATGCGGCGAAACGGATCGAGCAAACCGTCGAGCCAGTCTTCGGTAACGATGACGTCGTTGTTGAGCAGCACGACGTGATCGCCGTTTGCGGCTGCGATGCCTTGGTTGTTGCCGCCGGCATACCCGAGATTCGACGCGTTATAGATGACGCGCACGTGGGGATCGTCGATCGCGCGCAGCATCTCCACCGTCTCGGGCTTCGAACCGTTGTCGACGACGACGACTTCGTACGGTTCCGATGTGTATTTGGCGATCGAATCGAGCGCCTTTTGCGTAAAGGTCGGCGCATTCCAGCTCAAGGTAACGATCGATACCAGCCCTCGCGGAGCGACGCGGCGTTTCCGTACGACGCGCTCGACGGCGAGCGCATCGGTATCGAAAACCCGCGCGAGCGGCATGCCGTGCATGCTCTCGAAGACGGGATCGTCGGCTAGCGGCGGAAGCGACGCGATGGGCATGCGAACGCCGCGCGTTCCGCGCTCGAGCTCGAGGGTCCGGAGCAGCAGATCGGCGACCGCGCCGCCGAGCGTCGGAAAATCTCCGATGGTGAGATGCTGTGGGAAACGCTTGAGAAATAGGAGCGTGCAGCGCGCATCCGTTGCAAGCGATCCGACGTTCTCACCGCAGGGAAGTTCCGGCGCGTAGGTCGCGGCGGCAACGTTCTCGGGCGTAAGAGTCTGTGTTATCAGCTCGTCGAGCCAACCAGGCTCCAACCGCGCGCCGGAAGCGATCAGCGCGACATAGCGTTCGCCGCGAATGTCCATGGCTTTTCGCAGCGTCTCGACGGCCGCCTCGTCGGAACACCATACGAGTTCGCTCATAGGCGACGTGTTTGCGCGCAGCATTGCCGCAAAGCCATCGCGATCTTCCGGTGCCGGTCCGTGCACGATGGCCACCGTCGACGGCGTCGGCCGCACGACGAAAGCCGTGACGCCCGGCTGGCGGTCGAGCGCGACGATCCGTCCGCTCTCAACCATTCGTTTGGGAAAATCGCAGGGAACCTCGTCTCTCCAGCGCTCTTCGAGGGTGGCGATGTTCCACCACACCTTGCGAAACCGCTGTATGCCGGATTTCGACTCGAAATGATACAGCGTTGCCTTCGGTTCGTACACGACGCGCAGTCCGCGGCGGCGTACCTTGAGGCAGTAGTCGACGTCTTCGTAACCGTTCCAAAATGTCTCGTCCAAGCCGCCTAGCTCGAGATACAGGTCGCGCGGCGTCAAGAGGCAGGCGCCGGTTACCGCTTCGTAATCATGCGGCTCGTTGGCGTCGCGATCGTCCTTGGCAACGTTGAGCGCATAGTGGAACGGAGTAAACGTCGGATGCCCGAATACCGCACGCGAGACGACGACGCCGGCATGCTGAAACGTATCGTTCGGATAGAGCAGCTTTGCGCCGACGGCTCCGACGCCGTCCTCGCAGGCGGCTGCGAGCATCGCCGTAAGCCATCCGGGAAACGCCTGCGTGTCGTTGTTGAGCAGAACCAGGAACCGCCCGGAGGCCATCGCGGCACCCTGATTGTTCGCCGCCGCGAACCCCAGGTTACGCTCGTTGCGTATCACCTTGATCCAGGGGAACGCCGCCAGCACTTCAGGCGTTTCGTCGCTCGAGGCGTTGTCGACGACGATCACTTCGCCTTCGCCCCCACCGGCAAGCGTCGGCGGTAACGTCGCAAGACAATTGCGCGTCAGTTCGGCTTTGTTGAAAACCGGAACGATGATGGAATAGTCGAGCACGATTAGGTCTGTAACGCGAGGTCCGCCACGGCCGCAGCATCGTGGATGCGGCCGCTTCGAAGGTAAAATGTAGAGAGTTCCAGGCCGGCTGCGGTCCGATCTGCCGCGAACGCGCGCTTGAGCGGCTCTTCGGCTTCCGGCGCGCGGCCCAGCGCTTCGAGAAGTCTTGCGTTGAGCAACAGACCCTGCACGTGACTCGGGTCGGCTGCGAGAACGTACTCGGTGGCGTGAAGTGCCTCCGCCACGTTCCCTGCGGCGCTGAAGAGCGCCGCTTTGAGCATCGCGATAGCCGTCATGGTCTCCGCCGTTCCTTCGACCGCTTGGGCAAGCACCGCGAGCGCGCGATCGCGATCTCCCAAGTTCGACAGCGCCAAGCCGAGCGCGTAATGCAACGTTGCGTGATTGGGCGCGATCGCCAATCCGGATTCGGACAACTCCCGCGCCGCGACGAAGTCACTCCGATCGATGGCGCGCCGTGCGCGGCGAACGTAGTCGCCGGGATGCTTGGGTGGAACCGCTTCCTCTCGATCAACGAGATCCGTGACCTCGTCCGCCTTTCCGCGGGCGCGCAACAGCACTTCCAGTGGATCGAGTACTTCCGATGCGCCGGGACTCAGCTGCGCTGCGGCGCGGAGATAGCGCTCGTCTTCGAACGATCCGCGCTTCTGAGCCACTGCTGCAGCCGCCATGAGCAGCGGCAGCGCCCACTCCGCAGTAAACGTTGCGTACGTTTGATCGACGATTACGAGCGCGTCGTCCTCACGGCCGTTGCGCAGCAGCGCGTTGACGTACTCGACGGTCGAGTGCGGGCTCGTTCGATGGAGTTCGTAAACCCCGCGATAGGCATCCATAGCCTCGGGAATTCGACCGAGCCTCTCGAGCGCCCGAGCGCGATTAATGTGCAGCGGTTCGGCTTTCGGCGCGTTCTTGAGCCCCCTCTCGAACCACTCGAGCGCTTTTTCGTCGTTCTTCTGCATCACGTAGCTCGAGCCGATCTCGCTCTGTGCCTTCCAAATGTAGACTTGGTCGTCGATTACGTACTGAATTGAGGCATAGTTTCCGTCGTCGATCGCCGCTAGATACGCTGCGCGCGCGTCGTCGAAGCGCTTCTGAGCGATCAGGGCCTTACCGAGCTGAAAGTGCGCGTTGGCATAGTGTGGAGAGAACTCGAGCGCCACGCGCGCGATCTCTTCGCCTTTGACCGGATCGTCGAGCTTGTCGCAGTAGGTTTCGGCCAACACCGCGAGGCCGTTGGGAACGAAACCGCGATGCTGCTTGCCCAGGATGGTTCGCATGCGCTCGAGCGCATCGCGCGCCGTTTCGTAGTCGTTGCACAAGAACGCCGTGGTACCGAGGTTGAACCAGTGAAACGCGTCGTCCGGCTCTCTCTCCGCGGCCGCCTTGACGATTGCGAGATTGCGCGCGCCCTTTTCGCGCGACTCGACGACTTCTTTGACGTAGCCGTGATGCACGATGCCGATCGGTGACGGTACGCCCGATAGGCCGTTCGGATCGTCGTAGTAGGTGGCAAACTCGTGAATTAGGCCGCGATAGCGAATCTTCGGATCGTTCGGAAACACGCGAACGAGCGCGTGCGACATGTCGCCGGTGCCTTGGTAATCGTCCGAACGGTTGTAGATGCGCACCCATAGCGCGGTTCGGTCTGCCGGCACGTTCTTCAATGCGACGAGCGCCGATTTCGCGTTTGCCATGAGCTCCTCGTCGGCGTCCAATACGAGAATCCAGCGTTTCGTAGCGAGCTCGATTGCCTGATTGCGCGCCCAGGCGAAATCGTGGCGCCATTCGCGCTCGACGACTAAGGCGCCGAACGATTTGGCGATCTCGATCGTGCGGTCGGTAGACCCCGTGTCGACGACGATCATCTCGTCGACCACGTCCTGGGCGCTGCGCAGCGCCTGCGCCAGGAAGCGCTCCTCGTTTTTGACGATCATGCAGAGCGATATGCCGGGCGCCACCTGCGGTTTACCGGGCGACGGCGACGGCAGCCCGTAGGGCAAAGCAGCCGCTCCAGCACGATTAACGGAAGGAACGACCCTCTTGAGATTCGGTTTCACCGCGCGCTTCGAGCGGACGTGAATCGGCATCCTTAAGGTATTCGGCGGCGCCCTAAAAAAAAACAAGAGCTCGCCGGTGGCGAGCTCTTGAGCCCTGGACCCTTCCGCGATTATCGGAAGAGCGTAAGCACCGATTGGGCGTTGGCATTGCTCTGCGCCAAGACAGAGGTCCCGACTTGCACCAGGATCTGCAGCTTGGTGAACTCCGTCGTCGCCTGACCCACGTTGAGGTCGCGGATGTTCGACTGGGCAGCCTGCAGGTTGGTGGCTGCGACGTTGTCGGAATCTTGGTCGATTCCCAGACGAACCACGACCGCACCGAGCTGCGCCTGCTGGTTGAGCAGCCGTTGCAGCGCGTTGTCGATCTGACCGATCGTGTCTTCGGCTCCCAGCGACGGATTGCCCGAAGCCGAGATCGCAACGTTGACGTTCGAGATGCGCAACGTCGACGTGTTCGTCGCCTCGATGCCCACCTGAATGACGTCGCCTTCGTAGGCGCCGGACTGGAAGTTGAACGCCGGGTTGTTCGGATTCGTCAAGGCTGCCACGTTCTGGCTGACCTTGATGTACGACGTCGTGCCGACGTCGGCCGTCGTGAAGTTGCCAAGCGTGATCTTGACGTTGTCGAATCCGCTCTTACCGGTCGCGCCGGTACCCTTGATGACTTGATTGGCGTTGAACAGCGTACTGGAGACCGTGATCTGTCCGCTAGCGCTGTTGATGAACGTTTCCTGCACCGCGATCGAGACGCCGGTGTTGACCACTTGCAGCTCGATGGTGCCGTCTTGCGTACCCTTGCCGCCCGTGCCCTGCACGCCGCCGACGGTCGTGTTGAACGAAGCGCCCGAACCCACCGCGCAGGCCGCCAGGAAGCCGTAGTTCACGCCGTTGATGGTGGCTTGGTTACCGTTGGTCGCCAGTGCCGTGTTGGCCGTAAGCGACAGGAACGCGGTCTGCTCCGCTTGGAAGCCGGCGTGCGAGCCGTCGAGCAGCGAAGCGCCGTTGAAGTTCGTGTTCTGCGAGATACGGTTGACTTCGAGCAGCAGCTGCGACACTTCGGTCTGAAGGTTCTGACGGTCGTTGTTGCTGTTGATGTCCGAAGCCGCTTCAACCGCGAGGCTGCGGATGCGCTGCAGAATCTGCGTCGTCGAGGTCAGCGCGCCGAGCGCCACTTGCGCGGCGTTGTTGGCGTTCTGAACGTTCTGCGACGCTTGGTTGAAGCCGTCGACTGCCGTTTGCAGGTTGGTTGCAATGGCGTTGCCCGACGGATCGTCGGCTGCGGAGTTGATGCGCAGTCCCGACGACAGTTGGGTGACGACGTTCTGTAACTGGGATTGGTTGCGGTCCAGATTGAGCTGGACACTGTTCGCTAAGAGATTGTTGGCAATGCTCAAACCTTGAGACATATTTTCCTCCATGAGTGCGCGACGATCAAATCGCGGTTCAGACTAGTCCATGACGGGGACGTCCTGTCCCCTCAGTCCAAATATCGGACCGCACGGCGGTGACTTTAGCGACAAACGCCTACGGGCGGCTACTTACCTTTCCGGGGCCGTAACTGGGCCGGCCCCGCCTTGGGCCGGCCGCCGCCGACCGGAGCCGGCGCGGGGGTCATGGCGGCCTCCACGGCCGAGCGGTTGGCTCGCTGAATTTCTTCGTAAATTTCGGATCGGTGGACGGGAACGGCGCGTGGCGCCTCGATCCCTACCTTTACTTGGTCGCGATCGACGCCCACGACGACAATGCGAATGTCGTCGCCGATCATAATCGATTGGTTGATCTTGCGGCTAAGGACTAACATCGGCGGCCCTCCGTGGCTCTTTTTGCCCTTGGCGTCGTCGGCTCGGGGCTCATGTACCTTCGTACACATCACCCCCTCGCCTCCTAGCCATGGGCAAAAACGAGGCCTAAGGCGTCGAAACTTCCTCGGGGGATGCCGAAGGGGCCTTCCGCGGGATGCGCTCGCGGATCGAGTAGTTCGAGTTTTCGAGCATCACCTGGCGCGCTTTTCGGGCCTTCATGTTGACGACGATCGGCGCCATGAGATTCATCGTCATCTCTTCGGCGTTCTCGGTGACGACGACGACCCCCAGCAGCGCGAAATCTTCGGCGTTGTTAATATCCAGCGCGACGAAACAGTATGCCGGAAGCTTCGGCTCGTAGTCTTCGAAGATCATCGACGGTTCGGCAGTGGGAATCGCCACTTTGACGTCGTCGAGGCTCTGCAGCCAAATGTAACCGGGCTGCGTCTCGAGCGTCAGCAACAGCCACCGGCGATGGCTGGAAAAGCCGGGCAGCCCCCACGGAAACTCGATGACGTCCGCTTCGTCATACTCGAGCATGCCGAATAGCGGCAGATCGAGAGTCGTCGTCTGGATTGAGTCCATCATCGCTTCTATTTTCGGCTTCCCCTTAAGCTAGAGTTAGGAGGCCCGACTGCGTCGGGCCCCGCGTAACGTTACCTGAACAGTGCCAAGACCGACTGGGCGTTGGAGTTGCTCTGCGCCAGGACCGAGGTCCCGACTTGCACCAGGATCTGCAGCTTGGTGAACTCCGTCGTCGCTTGACCCACGTTGAGGTCGCGGATGTTCGACTGGGCAGCCTGCAGGTTGGTGGCTGCGACGTTGTCGGAATCTTGGTCGATTCCCAGACGAACCACGACCGCACCGAGCTGCGCCTGCTGGTTGAGCAGCCGTTGCAGCGCGTTGTCGATCTGACCGATCGTGTCTTCGGCTCCCAGCGACGGATTGCCCGAAGCCGAGATCGCAACGTTGACGTTCGAGATGCGCAACGTCGACGTGTTCGTCGCCTCGATGCCCACCTGAATGACGTCGCCTTCGTAGGCGCCGGACTGGAAGTTGAACGCCGGGTTGTTCGGATTCGTCAAGGCTGCCACGTTCTGGCTGACCTTGATGTACGACGTCGTGCCGACGTCGGCCGTCGTGAAGTTGCCAAGCGTGATCTTGACGTTGTCGAATCCGCTCTTACCGGTCGCGCCGGTACCCTTGATGACTTGATTGGCGTTGAACAGCGTACTGGAGACCGTGATCTGTCCGCTAGCGCTGTTGATGAACGTTTCCTGCACCGCGATCGAGACGCCGGTGTTGACCACTTGCAGCTCGATGGTGCCGTCTTGCGTACCCTTGCCGCCCGTGCCCTGCACGCCGCCGACGGTCGTGTTGAACGAAGCGCCCGAACCCACCGCGCAGGCCGCCAGGAAGCCGTAGTTCACGCCGTTGATGGTGGCTTGGTTACCGTTGGTCGCCAGTGCCGTGTTGGCCGTAAGCGACAGGAACGCGGTCTGCTCCGCTTGGAAGCCGGCGTGCGAGCCGTCGAGCAGCGAAGCGCCGTTGAAGTTCGTGTTCTGCGAGATACGGTTGACTTCGAGCAGCAGCTGCGACACTTCGGTCTGAAGGTTCTGACGGTCGTTGTTGCTGTTGATGTCCGAAGCCGCTTCAACCGCGAGGCTGCGGATGCGCTGCAGAATCTGCGTCGTCGAGGTCAGCGCGCCGAGCGCCACTTGCGCGGCGTTGTTGGCGTTCTGAACGTTCTGCGACGCTTGGTTGAAGCCGTCGACTGCCGTTTGCAGGTTGGTTGCAATGGCGTTGCCCGACGGATCGTCGGCTGCGGAGTTGATGCGCAGGCCCGACGAGAGTTGGGTGACGACGTTCTGTAACTGGGATTGGTTGCGGTCCAGATTGAGCTGGACACTGTTCGCTAAGAGATTGTTGGCAATGCTCAAACCTTGAGACATATCAAATCATTCCTTTGGACTGACAGCTACGAAGCATGTGCGACGAGCGCCGGCGCGCGATCATCGTGCTTACGCGGGATCGGCTCCTGTACCGAGTACGAGCTGCCCTCAAGGGCGACTTGAGCGGCTTTCCGCGTGCGAAGGTTAATGACGATGGGCGCCGCGAGATTCATGGTCATCTTTTGAGCGCCTTCCGATACCACCATGACGCAGAGATACGTGAACTCGGCGGCGTTCTCGATCTCGAGCGCCGAAAAGACGTAAGACGGCATCACGGGATCGTATTGCTCGAAGATCATCCATGGATTGGCCGTAGGTAAAGCCACGCCGGGATCGTCGAGGCTCTGGAGCCAGACAAAGCTCGGCTGAGAATCCAGCGTGAGAAAAAGCCACCGGCGAAGATCGGTAAAGCCCGGTATTCCCCACGGGAACTCGATGACGTCGGCCTCGCGATAGACGAACTCCCCGAACCGGGGGAAATTCACCAACGTCGCTTGCACCGATTCCGTCGTAGACTCCATTTGATTCACCTACTCTTTTTACGGACTCGCGATAAGAGCTATGAAAGGTAGTCGAACAGGTCTTTCTGTTCGAGCTGCGCCGTCGTGCCGTATGCAGCTTGCAAGGCAGTTTGCGCGAGCGAGAACTGCGTGGTCGCCTTGGGTACGTTCGTGTCTTCAATGCTCGACTGCACTGCCGTGTCGTTGGTTACGGTACTGCTCGCCGTGCCGTTGAGCGCACCTGCTTGCTGTATCGTCGACCCCACCTCGGCCCGTGCGTTGAGCATCACTTGCGTGATGTGATCGATATCGCCGAGCTGGGTGGAAAGGTTACTCACGAAGTCGGCCTGATTGTGGATGTTGAAGGCCGCAACGAAGTTGCCGGTATTGGTTGCGCCGGGGCTCGATACGTCGTTGACCTGGAACGATTGGTTGCCCGCGCTGGTCAGCGATAGCCGCTGCGTCTGATAGTCGAACGACGCCGTTACGCCGGTCGTCGCGGTCTGAGCGTTGATTGCCGCGATCATGCCGCCCATCGTCAAGCCGGTAAGGTTGATCGTTACGGCGGACGCCTGGCCCGAGGAGATCGAAATCTCGAGGTTGCCGTTGGAATCGGTCGTCAGGGGCGTGGACATCAGGCCCGGCGCGGTCAGCTGCGCAAACGTCGAACCCGCCGCAATGGCTTGGCCGGACTGGTTCACTGCCGTCGCGCTTTCGTCGGTCGTCTGCGCGTTGTTGAGCGTGTCGTACAGGGTTTGCAGCGCTTGAAAGACACTGGGCGAGCCGTCGGCGGCACTATAATTGAAAGCCTGTTGAAGCGTCACCGAGGTGCTTAAAGTCTGGCCGTTTGGAAGCTTCTGCGTCTGTGCCACGTTGTTGCCGCCGAACGACACCGCCGTGCCCGGACTTCCCGTCAGCACCACCGGAGCGGAGCTCGGCGTCGCCGTTCCCGCAAAGACGTAGGACCCGGCGTACTGCGTGTTGGCGATCCCCACGGACTGCTGCAGCAGCTGATGGACTTGCTGCGCGATCTCCTGCAGCTGCGCAGGCGTGTTCGTGTCGCTCGCACCCTCGACCGCCAACGACCTCGCGCTTTGAAGGACGTTCGTCAGGCTCGAGAGCGCACCGTCGACGGTCGTGAGCTGCGACGAAACGTTGGTGAGATTCTGTCCGACCTGCGTCTGCACGCCGATCTCGGTGCGCACGCTGAGATCTTGCGCGATCTGCGTCGGATCGTCGCCGGGAACGTTGACGGCTTTGCCCGTCGAAAGCTGCTCCCCGTAGAGCGCTTCCTGAGCGGTAATGTTGTCGATCGCCGAAATTTGCTGTTGGTAAATCGAATCGGTCGAGATGCGCATGCCTTAGCCTCCTTGCCTGGTCATTGCCCTACGCCGAGCGAGTTGATGGTGGTTTGCAGGATCTGATTTAGCACGTTAATCGTTTGGGCTGCTGCCGTATACGCGCTTTGGTATTTGATAAGGTTTTGGGTTTCTTCGTCAATGTTAATGCCGGAAATGCTTTGCCGCTCTTGGTCGATGTTGCTGGCTAAGGTCGTCTGCGTGCTGTTCCCGGTGGTCGCGGTCTGCGCGTCGAGACCGACCTGCGTGATGAAGTTGCCGTAGAACTGCCCCAGTGTCTGGGTCTGCGCCGCCGCGATGGTAAAGTTGGCCGCGTGACTGTTCGCCGGCGTGAACGTGACCGACTCGACCCCGTTGGCGTAGCTCACCGCCGTCACGGTCACGTTTTCTTGCGGTGACGCTCCCCCCGGCTGCGCGTCGAGCGTCAGCACCTGGCCGACCCGCACGTTGTTCGAATAGAACGTGTTCGGCGGAATCTGTACGGTCATGGCCGTGCCCGCCGTTGCAGCAGCGGCACTCGTGGACTCGAGCGCCGGCACGCCGACGTTGCTGCCGAACATAGTCACCATCGAGCTCGCTACGCCGTCATCTGATGCTCCAAAGGCGTTGGACGAGTTTTGGTTGACCCCGCTGATGGCGTTTGCGCCGAGAATGCCGAGCAGCGAACCGGCCGGATTGCCGGCCGCATAGTTGGAGTCCGAGATCGTGAAATCGGGCGTCTGGGGATTCGTCTGCTGCGCGCCGCGCAGAACCAGATCTTCGTTGGACGGATCACGCTGAAAAACCATCTTCTGAGCAGCCGGGTCGAACGATGCGGTGACGCCCAAATGCGCGGCGTTGAAGTTCGTGACGAAGTCGTTGATCGTGTCGGAATTTCCGCCCGCGCCGGTGTTGTAGTTGTACGTTTCGGCGACTCCGTCGACGTTGACCGTGAGACTGCCCGTCAAAGCGGCGGCCGGAGGATTCGCCATCGACGCGTTGTTGGTAAACTGCGAAAACGTGTCGATCGTGTTGTTCGCGGAGTTCATCGGCACGACCAGCGATCCGGCCTCGGTATTGCCAAGCGCAGTCGGGAGCTGGGCGGGATCGTCGATGCCGCACTTGATGTTGGCAGCGGTAATCGGCAAGGTTGCGACGATCGGCTGGAAAAGCGGCGAACCCGCCGCGCCGCCGGCGGTATACCCAGCCGTCGTGATGCGGTTGACTTCGTTGGCCAGCGACGACGCGAACTGATCGAGCTGCGTTCCGTAGGTCGCCAGCTTGTTGTTGTACAGGTCGGCGAGTGCCGCAAGCTGTCCGCTGCCCAATGGAATGCCCGCGCTGGTCGCCGTATTCGACGGCGGCGTGGACGTGAAGTCGATCTTGAACGTGGAAGCGCCGTTGGCGGCCGTTCCGATCACCGGCTGCGACAAGTGATACGCGACCGTATCGTTGACCAAAGCTTGCCCGTTGACGGTCACCAGCGTCGATCCGTCCGGCTGAATCGAGGTCTGCGTCGAAATGTATTGCGAGAGCTGATCGATGAGATTGTCGCGCTGGTCGGCGTAGGTGTTCGGGCTGTCGCCGGCTGCGGTCGACGCACGAATCTGGCCGTTGAGCGATGCGATTTGATCGAGGATGCCGTTGACGGTCGTAACGATCGTCCCGGCCTGCTGTGTGACTTGCGCTTCTTGCTGCTGTACCGTATTCGCGGCGGAATTCAGCGAACTCGCGAGTGACTGGGCCTGCGACAGCACGTTCGCGTTAATCGACGTGGTCTGTCCGCTCGAACCCTGATTGACGAGCCCATTGATCGCCGCCTGAAACGCCGTGTACTGCGCGTTGATGCCGCTGTTCGGATCGCCGAAACTTTGCTGCACCGCGTCGAGCTCGGTTTGTTCGGTCTGGTAGAAATTCTGCGACGACGACGCTCCGCGGAAGAGCTCGTCGTACGAGTTCGACTGGATGCGCTGGACCGTCTGCACGACGACGCCGTCGCCGGACGTGCCGGATACGTGTTCGGGGTAACCCGTCGTTCCCACGATCGGCGACGCCTCGGTGAGGATCACCGATTGCCGCGATGCGCCGGGCGTGTTGACGTTCGCGATGTTGTCGGACGTGACGTTTTCGGCGTACTGGAAAGCATCGAGCGACGTGCTCATGATTCCCAAACCGAAGAACGACCCTTGCGGTGCGAAGTATGCCATTTTACGCCCTACTGCTCAACAGCACGCTGTTGGTCGGCGGTGGAATGAATCCACGGCGGCGATAGGTTTTCGGCCCCTCGTTAGCGGCACGCTGAAGTTCGGTCGTGACCTTCATGAGCCGATCCATGCCGCTGGCGATCAGCGATTTGTTGTTGTTCGACGTGATGCGCAGACCGATCGAATAGGTCGTCAGCTCGTAGAGCCGCTGATTGAGGGTCGGAGCGAGCCGGCGCGGAGCGTACGCGCACACCTGGCGCAGCGTCATCTTGCCGAAACCGCGCGCCTGCATGCCGCGGCGCTTTGCGGAGACTGTTTGATACGCACGCCTGGCGCCGTCGAGCGTCTTCTCCGCGAGCACGATCTCCGCAACGCGGTTCTTCACCAGAACGTCGGTGAGCCGCAGCGCCGCGTCGTGAACGCGTCCGAGCGCCGCAGACTCCTCCTGCAGCGCACCGGCGAACGTTTCCCACGAATCGCTCATCTCACCGCCCTCCGGGCGCCGCGCTGACGCGCGGGGACATCCTGTCCGTGACAATGGCTCGCATCCTGCTCGCTCATCTCAACCGCCCTCCGGGCGCCGCGCTGACGCGCGGGGACATCCTGTCCGTGACAATGGCTCGCATCCTGCTCGCTCATAAATTGATTCCCCTTGCTTCGACGTTGGCGGACGCTTCGTGTGCGGCGTTACCGAGCACCAGCGGTCGCATCTGCTGCTCGAGCTGCGCCGCCAGACCGAAACCGCCGGTGTTGGCCATCTGCTGCGAGTACTGATCGTCGAGCATCGACTGCCAAGTCGATTCGGAGGCCGAATCCTGTCCGAAGATCGACGTCTGCGGAACCGTGTCGCGCATGGCGCTCATCACCATCTGGAGGAAGACGCCTTCAAACTGCGTCGCGGCGTCGTGCAGATTCTTGAGCGCGCGCTGCTGATCTGCAGTTAAGGCGTTTTGGGGATCCGCCGGCTTTGCCGGCGGAGACGCGGAGGCGCGAAGCGCCGGAGTGCCTGTCGAAGCATGGGGGCCCCCGATTTGCGAAGCAAATGGGGGAATATGCACTGCTGTCGTCGGCGTCATTGCAGCTCCAGATCGGCCTGCAGCGAACCGGAATCGCGCAGCGCTTGCACGATCGCGATCAGGTCGCGCGGAGAGACGCCGAGCGCGTTGAGCGCCCGCACCACCGACGACAACGTCGCCGCACCGGCGATGAACGTGAGCTGATGCCCCTTCTCCTGAGCGTTGATCGTGCTGTTGCTCTGCAGCGCCGTATTGCCTCGTGCGAACGGGTTGGGCTGAACGACTTGATTGCTCGTGGCGATGGTGATCGAGAGGTTGCCGTGCGCGATCGCGCAGGGCGCCAAGCGAATGTCGCCGCCGAACACCACCGTTCCGGTGCGTTCGTTCATCACGACCTTCGCCGTTTCGTCCTGCATCATCGACAGATCCGAAGCGTCGGCGAGAAACTGGACCGGATTGTTGTGATAGTACTGCGGCAGGTTGACGTGCACGGTCTCAGCGTCGAGCGCCGCTGCGGTGCCGCCGCCGAAGCGCCCGTTAAGCACCGACGCGAGATTCGCCGCCGTCTTATAGTCCGGCGTCGTAAGGACGTAGTTGAAACCGCTCGGGTCCGTTTGCAGCGGTGTGATCATGTCGCGCGCGATCACGGCGCCGTTGGGAATGCGGCCCGCGCCCGTGAAGTTCTGATTGATCGACGAACCGCTGGCTCCGGCAACGAAGCCGCCCACCGACACCGGGCCCTGAGCGGTCGCGTAGACGAGGTTATTAGCGGCGCGCATCTCGGTCAGCACCAGGGTTCCGCCTTGCAAGCTGGTCGCGTCGCCCAACGCCGAGACGACGACGTCGACGTTGTCGCCGGAGTGTGCGAACGGCGGCAAGGTCGCCGTCACCATCACTGCCGCGACGTCGCGCGTCCGGACCTCTTGCTGCGTCACGGTCAAACCGAACGACTGCAAGACGTTTTGAATCGTTTGGCTCGTAAAGATCACTGAGGTCGAGTCGCCCGTGCCTTGCAGCCCGGTGACCAGACCGTAGCCGACGAGCTGGTTGCCCGTCACCCCTTGAACGTGCACGATGTTCTTCACCCGCACGACGTTGTCGGCAGGCCCCGCAAACGCAACGTTATTAGCTTGCGCGATGATTGCGGCCGTTAAGCATATTATTTTTAAAGGCACTCCGGCCCAGCCTCCGCGCCCCCCACGCTGCGCGCGGGGCCCCCTAACCATGGGGCGCATACACGTCTCGGCTGGCCAAGATACCCCTGGGGCGCCCCAAACCAACGCTACCGCTTTAGCGAACGTGTCCCGGGACTTCGTCTTGCAATTAAGCATTAAAACAAAAACTCCAAAATGCGCTGGATCAGGCCTTTGCCCTTAGGATTGTCGCCGTTGAAGTTTGCCTCGACGTTGGCCACGCGTGAGCTCAGCACGGCGTCGGTTTGGTCGAGGTCCTCGGGCCGAATAAATCCCGTGATGTGCAGCGTCTGGTTGCGTCCGTTGATCACGACGCCCTGATCGCCGGCAACCTTCAGCACGCCGCTCGGCAACACGTCGGTCACGGTAGCCATCATGGTCGACACGAACGAGTCGGCGCCGGTGGCCGATTTGGCGGACGACGCATTTGTCGATGCATTGATCGCCGGAATGTGGAAGAGTCCCGTGAGTGCAAATCCGGCCGACTTGCTGCTCGTGTAGTTGGCCGTATGAGAGTTCGTGTCGTTGAAATCGAAGATGATGTAGACGAGATCGCCGATCTGCGACGCACGGTGGTCGGGCCCCAAACGCAGCGGGTGGCCGGGTCCGGCCGGCGGCGGCGCCGCCTGATACAGCGTATCGGCTTGCGCGGCAAGCGCGCACGCAAAAAACGCGCCCGCGAACGCGGCGGTAATCTTACGCATCATTACTGTTCACCCATGATGTCGAGCTGCACGCGATCCGGACCGACGACCATTCCCGAAAGCGTGTGATTGGTCGTAGGGTTGTACACGGAAACTTCGTCGCCCAGAGCGCCTCCGGTGCGCGCCACGCCTTGTGCGACCACCGAGACGCCGCCGTCGTTGACGATCAGCACGACCGAAGAGCCGGGCTTGACGATCATGTTCGTCTGGGTCTGCTCGATGTACACCGGCTGCCCCTTACGAAACGGCACGAAGATCTTGCGTCCGACGAGGACGTCGGTACCGTTGCCCAAGCGCCCGTTCCACGGAACGCGTCCCATCGTGAGATCGCTCGCCGCAATGACCGTACCGGCGACGAGATCGTGCGAAGCCACCGCGGTGCGAACGTACTGCTGCATGCGATAACCGACGAACACGGTACGCACGAACGATCCGTCGACGTCGACGTCGATCGGCACGTTCACGTACGTCGGCGTTGCCAACGGCGTCTCGAGCACCAGCGAGATCGCGCCGGCGGGTACGATTTGATCGCGCACCGGCGCCGCTTGCACCAGCGCGCTGTCGCCGGAGACGGTGATCGTTCCGATCGCGCGTGTGGCCAGCGCAACGAACTCGCTTCCGCCGATGCGCTGCGTCTCCGCCGCACGAGCCGGCAGCGGCGCGCAGATTGCGGCCGATGCCAGGATCGCGAGAAGCAGCGAGAACGTGCGCATCGAGCTATCGGCCTATTGGAACGGCGGTATCTGGATGGCGGTTTGCAGCATTTGATCCGACGCCCCGATTGCTTTGGAGTTCGCTTCGTACGCGCGCTGCGCGACGATCATATTGACGATCTCGTTGACGACCTGCACGTTGGAGTTTTCGAGCCAGCCACCTTGCAGCTGCCCTGCGCCGTTGAGGCCCGGCTGTGTGACGATCGGCGGTCCGCTCGCGGCCGTTTGCAGGAAGTAGTTCGATCCTTGCGGCGCGAGACCGGCGTTGTTCACGAAGCGGGCCAGCGTAATCTGACCGAGATTCTGCGGTGTCGAGCTGCCGGGAACTTGTGCGGTCACGGTGCCGTCGCTGCCGACTTGCACCTGCGTCGCATTCTGCGGCACGGTAATCTGCGGCTGGACGAAGTAGCCGTCAGACGTAACGACCGATCCGTTGGCGTCGACCGTGAAGTGGCCGTCGCGCGTGTAGGCGGTCGTTCCGTCCGGCAGCGTGACCTGGAAGAACCCGTCACCGTTGACGGCCATGTCGAGCGGATTGTTCGTCTGCACGAGCGATCCCTGAGTGAAGAGCTTCTCCGACGACCCGACCTTCACGCCGAGACCGACGTCTTGGCCTACGGGGACGATAGATGCACCGATCGGCGATCCCGGCGCCTCAATGGTCTGATAAATCAGATCCTGGAAGTGCGCCATGTTCCCTTTGAAACCGGTCGTGTTGACGTTGGCCAGGTTGTTGGAGATCGTGTCCATGTTGTATTGTTGGGCGATCATTCCGCTGGCCGCTGAGTATAGTGCTCGCATCATGGCGTTATCGTGCTCCCGCTATGAGATGGGTTTGGCGACGTTGTTGATATCTTGACTGGTGGCATCGTCTTCGGCTTTCATCGCACGCTCGTTGGCGTCGAACCACCGCTCCGCCGTGATCAAGTCGACCATGGCGCGAACGACGTTGCCGTTGCTCTTCTCGAGGGATCCTTGCTGGACGCTCACGTTTTGCGTTGCGGCGGGCTGCGCGCCGCCGGTATCGACGAAGTTATTATCGCCTTCTTTGCGCAACGCGTTCAGATTGTTGAACGACGCGATCTGCAGCGTTCCGACTTGCGTCGACGCGGCCGCCGTCTGGCCGGCTTGCGGCGCCTGCGTAACGGTGCCATCCGTGTTGAACGTCAGGGGGCCTTGCTGCGCGTTGACGACGACCGGACGGCCGGTCGTACCGAGGACCGGATTTCCGTCCATCGTGCGCAGCGTGCCGTTCGCATCGAGCGTGAACTGGCCGTCGCGCGTGTAGCGCACGCCGTTGGGCGTAGCGATCGTGAAAAACTGATTCGCGCCGGTCAGCGCGAGGTCGAGGCGGTTCCCGGTTTGCTGCAGCGGGCCTTGAGCGAAATCTTCGGGCGTGTCGTAGATCTGCGCGCCGGTACCGAGCGCACCGATGGGAACGGCAACGGGAACGCCCGGGAGAGCGCGTCCGGCGGCATGGCCGGGATCGGTTTGGATGCGGTAGATGTCGAGCGAGGGAGCCGATTCGATTTGCAGCAGCGTCTGCTTAAAGCCGCTCGAGGTAACGTTGGCGAGATTATTCGCAACGTTATCGGCTTGGCTCTGGGCTACGAGTGCTCCACTCGCCGCGGCGTATAGGCCACGTACCAAAACAAAAACCTCCGCACGAGCCGGTGTTACTTCCTGCGGAACCGTCAATCGGTCGGGCTCCGCCGCGGCCCCACCTCGTGCAAAGGCGTCCGGCCGCGTCTATCAGGTTCATCGGTCATTCAAGGTGAGAGTTTAGCCAAGCGTTCTCCGGCCGATGACTATCAGATGACGCAAACGGCGGCAATGCCCTTCGAGGAGTTGCTCGACGAGTTCCGATCCCTTGGCGGGATTGCCGAGAACGTGCGGCGCGGAACAGGGCAGTACGGCGCCGGCATCTTTCCCATCGACGCAACGCGTCCGGTGCGGCTGCATGCTCCCGAGAACCTTCTCTTCGCTACCGAAGAACTGGAAGTGCGCGACGGGCATCTGCGCATTCGTGCCGCGTCCTCCTTAGGGACGCCCGAGCGTCGACTTTTCGAAGCGGTGCACGAAGGCTTCGGCTGGAGTTCCGGCGGCTTCGACGAGCTGAGGGCTTCGCAGGCTCAATGGTGCGCGTTGCCGGCGGACGTCGTCGCGTGTATCAAGGGCATGGGCGCGATTTCCGACCCGGATTACCGATTCGCAGAACCCTCCGCTCACGTCTGCCTGTATCAGTTCGTCAAGAGCCGCGACGTCGCATACAAAGGTCGGGCCTGGATCATGCCGGTCGTCGATCTGACGAACCACTCGAGCGGCGCGCCGCCCTTCCTCATCGAAAACGGCGTCGGCGTGCGCGGAACCTTTCCCGGTGAGGTATTGGTCCGCTATAACGTCGCCGATTCGTGGGGCAACACGCTAACCTACGGATTTGCGGACAACTCGCCGTATGCGTACAGTCTGGCTCTCATGGTGGATCTTTTCGACACCCAACGGCTCTCGATTTTGCGAAAGATCGGGGCCGGTGAGGTGGACAACGGAATTCATTACCCCCAAAAACGTATCGACGGGAACACCATCGAGCTTTCTCACCTCACGCTCGGTAACGCGCGCCAGCCGGATCTTCCCCGCGCCGTCTTCCGTAAGCTGATGCGCGACCACGTCACGGAGCGACAGGCCGACGACGTCTTCGAGAGCCTCGTCCGCTTCAACCATACGAAATTCATCGAGACGCTGCGGATCTTGCGCAAACACGAAGCGCCGCTCGTAACCGTCCTCGAGGAGGCGGCGATCAACCAGCTCGACGCGCTGTCGGCCTGCGTCGGCGCTCGCGCGCTTTAGGTCGCCGCGACAAAAAAGGGGACGGTCGAAACCGTCCGCCTTTCGTCTTCCGCCACCCGGTGCCGAGCGCGGAAATCAGAATTGCATTTGTTGGATTTCGCTGTAGGCGTCCATGAGCTTATTGCGGACCGCCATCGTGAATTGAAATGCCAGCGACGCCTCTTCGACCGACTTGATCGTGCCGTCATAGTCGCGGCTCTTGCCGGTCGCAAGGTCTTGCGACATCTGACTGGCGTCGACCATTTTGTCGTTCACATCCCCGAGCAGCGATTTCACCGTGTCCTTGAAAGATACGGCACCGGCGCCGGCATCGTCGTCGCCAAGCGGCTTCGCGGCCGGTCCGCTCGGCGAAATGTCGGGGACGAACGTTCCGGGCGTGACCTTAGAAATCGCGCTGCCGTAGGGGTCGATGTCCATGTGCTCTCTTTCTCTAGCTTAGCTGTTCAGCAGTCCGAGTGACGCGCCGTCCATCGATTTGGTCTCTTGTATCGCCGCAACGTTCGCTTCGTACGCGCGCGAGGCCGACATCATATCGACCATCTCTTTGACGATCTGCACGTTGGGATAATGCACGTAACCGCGCGCGTCGGCGTCGGGATTTCCCGGATCGAAGACCATACGGTCAGGGCTGTTGTCGTTGACGATTCCCAGCGCTTTAACGCCTTCGACGTCTGGCTGGCTCGTGTTGACGGCCGACGAAAACGAGCTGCCGTTCATGCCGAACGACGAGAAGCCGTTATCGACTTGCGCGGGGGCGGACGGCGTCTGCGAAAAGACGATGAGCTGCCGTTTAAAGGCTCCGCCTTGAGGCGTGCGCGTCGTGTTGGCGTTGGCGATGTTGTTGGCGATCACGTCCATCGCCAGCCGTTCCGCCGACAAAGCCGACGCGCTGATTTCGACGGTATTATAGAAGCCCGGCATTAGTGCGTTTGCTCCTCGATCGATTCGCGCAGCCAGGCATATTGATTTTTGAGCAGCGCGGCCATCGTTTCTTGATAGCCCGAATTTTGCTGAAGCTTGGCCGTCTCTTGATCGAGATCGACGTTACTGCCGTCGACCCGCATCTGCGTCGTATCGTCGACTTGCGGCTTGGGATCGTAGGGAACGGGCGCCACGGCGCCGTTGACGTCGAACTGCCGGTCGTCGTCGGTCGAAAGCGCAAGCTCGTCGGGACTGGCCGCGGTGCCGATGCTCGCGGCTAGAGCGTCCTTGAACGAAATAGTGGAACGGCGGTAGTTCGGCGTGTTGACGTTCGCGAGGTTATTCGCGATCTGTTCCTGCTCTTTGGCTGCGCCGTCGACTGCATTGCTCAACAGGTCGACAGTCGGGCCGAATGAAATGCCGCCGACAGTATTCATCTCATCTCGTATCGGCCTCGCCCGCCGGGTATTTAAGTCAACGAGCGGGCGAACTGGGCGGCATGGAGCCGCGCGTAGGCGCCTTTACGCGCCAGCAGCTCCTCGTGCGTGCCGATCTCGGCTACCCGGCCTCCTTCGATGTAGAGCACCTTGTGCGCGCGGCGGACGGTCGTAAGGCGATGGGCGATGATCATGGTCGTGCGTCCCGGCAAGAGCCGATCCAACGCCTGTTCGATCATGGTTTCGGAGTGGCTGTCCAGCGCGCTGGTGGCCTCGTCGAGAATCAGGATCCGGGGGTCCCGCAAGATAGCTCGCGCGATGGCGATGCGCTGGCGCTCGCCCCCCGACAACCGGACACCGCGCTCTCCGACGCTCGTCCGGTACCTCTCGGGAAAGCCGCGGACGAAGTCTTCCACGTTGGCCTCGCGCGCCGCGGTCACGACCTCATCGTCGCTTGCTTCGAGCCGGCCATAGCGAATGTTGTCGAGCACGGAGCCGCGGAAGAGCTGCACGTCCTGCGGCACGATGGCGATCGCGCGACGGAGATCGGCGAGTTTGACCGTCGCGAGATCGATCCCGTCGATGCGCACCGTTCCGCTTTGTGGTTCGTAGAAGCGCGGAACCAAGTTGACCAGTGTGGTCTTGCCGGCCCCCGAGGGCCCGACGAGCGCGACGATCTCGCCCGCATCGATCGTCGCGCTGACGTGCGCCAGCGCCGGCGTTTCACCGGCAGTATAGGTAAACGTAACGTCGTCGAACTCGATGCGCCCCGCAATGACCGGCAGCGGCCGCGCAGCGGCGACGTCGCGCGTCTCCACCGGTAAATCGAGCACCTCGAAAACGCGCCCGGCGCCGACGATCGCTTTGTTGATGTCGCCGAAGAAGGCCGCGACTCGATTCATGGGGTTCATCAAATTGACCAGCAGCGCCCAGTACATGAAGACGGTGCCGGTGTCCAGACGATGGACCAGCACCTCGCGGACCGAGAGCGCCATGATGAGCACCACGGCAACGACCATGATGGTCGAAACGACCAGCGGCTGCGTCTGAATGAACTGCGTGAGCTTCATGTAGGCGCCGAAGAAGTCGTCGTTGCGCGTTTGAAAGCGCGCGACTTCGAACTCTTCCCTCCCGAACGCCTTGACGACGCGCTGTCCTTGCAGCACCTCGGTAAGGTTTGCAGAGAGATCGGCGATGCGCGCCTGCGCGCGCTGTGTAGATGACGTGATCAGGCGCTGAAAAGTCGAGACCGCGAACGACACGGCGGGCGCGACGATCACCAGCGAGAGCGTAAGCAGCCAGTCGAGATAGATCATCGTAGCGAACGATGAAACGAAGGTCACGAGCGCGACCACCAGCTGCGGCAGCGACACGCTCACCGCGTCGGTCATCATCGTCAAGTCGGCCGAAAAACGCGCGAGCAGCTCGCCCGGACGCCACTTGTCGAACTCCGAAAGCGGCAGATTCAGCAGCCGTTCGAACAGTCGCACGCGCAAGCGCGCGACCAAATGCTGTCCGCTCCAGGCCGTCAAATACGTCTGCGAATAGGTCGCTACGTTGGCAAGCACGAGCGCGGCAAACGTTGCGATGAGGGCGAGACCCATCGCGTGCAGGTCCGGCCGCATGCCGCCCGCCGGCGCGAGCACGCGGTTAATGATTACGCGGAAGGCAGCTGGGGGAACGAGCGTCAAAACGCCCGCCAGCGCGCCCAGGAGTGTCGCCACGAGAATGCGCGGATAGTAGGGGCGGGCTTCCAGCGCCAGCCGCTTTAGGATCGACCGTCGGCTCATCTCGCCGCCCGCCGGGCGCCGCGCTTACGCGCGGTGAAATCCCGTCCGCGACAATGGCGCGCATCCTGCTTGCTCACGGGGGCACGCTCTTGCCGCCGGGCTCGCGTGAAACCTCCCGCGACATATCCCGGTAGCTCATAGTGCTAATGCCAAAGGGGGCCAACTCACCACTATGGATTGCTATTTTCACTCGAACGTCCCGTCGATCGCAGCTTGCGGCGATTGCCGGAAACCGATTTGCGCAACCTGCCGCGACGAGGACGGCAGCTGTCCGAGCTGCCGTCTAGCGGCGAAAGTCGAAGCAGCGACCGCGACGCGCGTGCACCTCGGCGGACAAGTGCCGCCACCGCATCCGCAACCCGCAGCGGTCGTTCGAAACGCCGAGGTCGCAACGCTTCCGGATTCGGTTGAGTCGCGAGCGCTCGTCTCGCTGGGATATCCGCTGTGGCCGCTGGCGCTGCTTTCGCTGCTCGACCGCAAGCAATCGCGTTATCTGCGTCGCCAAGCGCTGCAGGCGCTCGGCTTCAACGTCGCGATGTTCGGTATAGGCGCCGTTATGTCGTTCCTTGCTCCGTACGCTTGGGTTGGGCTCGCGCCCTCGGTGCTGCTGCCGTTCTTAGTGCCGCTCTTCTTAGTCGCCAGCGTGTACTACGGAATCAAGACCTGGAACGGTGACGACGTTCGCGTTCCAATCGTCGGCGATTGGATCGAAGAACGTCTCCCGCTCGATCGAACGGGTCAGGCCGAAACAAACGCTCGGTAACGAGCCAGAAAATCGCGCGCCGCGCGTTCGTGATCGACGACCGGCGCCGGATACGTATCGGACGGGAACAGCTCGAGCGAGAGTTGCGCCGACGCTGTGTCGGTAGGCCAAATCGCCATCGGACGATGCTCGAGCTCGCGAACCCAACGCCGCACGTAGCTCCCGTCCGGATCGTAGCGCCGGCGTTGGCGCTCGGGATTGTAAATGCGCGGATACTGCGCCATGTCGGCACCGACACCGGCAATCCATTGCCAGTTACCGGTCGCGATAGCCGGATCGTCTTCGACGAGCCAGCGATCCCACTCGTCGCGACCGACGCGCCAATCGACGCCTAGATCGAAACACAGAAACGACGCCGCTACCGCGCGGGCGTGCGGATGAATCCATCCCCTCTCGTGCAGCTGACGAACCGCCGCGTCGACGAGCGGGAATCCGGTCTTGCCGCCGCGCCACGCATCGAGCGCTTTGTGCGAGCGCGCGAACGAAAAGCCCCGCATCTTCTCCTGCAGCGGCTCATGGTTCGTGTGTGAATGAAACCAGGAAAGTTGAAGGAAGAAATCGCGATGCGCGAGCGCGCGCAAAAACGTGCGCAGAGACAGCCGTTCCTCGCTGAGCAGAAACGGATCGTCTAAGCGTTCGCGAGTAGCCTTCACGACGGTGCGCGCCGAAATGGTTCCGAAGGATAAATGCGCCGATAGATGCGAAGTGCGCTCGTCCGACGGTACGCGCGCGGCGACAAGATATTGGATTGCCGACTCGTTGAGGAACTTCTCGAACATCCGCCGCGCCACTGAGGCGCCCGCGTCGGCGTCGCGCTCGGCCGCACCAAAATCGCCGGGCGACGGCAACGGCTCGCTAGGGAGCGAGCTCTCCGCGAAACGAACGAGCAGCGGATGCTCGTGTGAAACGACGGACTGTTCGCGCCAAACTTCGTAGTACGGCGCAAACGCGCGATATCCCAAGCCGGCGATCGAACGAACCGCTGCAGTCTCTTCCGGCGGAATCGCGGGCGCGTCGTGCACGATCGTTGCCGAAAGGCCGGCTTCTTCCAGTTCCGACTGCAGCCGCTGGTCGCTCTGCATTGCGACGCCGTCATATGCGGCGCTCCAAGCCACGCCGGCCGCACGCATAGCGTGCGCCACGTTTTTGATCGTAGCGCCGGCCGGTCCGCGACGCACGATGAGAGGGCTGCCGCGTTCGGCGAGTTCACCAGCGAGCGCGCGCACTGCGCCGCAAAAAAATGCCGCCCTGCGCGGCGAGCGTGCCAGCCGCGTTTCGAGTGCGCGATCGATGACGAGCAGCGGAAGTACCGCGCCGCGCGCACCGGCGGCCGCAAGTCCGGCGTGGTCTTCCAATCGCAAATCTCGCGTAAAGCGATAAATAAAGGGACCGTCCGCCATGGCCGCCCGATTCGTTAAGATTTATGAGCGGCCTGTTTATTGGAGGTAGCGTTCTCCCCGGCGGTGGAATCTTGCGCACGTGTCCCGGAAGGTCTTCATTCGTTTCGCGCAAGCCACCGATCTCGAACGGCTGGTAAAGGACGGCGTGGTCACCGGCCCGCCGCCGCCGAAAGAAACGTGGAACCAGCGCATCGTCAAATGGCTGACCGAGCAGCGCGCCGGCCGTCGTTATATTTTAGTGGCCGAAGACCAGAGCGGATTGCTCGGCATGGTTCAGCTCGTCATGAAGCTTCCTATCGGATACGAAGACCCCGAGGCTGCCAACGGCATGGACGTCGCAATGATGGAAGGCTTGCGCTTACGCGCCGAGGGGGGCGCGGAAGTCGGAACCGAGCTCGTTACCGAAGTGCAGCGCGTCGCGATGAAGCGCAATATCAAAACGTTGACGTTCTGTCTTCCGATGAACAACTCGCGCGCCATCCATCAAGCACGGAGTTGGGGCTTCGAAGAGTTCCGCATCATGGCGGAGCCGACGAAGATGCTGGCGTTTTTTCGCAAGTCCATCGATTAGTCTAATCTAGTTCGGAGAGCCGATCTCCCCTCTGAAAACCGCTGCGTGCGTAACATCCGTGTTACGCACGCGCTTGACGACTTTTTCGGCAAAACGAAGTTTTGAAGTTCACCTCCTGTGAAGGCCGAAAAAGTTCGACATTTTCCGAGGGCAGATCACCTCTCCTCACGCAATTAACGCGCAGAAAAAAGAATCGCATCACTGCCGGAGCGATGATGCGAAACTCTTCTTGCTAGGAGAGGCTAAGCTTTGGATCTATTGGTCGTCGGAGGTACGGAAGGTGAAGGCGTCGCGATAGACGCCTGCGACGGCGTGACCGTTGACCGTCTTAGGTGAGAAGCGCGCGTGCATCGCCGCTTTGCAGACGGCGTCGTCGAGCACGAGATACCCCGAAGGTTTCGTGATCGTGCACTTCACGGGCGCGCCCTTTTCGTCGATCGCCACTTCGAACGCCGTCGTTCCCTCCGCGCCTTCGTTGTAGGCGATGAGTGAGGGATGCGGAACGATCGCGCTCTCACCGCCGATCGGCATCGCGTCGCGAATGACGGCGACGTTGGGAACGATCGCCATAGATTCGGCGTGCGCGGCGTAGGGTGCGGGCGTCGCGGCCGTCTTCAACGCGGCGATCGAGCTCTCGTCGCGCTCCGTGGGCGCCATCGCAACTATGGTGCGCGCTTCTTGCGCCTTCGCTTTGACCGTTACCGGCTTCGACGGGCCCATGACGCGCGCAACGGCATGCCCGACGACGGACGCAGCGGGACGATGCAAGGTGACGACGTTGTGCACGACTTCCAGGCGAGGTGACGCAGCGAACTGTGCACCTGCAGACGGCGCCTTGTGACGTTCTGCCGGCGTACGCCGTTCGAGAGTTACCTGCATGTTACCGAGTGCGACGGTTGCCGGCTTGGCGTTTGAGGCGGGCACGGATACCGAGATATTCGCCGCGACGAGCGCATGAATGCCCAACGAAACGACGACGGCAGCGGCGATGCCGGAAAGCCCGAAACGCCACGAGAGCGCGCGGCGCTTCTGACGCGACGTCATCCACCCGCGCAGATCCGGCTGCCAGGTTTCGCCGTCGCGAGCCAGCGCGACGACGTTTGCCGTTCGCTCGATTTGGCGCTCTCCACCGAACGCACCGACGCAATGCCGGCACGCCGCAACGTGCAGCCGGTATTGGTCGCGTTCGATCTCCGAAGCTTCGCCTAGCGCAATCGCGCCGGCAAGCACTTCGGCTCGCGCGCACTCTCCCGTCATGATTCCTCCGTCATCGTTGCTCGCAGGACGCGCATCGCGCGGCAAACGCGCTGGCGAACGGCATCGGCCGTCGTACCCAGCATCGCCGCCGCTTCATGCGACGAGTATCCTGCGTAACTGGTCAGCAACACCGCCGCCGATTGTTCTGCCGGCAACCGCTGCAGCGCGGCTTGCAGATCGATCGACGCGGCACTGCGTTCGTCGATGCGCCACTCGCCGCGATCCACGTCGCGATCGAGCGGAAGCATTCGAAGGATCTTCTTACGCCGCATAAACGAGATCGCCGCGTTCGTCGCCGCTCGATACAGCCAGCCGGCGGTCAGTTCGCGATGCGGATCGGCTTTAAGCATGCGATACGCCGCCAAAAACACGTCCTGCGTTAAATCGAGTGCCGCCTCGGCATCGCCCACCATCCGCCGAACGTAACGCGCGAGTTTCGTTTGATACTCGCGCACCATAGCGTCGACTCGCGCTTCCGCGATCGCCGCCTCGTCGGTTCGGAGGTAGACCTCGTTCACTCGGCTATGAAGCCTTCCCAAAATTGCTGTGCAATTTTGGGGGCCCCGATCGTCCTGAAAGGCACTCCGGCGCTTCGCGCCTGCGCGCCCCCGCTTTGCGGGGCCCCCATGTTAGCGCAACGTTCGACGCCGGAGGGGCGTGACGCTACCCCCCGATTTCCGAGAAGGCGCGCATCTGGGAGGCGGTCTCGCCTAGTCGCAGGTGGTGACGTTCCGGCTTGATGAGCATGGCTGAGGACAGCAACCCGGCGATCGCCTCGCGCCCGGCGCCGGCCCGTAGCGGCCCCCGCAGATCGAGCGCGTAGTCCCCGAAGAGGCATAGGCGCAGCCGCCCGTCGGCGCTGAGCCGCACGCGATTGCACCGCTCGCAATAGTCGTGCGAGAGGGGGCTGATGACGCCTACCGCGCCGGCGGCTCCAGGAAAGGCGAAGTACCGCGCCGGGCCGTTCCCGCGGGGTCCGCTCACCGGCTCGATCTCGCCGATGGAAGCGACCCGCTCGAGGATCTCGTCGGACGAAACGTACGCGTCGCGCGACAGTTGGAGGTTCTCGTGAACCGGCATGACTTCGATGAATCGCACGAAGGCCGGACGGTCGCGAGTGAGCGCCGCAAACTCGGCAATCTCGTCGTCATTACGGCCGCGCATCACGACGCAGTTGATTTTTACCGGCTGCAGGCCCGCGGCGACGGCCGCGTCGATTCCGCGCAGCACCAGATCGAGTCCGGGACGGCGCGCGATTGCTTCAAAACGCTCCGGCCGCAATGTATCGAGCGAGACGTTGACGCGGCGCAATCCGGCGGCGACGAGCCCGGGAAGCTGTTCTTCCAGAAGCAGCGCGTTCGTCGAGAGCGCGATATCGTCGATGCCGTCCACGCGCGCGATCGCCGCGACCAGGCGCGCGAGATCGCGCCTCAACAGCGGTTCGCCTCCGGTCAGACGAATGGCGCGAACGCCGACCGTTGCGGCCGCTTCCACAATCGCGACGATCTCTTCGTAGGTGAGAATCTCGTCGCGCCGCAACCACGCCAGCCCTTCCTCGGGCATGCAATAGATGCACCGCAAGTTGCACTTATCGGTCACCGAAACGCGCAAATAGTCGATCGAACGGTTGAAGCCGTCTATCAACGGCGCCCGCGTCAGATCGATCGACGTCGTCATAACGTTATTGCTCCGCAAATACCGAGTCGGCGATGTCCGGATTGATCGCGTAATGGTCGATGGTCGACGTGATGTCGGCGACGTAACCCGGTTCTTCGACGTGACCCGTTTGCGACGTCACCAGAGTGTTCCCGTCGACCGCGCCGTAGCGATTCGTCATTTCGGCGAAGCCGCCGTTGCCGTACGCCCAGCGCATCGACGTGACGGTGGCCGTCTTGTCGTCGACTTTGGCATCGATGCGATCGACGTTTCCACTTTTCTTCGGAACCAGCCGGAACGTGGTGACCGCGCCGTCGTCACGGGCGACGGTCACGTTATAGACGCTCTCCCACTGCGAGGGGCTTTCAATGTGCGCGTACAGCTTATTGAACTGCGATGCGATCATGGGAACGCCGCTGGTAAAGACGACCTTCGTCTTATCGGGTTCTTTGTGATAGTACGTTCCGGTCAACGATGCGCTCAGATACGGAAACGACTTCATCGCGACGTTTGCGTGCAAGGTCGCGGTAAAGGCGTGCAGGTCCGGATTGACCGCCTGCATCCTAGCCAACAAATCCTCTGCAGCGGGCGCAGGAGAGGCAATCGCTGCCAAGAGGACGAGCGGGTATGCCCCGCGAGCGATTAACCTAAAAATTAGCGAGCGGGGCATACCCCGAGCCCTCCTTCTAAAGCCAAGCGTATCTCTTCGCGCACGCTTTCATCTTCTTCCACATCATCACGCCCGCGCAACGCTGAGATAGCACTGGGGGAAGCGATGCGACCGAGCGCCCACGCCGCGTGCCCGCGTACCATCGGATGCGGATCTCGCTCGAGCGCGCGAGCGAGCGCACTCACGGTCGCGCGATCCCTGACGTTACCGAGCGCAACCGCGGCATTGCGCCGCAAGATCGCGGCGCCGCGCCAGCCCATAGCCGTCTTGGCATAGCGGCGCTTGAACTCACCGCTACGCAGCTCCAACAATGCAAGCAGATCCGGCTCCGCCGACTCGCCGTCGAACGGCAGATTGCCGCCGTCTTCAACCGTACCGGCACGCTGCGTCGGCGGACAGACGATCTGACACAGATCGCAACCCCATACCCAGGTTCCAATCAGCGGGCGCATCGCGCGCGGAATCGCGTCGGTTCGCTGCGTCAAATCGGCGATACAGCGCGATGCGTCGATCGTATAGTCCCCGCGCAGCGCGCCGGTGGGACACGCGTCGATGCAGCGCGTGCAGCTGCCGCAGCTCTTCTTGAGCGGATCGTCGGTCGGCAAGGGCAGCGTGGTAACGATCTCGCCGAGAAAAACGAAGGATCCGCGACCCGGAGCGATGAGGTTGGTGTGCTTGCCGACCCATCCAACGCCGGCTCGCGCGGCGAAGGCGCGTTCGGCCAGCGGTCGCGTATCGCACACGATCTCGGTAACGGGCGCTTCGGCTGCAACGTCGATGACGGTCGCCACCTCAGCGAGCATTGCGCGCATGCGCCGATGGTAATCCGCCGACCACGCGTAGTTCGAAACTCGCCCGCGCCGCAAGTCGCGCCGAATCACATACTGCGTGGCGTACGGCACCGCGATGCACACGACGCTGCGCGCGCCGGGCAGAATCTCGCCCGGATCGCTGGCACGCGACGCATACGCGTCGTCGTAATCCCATGTGGCGAAATCGCCGCGCGCGAACGCATCGCGCATCCGGTCGCGTGAGGCAGCGTCTGCAAAGGCCGGAGCCACGCGCACGGCGGCGGCACCGAGACTGCGCGCGCGCTCGACGGCGCGTTGCTTTATTGCGCCGTAATCGAGCGGAGCGTTAGGCTCGTTCACAGCGTCGCGAGCGGTCCCCGCCTGCCGAGCGGAAAGGCGGCGTCGATCGCCGCGACGTCGTCGCAGTCGAGCACCAGATCGCCGCCGCCGGCGTTCTCCTCGACGTGCGCAATGCCGGCCGCTTTGGGGATCGTAAAGACGTTGGATTCCCGTGTGAGAAACGCGAGTATGACTTGGCGTGGCGTCGCGTCGTGCTTGCGCGCGATCGAATCGAGAGCGCCGCCCGGCTCGCTCTCTTGGCGGGGAAACCGCCCGCGCCCGAAGGGCGTGTACGCGACGACCGCGATCCCACGCTCGTGCGCCTGCGGAATCACCTCGTGCTCGGCGCCCCGCTCGCGCAGATGATAGAGCACTTGATTGCAGACGAGCGGAACGTCGCGCAAGTATCGCGCAGCTTCGAGCATCTCGGCCGCATCGAAGTTGCTCACGCCGATGTACCGCGCCTTACCTTGCGTTACCAGCTCTTCCAGCGCTCGCATCGTATCCTCCAGCGGATGGGGGCTGGGCCAGTGCAGCAGATACAGATCGGCGTAATCCACGCGCATTCGGCGCAGACTGCGCTCCGCCGCCGCCAGCGTTCCTCTGTATGTGGCGTTGCCGGGGAGCACTTTCGTCGTAAGAAAGAGCTTCTCGCGCGGAACGCTCGCGATCGTCTCGCCGACGATCTCCTCGACGCCCCCGGAACCATACATCTCGGCCGTATCGATATGCGTCATGCCGAGCTCGATTCCGCGCAGGAGCGCCGCCTTGGCTTCCGCGAGCCGCGAGCCGCTTTCGGGAACGTCCCACGTACCTTGACCGATGACTGGCAGCTCGACGCCGGTTCGCGCAAATGGCTTGTTTTTCATAAATTGGTTGCGTTAAAAAAACTCGAACTCGCCGTTCCCTGCCGCGTACGCAAGCAAGCCGCCGCGCAAGTGGGCTACTCGCCCGAAGCCTGCGTCGCGCAATCGGCCGGCGGCCCACACCGACTTTGCGCCGACGCGGCATGCGACCACGTAACGTCGCGCGCTGTCTAGCTCGTGCATGCGCGCCTCCAACTGCGACGCCGGTATCATCACGGCTCCCTCAATCGTACCCAGCACGGCTTCGTGCGGCTCGCGCACGTCAAGCAGGATCGCGTCGCGTAATACTGCAGCCAGGTCGGCGGCATCGATCTCGTCGATGCCGCTCGGCATCGCTTCGGTTTCGCCGTCGCTGGTTTCGAGAACGTCTCCGATCGACGGCCGCTCACCGCAAACGGGGCAGCCGGAATCGCGCTCGAAGCGCACTTCCCGGGTCCGCGCCGACAGCGCGTCGATCAGCAGCAATCGCCCGGCCAGCGTTTCGCCGATGCCCAGAAGAATCTTCAGCGCTTCGTTGGCTTGGAACGTACCGACGATACCGGCCAGCACGCCGAGGACGCCGCCTTCGGCGCAGGTCGGCACCGTTCCGGCCGGGGGCGCTTCGGGATACAAACAGCGGTAGCACGGAGCGCCCGGCATTCCGAAGACGCTAAGTTGCCCGTCAAACCGGAAGATCGAGCCGTACGCGTCGGGTTTTCCTTCGAGCACGCACGCGTCGTTGACCAGGTAACGCGTGGAAAATCGGTCGGTGCAATCCAAGACGACGTCGTACAGGCGCACGAGCTCGCGAGCGTTTTTTGGTTCGAAACGAAGAGGCAATGCGTCGATGTTGATCGACGGATTGAGCGCGCGCATGCGCGCTGCCGCAACCGTCGCTTTCGATTGGCCGACGTCACTCGTCGCGAAGATCGTCTGGCGCTGCAGATTCGTTTCGTCGACCACGTCGTCATCGATGATCCCGATGCGCCCCACGCCGGCCGCCGCGAGATACTGCAGGGCAGGCGATCCTAAGCCGCCCGCGCCGATGACCAGCGCGCGCGACGCGCCAAGACGTTCTTGACCGGCAAGGCCGACTTCGGGAATGAGCAGATGACGGCTGTACCGACGCAGTTCGCGCCGTCCGGCCAGCGTCACGCCCGCGGATGGCGGTCGTTGAGCCATTGCAGCACCGTGCTGCGCGAGCGGTCGGCTGCGTACGTGTGGTCGCTTTCGATCGTTTCCAACCACTTCGGCTCGGGCGCGCGCTCGTGGAGTTCTTTCACGCTGCGAGGATTCACCATGCCGTCGGCATTCGCCGCTATATACAATGCCGCACGACCGGCCAGGCGCGGCAGCAGCGCCGCGTAACGCTCGTCGACGTCGGCAACCAGCTCGGGTAAGGTGACGCCGACGACGTACGACGACCGAAAATCGGTCGCTCCCGCCTTCTGCAGCGCTGCCAGCGACGTAGGTCTGCCCAAACCGGTCGTGATCGCAATCGTTCCCAGAATATCGGCGTCGAGCGCGGCGGTGAAGATTGCGGTCATTCCACCCATGCTGTGCCCCATCGTGTAGATCGACGCCTCGCCGCGTTCGCGTGCGAAGCGCACCGTCGAATGCATCGCGTCGATACAATCGTCGACGCCGCGCAAGGCTCCGCCGCTCGCACCGAGCTTATGACCGGGAAAATCGAGGCTATACACACCGAAGCCGTGACTTGCCAGAAACCCGCATAGAAAGTCGAGATTGTGTTTGCTCGACGAGTAACCGTGCCCCGCAACCACCGCGACGCCGCGCGAACGCCGCGGCGCGTAATACAAGACCGCGACGCGGTTATGTTTCGCGGCAACGGTAAACAGCTCCAACGAACTCATGACTCGTTGCAGGCGTTGGCTTTCCATTCACCGCCGCCGTCGAGGTAGAGCTCCTTCTTCCAAATCGGTGCCCGGCGTTTTAATTCGTCGATAGCATACCGGCAGGCGGCAAAGGCCTCGCCGCGATGGGCTGCAGCCACGCAAACGGCAACCGCGATTTCGCCGACGCCAAGTTGCCCCACACGGTGCTCGGCCGCTACGTGCACGTCGCCGAAGCGCTCTCGGGCCTCCGCGACAATGGTTTCGAACTCCGCAGACGCCATTGCGTCGAAGGCTTCGTACTGCAGTCCGCTCACAGCCTTCCCGTCGTCGGCGCGTTCGCGCACGACGCCTAGGAACGTAACGACGCCGCCGCACTTCTCCAACCGCACTCGGGCCTCCACCGCTCGCTGATCGATCGGCTCGCGGACGATGCGCAGCATCGAAGAAGCCTTAACCTCCGCCGACCGGCGGAAGGAAGGCGATCTCATCGCCGTCGGCGAGCGGCTCGTCTAACGCGGCAATGCGACCGTTGCGCGCTACGCGCGTCGACGATTGCAACGTTGCAATTTCCGGGACCCGTGCGGCAAACGCCCACCACACATCGGCAACGCGGGCGTCAGCGCCGAGTTCGAGTGCTTCTTCCCGCGCCCCGAGCAGCTCGGCGATACGCGCGAATGCCAGCACGCGCACGCGCGTGCGTACGGTCATGCGCTCTTCTCGGAACGCTGCAACGGGTCGAGCACGTAGCGCTCGATCGCGCGCGCCACACCGTCTTCATGGCAAGCGGCGGTTACGCGTCCAACCGCTTCGCGAACGTCAGGCAGCGCGTTTGCCATCGCCACGCCGACGCCGGCCCAGCGCAACATCGGAACGTCGTTGCGCGAGTCACCCATTGCGAGCACCCGGCCGGCGGGAATTTCCAAATCGGCACAGAGCCGCTCGAGTGCGATCTTTTTCGAGGCTTCCAGGCTCGTCACGGCACACTCTTCCCATCCGCCGAACACTTCGTATTTGAAATATAGCGGCAGGGTAGAGAACGCTTCGCGCATCGCGTCGACCGACTTTCGACCGAGAAACCGCAAGAACGTCGGCGCTTGGGTCAGAATTTCGATCAGCGAGCGCACTTCTTTCCAGTGCGGCCCGCGCATGTCTTCCATGTAAACGTTTGCGCCTTGCAGCCGGTGAAACTTTTCTTCGACGTAGACGGCGACGTTGAGTCGGTTGCGTTCCGCGTATTGAATCATCGGAACCGCGTGAACCAGCGGCACGGGAATGTGCCCGAGCGTTTTGCCCGAAAGGAAATCTTTGGTAAGGGCGCCGTGCGCGCAAATCGCGGGAAGGTTGAGATTGAGCTCGCGCACCACTCGTGCCGCTTCGTTGGTGCCGCGTCCGGTGACGAGGACCACGCGTACGCCGGCTGCGATTGCGGCTGCAATGGCCTGGCGATTTGCGGGAGAGATGCCGTCGTTGAGGTCGAGGAGCGTGCCGTCGAGGTCGAGTGCGATCAGATCTATCGTTGGTAGCACCGTCTAAATCATACCACGTCCGAGGTGCGACCTTTCACGCACTCGAATCGTTGTCTCATCGTGATCGTTCGGCGCGTCGTTTTTGGCTTGGCCCTCACGGCAGCGATGCGGCCGGCGGTTGCCGCTCCTGCGTGCACGCAAGAGACGCTCGACGTACGCGGTACGCCGGTAACGATCGGCTACTGCATCAGCGGAGCCGCGCGCTCGGCCGGAGGGGACGAGATCGTCGTGCCGACGGTCGCTTCGTACGGCGCCCCCGGGGGCTCGTTCAGCCGCGCGCGCCAGCTCCACTTCGTCGCCGGCGAGGGCGTCTCGCGGGTGATCGAAAACCTCGAACTCGCCCGGCTGGGCCTCACCGGAACACTCCATCTGACCTTGGCCTATTCCGGCGGTCTGGTCCACGTCGAGGGCGCGCTCCTCACCCCGGGCGCCATCACAATCAAGTAATGCAACCGTCGGTCGCCCGACGCGGTCCCGATACATGATGGCTCAGGCGGAAGTGGTAATTTGGCGCGCCCTAGGGGTACCTCTAGCGGACATGATTGTGTCGCGCGCCATGGCCTCGGGGCGCCAGCAAAGCCGGGGAGCCCGGAGCTCGGAGCGGAGCGGCGCCTAACTCGTATGCGACGACGCTACATTGCGTACAACAGCTCCAAGATCCCGGACGGCTGTCGATAGGAGACTGCTTTTTCATTATGCCTTGTACGGCCACGAAAGCGAACCTTACGGCTCGCGAGCAAGCGCACCACCTATATGAAGCGATACCGCCCGGCCTGTTCCGGGTCGAAGACGAAACCGAACGTATCGCCTGGCGCGTCAGCCCCGAGCCGTTTGCATTGTCCGCAAAACAGCTCGGCGACATCGAGTTGTTGGGGACCGATCTCCTTGTCTTCTACCGCGTTCTCAATGGCTTGTACAACCGTAGCGCACGCGGCACCGCGCCCGCATTTATCGCGGAGTATCTCGATCGTGGTAAACCAGAACAAATTGTGAAGCTGGCGCGCCAAAACCGCTTCAAAGGCGACGTTCCAGGCGTTATTCGGCCCGATCTCATCGTTACGGAGAAAGGCTTCGCGGCAACCGAGCTCGACAGCGTTCCCGGCGGTATGGGGTTCGTCGGTGCAACTACAGAGGCGTACTGCCAGCTCGGAATCGAGAGCGCGGGCGGAGTTGACGGCATTCCCAAAGGCTTTGCCGCAATGGCGCGCTACGTCACGGGCGTCGAAAAGCCGACCGTCGCAATCGTCGTTTCCGAGGAGTCGCGCGATTATCGGCCCGAGATGGATTGGCTCGCAGGCGCACTGCGCCGCTTGGGATTGGCCAATGCGTGGCTGCGCGCGCCGCAAGAGGTCTTCTTCACCGAAGACGGCCTCTTCATCCGTCACGACGACGGTCGCGAGGAAAAGCTCGACTTGCTCTATCGCAACTTCGAGCTGTTCGACTTGCTCAACGTTCCCAAACAAGAACTGATGCTTTATGCGGCACGACACAATCGCGTGCGCATGGTTCCAACGCCGAAAGCAAATCTCGAAGAGAAGCTGTCGTTTGCACTCTTTCACCATCC
This sequence comes from Vulcanimicrobiota bacterium, assembly GCA_963715435.1. Taxonomy (GTDB): domain Bacteria; phylum Vulcanimicrobiota; class Vulcanimicrobiia; order Vulcanimicrobiales; family Vulcanimicrobiaceae; genus JAFAHZ01. The sequence goes on from OY970243.1 coordinate 3,505,412, forward strand.
GGCGCTGGCGAAAATCTGGCAAAGTGAACTAGGCAAGGACCGGTTCGAGCGCCTCAAAGTTATCTTCCCGCGCACGTGGGTCATGGATCCGCGGCCGATGCCGCCGCAAGCCGTCATCGCCGGATTGGAAGCGGGTGGAGAGCCGATCGCCGATTTTCGGAAATTAATCGAACTCGGTAAGAGCGACCGCGACTACGTCGTGAAACCTTCGGGGTTCTCAGAGCTGGCGTGGGGTTCGCGCGGCGTGAAGATCGCCAATGATCTCACCAAGGACGAATGGACCGCAACGATCGATACGGCGCTCGGCTCGTTCGATAAAGTGCCTTACATTCTGCAGCGATTCCACAAAGGCAAGCGCCTGCGGCAAGACTACCTGGATCGCGAAAAAGACGAAATTCTTACCTTCGACGGTCGCGTGCGGCTCTGCCCGTACTTCTTCGTCACGGGCGAGGAGACCGTAACCCTCGGCGGAATCCTCGCGACCATCGCCCCCGCCGACAAGCGCTTAATTCACGGCATGTCCGATGCCGTGATGACCAGCTGCGTTCTTAAGGAGACCCCATCCGATCCAGAGAGCACTCCTCAGTCATAGTCCTATTGGAGATGTAGCGGATAAGGTTCTGCGCGGGATATCTGACGCGCGCGCCATTGACAGGATGTCATAATTTTCCTCAGCAGGTGGCGCGCGCGCAGCTAAGTAGCCGCGCGCAGGAAGCGCGCGGTGAACGGCCCGCGCAGGACTTTACCGCGAAATCGACACCCAGGAAAAAAGGCGGCGACCTGGGGATGCGAACATCCGCAGGCCGCTGAGCCCCTCCCAGCACTCGAGCTGCTTTCTTGCACTCGAGATCTTCGTAGGGTTAGTACTCCATGTAGAACGTAACCGGCGGCAGCTGGGCCGCGTTGTAATACGGCTTTCCAATTTCAATCCAAATCACTTCGTGCGAATGGAGTCCCATTTCCGTCCAATGCGATCCCGCGTAAGGCGCGTAGCTGTTCACGACCGTCTGGCCGAGCGCGGACGGCATTCCCGTGTAGATGCGAAGCTTTCCCGTGAAGGGACCAAAGCTTTTCACGCCCATCGGAACGCCCCACACCTTGAGAACATCTTTCAACTTGAAGACGACGCTGCTGAGCGGATGCGGCTTGACGACCTCCAGGTGAACGATGCCGGACGCGTCGTGCGTATGAATCTCGTAGAAGCACTGCGCGCTGTTGGTAAAGCCGTTGACCTCGGGACCCGGCTTGACCATGCCAATCGTGTCCGGAATGGCCATGAGTTGGCCTTTATAGATAATTCCGAGAAAAACGTGAATGTGATAGCCGTCTCCCATTACCGGCAAGCACGGCACCTTTTTGGCGACGACGGCTCCATGACCGCCGGCCGGCGCGTCGCCGTCAATAGGCACGAAGCGGTTGTCGGTACCGTTGACCTTGCCCGGTGACGTGTAAATGGCCGGCAACGGGGTGAGCAGGGCGGGCGACAATCCAAGCGGCGCAATGGAAGACGCGCCCGCACCCTGAGGTGCCGGCGGAACGCTCGTTCCCGCGCCGTTGCAAGAAGCCAGCGCTAACGAGAGCGTTAGCGCAATCAAGCCGAACCTGGAACTAGTTTTCGTCATAAGGGCCCCCGAGATGTGACTTGGGTTCATACTAACGCCGCGAAGCGCCCTGACGTAGGTGCATGCGCCACCGGCAGCAGGGCTAATTGCCCCAAGACCAGGTTACGGCTCCCGCAGACGAACGTCGGTGAACGTGCGGCGATGCATCGCGTCGCGCATTCCGCCGATAATCTCCCCGCGCCGAGCGTTCTTACTGAATACGGCCGTCGCGCCGGCAAGGTGACAGGCCTTGGCCCACTGCGTGCTGCGTTCGCTGGTATAGACGCAGATGATGCCGTTGGGAACCAGCGTGCGAAGGAGATTTACCAGCCTCAGCGGTTCTTCGCTCACGTAGTCCGCATCGACGAATACCACGTCCGGCTGCGCCTCGAGCAACCCATGCAGGTCGACGTCGCTGGATACCGCCAGCAGCGACAACCCGACGTCGGCAAACACCTCTTCGAGCGTGGGCACGAACAGCGCCTGCGCTTCGATAAGGTGAACCGATAGGCTCCGCGCGAAGGCGGCCGGTCGGGCTTCTCTCAAGCTCGTCGTCTTCGTTGCTGTCATGTACCTTTACGCTGTGATCATCGTTTCTTCGGTCGGCTCGAGTTCCGTGCCGGCGCGCAGCTCGTACGCCTCGTAGTCCTCTTTGCGAGGTACGACGCGATTGAGTACGTAGCCCAGGACATTGCGCACGCCGACTTGCTGCATGCGGCGCAATGCCTGTTTCGCGGCGCGAAGATCGGTCTGATTCGCCGACAGTACGATCACTGTACCGTCGGCTTTTCGCGCTACGACGGCGGAATCGACGTTTACCGACAGAGCGGTGCCGTCGATCACGACGCAGCGGTAGCGTTCTTGCGCCTCATGCAAGAACTCGTCCATGCGGCCCGATTCGAGCAGCTTGATCGGGTTCGGCGTGGGCGTTCCCGAAGTAAGTAAATCTAGACCCGGATAACGCGTGCCCTGCACGACTTCTTCCAAACGGGAGCGTCCGACCAGGATGTCAGAAAGGCCGCGCTCGTTCTTCATGCGGAGCTTGTGATGCAGCGACGCGCGGCGCAAATCGGCATCGACGAGCAGAACGCGCGGCTCCAGCTCGCCCATGGCGATCGCCACGTTGAGCGCAACCGTCGACTTGCCGTCGCCTTGAGTAGGACTGGTAACGACGACGGTCGAGAGCGGCCGATCGGATGCGTACTTCATCGACGTTACGAGCTGCAGGAACGCTTCGATCGACATCGTGCGGACCCACGGAAGCTCGGGCGTACCGTTGCGCATCTTCACGAGCGGAATCGCTGCCAGCGAAGGGAGCGCGAGCTCCTCCTCTACATCGCGGTCGTCTTTGATCGTGTTATCGAGATAATCGATGACGAAGGCGCCCAGAATGGCCAGTACTGCTCCCAGCGCAACGCCGAGCAGCAGATTCATGATCAAGTGGGGCTTGACGTCGGCAAAATGCGGATCGGCCGGTTGCGTGATCGTCACGTCACTCAAGGCCGTATCGCGGGCGATCTGGGCGTTATTGAACTTCTGTTGCAGTGCGGTGTAGACGTCCTCGGCAGACTTGGCGTTGCGCTGCAGGTTCGCTAGGGTTGCCGTTTGCGCGGGGAGGCTCGCCAGCTGAGGATTCATCTGCCGCTGCTGTATTTTCAACGCAGCGAGTTGCGCGTTGTCGGAGGCAACCTGCGTGGCGTATTGTTCGGCCTGCTGCTGGATCTGCTGATAGACCGGATTGGGGATGGTATTAGTATTTGCGACGACCGACGCTTGCGTCTGCGCGATCTCACGCTTGAGTTGGGCTTCCTGATTGCGCAGCGCGATGACGGTGGGATGCTTCTCGGTGTATTGCTGAAGCGCGGTTTGCAGCTGAACGTCGGTTTGCGACAACTGCGATTGCAGCTGCGCGAGCACGGGGTTCTGAGCGACCGTTTCTCCTCCGGTTACCGTTGCGGGGGTACTCCTGAGCTGCGCCTGCGCGCTCGCGAGCTCGGCCTGCGCCTGTTGGCGGTCCGCCTGCACCTGCCCGACCTTGGAATCCAAGCCGGACAGTTCGGTGATCAGCGACTGGGTTTGCGCGTTGATATCGGCGATGTGGTGTTGCGCCTCGAACGAGGCCAGCTGCGTCTGCGCGTCGTTCATGGCTTTTTGCGCCTGGGGGAGCTGCTCGTTCAGAAACGTTATGGCGTTGTCGGCCTGCGCCGCAACGAGTTGCCGCTGACGGTCGACGACGACGTTACCGAACGCGTTGGCGATTTGCGCCGACGTGTTGGGGTCCCGCCAGGTAACCGACAGTCCGATGATCGGCGTGTTGACGACAGGCTTCACGTCGACCTTACTCAACAGTTCCCGCGGCGTCGCCTTGAGGCGAAGCTGCGCTATGACCTGTTGCGCCACCGGGATCTCTTGGAAAAGCTCGACGTACGTTTCGGTGCTCTGCATTCCGGTCGCAATCAACAGTGCATTGAGGACGGGAACCTGCGTGTCGTCGGAGGTGTTCGTGCCGCCGGCAAAGCCCGTGGTTCCCGGATTACCCGCGATGAGCTTTACGGTCGTCGTGTAACTCTTAGGAAGAACGAGGGTGAGTATGAAGACCAGCGCCACGAAACCGGCGAATATCGCGAGCATCGGACGGATGCGGCGCAGAAGGACTCTGCCCATCCCGCCGAGGTCGCTTTGATGTTCCGCTTGCGACGTGGCCGCATACGGCGCGATGCCGCCGATGCTGTTTGGGAGCTGAATCACGAAAGTTCTCTCGCTTTCCTTATGGGATAATCCGGGTGAGCAGGTAGAGCAGCCCCGTACCGAAGTCGGTACGGTGCTGATAGGCCTGTGGGACGTAAATGACGTCGCCTTTTTCGAGTTTCGGATCGGCCGCAATGTCGCCGTTTTTCAGCGCGTCGTACAGGTTGATTTCCTGCTGCGTCTGCTTGCCGTCGGGGCCGGTACGAATGAGCCGGATGTGGTTGAGATCGGATTGCGCGTTCTGGCTATTACCCGCTTTAGCGATGGCGGTAGAGAGATGGTCGCCTTCGTTTACTTGGATCTCGCCCGGATGATCGACCGCACCGCTAACGTCGACGTTCATCGTAATCGGGCCGGGAACGTAAACGACGTCGCCCTCCTCGAGCGTCATATCCAAATTCGTTTGACCGTTTTGCAAGAGGCCTTCCAGCGAGACGTTCGTTACCTTTCCCTGAGAGTCGGCAATGCGAGCTTCGGGAAACGCACCGTTGGTGTTGGCCAAGCCCCCGGCGGCGGCAATCGCGTCGGTCAAGCGGCCGTCCGAGGGCAGATTATACTTCCCGGGACTCTTGACGTCACCCAAGACGAGCACGTCGGGTTGAGCGAGCTGCGTGATCTCGACGGTTACCACCGGATGTCTTACGTACTCGTGCATCCTCGACGCAAGAAGCGCCGCCGCTTCGTTCGGAGTCTTTCCGCCGAGCTTTACTTTTCCGATGAGCGGATAATCCACGGTACCGTCGGAGAGCACCATGGTGCTCTGCGTGAGCGTTTGATCGCCGAAGACCTGAACGGCCAGCTGATCGCCGGGATGAATCAACGTCCGGCGGCTGATTATTGCGGAATTGGCCGGACGCGGTTGATTGGGCATGGCATTGGGCGACGGCGTTACCGAGCCCGTCGGCGACGGGCTCTCGGCCGGATACGTTTGAGCGCCTGCTCCCGACGACGCGCAGATCGCTACAAGCGCGACGAGGGGAATGGCGGGAATAAAGTGTCGCGTGCGCATGTCACCATCCTAAGCCGCAAAGAGCAGCGGAGGCGAACGTCCGGCGGCCGGTGGCGCTTAGTGCAGGAGTCCTGACCCGGCCGGGAAGGTTGGGCCACGCAGTCGCCGGCGCTCGTCTGGTACAACGGCAGTATGAACGCGAGCCGTGCCCGGGGCGCCGCGCTGATAGCCGCGCTGTTGGTTCTCATTGCCTTGGCAGCCTCGCCAACGCTACGCTCGGTCGTTAGAACCGCCGCCTATCGTCTGGGCGTCCTCAAGCCTGCTCATGCGATTGCAGCCGGCCAGGCGCTCGGAATCTTGCAGCTTATGAACCTGCAGGGGTCGACACGGACGCTGGCCGTACGACCGGGACGGCGCATGCTTATAAACATCTTTGCCACATGGTGCGAACCCTGTCAGGCAGAGACGCCACTCCTTGCATCAGCGGCACCGCGTTTAGCGCGAGAAGGCATCGACCTCGTGGGTGTCGACCAAGCCGAGCCGCCCGAGAGCGTCGCGCGCTTCGTTCAATCCTTTGGCGTCCCGTATCCGACGTACGTGGACCCTAACCGTTGGAGTCCTCTCTCACTCGACGCGCGGGTCATTCCAACGACGATTCTCGTCGGCGGGGACGACGTCGTCAAGACCATTCACGTCGGGCCGTTAGACGAAGCAGCTTTGCTGGCGATGACGAGACGGCGCGAATGAATAGAGTCCGACACGCCATAGTCGTCGGGTTCGATTATCACGCCAAATATCTGGCTCGCGTGTTGAACGACCACTCGAAACGCTGGGGGCTTCGAGCATTTCCGAGCACGCGCCGCGGCATTCTCGGTGCACTATGGGCGCTGCGCCGTTGCGACATCCTCATATCGTTCGGCGGTCCTGGTCCGAGCGTCGTGCTGGCGGAGGCCGCGCACGCGGCGAGCATCCCAATTTTGGTGGTCTGGGCCGGAAGCGACGTCACGATCGCCGCTCAAAATCCCTTCGATCTCGCGATTACCAAACGTCACGGTTACGATAACGTCGCCGTCGCGCCGTGGCTCGTCGACGAGCTCAACGAGATTGGGATTAAAGCGAAAACGCTCGCCGTTGGCGCCGTAGATGCTGTCGAAACGATCGCACCGCTTCCAAAAGACTTTCGCGTTCTAACGTATCTCCCCGAGCCCCGCCGTGCGTTCTACGGCGAGAAACGAGTCTACGATCTCGCACGTCGTCTTCCGGGCGCTCGCTTTACCGTTTTGGGGCCCGGAAGCGCGGACCGGAACGCACCGGACAACGTCACCTTCGCCGGTCACGTTAAAGACGTGCCCGCGCGTATCGACGCTTCCACGGCGCTGCTCCGCCTCACCGATCACGACGGCGCGTCGGTACTGGTCCTAGAAACCCTCGCTCGCGGCCGCCACGTCGTTTGGACCCACGGCTATCCGGGAGTGCGCGTTGCAACCGATACGGATCAGGCGTTTGCCGCACTTTCGGACTTCTACGAAGCTCACGATAAGCGTACGCTCGAGCCAAACTTTACCGGAGTTACGTTCGTGCAACAAAACTTCTCACCAAAGGACGTTGCTAATAAATTCGAGGAACATTTAGACTCACTCTTCGACTCGCGGCCGGCACACCGAAACGGGCACCGGGATCGCAAAGTCGCAATCTCGGGCCTTGGGCTGTTCTCCGCAGAAGTCGCCAGGCACGTGGAAACGCGAGGCGGCCAATGGAAACCCGCGATTTTAAGCACGAACTCTCGGGTCGAAGTTCTGGCTTCGCTGTTTACGCTTCTGCGTTCGGACCTTTGGTATTCGATCGGAAGTCCCGTCACCGACCGCTGGGTTTATCTTTTCGCTCGTCTGTTGCGCAAGCCGCGGGTAATTCACTGGGTCGGTTCGGACATCGAGTACTTTCGCAATAAAAAAGAGCTGCACAAACAACTGCGCAACGGCGCGATAAAACATTTGACCGAAGTGACGTGGACCGCCGAGGAACTGCGCGATCTGGGTCTCTCCTCGGAGATCGTGCCTCTTCCGCTTCGGCACTATTCCGGGGCCATAAAACCGCTGCCAAAGCGCTTTACCATCCTGCTCTATCTGCCGAAGTCCCGGCCCGAGTTCTACGGTAAGCGCGAATACGAACGAATGCTCCGGCATTTCGCGTCAGAGAAAATACGCGTTTTCGTCGTTGGCGGCGGCAAACTGGAAGCCCCGGTGGGCGTCGAGGTCCACAACCTCGGCTGGCGCGACGATCTGCGCGCGATCTTCGAAGACATAACCGTATTGATCCGCTTAACGCCGCGTGACGGGTTATCCCTCATGGTCTTGGAGGCGCTTTCCTTTGGACGTTACGTCATGTGGTCGAAACCGTTCCCTCACTCGATACACGTCCGCACTCGCAGCGACCTCATCGATTCCTTGCAAACCTTGCTCGATCGTCATCGAGCCGGCGTTCTCGAACCACAGCTCGACGCGGCGGAAATGATACGGACGGAATATTCCTCCGAACTTGTGGTCGACAAAATTGTAGCCGCTTGGGAGAACGTGCGATGATCGAGCCGGTCGCCTTCAGTGAATGGACGGAGTTCGATGCTCGACATCCCGCGCCGACGTTTTTCGCTCGCCCTGCGTGGGCGTCGGCCTTAGCCTACGCATATCCTCACCTTCGTCCGCATCCGGTGCGCGTGCATATCGGCGGCTCGACCGTGCTCGTGCCCCTCATGCAGACCTCCGGCGGACGTTTGGGATGGCGCGAGCTTGTCGGAATGCCGCTCGGTACGTATACGTGCGCGCTTCGTGAGGACGGAAGCGTGGCCTCGACGCACGAGTTTGAAGCAGCCGTTGCCGAAATCGCGCGGACGTGCGATGCGCTCACGCTGGTGCCGTGGCCGCTCGGCCCCGTCCCTACGGGCTTTTCGACCCGTCGTACGACGCACGAAACGGCAGTAATCGACATCTCACAGGGCGCGGAGGAAGCGCTTAAAGGGGTAGCCGGTGTCAGCCGGCGCATGGCCGGACAGGCCGCACGGCGCGGCGTCAATTGCGCTCCGCTCCGATCTGCGTTGGGAATCACGACGTACTACAGCATGCTGCGAGAAGCCGCCGAGCGTTGGGGACTCGTCAAGCCGCCTTTTCCGCAGGACTTGCTCGAGGGTTTAGTCGGCTACGGCGCCGGGGACGTCGAGATTTGGTTTGCACAATGCGATAACCACCCCATTGCCGGCGGCGTCATCGTATCCGGATCGCAAGAGCTGTTTTTCTGGAGCGCGGCCATGCGTCAGGCGTTCTCGCACTTACGCCCCAGTAATGCGCTGAACGTGGCGCTGATCGAAGCGGCGGCAGAGCGCAAATTGCATTGGTATAATCTCGGCGCGAGCGAAGGCTTGCCGGGAGTCGAGCGCTTCAAGCGCGGACTTGGAGCGAAGAGTATACCGTACACGCAGCTGCACTACCAGAGCCTTCGTTTCAATGCGTACACTCGATTGCGTTCGTCGCTGCGCCTAACTCGCACGCGGCCGGCACAACCGCAACGTGGAGGAAGCCTATAATGGTTCATGCTACAATTCGAGAACAAATCGCTTCAGGAAGGATCAGCACCGCGCGGCGCCTTCCCGAGCACTTGCGTCCCATGTGGACGGTCGCTCTCCTCTTCGTCGACGTGATGGCGGTGCTGGCGGCGTGCTACGCCGCCGGCCTGTCCCCGAGCATCGGCCCTGCCGCGTGCATCGTCGTTTGCGGGGCTCTAGCGCTGTGCCGCACGTACCAGTTCTCCTATGCGGTGCGGTGGTACGACGAATTGTATCAAGTCGCGGTGGCAGCAATGGTTGCCTTCGCGCCGCTCTGGTTTCTTTTTCAATACGTGGCGGGGATCTCCGCAGTCACGACGGTTGCCGTGATCGTGCTGGCATCGATATTTCTGTCCGTCGCTCACACCACGCTGCACCTCGCGCGCCACGGGGCCGACGACGTGCCCGAAGCGCAGGCAGCATACGTTTCGCCTGAAGCGCAATGGAAGGTCGGACACAGCCCCTATAAAGCGTGGAAGCGCGTTTTCGACTGCACTCTAGCTGCAGTGGGCCTCGTCGTCGCGTCTCCGCTGATGCTGCTGATCGCCGTCTGCATTGGAATTGAATCCGGCTTTCCGATCCTTTTCCGCCAGGAGCGAGTGGGCCGCAACGGCACGACCTTCGTGATGTATAAGTTCCGTACAATGTGGCCGGATGCCGGTCAGCAGTGGGCACGCCCTAACGACGACCGTATCACGAACATCGGTACGATTTTGCGCAGAACCAGCCTCGATGAGCTTCCGCAGCTATTCAACGTCTTGCTCGGAGACATGTCGCTCGTCGGGCCACGCCCCGAAATGCCGTCGTTCGCGCGCGACTTTCGCCGCACGATAGCAAATTATGAAAGCCGTCACATCGTCACGCCCGGGCTCACCGGTTGGGCGCAGATTTACGGCAAGCGCAATCTGCAGCCGACCGACATGCCGGCAATTCTGCCGTACGACCTTTTCTATATCGAGCATGCGTCGCCGATCCTCGATGCGATCGTGATTGCCAAGACCGCCGCGGAGTTTCTTTTCCACCGTGCAGTTTAGGGCTCGAGACCTCATTCACGACGGTCTCTACACGTTCGTCGTTCAGACCCTGATGATTCTCGGCTCGTTAGGCGTTGGAGTCCTGACCGCCCGCGTCCTTGGGCCGGCAGGCAAAGGTGTCTATGCGCTGCCGGTCGTGCAAGCCGGCCTCGTGTCGGCTTGGTTCTCCGGTTTATCCTCATCGACTTCGTACTTTCTTCTAAACGGACGGGCCGGCCGGCAAATCATAGGACCGCTGACGCTGGTGACGGCGTGCTTCGTCATCGTTAGCGCGGTTGCCGTCGTCGTCATTGCGTGGTTTGGCAACGCCTTGTGGGCAGCGCCGGCGGCAATCGCTTCGCTTCCGGCCGCGGCGGCCATCTTCGCGGTTCGCGGTTACGTGACCGGTATAAAGCAGGTCAGATACGTAAGTACACTCTCGGTCGCCACGGTATTGGCGATGCTGGCTATCACCGCAGGCGGCTTCTTGACGATCGCGCGCAGTCCCACGATAGCCATTGTCGCGTGGGTCGCATCCACGACCCTGGTAGGTACCGTTTCCTGGATCGCCATGCTGCTGCATGCGCGGCGCCTTCCAAACGGCAACGCGATGAGTCTCTCTGATTTTGGGCGATTCTCGATAAAGGGCGGAGCGACCGCGCTGGTCTCACTACTGAACTACCGAGCCGACCTCTATATCGTCGCGCTAATGCTTCCCGCCGCCGATCTCGGACTCTACAGCGTCGCCACTTCGGCTCCGCAGGCACTGCTATTCCCCGCGCAGGTTACATCAATCGTCGCTTCGCCGCACATCGGCGGACTCGACAAACGCGCTGCCGCCGAGTTGACCGCTCGCTGTGTACGGCACAGCTTGTTGCTTTCGGTGTTGATCTGCACTGTCGTCTTTGCTGTCGCGCCTCTCGTCGTGGGACTCTTCTACGGCACCGCCTTTCTGCCGCTGGTGACTTCCTTGCGAATCCTTCTCGTCGGCGTGGTCGCATTGGCGCTAGCGGGACCGATCTCGAGCTATTACACGCTCAAACTTGCTAAACCCGAGATTCCTCTAGTTATTGCGGCGATCTCGGCCGCTATCTGCATCGCTGGAACGATCGTGCTGATTCCGCATTTCGGAATTACCGGTGCCGCAACCGCGTCGAGCGCAGCCTACGTTATCACGCAGGTTCTCAGTCTATGGTATTTCCACCGAACGGCGGGTGTGGGATTACGCTCGATGCTCGTTCCAACAGTTCTAGATCTTCGCTCCTACGTGGATATCACGCATAATCTCTTGCGCGACGGCACTCGGCTGCTACGGCGCACCGTCGGAGTTAACGGGTAAGGAGTGGCTGTGATCCACACTAAGGCCCCCCGGCGACCCTTGGGGCCGCTTGCCGGCGTAGCACTCGTAGTGCTCGGGGGTGCCGTCGCCGCGCTCGCCGTAAGCGCGTTAGCCGGAACGAAGACAGGTTTCGTCCTAGCGGTAGCGTCGATCGGCGCCCCGATCGCGTTTTACCTTTCGGTCGTATCACCGCTCGTATTGCCCTTCGGCGTTTACGTAGGTATCGTTCCGTTCGACAACTTGTTGAGTCTGAGCGCGTTCGGAACGCTGACCAAGGTTCTCGGCTTCGCGTCGGGCGCCGCGCTCATTTTCTACTTGCTGCGAATCCGGCGGGCCGTTCGTCCTTCTCCGTCACTGCTCATATGGGCAGCGCTGTACCTATGGGCGGCGGTGACAGCGTTTTGGGCGTACGATCAGCAGCTCGTTTTCCAGCAGCTGTTAACGTCGATCCAGTTGATCGTCTTATACACTGCGATCAGCGTTTTCCCGGCCGATCGCGGTGCAGTAAGGTGGATCGCCTTTGCCATCGTCGGCGGTGGTCTCTGCGCCGCGGCCTATGGTGCCTATCTTTTCCATAGCGGCGTCGACATCTATTACGGCAGCAGGCTCCGCATCACGACCGACACGGGCGCCATCGACCCGAATCACTTTGCGGCCGCTATGCTGCTCCCGATCGCGCTGTGCCTTACCGGCTTACTGCACACGAAAAAGTGGCTCGTCGCCGTAGGCAGCGTCGCCGCGCTTGGACTCTTGCTGTTCGGCGTTACACTGAGTGCGTCACGCGGTGCGGTTATGGCTATTGGCCTTATGCTGATCTATTTCCTTATTAGAAGCCGCGCGAAGTTGCGCCTCGTCGGAGTTAGCGTCGCTACCGCGATCGCAGCGGCGATTTTCAGCCAGCAAACCGATCTTTGGAACCGGTTCGGTATGGCACTATCGACGGGCGGCAACGGCAGAACGTCGATTTGGCTCGTCGGCTTACAGGCCCTAAAGGAGCATTGGCTCTTCGGTGCCGGCTATGGCAACTTTCCGATCGCCTACGACCGGGTCTTTCTGCAAACGCCGCATCAGTTGTGGGACCAAGCCAATTGGCACCGAGCCGCGCACGACCTGCTTATCGGTACGTCGGTAGAACTTGGCTTTGTAGGCGTAGTGCTATTGCTCGCGGCATGGGTAGCGCAGTTCTACATGCTGCGCGACATTGTGCCGACCGATCCGGACTACCCACTTCGCGTCGCCGCCGAGGCATCGGTTTTAGGCATCTTCGTCGCCGCACTTTTCCTCGATGTCATGACGTTCAAGTACGTGTGGCTCGCGTTCATGTTTATCGCGATACTTCGAAATGCTCACCTTCGCCGACGAGGAATCCATAATGCGTGAAACATTTCTGCCGTACTGCCGTCCCGACGTAACCGAAATCGAGATCGGCGCGGTTGCCCGGTCGATGCGCAATGGCTGGTTGACCACCGGACCGCAGACGATCGCCTTCGAACGCGCGTTTGCACAGGCGTGCGACGTGCCATATGCCGTGGCCCTTAACAGCTGTACGGCCGGCCTGCATATCGCGCTTGCGGCGCTCGGAGTTGGACCCGGTGACGAGGTCGTGACGCCATCGCTTACGTTTGCTGCCGGCGCCCAGTGCACGCTGGAGCTCGGCGCAACGCCCGTATTCTGCGACGTCGAGCGAGATACGTTTTCGGCCAGCGTTCGCACGGTTTCCGAGGTGGTGACGCCACGTACGCGCGCGATTATAGCGATGCCGTATGCTGGCCGTCCGCAGAACGTGGCTGATCTCGTCACATTCGCACGCGAACGCGGAATCGCGATTATCGAAGATGCCGCCCACGCGGCGGGCACACTCGATCGCGGCAACTGGGCCGGGACGCTCAGCGACGCGGCAATCTACAGCTTTTACGCGACCAAGAATCTTGCCACCGGTGAGGGCGGCATGCTCGTCACCAACGACGAAGAGCTCGCCGATCGCGCTCGACGCCTGTCGCTTCACGGCATGAGCCGCGATGCCTGGAAACGGTATACTGATGGTGGATCTTGGCGCTACGACATACTCGAGCCAGGGTATAAGTACAACATCGGCGACATTGCCTCGAGCATCGGATTGATTCAGCTCGAGCGTCTGCAACAGATGCAGGCGCGGCGTCACGAGATCGCGTGCCGCTATATGGTATCGCTGGAAGATCTACCGGGCTTAGGGTTCCAACGGCCCTGCGACGACCCATCGGATCACCATAGCTGGTGTATGTTCGCGGTGACGCTGGATCCCGAAACCGGCATCGATCGGGACGCCTTTATCGGCGCCATGCGCGAGCGCAACATAGGAACGAGCGTCCACTATATCCCAACGCACCAGTTCACGGCATATCGGGATCTTCCGCGACGCGAACTGCCCAACACCGAAATGTTGGGCGCACGCATCGTCTCATTGCCTCTTTATCCTACAATGACCGAGGGCGATGTAGACGACGTCGTAGGTGCCGTCCACGCCGTTTGTAACCAGCGGCTTAAACCAGTCCCATCTTGATGGCGTGCACGGCCGCCTGGGCGCGCGCGTAAATGTTGAGCTTCGAGAAGATCCGGCTGATATGATTCTTGACCGTCTTCTCCGACAAATTCAACCTTGCGCTGATCTCTTTGTTCGACAGCCCCTCGGCGATCAAGCGAATCACCTCCGTTTCGCGAACGGAAAGCTCGTCGAGATCCGGCCGTCCATTCGACATGCTGCGGCGACGCAGTAATCCGCCGGCGACGCGTGGATCGACATACGTTTCGCCTGCCGCGACCATCTTCACGGCCCGCATGAGTTCGGCCGGCGTGATGTCCTTGATAATGTAACCTTCGGCTCCGGCAGCAAGGCAACGTTGCATGATCTCCGGCTGGGGACGCATCGAGAGCACACACACACGCGCTTGCGGTACGGTTTCACGGCATAGCGTCAGCGCTTCGGTCAGCTCTACGGCGCTGCCATCGAGGTCGAGCAAAATGAGGTCCGGCCTAGCTTTCGTAAGCGCAGGAGCGGAAACGGAGTCGGAGTCGCCTACGATCTGGACGTCGGGTTCGAGAGAAAAAACTTGGCAAAGTGCTTTTCCAAAAAGCACTTGGCCTTCGATAACGTACAGCCGGATTACGTTGGTGACGGGTGCTATCACAAACGGCCCTTTCCTGGGTTGGATTTAGGAATTTGAGAACGTTCCGAGACTGCTTAAGACCTAGTAACCACTTAATCCCCAAAACATTGGGACTTTATAGCATTATCCTACAAAAAGACCGGTAGCCAACCAACGATCGGCCCAATCAAGGATTAGGTCTGAAGGGCCATAGGCCTGGTCCCCCGCTTACTCGCCCTATACCTCACCGTTAACGAGTTGGCGCCGCGTTACTTTTTCGAGCCCAGTTAATTGCCCCGCAGCCCCGTCCGATTAACAGTTACATGGGATTGCGTAAGAAAAGCCTTAACGTCACTTGTTGGTACGCTTGCTTTCTAGGAGCCTCGCTGCTTGCTGCGTGTAGCGGGCAACATGGCGCTTTGCCGTTTATTCCAACGAACCGGAGTGTGCAAAGCGGCTCGGTCGTTGCGCCGCGTGCTCAAGCCACGCCTGGGTCCCAACCGCTAGTCGGGCAAATTGTCGCCCTCATCTCGGGCGGCTTTACAATCCAAGTGATCGGAGGCTGCGGGACCGATCACGGGAAACTGCACGTTTACGAGAGCGAGTCGACGACAAGAAGCGGCTTAACACCTGCAGTTAATCGCTACGCGGAAGTAACCATCGCAACGGGGACGTGCCACATTTCGGTCACGGCCGCAGCCGTCACCATACTGACGTCGCTGCCGACCGGCTCGAGCCCCTCGCCGTCGCCGTCGCCCATGCCGAGCGGAGTCGGGCCATCGCCGTCTCCCCTGCCCACCCCGACGAGCGCTCCAACCGCGGCACCTTCCGGGTCCCCGATTCCATTGCAGTCAAACAAGAACACGCATGTGAGCACCATCGCCAGCGTCTTTACGGGCGGCTTCTTGCTCAATCCGGGGCCTGGCGCCGGTTACATGCACGTGTATACGAACGCTTCTACGACCTACAACAATGGGACGCCGGCTGTCGGACAACACGTGCAGGCCACGGGAAGTGGGTCAAACACCGATTTCCTGGGCACCTTCGTGAGCTTTTCCGGGGACGCGCCCCCCAGCGTCACGGTGTCGGGCGTGGCCCAAGCGGCAACATCCTACGGCTTCACGCTCAACGTAAGCTCTGCCAATCCGGCAGTTCCCATCGTTTTGAACAACGTCACGGTGGTTGGAGGCGCTCAGCTCATGACGGGTTCGACGGTGAAGGTCACTGGAACCGGGAGCCTCGGATCATCGGTGCTAGCACAGCAGATAGTCGTCAGCGCACCGATCATTGCTGCGACTCCGACGCCGTCTCCGATATCTCAAACACATCTGCTCACGGCCGATTACTTAGGCTCCCCCTACGGAACGACGTCCGTGTCGTGGGCCACCGCTGCGCGCTATCTGACCTGGGCGCAAGTAACCACCGCGAACGCCAACGCCGTCTCGAGCGCCGGGATCAAGACCCAGTACTATGCCGATCCGAACACGACCGCGAACGACGGCGACCCGCTCTATTCATCAAACGAGGCAACGTTCGCACACGACTGCAAAGGCAACCGGATCTCATGGGCCTACGACAACGTAACAATGTATCAGATGGAGATCGACAACACCGCCCTCCAAACGTCATTTGCGAACCTCATAAGTTACGCGGTCGGCCGCGCGCACTTCGATGCAATTTTCGAAGATGAATCCGGCCCACTGACCGGATATAGCCGCCCGGCACTCCCTTGCGACTACACCGATGCCGCTTGGCTTTCATACGGTCAAGCGATCAATCAAATCTCGCCAGTGCCGGTCATCTTCAACGGCCTCTCGTCGCTCAACGGCGAGTCACCATCCCTATCGATCGGACTCTTAAACTCGTCCAATACGATTGGCGGAAATTACGAGCATTGCTATTCCGATGCTAGCCCTGCAAAGGAGACAGGGTGGCTTTGGCAGGCGGTCGAGAACACGGAGCTGCAGGTCACCGCAGCGAACAAAATCTTCGAGTGTCAAACCCGTAATCTCAATGCTGCCAACACGGAGATCGACGCCCGGCTTTACGCGCTAGCGTCCTTCCTACTCACCTACAATCCTGCGACGAGCGTGCTGTGGGAGCAGTACGCCACGCCGTCCGGACTTCACGTTTTGCCCGAATCTCAACTGGTATTACTGGCGCCAAAGGTTGCCACGCCGTCGAACGTGTCGAGCCTCGCCCAGACGGGCGGCACGTACGGGCGCGAATACGGCCAATGCTTCTACGCAGGCAACTTCGTCGGACCCTGTGCTGTCATCGTAAACCCCGATCCGGCCTCTCCGCATCCCTTCCCATTCCCGCAGTACACCCATAGCCTCGTTATTTCGGGCAGCGGGGTGCTCGACGGCGGTAACGTAGCCACGAACGGACCCCCGCCACCACTGAGTTTACCGGCAGGCGAAGCGGAAATCGTTTTCCCCTAAATTTGAAAGCGGCGCAAGGTTTTTCCACACCTCCTTTGGGTATGGAAGAACCATGCGCTGCTTTGCCGCATGCTTTACGATTCTATGTTTGATGGCACCCAGCGGAACCATTTCGGCGCATAGCGGAATCCCGCGGCACGTCATGACCGCCGACTTTCTCGGCGCTCCGTATGGTTCCACGACCGTCTCCCCCGCCCAAGCGGCACGCTACCTTACCTGGGCTCAGGTGACGGTTCGGGTTGCCAATGCGGCTGCGCACGCCGGCATAAAGACGCAATACTACATCGACCCTGCGCTCACAATCGCCAACCGCGGCGATCAGCTTTATACAAATGAGGAAAGCACCTTCGCCCACGACTGCATGGGTAATCGCGTCACCATACCCTATCATTCACTCGTCGAAGATCTAATGGCCCTCGATCAGCCCTCTATGCAGGCTGTTTTCCGACACTGGGTAGATCGCGTTACCGGCGCCGCTCACTTCGACGCGCTCTTTGAGGACGACGCCGACCTGCCGTCAGAGTATATGCGGTTTCGTGCGATGCCCTGCCAATACACCGACGCTGGCTGGCTTCGGGCTTTGGATGCTCTCAATCACGCCTCTCCTATCCCGGTCATCCTTAGCGGCTTGAACGCTTCCAAGCGTCCGGAACCCTCAGGGGTGATCGCTCTACTCACGAGCGACAAGACGTACGGGGAAAATTACGAGCACTGCTATGCGAGCGATACGCAACCCAAACTCACCGGAACTATCTGGCAAGCCACCGAGAACAGCGAACTTGCGGTGACGAGGGCGCGCAAGGTCTTCTTTTGTACGGCGCGAGACAACTCGCCGGCAATTTCGTCCGCGGATGCGAGAACTTACGTGTATGCTTCATTTCTGCTCACCTACGAGGCGGACGCCAGCGTTATTTGGGAGGAGTACAGGACGCCTTCAGGTTTCCGAGTCGAGCCCGAGTCCCAGCTCGTTGCCACGGGACCGCTGCGGCCGTCACCCGTTTCAGTTGACGGCTTGCAATCTGCCGGCGGCGCGTACGCTCGCGAGTACGCTCGCTGCTATATTGCAGACCGGTTCGTAGGACCGTGCGCCGCGGTTGTAAATCCTGATGCGGCTGCGCATCCGTTTCCGCTAGCGCAATACCATCACACTTTATCCTTGACGGGCGGCGGAATCCTCGACGGCGGCACCGTTGCTGCCGACGGACCTCCGCCGCCGTCGTCGTTGCCCGGTGCGAGCGCCGTCATCGTCTTTCATTAAAGTGCAGCGCATACGGCTGGTTTTGTCCTTCGACCATGAGCTCAGCCTCGGGGGCGCTGAATCCTATCGCCATAACCTGTTCGATCCTACGGACGCGCTCATGGAACTGGCAAAAGAACTCGACGTTTCCATAGCGCTTTTTACCGATGTCTGCTGCGCTATGCGATACTGCGAATGGGATTCGGAGAATTTTTTTCGCCCGTATCGCAACCAGATCGAGAGAGCTTTGCAGAGCGGGCACGACGTGCAGCTCCACATTCACCCGCACTGGATGAACTCGAGCTGGATCGATGGCGATTATCGGCCGTCCAGGAGTTTTGCGCTTAGCGACTTTTCGTCGGCGACGGCTCCCAACGACATTGCAGGGATCGTCGGCCGGTCGTACGATTTCCTTAGCGAGCTTTGCAAAAGGTCCACCGAGAATTACCTCTGCGTTGCGTACCGCGCAGGCGGGAACAACCTCGCGCCTGGCACCGATACAATACTGGGCAGCCTGTACGCCAAGGGTATTCGAATCGACAGCTCGATTCTCAAAGGATTTCGCTTCCAATCGGGCATCTCTCGCGTCGACTTTTCCGGCATGCCGAAGGCCGCCAACTGGACGATACCGCCTTCGGGTCCGCTCAATGCCGAAGGTAACGCGGGCATCTATGAAATTCCGATTGCCGGGCGCCCCCGAACGCCGCTCAACAACCTCCCGTTTTTGGTCAACCGCGTGATCCACGCTCGGCGCGCATATGATCCTGGGGGTCGGTCGATTCATGCTGATCATACGCCGCTGCTGCAAAAACTCGCGCGGCTCGTTCCCCGGTCGGCGTGGCCCCTTAGTTTTGACGACGCGGCACAGTCCGTGGACGACCTTATGAGAACCCTCTGCTGGCACGTGCAAGCTCACCGAGCCGAAGAAACAATCGACTGCGCTTCGGTCTCCCATCCGAAATGCATGGGGCCATACGAGCGTTCTCTGATGCGTGGCTTCGTTGAACGAGCGCGGCGCGTGTATGGAAGCGCGCTCGAGTTCACTACGTACCGGGCGATTTACGACGACCTAAGACACCGCGGTGCTGGGATGAATGGGCCGCCACGCACTCCTTCGGACCAGTCCGGCACGCTCGCGAAGCACTTCTGATAACCAGATCGCACTATCCGACCAAACGCGGCGGCGCACCGGTAAAGCATTCAGGCCGCGCTCCCAGCGATCGGCGAAGGACTCGAAACATGTCCGTTCGGTTATGGCCGCATACACGCGAAGTTGCGCTATATGTAGTTGATGGTACGAAATGTGCGCGTAGTGACGGATGTTCGGTCCGCGCGTCGCCAACTGGTAATAGGACCATCCGTCCGAATCGAAAAGCGGAAGCCAGCGCTCGAGCGTGTCGATCGCAGTGCGGTGTAGGTCACGAAGCGCCGGATCCAGTTCTCCGAATCGGTCGACGTCATAGATGCCAAAGGCGGCGAAGAGATGCCCGTTGAGGATGTGGCACGGCCGCTCGCTAGCGATCTCCTCGAAGAAGACGTCGCCGCCTCGAATAAATGATGCGCCGCCGGCCAAGGTGTCGGTTTTGAGCGGCTGCAGCGCCCGAACGGCCGCGTCGCGGTTTTTGACATCGTATGTTAGAGCGAACGCGCGTATTAGAGCCGACGCCGCGAGCCCTTGCGCCATAGCCGACAGGAACCCAGGACCGACTTCGTAGTCGGGATCTCCCGCGGCATAAGGATAGGCACCGTCCTCGCGTTGCGCGGCGGCAAGGTAGTCGATTTGTGCGAAAAATGCGTCTCTGCTTCCCTCGATACCGCGTAGGAGCCGCTCGTGCGAGTACAGGGCATACTGTGCGACCGTCACGGGGTTATAGCCCTCGATGGTCGTGGCTACGCCGCGCCGGTCGAACGTGACCTCCGGCCAGGGTTGATCGGCCGCCAGTCCGCTTGGATAATAAATGTAGTACGGCTGCATCAGATCCGGCGAAGGCAAGCGGTATCGCCGTCGCATGTACCATTGCGTTGGGAAGAAGCTGCGCAACAGCGCGAGTGGATTTTGGCGCCTTGCGGCCATGCCGGGAAGCGATCTCCTTCTGCTGGTAATTCTACCCGGCGGCAGTACGCATCTGGTTGCGGCGTACTCCCCAGTTGGTGGGGTCGAACGGCCTAACTGGCCGGAGGGCGGATTTGCTACCGTTATTAGAAGATGGAAATTTGCGAATGCCCGACCGTGGAGCTCGGACTCGACGACGTCGAAGCCGTCACGAGCATTCATTGCAAGGCGTTTCCGCGGTCAGCTCTGACGCAACTCGGCAAGAAGGCGGTCTCCCGCTATTACCGATGGGTGTTGACCGGCCCTCATGAGATCTACGCCCACGGCATCAGGCGCGGCGAGGTTTTGGCAGGGTTTTGCTTTGGCGGAATAGCGCCAAACGCCATGCCGGGATTCTTGCGCAATAATAAAGGCCTCCTCGCATCCCGCTTGGTCGTGCGCCCCTGGCTAATCGTTGACCCGATCTTCAGAGACCGCCTTCAGCGCGGCATCCAAACGCTGTTTCGCACGCGCCGCCATTCAGGGGCGGCTGCGCCGGTCAATACGACCCTAAAGCGTCCCTACGATATCCTTTCCATTGCGATCGATCCGGGATATCAAGGTATGGGTCTAGGGAAAATCCTCATGGAGCGCGTTAAAGCAACCGCACGCCAGAATGGTTTCCATGTCATGACCCTGATGGTCAACACCGACAACGGTAGCGCCATTGCTTTTTATGAGTCGATCGGTTGGGAGAAACTCCTCATGAAAGGCGTTTGGCGCGGCAACATGGAGAACTGGCTCATTCCTAGAAAAGCGTAAGGCACCAAGCGCCGGGACGGGCCCACAGCAAACAGCTTCAGAGCCTAAGAGACAGCTCCGAAGACTGTAAAATGCGCTTAACAAAGACCACGCTCGCGGTCTTCTTGGCTGTGGGCATAACTTCGTGTAGCGGCGGCGGTAGCAACTTCACGCCGCAATCGACGACGCCGGAAACGGCGCCCGGACTGATACTTTCAACGTCGGGACAACAGCTCTCCGAAAAAGGCGGAGGTTTAATGAGTCCCAACACCGCGTCGACGTATCTGACGGTGACCGGTCCTGTCGTCGGGCTCTTCTCTGATGGATTTACGATACAGACCACGAGTGGGTGTCCTGGGGGGGGACGCCTCCACATTTATACTCACCCAGACACGACCTATAGCGGCCCCCATCCAAGGGTTGGCACGACCACGAAAGTTTACGGACAAGGCTCCTGCACCGCTCTGTCAGCAATTACCGTGACGACGGGCTCGGGAACGTCGGGCACCGCTCAAAGACATTTGCTCACCGCGGACTATCTAGGGAAGCCTTATGGCACCACCTCGATCTCCTGGAGTTCCGCGGCCCCTTATCTCACATGGGCTCAAACCGGCGCGCAGAGCGCCACGGCGATTCACAACGCCGGCATCAAAACCCAACTGTACGTCGACCCCAACGTGACCGCGAATGACGGTGATCCCATGTACACCGACAATTCCGCCACGTTCGCCCAAACGTGCGGCGGATCGCGAATCTACTACGTGTACGATGGTCTCGCGATGTACGTCATGAACATCGGCGGATCGGCGATGCGATCGCTCTTTGCAAACTACGTCAAGGGGATGATCTCAAGCGCTCATTACGACGTAGTCTATGAGGACAACTCAGGAGCGCTCCAAGCCCTTCCGATCTCCACATTTCCGTGTAGCTACAACACGTCGACGTGGCTGGACTATGGAGAGGAGCTCAATAACGCGTCGCCTATTCCCGTCATGTCGGGCGGATTGGAGGACCTTAACAACAGAAGCATTTCGCTTTCGATTAACCTTTTGAGCTCCAGCAATACCATGGGCGGCAACTACGAGCATTGCTACAGCGACAACGGTACGCCTAAGATGGGCGGCTGGTTGTGGCAAGTTCAAGAATCTACCGAGATTGACGTCGCGGCACGCGGAAAGTACTTCGAGTGCCAACTCCGCAACAGCAATAGTGCCAGTTCCTCCACCAACGCGCGCCTCTACGCTCTCGCATCATTCCTACTCACATATAATCCGAATACGAGCATACTGTGGGAGCAATTCTCGACACCCTCCGGGCTCCACGTCCTTCCGGAATCCGGTCTCCTGGCGCTGTCGCCAAACGTGGTTCCGAGCAGCCTCTCGAACGTGACCTTGTCCGGAGGAACTTACGGTCGTCAGTTCGGTGCCTGCTATTACCGCGGCACGAGCGTGGGCAAATGCGCCGTCGTCGTGAACCCGGATTCGGTTGCCCATCCATTCCCCTATAACGGATATCACCACACGCTGGTACTTAGCGGCTCCGGCGTGCTCGACGGGGGCCAAGTCTATACCAACGGCGGTCCCCCTCCGTCGTCATTGGGGGGGACGGAAGCGGCTATAGTCTTCCCATAAACCTGAAGAAAGGGCGATAATGAATGCGTCCTCGTGCGCGAGCGCGGGGACGCATCTTTTTAGCCGCCAAGGGTATCAAGCGTAAATGAGGAGCACAAGCGCCCGTTCGATCGGCTATGCCGTTCGCGAGCTAGCGCGCAGAGCCGGTGCGCCGACTGACTGGACGGGTCGCTGGAGTATCTCGATCACGGGAAACGAGGTCACCGTTCGACTCGACGGTCAAAAGAGTGCTTGCCTACTCTTTCCGTTTCATCCCCGAAAATACGAACGGTACCACTCACTGCGTAATTCGCCGCCGGCCGTACTAAATTGGCCGGAAAGCATGCGGCGTGAGAACGCGGTAGACGATTTCGTGGTACCGTTTAGCGACCCCCTGGAAGGACCGCTCTTCACGATTTCGGGGGAGGAAGCGCGATTTCGCGCCGATGTTCTCACGGCCGTACTGTGGACGCTCGGCCGCTACGAGGAGATCCGCGAGTCGGGCGGGCGAGACGAACATGGACGATTCTGTGCCGCGCATTCGCATTCGCGTCGCTACGGTTATCTCGATCGCCCAATCGTGGATGAGATCGCGCTCGGCGTCGGCGCGGCTCTTCGCGCCCTTTTCCCCTCTTGGAAGCCGGCAGTGCCGTCCTTACGGGTACAGCTTTCACACGATATAGACCTCGTTGGCCTCCCGCGGAGCGCGCGCACGATTGCGGGACACCTCTGTACGCGGCGTTCACCGCGCGCCTTCTTGACGGACGCGATCTCGGCCCTAACGCGGGGGCCCACTGCCTACCTCAACGCCACGCTTAAACTGCAGCGTCTTTCCCATGAGCACGGATTTACGTCGGCGTTCTATTGGATGGCTGCTGCTCGCCGAACCGACCACGACGTCGGTTACGAGATTACCCATCCTCTCGTTCTGCGAACAATAGAACGTCTCAAAGCTGAGGGTGCTGAACACGGCATTCACCCCGGATACGACACATTTGGGGACGAAAAGCGCTTAGGCGATGAATTGCGCGGCTTGCGCACGGTTGTCGATGACGCGTACATTGGAGGGCGACAGCACTACCTGCGCTGGTCCCCCGAGACGTGGTCCGCGTGGGAGCGAGCCGGATTATCGTATGATGGCAGCGTAGGCTTCGCCGACGAGATCGGCTTTCGCGCCGGGACCGCACATCCATATCACCCCTGGCTAACAGGCGAAGATCGTGAATCAGCCCTTCTCGAGATTCCACTTCACGTGATGGATTGCACGCCGGTCGCGTACATGGGCCTCAACGAAAGCGACGCCTTATCGCGCATTAGCGGTCTAATCGCCCGTTGTCGCGCGGTCGGAGGCGTCTTTACCCTGCTATGGCACAATACGAGCGTCATCGAGCAGCCGTATGCTCGTTTGTACCCGCGCATTTTAGCGATACTCGAGGGTGCCAAGCAGTATGACTGGGTCACCGATCGTATGCCCCCTCCTCGTCTTTCGCAAACCATTGAGGCGGCCGCCGCCCCCTAGCCGGGCAATTCAGCCCTAACGAGTCGGCGGAGCTGCTGTTATCCTCGTTTTCTGATGCGCATTCTCGTCGTTACAAAGGATTTTCCGGCACCGGGCCTGCCCGAAGACGGCATCGTTACGCTCCGGCACGCGCGGGCACTTGCCGATCTCGGGCACGAGGTGCTGGTCACTCGTGTCGTGCCGCTCGCCCCGCCGGTTACGCATAAATGGAGGGGGTACCAGTCGATTCCCGCCGCCTACTCGGTCGAAGGCATCGCAGTCCGCACGCTGCGAGCGTTTTTCCCGCCGCGGATGATCGCCATGGAGTATCTCCCGCTTCAGGTCGGCAACGCCTTGCGGCGTCTCGTGCGAGCGTTCGCTGCCGACCTCGTGCACGCTCAATGCCTTCTTCCCTCCGGGCAACTCGCCGCCGATCTGGGCGTCCCTTCAATCGTCACCGCGCATGGAAGTGACGCATACGATTGGGCTTGGCGCCGGCCGGGACTGACACGCGCCGCGCGTTATGGAGTGGAGCGCGCCACAGCCGTCGTTGCCGTCAGCAAGTTTATTCGCGATCGCGTTCGCGCGCTTGTGCATCGTCAGATCGACGTCATCTACAACGGCGCCGACGAGAACGTCTTCTTTCCATCGGATCGGGAGCAGGCGCGTTCAGAACTCGACATCGCCCGAGAACGGTTCGTCGTCCTCTTTGCGGGCGGCCCGCCAAAGATTAAGGGAGCGTTCGACCTCATTGCGGCCGCTGCTCTGATGCACGACGTCAAGCCGCTGCTGCTTTTCGCCGGCCCGCAAGAATTTGCGACGCAGCTACTGCAAGCATCGTCCGACGCGAGGGTGGATGCGCGCTTCTGCGGCATGCTGGACCATGCGACGCTCGCGCGTGCCATGGCAGCCTGCGACGTATTCTCACTACCGAGTTATAGCGAAGGCTTGCCGCTCGTTCTTTGCGAGGCGATGTTGGCCGGAAAGCCAGTGGTGGCAACTCCGGTCGGCGGTATTCCTGAGATCGTTTCGGAAGGCGCCAACGGTTATCTGGTGCCGCCGGGCGATCCGCCGACGCTCGCCGACGCTTTAGAGCGTATTGCAAACGAACCTATGGAGGCAGAAAGGCTGGGCCGAGCGGCACGGGCGTTTGCACTCCAGAGACTCACGTGGGCTTCAAACGCTCGCAGTTATGATAGACTTTATGCTGCCGTATCCGGGCGCAAAGAGTGCAGCCTTGCGGCTAAGCTCCGTTAGCCGTGAGCAGTGAAAAGGCCTCGTCGTTGTTATGCAGCTACCGAGATTCGGCGACGGGAAACCACATTAAAGGTTTAGCATTCGATGTCCCCGCGCCTAGAGCGAAACGGGCGTAGAAAGTCTAAAGATTTAGCGCTTTACGACTCGTCGAAGTGCTTTCCACGGTAAAGATACCACGAGCAATCCAAGGCTTCCAAATTCGCGCCGCTTCAGCTTCTTAGTAGCTTCACCGAGAGCGATACCAGAACGTAAGCCAAAGTCGGCCCTCGGTCGAGCCGAAAGTTTGGCTTCACACGCCATTGCGAGAAGAGCGGTCCGATCGGTTGGCAAGCCGGGTAAGAGCGTACGCAACAGCCCGATCTCCCACGGAAAATGCGCGTCGCTCCCGCAAAGTGCGCGATCGATGCCCAGTTGATCGAAGGCGGCGTCGGCCCGCTGAAACTCGCGGCGGCTGTAGCGGCCGTTATAACGTTCCCAGAACTCAATCTGCGGATGCTGCAGGCGTATGGTCGGTACATCTGCTCCGAACGTTCTAATGGGATGAGGAAGGTAAGCGACGCCGCCCTGCTCGTGTATCTCGTCAATTACATCGGCGAAGGCGCGGCTCTCAACGTCGCGCTGTAGATAGAGCCCTATGATATCTCCTGCATCGCTTTTGACTTCAATTCCGGGGATGACGATAAAGTCGGAGTAGCGGTTCGATTCCATCGTGAGGATCGCGCCGCGAATGGTATCATGATCAGTAACCGCGATCCCGTCGAGACCGCGGCGCCGTGCCGTTTCAATCGCCAGGCGCGGTGGCGTCATAGAATCAAACGAGGACGCAGTATGAACGTGAAAGTCGATGGCAAACATGGGCTCATCGCTCATCGAACCCCATTTAACCCCATGGCCACTAACCCTGCGACGGTCGGAAGCGGATCGCTCAACTGAACGTCGGTTTGAACGTCGCCCCGAATGAAGTTCCGCACGAACGGTCCACGCAGTTCAGGATAGCGGACGAACGTTTTGATCCCGTGGGGGATTAGCCACTGGTACGTGACCCCGGTCTCGTAGTCTCCCGGCTTTGGGAAGCTGCCCTCGACGAGCGCTCGTGCAATCCAAACGGGAAAATCTGCGCCCGACGCGATGGCAAGGTCGAGCGAGCCCCAGAGTTTCGGGTTAATCTCCATGAGGTACAGTTCACCGTCGCGATCGCTGCGCTTAAACTCGACCATGGCAACCCCGTGCCACGCTAAAGACTCCAACAACGTCTTTCCGAGATGTCGCAAGCGGTCGTTGCGAATTGAACGGGCCAGAACGCTGGGACCGCCCTCCTTCGGAAACTGCACGAGACGCTCGTGCATAAAATACGCCACTTCTTTGCCGTGCCAAAAGAACCCGAAGTAACCATACCCGTTGCGACCCTCCACATATTCCTGAACGAGATAGTCCTTGCCGTTGCCGTTTAAAGCGCCTATTCGCTCCGCCGCTTCGGCGGGGGTCCGAGCGACGACGGCCCCCGACCGTACGTGCTTGAGCACGAGCGGTGGGCGGAAATCCGTCCACCGTGAGATGCAATCCGTCTTTGGAATAGGGATGCCGGCACGTCTTGCGTGCTCGAACGTCAATCGTTTATCCGACGCAATCTCAAACGTGCGCTCGTCGGGTAACAGCGTGTCAACACTGAGGCGAGCGCCATGACGAACGAAGAACTCAGTCGCATCAAGACTCACCGGTATCGCCGCGGTGTATGCTGTTTCGCTGAAGTGGCGCGCGAGCAGCTCGGCTGCCTCGAGTTCTCTCGTGCGCAAGTCCGGATACGTGACGCGTTCCCGGCAGAATCGAGACCAGAACGCCAGCCGCGCCGGAGATGGAACGTCGCGCTTCTCTCCTGCCGTTACCGAGAAGCCCGAGCGCCCCAAGGAACGCACCGCCGCCAAGCCGTTCGGGTACGATGCATCGGTAACAAAAATACGATGCTTCACGGTTCTCTCAATGGGCGGTACTTTGCTTAATCGAACGGCATAACACGCGCGCCTGCGGCGTCACTAGGGCCCGCCAAAATCCCAAGCCGTACGATACGTGCATGCATGGCAGCGCCGTTCCGACGTACGCCGCCGAAGTGAATCCCACCTTGGACACTGCGCCCGCAACGCCGATGAGTACGTAGGCTGCGTAGACGATTGGCAGCACCGCCGACAGAAAGCGCAGCGGCGTAGCAAGCAACAAAAGCGACACCGCTAAGCCGGCTACGAGTGCCGGAGGCGCATAAACGCGCAGCGGCACGTCCTTGGGATGCAGCAGTTGGGTAAACCGGCGCCAGTAGCCGTAGCAAAACATCTGACGCGAAAGCCCGCGCAATGAGCTTCGCACCGCATAGCGTACCGCAATTGAGGGCGAAACGACGATCCTTCCACCTGCCTCACGCAGGCGATAGCTGAACTCGGAATCTTCATCGAAAGCGACGCGCTCGTCGAAACCTCCGAGCTTCTCCCACATGTCGCGCCGCAAGAACATGCTGAAAACCGAATCGACCTGTTCTTCTTTGTCGGTAAACCGGAACCGAGCGTTACCGATACCTAGCGGCGAGCTCATACACCACGCGATGGCCTTGCCCAATCTTCCGTCACCGTAAGCTATTTGCACCGGCCCAACTGCATCGGCGCCGCTACGCGCGATCGCCTCCAAGCATCGCTGAAAATGGTGGCGGCCGTATGTCGTGTGGGCGCTGATGAGAACGACGTATTCGCCCTGCGCGGCGCGAAATCCGATGTTCCAGGCATACACCTGGTAGCGACGGGGATTCTCGAGAAGTTTAATCTTCGTGCCGAATTCGGGAAAACTGCGAACGATATCCACGGTGCGGTCTTTACTACGCCCATCGATGACGAGGATCTCGTACTCATCGATGCCACGCTGCTGCAGCAAGCCGGTCAAGCACTCGCCGATCGAGAGCTCCTCATTATAGGTCGGTACGATGGCCGTGACTTTCAAGCGATCATCTCCTTATACAGTCTGAGCAGACTGCGCGCCTCGTTCGCCCATTCGTAACGGCCTAAGACGGCTTCCTTGCCACGTGTTCCCATTGCAGCAGCTTCCATGGGGTCGGCAAATAAACGAGCCATTGCCGCCGCAATCTCACTAACGTTCGTCGGATCGACCAGAATACCACATTGATGACGTGTGACGATGTCGCGATACGCCTCGAGCGTTTTTGAGGCAACGACGGGTAGTCCCGCTGCCATGTACTCGAAGAACTTCGTCGGCATCGCATGATCGTGATTCGGCGCCGGCTGAAAGAGCACCAAGCCCATGCGGGAAAGTGCGAGCAGTGACGGGATCGTCGCGCGCGGTACCGTTCCCAAGTAGTCGACGCGCTCCCAGCCCGCAATCGCTGTCATCCGCGCGCGCAGTTCGTCGCTCTCGAACGGCCCGGCGAGACGCAGCCGCGCAGCGGGAGGAATACGGAGATCGGCCATTGCAGCTACCGACTGTTCGACACCGCGCAGCACTGAAATGCTGCCGAGATACAGCGCGTCCATGGGACGGTTAGAGAATGGCGTCCGTTGCTCGTCACTTACGAGTTCCTCGAGTCTCGGATAATTCCGAACCACGACGACTTTCGAATGCCGAAATCTGCTGGCGATCGTGGGAGTCGCCGGAACGATGGCGCTAAAACAACGTTCCGCCGCTTTGAGTACCACAGATGCTGCGCCGCTGATGATCGGCCGGAGCGGCCTAGGCAGCCACGGCTTCGTTTCGATATCGCGTGGCACGTCCTCGTGGACGTCGAAAACGACGCGAGCACCTTGCATTCGCAGCGCGAGCCCAGCGCCGATCAAATTCAGGATCGTGGAAGTGGTAAACGTCGGCGCGCTCCTGCCGCGCGGCGCGATATACGTCGAAAATCGTGCGTGTGAAGCGTTGCAACCGATTTCTCGGACGCTGTACTGCGCGATGGCGCACGCCCATCGGAAGCCGCTCTGGCTGTCCAGGAGCAACCAGCACGACATCGTATCCCTCGCTTGCTAGCGTAGCGCACTCCTTTTGCGCAATACGCGTATCGCTAGGGTCGTGCACCGATGTCATATGCACGACCTTCGGCCGCCGTGAACCAACCATCCACCCTATCGTGACAGAGAGGCCCCGCGCCTAGCGACCTCGGAAAGACCCAAGGCCCCAGGCGAAACGGCCCTGCACCGACGTAAGCAACCGGCTTACACTCGAACTATGCCAGTGAGCGCTGACGTCCGGCTCGGAACCGGCGTGAAGATCGCGCAGCCCGATCTCGTGAATCTCTACGGCTGCGCCATAGGCGATGAAACCAAGATCGGCGCCTTCGTCGAGATTCAAAAAAACGCGACGGTCGGTTGCCGATGTAAAATCTCGTCGCATTCGTTCGTCTGCGAAGGGGTGACGATCGAAGACGAAGTCTTTATCGGCCACGGGGTGACGTTCACAAACGACCGCTTCCCTCGCGCAACCGTCGACGGGCGGCTCCAAACCGAAGCCGATTGGGAATGCTCGCCGACGCGCGTCTGTCGGGGCGCGTCAATTGGTAGCGGTGCGACGATTTTACCGAACGTGACGATCGGCGCCGGCGCAACGGTCGGCGCGGGTGCCGTCGTTACCCGCGACGTACCGGAGGGAGCCACCGTCGCAGGCGTTCCGGCCCGAACGCAGGTAGGCGTGTAATTTTATGGCGACCAGCGCTTCCCGTCGATGATGCAATACTCCCCAGCAAAAGAGAGTGTGTGCAGACCTTGATCGTACGGACTATCCTTTATGGGTTCAGCGTACGCGCACGGCTCTTCCCGAAACTGCGTGGGCGTCAGTGCTGCCACACGGTGGATGACGACGCGACCGCCGTAGGTTTTCGAGCAATCCTGTGCCGGACGATAGAGCGTACCGGCGACGCGAAACGGCGCTCCAGCAGGCCGGGAACCGCGCACGTCGACTTTTAACGGGTTTCCGGGATGCGCCGACCACGGTCCCAAAATATCCGCAGCAAAGAACGCGAGCAGCGCTGCGTCGGAGCTCTCGCTCGTCGTGCAGAGAATCCAAAACCATCCTTCGTGCACGAAGAGCGTTGCATCGACGGCAGCCAATCCAGATACTAGCGTAGCGACACGTTCCCAGGCTGTAGGAAACGAGCGCGCGCGATAAAGAGCGATTTCTTCAGCCTCAAACGTCTCGGGGACGCAATAGATTTCGCCGCCGTGTTCGAATAGGTACGGATACGAAGCGTGCGTCGCCGTCTCGATCACGACTTTGAGCTGGCTCCAGGAATAGCCGTTGAAAGAAGCGACCGATATGCGCCCCTTACCCGAGCGCAATTGCATCTCTTCGCACAGTACATGAATTTTACCGTCGGCGCGGAGCGCCATTGGATCGGCGACCCAGCCGCCCGCGATCGCCGGCAGCCAGCGAACGTTCTCCATCCGGGCGCCGTCCAGCAGTTCTGACGGCTGCATTCGGACGGCGCCGATGTTCCACTCCTCCGCCCGGTTTCTGCGGAGCAGCTGGCGCACGACGTTTCTCGCAAGAATGCAAAGAAATCGGAGCGTCGCGCCGTTTGACGGAGCGTGATACGCTCGTTTCGGCCTGTCGATCGGTGTCGTCAGAAAACGATTCGTAATTCCGCGCGCGAGCTCCCTTGAGACGTACGCAGGCCACTTCGCCGCTTCGAAGCACATTTTGTCGACGCAGCGGCCGTAGTGATAATCGATGGCCCGCAGATGGCCCTCGCGGAGGGTGACTTTTCGGCCGCGCGGCAGCGTTCGAACGAGGGCGAATGAGAACGTCGGCTCACCTTCGTATATCTCGCGAAAGCACGGCGGTTCGGCATCACGATCGCAGCGTCCCAGTTCGAACGACCAAACGCCGAAGCGCGCGACATCTGCCAAAGCATCGTGAACTTGCGCTGCAAAGCTTACGATGAAGTCGAGCTTATGCCCGCTGATGTTCACGACGTCGGATACGAGCAACGTCGGGAGCCGCTCCCGCTCGTAAAAAGCTTCTCTACGCTTCAGCGACTCCGGGCGAACCGCATGCGCGAAGAGCCTCCACAGCAGCCCACCGTCTACCCCGCTCTGGGCAGAGCCGGTAATGACGAGCGCGAGATCTGCGTCGCCCTGGTCGCGCAACAGATGAATGGCGCGTACCTGCCAAGCGGCCAGTTGCGGTCCATGGGCCACAATACCGTAACGAAGTCTGCTCGGGCGCTCCACGACATCATCTTGACCGACGTTCGCCGGTCGCGGCGACCCTAAAAAGTCCCAAACTGAGAGGCAGAACGGCCCCTCGCCTGTGCCATGCCGGGCGCGTTACGCTACCGGAAGCACTCCTCTTCCTCGCGCATCCCGGAGTACACTTGCGCCGACTGCTCCTTATCGCATACCATTTTCCGCCGGACACCGCCGCCGGCGCCCTGCGCCCTAGTTATCTCGCGACGCATCTAGGCGAGTTCGGCTGGGACGTTACGGTCTTGACGCGAGAACTCGAAGGCGAGCGAACGCGGAACGTCGCCGGGACGCAGGTATTTACGGCGCCCGTGCTCGGCAATTCGTTCGAAAATTCAATTCGCAGCGCGCTAGATTCGGGTAGTCTGTCGCCGGCAAAGCCTGCCAGTCCGCTACGCTCCGCACTGCGTTTGGCCAAGCGGACGCTGACCTTCCCCGATCGGGCCGTAGGCTGGACTCCGCCCGCCATCGCGCGAGCTTGCGAACTCGCTAGCCGGCAGAAATTCGACGCCGTGCTCAGTACCGCGATGCCGGCGACGACGCACCTCGTCGCTGCCGCAATCGCCTTTCGTCTGGGGCTGCCATGGGTCGCGGACTATCGCGACCCATGGACCGGGAATCCCGGTGCAAAAGACGGAGCCGTCCGTACGCTCCTCAACAGGCAGGTGGAAAGCTACCTCCTGCGTCGCGCTGCAAAAATCACCACCATTTCGGAAGCAATTGCAGCGCGGCTCGAGAGCATCCATAGGCGCCCCGTTGCCGTTATTCCTAACGCCAGCGATCACCGCGATTGGACCGGCCTAGAATCCATACGCCCAACGCAATTCCAGTTGTGCTACACGGGCGCCATGTACGCCGAACGCTCGCCGGCCCTGCTCTTTGAAGCGCTTGCATCGTTGCAAGTGCAAGGCGATCCGGCGGGCAACGCCCGGGTGGTGCTTTTCGGGCCGAGCGATGGACACGTAACAGCGTCTGCACAAAAGTTCGGTATCACCGCCTCGATCGTTCAGCGGGGTATCGTTCCTCGCGCAGAGGCGCTTGCGGCGCAACGGGAATCGTCCGACCTGCTGATTTTCCTTAATCTAGATCCATCGTCGCTGTTCGAGCTTGGCAGTAAGATCATCGAGTACACTCATGCGCGCCGTCCAATACTAGCGTTCGGACCGCCGGGAAGCGTCATGGAGCAACATCTGGCGCGGCACGGGTTGGGTTGGTTCGCCAGCGATCTCGAGAGCGCCCAGCGCGCTTTGCGCGAAGCGCATCGACGTTTTAGTGCCGGAGACTTCGAGCTGCCGCCGCCGCAAGACGGTTTCGCAGCCCGCGAGCTCGCCCAGGCTTTTGCCGAGCAGCTCGATGCGATAGCGTGAACGTGCCCCGCTCAGTTTTAGTTCTCGACGGCACACCGAGAACGATCCTGGCGGCTTCGCGCTCGCTCCATCGACGCGCAATTCCGGTAATCTGCGCGGGACTCGGCCGTAGCGGACTTGGACTTCACTCGAAGTCGATTTGCGCGGATGTGGCGCTGCCTGCGAGCGAGCCCTCCTTTTATGGCGCACTGCACGATTTGCTCTCCAAGCACGACGTCGACACCGTTTTTCCGTGCAGCGACAAAGCGCTGATGCTTTTACTCCCTCACTTCCCGGAACTGGCTGGGCGCGTTTCGCTGAGCTGCCCCGAACCCCACATCGTCGAACTCGTTCTGCAAAAAAGCGCGACGCTCGAGATCGCAGCGCGATGCGGCATTCCGACACCGCCTACCTGCATCGTCAACGGGCCCGCCGCGCTGACAAATGTACTCGGTGCCTTGCGCTTCCCGATAGTTGGGAAACCCTGCGAAGCGGGCCCGAGTCACCGCATCAAGGTAGCATACTTCGATCGCTATGAGGAGGTTGAAGAATTTAGTCAGACCCCCGACTTCCGCGGTGCATTCGTATTTCAGGAGTTTTTTGATGGCGAGGGGGTAGGCATCAGCACGATCGTTGGCGGCGAGGGCCCGCTAATATTCTTTCAGCACCGGCGTCTTCACGAGTATCCGCCGGCGGGCGGCGTCGGGGTATTGCTCGAGACTCAGAAGGTCGAGCCGGAGCTAGCCATAGCGGCGGGGGCGCTCCTTAAAGCCCTCGATTGGCGGGGACCGGCTATGGTCGAGTTTCGTCGAAATCGGACGACGCAAGATTATGCTTTCATGGAAGTCAACGGTAGATTTTGGGGCTCGTTGCCTTTGGCGTCGTTAGCCGGGCTCGACTTTCCGTACTGGCAGTGGCAACTCGCACACAGTATTACGCCTGAAATACCTACCGATTACGCCCATGGCCTGCGGGTCCGTTGGACTGCCGGAGAAATCCAGCGATTTGCCGACCTGCTCACGAGCGGCAGCACACGCCGGCGCGCCGGATTAACCGTCCTTTCGTCGTTCTCTTCGCTCGCAAACAGCTTCGAGCCGCGAACAAAGTCGGCATTGTTTTCCATAACCGATCCACAACCGGAGTTGCGCGACGTCGCGTCTACGATTCTGCGCGTCACGGCCAGCATTGCGTTGCGCGCATCTCAAAAAATACTACCCAACAACTTGGCTCTCGTTCTCTTGCAGTTGCGCCTTTTAGACCCCGAGTACCGCCGAACATACGTTTCGCGGTCTCTGCAGAGAGCTTTAGGCGCACGCGGCAAAGACTGGCCTCGGCGGCTCCAAGGGATTCGTCGCGTTACCTTTCTGTGCCGGGCCAACCGTATACGCAGTCCCATCGCGGCGGCGATTCTGAACTCGGAGCTCAAAAGTAAAGGCGACGGCTCATTTCAGGCCGAGTCCGCCGGGACGCACGCGAGCGTTGAGACGCGCTACGATCCGCGCGTCGCGCTTTTGGCGCGCGCGATGGGGCTATCGCTTTCCGGCGCGCCGCGGGGAGTGACGCCGGAACTCATTCAGAACTCCGATCTGGTCGTCGTTATGGACCGCATGGTCGAAGCCGAGCTCCTGACCAACATCCCAGAGGCCGCTGCAAAGACCTTTCTCGTTGGCGAGGTCGTTACGCCGGAAGGGCGCCGCTCCGTCGAGATACCCGATCCCGACCGTAACGCCCCGCCTCAGTTCGAGCGCGTTATTCTCGACCTTGCGATTAGCGTTCGTCAGATGGCTCGGTTATTTTCATGACGCCAACTTTTGACGCACAGCGCATCAACGATGCGAGCGGCACACTGTCCGTCGCCGTAATGGTTCATTTGCTTGGCCGGCATCAGACGCCGCGCACTACGCGCGATCTTCGTTGGATCGCTACCAGCCAACACGTTCCAGCCGTCCTCGAGCGTTTCCAGCCACTCCGTCTCCTCCCGAAGCGTGACGCAAGGTACGCGCAGGACGTATGCCTCCTTTTGCATACCCCCGGAGTCCGTAAATATGACGCAAGCGCGCGACAACAACGCGATCGTTTCGCCGTACGACAGCGGCGCACTCACGATGATATTGTCGTCCTGTCCGACGCCACGCGCCGCGGCAATGCCGCGCGTACGCGGATGGACGGGAAAGACGATCGGCATGTCGACCGCGTGAAGGCCTTCGATCAGGCGTCCAAACGTTTGCGGGTCATCCGTATTGGACGCGCGGTGGATGGTAGCCACACCGTACTCGTACGGCGTGACGCCGAAGCGCTCCAAAACCGGCGGCTTCTCAGGAAGCGTCTTGGCCACGCGCGCGACGAGGTCCACCATCAGATCCCCGACCTCGACGACGCCATTGACGACGCCTTCGGAAGCCAGCTGCGATCGCGCGCGGGCGTTCGGAACGAAGAGCCAGCTGGAGACGTGGTCCGCAACGATACGATTGATCTCTTCGGGCATCGAGCGGTTGAACGAACGCAATCCGGCCTCGACGTGCGCGACGGGAATGCCCAGTTTCGCTCCGACCAGCGCGCCGGCCAGCGTGCTGTTCGTATCGCCGTACACAACGATTGCGTCCGGGCGCTCGGCGATTGCAACGGGCTCGAGCCGGCGCATCATTTCACCCGTTTGTGCGCCGTGGCCGGCCGAGCCTACGCCGAGCTCATACCGCGGCTTCGGGATCTTCAACTCCTCGAAGAACACGTCCGACATTTCGGCATCGTAGTGCTGACCGGTATGAATCAGGATTTCTTCGATACCGCGTTCGGCGAACTCGGCGCTGAGAACGGCCGCCTTCACGAACTGCGGACGCGCTCCGACGACGCTGAGGACTCTCATGCCGTTACGCTTTGGCGCTTTACGCTTTTTTCCAGCGATGAAACGACGTGGTCGACCTCTGTATCGCGCAACTCCGGGAACATCGGAAGCGAGAGCACCTCGCGTGCCGCTCTTTCCGAATGCGGGAACTCGCCTTCGCGCAAGTGCAGGTTCGCATGGACGGCCTGCAAGTGCAGCGGAACCGGATAGTACACCATCGTCTGCACGCCGCGTTCGCGGAGCTCGCGCGCAATCCGCTCGCGTTGATCGTCCAGAATACGAATCGTGAACTGATGGTAAACGTGCCGGACGATTTGCTGCGGCCCGCTTGGCGGGAGGCCAATGCCCGGCAAACGGCCGAGTTCCACCGTATACCAAGCCGCGACCGTCCGCCGTCGTTCGATCCACTCTTCGAGATGCGGCAGCTTCACGCGCAGAAGAGCGGCCTGCAGTTCGTCCAGCCGGCTATTGAGGCCGAGCTCATCGTGATAGTACTTGACGGCCGCTCCGTGCGCGCGCAATCGACGCACCCGTTCGGCGAGCTGCTCGTCGGCCGTGACGATCATGCCGCCGTCGCCGCACGCTCCCAAGTTCTTCGACGGAAAAAAACTGAACGCACCTATCGTGCCGAGCGCGCCCGTGCGGACGCCGCGCAATGTCGAGCCGATGGATTGAGCGCAATCCTCGATCACCGCGAGATGATGCTTGGCCGCCACGACGTTGATTTCGTCCATCGGCGCCGGCAAGCCGTAGAGATGGACGGGAATGACGGCTTTCGTGCGCGGCGTAATCGCAGCCTCGATAGCCAGCGGATCGATGTTGAACGTCGCCGGATCAATATCGACGAACACCGGCGTCGCGCCCACCATGCCGATTGCTTCCGTCGTAGCGACGAACGTGAAGGGCGCCGTGATTACCTCATCGCCGGGGCCGATGTCGAGCGCTCGAAGCGCGAGATGTAGCGCGTCCGTTCCAGAGTTCAGGCCCACCGCGTAGGGCACGCCGATGTAGCGCGCAACTTCTTCTTCGAGCGCCTTGACGTTGGGACCGTTGATGAACGCCCCCGCATCGAGCACCTCGCCAAAGACTCGTTCCAGCTCTGGACGCAGCTGGCGATGCTGGCGGGTGAGATCGAGAATCGGTATCATCGGTCGGTCCTCCGCAGGCGTCCGTTTTCCTCCGCATACATCCGACCGCACTCCTCGCAGCGGGCTGCGTCGTAGGCGACGGTCAACCGCACGCCGCATTCGCAGGCATACCCGCGAACGCGCGCGGGGTTACCGTACACCAACGCGTAGGGCGGAATGTCACTGGTCACCACGGAGCCCGCACCCACGAACGCGTACTCACCAATAGTGTGGCCGCATACGACGGTGCAGTTCGCTCCCAAGCTGGCGCCGCGACGAATGCGCGTCGGCGCGAAATCCTCCGGCCGGTTGCGCGGGGTTCCGCAGCGCGGCGTCGTCACGTTGGTGAAGACCATGCTCGGCCCGCAGAACACGTCGTCTTCGAGCTCTACGCCTTCATACACCGAGACGTTGTTTTGAATCTTGACGCGGTTACCGATGCGCACTCGTGGACCGATGACAACATTTTGCCCGATGGTGCACTCCCGGCCGATCGAGCTTCCCTGCATGACGTGTGAAAAATGCCAAATCTTCGTGCCTTCGCCGATCTCCACGGGCTCGTCCACGTATGAGCTCTCGTGTACGAAATAGGTTTTTTCGGCTACGCCGTCCATCGTGCTGTCGTCTCCGTCGTTGCGGGCGGTGTCTCTGCATATTCGTGAATCATGGCGACCGTTCGAACGACCGCCAGCGCTTCGTCGCCGTGGCTCGGCGGCAGCCGGCCGCCGCGCACGGTGCGGCAGAACGCCTCCAGCTCGATCTGCAGCGGCTCGCCTTCGGGAACTTCGATTTCACGTGTGGGCTCGCGGTAGAGTTCTGCTTCTCCGCGCGCGTTCAATCGATCGCCACAGGGCTGCAGGACCAGTTTTGAGCCGTCGGAGTTTTCGCTAAACGTCAAAACGCCGGTCGAACCGAACACGTCCAACCGCCAGCCTTTGTCGGGATCGATCCACGCAACCTCGATATGCGCGCTTCGCCCGGCTGAGAAGCGAAAGTCGGCGTAGGTTACGTCAGCAATATGCGGACGAATGAAGGCGCTGGCATCGCAGCTGATCGCCGACGGCTCCTCACCGAAAACCTCGAGCATGACGGCTACGTCGTGCGGTGCAAAGCTCCACCAAACGTCCTCGTACGAACGCAACCGTCCCCAGCTCAAGCGGCGCGACCGGAAGTGCCGCACTTGGCCGATTCGCCCATCCGCGATCAGCTTGAGCATCGTGCGCACCGCCGGATGGTAGAGCAACACGTGCCCGACCACGAGTTTGCAGCCGGCCGCGCGTGCCGCGTCGACGACGCGCTGCGCGTCGGCAACTCCGAGCGCGAGCGGCTTTTCCACGAAGACGTCGAGCCCGGCCGCAATCGCTCGAAGCGCCAACTGCGCGTGCAGCTGCGCGGGTGCCGCGATCGCGACGGCGTCGATTTTCGCCAGCGAGAGCATCGAGTCGAAGTCGCAGAATACTTTGACGCCGGGATGCTTGGCGCGAATCTCTTCGAGCGGATGAAGATCGCCGTCGCACACTGCGGCGAGCACGCCCATTTTGGCGCAGCAGCGGACGATGTTCATGCCCCACTTGCCGGCGCCGACGACGCCGATCCGCGGGCGCTTGCCGTTCGCAGCACCGCTCATAAGAGCACCAGGCTCTTCTGCATCTTCCCGTTGAGCCTTTGACGCGCGTCCTTGGTCGCGTTGCGCGTGTCGATGACGAGCTCGGCTTGTTCGAGAACGCGGCCGTAGTCGACCGTCGAATGATCCGTTAGTATCAGCACGCAATCGCGGTGCTCCAGAGCCTCCTTTGAGATGGGGATCGAGTGCCACGACTTGCCGCGCTCGTCGGTGAAGCTGGGAATATGCGGATCGTGATACTCGATCCGCGCGCCGTCGTGCTGCAGCAGTTCCATCACTTTGAGCGCCGGCGATTCGCGATAATCGTCTATGTCACGCTTGTAGGCCACGCCGAGAACGAAGATGTCGGCACCTTTGATGGCCTTGCCGCGCTCATTGAGCGCCCGCAACACTTTTTCGCGCACGAAATACGGCATGCCGACGTTGATCTCGCCGGCCAACTCGATGAAGCGCACGCGAAAATCGAACTCGCGCGCTTTCCAGGCCAGGTAGAACGGATCGAGCGGAATGCAATGGCCGCCGACACCCGGCCCGGGATCGAATCGCATGATTCCAAACGGTTTGGTGGCGGCTGCGTCGATGACTTCCCAAATATCGATCCCTAACCGGTCGCAAAGGATCGCCATTTCGTTGACCATCGCGATATTCACGGCGCGGAACGTGTTTTCGAACACTTTCGTCAGCTCGGCAACCTTCGGCGACGAGACCGAGAGCACGTGCAGGATCGTCTGCTCGTAGAACGTGACGCCGGCTTCCAGACAGGCCTGCGTCACGCCGCCGACCACCTTATTGGTGTTCTTAGTCGTGTAGCGCGCGTTGCCTGGGTCGACGCGTTCGGGCGAGTAACACAGGAAGAAATCTTCGCCGGCCTTCAAACCCGAGCGCTCGAGGATCGGCCGCAACACCTCGTCGGTCGTTCCCGGATACGTCGTGCTTTCGAGACAGATGAGCTGCCCCGGACGCAGCTTCTGTGCCACCAGCTCGGCGACGGCGCGAATGTACGAAATATCCGGATCGAGGTTTCGGGTGAGCGGCGTCGGCACGCAGATGATCACGACGTCGCATTTGCCGATGCCCGAAAACTCGGTCGTCGCGCTCAAACGCCCGGCATCGACCATTTCGGCGATTTCACGGTCGTTGACGTCGCGGATGTAGTTCAGACCCTGGTTGATTTGATCCACGCGAATCGGGTTGCGGTCGTAGCCGATCACCGTGAACCCGACTTTGGCCTTCTCCACGGCGAGCGGCAGGCCGACGTATCCGATGCCGGCGACGCCGACGACCGCACTCCGATCGAGAATTTTTTTCTTGAGTCCGCTGAGGCGCAGCGGAACCGGTTCAACGAGTTGCACGAGACACTTCCTTGACGACCCCATTGGGTTGTTGTTGCGTTGAAGGTTCGATGACGGCGCGCTCGACGACGGCCGTCTGCGCGGGCTGGACTAGCTGCAGATTTGCGTCAGGCGTGTACTCCGGAACGAACTGACGCAAGATGTCGAGCGAACCGCGCCAATCCGACGCGCGGACGGTTCGCTGCAGCTGCACCATTGCACGCCCGAGTTCGCTGTAGTCGAGCCGGTCTTGTTTGGCGATAAAGAGCCGCTCGTGACTGGTTCGCGAGAAATCCTCACGATTGGTCAGAATCTCTTCGAAGAGCTTCTCGCCGGGGCGCATCGCCGTTTCGACGATGTCGATCTCTTGATACGGCGTGAAGCCCGAGAGGCGAATCACTTGTTCGGCGAGATCCATGATCCGTATCGGGTCGCCCATGTCGAGGACGAACACCTCGCCGTCGCGTCCGATCGACATTGCCTGCAGAACCAGCGAAACGGATTCCGGTATGGTCATGAAGTATCGCCGCATTTCGCGGTGCGTGATCGTCACCGGTCCGCCCGCTGCAACCTGCTGCTTGAAAATGGGAACGACGCTGCCGCGGCTGCCCAGCACGTTGCCGAACCGAACGGCGACGAACTCGGTCGCGCTGCCGCCCGCAAACGACTGAACGACCAACTCGGACATGCGTTTGGTGAGTCCCATCACGCTGCTGGGATTGACCGCTTTATCGGTCGAGAGCAGCACGAACTTGGCGGCGCCGGTAGCGGCGGCGGCCAACGCCACCGTGCGCGTCCCCATCACGTTATTGCGAACCGCTTCGCAGATGTTGGCTTCGACGATCGGTACGTGTTTGTGCGCTGCGGCATGAAAGACGATGCGCGGATAGTAGCGGCCGAACGTCGACCGAATCGCGCAAGCGTCGGCAACGTCGGCCAAAATCATCTTC
This sequence comes from Vulcanimicrobiota bacterium, assembly GCA_963715435.1. GTDB lineage: Bacteria > Vulcanimicrobiota > Vulcanimicrobiia > Vulcanimicrobiales > Vulcanimicrobiaceae > JAFAHZ01. Next base: position 3,546,099 of record OY970243.1, read on the forward strand.
GTGCGCGTGAAACCGTAGTTGTACCGAAGCTCTTGCTCGATCGCAAAAAGACTGTTCTCGCCGTGGCCGAGCAGCACGAGAAGCTTTGGATCGAACGTGACGATTTGACGGCAGAGCTCACTTCCGATCGAGCCGCCGGCGCCGGTCACGAGCACGACCTGGTTCTCGAGGTGAGGGCGCAGCGACGCGGTGTCGACGACGACGGGATCGCGCGACAACACGTCCTCGAGCCGGATATCGCGAATGCGCGAGATCGTCACGCGGTCGTTGAGCAGATCCGCGGCGTTGGGGACCACCTTCACCGTCGGCGGCTCGCCCTTTGCTCCTTTGGCTTCGCTGCAGAGCTTCTTAATGTGGTTGATGGTCTGCAGAGGAGCCGCCGGGATGGCGATGATCACCGAGTCGATTTGCAAGCGCGAGACGAGCTTGGGGAGGTCCTCGATCGCCCCGAGCATCTTTACGCCGTCGACGCGCTTGACCGCAATGCCGTCGTCCACGCAACCCATGACCTGGATCGGAAGATCGCGATCTTCCTGAATCTCCTTGATCAGGGTGAAAGCAGGCATGCCCACGCCGACGACAATAACTCGTTGTGCATTAGGCCGGTGCGTGATGATCTTCGTGCGGACGAGCACCAGCCCGATGCGCAGAAACATGCGCATCGTGAAAGCGGCCATCGCCGCTACGGCGACCAAGCGGCCGGATACGTGGTGCAGCGGCGATACGAAAAGCCAGATGCAGGCAAACGCAATGGCAGCGCCTGCGAGGGCCCCCCCGAGCAAACGAAGGACGTCGTGGAAATCGAACGTGCGCGCGCTCTCGTACCGGACCTGTGCATACGAGCCGGCCATGAAGAGGATTAGGGCGACGAATGCGAGCTGACGTACTGTTGCCGAGTGGACATCGGCAATCACGGTCGCCAGGGCGACGGCCGCAACTGAAAGCGCCAGGTCGGCTGCTAGCAGCCCATAGCGCAACATGGGTCGGATGCCACGGGCGTGCGGTTCCGCTGTGATACCGATCTTCATCTTTACCGATTCTATAAGCGAGCGGTGATGAGCAGGAAGGACGGAGACGCACTGGGGCCGGGGTGCCATCGCACCCCGACCCCTGGGCCTTCCGGACCCACTTGGCTAAGTGGAAGCGGCCGGTTGGTTAGTATTCCGTGTAGAACGTCACCGGCGGCAGCCCCGGTGCCTTGGTTACGGGCTTGCCGATTTCGATCCAAATCACTTCGTGCGATTTGACGGCAATGGTCCCCAGCTGGCCGGCGTGCTTGAACGGCGCGTATTTGTTCACGGTTGTATCACCGAGTGCGGCGGGGTTGCCGACGAAGACGCGTAGTTGTCCCTTGAACTTACCAAAGCTGAGGAGCGTGTACTTCATGCCCCAGACGTCGAGCACGTTCTTGAGCGTGTATACCGTCGCGCTGGGCGGCAGGTTGGACGGGGACTCGACATGGATCATGCCGGACGCATCGTGCGTGTGGATGAAGTAGAAGCATTTCGCGGTGCTGATGTATCCGTTCTGCTCGGGACCGGGACCGTCGAGACCAATCGCATCCGGGACGGCGACCTGCTTGCCCTTATAGATGATGCCGAGATACATGTGGACGTGGTAATCGTTCAGATACTCAGTCGCATCGCAAGGGATTTTGTCGACGGCATTGCCGTGGCCACCGGCCTTTGTGTCGCCGTCGATCGGCTTGAACATGTTATCCGTACCGATGACTGCACCGGGTTGGAGGTTGATGGGGCTAAAGGAATTGGGCATAAAAGCAGCGTCGCCGCCTTGCGACGTCTGCGGAAGAATGCTGGAACCGGTTGCCGCGCCGCCGCCGTGACAGGCGGACAGCAGCGTCGCCAAGACTGCGGCGGCGCAGACGGCGGGCCACCGACGAATCGACCCTGACATACTGTTCTCTCCTCGTGAAGAAGCAAGCTCGAAAGCATCGTACCGTCGCGGCGGGGGATCTGTAAGATTCCACCCGGTCAATTGGCTGGGGCGAACGCCTCGCAGTCGTTGGTCCGCCTGGCCTACGTCAAATTCTGCAAAGTTACGTTAGTCTTGCCCTATGAACCCAGTCCGGCGCTTTGGGCTGCTTTTCCGCGCGCTGAAGACGGCGATGCAAAATGCCATCGCGGATCAAGCGCAGCGCGAGGCGTTGCCCGGAGTCCTCTTCGGAAGCGGCGTACTGATCCGCGGCGCCGACCGGGTCACCGCCGGAAAGAACGTTTTTATAGATCACCGGGCCTATTTGAGCCCGTCGTCCGTCAACGGATCGCGCGGATACATACGCATCGGCAACGGCGTGGAGATCGGGCCGTATAGCGTATTATGGGGTGGCGGTGGGATCGATATCGGCGATAACGTGCACATGGGTGCACACGTGCACGTCACGTCGCAGCAAGGGCGCAAAGTGCCGCCTTCGCAAAATGATCCCGCCGTACCGTTGACCGTCGACTGTGCCTCAGTGCGCATCGAGGACCACGTCCTGTTGTACTCGGGCGTCATCGTCGTACCGGGAGTAACCATCGGCCATCACGCCATCATCGCGGCAGGCTCGGTCGTCACGACCGATATTCCGCCGTATGCAACGGCAGCGGGGACGCCGGCGCGGGTCGTCAGGCAGGACGCGATCGCTTAAGCAGCATTGCCCGCACGGCTTGTTCGATCTGCGCGGCCGCCGGGCGGCGATACTCCCAGCGCGGATCGGCGTTGGGAACGGGCACGATCATAGTCGCGTTGGCTTCAAACAACACGATCTTTCCTTCCGCGTCGATCGCAAAGTCAGCCCCGGCATAATCCAAGCCCAGCGTCGCCGAAACTCGCTCGAGCGCGGCGGCGGCACGGCCGCCTATAGCACCGCGCATGTCGCTCAAAAAGGTCTCTTCTTCCGCACGCCGTTCAGCGTGATCGGCCATCGCTGCCGAAAAGTAATGGACCTTCCAATTTGGCGAAATCGCAAGGTGAAGCGGGTAAAGGCGTCCGTCGATGAAAAGCACGCGGTACTTGCGCGCGTTTCCATCCGCGCCGCGAACGTCGACGAACTGGATCGCCAGCACGTGGTCGCCTGGAAGCCGGGCCGCGATCTCGCCGAGGTGCTCGCGCCGTTCGACGCGTTCGAAGTGCTCGCCCGTATGAAACCCGGCCGCGCGTAAGAGAAACGGCACCCCAAAGCCGTCGCTTTCGAGCCGGTCGATCGCGTCCGGCTCAAGAAGCGAGGTCTTCGAATAGGCTGCCGTTTGCGGAGCGATCACGTCTTCGATTTCGCGCAGGCGCCCGGCGTTTTGTACGCGACCGGTGAGCGCGACTTCCGCCGGCGCGTTGACGACCGGCGCATGCGATCGCTCGAGGATCTCCGCCGCTCGAGCGAGCGCGCCGTCTTTGACGTCGGCGTCGCCGATTGCGTTGAAGAGTATATCGTGCGCGGGCAAGGTTAGCGAGGGACGGTAGGAATCGACCACGAGTTTGGCAACGGCAAAGGTGCGGTCGTCGAGGAACCGGTCGATGGGAACGTTTCCAGGACCGGCGCGAACCAGCAGCAGCACGCGAACGCCCCTGCCGTCGCCGCGATAGGGAAGCTCGATCAGCGGCGCGGCGCCGAAGCCGATCTCACGATGAACTGCGGCGCTCTCGCGTTCGCCGAGCGCTTCTAGCGCCAACGCCAGACCGCGCCGGGCTTCGGCATTTTTCGGATCGAGCGAGACGGCTATTTCGTATTGCTCGCGAGCCAGCTTTGCCTCGCCGCCGCGCAGCAAGACGAACCCGAGATTCGCGTGGCCGATGGTCTCGCGCGGATGTTTGGCGACCGCGGCGTTGAAACACGTGAACGCCTCTTGGCGCAAACCGGCCTTGAACAGCAGCATTCCGAGGTCGTTGAGCGCTCCGAAATGTGAAGCGTCCCGTTGTAAAATCTCCACGTAGGCGAGCCGCGCTTCATCGACGCGTCCGAGACGGTCGAGAAGCTGCGCACGCTCGAACATGATCGGAACCGAGCCCGGATGGTCGCGCAGCCGCGCCTGCGCATCTTTGAGGGCGCGCTCGAGCAGTTTGCGCGGGTGTGACAACGGCTATTGACGAACGCGCGTGACGACGGCGTCCTGCGACGGCACGATCACGGCGTCAGGAACATACGTCGCCGGATCGTACCAAATCGTAAACGAGAGCGGGCCCCCGAACGTCATCGGGGTATCCTGCGCCGGAACGCCGTCGGGGCGCTGCGGCTTCGCCGCCGTATCGAGCGCATAGTTTTCGCTCTTGCCGAGAGACGGTGCGACGGCCAAAATCGGATCGTAATTCCACGCCTGCATCTCCGCCGGCAGGCCGAAGAGTCCGGCCATCAATCCCGGCTCGATGACGATCAGGTGCCGGGCCGGCGCCTTCAACGGAAACTGCAACTGCGTGCCGCCCGTATTGGTGCCGACGAGCGTCGCCGCCGTCGGCGTCACCGTGACGGTAACGACGCTATGCAGCGCGCCGCTGTCGTACGAGCCATTGTAAACGGTTGGGACGAGGTCGGCGCCGAGATTCAAGGTTACGGTTCCGGCAACTTGCATCGCGTTGATGGTGCCGCTCGCTTTCTCTTCGATAGTCGTCGTCGAGCCGGAGCTGCGAACGGTCAGCGTCGACGTTCCGCTTTGAACGCCTTGATACGTCCCGGTGTAGGTGTAGGTGCCCGGCGCGAGGGCCGGGGCAGCGCTCGAAAGCGCCGCCAAAAAGATCGCTGCCAGCATCTGCTAACGCTTCGCCGCCGCTGCCGGTGCGTACTGCGCGATCGCTTCGAGCAGCCGGTCGATCTCCTCGTTCGTGTTATATCCGTGCGGTGCAACGCGAACTCCCGACGCGCGGTAAGTCGTAACGATACCCGCGCACTGTTGCAGAGTCCGCCCCAGTTCGACACTATCGCAGCCGGGGAAGCTAAACGTTACGATCCCCGAGGAGATCCCGTCGCCGCGCAGGCTTGCCACGCGCGCCCCCAATCGCTGCAAGCCTTCGCACAACGTGTCGGTCAACCCCAGGACGTGCGGAGCGACCGCAGCAGTTCCGCCGCTGCGCTCGATAAGCCCGATCGAGCTAGCTAACGATAGCGCGCCGAGAAAGTTCGGCGTGCCGCCTTCGAAACGTGAAGCGTCGGCCGCGTACGGTTGGTCGAAGCGTCGAAAATCCCAGATGTCTTGCATCGATCTCCAGCCGGGAGCTCCGAGCTCCAAACGGTCGATCAGAGCCTCGCGAACGTAACAAAACGATACGCCCTGCAGGCCGAGCATCCACTTTGCCGCACCGCAATAGAGCACGTCTATATCGGCGAGGGCGACGTCGATTCCGAACGCGCCCAAAGCCTGCATTGCGTCGACGCACAGCAGCGCTCCCGCTTTGTGGGCGATTTCTGCTAAAGCCGCCAAATCGTGGCGGTAGCCGTCGGAGTACGTTACCCACGACACCGCGACCACACGAGTTCGCTGCGTGATCTCACGGCGCAAAACGTCCGGGGTGAGGCGTTGATTGTGCGTCGGCAACACGCGCACGTTGACACCGCGCCGGCGCAGCGCCACCCACGAAATCGCGTTCGCAGGAAACTCGTTGTCGCAGAGAATCACTTCGTCGCACTCGCGCCAGTCCAAGCCGAGCGCCACGACGTTCGCGCCGTCTCCGGTGTTGCGCAACACGGCGATTTCGCTGCCCTTTGCGCCGATAAAGCGTGCGATCCGCGCACGAAACTCGGGCATGCGGGCTTCGTACGTCCGGGTTCCCACGACGCCGCCGGCACTTTGGCTGCGAACGAACCCTTCGATTGCAGCGACCGACGATCGCGGCAGGACGCCGGTCGCTGCGTGATTGAGGTAGACGAAACGTTCGGTAACGGCAAACTCGTCGCGGGGGAGCGGCGTGCTCACTCCGCGCCGATCATATCCTTCGTATGCCAGGCAATGTTGCCGGCACGATCGCCCACGCGTTCGAGCGAGGCGAGCACGAACAAATAGCGCGTTCCCGGCCGCACGATTTCGGGATCTTCGCGCATCTCTTGCTGCAACAGCTTGATGCTGCGCTTGTAGAGCTTGTCGACCTCGTCGTCGCGGTCGATCACGTCGCTGGCGAGTTTGGCGTCCCGCTCCGTATACGCGCGCATTGCGTCGAGGAGCATGGCGTGCGCTACGCCGGCAATGCGATCGATCTCGACCTTCTGCGGGCGCATCGGTTGATCCGAGAGCTTGATGGCATTCTTTGCGATATCGACGGCGTAGTCGCCGACGCGTTCGAGGTCGGTAGCGATTTCGAGCATCGCCGCGATTTCACGCAGTTCGCCGGCGACGGGCTGCTGCCGCCAGATCAGCTCGATGCAGTGCGACTCGACGCGACGGCGAAGGTCGTCGATCGCGTCGTCACCGGCCACGACTTGCGCGCCGGCGGAGGCGTCGCGATTATCGAGCGCCTGGACCGCAACGCGGATAGCGTCGCCAACGAGCGCGCCGAGCCGGACGACGTCCAGCCGAGTTCCCTCAAGCGCTTCGTGATAAGCCGTGCGCACGTGATCCTTTCCTCCTGGCCGAGCGGCAGCCCCCAGTATAGGGCAAAGGTGGCTTCCCCGCAACGCAACGAATGCACCTGCGGCCTTTATACAACCTTAAGGGCTGTCACCAACCCATCGTAAGGAGGAACTGTGGCTGAGATCCGCACGGTCGGCGTTTGCGGCGCCGGACTGATGGGCAGCGGTATCGCGCAAACGTGCGCAAGCGCCGGCTTCAATGTGATACTCATGGAGGTGGCGCAGGAGCCGCTTTCTCGCGGCTTGGCCGTGATCACGAAATCGCTCGACAAGTTCGTCGAAAAAGGAAAGGTTTCGCAAGCCGATCGAGACGCAACGATCGGGCGACTGAAAACGACGACCCAGGTCGGCGATCTCGCGAAGTGTGACCTCGTCATCGAAGCGATCGTGGAAAACGTTGAAATCAAGGCGACGCTCTTTCGTCAACTCGACGAGCTTCTCACGCCCAACGCGATCCTGTGCACGAACACCTCCAGCTTGTGCGTCGTCGAGCTTGCCGCCAAGACGACGCGTCCGAACAAGATAGCGGGTCTGCACTTCTTCAACCCGGTTCCGATCATGAAACTCGTCGAGGTGGTGAAGACTATTGCCACGACCCAAGATACGATCGACACGCTGTTCGACTTCGCGAAGAAGCTCGGAAAGGAACCGATTCTCGCACAAGACACGCCGGGGTTCGTGGTCAATCGACTGCTGGTTCCATATCTGCTCTACGCGATTCGCGTCTACGAACAAGGGTTGGCCACCAAGGAAGACATCGATAAAGGCATGCGGCTGGGCTGCGGCTACCCGATGGGACCGTTCGAGCTGCTGGATTTCGTCGGCCTCGACACGACCTACTACATCGCCGAGATCATGTTCGACGAGTTCAAAGATCCAATGATGGCCGCACCGCCGCTGCTCAAGCGAATGGTCTTGGCCGGCCATTACGGACGTAAGAGCGGAAAGGGATTCTATGACTACGCCTAGCGCCGAGCGCGGCTTCGAAAATATCCTCGTTACGATCGAGGCGCCGGTCGCCATCGTAACGCTCAACCGTCCAAACGTGCTCAACGCGCTGCGCGGCGCGCTGTTGGCCGAATTGTCCGTGGCGCTGGTCGAGCTCGACGCGCATCCGGACGTGCGCGCTGTGGTCGTCACGGGCGCCGGCGAAAAAGCTTTCGCCGCCGGCGCCGACATTGCGGAGCTCAACGCGCTCGCTTCGGCAAGCGCCGGGGCGGATCAGGCGCGCATGGGCCAGTCGCTCACCCGCCAGATCGAGCGCATGCGCAAACCGGTAATTATGGCGGTCAACGGTTTCGCACTGGGCGGCGGATGCGAGCTCGCGATGGCCGGCGACATCATGATTGCGTCCGAAAATGCCAAGTTCGGTCAACCGGAAGTGAACCTCGGTCTCATCCCGGGCTACGGCGGAAGCCAGCGCACGACGCGGCTCGTGGGCAAAGGAATGGCGATGTATCTGTGCTTGACCGGCGAGATCATAGGCGCACAAGAAGCGTTGCGCATCGGCCTCGTGCAAAAGGTCGTACCTCTGGCCGAGCTATTGGCCGAAGCCAAGCGCATTGCATCGCTGATTGCGTCGAAAGCGCCGCTCGCCATCGCTGCGTGCAAGCGTGTCATCAACAACGGCGCGCATCTTTCGATCGACGACGCCCTCGAGCTGGAGGCGATCGAGTTCGGCACGCTCGTCGACACCGAAGATATTAAAGAAGGCACGGGCGCATTTCTCGAAAAACGCAAACCCGCGTGGAAAGGACGATAATTGTCGCCGTTTCGTCGATGAGAATTTACTAAGCGTTTCTCTAGTTATCGAGAACCGGTTCCGATACATAGTATCGTGGCCGGTTCTCTATTTGGACACCGGAACTTCATGCGGCTCTGGACGGCTCAAAGTGTGAGCCTTTTCGGGAGCTGTCTTTCCGGTTTTGCCCTGCCCACCGTAGCGGTGACGGTGCTGGCCGCGACGCCCGCCCAGATGGCGGCCGTATCGGCGATCGCCGCGCTTGCGTTTCCGCTGCTTGGCATGTTCGCGGCAACCTTGGTCGAGCGCTGGCCGAAGCATACGGTGATGATTGCAATGGACCTCGGCCGAGCCGTCGCGATGGCGGTAGTCCCCGTACTTTGGTATTTTCATCGCCTGAACATGGATTGGATTCTACTCCTCGCCGTCCTTACCGCGAGCATGAGCGTCTTTCACGACATTGCCTATCAGGCGCACTTGCCGGCAGTCGTCCCCCGCGACCGCATCGGTGAAGGAAATACCAAGCTCGAGCTGAGCAACACGGCGTCGCAGTCGATTGGCCCGGCGGTGGGCGGCCTATTGATGCACGTACTGAGCGCCCCTCTTACCATCTTCGTGGACGCAATTTCTTATCTCGTTTCTGCGCTCAGTCTTGCCACGATGGACCGCCGCGCGCTGCATCCGGCACGTCGCGCGCAGCGAACGCCGTTTTTCGAGGACCTGTGGCAAGGCGTGCGCTTCATCATCGATACGCCGCGGCTCGCGCGTATCGCGCTCTGCACCGCGACGACCAACTTCGGCGCCGCGATGGCGAGCGTCGTGTCGCTCATCTTCCTCTATCGCGTGCTGCACTTGGTACCGGTGACGGTCGGGCTACTGCTGGCGTTTTCCAATCTGGGCTTGGTCGGCGCGCTCTACGCGCTCAAGCTGACTGAGCGCTTCGGGCTGATCTCGACGTTGTCGGCGGCGGTCCTAATCAACGCAGGGGGGCGCATCCTCTTGCCCGTTGCCGCGCTCTTCTTTCCGATCGGATGTGCGCTCGCGTCGCTCATGCTCACCAGCATGGCGACGCCGGTCTACAACGTCGCGCAGCTTTCGTACCGTCAGCGCGTCACGCCCCTGGAGATTCAAGCGCGCATGCATGCAGCCATGCGAACGATCAACTCGGCCACCGCGCCGCTCGGAGCGCTCACCGGCGGCATCCTCGCAGGCGCCTTCGGCGTCGAGCCGACGCTCGTCTTTGCAGCGTTGACGACGGCCTTTGCGGCAGTCTGGTTTATTCCGGTTGTGCGCCGACCGCTCCAAGAACCGGCGGCGGCGTAACCTTGACCACTCCCGCAATCGCCCGTGCAACGGAAGGCTCGCCGATTTCCACCCACTTCCCGTCGGCCCGCGCCGACGCGCACGCGGCCTCCAAGCAGCACACGACGTCGTAGCCAAACGCGCCTTCGATTCGCGACGTAGCGCCGTTCGCGACGCTTTCCCACGCGTCGTCGATGAGCTTGCCCAAAGCCTCACGCTCGTCGACGATCGGGATGCGCACTTCGCCCAGCCGGTAGCTCACCATCTGCTTCGTTAAGGTCTCACTGCTGGGATTGAGCACTACGCCTTTGTCGTAAATGCGTATCTTTTCCGACGGATCGACGTCGTCCCACACCAGCATCCGCTCGCTGGCGGACAGCATCATACGCCGGACCTTCACGGGCGAGAGCCAGCTCAGATGCACTTGCGCCACGCACGAGCCGTAACGCAGCAGCATGAAGGCAACGTCCCATACGTCCGGATTGACGCACGCACGAGCCTGGCAGGAGACGGCCGCGGGCGTGCTTGCGAACACGTGATTGAGAATCGACACGTCGTGCGGACCGAGGTCCCAGATGACGTTGGTTTGCTGAAACAGCCCAAGGTTGACGCGTTGCGATTCGGCATAGTACATCTCGCCCAACGCACCCTCGGCGTTGAGACGATGCATCGCCTCGACCGCACCCGTATAGAGGAACGTGTGGTCAGTAAAAAGTTTCACGCCCCGGCGCTGGGCGGCATCGACGAGCCGGCGCGCGTCTGCAGCGTTCTCGGCGAGCGGCTTCTCCACCAAGACGTGCTTTCCGGCGGCGATGGCGCGTCCGGCCATCGTCGCGTGCATCGACGGAGGCGTTGCGATCGCGATGAGATCGACCTCCGGATCGCTCAGCGCCGAATCGAAATCGCGCGATGCGTAGGATCGTGGATAGAGCCGCTGCATTCTCGCAATACGCTTCTCGTCGGCGTCGACGATCCAACGGACGTTCCAGTGTTCCGAAGCCGTAAAATTCCGGAGCAAATTGGGGCCCCAATAACCGAGCCCGACGATCGCCGCGTTCAATTCGGCCGCACTCATGCCACGCTCGCATGGGGCGACGAGGAGGGCCGTGCGATTTCGGCGAGCGATTCCACGACGTGCCGGATCTGCTCCCCGGTGAGTTCCGGGAACATCGGAAGCGACAGAATCTTGGCGGCGGCGGTTTCCGTGACGGGAAAACGCCCCGCAGGCAAGCCGAGATCTGCATACGCCGGCTGGCGATGAATGGGAATCGGATAATGAATTCCGCTTTGAATGCCACGCTCGGCGAGATGTCGCTGGACGTTTTCGCGGTCGTCCACCTGCGTGACGTACAGATGATACACGTGCCCCTCGGGGTCGAGGTTCTTCGGAACCGGGAATCCAGCCGCCGACAGCAGCGTATCGTAGAGCGCCGCGTGGTCGCGCCGGCGCTCGTTCCATTCGTCGAGATATTTCAGCTTGACGTCGAGCACCGCAGCTTGCAGCGAGTCGAGGCGGCAGTTATCGCCCTTGATCACATGCTCGTATTTCTTTCGCTGACCAAAATCGCGTAGAAGCTTCATGCGGTCGACGAGCCGTTCGTCGTTGGTAACGATCGCCCCGCCATCGCCGTAGGCACCGAGATTCTTGCCGGGATAGAAGCTGAAGCACCCCACTGTTCCGATGCTGCCGGCCCGCCGGGACTGCCACTTGGCGCCGTGCGCCTGACACGCGTCCTCGATCACGAACAACCTGTGACGCTCGGCGAGTTCGAGCACTGGTTTCATCGGCACCGTCTGACCGTATAGATGAACGGGCATGATGGCGCGCGTGCGCGGCGTTATCGCAGCTTCGGCCGCGACCGGATCGATAAGGTACGCATCGTCCACGTCCACCAGTACCGGGGTCGCGCCCGCGGCCGAAACCGCGATCGCCGACGCGATGTAGGTGTTCGCCGGGATGATGACTTCGTCGGCGGGTCCGAGTCCGAGCGCGGTTAGCGCGAGTTTGAGCGCGGCGGTGCCCGATTCGACGCCGACGCAATAGTCGGCGCCGTTGTATTCGGCGAAGCGTTCTTCAAACGCCCTGACTTGCGGGCCGAGCACGAACGACGCGCGCTCGAGCACGTCGGCGATCGCGCGATCCACCTCGTTGCGGATCGCACCGTACTGCGCCTGCAGATCGACAAAAGGTACCTTCACGGCGGGTATCGTACCGAGCGGCGCCATCGCTCTCACAGGCCCAAACGGGGTATACGTGGTGGGCATGAAGAGCCGCTTGCTGCGTTTTCTGTCGATTTTGGGCCCCGGACTGATAACGGGCGCAGCCGATGACGACCCATCGGGCATTTCGACCTATTCCGTCGCCGGCGCGACGACCGGGTTTTCGATGCTCTGGGTTGCGCTGATTGCGACGCCTATGATGTCGGTGATTCAAGGCATGTGCGCCCGAATTTCGATGGTGACGGGCGAGGGGTTGGCTGCTATCATGCGGAAACGGTTTCCGGCGCCGGTAGCCTACGCCCTTGCGTCGCTGGTCGTTGTCGCGAACACGTTCAACGCGGGCGCAGACCTCGGCGGCATGGCCGACGCCGCGCATCTCGTCCTTCCGTTACCAGTCGATGCGTGGGTGTTCTTTTTCGGAATCGGTTTGATCGCCGCCCAAATCTGGCTGCCCTATGCCGCGCTTGCGCGCGTATTCAAGTGGCTCACCCTTTCGCTGTTTGCGTACGTCGTTACCGCATTCGTCGTGCGTCCGAACTGGCTCGAAGTGCTGCACGGCTTCGTACTCCCGCACATCCGGCTCGATTCTTCGTGGCTTTCGACGATGGTCGGCGTGCTCGGAACGACGATCACCCCGTATCTGTTCTTTTGGCAAGCCTCGCTGATGGTAGAGGAAGAGAAAGAAGCCGGCAACACGACGATCGCGCAACGGCGCGGGACCGATGAAAAGGCGTTGCGTACGATGCACGCCGACGTCAATACCGGCATGATCTTCTCCAACGCGGTGGCGTTCTTCATCATCGTAACGACCGCCGCAACCTTGGGCGCAGCGGGCAAACACGACATCTCGACCGCGCAACAAGCTGCGGAAGCCCTGCGGCCGCTCGCAGGGAGTTTCGCCGAGGTGCTTTTCGCCCTCGGCATGGTGGGCACGGGCATGTTGGCGGTTCCAGTACTGGCGGGATCGTCGGCGTACGTCGCCGCACAGACGTTTCGCTTTCGCGAAGGTCTGGGCGAGCCGGTCGCTCGCGCCCCGCGCTTTTACGGGGTCATCGCAGCGGGACTCCTTTTGGGAATCGCGATGAACCTATTGCGCATCGATGCAATTAAAGCGCTCTTCTGGTCGGCGGTTCTCAATGGCATTACGGCGGTACCGTTGATCGCGGCGATCGTCTATCTTGCGTCGAACGAGGGGCTCATGGGGCAGTGGCGCAGCTCGCCGCTCGCGCGAGCTTGGGGATGGGCGACGTTCGTGCTAATGGGCGGGGCGACTCTTGGAATGTTCTACTTTAGCATCAAGACGCAGTAGCGCGTTCGACATCGCCAGTCCGATCGCCGGATTGAGACCTTCCCACCTCGCGCGAATGCTTCCGGCGGGATCGACCACGACGACGGTGGGATAACCGTGCACCGCGAAAAATGCTTGCGCGCTTTGGTGCGGATCGAGCGCGACGCCGTGCAGATCGTACTTGCGCGCGAACTCGGCGGCCACCGATCGCGGTTCGCCGACGTCGACGGGCACGACCAACGCCTGCGGATTATCCTTCGCCCATCGCTCGATCAACGGCAGCTCGACCTTGCACGGTTCACACCAGCTCGCGAAAAAATCCAGGAAGAGAACCCGTCCGAGCGCGTCGGTCACGTGAAATGCGCGGCCGTCGAGCCGCGCGTAGGTCGCGTGCGGAGCCGGAAACGCGCGGGCCGGATCGAGATTGCGCGGGGCGATCAGCACTTTCCACAGGATGAATGCGATCGCCGCAATAGCGAGGACGTCCAAGGCGCGCGCAGCGACGCGCGCGCCGATACGTTTAATCGACGGTAAAGACCGCTGCAATACCTTGACCGCCGCCGATGCACGCCGACGCCACGCCATAACCGCCGCCGCGCGCGGTGAGATCGTGAATCGTTGTCAACGCCAACCGCGCTCCCGACGCACCCAGCGGATGGCCGAGGGAGATTGCGCCGCCATGTGGATTGAGACGCACGTTTTCGTTAGTGCCCATCTCGCGCAGACAGGCCAAGACTTGCGGCGCAAAGGCCTCGTTGATTTCCATTACGACCAAGTCTTTCTCGGCAATTCCGGCCCGCTGCAGCGCGCGCGGAATCGAGTACGCCGGGCCGATTCCCATGATCGACGGGTCGACGCCCACGACGCTGCCGCTGACCAGACGGGCCGCCCACTTCACTCCGTCGGCTTTGGCCTGCTTAACCGTGCTCAACACGACTGCGGCGGCGCCATCGGTAATCCCGCTGGCATTCCCCGGCGTAACGACACCGTCCTTAGCGAAACGCGCCGGTAAACGGCCGAGTTTCTCCATGCTGAGTCCGCCACGCGGTCCCTCGTCCTTATCGACGAGCACCTTGGTGCCTTTTGGACCGGGAACTTCGACGCCGGCAATCTCTTCGGCAAAGTAGCCCTGCGCTTGCGACGCGAGAGAGCGTTCTTGACTCGCGAGCGCGAACTCGTCGCACGCCTCGCGCGCAATCGAGTATTTTTTCGCCAGGTTCTCGGCCGTAATCGCCATCGGTGTGTTGCCGTACGAATCGGTGAGCGCTTCCCACAGTGAGTCTTCAAACTGCACGTTCGCGCCGAACGAGAAGCCCTTGCGCGCGCCTCGAACCACGTGCGGAGATTGACTCATGTTCTCGGTGCCGCCGGCCAACGCGTACGTCGACTCACCCAGACGCAGCGTCTGCGCCGCAGAGAGGATCGCTTGCAGCCCCGAGCCGCACAGGCGGTTGAGCGTCAGCGCCGGTACGCCGACCGGCACACCTGCCCGCAAGCCGACATGGCGTGCCAGATAGATCGCGTCCGCGCTGGACTGGATGACGTTGCCGAAAACCACCTCGTCGATACGGTCCTTCGGGACGCCGCTGCGTTCGATGGCCGCTTCGGCGGCGGCCACGGCCAGATCGGTGGCGGTTAAATCGGAGAGGGTGCCCATCAGGTTGCCGAACGGCGTGCGGGCACCGGCGACGATGACGATGTCGCTGTCGTTGATTGGCGTACTCATAGCGGGCCTCGGTATTCTGCTATAGCAGGCGCCCCGCCTTGGCCTGCTTAAATCGGGCGGGCTATGCCCATGAATCGTCCCGCTGCCCTCACGCTAGATGCCCGGTCGCTCTCCGCGGCAACCAAAACCGACCAGATCGTGGATTCGTTCGACAAGCTCCAGATCGGGACGGCGCTCGAAATCAACGAAGAGACCGATCCGCGCGCGCTGCGCAACGAGATGACGCAGCTGCGTGCCGGACGCTTCTCCTGGGATGCCCGTAATCTCGGCAGCAATCGCTGGACGATCCGCCTCGAACGCATCGACGAGAACGCCGACGGCGAAACGTTTCTCGCCAACGTGCCGCAGTTCACGTCGGCCCGCACCAGCACCATCAAAGAACTTGCCGGGCAGATGAGCGAGCGCAGCTACAAGTCGGGCGATACCATCTTCGACGAAGGCGAAGTTTGGCCGTATCTCGGGATCGTCAAGACGGGCAAAGTCATCTACACGCTTCTCTCTCCCGACGGTAAGACGCACACGATCGGCGAACGGCTCACCCACGACACGCTCAATGAGAGCGGCACGTTCGACAGCGGCGGAGCAACGACGCGCGCCGAAGCCCTCACGGATGCGACCATCGTCACTCTGCCGAGCGAAGCCGTCATCCACGCCGCGCGTAACGACGCCGAACTGGCATTGGGCTTCCTCATCGCATCCTCGCAGGCGCGCCGCCGGTCGATCGACACGATTGCCGACCTGGCGTTCGCGCACGTGCTGCAGCGCGTCGCGAAGTTCTTGCTCGGTTATGCGCGGGCTTCGGTCGGCATGACGCGCGGACTTCCCGGAGTCGAAAACCTCTCGCAGGCGCAAATCGCAGCCGCCGCGGGCACCGTCCGCGATATGGCGGCGCGCGCGCTGCTGCGATTAAAGAATGCCGGCGCTGTCGACCTCGATCGCGGCCGCGTCAAAGCCATCGACCGCTCACGCCTCGAGGCGTTTGCACATAACGTGCAGGCGCCACCCGTTTAGGCCATAGCGTCGTCGCCGAAAACCTCGTGTGCCTAAGCACACGTCGGCTTCCGGGCTCCTAGCTCTGACCTAAACGCCGTTGGCGAAGGCGGACGTTATCAGATCCTGTATAAATCAGCGGTGAGGTTGGGGTCGATGAGCGTCGGATGGACGCGGGGACCCGAACAAACGATCTGATTGTGACCGATCTCGAGCTTGACGCGCGCCGTTTCACCGGTTTGCACGTCGTCGACGGCGCAACCCTCAACCTTACCGGGTACACGTGCCATAACGATGTACCGGCCCGGCTCGAGCGTGATATCCGTGAAGTAGCCGTTACGGTCGGTCTTCATCGTGATGATACGGTTCGGACCGTTGTCAAGATATGGCGTTTTATAGTACAGGACGGTCGCGTGCGCGATCGGCTTTCCGCTTGAAAGATCCACGACCTGTCCTTGTAGGCCGCCATTAATCGTCGTGTCGGCGATCGCCGAAGCGGCCGTCATTATCATAAGGGTGAGCAACGCAGCGATTTGTCTCATGCTCACCCTTATACCCGGGTGAGTTAAACCTTGACTGACTCCATCGCTTCGGTCTCTTCCGAGGCGTTTTGCAAGTCGAAAGCGGCTCGCTTGGATTTCGCGGCGGCATCGGCAAGCTGCGCCGAGTGTGAAGTAGGCGCCGCCGATTGCGGTTGGCGAGCGAGCGTCTCGCGGCCTTTGCGCACGGCACCCAGCGCACCCGACAAGCGGCCTTCCATGTCGACGAGCACCCCAGCGGCATACTGGTCGGCGCCTTCACGAATCTTACGCGCGCGTTCCTCGGCTTCGCGTAACACGACCTCGGCAGTCGTGCGCGCGCGCAATACGATCTCGTTTTGGTCGACGAGCTCTTCGTGCTTGTTGGCCGCTTCTTCGACGATCGCTTGCGCTTTCTCGGTAGCGGCTCGCATCACGCGATCTTGGTCCTTCGCGATGATCTTCGCTCGACCGACTTCCTCGGGCAGCGAAGCGCGGATCTTCTCGACGAACTCGAGCAGCCGCTCTTCGGAGAGCACGCGATAGCCGGCGGGTAGCCACGTTCCTTCGTGGACGTAATTCTCGAGTTTATCCAGGACGCGATAGACCGACATTTCTACCTCCGTTACAATTGAGACTCGGAAAGGGTGGAGCGTTTTTGCGTCATGACTTTTAGTACCGGATCGGGAACCAGCGTCGCCACGTCTCCTCCCAGGAAGAACACTTCCTTCACCAGGCTCGAGCTGACGAACGAGTATTTCGCATCGGACATCAGGAAGAGCGTATCGACGCCGGAGAGTTCCCGATTCATCAGCGCGGTCGACATCTCACTCTCAAAATCCGAGACGACTCGCAATCCCTTGACGATTACGTCGGCCCGAGCGGCCTTCACGTAGTCGGCGAGGAGTCCGCGGAAGTGTTCGACGCGCGCGTGCGGCAGGTGCGAAATGGACTGCTCGAGCATGGCGACGCGCTCGTCGAGCGTAAACATGGGACTTCGCTTTTGAGGGTTGACGACGATGGCGACGATGATTTCGCCGAAGCACTTTGCCGCGCGTTCGATGACGTCGAGGTGGCCGTTCGTCGGGGGATCGAACGAACCCGGGTAGATTGCTCGGGTCGTACGCGTCATTCCCTATGCCGATGACGGCGCCATAAACGCAAGGGCGACATCGCCGTAGACTTCTTCGCGCTCGGAGCGATACCCCGGTATGTCCGGAAGAATTCGTTTCGCGGCATGCTCGTAGACCACGAGCGCATCGGGCGCCAGCAAGTTCCGCTCGCGCAGCAGGCGGAAGAGTTGGAGCGGCACCTCGTCGGCATACGGCGGATCGAGATAGACGATATCGAAGGGGCCCTCCAGCCTATAGAGTGCGCGTTCGGCAGGCGCGGCGAAAATACTCACAGTTTTATGCACAGCCATGTCTTGCGCGGCTTGTTCAATTGCGTGCGCCGTCTCGCGATGCGATTCCACGCAGACGACGCGCGCCGCCCCGCGCGACGCCGCCTCGAATCCGATCGCACCGGTGCCGGCAAAAAGGTCGAGAAAGCGCGCACCCTCTATGCGCGCCGCGAGAATCGAGAACAGCGATTCTTTTACGCGTCCGGGCGTCGGACGGACGTTGAGCCCCTTGGGCGAGCGAAGCTTGCGGCTGTTCAACGAGCCGCCGGTGATCTTGGGAACCATGACCTTCAAAACTCCTGCGGTGGGATGGGCTCGACCACCGGCCGTAGCCAAGTGTCGTCGCCCAGCCATTCGTAACGAATCGTCGAAAGCGGAACGGTGCCGTACGAGAGCAGCCGGTCGTTGAATCGGCGCAACGTGAACGCGGATCCTTCCCGATCGGCGACCATCCCTGAGAGCGCTTCGATCTGCGTCTTCCCCACGAGGTAATCGATCAACTGCCCCGGCCCCATAGCCGCTCGAGTAGACTCCCCGTAAGCCGTCGCCTTGTCGATTCCGGCCGTTTTCTGGAAGTACGCAACGGCCTGGGGCAGCGTGAAGGTCCCCGTCGCGAGGCCGACGTCTACGCCGATGCGCGTGGCCCGGTATCGCATCAGTTGAATAACCTGTTTACGGGCCGACGGATTATCGTCGTAAAGTCCGGTACGCAGCAGCATCTCCTCGCCGAAAAGCGCCCAGCCCTCGGCAAAGACGCTGTCCTGGTGAACGTGCCGGATGTAGTCGGTATTGTGATAGGCGTACGTGAACTGCATAAAGTGCCCCGGAATGCCTTCATGTCCTAGCAGCGGCAACACCGACTCCCGCGCCTGCTGCGCGAAGAACAAGGTATTATGCGGATTGTATTCGGGGACGAAGTAAAAGCCCTCGGGATCTTTGTCGAACATGCCGGGCGGGTTCATGAAGCCGCCGGTGTTGACCGCCTCGAGCGCCTTGGGCAGCGGCACGATGTGGAAGGGTCCGATATACGGCGGCACGTCGACGATCTGATGCGTCTTCAAGAACGTCGTGATCTGCGTCATCGAGCGTTCGAAGTACGCTAGAAACTGCGCGGTCGACGAAAACGTCGGCTGTTTGACGATGGGACCGCGCTCGAACTTCTCGCGATTTGCTTCCCAAATCGCCAGCGCCCGGTCGCGCGGAAGATCGAGACGCCCGATCGCCGCCACTTCGTCGGAATCGAACGGAAGCAGCAGCACGCGCCGCAAAAAGAAGTTGTACTGATCTTTGCCGACCGAGAATCCGCCTTCGTGGAACGAGCTCATGTTCGTGTTGAGCCACTTGCCGTAGGCATGCAGCGCGGTCAGCGCTATTTTTTGCGCGGCGTGGAGGTTACCGCGCGTCTGCGGCGAGACGTCGTGCGCGAGCGCGTCGAGGCTGGTGGTATAGAGCGCGTCTCCGTCCGCGATGTCTTCCGTCGCGGCCTTTGCGAACTCGCGAACGGTGTCGGTCAAGTTGGCTTTTCCTTGTTCGAGGACGCCCGGGCAGGCGCGCAGGCGCGCGATCGCGTCGCGCACTCGCACTTCGTCGTCTGCAAACGGTTTCTTGATCAACGAAAAGATGCCGTTGCTGCATTCGTCCTCGTAGACGCTGGGATTACGTTGCAAAGGGCGCAGCACCGTGCGGCCCCACCAATCGCCTTCGAGATCCGAGCGCACGAGCAGATAATCGACGAAGTCGTGGCGGCTCGCGCCCGCGGCCGGCTGCAACGCCGCGAGCTCGTCGCGAAATGCCTCGAGCTGTTTCATTTCCGCAGCCCGTTCTTGCGCGGAGAAATCGGCCAACCGGGTATCGTACGAATGGATTCCGGCGTCGGTTGCGCCGGTTGGACTCGTTTGCAGCGACCACTCCGTGTAGCGACGATCCAGGGACTGCAGCTTAGCGTCATAATCGCTCGGAGCGGGCGTGGCGGCACCGAGCAGCAGCGCGGCTGCTGCGATTGCGAGCAGGCCGCGCGTCATCGCACTCCCTCCCCTACCGGTAAAATCTCGAGCAGCTCGCCGAGCGAGTGAATCGTGAACGGCGGCGAAAGCATTTCGGTCGGAAACGTCTTCTTCTCCCAGTCGAACCAGACTGCTTGCAATCCGGCGGCACGCGAACCGTTGACGTCGCTGTGCGGATCGTCTCCGACGAACCAGGTTTGCCGTGGGCGCGTTCCGAGCGCGCCCAGCAGCGCCTCGAACGCACGAGCATCTGGTTTCTGTTGACCGATGTCTGCACTGGCGATCACCGGGCCTTCGAATCCGGCACGCTCTGCCTTGCGAATCTGAAGCGGATTCCAACCGTTGCTGAGCACGGCGGCGGGAATTCCGCGTTTCCTCAATTCCGCAAGCACGTGTCTTACATCCGGAATCGGAATCACGAATTCATCGACCATTTCGATGGCCATCGTGCGAAAACGGTCGACGTACGACGCTTTCGGTTGCGCACTGCATTCGCGCGCAAAATGCAGGACGGCATCTTCGATCGAAGCAGGCCCTTTGCGCTGCCACGCCAGGAGCTCGTCGATCCGCGCGATCTCCTCGTCGAGGTTACCGACGCCGTGGCCGCCGTCGCGTTCGATCTCCTCGAGCAGTCTCAAGAAGGCGACGCGCTCGAGCTTATTGTCGATCACGAGCGTGTGATCGAGGTCGAAACCGATACCTGCTACGGCGTTAAAATCCATGCGGCCGCGTTCGACGGCGCGTTAAATCGACCATTCCCAGACGTTCCAAAACGGCGTGATGCTATGCGAAGGACGGTAGCCGCGCAAATCGGAGTTGACCGCGTCGATCTGCACTTCGTACCAGAGCACGATGAAGGGCAGTCGATCGGCGACTATGCGCTGTATGGCGGCGTACGCGGCGCGACGCTGCTGCGGATCGTTCGATTCGAGGGCGGCGCGTTCGGCCGCATCGAGCTGCGGATTGCAAAAGTGGTAGATGTTCCAGCCGGCGGGCGGCGCCATCGAACACATCACCAGAACCGAATCGTCGGGGTCGGCGCCGTTGCTCCAGTTCTCGATGACGGCGTCGAACTTTCCCGATTGCTCGATGCCCCCCATGGCCAACGTCGCGTACAGCTCCCCGGAAGGAAAGTTCTTGACGTCCGCGTCGACGCCGATTTTGGTCCATTCCTGCTGAATGACCTCTTCGGCTGCCGCGATCGTCGTCGATCCGGTGAAGCTCACGAGCGTAAGGTGCAGCGGACGCGCGACTCGCGCTTGGTCGAGCAGCGCATCGGCGCGTGCCGGATCGTACGGATACCGCGCCGCATCCGGAGCAAAGACGTTAGAGAAGGAAGCGTGATTGCTCCATCCCGTGACCGCCACGCCGTGCATGACCTTGTCGATGAGGGTCTTTCGGTCGATTGCGTAAGCCAGTGCCCGTCGCACGCGCACGTCGGAGAGCGCCGGATTTGCCGCGTTCAGACCGACGTCGGTAAAGCGGTCCCGCGGCGTCAGCACCACGGTCGTGCCCGGAATTTCGCGCAGCGAAGCGATCAGGGCCTCGGAGGCTCGGAAATAAAAGTCGATGCGATGGGTTTCCAGCATCGTCAGCAGCGTGTTGTCGTTTGCAACGAAGAGAAACTCGATGCGCCGCAGCTTCGGCGGCCCGCGCCAGTAGCCGTCGTTAGCGACCATGACTAACCGCTGGCCCTTCTCGTACGAGACGATCCGAAACGGTCCGGTTCCGACCGGACGACTGTTGTAATCCGCATGGTTGAAGTCGGAGAGCCGCCCGAGCAAATGCTCCGGCAGAATTATTGACGGCGGATTCGACGGGCCGAAGAACTGTACGATGAAGGGTGCGAAACGCCACTTGAGGTGCACGATGAACGTCGCGTCGTCGCGCCGCTCGATCGAGGCGACCGCGTCGTAGGTGTGACGGCTCACCACCAGATTGCGAGGATTCATAATCGCTTTCCAGGTGAAGATCACGTCTCGTGAGGTAAACGGCGTGCCGTCTTGCCACTTCACGCCGCGGCGAAGATGGTACGTAATCGTCAGGCCGTCGGGGCTGATGCCGCCGTTGGCAACGGTCGGGACCGCAGCGGCAAGCTCGGGAACGAGCTCGTTGCGGTCGTTCCAGCGAAACAGAAACGCTCCCCAGAACGCCGCGATCGCCTCGTCGACGTCCTGGGTACCGAGCAGACTATTGAGATTTTCGGGATCTTGACGGGTCGCGATACGTAGCGTGCCGGGCACCGTCCACGCATTACGCGCGCCGCCGTGGGACTGCTCGGCGCGCGTGCACGCCGATCCGAGCAAAGCCGAGCACGCCGCCAGGACGAGCGCGGCTTTGCTCATCCTAAGGAACGTCTCACTGCGGTCCGGGTCCCGTAACGACGCGCACGAAGCCGTCGGGCCGTACGTATTTTGACATCGCCCCTTCGATTTGCGCCGGCGTCGTCGCCAGCTCCGCGCGAGCGTCGATCATGTTCTGATCGAGCGGCAAACCGCGGACGGCGTAATCGAGTAGCTGTCGCGAGACGCCGCCGTAGCTCGATTCCCGAATCGGAACGTCACCCATCAACAGTGCCTTCGAGCGCAGAATGCGATCGCTTTCGATCGGCTGCGTCTGCAGCTGCTTGAGCACGGCGACGACCTGCGCTTGGGCCGGAAGGATGTTCTGCGGATCGCATCCGTACGATACGGAGAACGCCGAGCGAACTTTTCCGGCATTCAGCCCGCTTTCCACGGAATATGCGTAGCCGTGAACTTCGCGCAGATCGTGATAGAGCAACGATGAGTAGAAACCGCCGGTGAGCACCGCGTTAGCGACCTGAAGCGTCGCCCAATCGGGATCGGTACGAACGAGGCTCACGGTTTCGGCGAGCATCACCGAAGATTGGACGCGTCCCGTTGCGGGAACGGTCACGGCACTTGGTGCGTTGGGAGGCACCGGCGGCGGGTAAACGTTGGGCTTCTCACCGCTCGCCTTCCAGCCGCCGAAGTATTTTTCAATCGTCGCTTTGGCTGCGTCCGGCGTCGTATCGCCGATCACGACGATCGTCGTGAGGTCGGGGCGGTACGCCGCCGCATACCAGTCCTTGACGTCTTGCAACGTGACGTCTCCGGCCGTCTGCGGCGTCGCGAATCGCTGGAGCGGATCTCCCAGCGGGTACAGCGCCTTATTGAGGGCTTCTTCCGCCAAACGATCGGGCGACGTTACCTCGCCGCGCAGCCCTCCGACGGTCTGCTGTTTGACGATCGCAAATGCGTTCGGATCGAACGCCGGATGGAGCTCCTCGTCGGCAAGCAAAGCAACGCCGCGATCGAAGTTTGGCGAAAGCACTTGCAGGCTGAACTGCGTACCGGCGCCGGTAGTCGCCGCAATTTTATCGAGCTCGCTTTGGAAAGCGACGCGGTTGTACGTAGTCGTTCCGAACGGAAGCAACCCGGTGGTGATGTCGGCCACACCCTCTTGGCCTGCCGGCGTTTGGACCTGCGGGTTGTTCTCGATCTCGCCGGTGACGACCACGGTATGCGTGACGCGTTCCGGCTGAACGATGAGGCGGATTCCGTTAGAGAGCGTTACGTCGGACGGCGACAGCGTCTGTTGCGGAACCTGCAGCTTGTCGAGAACCGCTTGCGCCCACGATGGCAACGGTTCGTGCTTGCTCGGGGGAATCGAGTTGTTCTCTTTGGCCATTTGAGCGCTGGCGGAGTTGACGGCGCCCGTGTTCTTCGGAACCGCGTACGCGGCGACGACGGTCGAATCGTTCATGTAGGTCCGCAATACGCGATTGACGTCCGCGGTCGTCACCGCCTTAAAGTGCGCGATCATGTCTTCGGGCGAACTCAAGCCCTCCACCGCGACCGCCTCGCTCCATTCTTCGGCGAGTCCTTGAATGGAGTTGGCGTTGAACTCCAGCTGCGAGATTTCGCGGAGCTTCGCCGCCTCGACCAAGTCGGCCGGAACGCCGTTGCGGCGATAGCCGTCGAAGATCTCTCGAACGCTGCGATCGGTGCCCTCGGGCGACGTGCCTACCGGTACGGCAGCGAAAGCGATTCCAACCGCCGTCTTCGGAAACGGTTGCACGACGAACTCCGTCCCGAGCGCTTTACCGGTAAAAGCCATCGCGCCGAAGTCGCTGCGCTGGCTCGAGAGAACGTCGCTGAGGATCTGCGATGCCGCATAGTCCGGGCTGTCGTATCCGGGGAACCGGTATCCCAACAAAACGCCCGTGAACGGCTGGTCCGACACGTCGCGATAGACGGCTGCGTGTAAGGGCCGCAGGTGCACCGCCTCGCGCGCGGGCAGCTTAGCCGGCGGGACATCTCCAAAGAGGGCTTTGACGCGCGCGATCGTCGCTTGCGGATCTACGTCGCCCGCGATCACGTAGACCGCGTTGTTGGGATGGTACCACGTGCGATAAAACTTGAGCAGCTGCGTGCTGTTGACGTCCTTAGCGAAGCCTTCGACCGTTCCCAGGCCGTTCTTGGCATACGGCGTACCGCCGATGAGGCGGTCCTGCATTTTCGTGAAAAGCCGATAAAACGCGTTGCTGTTGTCTTGCGTTACCTCTTGCGTGATCGCGCCGCGCTCCTGCTTCCATTGATCCGGCGCCATGAGTAACCCCATCGCTCGCGAGCGTTCTACCCGTAAAGCAATATCCAAGTACTGCGACGGAACCGTAAAGAAGTATTGGGTGACCGTGCTCTGCGTGTCGGCGTCGAAGTCGCCGCCGGTAACGCCCATGATGTCGTTGAGAAGCGATCCCGACATCGTCGAGCTGCCGCGGAACATCATGTGCTCGGTGGCGTGAGCCAAACCGTCGATCCACTGTTCATCCGAGCCAACCTTATAGTTGAGCATCGTGGTGACCACCGGCGCCAGCGTGTCGCGAACCACGATGACGTGCAGGCCGTTGGATAACGTGGCACGGGTGGCCGTTGTCTCGGCGCGAACCGAACCGGTGCCTAGACTAAAAAAAGCCGCGACCAGCGCGGCGATAAAGACGGCAGAAGCAAGTTTGAGAGGTCGCATGGACCGCAGTATTCGCAGGCCCCAAGCCGCTGCCTCTAAGAGGAAACGAGCAGCGCCCGAGTGCTCGGCTGGCGTTCGAGCAGCGCACGCAGTCCCGCGTGTTCGGAATCCTTGAGCTCCGGGTCGCGCGCGACGATTGCTTCGGCTTCGCCTTTGGCAGCCCTATAGACGTCGATATCGCGCACCAAATCGCCGAATCGCAATTCGTTGCCGCCGGATTGCGCGGTTCCGGCAAACTCGCCTGGCCCGCGAATGCGCAGATCGTCTTCGGCGATAGCGAAGCCGTCGGTCGAGCGCGTAAGAATCTCGAGACGTTCGGTTTCGTCGGCAGTATCGGGATAGACGAGAACGCAGTACGATTTGGCAGCGCCGCGTCCGACGCGTCCGCGCAGCTGATGCAGCTGCGCCAAACCGTAGTGTTGCGCGTCGCGAACGACCATCACGCTGGCGTTGGCTACGTCTACGCCGACTTCGATTACCGTCGTCGCAACGAGAACGTCGAGCTCGCCGCGCACGAAGCGCTGCATGACGTCTTCTTTCTCGCGACCCGAAAGACGTCCGTGCAGCAAACCGAGACGGAGCGCGGGAAAGACGTCGCTGCGGAGCCGCTCGAACTCGGCGACCGCGCTCGTCAACTCTGTTTCGCCTTCTTCGATGGCCGGCGCAACGATGTAGGTTTGATGGCCGAGCTCGACGTTGCGGGAGACGAACTCGTAGACGCGACCCAGCCGGCTTTCGCGCACGGCAAACGTTTCGATCGGCGTGCGTCCCGGCGGCAGCTCGTCGATGATCGACAAGTCGAGATCGGCATAGACCGATTGCGCGAGCGTTCGCGGAATCGGTGTGGCCGTCATGTGCAGCGTATGCGGCGAAGTTCCCTTGGCGCGCAGCCGTGCGCGCTGTTCGACGCCGAACCGGTGCTGTTCGTCGAAGATGGCCAGACCGAGACGGTCGAAGTCGACGCCTTCGGTCAGCAGCGCGTGCGTGCCCACCGCAACCGACGCTTGTCCGCTGGCGAGCTTCGCGACGGCAGCGCTGCGCGCGCGAGCGGTTTGACTGCCGAACACGGCTTCCAGAGCGATTCCGAAAGGCAGCAGCAGCGGCGCGAGTTTCGCAGCGTGCTGTGAGGCGAGAATTTCGGTCGGCGCCATCAAGGCCGATTGCATACCGTTGCGCGCGGCGAGCAGCACCGCGGCCGCCGCCACGAGCGTCTTGCCGCTGCCGACGTCGCCTTGCAGCAAGCGGTTCATCGGAACGTCGCGCGTCATATCGTCCCAAATCTCGACGATTGCCCGGCGCTGCGCGCCCGTCAGAGGGAACGGGAGTGCGTCTTGAAACTCGTCGAGGAGATTGGCCGGAACGCGCAGCGCGCGCGCCTTATGATCGCGCTCGCGATCCGCCCGGCGCAGCTGCGCCGCGGCCGCCAGCGAGAGAAACTCGGTGAAGACGAAACGCTCGCGCGCGCGCTGAGCTTCGTCGGGATCGTTCGGCGCGTGCACGCTTCGGTAAGCGTCGCGCAGGTTCGAATACTTCCGTCGCCGCGCTACGGACGGCGGTAGCGGATCGTCGGGCGCAAGGTCGAGAAGCTGCGAGAGGTTCTTCTTCACCACGGCCGCGATCTTGCGCGTCGCCAAATCTTTGCTCGCGCGATAGACCGGAACCATTTCGCCACGGTAGCTCTCACCGGGGCCGAGCTGCCCGTATTGGCTGACGTTGATCGAAGCGCCCGCGAAACTGCGTTCGACGCGACCGCGCACGAAGAGCCGCATTCCTTCGTGAAAGCGTCCGTAAACGTAGCGGTTGCGGCCGATCCACTTCGCGCCGAAGGGCGTACCGGCGTCGTCGATCAGGCGCACTTCCACGATCTCCAAACCGCGCACGCGCCGTTCTTTGACGACGGTCACGGTTCCGACGGCGTTCTCTTCGCCGCCGTTTTGGCCCAGCAGCGCGGCCGGCGTCGGAAAACGCAGATCGTCGTACCGGAACGGTAAGTATTCCAACAGCGCCTGCGCGGTATCGATGCCGAGATCGCGGAAAAGCGGCGCCGTCTTAGCTCCGATGCCGGTGAGCCGGCCGATGTCGCTCAAAGATGGAGCTCCAGTTCCGTGCCCGGAACGAAGCCGAGCATTTCGTACAGTGGCCGTCCCTCGTCGCTCGTGCGCAACCGAGCCATCACGCAGCCGCGCCGGCGCATCCAATCGAGGCCGGCGAGCATGAGCTCTTTGGCAATCCCGCGCCGGCGTAACTTCGGAATTACGTACACCGAGTTCACCCAGCCGCGCGGTTTTCCGAACGCTGCAGCGCGGTATTCGTCGAGCACCGAGAACGCGGCCATGCCAACGATCTCACCGTTACGGTCGGCGTAGTAGAGTTGTGCGTCGCCGCGCGCCTGCTTATCGTGGAAGAACTGCGCGAAACCTTTGCGCCAGCCCGGGTGCTCCGTATCCCAATCTCCGTCCATCTCGCGCGCCATCACCGCACGCAGGTCTGCGGCGATGCCGATCTCATCGAGCTCGGCTGCGCGAATCACGACGCCGTCCATCATCGAGTGACCGCCGAGAGCGCGTCGTAGGCGGCGCGGACCTTCGGCACCTCGACGTTTAGGCGCTTGGCCAACTCGAGAACCGCTCCGAGAATGGGTTCGAGCTCGAGCGGACGGCTGCGTTCGAAGTCTTGGAGCATCGACGTTTTCACGTCCTCGAGCCGCGCGGCATAAGCGATGCGCGCGTCGATGTCGACGCCGGCGACCACGCCGAGTGCTTGACCCACGCTCAGCGCTTCGGTCATGAGCGCGCGTACGTCGCTGCGCGCGCAGGCGTTGGCCAGCATCGGTGCGATCGACAAACGCCGCAACACGCTGACGGCATTGAGGCCGACGTTGTTCACGAGCTTCAGCCAGACCGTTGCGCGAACGTTCGGGTCGGCTTCCGGGGTGAGGCTCGCGGCCGCAAACAAGGCGACGAGCCTCTCGCTGCGCGCATCGCTGCCGCCGCGCGGCGGTCCGAG
Source organism: Vulcanimicrobiota bacterium (assembly GCA_963715435.1). Lineage (GTDB taxonomy): Bacteria > Vulcanimicrobiota > Vulcanimicrobiia > Vulcanimicrobiales > Vulcanimicrobiaceae > JAFAHZ01. Next base: position 3,573,870 of record OY970243.1, read on the forward strand.
GACATAGCGCGTTCCGCCGCTCTGCTTGATGCGTCCGGGCGCACGTATGTGGCCTGAGACGTGCACTACGCCGCCGACGACCTGCTCGTCGGGAAAGAGGTCCGCAATGCGGCCGCCCGGATCGACGCTGTCAAGCGGCTCGCCGCGGACGTACCAAAACGGCAGGCCGTTCTGCAAGGTCGCAATGGTCGTTTTCGTGCGCGAGAACGGTGCCAGCTGCGGCAGCAGTTCGGGCCACTGATGCGCCTTGAACGTGAGCAGCAAAGCGTCGAAGTGACCGAGTTCGCGCAAATCGGCGGCAGCTTCGACCCGTGCGCGCAACGTTCCGAAGTCGCTTTCCACCATGAGGCCGTCACGCCGGATCGTGGCCAGATGCTCGCCGCGCGCGACCACCGCGACGTCCGTGCCGGCGCGATTCAATGCAGCGGCTATGAAGCCGCCGATTGCTCCGGCTCCGACCACCGCTACGCGCACGGCACGACGCTCATCAGGGCAAAAGGATTGAGGGCCCCGCGTTTGCGCGGGGGGCGCGCAGCGCAAAGCGGGGAGTGCCTTTTGAAGCTATGGCGTCCCCGTTTTGCTTCAGCAAAATGGGGAAAGGCGACGGGCAGATTTGAACTGCCGATGGGGCTTTTGCAGAGCCCTGCCTTACCACTTGGCTACGTCGCCGCATCCTCACTCAGTCTTCCCGTTAGAGGCGCCTCATTGCGTTTTCGTTGCGCAAGGGCAGTCCTCTCGGCCTAGGTCCGTTACGATTAGGCCGGTCGATTCTCGGGCGCCGCCGGTCGCGCCTGCGCTCGACCAAGCGCGTTGCCGATGGTAGGTGCAGTCGCGCGCTCCAGGGTCCCATGACCTTTGAACGTTGCGCCAGGTCGATTCTTCAAGTTACGCTCGTGCGATAGGCGGTGCGTCCCGTTGAGCAACGCCGTTAATAGGAGGCCCCATCTTGAACCGCTTCCGGATCGTTGCTTCGGTCGTGCTTTTCGCATTCGCGCTCGCCGCCGTCGCCTGTTCGTCGCCCACGTCCGCACCGGTATCGTTCGTGCCCCAACAATTCCGCGCCCGAGTGCTGACGCACCACCGCGCGTCGAAGATCGTCATCGTCGGCACCGGAAAAAATTCCGTGCTGGACAGTCTTATCGTTCAATTTATGGAAAGCGCGCAGGTTCCAAATGCGCAACTCGCCGTTTCGAGCGGGGGGAAAACGATCTTCTCGCATGCGTACACGAACACACCGCTTGCAAAGTCGAAAACATCGACCACGACTATCATGCGTCTCGCCAGTAACTCCAAAGCGTGGGTGGATGCCGCGATGTATAAGCTGATCTCGGCGCATAAGGTCGATCCCCGGACGAAGGTTTTTGCCTATCTCGGAATTACTAAACCGCTCCCGGCCGGAGCCGCGGTAGATCCCCGAGTCAAAGACATCACGATCGAAGATATGATCCTGCACAAATCGGGCTGGGACGATGCCGCAAGCGGCTACGACCCGACCTTCAACATGCGAACCATCGCGCTGAGTCTTGGGCTCAAAAAAGCCGTGAACCAGACGCAATACGTTCAGGCGCAACTCGCCCAACCGCTGCAAGAGAAGCCCGGCACGACCTACGCGTATTGCAACTTTTGCTATACGGTGCTGGGAATGGTCATCGCCAAAGCTTCAAAGACGACCTTTCCCAAGTACGTTGCGACGCAAATCGCCGCTCCGCTCAAGCTCCAAAACGTGCTTGAATCTCCGACGATCGGCAAGCCGCTGCCCAACGAAGTAGCGGAATATTATTCTGCCTATAGTGGACCGTCCGCTATTTTCGTGCAGTCGAGCCAACAGTATCCATTTCCCTATAGCGGCGACGGCATGATCCTTCAGATTGCCGGCGGCGCGTCGGCCATAGCGACCAATGCCGAGTCGGAGCTGACGTTCATGAACCACTACATCATCTGGGGTGTTGGAACTCCTCAACCGAATGCGGACTGGGCGCGCGAAGGATCGATGCCTGGCACGAACACGTGGGCCGAACAACTCCCCAACGGCACCCACTATTCGTTCATCGTCAACACGCGGCAATACACGTACGGCTCGAATCCGTCCGCGTTTGAAAACCTGCAAAAGCAGCTCGAACAAAAACTCGATCCGGCAATGAGGCCCAAGGACGCTCACCGTTTCACGGAATCTCCTCGTAAGGAGATCTCCCCTTAGACGGTTTAATCACTATCAAGCGAGCGGTGGAGCGGGTAGTGGGAATCGAACCCACGCATCAACCTTGGGAAGGTCGCAGGCTGCCATTACATCATACCCGCGCTGCAGCAAGCTGAGGATTCACCACCTTGCCCGGCCTTCCCGGCTTGGGTAGAGATGACCGGTGGAAGATCGGCGCGAGCTCGCGGCCCACGAACGCCCTGCCCCCGAGGAAACGCCGCTGCACTTCCTTTGGGAAAGCTTTCGCGCCCTGCTGCCGACCTTGGCGATCGACGTCGGCGGAACGACGATCGCGTACTACGCGTTAGCCCGCTTCTACCCGAGCACGAGCATTTGGCCGGTTCTTGGAGCGTCACTCGTTCCAGCGGTCTCGAACGTCGTCAATTTGATACGCCGTAGAACCGTCGACATCGTCGGATTATTGATTCTGCTTGGAATGATCTGCGGCCTCATTCCGGCCGCGTTCGGCGGAACGCAGCGGATGCTGCTCATTCGAGAGTCGTTTATCAGCGGGTTGCTGGGGTTGATTATGCTCGTTTCCAGCTTCCTCATGCGGCGGCCGATCGGTTATTACGTCATACGCGAGTTTCTGACGGCCAACGATGCGCTTCCCGAAGAGCATTTCGACGTGCTTTGGCGCACGTCGTACTTCCGGCACGGCGTTCGTGTAGTAACGATGGCGTGGGGCGCACTGCTCTTGGGAGAGCTTGTGCTGCGCGCGTTCATGGCCCTCACGATGAACGTCGGCTTGGTGGTCTCGATCTCACCGGTTATCTTTACGACGCTCATGCTGCTGGCGGGCGTCGCGACGGCAATTTGGCTGAGCGGAGCGATTTCGCGCGCCCTGCGCTAAAATAGGGGGCGTATGACCTGGATCTATGCTCTGCCGACGTGGCTCTTCTTCGTGGTGGTCTTGATCGCGCTCGGTCTGATCTCCGGCCTGGGCCTCTTTGTTTTCCAGCGGATCGTTCCGCAGAGCGACGAACTCGCGCACAACGACGTGGCCGGACCGATCATCGGCACGATCGGCACGATATTAGCCGTCGTTTTGTCGTTCTTGCTAATCGGCAACTGGCAAGAGTACGACGCCGCAGCCGCAACCGTCGCGCAAGAAGCCTCGGCGGTCGCCGACCTCTACCATTCGGCCGCCTATCTCCCGCCTGAGCTAGCCGCGCAAGTGCGCACCGCGTGCCGAAACTACGTCGAGGTCGTTGTCGGAACTGAATGGCCGGCCATGCGCCAAGGTCAGAGCAGTCCGGAAGCGCTCCAGGCGGCCCTGCACATTCTGCAGCTCGTCGCCGCGTATCAACCACGAACGGCCGCGCAGGAAGCGCTGCAGCAAAGCGATTTGGCGCTCGCGAATCAGGTCCTGGACGGGCGCCGCATGCGGTTGTTCGATAACGATCAAGGCATCCCGGTGATCTTCTGGGCCGGGAACTTCTTCATCGCGGCCGTGACGATCGTTTTTTGCTACTTGTTTCGCGTGCGCAGGCGATGGCTGCACGTCTTTATGACGACCTCACTGATGCTGGTGATCGCAACGCTCTTCGTTATCACGGCCGAATTCGATTATCCATTCCGGGGCGACGGCCAGCTTCAACCGTTCCCGTTCACGCAGCTACACGGCGTCATGGCCCAAACGTCATTGAATCAAGCTCACCGAACGCGCTAGCACGATTGCGACGGTAATCAGAGAGATGATCGCCTCGATCATCATGAGCGTCTTGGCCCAACGGCTTAGCGGCATGGTATCGGTGGGGCTAAACGCCGTGGAATTCGTAAACGCCACGTAAAAATAGTCGAAGAACTGCGGCTTCCATAGAGGATCGACGCACGGAATGTCCTCCCCGGCTTGCAGCGCCATTTGCATCTGCGGAAAGAGGAAGTCGGCGTTCTTGAACTCCGTCGCCGCGCCGGCATGAGCGCGCGCGTCGGGGCCGTCCCCGTCGAGCTCCCAGAACCACAACGCGAAGACTAAAATGTTGGTGAACCAGATTTGCAGACCATGCCGCAGCAGCATTGCGGCCGATTGCAACTCGGCGGACCGCGAAGGATGAAAGAATCCATCCACCAGCAACAGCACCGAGGCGATGTTGAAAAAGTTCATGACCGCGATCAGTAAGATTCCCCAAAAGCGTATCCGCCGCGTTTCCCGGTGACGTTTGGGGGCCAAAACGGAAAGTGGAATGAGGATTGCCATTACGGCAAGCGGCGCGGCCCAGATCGGCCCGATCGTCAGCTTCGGCGGCAGCGTGATGTAAAGAACGAGTGCGGCGACGACCGCAAGCGACGCATGCCAACGCGGTTCGTGCTGGACGTAGGTCTTTTGTCCGCTCTCCATGAACGCGAGCTTCGCCCGGTTTAATCTCGATTACTTTATGCGGAGGTAACGGTGATGGGTAGGATGGTCGACTTCACGCGCCCTGACGGCGCTAAAGCGCCGGGTTATCTCGCCCAACCCGAACGCGCCGAGGGAGAGCCCGGAGTCGTAATGTTCGAGGAGTGGTGGGGCCTCAACGATCAGATCAAAGAGACCGCCGACCGTCTTGCAAACGAAGGCTTTAAGGTGCTCGTGCCCGACCTCTATCGCGGTCGTGTTGCCGAGAACCGCGAAGAGGCCGGCCACCTCATGGGCGGCTTGAACTTCGGCGATGCGGCAACGCAGGACGCGCGCGGGGCCGCAGCTTACCTACGCGATCTCGGTACGAAAAAGGTCGGCGTCACGGGATTTTGTATGGGTGGTGCGCTCGCGATGATCGCCGCGATGAAGGATCCGGAGTTCGATGCGGCGGTCGTATGGTACGGGTATCCGCCGCCGGAAGCGGGCGATCCGTCAACCATTGACATTCCCATCCAGGGCCACTGGGCCAAACATGACGAGTTCTTTAAGATCGAGGGAGTCGACGCCATCGAGCGCAAGCTGCAAGCCAAAGGAACTCGGTACGAGTTCCATCGTTACGACGCCAAGCACGCGTTTTACAACCCGGGCGGTCTCGGTAACCATCACCCCGAGCATGCCGAAAAAGCGTGGCGCCGCAGCGTTGACTTCTTTGAAAAAAATCTAAGGTAAACTTATTTCTGATCGAACAGTTTGCCCGCATTGATGGGAGCGACGCGCAACGCTCCTTGGGCGAGTCCCCATTTCTTGAGCAGCCGGTCGTACGTGCCGTCGGCAACGACGGCGGCCAATGCGTGCTGAAGCTGCGTCAAAAGTTTAGCGTTCTGTTTGGCGACCGCGATTCCGTAAGGAACGACGTCGAACTGTTTGCCGACGACTTCTAGACCTTTGCCCGTCGTGCGCGCGCGCCACACGGCTACCGGATAATCGGCAACGTACACCGGCGCCTTACCAGCGAGGAACGCGGCAAATGCGTCGTCGTCGGTCTTATACGTCTGAATCGTGATGGCCGAAAGTCCTATGGCTTTACACTTTGCGGATTGCTTTTCGATGTCGGATTGATACGACGTGCCGCTTTCGACCGTTACGGCGTACCCGCAGAGCCCGTCGATTCCAAAGACGTGCGGCGGATTGCCCTGCTGAACCATCAAGCCCCCGCCGGCAACGAAATAGTCGAGAAAGTTGACGACTTTCTCCCGCTCGCTCGTATCTGACATCGCCGATATCGCTAACTCGAACTGTCCGCGCTGGACCGCCTTGAGCAGATCCTCGAACTGATGGTTGGTAATCGACGGTTGGCTTCCCATCTTCGCCGCCATCGCGTTGAGCAGATCGATGTCGAAACCGCGCGGCATCTTTGAGTTCCCTTGGAAATACTCGAAGGGCGCTCCGGAAACGTCGGATCCCGCCTGCAATGGTGCCGCCGGCGCAGCGGCCATGAGCGATAGAGGGGCGACGATCAGGGCAGCCAGCAGCCCCGCGAGTGCAAAACGAACGCGCATGCTCCTATATTTTATGGCTCGCCGGCGGGCCTGCCTGCTTCGCCCCCGCCGGGACGCCACGGTCATTACAGCAACTCTACACTACTTGCCTGAGCTCTGGCCTCTCGCTCTTTCGATAGTACTCTTGCAGCCAACGGTCGTCGCAGTTCGCACACCGTAGCGCTGCTTTCGAGAAACCAGTTTTGCGGCACCGCACTTTCCATACACCAGCGAACGAGCGACGCGCGGAAAATCAAAACCCTCGCGCCAACAACACGAGGGTTCTAATGGTGCCAAGGGCCAGAATCGAACTGGCGACACCGCGCTTTTCAGGCGCGTGCTCTACCGACTGAGCTACCTTGGCATGCTGCGCGCCAAGGGGAAAAAAATGGCGACGCTGATGGGGCTCGAACCCACGACCTCCGCCGTGACAGGGCGGCGCTCTAACCAACTGAGCTACAGCGCCAAGCCGACTTGACGCGTGACCGGGACCGCTTATTTGCAGTCTCGGCGGTTACTACCTGCCCCGGCCGTAAGACGCGGTCGGGCGGCCGGTCAGAGCGGGCCTCCGTCAAAAAAATGGGCACGGCTGGGGTCGAACCAGCGGCCTCCCGCGTGTGAAGCGGATGCTCTCCCACTGAGCTACGCGCCCTCGGATGCGGTTTCTTGGAGGCAGCGGGCTCGTCACCCTTCCAACGCGAAGCGCCGGAGCATGCTGGATGGATTTCCGCTCGTCTCGCAGTTCACCGTACCGTTTGCAGACATCGATATGATGGAGCACGTGAACAACGTCGCGTACATTCGCTGGTGCGAGATGATGCGGTCCGAGTATTTCGTACAAGTGATGAACGTGCCCATCAACGGAGATCACGGCATCATTCAGGCCAATATCCACTTTACGTACGAGCGCCAGCTCCGCTATCGCGAAAGGATCGCAGTCGGCGTTCGCATTTCGCGCATCGGTACGAAATCGTGGGACTTCGAATACGAAATCTGGAGCGAAACCCAGAATCATCGTGCGGCCCACGGGACCACGACCGTCGTAGCCTACGATTTCGTGGATCAGAAGACGATGGCCGTACCCCAAGAATGGCGTGACGCGATCGCGATTTACGAAGCCGGCCCTCAGCGCTTCTTCACGTGATTCTCGCCGCAGTAACCCTGGCGGCGACGGTCACGATGCAAACCCCGATCGATCGCGGCCTCTTCCTTTACTACGCCTATGCCCGCAGCGCGTCGGCGGCGGCCTTTAGCCAGGCCGCGGCACGAACGCCGCCGCCACCGATGGCCTATTGGGGTGAAGCCCTTGCGTACGGTCCCGATCTCAACACGCCCATGACCCCCGAGAACTTCGCTCGGGGCAAATGCGCGATCCAACGCGCCGTGACGCTCGAAGCCGCCGCCACGCCGGGGGAGCGGAAATACATCGACGCGATGAGTCTGCGCTATCGGGGAACGTGGGCCGATTCGAGTCGCAACGATACCGCGTATCGCCAAGCGATGGTCGCGCTAGCCTCTTCGGCTCCAACCGATGCAAACGCGCAGGTGCTGGCCGCAGAAGCGCTGTTGGAGCACGGCGACGCATCGGCGCGCACGTTGACGCTCATCGACGGCGTGCTCGCGCGCGAGCCGGACAATCCCATGGCGAACCACCTCTGCATACACGCCTACGATAATCTTCCGGACCGTTCGCCGGCGCTAGCCTGCGCGCAGCGCCTCGACGCCATGCAACTTCCACCCGAAGCGGAACACCTCGCGCACATGCCCGCGCATTTTTGGATCGAAACGGGGGCATATACAAAGGCGCTGGCATCGAGCGAGCGCGCTTACCAACTCATGCTGCAGCTCGATGCAACGAATCATCAGGACCTGGGTCAGCAACGGTACGCGTCGCACGACGTTTCCGTCGGTTATTCGGCTGCGATGATGCTCGGCGACTACGCGACCGCGCTGCGGTGGGCCGAGCGCATGAACGGGCTCTTCGAGGGGAAGTTCACCGCGTTGACGGCGCTGCGCTTCGGCCGCTATCAAGATGCGGCGGCGGGCGGTCCCAACGAGTTGTTCGGGCAGTGGATTGCGGGACTTGCCGACATTCACCTCGGCCGCTTGACCGATGCGAAAACAGCTGACGGGACGATTCGCAAGCAATACGGCACGCCGACGCGCGGATACATTCCTCAGCTATTCTTTGCGCGCCTTGCCGAAGCCGAGGGAAACGATCGCGACGCCGGTGCGTGGCTAGATCGGGCTCGGGACAATCAGCGGTTCGACTTTTACGCGGAGATCATTCCGTTCGTGCCCGCCGGCGAAGCATTGGGCGGATATCTGTTGCGGACGCATCGGTATACCGAAGCAGCTGCCGCGTTCGACGACTGCCTCGCGCGATATCCCAACGATCCGCGCGCCCTCTTTGGACTATCGCAAGCACTCGCCGCACAAGGGAAGACCGTCGAGGCGGCGCAAGCGCGGACACGCTTTGACGCCGCCTGGGCGGATGCCGACACGACGCTGTCGATCGGCGATCTTTAAGTTTGCGCGCGCAGCGTTTGAGCCAGCGCGGCCAACGCGTCGCTCATCGCTTGAGCACCGTCGGCGATGCGCGTGCGTACGCTCGTACTTCGTCCGCTTTCGGCAAGGCGTAAGAGCCGGCTGCGTTCGGCGGACTTGAAGGCGTCGTCACGGCGCATCCGGATCTCGGTTTCGAACCAAAGGTCCATGATTCGCCTCGTTATCGAAGTGAAGAGTGAAATGAAAAAGCTCCCGGATCGATCCTGGAGCCTTTCTGAGCGGTCGACGACGACGAAATACTACGTCGGTCCACCACGCGAAGGGCCACAAAGCCTCGATCCGCCGCCGATTTGCGGCGCGACAATCGGATTCCACAGATTCGTAGTCATCGTGCCTCCTTTCGCAGCGTGGTTTCGAAGTGACGTTTTAGGTTCGAATGAATGTATCACGCATGCATTACAAGTGTCAACGAAGAAGTGAAAATGAACCTTGAAAGCTGCCGTTTGGATTTTGGCCGGGGTCGCGTTGGCAACAGCGATCGGATGCAGCAGCACGACCCGCTGGTGGCCGCCCACGCCGGGGGTTCCGCAGGCCAACGTTGGAGCGCGCTGCAATCCGACCTTCTACCGGCCAGTCGGCGCACCGAAACCGAGCCCCATCCCGCTGCAAGGCCCGGGCATCGTGATCGGAGGCGGAGGACTCGACGTCAACGGCGAGTTCGTCTGGATTCACGATACGGTGGTCGGATCGCGCGCCCGCAGGGGCGGCGATCTCGTGGTCCTGCGCGCCACCGGCACGAACGATTACGATCGCTACATCTACCGGCTAGCGCGTTACCATTCAGTCCGAACGCTAAAGCTGCCGACCTGTTCGTCGTCCGCTGCCATGCAGCGAGCCGCTGCAATCGTTGCTAAGTCCTCGGCGGTGTTCTTCGCGGGAGGCGATCAAGCCGATTACGTCCTTTGGAAGAACACGCCGCTTCAAGCGGCGGTGCAAGGAATATACGACGCGGGCGGCGTGGTCGGAGGGACGAGTGCGGGAGCGGCGATTCTCGGCGAGTTCGTGTTCGACGCACGTCACGACAACCAGCGCGACGCGACGTCCCACAATGCGGTACTGCATCCGTACGAGCGGCTCATCAGCTTCACGTATGGGTTCTTGAGGTTTCCGCCGCTGCAGGATGCGATCACCGACATGCACTTCGTCACCCGCAATCGATTTGGAAGAACCGCTGTCTTCATGGCGCGCCAGATTGCCGACGGTAAAGCGCCGCGCGCCCGCGTTCTCGGCATCGGCGTAGACGAAGCCAGCGGCATCGCGATCGATAAACACGGAATTGGAACGTTACTGCTGCAGGGTTTCACCGGTTCGGCGTTTCTCATTCGCGGCGGCGCCGCCAGTCGGTTAAAGCCGGGCGAATCGTTCGTTTCGGGAAAGCTTACCGTGACGAAACTGCAGCGCAACGGCGACCGCTTCGATTTCACGACGTGGTGCGGCCGGGAACCCACCTACGACATCAGGGTGGACGGGCGCGATGCGCCGCAAGGCATTTATTCACCGCACGATCCATACGTGCCGCCGCCGGACTCTCGCATCCCGGCCTGCTAGCGCCGGAGGCACAATCGCGAGGTACTTACGTTAGGAGAGAGAGAAGCAGGGCCTCGGCTACTCTCGCGTAGGGCTTTGGCGTGCGTAAAGCGCTGTTTGGTACAGCGGCAGGCACGCATTGCAGAATCAGCGTCGGAGTCCGGGGCACCGACGCAAATCGCCGTCCGGGCGGAAACGGGGTCGTCGTTTTCGCATCTCCACCGCGACCAACGTTACGATGCGAGGCGTCAACAGCAGGCGTCAACAATCGAAGGAAACGCCTCGATCACGCTCCTTTGGTAACGTCGGAGGGCAGGCAGCATTCTCAAACGGTGTAGGCAGGGTCAAACGCGACGCAGGTGCAACCGTACGACGCGGCCGGGGCGGTTAGCTCAGTGGGAGAGCGCTTCCTTGACACGGAAGAGGTCACATGTTCAATCCATGTACCGCCCACCATCTCGACAGCATCGGGGCTTTTTTGTTTTTCTGAAGCTGCCCGGCTTTCGTGGATAGTTTGAGATTGGAAAGTCACGCGGCGGTTTCCCGTTTCAAACGCCCAGTCGGCGAGACTTTATCAGGCAAGTGCCTACGTCTTTCCAGCCAGAACCGGTGCGCTATGGGGATTCCGCCGGCGTGTCAACGGGGAGCCACGAAGGCGATCCTAGCAGGAGCCAAAACGGAATCCCTAAGCTATTCTACACATAAAGTCGTAGCAGTCCCCAACCGAGCCCATTGAGGACCGGATGTTCGCTTCCCGGCAGCGCGACCCAAATGCAACCGACGTGTATTCCGTCCCTTGGTCCGAGTGGTGAACAACATCTGTGGGTTGGCGCCGCTGGATCGCCATATTGAGCGCGTCGAGGACCAATTCCGTTCGCATGTGTGAACTCGTCGCCCAGCCGACGATGCGTCGGCTGAATGCGTCGAGCACGACGGTAAGAAATAGGAAACCGGCGTAAGTCGGAATGTACGTGATGTCGGCAACCCAAAGTTTGTTCGGTGCATCGGCGACGAATTCGATGCACGTCGCGGACGGGCACTGCGTTGCGTGCAACGCTAAGGCCGAGACCGGCGAGCAAGGTCAAGCGTGTTCGCGACTAACAAAGTCGACTACCGTAGCCGCTATTGACTGAGCAGCACCCCTCAAGGCGCCGAAATTCGGAAGGGTAAGAGTCTATTTGACCGATCGCGAATAAGTTCCCTTATGAATCGCACGTCGGAAGAACTCGACCGGGCCATGGGAAAACCAATAAAGATCGAGAGCGCGGCGCAACGTCGTTTCCAAAGAGGCAACGTGCGGCCCGGGCACGGGCGGTGAGATGAGACGGACGTATCGATGTAAATGCGTATATGAGCGCACGTATGCAGCCTGGACGGAGCGGCATTCGTGCGGCAGAGATCATTTTTCCGGCACCGATTAATCGTCGCGTCGAGCGTCATTGGATCTTGCAAGCCGCTCCGAGTCACGCAAATAGAAGCGCCCGCTGTTAAGCGAGCGCCCAGAGTCCGGTAGCGGGTCGACCGCCTGTGGTCTTAGTGATAGCTAGGGGCGCGTGACGCGAAACAGTCGCGACAGTAGACCGGCTTGTCGCCGCGCGGCTGGAACGGAACTTCCGCCACGCCGCCGCATTGGCTGCACGTCGCCTTAAACATCTCACGCTGACCACCACCGCTGCGGTTACCCCCACCGCCGCGGTCTGCCTTGCGGGCGGCGCGGCAGTCAGTACAGCGATTAGGCTTGTTGGTGAAGCCCTTCTGTGCGTAGAACTGCTGCTCGCCAGACGTGAAAGTGAATGACCGATTGCAGTCGACGCAGGATAGCGTTTCGTCTTGATACATGTGCGAGTCTCCTACTCGGGATTGGTGTTCGGATTCGACTCGCCAGTAACGTCAAACGTAAACCATGCGGGCTTTGAAACCTAAGTGATACCCCAGTATACCACGCCAGGGTCAGCCCACGTCTCAAGACTCGTCCGCCGCCACGGTCGGTCCGCGTGATGGGCGAAGTCGAGGATCCGATCGAGGGAACCAACGGCTACGGCGGCGCGGCGACGTTCCCGACCGTGCTGGCCGGCTACATGGATTAGAACGGACGTCGCCGATAGGAAGAGATGACTGACCGGGCCGCTTCGGCCATCAAACTGGCCCAGCAATATCTTGGCACGGCGCGATAGCCCATTGGTTCGAGTTGTTTTGGGTTGGCTTCGTGTTCCATGGATTCTCCTTTGCGCTGGCGGCTGGATCTAAGCGCCATCTCGCCCGCGAAGGGCGGTTCGTCTTGTCCAACGCCCCGAGAAGTCGGCCGGGAATCATCCCGGGGCGGTCCGAAAAGTTTATGTGTGAGGACTCCCGCTTTTGACAAGGGCGCCTCATGGCCGACGGTGCTATGCTCGCTTCGATATTCTTAACGATTCTCGTAGCGCAGGCTGAACCCATGACGACCCCGCCAGCGTCGCAAGCGACAGCGCCGCCTACCATCATCGAGGTGCACTCCAAGAATCGCCTCTGTTCCGCCCTAGAGCACAGCATCGGCCCGAGCATCGCAGGTCTGATGCAAGACGACTCCGCGATAATGCACGGTCTCAGTATGCTAGGTGTCGTAAAGAGCCACAACCGAGCCCTGAGCATGGATATCGCCGATGTGGGGCTCGAAAACGACGTTTCCGCCATCGTACGTAATCTCGGCATGGTCGATCATCTCTTGCAACCGTCCTCCCCCGATATCGATCCGGCCTACGCCGAAACGATCGAAACGATGAAAAAGGCGCTTCGAGACGTCGCCCAGGCGCAATTGATGTCGCTCAACCTGCTCGACGGGGCGCTGGAAACGCGACAACTAGGGGAGATGTGGAATCTCAGTGACATCCCGAACTTCGCATTGCCGGAAGGCACGCACGCAGCCATGGACACCGCCTTGAAGCATGCGCCGGATGGTGTCGCCGAACCGGGACCCAAATTCCCCGCTGTTTCACGCCTGCTCATGCCGGGCGATCTCTTTCCGGAAATTCGCCAGAGCGAAGACCGCGCAAACCACATCATCGTGGCCACCGCCGCGAGCTGTACCCCCGTTAATCACCCCTTGTCGGTCGAAAAACCGTAACCCGTTCATCCGCCACCTGAGCAGCGATGAGACTCAGGAACCTCCAAGGGCTTTCAGCAGGTTTTCCCGGTACAGTTGTAAGCCGTGAGAGTCTGGTTGGTGGGATTGCACGCCGTGAACTTGGCCCTGGGTGAAGCCCCTGTTAGGTTGGCCGATCCAGAGACGGGAGCAATTTCTTACGGGTGGCTCTGCGGCTGCCGCGCATCCACGGAAGATGGCTTAAACTGCACGATGACTGCCTGCAAAACCCACGCCGCGCTTTTCGGACCGTAATCCAATTCTCGAGGCGAAGGCGGTAGCGTTCTTTTATCGGCTGTGTTGCTGCCGTAGTGCGGCGACCACTTTCAGTACGCGTTCGGCTTCTGCGCGATCCGTCACCGCGGGAAGCTCGACGAGAATGCGGTTAGGACCAATACTGCGGATCGCCGGTTCGGTAACGCTCTTTGGCACAGCCGTTACGCTGGACTCGCAGGATGCCAGGCAGAGCAGTCCGGCCACAGCACCGAGCAGTTCCCTTCGGGTCATACTTCAGCGTTCTCGCCCAGGCTCAGACGACTCCCGCTTGCGCCGCATCGACCGCACTCAGCGCCGCCGAAACTCCGTGCCGAAGGAATCGCCGGGGAGAAGGACCGGAATGCGAGGCCAGAACCTAGCGAGGCAGCCTCGAGCCATTCGCGCACGGCCTGAGCGGCGCAAAGTGATCGATTCGGAACGAACGGAACAGCGATCTCGGCGCCGTTGCCCTCTTGGTCAGTCTTCGACCGACGGATAGTGACGATGAGGCCCTGCTTCTCGAAGCGCAGATCGGAGACGTCGAGTGCAGCGCAGAGCGAGGCAGCGCTGCGGCGAAGCCGAGAAGAAGAATCGCGCGATCGCGCTTAGCCGTGAGGCCGTCGCCGGGAGTCTCGAGTAGCATCGCTCGCAGATGGTCGAGGTTGCAGCCGCTTTGCGGACTTGTGCGGCGCCTTTCGTGGGGCTATGCCCCGAATTACCCGGCGGACGATTTCATGGCGCACGGGCTTTCTAAGGCCCGTTCCTTGTGCATCTGCGCGATGGCGTCTAAGCGACGCCGAACCGTCGAGCTTCGCCCGCTCGGCGAGGTGCGTCACGTACAGAACGATCGCTTGTGGCTCCGCCGGCATCGGTTCTAAGCTGCGCGGCTCGCAATACGCGAGAAAGTCTCTCCAATCGCTTGCGTATGCCCGGTGCGTGGCGTCGGCACGCGACGCGTCGACATACTGACGCGCCCGATCAATGGTGGCGAGCTCGTTATCGGCCCTTGCGGGATACCGTCGCGCCACAAGGTCCCGGACAGTCACTGAGTCCTTCCCGCGACAGCGGGCGAAGCGGGGCATGCAGCGTTGGGGTGCCCATCCGCTAACGGCGACACCGGAGGCGTCGTCGCCCTCGCTGCGGGATGCGCAGGCAACTCGCGGGTGTGGGGCGGTTGACTTTTGGGACTGCAAATGGCCAGCGTGCAAATGGGAGATTGATCCGTGTCGACAGGTGATGGCAGGATACGGCCGTTCGGCGATTTTCATATAAGGATTATTTTAGGCTCGGGACGTCAGCGAACTGATTTTGGTTGCCATGAACCTATCGTCCCATCGTCATCCCGAACGATTCGTAACCGTCTACTCGGGACCGAAGCCTTCGTTAAGCGCTTTTGGACTTGAGCCAGTTGACCGCGGCTTCTTGGTGTGCACTCGCGCGCCCCATGATTTGGGAACTGCGGCGCTATTCACATGGAGTGTTCAGTGCGGCGCTCAATCGTTGGCCGTCGTTCAACGGGGGAAGCCCTCCGAATGGATCAGCAGGGACGTCGGGGCGTTACTCACCGGGAACGGATCGAGCCGAACTCCGCGCCGACAGCTAGGGTGCGGCGCTGCAGGTTATTCGTCGTCCGGCGCTCGCATCGACGGTGCTGCGTTCAAGAAGTACGATGCCGGGTACTTGGCCCGAATGGAGTAGAACTTTCGCGGTTCTTGCGTGAAATCAAAGCTATCCACGATGTTTGAGGCCCGCCGATCCGTATAACCGGCCGCCCTCGACCCAAGCCGGGGAAGCCGGAACGCGTCTTCGATGAACCGAAGAATGCTCCCGAACTCGTACTGCGTGTGCACCACGTGAGGCTTCACGTATGGAGAGACGATCAGACACCCTACCCGGATTCCGAGGCCGCGAAAATCGACATTCGGCGGAGGAACGTTGTCATAGAATCCGCCCCAGTCATCCCATAGTATGACGATTGCAGTCGAGTTCCAGTCCTTACTCTTTCCGATTGCATTGACGATTGCGGCAATCCACGAAGGGCCCGCATCGCTATACGAGTCAGGATGGTCCGACCACGCCCAGTCCGGCATCACCCATGCCACAGACGGAAGTGCGTTTCTTCCCGCGTCCACCAGGATCTTCGAAGGGGGAGAAATCACGCGGCGCTTCCAGTCGGGACCGTAGCGGACCGTGCTAATGGCGTCAAACGTCGACCACACTTGGCCGCCGAGGTCCGACCCGTTCACAGCGGGTGCGTAGTATTTCCAGCTAACGTGGGCCGCATCCAGCGTATCTGCCATCGTATGCATCGTCGTAAAACAAGGAAACGGCCCGGGCTCAAATACGCCGCTTTGGTCGAACAACTCCGTAGTCGTACCGGCAGGTGCGTCGCAACCCCACGGCTCGCGCGTAGGATAGTTAATCAACGTTTCCGTCGGGCTAACATTCGCCATGGAAGCGACCAACGCGAGATGAGCCGTAAAGCTCGCTCCTAGGATCGTCGGAAACATCCGATCGGCAAGTACGAACCGCTTGGCAAGCGTCCAGTATGGCGCTACTTCCTTACGCGCAATATAGGAATACGCAAAACGTCCAACCGAGCCCCCAGAATAGTTTTCACGAAGATCGAATCCGTCCATCTTTCCACCGTCTATGTCGGAGACGGCATCGCGATATTCATGAGAAATGTCCTCGCTGGCGTCGAACGTGATCTGCTCCAACGGGACCTTCGTACCGTCGTGCAGGTATCCGAATGTGTGCGCGTGTGCACCGGGGAAGCCCGCAAAAATATTATCGAAGCTGCGGTTTTCCTGCACCACGATAACGACGTGCTTTATGTAGTGACCTAATTTGCCGGCGACAAAAGAGGAGCCTTCGGCCGTCGGAACCGGAGCAATGGGCGTCACCGCCGGTCCCGAACAGCTCCACAAAACCAGAATCGCAGCTAGTGACGAAACAAAACGACGAAACGCCACGGTCGGTCCACCTCCGCGCAAATGCTGTTGTTCGGCTCTTTTCTCCATGGGTCCACCTGCTTAAACGTAGCTCGTTCAAAAGAGCCTCAGGCGCGACACTAAGGTTTTCCATCGACGATGCAGTACTTTTCCCAGGAAAGATGTGATGTGCAATCCGTAACGGTCGGGTCCTCCACGTTCGGCCGCGACGTGAACGCAGGTTTCTTCTCGAAATTCCTCGGGGGGTGAAGGGAAGTACCCGCTGGACTGCGACGCGGCCTCCGTACGTGCCAGGTTGAGTCTTGTGCCCGCCGGTAGACCTGTCCGTCGACCACGAACGGCGCGCCAGGCCGGCCTGAACGGCGGATGTCGATCTTCACCGGATCGCGTAGGAATGGATACCACGTTCGATAAGCGCAGCGGCTTGTGCGAAGATTGTAGCGCGACTGCTCATGCGTCGTATAAGACAGACAATACCTTCCATCGTGCAGGAAGACCGTAGTCAACGGCGGCGACGTCTCGCAGCAGCGTCGCAGTGCGTCGGGCGCACGCCACGGTAGACGCGCACTTCACTTGCCTCAAGTGTCTCGGGACACAATACAGCTCGCCGCCATCCCGGAACGGATACGGGTAGGAGGCATGCGTCCCGGTTTTTTGGGCTAGGCCGTACCGGCGACCATGTAGGGCCGTCGCGTTCGTCGCGCCAATCTCGCCTTTTTTTGCCCCGAGCCCGCCTGGCTGCAGGCTACTGACTGCCCGCTACCGGCGCGGCCGCGCGTCCCGCATCGAATCGCGCCAGGAATCCGGGTCGCAGGATCACACCGATACATGCTAACAACGCCGCGAGTTCGAAGAGCCGCGAAGCGGGTTGAGAGTTCATAAGAAAACCGAATATCGGCAGCAACACCAGAAATGCAGGCACGAACGGCGTTTGAGCAGCGTAAGGAAGCCCCCAGCCGAGATACCATGGATACGGCAAGCTCGAGAGCGCAATGAAACTAAACGAAAGCAATCCGTAAAACCGCGCGCGCAGCAACGCGATTACTATTGCCACCAACGCGACGATTGCAAGCGCAATATGGATTCCGCCAAAAATATGGCCTGACAGGGAATGAGTGGTACCGTACGTCTGCATACCGTGCGAAAACATTTTCGCGAAGTAGGCCCGGCCCCCCAGGAGCGAGCCCGTTATGGCGACGGCAAGAAAAATCAGTAGTTGCGGAACGATGCGCCCGCGCACGGAGCGGGCGCCTGCAAATGCAAGCGCTGCGATGGCCACGAACGGCGCTTTGACTAATGCCGCCGCGCCGCCGACAATGGGTGCAAGAAACGGACGCGGGACCGCAAGCGTCATAGCTGCTACGGCCAACATGATGGCCAGCCCATCGTTGTGCGCTTCCAACACGTAAAAGAAATACCAAAACGGATTGACAATCGTCAGCGTGCAGATCGCAGGCCGAACGTGAAGGCAAATGACGGCCACGAACAGCAGCACCAGACTCAGGAGTCCGATGAAACGCATGACGAGCATGCAGCCATCCAACGTTCGAAGCGGCCCCGCAGCCGTTCTCACAAGCCACAGCCAGAGCGGCCCATAAGAGCAATCCGGCAGAACGGGCCATGCCCTTTTGATCTCCGAGAAACCCTGCGGCGGAACGTAGCTCGGGGGAACGCTGTACGCGCTAGCAAACGTAGGCTGTTTCGCATACGCGATATAAGCCAGCGCATCGCGATGCGGGTTGACGAACGCGAACGACGTCGCGGACATGACGAGCGCGCACCCGATCGCCGCCGCCGCGGGAAACCGCTCCCTGCTCCGAGCGACGAGGTACAACCAACACAACACGCCCGCCTGCGACAAGGCCGCAATCCCGGCAATCGCGCGGTACATGCCCGCATGAGGGAGCGGTGCACTGTAGCGAAGCGCATGGGTCATTGCCGCTACCTCGACGACGTAGAGCGCGGCAATCGCCGCGCAAGCCACCCATACGCTTTTCATGGCTAAAAGCTCCCCTACGACGTTTCTTTCCGAATGCGCCCAATCGTTGCAAAATGCAGCGCCCTCAGTACCCCCGGCAACGCGCGCCAAATGAACCACGGAATCGTCGTTCCGGGTCGCTCCGCGATATCTGCCACCCGGAAAAAGTTGAAAAAACGCTTTAGCTGTTGGTAATTGCGCGTGCGGAAGCGACCGTTGACCCAGAGTGCCTCGCCGCCCCACGGCGTCTTTAACGCAAACAAGAGGTTGTCGGCGCTGGTTTCCAAATCTGCCTGCGCCGCTAAGGCTGAGTCGCGCGTCACCTTAAAGCCTTTAAACGAAAGCTCGTAAACGACATCGAGATCACTAACGTAGACGCGTGTCTTCAAAGGGTATGCGCGCAGCACCGGCGCCACCTTACGGGAGAGGCGACCGTAGAACGCCTCCAGCGCACTTTCGATCTGCGCCTGCGACGCCGTGAGCGGCTCGTAAAGCGGGCCGCTGCGTAAACGCTCCTCGCGCTCGTGAGCGTACGCAGCTATCGCCGCGGCGTTGTCATGCGGTTGCGCAACTTCCCATGCGTCTGCCGGGAAAAGCACGACCGGAACTGCGGTCGCCTGTTCGTCGATACGCTTAACGGCGGTTTCCACAGTGTTCATCTGACCGTTCAGATACCAATTCTCCGTGTTTGCAAAATAGACAAAACTAGCAAAGGGAATGACGAACCGGGGGTTTAGCCCGCGAACTTGCTTCAGCAGATAGTCGAGCCTTATGCTGGCCGCGCCCCGATGCAGATCACTTTCGTCTGGATTTCCTACCCAATTCGCATACGAGAACTGCGAGAGCAGAACGTCCGGGCTGCCTACCAGACGGCGGATATTCATAACGGTCCGCTCGTCTTCGATAACGCAGTCGTTTACGTTGAGTAAAACGGCGTTTGCGGTTTGGTAAGCAAGCCAAGAGTCCTCGAGAATCGAGTCGGTCATGACCTTGAGATCGTCGGACAGCGCAATCCATCGCCGCTTCGGAAGTTCCCGGACTTCGGCAAAGCCCAGCGCCTTGCAGGCCGCTACGACACGCCTATCCCGCGTTTGCTGGAACAATAGTGTAATTTAGCGCGCTGCGCTTGCGGAATCGCACGCAGATCGCGCGGACTGAAATGATCGGGATGTTGGTGCGATATCCAAATATGCGTAACGCGGTCGAAGTTCGGAATGCCCTGGGGTGTTGGCACCATGAGCGCCCAACCGCGATTGAAAGCGGGCCCCGTGAGCCACGGATCTGCCAATAGGCAAACTTCACCAACGATGAAAGCGAAAGACGCGTGATTTACCCATCGAATACTCGCCTGGGTGCAAGCGGGCGCATCTTCATCTTGAGTCGCCCGTAAGCCGGCCTGCGGTTCGCTTCGGAAGCCTTGCATCGCTTTAACGATACGGTCTTTTGACCTCAAGCCCTTGCCAAGGGCTTCTGCGCAGCGAACCCCTGTAGATGGGGATAAGGGCTTCCTTTTGACCCCAATGCGAGGCGCTGATCGAGTTTGATGGCGCGCTGGAGGCGCCAAATGGCGCTTGGCGTCCGCGTAGGTTCGTCCAACGGGAGCGGCTTGCGCGTACATCAGTCCCGCGGAATACGAAGGCCGTTTACGGCATCCCGCCGGTTGAACCGGTGGGGCAAGAGCATCCGCTAAGCGGGATATAACTTCTGTTCGAGACGCAAACGATCGATAGTCTCTTTGCGGTGACTTAGCGACGAGGAGTGACGACGAACTTGGTCGGAGGAACCTTTTTGATCTAGCCCGTGTTGTGGCGGTTGAGCACGTCGAAGAGCGATCGCACGATAGCTGCGCGCACGCATTGGCCGCTGCCGACGGACTCCCGAAGGCGACGTGCGCGACGTTTGGTATCGTCACGACAGTTGCATTGCGTAGCGTCCGCGCCACATAGGGACCGAACGATGCAGCCATTTGGGCGTCGTATTGAGCCGAAATATTGCTGCGCGTCACGTCGCGCATGCGAGAAGAAACCTCCGGCACGTTCCACAAGCGACAGTTCTGCCGCATGAAGTGCAGGTTGGGCGCATTTTTCCGGATGGAAAGGGAGAAGATCGGAAAAGCGCGACGCCCGGACCCCACGACGCTCTCTTGCGTTTCGTACGGTCGGAGCGGTTTTCCGGCAGGATTCGAAAGCCACAGCGCGCCGTCGTAAATCCTCAATCGGATGCTGGGTCGTCGGGCACGGCGCCGTTTCGAACCGCGGTATTTGAGCCGTGCCGGGATTGAAAAAAGAGGCCGATTGTGCCGAACACGCGACGCTTGCCAGCAACGCCGCGAGCAAAACCATTGGAAAGCGGCTGCGGATCATGTTACGCAACGGTCTCCTACGCTTGGGTGTTTTTCCCAGC